>NZ_CP096360.1:0-4309147 GCF_033688165.1 Providencia sp. PROV048 | reverse complement strand
TCCTTGCGCTTTGGGGCGGAGTCCGTATAATCTTCCTCCCTGTGTACAGTACTGATGTGATTTTTACACGAAACTGAGGTAAACTTGTTGGGCTATATCGCTCTATTTTAACGTTAATGTTAGGCAGGGCGGGGGCAAAAGCAGGTTTTCAGCCAGTATGCGGATGTAATCATTCGTCGGCTGTCACAACATATGTCGGCAAACCGGTCAGCCAGGCTATAAATAAAAGTGGTTTGATTGCGTCATTTCATTGACGTGACCCCCTATGTTTTATTACAATCCTGCCTCTTTCTATATTGTTGCGATAGAGGCACAGGTGTAAATCAGTTTCCACTGGTTGCCAACGCGTTTACTGAATCAGTAATAAATTTAAAAGTTAGGTAGAAATCGTTATGAAACGCACTTTTCAACCGTCCGTACTGAAGCGCAACCGTTCACACGGTTTCCGTGCTCGTATGGCCACTAAAAATGGTCGTCAGGTTCTGGCTCGCCGTCGTGCTAAAGGCCGCGCTCGTCTGACCGTTTCATCTAAGTAATAAAGCTAGCCCTCTATTCAAGTGGTTACGCTCGCTTTTACCCGGGAGTTACGTTTGTTAACTCCCAGGCATTTCGATAATGTCTTTAAGCAGCCGCAGAGGGCGAGTTCCCCAGAGATAACAATCCTTGGTCGCCTAAACGAGCTGGGGCATCCCCGCATCGGTCTTACCATCGCTAAAAAAAATGTTAAACGAGCTCATGAGCGAAATCGTATTAAACGGTTAGCGCGTGAATATTTTCGTCTGCATCAACATGAGTTGCCTTCAATGGATTTTGTGGTATTGGTAAGGAAAGGGGTCGCTAATCTGGACAATCAACAGATCACGGAAGCATTGGATAAGTTATGGCGTCGTCACCGTCGCTTGGCTCAAAAATCCTGATCATGCTGATCAGAGGCTACCAACTGGCAATTAGCCCGTTGTTAGGGCCTCGTTGTCGCTTCAATCCTACTTGTTCAAATTACGGAATTGAGGCATTGCGCAGGTTTGGTATGCTAAAAGGGAGTTGGTTAACGGCGAAACGCGTATTAAAATGCCACCCTTTACACGCTGGTGGAGATGATCCTGTCCCACCTAGAAAAACTGATGATAATAGAGAATTATAACGATGGATTCGCAACGCAATCTTCTACTCATCGCTTTGTTGTTCGTGTCGTTCTTAGTTTGGCAGGCCTGGGAGAGCGATAAAGTTGCTCAGGACGTTAAAACTGTTCAAACTTCGCAACAAGCGGATATGCCAAGCAGTGATGCTCAAGCCGTAACTGGCAGTGGGCAAGGTAAGCTCATCACAGTCAAGACTGATGTACTGGATATTCGCATCAATACTCGTGGTGGTGATATCGATGAGGCTGACCTGTTAGCCTATCCTGCGACCCTTCATTCGGAAAGCCCTTTCCGTTTACTGGAAACTAACCCAGGTTTTGTCTATCAGGCACAAAGTGGTTTGATTGGTCTTCATGGCCCAGACAACCCAGCAAATAATAATGGTGAACGTCCGCTGTATAGCGCAGATTCTACAACTTTCACATTAGAGAAAGGCCAAGACGTCTTGCGCGTACCAATGACATTTACTGATAACAACGGTGTTGTGTATCAGAAAACGTACATTGTAAAACGTGGCCAATATACTGTTGAAGTTGAATACAGTATTCAAAACCCAACAGCTCAACCACTGAGCCTCGCTTTCTTCGGTCAGTTAAAACAAACTATCGAGTTACCAAAAGAGCGTGATACCGGTAGCAGTAACTTTGCTCTGCATACTTATCGTGGTGCGGCGTATTCTTCTGATGAAAACAACTATAAAAAATATAGCTTTGGCGACATCGAAGATAAAAACCTCGACTTGACCACTAAAGGTGGCTGGGTGGCAATGTTGCAACAATATTTTGCAACGGCGTGGATCCCTGCAAGTGCAGAAAAGAGCACTTTCTATACCATCGACCTAGATAAAAAGTCTGCCATCATTGGTTATAAGAGTGAACCAATGACTATCGCAGCTAATGGTGCAGGTACTTATTCATCAACATTATGGGTTGGTCCTGAAATTCAGTCTGAAATGGCCGCAGTTGCACCACATTTAGACTTAACCGTTGATTATGGTTGGTTATGGTTTATCTCTCAGCCACTGTTTAAACTGCTGAAATTCATTCACGGTTTTGTGGGTAACTGGGGTATTGCCATCATCGTTATTACCTTTATCGTTCGTGGTATTATGTACCCGCTGACTAAAGCACAGTACACCTCGATGGCGAAAATGCGTTTACTGCAACCAAAACTGGCTGCAATGCGTGAGCGTATTGGTGATGACAAACAACGTATGAGCCAAGAAATGATGGCGATGTATAAAGCAGAAAAAGTAAACCCACTGGGTGGCTGTTTACCTCTGCTGATTCAAATGCCTATCTTCCTTGCACTTTACTATATGTTGATGGGTTCTGTTGAACTGCGCCACGCACCGTTCTTTGGTTGGATTCAAGACTTGTCTGCACAAGACCCGTACTACATCCTGCCTGTATTGATGGGTGTGACAATGTTTGTGATTCAGAAAATGTCACCGACCGCTGTGACTGACCCTATGCAACAGAAGATTATGACGTACATGCCAGTCGTGTTCACTATCTTCTTCCTGTGGTTCCCATCAGGTCTGGTTCTGTATTATATCGTGAGTAACTTAGTAACCATCATCCAGCAACAAGTGATTTACCGTGGTCTGGAAAAACGTGGTCTGCATAGTCGCGATAAGAAAGAAAAGAAATAAATTGAATTTTAGGTGAGCCTTCTGCTCAGCTATCGATATAATATTAAGGCGGCCATTTAATGACCGCCTTAATTTTTTTATAGGAATGACAGAGAAACATCATGCAAATCAACGATACTATCGTCGCACAGGCAACACCTCCCGGTCGTGGTGGTGTCGGTATTTTACGTGTATCTGGCCCGAAAGCGGCACAAGTTGCTGAAATCGTGCTAGGAAAACTCCCTAAACCACGTTATGCGGACTACCTGCCATTTCGTGATGAGGAAGGCTCTGTTCTTGACCAAGGTATTGCGCTTTACTTCCCTGGACCAAATTCATTTACGGGAGAAGATGTCCTTGAGTTACAAGGACACGGTGGCCCTGTTATTCTTGATTTATTGTTAAGAAGAATATTAACGATTGATGGCATTCGTATCGCGAATCCAGGTGAGTTTTCTGAACGTGCATTTTTAAATGATAAGCTCGATTTAGCGCAAGCTGAGGCGATTGCTGACTTGATTGATGCGAGTTCAGAGCAAGCGGCACGTTCAGCGATGAATTCGTTACAAGGGGCTTTTTCTTCCCATATTCACCAATTGGTGGAAGCACTCACTCACTTGCGCATCTATGTGGAAGCCGCCATCGATTTCCCAGATGAAGAAATCGATTTTCTGTCTGATGGCAAAATCGAAGCTAAACTCAACGAAGTCGTGGCAGATTTAGAACAAGTTCGCTCCCAAGCACGCCAAGGCAGTTTATTGCGTGAAGGCATGAAGGTAGTTATTGCTGGGCGCCCAAATGCAGGAAAATCGAGCTTGCTAAATGCATTGGCGGGCCGTGAAGCTGCGATTGTGACGGATATTGCGGGAACGACGCGTGATGTGTTACGTGAACATATTCATATTGATGGCATGCCATTGCATATCATTGATACCGCAGGCTTACGTGAAGCCAGTGATGAAGTGGAACGAATTGGTATTGAGCGTGCTTGGAAAGAAATCGAACAAGCGGACCATGTGCTGTTTATGGTAGATAGCACCACAACCAATGCTACGGAGCCGCAAGAGATTTGGCCTGAATTTATGGCGCGTTTACCTGATGAACTTCCGGTCACCGTCATTCGCAACAAAGCAGATATGACAGGCGAACCGGTTGAGTTTATTGATAATACTCGTTATCCGTTAATTCGTTTGTCCGCACGCGAAGAAAAAGGCATTGATTTGTTGCGCGATCACCTAAAAGAAGCCATTGGCTTTAACAGTAATACAGAAGGTGGTTTCCTTGCTCGTAGTCGTCATTTACAAGCACTGAATGCAGCAGCCGTTCACCTTGAACAGGGCTATGACCAGTTAGTGAATGCTCGCTCCGGTGAGTTACTGGCGGAGGAATTACGTTTAGCTCAGCAGGAACTTAGCGAAATCACGGGTGAATTTACTTCTGATGATTTATTAGGCCGTATTTTCTCAAGTTTTTGTATTGGGAAGTGATACGGTATCATCTATCGTCTATAACCTACACGGTATTACGTGTAGGTTTGCTTTATCGGTGGTCCCCTCCATTTTTCCTGCCTTAATTCTCTATTAAGTTCTAGCAACCAAGTAATATATAAGCTTTACCTTGCTAAGGTATGGCACTGACTGTTTTGTGGGCCATACTTATTAATATATTTTTCACACGCTATAGCGTGTAACTTATGTCTTACCGCCTATAGCGTGTAATCTTGATATTACCGGCTATAGCGTGTAATATAATGTTTACCGGTTATAGCGTGTAAATATTGTTAGGGTGAAAAATAAGGTAGGTTTTAAAATGAAAGTGACGAATACCCGACAACTTAGTGCTTATATGAAGGATGTCAGAGAGATGAAAAAGTTATCTCAAAGCAAAGTCGCTAGTAAAGTAGGTATTCGGCAAGATACTGTTTCTAGCTTTGAACTCTCTCCTGACTCTACCAAATTAGAAACCTTTTTTAAGATTTTATCTGCCCTCAATTTAGAACTCGATATTAAACCGCGAAATGAAAGTGGCTCATCAAATTCAGACTCCGGATGGAAGGAGGAGTGGTGATGGCGACTTTGCATGTATACATGAATGGTTACTTGGTTGGGGATTTGATTCGTTCAAGTACTGGTGCTCACCAATTTACATATAATAGTCACTGGTTGGAAACATCAGGTGCTCGACCTATTTCTTTATCAATGCCACTTAGGCACCAAGAATATCGAGGAGACGAAGTTTATAATTTTTTTGATAATCTCCTACCGGACAATATTGAGATACGGAATCGAATTGTTAGTCGTTATCAAGCGGATTCAAATCAACCTTTCGATTTATTATCTAAGATTGGTCAGGATAGTGTGGGGGCTTTACAACTCATTCTAGATGGGCAAAGAGTCAGTAATATCAGAAAAATTGAATATAAACCTTTATCTAATAAGCAACTAGAAAAAATATTAACAGGGTATAAAGCGAATGCTCCTTTAGGCATGATTGAAGATGAAGATGACTTTAGGATCTCACTTGCGGGCGCTCAAGAGAAAACCGCATTACTCTATTTAGATGGGCATTGGTGCTTACCTCAGAATGCGACTCCAACTACCCATATTATTAAACTTCCCATTGGTAAAATAGAAAGCCATTCTTATTCGATAGATATGTCGGATAGTGTAGAAAATGAATATTTATGTTTATTGATAGCAAAAGAGTTTGGCCTAGATGTGCCCTATAGCTTTATTTTAAATGTAGGTGAAATAAAGGCGTTAGCGGTTGAACGTTTTGACCGTAAATATTCTTCTGATTCCTCGTGGATTATGCGTTTACCACAAGAAGATTTTTGTCAAACATTGAATATTTCACCGGCAAGAAAATATCAAAATCATGGTGGACCGGGTATTTCTGAAATTATGAATTACTTATTAGGTTCAATAAATGCGGAGAAAGATAGATATCAGTTTATGAAGAGCCAGGTTTTGTTTTGGTTACTTGCAGCGACGGATGGCCATGCTAAAAATTTTTCATTATTTATTGAACCTGAAGGCCGTTATCAGTTAACACCTTTTTACGATATTTTGTCCATGTATCCTAGTTATGGGGGGAGGGGAATTAACCCTAGAGATGCCAAATTGGCTATGGGGTTGAAGGGAACAAGGGGGATGAAATACAATATAGAGCAAATTTTCCCAAGACATTTTTTTTCAACGGCCAAAGCCGTTGGATTTGATCGTGCTGAGATGGAAAAAATCTTAATTGAATTTGGTGAGCAAATGGAAAGTGTTATTAAGAAAGTGAGAGAACAATTACCCACAGATTTCCCTGAGCATATCGCAGACTCAATTCTATCCGGATTACATCACAAAGCAGCGAGATTAAATAAAGGCTGGGACTAATTATGCCCCTTTAATCTTTAATTCGACTCCCATGCGTAAACACTGTCGCTTTCCCCTGACGACAAAATCCAACTAACGTTAAGTTGGCTTTCTCTGCTACCTCAATAGCAAGCGCGGTGGCAGCAGAAACGGCAAATAAAATTTCAGCGCCACAACTGGCCGCCTTTTGCACCATTTCATAGCTGGCACGGCTGGAAACCAGTACTGCACCTTGTTGCCATTGGTTGCGATGTTTCATACCCAAAAGTTTATCGAGTGCAACATGGCGACCGACATCTTCGCATCCACCGACTAATTGCCCTTCTGGTGAAATCCATGCGGCCGCATGGGTACAACCTGTCAGCGCACCAATCTCTTGCACTTTTTTCAATTCATGTAATGCATTATCAAGGTGCGAGAGAGAAAAGGTTTGGGTGAAAGGTAGTGGGGCGATCGGTTTGAAAATTTCTTCAAGTTGTTCTGTTCCACAAATACCACAGCCCGTACGCCCCGCTAGATTACGACGACGTTCTTTTAACTCCATAAACCGGCGGCTAGATAATTCAACTTGTACTTCAATTCCGCGGTTGCAGCCTTCAACGATATCAATTCCACGAATTTCATCACCTGACTGTATTATTCCTTCCGAAAGGGCGAACCCGATAGCAAAATCCGCCAAATCTTTTGGCGTCGCCATCATCACTACGTGAGATATACCATTGAAGACTAAAGCAACAGGATATTCCTCCGCAACATAATCATTAACGGGTAAATTAAGGTTGCCTTTTTGTTGCACGGTTGTTTGGTTTAAGCCAATCATTTTGATTAATTTGGAGTCATTTGTAGTATTTGTTTCATACATTAGATGAATTCCTAGCATTAATGATACATAATATTAATTATGGGTAAAAAGAATTTACACCATTTGCCAGGCAATGAACCTGGATACGTAAGGAAGACGTTGAATAAGAACAGTTTACCTGATTATCGCGATTGACGTTAGGTAAACATGAGCAATGTAAATGAGGAGATCCCCATGCAAGTCAGCAGAAGGCAGTTCTTTAAGATCTGCGCTGGCGGTATGGCAGGTACGACTGCAGCGGCTTTGGGTTTTGCACCCGCTACCGCATTAGCGTCAACGCGCCAGTATAAATTACTGCGTGCGAAGGAAACCAGAAATACCTGTACCTACTGTTCTGTCGGCTGTGGGCTGTTAATGTACAGCCTCGGTGATGGCGCGAAAAATGCAAAAGAGAGCATTTTCCATATTGAAGGGGACCCGGATCATCCGGTAAACCGTGGTGCACTTTGTCCGAAAGGTGCTGGACTTATCGATTTCATCCACAGTGAAAGCCGCTTGAAATACCCAGAAGTGCGTGAGCCGGGTACCAATGAGTGGAAACGTATCACGTGGAACGACGCGTTTGACCGTATCGCTAAGTTAATGAAAGAAGACCGTGATGCGAACTTTATTGAGAAAAATAAAGAGGGTGTCACCGTTAACCGTTGGCTGACCACTGGTATGCTGTGCGCATCGGCGGGCAGTAACGAAAGTGGATTTGTAACACAAAAATTTACCCGCGCTCTCGGCATGCTTGCCGTCGATAACCAAGCGCGTGTCTGACACGGACCAACGGTAGCAAGTCTTGCTCCAACATTTGGTCGCGGTGCGATGACCAACCACTGGGTTGACATTAAAAATGCAAACCTAGTTGTCGTTATGGGTGGTAATGCGGCAGAAGCGCATCCAGTCGGTTTCCGCTGGGCGATGGAAGCTAAAATCCATAATAAAGCCAAATTAATTGTGATTGACCCACGCTTTACCCGTACAGCGGCAGTGGCGGATTTTTACACGCCTATCCGTTCGGGTACAGATATCGCGTTCTTATCAGGTGTTATCAAATACTTACTGGATAATGAAAAAATTCAGCGTGAATACGTGGAAGCGTATACCAACGCCAGTTTAGTTATTCGTGAAGATTATGGTTTTGATGACGGCTTGTTCACAGGTTATGACGAAGAAAAACGTCAATACGACAAAACCACGTGGAACTATGAGATGGATGAAAACGGCCTTGCGCTGCGCGATCCGACTCTGAAACATCCACGCTGTGTGTTAAACCTATTAAAAGAGCACGTCAGCCGTTATACACCTGAAGTGGTGAATAATATCTGTGGTACGCCGATCAAAGACTTCCTACAAGTTTGTGAGTATTTGGCTGAAACCAGTGCTAAAGATAAAACAGCCTCGTTCTTATACGCATTAGGTTGGACTCAACATACTGTGGGTGCGCAAAATATCCGTACCATGGCGATGATCCAATTACTGCTGGGTAATATGGGGATGTTAGGTGGTGGTGTAAATGCCCTGCGTGGACACTCCAATATCCAAGGTTTGACTGACTTAGGCTTATTGTCACAAAGCTTGCCGGGTTATTTGACCTTACCATCAGAAAAACAAACGACATTAGAAAGTTACTTAGCTGCAAACACGCCAAAAGCGACGGTTGAAGGCCAGGTAAACTATTGGGGTAACTACCCGAAATTCTTTGTTAGTTTGATGAAGACATTCTATGGCGATAAAGCGCAGAAAGAAAATAATTGGGGCTTTGATTTATTACCGAAATGGGATCAAGGCTACGATGTACTGCGTTATTTCGAAATGATGGATAAAGGGGAAGTGAATGGCTATATCTGCCAAGGCTTTAACCCAGTAGCGTCATTCCCGAATAAAAACAAAGTTATTAAATCGCTTTCTAAGCTGAAGTATTTAATCACCGTTGACCCGCTGAACACCGAAACGTCGAATTTCTGGCAAAACCACGGCGAAATGAATGATGTGAACCCAGCAGAAATTCAAACTACCGTATTCCGTCTGCCATCTTGCTGTTTTGCTGAAGAAAATGGTTCGATTGTGAACTCAGCGCGTTGGTTGCAATGGCACTGGAAAGGTGCGGATGCCCCAGGTGAAGCTATCAGTGATGGTGAAATCCTGTCTGGTATTTTCCACCGTTTACGCCAACTGTATGCCTCTGAAGGCGGTGCGGTACCTGAACAAGTTCTAAGTATGACTTGGAATTACTTCGACCGCGATAACCCAACGCCAGAAGAAGTTGCTCAAGAAAACAATGGCTATGCTTTAGTTGACTTGAAAGATGCTGATGGCAACGTTATTGCGAAAAAAGGTGAGCTGCTTAGCTCGTTTGCACAGTTACGTGATGACGGTACCACCGCGAGTGGCTGCTGGATATTTACAGGTAGCTGGACGCCAAAAGGCAACCAAATGGCTAACCGTGATAACTCTGACCCAACAGGTCTGGGGAATACATTAGGTTGGGCATGGGCGTGGCCTCTGAACCGCCGTGTGATTTATAACCGTGCATCAGCAGACCCAATGGGTAAACCATGGGATCCAAAACGCCAAATCCTCGAGTGGAATGGTAGCAAATGGATAGGAATGGATATTCCTGACTATAGCAATGCCGCGCCGGGAAGTGGTGTTGGTCCGTTTATCATGCAACCGGAAGGTATGGGGCGTCTATTCGCACTGGATAAAATGGCCGAAGGCCCATTCCCAGAGCACTATGAACCAATTGAAACGCCATTGGATACCAATCCACTGCACCCGAAAGTTGTGTCAAACCCTGCGGCTCGTGTGTTTAAAGACGACTGGGCCCAAATGGGTAAAGCGACAGAATTCCCTTATGTGGGAACCACTTATCGCTTGACTGAACATTTCCACTATTGGACAAAACATGCTTTGCTAAATGCCATCATTCAGCCACAGCAGTTCATTGAAATTGGTGAGCGTCTGGCGAATGAAAAAGGTATTAAACAAGGCGATACGGTGAAAGTCAGCTCTAAACGCGGTTATATCAAAGCGAAAGCCGTGGTCACCAAACGTATTCATACGCTGAAAGTGGCAGGTAAAGATATCGATACAATCGGTATTCCTATTCACTGGGGCTTTGAAGGTTTGGCTGTGAAAGGCTTTATCGCGAACACGTTAACGCCGTTTGTGGGTGATGCGAATACTCAGACACCGGAATTTAAATCGTTCCTTGTCAATGTGGAAAAGGTGTAAGGAGATAAATTATGTCAATGCAATCTCAGGACATTATTCGTCGCTCTGCCACCAATTCCCTGACTCCCGCACCTCAGGTGCGGGACTATAAGGAAGAAGTTGCAAAGCTTATCGATGTGACGACCTGTATTGGCTGTAAAGCTTGTCAGGTTGCCTGTTCCGAATGGAACGATATCCGTGACAAAATCGGGACTAACGTTGGTGTATATGATAACCCAACAGATTTAACCGCTAAGTCATGGACGGTAATGCGCTTCTCTGAAGTGGAAGAGAACGATAAATTTGAATGGCTGATCCGTAAAGATGGTTGTATGCACTGTGCTGACCCGGGCTGTCTGAAGGCGTGCCCTTCGGAAGGCGCGATAGTACAGTACAAAAACGGTATCGTTGACTTCCAATCGGAACACTGTATTGGTTGTGGTTATTGTATTGCGGGTTGCCCGTTTGATGTACCACGTATTAACCCAGAAGATAACCGTGCATACAAATGTACGCTGTGCGTTGACCGTGTTGAAGTCGGTCAAGAACCTGCATGTGTGAAAACATGTCCAACGGGTGCTATCCACTTCGGTAGCAAAGAAGACATGATTAACATGGCTGGTGAGCGTGTTGAAGAGCTGAAAACCCGTGGTTATGCGAATGCAGGTTTATATGACCCAGAGGGCGTTGGTGGTACGCACGTGATGTACGTTCTGCACCATGCAGATAAACCTCAGTTGTATCACGGATTACCAGAAAACCCGACAATCAGCCCAACAGTGACTTTCTGGAAAGGTATCTGGAAACCGTTAGCAGCGGTTGGTTTTGCTGCAACATTTGCGGCGGCCATCTTCCACTATGTGGGTATTGGTCCAAACCGCGTCTCCAAAAAAGATGAAGAAGAGGCTTTAGAAGATTTGCATAATGCAATGTCATCTGACACTTCGAAATCAAAAGAAGGGGAGGATCAGAAATGATGCCAGATGATAACGACAAAATTATTCGCCACAAGCCGATTGAAAGGATCAATCACTGGGCGGTTGTGATTTGCTTTTTGTTCACGGCAATCAGTGGGTTAGGGTTCTTTTTCCCTTCACTAAACTGGTTTATGAATATTTTAGGCACACCACAACTGTCGCGAATTTTGCATCCATTTGTGGGTACGGCGATGTTCTTGCTGTTCGTATTTATGTTCTTCCGCTATTTCCACCATAACTTCATTAATAAAGAAGATATCAAGTGGGCAAAAAATATCGGCAAAGTACTGAAAAACGAAGAGGCGGGCGATGTCGGCCAATATAACCTCGGTCAGAAAGGGGTGTATTGGGTTGTCACTATCTGCTTATTGGCGCTGGTGATCACGGGAGTGATCATGTGGCGTCCTTATTTCGCAGATTATTTCCCAATCCCTGTTTATCGTGCAGCTATTCTTATTCACTCGCTCTCTGCAATTGCGCTGATTATCATGATTGTGGTTCACGCTTATGCCGCGATTTGGGTGAAAGGTTCAGTGCGTGCGATGGTTGAAGGTTGGGTGACTCGTGGTTGGGCTAGAAAACACCATCCATTGTGGTATCGCCAGCTTTTGGAAAAAGAAAAACAGCAAAAACAGCAACAAGAGAAAAACTAAGTTTTATTATTGTTGTTATCAAACCCACAAATGACTAATGTTATTTGTGGGTTTTTTATATCTAAAAAATATAAATATTCAATTTATTTGAAAGAAATAAAATTAGATATATTTATTTGATGACCTGTTTGCGATTTATTATCATTATAGTTAATCAAAATAAGATTAATAAAAAAATACACATCAAATAAAGATGCTCTTATTTCGCGTGTGATTTGCAATTTTTTTAAACCAATAATAAACAAATAAATATTTATTCATTTTTATTTTATGTAAAAAAAGACATTAAAAACTTAACTGATTGATAATTGGTTGTTTTAGTGATTGTTATTTTTTTGTGGATATCTGTTGGATATTGATATTAGTTCAATAAATGTCTATCTTAAATGGTCATTATTGATTAGTTCGAGACTTTGTTTTTTATTTTGATTTAAAAGTAAACTAATATTCTAATATTTATTCCTTTTAAGAGCGTTATGATGTACATATATTAAAGGAATTAATTGCTGGACATTGGTGATATTATTTAATAAAAATAGTAATATAATTATTAATAAATATAAAAACAGTCATATATTAAAATATCTTTTTAACACAGCTAAATAATAGAATCCTAATTCATTCCATTTACGATAGCTAAATAAAGAGGTACCACATGGATCTTCCTTTACAAGGTATTAAAGTACTGGATTTCACCGGTGTACAATCAGGACCATCTTGTACTCAAATGTTAGCGTGGTTCGGTGCAGATGTTATTAAGATTGAACGCCCCGGAGTTGGAGATGTCACGCGTAACCAATTAAGGGATATCCCTGATGTGGATGCGCTGTATTTCACGATGCTTAATAGTAATAAGCGTTCAGTGGAATTGAATACAAAGACTCCTGAAGGTAAAGAGGTTATGGAGCGGCTGATTAAGCAGGCCGATGTTCTCGTTGAGAACTTCCACCCTGGTGCGATTGACCATATGGGTTTCACTTGGGAACACATTCAAGAATTAAATCCTCGTTTGATTTTCGGTTCCATCAAAGGTTTTGATGAAGACTCGCCTTATGCAGATGTTAAAGCTTATGAAAACGTTGCCCAAGCCGCAGGTGGTGCCGCATCAACCACAGGGTTTTGGGATGGCCCACCATTAGTGAGTGCCGCTGCGCTAGGTGACAGCAATACGGGTATGCACTTGCTCATTGGCTTACTTGCAGCGTTATTACATCGCGAGAAAACAGGAAAAGGCCAGCGAGTGACTATGTCGATGCAAGATGCCGTACTCAACTTGTGCCGTGTCAAACTTCGTGACCAGCAACGTTTAGAGAAAATTGGCTACCTTGAAGAATATCCACAATACCCAAATGGCACATTTGGTGATGCCGTTCCTCGTGGCGGTAATGCTGGTGGTGGTGGCCAGCCTGGCTGGATCTTAAAATGTAAAGGCTGGGAAACTGACCCAAATGCTTATATTTATTTTACTATCCAAGAGCAGGACTGGGAGCAAACCTGTGTAGCGATTGGTAAGCCTGAATGGGCGACGGATCCCGCTTACAATACACCAAAGGCTCGTCAACCTCATATCTTTGATATTTTTGCTGAAATTGAAAAATTCTTAGCAGATAAAGATAAACATGAAGCGGTCGAGTACTTGAGTAAATATGGTGTCCCTTGTGCCCCTGTACTCAGTATGCGTGAAATCGCACGAGACCAATCTCTGCGTAAGAGCGGAAGTATTGTTGAAGTTGAGCAGCCAAAACGCGGGACTTACTTGACGGTGGGTTGCCCGATGAAATTCTCCTCCTTTACACCGGATATCAAAAGCGCACCATTGTTGGGTGAGCATACAGAGCAAGTCCTAACTGAGTTAGGTTATAGCGCAGATGAAATTGCGACTATGCGTGCGAACAAAGCGATCTAATTTTAAATATTGGAGTGAGAAATCACTCCATTTAATCTTTTAATCAGTTACTTATGAGGTAGACATGTCTGCTGATCAAACCCAAAACCTGACTGATGGTATGCATATTATTGTCGATGCACTTAAAAAAAATGGCATTGATACAATCTACGGTGTTGTTGGAATTCCAGTGACTGACATGGCAAGGCATGCACAAGCTGAAGGTATTCGCTATATTGGATTTCGCCATGAACAATCCGCGGGTAATGCGGCTGCAATTAGTGGTTTTATCACCCAAAAACCGGGTATCTGCTTAACGGTTTCGGCGCCAGGTTTTTTAAATGGCATGGTGGCGCTGGCTAATGCAACCACCAATGGTTTTCCAATGATTCAAATCAGTGGCTCAAGCGACAGAGCGATAATTGATTTGCAGCAGGGTGATTACGAAGAGTTAGACCAAATGAACACGGCAAAACCCTTTGTAAAAGCGTCTTATCGTGTGAATAAACCCGAAGACCTTGGTATCGCACTCGCGCGAGCAATCCGCGCTTCGGTATCAGGTCGTCCTGGTGGGGTTTATCTTGATTTAACAACGGAAGTGTTGTCTGCCGTGATGGACAAGGACGCAGCGGATAAAACCATTTTTACAGTTGAAGACCCTGCACCAAGACAAATTCCATCACCAGATTCAGTGAATAAAGCCCTTAAGTTGCTCGCCTCGGCTAAGCGACCATTAATTATTTTGGGTAAAGGTGCAGCTTATGCCCAAGCGGATGACAATATTCGTCAATTTATTGAAACAACCGGTATCCCTTATTTACCGATGTCAATGGCTAAGGGGCTGCTGCCAGATACACATCCTCTATCAGCCGCATCAGCTCGCTCATATGCCTTATCCAGTGCAGATGTTGTGGTATTAATGGGAGCACGTCTTAACTGGTTACTTGACCATGGTAAAGGTAAGCATTGGTCACCAGAAACGCAATTTATTCAGTTAGATATTGAACCTTCCGAAATTGATAGTAACCGCCCAATAGCGGCCCCAGTTGTTGGTGATATTTACTCCAGTATTGAGTCATTATTGGCAGGACTTAAATCAACCCCTGTTAAATCTCCAACAGAATGGATTGTCAGTATTGATGAGCACAAGAAAATCAATGTCGAGAAAATGGCAGTTAAGTTAAACACTGACACTTCCCCGATGAATTACTTCAACGCATTACGTGCAATCCGTGATGTGCTGGTCGATCACCAAGATGTTTATGTCGTCAATGAAGGCGCTAACACGCTTGATAATGGGCGAAATATTATTGATATGTACCAACCACGTAAACGCTTAGATTGTGGAACATGGGGCGTTATGGGGGTCGGAATGGGTTATGCAGTGGGAGCTGCTGTAACTAGTGGTAAGCCTGTTGTAGCGATTGAAGGCGATAGTGCATTTGGCTTTAGTGGTATGGAAATTGAAACGATTTGTCGCTACAAATTGCCTGTCACTATTTTGATTTTCAATAATGGTGGGATTTACCGTGGTGATGGCGTAAACCTCCATGGTGATCAAGACCCTTCTCCTACCGTTTTAATGGGCGGAGCACGTTATGACAAAATGATTGAGGCTTTTGGTGGCATCGGCTACCAAGCAACAACACCTGCTGAGGTACAAGAAGCCTTGAGAGCCGGTTTAGCATCGGGTCATCCAACCTTGATAAATGTTGTTATTGACCCTGCAGTTGGAACGGAAAGTGGCCATATTGGTAATTTAAATCCGAAGTCTGTCGTAAAAAATTAACGCAGCATAACGTTAACTAACAAAGATAACCCTACGCGGCTCATTTTTAATGAGTGGCGTACGGGGTCTTATTGCCAAAAATAGGTGGGTCTTATGGCTGATTTTATGTATAAGATTTTTATGAGCGACCTATTACCTATCATTATTATTATGGTATTAGGTTATGTGAGTGGTAAACGAAATGTGTTTACCAGTGACCAAGCGAAAGCATTTAATAAGTTGGTATTAAATTACGCATTACCTGCTGCATTATTTGTTTCTATCGCACGCGCTAATCGAGAAATGATATTTGCAGACGCTAAATTGACTATTATTTCATTTGTGGTCTTGCTCGTTTGTTTCTTTTTCTCTTTCTTTAGCTGTAAATATATTTTTAAACATAGTCGTGGCGAAGCTGCGGTATGTGCATTAATTGCAGGTTCTCCGACAATTGGTTTCTTAGGGTTTGCGGTTTTAGACCCTATTTATGGTGAAACTGTTTCAACTGGGTTAGTTGTCGCTATTATTTCCATCATCGTTAATGCCATTACAATCCCTATTGGCCTATTCCTACTGAACCCATCTGATGCGGAAGGGAAAAAGGGTGGTGGCGGTATGGATGCATTAATATCCGCCTTTAAAGAACCCGTCGTATGGGCTCCGGTACTTGCGACCGCACTGGTATTGGTTGGTGTGAAAATTCCTACCGTTTGGGACCCAACATTTGATTTAATTGCGAAAGCAAACTCTGGTGTTGCGGTATTTGCTGCCGGTCTGACATTAGCCGCTAATAAGTTCGAGTTCGATGGAGAGATAGTTTATAACACGTTATTAAAGCTAGTGTTAATGCCAGGGTTAATGTTACTGGCGGGTATGATGTTTAATATGGGAACAGAGCAACTGCAAATGATGGTATTAGCTGGGGCATTGCCACCTGCTTTCTCTGGAATAATTATTGCGAGTCGCTTTAATCTGTATACTCGGACAGGAACTGCGTCGCTGGCGGTGAGTGTACTTGGTTTTATCATCGCAGCTCCAGCGTGGATCTACATCTCTCGACTCGTTTCATAGAAAGAGTCAATAGGGCAAAATGAGTTGCCATGGCGTGAGAAATGACGCCATGGCAGTTTTGTAAAAAGGTGAATTATGACTTCTTCAAAACCGCTTGATGGGATACGCGTTCTTGATTTTACTGGGGTTCAGTCAGGCCCGTCATGTACACAAATGCTTGCTTGGTTCGGTGCTGATGTGATCAAAATTGAACGCCCAGGTGTTGGGGATGTGACACGTAATCAATTGCGAGATATCCCTGATGTGGATGCGCTGTATTTTACGATGTTAAACAGTAACAAACGCTCTTTAGAGCTCAACACCAAAACGCCAGAGGGAAAAGCCGTGATGGAGAAACTAATACGTCAATCTGATGTATTAGTTGAAAATTTTCATCCGGGGGCTATCGACCATATGGGGTTTACGTGGGAGCACATCCAAGAACTCAATCCTCGATTAATTTTTGGCTCAATCAAAGGGTTTAATGAGAACTCGCCGTATGCGAATGTGAAAGCCTATGAAAATGTTGCTCAATCTGCTGGTGGTTCAGCATCGACAACGGGTTTTCCTGATGGCCCGCCAACGGTAAGTGCTGCAGCATTAGGTGATAGTAATACGGGTATGCATTTATTGATTGGCATACTGACGGCGCTGTTACACCGAGAAAAAACAGGTAAAGGCCAACGTGTGACCATGTCAATGCAAGATGCGGTGCTTAATTTATGTCGTGTGAAATTGCGTGATCAACAACGTTTAGAAAAACTCGGTTTCTTAGAGGAATACCCTCAATACCCAAATGGCACGTTTGGTGATGCGGTTCCCCGTGGGGGAAATGCGAGTGGGGGAGGTCAACCTGGAACGATGCTTAAGTGCAAAGGCAGTGATACTGACCCAAATGCGTACATTTACTTTATTAATCAAGACCATAATTGGGAAAATACCTGTGATGCCATTGGGCGTCCAGAATGGAAAACTGATCCTGCTTTTGCCACTACACAGGCACGTGCAAGCCATATCCAAGATGTATGGGATGCAATTGAAGAAATCGCTAAAGACAAAGATAAACATGCACTAACCGATTATTTTGATCAGTTTGATGTGCCGTGTTCTGCAGTATTAAGTATGAAAGAAATTATGGAAGACCCTTCTTTGCGTCGTAGCGGCTCGATTGTTGAGGTTCAACAACCAAAACGAGGGACATATTTAACGGTAGGCTGCCCAATGAAGTTTTCAGCCTTTATGCCTGAAATTAAAAGTGCTCCATTGTTAGGGGAACATAATAACGAAGTGTTAAAAGAGCTTGGTTATAGCGATGAACAAATTATGGAAATGAGAAAAAATAATGTTATTTAATTAATAACATTAAATTCGCTCTTAATATGACTTTCTAAAATGGAAAATTAATATTAGCAGCTATATTTAGGTGCTCGATGTATTTAAATATAGCCGCTACACTCAAGCTATTATTACCTAAATTATTTGGAGTTATAGAAATATCATTCCTATTTAATATTTATTTTTATTAATAGCAAAAAATTATTTATTTACTAATAAATTCTTTGAATAAGGATTATTATATGAGTATTGCTGAAATAAAAAAAAGCAGTAAAGTAGCAGCCGTTGATTTTATTCCTGCATGGGGAGATCTAAATGGAAATATTCAACGTTTAGTCGAAGCGACAGAAAAAGTGGCCGCTCAAGGGGTAAATTACGCTGTATTTCCAGAAACGGCAGTGAGTGGTTATTTATTTTCTGACTCTACGGAATTAGCGCCTTATTTAGATACCATCCCAGGAAAAACGACAGCGGCAGTATTGCCTATATTGGCTCGTACAGGGATGTATATGAGTGTCGGTATCGCGGAACGAGATAGCGAAACAGGGCTAGCTTATAATTCCGCTGTTTTGATGGGGCCAGAAGGCATTATTGGTAAATATCGTAAAATAGGCCTGAATTCCCAAGACCAAAAAGTGTTTGCTCCGGGTAATACTGGTGTTAAAACCTTTGAAACACCGATTGGCCGTATCGCCTTATTGATTTGTTATGATGATACTTACTGGCAATATGTTCGGTTAGCTGCATTGGAAGGGGCACAAATCATTGGTTGGCATTCAGTATCCGACCGTATGATGCCTAACGCGAGTCCTGCTGAAATGCTTGGCGATCATTCAACCGTTGCACATGTGCAGCATATGAGTGCTTTCAATGGAGTGTGGGTAATTTGTGCAACACGTAGTGGAATTGAAACCAATCCAATTACCAAAGGACAGCTTTATTATAATGGTGGTTCGAGCATATGGGCGCCATCAGGACATAAAGTGGCACAATCTCCAGTGCTTAGCCCGTTAGAGCTAGAACCCGGGCTAAATGGTATATACAGTGCGACAATTGATTTAGATGAAGCGGATACACAACGCGATGCATTACTGGCGAAGCGTCGCCCTGAATTATATTTCCCAACGCTCGCTTTTCACCGCAGCCCAACAGATATCAATGCTACGTCAACAATAACACAAACGACACTTATTGCAGCGCAGTGGGAAAAATCGGTTTCTAAACTAGACTCAATTCAAGTGGGGGAAAATGAGCTCCTAGTACTTCCTGAGCTTTCCGCACTATCTTATACCAACGATCCCAACATTGTTTTGTCTTATGCTGAACAACAGGGTGGGGTTTTCGAGCAAACATTGTGTAAAGCCGCTCAAAAAGGGAAAGGGTATATTGTTGGAAGCTACCCTGAAATTGAAAAGGATAGATTGTTCCATACGGTAGTACTTGCAGGGCCGTTAGGAGATATATTAGCGCGCTATCGTGTGACACATCTTAATAAGCGGGATAGTGGCTGGGCAACAGCGGGTAGCTCTGTGAGTGTGACAGCAACGCCAATTGGCCGTATTGCGCTGGCAGCCGCACATGAATTAGACGTACCTGAGTTAGGTGGTTTATATAGTACGTTACGCGCTGATATTCTTGCTGCGCCAGCGGGTATGCCGAGTGATTTAAAAGTGGAGATTGATAGCCATCTTTTTTCGGTTGAAGAGCCACCAACAGGGCGTGCCGATTTTGCCCCTTATGCGATCGCTACGTTAAATCAGTTATGGGTGGTTTGTGGTGGACGAAACGAACGTGATTCTACGTCAGCGGCTATTTATGGGCCAGAGCCTGTTGTCCTTACTCCCACATTGACAGCACAAAGAGGGGCTGAAGATGTGCGTTTGCAAGCTCAGGTGCCAGCCCCTTTTACTTGGATTAACCAAGAACGGTTGGTGAGTGGTCAGCAAGCTATTTGGTTCCCCCCACTGACGCAGTAATGTTCATATCATCCCGTTGTTATTAGAAATATAGCAACGGGATCTTACTGTGAATAGGAGCTATGGTTAATGACTTCCATAACTAGATTATTTATATGCTGACTTTTCGACAGTTTGGTAGCCAAGAAACCTGGATTAAAACACTCCATTTTTTAAGGGGTGTTGCTTCGTTGGTTTTAATCGCGAGTATTTCTATTGAAACATTCAATCATGACCCCTTTCTCAAGCGGTCAATTTACTTTGATATTCAATTTTAGTTCTGCATCTATTTTACATGTGATTTTTTTATCTTATATGATTTTACTCTTTTCAACGGTTTATTTTATTAGATTAATTTTCTACATTTTCGAACGGGGTCTTAATGTTGATGTTAAAACGTATGGGGATGCCATTTAGTGGGCGGCAATGACGGTTTTTCCTATTTTTACGGTATATATCAGTCGACTAAGTTAGTCAGAAAAAGAATCATCAAGACAGGTAAGTAAACTATGATTTCCTCTCCAAAAGTTCCTTTTATGCAGTTACCTACGATCGCATTTTTATTAGCTATTGCGTCAGGAATGCTCGATGGATATGCCTTCTTTACGACTAAATCATTCGCTACTTTTCAGTCAGGCAATATTATTATGTTAGGTTATGAGTTTGCTAAGCATGGCCTAACCGCAGTGATGCCTTATATTGTTTCCATTATTTCCTTTGGTGCGGGGGCAATGCTGTTGGCATGGATCCGCTACCGCTATAATACCGATGAAAAAACATGGACATTTACATTATTATCACTGGAAATCGTCCTTTTATTATTACTCATTGTTTATATTTTTTTCTTTAATGTTCACTCTAATGGGTTTCATGCTGTTTGGGCTCTTTCTTTTATTGCGGGAATGCAAGGTAATGCGTTTCATAAGATTAATGGCATGCTATATGGCAATATTGCGGTTACTTTGAATGTGCAACTTGGCTTTAGTTCATTGGCAGAATCTATTGCATTTAAAGGCCAAGAAAGAAAAAGTGCATTATATAAAAGTTATTGTTATTTTCTGACGCTATTGGGTTTTGCTGGCGGGGCTTTCATGATGGTGTTATTAGCTGATTTTGCAAAGGAATACGCTTTATTTGCTACATTAATCCCATTGTGTTTGATATTTTTCTTTGGACATCAGTTTTCGAAAGAAAATAAAGGAATGCCAATAGATTCAAACTAGTTTGGATGAAAGAGGCAGGGAAGCCCCGCCTGCTAAGATGTTGTTATAGGTCGTGCTGGTGGTTGAGCGCTTCAACTGTTTTTTTGGCACCGTTATCACGTAGTGAAAGGTAGAATGCAGTCACCTTTTCAGTAAATAACGAATTATTAACGAGTTCTTTGGTAAACAAACTGTTGAGAGAAAGCAGTGCGCGAACACGGCTTTCATCATCAGTGCTGTTTGCAACTAGTTCAGCCAATTTTACAGCCTGTGGGTCGCTGACTTGAATTTCTGCACCATGATCATCTTTTCCGCTGACATAACGCATCCATCCTGCAACCGCTAAGGCTAAATAATCAAATGATCGGCCGTTTTTAAGATGAATTTGGATAGAGTCGAGTAAACGTTGAGATAATTTCAACGTTCCATCCATCGCGATTTGCCAAGTACGATGTTTCAACCCCGTATTTTTGAAACGCTCAATCAGGGCATTAGCATAGGCGGGTAAATCCACATTTTTGATGGATAACGTTGGTGCTTGCTCATTGACCATCAGGTGATAAGCCGCTTTTTCATAAGCGCTATCCTGCATGCACTCATTAATGTATTGGTAACCAGCCAAATAACCTAAATATGCAAGGAAAGAGTGGCTACCATTTAACATGCGCAGTTTCATTTCTTCAAATGGAATGACATCTGTCACTAATTGAGCGCCCGCTTTTTCCCACTCAGGACGACCCGCGACAAAATTGTCTTCAATCACCCACTGGCGAAATGGCTCACAGGCAATGGCGACTTTATCGACGATAGGGCCCAGTTGAGATTGAATTTTCTCTGCAGTGTCTGGTGTCATGGCAGGTACAATTCTATCCACCATGGTAGATGGAAAAGTGACGTTGGCTTCAATCCAATTGGCCAGTGTGACATCCTGTTTTGCGGCCATCGCTAAAATGACATTTTTCGTAATATGGCCATTTTCAGGCATATTATCACAGGACATGACTGTAAATGGTGCAATACCCAGTGCTTTACGGCGTTTTAACGCTTCAACAATCAGGCCCGGCAATGATTTTGGAGCATTTGGTGAGGCTAAATCATGTGCGATAGCGGGGTTAGCAAAATCAATCGAGCCTGTCGCGGGTACATAGCAATAACCTTTTTCAGTAACAGTCATGGAAACGATGGCAATATTAGGGTCTAACATGCGATTGATAACAGCATCAATTCCGTGAATGGTTGGGTGTAATGCTTCTTTTACCACCCCCACCGTACGGGTTTGCCAATTATCGCCTTGCATTTCAACTACGTTATAAAGGCAATCTTGAGCGAGTAAATCTTCAATTTGTTGCTCGCCACCGACTAAATTGACTTCACAAAAACCCCAATTACTCTGCTGTTCTGTAGCTAAAATATCCGCAAAGATGGCTTGGTGGGCGCGATGGAACGCGCCGAAACCTAAGTGAAGCATTTTTACCTTTATCTGCTCCCTATCATAGCTTGGTACTTTGATATTCGCAGGTAATTGGTTTAGGTTATTGGTTGACAGTTGCATATTTCACTTTACCTTTTTGTTGTTCAGCCTCTTCAACAGCATCCAACGTACTGGTTAAATCACGATCTTTCACTTCAGGCATGATGATGGCGCTGATTAATGAAATGGCAGAGTAAATGATGATCATGATGGCAATTGGCCACCAGCTTCCGGTGACACTACAGAAAATACCTGCTAGAACTGGGCCTAAGCCAGAGGCAATTAAGCCACCAATTTCTTTGGCCACAGCCATACCGGTGAAGCGATTACGTGAGTTGAACATTTCAGCCATCGTAATATTTTCTAAGGCAAATAATCCGAGTACTGAACAGTTATGAACGATAATAATACAGATGGTAATTAAGCTAACACTGTTCGCACCATCGACGATGACAGATAACATCGGATAGGCGAGCAACATGGCAGATAAGCTAAGAATAATATAAGGAATACGACGACCAAATTTATCGGATATCAGACCAATCACAGGAATAGTTAGGAAACCGACAACGGAGCTGATCATGATCGCATCAGTTGGAATACTCTTATCAAACAACAGGCTTTGAACCAAATATCCTGCTAAGAAAGTTTGAATTAACCCAGAGTTACCTGCTTGACCGAAACGAATGCCAGTCGCTAACCAAAATGCTTTAGATTTAAACATGGCAAAGAAACTTTCTTTCGGTGGTGTTTGTACTGCAACTTTGGCTTCTTGTTCTTCCGTATTTTGCACTTTCTCAAATACAGGGCTTTCTTTCAGATTCAGTCGTAACCATACTGCAAACAGCATTACCACGAAGCTTGCCAAGAAAGGTACACGCCAGCCCCAAGCCAGTAAGTCTGACTTATCTAGCCAGAAGAACATGACAGCCCAAATTGCAGTTGCGCTTAATGTGCCACAGTTTGTTCCCAGACCCACTAATGAGGCCACAATACCACGACGGCCTTTCGGTGCATATTCTGCTAGCATGGTACCTGCACCCGAAATTTCAGCGCCTGCCCCTAAGCCTTGAATAATTCGCAAGAGAACTAATAACAGCGGTGCGAGGATACCTACCTGTGCGTAGGTTGGTAATACCCCGATTAATGTAGTACACACCCCCATCATGGTGATGGTGATAAAGAGTACTTTTTTACGGCCGATTCGGTCGCCCATTTGACCAAAGAAAATCGCACCAACAATACGTGCGACATATCCGGCACCGTAAGTTCCCATCGCAAGAATTAATGCCATTGAAGCGGATTGTTCAGGGAAAAATATTTCATGGAAAACAAGTGCTGCACCTAACGAGTAAAGCTGGAAATCCATAAACTCTAGAGCGGTTCCTAGCCAGCCAGAAACTGCAGCTTTGGTTAGATCGCCAGAACTGCGTTCCACTTTCCCTGATGGGTCAATTGACTGAGTATTCATATTATTATCCTATTAATCACGTAGGGTAGTATCCAAATCGGATTTAGTTTTTTTAATTAAATTAAAAGGTTAAAAGAATTTTACAGCAGGTTTTCTGGTCTTTTTCAAAGGTTAAGATTGCCTCTTGCGCTTCAGTGAATGGTAACTGATGCGTCAAGATTTTCGTTGGGTCAATTTTTTTAGATTCTATCCAGCTAATCACCTCAGGGAATTTTTTGGCATTCAAACGTGAAGAAAACAATGAAATCTCTTTGCTGGTGATACTTTGCTGTGTAACGGCACTTGCTTCACTTGAAAAGCCCATAATAGAAACTCTTGCTGCGGGAGAAGCAATCAAGACGGCTTCTTGTAAGATAGCGGGATGGCAAGCTGCATCAAGTACTAACGTTGGGCGAAGACCCAGTGTTTTGAGTTGATCTGGTAGTGGGGTTTGTGAGTTATCAATGACAATATCAGCACCACAATCTTTTGCTCTAGCTAAACGCTCAGCCACGCGGTCAACCATGATCAAGGTTTTGACTTGATAAACCCCTTTGAGAACCTGTGCGCAGGTTAACCCAATCGTACCCGCACCATAGACTAATGCGATGTCATCTTGAGTTGGATGAACATGCGAAGTCACGTTGGCGGCAATAGAGTATGGCTCAACGGTAACGGCACACTCATCGCTGATTGAATCAGGAATAGTATAAGCATTAGCCGCAGGGACATTGACATATTCAGTGAACCCGCCATCAGTATGAACACCCAATACTTCTAGTGTTTCACACACATTTGGTTTACCAATTGAGCATGGGTAACAATGACCACAGCTAAGGACAGGGTCGATAGAGACTCGTTCACCAATGCGTTTGCTATCTATGCCTGAACCCACTTTTTCAATGACACCGAAAAACTCATGGCCAATCACACGTGGATATTTTGCAAATGGGTTATGGCCACGGTAGATATGGCTGTCAGAACCACAAATACCAGCTAAGCGAACTTTTATTTGTACTTGGTTTTCAGCTGGTTCAGGAACTGAACGTTCTTCAAACAATAATGTATTGGGTTCTTTGATTACTACCGATTTTACAGCTTTCATATTTGACTCCGAATAAAATAAAAATTACCAGTTCCACAACGTGCCGTCTTCGAGACGAGCGACTGGAAGATAAGCTGGGTTGTACGGGTATTTCGCTGCCAGTTTTTCATCAAAATCGATACCTAAACCGGGCTTATCACTTGGGTGCATATAACCATCGTTGAACGTCCAGTTAGTCGTAAATACGGACAACATTTCTTCTGAATAGCCCATAAACTCTTGAACGCCGAAATTGGGTACCCAAAGGTCAAAGTGTAAGGCGGCAGCATGGCAAATTGGGGATAGGTCAGATGGACCATGAGAACCGGTTCTGACTTGGTAAAGCGATGCAAAGTCCGCAATTCGGCGCATGCCTGTAATACCTCCGGCATGGGTAATTGTGGTGCGGATATAATCGATGAGTTGCTCTTCAATCAGTTGTTTACAATCCCAAATGCTATTAAAAACTTCACCTACGGCGATTGGGGTGACGGTATGTTGACGAATTAATCTAAAACAAGCTTGGTTTTCTGCTGGTGTTGGGTCTTCCATCCAAAATAATCGATAATCTTCAATACTTTTACCGAAGCGAGCCGCTTCAATAGGGGTCAAGCGATGGTGCATATCGTGTAGAAGGTGTTCATTAAATCCGTATTTGTCCCGAACGGCTTCAAACAGTTTGGGCATAAAATCCAGATATTTTTCGGTTGACCAAAGTTGTTCTTCAGGGTGATGGCCTTTTGTGGCAGGTTCATAAGCAAGGTTTTTTCCTTTACTCTGTCCATAGGTAGTTGCCATTCCTGGAATGCCACACTGCACACGGATCGCTTTAAAACCTTTTTCTTTATATTTTGCGTAGTTATCTAGTGTTTCAGCAATATCGGTACCCGTGGTGTGGCAATAAACCATCACTCCTTCACGAGAAGCGCCACCGAGTAACTGATAGACCGGAAGGTTGGCAATTTTGCCTTTAATATCCCACAGTGCCATATCAATCGCAGAAATGGCGGACATCGTAACTGGGCCTCTACGCCAGTAAGCTCCCTTATAGAAGAACTGATAAATATCTTCAATTTTATGTGGGTCACGGCCTATTAGCTGAGGACAGAGGTGATCTTGAAGATAGGATGCTACAGAGAGCTCCCTCCCGTTAAGGGTGGCATCACCTAATCCATATACGCCTTCATCGGTTGTAATTTTTAATGTGACAAAATTACGACCGGGGCTACATACAAAGACTTCTGCTTTTATAATTTTCATTTTGGCCCAAATCCCTATTACTTGTTAACCAACTGATCAACCAAATCACCATGAAATACTCAAAGTGGTTTATTTATTGGTTGACCAAACTCTCTTTTTTTCACTCTATCAATCGGTAAATTAAAAAACAATGACTAAAAAGACGACAATAAGTGAATCTGATCACAAATTGGTTAACTAATTTTGCGGAAATAGTGGATAAATTGGTTGACCATTGTAATGAGGGACGATAATCTACAATGGAAGAACTAAATTTAATTCGACAACGCGTTGTACATATATATGAAAACTCAATACCGCTCGTACCAATACCTAGGTCAGCAGTTAAAAGAGCTCATTGCATCTGGTGAATATCCGATAGGAAGTCGTTTAATGCCAGAGCGTGAGATCGCTAAAAAATATGATGTTAGTCGCTCATTGGTACGTGAAGCACTCATCATGTTGGAAATTGAAAAATTGGTTTCTATCAAGAAAGGTTCTGGGGTTTATGTCATTAATCATCCAGACCTATTGATTGATGAAATTAAAAGTTTAGATCATGGCCCTTTTGAAATACTGCAAGCTCGCCAAGTGATTGAAAGTGCAATAGCTGCATGCGCTGCTTTGTCAGCAACAAAAGCCGATATCCAAGAGATCCGCGCATTATTAGAAGATGAGCGAATCAAAGTCGCGAATAATGAAAGTGACGATGCTAATGATCATAAGTTCCATGTGTTAATTGCTCGCGCAAGCAAGAATGACATGATGGCGAAGATTATTGATGATATCTGGGCTGTGCGGTTACAAAGCCCTATGTGGGATAAGCTTCACGAACATATTGACAACACGACTTACCGAAAAAAGTGGTTGGTTGATCATGAAAATATTTTAAATGCACTACAAAAACGTGATCCGGAGTTGGCTAAAAAAGAGATGTGGCAGCATTTAGAGAATGTCAAAAATACGCTAATGCAGCTTTCTGATTTTGATGACCCCAATTTTGATGGTTACCTATTTGAAACAATTCCTTATCAGACTATTTTTGAATAATCGAAGGAGAAGTACTCATGGAGCATACGTGGCGTTGGTACGGTCCTAATGACCCTGTTTCTTTAAGTGATGCTAGGCAAGCAGAGGCGACAGGTATCGTCTCTGCGCTCCACCATATTCCTAACGGTGAAGTTTGGAGTGTCGAGGAGATTTTAAAGCGTAAGGCTATTATTGAAGATGCTGGGTTAGTTTGGTCTGTCGTGGAAAGTATTCCTGTTCACGAAGATATTAAAACTCAACAAGGTAATTTTGATCTCTATATTCAAAATTACCAACAGAGTATTCGTAATTTAGCATCCTGTGGTATTAAGACCATTTGCTATAATTTTATGCCAATTCTAGATTGGACGCGTACTGACCTTGCTTACACGCTACCGGATGGCTCCAAAGCGTTACGGTTTGATAATATTGCTTTTGCTGCGTTTGAAATTCATATTTTAAAGCGTGAAAATGCGGCAGAGAGTTATTCAGAACAAGAAGTTAAAGAAGCGGCTGAGTATTATGCCAATATGTCATCTGATGACATTGAAAACCTGATTAAAACCATCATCGCAGGGCTACCGGGTGCGGAGGAAGGTTATACATTAGACCAATTCCGTGAGCGCTTGGCGCTGTATAATAATATTGATGAAAATCAGTTACGTGAGAACTTACGTTATTTCTTGCAGAAAATCGTTCCTGTCTGTGAAGAAGAAAATGTGGTTTTAGCTATTCACCCTGATGACCCTCCACGCCCAATTTTAGGCCTGCCACGTATTGTTTCTACCATTGAAGATATGCGGTTTATTAAGCAAAGCTGCGATAGTATTCATAATGGGTTTACTATGTGCACAGGTTCTTATGGTGTACGAGCCGATAACGACCTAGTAAAAATGATTAATGAATTTGGTGATCGCATTCATTTCACGCACTTACGTTCAACGGTGAGAGAAAATAACCCGAATACCTTCCATGAAGGCAATCATATTGCAGGTGATGTTGATATGTTTGAAGTGGTCAAAGCCATTTTAGCGGTTGAACAAAAACGCTATGCTGCGGGACTTGCACCCATTCCAATGAGACCAGACCATGGCCACCAAATTTTAGATGATTTGAAAAAGGTGACCAATCCAGGCTATTCCGCTATTGGGCGCTTAAAAGGTTTAGCAGAAGTTAGAGGTTTAGAGCTCGCAATTAAGCGTATGTATTACCCTGAATTACTGAAAATCTAAAACCTAATTCGTTGTTAACAATATTGGCTTTTTATTTGGTATTTTGATGATACCAAAGGGACTGTTATACCCCTAAAGAAGCAAAACTGTTATTTCATTGTTACGCGACCGAATAGTATTTGGTCGCGTATTCTATTGACCATAAATGCTTTTTATATTTATTTTTATCTAAAAGGTACAGTAGATATGATATTAAATATATTTATGTTTTTATTTATTTCTTATTGAAGAACGGCAATAAAAAACACCTGAGATAAGAGTGAAATACCTATTCCTGTTGCAAATAGAAGGCTGCTTGCAGCATAAGCTTGTAGTCATAACCACTTCAAACCTCAACTTCACTATTTTTATCCTAGTGATAACAAATTATTTATATCAAATAAAACAATCATCATCCTGATTTACATTTACCTTGATCTACTACGGGTTAATGGAATGGATAATTCAGGGGCCAGAGTAGCCTCAAGGTGACTTTTGTTTTATCCTGAATGTTAGAGAACCGCTTTCGCGGATATAAATATGATGAGCAAAAACGCTTTCGAGAAAATAAATAGCCTTTTCTCGGGAATTGTCGTTATAAAAAAATAGAAAAGAGAGAACGCAATGGGTATTCGTATCGTTCCTAAAGAAGAGTTAGGACAAGAAAGATTGAAAGAAAAGGGAATTGGTTTTATTCCACCAGTTCTGTTTCCTAACTTAAAAAGCTTATATCAGCGCCGTGCTGAGCGACTAAAAGAACTTGGTGCGGGAGAACATCCTTTTGCAGATTATCTGAATTTTGCAGCTGAAGTGGCAACTGCCCAACATAATGCACAGCATGATAATCCATTAGAAGTGGATATGGTCTCTATCCTTGAACGCACAACAAATACTAATAATTCGCCATTGGATGCAAAAACATTTCCACGGACAACACATTGGCACAAATTATTAACGGCAATTATTGCTGAATTAATGCCAGTCGTGCCTGAGTCTGTGCGACCTGCATTAGAAAACCTGAATAAAGCCTCTGAAACAGAACTTGAAGGTATGGCAACGGCTTTGCTGAATGAAGAGTTTGAAAAAGTGCCTGCGGATAAATCGATGTTTATTTGGGCTGCACTATCGGTGTACTGGGCGCAAATGGCCGCAAATATCCCAGGTAAAGCGCGTGCGGAACATGGTGACCATCGTCATTTCTGCCCTGTTTGTAATAGCATGCCAGTGTCGAGTATTGTGCAAATTGGCACCTCACAAGGTTTACGTTATTTACACTGTAATTTATGTGAAACCGAATGGCATATGGTGCGCGTAAAATGCAGTAACTGTGAGCAAACCGGTAAATTAAATTATTGGTCATTAGATGATGAAAATGCAGCAGTTAAAGCGGAAAGCTGTGGTGATTGTGGTAGCTATCTGAAGATTCTTTATCAAGAAAAAGAAGCCAAAGTTGAAGCTGTTGCTGATGATTTAGCATCAATTATTTTAGATGCTCGCATGGAAGAAGAAGGCTTTGCGCGTAGTAGTATTAACCCGTTCTTGTTCCCTGGTGAAAAATAAGCGGTAAAAGAGAATTGTGACTATGGCTGAATCAGACTTGGCTTTATATCGTCAACTTCCTGCTATTGATAAATTATTGCAGCTCGATGAAGTTCAGATATTGGTTGAACAATCAGGGGCTCATTGGGTCACGGCATGTTTACGTGAGATGCAGGAGCAAGCTCGAGCCTGTATTGCACAGGCAGGGAAATTACCTGCTTGGCAGGACGATTGGGTCAAAGAGTTAGTTCAACGCCATCAAGCTTTAGGGCAAAGTGCGCTAAGAAACGTGTTTAACTTGACCGGTACAGTGCTACATACCAATTTAGGCCGTGCGGTAATGTCAACCACAGCGGTAAATGCAGTTAGCCAAGTGATGAGTTCGCCTGTCACATTAGAATATTCTCTCGATGGTGCGATGCGTGGGCATCGTGACCGTGCGATTGCTGATTTGCTGTGTGAGCTCACTGGCGCCGAAGATGCCTGTATTGTTAATAATAATGCGGCAGCCGTTTTATTATTGCTAGCAACGGTTGCAAATGGTCGACAAGTTATTGTTTCTCGTGGTGAATTAGTTGAGATTGGTGGGGCTTTCCGTGTGCCTGACGTGATGGCGCAGGCTGGCTGCCAATTAGTTGAAGTGGGAACCACGAATCGGACTCACTTACGTGATTATGAGAATGCGATTAATGATCAAACTGCATTATTAATGAAAGTGCATACCAGCAATTACAGCATTGAAGGATTTACGGCTGAAGTTGAAGGTGAAGAACTCGCAGAGTTAGGTAGAAAGTACCAATTACCGACAGCAATTGATTTAGGTAGCGGCTCGATGATTGATATGACAGCTTATGGGCTACCCGCAGAACCGATGCCACAAAGCTATCTTTCTCAAGGAATTGATTTAGTTTCAATTTCTGGAGATAAACTTCTCGGTGGTCCACAAGCAGGGATCATTTTAGGGAAGAAAAAATGGATTGATGCAATTCAGAAGCATCCATTAAAACGAGCTTTGCGGGTTGATAAAATGGTTTTAGCTGCGCTAGAAGCAACACTAAAACTGTATCTAACTCCTGAGAAACTCACAACAGATTTACCCACATTGCGTTGGTTGACCCGAGACCCTGAGACGATCCGTGATAGCGCAGAAAGCATAGTTGTTGCTCTACAAGCCTTTTACGGGGACAAATTTATTGTTGAAGTGGAGCCTTGTCTCTCACAAATAGGGAGCGGTTCACTTCCCATCGACCGGCTTCCTAGCTTTGCGGTAACCTTTACACCGCTAAATGGAAAAGGTGGCACATTAGAGCAACTCGCTACACAGTGGCGTCAGTTACCTCAACCTGTGATTGGGCGTATGAAAGAAGGTAAATTGTGGCTTGACCTGCGCTGTCTTGATGATGAACATGCATTATTACAGGCTTTACTTTCATGATTTTTGCGACAGCTGGCCATGTTGACCATGGTAAAACTTCTTTAATTCAAGCTATTACTGGCGTTAATACCGCGCACCTTCCCGAGGAAAAAAAGCGCGGCATGACCATTGACCTAGGGTATGCCTACTGGCCACAGCCAGATGGGAGTTCTATTGGTTTTATCGACGTTCCTGGACACGAAAAGTTTTTAGCCAATATGTTGGCTGGGATTGGCGGCATAAACCATGCTCTTTTGGTTGTCGCTTGTGATGATGGGGTAATGGCGCAGACCCTTGAACACCTTTCGATTTTAAGACTAGCAGGCTGTGAAAATGTCAGTGTCGTATTGACGAAGGCTGACCGAGTCGATCACTCACGAATTGAACAAGTTACTGAGCAAGTCACCTCCGAGCTGTCTCAGCAAGGTTGGCCTGACGCAAAATTATTTATTACGTCTACTGAAGATGGCCGTGGCATTAATGCGCTGCGGTTATATCTGCAACAACTTCATCAGCAAAGTGGTTCACATCCTAATACCCAACGTCGTTTTCGTTTAGCCATTGACCGCGTCTTTTTGGTAAAAGGCGCAGGGATAGTGGTGACTGGCACCGCATTAGCAGGAAAAATTCACGTTGGCGAGTCACTTTGGGTGACTGGCGCAGATAAGCAAGTTCGTGTCAGAGGCATTCATCGGCAAAACCAAACATCTGAATTCGCTGTTGCGGGTGATCGCGTGGCCTTAAACTTGGCGGGCGATATTGATAAAGAAAATATTACCCGAGGTGATTGGTTACTTGCGGAGCAACCTGCATTCATTGCAACACGGGTTATTGTCGAATTGGAATGCGATGCCTTAATTAAGCACTGGCAGCCTGTGCATCTTTATCATGGTGCGAGCCATATCACTGGGCGAGTGTCATTATTAGTGGAGCAAGGTGAAACCCCCGTGCTTGCTGAGTTAATTTTAGATACCCCATTATGGTTAGTAGAGAATGACCGATTAATCATCCGTGATATTAGCGCTCGCCAAACGTTAGGCGGTGCTCGCGTGATACGTTTGGTTTCTCCACGCCGAGGCAAAAGGCTCCCAGAGTTTTTGGATTGGTTATCTAAGCTTTGCCGAGAACAAGATGAGCTGGCTCACTTTAAGTTACAACTTCCTCAAGGTGAACTTAATTTACGTGATTACAGTTGGGCACGGCAACTCACCCATGACGCGTTAGATAATTTGCTATCACAATCAGATGTAGAACGTGTTGGAAACCATGTTTTATCCGTATTTAAAGCTCAAATAGCAAAAGATCGCATTGTTCAAACCCTTGAGAAATTTAATGAGATACACAGTGACCAAATCGGTGTGGGTAAAGCTCGTTTAAAACGTATGGCTCTACCTTCCATGAGTGAGGCGTTAACATTTAAATTCATTAATGACCTCATTGATGAAAATGTTATTAAGCAAACTCGAGGTTGGTTACATATGCCCCAACATGGGCTGGTATTTGATGCGCAACAGCAGTTAATTTGGCAGCAAATACATCCTTTATTTTCGCGTAACGAGGCGTGGTGGGTCCGTGATTTAGCATTAGAAAGTGGTTATGAAGAAGATACGATGCGCCGCGTTCTAAAAAAGGCTGCGCAAATGGGATTAATTACAGCGATAGTTCGTGACCGCTATTATAGCCATGAGCAAATTAACTATTTTGCTTCATTGATTCATCGCTATTGCTTGGAAAATGAGGCCATTTTTGCAGCTGATTTCCGTAACGAATTAGGCATTGGCCGTAAGCTTGCTATTCAAATTCTTGAGTTTTTTGATAAAAGCGGTTTTACTCGTCGTAAAGGCGATGGTCACCATTTACGAGACAAAGGCATTTTCGTTGAATAAATTGAGTGTTTGGATCCGTTATAGTAGTGCCTCATAGCAACCTCCAATATTAAATTTGTGGTAAAACTGATGAAGAAAAAGTTATTTGCAGGCTTTTATCTGGCATTGATCTTTATTGGCTCCCTTTTCTTGGTTTTTGAAAAAGGTAGCGTAATTTATCCTGTGCTCATATCGGTCAGTGTATATGCCGTTTTATTCGGTATTTTAATGGTGTTAACAGCCCGCTGGTTATTTTCTGTGGTGATTACCAGTACATTATTTATCATCATTAAATTCTTGAATCAGTTAAAAGTTCATTATTACAAAGAACAGCTCTTCTTTAGTGATATCAATATCATGACGGACACTTCCAATATGGGAACCTTAGGCCATTATTGGTTAGCGGGTGTCGCCTTGGTTGGGCTGCTTATATTATTAGTCATCAATGGGGTGATTAGCTGGCGGTTGGTCAAACCAAGTAAATCAAAGATTACTCGCGTTATTGGTGTTGTTCTTATTGTTGCGGGTTACTTTGGTATTAACTTCACAAGCTCACATTATTATGACAGATGGTCTCAGACGTTGCCAAAAGGCCGAGGGACAGTGACCAATATTATTATGTCAGCACAAAATGCGAGTTATCAGTCTCCTGAATTTGCAGGTTCAGCCGATTACTTTGTGGAGAAAGCAGCGGTAGTTTCCTTAGACAATAATGTGGGATCAGAAAAACCAGATATCGTTTTATTATTGCAAGAATCTACCGTTGACCCACATATTTATAATTTACCGGAAGGAACCAAGCTTCCTGATTTATTTATGTTCCAGCGAGATAGTGGCGTTAGTGCGCATAGTCAGATGCGGGTACAAACTTTTGGAGGGGGAACTTGGTTATCTGAATTCTCCGCCTTAACTGGCTTAAATAGCGATGATTTCGGTGCGCAAAAAAGCGGTGTATTTTATTTTATCGTTGACCACCTTAAAAATAGCTTATTCAAAGAAATGAAGGCCAACGGTTATTATACTGTGGTACTTACTCCTTTTAATAAAGGTGCATACCATTCAGGCCATGCCTATGAAACGCTTGGGGTTGATAGAATTATTCAACCACAAGAACTTGGTTACCCAGGAAAACTGCAGGATAATTTATGGACGATCAGCACAGATGACATGCTGAAATACGTAAAAGAAATCTTAGCTAAAGAAACAGATAAACCCGTATTTATTTTCTCTCTTACAATGTATGAACATGGCCCTTACAAAGAGAATCACAGTGATGACTATGGCATAAAAGATAAAATTAAAAACCCAGATGCAGCAGGCGAATTTAGCCATTATATGGACAAAATCGTCACTTCAGATGCATCAATACGTGATTTCGCCGAATTTATTGAAAAACGTGAGCGTCCGTTGATGTTTTTATATTTTGGAGACCATCAACCAGGTATTAGCTTAAATCAGTATAATTCTTCATTTTCATCACCCGCTTACCTAACACAATTTACTTTGCGGGATAATTTGAAATCAGGGACTACGATAAAAACAGGGCAGTTAACGGATATTTCCTTCTTAGGCGGAATTTTGTTAGAAAGGGCAAATTTAAAAATTTCCCCGTTTTATGAGGCCAACATCAAAATGCGTCACTTATGTGATGGCAAGCTGAATGATTGTGAAGACCAGAAGTTACTTGATAGCTACCGTAACTATGTTTATGGAACTTTAGAAGCGGCTAACGCCAATAAAGGTGATATGCAATAGTATGTTATTATCAGCCGTAGATATTTACGGCTGATCCCCTCTTTTTTGTTATTTCCTACCTAAAATATTAATACTTTCTTAAAATTTATTATTTTTTTAGGCTTTCTTGTTTTAATAACAAAACCATTCGTTATTATTTTTGTCTTAATTTTAGGTATTTTTTCTGTGAAATTTGGTGCTCATTTAGAGCTTAAGAATGGTTTAACGCTAGAAGACAATGAATATGAAATATTTGGTCACGGGAAGTGCGGGTTTTATTGGTTTTAAGCTTTGCCAGCGTTTATTAGAGGACGGACATGAAGTTGTTGGGATTGATAACTTAAATGCATATTATGATCAAGGGCTTAAACAATCCCGTTTACATTTATTGGAGCAGTTCCCTTTATTTCGCTTTATTCATCTTGACCTCACTGACCGTGAAACCGTTCGGGTATTGTGTACCCAAGAGCAATTTGACCGAGTCATTCACCTAGCAGCACAAGCGGGGGTCCGTTACTCATTGGAAAACCCATTTGCTTATGCAGACAGTAATTTGACTGGTCACCTCGCTATTTTAGAAGGCTGTCGCCAAGCAAAAGTGAAGCATTTGGTCTATGCCTCTTCAAGTTCGGTGTACGGAGTAACCGATAAGACGCCATTTACCACGGACATGGCAACCGATCACCCTATTTCACTCTATGCGGCAACAAAGAAAGCCAATGAATTAATGGCGCACTCCTACTCGCATTTATACCAGCTTCCAACGACTGGGTTGCGCTTCTTTACGGTTTACGGCCCATGGGGGCGCCCAGACATGGCTTTATTCAAGTTTACGAAAGCTATTTTGGCGGGCGAGCCTATCGATGTCTATAATAACGGCAATCTCAGTCGTGATTTCACTTTTGTTGATGATATTGTCGAAGGTGTGATCCGTATTTCAGATATAATTCCACAAGCAAACCCGAATAACCCTTCGGCATCACCGGCAGAAAGCAGCGCGCCATATCGAATCTATAATATTGGTAATGGTCAACCCGTTAAATTGATTGAATTTATTTCTGCACTGGAAAAAGCACTGGGTAAAGAAGCGATTAAAAACTTTTTACCTATGCAAGCGGGTGATGTATACACCACTTGGGCGGATACAGAAGACTTGTTTAATGTGACAGGTTATCGCCCACAAGTTTCTATTGAGCAGGGTGTTCAGGCATTTGTGGATTGGTATCGTTCTTATTACCACCAATAATATCAATAAGCTGTAACATCTTTAGCAGGATTTGAGAGGCAAGTTTGAAAATAGCAATCGCAGGAACCGGTTACGTCGGCTTATCTAACGCCATGTTGCTGTCACAACACCACGAAGTGGTCGCCGTGGACATCATCCCTGAAAAAGTGGCGATGTTAAACAACCATCAATCACCGATTGTTGATGCAGAAATTGAGCAGTTTTTAACGGAAAAGACGCTCAATTTTCGCGCTACAGAAGATAAAACAGAGGCCTACACAGGCGCTCAGTACGTGATTGTGGCTACACCAACTGACTATGACCCAAAAACCAATTACTTCAATACTAGATCGGTTGAGTCTGTTATTCATGATGTGAATGAAATTAACCCGCAAGCGACGATCATCGTAAAATCCACTATTCCGGTGGGCTTTACCGCGCGTTTACGTGAAGAATTTGGTTATACCAACGTGATTTTCTCTCCTGAATTTTTACGTGAAGGCCGCGCTTTGTGGGATAACTTGCACCCGTCCCGTATCGTGGTAGGAGAGCGTTCTGAGCGCGCGAAAATTTTTGCGGATTTACTGCTTGAAGGTGCAATTAAAAAAGACGTTCCCGTGTTATTTACCGACGGCACCGAAGCCGAAGCCATTAAGCTGTTTGCCAACACCTATTTAGCGATGCGTGTGGCGTACTTTAATGAGCTCGACACCTATGCAGAAAGCCGCGGTCTAAATGCACGCCAAATTATTGAAGGGGTCTCTTTAGACCCACGTATTGGCAGCCATTATAACAACCCATCATTCGGTTACGGTGGTTATTGTTTACCAAAAGATACCAAGCAACTGTTAGCTAACTACGATGACGTGCCAAATAACTTGATTAACGCCATTGTGGAATCGAACCGCACCCGCAAAGACTTTATTTCCGATGCAATCATTGCTAAAGCACCACGTAAAGTCGGTGTTTATCGCTTAGTGATGAAGGCTGGCTCTGATAATTTCCGCGCCTCTGCGGTACAGGGTGTGATGAAACGCATCAAAGCCAAGGGTATCGAAGTGGTGGTGTATGAGCCTGTTTTAAAAGAAAATGAATTTTTCCGCTCTAAAGTTATTCGTGACTTAGAGACTTTCAAAGCAGAAAGCGACATTATTTTAGCCAACCGGATGGTGCCTGAGCTGGAAGATGTGGCAGAGAAAGTCTATACCCGCGATTTATTTGGTAACGACTAAGCGGTTTTTATGAGAGTAGGTTGGCACTATGGTGAGCTGCTCTCATAGATAGAGCCGTACAGCTTTTCTAAAACCTTACCAATTTTGAGGTATATCGCACAACTTACCTATTTTTAGACGCCATTTTGCAACAATCGCTAAGAAATGTCGTTTTCCATTTGCTAGCATCCGTCAATTGATTAAAAATTGGCTATTTTGCTATGCAGAACATAATAAAAAAACAAAGAGACGGTTTTATCACCTTTCAAAAAGAAGGTGAGATAGATTTTTGGCAAGTTGTTAATGATTATATTGATGGGAAGATCGCGGGTAAGAATTTAAGTAGCGGAAATATCGATAGAAGCGTTGCCCGTATTCAAGTCAATGGGCAAAATTTTATTATTAAATGTGAGAAAGAACGTGATAAGCGTTTTGAAAAACGGTTAATGCGTATTATCTCAGGCCCTTTTTATTCACGTTTATTGAAACGTCTGGTGACCGCACAAAATAAGGGATGCACTGTAACGAATGATATTTACTTTGTTGCAGAAAAAATGGTCGGTCGCGAGTCAGTAGAAACATGGATTATTGCTGAGTATGTAGAAGGAACTGTTTTATCTGAAATTGATGATATCAAGCCTTACTATACAGAGATGAAAACCATTATAAACCAATTACATAGATATGGTTTATCTTCTAATGATATCCACGCAGGGAACTTTGTTATAACCAATGAAGGGCTTAAGGTTATTGATTTATCAGACTATGGTAATTTTGCTATTTGCAAAGCGAATGATTTAATTGCATTACAGCGTTTTTACAATATCGAACCTGATAGCAAAAATTTTGTTTATCGATTTATTCGTTTCAGAGATAACTTTCGTCATTGGTCAAGAAAAGTAAGAGGGAAGAAAACTCGGCTCTAATAAATGAAACCAAGTTTTCATTACAACAAAGTTATCGAAATAGCAAAAGCTATTGATCACAACAAAGCGATTGATAAAGCGCATCTAAAAACTCAGGGATAAAACTACCCGTCCCATGGCAACGCTGGGTTGCGGCTTCTCCGGCTTGTTTCATGATAGCGCAAGCCGCGGCAACATTTTGCAGCCTATCACCAGGTAGAGCACAACATGCAGCAACCACCGCAGAAAGAGCGCATCCCGTACCGACCACTCGAGTCATTAAAATATGGCCGCCAGTCACCGCAAAGGTGCGTGTTCCATCGGTGATGTAATCCACTTCACCGCTTATCGCAACAATAGTCTTAGCTTGTCTCGCTAATAATTGTGCCGCGGGGAGTGCATCATCAGTGGAGTTAAGGGAATCAACGCCTCTGCCACCTGCACTGCTTCCTGCTAACGCCATAATTTCAGAAGCATTACCGCGAATAGCGGCAGGTTTGAGTGTCAACAATTCATGGCAAAAATGGGTACGAAAGCTGAGCGCACCTGCAGCGACAGGGTCAAGTACCCAAGGTTTTTGTGCTTGATTTGCACTGTTAACCGCACATTTCATCGCATATCGACGCTCTGTCGTTAATGTGCCCACATTAATTAGTAAGCCATATGCGATAGCGGCAAACTGCTCAGCTTCTTCGGGTTCAATCACCATGGCTGGGGAACAGCCGAGTGCTAATAGGACATTGGCAGTGAAGGTCTGAACAACATCGTTTGTCATGCAATGAACAAGAGGAGATTGAGAATTAAGTTGCTGTAGTACCAGTGATTTCGCCGTGTTACTGATGTGTTCAAATTCTAACATGATCCCCTCATTAATAGTGATAGAGCATAGGTTCGTTGATTTATTCTACACTCTATCTGTTTTAATGAAAGAACCACTTAATCAGCAAGGTATTTCTCCATGACCATTCCACCAGCGCCTTGAGCAACAATTTCGTATGAATCATTGGCGGGGTAAATACGTGTCTTAATATGAGGAAAAATAGAGAGTTTTTCTTCAATCGATTTTTTAGTCATCTCAAAAAAATGATTTTTAGGTGTTAGGGTGCCGCCGCACACCACCACATCGGCTTGCGTCGTTAAAATAGCATTAGCGATGGCGATACCATAATAATAGGCCGCCTCACCCAGCGCTTCAAGGCATAGGGAATCGTCCACTGTGAGAGCTTGGAAAATAGTATGGTAGCTAATTTCAGACTCATCATTAACTAATTCATTGATTATTGAACTTTTTCCCAACCTAAGTTGCTGGATCACGCGTGATTTAATTGCAGACAGTGAACTATATTGCTTTAAACAGCCAAATGACCCACATTCACAGCGCTGGCCATTAATATCAATCGTTGTATGGCCAAAGGCTTGAGCTGTACTAATGGGGGCCGGAGCGTATTGGTTATTGATGATGGTGCAACTGCGAATATCAGTATCACAGGTTGTGAATAAAAATCTTTGGCTATCAGAGGTATAGCGCAAGCGATACTCAGCAAAAGCCGCAAAACTAATCCCACTTCCGAGTAACACAAAACAAGGAACTTTACTGGAAATGTAGTCGTGAAGTTCTTTTATTCTTGCGTGGTATTGATGATATGGCAGTTTATCACGTTCTAAAATATGGTCGATGGCGATGCCGATACCCAACAAGCTTTCTACGTTAAGTCCATGTTCAGCTAATAAAATATCTAATCTGTTGAGCAGATGATCCACCATATTTTCTGCGGTTTCTAGGTGCTCATATTTCACTTTTACCATACCTAAAATATCCAATTTTAGGTTTTGTAAAACAATCGTTGAATATATATCACTCATTTCAATACCAACAAGATAACCATCTGCAGCATTAATATTATAGAGGATTGGTTTGCGGCCACCGGTCGACTCTCCGAGCTCAGAAGTCGAAATTAAGTGATTTCTCCCCAGTTCGTCGAGTAACCGAGCACAAGTTGCTGGTTTCATGCTAGCCAGTGATGTCAACGTCTCTGCCCTAATGGGACCATGGTTTAAAATTAATCGGTAAAGCGTTTTGAGTTTTTGTGTTTTTGAATTTTTTGAGGTGCGAAATTCATTTAATAGTGTATGTAACAAGCGCCTCACTCCTTTTCATTCCGACTCTATCGATAAAGATTAGCAAATATACGCATAAGATTCTGCTTCATGTGATACATCATATCGAAATACTTTTTATTAAAATGAGATTAAGATCGCTGTTCTGTTTCTAAATTGCTTTATGATCGATTTTAACAATTTTTAGTCGATGTCAATTTGGAGACAACCATGCATCATACAAAAGATATTCTAGAAAGCTTAAGCTTTATTCAGTCTCGCACAGATATTAAACCAACAGTGGGCATTATTCTGGGTTCAGGACTCGGTCCGTTCGCGGATACATTAGAAAATGCAGTGCATATTCCTTATAGCGAAATTCCACACTTTGCTAAATCTGAAGCGGTAGGGCATGCCAATGAATTGGTGATCGGCACCATCGCAGGTAAAAATGTGGTTGCCATGAAAGGCCGTTTCCACTATTACGAAGGCTTTACCCTTGACCAAGTCACTTTCCCTGTGCGTTTGATGAAAGCGTTGGGTGTTGAAAAATTGATTATCACCAATGCCTGCGGTGCGGTAAATACCGACTTCAACCCAGGTGATCTGATGATTATTACCGATCATATTAATTTAACTGCAAATAACCCACTGATGGGGCCAAATAACCCTGAATTAGGGGTGCGTTTCTTGGATGTCAGTGAGGTGTATAACAAAGAATTACGCCAAACAATCAAGAATGTAGCGGCTGAACAAGGTGTTTCTGTCCGTGAAGGTGTTTATGCATGGTGGACAGGCCCAACTTATGAAACACCTGCCGAAATTCGTATGATCAGAACCTTAGGCGCAGATGCTGTTGGTATGTCTACCGTACCAGAAGCTCTGGTCGCTCATCATTCACAAATTAAAACAGTGGGCATTTCCTGCTTAACCAATATGGCTTGCGGTATTTTAGAACAGCCACTTAGTCATGACGAAGTTATTGAAACAGCTGAAAAAGTTAAAGCGACCTTCTTGAAATTAGTGACAGGCGTGATCGAACGCTTCTAATTTTTTAGGTTCTTTTTCTCAAAATAATATAAAGATGTCCATGACACTAAATAAGGTGAATATTGAAATGAAATTTAAAGGTCTAATTTTAGTTTCTTTAGGCGCTTGTAGTTATGGCATCCTTTCAACACTCGTCGTGTTGGCCTACCGCGCAGGGTATTCCTTGAATGATGTCATCGGTAGCCAAACGGTATTAGGTGCGATTTTACTGTGGTTTTTTGTTGTCGCAGGCGTATTAGTTAAAAAAGCACGTCTAGTATGGCCAACACGTCGGCAAGGCCTATTAATGTTACTCACTGGGACGACAACCGGGTTAACCGGGCTTTTGTATTATGCATCATTGCAATATTTATCCCCTGCACTTGGTGTCGTACTCTTTTTGCAATTTACATGGATGGGGGTTGCAATTAACGCATTTATTGACCGCAAAATTCCTCCCGTAATGACCATGGTGTCAGTTGTGGTGATATTAATTGGAACAGTATTAGCGACAGGTTTGTTAAACAGTTCAGGGATCGTGTTTCACTGGCTTGGTGTGCTATTAGGATTATGTGCAGCATTATCGAACGCTATTCGTGTTTACGTCAGTGGAGCATTAGCGGTTAAAACAGATCCTATGATGCGTTCTGCAATTATGGTAACAGGGGGCGCAATTTTGACATCAATTGTTGTTCCGCCAACATTCTTATTGAGCGCTTCAACGTTTCAATCTCTATTTTTCTCATACGGATTACCTCTGGCTTTCTTTGGTTCTTTCTTCGGTATGTGGATGTTTGCCAAAGGTACTCCACTGATCGGTACCAGTTTAGCGACCATTGTTAGCTCAATGCAGTTACCTGTCACGATTTTATTATCCGTAACGGTATTGCATTTACCTCTTGAATTCATTCAGTTTGTTGGTGTTGCTGTCATCCTTATGGGTGTTACCATTGCTGAGTTGAAAATAAAAACAAATAAATATAACTCCAAACGGAGCCTTGTATGAATATTAAATCCCGCTTGAAAATCATGCTTTTCCTGCAATATTTTGTTTGGGGAAGTTGGTTAGTTACACTCGGCTCGTACATGATGAAAACATTGAGTTTTTCAGGTGCAGAAGTCGGTATGGTGTATAGCTCAAAGGGTATTGCTGCTATTTTAATGCCCGGGCTTATCGGAATCATTGCAGATAAATACATTCCAGCAAATCGTTTATATATGATTTGCCATTTGATTGGGGCTGCTGCATTGTTTTATGCCGCAACAGTCACAAGTTCAACTATCATGTTCTGGGTGATGTTAATTAATGCAATGGCCTTTATGCCAACAATTGCACTCTCAAATAGCATCAGTTATTCATCATTAAGCCAATATCAGCTCGATTCAGTGAGTAACTTTCCACCTATTCGTGTGTTTGGTACGGTAGGCTTTATTGTTGCAATGTGGAGCATTAGCTTATTGAAATTTGAGCTAAGTAGTATGCAGCTTTATATTGCAGGTGGTTGTTCATTGCTTTTAGCGCTTTATTCACTAACTTTGCCAAAAATTGAAGTCAATAAAAAAGCGATTTCAAGTAGCTGGATCAGTAAGCTAGGTTTAGATGCTTTGGTGTTATTTAAAAAGCCTATTATGGCGGTATTTTTCTTATTCGCTATGTTACTTGGCGCTGTTTTACAAATCACGAATACATTTGGTAACCCATTCTTGCACGACTTCGGGCTGAACCCGTTATTCCAAGATAGTTTGGTGGTACAGTATCCATCGATATTATTATCGATCTCTCAGATGGCTGAAGTGTGTTTTATCTTAGCAATTCCATTTTTCTTGAAACGCTATGGCATTAAAACAGTCATGTTATTAAGTATGTTCGCTTGGACACTACGCTTTGGTTTCTTTGCGTTTGGCGACCCATCAGCCATTGGTTTGATGTTCTTGATCATGTCGATGATTGTTTATGGCTGCGCATTTGATTTCTTTAATATTTCAGGCTCTATATTTATTGAAAGAGAAGTAGATACGCGTATGCGTGCGAGTGCCCAAGGCTTATTTATGACAATGGTTAACGGTGTTGGGGCCTATTTTGGTGCGATACTAAGTGGATTGGTTGTCGACTATTACACCGTGGATGGTATTAAAGATTGGCAAATGATTTGGTTAGTTTTTGCTTCTTATACTGTTGTATTGGCAATAATATTCCAATTTACGTTCCATTATCACCATGATAAAGACGCAGCACTGAAAGAAGCCAAATCGAGCTAAGATAAATCGTTATAAATAACATTCAATTTAAGAGAAAACCATAAATTTGGTTTTCTCTTTTTTGTTAGTTTTAACATTAAACATAATTACGTTTACCGCGTAAAATATGTTCAGTCAGTGTTTCTTCCGCAAGAGTAAATTCTTTTGTTGACCAAGAACTATCCCGTCTTTTTATATTTTCGAAGGGTTGTTGTGGAACTATGCTATTGGTGATTTATGGAATATAAGCCCAAAATTCATGAAAATTGGTACCTATTTCGAGTTAGTTTGAGGGTCTTTTCAAAGAGAAAAGCCAAACGATAAATAAGGTTACTTCATCGGTTGGCTTCTTTATAGATTAAAACCGTTACAGAGTGATTATTCAATATTCTGAATTTGTTCTCTCATTTGTTCGATTAATACTTTGAGCTCAACGGCTGAAGTTGTGACTTCGCTATTAATTGATTTTGACGCTAACGTATTAGCTTCGCGGTTGAATTCTTGCATCATAAAGTCAAGGCGGCGACCAGTTGCCTCTTTTTTCTTCAAGATATTACGCGTTTCTTTAACGTGAGCTTCTAGTCTATCCAGTTCTTCTGCAACATCAACACGTTGAGCCAATAGAATAAGTTCTTGTTCCAGACGGTTGTTATCCACTTGAATATCAGCTTCTTCTAACTTATTTTGTAAGCGTTCACGTTGCCACTGTAAAATTTCTGGCATATGTTGACGTACTTTTGCGACTTCAACTAAGACGCCATCAAGGCGTTGTTCGATGAGTGCATGCAATGAAGCACCTTCAGCTTCACGGCTTTGAATGAAAGCATCAATAGCTTCATCTAAGCCTGCCAGTAGCTGTTCGCTGATGACATCTAAATCTTGTTCACCTGCTGACATCACACCCGGCCAACGCAAAATTTCTAATGGGTTTATTTCACCTTCATGGCTGTAATTTTTAACCCAATTCGCAGCACTGATTAATTGGCGTGCTAATTGTTCATTTAGGATTAATTCACCACGATTTGCGCCATCTAACTCAAAGCGTAGGCTACATTCTACCTTTCCACGTGTTAGGCGAGAACGCAGACGTTCGCGAATAACGGGTTCAAGGCTTCTGAATTGCTCAGGTAAGCGAATATACGTTTCTAAATAACGTTGGTTCACGGAACGCAGCTCCCAGGCCGCATTCCCCCATTCACCCTTGATATCCCGACGGGCAAAAGCGGTCATACTACGGATCATAATTCGTTCCCATTATCGTAAAGATTTAGGCGATTATAACGCTATGCAGGATGACAGGATAGGCATTATCGCTTGAACAACGTATAATGCGTCCCAATTTGAGTTGATAATGGAGATAACACCATGCGCCCAGCAGATAGACAAGCAGACCAAATGCGCCCGATTACCATCACGCGCAACTATACTAAGCATGCAGAAGGCTCTGTTCTTATTGAGTTTGGCGACACGAAGGTGTTATGTAATGCAACTGTTGAAGAAGGGGTTCCTCGCTTTTTAAAAGGGCAGGGGCAAGGTTGGGTTACAGCGGAGTATGGCATGTTACCGCGTGCAACAAACTCACGTAATCAACGTGAAGCTGCACGAGGAAAACAAACTGGTCGTACGATGGAAATCCAACGGTTAATTGCACGTTCTTTACGTGCTGCGGTTGACCTTAAAAAATTAGGTGAATACACGATTACTTTAGACTGTGATGTTATTCAAGCGGATGGTGGTACACGGACAGCAGCGATTTCTGGTGCTTGTGTGGCGCTTGTTGATGCACTGAATAACATGGTTGAGCAAGGTAAAATTGTAAAAAGCCCACTAAAATCAATGGTTGCTGCCGTTTCGGTTGGAATTGTAAACCAAGAAGCTCTATGTGATCTTGAGTATGTTGAAGATTCTGCAGCTGAAACCGATATGAATGTTGTCATGATGGATGATGGCCGAATGATTGAAGTACAGGGCACCGCAGAAGGCGAACCGTTTAGTCATGAAGAGTTATTAGCCCTATTGGCGTTAGCTAAAACAGGTTTAAATACCATTTTTGAAGCTCAGCGAGAAGCGCTGAAGTAAGTTAATCATTAATTAGGCGGCTGAAAAGTCGCCTTTTTTATGCCTGCTGGTTCATCAACGAGTGTGCCAGCTTTGAAAATAGATAAATAATCATCAACGAGGAGAATGACCAATGAAAGCCTATCAGCGCGATTTTATTGAACTTGCCATGAAAAAACAGGTACTTAAATTTGGTGAGTTTACGCTGAAATCAGGTCGTAAAAGCCCTTACTTTTTCAATGCGGGGTTATTTAATACAGGGCGTGATCTGGCACTTGTCGGTCGTTTTTATGCACAAGCATTACAAGATAGCGCAATTGAGTGTGATGTCATTTTTGGTCCAGCGTATAAAGGGATCCCCATTGCAACGACGACAGCGGTAGCACTTTCTGAGCACCATGACATCGATATGCCATACTGCTTCAACCGCAAAGAAGCTAAAGACCATGGGGAAGGCGGCGTGTTAGTCGGAAGTCCTTTACAAGGGCGTGTTGTGGTAGTTGATGATGTGATTACCGCAGGGACGGCAATTCGTGAATCAATGGAAATTATTAAACAACAACAAGCTACGTTGAATGGTGTTCTGTTATGCCTCGACCGTCAAGAAAAAGGTAAGGGTGAAATTTCAGCAGTGCAAGAGGTTGAGCGTGATTATGGCTGTAAAGTTTACTCAATTATTACCATGAGCGATTTAATCACCTATCTTGCTGAAAAGGACGGTATGCAGGAACATTTAGCGGCTATGAAGGCTTATCGCGAACAATACGGAATTGAGTAAAAAAAGCCCTCGCCCAATGATGGGCGGGGTGAGTAGTATAAATAATCGGTTATTGTAACTGAGCTAGAATTAAAGGCCAGCGCGATTCAAACTCGACGGTTGGCCGATAACGAAACTCAGAACGCACAAAACGAGAGAGCATCCCTTCACAAAAGGCTAATAATTGAGATGCAAGCAGTGACTCATCATGAATAAACCCATGGCCATCACGTATTTTTTTCTCTTTTAGCACTTGGCGTAATTGTGATTCTATACGTTCAAATAATTGATTAATACGATCTTGCAGCCTATCTTGCTCAAACATCAGAGCATGGCCAGTCATGATTCGCGTTAGCCCTGGGTTTTTCTCGGAAAACCCAAGTATTAGGGCAAGTATTAGTTTAATTCTAATTATCGTATCTTTTTCATCAGTTAAAATCAGATTAATGCGTGAAACTAATGAGTCTTCAATAAACCCAATAAGGCTATCGAACATTTTCATTTTACTCGGAAAATGACGATATAGCGCAGCTTCTGATACACCAACCGTAGCAGCAAGTTTTGCTGTTGTAATACGTTGGCTGCCATCACTACTTTCTAACATTAACGCAAGAGCCTGTAAAATCTCATCACGTCTGTTACGTTTTTGTGTTATCGCTTTTTCTGCCATGTCTAATAAGACCCCTGCTAAAACAGCAAAACAAACTATCCAAAATTTTGCTCTTAGTAAAGAGGCTTACGAAGCAAAATGGATTTAAAAAATATTTAAAATGTAAGTAATGTTGAGCAAGCTTCCTGAAAGAAAATATGCGGCTGATTATTTTTATTCATAAAGATAGAACCTAATTCAGGTTCTATCTAGCATATTCGTTATCAGGATATTCTATTTATTGACGGCCAGAGTGACCGAAACCACCAGCCCCACGCTCTGTTGCGTCAAAATCATCAACAATATTAAATTCAGCTTGAACAACTGGGACAAACACCATTTGCGCCATACGCTCACCAGGCTCAACGGTAAAAGCTTTGTCACTGCGGTTCCAGACTGACACCATGAGTTGGCCTTGGTAATCCGAATCAATGAGACCAACTAGATTGCCAAGTACAACACCATGTTTATGACCTAAACCGGAACGAGGTAAGATGACAGCAGCAAGACTTTCATCAGCAATGTGAATAGCTAAACCTGTTGGAATAAGCTCTGTTTGACCTGGCGCCAAATCAATTGGTGCATCAATGCATGCACGTAAATCTAAACCAGCAGAACCGGTGGTGGCATAGGCTGGTAGAGGAAATTCATTACCGATGCGGCTATCAAGGATTTTTAGGTCAATTTTTTTCATAACGTTGAAGTATCTCGTCAAGTAAATAGTGGCTTAATTCATTTTTATTACAGTGAGGCAAACGGGTATCACCGTTGGCATCAAAAAGGTGTAATGCATTGTTATCGCTATTAAATCCGTTATCTGCTAGTGATACATCATTGGCACAAATAAGGTCGAGTTGTTTTTGTTGTCGTTTTTGGCGTGCATATTCTTCCACATTTTGGGTTTCAGCTGCAAATCCAACAACATATGGCCTATTGTGCCTTAGATTTCCAACACTTGCGACGATGTCTGGGTTTTTGATAAGTGTAATCGAAACTTCATCACCTTGTTTTTTTATTTTATTTTCAGCAATGTTTTTTGCGCGATAATCTGCAACTGCAGCGCAACCAATAAAAATATTTTGTTCAGCAATGGTTTGATGCACTTGTTCATACATCTCTAAGCCACTCATGACATCAATTCGGTTAACGCCTTCTGGTGTTTCAATATTTACAGGGCCCGCAATTAAAGTGACATCGGCTCCACGTTGGCTAGCAGCCTTAGCAATGGCAAAACCCATCTTTCCTGAACTATGGTTACTGATAAAACGAACAGGGTCGAGTGCTTCCCGTGTTGGGCCTGCAGTGATCATTAATTTGATGCCTTGTAAGTCGAGTTTAGGGGTAAAAAACTCACTGGTTAGACGAACAATTTCTAGTGGGTCAATCATGCGACCAGGACCAATATCACCACAAGCTTGGCTACCTGCATCTGGCCCCCAAATCATACATTGACGTTGTTGCAATTTGATTAAATTTTCTTGGGTTGCTTTTGCTCGGTACATTTGTTGGTTCATTGCTGGCACAAGTGCAATCGGTGCTGCGGAAGCAAGGCAAACTGTTGTGAGTAAGTCATTTGCCATTCCTGCACTGAGGCGAGCAATTAAATCCGCAGTAGCCGGTGCTAGAATAATGAGATCTGCCCATTTAGCCAGTTCAATATGGCCCATAGCAGCCTCAGCAGCAGGGTCTAGCAGGTCATCAGAAACGGGATGCCCTGAAACGGCTTGCAAGGTTAAAGGTGTAATAAAGGCTTTAGCACCTTGAGTCATCACAACGCGTACTATCGCACCTTTATCGCGCAAACGGCGGGTGAGTTCAGGGATTTTGTACGCAGCAATGCCCCCACTAATACCAATAACTATCTGCTTACCTAATAGTGACAGTTGATTCATTATTTTTATCCAATTCGGTCAACATGGGAGGCATATTACCACAGAGAAGCGCGAGGTGGCGCGCTCGATTTTTCATCACAGTACTATTTTTGCGAAGCGCTACGCAAACCCTTATGAGAGTGATTGTGAATGTTTTTTAGACTAGATAAAAAGGAAGCAAGGGATTTAGGGACAAAAAATATGATGAGTGAACATCTAGACCTACCACCAAGGGAAAAGCTACTCGCATACGGGGCAGCTGCGTTATCTGATGCTGAACTACTCGCTATTTTTCTACGTACAGGGAGCCAAGGCGAACCCGTTTTACAGCTTGCGAAGCGTTTAATACAGGAGTTTGGTTCAGTATATTTGCTTCTACAAGCAGACTACGAAAAACTCAAGCAATGTAAAGGAATGGGGAGTTGTAAATTTACCCAATTACAGGCTGTGAGTGAATTAGCTCGCCGTTTTTTCTCTGAACAATTTTTACATGAAGATGTGATGACTGGGCCTGAACAGTTGAAAGCAAAGTTGTTGGATTTGTTCGCAGGGCAAGAGCGTGAAGTTTTTGTCGTGATATTTTTAAATAATAAAAATCAAATTATTTGTCATGAAGAGTTGTTTAAAGGTACTTTGAACAAAGTTGAAGTTCATCCCAGAGAAATCATTCGCTTTGCCATAAAAATGAATGCAAACGGGATTATACTCGCCCATAACCATCCATCAGGTAATCCGGAACCAAGCGTAGCAGACAGGCAAGTGACAGAGCGTATCCAACGTGCTTGTACTATTATGGGGATTAAATTGCTTGACCATTTTGTCGTTGGGCATAAGCAATGTGTGTCATTTGTGGAGCGAGGATGGTTATAAAATTATTTTTTTGCCTAAAAAATGACAACTTTCTTTGTGTTGGGCTTGAGTGAAAACGATGGAAAGCGTATACTACGCCACCTTTAAGGATCTTGGGTTTGGCGAGAAGGGCCTATCTCAGTAAATTTTTACGTTTTAGTAAAGTAAATCTTTATTTAGGTATCAACGGTTTTTTCAGTCAATGAAAGTTTGCTGAGATGGGCTCCTAAGCCTGACGAGGCGGCCATACCCAGAACAAAAAAGCTCGAGCTGATTAGATTTTTGGAGAATAGACATGTCACGAGTCTGCCAAGTTACTGGCAAGCGTCCAATGAGCGGTAACAACCGTTCACACGCATTAAACGCGACCAAACGTCGTTTTTTGCCAAACCTGCACTCTCACCGTTTCTGGGTTGAGTCTGAGAAACGTTTCGTAACACTGCGTGTATCTGCTAAAGGTATGCGTGTTATCGATAAAAAGGGTATTGATGCTGTTCTTGCTGAACTGCGTACCCGTGGTGAGAAGTACTAAGGAGCTAAAAAATGGCTAAAGGTATTCGCGAGAAAATCAAGCTAGTCTCTTCTGAAGGTACAGGTCATTTCTATACCACTACGAAGAACAAGCGCACAATGCCAGAAAAACTGGAACTGAAAAAATTCGATCCAGTTGTTCGTAAGCATGTGATCTACAAAGAAGCAAAAATCAAATAATTTTGCTTTCTGCGTTAAAAACTCAGCTTCGGCTGAGTTTTTTTTTACCTAAAATTTGGGTTGTCGCGGATATGTGCATTCGAAGCTATGACCATTATTATGAAAGTAGTAACATAGTGAGTATTCATTGAATTAATAATGATATTTGTTGTCGAATGACTATTGTCTTTTACATATAGACTTGATTAAGAGTGCCTGGTGAAAAAACAGTTTAAAAAAATTCTTGTGATCAAGATGAGGTTTCATGGGGACATGTTGCTGACAACACCCGTTATCAGCTCATTAAAACACCGATATCCTGATGCTGAAATTGACGTTTTGCTTTATCAGGATACTATCCCCATTCTCTCTGAAAATGCTGAAATTAACGCTTTGTACGGCATGGCGGGGAAAAAAAGTAGTGGGCTGAGTAAAGCATGTAATTTTATTAAGCTACTGCTAAAGCTGCGTAAAAATAAATACGATTTAGTTGTTAATCTAGCAGACCAATGGATGGTGAGCGTATTAGTTCGGGCTATTCCTGCTAGCACAAAAATTTCCCATCAGTTTGCCCATCGTGACTCTAAATATTGGCGTGAAAGTTTTACGCATCTGACAGAACCTGAAGGCGAACATGTTGTTCTAAATAACTTATCAGTACTCAAGCCGTTAGAAATAAAAGAACTAAAGACACATTTAACGATGGCTTATTCAGAGCAGGACTGGAAAAATATTGATGAAAAGCTGTTAAGACTGGGTGTTCATAGCAGTTATGTCGTTATTCAACCAACAGCACGCCAAGCTTTTAAGTGTTGGGATAATGAAAAATTTTCAGCCGTCATTGATGCATTGCAATCTCGTGGCTATCAAGTAGTTTTAACTTCGGGGCCGAGCAAAGAGGATTTAGAATGTATCAATGAGATTGCAAATGGCTGCCAAACAAAGCCTGTTACTGAACTTGCAGGGAAAACCTCATTTCCTGAATTAGGCGCATTGATTGCTCATGCCGCTTTATTTATTGGCGTTGATTCTGCACCAATGCACATTGCCGCAGCAGCCAACACACCTATAGTATGCCTTTTCGGTGCGACAAATCATGTTTTCTGGCGACCTTGGAGTGATAATGTAGTTCAATTTTGGGCGGGTGATTATGAAACTATGCCACCGAGAGAAGAGCTAGATCGCGATAAAAAGTATTTATCCATTATTCCAGCTTCTGATGTAATTAAAGCAACAGAGAAAATGTTGCCGATGAATATTCGCTCTATGATGACAAGGTATTAACATGAATCTGGCATTTTGCTTATATAAATACTTTCCGTTTGGTGGGTTACAGCGGGATTTCCTACGTATTGCAACCGAATGCCAGTCACGTGGGCATCACGTACGTGTCTATACCCAATCATGGGATGGTGATAAGCCTAGCGGCTTTGAAATTATTATCGTGCCGGTGACATCAAAAACGAATCATGGGCGAAATGCACAATATTGTGACTGGGTGTTGGCTCATTTAAAACAGCATCCTGCAGAGCGGATAATTGGTTTCAATAAAATGCCAGGGCTGGATGTTTATTATGCCGCTGATGTCTGTTATGCACAAAAAGTCGCTGAAGAAAAAGGGTTTTTGTATAAGCTGACGCCTCGCTATAAACACTATGCTGCATTTGAAAAAGCTGTTTTTGCAGTGGGGAAACCGACACAGCTATTAATGTTAACGCCACATCAAATTAGTCATTTTAAAAAGCATTATGGAACTGAAAATGAGCGTTTTCATATGTTACCTCCCGGTATTGCCCAAGATAGAAAATATGATAAACAAATTGCCGACGCCAAAAGAATTTATCGTGAAAAAAATCAAATACCTGAGTCTGCATTTTTAGTCTTACAGGTGGGTTCCGACTTCAAACGCAAAGGTGTTGACCGGACCATAAAAGCCATTGCGGCATTGCCCGAAGACATTAAGAAAAACACGTTATTGATGGTAGTTGGCCAAGATAAATCGGTGAAATACCAACAGTTAACGAAAACGCTAGGAATTGGCTCACAAGTCTCTTTCTTTAGTGGACGTAATGATATTGCAGAATTAATGGCTGCAGCCGATATATTAATGCACCCGGCTTATCAAGAAGCTGCTGGTATTGTGTTATTAGAGGCAATTACCGCGGGTTTACCGATTATTGTCACAGAAGTGTGTGGATATGCTTCATTTATTAGCCAAGCCAAATGCGGTATTGTGGTAAATGAGCCCTTTGAGCAAACGGTTCTGAACTTGGCTCTAGAAGATAGTTTAAAAAATCCGGTTCAATTAGCACAATGGGCAAGTAATGCGCGATATTTTGCCGATACAGAAGATTTATATAGTTTACCAGAAAAAGCCGCAGATATTATTTTAGGGGAAGCGAATGATTGAGTTAAAACCCCCTTTTAGTGAATTGTGGAAGAATAAAGATCCATTTATCGAGGCGGATAAGCTACAAGGTGAAGTTTTTCGTGCGTTAGAATCGCGTAAAACTCTGCGTTTTGAACTTGAGGGACGCAGCTATTTTATAAAAATTCATTATGGGACTACACTAAAGGAAGTTCTTAAAAATCTATTTTCTTTTCGGTTGCCAGTATTAGGCGCTGATCGAGAGTGGAATGCTATTCATCAACTGACTCAAGTGGGAGTTGACACGATGAATGGTCGAGCTTTTGGGCAAAAAGGGATTAACCCTCTTCGTCGTCACTCCTTTATTATTACTGAAGATTTGACCCCGACGGTGAGTTTGGAAGATTATTGTGCAAATTGGCTAGATAACCCGCCAACTTTTAGTACCAAACAAATGATTATTCGTCGTGTTGCGAAGATGGTGCGTAAAATGCACGCGACCGGTATTAACCATCGTGATTGTTATATTTGCCATTTTTTACTGCATTTGCCATTTACGGGAAATGAAGAACAGTTAAAAATATCAGTAATTGATTTACATCGGGCACAACTCAGAAATTCTGTTCCAACCCGTTGGCGCAATAAAGATTTAATTGGTTTATATTACTCATCATTAAATATTGGGCTAACTCAGCGTGATATTCTTCGTTTTATGAAAATCTATTTTGGCTTATCGCTGCGAGTTATTTTGCAACAAGAAGCATCATTGATAGCTAAAGCGGAAAGCAAAGCTGCACAAATTAAAGAACGCACAATTAGAAAGTCATTGTGAGTCAAAGAGAGAAGAGAGATATAAATGTTCTTCAATAAAGAAAATGCGGTTACACAGCAAATTGATTTATCGTCACCAGACGCTATTGTTAATAATGATAGCTTACATATTTCCTATGGGATTGACCGTAATTTTCTATATGGTTGTGGGATCTCGATTGCTTCTCTATTAAAAACAAATCCTGATATCTCTTTTTCATTTCATGTGTTTACTGACTACTTTGATGATGAGCAAAGTAAATTATTTAAACAGCTCGCAGAGCAATATAAGACGAGTATTAAAGTTTATTTAGTTGACTGTGAACAGCTTAAATTGCTACCAAGTACCAAAAATTGGTCATATGCAACTTATTTCAGGTTTATTATTGCGGATTACTTTTCAAATCAGCTAGATAGAATGATCTATATGGATGCAGATATTATGTGTCAAGGAACGCTGCAGCCACTGTTAAATATTCCGTTTAAAGATGATGAAATAGCTGCAGTTGTGCCTGAAAGGGATAGTATTTGGTGGCAAAAAAGAGCTGATGCTTTAGGTGTCCCGGGTATTGCTTCGGGGTATTTTAATGCAGGGTTTTTAGTTTTAAATTTAGTGAATTGGTCAAAGTTTGATATCTCAACGAAAGCAATGGATTTACTTTCTCAAGATACTGTGAAAGCAAAATTATCCTATTTAGACCAAGACATTTTAAATATGCTATTAACAGGGAAAGTTATTTACCTTGATGGCAAGTACAACACTCAATACAGCATCAATTATGAGCTGCAAAAAGGTAAAAAAGAAAACCCAATCACGCCTGAAACTGTATTGATTCATTATATCGGCCCAACTAAGCCTTGGCATGAGTGGGCTAATTACCCAACAGCTCAATCCTTTATTAATGCAAAGGACGCATCACCTTGGAAAGATATTCCGTTACTGAAGGCTAAAAGCAGTAATCATTTACGATATTGTGCGAAGCATATGTTTAACCAAGGAAAGGTTTTCTCTGGAATAAAAAATAATCTTCAGTATTTCTGGGTTAAACTAAGTTAAATAATAATTGGGTAAGCTATGTCTTTTTTAGAAAGAAATGAAAATATTCTCTCAAAGTATAACAAGGCTTTGGTACTAATCTTTGTTGTTCTTTTTTTTGTGGAAAATGTAACCAGATATAAACATATTCTGTTCTATTTGATGATAGCCACATCTTTGGTTTATCTGTCTTTAGATACAAAAAAAGTGCTAAAAAGATTAAATAATAAACTTTTATATTTAGTTGTTGCTTTTTCTGTTTTTCTTTATGTATCAACATCTTATTCAGATATATTAAGTGTATCTATTAAAACTATTAACAATAATTTATTGAATTATGGAATACTAAGTTTATCTCTTTTATTGCCGATTCTTTTATATAGAGAAAGCCTAAAAGACATTTCAAAACTATTATTAACGAGTTTTACTGCATCGTTAGCCTTAGTTTTACTTGTTGAGTTATACCGCTACTATATAGCTTATCAGCAGGGTATCTTACCGTTTACTACTTATGATTTTAGGCATGTTTCGGATGCGTTAGTTTTTTTCTTTCCAATACTTCCTATTCTTTGGTATTTATTACCCAAATCTAAACTTATTTATTTTTATCTTTTAAGTATTGTATTTCTTTTTGTTTTACTCGGAACGCTTGCTCGAGGGGCATGGGTTGCAGTTGCAGTCGCTGGGTTATTATTTTTATGTTTTAAACGTCCTTGGAAACTAATTGGAGTTGTATTATGCCTTTCGGTAATTTCACTTGTTTCAATTAAACTAATTTATCCTGATACAAGTAAAAAACTGTTTTATAAGTTAGAGCAGACGGATAGTACTCACCGTTATACTAATGGAACTCAAGGAACCGCTTTTGAGCTTATATTGGAAAATCCAGTTATCGGATATGGGATTGGCGATAAAATATACCATGTGAAGTACAATAGTGTTGTAAAAAATCACCCGGAATGGACATTTAAGCAGTCTATTGGGCCCCATAATATTTGGCTTTATATTTGGTTTGGTGCGGGCATTGCAGGGTTAGCGATATTTAGTGCGGTATTTTTGTCAATGTGCTATTCCTCAATGCAAGGGATTAAAAATAGGTCTGATGCACCGGAAATTTACTTTGCCTTTATTGCATTGCTGTTAAGTCTTATTGGCTTTTATCTGGTTCGTGGAATGTTTGAACAAGTGGACCTTAAACCCTTAGGCGTTCTTTTGGGGTTTTTAATCGCCATGATGGGGCATAGTTCAACCAAGCAGAAGAGAGTTTGCCATGAATAACCTGATAACAAATAAATATCTGTTAAATGAGGGGGCTAATACGAGTAATTCCTCATTACCATGTCTTGATGTTATTTATGGTTCGGATGAAAACTATCAGTTTGGTGCGGGTGTTTCAGCGGTCTCTTTACTTATTAATAACCCAAATACGTTCTTCAGATTTCATTATTTTTTAGATAAAGTCAGCCCTAGCTTTTTAGAGAAATTGAAGGTTATTTCTCATCAGTTTCCAGCTGAATTTCATGTTTATGAATTGGATAATCAATTATTAAAAACATTGCCGGCTTCTGATGTTTGGTCCTCAGCGATGTATTTTCGGTTAGTTGCTTTAGATTATCTTTCGAAAGATTATGATGTTGCCTTATATTTAGATGCAGATGTTATCTGTGATGGTCAATTAGATTTGGCAGCCAATTTAATTGAAGACAAAGTTTGTGGTGTTATTGCTGATGACATCGGAGTAAGAACAAAAAGTGAGACACGGCTTCACACTCCAAAGTTAGCTGAGACCTATTTTAACTCGGGTGTTATGTTTGTGAACTTAAAAAAATGGCACGAAAAACGAGTTACTCAGCAATGTTTCGAATTGTTATCTGCAGAAAATGCGAAACAACGGTTTAAGTACCCAGATCAAGATGTGTTAAACCTTATTTTAAGGAATGACCTGCTATTACTTAATCAGAAATTTAATACGGTTTATACACTAAAAAATGAACTGTATGACCGAACTCATCAAAAATATCAAACCATTATTACACCTGAAACAGTTTTAATTCATTACACGGGGGTGAGTAAGCCTTGGCACACATGGGCGAACTATCCTTCTTCTCAGCCTTTTTATAAAGCATTAGCACAATCACCTTGGACAAAGGATGATTTAAAACATGCCACTAAATTTGTTGAAAGGAAAAAAGAATATAAGCACCTATTAAAGCGAGGTGCGTATTTATCAGGTATTTTGTCAGGTATTTATTACTTGTTTGAAAAATATACAAAAAAAAGAAAATAATATGATGATTAATAAAATTGTCTTAACAGTTTCTCCTATATTTTCTATACCGCCTAAAAGTGCGGCAGCAATTGAATCGTGGATGTACAATGTCGCTAAACGATTAGACATTGAAAACCGAATCGTTTGTATACAAAATGATGGATATAGTGCTCACTCTGTTGTTAATGAGCATTGTGAAATTGAGCGCATTAAGTTTGGGAAAGTGTATACAAGGCTATTTAAGAAATGGACAAGATTAGACCCATATTCTTATGCAGATAGAATTGTCAAAATTAAACACCAATTTTCGCCAAATCCGAGTGAAAGCGTTATTTTTGTTCACAATCATATTAAATCCTTCAAAAAAATAATTAAGAAAGAAGGGCATAATAACGTTGTGTTACACATGCATAATTTGTACGAGCCTAAAGATGTTCCTGAAGACATAAAAATCATTGTACCAAGCCACTTTATGAAAAATTGGTACAGGGAACGTTTACCAAATGCGTTTATTGAAGTGGTGCGTAACGGGTTCGATGGTGAAATTTATGCTCAACCACCTGAGGTCAAGCGTGAGGATTTTGGGCTAACAGTAGAAGATAAAATAGTTTTATTTGTCGGGAGAGCAGCCAAAGGCAAAGGACTACTTGAATTAATGCAAGCATGCCAAATTTTCTTTAAAGGAGATCCTAGCTATAAACTTGTCATTGTGGGAGATCTAAATACCGAATCAAAAGGTGAGTTGGCGCAATATCAAAACGAAGTAAAAAATTTTGCAAAAATTTTGGGTGAGCAGTGTATTTGTTTAGGTGAGGTTCATCCTGAAAAAATTCGACACTATTATGCTCTCGGGGATATTATTGTGGTTCCTTCTATTGAGCCAGAATCATTTTGTATGGTTGCACTTGAAGCAATGGCTTCTGCTCGTCCTGTGATAGCAAGCCAGCGAGGAGCAATGGTAGAGTTTATTTCCCATAATGAAACGGGGTTTATTTTCAGGGAGCCACTTTCGCCTTTGAGTATGGCGGAGGATATTACTAGCGCGTTAAATCACCCAAATAGTCGAGAAATAGCTTACCATGCTAAAAAACATGCTTATGATAATTTCACTTGGGAAATTGTCAAAGATGAGCTCATGAGGGTAATTGCGAAATGGTATCCCTAAGCGAGAAATGCGAGTTTATATATGCCAGAATTACCAGAAGTTGAAACCAGTCGCCGTGGGATAGAGCCACATTTAGTCGGTAATACAATCTCTTACGCCATTGTACGTAACGGTCGTTTACGTTGGCCAGTTAGTGAACAAATTAAAAGTTTATCAGATGAAGCGGTTTTGAGTGTTCAACGTCGCGCTAAGTATTTGCTGATTGAGCTACAAAAAGGCTGGATTATTGTTCACTTGGGAATGTCTGGTAGTGTGCGTATTTTGACAGAGGAATTACCTGAAGAAAAACATGACCATGTAGATTTAGTTATGCGAGATGGCAAAGTGCTGCGCTATACGGACCCTCGTCGTTTTGGCGCATGGCTCTGGTGTGATGATTTAGAAAACAGTTCGGTACTTGCACACTTAGGACCTGAGCCATTATCAGATGCCTTTAATCCCCAATATCTTTATGAATTAGCGCAAAAGAAAAAAGTGGCCGTTAAACCGTGGTTAATGGATAACAAAGTGGTTGTTGGTGTGGGTAATATTTATGCCAATGAAGCATTATTTGCGACGAAAATATCACCTGAAAAAATCACTAATACATTAACACTGGCTGAAATTACTGAACTCGTGCAACAGATCAAAAAGGTGTTACAACGCTCCATTGAGCAAGGCGGCACGACACTAAAAGATTTTTTACAGTCGGATGGTAAGCCGGGTTACTTTGCCCAAGAATTGTTTGTCTATGGGAAAAAGGGGGAACCCTGCTCAATGTGTGGTACGCCAATAGAAAGCATTAAACAGGGGCAACGCAGTACTTTCTTTTGTCCGCAGTGTCAAAAATAGTGCGCTTTTACTATTTTTTATTGAGTTTCTTTAACATTGCCTCAGCAACCACTGGGGGTAGGAAAGACGAAATATCACCATCGTGAAGGGCAACATCTTTGATTAAAGAAGAAGAAACAAAGGACAAACTTTGCGATGGTAATAAAAATACGGTTTCCAAGTCAGGAACAAAATGGCGGTTCATATTCGCTAATTGCCACTCATATTCGAAATCAGCCACAGAACGAACGCCACGAATAAGAATATTAGCGCCATTTTTTTGTGCAAAATTAGCCATCAATTCAGAAAACCCAACAACTTCAACATTATCAAGGTGAGAAGTTACTTCTTTAGCAAGGGCAACGCGCTCATCAAGGGAAAACATCGGGTTTTTTCGTTGGCTATTTGCAATAGCCAACAAGACATGGTCAAACATTGCTGCTGCTCGGGTAACAATATCAACATGTCCTGATGTCACAGGGTCAAACGTACCAGGGTAAATAGCCTTATGTTTCATGGCGATAGTATCTCGTTGTTTGTATTTTCTATTCGAAAAAATAGCATGAATAAGCGTTAACATTATCGGCTATCTAGCATGGTTGCAACTGTAGATAAGATTTTACTGCTATTTTTAGGTGCATATTCTGCACACTTTTATCTGAGCTTTATGGTAAGATAGCGCCAATTTTGGTAAGTGAATCAGATCGAATGTTATTGCTGCGTTTATATCAGGTACTTCTTTATCTTATCCAGCCATTTATATGGGTTCGCCTATTGCTGCGCAGCCGTAAAGCGCCTGCGTATCGTAAACGTTGGGGCGAACGTTACGGCTTTTGTGCAGGAAAAGTAAAACCTCAAGGCATTTTATTACATTCAGTTTCTGTCGGGGAAACCCTCGCAGCGGTTCCATTAGTCCGTGCACTTCGCCATCACTATCCGTCTTTGCCAATTACAGTAACAACAATGACGCCAACTGGCTCAGAGCGTGTTCTTTCTGCGTTTGGTGATGATGTCGACCACGTCTATTTACCTTATGACCTCCCTGGTTCAATGCGCCGTTTCCTGAAACAAGTCGACCCAAAACTTGTGATCATTATGGAAACTGAATTATGGCCAAACATGATTAACCAATTGTATAAACGTAAAATTCCATTGGTTATTGCGAATGCGAGACTTTCTGAGCGCTCTGCTGCTGGGTATCAAAAGCTCGGTAGCTTTGTGAAACGTATGCTGCGTAATGTCACTATGGTCGCAGCACAACATCAGGAAGATGGTGAACGTTTCGTTCAATTAGGGTTGCGGCGGATGCAATTGAGTGTAACAGGGAGCCTGAAGTTTGATATCTCTGTAACGCCTGAATTAGCTGTCAGGGCAATAACTTTACGCCGCCAATGGGCAGCACATCGCCCAGTTTGGATAGCGACCAGCACTCATGAGGGTGAGGAAGCCATTGTTTTAGAAACACATCAACAGTTATTAAAACGATTTCCTGATCTATTATTAATTTTAGTACCGCGTCACCCTGAACGCTTTGCAAAAGCGGAAGAACTAACTCAAAAAGCTGGTTTAACGTTTATTCGTCGTAGTGCCAATACGATCCCTACTGCAGATGTCCAAGTGGTGATTGGCGATACCATGGGCGAATTGATGTTGCTATATGGAATTGCGGATATTGCCTTTGTTGGGGGAAGCTTGGTAGAGACTGGGGGGCATAACCCGCTCGAAGCGGCAGCCCATGCGCTACCCGTATTAATGGGGCCTCACACATTTAATTTTAAAGATATTTGCGGAAAACTGACTCAAGCAGATGGCTTAATTACGGTGACAGATAGTGAATCGATGGCTCAAGCCGTGACGAGTTTGCTTTCTGATGAAGATTACCGGTTATATTATGGACGTCATGCCGCCGAAGTTCTTCATGAGAACCAAGGTGCCCTTCAAAGATTATTAAAACTATTGCAACCCTATTTGCCTCCGCGAGAGCAATAATGCCAAGTAATGTCTTTTTTTGAATATTAACTTGAACATTACAACAATAGATTGTGAATATTTTCTGGCACATCCTAGTATTGCATTTAAACTATAGTACACTGCCTCGTTTATTATAGAGTCATTCGATTTGGTTTATTACTATTAGAGTAGTATCCAAATGGAATGTTGGAACTTTTGCTTATCTTTCTAAGACTATATGCCAGCCATTAATCAATCAATTTCAAATAAATATGTTTATGTATGGGTCATAAGCTATGCCATAGCTTGGATCTTAGCGAGTTTTTATTTCGACCCAACCGTACCTTATGACACAGTAGAAGCGGTAAATTGGGGGATGAACGGGGAGTGGGGATCACCTAAAAACCCATGGTTTGTTGGCGTTATGATGTGGCCGGCAATTTATCTTGATATCTCCTATAGTTTTTATTGGTACTTTAGCCACTTTGCGGGTATCGCATTCGGTTTACTTGGTGTGTGGAAACTAGCCTTCCGTTTAACTGGGCGCCGCGACCTCGCTTGGTTTGCAATGCTAATGTTGAATTTATCAGGTGTTATTAATTTCGATATCATTCCTTATAATGATAACTATATTTTAGTGACATTATGGCCTTGGGTTATTTATTTCTTTTTACGTGCTGTTGATGATAACCCTGCATGGTGGTTGCCGTTTGCTTTATTTTCAGCTCTTGCAACGATGGGGAAATATTCAACGTTAGCATTAGTTGGGTCTGTTTTCTTATTAACCCTATTTGTGAAACAGGTTCGCCAAAGCTATCGTCAACCTGTTTTTTACCTTGCGATCGCTTTGTGGTTTGCTTTGGTATTACCAAATTTCTTTTGGTTGATGGCAACGGACTTTTCGGCTTTCAAATGGGTGGACTCACAAATCGACCCTGGGTTTAATCTTCATACCACACAAGCAGCACTTAGCGTGTTTTATCCGTTAGTCATTGCTGCGATTATTGTTTATTGCAGTGGTGGAAAGTTAGGATGGCCGAAAGCATTACCTAATCGTTTGGCTAACTTTATTCTTCTTTTTCCACTGGTGGTGATCTATGGCTGGTTCTCTTTCCACGATGGTGGTCGAATAACTGAATGGTTGCAGCCATTTATGGCTATTAGTGCGCCTTTATTTGTTGGCTCAATAACCGTGATGCCAAGAAAACCGTTTAAGAAGTCATTGGTTGGTTTTGCCATTTTTGGTGTTTTAGTGGTGGTTGGTTATATCACGGTTCAGGCTGCGAATATCCGTGGAGCAGGGCAAAAATTTATTGGTGTAAAAACCTTGATAGCAGACGGTGAGCAACGTTGGTATCAGCGTTATGGTACGCCAGTAAAATATGTTGGCGGAGAAGATAATCAATATCAATGGTTTATTATTTATGGTAAGGACAGGCCACATGTGATCCAGCCATGGTCAATGGAAAAACATATGCCGCCAAATGTGTACAACCGTGATATTACAGAAGCTGAAATTCGCCAACATGGGGCGTTATTGCTGGGCAAGAAATATGATGATTGCGCCCATGAAAACTTCGCTAAGGTTCGTAAGTTCTGGCCACAGTTTACGATAGAAAAAGAGGATGTGATTTATCGTTCTGAACCAGATGCAGAACCTGAAACTATGTGCTTTGGGTTTATTGCGCCAGAGAAGTAATTTCTAGTTGAGAATAGAGCCTTTTTAAAGGCCTATTCTTACATATTAGACATATTTACCGAATTAATTTTAACGATATAGCCAAACGTATAAAACGGTTGTATTTTGAACCATGGTTGAATAATCTAAATACATCACGCCATTTCATATACCCTAAGTAATTTAATTGGAAAATGTCTGGGTATTTACTAGCGCAGGTTAAGAATATACCTTGGTCATCATCAACAATGCCTGAAGATAAAAATTCTTTTTGAGTTTCAAATACAGTTTTATAAAACTCTGGCCATTTTTCTTTACTGGCCACTAATACACCACCAATTATATGTGGATTATTATTTAGAATAGTTTCTAATATTGCATTTTTATCTGTTAGAGCTAGTGTATTTTGTATAGAAAACAAATGGATCTTATTAGGATTAAAAGAATGATGCCACTCAGTTATACCATAAATACTTCCATTGTTTCGTATATATCCAAAGTCTACCCATGCCGCGAATTCACTATCAACAAGGTCTAGATCAATCGCTTTTTTGACAAAAAAAGGTTTTAGGTTATTAATCAAAACATACTGTGGCGACCAGTATTCAGGTGCACGTAGTAATTTAGGCTTAATTAGTTTTTTAAATTCATCGCTATTTTGAATTTGTGCAATTTTTTTTAGAATAAACTTAAATTTTTTATCAAGATTAATTGTGATTATATGAGTTACTTTACCTTTTCTCATGGAGAGAATTTCTTCTTGTAAATCTGAAGTTGTAAAGATAATCATATCGTTATCAAGTTTTGCTAACCTATTAAAATATTTAAAGTAAGTTTCATTTGTACATTCTAGTGAATTTGGGCGACCATTTTTTCTATTCCAATTTCCTCTACCGATGTCAAAAAATGCCGTTATGATTGTAATTGAATTATTCATTATAATTAATGTCTGGTATTGGGTAGACGAAAAATGTTGCCTACGTAAATGATGTGGTAAAAGATTAAAAAGTTTGAGTAGCTAAGATACCTTTCTATAGAAAATGTTTCAACTGTTCATAAGTGTATGTAGCACTTATATCCTCGATATGGTTACTCGGAGATTTAATCGTATGCTGCCCTTGCCCATATCCCCCAATCAAGCCGGGGTCAGTGGGGCCAAACAGGGTAAAATTAGGTTTATCAAGTGCCGCGGTTAAATGGCTAAGTCCAGTATCGACAGAAACGACGGCTTTAGCATTAGCAATTTGTTGTGCGACTTCCGCTAAGGTAAGTTTAGGTAAGACCTTAACAAAGTCAAAGCCTTTTGCTAATCGTTCTGCACGTTGCTGCTCATGAGGTGCTCCCCACGGTAGTTTGATTTTGATGCCACTTTCAGCCATCAGTCCAATGAGCTCTCGCCAATTTTCTTCAGGCCAGTGTTTATCATCACGGGTGGTTGAATGCAGAAAAATGACATAAGGGCTTTGAGGCTCTTCTTGTGACTGCAAAAAGTGTTGAGCAATCGCATAATCCCCTTGCTGCGTTGGGCAGGTATAACCAAGGCTTTTGGCAAATAACTGGCGAATACGTTCAACGGCATGTTGTTGCTTACTGACAGCATAACAATGGTCATAAAAGAAGCTGGCTAATGGCTCGCGAATACTATGGCGATCATAACCATGTTTATCGCCATGAGCTAAGCGGGTGACAAGAAAAGCGCTCTTTAATAACCCTTGCGCATCAATAATCGCGTCATAATGTGTTGCTTGTAATTTCTTGCGAAACTCTGCACGTTCGGCTCTGATCGGGGCAGAAAACCAATTTTTTCGCCAGCGGCGAATGGCCACAGGGATCACTTGGTTAACGGCACTGTGCCATGTTGGGATTTGCGCGAAGCCTTCCTCAACGACCCAATCGAATTGAATATCGGGTATAGCTTGTTGTGCATCGGTCAGTGCAGGTAATGAGTGTAAAACATCCCCCATTGAAGATGTTTTGACTAATAATACTCTCATCATTCAATACCTATATTTAACCGAGCTAATGCATCGATAACTAATTGGGGTTGGATATCAATCAAACTTTGGTGATAACCACTTTCACCATCCCCTTTACGCACTTTGTGATATCCGGTAATTAAGCGGATCACTTCTGCTTTATCTGATAATGGCGGGGTGAAATCAGGGCTACTTGGGCCATATAAAGCGACAAGCGGTTTACCGAGTGCTGCTGCGACATGCATCAAACCCGAATCATTACTGACAACGGCATGGCAGGCATCGATTAGATTAACGGCTTGTTCTAACGATGTTTTCCCTGAAAAATTGTGGCAATGCAATTTAGCATCATCGGTCAGCTCTAAACGAATAGCTTCACCGGCTTCATGGTCTTTTTGCGAACCAAATAGTAGCACCTGATAGCCTTTTTGGCTAATCAGTGTTTGAGCAAGAGAAGCGTAGTGGTAGTGAGGCCAGCGCTTGGCGGGGCCGAACTCTGCCCCTGGGCAAAAACCAATAATAGGGCGAGAACCATCAACCCCAAAGGTTTGCAGGGTTTCAGTGACTTCTTGCGGCACCGTAACTAGTTTAGGCGGTAAAATGGGGGTCGGAATATCGGAAGCTGATTGAATAGCTTGCTTATCATAAGCAAGGGCAACATAGCGTTGCACCATCAAAGGAAAAGCATCTTTATTGAGTGGGCGAATGTCATTGAGTAGGCCATAGCGCATTTCACCACGCCATCCCGTTCTTTTGGGGATTTTAGCGAAAAAAGGCACAAGTGCAGACTTTAAGGAATTGGGTAACACAATCGCTTGGTCATAGCCATTCGCCTGCAAACTTTGGCCTAATCGACGACGTTCACCAATTTCCAGTGCGCCATGCCCGAGAGGCATAGGAATGGCTTCGCTAACTTCAGGCATTTTGGCGAGTAAAGGACGGCACCATTGTGGCGCCATCACGTCAATCTGTGCATGGGGATGTAAAGCCTTGATCGTGCGATAAAGGCTTTGTGACATCATCATATCCCCTACCCATGAAGGGCCGATCACCAATATTTTCATAAATGATTTTTCAGAAATAAGCGTTACGCGTCTTTATTGAGCAAATGCATATATTCGGTGACACCTTCTGCAACCGTTTTAAAGGGGGCAGTATAGCCGGCGGCACGTAGCTTAGTGAGGTCAGCTTGTGTGAAGCTTTGGTAGCGACCTTTTAATTTTTCAGGGAATTCAATGTATTCGATGGCCACATTTTTATCTTTGTGGAATTCAGTAACAGCATCAGCAACAGCTTGGAAAGATTCCGCACGTCCTGTACCACAGTTAAAAATACCGGAAACATTATTTTCCCAGAACCATAAATTGACCGCAGCCACATCACCTACATAAATAAAGTCACGACGGAAAGTATCGCTACCTTCGAACAGTTTTGGGTTTTGCCCTTCATTAATTTGTTTATTTAAATGATAAGCAACGCTTGCCATGCTGCCTTTATGGTCTTCATTTGGCCCATAGACGTTGAAATAGCGGAAACCACAGACTTGTGAGTTAGCTTCTGGCAGGATTTCACGCACATATTGGTCAAATTGGAATTTTGAATAGCCATAGACATTTAATGGTTTTTCAAATTGACGCTCTTCAATAAAGTTATCGCTACGGCCACCATAGGTTGCAGCGGAAGAAGCATACAAGAATGGGATTTCGCGATCTAAACAATAGTGTAGTAGCTCTTTCGAATACTGATAGTTATTGTCCATCATATATTTGCCATCCCACTCCGTGGTTGACGAGCAAGCGCCTTCATGGAATACCGCATCGACATCACCGAAATCATCACCCGCAATGATGCTGCCAATAAAATCTTCTTTATCTGCATAATCCGCAATATCAAGGTCAACAAGGTTAGCGAATTTAGTGCCGTCTTTCAGATTATCAACGACTAAGATATCTGTACGGCCGATTGCGTTTAGGGCTTTAATAATATTGCTGCCAATAAAACCAGCTCCACCAGTGACTATGATCATTGGGTATACCTCAAATGGGTTAAGAAAATAGAATCGTAATTGGTGACTATAATAACATCTCTTGGCGCAGACGGTAGCATTGATAGAAGAGAATTGAGCTGACACTTAAATGAGAACAAGGTAAATATCGTGATCTTGGCTACAAACTTGACTTATTTATGCTGTGAATATCGCCACACATAGAGACTATTATTAAACTCTATTAATAGTCTCTATACAGGAATAAATCATGCCAGAAAGATTTTATCAGCAGATTCAAGAACAATTGCTACAAATTGAAGCCGATGGGTTATTTAAAAATGAACGCATTATTACGACTTCACAAGATGCTGACATTGAAATTGTAGGTGGCCAGCGGGTTATTAACTTCTGTGCAAATAATTACCTTGGTCTTGCTAACCATCCTGCACTCATCGAAGCTGCTAAACAAGGAATGGATAGCCATGGTTTTGGTATGGCATCGGTACGCTTTATTTGTGGAACGCAAGATAACCACAAAATTTTAGAGCGCAAACTGGCGGATTTTCTGGGCATGGAAGATGCCATTCTCTATTCATCCTGTTTTGATGCAAATGGTGGGCTGTTTGAAACCTTGTTAGGCGCGGAAGATGCCATTATTTCAGATGCATTAAATCATGCATCCATTATTGATGGGGTTAGGTTAAGCAAGGCAAAACGCTACCGCTACAGCAATAACAATATGGTGGAATTAAAAGCACGTTTAGAGGAAGCCAAAACAGCAGGGGCTCGTCATATTTTAATCGCGACAGATGGCGTGTTCTCAATGGATGGCGTTATCGCTGATTTAAAATCCATTTGTGACCTTGCGGATGAATACCAAGCGTTGGTGATGGTGGATGACTCACATGCTGTTGGTTTTGTTGGGGAAAATGGTCGTGGTAGCCATGAGTACTGCGATGTGATGGGGCGTATCGATATTATCACGGGGACATTAGGTAAAGCCCTTGGCGGCGCATCTGGTGGTTATACGGCAGCGAAAAAAGAGGTAGTTGAATGGCTGCGTCAGCGTTCTCGTCCTTATTTGTTTTCGAATTCTCTCGCCCCTGCGATTGTTGCCGCATCAATCAAAGTGATTGATATGATGAAAGAAGGACATTCATTACGTGAAAAATTATGGCGTAATGCCGTGTTATTTAGAGAAAAAATGACCACAGCGGGTTTTACCCTCGCTGGTGCTGACCACGCCATCATCCCTGTTATGTTAGGTGATGCCAAACTCGCCCAAATTTTTGCGAAAGAGCTACTCGATGAAGGTATTTATGTCACGGGCTTTTTCTACCCTGTTGTACCACAAGGCCAGGCACGTATTCGTACTCAGATGTCTGCAGCACATAGTGAGGAGGATATTTTACACGCTGTTGAAGCATTCACCCGCATTGGTAGAAAACTAAAAATAATCAAATAAAAGGTCTTTTATGAAAGCACTGTCCAAACTGAAAGCTGAACCAGGTATATGGATGACAGATGTTCCGAAACCGGAACTCGGGCACAATGATGTGATGATCAAAATTCGTAAAACTGCGATTTGCGGTACGGATGTACATATCTATAACTGGGATGAATGGTCTCAGAAAACCATTCCTGTCCCAATGGTTGTCGGTCATGAATATATAGGGGAAATTGTTGCGATTGGGCAGGAAGTCAAAGGTTTTAAAATTGGTGACCGAGTGTCAGGGGAAGGGCATATTACTTGCGGCCACTGTCGAAACTGCCGTGGTGGCCGTACTCATCTTTGCCGCAATACGATTGGGGTGGGGGTTAACCGAGAAGGGTGTTTTGCTGAATATCTGGTGATCCCTGCATTTAATGCTTTTAAAATTCCCGATAATATCCCTGATGAAATAGCGGCTATTTTTGACCCATTTGGCAACGCAGTTCATACGGCTCTTTCCTTTGATTTAGTGGGGGAAGATGTGCTGGTTTCAGGTGCTGGCCCTATAGGTATCATGGCGGCTGCAGTGTGCCGACATGTGGGGGCCCGCCATGTTGTTATCACGGATGTGAATGACTATCGACTTGAATTGGCGAAAAAAATGGGTGTTTCCCGTGCAGTGAACGTCAGTCGTGAAAATTTAAAAGACGTGATGAATGAGTTGGGGATGAAAGAAGGTTTTGATGTTGCACTGGAAGTTTCTGGTTCACCAGCAGCTTTTCAGACCATGTTAGACACCATGAACCACGGTGGCAGAATTGCACTATTAGGGATTCCCCCTGCTTCGATGGCAACAGATTGGAGCCAAGTAATATTCAAAGGACTGTTTATTAAGGGAATTTACGGCCGTGAGATGTTTGAAACATGGTATAAAATGGCGACACTCATTCAATCTGGTTTGGATTTATCACCGATAATTACCCATCAATTCTCGATTGATGAGTTCCAAAAAGGCTTTGATATCATGCGTTCAGGCCAATCTGGTAAAGTGATTTTAAACTGGGATTAAATTTTTATCATATCCATTCCCCTTTTTGGCTTTTTTGAACCAAGAGGGGGAACCGAAAATGATCTACTGCTGTTGCTTGAAAAGCGGGCGCTTTTGGGCTCTATCGCCCTGTACCAACAAAGGTTGTAAAGCCTTATCGTTATAAATACTCTCAACCACAAACATAATAAAATCAATCCCCTGTGGCTTAGAAGGTGGTAATGTAAACTCACATATACCGAGTTCTTGCGGAATAATCACATTTTCTGGTTGGCTAGCCGCTTCGGGTTGCACAACAGTAGCATCTTTGGTTAGTGGTGTTTTTATTTCATCTTGTACTGCTTGCTTAGTTTGAGGTTGTGTCGGTGTCTTTTTCGCTTCTTCAGATAGCATTCTTAATGATGTTGGTTGTTTAGTTGAAGATTGAGGGCTCAGCAGAGCACTAACGGCAACTAATTCAACATCAGCAGGAAGTTGGGCAAGGTATTTTTGCAAGGCTCGAACGGTAGAGGGGTGTGGATGACCAATGGCAACCGCACTGCCGTGTTTACGCGCGTAAGCAACGGCTTTATTCAACTGAGTGCGGGTTTCTTCTTCCGATTGGTGGTTATCAATAAAAATATGGCGACGTAACGTGGGAACGCCGTATTCTTTGGCGGCATTACCTACTTGGGTATTCCCAATGGTTACGCTATCGAGGAAAAACAAGTTTGACTTTGACAGGCTGCGCATCACGTTCTGCATACCGGGTAAGCTTGATGTCATCTCGCTCCCCATATGGTTATTCATGCCTTTTGCATAAGGAACTCGGGTTATCGCATTTTTAATAATAAGGTCAATTTCCTCTGCACTCATTGATGGAGCTAATGTGTCTTTCTCTAGCGGTTGTTTGCTCAATGGTTTCATTGGCATATGGATGAGAATATCGCGCCCTTGCTGATGGGCTTTTTCTGCGACTTCACGGCCATGGGGAGAGCTCGGTAAAATTGCAATAGTTACCGCAGGGGATAACGCTAGAATTTGGTTGTCTTCTTTAACGCGATAACCAAAATCATCAATCACAATCGCCAATTTTGCCGCACTCACCGGTAGACACATCATTAATAATGACAAAACAATGAGTGGTCGAATGGGTAAGTGCTTCAGCATAACGTTATCCTAATTAATTGAATTTAAAATTTATCGCCCTAACTATATTTATCGGCCTAACCATGGACGTGGGTTTACGGTTTTACCTTGTCTACGAATTTCAAAATAGAGGGCCGGACGTTCTTGGCCGCCACTGCTACCCACTAAGGCGATAGGTTGGCCCGCTCTAACCTCTTGGCCAACATTCACTAAGGCACTTTGGTTATAACCATACAGGCTCATATCCCCTTTACCGTGTTCAACGACGACAACGAGCCCATAGCCTTGTAACCAGTCAGCCAGTAACACGCGCCCATCGGAGATGGCTTTGACTTGCGTTCCTTCATTAGCGGCGATAACCATGCCTTTCCAACGTAACTCACTGGAAATGGTATCACCATAGTTATGGAGTAATGAACCACGAACAGGCCAGATAGCTTGCCCTGCAGGGCGCCCTAAACCACCAGTACGAGACATCAGTGAACGTTCGCTCTCTGACGGTTTATAGGTTGAGCCTTTCTGTTTGGCTTGACGTTCTTTTTCAGCGACTTGCACGCGAATACGTGCTGCTTCTTTGGCCTCTCGCTCTGCTCTGGCCTTGGCTTCACGTTCGGCGCGAGCAATTTTGTCGCGTAATCTTGCTTCGTTTTGTTTTAGAACAGCAAGATTTTTTTGGTCTTCTTTTAATGTACTTTCAAGGGCATTCAAGGTTTTTTGCCGTGAAGCGCGTGCGTTATCCAACTTACGCTTTTCTTGTTGTTGGCGAGCCAGTGTTGTTTTTTGTTCGGCTTGTTTTTTTTGTTCGAGTTGTTTTTGTTCTTGCAGCTCTTGAGTAGTTTCCTCTAGAGCGGCAATGTTTTTTTCACGCGCCTGATTTAAATAGCTGTAATAGGCCAAAATACGTTCTTCTCGCTGGCCTTCTTCACCTTTGAACATTAGGGTTAACCCTTGGTGTTTACCTAACCGAAAGGCAGCGTCTAGTTGGTCAGCTAATAATTTTTCTTGTTGTTGTTTTTTGGTTTGTAGTTGCTTGATATTGCTATTTAAGGAAACAATTTCTTTATCTAATTGTTTTAGCTGGTTTTGAGTCTCATGCAGGCTACGACCGGCCGCAGAAATACTTTGCTCTTGTTGTTTAAGTTGTTCAAGCAGTGCTGAGCGCTTGGCTTGTTGTTCTTTTACGCTTTTTTCTTTTTCAGCAATACTTTTGAGTAAATCATGTAATTGCCCTTTATTTTCAGTGATCTGGTTGGCAAACACAGTTTGTGTTGGGGCGAGCGCAAGCAACCCTAACCCAAAGAGAGCGCTAATAGCCTGACGAATAAATGAAATTTTCATTCGATGATGTGTATTGGCCATCGTGATAAATCACCTCAATTAAATACAATAACTGATTATTTCATCTGCAAGTGATGGTTTCCAGCACTGTCTAACAAATAGTATTGAAAACATTTATAAATTCGGACTTTTGCCCTGAATCAGAACTATATTAAGTCAAATAACACAGTTTTATTATCACTGATTTATTTTGTATAGCCAGTATTCAATACTTTTTTCTTATTCACTGCCTATTTGAAGCACGATTTAGACCTGTTTCGCACATTTATGATAAAATATTTGCGTACCGCTTCGAAACAGAAAAGCGATTTTTCAGTGAACGGGATTAATTTTGCGAGCCTTAGCGCAAAAAAAATAAGCTAGTTTGCGGGAATTGGCTGTAATTAGCTCAACACAAAGGTATACTCAGAACCCTTTGATATTCGTTTTTAACTAACGGGAGTGATTGCCCCCCATGATCCAAGAAATCATGCAATTTGTAAGCCGGAACATGTTATTGAGTCTGGTTTGGATAGCGCTATTAGTTGCTGTGGTTGTTATGACCTTTAAAGGCCTTTTCTCTAAAACGAAAGTGATTGCTCGTTCACAAGCGATTACACTGATTAATAAAGAAGAGGCGGTTGTTGTCGATTTACGTTCTCGCGATGATTTCCGTAAAGGGCACATTATTGATTCTATTAACTTAACACCGTCTGAAATTAAAGAGAATAATTTAGGTGAATTAGAAAAACACAAACAGAAACCAGTGATTATCGTTTCTGCGAGTGGTATGGAATCAGGTAAACCTGCTGAACAGCTGGCACAACACGGTTTTGAAAAAGTCTTTGTCCTGAAAGAAGGGATCTCTGGCTGGGCAGGTGAAAACCTTCCGCTAGCTCGTGGTAAGAAGTAGTTATCCAGCATGTATTTGCTCCCAAGTTATATTCGCAGTATGTGACTTGGGTAGCGCAATGCAGCGAACACCCCTGTAGCTCAAAGAATGACAGGGAAAATTCATATGGAAGTTAAAGGTACATAAACTATGTCAGAACAAAACAACTCAGAAATGGTTTTTCAAATTCAACGCATTTATGCAAAAGACGTTTCATTTGAAGCACCTAATGCACCACACATCTTTCAACACGAGTGGCAGCCAGAAATTAAATTAGATTTAGATACTTCTTCAACTCAGCTGTCTGAAGGTGTTTATGAGGTTGTTTTACGTGTCACTACTACGGCAACTTTAGGTGAAGAAACAGCTTTCTTGTGTGAAGTGCAGCAGGCGGGTGTTTTCTCTATCGAAGGCATTGAAGGTACTCAAATGGCACATTGCTTAGGTGCATACTGCCCGAACATCCTGTTCCCATATGCACGTGAAGCGATCACTAGCTTAGTGGGCCGTGGTACATTCCCACAATTGAACTTAGCGCCAGTTAACTTTGATGCACTGTTCATGAACTATTTACAGCAGCAACAAGGTGAACAAGCGCAGAACTCAGAAGCTCAACAGGACGCTTAATGAATACTGCTTCAATGACAGTGATCGGTGCCGGCTCGTACGGCACCGCTTTAGCCATTACGCTTGCACGTAATGCACATCAGGTTGTGTTATGGGGCCATGACCCAAAACACATTCATCAATTAGAACAAGATCGCAGCAATCAGGCGTTTTTGCCTGGCGTTTCTTTTCCTGATAGTTTATCTCTCGAAACGGACTTAAAACGCGCCGTTGAGTCGAGCCCCAATATCTTGATTGTAGTACCGAGCCATGTTTTTGGTGATGTACTAAAACAAATCCAGCCATACTTACGCGCAGACTCCCGTATTATTTGGGCGACTAAGGGCTTAGAAAGGGATACTGGCCGTTTGTTGCAAGAAGTGGCACGTGAGGTATTAGGCAATGAAATTCCGCTGGCAGTACTTTCTGGCCCGACATTTGCGAAAGAATTAGCCGCAGGTTTACCAACGGCAATTTCCGTGGCGGCAAGCGATAGCCAATTTGGTGATGATTTACAAAAATTATTCCATTGCGGCAAGAGCTTTCGCGTCTATAAGAACCCGGATATGGTTGGGGTGCAACTGGGCGGTGCCGTAAAAAACGTGATTGCTATTGGTGCCGGTATTTCTGATGGCATGGGCTTTGGTGCGAATGCACGTACTGCATTGATTACCCGCGGTTTAGCTGAAATGAGCCGTTTAGGTGCAGCTTTGGGAGCAGACCCTGCAACTTTTATGGGTATGGCAGGCTTAGGTGACCTTGTGTTAACGTGTACAGATAACCAATCCCGTAACCGCCGTTTTGGCATGATGCTAGGTGATGGCGTTAGCGTTGAAGATGCAGAAAAAGAGATTGGCCAAGTCGTTGAAGGCTATCGTAATACCAAGGAAGTTCGCGCACTGGCTGAGCGGGCAGGTGTTGAAATGCCAATTACTGAGCAAATTTATCAAATCCTTTACCGCCATAAAAATGTGTTAGAGGCGGCGCAAGCACTACTAGGGCGTGCGACGAAAGATGAAATTGCAGATATGCCAAAGCTGCATGATTAATAAAAATAGATAGGTGAGTGATTATGTCGCGTGAAGAACTGGATAGAATTTGGGGTTTCATTAAAGATGAAGCGAAGTCTCTTGCGGACTGCGAACCACTCCTCGCCAGCTTTTTTAACGCGACATTGTTAAAGCACGACAATTTAGGCAGTGCGCTCAGCTATATGCTAGCCAATAAACTGAGCTCGCCGATTATGCCAGCGCTTGAAGTGCGTGAAATTGTTGAGGAAGCTTATCGCAATGACGAAGGCATGATTTTCTCTGCAGCAATGGACTTAGCCGCGGTTCGCCTACGTGACCCCGCCGTTGATAAATATTCCACTCCATTATTGTATTTGAAAGGTTTCCACGCCTTGCAAGCCTATCGTATCGGTAATTGGCTGTGGAAAGAAGGCCGCCAAGCGCTGGCGGTTTATTTGCAAAATCAAATCTCCGTCTCTTTTGGTGTCGATATCCACCCAGCCGCCCGTATTGGTTGTGGCATTATGCTTGACCACGCAACGGGTATTGTGATTGGGGAAACGGCCATTGTCGAAAATGATGTCTCAATTTTGCAATCCGTCACGCTAGGCGGTACTGGGAAAACCTGTGGCGACCGCCATCCTAAAGTAAGAGAAGGGGTGATGATTGGCGCAGGGGCAAAAATTCTAGGCAATATTGAAATTGGCCGCGGTGCAAAAATTGGCGCAGGTTCTGTTGTACTTCACCCCGTTCCACCACACACCACGGTAGCAGGGGTTCCAGCACGCATTGTCGGTAAACCAACCAGCGATAAACCGTCCTTAGAAATGGATCAAAACTTTAATGGTAGTATTTGGGGTTTTGAAAATGGGGATGGGATTTGAGTTGTGAGGGTTCTAGTTCGATCGTTTTCATTTTTGATTTCCCCTATCTGTATATAAATTGACCGAAAATTTGCTTTAACCTCAATGAGGTTATACAATGTTTATACATTTAGAAGCTAATATACTCAAAAATAAGTATGGGGTAAGAGAAATGAGCGTTGCTATAAAAAAATGGGGAAATAGCCAAGGCATTGTTATCCCATCAGCTATCTTAAAACAATTAGGTATTGAGGTTGGTCAACGTCTTGATATTTCTGTTAATAACGGTAATTTGGTTCTTTCTCCCAAAAAGAAGATAAGGATGTTTTCTGAAGCTTATTTGCTTGACAATATGAATGAATATAATAGTCATTCAGATGAACTTGCTCAAATTAATGATATGGAAATTGGTGAATGAGTAAAAGTTACATACCAAGGCGAAATGATATTATTTGGTTAGATTTTGACCCAACGAAAGGAAAAGAAATAGGAAAATATCGGCCTGCACTCGTTTTATCCAGTGTGGAATATAATAAAAAATCAGGCTTGGTAATTTGTTGTCCTATTAGCACAAGCATTAGAGGGCACATAACAGAAGTAAGGATAAATAATCTTGATACTCCTTGTGTTGCTGCGGCAAACCTTATTCAAACAATATCTTGGAAAGATAGAAGTATGAAGTTTGGGGTAGTTGCTGATGAGGGGGTTCTTGATGGTGTGCTCGCAAGGTTGATCCCATTAATTGGTGGAGAGCATTTTTTTATTGATTCAAACTAAAGGAACTCAAACTGAGCTCCTTTTATAGTCTAGTCCTTTAGCAGCGCCCCTGCATACCCCAACTGCCTCCATGCTTCAAACACAACCACTGCCACAGAGTTGGATAAATTCATACTGCGGCTGTCTGCCAACATAGGAATACGAATTTTTTGCTCCATTGGCATGTTATCTAGCACATAAGGCGGTAGCCCACGGGTTTCAGGGCCAAACATCAAATAGTCATTTTGTTGGTAGCTGACATTGCTGTGGCTTGGCTTACCTTTAGTGGTTAAGGCAAACACGCGCGCTCCACTTTCAGATTGGTTATTATCCGGGTTCAGCCCTTCACTTTTCAAAAATGCATAATAATCATGGTGATGCTTGATATCGGCAAATTCGCTATAGTCCAACCCTGCACGGCGTAAGCGTTTATCATCCCATGTAAACCCAAGAGGGTGAATAAGATGCAAATCAAAGCCAGTATTGGCACAAAGGCGAATGATATTGCCCGTATTTGGCGGTATTTCTGGTTCGAATAAAACAATGTGTGGCATAACGTTAAGCTGATATTTGTGATAATAAATGATGGGAAGAGTTTACGCGCAAATGGGTTTGTTTTCATGTGGAACTTTTATAGCAGCCGTAAAAATTATTTGTACCCTGAAAACAAAAAACGAGCCATTAAGGCTCGTCTATAGAAATAACTCGTTGAGGTTAGCGATTATAACCATTAGGGTTCATGGACTGCCAACGCCAGCTATCATTGACCATATCTTGGATAGAATACTGTGCTTTCCAGTTTAAATCTTTCAATGCTTTTTCTGGGCTAGACCAGCATTCCGCAATATCACCAGGGCGCCTTGCTACAATCTCATATTTAATTGGTTTACCTGACGCTTTTTCAAAAGCAGCAATAATTTCCAGCACACTTGTGCCAGTCCCTGTACCAAGATTGTAAACATGTAAGCCTGCTTGCTGGCTAACTTTATTCAGCGCGGCAATATGGCCATCAGCCAAATCCATCACGTGAATATAGTCACGCACACCAGTACCATCCGGTGTTGGGTAATCATTACCAAATACCATCACTTGTGGGCGGCGGCCTACAGCGACTTGGGAAACAAACGGTGCCAAGTTATTCGGAATCCCTTGCGGGTCTTCACCCATGGTTCCGGATGGGTGTGCGCCAACAGGGTTAAAATAACGCAGTAAGGTCAGTGACCAATCATCTTCCGCAATATATAAATCCGAAAGGATACGCTCAACCATATACTTACTGGTTCCGTATGGATTGGTGGTTCCACCGACTTTGGAATTTTCTGTTAATGGTACCTCTTCAGGATCACCATATACGGTAGCGGAGGAACTAAAAATCAGGCTTTTAACACCGGCTTTTTTCATGCTTTCCACTAATACCAGTGTGCCATTGACGTTAACATCATAGTATTCAATCGGTTTCTGTACTGACTCACCAACAGCTTTTAACCCAGCAAAGTGAATGACGGAATGAATTTGATGATTAGCAAAAATGGACGCTAAAATTTGGCTATCACGCACATCACCTTGGTAAAAGACCGGCTTAACACCTGTGATAGCTTCAATACGGTTAAGCACTTCAAGGTTGGCATTATGCAGGTTATCTAAAATAACCGGCTGCATCCCTTGCTGGATCATCTGTACACAGGTATGGCTACCAATGTAGCCAAGACCACCAGTAACGAGAACGTGTTGATTATTCATCTCAATATTCCTGAGTCTTAATATTCGTAATGGTAGTTATAATCGTCAGACCTTGCATCAATACCATTCAAGATCACACCCGTAATTTCGATATCATTTTGCTTAAAGCGTTTCAGTGATAAATCGACATCTTTCACGGTATTCACACCGTAGAAAGCAATAAGTAATGAAGTACCGACATATTTACCAATAATCGCCGAGTCCGTTATTGCTAAGATTGGTGCGGTATCGATCACCACAATGTCGTATTGGTTTTTGACTTTATCCAGCAACTGCTTAAAGCGCTCACCCATTAATAACTCAGAAGAGTGAGTAACATTTTTACCACGGCAAATCACATCAAGATTTTCAATCACGTTAGCATGAATAGTGGGTGATTCTAAACTTTGCTGTGATAAGTAGTCAGATAAGCCCGCTTTATTGTTTAAGCCAAAGGCTTTGTGCAAACGACCTTTACGTAAGTCGGTATCGATTAATAACACTTTCTTACCTGCGTTAGCCAGTACCACCGCCATATTGGAGGTAACAAAACTTTTCCCCACACCTGGCGATGCACTAGTCACCATCACCAGGTTGTTACCTTGATTCATTACCGAGAAATAAACACTGGTACGTAATGAACGGATAGCTTCAACCGCGGTATCTGCTGGGTTTTCTATCGCTAATGGGCTTTTATTGCCTGCCTCAATCAGTTTTTTCTCATAGGCAGAGAAAGGTATGGTGGCGTAGACGTTGACACCCAATGCATCGATATCTTCCGTGCTCTTAATTTTATTATTAAAGAACTCGCGAGCAATCACATACGCGCAGCCGACAATAAAGCCAAGGATAGTGGCAAGAGCAACAATCAGTGATTTTTTTGGTGCTACAGCATTTGGTTGTGACTCCGCGGAGTCAATAATACGCACATCGGCAGTAATACCAGAGTTCAATACGCTGAGCTCTTGTTGTTTCGCGACTAATTGAGCGTAAATCGCTTGTTCTGCTTCAACATCACGAGTTAAACGGACGATTTCTTGTTGGGTATTCGGTAATTTTTGAATATTTTTACTAATTTTTTCTTTCTCACGTAACAACTGTTGGCGTTTATCTAATAGGGACTGATAAGCGGGGTGGTTACGGGTATATAACTGTTGAATCTCCACTTCTTTGAAGGTCAACTCATTGAGTTTCTCTTCGACCTGCAAAGCAGTATCTAAAGCCGCTTTAGCTTCTAAAGAAAGGTCAATCGATTCATTCTTTTTACGAAATGCATTGAGCTGGTTTTCGTAATTATCTAATTTCTTTTTAATAGTCGGTAAATAGCCATCTAAGAATACGAGCGTATTGTTCGTCACTTCTTTTTTACGTTCAGTATTTTGGTCAACATAGTTTTGGATAACACTGTTGAGGATTTTAACATTCTCAGTTTTATCCGCACCTTTAATGGCTAAGCTGATAATACCGGTACCTTTGCCAACTTCCGCGATGGTTAGGGTATTGCGTAAGTCTTCAATGGTGGAATAACGGGCATTTTTGATTAACGAAAACTCTTCGCCAGTTTCAGCCGCAAAACTGGAAATTAATAAGTTAATTTCCCCTTGTTTGAGCACTTCACCCACTTTGCCTTGCAAGACTTGGCCATCCACATTGAGGGAATAATTATTATCCCCCAAATACGTCAGGGTCAATGGCTGGCCAATTAAGTTTTCAGGTAATTGAAATAGGGCAATATGGACGGGAGCCACTTCACCAAGTAACTTACTGACAAAGCCTTCAGGGGCTGCTTGAGTGTCTAAGTTCAAGTCTGCAACGGTTTTACCTAACACCATGCGGGACTTGATGACTTCAATTTCAGAATCGACTTGGTTATTGCTGTTACCAAATGGCATGACATCACTCATTTGGTCGAGTAATGAGACCTGACCTAATTTGTCATACTGTAAGGTCGCATTCGCTTGGTATATGGGGGTTGCTAATAAACTGTATGCAATGGCGATAGCCGCAAAAATAACAGTAAAAAACCCAATTTTAATGGTGTTGGATTTCAAAACTTTAAACAGAGCGAGCAGATCGATTTCATCTGAGGCAGGGGAGCTATTTTTTGTTGTGTTCATAATAGGTTAAATGTTAAGTCATCCAATAAATAAAATTAAATTTTGCCTTGCCAAGCAATCGCGGCTTTTTCCATCAACTGGTAAACATGTTCAAACATTTCATCGCTGCGTTTGTGCGGGTCAGGGATTTCAGTTTTATTGACCCATTGCCCAAATAACATCACCTTACCGCGCGTTTCAGGAAACTGCTGGTGGATTTTAGCAATATGATCGTTTTCCATCACTAGGATTAAGTCTGCTTTATGGCATATTTCGCTGGTTAATCGACGTGATTGATGGTTTTCAAGGGAAAGGCTATGTTGCTCGGCAATCCGGATGGCACTGTCATAAGCAGGCATATCATTTTTAGCGATAATACCTGCCGAATGAACAGTTTTTTCGGGAAAATAGTGCTGTAATAAACGCTCCCCCGTAGGAGAGCGACAGATATTTCCCATACAAACAACGAGAATATTATTAAACATATGGATTACCAGTCGTGAATACGCTTGGTACCTTCGGTTAACTGATTATATGAAGCGATAGTTGGTAACAGTTGGGTAATCAAACGGTTCCAACGCACCACAGGCGCAGCGGTAACATACACTAAGTCATAAGGCTGCAGTTTAAATTCAGTACCCATCACAAGTGATGTGGCATCCGATAAGTCTAGCTGATATACCGCGGCCATTTTTTTCGGTAGTAAGGCTTCCAGTTCTTTATCTTCTGCTGGTTGGTTTTTAATTGGGCGGATAACAAATACACCCGTTGCATTAGCGGTTGTTTGGTCTATCCCACTCGCTTTGCTTAAGGCTTCAGTTATACTCATACCCGCACGGTCAATGGTTAAGGTCGTTGGTTGACCGACTTCACCCATCACAAACACTTTCTGGCTATCATTACGTGGTACATATAGCACATCACCCGGTAGCATCAGGTAGTTTTGGGTTAAATCCCCATACTGAACCAAATCTTGTAATGATACTTTGATTTCTTTGCCATTACGGGTAAGCACTACATTATCCCAATCGGCTTTTTCGGTTAAACCACCGGCATTATTAAAGGCTTCTAAGATAGTTAAAGGAACGTTAGTGATAGGCAGCGTACCTGGCTTAGCTACTTCGCCAGAGACATACATTTTTTGCGAGCGGAAGGCTGCGATACTGACATCCACTTGTGGGGATTCAATATAAGTGGCTAAACGGTTGCTGATCAGGGTACGGATTTCAGTAACGGTTTTACCGATCACTTTGACTTTACCAATATACGGGTAGTAGATAGTGCCGTCAGAGTGAACCCAGTTACCTGAGTCTTGCGCACTACGGTAAGAACCCGCAGGGATAGTCAATTCAGGGTGGTCCCAAACCGTAATGGTTAATACATCACCTGCACCCACACGGTATTCATAGTGAGTCAGTTGCTTTTCTAACTGTGCATTGGGTTTAGCAATGGTGGGGGCGGTGTACATATCATCCAACAATTTTGGTGAAATTGGGTAGATATCAACCAATTTGGTAATGTCACGGTCACCTGTATCAACCACATTTTTGCCAGAGGTTGACATATAGGCACCGGGGGTGACGGTGCAGCCTGTTAATGCGGTTAGCATAAGTACAGCAACAGAAAGACGCTTCATAAATACACTCTATCCCTATAGCAATATGGTTAAAGGCACTCGCCTATTTTATTTGAATTCGTATTGAACTGTATTAGCGATACCTTTTTCCAGTGTAACTGGTGGTGTAAATGAGGTATCAGCAATGTAGTTTGATTTAAATTGTGTTCTTGCACAGAATTTTTTCACTCTAATACTGCTGACAGGAAACTCTTTGCCTGTCACTTTAGAAAGAATGTCGAAGCAGTAACCACCTAATATCCCGATTGGGTAAGGAACTCGGATATTTGATTTGGGTTTATCTAACGCACCACAAATTACAGTGGTTAGTTCATTCATAGTAAAGTCAGGCTTATCAATATAATTGAAAACATGTTTTCCAGTTGTAAACGTAGTCGCAAAATAAATAAATGCAGCGACATTTTCAACATAAGCCATAGATTTTTGGTTATTCCCTGCACCGATCATTAAGAAACGGCCTGAAGCAATTTGGCGGAATAAATTATAAACATTACCGCGGTTATTTTCACCAAAAACAACTGTTGGGCGTATGGTGACTAAGATATTATCCGCTGACTTGGCTTGCCATGCATCATAGACATATTCGGCTTCAAGTTTTGATTTGCCATAGTCATTAAACGGATGGTATTCACCGTCTTCGCCAGTTTCTTTTTCAACAAAGCCATAAACAGCGACAGAAGAGGTAAATACAATATGTTTAATGCCAAGCTGTTCAGCCACATCACAGACATTTTTAGCACCATCAACATTCACTTCATAGTAAAGGCTAATTGGGTGCACATTATCTTTATGTTGAGCAGATAAATTAATAATAACATCACTGCCTTTTAATGGCTCAATAAGTGTTTCAGGTTTGGTAACATCACCAAATTCCCATTTTTCAGGATGAGCTTCGCTTTTTTGAATATCAACAATTTTGAAATCGATATTTTGGGATTTTAATTGATTAGAGAGACGGGTACCGATAAAGCCGGAACCACCGATGATAGCTAACATTTATTTTTTTCCTGTAGAATTTTATCAAAAGTATTTTTAGTTTTAGTATACATATTATTTATATGAAATTTTTTAAGAAATAAGGCTCTACTTGCCGAACCATATTCTTCTCTTTTTGATTTGGAGTTGATTAATTCATTTATTTTTTCTGTTAAGTGTGAGTTATCTTTAGGTCTTATTAGGTAACCATTGATCCCATCAAATATAAGTTCATTAACACCACCGACATCTGTTGAAATAATTGGTAATCCTGCCCTCATGGCTTCAATAATACTAATTGGAAGGCCTTCCCAATTTGTAGATAATATGAATATATCACTTTGGGAAAGTAATTCAGCAACATCCTCTCTTTCACCATAAAAGGTTATATTACTATCTAAGTTAAGTTTTTTTGCTAACTCAATCATTTGATTTAACAGTGGACCTTTACCAATTAAAGATAAATGCCAATTATTATTTAATTCTTTTAAAGATTGAAATAGTGTAATATGATCTTTTTGTTTCGAAAATCTGGCAACAGATATTAATTTTATAGGGCTAGAATTGGGACTGGAATTAGGATTTTTAAATATATCAATGTCAGAAATTCCATTATGAATAACTACTTGTTTTTTTTCTGAAGCAACTTTATATCTCAGTGCTAGTTTTTTATCCTTTTCAGAAACGGTGATTATTTTATCTGCAAAGTTTGAGAATAGTTTTTCAATAAATACAAAGATATATTTTTTTGTTTTGGGAATACCATCAGTAAATGCCCAACCATGGGCAGTAAATATCACCGGAATAGAAGTAAATATAAGTGACAATCGTCCAATAATTCCTGCTTTAGATGAATGAAGGGTAACAATATCTGGGGTTAGAGATTTAATTAACTTTCTTAATTTTATCGCGCAAAATAAATCATTTATTGGTGAAATATTTCTCTTTAATTCACTGAGAATAATGGTATCAATATTATTCTCTCTTAATTGTTTAGTGAAAATTCCTTCTTCTCCAACGATTACTGTAATATGATGACCATCATTCCTAAAATATATAGCCAAATCTCTAACATGAGTTTGAGCGCCACCGATCTCGTCTGCTTTAGTAATAACGTAAACTATTTTCATATTCATTCCTAAATAATAGAAATTTATTTATTAATTATAAGTTGATAATATTCGATGTTTTTCTTTGTTAATATATCTATATTAAAATTATCTTTTATTGTTGTAAAGGCAGCATGAGATATTTTATTATACTCAGGAATAGATAAAGACAATGCTTTAGTTAAACAATTGTAAATTTTATTTACACTACATTTTTCTATAAGAAAACCGTTTGAATCATTTACCAATTCAGAAGCACTTGTCTGATCAGTATATAATACTACTTTAGACATCGACATTGCTTCCATTGGAGCTAGTGAGAATGCTTCCGCTTTGCTAGGATAGATACAAAAATCAGCATTATTATAAATTTTTAGTAGATCAGATTTTACTACTGGTGGGTGAATTTTTACAGAGTTACAATTATTTTTATTTAAAATATTTGTTATTGTCTTCACTAATCCCTCGGTATCCTTACCATAAACATCTAAATGAATATTCTTATGGTGTTTGTCTAATTCAATCCATGCATCAATTAACTCTAAAATACCCTTTTTTTCTATAATTGAGCCTGCAAACACAAATTTTTTAATTTCGTCAAAAGAAGATTTTTGTATGTAATTCTGTATGAGTGGTATTCCATTATAAATAGTGGGAATGTTTTTTTTGATATTAAAAATTTCTTTAGTCTTTTGTGAGGTAAAGTTACTAACTGATACAATATTATCAGCATTTTTAAAAGATGAGCTCTCTAAAACATGCCAAAGAAAATTTTTTATTTTTTTCTTTTTACTAACATTATAACTTAATTGGTTAAAGTAAGTTACTGAACCATGAAGCCTGACTAATGTATGTGATTTAAACTTAGGATAAAATGCAAGTGGACCGTTAAAGTCTTGGGTTTCAACAATATCAATTTTATTTTCTTCAATTATTTTCTTAGCATTTATATATATTCTAATCCTATTCTCTAACTCTCCAATAAGACCTGTTTTTTTATTAATTCTGATTATTGTAATATTATTTACTACTTCTATTTGCTTATTTTTTATATTAGGGTAGGCACCAAGAACATAGATTTTATGACCTAGTTTTGTTAGCTCTACAGAAAGTTCTTTAGTAAAAACACCAATACCACCAGATATAAATGGAGGATATTCGTTACATAAAAATAATATATTCAACGTTGCTTTCCACTTTTTATTAACGTTACTTGGATTTAATTAATGTCTTCATTATATGTAGAGGAACAGCTATTAATTTAGTTATACTAAAATCCAATAATAGCTCTCTTAATGAGTAACCAGCAGATTCAGCATATCCTAGTCTTTTCCTTTGTGTAGAGGCATCATGAATTCTATAATAAACTAAACTTTCACTCATATTATTCCATTTTATATTTTCTCTTTTTAGTCGTAGCCATAAATCATAATCTTCCGAATTAAATCCAGAATTATATCCTCTAGCATTGATAATAATATCTTTTTTGATTAAAATTGTATTGTGTGCGAAAGTATTTCTGAAATATAAGTTTTTATTAATTTTAGCATTATTAGGGTAGTACAAATTACCGATTTCAACATTATCAGAATTTATTAGTATAAGGTTCGAACCAACCATATCTAAATTATTTTTCACTAAATAATTATATTGCAGCATTAACCTATTTGGAACACTAATATCATCAGCATCCATTCTAGCAATATATTTACCATTGGCATTTGATATCGCCAAATTCAGAGAAAATGAAAACTGTGCTATTGGTGTTTCATACACAAATAAACGAGAATCATTAATATTTTCTTTTATATATTTTGATATGGAACCTGACTCATTCCCATTTGCAATGAATATTAGCTCAATATTAGTGTATGACTGTTTTAATATTGAGTTAATAGACTCTATTAAGAATGAATCAATTCTATTAGATGCCATTATTACACTGATAAGTTCATTATTTTGCATGTTCATATTTAAAGAGGTTTTTTCCCCAGATTGAATGTGAATTAATGTATTCGTCAGAGTAACCATTATTTAAATCAAGAAGATATATGCTTGGGTAGTATAAAGGTTTAAACTGTATAGAATATCGACTGCTACTTTCAGGAATTATTTCATTATTTTCTAAAGTGAAATTCTTACCATAAACTAAAAAATTTATAGAAAAGAAATATAAAATAATAAAAGCCATTAGTATAAAATCAGTAATTTTTATCTTTGTTTTGAAAAAATATAAAGATAAATAAAAGAAATTCAAAATAAGGAAAAAACGTTCGAAAAATGTTTTGTAATCTATGAAAATAAAACAAGAGCCAACTATTAAAATAATTAGGTTAGATATGTTATTTTTTTTATTTATTTTTTCCATAAAGCTAATATAAATTATCATTACACAAATTATAATTTCAACTATTTTGCGTAGCAAAAATGTGGTGCTGTATTCTATTTTACCCCATCTTTCATTGGTTAAATAATAATTAATATTGTTAAATAGGATGTTATCATAATTGCTTATAACGTTTGATATGGAAAGCATTATAGTACTTGATAACATTCCTACTAAAAGGCAAGTTATAATATATATTAAATATAATTTAAAACTGCTAATCTTGTAAGATATATAGTTTAGAAAGAAGATGAAAATTGATATAGGATGGAAAAAAATGCTGATTGGAATATATATAAAAGAGTATAGTTTATTATTGTAGGCATATTTAATATAATATATGTAATAAAAAGCTATGGATATAGATAATGCAGTTCTATTTAAGTCCATTATATTTCTATATGAAGTGCTAAATATAACCAAGAAAATCATAAAAAAATATATTTTATTGTTTTTATTATTATATATATGATAATAAATAGGCTTTAACCAAAAATAAAATATAAGTGATGTATAAATAAAAATACTATAGTAATAGTCTATATTAAAATTCTCAGATGCCAATTGAGGTAGTAAATTATATAATGAGCTTCCTGCTCGATTATAATAAATAAAAAAGTTTGATGATGTATCATACATCAAAGGCTGATATATGAATATTAGCCCTAATGATAATGAAATTAACGTGACGGAAATTTTTTTTCTATTTAATATTAAATAGAATGAGAGTATAAGGCATATGAAAGGATTTATTAGAAAGCCAAAAAATGCCAAAATATTATGTTTCTTGAACATTATTGTCATGATTTTTTAAATTTATTATGTAAAGTATATCATGTGTGACTATAATTATAATAAATGGTTAGTCATTTATTATATAAAATTCAGATGAATGACATATTCTTTTATCTTTGCTCGGAGGAGTCATATAATCAGAGCCGTATAGACTGGATAAATAAGAATGAGTGTTATTAGGAGCATAAAAAAACATATTTTCAAATTCAATCTTTTGTAAAGGAAAAATATCTTGAGATGTAGAAATGCCTTTATGAAATGGAAGTTCTATACCTTTGGATATTATATTATTTCTTTTTGTATCTTTATTTAAAGAATGAATGATTAAATCTTTAAGTTTATTTAGTAAAAATAAGGGTAATGTATAATGTATTATCTTGCTTAAAACAGTAGCTTTTACTGATAAATTTTTTCTATAAAAAAGGCTCTTACCATAATATAAGTGCTTAATGCTCTGAACTAGATTTCTTTTCCATTTTTTATTTGGATAATGGTCACAAGGAAATATATCAATGAAAAACCCTAAGTGGCGACTGCTAATATTACTTGTATACTCTTTATTATTTTCAACAATAATAGTATTGTTGACCCTAATTTTACAAGGGATATTATAATCAGTATAGTTTTCGTCTGTATCACTAGTTTGAACGAATAATTTTTCTTTGTTTAAATAGCAGGGTGCATACTTAGCAAAGCGAACATAATCATCTCTTAACATACATATATCGATATCATCATCCCACGGGATGAATTTTTTTTCTCTTATCGCACCTAATAAGGTTCCTGAGTCTAGCCAATATTGAATTTGAAATTTCTCACAAAAGGAATGTAACTCGCTCAATGCATCGACTAAAGTTAATTGCAATTCTCTAATATCAACTTTTCTCATGATATCTATCTCATTCTATATTGGCAAAAAAAGACACTACACCTTAGGATTAATACAAATGATTCACAAACCAAATAACTTATAGCCATTATTTTTGCGGTAAAATCTATATTTAATAAATATAAAACTAAAAATATACATAGTTGAAAAACACCGGCATATAAAACACTATAATTAGCTATTTTTGTTTTATTTATAGGGATTAGAGCTGGATAACCAAACAGCATACCCAAAACACTCACAATAATAGCCAACATAAAAATATTTAGTACTGAAAATGCATCATAAAAATTATCTCCATATATAAAAATTAAAATTTCATCACCAAATAAATAACCAATAGTAGAACCAATAATAGAAAAAGAAAAGGTTATTAATGTAACTTTCCAAAATATCGTATAGTTTTTTGTTCTGGCCATGTAAGGGGTCAGGGGCGAAGATATTGCACTCATTAAGTATATTCCAGCTCTATATAGTTGTTCTGCAGCTCCATAAACAGCAACTTGATGCAATGAGCCTGAAAATATACCTAAAAAAAATCCACATGCTGATGAGTAAAGCGTAACACCAACTCGGGATATAAAATATTCGGTGGATTCCTTAAATATTTTTATTGATTGAGAAAATGGAAAAGCTTTAAATTTAATACGCCATTTAAATATTATTACATAGCTAATTAGTATACTAGAGAAAATTTGTAAGAAATTTATCAATAGAAGAAGTCTGAAATCACTAGAGGAGTCAATGAAAATAAAGATCAATAGCATAGTTAACATTCTAGTTATAATAGTTATTCTACTATATATATAAATTTTTTCTAGTCCTTGAAATAACCATGTAAGATTAAAAGAAGAAAATAGAATAGATAGAATAATAATGAGTATACATACTTCATCATGTAAATAATAATTAGTAGCTAATAATAAAACACTAATTATAATAATGGTTATCAAGCAAATTATAGATTTAATTATATCAACATGAAATAAAAATTCAGTTATATTTTCTTTTTTATTTTCTCCTTCAGCTATTCGTTTTACTATGGAAATATCAAAACCATAGTTAGTGATAATAGTAGCAATTGATATGGTGGACAGAGAAAAGACATAGAGGCCAAAATAAGTGACATCTAAAATTCGACTTAAGTATGGTAATAATAATAATGGAGCTATGTAACTGAATACTTGATTGAATAATAGATTAATTATATTTTTTTTTAGCATACTAATAGAGAAAGCTTATTGGAATTGATATTTCATCAGGGTATGGTTCAATGATATGCTTAGTTGTTTTATGAGGAAAAATTTTTTTCTGTTTTATATAATCTTGTACAATTTTTTTATTGATCTCAAAATCATCACGCCAAGAAACAACTTTAACGGAAGGGGAATTATAGCTTAACATAACAGAAGGTATCCGCTTTAAACCTAAGCGTTTTGCAACTTCAAATCGATGATGCCCATCCATAATTGCGTATGAATTTTCTTCTAGAAGTAAAGGCACTCTCCAGAGTGCCTCCGATTTGATTTTTTCTACAAGCCATTCAACACGTTCAGGTATATGTTCTTCCGTAATTTGAATTTTTTCAATATTAACTAATTCTAACCGGTACACTTATTTAACCTTAGACTCTATTTCAAGTAAGCTATCGATCAAATGTTGATTATCAACACTATCCCTAACGGCTAATCTAATATATGGCTGATTATCAAAGCCTTTCTTCTCTGCACAATCTTTCGCTAAAATATTATACTCAGTGCAAAGTATTTCAATAAGTTCCTTGGATGAGATCAGACTTACTTTACATAAAATATAGTTAGCTTGAGATTTAATAGGAGTTAGTAGTTTATTTTTTGATAATGCATCAAATAGTGAGTTTCTTTCGGTAATTATTTGTTTACAAGCACTAGCATATACTTTTTCATATTTCCCTATAATTTGAAAGAAAAATTCGCCTAAAGAATTTATATTCCATACTGGAATTGATTTTTTAATTAATGAAATTAATTCAGTGTTTGAGCTTGCTATAACACCTAAGCGAATTCCAGGAACACCATAACTTTTACTAATACTTTTTATGACAATTAACCCTGAGTATAAATTAAGGATTTCTTCTTTCATTAGTGTCGAGTCTAGTCCATTCTCGGCAAAATCTACAAAGCTTTCATCTACAATAAATGTTTTTTTATTTGCTTTAAACCAATTAATTAGTTCTAGTAAATCTTTGTATGGGATAAAGTTTCCAGATGGATTATCTGGGTTAATTAGAATAACTCCATCATTTTCTTGAGCTAATTTAATAATATCATTCTTATCATATGTGAAATTTTGATTATTAAGTTTTTGCAGAGTTACAGATTTGAATCTTGATGAGTATTCTTCAAATGTTGGAATAAAAAGACCTAGTTTTTCATTTTTATATTGAGCCAGTATATCGATCAGCTCTGCTGCTCCATTTCCTACAGCGATTTGATCTGGGCTGCACTTGAACATTTTCGCAGCCAAAAGCGATTGTACATTAGCACCTGATGGGTATTCGCGAACTAAGGTATCGAACGAGTTTTTCATTTCACCCATAAATGTCTTATTAGGAAAATACGGATTCACTAAATAGCAGAAATCAATAATGTCACTATAACGCCAATAGCCACCGTAACGACGGGATAATAGGCTTAATTTTTCTTCTTTTTGTGCAAAAATAACATTAGCATTATCAAGGTCTTGTGCATCATCTATCTCGTACCATTTTTCACCTTGTAATGGTAATGCTTTTAATTCTTGAGTTTCTAATAGTGTGATAACTCGCAATACTTGCTCGTAATACTCATTTTGACCTAATGCTTTTGAATAAGCCTCTAAAAAAGGCACATATGTATTTTCCAAAAACTCTTTAGAAAATTTATAAATATTTACTGTTTTATAATATAAATCGCTTTTACTAAACTCAAAGTCTTTTTTAGGAACAAAATTAACTATATCAAAGTTATTATTAATCTCGACAACGGTTCCATCCATCCATGGTTGGTATTTATCAACTACAGCAATATTTGGAAATTGATTTGATACTAGATTTTCTATGATTTTTTCTTCAAAAATTAAATCACTTTCCAATAGAATAGTATCATCTTTTACTAATTCATCTTTTGCGAGGTATATTGAATATATATTATTTGTCTTATCATATATATCGTTATCAATATATATTATTTCTATGCCATTATAACTACTACCTAAAAGCTCTTTTAATTTATTCTTGTGATAGCCAACTACTAACACAATTCTAGAAATATCATAATTTGAAAGAATAGATAAGCAACGTTCAATTAATGTAACGTTATGAACTTCGACCATACATTTTGTTTTATCACTTGTGTATTTTCCGAGTCTATTTCCCATTCCTGCAGCGGGTATGATAACTTGCATAATTATGCCTCTTCTTTCATAATTGAGTTATACCAATCCAAAACCATAGGTATAAAATTTAATTTTAGGCCAGATTTAATAGCAATATTATCTATGCATTTCAGCCCAATCCCAAAATCTTCAGTAAAATATCTTGATTGAAGATCTGCAGTATAGTGACCTTTTCCATCTTCAATCATTGGCGTTTCAATTTTTTTGAATGCATCGATATTTTTAATTTTATTTGTTAATTCTACGGCTGAGTTTACACCATAGTGACTTAAAATATCGGTATGTAAGTTTTCTATACAGTTAGCTTCATAGATTTTTTTTAGCTCATTATCCATATTAATTAGCAGATGTGAGGATTCATCATTCCATTCTTCATAAAATAATATTTTTTCCCTTTTTTTTAGGCCATTGTTAAAAATTGAATATAATCTTGATGTATGAAGAAGAGGATTAGAGTTTGATAAAGTGTTTTGTAAGTGGGATTCTAAATAGTATGTAGGTGTATTAAAAAGATAGGAAAATGTTTCCAATAAATCATTTTTTTTATCTTTAAGGTATAAAAATAATTTATCTTTGTATCCTGTTATTTCAATTTCTTTTCCATATTCTTTTATTCTGCAAATATATGGAACCCTCTGTAGTGAACCATAGTTAAAATTTTCATAACCCATAATAGTTGAGACGAGGTCTTCAAAATTCCCATAGCCAGGAATGGCCACGATGGTACAATGGTGAATGTTTAATTGTAATAATTTATTAAGAGCATCCTTTCTATATAGTAAGGGCAATGTTAAAAAGATTATACTTGGACTGTCTTCTATTTTTTCATCCCAAGTTAATACATTAAATGATTGAGACTCACTTGGACCAAATTTTAATTTTGTATTCCATTTCGTTTTGTCACGTACAAGTAGGTTAACATTAGCTTTGTCAGATAAAGAATATGCTAGTGAATGGCCAACATTGCCTCCACCAATAATTAGTATATTTTTTGTTTTCATTTTAGGTTCAATATTATTATCAACCCATAGCTACCGCACTGGGTTGTCGGGTCCCAGAGCACCATTGAATTTGTAAATGCATACTTATCAATTGAAAACATTGCATTTTTTGCTAATTTGCTCAATTGATAAGCAAAGCTTATTGTTTTTTGACTGCCAAAGGGTATGCCTCAGCATTTATTTGGTCAAGTAAAAAGCGCTTAATAATACCATTAAAGCTAGTTACTGACTATCACTGTGATAGTGTTAGGGAATAGTCCTAAGGGGAGTAGCAATACAATAAATTATTTTAAATTATCAGGTTATAATCCTATTCTTACGCCTTGTATGTGATTATATATTTAAGTTAAGTTATTCCTTGTATATCATTGCTTTTAGTGTGGGTTTAATAAAAACGAGATGCTTATATCTCCATATTTATCCTAATTTAGAGTAGTAATAGATTAATAAAATGCTTAATTGATTATATTAATTCACTTGGCTATCGGTAGAAATTATATGTGTAATATATTTTTGACTAGAATGACAATTTTTTTGGATAAAAAAACGGATTATGCCAAAACATAACCCGTTTTCGATTAAATATACTCAATGTGTGCCAATTACCACTTAAACGGCACGTTTACTGTAACGGCTGCACCTAAGTCATTGCGTGTTTCGTAATCAGTTTTAGATACCCAAACCTTCGCGTCAGTGCTGATGTCATAGTCAAAGTTATGCCACCAACCGAAATCAACACCTTTGATGGTTTCTGATTTAGGGAATAACTTGTTGCCATCAAAGTTAGATTTATTCACTTTCGCATACATGAGGCGGGTGCTAACACGGTTGTCATCATCGAGAGTGTATTCCACTTTGGTCGTGAGCATGCGCCCGTCACCGCCCATTGCGTGGCCTAGTGATGCACCTTGCTGATAGTAGCCTTCAGTATAGATAAAGTGGCGATACATGACGTTATCTTTATTCCACTCTGTATGGGTGTTCGCGCCTTCAATATACCAATTTAGTGGCTGGCCCCATAAGGTGTGGTAGCCTTCGATACCACCCATAAAGGCGTTTTTCGATGGGAAGAGGTTAGCCTCGTCTTCACCCACCATTTGGCCATAGAAACTGACGGGTAGGTCGATTAATGGGTAAAGTTTCAGTTTGAAGTCTAAACCGGCTAACTGGTTACCTGGGTCTTTGTTTTTGTCGCCTGTATTATCTTTCCCGCCCATGGCATCCCAGAAGGAATCCCAGTTATTAGGGCGGCCATCGCCTCCCCACATGACCACGCGTGAACCACCGAGTTCGAAGAAATCAGTTGGGTTCATGGTCATGCGCAGGCCAATCAGTTTAGTATTTTTGGGATCATACTGTTTGAATTGTGCAGCTGTTAACTGATATTGCCATGAACCAATCCAAGAAAGCCATGGTGTTTCAAATGGGCTTTGGTCTGCACGCTGAATTAAGAAACCGGTCATAGGGCGTGCGGCATCAGTTCGAATTAAGCTGCCGTCGTGGCCGGGGCCCCACCATTGTGGGATCTCACCAAAAGTTACCCACTGGTTCCAAATTTTTACACCACCGTATGAACCATTGAGGTTGTAATCAGAACCATTTTCAACACGTAAAGCACGTTCGCCATTCGCGGTGAGGTTTAAGTCTATATCGTCAGTACTGTAATTGCCTGAAACGGTATAGCGAATATCACTATATTCACTTTGAGCAAAGCCTTGTGGCATTGAGTTGTGGCTAGATGCAAGGTGAGTTTCTAGTTGAACACTGTTTTTCTTACGGTCAAGGTTCTTTTTAATGCGCTGAATAATGGCTTCTTGTTCGCTATTAGTAATATTTGCATTATTTAAAGAACGTGTGATTTCTTCTTGGGACAGTGGCCAAGTAGATAAGCTAATTTGAATAACGTTACGTTCAGAAAGCCAAGCAAGGTCACTGCGTAAGTTGTTATCTGGTAGAACTAATCCCCCTGCAATGCTTTGTGCACTGATGGTTCCGAGCACAGCAAGTATTGCTAGCTTAGTGAGCTTGAAATTTTTCATTGATAAATCCATTTGAAGTTGAGTTCGCCTAATACTGAACAGGTTAATAAATGAAAACCTATAAATAGAGTTAAAATATGATTATTATCCGCCACATTATAAGTATCTTAATTTGCATTGAGTTGGGCTTCTGTGCTTTCTATTAACTCAGCTATCACACTTTAACTAAGTAATAACAGAATATCAGATTAATATGTTAGGTATAGGAATTAGTAACATCTTAAGATGTAAAGCGATATGCTTTTTACTAGGCTAGTACGTTGCTAATTTCAAAAATTCTTTTCTATTATTCTTTTTTTTGCGTGTGAAAAATAGCAAAATAGAGTTTTATATTGGTTAGGTATTTGGGGATTGTTGTTTCTAGATGCAATATAGGACTATTCCCTATTAATAGGTATAAGTTAACTGAAAAAAATAAACCCCCATATTGAGAATGAAAATAAGGGGGTTTATTTGTATGAATAAAATTAATTTACCGGCCGTGTTCAGGTAGCCAGATTTGTAACCTTAAACCACCTAATGGGCTATCATCAGCCTTCACCCAACCTTTATGTTGTGTTATCGCGGTTTCAACAATTGCAAGGCCTAAACCAGTTCCACCGGTTTCCCTGTCTCGAGCTTCATCCGTGCGGTAGAACGGGCGGAAAATGTGCTCACGGTCAGCTGGGCTAACACCAGGGCCATCATCATCGACAGTGATTAAAATACCGTTATTTTCTTCTTTGAAATCAACGGCAATATGCGTGTGCGAATAGCGTAGTGCGTTACGCACAATATTTTCAAAAGCACTCCCGACAGCAGAAGGGTTGCAATATAGCGGCCAAGGTCCGGGGTTAGAAGTGACCTCGAGGGTTTTGTTCATTTGTTCGGCTTCAAAGCTAGCGTCATCTAAGATATCGCCCCAAAGTTCATCGGCTTTGATATTTTCACGCAAGATCTCGTTTTTGTGCTGGCTACGAGATAGCACCAGCAAATCGTTAATCATGCTATCTAGGCGATGGGTCTCGGTTTCGATGCGTTCTAACTCTTTACTTTCCCCATGGCGACGGCGCAATAAGGCTGTTGCTAGCTGCAAACGTGTCAATGGCGTTCGTAATTCATGAGAAATATCAGAAATTAAGCGTTGCTGTGCGCTAACCATACCATCAAGTGCGCTGATCATCTGGTTAAAGCTATTCCCAGCAGACAAGAACTCTTGTGGGCCGGCTTCTAGTTCTGGGTGTGGACGTAAATTTCCTTTCGCTACATCGTCCGCGGCCATTTTTAATTTACGAGCAGGGCGGGCGAGACTCCAAGATAACCATAATAATAACGGAGCACTGATCAGCATTGTGGCAATCAGTAATAAGAAAGGCCTATCAAACAATAAGTTAATAAAGTCAGATTGCGGGCTGCTTGCTGGGCGAACTAAATATAGCTGGTAGTGGTCTTCCCCATCGCGAATGGAGAATGGCCCGAGGATTTCAGCTCGTCCATATTTTTTCTTTTTCGGGTGATCTGCGTTATCGGACTGGCCAATAAAGTTACGTATCACCTGCATTTCACTTGGCATAGCACCAATCACACGGCCTTCACTGGTGACGATAATCAACCGTTGGCCGGGTGGTGCCCATTTTTTGATGGCGTTAGAAATTCGCCGCCACCAAAGAAGGTCATTGAGCGGAGCTTGTGCGAGTTCGGCTTCAATATGTTGTTCAAGCATCTCCCCTTGGCGTTGTTCACTCTCCATAAGGACGGTGATTTGCCGAGAGTCGAGCTTGGGAACCATCAGCACTAGCATTAATACTAGCGCGAGGGTAAACCAGAAGATCGCAAAGATCCTTGCGGTTAAGCTGTTGATCATGTGGCAGAAACCATTAAGTATCCGCGGCCACGTAGAGTTTTAAACCACGGCTGGCCATCAGTGCGCTCTGGCAGTTTGCGGCGTAAGTTTGAAATATGCATATCAATAGCACGGTCAAACGGTGTTAAGCGCTTCCCAAGTACTTCTTGGCTAAGGTGTTCACGAGAAACAACTTGGCCTAGGTGCTGTGCGAGCAGATATAACAACGTAAATTCGGTACCTGTTAAGTCCAAAATTTCATCATCAAAGCTGGCTTCTTGGCGGCCTGGGTTAAGTTGCAGTTTATCAACTTGTAAAACAGGGGTATTGCTATTGTCGCCTTGGGTTTGCTCGCTCCAGTTAGAGCGGCGTAATAAAGCACGAATACGCGCGACCAGTTCACGGTCATTGAACGGTTTAGGTAGATAGTCGTCTGCACCTAATTCTAGGCCCAGAACTTTATCTAGCTCACTACCGCGAGCCGTTAACATGATTACGGGGGTCTGATGGATTTGGCGCAGTTCTTTTAATGTCTCAATACCATTTTTTTTCGGCATCATGACATCAAGTAGTAACAGGTCAATGGATGAGTCAATTTGCTGTAATGCCTGTTCACCATCATAGGCGATGACAACATTGAAACCTTCCATTTCCAGCAGTTCTTTTAATAGCGACGTGAGTTCACGGTCGTCATCAACTAATAGGATTTTATGCATTTTTTAAGTCCTCCAACTGCCAAAATACGATAACAATCTGTACGATTCCATGACTTTACGTTCTTTTACATGCTCTGACGCTAGTTTGCAGCCACAGGTGTATATTTGTTCACATTGAATCACGAGCACAGTTCGGAGACAAGGTGTCAAATGCTGAGAACAACACATAGCAAAGTACATAATACAGTACATAAAACCGCAATGTTAGTTTTAGCTTCTGCGTTTGTGTTCGGGCCAGCGGTTGCTTTTGCAGAAGAGCCACAAAGTGCTGCAAATGAAAGTTCAACACCTTTGATGTTACAGATGCAGTCTGAGCCAACTACTACGCCGTCAGGCAATGCGGTTGTGCCCTTTCAACATCATGAATTATTTAGCAGTGAAGAACGTGCTAGTACCTTTATGTTTAATGGTATCACGTTAAATGAAAAACAGCGCCAGCAATTACGTGATTTAATGGCAACACAGCGTCATTATCATGTTGATAACACTGCTTTAGTTAAAGAACGTGAAACGCTGCACAAATTAATTATAGCGGATAGCTTTGATGACAAAGCGGTTCGTGAAGAGCTTGAAAAGCGAATGCAAAAAGAACTGGAACAACGTGTTGAAATGGCTCGAATTCACCATGAATTGTACCAGTTGTTAACGCCAGAACAGAAAACAGAGCTTGAACACATTCACCAACAAGAAATGAATCAGCATAAAATGGCGGAATTTCAAGCGATGCAGTTTCAATAAGTTTAGTTGTTAGTACCTGTAGTAATGCAAGTTAGTTAATTTTATATCCTGAGTTCCATAGTAAGTAGTGAAGTAGCAATAAGTGAAGTTTTTCCTTGCCATAGACACCATCCCTGTCTTTTATAGCCCCTGTTAGGGGCTTTTTTTTATCTCAAAAATAAATAAATCCTTTATTTATCAATGTGATAATTTTTTATTAGGCGTCCATAAAAGTCACGAAAAATCATAAGTGTGGACAGTCCGTGGACACTTTGAACGCCTATTAATGCTTAAATACTAATACCCCCATTTAATGGATTTAAGGTAATAGCAAATTGCAAATAATCAGGGGCTAAGTGAGCATAAGCCATTGTCTGTTGAATATTGGCGTGACCTAATATTTGTTGCAGCGCAACAATATTGCCACCATTCATCATGAAGTGACTTGCGAAAGTATGCCTAAGAACGTGCGTAGCTTGACCGTCTGGCAAATCAGGTTTAACAGCTTTTAGTTTCAGCCTGAAACTTTCGTAATCAACATCAAACAATAAGCCGGTTTGCTTAGTTTTTATCTCCTTTTCTAATTCCTCAGAAATAGGAACTATGCGTGATTTCCCATTTTTAGTTTTTAGAAAAGTAACTCGCCCATTTTTTACTTGCTTACTCTGTAGTGTTGCTGCTTCTCCCCACCTTGCGCCTGTGCTCATACAAAATATGGCGATTTTCTTTTCTTCTGATGATAGCTGAGCTAGTAATAAACTAATTTCATCATGAGTTAAGAATGTCATTTCAGGCGGTGTTTCTTTGAGAGGTGGCAAGCCGTTAAGTGGATTATCTGCATTAAACACCTCAAGCTTTTTGAGTGTAGAAATCATGCCTGATAAACGATACATATCGCGATTAATAGTCGCTGCACTTGTTCCACTTAGTAACCTATCACTACGATGCTCAAGTAATACTTGTTTATTCAATCTGTTAATTGCGGGGTCACCAAGAAACTTAATTGTTTTTTTAAGTTGTCTTTTCTCTATCGAACCATTTTCAGTTGTTTGGCCATAATAAAGCCACCAAAGTTCTAGTAGGTTACTTAAAAGCCGCCTATCTGCTTTCGTTCCCGCTTTTTTAGCATTCGCCATTGTGTAACGTTCAAAGGCAATCGCTTCTGATTTTTTATCGAATGTTTTCCTGATCCGGTTTCCGTTCCGTCCAAGAGGTCTAATGTCCACCATATATCGACCATCATCGGTTTTTTTAATTGGCATATTGCAGCCCTCCGATGTGGCAAAGCGACTGGCTATCAATCCAGTCTATAAACTCATAATGTAGATTTAACCAATTTTCCTTTCGGATTGGGATGACGTTTTGTTTTCTTGCCCATCAGGGGAGAGAGGCGGACTAATTTGGCCTGCGGACTCAAATGTTTCATTGATTGTTAACCACATTGCATACTTCTTAAATTTTTCGGCTTGTATTACCGATTCCATCGTTGATGCTCCTGCGGGTTGATGCCCTGTTTCGTACTTCTTTATTGTACTCAGGGAGATACCTGTTAAATCAGCAAACTCTTGTTGAGTAAGTTTTTCTGATTTACGTATGAGTAAAAGTTTTTTTGCATAATCTATTGACATGGTTCTACCTAAAGAACTATTCTTGGTTCTAAATTTAGCACCCAAGAGGTTAAAGAAAAGCCTACAAATGCAAAACTAAGCATCTGTAAGCGTCCAACAAAGGAGATTATGCCACATGAACACTAAAGAATTAGAAAAGTATTTGCAGGTTCATTACCCAGTTGATGCGGTTCCTTATAAAAAATTCGCTGATCTGATCGGTAAAAGTGAATCAGCAGTAAAAAATATGGTTGAGAGAAATAAGTTACCGCTGATTGTTTGGCAGAATCCAGACAATGAGGGAGATGTTAAAACGCGAGGTGAAAACTGGGTTTATATCCCTGAATTCAACCGCGCAATGCGTGATGCATTTTTGAATAGACCAAAAGAGCAAAGGGATGCATGGTTGCTTTGGGTGGGCTTGTAATATGAAAGCTGAACAAATCTCAACTCACAGTTTTAAATATCGTGGCTTCCTAATCGTTAAGTTACCGGCTAAAGCTATGAATCCAGTAACCCGTTTTCATGTTCAACGAAATGATGATTCTTACGGGTTATTTGATTCTATGGCTCAGGCGACTAAATATATTGATTGTTTATATGGTGAAAAAAATGACTCAATTACATTTGCAACAGCATAAACATAAATTAACCGGTTCATCCGTTAATAAATTTAAAAGCAAGAAAAAACGCCAATTAACCTTGATGGATAAAATATTATTGGTTGGTGGTGTTTTGTTCTTTTTATATTTGTTCTCAGTTTCTATTAGATAAAAATAATGGGTAATTCAGCGGCTGTATTAGTGAAAACTAAACAGTTAATCCAGTTACTAGGTAACGTAAAGCAAGATGCAAGGCCAGCGGATGTAATAGCGCACCAAGCAAATATCAAGCTTTATCAGAATCAAGGGGCAACCTTTGAAAATAGAGTAAATGGGTTAAACCAAGCCGCGAAGTTAAGAACATCTGTATTTCATTGTAATAAACAAAATCCAGATAATAGAGAGCTAGCCGGATTTATTGAGTATTTGAGATTAAGTAATGTACGGATGCTAAATATGATTTTTTATTTAGCGGAAATAAAAAGCAATCAACATCATCTAGGTTTCGATGAATTTAATAAAGAGGAACAACAAGCAATTATTTCAGCAATAAACCAAATTAAAGCACTCGCGGCGCTATTACCTAAACATATCGCCATGCCTATTTAAGGTAAATAAACAAATTAATGACGTTAGCGCGTCAGGGATTTCTACATTCTAAATCTGAGGGTTGGATAATGAAAAATAAAGAGATAAAGCCAATTTTGATAGGTGTTGATACTGCAACCGGTAAGCGCGATTACTCCGCTGTCGCTATCAGTATTACAGCAATTCGCGAAGATGAACGCAAAACCATGTATGACAAATTTTCATCTCGCCTTGATGCCCTTGCATGCAAGTTAATTAACGAAAAGTTAAATGATGAACAAATTCACCAGTTATTAGTTGGTGAGTCTGAGCATTACTCAAATCTGGCTGCGGAGCTGGATCATGTCTAAAGAAATTGACCGCGCTAGCGACCACGAAATGCTTATGCGTGAACAGCAAATAAAAACCATTACTAATCGCCTAGTCAGTGTTTCAGCTTTCGAATGTGAAGATTGTGGCAAGCCGATTCCAGAAGAACGCCGCATCGCATCACAGGGCTGCATTCGTTGTATTGACTGCCAAACGATTTTTGAGCTTAAAAGTAAACATTATCGGAGCGTGTGAAGATGAAAAGAAAACATGAGCTCAAGCTAGCCCCTCATTACTTTCAGCTCGTTCAAGATGGTTTGAAAACAGCAGAGTTTCGCCGTGCCGATAGGGATTTTCAGGTTGGTGATGAACTGTTTTTACGTGAATTCAATTCAATCAATAAGCCTTATGCCAGTTACACCGGTAATGCTATCTCATGCCTTATCACTGATATCACAAAAGTCAACGAGGTTTACCCAGAGCTAAGGGCATTACCTCCATTTGTAATGATTTCATTTTCAGTTATTCGAATTGAGGATAATTATCGTGGCTAAATCAAATAAAACCATCCTCAAATGGGCAGGTTCTAAAGTTCGAATTATGGACCAATTACGCCCACACTTACCGAAAGCAAAACGGTTAGTTGAGCCGTTCGCTGGATCATGTGCAGTGATGATGAATACTGACTATGAGCAGTATTTAATTGCTGATGCTAACCCTGATTTAATTAACTTATATGAAACTCTTACTATCTTACCTGAGAGTATGTTAATAGAGGCTTTACCACTTTTTAGAAGGAATAATAGCGCTGATTATTATCTTGCTAGATCAGAGTTTAATGATAGTAAACAAGCATTATCACGGCTAAGACAAGCAAGTTTATTTCTATACTTAAACAGGCATTGCTTCAACGGGTTGTGCCGTTATAACCAACAAGGCAAGTTCAACGTCCCCTTTGGACAATACAAAGCACCGTACTTTCCTAAAAATGAAATTGATAGTTTTTGTGATAAGGCTTACCTCACTAAAACTCAAATTTTAAATCTTGAATGGCAAGATACCCTTTCATTAGTTGATTTCAGTGATGGTGTTTATTGTGATCCACCCTATATGGGCGGGCGTGATAGCTTCACGCAATATCATACCGCCGGCTTTACTGATGCAGACCACGAAGTATTAGCAATTACTCTAAAAGATATTAATGATATCCAAGGTAATCCAATCACCGTTTCTAATTCACCAGAAGCAAAGGCGCTTTACGCTGACCTCGGTTTTACTATTCACGAGATAGAAGCACCGCGCACCATTGCTGGTAATGGAAAGCGAACGCCGGCTAAAGAAATTATTGCTGTTTTAGCGGGGGTTAATTAATGATTCTCGATCCTAAAGACGGCGTATACATCAGCGGGACAGCCTTTGCTATTCAGCGCCATGTTGATGAAGATTCAAATGCGGTTCAATGGCGACTATTGCAAATCAATAAAATGGCTCGTTGCTATGAGTTGGTTTGTTGCCATTCTGATCCGTGGATGCTGGCGATTGAATTAACTTCTTATCATGTTAGCCGCGTTAAAGGTAAAGGCATCAAATCATTAGATGTTTACCGCCAAACAGTTGATATCATTTCACGCCGTTGTGAAACGGCCATCAACGCATTACGACCTGAAACCTTGGGTGGTGCGCTAAATGTCTAAGGTATTAGATTTTACGCAGCAACCGTTAACTTATACCGCGGATATGACTTTTCCGTATCCGTGGAATAAGCCAGAAAAAAATAATTACTACAAAGCTGATATTGACGCACTTGAGAAATCCCTTACCCATGAACAACAAATTCATGCGCAAGCGATTTTAGATGAAATTGAAACTTTACCGCGTATTTTACGTTATCGTATTCAAAAGCATTATGAATACATCATTAAAGAGTCAGGCCACTATAAAGCTTATGAATTTTTACGCTCTGATTTTTATAAGCGGATATTTCCTCGTATCACCGCGGTTAATTCACGATATGAATTAAAAACGAAAGCACTATTGACACTTTCAACTCGCTTTACACCTGAAATCAGTCAATTTAACCGGTTGTTTGACCTTTATGACAAACCAATCAAAAAACTGGCAGAGCACATTTCTAATGGTTTTTTCACTCTATATGAAGCCTATTGCGACCAGCTAACCGAGCAAAACGGCGGTGATCGTGAAATTATCTATGAAGATTCAGCACAAACTCAAATTTACGGGGCATTGGCTGAATTATCTCTAAATTTACATGTCACGCCGCTTTATCACCAAAGTTATCTCAAAGTTTTAAAAAATCGAAAGCGCCGCAAAGGGAAGCAAAACCTAACCACGCACCAAGTGATCGCAGCTATTTCTCGTCTTGTAAATGCAGATTACTGGCACCGAAAGCTAAAAGCCCATAGAACACAATGGATTGAGGCAATCATGATTGCCAATATGGACGTGTGCATTAATCGCCACCCATACGCCAGCAAACAAGCTATCCGCGCGGTTCAAGCACAGCGTTTATCCAACATGCAATATTTACAGGGTATGGATATTCAAGATGTTGAAACAGGTGAGCGTTTTGATCTGTTCGATAAAGTGATGGCCAGTGTGTCAAACCCTGAAATTCGCCGCATGGAATTAATGGCGCAAATGGCAGGGATTGAGCGCGTGGCAAAAGAACGCGGTGATATCGGGATGTTTATCACGTTAACGTGCCCGTCAAAGTACCACCCGACAAAGCAAAGAAAAGAGAAAAATAAAGAAACCGGACAAGATGATTATTACGCCGTACTAAACCATAAATGGAAAGATGAGGCTTACACGCCAAAAGACGGACAGCGATATTTAGTCAAAGTGTGGTCACGCATTCGTTCTGCTTTTAATGATAACAATATCAATATTTATGGTGTTCGTGTTGTCGAGCCGCATCATGACGGCACCCCACACTGGCATATGCTGCTTTTTGTTGATAAGGCCAGCCGAGAAAAAGCCATTGATATTATGCGTAAACGTGCCCTGAAAGAGGATGGTAACGAAGCTGGCGCACAAAAATACCGGTTTGAGTATAAGCACATGAACCGCGGCGGTGCCGTGGGTTACATAGCTAAATATATTGCTAAAAATATCGATGGGTATGCCCTTGATGGTGAGATAGACCACGAAACCGGTAAAGACTTAAAAAGCATGGCGGCAGCGGTTACCGCATGGGCGTCAACGTGGCGCATCCCACAATTTCAATTTTATAAACTCCCCTCTAAAGGCGCATATCGTGAGTGTCGACGCTTACCTCGTGGTATTTCCATTGCTGACAAACTTGGTGATATTGCTGAACGTGTCCGAGCTGCCGCCGATGAAGGTGATTTTTTTAATTACGTCATGTCACAAGGTGGCCCATGTATCCGCAGAAGTGAAGAGACAATACGTGTTGCCCGTGAAATCGGTGACGTCAATGTTTACGGCGAGGAAGTTCAAAAGGTTGTTGGTATTTATCATCAACTCAAAGCCGATGCACCAGTACTTAAAACCCGTGAAAGAAAGTACCAAATCGTCAAGAAAAGTGACGTTGACGTTGACCTTAATCTTTTAAGAAGCGACAGCGGAGCGCCTCGGAGTCCTGTCAATAACTGTAGATCGCGGATCACATCCAATCTATCAGATGTGCAATTTTACGAGCCTGAACAGGGTTCAGGTGAAGTATGCAACATTAAGGAATACGGTTTCGCGTTTATAGAAAAGGACGCTAATAACGCCGCAGGCAGCGAAATATCACAGGGTAAGCAGCAAAGGCAGATATCAAGCATTGAAGTAAGTGAGGTCGATAAGGAAATTCAGTCAGAAATTATCAATTTTGCCAACGAAGTCGGCATTAATTTCGATATTCCACAGATTGAAACCATGTTCATTAACGGTTTAGGCGTGAGTGATGAGCTGCATTTTATAAAAGTTGATGGGGAACGGCTGAGATTGAGCTTAAACGAGAGTGGGAAAGAGCTACAAAAAATGGAATTAAGGGTTCAAAAAGAAACCATTAGTGAAAAGTACAGGCAACGATATACCAATGCGTTAATGCGAATTAATAAGTTGAGAGAGGAAAACAAATGAGTGATGGAATAATTATTTCTTTAATCGTTTGGGGGATAGGTGCTTTGTTTTTTTGTACATCCATTATTTGGCATTACAAAAGACAACCAGCCGATAGATTACCTATGTGGGCAACCATTCTGATTATTATTTTTTGGTTTGCTGCATTAATTATGGCGATGTTACTCCTATTAGCTTTGTGGATTGACAATAAATATTTTACTAATGAGGAGGGTTAATTGAGAACTTATTTTTTCCCACCTTATGAGCCGGAATATGACGATAAAAAGATATGCATAGTAATTGACCGCATTGTTATGTTTAAAGAGGCCAGATTAACACAAGGTGCAACAGAAATTTATTTAGATAATGGTGATAGAGTAATTACATCTCTTGATGTTAATTCAGTTAATAAAATCATCAATGGGGAATAGATATGAATTTTAAAATAAATGTAACAAATGAATTATTAATAGAATTAGCCTATAAAGTACATGTTGATTTAAATGTTTGGCAAGCAAGATGGAACCATAACCAATTCCATCGAAATAGAGTGCTGGAAAAGGCAAGACAGATAGGTTCATCATGGTATTTCTCATTAGAGGCACTAAATGACGCCTGTTTAACTGGAAGAAATAAAATATTTATTGGCGATGCCTTGACTATTCAAGCCGAAATTAAATATCTGTGTTATCACGCGAATCAACACAGAGTTGATGTTTTAATTGACCACTTTGAAGAAAACAACCGGTTAATGATTCAGTTAAATAATGGCGCAAAAATTTATTTTGTTTCTACAAATTGCCCTGCTGTTGCCAATATTGTAGGGGATGTATATGTCCCTGAATGGTCGTGGAGTAGCGAACCATCACACGTTCTATTTTTAGCAAAAGGCATAGCGAATCACAATAAATGGCGTAGAACATTTTATTCCACTCGTTCTAGATTAGACCCTGCAAGCCAGCAAGGTGTAATTAATTGCATTAATGAAAAAGCGTTTATTGATAGGGTTAATTTATTTGAGTCAACACTTGATAAGGTATGGATTATCAAAAAAATAAAAGAAGAGGCTGAAAAGTACCACCCTGATGCTTTCGGTGAAATGTTTCTCTGTAAATTCAACGGGGGTTGACATGTTAGGTTATCAACCCAAAAAGCAACACCAAGAACTTTTAGCCAGTGCCAAAAGAAAAGAGTTAATGAATTTCATAAACAAGGTTGACAATTTAATAATAGAAGAGGAACTCAAGGTTATTGAGGTAGTACGATGTTTCGGTATTATTCTAGCGAAACATAAGGCTCTTGATGAAATGACACTGACAGAAATCGAAGTCAATTTACCACCGAAGAAGCCATAAAATAAAAAAAGCCGTGTAATAACGGCTTAATTTTTATCTTAATATTAAGATAAATCGACATATTCCATGTTTTCACTTAATTTTTCAAATACATGAACCTTCCAATTATTTATTGTATAACGCTCATATGCCTCCGAGGTGTTTACGATATTTCGTAGCTCATCTTCGATTGGTCTCAATCTACTCGCATTGATGTGAGTTTTATTTTTCTCAAATAAAGCAGTTAATGTAGCATCATCACAATAATGATAATCTATTAGAGCATGCAAATTGCTACAAATATTATTAGTATCACCACTCAGCATTAATTCTTTTTTAAATTCATCATTATATTTTTCTTTATGTAAAAAACCAGTCATTAAATCAATGCTTTTGACACGAGAAAATATTAATATCGATATTGCATAGCTCTCAAAAAGTTTTAATCTACCGCTATCTTCACTAGAGTAACACAATTTATACAAAGATACACACCGTTCCGCCTCTCTTAGTGATAGACTACTGCATGCTAACAAGTAAGATAAACTCCTATTTATATGTTGGTTTTTAATATATATACCTATATATTTAGAGAATATATCAAATAAATAATTAGAGTTTTCATCCAGATTTGATCCAGTAACTCGAATAGTTTTTAAAATAGGCAATTTGAACCACATGTGTATAAATTTATTTAGATATATTGAAGTATTAATATTGCCATAAGTTAACTTTATGGTTTCTTCAAATTGGCTTCTATTCATAACCAATAAAAAGCAAAAACCTCTTACATCAAAGAGGTGCTTTACCTTTTCAATTATTCCTAATGAAAAATCGGGTTTTGCTCTATCTAGCTCATCAATGATAAATAATGTTTTTTTCCCTGTTGAAGTATATATATTCTCTAATACACTTTTAAAGCTTTCTATTTCATTAGCTTCTTTACTTGCACCTTCAATTTTTTCCTCAATAAATTTTTCTAAAGGTTCTGATAGTGCATCTGTCACTGTATCTTTTATCTGATCATATACTTCATTAGAAATTAATTTAGATGATAGTAAACTTACAACAGCCTTTGGTGTATGTTTTAGCATACTTAATGCAACAGCTTTACTTACTTTAAGAAAATTATCTTTAAAACCTTCATTATTTTCTTCTAATTGAATCATTGAATATATAGAGGCTAACATTGCTAATAGTGGGTCTGACTGGTAATCATTTTTGAATGCATCAAAGTAAATAACATTAATATTATCAGATTCATATTTTTTTACTTCACCAACAACCATTTTTACAAATGATGTTTTCCCATTCCCCCATTCATCATCAAGACCTAGAACTATACTATCATCGGAAGACATTGATGCTATATTTTTAATTTGCTTATATAATTTTTTTCTTCCAAAAATATCATTTTCAGGTGTAAAACCTTCATCAAAATTAGGTTGTATAGGTAATAAGCTCACAATAAAATTCCTTTTTGTTTGTATCAAAATATAGTTCTAAGAACATAAATATATGTCAAATTATATTTGTGTCAAATTCGCAATTTCCCGCACAAATCCGCAAGATCAAAAAAGGATCGTTACCCACGTAAAGCCCCACCATTGGCGCGGTTCTAACGATCTCTTGCGGGTGCATGAAAACCGACCTATTTAGTGGGCAGGCGTGGCGGGGCTACGATTGCGCGGCGAGGTGTTTATTGTTAAATATCCGTCCGCAAAATCTCCGAACCGTCACAGCGTTAAAATCAAATTTCTATAACCTAGATAGCAATTAATTTTGCACGCTTTGTGGTGGCGTATAGTGCGTTTAAATCGCTATTTGATGGGGGTAATTTATTGCGGATTCGTCTTGGTGAGTTAGGTTTGGTATAATACAGTGGGGTTCTATTATTATTTAGGGCATCGAGATCACCTACCTACGGGCAAAAAAAATACCGCCTCAGTGGGCGGTATCATTGAATTAACGAGTGATATTATTCGTCGTCCAAGTCCAGCGAGTACTTATCAAACTTAATAATCTCCCCACCAAACCAATCATTAAGCTGCATCATTTTACTTTGTAAAGGCATCAACTCATTACGCACAAACACCTTTGCCGCTTTTTCCACATCACCAAAGCCGCCCACATTTTCAGGAATGATCCCCATGATTTGCGGGGGCACGCGGTGTGCCGCTAACATATCATCACGACTTACATTTTTAATATTAAGGAATTCATCTTTTGCCGCCGCTTCAGAAAGAGGGATGGTTTGGATACCGTCTTTCTTTCCCCCTGGTGCGTACAAAAATAAATTGCGAAAGTTCCCTGGTCCTTTACTGCTTTTGAGTGCTTCACGGATTTTATCAACATCATCGGTTTTCTGTGCTGCATCACTGATATACAGAATATAACCGGCATGCGAACCATTGAGATAATATTTACGGCGAAATAGTGTTGCCGATTCATTGAGCAGTACGGAGGGGATCGCCGCAAGATATTCAGGCAAGCCGTATAACTCTTGATTAATATCCGGCTCAATCAAATGAAACACTTTGCCCGTTTGAAATTCATACGGTTTAATATCGTATCCGTATTGCACAAACCAGTAAGTTTCTAAGTCAATACCACGGCGGGTAAACTTTGCCGGCGAATGTTTAAAATTCAGCGACTGCCCCAGACGGTTATTTCGTTCTTCAAGATACCCATTACCAAACAGTAAAAAATCTAATGCCCAGCTATCAAACGTCTGACGACTTAAATATTTATTGGGTATAAATGTGCTGGTGAGAATGTTACGTTTTACATAAATCGCGCTGCTATGGTGTGGGGCTGCACGGAACGTGCGCGCAAGGCCGTTAAAACTAATTGGCGGCTCATAGTAATTATCAATTTGCACACATTCCAAATAATCAAAAATTTCACGCTTATCAAGCACAGGGATTGGGTCACCGAAAGTGAATGCTTCCATTGATGCGCTGTCGGTTTTTTGCGCCAGTGTTTGTGATTGGCGTTTTTTATTTTTACGGCTCATTAAAAGACCTCGACAATGTTATGTTGGTTGTGATTTTCACCGGTGATCGGTTCGTTATAAAGGGCGTGCATGGTTGCCCACGCTAAGTCAGCATGGCTGGCTTCTTCGCTGCGGTCAGCTTCATAAGTTGGGCGGTTACCACTGGCGGTAGTGGCACGGCGAATGGCCATAAAAGATTGCGTGATATCATTACTACCCGCGTCATATTCCAACCGGTCATGGCTAATCACGTCATAAGCTTTAAGCACCAATGCATTTTTTAAGGCAGGGTTATAGACAAATTCTTTTGCAGCAGGGAAAAATTCCCGCACGTTTTGTAGGACTCCGTGACCAATACCTGTGGAATCAATCCCGATGTATTGCACGTTGTAACGCTCGGTGAGTTCTTTTATCGCGTCCGATTGCGCGCGAAAATCCATGCCACGCCATTGATGATGCTCAAGTATGCGAAACTTACCACCTTTGTGTAGCGGCGGCGCAATCACCACGCAACCCGCACTATCTCCGTTTTGAGTACCTTTCGCGGGGTCATAACCAATCCAAACAGGGTGATAGGCGTATGGGCGTATCATTAACGGCTGAACGTCGTCCCATATTTCCCAACTGTCCACCATGCATTTTTGCATTAACTGCAAATTAAAGATGGATGCAATATCATCGACAAACTCACACATCAGCAAGTTTTCGAATTCATCAGGGCTGTATTCTAAATAGAGTTGATCAATATCGAATAAATTACACCCGCCGCGCATGGCATCTTCAATGGTGACAATTTGCCGCCACTGACCATCCCCACACATCATGCCATTCACTAACGCTTGATGGCTGATATCGACCTCAACGTGATCGGCCTTACGACGACCACGATTAAAGAGCTTTCCAGACCAGAACGGATACGCACTGTGGGTCAATGCCGAGGGAGTTGAAAAGTAGGTTTGACGCCATTTCTTGTGCATAGCCATACCGGAGGCGACTTTGCGTAATTCTTGGAATTTGGGTATCCAGAAATACTCATCAAGATACAAATTACCGTGGTAACTCTGCGCGGTACGGGCATTGGTACCAAGAAAATACAGTGTCGCCCCATTAGGTAAAACTATTGGATCACCTTTTAAGTCAACATCCACTTCTCGTGCCATATCAATGATGTACCCTTTGAATACATGCGCTTGGGCTTTACTTGCTGATAAAAATATTTGGTTTCGGCCTGTGGTGAGTGCATCCATAAAGGCTTCACGAGCGAAAAAGTAAGTCGCCCCGATTTGGCGTGATTTTAAAATGTTACGAATGCGGTGTTGATGGCCGGCACCATACCAAACCTTTTGGTAGGCAAACATATTTTCACGAAAGATTTCTTCCAGCTTTTCAATCTGCTCTTCGCTAAATAAATTCTTCTCAGGGGCGCGGCGTTCACCTTTATTGCGATTGGCCAGTTTCGGGTTCAAATCAACCTCATTGCCACCGTTTTGATACTTGTGAATTTTGGCGTGTCGTTCGACCTGCCGGTAAAGCAAGTCAATTTCTTTAAAGTCTTTACCCTCTTTATTTTCTTTGCTAATTAGCGTACAAAGTCGCATTTCCAGCGTCATTTCCACGCGCTCAACGGGGGTAATCTCATCCCATTTGTCGCGCCGTTTCCAGCTGTGGATAGTGGCAGCTTTTTCTTTGAGGATTTCAGCAATACGCGCAATTCGGTACCCGTTAAAATACAGGTGCATCGCGCGTTTTCTTGGGTCAAAATCGTGTAATGTTTTCATGTCGCCAGATTACTGGCTCACACGCCCAATCGCCCCGAGCTGCCGTTGTGCCATTTCCCACACAATGGCAAAGCATTGTTTCTTAGCCCCCATCCCTGAAAACATAGGCTCATCAATTTTTTAACTACGCATTAAATTTAATTGCCGGAGCCTGAGCAATGACAAAAAAATCTAAACCTGTGCGCCTTTGTGTTGAGGGAGCCACAACCGATGGACGTAAAGTGCAGCGCCAATGGCTCACTGATATTGCCAAAAATTACGACCCATCCGTTTATGGTGCTCGGATCAACATGGAGCATCTAAATTATGAATGGATGCCGCGCTTTGGGGATGTGGAATCTGTTTACACAGAAGAAATCAGTGAAGGTGCTCTGAAAGGTAAGCTTGCTCTATACGGGATTTTATCACCAACAGATTCATTAATTGAGATGAATCGTAAGCGTCAAAAGGTTTATACCTCCGTTGAAATCAACCCTAATTTTTCCGATATGAATTCGGCCTATTTGGTGGGCTTAGCTGTCACGGATAACCCTGCCAGCCTTGGCACGAGCATGTTGGAATTTAGCGCGGGTGCAGATAAAACCGCGACTTTCTCAGAACGCAAGCAAGATAAAGATAACGTCTTTACGGCGGCGGAAGAAACGGTGATTGAATTTACCGAAGAAGAAAACAAACCAGAAAAACCCAGATTGAAAGATCGCATCATGGCGAAATTCAGTCGCGAACGTCAGCGCAATGATGTTGAACTCAATGATATTCACCAAGCGGTAGAACTTTGCGCGGAAGAGCAAACCGAAACTGCACAAAAGCTGACTCAGCTTGAAACACAAGTTAAAGCGTTATCGGGGATCAAGAAAGAAAATGAAACCCTGCGCAGTGAGCTGGACCAACTCAAAAAAGATTTGAGCCAGCAAGATAATCAGCAACACCGCCCCACGTCTTTTGGCGGCAATACAACCAACACTGAAAACCTGACTGATTGCTAAACGGGAAAAACAATGAGAAAAGAAACAAAAGTTAAATTTAACGGTTACATGACCCGTCTAGGTGAAATTTATGGTGTTCAGCCACACGAATTCACAGATTCAAAAGTGGAAATTGAGCCTTCGGCAGCCCAAAAACTGGAAAGCAAAATTCAGTTAAGCGCCGTCTTTCTGACCAAAATTAATATTGTGCCTGTCAAAGATCAAGTGGCCGAAAAAATCGGCCTCGGCATTGGCTCAACGGTTGCCGGCACGACGGACACCACCAAAAAAGACCGCGAACCGACTGACCCAACTCAATTGGCCAAACAAGGTTATCACTGCCGCCAAACGAATTTCGATACCGCTATTCGTTATGAAAAACTGGATATGTGGGCGATGTTTGAAGATTTCCAGCGCCGTATCCGCGATGCCATTATTCAGCGTCAAGCCCTTGACCGCATCATGATTGGCTTTAACGGGACACATCGTGCTGCAACCTCAAACCGCGAAGTCAATAAACTCCTGCAAGACGTGAATATCGGTTGGTTACATAAAATTCGCCTTGAAGCCCCTGAACATGTTTTAGGTTCTTCAACCGATAAAGACACCAACCAAATCACCGCTGAACCTATCAAAGTGGGTAAAGGTGAAGAGTATGAAAACCTTGATGCACTGGTTATGCAAGCTGTTGACCACGCGATTTCAGAAGTGTACGCCGACGATACCGATTTAGTCGTTATCTGTGGCCGCTCACTTTTAGCCGATAAATATTTCCCTATCGTCAATCGTGATCAAGCCAATACCGAGGCGTTAGCTGCGGATGTGATTATCAGCCAAAAACGCCTCGGTGGATTGCCGGCGGTACGTGTTCCTTATTTCCCGAAAAATGGAATGCTTATCACACGATTAGATAATTTATCTATTTACTGGCAAATCGAATCACGCCGCCGTCAAGTGGTAGACAATGCCAAACGTGATCGTATCGAAAACTACGAATCAGTGAATGAAGATTACATTGTTGAAGATTACGACTGTGTGGCGTTGATTGAAAACATTGAGCTGACGTCTGGAAAACCGGCAGAGCCTACTGAGCCGGACGAAGTAAAAGACGCGCCAACCGGAGAATAAGCTGTGAATCCGTGGGAACGAAAACGCATGCAGGTTGAAGCCAAGAACGTCAGCGACTATGGCGTTCTTGCTGACCCCTCGGCAGCAACACAAGTCAAATTGATGTTGCGCCAACACATGCGGGATTTAGGTAAAACCCAATCATTTGAACGCAAAGCCGCGTACAAACGTAAAGCCTTACCGCTATACGAAACGTGGATCACTGAAACATTAAAAGGCAATTCAGGCGTTCAAGATGATGTTTTGATGTACCTGATGTTGTGGAGTTTTGACGCGGGTTTGTACGCGCAAGGGCTAGATATAGCGGAGTATGCATTAAAACACAAGCTCGCCATGCCGTCAGGCCAATCCCGCACAACCGGTTGTGCTATTGCCGAAGAAATGGGGGATAGAGCCAAAGAAGCCTATACCGCAAAAAATCCCATTCCATTGGATATCTTGCAGCGCACCATGGCATTAATTGAGCATGAAGATATGCCCGATAAAGTCCGCGCCGAGCTACATAAATGGCTCGGTTACAGCTTGCGCGATAATGATTTTCCGCAACCGGCTTTATGTGAATTAATGCGTGCCCTTGAGCTCAATGAGCGCAGTGGGGTTAAGCAGGACATTAAGAATATTGAAAAGTTTTTGTCAGCAAAAAACAGGGCTGATGAATAAAGAACGTGCCAACGCGCAAGGCGGCGCGAGATAAGAAATTTATTTTTCGGACTCTCGCCCACCGCCTACCTATTTTTAAGGTGACCTTATGGATTTTGTTTCACCCGAACCAGCTAACGAAAAAGACGAAACAATCACCAGTGGTGATTTTTGGCCTGTGATTAATACCCGCGCATTTCGGGAATCAATGCGAGTTGACGGTACGGTCACCCAAAGCCGATTAATTGAAGCCTTAAAAAACGCCATCATCGAAACCAACCGTGAATTATCCCGCTTTCAACAGCAAGAAATCCACTTGGGCTATACAACGTTAGGCGCGGTTCCGGCCAGCAAAATTACGCATGGGGAGATTGACGTATCGGAATTAGTGATCCTTTATCGCCGTGCCGTATTCAGCGCAGCAAAAGCAAACTTAATCGAACGTTACCGCGATATTGATACAACCCCCAACGGTAATAAAAAAGCCGACGCCCTTGAGCCCAATATTGATGATTTACAGCGCGATGCGATTTGGGCAATTCAGCGCATCAAGGGAACGACACACAATATTGTTGAATTGATATGAAAATCAGAACGATAAAAGGTGACACCATAGACGGGATATGTTGGCGATTTTACGGCAGAACGACAGGCATGACCGAGGCTGTTTTGTTAGCGAATCCCAATCTTGCCGAACATGGTGCCGTGCTACCTGCGGGGCTATTGATTGAGTTACCTGAAATTACCGAAGAGCCGGTACAGCCACTTATACAGCTATGGGATTGATACATGTTTGATAAAGATCCGAACAGTTTCGGTATCGCACAGTGGTTATTAATGCTCTTCATTTCAATGTGGGGAGGTGTTGTGAGATACATCATTGACGTTAAAACGAATAATGCCCCGTGGAGCTGGTTTGCGGCTTTTATGCAAATGGTCGTTTCCGGCTTTGTCGGGTTGTTAGGCGGATTGCTCTGTATTGAGGGAAATCAGAGCATTTATATCACCCTATTCACCACCGGTGTATTTGGTGCGATGGGAAGTATCGGACTTTCCTATTTATGGTCACGCTTTACTGGAGGAAAACATGTCTAACGTACCACGCGGCATACGCAACAATAATCCGGGCAATATTGATTATAACCCGAGAAACCCATGGCGAGGGGAGCTGGCCTTTGACCCTAGCATTGAGCCCCGTCATAGCCGTTTTGAGAAACCTGAATACGGTATTCGCGCATTATTCAAGCTTTTGCGAACCTATTCAACCTATGCAGGAAAACAAGGGGTTGGTTGCGGCAAAATTGATACGGTGGAAGAAATTATTGAACGTTGGGCGCCGGCAAAAGACCGTAATAATACAGAGGGTTATATTAATCGTGTCTGTAAAGAAACGGGCTTTGGTCGTCGTGATTGCCTTGATGTTTATGACAAAGAAACGGCATTCAAAATCGCTAAAGCGATAGTCCATGTTGAAAATGGTCAGCAGCCATACAGTGATGAGCTGTTTGAAAAAGCGTGGGCGATGTTGTGATGTTTGAACCCAATAATGCGAGACGAAAAGCTTATGTTTAATATGAAAAAGTGGGGAATCGCTTTCGCATTATTCCTTGTCGTCGGTGTCATATTCGCCGGCTGGCAAGGTCTCAAAAAAATAGACCAGCTCAATGAACGAGTCGGCATACTCACGGCAGAAAACCAACAACTTTCGTTAGACGTTGATAAAAAAACCGCACTGATCACTGACCAATCATTAAGTTTTCACCGTGCAAATCAAATCGCGGGTGATGCCTATCGTCGCGGTATTATTCAACGCGCCGCCGCCGAGGAAAGAAAAATTGAATATAAAACCCTTCTTAAAAACGAGCCAACGTGTGATTTACCTGTGCCTAAGTATCTTGCTGATCGGGTGCTCGACAACACCTACCGTATCCGTGCAAACGCAATGCGTTCCCATTCCGAAAACACTCACCCAGCAAGTACCACCGCCTCTACCGGACGGGTTCTAACTTATTGCGATTTGGCTTTGATGGTTGACCCTTTACTTGCAGCCTTAGAAACCGCCAATATTCAACTAAGTGCGATTGAGCAATTTGATGAGGAACGGAACCGTGAAAAAGCTCATTAACTTACGGGAATATTTAGACAGCAAAATTCCATTTCTCAAAGATAACCCCGAAAATTTATACTTGTTCGTTGAAAACGGGCGGATTATTTCCACGTTAGAAGAAACGCCCAGTTTTGAATATGAATACACCGCTAATATTATTATTGAGCGTTATAGTGGTGACCAAAATGTCTTAATTGCAGTAGTCAATGATTGGCTAAGAAAAAATCAATCCGATATTTCAGCGAACCCCGCAAAGCGGCAACAAGATTTTAGATTTGAAGCGGTGATTTTAGATAACAAAACCGCCCACATCAGTATTGATTTAAATCTCACCGAGCGTGTATTAGCGATTGATAACGACGGCAAATATGTGATTGAGGCTACCCCTGAGCCGGCCAACCCGTTTAATGAATGGCCAACGACACGATGAATGATGATACTTTGCGTCAACTTGACAGTGAATTAACGCATTTATTAACTCGCATGTCGCAAGGCCAGCGCCGGCAGCTCGCCAAAGAAATCACTCGCGATTTACGCCGTTCTCAAATTAAGCGCATTTCACAACAAAAAAATCCGGATGGCAGCCCATACACCAAACGCAAAGCGAATTTCATCACGGTACAACGTGAAATCCAATTTATGTGGCACGGTCAAAAACGTACCTTACGGAACTGGCGAGGTAATAGCAAAACAATCACTGGCCAAGATGCGAATAAAAAAGCCCAGCGCTCATTTCGTAAATCAGATATTCAGCGCTATATCAGTATCAAGAAAGATAAAATCAGTACAGAGCGCAAAACCAAGCAAACCCGCATGTTTAAAAAACTGGCCACCGCCCGTTTTTTACGCGCCTATAATAGCGATAAAGAAGCCGCTATTTATTTTTTACCTTCCGCAGCAAATATTGCCGGTGTACACCAATTCGGTTTAACAGAGCGTATTGGTAATGCAAAAATAACCTATCCATCACGCCAGTTGTTAGGGCTCACTCCGCAAGAAATCAGGCATATTGAAAGTCAGATTATTGATTTCCTCTCACGATAATGTGTATCACTGACTGCACAAAAGGCAGTAGCTGCAATCAATACACTATCAATGGCACGCTTAAGAAAATCATTTTTTTGAGGTTGTCATGCGCAAATTTATTCCGCTTTTACCTGTGGGGCTTTTTATCTTTATTTCAATTCTGGCCATTAGTGTTGATGACTATAAAGTCGTTGCAGGTGCAGAGGTCGTTAGAATTCTTGTGAATATCTACGTGATAGCAATATTTTTCTCTTTTAGCCCTAATTTAGAAAGTGGCTCTCATTCTTGTACATTAAAAGGAATAACGAAAAGTCTAATTCCTTTTAATCTAAATATTTACCGGTTAGTCATCGTATTAAACGTTATCGCTGCATTCCTATTAATTGTTACCAAGCAATGGATTTCTATTCCATTGCTCATAGTCTGGTTTGCTTATCAGTACTGGTTTAGAAAAACAATTTTATCAGCCATTAACTCCGAGGCTTGATATTTAATGTCTGCCGAGATTCGTCGCTTAATCAGAAACATGATCCGCATTGGTATCGTGACAGATGTGAATGCCAAGAAAGGCTGTCGCGTACAAATTGGAAACTTAGAAACCGACTGGCTAAATTGGGTCACCTTACGTGCTGGTAGTACTCGCACCATGAATGCACCTAGCGTGGGTGAGCAAGTCCTTATTCTTGCTTTAGGCGGCGAACTTACCACGGCATTTGTGCTAACCGGTATCTTTTCCAATGAACACTCAGAACCAACCGACTCCATCACAGCGGACCATCGTACTTATTCAGACGGGGCAATCATTGAATATGAACCCGCTACCGGCGCACTGAAAGCAACAGGAATTAAAACGGCCAATATTGAAGCCAGTGAGCAAGTTAGCGCTACAACAAAAGTGGTTATCGTCAATGCAAGTAAACAAATTAACCTCACTACTCCAAAGGTGATTTGCTCACAAAACCTCACCTGCGCCACGCTCAATGTCACCGAGGGCGGTGAAATGACGGGTAATTTTACACACACCGGCGGAGCGATTAAATCCAATGGTATTACGTTACATGATCATACTCATGGCGGTGTACGCAGTGGTGGCGAATCCACAGGAAAACCCCAATGAGATATTGCGGTATGAGTCGAGAAAATGGAAAGTGCCTTTCCGATATTGAGCATATACGCCAATCCGTGCGCGATATCTTGATCACGCCTATTGGCTCACGCATCGCACGGCGAAATTATGGTTCGCTATTATCAGAACTTATCGACCAGCCACAAAATCCCGCGCTGAAATTGCAGTTAATGTCAGCGTGCTACACCGCATTGTTAAAATGGGAGCCCCGCATTTTATTAACTCGCATTAGCCTAAATAGCACCGAGGCTGCGCAGATGATTGTGGATATTGAAGCCACAAACCAAGACACCAATCAGTCACTTAATTTTTCGGTCAATGTGAGGTAGCGATGGCAGCCAGTATTGATTTAAGTTTATTACCCGCACCGGATGTGGTCGAAACGTTAGATTTTGAAGTGTTCTTTGCCGAGCGCAAAGCCGCACTAATTGGTGCGATGCCAGCAGAACAACGGGAAGCCATCACTCGCACCTTAGAATTGGAATCTGAGCCGTTAACCAAATTATTGCAAGAGAGCTGCTACCGTGAATTGATTTTACGTCAGCGCGTTAATGAAGCGGCTCGCGCAAGTATGGTGGCCTTTGCCACCGGTGCCGACCTTGACCAACTCGCGGCTAATAATAATGTTAAACGCCTGATGTTATCAGCCGGCGATGAAAACGCTATCCCACCCATTGCACCGGTGTATGAGTCCGATTCCAATTTACGCATGCGTATACCCGCCGCTTTCGAAGCGTTAAGCGTAGCTGGCCCGATTGGCAGTTATGAATATCATGCACGGTCTGCCGATGGTCGGATTTCTGACGCTTCTGTGATTAGCCCATTACCGGCTCATGTCACGGTTACTGTTTTATCCCGCGAGGGGAACGGCAGCGCACCGGCTGATTTAATTGAGAAAGTCGATATTGCCTTAAACGATGAGGATGTAAGGCCAGTGGCTGACCGTGTGACTGTGCAATCAGCAACCATCGTTAACTATGAAATAGACGCAGTGATTTACTGTTATCCCTCACCTGAATACGAGCCGATTATGGCGGCGGCAGAGGAACAAGTGAAACGCTATGCGACACAGCAGCACCGGTTAGGCCGTGACATAGTGCTCAGTGCTATTTATGCCGCGCTGCATGTGCAAGGTGTGCAACGCGTGAAACTGAAAAAGCCGGTAGCGGATATCAAGCTAGATAAAACACGGGCCAGCTTCTGCACACAAATTAACGTGGCACTAGGGGGCTCAGATGAATAATCGTTTATTACCTGTCGGCTCATCACCGTTAGAGCTAGCGGCGGCTGAGTCACTGGCACAAATTGAGCGCGTGCCTATTCCTATTCGTGAACTTTGGAACCCTGATAAATGCCCCGTGCATTTGCTGCCGTATCTGGCGTGGGCGTTTAGTGTTGACCGATGGGATAAAAACTGGACGGAGAAAGCCAAGCGGGATGCCGTGAAAGCCGCCATGTTTATTCATAAACACAAGGGCACGATTGGTGCATTGCGCCGTGTGGTTGAGCCATTGGGTTATTTAATCCGCGTGATTGAATGGTGGAAAACCAACGAAACCGCCGGCACGTTTCGCCTTGATATCGGGGTTCTTGAAACGGGTATCACCGAGGAAATGTATCAAGAGTTAGAAGCATTGATTTTTGATGCAAAACCGGCGAGCCGTCATTTAGTCGGGCTCACTATTCAACTAGAAACCCGCGGTGAATTCTATTGTGCGGCATCCAGTTACACCGGTGATTCATTGACTGTTTACGCGTATACACCGCCTTTAATTTCTGTTTCTGGCCTTGATGTTCAAGGCGCGGCTATTCACTTAATTGATGAAATGAGGATTAATCCACAATGAAATACTTCGCCTTACTCACAAAATTAGGTGAGAACTTATTAGCCCAAGCGACAGCGCTAGGCACAAAACTTGAATTAACACATATGGCAGTGGGCGATGGTGGCGAGAGTTTGCCAACGCCGGACACCAATCAAACTAAATTAATTGCTGAAAAACGCAGAGCCGCCATTAACACATTATTTATTGATGATAAAAATAAAAATCAAATCATTGCTGAACAAATTATTCCTGAACAGGATGGCGGTTGGTGGATACGTGAGATTGGGTTATTTGATAAAGCCGGCAATTTAATTGCGGTAGCAAACTGCCCCGAAACGTACAAGCCACAATTAGCGGAGGGCTCAGGCCGTACGCAATCTATTCGAATGGTATTGATTGTCAGCCACACTGAATCCGTCACATTAAAAATTGATCCGTCAGTTGTTCTGGCAACTCGTGAATATGTGAATACTGAAATCACCGTGCTGGACAAAAAAATTGATGCACTATCAGCACAAACCAAACTGGATTTAAATAAAAAATTCGATAAAGCGAATATTTCAGGTGTTAAAGGCAATGATAACGACAAAGTGCCTAGCCTGAATTTGCTTACGACTGAGATTGGAAAATTACCGACAAAAGCAGACCTTCAAAATATCACATCTCAAACTATCTTCGCTAGAGCTGAAGCAATACCACAGAATGCAGATTTAAATGATTACACAAATGCAGGTTTGTTTTACCAAGCTTCGAGTAATCCTGGTGCAAATGCAAAAAACTACCCACCGAATAGTTCCGCAGGCTCGCTTGAGGTTGTAAGAACGGGCTCAACAAGCGTTAAGCAAGTTTATACAGATTGGTACGATAAAAAGACGTATACAAGACGCTACAACGGTGGAAATAAAACGTGGGCGGATAAATGGGATGAAGATTACACAAAGCTAAACCCCCCAACAGCTGCCGAATTAGGCGTGTATAGTACCCAGCAAGCTGATGATAAGTTTCAACCTAAAGGAAATTATCAACCCGCAGGGAGCTACCAGCCGAAAGGTGATTATGTCGATAAGACGGCAACATATGAACAGGTTGTTAAAGGCCCATTGACCGCAAACAGCGCTATGTACATAACAAGTGACGGTGTAGGCAGTGATTTACTGTCACTTGTTACATGGGGCGGCAGGTTTGGACTAAGAAAGCGTGTGAATGGTAACTACGGTGGTACAGTCGAAGTACCTATGACAGGTGGAACAATTGCGCTTGTCGAGCAGACAATTGGAATTAACCAAACGTGGAAAAATCTCACAAGTTCACGAAGTGTTGGTGTGTCTTATACAAATACGTCTAACAAACCAATTTTAGTGGTATTGACGGGGCAAGGCGAAGGTGATAATTCAGCAAAAATTGCTGTTGATAATGTCACGGTTGCAATTCTTGGGGGGATTAAAATCTACTCAATCAATCGTGGAGTATCATTTATCGTGCCACCGGGAAGTAAATATCTTGTTGAAAGTACGGCAGTCATTGCAGTATGGAGCGAATTATCATGAATCACTACAGAGATAAAAAAAATGGTCAAGTCTATGCGTATGATGAGCAGCAGCTTGCTACAGTTGCTAGAATGGGGCAACTGGAACAGCTCATTCAAGATATTGAGCCACAATACATCGCAGCCCGTAATAATGTCTATGATGCATCGAATACGCTTGAGCAATTGAAAACCCAACTTAATAATGCTGTAGAGAATGAAGAGTCTGAGGATGTCATTTTAACGCTAACAAATGATGTTGATAACGCGATAGAAACCTATAATCAAGCAATGGCAATATTTGCTCCAATTGAGTCCGAATACCAACCTTTGAGAACAGAATATGACGCTATTTTGCCTGTTTTTTTTGAAGTACGCGAAAATATCAGCGTAATGAAAAAAATGACAGAAAAAGAAGTTAATGCGTATTTGAATCCTCCTGTTTCAAAAGAGCAATTAATCTCAGAAGCTGAACAGAAAAAACAATCACTTTTAGTAGAGGCGAATAATGCAATTGCACCATTACAAGATGCTGTAGATTTGGGCATGGCAACTGACGAAGAGAAATCACAATTAACAGCGTGGAAAACATACCGTGTCTTGTTAAACCGTGTTGATACTTCGCTAGCACCAGATATTGATTGGCCTGAAAAACCCGAATAACATTAATCTACTCTGAGCCCCAATTAACGGGGCTTTGCTATTAAAGTGTACACAGAGAATCACTCATATCAACATTTGATAACTGCTCCCGCCAATATCCGAATATTCAGCATAACCTATTAAAAATGTAATAAGTTACAGTTTCTATTTTTTACCGCAGCACTTTTTATATTTAAGGCCACTGTTACATGGGCAACTATCATTTCTACCAATTTTATTCCGCATTAAATGATTATATTTAAAATAAGATGATATATGATTAAGAGATGGTGATTGGTTTAATACCATACGACCAATATAAACACTGCCGCCACCGACTCCTATTGCTAGTGAATTATTGGTAATCTGGATACCAACTTGGCAATCACTTATATTCATAGCCGATGATGTCAAACATTGACCATTTTTGGTGTTTATTTGTAAATCTTCGTTTTCATTACACTTTATTTTACTACCACGATGGGTCATCTCTAGTTTTTCAACAATTAAACTGTGAGGGGCTTCCGTACGTAATATTAACGTAATATCCCCACGTTGTTTCCTAATTGTTATTTTTTGACCAACGACTTCAACATCCCAATTTGAAGTCGTTGTAATCCACTCATTATCAATTATTTTTAAAATTTCATGCCCATTTCTATCTGCAATAAATGCATTTATCCGAAAGGGAGCACCTTCACATTCAGGTGTTTTAATAGTAAAAATTGATTCCCCGTCAATTTCAATTAAAGACTCCACATTTTTACATATTAAAGTACCTATTTTGATAGTAGGCTCTACTAATCCTAAATCGAATGGGCCAAATGAAAAACCTTGTTGTCTACAAATAGGCTTAATAGAGCGAAGTTTTATAGTTTCTTTTGAAAGGATTTTTCTAGTTACTCTATCATGACAGCCCCCACATAATAGAACTATATGTTCAGGATTATGTTCTATAGCTTCAGCGAATGTGGGTTCTAAGTGCTCATATTGATAGACTGCATTTCCACAATTTACACACCCAAACCCACATCGTTGCCTCACTTCTCTCTTAATGGCTGCTGGAATAGTATCTGTCAATCCATATTTGTTTTTTCTCACGCTACTTTCCTTAAAAATTCTGATTCCTGCGCTACTTATATAAATGTATATTACAACATAGCATTGAATTCATTTTATGTACTTTTATTGCAAGATATCTAATTATATCGGCTTTGTTTCATCCCTCACACAATCCCCATTCCGTGCATTTACATTAACCCCAACCCAAAATTGAGCTATTGCAAAATAGAGGACGCTAGTAATGGCTCAAGATTATCACCACGGCGTGCGAGTGATTGAACTCAATGAAGGCACGCGACCTATTCGCACCATCAACACCGCCATTGTCGGAATGGTGTGTACTGCTGATGATGCAGACACAAAAGCCTTTCCACTCAATACCCCTGTTTTAATTACAGATGTGAAAAATGCGGCAGGTAAAGCCGGCGAAACTGGCACGCTTGCACGCTCATTGGATGCTATCGGTAACCAATCAAAACCGGTTACCGTGGTTGTACGTGTTGAACAAGGGGAAAGCGAAGCAGAAACCACATCCAATATTATTGGTGGCACCACGCCCGATGGCCGTAAAACTGGCTTGCAGGCATTAACCGTGGCGCAAGGCCGTTTAGGTGTTAAGCCTCGTATTCTAGCCGTACCAGCTCATGATACACAGGCGGTTTCATCAACACTCGCCGGTATCGCGCAAAAAATGCGTGCCATGGCTTATATTAGCGCCTATGGCAGTAAAACTATTTCAGATGCCATTGATTACCGTAAAAACTTTAATCAACGTGAATTAATGTTGATTTGGCCTGAATTCCAAAGTTGGGATACCGTCGCGAATGCAGAGAGTAATATCTACGCCACCGCGTGTGCCTTGGGTTTGCGTGCCAAGATTGATAATGAAATTGGCTGGCATAAAACCTTGTCTAACGTGGGTGTTAATGGTGTCACGGGCATTTCTGCCGATGTGTCATGGGATTTACAAGACCCTGCCACCGATGCCGGCTTACTTAACGAAAACGATATCACCACGCTAATTCGCAATAACGGCTTCAAGTTTTGGGGCTCCCGTACTTGCTCTGATGACCCGTTGTTTGCCTTTGAGTCCTACACCCGCACCGCACAGGTGTTATCCGACACCATCGCCGAGGGATTGGACTGGTCAATTGACGGTACGCTCAATCCCTCACTGGCTCGTGACATTATCGAAAGCATCAATGCAAAACTGCGCAGCATGACAACGCAAGGCTATTTGTTAGGCGGTGAATGTTGGTTCGATCCAGACGTTAACACCAAAGAAGAGCTGAAAAGCGGCAAGTTATACATTGATTATGACTATACAGCCGTACCCCCACTGGAAAACTTACTGTTGCGTCAGCGTATCACCGACCGCTATTTATTGGATTTTGGCTCAAAAATTAAGGGGTAATCATGGCCTTACCACGCAAACTTAAAGATTTAAATCTGTTCAATGAGGGTGAAAACTATATGGGGCGTATTGAAGAAATCACGCTACCGAAAATCACCCGTAAATTTGAAACCTATCGCGGCGGCGGCATGAATGGTGGCGTCAAAATTGATATGGGGTTAGAAGATGATGCTCTCTCAGCTGAGTTAACGTTTGGAGGCTTAGAAGCCCAGCTCTATAAGCAGTGGGGGATCACTCAAATTGATGGCGTGATGTTGCGCCTTAATTGTGCTTATCAACGCCAAGATACTAAAGAATACACCGCCGTTGAGGTCGTGTTACGTGGTCGATTCAGTGAAATTGACTCCGGTAATGGCAAGGCCGGTGAAAACACCCAAGTCAAAGCGCCTTTTAATGCCACGTATTACAAACTGATTTGGGATGGTGAAACACTCATTGAGATTGATTTACTCAATATGATTGAAAAAGTTGATGGTATTGACCGCTTAGAAGAACAACGCGCCGCATTAGGTTTATAGGAAAAGTAAATGACTGAACCAGTAGAAAAAAATCAAATCACCGTCACGCTAGATGAACCCATTACGCGTGGAACAACCACGGTAACAGAGATTGTGGTACGTAAACCCAATTCTGGTGCATTGCGTGGTGTTCGTTTAGCCGCACTGATGGAAATGGATGTGGATTCGGCGATGTTGGTATTACCCCGCGTCACCGCACCGGCATTGACGAAACCCGAATTAATCATGATGAACCCTGCGGATATGCTGAATTTAACCAAAGAGCTTGTGCTTTTTTTGTTACCGAAGTCGGTGACTATGGATTTCCAGAACGATTAACCGTCAATGACTTAGTGGCAGATATTGCCACTATTTTTCACTGGTCACCCGCTGTCACCGATGAATTTTCCCTAACCGAATTATTAGAATGGCGTTATCACGCCCTTAAACGTAGCGGTGTAGAAGATGAGTAAAGATTTACGTTTACAGGTGATTTTAAGCGCCGTTGATAAATTCACGAAACCGTTTAAGAGCGCCCAAGCGTCGAATAAAAAACTGGCGGAAACCCTCCGCCAATCTAAACAACAACTCAAAGAGCTCAACAACCAAGCCAAGCAAATTGACGGGTTTAAGAAAACCAAGCAATCCCTTGATGCAGCAAATAATGCCTACCAACAAGCCACCGCCAAAGTTAGCCGGCTCGCACGTGAATTATCCAGCGTTCAAAATCCCACGAGGGCCCAATCACGGGAGCTTGACCGCGCAAAAGCGGCTGCTGCAAAACTCAAAGCTGAAACCGGCACACTGAGTGCCTCATTGCAGCGCCAACGGGAAGCGTTAAAAGGTAGTGGGATTTCAACGCGCCAATTGAGCCAAGCGCAAGTCAAATTAAATAGCGATATTGCCAGCACAAGCCGGCGATTACAGCAACAAGAGCAGCAACTAAAGCGGGTAGCCAACCAAGAAAAGCGAATGTCTGCGGCAAAAAATAGCTATCAAAATGCCATGGGAGTACGTAATAAAATGGCCGGTAGCGGCGCGGGTATGCTTGCATCCGGTGTGGGGCTAGGTTATGCGGCTAAAAAAGTCTTAGTACCAGGCTATGATTTTGAAATCGGCATGTCGAAAGTGCAAGCATTAACCCGCCTTGATAAAAATTCCGACGACTACAAGATGTTAAGGGAGCAAGCGCGAGACCTTGGAGCAACAACCGCATTTACCGCTAATGAAGTTGCACAAGGCCAAGCGTTCTATGCCATGGCTGGTTTTAAGCCAGAGCAAATTAAAAATGCCATGTCCGGTACTTTATCCATGTCATTGGCCGGTGATATCGACTTGGCCACCACGGCTGATATTGGTTCCAACATCTTGACCGGCTTTAAGCTGAATTCTAATGAAATGAACCGTGTCAGTGATGCACTTGTCGCACGTTTACGCGGTCTAATACCAACCTCACTATGCTTGGCGACACAATGAAATATGTTGCACCGGTTGCTTCGGGGCTCGGTGTCGATTTAGAAACCGCCGCCGTTGCCGCCGGTAAACTCGGTGATGCGGGTATTCAAGGCAGTATGGCCGGTACAGGCTTACGCTCTATTTTAGGGCGCTTGGCAGAGCCGCCGAAAATGGCTGGTGAAGCCCTTGATAAATTGAAAATTAAAACCCGTGATGCCAAAGGTAATTTGCGCCAATTTACCGACATACTGGCCGAACTAGACAAAAAAACTAAAAAAATGGGTACGGCTGAGCGCGCCGGACTGTTTAAACATATTGCCGGTGAAGAGGCATTTTCTGCCCTCTCTGTATTGGTTGACCAAGCTGGCTCCGGTCAGTTGCAAGCCATGATTGCTGAAATCAAAGCCGCTAAAGGGGAAGCGGAAAAAGTCGCCAAAACCATGACAGATAACCTTGATGGCGACTTAAAAAACTTAACCTCGGCTTATGAAGATGTGGGGATACAAGTTTTTGGTGGTGCGGATAGCCCTTTGCGGGATATCACTAAACGAGTCACTGATCTCATTTCGAAGTTTGGCCAATGGGCAAAGAAAAACCCTGAACTGGTCAAACAAATCACCATGATCACGTTGGGATTAGGTGCGGTGCTGGCCGTTGGTGGCGGTATCACATTGATGATTGCGGCATTAATTGGCCCACTCGCCATGGCGAAATTAAGTCTGTCCGTATTAGGTATCAAAGGCAGCGGCTTTCTATCATTACTGATTAAGCCTATTAAGTTAATTGGAACGGCATTTATGATGCTAGGCCGTGCGCTATTAGCTAACCCGATTATCTTAATTATCACGGCTATCGCTGGCGCAGCTTACCTGATTTATAAATATTGGGATGATATCGTTCCGTACGCTAAAAAATTATGGAACAGAGTCACAGAGATATTTTCCCAATTCTGGGAGGGGGTTAAATCCTATGTGCTGAATTGGGGGCTTGTCGGGCTGGTTTATCAGCACTGGGATGAGATTGTCGCTATCACTTCTCGTATGTGGGCATTGGTGAAGAAAGCCATTTCTGATAAGTGGGAGCAGATTGTCGCGGATGTTAAAGGTTTACCGGAACGCTTTAAACAAATTGGCGGTGAGATCATTGATAGCCTGAAAAACGGCATTCTGGAAAAGTGGGAATCACTGAAAGCCCAATTTGCCGAACTTAAGCAAATGGCTACAAACATATTGCCCGATTGGATGCTTTCGGATGAAACCAAAGCGGTGCGCGCCATGTCACAAGTGACCGTTATTCAAGCTGGCATGAAGAGTGCGGGCATGTTCGACAATGGCGGATTTATCCCCCGTGGACAATTTGGCATTGTGGGGGAATATGGACCCGAGCTTGTTGATGGGCCAGCTCATATCACTAGCCGGAGAAAAACCGCTGCACTGGCTGCGGCGGCATTAACCATCGGCTCTATGACAGCGACAGCAAAACCCATCCATCCTTATGCTTTACCCGCAAATAGCTATCAATCCGCGCCAACAACCATAAACCAAAGCAATCATGCGGCAAATACTGCACCGGTCATTATCAATGTTTACCCATTACCGAATCAGTCAGCAAGCGATATTGCAAGAGAAGTTGCTAGACAATTAGAGCAAAACCAACGGCGTGAACAGGCAAGACGACTGAGTCGGTATCAAGACAGCGAGGACGATTAATTATGGCAATGGCAGCACTGGGCTTGTTTGTCTTTCAATTAAATACAACGCCTTACCAAATGATGCAAATTAACCAAAAATACCGTTATGGGGTGAATAATCGTGTCGGCAAACGCCCCGCAGTTCAATTTATCGGCCTTGATAATGACGATATCACATTAAGCGGCTCATTATTTCCGTCACTGACTGGCGGCAGGCTGTCATTACTGGTATTAGAGCAAATGGCAGAAACGGGAAAAGCATGGTCGCTGATCGATGGCTCAGGCACCATTTACGGTATGTTTGTGATTGAAGAAATCACCCAATCGAAAAGTATTTTTTTTGATGATGGCTCAGCCAGAAAAATTGATTTTACGCTGAAATTAAAACGCACTGATGAATCACTGTCTCAAATGTTTGGCGATCTAGGTCAGCAACTCAATGATATTCGCGGAGCCTTACCGCTATGAGTTTTTTAACCAAAGATGAACTAACCCCTGCTTTTGCGCTCGCGGCAGGCGGTGAAAATATTAATAGCCTGATTCAGGGGCGTTTAATGTCATTAACCATGACTGATAACCGCGGCTTTGAAGCTGACCAATTAGATATTGAATTAGATGACAGCGACGGAAAACTCGCCTTACCTAAACGTGGAGAAACCTTATCATTGCATCTTGGTTGGAAAAACGAACCGCTGATCTACAAGGGGACGTTTACGGTTGATGAGGTTGAACATAGCGGCGTGCCAGATAAGCTCACGATCCGTGGTCGTAGTGCGGACTTTCGCGACACTTTAAACGTCAAGCGTGAGCAGTCTTACCATCAAAAATCGTTGGGCGATATTGTACGCACCTTGGCGGAGCGCAATAAGTTAAAGGCGGTTATTGATGAAAAGTTAGATAAAATTAAACTCGCTCATATCGACCAAACCAACGAATCGGACGGCTCATTTTTAACGCGAGTGGCGAAATCCGAGGGGGCAATCGTCGCGGTTAAAAACGGGAATTTACTGTTTATGAAACAAGGCAAAGGCTTAACCGCCAGTGGTCAGCCCATTCAAACTATGCACATTACTCGCTCAGTCGGTGATGGACACCGTTTTTCACTGGCCGATCGTGGTGCATATACCGGTGTTATTGCTAACTGGCTTGATACACGTGAGCCGAAAAAGAAAAAAGCAGTGACGGTAAAGCGTAAGCGAAAAAGCAAACAACCTGCAAAACCCGCCAAACCGAAAGAAAAACAGGGGGAATATTTAGCCGGCGAACAAGGGAACGTCCTGACGCTTTCCCATACTTACGCGACTAAAGAAAACGCCGCCCGAGCCGCAAAAGCCAACTGGGAAAAAATCCAACGTGGTGTAGCGTCATTTTCGATTCAACTCGCGGTTGGCCGTGCAGATCTCTATCCTGAAATGCCTGTCACCGTCAGCGGATTTAAACCAGAGATTGATAACGCGGAATGGACATTAACGCGAGTCGTTCATTCACTGAATGACAGTGGTTTTACAACCGCATTAGAGTTAGAGGTAAAGATTTCAGATTTAGATATGGCTGATGAATAATTTTTTAGACTGTATGGATATACATGATATAATTTACATAACATCAACATCATGACAAAGGATACATAATCATGATGAATTGTCCTGAATGCGGTCACGCTGCACACACTCGCAGTTCCTATCAAGTTTCATCTGAAACCAAAGAACGCTATAACCAGTGCCAAAATATTAATTGCGGTTGCACATTTGTCAGTCACGAATCAGTGACCAAAATTGTTGTTAAACCCGCACATATTAATGTTGTTGAGCCGCATCCCAACAAATACCAACAACCGTCTTTAGCATTATAGAAATCAAAGCCCCTCAATTGAGGGGCTAAATATTACTTAGAAACACTAATCAATTCATTGAAAAAGGTATCAAAGCCTTTTTTACCGCTATCATCAAATCGTAATTCATTGAATTGCGAAGTAAAAGAGCAACCATCATCGGTTAGTTCACTCAAATTATTAACCGGAATATATTTGTTAATGATCTCTAATGCCTGTGGTTTAGTGATAGTTGTTGTATATTCTGGTGAGTCTTTCAGCTTTTTACCGTCAAAATCTACCAAGTAGGATGTTACTGTAACTTTATCGTTAGGTGTATTAATCAAAGCACGGTAAACACCATAGACAACAGCGCGCTTAGTTAATAACTCTTTTACATCAACAATATCATTACTAACAGCTTGCGGAGATAATCTAATTTTTAGCGGTGACTCACTAATAATTTCGAGTGTGTTATTTTCAGGGTAATAATCACTGAAATATTCCATAGCATCTTTTGCGGTTGCATAAATTTTATTGTCTTTCGTGCATTCTTGGTCACTAGATAAGTAACTATTTTTTTGTGGCTGTTTTTGTTCTTCAGTTTGTGGGCTGCTTTTTGCTTGCTCTTGGGTTTGTGACGGCTCGGCAAAAACAATGAATAAAGAAAGTAGAACAAGGATAGCTATGGAATAAACAAGTGAGGATTTCATCCTATTAGGCATAAGCACAAGTTTAGGCTTTATTAACCCCAGAATAAAAGCAATTAAAGCTATAAGAGTCAGTATAAAAAATAAGTTATCCATGAATTCTCCTTTTAGTGAGTGACGTGCTTAAATTAGATTCTGGTTTGAATGATAAGTAAAGCCCCTCATTTTGAGGGGCTGATGGGTCAATAATGGTCGATGTGGACGGAACGTGGACAGTGTGAATTATAAAACATTAAATAACAATAAGTTATGGTTTAATAATGAACACCATCCCTGTCTTTTATAGCCCCTTTTAGGGGCTTTTTTTTATTTCTAAACTAGTCTTTTATTCATGTTTGTTAACTATAGTTGACAACTAAACGAAGATTGCTAAGATAAAAACATAAAGACAAGGAGCAGTCTTATGATCACGGTTCTAACAACGGAATGTTTTGATAGTTGGATTAAAAACCTTAGAGATATTCGAGCTAAAACTAAAATTCTAATGAGAATTAGGTGGTTAAAAAATGGAAATTATGGTGATGTTCAACCCATTGGTGATGGCTTTTCGGAACTGAGGGTACATGAAGGACAAGGGTATCGTGTTTATCTAAAGCAGAAAAATAATGTTATTGTAATTTTACTTTGTGGTGGGACAAAGGCAACGCAGCAGAAGGATATCCATAAAGCTAAACTTCTTTTTGGTGAAGTTGAGGGGGAACTATGAATACTAAATTAAAAGAATTTGATATCGCTGAGTATTTAAACAGTGAAGAAGAAATACAAATGTATCTAAACGAAATTCTAGAAGAAGGTGACCCTAGTCTAGTTCTCGCTGCACTTGGTGATATTGCGAAGGCAAGAAATATGAGCCAATTAGCTAAAGAAGTTGGAATGAGTCGTGAAGGTTTATATAAGGCGCTATCAGGACAGGGAAATCCAACATTTATGACGATTATAAAAATCGTTAATTCTCTCGGATTAAAGCTACAGTTTAAGAGTATCTAAAAAATAGCTTATCTATGATTAGGCTAGCCATTAGCTAAGCTCACTATAAAAATAACGTATCCACCAAAGTAGGGTTCACTTTATGACTCAGATATTAACGACGCAAGATTATCGCAATATGCCTTGGAAAAATGGCCAAGGGTCGACACTTGAATTGGCACGCAGTCATGGTGAAGGTTTAGATGATTTTGATTGGCGAGTGTCTATTGCAGATGTTAAAGCGGCGGGAGCATTTTCGTTTTTCCAAAATCGACAACGTATTATTGGAGTATTGGAAGGGGAAGGATTTATTTTACATGTGGATAAGAACCCTGCGGTGACGTTAAAGCAAAAAGAGTTTTTTGCTTTTAATGGGGAAAGTGAGGTTTATGCGGAGCTTATCCAAGGTGCAATTCGTGATTTTAATGTCATCTATAATCCTGAAAAATATCAAGCCCGTTTACAATGGGTGAATACTGCGCTTATTAACTCTTGGGTCAGTGGAGCAAGTGAGATCTTAATTTTTAATATTACCCCTAATTTGGGGGTGACTATTAATTCAGATTGCTTTTATTTAAAACCATTCGAGACTCTACTAATCAAAGAAAATCGAGAGAATCTACAATTTACTATTGAGCAAAATACAGAAAATGATTTTTGCATTATTGAGTTATTTATTAAATAGTTAGAATTTTTTCACTCTAAATTTAAGTACTATTTGTATGAAGCTTATATAGTACTTATTATTGGAATAATATTCTGTCTATTTTGCAATTTTAGTCAAAACGTTATCAAATTCATATATTAGATAATTATGGCTTTATTCCTATTGTTATTTTTCGCAGAATTTATAGTCTTTAGCGTTGTTAAAAAATAATACCTATATACTAAAGGAAAATGTTCTATGAAGATGAAAGCGCTTGTGGCAGTTGCTGTTTCTGCTGTCATTTTAACGGGTTGTAAAAATTTAGACCAAGGGATGTTGACTAACTCAGGCATGCAATTATTCCAAGCTGCGACACTGACTGACTCTGATGTTAAACAATTAAGTGACCAATCTTGTAAAGAAATGGATGCGCAAAACAAAATTGCTCCAGCGTCTAGCAAGTATGCGAAACGCTTAGACAAAATTGCAAAAGCGCTGGGTAACGAAGTTGATGGTACTCCAGTAAACTATAAAGTTTATCTGACTAGCGATGTCAACGCATGGGCAATGGCAAATGGTTGTGTGCGTGTATATAGCGGCCTGATGGATGTGATGAACGATAACGAAGTTGAAGGCGTTCTGGGTCATGAAATGGGCCACGTTGCATTAGGTCATACACGTAAAGCAATGCAAGTTGCTTATGCGGCAGTTGCTGCGCGTACTGCCGCAGCATCAGCGGGTGGCGTTGTAGAACAACTGAGTGCATCACAAGTTGCAGCTCTGGGTGAAAAACTGATTAACTCACAGTTTTCTCAACACCAAGAAAGCGAAGCAGATAACTTCTCTTATGACTTACTAAAAAAACGTGGTGTTAAAACTGACGGTTTAGTCACTGGTTTTGAAAAATTAGCGAAAATGGGTAGCGGCGAGACAAGCATGTTTGACTCTCACACACCATCAAGCGAACGTGCACAAAACATCCGTGACCGTATTGCCGCTGACAAAAAATAATATTTAATTATTGACGTTAGTTGAGTGTTATTTTGGTGTAGTAATATGATGATATATTGCTACACCAATCACGTATTTCCTGCTATTTATCTCAATATTACTTTTCTTATATTGCAAATCAGAACTTATCCCGTTGTGCTCCTGTAACCGACTCTCTATCTTGTTAATTAAACGATATTCAGGTCTTTTCGTAATTTTGCAAATTTTCGTTTGATAAAACGTTAGCAAGGAAAAAAGATGGAAAAAGTGCAGAGAATTTCTCTTTTAGCTAAGGGAATGGGCATGCTGTTATCGGGAACCTGCCGTTTATTAACGGGTGTTCGCACTCGTTGGGTAGGGTGCCAACCTTCAATGACCACACGTATTTATTATGCCAATCATTCAAGCCATCTTGATGGTTTGGTTATTTGGTCTGGGTTGCCGCCGTTAATGCGCCATTTTGTTCACCCTGTTGCCGCTAAAGATTATTGGGTTAAGACACCATTTCGGCGTTATTTAGTTAATAAGGTTTTTCGCGCTGTATTAGTCGATAGAAAAGGCGATAAGCCTGCACAAAATAATACATTAGCTCCTTTAGAATCAGTATTAGAGTCAAAGCATTCATTAATATTTTTTCCTGAGGGTACGCGTGGAGATGGGGAAACGCTAAGTCAATTTAAAAGTGGGCTCTACCATCTCGCGAAAAAATACCCTGATGTTGAAGTTGTTCCAGTCTATTTGGAAAATTTAAATCGTGTATTACCGAAGGGGTCAAAGCTTGTTGTGCCTGTGATTTGCTCAGCTATCGTTGGTAAGCCTCTGGAGCCTATTATGGAGAATGAAAATAAAATCGACTTTTTGCAGCGAGCCAAAGAAGCACTTGAGGAGCTAATGCCATGAATATTGGGGACAGGGAATTAGTATTATTGTTGTCAGGTGTGTTTGGGATACTAGTATTTGCTAGTGTTATTGGTGGTATTCTTGCATATCGTTATTCAGGTGAAAAAAGTAACCCAACCATTGATAATTTGAATGCTCGTATCCGCGCATGGTGGGTTATGTGCATTATTTGTGTACTTGCTGTGGTGCTTGGCAATATAGGTGTCGTGATCTTATTCGCACTGATATCGTTCTTTGCACTCAGAGAGTTTATTACCTTAACGCCAACACGGCGAAGTGACCATGAGGCATTATTTTGGTGCTTCTTTGTTTTTATTCCATTGCAATATGTGTTGGTAGGTATTGAATGGTATGGGTTATTTTCAATTTTCGTACCTGTTTTTGTATTCCTTTTCTTGCCTACCCGTATTGCTTTAGCTGGAGATACCTTTCATTTTCTTGAACGCACTGCAAAAATTCAGTGGGGAATGTTGGTGGCTGTTTTTTGTTTAAGCCACGTCCCTGCGTTATTGATGTTGAATATTCAAGGCTATGAAGGCGAAAACGTAAAATTATTACTTTTCTTGATTATTGTGACGCAAATTTCAGATGTGTTGCAGTATGTTTTTGGCAAGTTAATGGGTAAGCGGCCTATTGTGCCTAAGTTGAGCCCAAATAAGACAATTGAAGGTTTTATTGGCGGAGTATTATCTTCGGTACTCATTGGTGTTTGTCTTTACTGGGTAACCCCGTTTAGCTGGTGGGTTGCGGGACTGATGTCATTAGCGATTACCATTATGGGGTTTGTGGGAGGGTTATGTATGTCAGCCATTAAGCGTGATAGTGGCATTAAAGATTTTGGGGCGATTATTGAAGGACATGGGGGCATGCTGGATCGCATTGACTCATTGTGTTTTGCTGCGCCTATTTTTTTCCATTTAACGCGTTATTACTATACATAATCCCATTTTATTTTCGTTTTTGTTCGTTAATCAAAAGAGCACCAAAATGGTGCTTTTCTTTTGTTTTATAGGTACAGCATCGAAGGAATTTAAGTGTTATCATTAATACTTAATTTTTATTTCAAACTAAGATTCAACTAGGGTAATTCGCTTTAGTTGGTACTCTAGGGCTTTTTTTGCATTGAAAGATTTACCTATTGGGGTGATCGGCTAGAATTATGTAAACTGGATCACAATAAAACATAAAAGCTTGATGGAAAGCAGATGCATAATTCACTCTTTGCCGTATTATGCTGCTAGGTGAATCAATTCAGCACTAGTAAGCCAGCGTAATTAGCGTTAAAAAGATTAGCAGCGTAACGGTTTTATCGATTTGCAATTTTATGTTCATTAATCAGAGGTCATCATGGTCAAGCAGATTAAAAGAATTGGGGTTTTAACGAGTGGTGGTGACGCGCCAGGCATGAATGCAGCGATCCGCGGTGTGGTTCGCGCGGCATTAGGTGAAGGTTTAGAAGTCATGGGTATTTTTGACGGTTACCTTGGCCTATATGAAAACCGCATGAAGCAATTAGACCGGTATAGCGTGTCAGATATGATTAACCGTGGTGGTACCTTCTTAGGCTCAGCTCGTTTTCCACAATTCCGTGATGAAAAAGTGCGTGCTGTCGCATTCGATAATCTGAAGAAAAATCATATTGACGCATTAGTTGTTATTGGTGGTGACGGTTCTTATTTGGGGGCTAAAGCACTGACGGAAGCTGGTTTCCCATGTATTGGATTACCGGGAACGATTGATAATGACGTTGCTGGCACAGACTATACCATCGGTTATTTCACTGCACTTGAAACGGTTGTTGAGGCTATTGACCGCCTTCGCGATACCTCGACGTCCCATAAACGTATTTCTATTGTTGAAGTGATGGGACGTTACTGTGGTGATTTAACGCTATCTGCTGCGATTGCTGGGGGCTGTGAGTTCTTAGTGTTACCTGAGCAGGAAATGGCTTTTGACCGCGAAGAACTATTATCAGAAATCAAACGTGGTATTGAAAAAGGCAAACGCCATGCGATTGTTGCTATTACCGAACACGTTTGTGATGTGGGTGAATTAGCGAAATATATTGAGCAGGAAACACACCACGAAACCCGTGCAACGGTTCTTGGTCATATCCAACGTGGTGGTTCCCCAGTTGCTTATGACCGTATTTTAGCATCACGCATGGGGGCTTATTCTATTCAACTTCTGTTGGAAGGCTACGGCGGGCGCTGTGTTGGTATTCAAAATGAAAAATTAGTCCATCATGACATTATTGATGCGGTTATGAATATGAAGCGCGTCTTTAAGAAGGATTGGTTTGATACGGCGAAGAAGCTGTACTAATCCCTCTATAATTGCAAATCTCTCCTGCATAGTGATTTCCCGCTATGCAGGTTTGATCCTGTATTCCAGATAATACTTTGTTCATATATTCCTCATTCTTATAAGTTTTTCTTTTTAATTATTTCCCGTAATTGATGCTATCTGTCAGCCTCCTCCTTATCACAAATTTAATGAGGGAAGGCAAATGACACGTTCATGGCAGGTAAAAAAATCACAATTCACGACAGCATTGCTATTGCTGTTAGCGACAGGGGCTTGGGCGAAAAACATTCAATTGTTGAATGTGTCTTATGATCCGACTCGTGAGTTTTATCAGCAATATAATCAGGAGTTCAGTAATTATTGGAAAAAGAAAACGGGCGATACCGTTACCGTTCGGCAATCTCATGGTGGCTCAGGTAAGCAAGCCATATCAGTGGTGAATGGATTAGAAGCCGATGTTGTTACCTTAGCTTTAGCCTATGATGTTGATGCTATAGCACAAAGTGGCCGTATAGATAAAAATTGGATAAAAAAGCTCCCCGATAATTCAGCTCCTTATACATCGACTATCGTCTTTCTCGTTCGTAAAGATAACCCGAAAAATATCAAAGATTGGGACGACTTAGTCCGCAAAGACGTTTCCGTGGTGACACCAAACCCAAAGACCTCCGGCGGAGCACGTTGGAATTACTTAGCAGCATGGGGCTATGCGTTAGATAAAAATCAGCAAAACCCTGAAAAAGCGAAACAATTCGTTAAACAGCTCTATAAAAATGTGGAAGTACTCGATTCGGGGGCTCGCGGCGCAACCAATAGTTTTGTTGAACGTGGTATCGGCGATGTATTAATTGCTTGGGAAAATGAAGCGTTATTAGCCATAAATGAGTTAGGGGAAAGCGGACAGTTTGAAATTGTGACGCCAAGTATTTCGATTCTCGCTGAGCCAACCGTCGCTGTTGTCGATAAAACCGTCGATAAACGTGACCGCAGGGCGGTTGCAGAAGCTTATCTAGAGCACCTCTATTCTGCGCAAGGGCAGGAAATTGCAGCTAAAAACTACTATCGCCCACGAAATAGCGAAGTGGCCAAAAAATATCAACAACAGTTTCCTGAACTAAAACTGCTGACGGTTGATGGCAGCTTTGGCGGCTGGCAAGCCGCGCAAGCAACCCATTTTGCTAATGGAGGGGTGTTCGACGAAATCATTCAACGCTAATACTCGTCATATTTCAATTTGTAGGGGTGTTGGCTGCACGCACTCGCCCTAGTCACATACTGGTGTATGCTCCTAGGGCCTCGTTTGTTTGCCGCCTACCTACAATTTGAACTATTTAGAGTATTATCTTAGGTGTAATAAATATTTTGAGTAATGATAGTTAAGGGCGGGGATAATAAAAACAGGATTAAAATGGGGTATTATTCCTAGCCTGTGAGGGGCAGACTAGGAATGAGGTTAATTTATTGCCACTGGTATTTGACACCTAACTGGCCAAGATAAAATGTTTGACGGTTATTGCCACCAGAGGTGATACCTGCATTTTTTGGGTTTTCCCAAGTACTAGGTTCAACCGCGAAGCCGCCCCATAGCGTTAGTTTTGGTGTTAAGTTATAAAAAACCTGTGTTCCGACACGGTAGCCGTCTTTAACTTTCTGAGTTGTACGTTTGTTGCTATCGTAGTTATGTTCATTTAAATAATAGCGAAAATAAGGCATTACGCTCCAATCCTGGTTTAACGTGATAGGAAAATAACCGCGAATTTGGTTTTGTTCCCATGTCTTATTAAAGTCTTTATCCCATGTCCAATCGGTGTATAGATAGACTTTGGCGGTTGCAGAGTCGTTGACCTTATAAACAAGTCCGTGTTCGGATTCCCACTCATAACTATTGGGGGCATGGAAATTATCGTAGTGATAAACTGCATCCCAAAAGTTAAATGCCCACTTATCATTGAAATTGTATGTCCCGCTAGGCATTAACCAAAACATAGTATTCGATGGCCGTGCCTGTGTGCCCGGTGCGGAGTCATTTGATTCCTTACGATAGGTGACATTCAAATTGAACTGACCAATATCGCTCGCATACATTTTCCGAGTAGCGCCAATTTGCGTACGATTACGAATAAAAGAATCTTTGGATGTTGAGAAATTGTGGTTGTAGCTTCTTAATGATTCCTTATGTTCCAGAAAAAAGCTCCATTTTGATTCAGGATTCGCTAAAAATAGCTGGCCAACCATCGTGGTTTTGTCGTAGACCTTACGACCGCTGGTATTATGGTGTCCTTCAAATTTTTCGAGTTCCATATAGACGTTGGAAGAAACGCGCCAGTAATCATTATTGACCTGATCAGCTGCGAAAACGGATGTTGTCAATCCTGTGAGAGTAACAAAAAGTAAACCATTCAGTGAAGTTTTCATTTTAACCCTTTAATTTTTATGTATATTTTATTTTTTATGCCTTAGTCCAAGGCGTTAGTGTCTGGCCTTTATACCGTGGGGTATAAAGGCTAAATCATTGTTAATAATTAATAGGTTGTGTAATTAATTGATTGTGGAGTAGGTTTCACCATGACCATAAGGGAACAGCACTTTGTTACCTTGTGAGTTTTTAATATTAACGGGTAGCAACCCTTGAGGTGGGTTTAGCGGCTGGCCGTGAGTGTTAGCAAATAATGTCCGTAAACCGCTGCGAATATTGGTTTCTAACGAATTGCGGTTATTATTGGTGATATCAAATCCGGTAATACCGTAGATGGCAATATTTGCGTTTACATTGTTTAGGTATGCGATGTCATAGGGGTTACGTGAAGAGATAACAACAATAGGGGTTTTAAGTTGGTTTGCAGCATCAATGATAAGCTGAGCATTCGTTGGCGTATCCTTTAAATTATAGGTCGTCAGTAATACCAAATCTTGGTTTTGAACCAGTTTTTTTGCTTCATCTTGAGTTAGCGTATTTTCATTCAATTTAACGACACTTTCGCCTGTAAGAATAGCAACCCCCGTTTCCTGTGCGATATCATTTAACTGTTTTTGAATTAAGGTATTGCGTGGCTTTTCATCAGAAATAATGAAAATTCGATTTAGCGGTTTTAATTGATAGGGCAGCACATTCTCATTTTTAATTAATGTGATAGCCTGCTCAGAAACCATATTTTCAATATCTTTATGGCCTTTTGATGCGACGACTTGTTCTGCCTTCACTAAGTCTATTGGTTGTGCTGTAATTTCTTGCTGAAGCTTTTTCAGCACTACACGTTTTGCGGATTCATCAATACGTTTTTTCAGTTCTGGGTTTTTCTCTGCTTGTGTTTCTAAATAGCGGTACATGTTATCTAAACGAGAAACCGCTTGGGAGTCCCACATTTTAATTGGCATAAGAATAATATCTGAGCCAGCGAGTAACGAGGTTTCTACCGCCCAATTAATATCGAAGTTGTCAGCAATAGCCCCCATATCCATGGCATCTGTCACTATCAAGCCGTCATAGTTGAGCTCATCGCGTAAAATACCATGCAAAATAGGTTTGGAAAGCGTCGCTGGGGTGCCAACTTGTTTACCTGCAAGTGTGGTGATCTTATCGTCATCCAGTGCTGGTACAATGATATGTGCGGTCATGACGGCATCAGCACCATGAGATAACGCGTATTTGAATGGGATGAGTTCAGTGTCTCGCCATGTTTTCGCGTCGGAATTAACAACGGGTAAATCAACATGGGAGTCAGCAGAGACATTTCCATGACCCGGGAAATGTTTAAGTGACGTCAATAAATTATATTTATGAATGCCTTGAATATAGCTGGTGGCCAGAGAGCCAACTAAATTTTTATCATCTGAGTATGAGCGTACCCCAATAACTGGGTTATTTTGGTTGTTATTAACATCAACAACTGGGCCAAAATTGATATTAAAACCAAGACTGGATAGTTCATATCCGTGGATCATCCCTGTTAGCTCTGCAAGGGCTGGGTTACGTGCTGCGCCTAATGCCATATTTCCGGGCATTTCGGTGCCTACGCGTAAGCGGGTGACATAACCCCCTTCTTGGTCGGTACCAATAAATAGTGGAAGGTTACTGCGGGAAGATTGAAGTTTATTAATTAACTCCACAGTTTGTGGTGTATCAATCAGATTTTCTCTAAATAGGATCACCGAACCGAGGTGGTACTGATTGATAACCTTAGAAACTTCATCATTCATAACGAGAAAAGGAGCGGGTTCTCCATGGCTGTCTTTATTCCAATATCTGAAATCTAACATGAAGAGCTGACCAATTTTCTCAGCCTCGGACATATTATTTACTATTTCTTGTGCAGACTTTTGTTTGTCTTGCCATAATTCATTCAATTGGGCTTGTGTTATTGGGTTAGCCATTGAAAATGCACTGAAAATACAAGCACTAAGTAAAGTGAATTTCTTCATTTTTCATTTTCCCTAAGTTATTTTTCAAAAAATAATAAGTGGCTGGATATATTTATGATGTGAGAGTGCTCACAGTTGATAGTATTCTCTCTTTCAGAGTAAGAGGAATAGCGTACAAATAGATAGAGAAGGGGTCTTTATTTATCTCATTGATATTAAATAGCAAATTATCAAGAATAATTAATTTTAACCTAGAATAATTTCAACTTGATATTATTTTGTTATGTGACGTAAGTATAAATTATAATTAAATGGTATTTAAATCGACGGTAGAGCGTAAAAAATTAATGTTTTCACTAATTATTTACTTTTTAATATATTTTATTCTTATATTTAAGTAGTTTTCTAATTTAAAATAGATAAGCCATATGATATTTCACATGGCTTATTTTTCTAAGAGAAATAAGTTAGTTGCAAACCAAAGGTTACCATTGGTATTTTACGCCAATTTTACTTAGGTATAGCGTTTGTTTATTATCATATCCTGACGTAATTCCATTCTTTTTAGGTGATTTCCATGTTGAAGGCTCATAGGCAAACTCACTCCATAAAGTCAGTGATGGGGTGACTTGGTATTCCACGAGAGAGCCAATGCGGAAGCCATTTTTAATTTCCTGTGTTAAATAATTATTTTTATCATAGGTATTTTCTTGTAAGAAATAACGTGCATAGGGGGTGATTTTCCAGTTGGGTTTAATGGTAATGGGTAGGTACGCACGAACTTGTGATTGTAAAAAGCGGGTGCTGAAATGTTTATCCCATTGGTTATCAATATAAACAGTGAATTTTGCTTTTAATGCATCTGAATATTTATAGGTCACACCAAATTCGGTTTCTGCTTCATGACTGCTGTCATTGAAATAATTACTGTAATAAAAATAAGAGAGCCAAAAGTTAAAAGACCAATCATCATTGAAACGGTACTCGCCGGCAGGAGTTAAGCCATATAAACGATTCGAAGAACGTGCTTTGGTGTTGGGTTCGACATCGTTTGACTCTTTTCTGTAACGAAAACCAAGCTCTAAGTCTGATGTTGGGGTGTTAATCATTTTCTTGATAGCATCAATTTGCGTGCGATTTCTAATGTAAGAATCCCGTGAAGTCGTGAAGTTACGGCCATGATTCCTTAAAGATTCGCGGTGTTCAAGAGCAAAGCGCCAGGCAGATTGCGGGTTGAAAAGCTTTAGTTGCCCAACGGCGCTGATTTTATCGTAGACTTTATTATTAAATGAATCCCGTTGTCCTTGATATTCTTCTATTTCCAAATAGATATTGGTATTAACTCGCCAAGAGTCATTATTTAATTCAGAGAAACAAATTGTAGGGAATATAATTATGATGCTATAGATTAAACCAACTATATATTTCATATTTATCCTTCAGGGTGAGTTTTATTAATGTTAATTATCTAGTTGAGCGATTAGAGAGATAAATGTGTATTAACTTTTATAGATTGTCTACCGTTATTATTTAATAGATGATGAATGGTATATATAAATTAAAAATCTAATAAGTTGCATCTTGTTGTTATTTTTGGGAGTTTTATTATTGTTGGTATAAAGGTGTGTTTTTATTTATAATTTTATTTAAGATTTTTAATCACATGTTTATTTGTTAGTTTTAAATTTAATTAATAAATATTAATTTTATTTAAAACTAAGTGGTAATTGTATTATATGGTTGGTAATTATGAGAATAATAAAAATATTAATATGATGATTTTATTCATGTTGGAATTAATGAAAACAAAAAACCGCCAATATTTGGCGGTTAATCTCAAGGTATTAAAATAACCTTATTTAGATTTTTTCGCTTCAGCAGCCGCTTTAACAATAACAGCAAAAGCGTCAGCTTTCAGAGAAGCGCCACCCACTAAGGCACCATCGATATCTGGCTGGGTAAATAGCTCAGCTGCGTTGCTGGCATTAACAGAGCCGCCGTATTGGATGATAACTTGTTCAGCAATGGCTGCATCTTTTTTCGCAATATGAGTACGAATAAATTTATGGATTGCTTGTGCTTGTGCTGGTGTTGCTGATTTACCTGTACCGATAGCCCAGATTGGCTCATAAGCGATAACGGCACCTTGGAAAGCTTCTGCACCTAAAGAATTCAATACGGCATCGATTTGACGAGCGCAGACTTCTTCGGTTTTACCCGCTTCATTTTCAGCTTCAGTTTCACCAATACACAGTACTGGGATCAGGCCTTGTTCTTTTAAGACAGCAAATTTCTTAGCGACAAATTCATCACTTTCGTTGTGATAAGTACGGCGCTCTGAGTGGCCGATAATGATGTATTTGGCGCCAACATCTTTTAACATTTCAGCAGAGGTTTCACCTGTAAATGCACCTGATAGGTTAACGTCAACGTTTTGTGCACCTAATGCAATGCGACTGCCTGCTAACGCATGTTTAGCTTGAGTCAAATAAATCGCAGGTGGTGCAATAGCCACATCACAGCCATCAACGCTGCTGAGTTCATTACGCAAGCCAGCGACGAGGTCATTGACCATCTGTGTGCTGCCGTTTAGTTTCCAGTTACCCATTACCAATGGATGTCGCATGTTATTTCCTCCAACCAGAGAGTTTGAATGATTAATCAATAAGTTATTCATCACACGCTTATGTTACACGCGTAACGTGACAATGTTGTGGCCATTCACCTTCTGCATTATAAGAACAATGGATAATAATAGCTTTGCTTTTCATCATGCTTGTTCTTAGAGCGTGATCACAGTCAGTTTAGGGTGTTTGTTGTTCTAGCTTAATCGGTTCAACAGCAAAAGTAAGCACATTATTGTCACTTTTTACTAAAATATATCTTAAAGCGCCTAATCGAGCTTCTTCCGCGTGAGTTGCACTATTATTGGCAATAAATTTATTTAAGGCTTCCGTAAGCTCAGGGGCTTTATCCAGTGAAACTTCAGGGGCAAATATACGGACCATTGCCATGGTATAACTTTCCATTAATTGTCGATTTTTTTGGTTTTCTTGTGGGTTATCAGACGGTAGTAATGTGATCTGTAAACTTTTAATTTTTTCACTTCCGCGTTCTAACACCGCAGAGGAATAAATTTGTTGGTTAATTCGAGAAGCTGCTCGAATATAGGGAGCTGCGATATCTTGGCTAGCAATTACTTTATATTCATGAAGATATAAGTCTTTGTATGCTTGATTGAATTGGTTACGTAATTCAGGAATAGTGAGGTTAAAAGAAGGCGCATCAGGGGCCAAATAGGAGACCTCAAAGTCAGTATCTGGCAGCGTTGGGACTTTTTGAGCAAAAGCCAGTTGTGGCACACTAAGTACAAAAATGGTTATGATGGCGTATACAGAACGAAATAAAGTTTGGGTCATTTTTGAGCCACTCATTTTTAGTTTTCCACATTGTATCAGGATTATAGGTAATGACATTACAACAATGGGCTTTTTCCTTCAAAGGCCGTATCGGTCGCCGGCCATTTTGGGTAGGTATTGCAGTCATTTTTATTTTAATGACGGTAATTGCCCTGTTACAAAATGCACTGCTATTCTCTGAAACACTTGCTATATCGTTATTTATTTTACTACTTTACCCTTTGGCCGCTATCTTTGTGAAGCGTTTACATGACCGTGGAAAATCGGGTGGGTGGTTTACGCTGATTTTATTGGCATTTGCTCTTTTTTCAATCGACGTCAGCCAATTTGAACCTGTATGGCAATGGGGGATAGGGCGCTTTTTGCCATTATTAATTACTATGATAATGGTACTTGATTGCGGAGCTTTTGTGGGAATGGATGGTGTTAATCACTACGGTGAAGAAACAGAAACAGTAGATTATCTATAGCGCGAATACCATATAGCATAAATGCTACCCTGAAGATGCATCAGGGTAGTGTATGACATTACCAATATTGTTCACTAGAGATATGGCCGGGCTTGCGGCGCAAGTGTTTAACCATCCCATGGCTATTTTTCAGCGTATCACGAGTATCTCTGACCATTTCAGGGTTGCCACACAACATGACGTGACAGGTGTCAGGCGAAAGTGTTAAGCCAACAGTGTTTTCGAGTTCATGATCCTCAATTAAAGCTGGAACCCGACCATATAATGAACCCGCACATTGTTCCCGGCTCACTACGGTGACAATCTTTAATTTTCCTTGGTATTGTTGTTCCAACTTTTTCATTAAGGGTAAATAACTTAAATCTTTCTCATAACGGACCGCGTGGAGTAAAACAATGTTCTCGAAGCGCTCAAGGTCTTTGCCTTCCTGTAAAATAGACAAAAAAGGCCCAATGGCGGTACCTGTTGATAACATCCATAAATTTTTACATTCAGGGATTTCGTCTAGAACGAAGAAACCTGCTGCTTCATCTGTGATCTGTAACGTATCATCGGGTTTTAATTGTGCTAATTTTGGGCTAAGTTTCCCTTCGGGGACGATGACAAAATAAAATTCAAGTCGGTTATCACTAGGTGCGTTGACGTAAGAATAAGCTCGCTGAATACGTTCGCCTTCGATTTCGAGTGCCAGTTTGGCGTATTGTCCGGCGGTAAAGGGTTTAATTGGCGCCTCAATGACTAAGCTGAATAATGAATCAGTCCAAAATTTGGCTTCAATCACTGTTCCTGTTACCCAATTTGCCATAGATCCCACCTCTTCATATTTTAAAATCGACCATCTGAAAAATAACTCATTTTTGATGTGAATGAGCCAAAGCATGGTTCACTAGGATTTAATACTAAAACAGTTCATTATTTATGCTTATCGATAATGTGTTCCAGTGTTTTATTCTTAATATTGGTCTATTTTAAAGTTCAATGTACAGTTATGTTGACAATGCTGGCGAATATTACTGCCATTGTTGAAAAATATAAAATGTCGCACTACTACGAAAAGATGGCTGCTTTTGTTATCTTAGTCACACTCAAGCAAAACGCATTATTTGCTATTTATTAAAAATGGCATAAAAGCGTAGAGCAGTATTTTTATATTGATAATTAAGCACCTAAATAATTTTGCGTTATTACAATGAAATAATGCGGCGTTATTTTGTGTCCGAAATAGCGTGCATTTGAATTATTGGATGTATTTGAGAGAAAAATGAGAAAACTGGAACATTTTAATTTGCTATTAATGCTAATTGCATTGGCAGCAGTCGGCCAAATGACACAAACTATTTATGTTCCTGTCATTGCTGAAATTGCCGCTTATTTTAATGAGCCCTCTGGTGCTGTTCAACAAGTGATGGCGGCTTATTTATTTTCTTATGGTTTTTCGCAGTTAGTTTATGGGCCGCTATCTGACCGAATTGGTCGCCGACCTGTTATTTTAACCGGTTTAACGATTTTCTTATTTTCAACGGTTGTGGCAATTTTCGCGCCAACGCTAAATATACTTACAGTGGCAAGTGGGTTACAAGGGCTAGGAACTGGTGTTGCCGGTGTAATGGCAAGAACAATGCCTCGAGACTTATATAAAGGCACAGCGCTGCGTTATGCAAATAGCCTATTAAATATGGGGGTGTTAGTCAGCCCATTATTGGCTCCTATGTTTGGCGGAATATTAGCGCACTTTTGGGGCTGGCATGCTTGCTATATTTTCCTATTTATCTTAGGAGCCTCAGTATTATTGAGTATGTATCGTTGGCTACCAGAAACGCGGCCTGTTTCCCCAGAAAAGCACAGAATGTTGGCCTCATATCGTGAATTACTTTCAAGTGGTTCATTTCTCTCTTACCTTGCCATGCTAGTTGGTGCGTTAGCTGGGATAGCGGTATTTGAAGCCAGCAGTGGTGTATTGATGGGCGGTGTATTAGGGCTAAGCAGTATCACTGTGAGTATTTTATTTATATTGCCGATTCCTGCCGCTTTCTTTGGCGCTTGGTATGCAGGGCGAGAGGGAAAAACGTTTTATAATTTGATGTGGCACTCAGTGCTTATTTGTTTATTGGCTGGCTTTATGATGTGGGTGCCAGGTTGGTTTGGGATTATGAATATATGGACATTGTTAGTCCCTGCAGCGGTATTTTTCTTTGGCGCTGGTATGTTATTTCCTTTAGCAACGACAGGGGCTATGGAGCCTTTCCCTTATTTGGCAGGTGCCGCAGGAGCACTCGTTGGCGGCTTACAAAATGTCGGTTCAGGTGTTGCGACTTGGGTTTCCGCATTATTACCGCAGAACGGGCAGTTTAGTTTAGGATTGTTGATGTTTTTAATGTCGACGCTTGTATTGTTGTGCTGGTTACCTTTAGCAAAACGTATGAATCACTCAGAACGCATGGTTTAATAGTATATGGTCAGGCTGCAAAAGACAGCCTGACCATCAAATTACGCGCTTAGCAGTATATCAGCTTGCTTTTGTGGCGAAATTGATAGCACCGATGAATACAAGGAGCTAGGTTCTTCTTCTGACATTGATGATATAAGTTCCGGCAACATGACTCCTGAATTAAATATCACTGGTTGGTTGGCATCTAGAAATTTTGTATTTTCTGCTAATTGCCCTGTTGGATTTTGAGTGTTTTGTTGGAGCCAAATCAACTTTGGTACAGTATGGTCCTGCAAGTGTTGGTCTATATGAATGATTATTCCATCCAGTTTTAACTCAGGGGTACTGTCTATCGTGCCTTTTATTGTTAATTGATTTTGTTGTACTGAAAAATACCACTCCTCTATTGGTATGCTTTCTTGAATTTGTTTTTGGTCATCACTAGTCCTTAGTGTGACCCAAAAAGAGTACTGGCCATCAGGCAAGTTTAAGTGAGTAATATCCACCATTTGTTCGAAGTTTACATCCGCAACTAAAGGTTGCTCGACTGTGTAGTAGATCACATCGGGTATTGCTGAGTAATGCCTTGCGTGAGTATCAAGGTGATTGAGCGCAATAAAGTTCAAAGAGGTATCAACCTGCGAATCTTGGCCAAATGGGTCAGATAATGAAAAATATTGTTGATGTAACCGGCCTTTTTCAACCCACTTGGCGCAAAGTGCACTTTTTGAGGTGATTTTGTCGAGATTGACTTTACCTGTCGAAAAATCAATTAAGCCTTCTTCTGTTGCTGCCCAGTAAATAGGGGCACCTTGCCAATAATTATCGAGAATCAGCTGGTTGGGTAATAAATAGCCATCACTGTTTGTTAATACACGGCAAGCTAATGAATCCGGGTTGTTATAGTGGGAGATCAACTGCCCAAGCTCTTTTTTGTAGTTCAATTCATGTACAGTAAACTGAACCAATTCGCCTTTATCTGCAATATTGAAGCTCTCTGTACGTCGGATTTGCAATACTTCGGTCGATAACCCATTCGGAGTTGCATAAGTGACGGTTAATGCATAGTCACCATTAATATCAAATGGACGGCCAACCCCTGTTTTTAGGTTATGGTAATCGGCCGGCAAGCTTCCTATGGTACGGTCAACCGTGATGGTGCTATAAGGGTGTGGGGTATTATCTGCCATTTTAGTAAACTGATGCTGTATCCAATAAATCGGGACATCACGTTGATGAGGAAGTTGTTCAATTTGTGTTAGGCGATAATATTTTGAGTAATTCTCTTGAGTTAGTGTGACCCATTGTTTGTTAATGTGATCCCAACGTTGATAAAAACCGTCTCCTGCAAACCCGCCATCTTCAGTATCCTCCCCTTTAGTTTTATTGTTTTGCCAGCGTATTCTTTTGCTTAAAAATTGGTGGATTTTTTGGTTGTAGACATCAGGATGAGGCAAAAATGCATCATAAGCACCGCTCCTAAAAGGCACAAAACTAGAAAGCATGGTTGGCATAGCTTGTTGTAAGTGGCTATGGAGATCGTGATAAGTGACATAATATTGCCTAGATTGGTTATAAGCTGGGTTTTTACCGTGGCTATAAGGGGTATAAGGGTATGTTGGCTGATTATCACGACTTTTCGCATCGGTATGAGGCAAGCCAAGGCCGTGACCAAAAATCTCATGAAACATCACATTAGGTTCGTGAACCCCGCCACCGTTGTTGGGCGACCCAAGCCCTAATAGCGCAGTGCCAACATTTGAAGGTAGGGTTTTAATCGCAGTATATTGATAATCAGAATCAGCATTGTTAGCAGTTTGGTATTTATTGCTGTTATTGTAAGCCCAAAAGATTTGTGCACTGGGGTGATAGTCAATTTCTTCAGGGTTATCATAGTGAGGATGAATAAACGGAATGGCGTTGCTATTGGTGCCAGCCCTATATGGCGTTAAGCTTGGGTGACCCACTGTAGCAGGAAGGCTATACAATGTGAGCTGTCCAATTGGTAAAACGGTTGCCGCTTCTTTTCCCCAACTTAGCGGGGAAGATGAATAAACGCCATGACCTTGTTGATATAAACTGTGGCTATCAACATGAACAATTAAGTGGTTATCAAGGGTGACATTGGGGGAAAATAGGCCATATTGGTTGGTTTCTTCGGTGATAATGGGTTTGCCATTAACAGTGATAACAAGGTTGATATCCGGTTGTATCCACTCACCTTTTAGCGGAGCGGTAAAGCGTTGCTGATGCCAATTTTGCGCGGAAACATTCATCTGTTGGGGGAGCGCTGTTAATTTTTGGGGTAAATGATCTGGGCCAGTTAGTCTTACTCGGCCTAATATTTTTCTTTCTTTATTGCTGACGATGGCCTCAATATCAGGGGATTTCGCTGCTGTTTCGCTGGTGATTTCCACATTCAATAATGCCCAGCGATTAGCCGTTAAGCTCATATGCTTATCGGTCATGTTCTGCAGGTGAGTTTGCGCAAGTTGAATATGATGGATTTGCATATCACTTGGTGTTGGGTTGTAACGCCGTTGAGGTTCATGATAAACAGGGTCTGGAGTGGAATATGTGCGTTTACCAGGAATGCGCAGTTGTGGTGCATTTACGGTTTGTAACTGAATGGAAAGGGGTTGGGATTGCTGCCCGTTAGGTAGCATAGCTGTAAAATCAAATTGATCTGAGTGGGTTTTAAATTTTGCATTATTGGCAATGTACTGCCATTCGTTGGTGGAGTTATTTAGCGTTAATTGACCAAATTTGGGCTGCTCAAGGATTTTGTAACCCTTAATATGGGGGCTATTTGGTAGTTTTCCTGTTATGGCACCCACAACTAACTGATTTGGGAGCTCATCTGGGTTTTCTGCTACTAAAATAGGTAGAATTTGAGGAACGCTTTCTTGCGAATCATATCGAGAGATCGCCTGTTTTGTTTGTTTCAATTGGAACTGGCGAAAAATGATATTTTCACCAACAAGTTTTAAGGTATTATTTTCATAGCGGATTTTCACCGCAGGAAGCTGATTTGTTGCCATCATTTTATTAACATCAGTTTCGATGGAATGGGCAATCTGTTGCCAAGACGACGTTTCTGTAATTGGGATGTTATGTAAAGACAACGTCTTGTTATACTTGGTATTTTCTATAGATATTGAGAAATATTGGCTGTTATTCCGTAACTCATCGGTTAGCTTCAATGAGTTTATTGTGTGGGGTGGTAGGGTGATGGCTTGCTGGAAATTATGATTTTCTAAGGTGTTATTGGTTAATGCAATGTGCTCTACTGGGCGCAGTTCATCAATGAGTTGTTGAGTAGAAGCTGATGGTTTTTTGTGTTTATCTTTGACTATCAATAAACTCCCGCCTGTGAGTTCTAACCAATGGCGAATGAGCTCAACTTGTTTGTCATTGGCATTTTCGGGTAAGACGACGATGCTATAATGGCGATGCCATTGCCCACTTGGTAGTAATAAATCAGCGAGCTGAGCCTGTGCTCTGGTTTCTCCATCAATCCATTCGTGGGGTGAATTAAAACTTTCAACAAACAAATTTTGCTTCGTATGGAAACTAAAGCCGGAGAAATATTTAGTGCCGATCGCACTCAATACATAGGTTTTTTTATTTTCCCCCACTAAACGGGGCTTATCACTTAACCAACTGAATAACTTAAATGCTTTTTCGCCGTCAGCTGATTGTTCAGGGTTATCCTTTAATGCATTTATCAAGGTGGTATCTTGCTGAATAATTGCCACTCTCCCTTTTTTATACCATCCTAGTTGTAAGTTACCTTGCTGTATTTCATCAGCAAATATTTTAAGGTTATCCATTACCAAAATCCATTTTTTGAGGGTTAATTTCGAGTTTCATTGGAATGTTATTCTAAATAAACTCAAAAAAACGGTCTAATTTATTATTATTTTAATAACTGCATTTTCATTGATTAACTAATTAGTTATTAGAAGAAAGTCATACTTGTAGGGATAAAATAAAAAAGGCCATATAAATTATATGGCCTTGGGTGATTAAAAATAAAGGCGGTTAAAAATAGACTAGCCGCGGTCTTCCCACTCTTGGGCGCGTGCTACGGCTTTTTTCCATCCCTCGTATTTGAAATTACGTTCCGTCGTTTCAATACCTGGTTTGAATACACGCTCAATGGTCGCCTTGCTCTGTAGCTCATCAAGATTACTCCAGAAACCAACGGCTAAACCTGCAAGGTAAGCGGCGCCCAACGCGGTGCTTTCTCGCACTTCAGGACGCTCAACAGGGGTACCTAAAATATCTGACTGGAATTGCATTAAAAAGTTATTGGCGACAGCGCCCCCATCAACCCTCAGTGCTTTTAAGCGCTCACCAGAGTCTGCTTGCATTGCATCAAGTACATCACGGGTTTGATAAGCGATGGACTCTAAGGTTGCGCGAATGATGTGGTTGCGGTTTGCACCACGCGTTAGGCCAAAAATAGCGCCACGCGCATACGGGTCCCAATAGGGTGCGCCTAAGCCTGTAAAGGCGGGAACAACATACACGCCATTGCTGTCTTTCACTTTAGTGGCAAAGTACTCTGAGTCTGTCGATTCATCAATCAATTTCAGTTCATCACGCAGCCATTGAATAGATGCTCCGCCCACGAATACAGCACCTTCAAGGGCATAATTGACTTCGCCTCTCGGCCCACAAGCGATGGTCGTTAACAACCCGTGGTTTGAGCGTACTGCGGTTTCCCCTGTATTTAGTAGTAAGAAGCAACCTGTTCCATAGGTATTTTTAGCCATACCCGGTTTTACACACAGTTGGCCGTATAGCGCGGCTTGTTGGTCTCCCGCCATCCCTGAAATTGGGATACGAGTCCCACCTTTCCCCCCAATATTGGTTTGCCCGTAGACTTCGGAAGAGGGGCGTACTTCAGGGAGCATTGCACGTGGAATATTGAGCGCTTTGAGGATTTTGTCATCCCACTCAAGGTTACGGATATTGAATAACATAGTTCGAGAGGCATTGGTGTAGTCGGTGACATGAACACGCCCTTGTGTCATTTTCCAAACGAGCCAAGTATCCACCGTCCCAAACAGTAATTCGCCTTTCTCAGCACGTTCACGTGCGCCTTCAACATTATCTAAAATCCATTTTACTTTGGTACCGGAGAAATAGGGGTCAACAACCAGCCCCGTATTTTGGCGAATATACTCTTCTAAATCGCGGTCATTTTGTTTTAGATGCGTACAAAAATCAGCAGTACGACGACATTGCCATACAATCGCATTATAAACAGGCTTACCTGTGGCTTTTTCCCATACGATGGTGGTTTCACGTTGGTTAGTGATCCCAATGCCAGCGACTTCATCGGTACGAATATCCGCTTTAGCGAGTACTTCTACAAGTGTTGAGCTTTGCGATGCCCAAATTTCCATTGGGTCATGTTCCACCCAACCTGGTTTAGGATAAACTTGGGTGAATTCACGTTGTGAAATACTGACAATATTTGCATCATGGTCGAGTACAACAGCGCGTGAGCTGGTTGTGCCTTGGTCGAGTGCAACAATATACTTTTTCGCAATAGTGGTTTCAGTTGTCATAATTTAAGCCTGTTCCGAGGATTTGGTGTTTTTAACGGATAATTTTTCTGTTTTGGTCTCTTCTTCACATACCATGCAAGGTAAGTGGCGACCAATCAGTTTGCGATAGGCGAATGCGCCTAGCAGACCACCAACAATAGGTGCTGTCAATGGGACGAGAAAATAGGGAATATCGCGGCCACCGGTGAGAGCGATATCACCCCAACCAGCGAGATAAGCGACAACCTTTGGACCGAAGTCACGAGCTGGGTTGAGTGCAAATCCTGTGAGTGCGCCAAATGACCCGCCGATGACGGCAATCAAAATACCAATTAATAATGGAGCAAGTGGGCCACGAGGGACACCATTGCCATCATCGGTTAGGGCGAGTATTAAGCAAACAAGAATGGCAGCAATAATGACCTCAATAAAGAATGCATGAGGAACACTAATTTGTGGTGCAGGGTAGGTTGAGAAAACACCTGCAGTAAATAAGCTTTCTTGTGAGCCTCTAATGATATGGTGGACTTGGTCGTAATCGAAAAATACAGGGGAATACATTGAGTAAACTAAGGCGGCAGCAAAGAAGCCTCCTAGCATCTGTGCGATGATATAAGGGACGACTTTGCGTTTATCAAAACACGCAAATAGCCATAATGCGAGAGTAACGGCTGGGTTTAAGTGAGCACCGGAAGTACCCGCTGTTAGGTAAACGGCTAAAGCAACGCCGAAGCCCCAGATAATACTAATTTCCCATAAACCTAGTTGTGCGCCAGCTATTCTAACGGCAGCAACACAGCCTAGACCAAAAAATACCAGTAGCGCAGTCCCTAAAAACTCTGAGATGCACTGACCTGTGAGTGATGTAGTCGTCATTTGGCTCATATGTTTCTATCCTACGAAAATGAAAAATATTGTAATGTTTTTTTAAGTTAAGATTTTCTAATCGAAAATCATTAACTGTGAATTTATCGTTAAAGAACATAAACGAGAAATATCGAAATTGAAAAATGTGTGTTGCATCACTAAAGCGAAACAAAACAATCAAAAATAGTGATGAATTCGACCTTTGTGATGTGATCTGACCAGTGTTTTTTAATGAAGGTTATTACGATTCAGAAGGAAGGAACTGGACACAGAGGATCATGCTACTTACAATCGTGTAAAAGCTGATAAGGGAGACCAGAATTATGTCATTTGAAGTATTTGAAAAACTAGAATCCAAAGTGCAACAAGCGATTGATACAATCACACTGTTACAAATGGAAATCGATGAATTAAAAGATAAAAATGGTGCACTAAGCCAAGAGCTTGAAACAGCAAAGTCAGGCACGGATTCACTGGTGCGTGAAAATGAACAGTTAAAACAAGAGCAGCAAGCTTGGCAAGAGCGTTTACGGACTTTGCTCGGTAAGATGGAAGAAGTGTAATTTCTCGTCATACTTCGCGTTGTAGGGGTGTTGGCTTCGTCTCTTCGCCCTAGTCACATACTTATGTATGCTCCTAGGGTCTTATCGACTTTGCCGCCTACCTACAACACGAATTATTTAGAGAAATGTTTGTTATGCCTCACATTGTAGGGTGTTGGCTTCGTCTCTTCGCCTTAGTCACATACTTATGTATGCTCCTAGGGTTTTATCGACTTTGCCGCCTACCTACAACACGAATTATTTAGAGAAATGTTTGTTATGCCTCACATTGTAGGGTGTTGGCTTCGTCTCTTCGCCCTAGTCACATACTTATGTATGCTCCTAGGGTCTTATCGACTTTGCCGCCTACCTACAACACGAATTATTTAGAGAAATGTTTGTTATGCCTCACATTGTAGGGTGTTGGCTTCGTCTCTTCGCCTTAGTCACATATCATGTATGCTCCTAGGGTCTTATCGACTTTGCCGCCTACCTACAACACGAATTATTTAGAGAAATGTTTGTTATGCCTCACATTGTAGGGTGTTGGCTTCGTCTCTTCGCCCTAGTCACATACTTATGTATGCTCCTAGGGTCTTATCGACTTTGCCGCCTACCTACAACACGAATTATTTAGAGAAATGTTTGTTATGCCTCACATTGTAGGGTGTTGGCTTCGTCTCTTCGCCTTAGTCACATACTTATGTATGCTCCTAGGGTTTTATCGACTTTGCCGCCTACCTACAACACGAATTATTTAGAGAAATGTTTGTTATGCCTCACATTGTAGGGTGTTGGCTTCGTCTCTTCGCCTTAGTCACATACTTATGTATGCTCCTAGGGTTTTATCGACTTTGCCGCCTACCTACAACACGAATTATTTAGAGAAATGTTTGTTATGCCTCACATTGTAGGGTGTTGGCTTCGTCTCTTCGCCTTAGTCACATATCATGTATGCTCCTAGGGTCTTATCGACTTTGCCGCCTACCTACAACACGAATTATTTAGAGAAATCTTCATCACACCCCATGTTCTAGAGTATAAAAATAAGGGCTGCAATAATTTGCAGCCCTTATTTATAGAATTTTTAACGGATCATGCGTCGATATTGTCATCTTCGACAAAACCGTTGTTCTCATAAGGTGTTAATGGCTCTTCAGAAAGGATAATACCGGTGTTATCGGCATAAAGGTAATCACCTGAAAAGAAAGTCACACCGCCGAAATTAACACGAATATCACTTTCACCGATGCCTTCATCCGGACAGCCTGCCGGCATCGCAGCAATAGCTTGAATACCGAGGTCGAGTTCCATCAGGGTATCTACCTGACGAACCGCACCGTAAACCACAATTCCTTCCCAGTGGTTATCAACAGCTAACCTTGCAATTTCAGCATCAATAAGTGCCTTACGGACAGAACCGCCCCCATCAACGAGTAGGATACGCCCTGTACCATCCTCTTCCAGCAAATCATACACTAGGCCGTTATCTTCAAAACACTTAACTGTAATGATTTGACCGCCAAATGAAGTACGTCCACCAAAATTGGAGAAAAGGGGTTCTACCACGTTGACGCTTTCTTGGTAAATATCGCAGAGTTCGGAAGTATCATATTTCATAGGAGTTAGGTCTTTTTTGCTGCAAGAGGCAATCAGTATATCCCTTTTGAACCGTACTTGGCAAAGTTACCCGCCTAAAAATAGGCGGAAAAAGTCAAAAAAACGACAAATAGTGAATATTATTTACTCATTACGACGCCGATGGAAAATAAAACGTTGGTCACGAGTGCGGCTTTCACCATATTTTCCAATAGAGGGCGCATACCTTCGGGGGTTGGGTCGCTGAGAACACGGCGTAAATGGTTCATTAGCATTGGTACGGCGAGTAAAAATAGCCAACCGCTCCAGCCGTGTAAATAAATTAGATTAAAAAAGGCCAAACATAAAATAGCCGCAACAATAATAATGGTGTGATAAATTCGAGCCCCTTGGGGACCTAAGCGCACCGCTAAGGTATTTTTACCTGCTTTAATATCATTTTCGATATCACGCATATTGTTGATATTCAATACCGCAACAGAGAGCAATCCACAAGCCGTTGCGGGTAGGACAGTGATGATATTAAAACTATTTGCTTGTAAATAATAAGTCCCAATAACACTTAGCCAGCCAAAGAAGATTAAAACAGAAATATCCCCTAACCCTAGGTAGCCATACGGTTTTTTGCCCACGGTATAGGTAATAGCAGCGACGATAGCAATAAGCCCTAATGCGACAAAACCAATGGCATCCTCGGGTTTTTCACATGCGACAATAATTAACAGTAATCCGGAAAGGCAGGCCGCTGTAATATTTAGCTTGAGCGCCTTTTTCATATCCTCTTGCGTGATAACGCCTTTTTGCATGCCACGTAATGGACCAATGCGTTCAGCCGTATCAGAGCCTTTGACCGCATCACCATAGTCATTCGCAAGGTTAGATAAAATCTGTAATAAACCCGCTGTGATAAGTGCTAATAAAGCGACAGGCCATTTAAAATTATTAGTTAAATAAGCGAGTGCAGAGCCTGTCACAATCGCAATCACCCCTAATGGTAGGGTTTTAGGGCGGAGACTTTCAATCCAAGCTTGTTTACGACTTATTGTTGAGGATGTCGACTGCATGCAGTTACCTATAATTCAAACTCTTTAGAGATGTGTTCTTAATAATTTAATAGCCCATCATATAGAGAGATACCTGAGTATTTTCAATGTAATGGGCAGAATATTTAATAGAAAAAAGTGCAGCGATAAAAGCTGCACTTTAGTCGATGTATATTAAGGATACATGAAAACCAGATAATTAATAAGATTATAAAATAAATCTACTCAGGTCTTCATCCGCCACCAGCTCATCTAAGTGCTGTCTGACATAGTCTGCATCGATTTGGATGGTTTGCCCGTTACGGTCACTGGCATCGAAAGAAATATCTTCCATTAAACGCTCAAGCACGGTGTGCAAGCGACGAGCACCAATGTTTTCGGTTGACTCATTGACTTGCCATGCGGACTCCGCAATTTTACGAATACCGTCAGTCGTGAATTCAATATTCACGCCTTCTGTTGCCATCAGCGCTTTATACTGTTCAGTTAATGAGGCATTTGGTTCCGTCAAAATACGCACAAAATCTTCAGTTGTCAGCGCTTGTAATTCAACACGAATTGGCAAGCGACCTTGGAGTTCAGGGATCAAGTCTGATGGGCTCGAAACTTGGAACGCACCTGAAGCGATAAACAGAATGTGGTCAGTTTTGACCATGCCGTGCTTAGTCGAAATGGTACAGCCTTCGATTAATGGCAGTAAATCACGTTGAACCCCTTCACGGGATACATCTGGCCCCGAACTTTGGCCACCGCGTTTACAAATTTTGTCGAATTCATCGATGAAGACGATACCATTCTGTTCAACCGCTTCAATCGCTTGTTCTTTTAGCTCTTCAGGGTTGACTAATTTAGCCGCTTCTTCTTCAACTAGCAGTTTGAATGCCTCTTTGATTTTCATCTTACGAGGTTTCTGTTTTTGGCCTGCTAGGTTTTGGAACATGGATTGTAACTGGTTAGTCATCTCTTCCATGCCTGGAGGTGCCATAATTTCAACACCCATAGGGGATGCAGCGACTTCGATTTCAATTTCTTTATCGTCTAATTGGCCTTCACGTAATTTTTTACGGAATGCTTGGCGGGCTGGAGAATGCTCATCCGTTGGTTCAGATTGCCCCCAGTTATTTTTTGCTGGTGGGATAAGAACGTCTAAAATACGTTCTTCAGCCATTTCTTCGGCGCGATAGCGATTTTTTTCGATAGACTGTAAACGCACCATTTTAACGGCAGAGTCAGTTAAATCGCGAATAATCGAGTCAACTTCTTTACCAACATAGCCGACTTCAGTAAATTTGGTCGCTTCAACTTTGATAAATGGCGCATTGGCTAATTTCGCAAGGCGGCGGGCAATTTCAGTTTTACCTACCCCTGTTGGCCCAATCATCAAAATATTTTTTGGTGTGACTTCGTGACGTAATACTTCGTTTAACTGCATACGGCGCCAGCGGTTACGCAGAGCAATCGCAACAGAACGTTTGGCTTTATTTTGGCCAATAATATGATTGTCGAGTTCGCTGACAATCTCGCGTGGAGTCATTTCGGACATACTAGCAATCCTTATGATTTTGAAGAAATTTCTTCAAAGTTGACATTATGGTTGGTGTAAATACAGATATCACCCGCAATAGCGAGGGCTTTTTCAGCGATTTCTTTAGCACTTAAGTCTGTATTTTCTAACAAAGCACGTGCGGCTGATTGCGCATATGGGCCACCGGAGCCAATCGCAATTAAGTCGTTTTCCGGTTGAACCACATCACCATTACCTGTAATGATCAGTGAAGTGTGTTCATCAGCGACAGCTAACAAGGCTTCTAATTTACGAAGCATGCGGTCGGTACGCCAATCTTTAGCAAGTTCAACGGCCGCTTTCGTTAAATGGCCTTGATGCAGTTCGAGTTTGCGCTCAAACAGTTCAAATAATGTGAATGCGTCTGCGGTGCCACCGGCAAATCCGGCAATGACTTTGTCGTTGTATAAACGGCGAACTTTGCGGACATTGCCTTTCATGACGGTATTACCCATCGTCGCCTGTCCATCACCACCAATTACGACCTGGCCATTACGGCGAACACTTACGATTGTTGTCATGAGTTAGCCCCTGGTTTTATTACAAAAAAGAATGCGGTTGAATGTGATTTTCAAAAGATTAAATTCAAGTGATAGTTGTCTAATTAACTATCACTTGAACTAGGTTGAAGACACAAAGTACCGCTCATGAGTACATTAAAACAGTACATGGGGGGGAAGGAGGAATTTTTCAACCCCCAGAAGCACGAAGAATACAACCGGAAACACCTGCACCTGCTGCACGGTCACGCATTTTTTCGGCAGTGGACTTGGAATAAGGTCCTAAAACGATACGGTGCCAACCTCCACCTGCGCTTACACGGCTTTCAATACCTGAGAATGCCAAAGTAGCTTGCACAGACTCGGCTTGTTCTGCTGTACGGAATGAACCACATTGAACAACCATATTTTGCAAGCTGTTTGTCGGTTTAGTGCTTGGCGCCGTTTGTGGTTGAGTTGTGGGCACGGTTGGTTGAGCCTCAAGTTTTGGAGGGATATTAGTCGCTGGTTTACGTTGCACTGGCTCGATAGGTTGAGCAGGCTCATTGATGAGCACTTGTGAACGCGGCACTGGTTTACCGTTTGCAGGTATTTCTTGCAAGTTAGTGACAGGCTGGCGTCTGTCAGAATCAATTTGTTCTAATAGCTGGCGCTGTTCAGGTGTTAAATCTGATGGGCGCACAATATTATTACCCGTGCTCGGCTGTTGAATATTTGGCATATCCACACCACGACGCTCGAGTTCCTTAATATAACGCCAACGTTCTTCAGGCTTTGGTGGAAGCGTACTACCCGGTGTTGTGGGAGTGGCTACCTGAGGCTGTGGTGTGTCCTTTTTATTTTGAGTGATATAAAACAGGCCGCCAACAAATAGCACGACAATCGTGACAGCAACAACCAATGTTGTCATTGGTAGTCCTTGTGCTTTCTTTGATTTACCTTTGCTTTTTTTACGGGCGGATGAGCGCCCTCGAGCTACATAATCTTTTTGTGCCACGCTATTAATTCACTAGTTATCAATTGTTAGTCATCATTTGGGTTAACATGTTACTTAACCTGAGCAACTTTGACTAGCTTTTAGGCGCTTTTGTGCTCTCTCTAATGATTAAATCAGAATCTAGGAGACGTGAGCCTGGATTAACATTGTGCCCATGAATCTGCTCGAGCAGTAATTGCATCGCATGATGGCCAATTTCAGCACGAGGTTGGTTGATAGTCGTTAGGGCTGGCAAGGTATATTTTGCTTGCTCTAAGTTATCGAAACCAACAAAAGAAAGGTCATCAGGGAGCTTTAAGCCCATTTTTTTCGCTTGCCACATTGCACCAATTGCCATGATATCACTATGGCAAAAGATAGCTGTCGGTGGTTCAGGAAGTGACATCAATGTTTTCACTGCTTCAGCGCCACCCTCATGGGTAAAATCACCACGAATAATATAATTTTCACGCAGTTTTTCACCTGTGCGTAACATGGCTTTTTTATAACCTTCTAAACGATATTGGCTTAAAGGCATATGGTCAGGGCCTGCAATACAAGCGATCAGTTTATGGCCTTGTTTTTGTAGGTAATGTGTTGCGTTAAATGCGGCGGTGAGGTTATCGATATGCACGGTAGGCAGTTTTAGCTCAGGTGCGAACTCATTGGCCATCACAATTGGAGGGAGGTTTTTTTGCTCTTCGGTTGAGATATCGAATGGAATATTGGAACCCAGTAAGACCATGCCATCAATTTGTTTGGTAATAATGAGATTAATAAAAGCATTTTCTTGTTTTTCTTGGTGTTTACAGTCCCCAATCAAAACAAAATAGCCTTCTTGAGCGGCAATTTCTTCAATGCCGCACACGACATCACTAAAGAAAGGGTCGCGAATATTAGGAACGAGTACAAGAATAGTCTTTGATTCATTGCGCTTATAGCTTCTAGCAAGGTTATGAGGATAATAGCCAACATCCATCACCGCTTGTTCGACTTTTTGGCGTGTTTGCAAAGAAACTTTTTCCGGGTTCATGAGTGTTCTAGATACTGTCGCTGTCGAAACGCCCGCGGCACTAGCAACATCTTTCATCGTTGCCGTGTTATTGTGTTTTTTACTTTCCACAACGCCTTCCTTAGATTGATTTAATCGTTTGCTTTTTTTGAATGGCGCAAGTACGTCATTATTAGTGGTTATTCTAATTGGTTTCTCAAGAATATCTGTTACCTAGTTTGCATAAAAAGTGTGACTTGCATCATTTTTTAGAGCTGCTTCGCAAATTTTGAAAATAATGCTAAGGGCAAAAAGATAAATGAAACTCAATATGTATAAAAAACGCTCAAATTGGTTGTTTAGCATTATAGGGTAAATAATTCAAAGTTATCAACATACTGCGAAGAAAATATTGGCAGGGTTTATAACGTTAAATGGTTAGATAAAATGAATCATTTAGCATGAGTAATGAGTTAACAATCGGTCGGGTCCACATCGATGTTCCATTTTACTTTGCGACTTTCTGGCTGTTGAAGAATTTCTGGCAACAGTTTCGCCATAAATTGTTGTAAATAAAGCCGCGAAGGGTGTTGCAATAGCAATTGCCAGCGGAATCGCCCACCACGTTTGGCTTGAATCGACGGCGAAGGGCCTAGGATCCACATTTTCGCGTCACTTTGGGGATGTTCAGCAATATATTGCCGCACATTTTGCAGAAATTGACGTGAATCTTGGTTATTGTGATCTTCCGAGCGTATCAATATATGGCTGGTGTAAGGCGGTAACATCGCGATTTGCCGTTCTTCCATCGCTTCTTGGGTAAATGCGTGATAACCCTTTTCAAGAAGCGTGAGCAACAATGGGTGTTCGGGATGGTGGGTTTGCAAGAACACTTCACCTTGTTTACCAGCTCGCCCTGCTCGACCAGAAACTTGCACGTATAATTGAGCAAACCGTTCGGCTGCACGAAAATCACTCGAGAATAAAGCCCCGTCGACATCTAACAAGGCGACTAAGGTGACATCAGGGAAGTGGTGGCCCTTGGCTAACATCTGTGTGCCAATAAGAATTCTAGCCCCCCCTTCATGTACTTGGTTTAAATGCTGTTCCAGTTCCCCTTTACGGCTCGTGGTATCACGGTCAATACGGGTAACGGGGGTATCAGGGAACAGTTCACAAATCCCTTCCTCAAGTTGCTCAGTTCCCATTCCTACAGGTACTAAATGCGTTGAACCACATTGTGGGCATTGGCGAGGAACAGGGCGCTGGCTATCGCAATGGTGGCAGCGTAATTGATGAAAATTTTGGTGCAGGGTGTAATAGTGGTCACAACGCTGGCACTCTGCAATCCAACCACATTCATGGCAAATCAATGCAGGGGAATAACCACGGCGATTTAAAAATAAAATCACCTGATTGTTTTGTGCAAGGTGCTCTTTAATGTGTTGAATTAATAAGTGTGAAAGGCCAAATTTTAGTGGCTGGCCTTTTAAGTCAATAAGGTGTTGAGTCGCGGGGCGTGCATTACCTGCCCGAATAGTGAGATTTAATTGCCGATATTTATGTTGTTGAACATTGAATAAGGTTTCTAATGATGGCGTCGCAGTACCCATGACAATCGGTATATTGTTCTTTTTAGCACGGAAAACCGCTAAATCACGGGCATGATAACGCCAGCCATCTTGCTGTTTATATGAGCTGTCATGCTCTTCATCAATAATAATAATGCCAAGGTGGGCGAAAGGGGTGAACAGTGCCGAGCGAGTCCCAATAATAATGGCATTTTGCCCTTGCTTAGCGCGTAACCAAACAGCTAAACGCTCGCTATCGTTCAGCCCTGAGTGCAACACATCAACGGGGGCATTGAAGCGCTCACGAAAACGGCTAATGGTTTGTGGGGTCAAGCCAATTTCAGGTACCAAAACTAAAGCTTGTTTACCTTGGGCAAGAACATTTTCCAATACACTTAGGTACACTTCCGTCTTACCGGACCCTGTGATCCCAGCGAGTAGCCATGGTGAAAATTGGTCATCTTCAGCACGTATAGCACCGACAGCTGTCGCTTGCTCACTATTAAGACGCAGCCTTTCACCACAAACTGTGAAGCTTGGTTGCCACTTTTCGCTAGTCGGTGGAACGGGGCGCAAATCAATATAAGCTTTCTTTTTCAGTGCTTGCAAAGCGCTTTCACTGATTTCAAGCTCACTGACTTGATGGCGATAAACGGGTCGACGACGCAGAAGTGCAAGAGCTTGCTGCTGTTTTGGAGAACGTTTTAGCTCATTAAGGTCAACCGCTAAGCCTTCATCCGTTACTTGCCATTGCCAAATAGGGGTAAATTCAGCGGGTTTACCTTGGCGCAATAGTGTGGGTAATGCGTGGAAGAGCACTTCACCTATTGGGTAATGATAGTATTGTGAAGACCACAATAAGAGCTGCCAAATATCGTCAGGGAAGAGCGTTTGGTGGTCGAGAACCAGTTCGATGGCTTTTAATTTATCTTCAGCAAATTCGCTTTTATCGCTGTGCTTTACCACAATACCCAAGGCTTGGCGCTTGCCAAATGGCACCATAACACGGCTGCCAATCACTGGTAGTGGCATGTTATCAGGAAGGCGATAATCAAATGTGCGGTTTAAAGGGACAGGTAAAGCCACCTGAACGACGATCATATCTGGGTTTCCGTCTATTTTTTATGCGATAATGCGAGCGATTGTTGACTAGAGTACCACAAAATTTACTCGGTTTTCATTGCGTGATAAACAGAATTTCTGTATGATCCGCCGCCTTTGGTATCTATTTTTACCAATATATAAAATTCAATCAACACGACGTGTGGTGTCCGGCGTTAGGGCTGGAATGGCGACACGGCCTTAATAGAGGTTCTCCCATGAAAAAAGGTATTCACCCTAAATACGAAGAAGTTACTGCAACTTGTTCTTGCGGTAATGTAATGAAAATTAATTCAACTGCTGGTCACTCGCTGAACCTGGACGTTTGTGGTAACTGCCACCCGTTCTATACTGGTAAACAGCGTGATGTTGCGACTGGTGGTCGTGTTGATCGCTTCAACCAACGTTTCAGCATCCCAGGTTCTAAAAAATAATCGAACTTGTGAAATGCGAAAAAAAGGGAAACTGAGTTTCCCTTTTTTAATGCCCAAAATAAGCGTTTTTATGTCTAAATGAAGAAATTAGAAGTGATAAACGACACCGAGCATGATGTCATTACTGCGTATTTTGACTTTAGACTTGAGCGTATCGCCATTATAGTTATAGCTATCTTGAATAAAACATAAGGGAAGGCACTACGTCGCAAGGTTTGCGACGTAGTTAAAACTTTGAGGCACGTAATGGCGACTAATTAGGATTAATATTCCCACGTTTCAGGGTCGATACCTAATTCGCGCATGATTTCTTTTGCGGCTTCAGGGATCTCGTCATTACGTTCTTTACGCAAGTCTTCATCATTTGGCAGTGGTTGGCCTGTGAATGCATGCAAAAATGCTTCACACAGTAATTCACTGTTAGTGGCATGACGTAAGTTGTTGATCTGACGGCGAGTACGCTCATCAGTTAAAATTTTTAGTACCTTCAAAGGGATAGATACTGTAATTTTTTTTACTTGCTCACTCTTTTTGCCATGTTCAGCATACGGACTGACATACTCACCATTCCATTCAGCCATGGGATACCTTGGATATTTTCAGTAATAATTAAAAATAATATGCACATTCTTTTTAATAGAAACTTAATCTAAGCTTTCAAGGATGAAGAACTGCATACAAATGTGACGACACTTAACTTAGTTTATCACAATATTTTTTGTGAAATGAGTAAGTTAAGCTGATTTGTGTGATTGACTATCAATTTACACATCATAATTAAGGTTGATTATTCCATTAGTTGATATAAACGTAAAGAGGTTTAGACGTCTAGATATATTGACGTCCAAACATCCGATGGGTATGATTTAGCCTATCACTGTTCAGGAGAAGCGTTTATGACTTACAAGCCGTCAACTATCGCAATTCATAATGGATTAAATGAAGATCAACAATTTGGTTGCGTAGTGCCTCCCATTTATTTATCCAGTACCTATAATTTTACTGACTTTAATGAACCGAGAGCTCATGATTATTCACGTCGTGGAAACCCAGGGCGTGATATTGTGCAAAAAACATTGGCACAACTTGAGGGGGGGAGTGGTTCGGTACTAACTAACAGTGGGATGTCTGCGCTTCACCTGTTATGTACCGTTTTTCTGCAACCGGGTGATTTACTCGTTGCGCCACATGACTGTTACGGTGGAAGCTACCGGTTATTTAATAGCCAAAGCCAGCGTGGGGCTTATCAGGTGCAATTTGTCGACCAAAGTGATGAATCTGCATTGCAGGCAGCATTAGCGAAAAAACCCAAATTAGTGTTAATAGAAACACCAAGTAACCCACTATTAAGAATTTTTGATATACAGCATATTGCCCAGTTAGCCCATGATGTAGGGGCATTAGTCGTTGTCGATAATACTTTTTTAAGCCCAATTTTGCAGCAGCCTCTTTCACTCGGCGCAGATTTTGTGGTGCATTCATGCACTAAATACCTGAATGGCCATTCTGATATCGTTGCAGGAGTGGTGATTGCGAAAGAAGAAAAGTGGGTAATAGAGCTTGCTTGGTGGGCGAATAATATTGGTGTTACTGGGGGCGCTTTTGATAGCTATCTACTCTTGAGAGGTATCAGAACGTTATCTCCACGTGTATTACAGCAACAGCAAAACGCACAAGAGATCGTAAAATATCTTAAATCGCAGCCTTTAGTGAAAAAATTGTATTATCCTGCATTAGAAGATCACCCCGGGCACGAAATAGCAGTGAAACAGCAAAAAGGCTTTGGTGCGATGCTGAGTTTTGAATTTGCAGGTGATGAGCCACAACTTCGCCATTTTCTTCGCTCACTTAGCCTGTTTACATTGGCGGAGTCATTGGGTGGGGTGGAAACATTGATTTCCCATACTGCGACAATGACGCATGCAGGTATGTCAGCAGAAGCTCGTGCGCAAGCGGGGATTACAGATAGCTTGCTAAGAATTTCAGTGGGGATTGAAGATCCTCAGGACTTAATCACAGACTTAGATCACGCATTTCAGGTTGCGGCACAACGTTAGCGGAGTTTTTTGATGAGTGTACTAACAGCGGTTGAGGTGGCTCCTTGCCACCGCCAGTTACATAAGTTTGGGGGCAGTAGTTTAGCCGATGCGAAGTGCTATCAACGCGTTGCAACAATTATGGCCAACTATAGTCAACCCGGTGATTTAATGGTGGTTTCTGCCGCGGGTAGTACAACTAATCAGTTGATCAATTGGTTAAAATTAAGCCAAAGTGATCGTATTTCGGCTCATCAAGCTCAACAGTCGTTACGCCGCTATCAACTTGATTTAATTGAATCTCTTTTACCGGAACAAAAAGCCGTAGAATTAAGCCAGTTATTTATTCACGATTTAGAGCGTTTAAGTGCATTGTTGGATCAACCCATAAATGATGCGATTTATGCAGAAGTGGTCGGGCACGGTGAAATTTGGTCAGCTCGCTTGATGGCAGAAGTGCTTGCCCAAGCCGATATGGCAAGTGCATGGCTCGATGCACGTTTATTTCTACGTGCGGAACGTGCGGCACAGCCACAAGTTGATGAAATACAGTCACGGTATTTGTTACAGCAACAGCTAACGCAATTACCTAACCGTCGTATTGTGGTAACAGGGTTTATTTCACGGAATCAGCAAGGTGAAACCGTATTACTCGGGCGCAATGGCAGTGATTATTCTGCAACACAAGTTGGTGCGTTGGCGGATGCTGCTAAAGTGACGATTTGGAGTGATGTTGCTGGGGTATATAGTGCGGATCCTCGTAAAGTGAAAGATGCGTGTTTACTGCCTTTGTTACGTCTTGATGAAGCGAGTGAATTAGCGCGTTTAGCGGCTCCCGTTTTACATACACGGACTTTACAGCCTGTTTCTGTGAGCAACATTGATTTGCAATTAAGGTGTAGCTATCAACCTGAACAGGGTTCAACAAAAATTGAACGGGTGCTTGCATCAGGGGCTGGTGCGAAAATCGTGACTAGTCATGATGATGTGTGTCTGATTGAATTGCGTATCGCCGCGGGGCGTGATTTTAAACAAATCTGCAAAGATGTGGATTTATTACTTAAACGTGCTCAATTGCGCCCTTTGGCTCGCGGTATTCATCATGACCGTTCTTTACTGCAATTGTGCTATACCTCCGAGATTGTCGAAAGTGCCTTAAATACCCTTGAAGAAGCCGGTTTACCGGGGTCATTATCATTACGTGAAGGTTTTTCTCTGGTGGCATTAGTCGGTGCGGGGGTGTGTAAAAAACCGTTACATAGCCACCGCTTTTATGAGGAATTAAAAGGGCAACCTGTTGAATTTATTTGGCATTCAGAGGACGATATCAGTTTAGTTGCTGTTTTGCGTTCTAACCAAACGGAACATCTAATTAAAGGGATGCACCAAAGCTTATTCCGCGCAGAAAAACGCATCGGTTTAGTGTTATTTGGTAAAGGGAATATTGGCGCGCGTTGGTTAGAACTTTTTGCCGCGGAGCAACACAAAATTTCTGCACGTAGTGACTTTGATTTCGTCCTAGCTGGCGTAGTAGACAGCCGCCGTAGCTTACTGAATTACCAAGGGATTGACCCAAGTCGTGCACTCGCTTTCTTTGATGATGAAGCCGTAGAGCATGAGGACGATAACCTATTTTTATGGATGCGCTCCCACCCTTATGATGATTTAGTGGTATTAGACGTCACAGCCAGTGAAACGTTGGCAGATGACTATGTAGATTTTGCCAGTTATGGTTTTCATGTGATTAGTGCAAATAAAATTGCGGGGGCGGCGCAAACGGCGCAATATCGTCAAATTCGCGATGCGTTCGCAAAAACAGGTCGTCACTGGTTATATAACGCGACGGTAGGGGCAGGGTTACCGATTAACTATACAGTACGTGATTTAAAAGAAAGCGGTGACTCTATTCTGACTATCAGTGGTATTTTTTCTGGAACGCTATCATGGCTATTTTTACAGTTTGACGGTTCTATCCCATTTAGCGAGCTAGTAGAGCAAGCTTGGCAGCAAGGGTTAACTGAACCAGATCCACGCATTGATTTATCAGGGCAAGATGTCATGCGAAAATTAATTATTTTAGCCCGTGAAGCGGGTTATGACATCGAGCCGGATGATGTGAGAGTTGAGTCTTTAGTGCCAAAACAAGCACAGGCAGGTTCTTTGGACGCGTTTTTTGAAAACAGTGCGGTTATTAACGAGCAAATGCAGCAGCGCTTAGAAGCGGCGCAAGAACTTGGGTTAGTGCTACGTTATGTCGCACGGTTTGATGCGGTAAAAGGCAAAGCAAAAGTGGGGGTGGAAGCGGTGAAGCCGGAACATCCACTGGCCTCATTATTACCGGGTGACAATGTGTTTGCTATTGAAAGCCGTTGGTATCGAGACAACCCATTAGTGATCCGTGGGCCCGGAGCGGGGCGCGATGTGACTGCGGGTGCTATTCAATCGGATCTGAACCGACTCTCTCAACTTTTATAATCATTTATTCAGTGCATTGGTGTTCTCTTCGGTATTGAGGGCACCAATGCATCATGAAGATTTTTAATTTATCCCTTCATTTTCTGTTTTTTATTCTGATGATTTAATTCTTAAACATTATTCATGTCTTAAAAGTGCTGAATCGACGATATATTGCGCTGAAACAATACTTAAATAAGAAAAATTAATAAAAATAAGGCTGTAATTAAATTTCAGAAAAATCCCCCAAAGTCATTTTTTTCTGATATGAATATACACTGAAGGGTAAATTTAGCGGCCTGCATCACAAAACGACAACTCTAACGCAGCCGACTGAAATTTTGTTACAGGAAACAGGTAGCAGTCTGTTAACCGTGAACCGTGCGGGAATGCATTCTGCCAGAAGCACAAGGTCAGGAGTCTCATGAATCAGCAATATTCCGCAATGCGCAGTAATGTCAGTATGCTGGGTAAGCTACTCGGCGATACCATCAAGGAAGCCTTAGGTGAGGACATACTCGACAAAGTTGAGTCCATTCGTAAGCTTTCCAAATCTTCTCGTGCAGGTAATGAAGTTCAGCGCCAAAAACTGCTGATGACATTACAAAATCTTTCTAATGATGAATTGCTACCCGTTGCAAGGGCATTTAACCAATTCTTAAACCTGACAAATGTCGCTGAGCAATACCACAGTATTTCGCCTCACGGCGAAGCGGCAAGTAACCCAGTAGCATTGAAAAATCTGTTTAGCCGATTAAAAGGCAAAAACTTCACTGATGGTGATATCCAAAAAGCAGTTGAACAGCTTTCAATTGAGCTGGTTTTAACGGCTCACCCAACGGAAATTGCTCGCCGTACGTTGATCCATAAATTAGTTGAGGTAAATAACTGTTTGTCACAACTCGACCATGATGACATTGCGGATTATGAACGCAATAATATCATGCGCCGCTTGCGTCAATTGGTGGCTCAATCATGGCATACCGATGAAATTCGTAAAATTCGCCCAACACCCATTGATGAAGCTAAATGGGGTTTTGCTGTTGTGGAAAATTCATTGTGGGAAGGGGTTCCTGCTTTCTTACGTGAATTTAACGAACAACTTGAGGACTCTATTGGGGCAGTATTACCGGTTGAAGCCAATCCTATTCGTTTTACCTCATGGATGGGTGGAGACCGTGATGGTAACCCGAACGTAACTGCGGATGTGACTCGCCAAGTTTTATTGCTGAGTCGCTGGAAAGCGGCAGACTTATTCCTCAAAGATATTCAAGTATTGGTTTCAGAGCTTTCGATGACGGAAGCGACCTCAGAGCTGCGTGCGTTAGCTGGGGGGGATGACGTTGATGAGCCTTATCGCCAAATCGCGAAAAATTTACGTAGCCAACTATTTTCGACGCTAGAGTACTTAGAGCGCCGTGTAAAAGGCGAGCAAGTTTTACCACCAGCAGACCTATTGGTGGATAATGCTCAATTATGGGACCCGCTATACGCGTGCTACCAATCATTAATTGCCTGCAATATGAAAATTATTGCTAATGGTCAGTTGTTGGATACTCTGCGCCGTATTCGTAGCTTTGGTTTGCAACTGGTACGTATTGATGTGCGCCAAGAAAGTACTCGTCACACTGAAGCCATTGCAGAGCTGACTCAGTATTTAGGGTTGGGTGATTACTCGCAGTGGTCAGAAGAGGAAAAACAACAGTTTTTGTTGGCAGAGCTACAATCTTTACGCCCACTTATCCCGCAAGATTGGCAGCCGAGTGCAGAAACACAGGAAGTGTTTGAAACTTGTCGAGTGATTGCGAAAGCCAAAAATGATTCTGTTGCGGCTTATGTTATTTCAATGGCGAAAGTCCCATCAGATGTGCTGGCGGTTAAATTACTGCTAAAAGAGAATGGGGCGTCGGTTCGCTTACCAGTCGCGCCGCTATTCGAAACACTGGAAGATTTAAATAACGCAGAAAGTGTGATGACCAAGCTGTTAAGCATTGAGTGGTATCGCAACCTTATCGATGATCGCCAAATGGTGATGATTGGTTACTCGGATTCTGCTAAAGATGCAGGGGTAATGGCAGCTTCATGGGCGCAGTATCGCGCGCAAGATGCACTGATTAAATTGTGTGAGAAAGAAGGTGTCACACTGACATTATTCCATGGGCGTGGCGGTACAATTGGCCGCGGTGGTGCGCCTGCACATTCTGCATTACTTTCTCAACCGCCGGGTAGTTTAAAAGGTGGGTTGCGGGTAACCGAGCAAGGCGAGATGATCCGTTTTAAATTCGGTTTGCCGCAAGTTACCATTAGCAGCCTTGCGTTATACGCCAGTGCTATTTTAGAAGCGAACCTTTTACCGCCACCAGAGCCAAAAGATGAGTGGAAGTCCGTGATGGATTCGCTATCTGATGTGTCCTGTGCGATGTACCGTGATTATGTACGTGAACAACCGGATTTTGTGCCTTATTTCCGTGCCGCAACACCGGAGCTAGAGCTAGGTAAATTACCGCTTGGGTCGCGTCCTGCAAAACGCCGCCCAACTGGTGGTGTGGAAACTTTGCGTGCGATCCCATGGATTTTTGCATGGACGCAAAACCGCTTAATGTTACCCGCATGGTTAGGGGCAGGAGCGGCGCTAAAACATGTCATTGAGAAAGAAGGCAAACAAGCCATTCTTGATGAAATGTGGCAGCAGTGGCCATTCTTTAATACGCGTATTGCGATGTTAGAAATGGTTTATGCAAAAGCAGATTTATGGCTGGCGGAATATTACGACCACCGCTTGGTGGAAGAGCGCTTATGGCCATTAGGGCAAAAACTGCGTGACCAGTTATCTGAAGATATTAAAAGCGTGCTGGCGGTTTCAAAAGATGAAGCGCTAATGGCGGATTTACCTTGGATAGCGGAATCCATCGCGTTACGTAATGTTTATACTGACCCATTAAATGTCTTACAAGCAGAGCTTTTACACCGTTCCCGCCAACAAGAGCAGCCAGACCCACGTGTCGAGCAAGCTTTGATGGTGACCATTGCAGGTGTGGCAGCAGGCATGCGTAATACGGGTTAGTTTGTTGATTTTTAAAGTACTTGAATAATCTGAGGGCCACCAAATGGTGGCCCTCATTATTTTTACGGGTTATTACGAGTTGGATGAACCATCGTCTGGTTTATCATGATGAATCAAGTGATACGTAGAGCGAGCTCGAGGGTGAATAAAGAAATGGTTAGCTGGCGCATTATGCGTTTTGATATGCACCATAGAGACATTAGTTTTCTTACCTTGTTTGTTATGGAAAGCATAAATTACAAAGGGCAGTAAGAAAATAATCACAAAGCTAACCGCAAGTAACGTCACATAGGTGGTATTACTCGCACCATTCGGTAAAGAACTCGGTGGGAAGAATGAAATCACAAAGGCTAAGATAGAAACAATTAGGCCGACTAACGCAATGAGAAGTTTAATGCCTTTACCTCCCGGTATATTGAAGACACGTTTTTTCTCTGGTTGTTTGCAAACTAACTGCATATAACCTAAAAATAGCATGAAATAGCTACATAAATAGATAACTACCGTTAAGGCTAGAGCAATAAGGAATGACATATTACCACCGCCCCCAGTATTGGTGAGGACGATAATCGCTACTGTTGTGATCAACAACTGCGAAATCACCAGTGTTACCGGTACGCCATTTTTATTCACCTTGGCAAAGCCTTGCGGCAGAATACCTTTCTGTGCCGCGACATACATCCCGCGGGATGGCCCCACAATCCAAGAGGCAATCTCAGCCAGCACGCCAAGCAATAATAGTGCCGCAATAATTCTCACTGCCCATTCAAGGGATGAATTAAAGTGTGTGACAAGCACATTGAATGTTTGTACCACACCAGCAGATAAATTAATTTCACTGTTTGGGATCACCGCTGCTACCGATAACCCACCAATTGAGCTTAAACAAATTGCCGCTATCATGAGTAAAAACATCGCTGCGGGGTAATCTCGACCGGGGTTTTTCATCTCATTAACGTGAGTTGCTGAAGCTTCAACACCCATATAGCTCAAAATAAAGGCGACAAATACCACGAGTGTGCCAATTTTGGTGAAATCAGGAATAAAGGTTTCAGTACTAATTTCAATGGCCAATGGAGAGCCGCTGGCTAAATAGCTGATCGCTAGAAAGACCAAAATTAGCGCTGGAAGCAAGATGCCTGCGAAAAAACCGACTTTCGCAATCGTGGCAGTATATTTAGTTCCGCCAAATTGGGTGAAAGCCAATACCCAGAGAATAACAAGTGCCCCCTATCGTTTTAGTGATTGGGTCTGTATTCAGTTCTGGCCAATTTAAAATATAAGACAGTGCCCCTAATACGAAATACAGCATAGGAATAAAGCCAATCGCAATTTGTAAATAACCAAATGAAATAGCGGCAAATCCCCAACGTTCGCCTAATGTATTAGAAACCCATGCAAATACACCACCTTCCTCCCAACCTTCTACGGTTGCCATTTCTGCGGCACACAATGCGACAGGAATAAACCACAATAATCCTCCTAATAGCAGGAAAAATACGAGGCTAAAGCCAGATGTTGCAAATGTTGGATATTCATAAACGGCCATCACCATTGATGCAGTGATGGCAAAAAAGCCAAGTAGTGTCAGTTGCTTTGCGGCTGGAGCTGTCGTTGTTGCCATACGAGTTCTCCTCAAATCGATAAACAATCTGCCTTTTCAGGGCGGATCTCAGTAGGAGCCAAAGAACCTAAGGCTCTTTGGCTCGTTAACAACACAATCATGAATAAAAGAATTAACTGTGATTAAAGCCGCCGCCTTCTTCTTCTGTTAGCGGTTTATTGACGGGGTGCTTATCGAAATACTCTAAGGTGCGTTTGAAGTCATCAATGAGTAATGCGGCTAAATCTAAACTAACCCCATGACGCACTAGAATACGTTGAATAACAAGGTCTTCACGGTTTGCTGGCATGGAGTAAGCAGGAACTTGCCAGCCACGACTACGTAGTTTGTCTGCGATATCATAGAGGGAATATTTGCTGGTGGCTGTGCCTTCTTTCAGTTTCCATGCTAATGCAGGGATACCCGTTTGGCTATCACCATCAAAAATCATTTCAAATGGCCCTAATTTTTCAATTTCGCGGCTGAGGTATTGTGCAGTTGCATAGCAAGCGTTGTGGATTTTTGCATAGCCTTCGCGACCCAGTCTCAAGAAATTATAATATTGAGCAATGATTTGACCGCCAGGGCGAGAGAAATTTAGTGCGAACGTTGGCATATTACCGCCTAAATAATTCACATTAAAAATCAATTCTTCTGGAAGGTCTTTGGCTTCACGCCAAATAACCCAGCCAGCGCCTAATGGCGCCAAACCAAATTTATGGCCTGATGCATTAATGGATTTTACACGTGGTAAGCGGAAATCCCATTCTAAATCTGGTGCACAAAATGGAGCTAAGAAGCCGCCACTAGCACCATCCACATGGATAGGAATATCCAGCCCAGTTTCTTTTTGCAGTTTATCGAGCGCATCGTGTACAGCTTTTACGGGCTCATATTGGCAGGTAAATGTCACTCCAAGGGTCGGTATGACACCAATAGTATTTTCATCGACACGTTTGAGTACCTCTTCCGGTGTCATGATGAGGCGGTCACCTTCAAGAGGGATCTCTCGGAGTTCAACATCGAAATAACGAGCAAATTTGTGCCAACAGATTTGAACTGGGCCACAAATTAAATTAGGTTTATCGGTCGGTTTTCCTTTAGCGGCTTGTTTTTTGCGCCATTGCCATTTTAGCGCTAGCCCACCAAGCATTGCAGCCTCTGAGGACCCGATGGTTGAGCAACCAAGGGTATTTTCTGCATCCGGTGAATTCCATAAGTCCGCTAACATATGTACGCAGCGGTTTTCAATTTCTGCTGTTTGTGGATATTCGTCTTTATCTATCATGTTTTTGTCGATAGACAAATCCATCAAATCACGAATTTCATCATCCACCCATGTCTGGCAAAATGTTGCTAAGTTTTGGCGTGAATTCCCATCTAGCATTAATTCATCGCGTACTGCACTAAATACATTACGTGGTGCTTGTTCTTTCAATGGAAACTTGGTTTTTGGTAATGATTTGGATAATTCTAATGATGCGTAGACATCATCCATTCCACTGTGTTTTGAATTTAATGCATTATTACTCATGTTTTAATTCCTCAATGACCATGTGGTAATTAAATACTATTAATCTTGAGCTCAATATTAAATATACGCCGTCTTTTTAAAAATTCAAAAGTGTTCAAATAAAAAAGATAATTTAATGAAAATTGTCATAATTAGAAAGTAACAGTGAAGTGAATGATGGTTTGTGGCCATTTTGGTTGTAGATAATTTTTCTTAATAGCTGATTGTGTTCATAAAATGATGCTAAAAACCACTCAATTTAACTAAGTTATTACATTTTTATGGTTTTTATTTCTATGTATTTAGCTTTTTAGTTGTTTTTATTTGATTTATATGGGCGAAAAATGTAGTGGAAATAAATAAATGTTCATAAAAAACTAATATTTCAATAATTTTAAGTTATGTAACTTTTATTTAAACTCTGATTTTCATAATGTTTAAAGTTAATTTATACCGTTAACCGTTAAATATAATTATTGTGGCAAAATGAATTTGAATATAAAGAAAATAATAGCATGAGTTATATTGTGGAAAAGTAGTTCGCGAATCTAATCAGTTTAGATATCACGTTAATATATTTACCTTAAAGACACTGGTTCTTTTTTAAACAAGAAATAACTAGTTCTAGCTATTTGATATTTTTTTCTGGGAAAATAGAAGATATTTATAAGAATAGAAGAAAATAGCAAAGGGATGAGACAAAATATTCGCCTCATCCGGCTAAATTAAGGCCTAACTCCCAAAGTATGGCAGATAGCATAGGTGAGCTCAGAGCGGTTCAGCGTGTAAAAATGAAAATCTTTCACGCCTTCACGGCTAAGAATTTTGACCATATCCATGGCGATTGATGCGCCGACAAGGTTACGGCTCTCAGGGTCGTCATCTAACCCTTCGTACATTTTACTCATCCATGCAGGAATGCGTACGTTAGTCAGTTTGGCAAAGCGCTCGAGTTGACGAAAGTTAGAGACGGGTAAAATCCCCGGCACGATTTCCACATCAATGCCTGTCGCGACGCAGCGGTCACGAAAACGTAAATAGCTCTCAACATCAAAGAAAAACTGAGTGATTGCACGGTTAGCTCCCGCATCAATCTTCTTTTTTAAACTAATTAAATCGGCTTGAGCGCTTTTGGCTTCAGGGTGAACTTCAGGGTAGGCCGCAACAGAAATATCAAAATCCGCTTCACTTTTTAACAGCTCGACTAGATCAACAGCATACATATCTGGTTTACGGCTGTTGTCAGGTAAATCACCACGCAATGCAACAATATGGCGAATACCATTATTCCAATAGTCACGAGCAATGGCTTTCAGTTCATCAGGGCTTGCATCAATACACGTTAGGTGAGGGGCTGCAATTAAGCCCGTTTTATCTTTAATATCTTTGATGATGCTGTGCGTTCTGTCGCGTTCGCCGGAATTCGCACCATAAGTCACAGAGACAAATTGAGGTTTCAGGTTTTTGAGCCTATCAATAGATTTCCATAGTGTCTGCTCCATCTCTTCACTGCGAGGTGGGAAAAACTCAAATGAAACATTAATTTGGCCATCTAACTCAGCTAAGTTTTGATTTAGCGCTTCGCGCTGATTTGCGTGAAAAAAACTCATACCCTGTAACCTCGCAATTTGCAAACTAACTATTTTTTGTACGTTATTATATCCATTTGTGCGTCTATACGTTTAGACGTCCAAATAGAAATTACCAGATCGGTACCAATAGTCAATACTTAAATTAAATTATGACGCTGAGGTTTTTTCAAAGACAACAGGAAAATAATTCATGATAAAAAACGCGACTCTTTTCAGAGCCGCGTGAGTCGCGTTCGAATCAATGGCTCGTCAGATTTACTCAGTGAAACAGAAGTGCTCAACCATTTGGCTAATTAATTGGCAAGTAGGTTCAATAAAGCGCATATCGATAAATTCATCAGGCTGATGTGCTTGCTCAATAGAACCAGGGCCAAGAACCAACGTCGGGCAGAGCTCTTGTATAAACGGCGCTTCAGTACAGTAATTCACGGTATCCGCTTTTTGCCCCAACAACTGTTCAATTACTGCCACCATCTTGTGGTCCGTTGGGCATTCATAGCCAGGGATCGGCGGATGCATGGGTTCAATCGCCAAGCGCCCCGGCCAACGGGCACTAACAGGCTCAAGAGCTTCATTGAGAAGTTCATCTAAGTCCTGCAAAGTCAGGCCGGGGAGTGGGCGAATGTCCATGTGTAATTCACAACAACCACAAATTCGGTTGGCTGCATCACCTCCATGAATATGACCAAAGTTCATCGTCGGGTAGGGAATGACAAATGCAGGGTTGTTAAATCGTTCTTTTAACGTATTTCGTAAGTCCATTAAATGGGAAATAGACTCATGCATTAATTCAATGGCATTGACCCCACGTTCTGGGTCACTAGAATGCCCCGATTGTCCAGTAATGCGGATAGCATTTGATAAATGTCCTTTGTGCGCACGAATCGGTTGTAACGACGTCGGCTCACCAATAATCGCAAAATCCGGTCTTAGCGCTGTACTGGCTGCAAAATAACGTGCGCCAGCCATCGATGTTTCTTCATCCGCAGTGGCCAATATATGCAGTGGGCGTTTGAGCTGAGTTAAATCCATATCGCGTAACGCATCAACAATGAAAGCAAAAAAGCCTTTCATATCTGCGGTTCCGAGCCCATATAACTTGCCGTCATGCTCTGTTAGCTCAAACGGGTTTTTACTCCAACGTCCATCATCAAAGGGCACGGTATCGGTATGGCCGCATAGCATCAGCCCACCATTTCCTTCACCAATAGATGCAAGCAAATTATATTTATCTCGCGTTTCCGGCACAGGTTGAATTTTGACCGAAAAACCTAACGTCTCCAGCCACCCACCGAGAAGTTCCACCAGGGCTTTATTGCTCTGGTCCAAATGAGAATCAGTCGCACTAATCGACGGAGTCGCAATTAATTGACGATAAATCTCAATAAATGCAGGTAATTTAATATTCACTGTTGACAGCCTTTATCCATAATAGTATCAATATTCATGCACTTTATTTGAATAAAAATACACATTAAACTGTTTGGGTCACGAGTACAAGGTAGAAAGCATATGTTGAACACACTCATTATCGGGGCCAGTGGCTATACTGGAGCAGAATTAGCCGGTTATTTGCAACGCCATCCTGAAGTTAATCTTCAAGGATTGATGGTATCGAAGCAAAGTGCGGATGCAAATAAACGTTTTTCTGATTTACATCCTCAGTATAAAGGCATCATAGACCTTCCCGTTCTGCCATTAACCGATGTCGCAGAAGCAGCGGAAGGTATTGATGTTGTTTTTCTTGCCACTGCACATGAAGTAAGCCACGACATAGCCCCTCAGTTTCTTGAAGCGGGCTGCGTTGTGTTCGACTTATCGGGTGCTTATCGTGTTCAAGATCCTGCGTTCTATACGCAATACTATGGCTTTGAACATACAAATACTGAATGGCTAATGCAAGCAGTTTACGGTTTAGCAGAATGGCAGGCCGATAAAATTCGTCAAGCGCAACTGATCGCAGTACCAGGGTGTTATCCAACGGTTTCCCAATTAGCACTTAAACCATTGATTGAAGGCAATTTGCTAGATGAAGCTATGTGGCCAGTGATTAATGCCACCAGCGGAGTCTCTGGAGCAGGCCGTAAAGCCTCGATGACCAACAGCTTTTGTGAAGTGAGTTTGCAACCTTATGGCATCTTTACTCATCGCCATCAGCCAGAAATTGCGACTCACTTGGGAAGAGAGGTTATTTTTACACCACATTTAGGCAATTTCTCTCGAGGCATCCTTGCAACGATTACGTGCAAAGTAAAAGCGGGTGTTTCGGCAGAAAAAGTCACACAAACGTTTAAAGATGCTTATCAAAATAAACCGTTAGTGCGGTTATATGAAAAAGGCGTTCCTGCATTGAAATCGGTAGTTGGTACGCCGTTTTGTGATATTGGCTATGTATTGAAAGGTGAACACCTGATTTTAGTGGGTACAGAAGATAACCTACTTAAAGGTGCGGCAGCACAAGCCGTTCAGTGCATGAATATTCGTTTTGGTTTTGCTGAAACTCAGTCTTTATTTTAAGAAGGATTAACCCCATGCAACCCTTAGTGATTAAATTGGGCGGAGTGTTACTTGATAGCGTCGAGGCACTTGAAAAATTATTTACAGCGATTCAAACCTATCGGCAAGCACATCAACGTGAGTTGGTGATTGTACATGGCGGTGGCTGTTTAGTTGATGAATTGATGCAAAAACTGCAATTACCTGTCGTTAAAAAGCAAGGGTTACGAGTCACGCCAGCAGACCAAATCGATATCATTACAGGGGCATTAGCGGGTACGGCGAATAAAACATTACTGGCATGGGCAACGAAGTATCAACTTCCAGCCGTAGGGCTTTCTCTCGGTGATGGGCAAAGTGCCACAGTGACTCAATTAAACGAAGAATTAGGTCATGTCGGTGATGCCAAACCTGGCGATGCGAAATTATTGAAATTATTGTTAGGTGCGGGCTATTTACCCATTATCAGCTCTATAGGTATCACACCAGAAGGTGAGTTGATGAATGTAAATGCGGACCAAGCTGCAACCGCTATCGCCCAAGCCTTAAACGCAGATTTGGTTTTACTGTCTGATGTGAGCGGTATTTTGGATGGTAAAGGCCAAAAAATTGACGAAATGACGACGCAAAAAGCGCAAAAGCTCATTGAGCAGGGAATTATTACCGATGGAATGATTGTGAAGGTCAATGCGGCGTTAGACGCTGCGGCAGCCTTACAACGCTCTGTTGATATCGCAAGTTGGCGTCATGCAGAACAACTTCCCGAGCTGTTTAATGGAACAGCAATCGGAACACGGATCTTGGCATCATAAATGAGCCATGGAATAACTATATTAATTGAGCGGATAGGTACGTTATGAAAAAGGGCATTAAAAAGATTGTATTAGCATATTCAGGTGGCCTGGATACATCAGCAATTATTCCATGGCTAAAAGAAAACTATGATGATTGCGAAGTCGTGGCCTTCGTTGCGGATGTGGGGCAAGACCGTGAAGATTTAGTAGGCGTAGAGAAAAAAGCTCTACAATCAGGTGCATCCGAGTGCTATGTCGTCGATTTACGTGAAGAGTTCATCAAAGAATATATTTATCCTGTATTGAAAACGGGGGCGCTATATGAAGGTAGCTATTTATTAGGTACGTCAATGGCTCGTCCAATCATTGCTAAAGCGCAAGTTGAAATTGCCTTAAAAGTGGGTGCAGATGCTGTTGCCCATGGCGCAACAGGTAAAGGTAATGACCAAGTGCGTTTCGAAAGCACCTATACGGCATTAGCACCACAGTTACAAGTGGTTGCACCATGGCGTGAGTGGGACTTACGTTCCCGTGAAGCGCTGCTCGATTATCTGAAAGAGCGTAATATTCCAACAACAGCTAGCCTTGAAAAAATCTACAGCCGTGATGAAAACGCATGGCACATTTCTACGGAAGGTGGTGTTTTAGAAAGCACATGGAATGCTGCAAACCAAGATTGTTGGGTATGGACTGTCGATCCGCAAGATGCACCAGATGAAGCTGAATTAGTTACCGTTGGTGTCAAACACGGTGAAGTCGTTTCGGTAAATGGTCAAGCATTGTCTCCACTTGGCTGTTTAGAAGCATTAAATACTTTAGGTGCAAAACATGGAGTGGGCCGTATTGATATCGTTGAAAACCGTTTAGTGGGTATGAAATCTCGTGGTTGCTATGAAACCCCGGGAGGCACCATTATGATGGCGGCATTACGTGGTATTGAACAACTGGTTCTTGACCGTGACAGCTACAAATGGCGTGAGCAACTCGGCTTAGAAATGTCATATGTAGTTTATGATGGCCGTTGGTTCGCACCACTACGTCACTCGCTGCAAGCGGCTGCTGAATCATTAGCACAAGATGTGACAGGGGAAGTTGTTCTGAAATTATATAAAGGGCAAGTGACTGCGATTCAGAAAAAAGCGGATAAGAGCCTGTATTCTGAGGAATTTGCCACATTTGGTGAAGATGAAGTTTATGACCACAGTCATGCAGGTGGGTTTATTCGTCTTTACTCGCTGTCTTCACGTATCCGTGCGCTGAAAGAACAAAACAAAGCGAAGTAAATCAAATAGTAGTCTCCCGGCAGCCAAGACTGCTGTCGGGGTTAAAAACTTATTTTATCAATCAGGTAGGGATTAGCTATGGCACTTTGGGGTGGACGTTTTAGTCAGCAAGCGGATCAACGGTTCAAACAGTTTAATGATTCATTGCGTTTCGATTATCGCCTGGCGCAACAAGATATTATCGGCTCAGTCGCATGGTCAAAATCACTAGTAACAGTTGGTGTATTGTCTGATAGCGAACAACAAACTTTAGAACAAGCGCTAAACTCCTTACTGAAAGAAGTGCAAGATAACCCTGAAATTATCCTGCAAAGTGACGCAGAAGATATTCATAGCTGGGTTGAAGGTAAGCTGATTGATAAAGTCGGTGATTTAGGGAAAAAATTACATACCGGTCGTAGCCGTAATGACCAAGTGGCAACAGATTTAAAACTGTGGTGTAAAGACCAAGTCGCATTGTTGCTTGAAGCGGTAACCGAATTACAAAAAGCGTTGGTCATCACCGCAGAAAATAACCAAGATGCAGTAATGCCCGGTTATACGCATTTACAACGTGCCCAACCGGTGACATTTGCTCACTGGTGTTTAGCCTATAGCGAAATGCTAGCGCGTGACGAAAGCCGTTTAAAAGATACCTTAAAACGTTTAGATGTCAGCCCATTAGGGTGTGGGGCATTAGCAGGAACGGCTTATGATATCGACCGTGAGCAGCTTGCCTCTTGGTTAGGTTTTTCTTCTGCAACGCGTAATAGCTTGGATACGGTATCAGACAGAGATCACGTTCTTGAATTATTATCGAACGCAAGTATCGGTATGGTTCATTTATCCCGCTTTGCTGAAGATTTAATTTTCTTTAATAGTGGAGAAGCTGGCTTTGTTGAGCTATCAGACAAAGTGACATCGGGTTCATCACTCATGCCGCAAAAGAAAAACCCTGATGCATTGGAATTGATCCGTGGAAAATGTGGGCGTGTCCAAGGTGCATTGACAGGTATGATGATGACCCTAAAAGGGCTCCCTCTTGCTTACAACAAAGATATGCAAGAAGACAAAGAAGGGTTATTTGATGCATTAGATACTTGGTTAGATTGCATGCACATGGCTGCGTTGGTTCTTGATGGTATTCAAATTCGCCGTAGTCGTTGTGAAGATGCTGCGAAGCAAGGTTATGCGAATGCAACTGAACTCGCTGATTATCTGGTTGCTAAAGGTGTTCCATTCCGTGAAGCGCATCATATTGTGGGTGAGGCCGTTGTTGCCGCAATTGGGCAAGGTAAAGCTTTAGAGGAAATGGCTTTAAGTGATTTGCAAAAATTCAGTAGCACTATTCAGTTGGATGTCTATGAAGTTTTATCACTACAATCTTGTTTAGATAAGCGGTTAGCAAAAGGCGGGGTATCTCAGAAACAAGTGGCAAATGCTATTGTAGAAGCAAAAAAACGATTAGAGCTGTGATCGGTTATAGAAGATAAAAATGGGGGGTAGCATGACTACCCCAATTCCCATAGCGCGTTTGTTTTTAAATATATTTAATGGTTAGCATTCCGAGTTGTTTTTCTTCATTCACCCAGTTATATGAATACTCTCCTCTACCTTCATTGATTACCTTCCAACCTTGAGTATTTGCAACATCATTCAAGTTTATTTTGCTGGCAACCATATCAGATTGGTTATTTAAGCAATTCAGTGTGACATGATTGTCGGTCACTTCATTAAAGCAAGACGGAAATACGACTGCCCCAGAGAAATGAATAACCCCATTTTGTTGGTCATTACTTGCATAAGCATGAATAGATGCGGTTGTAACGAGTAACAATACACAGAGTGAACGAAGGCCAAATTTTTGAGTTTTTGTTAATAAATTTTTCATAATAGTATCCCGTCATTGATTTTTGATTAATCAACTTGCTGTATGTTTAAATTAGATTTGTGTGTGATTAAATAAGAATAATAATAATGAACTGATATTCCTTGGTGTTTTTGATGTGGGAATTATAAATTTAAAAACACTATTTAGGTGTAAAATTAAAAAAGGAAATGTTTAAAAATATAAAGAAAACAAAATTACTCTCATTTTAATTTAAAGTTATTCATTTGTATTTTGATGGTTAATAAGGCTGTATATTAAGAAGTTTGCAGTGTTTTGTTTTATTATTTGTGTTTTCTGTTAGTTTTTTATAGTTGGATTCTCTAGTGATTTTCTGTTGTTATCAATCTGTAATAGTGATTAAAATAAAATTTAACAAAATTAAGCTGCAATTTACATTTACTTTTATATAAAAACTTACAAACTTTAATAGAGAGTGAAAGGAAAGATAACAAAATATTTCTTTTGTTTGAGATGAATATAATAAATATTTGTATGTTTTAATTAATTCAAAACTGATGAAGTGTGACTAAATACATATTAAATTCTAATAATTTGGTTATTTTAGTGATATTCACTGAATGTTAAAATGAAGTTAATTTTATCTATTATGTGAATTAATGTCACAAATAGTCTATATTTTTTGAGGAGAATGTTGAGATTTTACTTGGCAACGTTAGGATGTAATTTATTGAAATTTTATTCTAAAAAAACACGGTTAATGCTTTTATTAGGAATGTTATATTGAAATGCTAATGGTAAATGAATTTAATCATTAATTAACTATTCTCTCTGTTGAAGAGTCAGGAATGAGATACATTTTATTTCTAAATATTACACTTTGTTTCATTATATTGCGTGTATCCTTCAAAAATGAGGTTTTCCCCCTATTTTTCAATTTATCAATAGATAAAACAAAACAATATCGATATAGTGATTGGTATTATCTATCTTTGGTTTGACAGAGAATTCACGAAAGGAAAAGAAATATGAATATTCGAGATTTAGAGTACCTTGTCGCACTCGCCGAACATAAACACTTTAGACGTGCCGCGGATTCTTGTCATGTTAGCCAACCTACTCTTAGTGGCCAAATTCGTAAATTAGAAGAAGAACTTGGCGTTATGTTGTTAGAAAGAACCAGCCGCAAAGTTCTTTTCACTCAACAAGGTTTATTATTGGTTGAACAAGCCCGTACTATTTTGCGTGAAATTAAAGTATTACAAGAAATGGCCGCCCTCCAAGGGGAAAGCATGTCGGGCCCATTACATATTGGTTTAATCCCAACGGTTGCGCCATATCTATTACCTCATATTATTCCGCAATTGCACCAAGCTCATCCGAAATTAGAAATCTATTTGCATGAAGCGCAAACTCAGCAATTATTAGCTCAGTTAGACAGCGGTAAATTAGATTGCGCTATTTTAGCGGAAGTTAAAGAAACGGAACCTTTTATTGTTGTTCCGTTATTCGAAGAACCGATGAAACTGGCTATTTATGAGAGTCACCCATGGCATGATCGTGATACGATTGAAATGAGTGAGTTGTCAGGTGAAAAGCTATTAATGTTAGAAGATGGCCACTGTTTACGTGACCAAGCGATGGGCTTCTGCTTCCAAGCGGGCGCGAAAGAAGACACACACTTCAGGGCAACGAGCTTAGAAACGTTAAGAAATATGGTGGCCGCAGGGAGTGGAATTACACTTTTACCTGATTTATCGGTGCCAAATGAAGTTTGTCGTGATGGGGTATGTTATTTAAATTGCATTGAACCTGAACCGAAACGAACTATCGTATTAGTTTATCGCCCGGGTTCACCGTTACGTGGGCGCTATGAACAATTAGCGGAGACCATCTATAACTCAATGGATAACTATTATAAAAATAGAGTTTAGGGTTAAGCTACCAATATTATTTTTTTAGTTGATGATGGTTGCCAGGTTATTGGCAACCATAAATCACAAAATAATTAAAATAGTCGATTTAAACCATTTAAAGCCGCAACACGGAAAGCTTCCGCCATTGTTGGGTAATTGAAGGTTGTATTCACGAAATATTCTATAGTATTACCTTCACCTTTTTGTTCCATGATAGCTTGGCCGATATGGATAATTTCAGCCGCTCTTTCACCAAAACAGTGAATGCCTAGTATCTGTAATGTTTCTCTATGGAATAATATTTTCAAACTACCGACATTCATACCTGCGATTTGTGCACGTGCTAAATGCTTAAATTGTGCCCGACCGACTTCATAAGGCACTTTCATTGCGGTCAATTCTTGCTCTGTTTTACCAACTGAACTAATTTCAGGAATAGTATAAATCCCTGTTGGAATATCTTCTACTAAATGAGCATCACCTAAACTACCACCAATGGCTCGGGCCGCAATTCGTCCTTGGTCGTAGGCCGCAGAGGCTAAGCTTGGGTAGCCGATGACATCACCAACAGCATAGATATGTTCATTAGTGGTGCGATATGCTTTATTGACTTTAACTAAACCGCGGCCATCAGCCTCAATCCCGACATTAGCGAGACCTAAGCTATCTGTGTTACCCGTTCTTCCGTTCGCATACAGTAAGCAGTCTGCTTTGACTTTTTTACCCGACTTCAGGTGAACAATAACACCGTCTTCGACCCCTTCGATTTTTTCATATTCTTCATTATGGCGAATAACAACGCCGCTATTCCAAAAATGATACGACAAGGCATCTGACATTTCTTGGTCAAGAAAGGCCAATAGATGATCGCGCGTGTTGATTAAATCAACTTTAACCCCTAATCCACGGAAAATAGATGCATATTCACAGCCGATAACACCAGCACCATAAATAATCACATGGCGAGGCTCGTGGGTCAGGTTGAGGATCGTATCACTGTTATAAATTCGAGAATGATTGAAATCAACATCGGACGGACAGTATGGACGAGAACCTGTGGCAATCACGATTTTATCCGCACTTAAAACGTCACAACTACCATCTGCGTAACGGACACTGATATGTTGCTCATCGATAAAGGTGGCTTCACCCGAAAACATTTGGCAACCATTACGCTCATAAAAACCTTGGCGCATGCGTGTTTGTTGGCTAATTACCGTTTCAGCATGACGAAGAATTTCAGAGAAAGAGGAGCTTAAGCTACGGGAGTTATCACTATAAAGAGGGTTTTGGTTGAATTCGATAATACGGCTAACAGCATGACGGAGGGCTTTTGAGGGAATGGTTCCCCAGTGGGTACAGCCTCCGCCGACATTATTATAACGTTCTATAACAGCAACGTTTTTTCCTTGTTTCACTAGCCCCATGGCGGCGCCTTCACCACCAGGACCGGAACCAATGACTATTGCATCAAAATGGGTAAGTTGCATGAGGTAAGACCTGCTCTAAAACAAAATGACAACAAGATGTTATCATTAGTTGGTTATTTCACCTAATTTCCTCGTCGTTTTTCAAATTGATACAGCGTTGGCTACACTCGCTTACCCTAGTCACATATTTATGCATGCTTCCAAGGATTTGCTGACGCATTGTTTAATAAAAGGTTGGTAGTATATCAGTGTTAAAAAACTAATTGAAAAAGGCTAAGTTAAATTCTGAAAATGAGTAAATTGTAGCGATAGTCGCTTTTTCTCCAAAACAGTTTAGCTATTTTCAGGTATGCTAGGCGAAGAGTAAGGCTTATTACATTTACCTTTCATGATAAGAAACTAGGATCACCGTGAGTAACACAATTGGCGTTAGAGCAAAACAAAAAGAAAAAACTCGGCGTTCACTCGTCGAAGCCGCATTTAGCCAATTAAGCGCTGAACGGAGTTTTACTAGCCTTAGTTTGCGAGAAGTTGCGCGTGAAGCTGGGATTGCACCGACTTCATTTTACCGTCATTTCAAGGATGTTGATGAACTCGGGCTGACGATGGTCGACGAAAGCGGCTTGATGTTACGCCAGCTAATGCGCCAAGCAAGGCAGCGTATTGCAAAAGGCGGGAGTGTGATCCGTACATCAGTCTCAACTTTTATGGAGTTTATTGGTAATAACCCTAACGCCTTTAGGTTATTATTGCGGGAGCGTTCAGGAACATCTGCTGAGTTTCGTGCGGCAGTCGCTCGGGAAATTCAGCATTTTATTGCGGAATTGGCCGATTATCTTGAACTTGAAAGCCGTATGCCTCGCCATTTTACTGAAATGCAAGCAGAGGCCATGGTAACGATTGTCTTTAGCGCAGGTGCAGAGGCGCTAGATATCGATGAAGAAAAACGCAGAAATCTCGAAGAACGGCTGGTATTACAGTTAAGAATGATAGCGAAAGGCGCCTATTACTGGTACCGCCGGGAACAGGAAAAACAAAATCAAACTGACCCAGACCTGACTAAATAATAAGGAGAATCAATGACGGATCAAAAAAGTTATGAAAGAAGCACATTATTGCTAGCCTTTGTGATTGGCCTTGCAACCCATGGAACCTTTTCAACGCTGTTTAACTCGCTGGTCGATTTTTCATTTTTCCCAATTTTAACCCTGATATTGGCAGTGTATTGTTTACATCAGCGCTATTTGCATCAAGCGATGCCTATGGGGCTGCCAAAATTTGTTGCCGGTAGTTTTTTTATTGGGCTTTTTGGCTATGCCGCGATTTTACGTGTGCAAAATCCTGAAATAGGCTCTAATTTTATTCCCGCAACCTTTATTGTCATTATCGCATTGTGGATGTACTCAAGCTGGAAAGCACGTAAGAAAGAAAAAGCGGAGCTAGCACTTGAACAAGAAGTTGAAAATTAAGTTTATACGACTTTTCTAATAGTAAGGCGCCGCAGTTCACATCACTGCGGCGTTTTTGTTTTTTAGTAAATTAATAGCGGCTCAGTAATACCCCACTTTCCATATGGTGGGTATAAGGGAACTGGTCGAATAAGGCTAATTTCTCTATTTTATGGGTTTTAGTCAGCTCAGCTAAGTTATCGCATAGCGTTTCTGGGTTACATGAAATATATAGGATATGCTCATAACCCTGAACTAGTTTCACTGTTTCTGCATCTAAACCACTGCGAGGCGGGTCGACGAATATAGTATTGCATTGGTAATCGGCTAAAGAAATACCTTCCAAGCGCCTAAATTCACGGGCACCTTGCATGGCTTGGGTAAAATCCTCTGCGGACATACGAATAATTTGTACATTTTCAATATTATTGGCTTCGATATTATATTGAGCAGCGGCCACTGAGGGCTTTGCAATTTCAGTCGCTAATACGCGTTCGAAGTTTTGCGCTAATGCTAAAGAGAAATTTCCATTTCCGCAGTACAGTTCCAATAAATCACCCGTCGAATTCTGCGTTGACTCAATTGCCCACTCCAACATTTTGATATTGACCTGTGCATTAGGTTGCGTGAAGCTATTTTCAACTTGGCGATAAACCATATTTTTACCCATAACAGGTAAGACTTCATCGACATAATCATTATCTAACATGATTTTTGTTTTTGACGCTCGGCCAATCAATTGCACATCAAAGCCTTGTTCAACTAAAGCGGCTTTTAACGCTTTTGCTTCTTCCATCCATTCTTCACCTAATTTTTTATGGTAAAGCAGCGAAACAATCAGCTTATTACTTAGTGTTGATAAATAGTCAATTTGAAATAATTTATGGCGCAGTAATTCATTTTGCTTAATTAACGGCAATAACGCCGCCATCATGTCATTGATCAATTGGCTAGCAACAGGAAACTGGTCAATACGAATACGCTCTTTCGTTTCTTTATTGAACATAATATGAAACAGGTCATCACCTTCATGCCAAATACGAAATTCAGCACGCATCCGATAATGGGATGTTGGAGATGAAAATATTTCAGGTTCAGGGGCGTTAAAAGGAGCCATCATCGCCTTTAAACGATCCGTTTTTTCTACGAGTTGTTGTTCGTAGTCTTCAGTATGCAAGGTGGTTGGCATGTTTGGCTCCATAAAGCAGTAATAAATTCGTATCAGGAGCGAAATTGTAGGGAATGCGGCGAAGATGTCCAGTTTTCATTATCCATCCGTAGACACTCACTACTATTCAACTTACGATAATAGGCTGTGGTTTAGGGAATTTGGTGTGAATCCAAGACTGACGCGCAACGGTAAAAGTCCGATACCTGCCACGCATCCAATCGCTTCGTTGAATATTCGCGCGGATCTTATATTCAACCTCGCGGAATGTTAATTAAATTGATTTTCCGAGTGTAACCATAATGAATAATAAAAAGTCGCTGCCGCTATCGGCCGCTGCGCTGGCAGTACTGTGCGCTACTTCTTCTTTGGCAAGTGCAAATGACAAAACTGACCAAGTGGTTGTGTCAGCTAATCGTTTCGAACAACCTATTTCTTCTATATTAGCGCCAGTGACGGTGGTCACTCGTGAAGATATCGACCATTGGCAGTCAAATACCATTATTGATGTATTAAGGCGCTTGCCGGGGGTGGATATTGCTCAAAATGGGGGGATGGGGCAACAAAGCTCTCTTTTTATTAGAGGAACAGAATCTCGTCATGTTTTAGTTCTAATTGATGGCGTTCGTTTGAATCAGGCGGGCATTTCAGGTTCATCTGATATGAGCCAAATCCCAATTTCTCTGGTACAGCGCATTGAGTATATTCGCGGCGCACGCTCAGCGGTTTATGGTTCTGATGCTGTTGGTGGTGTGGTGAATATTATTACTCGTCGTGATAACGATGGCACTACTTTAAATGCAGGCATTGGCTCACACAGTTACCAAAACTATAACGGTTCGACTCAGCAAAAAATTAGTGAAAATACAACGGTAACGGCAGCGGGTGCTTATACTCATACAAAAGGGTTTGATGTTGAAGCCAGAGGAAATACAGGCGGGGGCCCTCAACCCGATAAAGATGGTTTTTTGAATAAAACATTATGGTTAGGTGTTGAGCATCAATTCTCTTCCGCTCTTTCTGCTTATGCACGCGCTTATGGTTATGACAATCGTACGAGTTATGACGGTACGCCAGCAGACACTCGTAAGCTATACAGCAGAACATATGAGTCTGGGTTGAAATATGCGAATGGTAAGTACTCTACAAGTTTGCTTGGGAGCTATAGCCATATGAAAGATTACAACTACAACTATCACAATGGGCGGTATGGTAGCGGTTCTGTAATTGATGAATCAGACCAATACAACTTTCAATGGGGTAATAGCTATAGATTAGAAAAAGGAAATATCAGTGCTGGGGTTGATTATCAACGTCAAAGCATTGAGCCCGGTGGTTATACGATGACAAGTAAAAAAGAAACCGTCAATAACACAGGTATTTATCTTACAGGACAATATGCACTCATCGACTCTGTCAATGCGGAAGGGGCAGTACGTTCAGATCACCATTCTGAATTTAACTGGCACACGACATGGCAATCAGGTTTAAGCTGGGAATTTTATGATGGATATAAGTTAATCGGTTCTTATGCTACAGCGTATAAAGCCCCTAACTTAGGTCAGCTTTATACGGATAATGTTGCTGGGAACATCAAAGGAAATCCAAATTTAAAACCAGAAGAAAGTAAGCAGTGGGAAATTGGTTTAGAAGGCGAAACAGGGTTATTGTTTTGGCAATTAACTGGGTATGAAAACGAGATAACTAATCTGATTGATTTCACTTCGGATCCAGTGACGCAAACTAGTTCTTATAACAATATTGGCAAGGCAAAGATTAAAGGAGTCGAGTGGAATGGTGAATTACAAACAGGCCTATTTAGCCATCAACTCACGTTACAGTATCTAGACCCAAGAAATGAAAAAACAAATAAAGTGCTTAATCGTAGAGCAAAACAACAAGTCAAATACCAGCTAGATTGGAACATTGCTGCTGTAGATATGGGGTTGACTTACCAATATATAGGCAGTCGTTATGATACCAATGAAACTTATCAACGCACTAAAGTCGGCGGCGTTAGCATCTGGGATCTCACCGCTGCATATCCAATCACTTCACATCTCACAATTCGTGGTAAAATAGCTAATATGTTCGATAAAGACTATGAGACCGCGTATGGTTATCGCACCGCTGGAAGAGAATATTTCCTTACAGGAAGCTACAACTTCTGATAACAACCTATCTGTTCGCCCGACCATTCTAGTGTTTGACTCTGGAGTGGGCGGGTTATCTGTTTATCGTGAAGTCAAAAAAATGATCCCGAATGCTCACTTTATCTATGCATTCGACAATGAAGCCTTCCCTTATGGTGAAAAAAGCGAAGAGTTCATTATTGATAGGGTCTATCAAATCGTAAATGCAATAGCTGCAAAACATCCTTTAACCATTGCGATTATTGCGTGCAATACCGCAAGTACGGTCAGCCTTCCTAATTTGAGAGCACATTTTACGTTCCCAGTTGTTGGGGTTGTTCCAGCCATTAAACCCGCAACCAAGTTAACGCGTAATGGCGTAGTTGGTTTATTGGCGACGAAAGGCACTGTAAACCGCGAATACACCAAAGAGCTGATCGAACGGTTTGCAACAGACTGCAAAGTGATTTCTCTCGGTTCTGCGGAATTAGTTCAACTTGCAGAAAGAAAGTTACATGGGGAAACTTTACCACTAGATGAAGTTGCTCAAACTGTCAGGCCATGGATTCGAATGCCAGAGCCGCCCGATACTGTTATTTTGGGTTGCACGCATTTTCCTCTATTAATAGAAGAACTCGAAAAAGTGCTACCAAATGGAACTCGATTCATTGATTCAGGTTCTGCAATCGCCAGAAGAACCGTTTGGCTCATTAATAATCAAGAAGAAATCGCCAATTCAGAGGAAGAAAACTTCGCATATTGCTTATTAATGGATGACAACGCAAAAGGATTACAGCCAGTTCTCGAAGCTGAAGGGCTCAAAACGCTGGAAAAACTAGCTATCTAAGTCAAATTTGGTGGAAAGCTGAGCGAACAGGAAAAAATATGAAAAAAGGGGTTGCCAGATTTTTCTGACTCCCTATAATGCGCATCCACTGACCGGGAACAAGACAACGCAAAGCGCGATGAACACTGAAACGGCAGCGAGAGATTCTGAAAAGAAAAAGCAAAAAATTGCTTGACTCTCACGGAGGAAAACGTATTATACGCCTCCTCGCAGCAACGACCGAAAGGTTGGTTTTCATAAAGAAAAGCTGCAGCGCTCTTTAACAATTTATCAGACAATCTGTGTGGGCACTCACAGGACACTATCAAAAAAATATTTGATTTTAAGTCTTGAAGAGTGACTAACACGTTAATTCATATATATGAAATAAGGTAGTAACGCTTATTTTGGAAAGATAACGCGAAGGCGAGCAAAGATAACCCGAGACAGTACTTAGGTACGGCGAGGGGAAGCGATGCGAAGCCGACAAAGTTAGCCGAACAAAAGAACGTTACGGTCAGTAAGACATTCTTTGAGCATCAAGCTTTTTAATTGAAGAGTTTGATCATGGCTCAGATTGAACGCTGGCGGCAGGCCTAACACATGCAAGTCGAGCGGTAACAGGGGAAGCTTGCTTCTCGCTGACGAGCGGCGGACGGGTGAGTAATGTATGGGGATCTGCCCGATAGAGGGGGATAACTACTGGAAACGGTAGCTAATACCGCATAATCTCTAAGGAGCAAAGCAGGGGAACTTCGGTCCTTGCGCTATCGGATGAACCCATATGGGATTAGCTAGTAGGTGAGGTAATGGCTCACCTAGGCGACGATCCCTAGCTGGTCTGAGAGGATGATCAGCCACACTGGGACTGAGACACGGCCCAGACTCCTACGGGAGGCAGCAGTGGGGAATATTGCACAATGGGCGCAAGCCTGATGCAGCCATGCCGCGTGTATGAAGAAGGCCCTAGGGTTGTAAAGTACTTTCAGTCGGGAGGAAGGCGTTGTTGCTAATATCAACAACGATTGACGTTACCGACAGAAGAAGCACCGGCTAACTCCGTGCCAGCAGCCGCGGTAATACGGAGGGTGCAAGCGTTAATCGGAATTACTGGGCGTAAAGCGCACGCAGGCGGTTGATTAAGTTAGATGTGAAATCCCCGGGCTTAACCTGGGAATGGCATCTAAGACTGGTCAGCTAGAGTCTTGTAGAGGGGGGTAGAATTCCATGTGTAGCGGTGAAATGCGTAGAGATGTGGAGGAATACCGGTGGCGAAGGCGGCCCCCTGGACAAAGACTGACGCTCAGGTGCGAAAGCGTGGGGAGCAAACAGGATTAGATACCCTGGTAGTCCACGCTGTAAACGATGTCGATTTGAAGGTTGTTCCCTAGAGGAGTGGCTTTCGGAGCTAACGCGTTAAATCGACCGCCTGGGGAGTACGGCCGCAAGGTTAAAACTCAAATGAATTGACGGGGGCCCGCACAAGCGGTGGAGCATGTGGTTTAATTCGATGCAACGCGAAGAACCTTACCTACTCTTGACATCCAGAGAATTTAGCAGAGATGCTTTAGTGCCTTCGGGAACTCTGAGACAGGTGCTGCATGGCTGTCGTCAGCTCGTGTTGTGAAATGTTGGGTTAAGTCCCGCAACGAGCGCAACCCTTATCCTTTGTTGCCAGCGACTCGGTCGGGAACTCAAAGGAGACTGCCGGTGATAAACCGGAGGAAGGTGGGGATGACGTCAAGTCATCATGGCCCTTACGAGTAGGGCTACACACGTGCTACAATGGCGTATACAAAGAGAAGCGACCTCGCGAGAGCAAGCGGAACTCATAAAGTACGTCGTAGTCCGGATTGGAGTCTGCAACTCGACTCCATGAAGTCGGAATCGCTAGTAATCGTAGATCAGAATGCTACGGTGAATACGTTCCCGGGCCTTGTACACACCGCCCGTCACACCATGGGAGTGGGTTGCAAAAGAAGTAGGTAGCTTAACCTTCGGGAGGGCGCTTACCACTTTGTGATTCATGACTGGGGTGAAGTCGTAACAAGGTAACCGTAGGGGAACCTGCGGTTGGATCACCTCCTTACCATTGAAGTGTTTTTGTGAAGTGCTCACACAGATTGTCTGATAGAAAGTAGAGCAATAGGCTATACGTGGGAGACTTATTCGAGAGAATAGGACTTACATGAAAGCACAAAAGTTTTTGTGATTTTCGTGTCCCCTTCGTCTAGAGGCCTAGGACACCGCCCTTTCACGGCGGTAACAGGGGTTCGAATCCCCTAGGGGACGCCAATTGCGCCGATATCGAGTGAAAGACGATGTCCCCAATAATGATTAAGCCAATTATATTGTAGTTGGTTTAACAATTATGCTCTTTAACAATCTGGAACAAGCTGAAAATTGAAAACAACGCACATTGTTTATCGCTTAAACAATGTGAGAGTCTCTCAAAATTTCAGACCTGAAATTTTCGGTCACTTTAGCGAGTGGCATGAGCGAGCAGTCAGTCCTTCGCGGCGGCCAGCGCACAGCAAGCGCAGCATACATAAGTATGTGAGCATTGCGAGCACTGCCCAACAAAGAAGGAATGCACGCACAGCCATGACAGTAAGGTGAACGTTGAAACAATTTCGGGTTGTGAGGTTAAGCGACTAAGCGTACACGGTGGATGCCTAGGCAATCAGAGGCGATGAAGGACGTGCTAATCTGCGATAAGCGTCGGTAAGGTGATATGAACCGTTACAACCGACGATTTCCGAATGGGGAAACCCAGTGCAATTCGTTGCACTATCGTTTGATGAATACATAGTCAAACGAAGCGAACCGGGGGAACTGAAACATCTCAGTACCCCGAGGAAAAGAAATCAACCGAGATTCCCCTAGTAGCGGCGAGCGAACGGGGAGCAGCCCAGAGTCTTAATCAGCATTAGCATCAGGAGAACGGTCTGGAAAGTCCGGCAGTAAAGGGTGATAGCCCCGTATCCGAAGGTGTTAGTGTTGTGAACTCGACGAGTAGGGCGGGACACGTGTTATCCTGTCTGAATATGGGGGGACCATCCTCCAAGGCTAAATACTCCTGATTGACCGATAGTGAACCAGTACCGTGAGGGAAAGGCGAAAAGAACCCCGGCGAGGGGAGTGAAATAGAACCTGAAACCGTGTACGTACAAGCAGTGGGAGCCCCATCACTCAAGTGCCTCGGCAATTGAGTGAGGGTGTAAAACCATCACAATAACAGCGCAGGATTTGCCAACAAGATTGGCTGATTTTTTCAAGCCGCAGCGCAGTGGACATCGAAGTCCATGAGCAGCGGAAGTTAAAAAATCGGGCAAGATTGGCCGCAAAGACAAGCGGGACATTTGAGGATGGGGTGACTGCGTACCTTTTGTATAATGGGTCAGCGACTTATATTCTGTAGCAAGGTTAACCGAATAGGGGAGCCGTAGGGAAACCGAGTCTTAACTGGGCGAATGAGTTGCAGGGTATAGACCCGAAACCCGGTGATCTAGCCATGGGCAGGTTGAAGGTTGGGTAACACTAACTGGAGGACCGAACCGACTAATGTTGAAAAATTAGCGGATGACTTGTGGCTGGGGGTGAAAGGCCAATCAAACCGGGAGATAGCTGGTTCTCCCCGAAAGCTATTTAGGTAGCGCCTCGTGAACTCATCTTCGGGGGTAGAGCACTGTTTCGACTAGGGGGTCATCCCGACTTACCAACTCGATGCAAACTACGAATACCGAAGAATGTTATCACGGGAGACACACGGCGGGTGCTAACGTTCGTCGTGAAGAGGGAAACAACCCAGACCGCCAGCTAAGGTCCCAAAGTCATAGTTAAGTGGGAAACGAAGTGGGAAGGCTCAGACAGCCAGGATGTTGGCTTAGAAGCAGCCATCATTTAAAGAAAGCGTAATAGCTCACTGGTCGAGTCGGCCTGCGCGGAAGATGTAACGGGGCTAAACTATGCACCGAAGCTGCGGCAGCGAACGTATCACTTAAACTGATTAAGTGATACTCAAATGTATCAAAACGATTGACGGAGCGAAGCGACGTCAATGCGTCCAACAAAGTCGAGGCGGAAACGTCAGGCAGTCAGTTTAAGGATACGTTCGTTGGGTAGGGGAGCGTTCTGTAAGCCTGTGAAGGTGTGCTGTGAGGCATGCTGGAGGTATCAGAAGTGCGAATGCTGACATAAGTAACGATAATGCGGGTGAAAAACCCGCACGCCGGAAGACCAAGGGTTCCTGTCCAACGTTAATCGGGGCAGGGTGAGTCGACCCCTAAGGCGAGGCAGAAATGCGTAGTCGATGGGAAACGGGTTAATATTCCCGTACTGGTGATAATTGCGATGGGGGGACGGAGAAGGCTAGGCTATCCGGGCGACGGTTGTCCCGGTTTAAGGATGTAGGCAGGTGAATTAGGCAAATCCGGTTCACTACATGCTGAGGTCCGACGACGAGTCACTACGGTGATGAAGTAGCTCATGCCCCGCTTCCAGGAAAAGCCTCTAAGCTCTAGATTATCATTAATCGTACCCCAAACCGACACAGGTGGTCAGGTAGAGAATACTCAGGCGCTTGAGAGAACTCGGGTGAAGGAACTAGGCAAAATGGTGCCGTAACTTCGGGAGAAGGCACGCTGGCATTAGGTGAAGTGGTTTACCCATGGAGCTGAAGCCAGTCGCAGATACCAGCTGGCTGCAACTGTTTATTAAAAACACAGCACTGTGCAAACACGAAAGTGGACGTATACGGTGTGACGCCTGCCCGGTGCTGGAAGGTTAATTGATGGGGTTATCCGTAAGGAGAAGCTCTTGATCGAAGCCCCAGTAAACGGCGGCCGTAACTATAACGGTCCTAAGGTAGCGAAATTCCTTGTCGGGTAAGTTCCGACCTGCACGAATGGCGTAATGATGGCCAGGCTGTCTCCACCCGAGACTCAGTGAAATTGAACTCGCTGTGAAGATGCAGTGTACCCGCGGCAAGACGGAAAGACCCCGTGAACCTTTACTATAGCTTGACACTGAACATTGAGCCTTGATGTGTAGGATAGGTGGGAGGCTTTGAAGTGTGGACGCCAGTCTGCATGGAGCCAACCTTGAAATACCACCCTTTAATGTTTGATGTTCTAACGTTGCCCCATTATCTGGGGTGCGGACAGTGTCTGGTGGGTAGTTTGACTGGGGCGGTCTCCTCCCAAAGAGTAACGGAGGAGCACGAAGGTTGGCTAAGCATGGTCGGACATCATGCGGTTAGTGCAAAGGCATAAGCCAGCTTGACTGCGAGAGTGACGGCTCGAGCAGGTACGAAAGTAGGTCTTAGTGATCCGGTGGTTCTGAATGGAAGGGCCATCGCTCAACGGATAAAAGGTACTCCGGGGATAACAGGCTGATACCGCCCAAGAGTTCATATCGACGGCGGTGTTTGGCACCTCGATGTCGGCTCATCACATCCTGGGGCTGAAGTAGGTCCCAAGGGTACGGCTGTTCGCCGTTTAAAGTGGTACGCGAGCTGGGTTTAGAACGTCGTGAGACAGTTCGGTCCCTATCTGCCGTGGGCGTTGGAAGATTGAAAGGGGCTGCTCCTAGTACGAGAGGACCGGAGTGGACGCACCACTGGTGTTCGGGTTGTCATGCCAATGGCATTGCCCGGTAGCTAAGTGCGGAAGAGATAACCGCTGAAAGCATCTAAGCGGGAAACTTGCCTTGAGATGAGTCTTCCCTGACTCTTTAAGAGTCCTAAAGGAACGTTTAAGACTAAGACGTTGATAGGTTGGGTGTGTAAGCGTAGCGATACGTTGAGCTAACCAATACTAATGAACCGTGAGGCTTAACCTGACAACACCGAAGGTGTTTTAGAGAGATGGAGTTGTTTTCGAGAAGTGAGAAGCCGGAAGGTGAAGGACACAGCAGCTTGTTCAAGATTGAAGTTTAGGTTTAGCAAATACCGAAAGTGTGTTGAGCTAAACGTGAACAAACAGAATTTGTCTGGCGGCAATAGCGCGGTGGTCCCACCTGACCCCATGCCGAACTCAGCAGTGAAACGCCGTAGCGCCGATGGTAGTGTGGGGTCTCCCCATGTGAGAGTAGGGAACTGCCAGACATTAAATTTTAAGGTTGTGTCAGTACTGACTGACCGCACCATATTGCTGATATGGCTCAGTTGGTAGAGCACACCCTTGGTAAGGGTGAGGTCCCCAGTTCGAATCTGGGTATCAGCACCATATAATCGGCATTTAAAAAGAATTTACCTAGCGGCAATAGCGCGGTGGTCCCACCTGACCCCATGCCGAACTCAGTAGTGAAACGCCGTAGCGCCGATGGTAGTGTGGGGTCTCCCCATGTGAGAGTAGGGAACTGCTAGGTTTTAAATATAAAGAAGCCACCCATTGGGTGGCTTTTTGCATTCTACTAATAGAATAATTTTCACTAATTATCTTATTTTCTTAATCCTGCTATTCACTCTTAATCCAGCCTGATAGACTTATCTTATCTTTGTTTTATTTGTACTGAAGGCTGTAATGAACCTAACGTCTGAACTTAAATCATTTAATAGCTTTGGCATTCAAGCAAAAGCACTATCAATTGTTTTTGTGGATAACCAAGAATCTCTACTCCAGCAATGGAGCGAGGCTAAAAATCAGCAACTCCCAGTATTATTATTAGGAGGGGGAAGCAATGTTCTATTTGTTGAAGACTTTGCAGGTGTAGTAATCATCAATCAGCTAAAGGGTGTACAAATAACAGAAGATATCAGCTATTGGTATGTTCATGCTCAAGCAGGTGAAAATTGGCATCAATTACTTGAAACGTTATTGAGTGAAGGTGTTTGTGGTGCGGAAAATTTAGCGTTGATCCCAGGTTGTGTAGGTTCTGCGCCCATTCAAAATATTGGTGCTTATGGTTTAGAGCTAAAAGATATATGTCAGTATGTTGATGTACTTTCTCTAGATACAGGTAAAGTAACACGGCTAACAGCTGCAGAGTGTCAGTTTGGCTACCGTGATAGCATTTTTAAGCATGAATATCAATATGGCTATGTCATTATCAGTGTTGGGTTAAAACTTGCTAAAGAATGGACGCCTAAGCTTATATATGGTGACCTTGCTCAGCTTGACCCCAATACAGTAACACCAGAACAAGTATTTAACTCTGTATGCCAAACGCGTAGAAGTAAATTACCTGATCCGGCAATAACAGGTAATGCAGGGAGTTTCTTTAAAAATCCTATTATTTCAGCAGAAAAAGCACAAGCCATAAAAATAGCTTATCCTAATTGTCCTCAATATAACCAAGAAGATGGACGCGTAAAGCTAGCAGCAGGGTGGCTTATCGACCAATGTGGTCTGAAAGGACATGAAATCGGTGGTGCTGCGGTACATAAGCAGCAAGCATTGGTTTTAATCAATAAAAACCGAGCGACAGGGCAAGACATTGTCAATCTAGCAAAATATGTGAGTCAAAAGGTTTTAGAGCATTTTGGTATACATTTAGAACCAGAGGTCAGGTTTATCGGTAAAAATGGCGAAATCAACGCAATGGAATGTATTCAATGAAAGAAAGAAACACCCCACTAGATCTCATAAATATCTTGGCCGATGCGCAAGTGCATTCAGGAGAACAGCTAGGAGATAAACTAGGGATGACCCGCGCAGCGATCAATAAGCATATAAAAACGCTACGTTCGTGGGGAGTGAATGTACAAACGGTAACCGGTAAAGGGTATAAGCTACCTTATCCTATTAACCTACTTAACGAAGATACAATAAAACAGCGAGTTGATGACGTAAATATTATAGTTGAACCTGTTATTGATTCTACTAATCAGTACATGTTGGAGAGAATTACTGAATTACAGTCAGGGGATACGTGTCTTGCTGAGTATCAAAGTGCTGGGCGAGGTAGAAGAGGAAGGCAATGGATATCACCATTTGGATGTAACCTTTACTTATCCATGTACTGGAAATTAGACCAAGGTCCTGCGGCGGCAATAGGGTTAAGCTTAGTTGTTGGTATTGTTGTCGCTGAAACGTTAAATAAATTAATTGGTAATAAAGTCAAAGTCAAATGGCCTAATGACCTATATATGAATGATAAAAAGCTTGCAGGAATTTTGGTTGAATTAACGGGTAAAACAGGGGATGCAGCTCATATTATTATCGGTATTGGTATTAATATTGGCATGAATAAAGAAAATTCTGACAGTAGCGAAAACATAACTCAAGCCTGGTCCTCTCTATCTGACGAATTTGAAAATATAGAGAGAAATGAATTATCAGCAAATATAATTCAAGCTTTGAGGAATTCATTGGTTTTATTTGAAAAAGAAGGGCTAAAACCATTTTTAGAAAGATGGGTTGAGTTAGATAATTTTTTAAATAGAAATGTTAAGTTATTGATTGGTAACGAAATAATAACGGGAATTGAACGTGGGATTAATGAGCAAGGTGCATTATTGCTACAGAAGGATAATGGCGAAATAATTTCCTATATTGGTGGTGAAATATCCTTAAGACCAAATGAATAATATATTACTGGCCGGAGAGAAACCGGCCAATATAAATAATCACTTTCTTAATCTAACACTCTGAATAGAATGATTCTCACCTTTAGTCATAATTAAACTGGCTCTTTCCTTTGTTGGTAATATATTTTCTTCAAGGTTTAGCCCATTAATTTCATCCCAAATAGAGCTAGCAATATTAATTGCCTCTTCTTCCCTAAGTTTAGAATAACTATGGAAGTAAGAATCAGGATCTGAGAATGCACCTTGCCTAAATTTAAGGAACCGACCGATATACCATTGCTTTAATAATTCAGGTGCAGCATCAACATAAATGGAGAAATCAACAAAGTCAGATACAAATACATGATGGGGGTCTTGTGGATAATCCATATCACTTTGTAAGACATTCAGCCCTTCGAGTATTAAAATATCAGGTTGATCAATTACCTGTTCTTCATCAGGGACAATGTCATACGTTAAATGCGAATAAACCGGAGCCTTAACATTACGTGCACCTGATTTTATTTGTGACACGAAGTTGACTAGTTTTCGCATATCATAAGATTGCGGAAAACCTTTTTTCTTCATGATATTCCTATCTTTTAATACTTGATTAGGATGTAAAAAACCATCAGTTGTGATCAGGTCAACTTTACGGTGTTCAGGCCAACGAGTGAGTAGTGCTTGTAGTAAACGTGCTGTTGTACTTTTACCAACGGCCACACTACCTGCTATACCAATAATATAAGGCACTTTTGCGCCATTAGTTCCAAGGAATTGTTCTAGAACAGCCTGACGACGTAAGTTGGAACTAATATAAAAATTCAGTAAACGCGATAAAGGTAGATAAATTTCTATAACATCTTCCATAGAGAGTTCTTCGTTAATCCCTTTTAACTCTAGAAGTTCACTCGATGTTAATGTAAGCGGTACTGAATCACGTAAAGTTGCCCAGTGTTCTCTATCAAACTCTAAGTATGGCGTAGTAATAAAATTTTCTTTCTTTTTCATAAACCAACATCTGCCTATTTTATGCAGGTTGGACAGGTTGCCTAAACACCCGTATCCATAAAATTTGCTAGCATCATAGCGAGGGAAAGTGGGGAGGCGTAGGTTTTTTTCTATTTTTTATCAGTTTTTTTTGATGCAGGCAGAAAAAATGATACTGAGTGATGAAAAAAACACCTAAGAATAAGAGGGTAAAACTGTGATATCGAATAAAAAATAATGATTTTAAAAATTTTAAGCCTTTTTCTCCCTTTACTGACCAAATGATAATGGACTATAGTTAACAGCTGCTGTTGATGTTTTAAGCTTAAAACAGTTAAAAAATCAACAAAAATGCGAAAAGCGAACAAAATGTGAGCGAACAAACAAAAAAGTTAATTTTTTTGTTGCAACCTGCGCCGACTCTACCTAGAATGCGCAGCACTTGATGCCGGCATAGCTCAGTTGGTAGAGCAACTGACTTGTAATCAGTAGGTCCCGAGTTCGACTCTTGGTGCCGGCACCATTAAAAATTTGGATAGGTGGGATACCCAAGCGGCCAAAGGGAGCAGACTGTAAATCTGCCGTCACAGACTTCGAAGGTTCGAATCCTTCTCCCACCACCATCTCCAAGAAATTTTCTTAAGAGAAAATTTTGAGGAACAGTTTAACAGCTGATAACTCAGGTAGCCGAGTTCATTGCGGGCATCGTATAATGGCTATTACCTCAGCCTTCCAAGCTGATGATGCGGGTTCGATTCCCGCTGCCCGCTCCAAGATGTGCTGATATGGCTCAGTTGGTAGAGCACACCCTTGGTAAGGGTGAGGTCGGCAGTTCGAATCTGCCTATCAGCACCACTTCCTTTATGTTCTCACTTATCTCCCTGATTTGTCTCCTGAAAAAAACAAGCGAAATAATTCTTGCTTGGTTGATGTGGTTTAACCACCGATTCCGTGTCTTAGAGGGACAATCTAATGTCTAAAGAAAAATTTGAACGTTCAAAACCGCACGTTAACGTTGGTACTATCGGCCACGTTGACCACGGTAAAACTACTCTGACAGCAGCTATCACTACTGTTCTGGCAAAAACTTACGGCGGTGCTGCTCGTGCGTTCGATCAAATCGATAACGCACCAGAAGAAAAAGCGCGTGGTATCACCATCTCTACTTCACACGTAGAATACGATACTCCAACTCGCCACTACGCACACGTAGACTGCCCAGGACACGCCGACTATGTTAAAAACATGATCACTGGTGCTGCTCAGATGGACGGTGCAATTCTGGTTGTTGCTGCGACAGATGGCCCAATGCCACAAACTCGTGAGCACATCCTGTTAGGTCGTCAGGTTGGTGTTCCTTACATCATCGTTTTCCTGAACAAATGTGACATGGTAGACGACGAAGAGCTGTTAGAATTAGTCGAAATGGAAGTTCGTGAACTTCTGTCTCAATACGATTTCCCAGGCGACGACACTCCAGTTGTCCGTGGTTCAGCACTGAAAGCGCTGGAAGGCAACCCAGAGTGGGAAGCGAAAATTGTTGAATTAGCAGGCCACCTGGATACTTACATTCCAGAACCAGAGCGTGCAATTGACAAGCCATTCCTGCTGCCAATCGAAGACGTATTCTCAATCTCAGGTCGTGGTACAGTAGTAACAGGCCGTGTTGAGCGTGGTATCATCAAAGTTGGTGAAGAAGTTGAAATCGTTGGTATTCAAGACACGGTTAAAACAACTTGTACTGGCGTTGAAATGTTCCGTAAACTGTTAGACGAAGGTCGTGCAGGTGAGAACGTTGGTGTTCTGCTGCGTGGTACTAAGCGTGAAGAAATTCAACGTGGTCAAGTACTGGCGAAACCAGGTTCAATCAAGCCACACACTAAATTTGAATCAGAAGTTTATATTCTGAGCAAAGATGAAGGTGGTCGTCATACTCCATTCTTCAAAGGTTACCGTCCACAGTTCTACTTCCGTACAACTGACGTAACAGGTACTATCGAACTGCCAGAAGGCGTAGAGATGGTAATGCCAGGTGATAACATCAACATGATCGTTACCCTGATCCACCCAATCGCGATGGACGACGGTTTACGTTTCGCAATCCGTGAAGGTGGCCGTACTGTAGGTGCGGGTGTTGTTGCAAAAATTATTGCATAATACATAGCTTTATCTAGTTTTAAAAAAGGGCACCTTATTTAGGTGCCCTTTTGTTGTTATAAGCAAAATTTTGACTACATGAAATTACAGTATTACGTTGCTATATATTAGCCGAATTATTCATATTAAAAGTTATTTTTTCTTTTGATTTCATTTACTTGTGTAATTAATCGCTCAGTGGTAAATGATCTTTGTAAATCATTAGTAATGATAATTGAAATGCAAATCATTTTTATTTAAACTATCTGTATGTGATTTATACAGGTAAGCATCATGTACATCTGCCTTTGTGAAGCCATTACTGATAAACAGATCAGAAATGTCGCAAGAAAGTATCAAGTGACCTCACTAAAGGGTCTACGACAAATTCTGCCTGTAGGCTTAGAATGTGGAAAATGTATTCGGCAGACGAAGGCAATTTTATATGAAGAGCAAATGATTTTTGAGGATGCGTGCGCAACTGAAGTCGCATAGTATTTAATACCAGTCAAATTATTCCCACCATATTTATCACCTTTTGTTTAAATATATTGTGTAAAAATCACACTAACATCAATTTCAGTACTACACTTAAAAGACTGGAAGCGATGGAGGGTAGAAATGAAAGGCGATAAAAAAATGATAGCCCACCTAAATAAACTACTGGGCAATGAGTTAGTTGCAATTAACCAATATTTTTTGCATGCACGCATGTTTAAAAATTGGGGGCTTACACGTCTCAATGAGATGGAATATCACGAATCAATTGATGAAATGAAGCACGCAGATAAATATATAGAGCGAATTCTTTTCCTCGAAGGTATTCCTAACTTACAAGATCTTGGCAAATTGAATATTGGTGAAGATGTTGAAGAAATGCTGAAGTCAGATTTACAGCTTGAAATCGATGGGGCAAAAAATCTAAAGGAAGCTATTAAGTATGCAGATTCGGTTCATGACTACGTAAGTCGAGACCTGATGATTGAAATTTTAGCTGATGAAGAAAATCATATTGATTGGATAGAAACTCAACTAGAGCTGATTAATCGTTTGGGAATTCAAAACTATCTTCAAGCACAAGTTAAAGAAAAATAAAGTCTTATTCCGTACTGTTGTTTTATTAAGTTAATAACTAACCTCAACCACTGTGTATTCCATGGTTGAGGTTTTTTTATTACTCCCCTAGAAAATTCGCACATATTTTCCTCGATTGCTTGCGTTTCCCTATAATTTACGTATAATGCGCGGGCTTACTGATGAGTAAGCCCTATATTTTAGGACTGAAATATCAGTATTGAGTTAACGATTTGTTGCTCATTTAGACAATACTTCCGATTTGGAAGTTACATCAAGAACGATTACACTCTCCCATCAATCGAAATGGGCACGAGGAGTAATCATTTACGTTTATAAAATAGTTGGAGCTCTGGTCTCATGCAGAACCAAAGAATCCGTATCCGCCTGAAAGCTTTTGATCATCGTTTAATCGATCAATCAACTGCGGAAATCGTAGAGACTGCTAAGCGCACTGGTGCGCAAGTTCGTGGTCCTATCCCGCTGCCGACACGTAAAGAGCGTTTTACCGTTCTGATTTCTCCGCACGTTAACAAAGATGCGCGTGATCAGTACGAAATTCGCACTCACAAGCGTCTGGTTGACATCGTTGAGCCAACCGAAAAGACCGTTGATGCTCTGATGCGTCTGGACCTGGCTGCCGGCGTTGACGTGCAGATCAGCCTGGGTTAATCAGGTCGTCGAACGATTGAGAGGTTGAAACAATGAAAGGTTTAGTCGGTAAGAAAGTCGGTATGACTCGTATCTTCACTGAAGATGGCGTTTCTATACCTGTAACTGTTATCGAAATTGAAAATAACCGTGTTACTCAGGTTAAAACTGCAGAAACTGACGGTTATAATGCAATTCAGGTTACTACCGGTAGCAAAAAAGCTAATCGTGTAACTAAGCCTGAAGCAGGTCATTTCGCTAAAGCTGGCGTCGAAGCTGGCCGTATCCTGCGTGAATTCCGCATTGAAGACAGTGCAGAATACACAGTAGGTCAAAGCATTAGCGTTGAAATTTTCGCTGACGTTAAAAAAGTCGACGTTACTGGTACATCTAAAGGTAAAGGTTTTGCCGGCACAGTTAAGCGCTGGAATTTCCGTACTCAAGATGCTACTCACGGTAACTCCTTGTCTCACCGTGTTCCGGGTTCTATCGGTCAAAACCAGACTCCGGGCAAAGTGTTTAAAGGCAAGAAAATGGCAGGCCAACTGGGTAATGAACGTGTAACTGTTCAAAGCCTAGATGTAGTACGTGTTGACGCTGAGCGCAACCTGCTGCTGGTCAAAGGTGCTGTTCCAGGAGCAACTGGTAGCAACCTGATCGTAAAACCGGCTGTCAAGGCTTAACGTCGAGGAGATAGGAATGGAATTGGTAATGAAAGACGCGCAAAGCGCGCTGACTGTTTCCGAAACTACCTTCGGGCGTGATTTCAATGAAGCGCTTGTTCACCAAGTAGTTGTTGCGTATGCAGCTGGTGCTCGTCAAGGTACTCGTGCTCAGAAAACTCGTGCTGAAGTTTCTGGTTCAGGTAAAAAACCATGGCGTCAAAAAGGTACTGGCCGTGCACGTTCTGGTTCAGTAAAGAGCCCAATTTGGCGCTCTGGTGGTGTTAGCTTCGCAGCTAAACCACAGGACCACAGTCAAAAAGTTAATAAGAAGATGTACCGTGGTGCTTTAAAAAGCATCCTCTCTGAGTTGGTACGTCAAGATCGTCTGATCGTTGTCGAGAAGTTCTCTGTTGAAGCACCTAAAACTAAGTTGCTGGCACAGAAACTGAAAGATATGGCTCTGGAAGATGTTCTGATCATCACTGCTGAATTAGATGAAAATCTGTTTTTAGCAGCGCGTAACCTGTATAAGGTTGACGTTCGTGATGCAGCAGGTATTGACCCGGTTAGCCTGATCGCCTTCGACAAAGTGGTTATGACTGCTGATGCTGTGAAGCAAGTTGAGGAGATGCTGGCATGATCCGTGAAGAACGTCTGCTAAAAGTACTGCGCGCGCCGCATGTATCTGAAAAAGCTTCTACAGCGATGGAAAAAAGCAATACCATCGTTCTCAAAGTTGCGAAAGACGCGACTAAAGCAGAAATCAAAGCTGCTGTACAGAAACTGTTTGAAGTTGAAGTTGAAGGTGTTAACACTTTGCTGGTTAAAGGCAAAACTAAACGCCACGGTCAGCGTTTCGGTCGTCGTAGCGACTGGAAAAAAGCTTACGTCACGCTGAAAGAAGGCCAAAATTTGGACTTCATTAGCGGTGCTGAGTAAGTCGGAGGAGTAAAGAACAATGGCAGTTGTTAAATGTAAACCTACGTCTCCGGGCCGTCGCCACGTAGTTAAAGTGGTTAACCCTGAGCTGCATAAGGGTAAACCTTATGCTCCGCTGTTAGAAAAAAACAGCAAATCCGGTGGTCGTAACAACAATGGCCGTATCACTACCCGTCATATCGGTGGTGGCCATAAGCAGCATTATCGTTTAGTTGACTTCAAACGCAACAAAGACGGTGTTCCTGCAGTTGTTGAGCGTTTGGAATATGATCCAAATCGTTCTGCGAACATTGCACTGGTTCTATATAAAGACGGTGAACGTCGTTATATTCTTGCACCAAAAGGCCTGAAAGCTGGCGACCAGATTCAATCTGGTGTTGATTCAGCAATCAAAGCTGGTAACGCACTGCCGATGCGCAACATCCCTGTTGGTTCTACAGTTCATAACATCGAACTGAAACCAGGTAAAGGTGGACAGTTAGCGCGTTCAGCAGGTACTTACGCTCAAATCGTTGCTCGTGATGGTGCTTATGTCACATTACGTCTGCGTTCTGGTGAAATGCGTAAAGTTTTAGCTGATTGCCGTGCAACTCTTGGTGAAGTTGGTAACGCTGAACATATGTTACGTGTTCTCGGTAAAGCTGGTGCTAGCCGCTGGCGTGGTGTTCGTCCTACCGTTCGCGGTACTGCGATGAACCCAGTAGACCATCCACATGGTGGTGGTGAAGGCCGTAACTTTGGTAAACACCCAGTAACACCATGGGGCGTTCAAACCAAAGGTAAGAAAACTCGTAGTAACAAGCGTACTGATCAATTCATCGTACGTCATCGTTCTAAAAAATAATTAGAGGATAAACCATGCCACGTTCTCTCAAGAAAGGTCCTTTTATTGACCTGCACTTGCTGAAGAAGGTAGAGAAAGCGGTGGAAAGCGGAGACAAGAAGCCTCTTAAGACTTGGTCCCGTCGTTCAACGATCTTTCCTAATATGATCGGATTGACCATCGCTGTCCATAATGGTCGTCAGCATGTTCCAGTTTTCGTAACCGACGAAATGGTTGGTCACAAACTGGGTGAATTCGCACCGACTCGCACTTATCGCGGCCACGCGGCAGATAAGAAAGCTAAGAAACGTTAAGGATAGGAGGAAGAGATGGAAACTTTAGCTATGCATCGCCACGCTCGTTCTTCTGCCCAGAAGGTTCGCTTAGTTGCCGACCTGATTCGCGGTAAGAAAGTGTCGCAAGCTCTGGAAATTCTGACCTACACCAACAAGAAAGCTGCTGGTTTAGTGAAGAAAGTACTTGAATCTGCAATTGCTAACGCAGAGCAAAACGATGGCGCTGACATTGATGACCTGAAAGTTGCGAAAATTTTCGTAGACGAAGGTCCAACCATGAAACGCATCATGCCGCGTGCGAAAGGCCGTGCAGATCGTATTCTTAAGCGCACCAGCCACATTACTGTGGTTGTGTCCGATCGCTGAGACTCTGGAGACTAGCAATGGGTCAGAAAGTACATCCTAATGGTATTCGCCTGGGTATTGTCAAACCTTGGAACTCTACTTGGTATGCGAACACCAATGAATTCGCTGACAACCTAGACAGCGATTACAAAGTACGCCAGTACTTGAATAAAGAATTGGCAAAAGCGTCAATCTCTCGCATCGTTATCGAACGTCCTGCGAAAAGCATCCGTGTGACTATTCACACTGCTCGCCCAGGTATCGTTATCGGTAAGAAAGGTGAAGACGTTGAAAAACTGCGTAAAACAGTAGCGGATATCGCTGGTGTTCCTGCGCAAATCAATATCGCCGAAGTTCGTAAACCAGAACTAGACGCTAAATTAGTTGCTGACAGCATTTCTTCACAGCTGGAACGTCGTGTTATGTTCCGTCGTGCTATGAAGCGTGCAGTACAGAACGCAATGCGTCTGGGCGCTAAAGGTATTAAAGTTGAAGTCAGTGGCCGTTTAGGCGGTGCTGAAATCGCTCGTACCGAGTGGTATCGTGAAGGCCGTGTGCCACTGCACACATTACGTGCTGATATCGATTACAACACTTCAGAAGCGCACACCACTTATGGTGTTCTCGGCGTTAAGGTATGGATCTTCAAAGGTGAGATTCTGGGTGGTATGGCTGCTGTTGAACAAGCTGAGAAACCAGCTGCTCAACCTAAAAAGCAGCAGCGTAAAGGCCGCAAGTAAGGAGAGTCGCTGATGTTACAACCAAAGCGTACAAAATTCCGTAAGGTGCACAAAGGCCGCAACCGTGGTCTAGCGCAAGGTACGGATGTTAGCTTCGGCACTTTCGGTCTTAAAGCTGTTGGCCGTGGTCGTCTGACTGCACGTCAGATCGAAGCGGCACGTCGTGCTATGACCCGTGCTATTAAGCGTCAAGGTAAAATCTGGATCCGTGTGTTCCCAGACAAACCAATCACTGAGAAACCACTCGAAGTTCGTATGGGTAAAGGTAAAGGTAACGTAGAATATTGGGTTGCCTTAATTCAGCCTGGTAAAGTACTGTACGAAATGGACGGTGTGCCTGAAGAGCTGGCTCGTGAGGCATTCTCTCTGGCAGCAGCGAAACTGCCTATCAAAACCACCTTTGTAACTAAGACGGTGATGTAATGAAAGCACAAGAGCTGCGCGAAAAAAGCGTTGAAGAGCTGAATGCTGAACTTTTGAACCTGTTACGTGAACAATTTAATTTACGTATGCAGGCTGCAAGCGGTCAGCTGCAACAGTCTCATCTGTTGAAACAAGTGCGTCGCGATATCGCACGTGTGAAGACTTTACTGACTGAGAAGGCAGGTGCGTAATGAGCGATAAAATCCGTACTCTGCAAGGTCGTGTAGTTAGCGATAAAATGGAGAAATCTATTGTTGTTGCTATCGAACGTATGGTGAAACACCCTCTGTATGGTAAATTCATCCGTCGTACGACTAAATTGCACGTACATGACGAGAACAATGAATGTGGAATCGGTGACGTGGTAGAAATCCGCCAAACTCGTCCACTGTCTAAGACTAAGTCTTGGGCCTTAGTTCGCGTTGTAGAAAAAGCTGTTCTGTAATAGAATAACTTTTCTTGATGAATAAACGGCTCTTTTTGATTGAGCCGTTTATTTTTTTCTGTCCAACACGATGATGTGGTGTTATAATGCCGCGCCCTCGTAGTATGGGTATATTTGAACGGCCTCTTCATAATGAGGTGGCTCAGTAGTAGTTGACATTTAGCGGAGCACTAAAATGATCCAAGAACAGACTATGCTGAACGTGGCCGACAACTCCGGTGCACGTCGCGTAATGTGTATCAAGGTTCTAGGTGGCTCGCACCGTCGCTATGCACATGTAGGCGACATCATTAAAATTACTGTTAAAGAAGCAATTCCACGCGGTAAAGTTAAAAAGGGTGATGTCCTGAAAGCGGTAGTGGTGCGCACCAAGAAGGGTGTACGTCGCCCTGACGGTTCTGTCATTCGCTTCGATGGTAATGCTTGTGTGTTATTAAATAATAACAGTGAGCAAGTAATCGGTACGCGTATTTTTGGGCCGGTAACTCGTGAACTTCGTAACGAGAAGTTTATGAAAATTATCTCTCTGGCACCTGAAGTACTCTAAGGAGCGAACTATGGCAGCGAAAATCCGTCGTGATGACGAAGTTATCGTGCTAACTGGGAAAGACAAAGGTAAGCGCGGTAAAGTAAAGCAGGTTATTTCTTCTAGTAAAGTTATCGTTGAAGGTATCAATCTGGTTAAAAAACATCAGAAGCCTGTACCGGCTCTGAACCAACCAGGTGGCATCGTTGAAAAAGAAGCGGCTATTCAAGTTTCTAACGTTGCAATCTTTAACGCGGCAACTGGTAAGGCTGACCGTGTAGGCTTTAGATTCGAAGACGGCAAAAAAGTCCGTTTCTTCAAATCTAACAGTGAAACTATCAAGTAATTTTTGGAGTATACGATGGCGAAACTGCATGATTACTATAAAGACGAAGTAGTTAATAAACTCATGACCGAGTTTAGCTACACTTCTGTCATGCAAGTCCCTCGGGTCGAGAAGATCACCCTGAATATGGGTGTTGGTGAAGCGATTGCTGATAAAAAACTGCTGGATAATGCAGCAGCTGATTTAACAGCGATCTCAGGTCAAAAACCTTTGATCACCAAAGCACGCAAATCTGTTGCAGGCTTCAAAATCCGTCAGGGCTATCCAATCGGCTGTAAAGTAACCCTGCGTGGCGAACGCATGTGGGAGTTCCTTGAGCGTCTGATTTCTATTGCTGTACCACGTATTCGTGACTTCCGTGGCTTGTCCGCTAAGTCTTTCGATGGTCGCGGTAACTACAGCATGGGTGTTCGTGAACAAATCATCTTCCCTGAAATCGATTACGATAAAGTGGATCGCGTACGTGGTTTAGATATTACTATCACCACTACTGCGAAATCAGATGACGAAGGTCGCGCACTGTTAGCAGCGTTCAACTTCCCGTTCCGCAAGTAAGGCAGGGTACTCATGGCTAAGAAATCTATGAAAGCGCGTGATGTTAAACGTGCTAAATTAGCTGAGAAATTCTTCGCAAAACGCGTAGAACTGAAAGCTATCATCTCTGATGTTAAAGCATCTGATGAAGATCGCTGGGACGCTGTTCTCAAGCTGCAAACACTGCCACGTGATTCAAGTCCTTCTCGTCAGCGTAACCGCTGCCGTCAAACAGGGCGTCCGCACGGTTTCCTGCGGAAGTTTGGTCTGAGCCGTATTAAAGTCCGTGAAGCCGCTATGCGCGGTGAAATCCCGGGCCTTAAAAAGGCAAGTTGGTAATTCCATTTGAATCACGGGAGTAAAGACAGATGAGCATGCAAGATCCCATCGCGGATATGCTGACCCGTATCCGTAACGGTCAGGCCGCGAACAAAGTTGCGGTCACCATGCCTTCCTCCAAGCTGAAAGTGGCAATTGCCAAAGTGCTGAAGGAAGAAGGTTATATTGAAGATTTTAAAATTGAAGGCGACATCAAGCCAGAACTGGAACTGACTTTACGTTATTTCCAAGGTAAGGCTGTTGTAGAAAGCATTCAGCGTGTAAGCCGCCCAAGTCTGCGCATCTATAAGAAAAAAGATGAGCTGCCACAAGTTATGGCTGGTTTAGGTATCGCTGTTGTTTCTACCTCTAAAGGTGTCATGACTGATCGTGCAGCTCGCCAAGCTGGTCTTGGTGGCGAGATTCTCTGCTACGTAGCTTAATTCGGGAGGAAAGAATGTCTCGTGTGGCAAAAGCACCCGTCGTCATTCCTGCCGGCGTAGAGGTAAAACTCAACGGTCAGGTTATTTCGATTAAGGGTAAAAACGGCGAGCTTACTCGTACTATCCATAATGCAGTTGAAGTTAAAAGCGAAGACAATCAACTGACTTTCGCACCACGCGAAGGTTTTGATGATGCATGGGCACAAGCGGGTACTACTCGTTCACTGTGCAATGCAATGGTTGTTGGTGTTACCGAAGGCTTCACTAAAAAGCTTCAACTGGTCGGTGTTGGTTACCGTGCAGCAATCAAAGGCAATGCAGTAAGCTTGTCTTTAGGTTTCTCGCATCCGGTTGAACACGCACTGCCAGCAGGCATTACTGCTGAATGTCCAACACAAACTGAAATCGTACTGAAAGGTGCGGATAAGCAAGTGATTGGTCAAGTTGCAGCAGAACTGCGTGCTTACCGTCGTCCTGAACCTTACAAAGGTAAAGGTGTTCGTTACGCCGATGAAATCGTGCGTACCAAAGAGGCTAAGAAGAAGTAAGGTAACACTATGGATAAGAAAGCAGCTCGTATCCGTCGTGCGACCCGCGCACGCCGTAAGATCCAAGAGTTGGGTGCGACTCGCCTGGTGGTACATCGTACTCCACGCCATATTTATGCGCAGGTTATCGCACCGAACGGTTCTGAAACATTGGTTGCAGCTTCTACTACAGAAAAAGCTATCAATGAGCAAGTGAAATTCACTGGAAACAAAGATGCAGCAGCAGTAGTTGGTAAATTAATTGCTGAACGCGCACTGGAAAAAGGCATCACTGTTGTTGCTTTTGACCGTTCTGGTTTCCAATATCATGGTAGAGTCCAGGCACTGGCAGATGCTGCCCGTGAAGCTGGCCTTCAGTTCTAAGGTAGAGGTGTAAGATGGCTCACATCGAAAAACAAGCTGGCGAACTGCAGGAAAAGCTGATCGCGGTAAACCGCGTAGCAAAAACCGTTAAAGGTGGCCGTATTTTCAGCTTTACCGCACTGACTGTAGTTGGTGATGGTAACGGTCGCGTTGGTTTTGGCTACGGCAAAGCGCGCGAAGTTCCGGCAGCAATCCAGAAAGCGATGGAAAAAGCCCGTCGCAGTATGAAAACCGTTGCTCTAAACAACGGCACATTGTTCCACCCTGTGAAAGGTACACACACTGGTTCTCGTGTGTTTATGCAACCTGCTCACGAAGGTACCGGTATCATTGCCGGCGGTGCAATGCGTGCTGTTTTAGAAGTAGCTGGAGTTCGCAACGTACTGGCTAAAACCTATGGTTCCACTAACCCAATCAACGTGGTTCGTGCAACACTGGATGCTTTAGACAGCATGAAGTCTCCAGAAATGGTCGCAGCTAAGCGTGGAAAATCCGTCGAAGAAATTCTGGGGTAATCGGCTATGGCTAAGACTATTAAAATTACACAAGTTCGCAGTTCAATCGGTCGTCTGCCTAAGCATAAGGCAACACTGGTCGGTTTAGGTCTGCGTCGCATTGGTCATACAGTAGAGCGCGAGGATACTCCTGCTGTACGTGGTATGGTCAACTTGGTTTCCTACATGGTTAAAGTTGAGGAGTAAGAGATGCGTTTAAATACTCTGTCTCCGGCTGAAGGTGCCAAGCACGCGCCTAAACGCGTAGGTCGTGGTATCGGTTCTGGTCTCGGTAAAACCGGCGGCCGTGGTCACAAAGGTCAGAAATCTCGTTCTGGCGGTGGCGTACGTCGTGGTTTCGAAGGCGGCCAGATGCCTTTATACCGTCGTCTGCCGAAATTCGGCTTCACTTCACGCAAAGCAATGATCACTGCAGAGATTCGTCTGTCTGATTTTGCTGCTGTTGAAGGCGATGTTATTGATCTGAACGCACTGAAAGCCGCGAACGTTGTTGGCATCCAGATTGAATATGCGAAAGTTATTCTGTCTGGCGAAGTGAACCGTGCAGTTACTGTACGTGGCCTTCGTGTTACTAAAGGTGCTCGCGCTGCAATCGAAGCTGCCGGCGGTAAAATTGAGGAATAAGTGACAGATGGCTAAACAACCAGGATTAGATTTTCAAAGTGCCAAGGGTGGAGCTGGCGAACTTAAACGCAGACTTTTGTTTGTAATTGGTGCGCTAATTGTTTTCCGAATTGGTTCTTTTATTCCAATCCCTGGTATTGATGCCACTGTGCTTGCCAAATTGCTCGAACAGCAACAAGGCACCATCATTGAAATGTTTAACATGTTCTCTGGTGGTGCTCTTAGCCGTGCTTCTATCTTTGCTTTGGGTATCATGCCGTATATTTCGGCATCGATTATCATCCAATTATTATCAGTGGTTAATCCACGGTTAGCAGAGATTAAGAAGGAAGGAGAAGCAGGTCGTCGGAAGATAAGCCAATATACTCGTTGGGGTACTCTGGTATTAGCAATATTCCAATCTATTGGTATTGCAATGGGTCTACCGAATATGCCAGGGATGCAAGGGTTAGTTATTGATCCGGGTCTCCCGTTCTACTTTACGGCTGTTGTTAGCTTGGTCACGGGGACTATGTTCCTTATGTGGTTAGGTGAGCAGATAACTGAAAGAGGTATCGGTAACGGTATTTCTATCATTATCTTCGCTGGTATTGTTGCGGGATTACCGCCGGCTATTGGCCATACCATCGAGCAAGCTCGGCAAGGCGATCTGCACTTCCTCCTGTTGCTGTTGGTTGCGGTGTTAGTATTCGCGGTTACATTCTTTGTTGTGTTTATGGAACGTGGTCAGCGTCGTATCGTCGTTAATTACGCTAAACGTCAGCAAGGTCGCCGTGTTTACGCAGCACAAAGTACACATTTACCGTTAAAAGTGAATATGGCGGGTGTAATTCCTGCAATTTTTGCTTCCAGTATCATACTATTCCCGGGTACAATAGCTTCTTGGTTTGGTGATGGAACTGGCTGGGACTGGCTGACTACAATTTCTATGTATTTACAGCCTGGTCAACCGTTATATGTGTTACTTTATGCATCTGCGATCATCTTCTTCTGTTTCTTCTATACGGCGTTGGTTTTCAACCCGAGAGAAACAGCAGATAACCTGAAGAAGTCCGGTGCATTTGTACCAGGAATTCGTCCGGGAGAGCAAACGGCCAAGTACATTGATAAGGTAATGACTCGCTTAACATTAGTTGGCGCATTATATATTACCTTCATCTGCCTAATCCCGGAGTTCATGCGTGACGCAATGAAAGTACCTTTCTATTTTGGTGGTACTTCCCTCTTAATCGTGGTTGTCGTTATCATGGACTTTATGGCTCAAGTGCAAACTCTGATGATGTCAAGTCAGTATGAGTCTGCATTGAAGAAAGCAAACCTGAAAGGTAAGTAATCATTTAGTGTGATTATGGTTTGCTTAGAAGTTACGGAGAGTAAAAATGAAAGTTCGTGCTTCCGTCAAGAAATTATGCCGTAACTGCAAAATTATTCGTCGCAATGGTAGCGTTCGTGTAATTTGTAGTGTTGAACCAAGACATAAACAACGTCAAGGTTAAGAAAAAGCATTTTTTTCTTGCAAAGTTGGGTTGAGCTGGCTAAATTAGCCAGCCAATCTTTTTTATCTAAGATACATTATTGTTTGAGTATCCTGAAAACGGGCTTTTCAGCACAGTAATGTATATTTTAACTTAGGAGTGCATAGTGGCCCGTATAGCAGGCATTAACATTCCTGATCATAAACATACTGTAATCGCTTTAACATCGATTTTCGGTATCGGCAAAACTCGTTCACAGGCTATCTGTGAAGCAACTGGTATTGCTGAAAATGTTAAGATCAGTGAGCTGTCTGAAGAACAAATCGACAAGCTGCGTGACGAAGTTGCTAAATACGTTGTAGAAGGTGACTTACGTCGTGAAATTACCCTGAGCATCAAGCGTCTGATGGACCTTGGATGTTACCGTGGTTTACGTCATCGTCGTGGTCTTCCTGTGCGCGGACAGCGTACTAAGACTAACGCTCGTACCCGTAAGGGTCCGCGTAAGCCGATCAAGAAATAAGTCGGGGTATTGAATAATGGCAAAAGCACCAATTCGTGCACGTAAGCGTGTAAGAAAACAAGTCTCAGACGGTGTGGCTCATATCCATGCTTCTTTCAACAACACAATCGTTACTATTACAGACCGTCAAGGTAACGCATTGGGTTGGGCAACTGCCGGTGGTTCCGGTTTCCGTGGTTCTCGCAAATCCACTCCGTTTGCAGCTCAGGTTGCAGCAGAGCGTTGCGCAGAAGCCGTGAAAGAATACGGTATCAAGAACCTGGAAGTTATGGTTAAGGGACCGGGTCCGGGTCGCGAATCAACAATTCGTGCTCTGAACGCCGCTGGTTTCCGCATCACTAATATTACTGATGTGACTCCTATCCCTCATAACGGTTGTCGCCCACCGAAAAAACGTCGCGTTTAATACGTTTCGTTTTTTTTAGGACTGTTGGAGAAAGAAAATGGCTAGATATTTGGGTCCTAAGCTCAAGCTGAGCCGTCGCGAAGGAACAGACCTCTTCCTGAAGTCTGGTGTTCGCGCGATTGACACCAAGTGTAAATTAGAACAGGCTCCAGGCCAGCACGGTGCGCGTAAACCGCGTCTGTCTGACTATGGCGTCCAGTTACGTGAAAAACAAAAAGTTCGTCGTATCTACGGTGTTCTGGAACGTCAATTCCGTAACTATTACAAAGAAGCAACACGTCTGAAAGGCAACACAGGTGAAAACCTGCTGACTTTGCTGGAAGGTCGTCTTGATAACGTCGTTTACCGTATGGGCTTTGGCGCAACTCGCGCAGAAGCACGTCAAATGGTTAGCCATAAAGCTATCATGGTAAATGGCCGTGTAGTTAATATCGCTTCTTATCAGGTTTCCCCGAATGACGTTATCAGCGTTCGTGAGAAAGCTAAAAAACAGTCTCGTATTAAGGCTGCTTTAGAGCTGGCTGAACAGCGTGAGAAGCCAACTTGGCTGGAAGTTGATGCTGCTAAAATGGAAGGTGTGTTCAAACGTATTCCTGAACGTACTGACTTGTCTGCGGACATTAACGAACACCTGATCGTCGAGCTTTACTCCAAGTAAAGCTTAGCACCAAAGAGAGGACACAATGCAGGGTTCTGTGACAGAGTTTCTAAAACCGCGCCTGGTAGATATCGAGCAAGTGAGTTCGACGCACGCTAAGGTGACCCTTGAGCCTTTAGAGCGTGGCTTTGGCCATACTCTTGGTAACGCACTGCGCCGTATTCTGCTTTCGTCTATGCCGGGTTGTGCGGTGACAGAGGTTGAGATTGATGGTGTACTGCATGAGTACAGCACCAAAGAAGGTGTACAGGAAGATATCCTGGAGATTCTCCTCAACCTGAAAGGGCTGGCGGTAAAAGTTCAGGGGAAAGATGAAGTTATTTTAACCTTGAATAAATCTGGCATTGGCCCTGTGACTGCAGCCGACATCATCCATGATGGTGATGTCGAAATCGTCAAGCCACAGCACATCATCTGCCACCTGACTGACGAAAGCGCATCTATTAATATGCGAATTAAAGTACAGCGTGGTCGTGGTTATGTGCCGGCTTCTGCCCGAGTTCATTCGGAAGAAGATGAGCGCCCAATCGGTCGTTTGTTAGTCGATGCTTGCTACAGCCCAGTAGAGCGTATTGCCTACAATGTTGAAGCAGCTCGTGTTGAGCAACGTACAGACTTGGATAAGTTAGTTATTGAAATGGAAACTAACGGTACAATCGATCCTGAAGAGGCGATTCGCCGTGCGGCAACCATTCTGGCTGAACAACTTGAAGCTTTTGTTGACTTACGTGATGTACGTCAGCCTGAAGTTAAAGAAGAAAAACCAGAATTCGATCCTATCTTATTGCGCCCAGTTGACGATCTGGAATTGACTGTCCGCTCTGCTAACTGCCTCAAAGCAGAAGCTATCCACTACATCGGTGATCTGGTACAGCGTACAGAAGTTGAGTTGCTTAAAACTCCGAATCTTGGTAAGAAATCTCTTACTGAAATTAAGGACGTCTTGGCATCTCGTGGTCTTTCTCTGGGCATGCGCTTAGAAAATTGGCCACCAGCAAGTATTGCTGATGATTAAGATCACAGGTTAAGGTTTTACTGAGAAGGATAAGGTCATGCGCCATCGTAAGAGTGGTCGTCAATTGAACCGCAACAGCAGCCACCGCCAAGCTATGTTCCGTAACATGGCAGGTTCTTTAGTTCGTCATGAAATCATCAAGACGACTCTGCCTAAAGCGAAAGAACTGCGTCGCGTCGTTGAGCCGCTGATTACTCTTGCCAAGACCGACAGCGTAGCTAATCGTCGTCTGGCATTCGCACGTACTCGTGATAACGAGATCGTTGCAAAATTATTTAATGAACTGGGACCTCGTTTCGCAGCTCGTGCAGGTGGTTACACTCGTATTCTTAAGTGTGGCTACCGCACAGGTGACAACGCTCCGATGGCTTACATCGAGCTTGTTGACCGTGCTGTTGAGTCTCAAGAAGCAGCTGCAGAGTAATCTGCTGTCGCTTTCAAGAAAACCGGGTATATTTGCCCGGTTTTTTTGTACCTGCTATTCTTACTTCTTCAAATAAATTTATTCCCTTGATTTTTTCGTGGTTAACCCATATTTACAGGTAAGTATTATGAGCATGTATAAGATAGGTGAACTTGCTAGGCTAGCAGATGTGACGCCTGATACGATTCGTTTTTATGAAAAACAAGGTTTGATGGGACATAAAGAAAGAACAGAAGGTGGGTATCGGTTATTTACGGAACAAGACCTACAGCGACTGCGTTTTATTCGTTATGCAAAACAGTTAGGTTTTACTTTAGAAGCTATCACTGAACTACTTTCAATACGAGTGGATCCTGAACATCATACCTGCCAAGAATCTAAACAGATTGTTGATCTCAGATTACTTGAAGTTGAAAAAAAGATACAAGAGCTTATTATTATGCGCGATTCGCTGAAGATGTTAAGTTCAGCATGTTGTGGAGAAGAACATGCGACAACCTATTGCTCCATTATGGAAATACTAGAAAAAGGCGCATCTAAAGTTTATTAATTATACAATCTGCTAATTATATGAGGGTATATCATGAGTAAATATCAACATAAACGTGGTGAGATTAAAGATAATGCGATTGAAGCATTACTACATGATCCACTATTTCGCCAAAGAGTTGAAAAAAACAAAAAAGGAAAAGGTAGTTATACAAGAAAAGAAAAAAATAAGAAGTCAGTTAACTGGGAGGCCAGCGGTAATAGGTTTATTTACTTATTACCACTGGCCTTTTAGTTAATTTTTATTTTGTTCTTTTAAAAGATCACGAATTTCTGATAACAGAACTTCTTCTTTAGATGGTGGGGCTGGCTCTGCTGGTGCGGCTTCTTTTTCACGGCGAACTTTATTCATGACCTTAATTGCCATAAAGATAGCGAACGCAACAATAACGAAGTCAAAAACGGTTTGTATAAACATACCATAATTTAGTACTACTGCTGGTAAATCACCTTGTGCTTCTTTTAATACTACGCTGAATGATTTGAAATCAACACCTCCGATTAGTAAACCTAGCGGAGGCATAATGACATCAGCAACTAATGAAGATACAATTTTACCAAATGCAGCACCAATAATAATACCAACTGCCATATCCACTACATTGCCCTTCATAGCAAATTCGCGGAAATCTTTTAAAAAGCTCATTAGACGACCCCTTAATAAATAACTCAATTGAAACAAAACATGTATTAGGTTAACAAATTATAGTCGCTAAAATTATTAAGCTACAAATATTTACTATTTTTATTTTTATAAAAAGAATGGACTTGGTTGAAATAATTTTTCAACTTCGGGTACATACTTTTTATCTGTAATAAACATAATGACATGATCACCTTGTTCAATTATATGGTAATCACTAGCTATAATGACTTCTTCTTCACGAACAATTGCACCAATAATAGTTCCAGGAGGAAGTTTAATTTCAGATATTTTTTTGCCAACAACTTTTGACGTATTTTCATCACCGTGTGCAATTGCCTCAATAGCTTCCGCAACGCCTCTTCTTAAAGATGAAACATTGACTATATCCGCTTTTCTTACATGGCTTAATAAAGCAGAAATAGTTGCCTGTTGAGGTGAAATCGCAATATCAATTACCCCACCTTGAACGAGTTCAACGTATGCAGAGCGTTGTATAAGAACCATTGCTTTTTTAGCCCCCATTTTTTTTGCTAACATAGCAGACATAATATTAGCTTCATCATCATTTGTTAGGGCAATAAAAACATCCATTTGCTCAATATGTTCTTCTGTGAGTAGTTCTTGGTCGGATGCATCGCCATAAAATACAATGGTATCATGCAGCAACTCAGCAAGTTCTGTTGCGCGCTTCTGGTTGCGCTCAATAAGTTTCACGCTGTAATCTTTTTCTAGTCGCCTTGCTAGACCGGCTCCGACGTTACCACCACCGACTATCATCAAACGTTTGTATGGTTTTTCTAGTCTTTGCAGCTCGCTCATTACGGCTCGGATATGTTGTGTTGAAGCAACAAAAAAAACCTCATCACCCGCTTCAATAATTGTTGAGCCTTGAGGGCGAATAGGTCTATCTTGACGGAAAATAGCGACAACACGAGTATCAATATGTGGCATGTGTTCGCGTAAGCTCGATAGTGCATTACCAACGAGTGAGCCGCCATAATAAGCTTTTACAGCAACTATGCTAACTTTGCCTTCTGCAAAGTTTACAACCTGAAGGGCGCCAGGGTATTGAATTAATTTATAGATATAGTCGATAACTAGTTGTTCTGGCGATATTAAGTAGTCAATCGGGATTTGTTCAGGTAGAAACAATTTGTCGGCTTCACGGATATATTCAGTCGCCCTGATACGCGCTATTTTATTTGGGGTATTAAATAGGCTATATGCAATTTGGCAGGCAATCATGTTAGTTTCATCTGAATTGGTAACGGCTACTAACATATCCGCATCTTCTGCGCCTGCATCCCGAAGCACTCTAGGGTGAGAGCCATGACCATTTACCACTCGAAGATCGAATTGATCCTGTAATTGACGTAACCGATCAGCATCGGTATCAACGACGGTAATATCATTGTTCTCATCAACTAAATTTTCAGCAAGCGTTCCGCCAACTTGCCCAGCACCTAGAATAATGATCTTCATTACATCTTCCTATATCAGAGAGCTGGCTACAATTTACTACACTTTTTTGACTAAGCGTGCATAAAAGAAACCATCACCACCATTAGTACTTGGTAATACTTGTAACCCAGCATCGGTTCCATCATTTAGACTGGCGTCATTATGTTTAGATAGGAAATTTTGTATTTGCTTTCCATTTTCTTCGGGCATAATTGAGCATGTCGCATAAAGTAGAGTACCGCCCGGTTTTAAATAAGGCCAGATAGCTTCGAGAATTTGAGCTTGTAGTTGCGCCAATTCATTTATATCCGAATCACGGCGTAGCCATTTAATATCAGGATGACGCCTAATAACGCCTGTAGCGGAGCAAGGTGCATCAAGTAAAATACGGTCAAATTGCTGATCTTTCGCCCATTTTTCAGGCTGTGTGCCGTCTCCTTGTATAACAACAGCATGTTGCTTAAGACGAATTAGATTTTCTTTCACTCTTTTAAGACGATATTCATCGATATCTACAGCAATAACATTCGCTCTAGGGGCTAATTCTAAAATATGGGTTGTTTTTCCACCTGGTGCTGCACATAAATCTAAAATACTTTCCCCATTTTGAGGTTCTAGCAATTCAGCGCAGCCTTGAGCTGAGACATCTTGTACTGTTGACCAGCCATCTTCAAAGCCCGGAAGACGAGATACTGCGGTGGGTTCATCTAACCGAATAGCATTTGGATGTGAGGGGTGCAAATGTGCGGTTATCTCAGATTGTTCTAGTAAGTTGAGATATTGTGCAGCAGTGTGATGTTGAGAGTTTACTCTTAACCACATAGGTGGGCGTTGGTTATTTGCTTCAATAATAGATTGCCAATCCTCTGGATAGGCAGTTTGTAGGCGTTTTAATAACCAGCTTGGATGTAAATATTGGCTAGTGTTGTTAGCAATTCTTTCTTCTAATTGTACTTGTTGGCGCTGAAATGAACGTAATACGCCATTAATAAGCCCTTTTAATTGGGGCTTTTTCAGTGCAACTGCGCCATCTACTGTTTCTGCTAATGCAGCATGAGGTGGTATACGAGTGTAAAGTAGCTGGTAGATGCCTACCATAATTAAGTAATGTAGGGTTCTTTGTTTACCCGTTAATGGTTTTTCCATTAGCTGGCTAATAAACCATTCAAGTTTTGGTAAATAACGTAAAACGCCAAAGCAAATTTCTTGTAATAAAGCTTTATCTTTATCATTGATATTACGTTGTAAGTCAGGCAGTACAGTGCTTAATGATTGCCCGTTATCAAGAACTTGGAAAATGGCTGTTGCCGCGATACTACGCAAATTATATGTGTTTTTCATATGGTGAGGATGAATTCATTAGTGACTGAAATAAAACTGCCTGAAGGTATCAGGCAGTTTACAAGTTCGTTATGCTAGAACTTGCTCTGGGGTAAACCATTCGCGACGAGAGTTTAGGATATCTTGTGCACTCATTGCTTTTTTGCCAGGCGGTTGTAGCTGAGTAATATTTAGTATGCCATTTCCTGTGGCAATGCATATACCTTTTTTGTCAGCGCTAATAATTGTTCCTGGTTGCTTATCATGTGCTTCTTCGAGTACTTCAGCTTGCCAAACTTTAATGAGTTGTTCTTCAACCATGAAATAACTCATTGGCCAAGGATTGAAAGCACGAATACAGCGCTCAATATGTACAGCATCATCTTGCCAATTAATCCGAGCTTCTTCTTTTGATAATTTTTCAGCGTAATTTGCTAATGAATCATCTTGTTTTTCAGCTGTGCATTGGCCTGAGGATAGCATTTCAACAGTATGAATTAATGCTTCTGGGCCTATTATTGCTAACTTGTCATATAACGAGGCGCTTGTATCACTAGGGTTAATTGGACAAATTGCTTTGTAAAGCATGTCTCCAGTATCTAAACCTGCATCCATTTGCATAATAGTCACACCCGTTTCAGTATCACCAGCCCAAATAGAACGTTGAATTGGTGCCGCTCCTCTCCAGCGAGGTAACAAAGAGCCGTGAACATTCAAGCAACCTAAGCGAGGAATATCGAGAACGGCTTGCGGTAGAATCAGGCCATAGGCAACAACTATCATTAAGTCTGCATTTTGGTTTTTTATCCACTGCTGGTTTTCGCTATCTTTAAGAGATACTGGTTGAAAAACAGGGATTTGGTGTTCTTCAGCGAGAACCTTGACGGGGCTCGGAGTTAACTTTTTACCTCTTCCCGCAGGTCTATCATGGCGAGTGAGGACGCCAACGATTTGGTGTCTAGTATCTAAGAGTGCAGCTAAATGTTTGGCCGCAAAATCGGGCGTACCCGCAAAAATAATTTTCAATGGCTCTGACACGTTAATTTCCCTATTTATATGTAGCGAATTAGCTATTTTTGGCTTCTTTTGCTCTTAGTCTGTCTAACTTTTCAACTTTCTGGCGGATGCGCTGACGTTTTAAAGGCGATAAATAGTCAACGAATAGTTTACCAACAAGGTGGTCCATCTCATGTTGGATACAGATAGCTAATAAACCATCAGCCTCCAGTTCAAAAGACTCTCCGTTATAGTTTAGCGCGCGAATTTTTACCTGCTCAGCACGAGGGACGAAGCCATGTTGTTCTGGAATAGACAAGCAACCTTCTTCGATCCCTGTTTCCCCTGATTTATCTAGTAATTCAGGGTTAATAAGAACTAAGCGATCATCACGAGTTTCAGACACATCAATAACGATGATTCTCTGGTGGATATCAACTTGTGTTGCTGCAAGGCCAATACCTTCTTCTTCATACATGGTATCGAACATATCATCAACGATACGCTGTATAGAAGCATCAACTTTGTCTACTGGCTTAGCAATTGTGCGTAAGCGTTCGTCTGGGTAATGTAATACGTTTAAGACTGACATAAATTTTTCGAGCAGTTTCCAAAATGTGAATGGGAATTAATGACTATTCTAGACATTTCTCATTCATATTGACAGTATTGGTTATGATTTGTTCACTGAAGAACCTATTTGTTGATGAGTCAGGATGACAATAATGAATATCCAAGAAATTTGGTTAAGAATGTCACAGGTTAAAAGGTTATTACCTCTGAATGCAGTAAGAATAATTAATGAGCTAAAACAACTAAATAAAATTAGCTATCAGACTTTACACCATCATGGTTTGAATGAAATACAGCAATTACAGTTTATGAATGTCTCTATGCACCGGCTTGAGAAAGTACAGGCATGGCTTTCAAATAAACATCATCAAATGATTACTTTCTGTGATTCCTATTACCCTTTTTTATTAAAGCAAATTTACCGTCCTCCTCTTTTATTATTTGTCGTGGGAAAAAGTGAATTATTGGTAACGCCACAAATTGCTGTAGTTGGAAGTCGTAGAGCAAGTGAATACGGCAGAATATGGACTAACCTATTTGTGAAGAGCTTTGTCCATCATGGTATAACCATCACCAGTGGGCTTGCATTAGGTATCGACGGTATAAGCCATAAGGCTGCCCTTGATAATCGAGGTGAAACAATTGCGGTTTTAGGTAGCGGGTTAGCGAATATTTATCCACGTCAACATACTGAATTGGCTGAAAAAAATCAAAAATTATGGTGCTTTGATTTCAGAATATTGGCCTGATGCACCACCATTACCTAAACAATTTCCCAAGAGAAACCGTATTATTAGTGGGTTAAGTAAAGCAGTTATTGTAATCGAAGCAGGGATGAAAAGTGGCTCACTGATAACCGCTAGGTATGCATTAGAGCAAAACCGCGACTTATTTACATTGCCTGCTCCATTAGGTAACTCTGCATTTCATGGCAACCATTGGTTATTACAGCAGGGAGCTTATCTATTAGCTGAACCTGAGGATGTTTTACAGCATATAGGTGATGGGTTAAATTGGATACAAACCGAATTACCTATAGAACAGGCACCACTTGAGTTTAATGTGGTAGAAAATAAAATTTTAGGTATGGTTGGGTACCAAGCGACACCAGTAGATGTCATTGCAGAACAAACCCAAATTCCAGTTACTCAAATTATTACCATATTAACTGAGATGGAAATTAATGGGGTAGTTAGCTCGGGGGCTGGTGGGTATACCAGAGTAACTTAGTTAAAAGCAACAGTAGAGAAAAACATGTCTAAACAACTGCCTTTCGATACAGAAAAAAATGAACATTGTCCAGAATGCGATTCTTTGCTTGTTATCCGCAATAGTTCACATGGGCCTTTTTTAGGTTGTTCAAGTTATCCACAATGTCATTATATGAGACCGCTAAGACCTACGGTGGAAAGTCATATAATTAAAGTATTAGAAGGTCAACATTGTCCTAAATGTAGTCACGACCTAGTGCTTAAGCAAGGCCGATTTGGCATGTTTATTGGTTGTAGTAATTATCCTGAATGTGAACATATTGAGCTAATTGATAAACCGGATGAAACTAAAATTTCTTGTCCTCAATGCCAAAAAGGGAATTTATTACAGAGAAAATCGCGTTATGGTAAGACTTTTTATGCTTGCGACAATTACCCTAACTGTCAGTTTATATTAAATAATAAGCCTATTAATAGTAAATGTAAGTATTGTGAGTATCCATTACTTATGGAAAAAAGGGGGGGACAGGGAGTAAGATTATTTTGTGCCAGCAAACGCTGCGGTAAACAACAAGAAGAATAATGAGTTAAAACTATGTCAAATATATCTACACCTGCAATTGAAAGTATTATTAGTTCATTACAACATGAGGAGGTTATTGCCTATCCAACAGAAGCCGTATTTGGTTTAGGTTGTGACCCTGATAGTGAAACAGCGGTATATAAGTTATTAGAGTTAAAGCAACGCCCTTGGGAAAAAGGATTAATCCTTATCGCTGATAGCTACGAGCAATTAAAAGACTATATAGATGATGAGCAACTAACAGAAGAACAAAAGCAAGCGATGTTTGCAACATGGCCGGGGCCAGTAACATGGGTGATCCCGGCAAAAGTAACGACTCCAAAATGGTTGACAGGTCGGTTTGATACTATCGCAGTGAGAGTTACAGACCATGAATTAGTAAAAAAATTATGCCGTCATTATGGCAAACCTTTGGTATCTACAAGTGCTAATTTAAGTGGGTTAGAGCCTTGTAGGACAACTGAAGATGTTATTGCACAGTTCAACGGGAGTATTCCTGTTTTTGATGGAATGGTCGGTGGTCGTCAAAACCCATCTGAAATAAGAGATGCAAAAACAGGGCAATTATATCGTAAAGGATAATATTGATGGAAATGTTTGCGGTTTTTGGTAATCCAATTCAACACAGTAAATCACCTGTTATACATAAAATGTTTGCAGAGCAAACAGGGGTTGCCCTTGAATATGAAAAAGTCCTAGCACCAATCGAGGGATTCGAACAAAGTCTAATAGGTTTTTTTTCTCAGGGTGGAAAGGGCGCAAACATTACTTTGCCATTTAAGGAGCGTGCTTTTCAGGCTGTTTCTGAATTAACTGCAAGAGCTCAAGTTTGTGGCGCTGTTAATACGGTGATGAAGCTTGATGATAATCGATTGTTGGGCGACAACACCGATGGAATGGGGCTTTTGTTAGATTTACAACGTTTAAAGTTTGTTCATCCAAATAGCCGAATATTAATGATTGGTGCTGGTGGTGCGACACGTGGAGCATTATTGCCACTTTTAGAATATGGCTGTGATATCACTTTGACAAATAGAACCTTTTCTAAGGTTGAATTATTAGTTAATGAATTTTCAGCACTAGGTAAAATGTGCGGGAAAGAGATCTCACAGATCGTATCTGCTGATTTTGATCTGATTATCAATGCGACTTCATCTGGTGTAAGTGGAGAGGTTCCTGCAATCAATCCAAATGTGTTTAGCGATCAAGCTGCATGTTATGATATGTTTTATCAATCATCATTAACGCCCTTCCTTGAGTTTGCGACTCAACTTCAAGTGACTAAAATAGCCGATGGCCTAGGTATGCTAGTAGGGCAAGCCGCGTTTTCTTTTAAACTATGGCATGGCATTCTTCCTGAAATTACACCTGTTCTATCTGCCTTATATAAGGAATTGAAAGGGTGAATCAGCAAATTCAATTCCCTGATAGAGAAGAGTGGGATGCGCTATCCAAGCAAGTACGCTTTCCTGTGTTGATCAGCGGAATGCTTGCGGAATGTGCAATTTCTCAGTCATTGTTATTTCAACGTTATGGTAAAGAAGAAACACCTTTGAGTTTATTTCAGCAGCATCGATGGGATATAGAAGAAGAGTTTGAAGCCTTGATTGAACAAGGCCTCGATGATTACGATGGGTTTTACATATTATCAGATGCTAAATAGTTATTTTTCCATTCGACATAGTTATTCGCTGAATAACGTAAATGACCTAACTCAGCATCAGTCAATTTTCGGATGGCTTTTGCTGGGCTCCCTGTATATAAGTAACCGGATTCGAGTCTTTTTCCTTGAGTTACTAAACTGTTAGCCCCAATAATAACGTCATCTTCCACTATAGCTCCATCAATGACAATTGAACCCATTCCAACCAGCACTCTATTTCCTATAGTGCAACCATGTAACATAACTTTATGACCAATGGTGACATCTTCTCCAATAATTAACGGGTTCCCCTCAGGGTTACTTGCGGATTTATGTGTGACATGTAGAACTGAGCCATCTTGAATATTGGTACGTGCACCAATAGAAATATAGTTAACATCACCACGCAAAACAGAAAGAGGCCAAATACTGACATCATCAGCTATGCGAACATCTCCAATTACAACAGAAGATGGGTCAATGAAAACGCGTGCATTAATAGAAGGGTAAATATCTAAATAAGGACGTAAAAGTGTGTTCATAGTGATAACCGTAAAAAAGAAATAAAAGATAGCAGTTAAATAACTCATTAGTTCATTATGAATTTATGAGCGAGTAGGTTGCTAAAGTTAGAATTATAGGCATGAAGTCGTTTCTTTTATAACCGTTATGCGGTGAAAAAGCACAAGGTGGCTATTTTATCCGCAAACAGAGTTTTTTTTTAAAAAAAAGGTTGTGTAATTCTGAAGGCTCCCTATAATGCGCATCCGTTGTCACGACAAACCGGTTAGAAGAAAACTTCATAACCCAGTGATAACAGAGGTGAGAAAGAAAAAGTTGAAAATAAACGCTTGACTTTCTAAATAAAAAACGTAATATACGACACCTCGCGACAACGACCTAAGTTAATAAAAACTGAGTCGAATTTCAAAAAAAGAAATGTCGCAACGCTCTTTAACAATTTATCAGACAATCTGTGTGGGCACTCACAGGACACTATCAAAAAAATATTTGATTTTAAGTCTTGAAGAGTGACTAACACGTTAATTCATATATATGAACTAATAGGTAATATGTTTTCGCAAGAAGACATACGACAGTAAACATTCTTTGAGCATCAAGCTTTTTAATTGAAGAGTTTGATCATGGCTCAGATTGAACGCTGGCGGCAGGCCTAACACATGCAAGTCGAGCGGTAACAGGGGAAGCTTGCTTCTCGCTGACGAGCGGCGGACGGGTGAGTAATGTATGGGGATCTGCCCGATAGAGGGGGATAACTACTGGAAACGGTAGCTAATACCGCATAATCTCTAAGGAGCAAAGCAGGGGAACTTCGGTCCTTGCGCTATCGGATGAACCCATATGGGATTAGCTAGTAGGTGAGGTAATGGCTCACCTAGGCGACGATCCCTAGCTGGTCTGAGAGGATGATCAGCCACACTGGGACTGAGACACGGCCCAGACTCCTACGGGAGGCAGCAGTGGGGAATATTGCACAATGGGCGCAAGCCTGATGCAGCCATGCCGCGTGTATGAAGAAGGCCCTAGGGTTGTAAAGTACTTTCAGTCGGGAGGAAGGCGTTGTTGCTAATATCAACAACGATTGACGTTACCGACAGAAGAAGCACCGGCTAACTCCGTGCCAGCAGCCGCGGTAATACGGAGGGTGCAAGCGTTAATCGGAATTACTGGGCGTAAAGCGCACGCAGGCGGTTGATTAAGTTAGATGTGAAATCCCCGGGCTTAACCTGGGAATGGCATCTAAGACTGGTCAGCTAGAGTCTTGTAGAGGGGGGTAGAATTCCATGTGTAGCGGTGAAATGCGTAGAGATGTGGAGGAATACCGGTGGCGAAGGCGGCCCCCTGGACAAAGACTGACGCTCAGGTGCGAAAGCGTGGGGAGCAAACAGGATTAGATACCCTGGTAGTCCACGCTGTAAACGATGTCGATTTGAAGGTTGTTCCCTAGAGGAGTGGCTTTCGGAGCTAACGCGTTAAATCGACCGCCTGGGGAGTACGGCCGCAAGGTTAAAACTCAAATGAATTGACGGGGGCCCGCACAAGCGGTGGAGCATGTGGTTTAATTCGATGCAACGCGAAGAACCTTACCTACTCTTGACATCCAGAGAATTTAGCAGAGATGCTTTAGTGCCTTCGGGAACTCTGAGACAGGTGCTGCATGGCTGTCGTCAGCTCGTGTTGTGAAATGTTGGGTTAAGTCCCGCAACGAGCGCAACCCTTATCCTTTGTTGCCAGCGACTCGGTCGGGAACTCAAAGGAGACTGCCGGTGATAAACCGGAGGAAGGTGGGGATGACGTCAAGTCATCATGGCCCTTACGAGTAGGGCTACACACGTGCTACAATGGCGTATACAAAGAGAAGCGACCTCGCGAGAGCAAGCGGAACTCATAAAGTACGTCGTAGTCCGGATTGGAGTCTGCAACTCGACTCCATGAAGTCGGAATCGCTAGTAATCGTAGATCAGAATGCTACGGTGAATACGTTCCCGGGCCTTGTACACACCGCCCGTCACACCATGGGAGTGGGTTGCAAAAGAAGTAGGTAGCTTAACCTTCGGGAGGGCGCTTACCACTTTGTGATTCATGACTGGGGTGAAGTCGTAACAAGGTAACCGTAGGGGAACCTGCGGTTGGATCACCTCCTTACCATTGAAGTGTTTTTGTGAAGTGCTCACACAGATTGTCTGATAGAAAGTAGAGCAATAGGCTATACGTGGGAGACTTATTCGAGAGAATAGGACTTACATGAAAGCACAAAAGTTTTTGTGATTTTCGTGTCCCCTTCGTCTAGAGGCCTAGGACACCGCCCTTTCACGGCGGTAACAGGGGTTCGAATCCCCTAGGGGACGCCAATTGCGCCGATATCGAGTGAAAGACGATGTCCCCAATAATGATTAAGCCAATTATATTGTAGTTGGTTTAACAATTATGCTCTTTAACAATCTGGAACAAGCTGAAAATTGAAAACAACGCACATTGTTTATCGCTTAAACAATGTGAGAGTCTCTCAAAATTTCAGACCTGAAATTTTCGGTCACTTTAGCGAGTGGCATGAGCGAGCAGTCAGTCCTTCGCGGCGGCCAGCGCACAGCAAGCGCAGCATACATAAGTATGTGAGCATTGCGAGCACTGCCCAACAAAGAAGGAATGCACGCACAGCCATGACAGTAAGGTGAACGTTGAAACAATTTCGGGTTGTGAGGTTAAGCGACTAAGCGTACACGGTGGATGCCTAGGCAATCAGAGGCGATGAAGGACGTGCTAATCTGCGATAAGCGTCGGTAAGGTGATATGAACCGTTACAACCGACGATTTCCGAATGGGGAAACCCAGTGCAATTCGTTGCACTATCGTTTGATGAATACATAGTCAAACGAAGCGAACCGGGGGAACTGAAACATCTCAGTACCCCGAGGAAAAGAAATCAACCGAGATTCCCCTAGTAGCGGCGAGCGAACGGGGAGCAGCCCAGAGTCTTAATCAGCATTAGCATCAGGAGAACGGTCTGGAAAGTCCGGCAGTAAAGGGTGATAGCCCCGTATCCGAAGGTGTTAGTGTTGTGAACTCGACGAGTAGGGCGGGACACGTGTTATCCTGTCTGAATATGGGGGGACCATCCTCCAAGGCTAAATACTCCTGATTGACCGATAGTGAACCAGTACCGTGAGGGAAAGGCGAAAAGAACCCCGGCGAGGGGAGTGAAATAGAACCTGAAACCGTGTACGTACAAGCAGTGGGAGCCCCATCACTCAAGTGCCTCGGCAATTGAGTGAGGGTGTAAAACCATCACAATAACAGCGCAGGATTTGCCAACAAGATTGGCTGATTTTTTCAAGCCGCAGCGCAGTGGACATCGAAGTCCATGAGCAGCGGAAGTTAAAAAATCGGGCAAGATTGGCCGCAAAGACAAGCGGGACATTTGAGGATGGGGTGACTGCGTACCTTTTGTATAATGGGTCAGCGACTTATATTCTGTAGCAAGGTTAACCGAATAGGGGAGCCGTAGGGAAACCGAGTCTTAACTGGGCGAATGAGTTGCAGGGTATAGACCCGAAACCCGGTGATCTAGCCATGGGCAGGTTGAAGGTTGGGTAACACTAACTGGAGGACCGAACCGACTAATGTTGAAAAATTAGCGGATGACTTGTGGCTGGGGGTGAAAGGCCAATCAAACCGGGAGATAGCTGGTTCTCCCCGAAAGCTATTTAGGTAGCGCCTCGTGAACTCATCTTCGGGGGTAGAGCACTGTTTCGACTAGGGGGTCATCCCGACTTACCAACTCGATGCAAACTACGAATACCGAAGAATGTTATCACGGGAGACACACGGCGGGTGCTAACGTTCGTCGTGAAGAGGGAAACAACCCAGACCGCCAGCTAAGGTCCCAAAGTCATAGTTAAGTGGGAAACGAAGTGGGAAGGCTCAGACAGCCAGGATGTTGGCTTAGAAGCAGCCATCATTTAAAGAAAGCGTAATAGCTCACTGGTCGAGTCGGCCTGCGCGGAAGATGTAACGGGGCTAAACTATGCACCGAAGCTGCGGCAGCGAACGTATCACTTAAACTGATTAAGTGATACTCAAATGTATCAAAACGATTGACGGAGCGAAGCGACGTCAATGCGTCCAACAAAGTCGAGGCGGAAACGTCAGGCAGTCAGTTTAAGGATACGTTCGTTGGGTAGGGGAGCGTTCTGTAAGCCTGTGAAGGTGTGCTGTGAGGCATGCTGGAGGTATCAGAAGTGCGAATGCTGACATAAGTAACGATAATGCGGGTGAAAAACCCGCACGCCGGAAGACCAAGGGTTCCTGTCCAACGTTAATCGGGGCAGGGTGAGTCGACCCCTAAGGCGAGGCAGAAATGCGTAGTCGATGGGAAACGGGTTAATATTCCCGTACTGGTGATAATTGCGATGGGGGGACGGAGAAGGCTAGGCTATCCGGGCGACGGTTGTCCCGGTTTAAGGATGTAGGCAGGTGAATTAGGCAAATCCGGTTCACTACATGCTGAGGTCCGACGACGAGTCACTACGGTGATGAAGTAGCTCATGCCCCGCTTCCAGGAAAAGCCTCTAAGCTCTAGATTATCATTAATCGTACCCCAAACCGACACAGGTGGTCAGGTAGAGAATACTCAGGCGCTTGAGAGAACTCGGGTGAAGGAACTAGGCAAAATGGTGCCGTAACTTCGGGAGAAGGCACGCTGGCATTAGGTGAAGTGGTTTACCCATGGAGCTGAAGCCAGTCGCAGATACCAGCTGGCTGCAACTGTTTATTAAAAACACAGCACTGTGCAAACACGAAAGTGGACGTATACGGTGTGACGCCTGCCCGGTGCTGGAAGGTTAATTGATGGGGTTATCCGTAAGGAGAAGCTCTTGATCGAAGCCCCAGTAAACGGCGGCCGTAACTATAACGGTCCTAAGGTAGCGAAATTCCTTGTCGGGTAAGTTCCGACCTGCACGAATGGCGTAATGATGGCCAGGCTGTCTCCACCCGAGACTCAGTGAAATTGAACTCGCTGTGAAGATGCAGTGTACCCGCGGCAAGACGGAAAGACCCCGTGAACCTTTACTATAGCTTGACACTGAACATTGAGCCTTGATGTGTAGGATAGGTGGGAGGCTTTGAAGTGTGGACGCCAGTCTGCATGGAGCCAACCTTGAAATACCACCCTTTAATGTTTGATGTTCTAACGTTGCCCCATTATCTGGGGTGCGGACAGTGTCTGGTGGGTAGTTTGACTGGGGCGGTCTCCTCCCAAAGAGTAACGGAGGAGCACGAAGGTTGGCTAAGCATGGTCGGACATCATGCGGTTAGTGCAAAGGCATAAGCCAGCTTGACTGCGAGAGTGACGGCTCGAGCAGGTACGAAAGTAGGTCTTAGTGATCCGGTGGTTCTGAATGGAAGGGCCATCGCTCAACGGATAAAAGGTACTCCGGGGATAACAGGCTGATACCGCCCAAGAGTTCATATCGACGGCGGTGTTTGGCACCTCGATGTCGGCTCATCACATCCTGGGGCTGAAGTAGGTCCCAAGGGTACGGCTGTTCGCCGTTTAAAGTGGTACGCGAGCTGGGTTTAGAACGTCGTGAGACAGTTCGGTCCCTATCTGCCGTGGGCGTTGGAAGATTGAAAGGGGCTGCTCCTAGTACGAGAGGACCGGAGTGGACGCACCACTGGTGTTCGGGTTGTCATGCCAATGGCATTGCCCGGTAGCTAAGTGCGGAAGAGATAACCGCTGAAAGCATCTAAGCGGGAAACTTGCCTTGAGATGAGTCTTCCCTGACCCTTTAAGGGTCCTAAAGGAACGTTTAAGACTAAGACGTTGATAGGTTGGGTGTGTAAGCGTAGCGATACGTTGAGCTAACCAATACTAATGAACCGTGAGGCTTAACCTGACAACACCGAAGGTGTTTTAGAGAGATGGAGTTGTTTTCGAGAAGTGAGAAGCCGAAAGGTGAAGGACACGCAGCTTGTTTGAGATTGAAGTTCTGGTTTAGTGAAGAAAAAAACTAAACGGGAACACACAGAATTTGTCTGGCGGCAATAGCGCGGTGGTCCCACCTGACCCCATGCCGAACTCAGCAGTGAAACGCCGTAGCGCCGATGGTAGTGTGGGGTCTCCCCATGTGAGAGTAGGGAACTGCCAGACATTAATTAAAGGTTTATTGCTCAATAAGCAGTAAACAGCCGAAAGGCAAAAGAATAAGTGGAGCGGTAGTTCAGTTGGTTAGAATACCTGCCTGTCACGCAGGGGGTCGCGGGTTCGAGTCCCGTCCGTTCCGCCACTTAATTTAGGGGCGTAGTTCAATTGGTAGAGCACCGGTCTCCAAAACCGGGTGTTGGGAGTTCGAGTCTCTCCGCCCCTGCCAGTTACCAATTAAGTAATAATAAAAGAAGTATCTATTGATAACCCGATTAGCTTAATCGGGTTTTTCTTTATTCGTATGACTATAAATATAAAGTTATTTTCCCCTTCTGCTAATTTTCAATTTATTTTATCCCATTAACCATCCCACTGTTTTGTATCTCTTAATCGTATTCACTATTTAAATACACTGTGATGTTACGTTCTCCTAGCTACTTTTTATTTTCACCATCTTATATTTATTTTTCGCATCATCAGTGAGTTGTTACTTACGACTTTATACTTCTCAATAGTATTCACAGGCTGAATGATATTTTGTTGTGCTCAATATTTAAATTAGAAAAATGAGAGTATATATAAAGTTGGTAGTTTAATTTTTATTAAGCTCAAAAATTATCTTGCTGAAAAAGCAAAATATCATTGTATTGCTGTATGAATATTGGTCAGTTATCTGTTATTGATATATCTTATTAAAAAGCAAAATGAAGTATCAATTAAGATTATTTTGCAGAGATCTATAGTTTGTTTATGGGATCATAGGAAGGTGAGTGGATTTGTTACTCACCTTCTTATTTTTTATTCACTTAACTGTGCATTTTTTATTGGAGTTTTAATCAGTTGATTGATAAGAGCTTGCTGATCGTTTTTCTGGAGCCAAACTGCATACAAAGGTTTGTTTATTGAGGTTTCTGAGAGCGTTTTTAAGCCCGGATATTGATATACCCAATGAGCAGGTAAAAATGCCGCTGAAAGCGATACAGGAAGTAATTGGCGGGTAATATGGGCTGAGGTAGTGATCATAACAGGTGTGTCATCTTGAGTTAATGAAGGTTCATTTTTTGGATGGAAGTCAGCACCCCATTCAAGCCTTATAAAATTATATTTTGTGAGTGCAATATTTTTTTGGGAAGCCATGAGTTGTAAGTCAATCGTACCGATGATTGTACTTTCAAACTCATCCATTTTAGGCGGTTCAGTTGCGATTAATAAGTCTAATTCTCTAGAATGTAGTTGCTTAACAAGAGACTGGCGCGTTGAAACCCTAGCTTCGAGCCGTAGTTCATCATGTTGATTATAAAGTTCTTCTACCCAGTCAGTTAGATAACCTTCCCAAAGTGAAGCTGTTGCACCAATAGAAAGCTCTGTGTGTTGTGAGGCATGAGATATTTCTTTTTTAGCTTGCAGCCAGGTATTCATTAACGATTCAGCATATGGAACAAGCCTTTCTCCGGCAGCTGTTAACCGGATATTGTTTCTATGCCGCGTAAATAGGCTTGTACCTAATTGTGTTTCTAATTGCCTAATACGGAAGCTAACCGCTGATTGCGTTAAATAGAGTGATTCTGCGGCTCGACCAAAGTGCCTAGTTTTACTGACCTCTAAAAAAGTTCTCAATAACTCGCTGTCCACATGCATCTCCAATTATTTTTGTCGTGATGATTTAAATGTTTTGTTTTACAGATTGTCAATGCTGTCTAATACTCCGCGCCATATAGAGTTTGACTGTAATAAGTTAGGAGTGTGTCAGATGGCAGATAGCTTCATCACGACTAATCGTTTTTTTGATAACAAACATTACCCACGTGGCTTTTCTCGTCATGGTGATTTCACCATTAAAGAAGCTCAGTTGCTAGAACGTCTCGGCCAAGCTTTTAATGAGCTTGATACAGGTAAACGTGCACCTCAGACAGAAGAAGAAAAACTTTTCGTCGCTGTATGCCGTGGTGAACGTGAACCGGCTACCCCAGAAGAAAAAGTTTGGACAAAATATTCTAGCCGTATTAACCGTCCAAAACGCTTCCATACTTTATCTGGCGGTAAACCGCAGATAGACCCATCGGAAGACTACACTGATACAGATGATTAATATTATCATCGTATGATAAGAGGGACTTCGGTCCCTTTATTTCTACGGGATAATAAGTACTTATCTGCCCACTCTTCTCAGCTTACTTGTTTTTGCAAATGAAGCAATAACTTATCCATTGCTCGATACCCCAAAGCTTCTAATAAATCTGAACGTTCAATAGTTTCTGCGGCATTAAGGTCGGCGATTGTTCTAGCAACCCTTAAAATTCTGTGCCAGGCTCGAATGGAAAGACCTAACTTATTTAATGCATGTTCTAAGAATAACGCATCTTTTGTTGTTAGCAGGCAAAATTGTGTGGTTTCTCTTGGTGTTAATAAACTATTAATTTTTCCAGCTCGCCTAAGTTGCCTATTTCTGGCTTCGATGACTCTTTGTCTAACCTGTTCACTTGTTTCACCTTGGTTAGTTTGATTACTTAATGAACCGAGAGGTAACAATGGAATCTCTATTGAAAGATCAAATCGGTCAATAAAAGGCCCTGATATGCGTGAAAGATAACGTAGTATGCGAGTAGGAGCTGAGCGGCTCATTTCTCCTTGGTAATGGCCTGTTGGGCTAGGATTTAGGGCCGCAATTAGCTGGAAACTGGCAGGATAGCAAACTTTTGCTTTTGCTCGAGAAATGCTAATTTTTCTAGATTCTAGGGGTTCTCGTAAAGAATCTAATACCGAGCGGCTAAATTCGGGTAATTCATCTAAAAATAAAACACCATGGTGTGCAAGTGAGATCTCACCAGGTTTGGGAAGAGAGCCACCACCAATTAAAGCGGCAATTGATGCACTATGGTGGGGTGCTCTAAAAGGCCTTATTGGCCAATTCATGTCTTCTTTTGTGTTTTCACTTAAACTATGTAGTGAAGCAACTTCTAAGGCTTCTTGAGAGGTTAATGGGGGGAGTAAAGTCATTAGACGGCTTGCTAGCATAGTTTTTCCTGTCCCCGGAGGACCTAACAAGAGTAAATTGTGTCCACCTGCAGCACAGATTTCTAATGCCCGTTTCCCATGTTCTTGACCAATAATATCGTTGATATCACCTTCTTGCTTGGTTGGGATAGATGCTTGATGAACTTGTTGATTACAAACTAATGTGTGTTTGTTATGTAAAAAATGGCAGAGCTCTAATAAGGATGTCGTGAAATAAACGCTATTATCTGGAAGTAGGCCTAGTTGGTGTTGGTTCTCCGTTGATAGTATTAAAGAGCGCTGTTGTTTTAATGCTGATTGGGCAGCTGGAATAGCACTGTTGACATAGCGAACATCGCCAGACAAAGCAAGTTCGCCTAAAAATTCATACTGTTTTAATGGCTCGTGGGGGATTTGCCCTGATGATGCGAGTATGGCAATAGCGATGGCAAGGTCATACCGACCACTTTCTTTTGGTAAATCTGCTGGGGCTAAATTAACCGTCATTTTTTTAGCTGGATATTCAAACCCGCTATTTAGTAGAGCGCTTCGAACTCTATCTCTTGCTTCTTTTACTGCTGTTTCTGGTAGCCCAACAAGTGTTAAACCTGGAAGTCCATTACTAATATGTGCCTCAACAGTAACAAGAGGTGCTTCTAACCCAATTGATGCTCTAGTGTAAACAATTGCTAATGTCATAAGCCCTCCAATATTTTTTACAGAGTAATATTCTGCTGAAATTAGGTTTGTTTATCTTGAGTTGATAACATATTTGCGAAGCTGCTCGATAATTTAATTGCTTAGTTACTAGGCTGTTTCAATTTGCGTCGAGTAGCTTCGAGGACTTGTTATAACAGTGATTGCGTTAATTTTATAAAGAGTGGAAGCTATACTGAACGTGGATATTCATAAGAAAAAGTAATTAGTTTTTTGGCGTGAATCTTAATGGTATTGAATGGCTGGTGCGGATGATGTAGCTGATTATGCTATGTATTCTATTGAATTTTACTGAGAAACGGTAGTTTAAGCAGTTTATAATGCTGATTTGTTGATAACGATATGATTTTTAAATAATTTAATGTTTTGAAAATAAATAAATTAAATAAAAGTTGTCAAAACGATTTTAAAATGATAACTCTAAATAATAGATAATTAAGAATATTGAAAAAGTAAAACTCATGAACGCATTTATCCAAGCAGTTAGCCTAATTATTATTAGCGTGGTGGTGATTATTATCCCACCGTGCGGGGCTGCACTTGGACGACGAAGGCTAAAATAACAGCCAGATCTCACGAGAACCCCGCACCGAAAGGCGCGGGGTTTTTTTTGACATAAATGTTGATGAATGCAAACACACTAAATAAAACATAACAAATACAAATAGATAAAGTAGACGGACAGGAGATAAAGCATGAACGGAGCACAATGGTTAGTTCAAGCATTGCGAACACAGGGAGTTGATACCGTATTTGGGTATCCTGGTGGCGCAATTATGCCAGTTTATGACGCATTGTATGATGGCGGAGTTGAGCATTTGTTGTGTCGACATGAGCAAGGGGCTGTAATTGCTGCGATTGGATATGCACGTTCAACAGGGAAAACAGGGGTATGTATCGCAACATCGGGTCCTGGCGCAACAAATGTTATCACGGGATTGGCTGATGCATTGTTAGATTCCGTTCCTGTTGTCGCCATTACTGGGCAGGTTGCTTCTGAGTTTATTGGAACCGATGCCTTTCAAGAAATCGATGTTTTAGGGTTGTCCTTAGCTTGTACTAAGCACAGTTTTTTGGTTGAAGATATCGAGGATTTACCTCGCATTCTTGCTGAGGCTTTCGCAATCGCAAATAGTGGGCGTCCTGGTCCTGTACTGATTGATATTCCGAAAGATATTCAGCTACAACAAGCTGAGTTGTCTCCATTTTTAATGCCGGTAGAGCAAGAAGTCACTTCACCTTTATCTGAAATACAACAGGCAAGAATGCTATTAGAACAATCAGAAAAGCCTATGTTGTACGTTGGTGGCGGTGTTGGAATGTCTGGTGCCGTTAAAGAATTACGTGAATTTATTGAGTTTACAGGTGTTCCTTCAGTTGCAACGTTAAAAGGGCTTGGTGCCGTGAGCCCTTTAGATGAAAACTATTTAGGCATGTTAGGTATGCATGGTACTAAAGCAGCCAATATTTCAGTGCAACGCTGTGACTTACTCATCGCTGTTGGTGCTCGTTTTGATGATAGGGTAACAGGTAAGTTGAATACTTTTGCACCGAACGCCAAAGTGATTCATATCGATATAGACCACGTAGAATTAGACAAATTACGTCAAACACATGTTGCGCTACATGGTGATGCAAAAGTATTACTCCCTGAATTAATGCTTAAAAAATCAATTGAACCTTGGCAGCAGGAAGTTCAGCAACTTAAAAAAGAGTTTGGTTGGCGTTATGACCATCCTGGTGAACCTATTTATGCGCCACTGTTATTGAAACAGCTGTCGGATAAAATGAAACCAAATACGGTTGTGACCACCGATGTAGGGCAACACCAAATGTGGTCAGCACAGCATATCACCGTTGATGGCCCTGAAAATTTCTTAACCTCTAGTGGGCTTGGCACCATGGGGTTTGGTATCCCTGCGGCAATTGGTGCACAGGTTGCTAGGCCTGAGGATACTGTAGTCTGTGTATCTGGGGATGGGTCATTTATGATGAATGTCCAAGAGTTGGGAACCATCAAACGTAAGCAACTTCCTGTAAAAATCCTTTTGATCGATAACCAACGCTTAGGCATGGTTCGCCAATGGCAGGAACTGTTTTTTGAGCAGCGTTATAGTGAAACGATTTTGACGGATAACCCTGATTTTGTGGCATTAGCCAGCGCGTTTGGTATTAAAGGCCAACGGATCACAGATAAGTCGGAAGTTAATGCTGCATTAGATGAATTGCTGAATAGCGAAGGTGCCTATTTATTACAGGTATCAATTAATGAACTAGAAAATGTCTGGCCGTTGGTTCCACCTGGGGCTAGTAATGAAAAAATGATGGAGAAACCATTATGATGCAACATCAAATCTCGATATTGGCCCGTTTCCGTCCTGAGGTTTTAGAGCGTATATTAAGGGTCACTCGCCATCGTGGATTTCGTATTAATTCCATGAATATGGGGCAATCAACAGACGGCGACAATGTTAATATTGAACTTACTGTAAGTAGTCAAAGGCCATTAACCCAGCTTTGTGCACAGTTAACCAAGCTTTCGGACATTACAGAAGTTGAAGTACTACAACAAGAATCACGACTATTACGCACACAAAGTGCAATGTAAGGAATATACAAATGACTAAGAAAGCTGACTTTATTTGGTTTAACGGTGAAATGACGCCATGGGCTGATGCAAAGGTTCATGTTATGTCTCATGCTCTGCACTATGGTACATCAGTGTTTGAAGGTGTCCGTTGTTATGACTCACATAAAGGTCCTGTGGTCTTCCGCCACCGTGAGCATATGCAACGTTTGCATGATTCAGCGAAAATTTACCGTATGCCTGTCAGCTATAGCGTTGAAGAGTTAATGGAAGCTTGCCGTGCAACTTTGCGTAAAAATAACTTAGTCAGTGCGTATATTCGTCCATTAGTGTTTATTGGTGATGTTGGTATGGGTGTTAACCCTCCAGACGGTTATAACACCGATGTGATTTTAGCCGCTTTTCCATGGGGAGCGTATTTAGGTGAAGAAGCGTTAGACCAAGGTATTGATGCGATGGTCTCTTCTTGGAATCGTGTTGCACCAAACACCATTCCTACAGGGGCAAAAGCAGGTGGCAACTATTTATCTTCTCTACTAGTTGGTAGCGAAGCTCGTCGCCATGGTTACCAAGAAGGTATTGCACTCGATGTTCATGGGTATCTTTCAGAAGGTGCAGGGGAAAATATTTTTGAGGTGAAAGATGGCATCCTGTATACACCTCCGTTCACATCATCTGCATTACCGGGTATTACACGTGATGCAATTTTAACCTTAGCAAAAGATATGGGTATCGAAGTTCGTGAGCAAACGCTATCACGCGAATCTCTCTATCTTGCTGATGAAGTCTTTATGACAGGTACTGCTGCCGAAATTACCCCAGTACGTAGTGTTGATGGTATCCAAGTCGGCATTGGTCGTTGTGGCCCAGTAACCAAGCAAATTCAGCAGGCGTTCTTTGGTTTATTTGATGGTACGACAGAAGATAAATGGGGCTGGTTAGATCCAGTAAACCCTTAATAATTAAATTGAAATAGATGTTACAGGCGGACGTTCCCCGCCTGTTTTAAACACGGGAGTTAAAGATATGCCTAAGTACCGTTCAGCAACAACAACTCATGGTCGTAATATGGCTGGGGCTCGTGCATTATGGCGTGCAACAGGCATGACCGATGCTGATTTTGGAAAGCCCATTATTGCTGTTGTTAACTCATTCACACAGTTTGTTCCAGGCCACGTACATTTACGTGATTTAGGCAAATTAGTTGCAGAGCAAATTGAAAATGCAGGTGGTGTTGCGAAAGAGTTTAATACAATCGCTGTTGATGATGGGATTGCCATGGGACATGGCGGAATGTTGTATTCCTTACCTTCCCGTGAATTAATTGCGGATTCTGTTGAATATATGGTGAACGCACACTGTGCGGATGCCATGGTGTGTATTTCAAACTGCGATAAAATCACCCCAGGCATGTTGATGGCGTCATTACGTCTGAATATTCCGGTTATTTTTGTTTCGGGCGGTCCAATGGAAGCAGGTAAAACCAAGCTTTCAGATCAAATCATCAAGCTCGATTTAGTTGATGCCATGATTCAAGGGGCTAACCCTAATGTGAGTGATGCAGATAGTGAGCAAATAGAACGTTCAGCATGCCCAACGTGTGGCTCTTGCTCAGGAATGTTTACTGCAAACTCAATGAACTGCTTAACTGAGGCGCTTGGGTTATCTCAGCCAGGAAATGGCTCATTGTTAGCGACTCACGCAGACCGCGAAACTTTATTTATCAATGCAGGTAAGCGCATTGTTGAATTAACCAAACGCTATTACGAACAAGATGATGAAAGTGCGTTACCACGCAATATCGCTAATAAATCTGCATTTGAAAATGCGATGACGTTGGATATTGCCATGGGTGGTTCAACTAACACAGTCCTGCATTTACTTGCAGCAGCTCAAGAAGCAGAGATCGATTTCACCATGGATGATATCGACCGTTTATCACGTAAAGTCCCACATTTGTGTAAGGTTGCACCGAGTACACAAAAATACCATATGGAAGATGTTCACCGTGCTGGTGGTGTCATCGGTATTTTAGGTGAACTGAGCCGTGCAGGTTTATTGCAAGAAAACGTGACGAATATTTTAGGTCTGAGCTTCCAAGAAACATTAGCGCAATATGATGTGATGTTAACAAAGGACGAGTCTGTCAAATCGATGTTTTCCGCAGGTCCTGCAGGGATCCGCACGACAAAAGCCTTTTCACAGAATTGCCGTTGGCCGTCATTGGATACTGACCGTGAGAATGGGTGTATCCGTAGTATTGAGCATGCGTATAGTTTGGATGGGGGACTGGCTGTCCTGTCTGGAAATATTGCAGAAGATGGTTGTATTGTTAAAACCGCTGGAGTTGATGAAGGCAGTTTAACATTCCGTGGCCCTGCCAAAGTCTTTGAAAGCCAAGATGACGCAGTAGAAGCTATTTTGGGTGGCAAAGTCGTTGAAGGAGATGTGGTTGTTATTCGCTATGAAGGGCCTAAGGGTGGTCCGGGCATGCAAGAAATGCTGTACCCAACCTCATACCTGAAATCAATGGGATTAGGCAAAAGCTGTGCATTGATCACAGATGGTCGCTTCTCTGGTGGTAGTTCAGGTCTTTCGATTGGTCATATTTCCCCAGAAGCAGCGAGTGGTGGCTTATTAGCATTAGTTCAAGATGGCGATATTATTGATATTGATATTCCAAAGAGAACGATGGTGCTGGATGTTAGTGAAAGCGAATTGAATCAACGTCGTGAAACTGAGTTAGCTCGAGGCGATAAAGCTTACACACCGCGTAATCGTCAGCGTGAGGTTTCTTTTGCTCTGCGTGCTTATGCTTCTTTGGCAACGAGTGCAGACAAAGGTGCGGTTCGTGACAAGTCGAAACTAGGGGGCTAATTGTGGCGGCAGCAAAACCATTACCGGTTGCCCCAACCGGAGCAGATTACTTAAAAGCGGCGCTGAGTGCGCCGGTTTATGAGGCTGCACAAGTAACACCTCTTCAGCAGATGGATAAAATATCTTCACGCTTGGGTAACACCATTTTAGTCAAGCGCGAAGATAGGCAACCTGTTCATAGCTTTAAGCTTCGTGGCGCATATGCGATGATTGCTGGCTTAACGGATGAACAAAAATCGAAGGGGGTTGTAACCGCTTCTGCGGGCAATCATGCTCAAGGTGTCGCGTTGTCAGCGAGCCGTGTAGGTGTGAAGGCAAAAATTGTTATGCCTATTGCAACTGCAGACATCAAAGTGGATGCAGTGCGCAGTTTTGGCGGTGAAGCTATTCTACACGGTGCGAACTTTGATGAAGCGAAAGCTAAAGCAATCGCGATGGCAGCGGAAGAAGGATATACCTTTGTTCCCCCTTTTGACCATCCTGCTGTCATAGCTGGCCAAGCCACTATCGCACTTGAATTATTACAGCAAGATGCTCACTTAGACCGTATTTTCATCCCTGTGGGTGGCGGTGGGTTAATCGCGGGCGTCGCTGTGATTATCAAGCAATTAATGCCTGAAATAAAAATCATTGGCGTTGAATCCGAAGATGCAGCCTGCCTGAAAGCAGCGTTAGAAGCAGGGCATCCAGTGGATCTACCTCGTGTCGGGCTATTTGCCGAAGGTGTCGCGGTAAAACGCATTGGTGATGAAACCTTCAGGTTGTGCCAGCAATATGTTGATGATGTTATCACGGTTGATAGCGATTCTATTTGTGCAGCACTGAAAGATATTTTTGAAGATGTTCGTGCTATAGCAGAGCCTTCAGGTGCGTTGGCATTGGCTGGATTGAAAAAATATGTACAGCAGCACAACATCAAAGGCGAGCGTTTAGCGCATATTTTGTCCGGTGCGAATATGAATTTTCACGGGCTGCGTTATGTTTCTGAACGTTGTGAAATTGGAGAACAACGAGAAGCGTTACTGGCAGTGACTATCCCTGAGCAAAAAGGGAGCTTTTTACGTTTTTGCCAGTTATTAGGCCATCGAGCGATTACTGAATTTAACTACCGTTATACGGATGCAGACCCTGATCGTGCATGTATTTTTGTTGGGGTGCGTTTAAGTGGTCGTGATGGAGAACGTTCAGAGATTATCCAAGAACTCAGAAGTAACGGCTATGAAGTTGATGATTTATCTGATGATGAAATGGCCAAACTTCATGTGCGTTATATGATTGGTGGTCGTCCATCAAAGCCATTAGATGAAAGACTGTATAGCTTTGAGTTTCCTGAGTCTCCAGGTGCATTACTGCGATTCTTAGAGACTCTTGGAACTCATTGGAATATTACGTTATTTCATTATCGCAGCCATGGTACAGACTATGGGCGAGTGCTGGCGGCATTTGAATTAGCTGGGCCGGAAGTGCGTTTTGATAGGCATCTTGATGCGCTAGGTTATGAATATCATGATGAAACAGGAAACCCATCTTTCCGTTTTTTCTTAGCGCCGCAAGATAGCCAAAGAACCTTAGATTGAGTTGTCTGGGAGCAATTCCCAAAACGCTTTAATTAATGGTTCACTCAGGCGTTTGCTTAATAGGCAAACGCCGAGTTCAAAGGGTTCAACCATTGAGATATTATCGAGTTGTGAAATACGGCTACGCACGGGCTCTGGGCTGTTATCAACGACCACACTGGGGATCAAGGCAATACCACATCCCAAAGCGACCATTGACACAATAGCTTCATGGCCTGATACCGTCGCGTAAATAACAGGGTTATTGATGTTATGGCGACGGAACCAAAGTTCGATACGTTTACGAGATGGGCCGTGTTCAGGCAGGATGAAGGGGACGGTAGACCAATCAGGTTCCGCTTCTGTCACCATGCTTCGTACAGCACAGGGTAGTGATGGAGCAATCAAAACGAGAGGGATTTCGCCGATTTTTGCAAAACGGACGTTATCAGGTAAGCGCTCGGGTTTGCCTGCAATACCAAGGTCAGCCTCATGCGTTTCCACTTTTTCAACAGCATCAGCTGCGTCCCCCGTCGTGAGTTTAATTTCAACTAATGGGTGTAGCGCACGGAATTTATCTAATACTTCGGGTAAATGACTATAAGCAGCCGTAACTGAGCAAAAAAGGTGCAGTTCTCCGCTGAGCGATGGACTTTGTTGATTGAGAGCATGTTGCAGCTGTTGATATTGCAATAATGTTTGTTGGGCAAACTGCTTAAGGTGCTCTCCTGCTTGGGTCAGCTTGACGGAGCGGTTATCACGCACAAACAGTGGGTGACCAAGCTGTTCTTCGAGGCGTTGTATTTGTCGAGACAATGTGGAAGGGCTGACATGCATCGCTTTAGATGTTCGCCCGAAGTGGCAACTTTGTGCTAAATGTAAAAAAAGCTTGAGATCGCGAATATCCATTTTGCCCTCTAATGAAATCATTAATGATGTTGCAGATATTGCAACATTGTATTGTTAATATATCAATTTAAGCAATGCGAAACATCGCATATAGTAAATCCATAAACGCTCAAAAATGAGCGACAGGCAGACTGCCTGACATAACGAACACAACAGAACAATGGAGTATGACAATGGCGAATTATTTTAACACATTGAATTTGCGTGAGCAGTTAGCTCAGTTAGGCAAGTGCCGTTTTATGCAGCGCGAAGAGTTTGCAGATGAAGCAGGTTTTCTGAAAGGTAAAAAAATCGTCATCGTCGGTTGTGGAGCACAAGGTTTGAACCAAGGCCTGAATATGCGTGACTCAGGTTTAGATATTGCTTATGCATTACGTGATGAAGCAATTGCAGAGAAACGTGCTTCATGGCGCAAAGCGACAGAAAATGGTTTCAAAGTTGGGACTTATGAAGAGCTGATCCCTACCGCTGATTTGGTGATTAATTTAACGCCAGACAAGCAGCACTCAACCGTTGTTCGCGCTGTTCAGCCTATGATGAAACAAGGTGCAGCACTGGGTTATTCACATGGCTTCAACATTGTTGAAGTTGGCGAAGAAATTCGTAAAGATATCACTGTTGTGATGGTAGCGCCAAAATGCCCAGGTACTGAAGTTCGCGAAGAATACAAGCGTGGTTTTGGTGTTCCAACGTTAATTGCAGTACACCCAGAAAATGACCCGAAAGGTGAGGGTATGGCGATTGCTAAAGCGTGGGCGGCAGCGACTGGTGGTCACCGTGCAGGTGTTCTGGAATCCTCATTTGTTGCAGAAGTTAAATCTGACCTGATGGGTGAGCAAACGATTCTGTGTGGTATGTTGCAAGCGGGTGCATTACTGAGCTACGACAAAATGGTCGCAGACGGTGTTGAGCCAGGCTACGCAGGTAAATTAATTCAGTTTGGTTGGGAAACTATCACTGAAGCGCTGAAACAAGGCGGTATCACGCTGATGATGGATCGCTTATCTAACCCTGCGAAAGTGCGTGCTTATGCGTTATCCGAGCAACTGAAAACTATCATGGCACCATTGTTCCACAAACATATGGATGACATCATTTCAGGCGAATTTTCTGCAACCATGATGGCAGACTGGGCAAATGATGATAAAAACTTGCTGACATGGCGTGAAGAGACCGGCAAAACGGCATTCGAAAATTACCCTGAATATAATGGGAAAATTGCGGAACAAGAGTACTTCGACCACGGTGTTCTGTTAGTTGCAATGGTTAAAGCAGGCGTTGAGTTAGCGTTCGATACGATGTTAGAAGCGGGTATCTTAGAAGAATCGGCTTACTATGAGTCACTGCATGAATTACCACTGATTGCGAACACTATTGCTCGTAAACGTTTATATGAAATGAACGTGGTTATCTCTGATACTGCAGAATATGGTAACTATCTGTTCTCATTTGCAGTTGTACCAATGCTGAAAGATTTCATGACGAAATTACAAGCAGGGGATTTAGCGAAGCCAGTTGCAGATAATGGCACTGATAACGCACAGTTACGTGATATCAATGAAGCTATCCGTAATCATCCGATTGAGAAAATCGGTAAGACTTTACGGGGATATATGACGGATATGAAGAAGATTGCAGTCGGCTAACTCATTATCCTTCCCCTTTCACGCTCTAGGGGTGTCAGCTTCTTAAGATTACACAAGTCACATACTTCAGTATGCTCCTTGGGATAATCTTATTTGCTTCCTACCTAGAACGCGAAATGCTTTGGATAATCACCATGTTTTCTCTTGCAATAGTTTAGAAAAATACATTCTGATATAAACCACATTGTTTCTAAGAATGATGTGGTTTTTTGCTTTTATAAAAGATCGTTGCTCTAGAGTTGGTTCGGTTTCTGCTACAATCTGTAGCGAATTCTATTTTGAATAACTGAGTGATGTAGAGAAGCCATGCGATTAAACCCAAGCCAACAGCAGGCAGTTGAATTTGTCGATGGCCCGTGCCTTGTATTGGCGGGGGCGGGGTCAGGCAAAACACGTGTTATTACCAATAAAATTGCGCATTTAATTCGCCAATGTGGCTATCAGCCTCGGCAAATTGCCGCGGTGACTTTTACCAATAAAGCGGCGCGGGAAATGAAAGAGCGCGTGGCGCAGACATTGGGGAAAAAAGAAGCTCGCGGTTTAATTATTTCTACTTTCCATACATTAGGGTTAGAAATTATTAAGCGTGAATATAAAGCACTGGGTATTAAAGCCAATTTCTCGCTATTTGACGACCAAGACCAGATGACGTTGCTGAAAGAACTTACCTTTGATTTATTGGAAGAAGATAAAGACTTACTCAAACAATTGATCTCGGCGATCTCAAATTGGAAAAATGATCTCATCTCCCCACAACAAGTCATAGGCCAAGCACGGAGTGAGAAAGAGCATCACTTTGCCGAGTGTTATCGCCGCTATGAACTTCATCTGAAAAGCTGCAATGTGCTGGATTTTGATGACTTAATCAGCAAACCTACCCTGTTGTTATATCAAAATGAAGAAGTGCGCGAACGCTGGCAGCAAAAAATTCGTTACTTGCTGGTGGACGAGTACCAAGATACCAATACGAGTCAATATCAGTTGGTTAAATTGCTTGTGGGGCAGCGGGCAAGGTTTACGGTTGTGGGGGATGACGACCAGTCAATCTATTCATGGCGTGGCGCAAGGCCGCAAAATTTAGTTTTATTGAATCAAGACTTCCCTAAGTTAAATGTCATTAAGCTTGAGCAAAATTACCGTTCATCCGAACGAATTTTAAAAGCTGCGAATATTTTAATTGCCAATAACCCTCATGTATTTGAAAAGAAACTGTTTTCAGAATTGGGATATGGTGCGCCACTGAGGGTCCTTACTGCAAATAATGAAGATCACGAAGCTGAAAGGGTGATTGGGGAGCTTATTGCACACCATTTTATTAATAAGACGGAATATAAAGATTACGCCATTTTGTATCGCGGTAATCATCAATCGCGTATTTTTGAAAAAATGTTGATGCAAAATCGTATTCCGTATCGCATTTCGGGGGGGACTTCGTTTTTCTCCCGCCCTGAAATTAAAGACTTATTAGCTTATTTGCGAGTATTGACGAACCCTGAAGATGACAGTGCTTTTTTACGCATAGTAAATACTCCACGACGAGAGATTGGTCCTAAAACTATCCAAAAACTTGGGGAATGGGCAAACCAGCGAGGGAAAAGCTTATATCAGGCCAGCTTTGATCTAGGGCTTGAACAAATTTTAAAAGGCAAAGGATTAGAAGCATTACAGCGTTTCACTCATTGGATGGACAGTATTGTTCGAACGTCGGAACGTGAACCTTTAATTGCGGTGCGTGATTTACTGCGCGAAATGGATTATGAAAGCTGGTTATATGAAACGTCGACCAGTACTAAAGCTGCTGAAATGCGAATGAAAAACGTCAACCAATTGTTCACATGGATGAGTGAAATGGTGGAGGGTGATGAGCTCAATGACCCAATGACATTGAGCCAAGTGGTTACACGCTTTACGCTGCGCGATATGATGGAGCGTGGTGAGGATGATGAAGAATCAGACCAAGTTCAACTCATGACGTTGCATGCGTCTAAAGGCCTTGAGTTTCCTTATGTTTTTTTGGTCGGTATGGAAGAAGGGCTGCTGCCACATCAAAGCAGTATTGATGAAAATAATATTGATGAAGAACGCCGTTTAGCTTATGTAGGGATCACAAGAGCGCAAAGAGAGTTATTCTTTTCTCATTGTCGTGAGCGTCGTCAATATGGTGAATTGATCCGTCCCGAATTAAGCCGTTTTCTCCTTGAATTGCCACAAGATGATTTACAATGGGAGCAACAGCGTAAAGTGGTTAGTGCGCAGGAGCGTATGCAGAAAGGGCAATCAGCTTTAGCCGATATTAAAGCACGTTTAGGGTTAAATAAAAAAAGTGAGTAACCACAACTAATTGAATTTCCACACTAGAGTAGACCTAGTGTGGAATATATTATCAATTTGAACTATTACGTTCTTCCAACTCTAAAATCCAATTCACATAGCCCTGCCATTGAACTTCTTGCTGTAAATTTTCCGCTCGTAGAGGGTGAGCAGATAACCAACGATAAGGCAGTGTAATGGTTAGCCTTTGTGCATTCACATTAAGTCTTAGTGCAGGCAAGGTATCATCCCGTCTGCGGCTCGCAAAAATAATGGCGAGGCGGAGTAAACGACATAAATCATATGCATGCTGTATGGGTAGCGCATTTTGTTGGCTTAATGGTGTTAAATCGACAGGGCCTTGCTGATTTTTCAATAATGCAGCAAGTAACCGTTTTTGAGCTGGAGTGAAGCCTGGTAAATCAAGGTGTGTTATGAGGTAGCTCGCGTGCTCGGGGCCTTTACGGAAATCAACACTCAAGCCGATTTCATGTAAGGCGCATGCACTTGATAGTAAATCACGACAGCGTGTATCTAAGCCCCAATCTTTCGCGACTTGTAAATAAAAATATTCTGCAAGTTGACGAACTCGGCTAGCTTGTTCGATATCGACTTGGAAGCGTCGTTGAATATTGCGGACGGTACGAGCGCGAATATCCTGCTCAATAGGAAGCTGTAGCATACCATAGACAAGACCTTCACGAAGTGCACCGCCTGCCAGTGTCATGTTATCAATGTCTAATGCTTCAAAGATAGCAATCAGAATAGATAAGCCGCTTGGAAAGACAAGAGCGCGTTCGAAGGTTAAACCGTCAATTTCAAGCTCTTCAAGTTTTTGGCATTGAATGGCTTTGCGCTTAAGCTGTTGTAATTTAGAAAGCGTGATCAGTTCATCCATGCCTTGGGCAATCATGATTTCCTGAATCGCTTGTACAGTACCGGATGCACCAACACATATCTTCCACCCATGTGTTTTGAGAGCATCAGCAATAGGGGCGATGACACGATGGGCAGCGGTTTGAGCCGCAGCGAAGTTTTCTTCTGTTAAACTTCTATCGCCAAAGTAGCGCTCAAGCCAAGTTACACACCCCATTTCAAGGCTGTAGAGTTGCTCTGCTTTTGCGCCTGTACCCGTAACTAGCTCAGTACTTCCCCCGCCAATATCAACCACTAAGCGTTGATCTGGCCCGCCAGTTGTATGTGCGACACCTTGATAAATTAAGCGAGCTTCTTCTTCCCCTTGAATGACTTTAACAGGGTTTCCTAAAATTTGGCTGGCTTTCTCGATGAAAATATCGGCATTTTTAGCTATACGCAAAGTCGCTGTTGCGACAACACGAATTTGTGTGTTCGGAATATCTTGTAAATGTTCCGAAAACAGGCGTAAACATTGCCAGCCTCGCGCCATTGCTTGCTCAGAAAGCAGGTTGTTGTTATCTAACCCTGCAGCAAGACGAACTTTGCGTTTAACCCTAGAGATGACCTGAATGCTGCCAGCAGTTTCACGTACAACGAGCATATGAAAACTGTTTGATCCTAAATCGATGGCGGCATAAAGAGAAGAAGATTTCAGCATATCGTTTTTACTCAGCCTGGACGTTTATGGTTGTTACGTGGGCCATTGTGGCGACGCTGCGAATTTGAATTACGGCGCGGGCCTCCAGGACGTGGGCGATGACGGCGTTTTGGTGCAGGTAAATCGCTCAATAATGCATCCCTGTTATATTTACTAACAGGGATTGAGTGTTGGATATATTCTTCAATAGCAGGCAAGTTAAGTGAATATTCTTCACAGGCTAAGCTAATTGAGTTTCCACTTTCACCGGCACGACCAGTACGGCCAATACGGTGAACATAATCTTCACAGTCATCAGGTAAATCGTAGTTAAAGACATGAGTGACGGATGGAATATGTAAACCACGTGCTGCAACATCAGTTGCCACTAAAATATCTAAATGGCCTTGTGTGAATTGCTCTAATATACGTAGCCGTTTTTTCTGTGCGACATCGCCAGTTAATAAACCGACACGATGACCATCGGCAGCTAAATGGGCCCAAATATCATCACAACGGTGTTTTGTATTGGCGAAAATAATACAACGCTCTGGCCATTCTTCTTCAAGAAGCGTTTGGAGCAAGCGCATTTTTTCTTCATTAGAAGGGTAAAATAACTCTTCTTTGATACGGTGACCTGTTTTTTGCAAAGGTTCGACCTCAACATATTCAGGGTTATTCATTTGTTCGAAAGCTAATTCCCTTACGCGATAAGATAAAGTTGCAGAAAATAGCAAATTAAGCCTATCTGCCGCACCTGGCATACGACGGAAAATCCAGCGGATATCTTTAATGAAACCAAGGTCATACATACGGTCGGCTTCATCGAGTACCACAACTTGGATTGCACTTAAATCGACATGGCCTTGTTTTACGTAGTCGATTAAACGGCCAGTTGTACCAATAAGGATATCAACACCATTTTGTAAAACCTTCAGTTGCTCATCATAGCCGTCACCACCGTATGCTAAGCCCATTTTCAGGCCAGTGTACTCAGCGAGCTCTTTAGCATCTGAATAGATTTGTACAGCGAGCTCGCGTGTCGGTGCCATAATGAGTGCACGAGGCTGATTCGCTTTTTTACCCTCAATTGCGGGGTGAGTTAATAAATAATGGAATGTAGACGTTAAAAAAGCTAACGTTTTACCTGTACCGGTTTGCGCTTGACCCGCCACGTCTTTGCCTTCGACAGTAAAAGGCAAGGTGGACGCCTGAATAGGCGTGCAAAAATTGAAGCCTTTTTTATTTAGAGCTTCAATGACTTTAGGGTGCAATGCGAAGTCGGAAAACTTCTTTTCTGTCAAGTGTGCTTTACTCATAGTATGTTAGAATATCAGTTAACGGTTGGTTTACGAAAGTGTATCTTTTGAAATAAAGCATACTGCTGCCAATAATGTTATACTAAGTCTACAAAAGATGACCCCTTGGAGTACAACATGAGCGATAAAATTATAAAGATAACTGATGCAAGTTTTGCAACTGAAGTTTTGAACGCAAGTTCACCTGTTCTCGTCGATTTTTGGGCAGCATGGTGTGGTCCTTGTAAAATGATCGCGCCTATTCTTGATGAAGTTGCTGAAGAATATACAGGCAAACTGACTATCGCAAAACTGAATATTGATGAAAACCCAGCCACCGCTCCAAAATATGGAATTCGTGGCATCCCGACCTTGCTTTTATTCAAAAATGGTGAAGTCGCGGCAACGAAAGTTGGGGCATTATCAAAAACGCAACTGAAAGAATTTTTAGACGAAAATCTGTAAGTTATCGTTATATGTAAGCTAAGACGTTTAGCGGTATATCTATTTTATCTAGAGAGCCGCTAGACGTCTTCACTTAAGCATGATAAGTTATCTTTATTCCTCGTATAGCACCCATATGAATTACCTTGTATTCCATTGCTCTTATCTTATATATCTAGCTTGTTAGTTCAGTATTGTGATATTTTTTGTTCAAAAACTGATGACATAATGATTTTAAATATGAAATTGAAAGTTTAGACGTTGAGTTATAGCAGTATTCAATATCTTCTGTTTCAATGTACTCTTCATATGAATTAAAGATAGTGCATAAACGAACATCATGAAATTCAATGTGTTTATATCTTTTGGATATAAAAATGAAGTGGGAGAAGGTTGGCATTGAGCAATTATGTGTTTTTTAATGCTAATTTGACCTTAAATTTGCGATATTGGGATGTATGTTGTCCTAAATGTACAAAAAACTATTGCTAATATTGTGTGTGTTTCTAATAATATGCCACACATCATCAAGATGAGTTGCAGCCAAATGTTAGAGCAATCTTAGTAATGGCTAGCACAAGATTTTTTTGCATTGCTGTTTGCTTCTAATGAAAATTAGCGATCAGCAGGGCAGTATAAAGTTAAACTGGCACTTATTAATAAGCTGCCGTCAATTTACGTTCATAGTTCGAGAATTACCCCGAGTTAAAGAACCCACCATTATGAATCTTACCGAATTAAAAAATACGCCAGTATCAGAATTGATTACGTTAGGCGAAAACATGGGGCTAGAGAACTTAGCCCGTATGAGAAAGCAGGATATTATTTTCTCTATTTTGAAGCAGCATGCGAAAAGTGGCGAAGATATTTTCGGCGATGGCGTACTGGAAATATTGCAGGATGGATTTGGTTTCCTCCGTTCAGCAGACAGTTCTTACCTCGCAGGCCCTGATGATATCTACGTTTCTCCTAGCCAAATCCGCCGATTTAACCTACGCACAGGTGACACAATTTCAGGAAAAATCCGTCCCCCTAAAGAAGGTGAACGTTATTTTGCCCTCCTGAAAGTAAACGAAGTTAACTTCGATAAACCTGAAAACGCACGTAGTAAAATCCTTTTTGAAAACTTAACTCCTTTACATGCTAACAATCGTCTGCGCATGGAACGTGGTAATGGTTCAACTGAAGATTTAACTGCACGTGTGCTGGATCTTGCGGCTCCAATCGGTCGTGGTCAACGTGGCCTGATTGTTGCTCCACCGAAAGCCGGTAAAACAATGTTACTGCAAAATATTGCAGCAAATATTGCTCACAATTATCCTGATTGCGTTCTGATGGTTCTGTTGATCGATGAACGTCCTGAGGAAGTGACAGAAATGCAGCGTTTAGTTAAAGGTGAAGTCATTGCTTCAACTTTCGATGAGCCTGCAGCACGTCACGTTCAAGTCGCTGAAATGGTGATTGAGAAAGCGAAACGTCTAGTTGAACATAAAAAAGACGTTATCATTTTACTCGACTCTATTACGCGTCTAGCCCGTGCATATAACACCGTTGTACCTTCCTCTGGGAAAGTATTAACCGGTGGTGTGGATGCTAACGCATTACATCGTCCAAAACGTTTCTTCGGTGCTGCTCGTAATGTTGAAGAAGGTGGAAGCCTGACAATCATTGCAACTGCACTGGTTGATACCGGTTCTAAGATGGATGAAGTTATTTACGAAGAGTTTAAAGGTACAGGTAACATGGAACTGCACCTATCTCGTAAGATTGCAGAAAAACGTGTTTTCCCTGCAATAGACTACAACCGTTCAGGTACGCGTAAAGAAGAGTTACTGACATCGCAAGATGAATTACAAAAAATGTGGATCCTGCGTAAGATTATTCACCCAATGGGCGAAATCGATGCCATGGAGTTCCTCATCAGTAAATTAGCGATGACAAAAACTAACGAAGAGTTCTTTGACTTTATGAAAAGAGCCTAACCGTTACCGTTAAAACTTTTCGTATTTTATAAAATAGGTGTCTGTTATGGCACCTATTTTTTTGTTTTTATACGCGGCGGTCGCACATAAAAATTAAAACATATCATATTAAGTAAAGCTCAATATTTTGCTGGCTGAATTTCAATGGATTAAGATGCTGTTTTATTGCTTTATTTATAAATAACATTGAATAAATAGGCGATTTTTTTATTAAAACACTAATCATAAATGATAAAAACACCAACGCATATACGGTAACATATTGAACTAAAAGATGAATATTGTTTTTATGTTTATTTTGTGATTAGTGCTAAATTTATTTGCATCACTTTATTATCTAATCATTAAATGCCTATTTAAGCATCAATCGGTTAACTCAATTTTGGAGTATTGCTTTTATGGCATGCATATTGCACTTATTCAGTATAAAATTACGGATACTCTATTATTAAATCAAAAACACTAATAAAGTGTATGAACTAATAATGACAGGGATTTCTTCATGAATGAAGATTCGTCTTATAGCGGATTTGAGTACTAAGATGATAATGCATTGGCGTATGCTTATTTACCGGCATTCGCTAAAAAATTAGTTTTGAAAGTTAAATATAAAGATTAAGAGAGTCGAACAGTGGACACCATACACTTTGTAACCAATCTCTTCTACGTTTTCTTGTTTTCATTAGTTTTTATTTTTTTGGCTCGAGTTGTTGCAATAAAAATCGGGTTAGTTGATAAACCTAATTTCAGAAAGAAACACGTAGGATTAGTTCCTCTTGTTGGGGGAATTTCCGTTTTCTTTGGGATCTGTTTTGCATTTTATATTACCGGAGAATACATTCCTCATAAGTGGCTATACATCGCTTGTGCAGGGTTATTAGTCTTTATTGGCGCATTAGATGATAGGTTTGACATTAGTGTGAAACTAAGGGCTGGTATTCAAGCGATCGTTGCGGTTGTTATGATGACAGCGGCAGGGTTGAAACTTGATTCACTCGGTCATGCCTTTGGCCCATGGGAACTGGTACTGGGTCCATTCGGTTATATCGTTACCCTATTTGCAGTATGGGCAGCAATTAATGCTTTTAACATGGTTGATGGCATTGATGGGTTACTCGGTGGCTTATCTTCTGTTTCTTTTGGCGCTCTCGGCTTTTTGCTATATCAAAACGGTAACTATGCGTTAGCATTTTGGTGTTTTGCCTTTATTGCAGCTATCCTTCCTTATATTCTTCTGAATTTAGGTGTGCTAGGCCGTCGTTTTAAAGTTTTCATGGGAGATGCGGGAAGTACGCTGATTGGGTTTACTATTATTTGGATCCTTGTGGCTTCGACCCAAGAAGAAGTACATCCGATTAACCCAGTTACCGCTTTATGGATTATTGCGATCCCACTAATGGACATGGTTGCCATTATGTATCGTCGTATTCGCAAAGGCATGAGCCCATTCTCACCAGATCGCCAGCACATTCATCATTTAATTATGCGTTCTGGTTTTACACCAAAAGGGGCATTTGTACTGATTACACTATCAGCGGCCGCTTTAGCATGTGTCGGTATTATTGGTGAACACTTAACATTTGTACCTGAATGGGTAATGTTGGCATTATTTTTGCTTGTATTTATGATGTATGGTTACTGCATCAAACGAGCTTGGAAAGTCGCCCGTTTTATTAAGCGAGTGAGACGTAGAGCACGTAGAGGAGCAGTACGGTAACGACAAAACGAAAATAGAGGTTCTGTGCAGTGAATAACTCAGAAACACAACCGAGTCAGTATCAATCGCCAATAGAGCCGGAATTGGATATCCGTGGTTTATGTCGCTCACTGTGGCAAGGTAAAATTTGGATCGTTGCATTTGCTGTTATTTTTGCAGCAATTGCTTTGGGAGCGTCCTATTTTATGCAGCCAAAGTGGAGTGCGACAGCAATTACGGATTTACCAACCGTCAATAATCTGGGAAGTTATTATTCTCAGCAACAATTTCTGCGCAACCTCGATTCCCGTATTAATACTACGGGGCAAGAAGGGCAATTACCAACAATCGCAAAAGAAGCTTATCAAGAATTCACAAAGCAGCTCGGTTCTTATGATACGCGTCGTCAGTTTTGGCTAAATACGGATTACTATAAGCAGCGTTTAGAGAATGACCCTAAAGCAGATACCGCATTATTGGATGAGCTCATTAATGATATTGAGTTTACGCCAGCAGATGAAGTCAAAAATTTAACAGATAGCATTAAGTTAGTAGCGGAAACTTCCGCAGATGCGAACCAGTTACTACGTCAATATATTCAGTTCGCTAACCAACGTGCCACAGCTAATCTCAATGATGAAATTAAAGGTACATGGGCAACGAAAATGCAATCCATGAAGGCATTGGTTAAACGTGAAGATATGGTGGCAAAAGCTGCTTATGAACGACGTTTGAATGCTTTAGAACAAGCACTAAAAGTTGCTGAAAAACAAGGTATTGTACGTAATCAAAGTGCAACGCCTGTGGATGAAATCCCAGATTCTAAAATGTTTATGTTAGGTGCTCCTTTATTACAAGCACAAATTGAAACATTGAAAGCAACCGGCCCCGATCACGACAGTGATTACGACCAAAATATTGCCATGTTATCAACATTGAGCGTCGGGCCTACCCTCCAAGATAATTTTCAAGCATATCGCTATTTACGTACTCCTGAAGAGCCCGTTAAACGCGATAGTCCTCGTCGAGCCTTTATGATGGTTCTATGGGGAGCCATAGGGATGTTAGTAGGTGCCGGAGTGGTACTTGCTCGCCGCCGCCCATCTTGATTTTGGGATAAGCCACTGGCGAATTTTCCAGTGGCATATAAAGTTATTAAGATTATACAAAGCAGCTCACTGCGAAAGATAAATATAAGAGAGTCACTGTGAAAGTATTGACTGTATTCGGCACACGACCTGAAGCTATTAAAATGGCACCACTGGTTCATGCATTGGCTGAAGATACAGACTTTGAAGCTAAAGTTTGTGTTACGGCACAGCATCGTGAAATGCTAGATCAAGTACTGAAACTGTTTGAGATCATTCCAGATTACGATCTCAATATTATGAAGCCAGGGCAAGATTTAACTGATATCACTTGTCGTATTCTTGAAGGGTTGAAAAGCGTTTTTGCTGATTTTCAACCGGATGTTGTTCTTGTTCATGGCGACACAGCTACAACGATGGCAACTAGCCTTGCGGCATTTTACCATCGTATACCAGTAGGGCATGTTGAAGCGGGATTACGTACAGGAAACCTGTATTCGCCATGGCCTGAAGAGGCAAACCGTAAGATTGCTGGTCATTTAGCGATGTATCACTTCGCGCCAACTGAAAATTCACGCCAAAATTTGTTAAAAGAATCTATTCCTGACAGCCATATTTTTGTCACCGGTAATAGCGTAATTGATGCGTTATTGTGGGTACGTGATAAAGTCATGAGCGACCAGCATATGATGGAGAAATTGGCTGCAAATTACCCATTTATCGACCCAAATAAAAAAATGATTTTAGTCACGGGCCATCGTCGAGAAAGTTTTGGTGGTGGCTTTGAACGTATTTGTCACGCTTTAGCAGAAATTGCACAAGCGCATCCCGATGTGCAAGTCGTATATCCAGTTCACTTAAATCCAAATGTGAGTGAGCCTGTTAAACGTATACTGCATGATATTGATAATATTATTTTAATTAGCCCTCAAGACTATCTACCGTTTGTTTATTTGATGAACCATGCTTATTTAATTCTAACAGACTCAGGTGGTATTCAAGAGGAAGCGCCTTCTCTTGGTAAGCCTGTTTTGGTGATGAGAGATACCACAGAACGACCAGAAGCGGTTGATGCAGGAACAGTTCGTCTTGTGGGAACAGATACACAAAAAATTGTGAAAGAAGTTAATCGGTTACTGACAGATGACGCGGAGTATCACGAAATGAGCCGCGCACATAACCCTTATGGGGATGGTCATGCATGTCAGCGTATTCTTGCAGCATTGAAAAGTAATCAGGTGAAATTATGAGTTTTGAAACTATTTCTGTTATTGGCCTTGGTTATATTGGTTTACCAACAGCAGCAGCCTTTGCATCACGTAAAAAACAAGTGGTTGGTGTCGATGTTAACCAACATGCCGTTGATACTATTAACCAGGGTAAAATCCACATCGTGGAGCCAGAACTGGATATCGTGGTCAAAAAGGCGGTTGAAGAAGGCCATCTGAAAGCTTTTACTAAGCCGCAACCTGCAGATGCTTATCTGATTGCTGTGCCTACGCCATTTAAAGGCGAGCACGAACCTGACCTCGCGTATGTACGTGCTGCAGCTGAGTCTGTTGCTCCGGTGCTGAAGAAAGGGGATTTAGTCATCCTTGAGTCTACATCGCCAGTAGGAACAACAGAGCAAATGGCAGAGTGGATGGCAGCTGCTCGCCCTGATTTAACCTTCCCTCATCAAGCAGGGGAAGAAGCCGATATCGATGTAGCGTACTGCCCTGAGCGTGTGTTACCAGGCCAAGTGATGGTCGAATTAATTAAAAATGACCGCGTTGTTGGTGGTATGACGCCAAAATCCTCTCTGCGTGCAAGTGAGCTATACAATATTTTCCTTGAAGGTGAGTGTGTAATTACTAACTCAAGAACTGCGGAAATGTGTAAGTTAACGGAAAATAGCTTCCGTGATGTGAATATTGCTTTTGCGAATGAATTATCATTAATTTGTGCGGAACAAGACATCAATGTGTGGGAGTTAATCAGCCTCGCGAATCGTCATCCACGCGTTAATATTTTGCAACCAGGCCCAGGTGTTGGTGGGCACTGCATCGCGGTTGACCCATGGTTTATCGTTGCGCAAAATCCAAAACAATCACGTCTTATTCATACCGCTCGTTTAGTCAATGATGGCAAACCAATTTGGGTTGTTGACCAAGTGAAAGCAGCAGTGGCTGATTGCTTAGTGGAAACCGGTAAAAAAGCCAGTGAAGTGACCATTGCCTGTTTCGGCCTGTCATTTAAACCGAATATTGATGATTTACGTGAAAGCCCAGCAATGCACATCACCAAAATGGTGGCGAACTGGAACCCAGGTAAAACATATGCGGTTGAGCCACACATTGATGAATTACCGACCTCTTTAAAAGGCATTTCTGAGCTTGTTTCGATTGAAAAAGCCGTTAATGAAGCGGATGTGATCTTAATGTTAGTTGACCACAATATGTTCAAAGGCATCCAAGGCTCTGCGATCCCACAAAAATGGGTTGTGGATACAAAAGGAGTATGGCGTTGAAACGCATTTTAATCACTGGAGGCGCCGGGTTTATCGGCTCTGCTGTTGTTCGTCATATTATTGAAAACACTGACGACAGCGCAGTGGTTCTGGATTGCTTAACCTATGCAGGTAACTTAGAGTCCCTTGCAACGGTTGCGAATAACCCGCGCTATGCTTTTGAGCAGGTGAATATTTGTGATAGAGCTGCATTAGATGCCGTTTTTGAAAAATACCAACCCGATGCAGTGATGCATTTAGCGGCAGAAAGCCATGTTGACCGTTCAATTGATGGCCCTGCGGCATTTATCGAAACCAACATTGTGGGAACTTACACATTGTTAGAGGCGGCGCGCCATTACTGGTCTGCACTGAATGATGAGAAAAAAGCGGCTTTCCGTTTTCATCATATTTCAACAGATGAAGTTTATGGCGACCTCGAGGGGCCTGATGGTTTCTTCACAGAAACCACGCCTTATGCGCCAAGTAGCCCTTATTCCGCATCGAAAGCATCGAGCGATCACTTGGTTCGTGCATGGCAAAGAACCTATGGTCTGCCGACGATGATCACCAATTGTTCAAATAACTACGGGCCGTATCATTTCCCAGAGAAATTGATCCCTTTAATTATTTTGAACGCCTTAGCCGGTAAGCCTCTGCCTGTTTATGGGAAAGGTGAGCAAATTCGTGACTGGCTGTTTGTTGAAGACCATGCACGCGCACTGCATTTAGTTGCGACAACCGCGCAACCTGGCACCACCTATAATATTGGTGGCCATAATGAGCGCCGTAATATTGACGTTGTAGAAACGATTTGTGATCTGCTTGAAGAGCTGCACCCGCAGAAGCCACAAGGTGTGGCGCACTACCGTGATTTAATCACATATGTGAAAGACCGGCCGGGGCATGATATGCGTTATGCCATTGATGCCGCGAAGATTGAGCGCGAATTGGGGTGGACGCCACAAGAAACCTTCGAATCAGGTATCCGCAAAACAGTGCTGTGGTATTTGAATAATGAAACGTGGTGGCGCCGCGTACAGGACGGTTCCTATGCGGGCGAACGTCTAGGTCTAGGAAATTAGGTGACAGTATGAAAGGTATTATATTAGCTGGAGGGTCGGGGACGCGTTTGCATCCTATCACTCGCGGTATTTCTAAACAGTTATTGCCTATCTACGATAAGCCGATGATTTACTACCCGCTTTCAGTCCTGATGTTGGCGGGAGTCCGTGAGATTTTAATTATTTCTACTCCTGACGACTTGCCGATGTTTAAGCGTTTATTAGGGGATGGTCATGAGTTTGGGATTGAGCTGAGTTATGCAGAGCAGCCATCACCAGACGGCCTTGCGCAGGCGTTTATCATTGGTGAAGAGTTCATCAATGGTGATTCTTGCTGTTTAGTCTTGGGCGACAATATCTTTTTCGGTCATTCATTTAGCCCAAAATTGAAATCTGTTGCTGAACGAGTAAAAGGCGCAACGGTTTTTGGTTACCAAGTGATGGATCCTGAACGTTTTGGTGTCGTGGAATTTGACGATAATTTTAAAGCACTGTCGATTGAAGAAAAGCCGGTTAAACCTAAATCGAATTGGGCGGTGACGGGGCTATATTTCTATGACTCCCAAGTGGTTGAGTTTGCAAAACAAGTTAAACCTTCTGAACGTGGTGAGTTAGAGATTACATCGATTAACCAAATGTACTTAGAACGTGGCGAATTAAACGTTGAATTGCTCGGTCGTGGTTTTGCTTGGTTAGATACAGGTACCCACGATAGCCTCATTGAGGCAGGTACCTTTGTGCAAACCGTTGAAAAACGTCAAGGTTTCAAAGTTGCTTGTTTGGAAGAAATTGCGTGGCGTAACGGTTGGCTGACAGATGAACAAGTCGCTTTTTCAGCGCAACAGCTGAAAAAAACAGGTTATGGGCAATACTTAGAGGATTTATTACGTGTCCGTCCGCGCCAGTATTGAGAGCCTGCCATGGGAGAGCGAATTTTTTCATCGCTCAACGGCAAAGTTGAATTTTACGGGGGATAATCTCGAGACCCTCCTTGCTTATCAAATAAATGAATACGATATCGTGCAAGCAAAAGTCGCCGCGTCTGAAACGCAGCTGATTGATGATTTGGCTGGTATGGGTTTTTCATTTGTTGAAGGTGAAATCGATTTCGCTCTTACTATTGGCACAGAAAATGCTTATTTAAAGGCAGGTTTAACAGCGGAAGAGCACATTGTTGTTGCACAAGTGGATGATATTCCTACTTTACGGCAAGCCGCTGAGTCTGTCTTTAGCAAAAGCCGCTTTAGAGCACCTTGGTATCGTGATGGTGATAGCGGTCAGTTTTATGCGTTGTGGATAGAAAAATCAGTACTTGGTACGTTTGATCACACTTGTTTACTAGTTAAAGACGCGTCTGGTGCGATATTGGGCTTTGTGAGTTTACGGCATCTGGATGCTGAAACGGCACGGGTTGGCCTACTCGCGAAAATGCCAGAAGCGAAAGGGCAAGGTGTGGGGCGTAAGTTGATGTCAGCAGCATTTAATTGGTGTGTGGAACACCAAAAAAGACAGTTAAATGTGGCCACGCAAATCAGTAATGTTGCGGCATTAAATCTTTATTCACGTAGCGGTGCAGCAATTGCCAGTACCGCCTATTGGTTATACAGGGGACAACATGATTCCATTTAATAAACCACCCGTTGTAGGTACTGAATTAGAGTATATGAGACAAGCCATGGAAAGTGGCAAACTGTGTGGTGACGGTGGCTTCACGAAACGTTGTGAAGAATGGATGGAAAAACGGTTTAATTGCCCGAAAGTGCAGTTAACGCCATCTTGTACGGCTTCATTAGAAATGGCGGCGATCCTGATTGATACCAAGCCGGGTGATGAGATTATCATGCCAAGCTTTACTTTTGTATCAACCTCTAACGCATTCGTGTTACGTGGCGCAAAAATCGTATTCGTTGATATCCGCCCTGATACCATGAATATTGATGAAACTAAAATTGAAGCCGCAATCACTGAACGTACGCGCGCTATCGTTCCTGTCCACTATGCAGGTGTTGCTTGTGAGATGGACACCATTATGGATATCGCGAAAAAACACAATTTATTTGTGATTGAAGACGCGGCACAAGGTGTGATGTCGACCTATAAAGGCAAAGCACTGGGCACTATCGGCCACATCGGTTGTTATAGCTTCCATGAAACGAAAAACTACTCTTCAGGCGGTGAAGGTGGAGCAACGCTTATCAATGATAAAGACTTGATTAGCCGTGCCGAAGTGATCCGTGAAAAAGGGACGAATCGTAGCCAATTTTTCCGCGGCCAAGTGGATAAATACACATGGCGTGACATCGGTTCAAGCTACTTATTGTCTGATTTACAAGCCGCTTATTTATGGGCGCAGTTAGAAGAAGCCGACAAAATTAATGATCGCCGTTTACTATTATGGAAACGTTATGATGAAGCGTTGCAGCCATTGGTTGATGCGGGACGTTTAGTCTTAGCGACGGTGCCAGATGGCTTGAAACACAATGCTCATATGTTCTATATCAAACTCAAAGATATTGAAGAGCGTACTGAATTCAATGATTACATGAAATCTCATGGTATTTTGACGGTATTCCACTACGTTGCATTGCACACGAGCCCTGCAGGTATTGAGTTTGGCCGTTTCCATGGTGAAGATAAATACACGACATCAGAAAGTGACCGCTTAGTGCGTTTACCGATGTTCTACAACATGACTGATGACGAGCAGCAGACAGTCATTGAGCGAATCAAAGCGTTCTTTGCCTAATGTCATTAGCTAAAGCATCGGTTTGGACTGCTGGGTCAACCCTGATTAAAATCGGGGTAGGCCTGTTAATCGTTAAGTTATTTGCAGTCTCATTTGGCCCCAGCGGTGTGGGGCTGGCGGGTAATTTCCGCCAATTGATTACGGTACTCGGAGTATTATCGGGCGCAGGGATTTTTAATGGTGTCACCAAATATGTCGCAGAACACCACCAAGATCCACTGAAATTGCGTGCAGTGTTGGGGACCTCATCGACGATTATCCTTGGGTTTTCGACCTTATTAGCGATTATCTTTTTACTGTGTAGCCCGGTCATTAGTGAGGCGCTATTTGATAGCGTGAAATATAGCTCAGTTATTCAAATGGTTGCTTTGATCCAAATGGGGATCGGTTACGCCAACTATTTTTTATCTATCTTAAAAGGCTATCGAGACGCTTCAGGTAATGCATTGGCCATTATTTGGGGTAGCATAATTGGCGTGGTTGCTTATTATTTATGCTATCTAGTTGGCGGGTATGAAGGCGCACTCGCAGGATTGGCATTAGTGCCAGCACTCGTGGTACTGCCTGCGGCAGGGATGATAATTAAACGTAAGCAATTTGCGTTGTCATCACTGAAACCCGCATGGGACAAAGCAATTGCGACTAATTTAGGCAAGTTCACCGTCATGGCGATGCTAACCGCAGTTACGTTGCCAGTCGCTTATATCATGATGCGAAACCTGCTCGCCCAAACCTATAGTTGGGATGAAGTGGGGCTATGGACCGGTGTAACCACCATTTCAGATGCCTATTTGCAGTTTATTACCGCGACATTTTCAGTGTATTTGTTGCCGACGTTATCGCGTTTGCAGCATAAAAATGAAATCACAGCAGAGATTGTTAAAGCATTGAAATTCGTTTTACCAGCCGTAGCGGTTGTCAGTTTTACGGTTTGGTTATTACGTGATTTTGCGATTTGGTTGCTGTTCTCAACAGAATTTACAGGGATGAGAGACCTGTTTGCATGGCAACTGGTCGGTGATGTATTGAAAGTGGGGGCTTACGTATTTGGTTACTTGGTTATTGCCAAAGCCGCATTGCGTTTTTATGTCCTCACTGAAGTTAGTCAGTTTATATTATTAACGGGCTTTGCCCATTGGCTAATCCCTGAACATGGCGCAGTAGGTGCAACTCAGGCTTATATGGCCACTTATATTGTCTATTTCACTTTATGTTGTTGCGTATTTTTGATTTACCGTAGGCGAGCATGACAACCTTAATACATGTACTGGGATCGAACCTCCCACACCACAATCAGACGGTACTGACGTTTTTTAATGACGTAATCTACCGAGAGATGGCGCCATCATCAACACCGCATTTTATGGTGGTAAGCGACGATGTGCAGCTTGCTGACGCTTATCCTCAGCTAAAAATAGATGTTTTTGCGAATAAACAGGCCATTGCTAATAGTGTTATACAGCGTGCCAAGGCAGACCGCCGTACTCGCTTTTTCTTTCATGGGCAATTTAACGCCCCTATTTGGCTAGCACTATTATTTGGCCAAATCAAATCCCATCAGTTTTGGTGGCATATATGGGGAGCTGACCTCTATGAGGAGTCTAGCTCATTAAAATTTAAATTATTTTATATTTTACGTCGTTTGGCTCAGAAGAAGGTTGGGCACGTGTGTGCTACACGCGGGGATTTGTGCTATTTCCACCAGTCGAACCCTAAAGTGCCTGCCTCCGTGTTGTATTTTCCAACACGAATGGACCCCGCATTGACAATAAGCGAGCCCAAAGCGCGTGAAGGCTCTCAACTGACGATTCTGCTGGGTAACTCAGGTGACCGTTCTAATCGTCATGTAGAGGCGCTGAGTGCGATTAAACAGCAATTCGGTGATGAGGTTAAGGTGATTGTCCCAATGGGCTATCCTGCAAATAACCAAGTCTATATTGAACAAGTCGAACAGGCTGCAAATAGTGAATTTACTTCAGGGCAAGTGGAAATTCTGAAAGAGCGCATGGAGTTTAGCGAGTACCTTAATCTGCTCAAATCCTGTGATCTTGGTTATTTTATTTTTAATCGCCAGCAAGGGGTGGGGACGGTTTGTTTGCTGATCCAATTTGGTATTCCGTTTGTCATCAGCCGTCAAAATACGTTCTGGCAGGATTTAACCGCTCAAAATGTCCCTGTGTTTTTCTATGGTGACAACCTGACGATACCGCTGGTGGACGAAGCTCAGCGCCAAATGAGTTTATTAGATAAACACCATATTGAATTTTTTGCTCCTAACTTTACTGAGGGCTGGAAAACCGTTCTCAGAGCCCTGGAGGAGCGAGCATGACGCTGACGGAATTAGGCGGCTTAGCACTGGTCTACCTGATATCAATTATTTTTATTGGTACTTTGCTATACAAAGAATTTTTACGTGCTCGGTTTAACTTCAATATTTTCTTTTCAATGCTGTATTTATTGACGTTTTACTTTGGCTTCCCATTAACCTGTGCGTTAGTGTTTCAATTTGATGTTGCGGTTGTGAAGGCTGATTATTTACTTTACGCTCAACTAGCAGCGACTAGTTTTTATGCGATTTATTATGTTGCCTATAAAACTCGGCTTTCTAGGCAACCAGACGCACCACGGCGTGCGTTGTTTAGCATGAACAAAGTGGAAACGAATCTAACCTGTCTGTTATTGATACTGATTGCAGTCGTGACAGTAGGTATCTTTTTCATGCAGAACGGTTTTTTGCTGTTTAAGCTAAAATCCTATAGCCAAATTTTCTCCAGCCAAGTTTCTGGCGTGGCATTAAAACGCTTTTTCTATTTCTTCATACCGGCAATGTTGATTGTTTATTTCTTGCGACCAACACAGAAACGCTGGATTTTCTTCCTTGTTAGTACCGTCGCATTTGGTTTCTTAACCTATGTTATCGTCGGGGGAACAAGAGCGAACATCATTATTGCCTTCGCGCTGTTCTTATTTATTGGGATTGTCAGAGGTTGGATTACGCTGTGGATGTTAGCCGCGGCTGGGGTCGCCAGTATTGTAGGGATGTTCTGGTTAGCCTTAAAACGCTATGGGCTAGATGTTAGCGGTGCCGAAGCGTATTACACTTTCTTGTACTTAACGCGGGACACATTCTCTCCGTGGGAAAATTTAGCATTACTGTTAAGCCATTATGATGAGATGGATTTTCAAGGCCTAGCGCCAATTATCCGTGACTTTTATGTTTTCATTCCTTCTTGGGTTTGGCCTGAACGTCCAGATACGGTATTGAACTCTGCCAACTATTTTACGTGGGAAGTACTCAACAACCATTCAGGACTGGCAATTTCGCCAACACTGATTGGTTCATTGGTAGTGATGGGCGGAGTGATTTTTATACCACTCGGCGCCATAGTTGTGGGGCTTATCATCAAATGGTTTGATTGGATCTATGGCATGAGCCTGAAAGAACCGAATCGCTATAAGGCTGCCATTATGCAGGCATTTTGTTTTGGTGCCATTTTTAACATCATTGTTTTAGCGCGTGAAGGCGTGGATTCTTTCGTCTCACGGGTGGTTTTCTTCTGCTTAATATTCGGACTGTGTCTGGTGTTAGCAAAATTACTGTATTGGTTATTTGAAAGTGCAGGGCTTATTCGCACAAAAACAGCTTCTTTTTTAAGAAGCCAACAGCGTGAAAGCCGCTAAAGGAGTATCATGGAATCGTCATCAACTCAGTCTTCATCCGTTACACAGCCATCTATTCCACAATATAGTATTCGTGGTCATAATATTTGGGGCTTTAAAAATATGGCCCATTTTTTAGACTACTTATTTGCTGGTGGGGAAACGAAAACGGGAACGCTCGTTGCGATTAATGCAGAAAAAGTGATGATCGCTGAACAAGATACGGCTTTAAATACGTTACTAGGCCAAGCCGAATATTTATATGCTGACGGAATTAGTATTGTCCGTGCTATTCGTCGTAAATACCCACAAGCGGAAGTTTCCCGTGTGGCTGGTGCTGACTTGTGGGAAGGGTTAATGGAACGGGCCGGTAAAGAAGGTACGCCAGTTTTCCTAGTGGGTGGCAAACCAGAAATTCTAGAGCAAACTGAAAGCAAGCTACGCTCGCAGTGGAATGTGAACATTGTAGGTTCGCAAAACGGCTATTTTACTGCTGAAGAGCGAAGTGCATTGTTCGAACGCATTCGTGCAAGTGGTGCAAAAATTGTCACTGTTGCGATGGGTTCTCCGAAACAAGAAATTTTTATGCGAGATTGCCGAAGTGTGTACCCAGATGCCTTATATATGGGCGTTGGGGGGACTTATGATGTGTTTACAGGGCATGTAAAACGTGCACCGAAAGTTTGGCAAAACTTAGGGTTGGAATGGTTGTATCGCTTACTATCTCAGCCTTCCCGTATTACTCGTCAGTTTAAATTACTGAAATTTTTAGGTTACTATTACGGCGGTAAGCTGTAATTTTTATAGTGATTTGATTTTTATCGTTATTATCGATGTATTTTACTGGCCGCAAGTAGGCCTAATCCCTTGCTTGCGGTCTGAATTCTCCGAATGACTGGTCTCTTTCTTCAAATATTTCTATAATCCCTCAAAAATAATCATATTCGCACCAGTTTGTGCTTAATCTTGCGGCTATGGCATTTTTTTTAATCGCCTAATTGATGCTTTTCAAATAATTGCAGTGATTATTACTAACTGAGTTTCAATTAAAACTGCATTTTAAATATCTAATTTTGACAGGGGTATGTATGGGAAATCCACAACAGGGGCTTCAACGTGGGTTAGAAGCACGCCATATCGAGCTTATTGCGCTCGGTGGAACTATTGGCGTTGGGTTATTTATGGGATCAGCCAGTACGCTAAAATGGGCGGGCCCTTCTGTTTTACTGGCTTATATCATCGCAGGAATTTTTGTTTTCTTCATTATGCGCTCAATGGGGGAAATGCTATTTCTTGAACCTGTAACCGGTTCTTTTGCTTCGTTTGGTTATAAATATTTGAGTCCATTTTGGGGATGTCTCACTGCGTGGGGCTACTGGTTCATGTGGGTGGCCGTTGGTATCTCAGAGATTACTGCCATTGGTGTATATGCGGAATATTGGTTCCCTGATGTGCCTCAATGGATTTTTGCCATTATCGCAGTGGTATTAGTGGCATTAGCTAACTTAGCCGCTGTACGGCTGTATGGAGAGCTTGAGTTCTGGTTTGCCATGATCAAAGTGACCACGATTGTGGTGATGATTTTAATTGGCTTAGGGCTGATTTTTTTTGGTCTAGGTAATAACTTTGAGCCGATTGGGCTTGCGAACCTTACCGAACATGGTGGTTTCTTTGCCGGGGGCTGGAAAGGTTTCTTATTTGCTTTGTGTATCGTTGTGGCCTCTTATCAAGGGGTTGAATTAGTTGGGATCACGGCAGGTGAAGCGAAAAATCCTCAAGTTACATTAAAAAAAGCGATCAATAATATTTTATGGCGCATATTAATTTTTTATGTGGGTGCTATTTTTATTGTTGTGACACTCTTTCCGTGGACGGAAGTGGGTTCACAAGGTAGCCCATTTGTTCTTACGTTTGCGAAAGTGGGGATTGTGTCCGCAGCCGCTGTAATTAACTTTGTGGTGTTAACTGCGGCGTTATCTGGTTGCAATAGTGGCATGTATAGTGGTGGGCGAATGCTATATGCCTTAGCACAAAATAAGCAATTACCTAAGTCATTATTGAAATTAACGAAAAATGGCGTACCAGCACGTTGCGTTGGCTTTACTATTCTCTGTTTAGTGGCGGGTTCTAGCCTGAATTACATCATACCGAATCCAGAAAAAGTCTTTGTGTATGTCTATAGTGCGAGTGTGTTACCAGGTATGGTGCCTTGGTTAGTGCTATTGACCAGCCAAATCCGTTTTCGCCAACAAAACAAAGAAAAGCTTATTGGGCATCCTTTCAAATCGATCCTTTTTCCATGGGTTAACTATGCGACCTTGTTATTTTTAGCCTGCGTATTGGTTGGAATGGCGATTAACCCAGATACTCGCTTATCTTTAATCGTTGGAGCCATCTTCTTAGGGGGTGTTTCTCTCCTTTATTTCATCATTCGCCTGTTCAATAACCGTAACGGAAAAGTTTAACGTCGGAGTTTTGATAGATTTTTATTAGGCGCATAGCGAAAAAGAGGGTAAATATGCTCTCTTTCTCAACGAAATGGATAAAAGGCAAGCAATCGATATTTTTATTTCAAAAAGGACTAGACAGCAGGAGGATAAATCCGTACTATCCTCTCCCGCAACGGCGTTAAGCGCCCGTAGCTCAGCTGGATAGAGCGCTGCCCTCCGGAGGCAGAGGTCTCAGGTTCGAATCCTGTCGGGCGCACCAGTTTTAGCGCTTCGCTACGGTTGGCAAAATGACGTTGTATGTAGTAATATAGCAACGCTTTGAAAAAAGTGAAGTTATGGTGGCTATAGCTCAGTTGGTAGAGCCCTGGATTGTGATTCCAGTTGTCGTGGGTTCGAGTCCCATTAGCCACCCCATTTTTTTGTGACATTGCGAGGGTGGCGGAATTGGTAGACGCGCTAGCTTCAGGTGTTAGTGTCCTATGGACGTGGGGGTTCAAGTCCCCCCTTTCGCACCACGAAGAAATGTAATAGGTATTAATAAGTACTACAAAATTTCGGCGAGTAGCGCAGCTTGGTAGCGCAACTGGTTTGGGACCAGTGGGTCGGAGGTTCGAATCCTCTCTCGCCGACCAATTTAAAGAAACCTGTCTTAACCGACGGGTTTTTTGCTTTTTATGCTTTATAATCATCACACTTCAACCCATCGCATTGTTGTCTGCGTTAGTCTCCTAGAATCACATATTTGTGTATATTCATCGGTATATCTTCACTTACCGCCTAGCTATAACCTGAATTGTTTAAAGTCTACTTAGTGCTGTTTCTTCAATAATGATTGGCTATGGTTAATTGCTTGTTTTTATTTGTAATTTAGCAGGTTAACTAGCCTGTGTCGTAAAATAGATACAATTCATTATATTGATGTCGCCAAAAGGAGACATTTTACTTGTTGATTTATAAGGGAATGTAAATAACTGTTTTATGCTGTCTCTAAACTGCGACAAAATAGCAAGATAAGATACAGGAACCACATTAGTGAATTCTTTAATGTTAGGGGGATTTCTTTCCAAGAAGGAAAATTATGTGTAAAACCGAGAGATGAGAGCGAAACCAAAAGAGTAAACTAAAAAAAAACTCGGTTTAAAAAAGTTGGCATGCATTGTGCATTATTTTATATGTAGATGCTCATCTCACTTCTTATGACAGCGAAGCTTCATAAACCCAGAGATGACGCAAAGCCGATTATCGGTGCCTATTGTCCAACTTAGATGATCAAGAGCTCATCCTCTTACCATCAACGAACGGGCGAAACGTTGAGTGAGGCACCATCCGTCTGTAGACCTGATTGTATTTTACACCTGCCTTGTGCAGGTGTTTTTTTTGTTTATGTGAAAAGCCAAGCCCCTTAGAAAATGACTAAGAGGCTGAAAATAAGATAGGTATTAGCTTCTACCTTTACTAAACCACTTACTGAACCAGCGAGTAATATAGGTATAGCAGAGGATAATGAATGTAATAATGAAAATGTCTTTACTAAGATCTTCGGTATTAAAACCAATAATCATAATAAAAACAAAAGGTGATAATACTAACAGCAGAAGATCAAAGAATATTTGTAAACGGTTTGGGGTTGCAATAATCCAGCGCCAAATAGTTTTAATTACATTCATACCGATATCCCTAATTCATTCAAAGCAAAGATGTATATAAAGCTTTATACACTATGTGTTTATTTTATAACATAGCCAAGTGTGTTTTGCTGATCCTTAAATAACGATTATTGATTAAACATTGAGTTATTGATCTGTAATGTTACCAATCATAAACCTCATATTCTCCTTTTACGATGATTTAATACGACTAACGCAATGTATTTAAATTCATTTCTGCGTTTTGATTGGGGAAGCTAGACTTAGTGGCAGTTAAGTTTATGAATAAAAAAACTCCACTAAAAGGTGTGGAGTTTTTAGAAAAGGATAAGCAAGAATATTAGTTTCGTTCTTGTTTTAATGAATGGTTTAATGCATCTTGGCGAATTTTTGCCGCATCACTAGATTTATGTTGCCTGTCAAACGCATCGGCTAACCATGATGCATCCTGAACATCAAAACGTTGTGCTAAAGCGGCCTTAAAGTAGGTTTCTGCTTTATCCCATTGGGCATGCTGTAGCGATAAAACACCTAATGTACTGTTGAGTAACGGGGTGGCACCGTTTTGCTTTTGCAGATGTAAAAGGGTTTTTTCGATAACTTCAGGGCGTTCACTATTCAGTTTTGGCACTAGCAGGAGTAAGCGTTCATCATATTGCTGTTTTAAACCATCAATAATCATTTTTTCTGCACTTGCAGCATCGCCACATTCAATTAAATGTTCTGCTAAGAAAGCTTGCAATGCGGTTTCATGACGAACTCGGCGAGGTTGTGCTTTCCACCAAGCTTTTAGCCCATCACTACCCCCTTCAGCCATATATTGGTTCATCAACCCTTTGTAAGCCTTTAATTTCAATGCATCGAGCTCATCTTCATTGTGTAACTGTACTTTAGCCATAACAGGAAGTAATTCAATCAGTGACTGATAGGCGCCCGAACGTAAATAAGCTTGTTCCGCAAGACGCAATACTTCAGGGTGTCTTGGGGCTTTGTCGAGAAGTTTATCAATACCATTGCGAGCAGCATGGACTTCTCCTTCCGCTAATTGGATACGGACACGGCTGATATCAACAGGAAGCTGGTCACTCCCTGCGGCTTCGGCGGCTCTATCCAAGTATTGGTGAGTGCGATATTCATCACCACGCTGTTGAGCAGCTTCGGCTGCCATGAGGTAGTTAATGACCGGTTGTTGAGAAAAATCAGCATGTTTGCTCATTAATTTTTCAACTTGCTCGAAATCACCTTCTGCTAATTTCAGTAGCGCTTTTTGTGTTTGAGTATGTGCTTTGTGGTATTTACGGCCACTTACCCAACCTCGAGTACGCGATGTTGTACTAATAAAGCGGCGATAACACCAACCGAGGAACAACAGCACAAATTGGAGCAAGATAAAGCCTAAAACGAGGCTGGTTACACTGGTCGTAATGTCATAATTGTCAGTACGAATAAAAACATAACCTTGGTGACCTGCTAATAATGGGCCTAAGATCACCCCGGCAATAAGTACTATAAATAGGATCAGGACTTTTATCATAATTACCCCCTATTGCCAGCAGGCTCTGCTGATTCAAAAGGGTGCGAATTGTCAGCTGACTCTGCTTTTTGCGTATCCGTGGCAGGAACAGCAGCATCGGGCGCAGCCTCTGTTGACGCTTTAGGCGCATCTGCTGCGGCATCAACAGCACCATCGCTAACTTTTGTGTTGTCTGACGACTGAGAGAGTAAGCTACGAACCCGTGTTTGCATGACTTTTTCTAGCTTCTCTTGGCTTTCCAAGGTATCAGGCATGTCAATATCAATAGGCTGATTGATTAGGTCGTCAATGGTTGATAGGAATGCTTTGGTTTCCGGCGCCTCAGTATCAAAATAGGCTCTTACCCAAGTCGAAGCCTGCTCTAATGACTGTTTGTAAGTGGCTTCTTGATAACGTGGTACGGCTTGCGCTGCAATTAATAGCTGAGAGCGAATGTTTTCACGTAGGTAAATATCTTGATTTGGTGCAAGGAGAGGGGCTTCTGAGCCATCACGAGCTCGTACTGTGACAAAGTCATTTGCAAAACTTTTCCAGCTACGAGTCAAGTTTTGTTTCCAATCAGAGATATCATCGCTAACGTCAGCGTTATCTTCAGTTTTCGCGTCACCACTGTTTAAATCCGCTAACCGTAAATTATCGACTTCATTACTTAGCTGGTTTAAACGTAAGATAATACCGTCATGGTCAACTTGGTTGATTGCGGCTAATTTAGCCATATCACTGTTAATCGATTTACGAATGTCGAGTAGGCTCGGGTCATTCATTTCTGCCAGACTTGAGTCTGCACTTTTTAACAGAACGGCCGCGGTTACTGGGTCGCGATCATTCCACAGCTTTCTTCCCGCCATTTTGACCATAAAGTCAGCTTGTGCAAGTAGCCAACTTTTAACATCAGCGCTAGATAACGCAGTAACGTGCGCTTGCAGCTCTTGCATGCGGCGGTTGAGGTTCTCTTCATATTCACGAGAATGGCTTTTTATTTCAGCATTAGCCGCAATTAATGCATCTAACCGCTGCCTGTCTGAGTTTTGTTGTTCGATTAAATCACTTAATTTTTGTTTTAATTCATTGTTTTCATTGACTAAGGTGGCATTACTTTGTTGAGTGAAATAGTACAGCCCACCGCCAATAGCGATGATAATAGCGATAGCAATTACACCGCCTATCAGACCAGAACGTTTTTGTTCCGAAGAAGGTTTAGTTTTTGGGCGCGGTTGTTCTGCACCAGCTTCTGGGGTAACCGTCTCGGTTGTTTTATCGTGTTCCGTCATAAATTAGCATCCCATATCGATTGAAATTAATGCTTCTAATAAAGCATTATTATCTGCGCTATTAGCTACACAGACCTTTTGCCATCCGCCTCTGCGGGCTTGGTCTGCAATCCGTTCACTGACGACAAGTAGGCGGCGGGAAAACCACCAAGTTTGGTATTCTTCAGTGATTAATTCTTCTAACAAGGCTAACATTTGACCACTCGTGATCACAACATCTGTAATACCGGTTTGAAACCACTGCTGATTGAACAGAGCTTTATCATAATCAACCGGGTACCTTGTATAACATTCACAATAACTGACTTGCGCACCTCGAGCCCGCAATGTTGACGCGAGAAGCTCTCGCCCGCCATTTCCACGTAATAACAGGGCGTTTTTCCCTTCGAGAAATTGAAGCTCAGGGTGTGTCAGTAGTATTTCACTGGTTTCGCCTTGCTCCGCCCAACGTATGTCTTTTCCGGTTACTTGCTGAAAATATTGCCCTGTAGAGCGGCCAATCCCGTAGTAAGATAACTTATCTGACCAGCTACGCCCCATTTGTTCAAGTGTTAAATTTGCATATTCGACTGCATTTTTAGATAAAAGAAAGACTAAATCATTTTCAGTAAGGCTATCAAGTTGAGGTATAAGGGTATTTAATTCAGCACCGGGTCCAATGCGAATTAAAGGGGAGGAGAAGGCTTCCCCCCCTTTGGCGGTGATTGCCGTGATCAGCTCTGAACATGCGGGCTCAGGGCGAGTGACAAGCACTTTCATGCAGGCGGGTTTCCTTGATAGACATCCGCCAAAATTTCCCTTGCACCACGCTCAAGTAATTCTTCAGCCAAGGATACCCCTGCTTGGTTAGCTTCGCTTGGAGAAACGAGCCGTTCCCCACGAATAATAACACTGCCGTCTGGGGCTCCCACCAAGGCACGCAGCCATATTTTGTCATCTTGCCAAATAGCATAACTGCCAATAGGGACTTGGCAACCGCCTTCAAGGCGCATATTCATCGCACGTTCCGCAAGGACACAAGTTGAGGTTGCGTCATTATTTAGCTTCGCAAGTAACTCGCGGGTTTTACTGTCATTTAAACGGCATTCGATGCCGACAGCGCCTTGGCCAACCGCAGGTAAGCATTGTTCAGGAGCAAGAGCGGTTTTAATTCGCGTTTCTAATCCCAAACGTTTTAACCCTGCAACGGCCAAAATAATAGCGTCATATTCACCGTTATCTAATTTTGATAGGCGTGTTCCCACATTGCCGCGCAAGTCGCGAATGACTAAGTCAGGGCGAAGTTCCCTTAATTGGCATTGACGGCGTAAACTCGATGTCCCGACGATACTGCCTTTTGGCAATGCATCAAGATTATCGTAGTGGTTTGAGACAAAGGCATCTCGCGGGTCTTCACGTTCACAAATCGTGACTAATCCTAAGCCTTTAGGGAATTCAACAGGGACATCTTTCATCGAGTGAACGGCAATGTCTGCGCGTCCTTCCAACAAGGCAAGTTCTAATTCTTTGACGAATAAACCTTTCCCGCCGACCTTAGCAAGAGGGGTATCAAGAATGATGTCGCCTTTTGTCACCATAGGCACTAATTCAACCTGTAAGCCTGGGTGAAGCTGCTCTAATTTATCTTTGACAAAGTGCGCTTGCCATAGGGCTAAAGGGCTTTTGCGCGTCGCAATACGCACGATATTTGTTGATGTCATTTTACTGTTTTCTCTGGCGAAGAATGCCGCAGATTAACCATACAATTGGCATTAGTTTTAACATGTTAAGGATATTTTTTCCAGTTAGGTGAAAAAAACCTCTTCGGATCGTTTCTCGCCGATTTACTTTTTCTACCATGATGCAAGAAAGTGATTCAAAATGAGATGACCTAGAATCGTTATTAAGTCCTTTCTTTAGCTTATCGTGCTATTTTTTGCGTGGAACATTCTGTGTTTTCTGTTAATTCGTGTTGAAGCGTGTAAGCACAGACGCTGTGCGTATTGTACTTAATATCATTCTATTTTGTTGTTTTACTAGACTGCTGGGTAAAAAGAAATTATTCCATTGAAAAACAAGGGATATTTTACAGATTAAAAAATAAAAAGTCTTTTTATACAATATGTTGAAAAGCATTTTGTATCAAAAATAAGCGCGTAAAATTATGTGATCTACTTTACCCTTTTGATGCAAGGTGTTAAATTGATCACGTTTCCGACAATCCATTTGAAAATTATTTTAAATCTATCTCTATCTGTTGGGTGCTGGGAAATTCTCAGGTTTGTATTACTTTCATTCAATCAGGCGTAACCTTTGTATCTCTATATTGAAACCTTAAAACAAAGACTGGATGCAATAAACCAATTACGGTTAGAACGTGCAACAGCTTCTATGAGTGAAACCTTCTCGAAGGTTTATAGCTTGCTGCCTGTCTTGTTTCATTATCATCATCCCATGATGCCTGGTTTTATTGAAGGTAATGTCCCTCATGGTGTCTGCTTTTTCTCTCCTGATGCAGAGCAAAAAAAATGGTTGGCACCTTTTGAACGTTTTTTACCCGCGATTGAAACTGAAGCGAACGGTGAATTACCGATTACAGGCATTTATTCGATGGGTAGCACTTCATCTGTTGGGCAAAGCCAGTGTTCAGATATCGACGTTTGGGTTTGTCATCCGTCTTGGTTGGACCACGAAGAAAAACGTTTTTTGCAAAAAAAATGCACCTTAATTGAACAGTGGGCAGCATCTTTAGGGATTGATGTCACTGTGTTTTTAATCGATGAAAATCGTTTTCGCCATCATGCCAGTGGGCATATTGGTGGGGAAAACTGTGGTTCAACGCAACACATCCTATTGTTAGATGAATTTTATCGAACCGCTGTACGTATGGCGGGTAAACGTTTGCTGTGGACCATGGTGCCGGTTGAAGAAGAGCAGCATTACGATGAATATGTTATGGGGTTATATGCACAAGGAGTGCTAACACCGAACGAATGGCTTGATTTAGGCGGGTTAAGTGAGCTTTCTGCCGCGGAATATTTCGGTGCAAGCCTATGGCAGTTGTATAAAAGTGTTGATTCCCCTTATAAAGCGGTATTGAAGAGTATTTTGCTGGAATCCTATTCATGGGATTACCCTAACGGTAAATTATTAGCCATGGAGTTTAAGCGTCATTTACATGCAGGCGAAATTGTGTGTTATGGCTTGGACTCATACTGCTTAATGTTAGAGCGTGTGACACGTTACCTGACTGAAATTAATGATTTAACCCGTCTTGACCTTATCCGCCGTTGTTTCTACCTGAAAGTATGCGAAAAACTATCTGAAGAAGAGGGGAATACTTGCGCAGGTTGGCGCCGTGATGTGTTGTCTCAATTGGTTGAATCATGGGGGTGGGGATCAGAGCGTTTGTCGATACTCGATACACGCAATCAATGGAAAATTGAGCGTGTCCGTGAAGCACATAACGAGTTACTTGATACGATGATGCAAAGCTATCGTAACCTCATTCGCTTTGCCCGTAGAAATAATTTAAGTGTTAGTGCAAGCCCACAAGATATTGGAGTATTAACCCGTAAATTATATGCGGCTTTCGAAGCTCTCCCGGGGAAGGTGACGTTAGTTAATCCACAAATCTCACCTGATTTGAGCGAAGCGCATTTAACCTTTATTTATGTGCCAGAGGGGCGAGCTAACCGTAGCGGCTGGTATTTGTATAACCAAGCGCCAAATATTGATGCCATTATTGGCCATCAACCTCTTGAATATAACCGCTATTTAAATAAATTAGTGGCATGGGCTTATTTTAATGGTTTGCTGACTGAAACCACCCAGGTTTACATGCATAATGGGAAATCCCGGTGTGATGAACGAAAATTGCTTGAACTGATGCACGATGTTTCAAGCCATTTCCCTATCAGGTTACCAGCCCCAACGCCAAAAGCGCTTTATAGTCCATGTGAAATTCGCCATCTTGCAATCATTGTTAACTTAGAAAAAGATCCAACACAGGTATATTCTGAGCAAGTCGTCCATGTTGATTTTAGAAAACTGGATATTTTCAGTTTTGGAGAATCACAACAGTGCCTGATTGGTAGTATTGATTTGTTGTATCGTAATTCGTGGAATGAGGTAAGAACGCTACATTTCAGCGGAGAACAGTGCATGTTAGAAGCACTTAAAACCATTTTAGGGAAAATGCATCAAGATGCATCGCCTCCTGAAGCGGTTGAGGTGTTTTGTTATAGTGAGCACTTACGTGGGTTGATCCGTACTCGTGTACAACAGTTGGTATCTGAGTGTGTTGAATTGCGTTTGTCAAGCAACCGAAATGACCCTGGGCGTTTTAAAGCATTGCGTATCGCGGGGCAGACGTGGGGGTTATTCTTTGAGCGTCTGAACGTATCGGTACAAAAACTTGAGAATGCGGTTGAGTTCTACGGGGCTATCTCCCATAACAAGCTGCATGGCTGGCCCGTTAAACTTCAGGCGAAGAGTGACAACCATTTACCTGCAGTTGTTGATGGCTATGCAAGTGAAGGGATTGTACAGTTTTTCTTTGAAAATACGGCAGATAATACCAGTTTTAATATTTATGTTTTAGATGAAGCGAATCGGGTTGAAATCTATTCCCACTGTGAAGGATCGAAAGAAGATCTTGTCCGTGATGTGAGTAAATTCTATTCTTCTTCCCATGATCGGTTTACCTACGGTGCAAACTTTATCAACTTCAATTTACCGCAATTTTACCAAATCATTAATCAAGATGGTAAAAACCAAGTTGTTGCCTTTTCTGGCGGGACATGGCCATTTACGGCAGAAGATGATGACATTGGGTATGAAATGCATTCTAGCCAACCGCAGCACCCACAAGCGCACTATTATTGATGGTAGGCAGTAGTATAACGCTGCCCACCGTTTAAATTCATAAGGCTTAGAATGAAAAGGGCTCTTGGCTTTGGAAAGCAATTGCCTCGGCTAGTTTAGCCTTAAACTCATGTCCTGAACGGTCACAAACCCAATGACCTTGTTGATAATCATAATGGTATCCACCTTGCTTCGTTGCTAACCACATTTGGTGGAATGCCTCTTGTTTGTTGATAATAATTTTACTGCCATCTTCAAAGCTAAGGGTCATCACGCCACCATTGATTTCACAATCAATATCGGCATCACCTTCATAATTATCTAAATGCTCTTCGATGCTGTTCAGTAGCGCTTCGGCTAACTGATGAAATTCGCTGTCATTCACGATTAATTTCCTGTTTGCTCACAATGATTTAATGAAAACTATTATTATTGATTGAAATTATAGGAGGGGATCGGCATTGGGGTCAATCTAAGCATACCTACTAAAAATTTCAGACTAAATTTAGCCTAAAGTATATAATATCAGCATGCTGAATAAACAGGCGTGATTTGCAAGGCCACTCCTGTTATTGTGTAAAAAATCAGATGTCAAAAGTAAGCATTACGGGCGAAAAAGAATGAAAAAAAGTTTAATTGGGCTTAGTGCTCTAGTTGTTTTATTTACCCTTTCTGGTTGCGGCTTAAAAGGCCCGTTGTATTTTCCGCCGGAAGAAACTGCAGCACCGGCTAAGGCATCTGATGTGCAACCCACTGCACAAGACAGTACTGCCAAAGAGCCTGCTCAAACAACAAATAATCAGTAAGCCACCTCTATGGAGCGTGAAATGCAATTTTCTAAAATGCATGGCTTAGGCAATGACTTCATGGTTGTCGATGGTGTTACACAAAATGTGTATTTTTCGCCTGAATTGATTTGTCGATTAGCAGACAGGCATACAGGCGTTGGGTTCGATCAACTATTATTAGTTGAAGCACCTTATGACCCTGACCTTGATTTTCATTATCGTATTTTTAATGCGGATGGCAGTGAAGTTGCACAATGTGGCAATGGTGCGCGTTGTTTTGCACGTTTTGTTAGGCTAAAAGGCTTAACGAATAAGCAGAAAATTAAGGTCAGTACTCAGTCCGGCCGTATGGCATTAACCATAAATGAGAATGATGATGTCTGCGTTAATATGGGCGTGCCTGATTTTGAACCACAGAGAGTGCCATTTCGCGCTATCAAAGAAGAAAAGACCTATATTATTCGAGCACAAGAACGTACAGTGTTGTGTGGGGTTGTCTCAATGGGGAACCCGCATTGTGTCATTCAAGTTGAAAGTATTCATACGGCAGAAGTCGAAGTTTTAGGTCCCGCATTAGAAAGTCATGAGCGCTTCCCTGAACGTGCAAATATTGGCTTTATGGAAATTATCAGTGCTGACCATATTCGCTTGCGCGTCTATGAACGCGGGGCTGGGGAAACTCAAGCTTGTGGTAGCGGAGCATGTGCGGCTGTTGCAGTTGGAATTACTCAAGGGCTACTGGCGAAACGGGTTAAAGTCGATTTGCCGGGGGGCTCATTAGATATTTCGTGGGACGGCCCTGGGTCGCCACTTTATATGACAGGCCCTGCAACGCATGTTTATGACGGAGTCATTCAACTCTAATTTTGAATAGCCGAAGAGGGAAAAATGGATAAAACCAAAAAAGCACAGGAATTGGTTCATCAAATTGATGAGCTTGATGTCGTGCGCTACTTAACGGAAAACCCCTATTTTTTTCTTCGTAATGCTCAACTGTTGGAACAGCTAAAAATCCCCCATGTTGTGCGGGAAGCGATTTCATTGCCTGAGTTAGTCATGAGCCGTCAACGGTTGAAAATCAAAGAGCTCGAACAAGATATTCGGTTTATGGTTGAGCAAGCTCATGAAAATGTAGAGCTTTTTGATGAGTTGTTAGTGTTGGTGATTGAAATGTCATCAGCAGAAAGTTTACAGCAAATGCTGTTAGCGCTAAACCGTTGGGCAAAAAAACTGGGTTTATCCGGTGCTCAGGTACGCTTGTTTAGTGACAGTTGGCATTTGTCTGCACCTTTGGATGCACATCAATTAGTTATCTCGCGTCGTGTTTTTGAACACGTGAGGATTCAACGCTTTGGTGATAAGCGAAACTACCTCGGCCGGCTAAATGGCCCTGAAATCCAACTACTTTTGCCTGATGCGTTAAATGTTGGCTCAGTCGCCATTTCATTGTTTGGTCATCATGGTGAATCAGGTATGGTCATTTTTACTAGCCGTGATCGTGAACATTATCAACATGGTATGGGAACGGTCATGTTGGAGAAAGTCGCTCAAATTCTACCGAGGTTATTATGCCAATGGATAGAACGCCTGTAAAAAATCAGCCAGAAGGGCTGATGAGCCAAATTGACGCTTTTCTGCATTATCTGCGAGTTGAACGCCGGCTAAGCCCTGTCACTATCACTAATTATCGCCGTCAACTCAGTGTTATCGTGGAAATGTTAGCCTCATTAAATATCCACGAATGGCAAAAGGTGGATGCGACTATTGTGCGTAATGTTGCCGCGAAAAGTCGTAAATCGGGCTTGCAAGCAGCAAGTATGGCGTTGCGGTTATCATCGTTGCGTAGTTTTTTTGATTGGATGGTACATCAAGGGGAACTACCAGCAAACCCTGCAAAAGCAATCCATGCTCCAAAATCCAAAAAGCGTCTCCCTAAAAATATGGATGTGGATGAAGTTTCCCAACTGTTGAATATGGATAGTGGCGACCCCCTTGTTGTACGTGACCGAACAATGCTTGAAGTAATGTACGGTGCGGGGTTACGTTTATCTGAGCTCGTTGGGCTGGACGTTCGCCATCTTGATTTAAATACGGGTGAAGTGTGGGTGATGGGAAAAGGGAGCAAAGAGCGCAGAGTGCCAATGGGGAAAACCGCAGTGAGCTGGCTGCAGCGTTGGCTTGAGATGCGAGAACTCTATGAACCAGAAGATGACGCTGTTTTCATTTCAACCCAAAGTGGTAAACGAATTTCGAATCGGAACGTACAGAAGCGTTTTGAGCAATGGGGAATAAAACAAGGGGTTAATAGCCACATTAATCCCCATAAATTACGCCACTCTTTTGCGACACATATCCTTGAATCCAGTGGGAATTTACGTGGAGTGCAAGAACTTCTTGGGCATGCAAATTTATCGACGACACAAATCTATACGCACCTTGATTTTCAGCACTTAGCAAACGTTTATGATGTGGCTCATCCGAGAGCAAAGAGGGAGAAACCTTAATGCATTTTTACCGTCCGTTATCACCCATTCTGGCGATCACGTTTGATTTGGATGACACGCTTTACGATAACCACCCAGTTATTGATAAAACGGAAGAAGAAGTTTTACGTTTTGTTCGTGAATATGATCCGCGCTTTAATCATTTTAGTAATGAAGATCTTTATGCTTTTCGCCGTCTTGTTGAAGAACAAGAGCCTGATATTTATCATGATATATCACGCTGGCGTTGGCTCTCTTCCAAAATGATGCTTTGCCATTATGGTTACTCGAAAGAAGCGGCACAAAAAGGGGCGGATGACATCATGGCGCATTTCACATATTGGCGAAATAGAATCGATGTCCCGAAATCCACCCATGAAACATTGTGCCAACTTGCAGAAAAAGTTCCGTTGGTGGCGATTACTAATGGTAACGCAGAGCCGGAAGCATGTGGGTTAGGCCAATATTTTCAATTTGTATTGAAAGCGGGGCCTGATGGGCGCTCAAAGCCATTTTGTGATATGTATCGTTTAGCAGCAAAGCGACTTGAAATTGAGCCACAATTTATTCTTCATGTCGGGGACAACCTGTTAACTGATGTTGAAGGTGCAATTAACAGCGGTATGCAAGCTTGCTGGATAAACACAGAACAAAAAACACTGATGGAAGAGAAAGAGGGGCGTTTATTACCGCATGTGGAAATTTCGCGGTTGGATTCTCTCTTATCATTGGTATAATTATTTCCTGTATAAAAACACAGTGGCAATAGCCATTGTTAATAACCTCACAGTGGTATTAACCACTGTTTTGCTTTGATGGTAACTATGGACGTCTCTTATCTGCTTGAAGGCCTTAATGACAAACAGCGCGAAGCGGTTGCCGCCCCGCGTACCAATTTACTTGTCCTTGCGGGGGCAGGTAGTGGTAAAACTCGGGTACTAGTGCATCGAATTGCATGGCTGATGTCTGTGGAAAATGCTTCCCCATTTTCAATTATGGCAGTGACGTTCACGAACAAAGCGGCAGCAGAAATGCGCCATAGAATCAATCAATTGATTGGTACTAGTGAAGGCGGTATGTGGATAGGAACATTCCATGGCTTAGCGCATCGTTTATTACGCCAACATTATATGGATGCCAATTTACCGCAGGATTTTCAAATTCTCGATAGTGATGACCAATACCGTTTAATTCGTCGCTTACTTAAGGCGATGAATTTAGATGAAAAACAATGGCCGCCACGTCAGGGCATGTGGTACATCAACGGTAAAAAGGATGAAGGCCTTCGGCCTCAACACATTGAAGCCTACGGTAATCCCGTTGAAGCAACATGGCTAAAAGTATACCAAGCTTACCAAGAAGCCTGTGACAGAGCCGGACTGGTGGATTTTGCTGAGCTATTATTACGAGCCCATGAACTGTGGTTAAACAAGCCCCATGTACTACAGCATTATCGTGAGCGTTTTACGAATATTCTCGTCGATGAATTCCAAGATACCAATAATATCCAATATGCATGGATCCGTGTACTCGCTGGGGAAACTGGCAAAGTCATGATTGTTGGTGATGATGACCAGTCAATCTATGGCTGGCGTGGTGCTCAAGTCGAAAATATCCAGCGTTTTCTCAATGATTTTCCTGGTGCAGAAACTATCCGCCTCGAGCAAAATTATCGCTCGACGAATAATATATTAAAAGCGGCGAACGCATTGATAGCGAATAACAGTGACCGCTTAGGGAAAAATTTATGGACAGAAGGCGGAGATGGTGAACCCATTTCCCTCTACTGCGCTTTTAATGAGTTAGATGAAGCACGTTATGTGGTTGGGCGCATTAAACAATGGCATGAAAATGGTGTAGCCCTACAAGATTGTGCCATGCTGTACCGGAGTAATGCACAGTCTCGTGTATTAGAAGAGGCGCTCATCCAAGGTGCTATGCCATATCGTATTTATGGTGGGCAACGTTTCTTTGAACGCCAAGAGATTAAAGATGCACTTTCTTATTTAAGATTAATAGCAAATCGTAATGATGATGCTTCCTTCGAGCGGGTGGTCAATACACCAACACGTGGCATCGGAGATAGAACATTAGATACTGTTCGCCAAACTGCACGGGATCAACAACTAACATTATGGGAAAGTTGTGAGTACTTACTTCGCGAGCAGGTGTTGGGAGGTCGGGCAGCCGCTGCAATTGAGCGTTTCTTAGAATTAGTCGATGCATTAGCTAAAGAAACCCAAGATATGCCATTGCATGTTCAGGCTGATCGAGTGATTAATGACTCAGGCCTTCGAGCGATGTATGAACAAGAAAAAGGTGAAAAAGCACAGGCACGAATTGAAAACTTGGAAGAGCTAGTCAACGCGACTCGTGACTTTAGTTATCAAGATGAAGACCAAGACTTAATGCCACTGCAGGCTTTTCTTTCTCATGCAGCATTGGAAGCAGGAGATGGGCAAGCGGATGTCAATCAAGATGCGGTTCAATTGATGACTTTACATTCAGCTAAAGGTCTAGAGTTTCCTGTTGTATTCATTGTGGGAATGGAAGAAGGTATGTTTCCAAGCCAAATGTCGATGGATGAAAGTGGTCGTCTTGAAGAGGAGCGCCGCCTTGCTTATGTCGGTATTACCCGAGCAATGGAAAAACTGACTATCACCTACGCTGAAAGTCGTCGTTTATATGGCAAAGAAGTTTATCACAGGCCTTCTCGTTTTATCGGTGAGCTACCAACCGAGTGTGTTGAGGAAGTTCGTTTGCGAGCGCAGGTTTCAAGACCAGTTAGCCATCAACGCCTTGGTACCCCGATTAGCCAAAATGATTCGGGTTATGCATTAGGGCAGCGTGTAGTTCATCCTAAATTTGGAGAAGGCACGATTATTAACCTTGAAGGTAGTGGGGAACACTGTCGTTTACAAATCGCTTTCCAAGGCCAAGGAATTAAGTGGCTGGTGGCTTCTTATGCACGGCTAGAAATGCTGTAGATCTCAATTCAATATAGTACCGCGAAGAATTGCGGTACTAATCCACAAATAAATATAATAGAAATTATATAATACTGAATAATGTATTCTTGATTTTATAATTTAATGATATATTTAAAATGTTTGTTTTTTATTTTAACTTGCGATAACCTTTATTTTCAATTTTATTAAGTTAATTAATGGAGATTATTCATATGGAAAATGAAATTTTTGCAAATATAAATCAAAATATAGATCTGGTTAGGTTGAAAATAAAAAGAATTAATGAGCTATTAAATGATGTTGATAGTAGTGCTAATAAATCAATAGAGAGAATAGATTCTGTTCGTGAGGATTTGTTAGTCTCTAAAAGGCGTGATGCTGATAAAATAAATAGCACTATGAATACGGTTGAGATTAAAATAAATGAAAGTCTATCTGAGCAGTATGAGAAAGTTAAACAAGTCTCTAATATGTTATTAAATCAGGAGGCTGCACTTACTAATTTGAAAGAGGAAGATTGGCAATACAGTCGATTTGAAGCTGATATATATATTAAGGAAGTCAATCAAGATTTGCAAAATAATGAAAGTTGGAATAGACCTGAAAATAATTTCAAGAAAATAGATTTTGTTAATCATGGTGGGTTACGGGGCAAGATTTTTACACCTATTTCTAGTTTTAATATAAAAAGTAATGAGTTAGCTAAAGAGATTTATGAAGTTGAAATGTTAATGAAAGAAATGAATCGAGAGCGCTTAAATATTGAATTAGATTTTTTAAAGGGCATGAAAACACCGAAATCATCACTTACTCAACGTCAACAGCCAGATACACTTGCTGAACAAATTGTAGGGTTCAAGCCAGCTTATGAGAGTAATGCTTCATCAAGTATTGATGCCCCTATATTGGATCAAAAACCCATCATTCAAATTAAAGGTTGCGTCGGAAGAACAGCAATGTGTGGAGTAACACACTAAAGATATCATTTTGCTAATTGGTTGAGGGGGCTAACTGGTTACCGTTAGTCCCCTTAATTAATATCCTCTCGAGGAGGAAACTTGTTGAGCATCAATATAATAGATGGCGCTCGAGAGCCTGCATTTAGAAATACCTACTTTTAGGATTAATCATCGATATAGTTGTTGAATCATCAAGATTCACGTTTTTTATTTTAATTTTTCCCGACAATAAAGTATAAAATCTTACCTAATAACCATTCTTATATTTATCATGTCTATCAATAAACTCATTGATTCACTTTCCTCACAAGGTTGGTATGTGTAGGATGACTTTCTGATTTTGTAACATATACAAGGCATCTTATATATATCAATACGGTCATTGGTGGTATTTATATGATTATAATCAATATGCTTATTAAATTTATCAAGGATGAGTCGTGATATTTGCTTAATATCATCTCTTCTTTCTATTATATTAATAATAAATTAGTTATGACTTTATAAATAAGGTAGAGTTTTGGTTGTAAAGTTTAATTGGCGATTTATTATTTATTAAGAGGTGAGAGATGAATATTAATTTTGATTTGAATAATGCTAAGTACCAACGAATAGAGCAGTTGATGCAGTCAATCGAAAATAGATTAAAGCGTATGACTAATTTGGAAAAGGTGATAGGTCGTAACTTCACTGAGATAGGTAATCAGTATTGGGATAGCCGATCTGGTATATCAGATAAAGTTACAATGGGTTTATATCGTAAGAATAGCCTCGTAAAACGTAAAGTTTCTTTACATAAAGAAAACTTTCTAAAAATGAATGAGCTAATTGCAACAACGAAGAAAACCATCATGAATGACCAGGCTTGTTTTTCTCGTGATGACACAACGTTTAATACCTTAGATATGAATAATATACATTTATATAGTTCTCCAATTAATAATTGGATAAAAGTAAAAAACGACCGTGTTGTTAGTGATGATCTTACCAATAAAATATTACAAGCGAAAATCTCGCACAAATTTATAGTGCCATTAGAAGCTGATGCGGTAAAAAATATTGTTCAATTAAATAATCAGTCCAAACATATTAATAAAGCATTCGCTGAAATTGAGCAGTTACAACAAGAAATAATTAGTGATTATAGGCAAACAAGAGATGAAACGATTAAGAATGAATTACCGATAATGGAAGCTCGCAAGATGCTTCAGGTAATAAGTGACCACATTGTCGCTTTCAAACAGCCTCAAGAAGCAAACTATGGTATGGACATGTTAGTAGATATTGAACGTAATGCACCTAATCTAACATTTTCTTTTGATTATGTGCACAGGATGTGAGTATAACAGGGTTAATGTTATAAGCCTGCTTAAGAAACATACTAGTATAAGGTACTTATCTTTATGGGTACCTTGTTAATGCTTTGGCCGTAGTTGCTAATTGATATATTCCCCGCATGAAAACAAAGATTTTTCCAGTTAAAAATTTTGAATCAATGATTTAATCAATAAGATTTGAGTTTTTAATTTTAAATTTTCACATTCATGGGGTATAAAATGTTACCTAATTAATTTTTCTAAGACTCATCATGTCAATGGATAAACTTATTGATTCACTTTCCTCACAAGGTTGGTATGTGTGGGACGATTTCATGAGCCTGCAACATATACAAACCATCAAAAATAGCATCCCAGATACTCTACAGGATGCACGTATTGGGCGCGGTGATACCTTACAAGGAAATAAAAGTATTCGTGCGGATCAAACTGTTTGGCTAGAACCTGAAATGGGGGAGCCTATCGTTAATTATCTCGATAAAATGGAGCAGGTTAGGCAAGAGCTTAACTGCCAGCTTTATCTTGGTCTGCGTGATTTTGAAACGCATTTCTGCCGTTATCCTAATGGTGGGTTTTATAAAAAGCATCTTGATAACCCAAGAGGACAAGGGCGTCGTAAGGTGACTACTGTTTTATATATGAATGAAACATGGCAAACAGGAGATGGCGGTGAACTTGTTGTTTACGATAAAGAAAACAATCAACTGTTTGAATTAGAACCCCGGGCTGGCCGCATGATTTTTTTCATGTCTGAAGAATTTCCACATGAAGTGCTACCGACTCAGCAAAAACGAGAAAGTATCGCAGGCTGGTTTTTAACAGAAAAATTACTCTAATCCGTTCAGGCTATTACCACCTCTTATTGAGGTGGCTGATAGAGATTCTTCCATATTTATAATATCTAATTAATATTAGATTATTTTCTTTAAAATTTAAGATTAACTCTATTCAATTTAACTTGTTTTAATCGGTTATATCAGCCATTTTACTTGTGATTTTTCAATGTACATATAAAAGGAGCTTGTAGATGAACAGCGTTGATAAATTTGGTTATGGTGATAAGCAGATTCAACAAGGAATGAGTATCATGGAATATGAAAAACAATTAGAAACAGCATTTAATAGCTTAATGAATAAAAATAAGGGTGATATTGTACCTATTAATTATGATGTTGATTATTCGTCACTAATACAAACAACAAATTGTTTTTCTTCACAAAAAGAATATAGTTTTATCATTGAACCAAATTATTATGTTGCTGAATTTCAATTTAATAATTCAATGTGTTATTTAGTGAATTAAATATTGTCTGGGTAGTAAAGCACAAAACAGTAAGGTAGATATCTTAAATTATATACCACCTCTTATCTGAGGTGGCATTGTTTTATTTTAAACGTTTAAATTCATTTCCTGAAAAAGTAATTACAGCGTTTCCTCTTTCAATTTGATAATGGGAATGATGACGTTGTTGATCCAGTTCATTAAGTTGCTGCGATTGATGTTCATTCAATTTCCATTGAATTAACTGTTTCGCAAGCTTTTTATTAGCGTGCTGGCTGCGTTCAGATTGCACTTTGACAGTGATACCCGTAGCGACATGTTTTGCTCTAACCGCAGACGAGGTTTTATTAACGTGCTGCCCTCCAGCCCCCTGTGCTTTAGTAAATTCAAACTCAATTTCACTCTCTTCAATTGGTTTAATGGGAGAGAAACGGGTGACACTCAAAAACCAATTTTTACGTTTATGTCGTGGCCTAATTTGGCTTTGGCACTGCCATTGAATAGTGCCAGTCCATTTTTGGGATAGTATTTCTGCATTCTCACCTTCCAATGAAATTAAGGCAGATTTCAGTCCGTAGCGTGATGGAAAAAACTCAAGTGTATCGGCAATGACTGAAAGCTTTTTAGCCTCTTGGAAAAAACAAGCAAGTGCTTTTTCCACCGCTATGCAACATTCTTCAGGCCCCTGCGCAGAGGAAAACTGTAATAATATCATTAGCAATCTCTACTGGTTTTATAGGTTATAACAGGTTTAAGGCGTGCAACAACTTGGATGATGCCAATATTCACCATGCTTTCAATTACAGTATCAATAGATTTATAAGATTGAGGGGCTTCTTCGTAAATCAATTGTTTGTTTGCGCAGATAACACGGCTACCTAATACCGTCCTTGATAATTGAGTCGGTGTATATTTATGTGATAAACGCCCTTTACACTCAGCCCGCATCCACCTCCGTCCAGCTCCATGAGCAAGAGAATTCAGACAAACTTGACTTGGTTGTGGAGAAACGAGATAACTGTAATCACCTCGAGAACCAGGGATAACGACTAGCCCGCGATCTGATGGTGTCGCTCCTTTTCGATGTATCCACCCTTCAATACCATTGATTTTACAGTATTCAACTAGGTTATGATTAAGATCGAGTACGAGTTTTCCCTTTGATTTTACTTGTTGCAGCATACGTAAACCGATCATTTGCCGATTTAGTTGGGCAAAATCCAATGCATTCTGATGAGCTTCCAGATAATCTTTTGCATCTTGAGTATTGTCTATAAGTCCATCATGACTATATTTTTCTACATGTTGGCGAAGGATTGATTGGCCTAAGCCACGAGAGCCACTATGCACTAATAACAGTAATTGTTGTTTATTTAATCCACATATGCTGAACAATTCTGGATTTAATATTTCATCAACGCTCTGAAATTCAGCAAAATGATTTCCGCCACCAATAGAACTTAATGATGACATAAAGTCATGTGATTGCATGTTATTTGGAACATGCTCTTCAAGCCATGACAAAGGCGCATGATCTGACATTTCAGAAAGTTGTTTTTCGAGTTTATCGAGGTTAACTTTCGATTTTTTAATATCAGTTTGGAACAGCGCCATTCCACAACCGATGTCATTACCAACTAGCGCAGGATAAAAGCGCTTGGTTGAGAAAAATGCCGCACCAATTGGGTATCCACGGCCTGAATGTAGGTCAGGCATGCCAACAACAGAGACCATATTAGGTAAGTTTGCGGTTGTTTGTAACTGTTGGATTGCTTTACTTTCAATCCATGTTGATTCTGTGGCGATATAGCTGACTTGCTGATCCACAGTATGTAAGGTATTGCCCATAAGCTATTAACTCATTTTTAATTGAAAAATAAGGTGAATTAGCAGGCAAAATTAAGAAAATAGATTAACTAACGAGAGTGGCTATTTCTGAGTGTGCCCGCAAAGAGTTTGATTAATTGTTGTCATGGTAAACCTCCTTGCGGTTAGTAGATGAATATAAAACGCTACGGATACTAACGGTAACTTTTTTCTTTTGCAAGGGCTATTTTAAAGATAGCCGATTTTTAGCCTTTTTCTTAAACCAATATATAAAATCAATATGTAAATTAATTAATATTATACGAACTAATAATTAGATAATTAAATTTATATTTTTATTTATTCCAATGGAATTGAGCGTGAGTGAAATATAAAAGTTTGCTATCATTTGGGCGGGTGCTTGAGCCTTTCTGGTTCAAGCTTATTATATTGGATAAAATGTTTGGATTAGAAATGGAAAAGCCCCGTTAGTTATTATTAACCAACGAGGCCCAAACCTAACCGAACAATTAGGATTGTGCCTCTTAACTATTAAGAGGTCAAGGGAAATGAGCAAGTTCGCAGTGATTGCGTTTGTTTCGGCGTGTATTACCGTGTTCGGTATTTCACTATTAATGCGGGATAGGCTTTGCCTAATTGTCATTAGTCATGGAAATACAGTTGTTCAAACAACGTTTTCTTACGAAGAATAATGTTGCTTTACGAGGGAGTTTATTCCCTCGTAATTTCCCGATTTAATTGTGAGTATTCAGGTTTGGAATTAAGTGCCCAATTAAAAACACCCCAAGATATTATTGAATCTTTGGGGTGTTTATTTATTTAGTTATCTAAATAAATAATTAAGCAATATGTACAGTTTTTCCACCAATAATTGTACGTAATACTTTTACATTTTCAATATCATCAGCAGGGATCTCAAATACATTGCGATCTAGCACGATCATATCAGCAAATTTTCCAGCCTCTAATGAGCCGAGTACATCTTCACGGTGCTGTGCATAAGCAGAGTCAATGGTTGCAGAGCGCAAAACTTCAATTACCGTCAAATCTCGGTCATTATCGAGTCTCGGTGCTTTTTGGCCATTAATATCGTGGCCACGGCGTGTCGCTGCGACTTTTAAATCATACCACTCATCGAAATCATCGATTGGCCAGTCACTACCAAATGCAACAACCGCGCCAGCATCGACAAATTTAGCGATGGGTTCAAGTTGCTCAAAACGTTCATCACCGAGCATTTTTTTCTCAAAAGCCGCTAGCTCTGGAGTTGGGGCTGCCCACTGGAAAGATAAACAAGCGATGGTTTTTAAGCGCGCAAAACGGGCGTAATCATCCGCATGGACTAGTTCATTGTGAGCGAGTCCTGGGCGAATATCTTTTTCTGGGTGCGCTGCTCGCATTTTTTCAATCGCATCTAATACGATGGAAACGGCACCTTCACCAACAGTATGCAAGTGAGGGTCATAGCCTGCTGCGGCAATTTTTTCCATTAATTCATCAAGAATTTCAGCTGTGAAATACAGATCACCATAGTTATCCGTTTCTACCCAATTAGGCGTGTCATCTGTGCCTTGATTAATGCGGTATGGCTGCAATAACGACGCTGTCATTGTTGGAAATTGCATGACACCATCAACAAACATTTTAATATTATTCAAGCCAATACCTGGGGTTGGTGTCCAATCAGCTTGGTGCCATTTTTTGGCAAATGCAACGGCTTTATCCACGGCTGCCGCTACTGAAGCAACATCTGGTGTTTCATCGGGGGTGATTTCACGAGCAGCTTGGAAACGGATCGTAAGGTCACCACGTTGCTGTAATTGAGAAAAGGCTTCAAGCTGTTGTTCTGAAACGCGGGCGTCCATCACCATAGTCACACCTTGCTGGTTAAGTACTTTCTGTACTAATTCAGCAACTTCAATTGCTTGGTCGTCACGAATTGAAGGAATGCTATCGGCAGCACGCATAGCGGGTGCATCTTCAAGGATGCCATTCAACTCACCGTTCTCGTATTTGCCAATTTTACCATCAGGTGGCTCAGGCGTGTTTTTAGTGATACCAAATAGTTCGAGAGCACGGCTATTGGCTAGCAATGTATGGCAGTCATTTGAAAATAATACGACAGGGCGTTTTGTATTGAGCTTGTCCATATCTTCACGATACATATCAACACCCGCCGGGATCATTCCTTGACGTAGCCATGCAGTGACTTTGAGCCAATCATTTTCCCCGGTACGAGGATCTTTATCGAGGTGATCTTGTACACGCTCTAAAATTTGCTCGATAGTTAACGATTCATAATTTAAATGACAACCGAAGAGTTGAATACCGCCCCAAAAAGGGTGCATATGACCATCAATGATACCAGGCATCATCATTTTGCCTTCGAGATCGATACTCTCTGTTTCAGGGCCAACATACTGATGAAGTTCATCAGAAGTGCCTGTGGCAAGAATGTAACCATCACGAACAGCAACCGCATCGACAACGCGATTTTTATCATCCGCAGTATATATATAACCGTTAAAATAAATAACGTCAGCTAATTGATTATTCATTGTAAACCGTCTGTATCAGTGGTGCTTTGGTGGCACCAGAGCTAAAAAAACAACGGGGAAGGCAAGTGCTCCCCCGTAATCATTTATAAGACTTGAAATGCTTAGTTAATAATCATTTCAGTTTCATCGTCAGAGATTGCAGGTGGACGACGAGTAAAACCATGGGTCAGCAGTGCTAAGTAAATTGCCCCTGCGGCTAGCCACCATAAACCCACTTTAAAGGCTTCGCTATCAAGGCTTGTCCATAACCATAATGTTAGGATAACACCAATAGAAGGCATAATCAGGCAAGTGATAATTTTTGTATTATCCAGCGGTGCTTTACGGTCAATGTAAAAATGTTTAATGACCGATAAATTCACAAAAGTGAATGCAATTAAGGCACCAAAACTAATCATTGAGGCGACCATGCTGAGTGAAAGCACTAATGAAAGCAGTGATGCTAACGCAACAAAGATAATTGAGTAAACCGGTGTATTGAGTCTTGGATGCAGATAAGCAAACAGCGAACGTGGTAACACACCTTCACGGCCCATCGCATAGAAAATACGCACAATACTGGCTTGTGAGGTCATTGCTGAGGCAAATACACCAATAACATAAGCGGTGATAAAGCTAGATGCCATCATCGCACCACCCACTTGTTTCATTACCGCAAGGCTAGCAATATCGGTATTAGGAATAAAATCCTGCCACATTGGGTAAACCAGATGCGCACCATAGGAGATGACGACAAACAGGGTACCTGCGATAAACACGGTGTATAGAATCGCTTTTGGTAACGCACTACGTGCATCTTTGGTTTCTTCTGCCATGGTGGAGATCGCATCAAAGCCAAGGAAGGCTAAGCAGAGTACCGCTGCACCAGCAAATAACCCTGATACTTGTTCTGACATTACCGTAATAGGTGCTAATAAAGCATCAGTATCCAATACAAATGAAGTTTTAAAACTCAAGTATAGGAACACTGCGATAAATACAAATTGCATTAAAATGATTAGCATATTCATTGAGGAAACTAATTTAATTCCCAAAATATTCATAATGCTAACAATTGTGATGGTACTGCAAATAATCACATACATTGGGATATCGGGGAACGCTTCATGAACAAAGATCCCAATTGCAATGTAGTTAATAATTGGCAGAAAGAGATAGTCGAGCAATTGTGCCCAACCCACTAAAAACCCGAGTGTGCCGCCAAAGGTTTTTTGCACGTATGAATAAGCAGATCCTGAAAGAGGAAGTGCGCTTGTCATGCGGCAATAGCTCATGGCGGTAAAAAAGACGGCAGCTAATGTAATTAAATAAGCGATAGGCAGATGGCCCTCACTCAATACAGTTACTTGTCCATAGGTGGTGAAAATTCCGAGTGGCACCATATAAGCCAGCCCGAAAAAAACTAACGCAGGAGTGGTCAGTACGCGTTTCATTTGAACGGTATTCTGTTGCATTTTTAAGCCCTTCCCAAAAGCCTTTAACAACGTCAACTCTGTCTGAATGTTCAGGCCGAGTGAACCTAAAATGCAGCCGTACTCGTCATACTTCGAATCACAACGTTGTTGGCTTCACTCGTTCGCACTAGTCACATACTTTTGTATGCTCCTAGCGACTCTCTTTCTTGCCGCCTAGTTGTGTTTTCGAATTATTTAGAGTCGTACTCGTCATACTTCGAATCACAACGTCGTTGGCTTTGCTCGCTCGCACTAGTCACATACTTTTGTATGCTCCTAGCGACTCCCTTGCTTGCCGCCTAGTTGTATTTTCGAATTATTTAGAGCCGTACTCGTCATACTTCGAATCACAACGTCGTTGGCTTTGCTCGCTCGCACTAGTCACATACTTTTGTATGCTCCTAGCGACTCTCTCGCTCGCCGCCTAGTTGTGTTTTCGAATTATTTAGAGTCTTAACGCTACATGGTTGTATTAAATTAAATCTTAGAACCGTCTGCATTCAATTTCAGAAAACCTCGCACCAGGACATTTTTAAAATGAAATGTCATCGTGCGCACTTTAATGAAACGTCAGTGATGAATCGGACCATCACCATCCGCTGGGGTGAATACAAGCGGCGTACAATATAATTACCAAGTTCCTATTAAGCAATCATTAATTGAAAAAAATAAACAACTACTTTTATTTCAAAGAGTTGTTTGATGGATGTGTTTATTAATTGAAGTGGATTTAAGATAAGTTAAATGATAGCCATTATGTATAGAAAATCAAGATGAATTTTTTCTGTTTAACTTATTGATTTTATGTGATTAAATTTATTTTGTTACAATTGCGTATATATAGATAAGAACAAAAAGATTTAAATTAATTTTAATTTATCATGTGGTAGATAAAGAATTTACTACTTAATTAAATAGCCTATTTGCATTAATTAAATTAACTATTTGAGTTCCATATAATGAAACACCGACTTCGTTTAGAATATAAAACGAGAGTCGGTATTTAATATTAACGCTATTTATCGGCTATCTGAGTTTCTGTAAACAGTTAGCCATTATTTTTTTCTCAGTTTCTGCTGGGTATATAATGCATCTAATGTAAATAAAATTAATGCAACCCAGATAAACCCAAAAGTGACTAACAATTCAGGTGTCATAACTTCACCGTACATAAAGACGGCGAGTAAGAACATAATACTTGGCCCCATATATTGGAAAAAGCCTAGCGTTGAAAGCCTTAAATGGTTAGCGGCTTCTGTAAATAGTAACAGTGGCACTGTAGTAATTACCCCGGCAGCAATCAGAAGTGCATTCAAATGCCAATCATTCATTGCCATATCACTCGTTGGACTATCTGCAAAAAATAATAAGAAGATAATCCCGACAGGAAGCAGCCAAAGTGTTTCGAATGTCATTCCTGTTTGTGCGTCGACCCCTAATTTTTTACGTAATAATCCATAGGTGGCAAATGTAACAGCTAAACTTAGCCCAATCACAGGCACTGAGCCAAATTGCCAAAGCTGGATCAATACACCTGTTAGTGCAAGACCAACAGCAATCCACTGCATGCGGCGAAAACGTTCTTGTAAGAATAGCATTCCAAACAGTACGTTAACTAGTGGGTTAATAAAGTAACCTAAGCTAGCTTGTAGCATATAACCATTATTAACTGCCCAAATATAAATTAACCAGTTACAAGCAATTGTCGTTGCCGTTACACCAAGAACTAATATTTTCTTTGGTTGCTTTAGTACTTGGCGAACATAACTCCAATGCCGTGAAACTGTTAATAATAAAATCATAAAGAAAAATGACCAAATAATACGATGAGTCAGAATTTCTTCTGCGGGCACTTCTTGGATGCTTTTAAAATAAATAGGTGCGACACCCCAAATAAAATAGGCGCCTAAGGCACATAACACGCCTTTGGTAGTATTTTGCTGGCTCATTGTTGGCTCTGAAATTGAATTAAAGACTAAAAAGATACTTATACAGAGAGACCGAGCCGATTTAAGCGGCTCGATTTTTGATACCACTAATGTGACATTGCTCAGGTTTTTTTACAAGTTATTAGTTTAGTAGGTGACTAATTATTTATATTTTATTTCTATCCAACCAGATAAGTTGCCGTTGCTGTTGCAATATGCTGGTTGTTTTCGTTATGAAGCTCGCAGCGGGTCACGGCTATTTTATTGCCGTCTCTTAATAAGCTAGCACTAGCAGTAAAAATTTGCCCTCGACCGGGGCGTAAATAATCAACTCGTAAGTCGATTGTCCCCATTCGGGACATTTTATCGACAATCTCGGTGTGGGTTAATGGATTAATACGCTGCAAAATACGATTGATGCATACCATCCCCCCTGCAACATCTAAAACCGAAGCGATCACACCGCCATGTAAAATGTTCTGAGTAAAATTACCAATTAATTGTTGACGATTTTCAACGGTAAGTTGAACAAAATCATCATTTAAACTCATTAATTTAATACCAAGTAGCTGGTTAAATGGCATTTTATAAATAAATGCATGGCTCATTAAGTCACTGGCTTCTTCTAAAGTATAAGTACGGTCATTCATCGCTTTCATCCTTTAAAAATATGTGAATGACAAGTTAACATTGTGTGTAAATTATGTCTCTAACAAACGAATGAATAATCTTTCAACCGTTATTCAGTTTTGTGTGTAAAATAGGACAAACTTTTTTTGGACGATGTTGAAAATAGGAATGACTAATGCGCGCTTTACCGATTTTGTTAAGTGCAGTGCTCTGCTTTTGGTCTGCTTCATTGTTTGCGACTGAAAATACAGGTGTTCAGCCTGAAGAAGATGTAAAAAATACCTTGCCAATACGTGGAAGCATCATTTCAGGGTTACTACAACACCACGATAACCCATTTGTGTTGTACCCGTATGAATCGAATTACATCATTTATACCTATACATCCTCGATAAATAAAGACGCCATTTCTAGCTATAATTGGGGTGATGACGCGTTAAAGGATGAAGTTAAATTTCAACTAAGTTTAGCTTTTCCTTTATGGGCAGGTATTGCGGGTGATGACTCAATTTTAGCTGTTTCTTATACTCAGCGTTCTTGGTGGCAGCTAAGTAATAAAAAAGAGTCTTCACCATTTAGAGAAACTAACTATGAGCCTCAAGTGTTTGTTGGCTGGTTAACCGACTACCAATTTGCGGGTTGGACGTTACGTGAGTTTGAAACGGGCTTTAACCATGAGTCAAATGGGCGTTCAGAACCGACTTCTCGTAGTTGGAACAGGGTTTATGCAAGGGCAATGGCGCAAAATGGTAACTGGCAAGTTGATCTCAAACCTTGGTACCGCATTCATGAAAGTGAAGGGCGTGATGATAATTCTGATATTACCAAATATATGGGTTACTATCGCTTAAAAGTAGGGTATGCGTTGGGAGACAGCGTGTTTACTACGACTGGGCGCTATAACTGGAATACAGGGTATGGTGGTGCAGAATTGGGGTGGAGCTATCCAATTAGTAAACATGTGCGTTTTTATACCCAGTTGTTTAGCGGATATGGCGAGTCGATGATAGACTACAATTATCGCCAAACACGTTTTGGTATCGGTGTTATGCTAAACGATATGTTGTAATGGAAGAAAAACTCAGTTCTCTATTTTGTTCTGAGTTGCATACCAAGTCATAAATCAACAACTTCGCTGCTCAATTGGGCAGCGACTTGTTTTATCGATTGAGGAAGTTTGTGTCCACTGCTTGCGTCATTAACCAACTTTCATTGGCTGAACATGTGCTCAATAGTACATTCGGCTATCAGTCATTTCGCCCAGGGCAAGATGCCGTCATTGGGGCTATTTTGGATAACCGTGATTGCTTAGTGTTAATGCCAACAGGGGGGGGGAAATCCCTTTGCTACCAAGTTCCTGCTTTAGTTAAAGAAGGTGTCACACTGGTCGTTTCGCCATTAATATCATTAATGAAAGACCAAGTTGACCAATTAAGGTTACATGGGGTTAATGCTGCGTGTTTAAACTCATCGCAAACATCACAAGAACAACGTCAAATCATGGAACTGTGCAGTCAGGGGGAAATAAAATTACTGTATGTTGCTCCTGAACGGTTGTTAACTGATTATTTCTTAAGCCAATTAGCAGGATGGAACATCACCTTGCTAGCAGTGGATGAAGCCCACTGTATTTCCCAATGGGGACATGATTTTCGCCCTGAATACCGCGCACTAGGCCAATTACGGCAATCATTACCTAATGTACCCGTGATGGCGTTAACCGCAACTGCGGATGAAACCACACGTGCAGACATTATTCGCTTATTAGAGCTACATGAGCCATTAGTCCATGTGAGTAGCTTTGATAGGCCAAATATTCGTTATACCTTAGTCGAAAAATATAAGCCTTTAGATCAACTTTGGTTTTTTATTAAAGGGCAAAAAGGAAAAGCGGGTATTGTTTATTGTAATAGTCGCAGTAAGGTTGAAGAAACGACAGAGCGCTTGCAAAAGCGTGGCTTAAGTGTTGCGGCATACCATGCAGGGTTAGACGCTGCCCAACGGGAGTGGGTACAAGATGCATTTCTAAAAGATAACCTACAAGTTGTCGTGGCGACAGTGGCTTTTGGGATGGGAATTAACAAATCAAACGTTCGGTTTGTCGCTCATTTTGATATTCCGCGTAATATCGAAGCGTATTATCAAGAAACAGGGCGGGCAGGTCGTGACGGTGTTGAAGCCGAAGCCATTTTATTTTATGACCCAGCAGATATGGCATGGTTACGTCGTTGTCTTGAAGAAAAGCCAGCGGGTATGCAGCAAGATATTGAACGACATAAGCTGAATGCTATCGCCGCTTTTGCTGAAGCGCAAACCTGCCGTCGTTTGGTGCTACTCAATTATTTTGGTGAAAATCGCCAGCAGCCTTGTGGCAATTGTGATATTTGCTTAGACCCACCAAAACAGTACGATGGGTTAGTGGATGCGCAAAAAGCGCTGTCCTGTATTTATCGTGTTGGTCAGCGCTTTGGTATCGGCTATATTGTAGAAGTATTACGTGGTGCGAATAATCAGCGTATCCGCGACTTAGGTCATGACAAGCTGCCTGTTTACGGTATCGGTAAAGAACAAAGTAATGAACATTGGGTCAGTGTGATTCGCCAACTGATCCATTTAGGTATGATCACACAGAATATTACGCATTTTTCAGCGCTTCAATTAACTGAGGCTGCAAGGCCAATATTACGGGGTGAAGCGACACTGAAACTCGCAGTTCCGCGTGTTTTAGTGGTAAAAAGCCGTAATCAACAAAACAAAATTTATCATGGCAATTATGATAAAAAGCTCTTTGCTAAACTACGTAAATTGCGTAAATCCATTGCAGATGAAGAAAATATTCCGCCATTTGTGGTGTTTAATGATGCAACATTGATTGAAATGGCTGAGCACACCCCGACTTCACCTGCCGAATTACTGTTAATCAATGGTGTTGGCGAACGCAAACTCGAACGTTTTGGAGTAGCATTTATGGCGCTTATCCAAGACCATCTTGAAGGTTATGAATGAATAGATAAGGAAACTGCAGGATGACGCCTGAAAACCTAAAAGAGAGTTGGCTGAATCGAGAAACTCAATTTTCTGCTTTTACAAATGGCCCGCTTTTAGATTTCTGGCAACATCGTGAAGAATCTCAATTCGTGGGAGTTGATGATATTCCCATTCACTATGTCCGTTTTATTCATCCAAAACATCATAAAGCGATTGTCATTTCACCGGGGCGCAGTGAAAGTTATGTGAAGTACCCTGAAGTGGCTTATGATTTTTATCATTTAGGCTATGATGTGTTTATTATTGATCATCGTGGGCAAGGGCGATCAGGGCGCATGTTAGCGGATCCTCAAAAAGGCCATGTTGAAAAATTCACTGATTACATTGACGATTTTGAAAAGTTCATTGAGATTGAGGTTAAATATCGGCATTATCCAAAATGTTATGCATTAGCTCACTCAATGGGGAGTGCTATCTTAGCCGGGTATTTGTTGCGAGATCACGTCATTTTTGATGCTGCAACCTTATGTGCGCCGATGATTGGAATTAATCTACCGATGCCTCGTTGGATGGCGAGCTTTATTGTTGATAGGGCCGAATCTCGCGAAAGTGTTCGTAATGACTACGCGGCTTCTACTGGGAAATGGCAGCCGTTACCTTATTTAATCAACGTATTAACACACAGCCCGGAGCGTTATCGGCGTTACTTACGCTATTACGCCGATTATCCCGAATTGCGCTTAGGTGGGCCAACTTACCATTGGTTACGTGAGAGTTTTGTGATTGGCGATGAGCTAATTGCGAGAGCGGGAGAAATTGATGTACCACTGATGGTGTTGGAAGCCAGCGAAGAAAAAGTGGTCAGCAATAAAGAGCTACAAGCTTTTTGTCAAAGCCGACAAAAAGCGCAAATAGGACGAGAAGAAAAATTACCTCTCATCATTGAAGGGGCACACCATGAAATCCTATTTGAAGTGGATGCATTAAGAGCGATGGCGCTTAATGCTATCTGTGATTTTTTTGAGCAGTATTAGTTAGGGTTTGAATATGAAATATCCTGTAGTTGCTTCCGATTTGGATGGGACACTGTTATCTCCCAATCATGATTTAACGTCTTATACAAAAGACACCTTGAAACAGCTAGTGACTTCCCAAGATGTGCATTTTGTGTTTGCAACAGGCCGTCATCATGTGGATGTTGCTCAAATCCGTGATGGTTTAGGCATCGATGCGTATATGATCACATCTAACGGTGCACGGATCCATAATACCCGCGGTGACTTAATTTTTGAGCACAATGTTGATCCTCAAATAGCTCATGAATTGTGTTTGATGGAATTTGATAACCCTGAACTTATCACTAATTACTACCATGGTGATGATTGGTTTATCAATCGGGAAAGCCCTGAACAAAAAGAATTTTTTAAAGAATCGGTATTTAACTACCAGCTGTTTGACCGCCATAATTTTGTCACTTCTGAAGTCTGTAAAGTTTACTACACCAGTGAAGATCATGACCTGCTGGTGGATTTACAGCAGCGCATTCAAGCACGCTGGCAAGATAAAGTGAATGTAACGTTTTCATTGCGTAGCTGTTTAGAAGTTATGGCTGGTGATGTTTCTAAAGGTGAGGCTCTGAAGCAAGTTGCGGCACTACATGGCTATACACCGAGTGATAGTATTGCTTTTGGCGATGGCATGAATGACAAAGAAATGCTGACTATGGCTGGAAAAGGCTGCATCATGCAAAATGCTCATCAATTGCTAAAAGATGCGTTACCACACATGGAAGTCATTGGTTCGAATAGTGATGATGCTGTTGCTCGTTATCTGAGAAATAAATACCTTAATAACGCATAATGTATTTTGTTATTTGAAATAGAGGAACCAGATAGGCAATATGTTTATCTGGTTTTTTATTATCTCAATTAGATGAAAAACGTAAGTTCCCATAGCGAAAATACAGCGAAACGTGCTTTTTGTGAAATTTAGGCCACTTTTCCTATTTTTTCTGACAAAAAGTAAATTTAAACTAGGGGGATGAGTGTTTCGGTCGATATTAATGGATAGCACTGTTTTCACAGGTTGCATATTGCACTGTTGAGGGTTCCTTAGGATGAAAAAAATTGCGTTAGCACTGTTGTTAGGCTCGATTTGTTATAGTTCTGTTTTAACCGCTAAACCTACCACTGCGCCGGCACCGGCGACAGCAGCACAAGAACCCTCGATTGAACAAATTACGCAGTTAGCACAAAAAGGTGATCCTAAAGCTCAATTTCAGCTAGGAGAGCGTTATTTTAAAGGTTTAGGTGTTTCTCAAGATTCTAAAGCAGCGGCTGAGTGGTTTATTAAGGCGGGGAACCAAGGGAATTCAGATGCACAGTTTCGCTTAGGTACGATGTTTGTAAATGGTTTTGGTGTGCGTCGTGATTATGACAAAGCGATGCTATGGTATGAACAAGCAGCGGCTCAAGGTGATACCCGAGCTGAAACCAACATGGCTATGATGTACGCACAAGGCTTAGGTGTCAGTCAAAACCTAGAAAAAGCGGCATTTTGGTTTAGAAAAGCAGCGCAAGGCGGAAATATACTTGCTCAATTCCAAATCGGCCAAATGTACTCGATTGGGAGTGGCGTTGATTTAGATGACGAGAAAGCAGTGTTTTGGTTTAGAAAAGCCGCGAAACAAAAGGATGCCAAGTCTCAAGACCGCTTAGGTGTCATGTATTCTGAAGGACGTGGTGTGAAGAAAAACTTGCAGCAAGCCTACGCATGGCTTGCAACTGCGGTATACAGCGGCAACGCAGAAAGTCATCGTCTACAAAATAAGATTGCGGCTCAGTTAAGCCCTGAAGAATTACAGCAAGCACAAAAATTAGCGGAAGGTTATATTAAATCGTATGGTTTTAAAGCCAGCTAATGATTAAGCAGATGTGTGGGATACGATTTTGTATCCCACCAGTATGACAACAGATAATACAAGATAGCACCAAGAAAGCCGATAAAAACGATTGTTTCCCCAGCCTCGACGAATAGCTAGCTGTTGCTGTTGTGATGATAGCTTGCTACAAAGTACACGAAACCCAACGATATAAACCGCACAATACACTTGCCAAAGGTACAGTGTATTAAATGCAAAAGCTTTCCCAACAATTAATAAGATAATTAATGGAATTAAAAAGAATAAAATCGACCCAACACGTTCAAGTTGGGCGATCCTCAACATCACTAATTCGTCTTTTTCATTTAATTGTAATGGCATAATACGGCTTACAATTCCCCTGACTTACGACTAGGATTACGCCCTGAAAGATTGTTTGTCGCACTTTGCAGAGAATTATCACGGACATCCACCCTTGCTTGGAATGGTGGGAATGGCAAGGTAATTCCTTGTTCAGCAAAGGAAACTAAGATGTTTTGGTGAATTTCATGGCGCGCAGGTAACCGATGGCCCATTTCAGCGGCATAGACACGTAATTCAAAAATCTGTATACCTTGTTGTAAATCAACAAGGTATACTTCAGGTGCTGGGTTATCTAAAATCATCGTAGAGCGTTTGGCTGCACGTAAAATGGTATCTGTCACTAATTCACTATTGGCATCAGAAGGTGCAGGAATAGTCATGACAATACGTGTGATCGTGTCAGACAGTGACCAGTTAATAAATTGTTCAGTAATAAATGCCTTATTTGGCACAATAATTTCTTTTCTATCCCAGTCTGTCAGCGTAGTGGCACGGGTGTTGATCTTGGTAATACTCCCAGTCAAGTTACGGATAGTTACTGTGTCTCCAATCCGGATCGGTTTCTCAAATAAGATCATTAACCCTGAGATAATATTGGCGAAAATTTCTTGTAAACCAAAACCAAGCCCGACCCCCATTGCCGCAACAAGCCATTGCAGTTTTGACCACTCAATTCCTAACATAGAGAAGCCAACAATGGTCCCTATAATAGTTATCGTATACTTTGTTAATGTGCTAATGGCGTAACCAGTACCGGGTGTTAAATCCAAATGTTGGAGTACGGCCAGCTCAAGCAAAGCCGGTAAGTTACGAACCAATTGTGCGGTAACGATAATAGTCAAAATGGCAATGAAAATAGACCCCATGGTGATAGGTTGTACGGTATCAACGCCATTAACCGTTGATGTCACATCCCATAAGCGAATATTTTCAAGAAAAGAGAATGCGGTATGTAGCTCGGACCACAGCCAAATCAATGAGACCAAGGCAATCATGGTTAAAATCGAACGAACTAACCCAACGGATTGGGTACTGATGGTATCTAAGTCGATAACCTGTTCTTCGATATCAATATTTCCTTCACTACTGGCGTTTGCTTGCTGGTTATCGTCCTCACCTTTAGCACGTTGAGCTAATATCTCAGCACGGCGTTGTTTCGCACGCTCGAAGGCTAATTTACGGCGCTGCATTGACATCCAACGACGGATCGTATGATAAACGATAAGGATAACAAACCAAATGGCGACAGAGGTTTCTAAACGAGCAAGCAAGGCCTGTGAAGTTGAAAAATAACCTAAAATGGAGAAGAACCCAGCAACGATAGGTGCGAGTAATATCATCCACCACAATGCTTTATTAACAATATTCTCACCGGAGCCATGTCTATCTAAGTAGAGAGGGATTTGTGAGCGGCGTAAGTTGTTGGTAATTAAGCTAAGTGCGACACATAAAAAGATAAAGCATAAGCGGCCAATACTAGCTGCAAATTCCCTATCGCTATAATGTTCAAAGGTAATAATTGCCATCACGAGTGGAACGATGACAAAAATCGCCATTCGGTAATAACGCATCGCACGTTTAACAGAATCTTTGTCCCAACCGAAGTGAGAAATAAATAACCCAGTAGGGCGAGAAAAGGTTTCGCTGATCATAAACAGCCATAGTAAAGGTGTCGTCGCACTGACACCATAACCTATCGCCGCGGCCATGGGATATTGCCATGCACTTTGTAAGCCATAACCGATGGCTGACCACATCATAGGGAGAGGAAGAGCAACAATTATTGACCAAAAAATAGTTCGAATGGTTAAGTAAAACCGGTCTTGTGTCACCTTACCAATCCGTAAACTGGATCGGTCAAGAAATGCTTGGTAGTGCTTGCGAGTGCTAATACTGAAAATGACTAATGCTATCGAACCTAAAAGATACAAAAATGTATCTTGTGTTGTCAGCATAACACGCAGAGCACCGGCCAGTTGGGACAAGGTATCCAGAGAAAGTAATTGAGTAATATCCGTTACTAACATGACAGGATAGCTGATGCTTATTGGCGGAACATCTGCGACCCAGAAAAGATAACGGTTTGAAGCATCTTTGACTTCTTTTAATGCATCGGTCAATTGCCCAGTGGCGACATTGAGCTTTGTTAGCTCCAACATTTCAGCATCTAGACCTGAAATTAAAGAGGTTAGTAGCTCACGGCGGGTTTTAATCAATGACTGATAAACTTGTACTTGAGCTGTATTGAGCTCATGCTCGCTTTCTTGCTCGGTTGTATCTATTTTACTTAGCCTATCGAGGCTATCTTCATAATTTAAGCGTTGAACGCGTAAATCTGCCATTTCCCGATCAAGCTGCTGGCTCTTTGGAATATCAGGCAAACGGGAGAGTTGTGTTCTGAGCGCTTCCCCTAATGTACTTGAGCTGCTGATCCACTGAGCTTGCTCGCGAATAGTTGTGAGCGCTTGTCGAGCATCGCGGATACTCGTTGAAATTTCAGCTTGGCTATTGGTGATTGCGCTCATGCGCTGTGCCTGAGCGGTTAATTCCTGAGACATTTTACGGTTAATATCAAGCTGCTCAGTTAAAAATGGGGTCAGTTCACCTTGCGCAGCCAACATCTCGGTATGTTCTAACGCTAAAATTGCTTTTTGTTGGCGTTGGGTATTTTGGAAATCACGCAGGTTTTGTAACTCAAGTTCCATACGTTGATAGCGTTTTTTGTATAACTCCAACGTAAGGCGTGAGATTTCTTGGCGGTTATTGGCAGAAAGCTGCGCCATTTCCAGTTCATTAACTGTTGATTTGCGAGCACTTACTTCGGCTTGAGCTAACGTGTACTGGGCATCGGCTAATGGCGTTGAGGGTGTACTCAGAGACTGAAAGCGCGAAGAGGCTTCAGTGAGTAAGCGTCTAGCTTCAGAAAGTTGTTGTGGCAGAATACTTAGTGATTCACTGATTTCGCGGCCTTTATCTTGCTCTTGCTGAGTTAAGCGGCTTTGATCGAGTAATTGGCTGCTAAGCTGAATAATACGTTGTTCAAGTTCACCTAAGCTGATACCCACAGGTATTGGAGCTGGTTCATCACTTTCATTGAGGATTTTTTGTCTTATTTCCTTGATAATTCTAGGGAAGTTATCAATGGCTTCTTGATAAGACTTGGCCTTTGCATCGGAATCACGTGTTTCACTCATCCAATTCAAAGCACCCTGTAATGCTTGTGCTATCTCTGCATCTTTGGGGTTGGTACTTGACTCAAGTTGTTTGAGCTCCTGCTTAATCTGTGCTTCATCCTGCGCTGCAGTCGGTGCTGCAACGGAAGAAAAAACGATTAACAGGCTAAGAAAAAAACTGATAATCACACGCACAGTGAGGAGCTCCTTCAAGGGATAATAATTTAATTAAGCGTCAGCAGGTTCTTCTGTTACTGTATTTGCAACAGTTTCAGCGAGTAATTCGCCCATACGAGTTGCATAACCGGGGATCAGTGATGAATTAAATATCACTTTGTTAGGTTCAAATAAATTAATCACCGTTGAGCCCAGTTTAAACAGCCCCATTTCCTCACCTTTCTTCAAGAAAACGGCACCTTCAGAGTCCAACTCAGGGTAAACCCAGCGCTTAATGACGCCTTCACGACTGGAATTGACGCAACCGCTCCAAACCGTCTCAATACTACCAACGATGGTTGCACCTACAAGGATTTGTACCATTAAGCCAACAGGGGTGTCAAAAACACAAATCAAGCGTTCATTTCGTGCAAACAGGTTGGGAACATTTTGTGCCGTTAATGGATTTACAGAGAATAAATCGCCTGGCACATAAATCATCTCTTTGAGTAAACCATCACATGGCATGTGTACACGGTGATAGTCACTTGGGGAGAGGTAAGTGGTAATAAAGTCACCACCACGAAAATGCTCTGCTAATTGGTATTGGCCAGCAAGTAACGCTTCAACTGTGTAATTATGGCCTTTAGCTTGGAAGATAAGGTCATCATTTATTGGGCCTAATTGACTAACTGCACCGTCAGCAGGTTGAGCAAGTTGGTGTTCTTTCTCCACAATTGGGCGAGCGCCTTCTTTTAGCAGACGGATAAAGAAATCATTAAAAGTGGCATAAGCAGTAAGCTCACTTTTTTGCGCTTCATTCATGTTCACTTTATAGACTTTTGCGAACAGTTTAATTGCCCATTGCGTCATGAAACCCGCATTGCGACTTGCGAACCAGCCTGCAAATTCAGTAAGACATTGTTTTGGAAGCATATATTGCAAGCGAATTTTAATTTTATCTAGCACGTTAACCTCTGATTTTTAAAGGTATGTTAGCAAAAGGGCGGCTATTGTACACAGTTTACTCGTCATATTTCAAACGGCCGCATCATTGGCTAACCATCATTAAATTATTTAGAGCGGGTTTAGTGCTAGTGAGTTATTTGTAAGCACTCACTAACATTATTTATCTTTCGTCGTAAAATTACCACGAGGTTTGATTTGTTCCATGCTTTCTAAAATGCGATGGTAGTTTTCAAAGCGTGATTCAGCAATTTTATTTGCTTCTACGGCTTCACGTAACAGGCAACCAGGGTCATCTAAATGTTTACAGTCACGGAATTTACAGCCGCCAAGGTAATCTTTAAATTCGACAAATCCTTTGGTCACTTGTTCCGTTGTTAGATGCCATAAACCAAACTCACGGACACCAGGGGAGTCAATCACATCACCGCCCAATGGGAAGTGATATAAACGAGCTGTTGTTGTTGTATGTTGTCCTAGCCCTGAGTTGTCTGAAACCTCATTAACTAAAATCGCTTCTTCGTTATGTGGGAGTAATGCATTTAATAAACTTGATTTGCCCACACCAGACTGACCAACAAATACAGATACTTTACCTGCTAGCGCGTTAGTAAGCGCTTCCATGCCTTCATTGGTATGGCTTGAAACTTCGAGAACTTGATAGCCAATATCACGATAAATTGTCATTAAATCGCTTACCCACTCACGGTTTTCGTCGTCGAGTAGGTCGACTTTATTGAGAACGATAACAGGCTTAATCCCGGTGGTTTCGCAGGCAACTAAATAGCGGTCAATAATATTCAGCGAAAGCTCAGGTAAAATAGCGGAAACCACAACAATTTGGTCAATGTTAGCGGCAATCGGTTTTAAGCCATCATAATAATCGGGACGAGTTAGAACAGAACGACGCTCGTGAACCGCTTCGACGATGCCATTTACTTTGATATCACTTTGTGTGTTCAAGGCTGGTCGCCACACCACATTATCCCCTGTAACGAGGGACGAAATCGTTCTGCGCAAGTTACAGCGTTGGATAGTCCCGTCACTTGCTTGAATATCAGCATGCTGCCCAAAACGGCTAATGACTAAGCCTTCTTGCGCTTCACCTAATTGGCTATCATCAATTTCAACTGTTTTTTGCTTTTTAAGTCTTTTTTGATGATTTTCTTGAACTCGGCGCTGTTGGCCTTTCGAAAGTTTCTGTTTAGCCACCTGTCCTCTCTTTACTATGGGCTGTATTTTAGGGGGTTACTCACGCCTGTCACTGATGGCATGAAGAGTGCTATCATACCTTAACTTCATAGAATGCAGTTAGGGTATATCATGCAAAAGAATGAGAATAATTTAATTTGGATCGATTTAGAAATGACGGGGCTCGATCCTGTTCGTGATCGTATTATTGAAATAGCGACCATTGTAACAGATAGTCATCTTAATATTTTAGCAGAAGGCCCTGTAATTGCAGTACATCAAACGGATGAACAACTCGCTTTGATGGATGAGTGGAATGTAAATACCCACACTAATAGCGGCTTAGTTGAACGTGTACGTAAAAGTACCGTGAGTGAGCGTGAAGCTGAGTTAGCCACAATTGCGTTTTTAGAAAAATGGGTTCCTCAAGGGGCATCCCCAATCTGTGGTAATAGTGTTGGGCAAGATAGACGTTTTCTGTTCAACTACATGCCTGAATTAGAAAGCTATTTTCATTATCGCTATCTTGATGTCAGTACATTAAAAGAGCTTGCTCGCCGATGGAAACCTGAAATTCTAGCGGGTTTTTCGAAGAAAAATACTCACCAAGCTCTTGATGATATTCGTGAATCTGTGGCTGAATTAGCTTATTACCGAGAGACATTTATTAAAGAATAAATGTTAAATTAACGAATAAGCCGCAATCTTGAGCGGCTTTCATAAGCTGTTCTCTCCCAATAAGTTAACAATGTTAACGTATTGAAATCAATTTATTACAACGGGTGTTGATAAAATCACCATTGTGATTGAATTGTCAGCAAACGAATAAAAAAATAAAAATTTTGAGTGTAAGGGCTTGCTAGTATCTGAATTTTTCGTATAATGCGCTCCCCGTACCGATGAAGTTTTTGTTATTAAGTCGGCACGTGAAACATCCAAAAATGTGATGCGGGAATAGCTCAGTTGGTAGAGCACGACCTTGCCAAGGTCGGGGTCGCGAGTTCGAGTCTCGTTTCCCGCTCCAAATTTTTTGATGTTTTAGCTAAAGCACTATTTTCGTGATGCGGGAATAGCTCAGTTGGTAGAGCACGACCTTGCCAAGGTCGGGGTCGCGAGTTCGAGTCTCGTTTCCCGCTCCAAACTTTCTTAGTGTTTTAGTCAAAGTAGTACCCACCAAATGCGGGAATAGCTCAGTTGGTAGAGCACGACCTTGCCAAGGTCGGGGTCGCGAGTTCGAGTCTCGTTTCCCGCTCCAATATTTTCTTAGTCTCTTAACTTTTCTTCTTAATTAATTCTTACACAATACCTATTTAACTTAAGTAGAATCACCTAGTGTGCATATGAATTGCGCTTGTTCACTGTTTTTATCCTTTTATACCTTGAACACTAGGATCTACATGGGTTTTGCGATCTTTTTTGGATCAGATCCAGATTTCCTCTTGCATTCGTTTTCAGGTCGCCATAGAATAGCCACCCCTTAGCAATAGGGTGTTTTGCTTCCATCTCTAAGATGATGATTAGAAGTTTAAATAATAAACAAAAATATGCTTTTTTATTTACTTCGAGTCACTTTTCATTTTAGTCTTGTTTTTTGGTCACTTTTGTATTGCTAGTAAACGTAAAATCAGTATTTTTCTTTTCAATGTGCCATTAGAAAGTTATCCACAGCCCGCTCAATCAATCTGGGTTTTTATCGCGATTTGAAATAACTTATTACACAGAGTTATCCACAGGCTAATTAACAAATTTCTGTTGTGCTATTTAATTCTAGTATTTAAATAGCATTGTTGTAACTTATTGATTTATTTGTTAAGTAATTTATTTTGTCAAAATGCGGCTAGCACATCTTGCAAATTCTTTACCTATTGTCTGCTAAGCACTTTTTACTTTATTCACATCAATTTGACAATTCTTCATTTCAGGTATATAGCTGACTTTTTTCTATGCATCTCTCGGTAAACCTTTGTTAATCGCACGTACAAGGCGTTTTTGCTGTGAAGTTTGAATTGTGACTTGGTTTGCATTACGTCGATTAAGCTGTTGTTGTATAGACCATTGGAAGTGCTCATCTAGCATTTCGTTAATTCCCAACCTATTTTGTAAAGCCAGTACAATACTGTCTTGATAAGGTGCGTTACCTAGCGCCACACTGATATTTCGCAACCACTTAATATAACCAATGCGGCGGATTGCAGAGCCTTCGGTCACCTTTAAAAAGGTTTTTTCATCCCATGAGAACAAGTCGAGCAACTCTGGTGTATGTAAGTCCTTTCTTGGACTGAAATCATCTTCATCAGTTAGCTGGGAAAAACGGTTCCACGGGCAAATAAGCTGGCAGTCATCACAACCGTAGATCCGATTTCCCATTAGAGGGCGAAATTCTTCAGGGATAGCACTATCTAGCTCAATGGTAAGATAAGAAATACAGCGCCTAGCATCTACGGTGTAAGGTTCGACAATTGCACCTGTTGGGCAAGTTGTCATACAAGCAACACAGCGGCCGCAATCTTCTTCGACAGGTTTATCAACAGAAACGGGTAAATTAATCAATAATTCACCGAGAAAAAACCAAGATCCTGCTTCACGATTTAAGACTAATGAATGTTTTCCTGTCCATCCTAAACCCGCTTTGACGGCGAGAGGGCGCTCTAAGATTGGCGCAGAGTCGACAAAAGGTCGAAAATTAAGATCGTCAATGGTGGTGCCATCGGCCAGTATCACTCCGTTAAATTCACGACAATAGTCTAAAATACGATCTGAAAGTTGTTTTAGACGTTTTTTTAATAATTTGTGGTAGTCTCGCCCTAGGGCATAACGGCTGATATAACCTAATTCAGGGTTATTTAATGTACTAGCAAATGCGGCTTTGGCAGGCAAGTAATTCATACGGACGCTAATGACACGTAACGTGCCAGGGTGCAGTTCGTGTGGTCTGGCTCGCATCATCCCATGGCGATTCATCCATTCCATCTCACCATGAAATTGTTTATCTAGCCATGCTTGTAATTTGGGCTCTTCCGCTGAAAGGTCAGTATCGCAGATCCCGACTTGTTGGAAACCTGCTTCAACACCCCATTGTTTAATATTCTGAGCGAGAAGATCGAGATCGAGGTATCTTGGCATCAGATCCTATATTGAGAAAGATTAAAACGGCTGGCACTCTAACATGACCTGCGCTATTCATCAAAACGCATGAAAAAATGCCTTCAATATTGAGAACAATTATAGGATATTTCTGAACTCATCATTCAAGCAATGTTAATTAAGAAAAAAGCCCCATCTTAGGTTAAGATAAGCAGTAATATTGATGTTTGTTGATATCTCTTTATGCATTTAAACTATGCATTTAAAGGATAAACAGGCGACACCGCCTATTAATGACATAATAAAAGAACAATATGAAAGAACGTACAATACAACTTGCCAATGAAGCGCAAACTGTCGCTTTAGGTAATGCTATCGCTAAGGCTTGCCATCAAGGCACAATTATTCACTTATATGGTGATCTCGGTGCAGGGAAAACCACCTTTAGCCGAGGTTTCTTACAAGCGCTGGGCCATCAAGGTCACGTAAAAAGCCCAACCTACACTTTGGTTGAACCTTATGAATTAGCAGATCGTCAAGTTTTTCACTTTGATCTCTATCGGTTAGCAGATCCTGAAGAACTTGAATTTATGGGGATTCGTGACTATTTTTCTGGAAATTCGATCTGTTTGGTCGAATGGCCGCAACAAGGTAAAGGTTTTTTACCTGAAGCGGATCTTGAGCTCCATCTGACCTATCAAGGCGAAGGACGTCAGGCTCACTTTGTTGCTTTTTCTGCCAATGGGGAGTCGTTGTTAGAAGCATTACCCCTACTCTAAGGAAGCTATTGCTCATGTTGAATGCATCAATCCACAGAATAACAAAAAAGGGTTTTTTTACTGTTTTCGTCTTGTTTATGGCATTAGCTATGTGGCTGTTTGGAGCAAAAGCACAAGCGGCAACATTATCAAATATTCAAGTTAATAACAGCCCATCACAAGCAGAAGTGGTGCTAAGTTTTATTGATGGTAAGCCCGACTACTCCTATTTCCCATTGCATTCACCTGAGCGCCTTGTTGTTGATATCAAACAACGAGGTGAGATTATTGGTTTACCACTTAAAGTTCCCGCAGGAGACCTTGTAAAACTGGTACGGGCGAGCCAACCTTCTGATAACCAACACAAACGCTTAGTTTTAGAGCTATCTCGCGCAGCGAAAACAAAAGCGGCACTTAAACAGGTTTCAGGTGAATATCAGTTGGTATTAACGATATCGACTGGAAATGCATCCGGTTCTACCTCTTTTAATCAAACCAATAATACGGTTAAAGCAGCGGCAAATAATACTCAAGATAAACCATTGAATATGAGTAACCCTGCACCTGTGGCTACACCAACACCAACCAAATATAAAAATATGCCAAAGGGTAGCAAGCAGGTCGTCATTGCTATTGATGCAGGGCACGGTGGAAAAGACCCTGGTGCGATAGGCAAGAATGGTTATAAAGAAAAAGATGTGACTCTCAGCGTCGCTCGTAAATTATACCAACGCCTTGAAGCCGACCCAATGTTTAAGCCCGCGATGACACGTGACGGTGACTATTTTATTTCTGTTAGTGGTCGTTCTGATGTGGCACGTAAGAAAGGGGCTAATATGTTGGTGTCAATTCACGCGGACTCGGCTCCGAATAGCAGTGCACGGGGCGCATCAGTATGGGTATTGTCTAATCGGCGTGCAAACAGTGAACTGGGTAGTTGGCTGGAACAACGTGAAAAACAATCGGAATTATTAGGTGGGGCGGGTGATGCACTGAGTGGCGCGGACCCTTACTTAAGCCAAGCTGTTTTAGATTTACAATTCGGTCATTCTCAGCGTGTGGGGTACGATGTTGCGGTTAAAGTGATCGAACAGCTACGAAAAGTAGGTAATATTCACAAAAGAACCCCTGAACATGCAAGCTTAGGTGTATTGCGTTCTCCTGATATCCCATCGATTTTAGTCGAAACTGGGTTTATTAGTAATGCAGCGGAAGAGCAGTTGCTAAAATCGAATGAATTCCAAGACAAAGTCGCAGAAGCTATCCATTTAGGGTTACGTCAATATTTCTTGGCGAATCCAATACAAGCAGCGCCACAATAAGGGGGAGGCATGGCTATACATATTCTATCCCCACAACTTGCCAACCAAATCGCAGCAGGTGAGGTGGTTGAAAGGCCTGCGTCAGTGGTTAAAGAGCTCGTTGAGAATAGTCTTGATGCAGGGGCAACGCGTATTGATATCGACATTGAGCGCGGTGGAGAAAAACTGATCCGTATACGTGATAATGGTTGTGGTATCAGTAAAGATGAACTGATTTTGGCTTTAGCTCGCCATGCGACCAGTAAAATTGCCACATTAGATGATCTTGAAGCCATTATGAGTATGGGGTTTCGCGGTGAGGCACTAGCGAGTATCAGTTCTGTTTCACGTTTAACGTTGACATCAAAGCCTGCAGACCAGACAGAAGCATGGCAATCCTATGCCGAAGGTCGGGATATGGAGGTAATAGTTAAACCCGCAGCGCATCCCAATGGCACAACGGTTGAAGTATTAGATTTATTCTATAATACGCCAGCTCGTCGTAAATTTATGCGCACAGAAAAAACTGAATTCGGTCATATCGATGAAATTGTTCGCCGAATTGCGCTTTCTCGCCCTGATGTGGCTATCAACCTGACTCACAATGGGAAATTAGTAAAGCAATACCGAGCGGCTCATGATGAGGCACAGCAAGAGAGGCGTCTTGGGACGATTTGTGGAACGGGCTTTATGCAAGGCGCTTTGGCGTTATCTTGGGAACATAGCGATCTTGCTATCAAAGGGTGGGTCGTTTCTCCATCAATGACGTCGGGTAGTGAAACACAATATTGCTATGTCAATGGCCGTATGATGCGTGATCGCCTGATTAATCATGCTATTCGTCAAGCTTATGAAGGGCATTTAGACGAAAACCAGCAGCCAGCTTATGTCCTGTATTTGACCATTGACCCAAAACAAGTTGATGTTAACGTACACCCAGCAAAACATGAGGTTCGTTTTCACCAAGCTCGTCTGGTACATGATTTTATTTATCAAGCGGTACGAACAGTATTATTAGAAGCCGCATCTATTGATGAGCTTCCGGGTATCGAACCTGTAAATACAGAACTGGAAAATCGGCCTTCTGCGGGAGAAAATTATTTTTCTTCTCCTAGTGTGGCTCCTAAGCAACATAAGGCAGAAGACAAGACGATAGTCGAGAATACCCTTCTAGAGCCTAAAACACCTTATAAGCAGGCTAGCCACTTAAAGGATAATGCTAAAAATCACGCTTTTTCTTCGCCGAAATCAACGTCAGGTTTTTCAGAAAATGTACCAGCAAAAACGTTTGGCTCAACTTATGACAAAAAAGCAGGCGAACTGTATCAGAGCTTAATGTCCATTCCGGTTGCTCCTGAAGATAAAAAGCCGCTTTTTCCTGAACGTAACCCAATCAGTTCACCGCAAATATCCTCACAACCTGTAGCAAAAAATGCGGATAACTACCTTTTTGGCAAAGTATTGACAATTTACGCAAAAAACTTTGCATTAATTGAGTCTTCGTTGGGGCTAATCCTGTTATCCTTAACGGAAGCTAATTATTTATTGAAGTTGTCACAATTGTCACCGAGTGGTGGAGCCTTAAAGCCCCAACCATTGTTAATACCTCTAAAATTGTCACTTAAAAATGATGAAATAGAGGTTTTACAGCGGTACAAGGAACAATTGACAATATTTGGTATCGAAGCCACGATATTACATGGAAAAGTAACAATTCATACGGTATCGTTACCATTAAGAACACAAAATTTATCACAGCTTTTTTCTGAGCTACTCGATTTTTTATCGAGAAAAGAAAGTGTCACTGACGAAGAGATAGCACAATGGCTCGCTAAAGCAGTTTCACAGGTTAAAACAGAAGAAAGTTGGAGTTTAGCACAGGCTGTTCAGTTGCTGGCTGATGTTGAGCGGGTATGTCCGCAGTGGGTGAAAGACCCTCCACCAACATTATTACAATTAATTAATTTACAATCCGTGGTAGCTACACTAACAAATGAGTGATTTAGCAACTCAGAAAAAACCTGACGCAATATTCCTAATGGGTCCGACGGCCTCAGGTAAAACCGCTTTGGCGATAGAACTTCGCAAGCATTTGCCTGTGGAAATTATTAGTGTCGATTCGGCATTAATTTACCGAGGGATGGATATTGGCACAGCAAAACCAACAACAGAAGAACTCAGCCAAGCTCCCCATCGTCTGATTGATATCCTCGATCCGTCTCTACCATACAGTGCTGCCGATTTTCGCCGTGACGCATTAAATGCCATGGCTGAAATTACCTCACAAGGTAAAATTCCATTATTAGTTGGCGGCACAATGTTGTATTTTAAAGCCTTATTAGAAGGGCTTTCACCTCTTCCTTCAGCTGACCAAGCAGTTCGTACTGAAATTGAACACATTGCGAAAGAACAAGGGTGGGGGGAAATTCACCGTCGTCTTACTGAGGTTGACCCAGTTGCCGCGGCAAGGATTCATCCTAACGACCCACAAAGATTATCCCGTGCTTTAGAGGTATATCTCATTTCGGGACAAACTTTGACTGAAATGATACAAACAGCTGGGGAAGAATTGCCTTATAATGTGTTTCAGTTTGCTATTGCGCCACAAGATCGTAAAATTTTACATGAGCGCATAGAACAACGTTTTCATCTGATGATAGATGCGGGTTTTGAAGAAGAAGTTCGCAAGTTACATCAACGAAATGATTTACATGTTGACCTCCCTTCAATTCGTTGTGTGGGGTATCGGCAAATGTGGTCATATTTGGATGGTGAAATTAGCCATGATGATATGATTTATCGGGGAATTTGTGCAACTCGCCAATTGGCAAAACGTCAAATTACCTGGTTAAGAGGCTGGGAGAATGTTCATTGGCTAGATAGTGAACAACCACAGCAAGCGCTTAGCACCGTTATGCAGGTTATGCGTGCATAGGACTGATGTTTGTGTACAATTAGAACGTTAAGCGCAATTTTTGAGTAGTTACTTTTTGGAATCTAAAAGATTCTCTTTTAAAAACAACAAAATAAGGAAAACATAGAATGGCTAAGGGGCAATCTTTGCAAGATCCGTTCCTGAACGCATTACGTCGTGAAAGGGTTCCGGTCTCTATTTATCTCGTTAATGGCATCAAATTGCAGGGGCAAATTGAGTCTTTTGACCAATTTGTCATTTTATTAAAAAACACAGTTAGCCAGATGGTTTATAAACACGCTATCTCGACTGTTGTCCCTGCTCGCCCTGTTTCTCATCATAGCGGTACTGCGGGTAGCACTGGTAATGGTAATTACCATTCAGGTAACCCTGCAGCGCAAGATGGCGAAGTAACTGAGTAAGTTTGTACGCTAAAAGACAAGGAAAGCATGGGTAGGGAGACTGTACCTGTGTTTTTCCTTTGCAATTATTGTTTAGCCTAAGAGGTTACACCTTGTTTGATAGGTATGAAGGCGGTGAACTAGCTGTATTAGTCCATGTCTTTTTTTCTCAAGAGAAAGACGTTGATAATCTGGCAGAATTTGAGTCACTTGTGACATCTGCTGGGGTAAAACCAGTACAAATAGTCACGGGCAGTCGTAAAGCTCCTCATCCAAAGTTTTTTGTTGGGGAAGGTAAAGCAGAAGAAATTGCCCAAGCTGTTGAGGAAAGTGGTGCAGATGTGGTGTTGTTTAATCATACTCTAAGCCCTGCTCAAGAACGTAATCTCGAAAGGATTTGCCAATGTAAGGTGGTTGACCGTACAGGGGTAATTTTAGATATTTTTGCTCAACGCGCACGTACACACGAAGGTAAGCTTCAAGTTGAATTGGCTCAATTAAGGCATTTATCGACTCGCTTAGTGAGGGGATGGACGCACTTAGAGCGACAAAAAGGCGGGATTGGTTTACGAGGCCCCGGTGAAACTCAACTTGAAACTGACCGCCGGCTATTAAGAGATAAAATTAAACAAATCTTATCTCGTCTTAGTCGGGTGGAAAAACAGCGTGAACAAGGGCGTCAAGCGAGAAGTAAGGCAGATATCCCGACTATTTCGCTTGTCGGTTATACCAATGCTGGTAAGTCTAGCTTGTTTAACCGCATGACGGCCGCTGATGTTTATGCTGCTGACCAGTTATTTGCAACACTTGACCCAACACTTCGTCGTATTGATGTAGAAGATGTTGGTGTTGTCGTTCTTGCAGATACTGTGGGTTTTATCCGCCATTTACCCCATGATTTGGTTGCAGCTTTTAAAGCAACCCTGCAAGAAACACGTGAAGCAACGTTATTGCTGCACGTTATCGATGCAGCTGACAATCGCTTGGATGAAAATATTCATGCAGTTGAAAGTGTGTTAGAAGAAATCGAAGCGGATGAAATACCAACACTTTTAGTGATGAACAAAGTTGATATGCTGGAGGATTTTGTCCCGCGTATTGACAGAGATGAGGATAACAAGCCGGTTCGTGTCTGGGTTTCAGCGCAAACGGGTGATGGTATCCCATTGTTGCTACAGGCATTGACGGAACGTCTTTCAGGTGAAATCGCACATGTTGAATTGCGTTTACCACCGAATGAAGGCCGTTTACGTAGCCGTTTCTATCAACTTCAGTCAATCGAACGTGAATGGCAGGAAGAAGACGGCTCAATTGGCCTTGAGGTGCGTATGCCAATGGTGGATTGGCGGCGTCTGTGCAAACAAGAGCAGCAATTACCTGACTATGTTATTTAATCGCTTTGGTTATTAATAATGCTTTGGCCGTTAATAATTTGGCCGTTAATAATATAGTTAGGCAATGGAATTGATATTAAGAGCCCTATCGCTCTTAGCCCTGAAAATCAATCATAAAGAATGGAGCTAAAACATGGCGTGGAATCAGCCCGGTAATGACGGACAAGACCGCGATCCGTGGGGAAGCGGCAATAAAGGCGGCAACTCTGGCGGGAACAAAGGTGGTCGAAAACGTGGGGCTTATGATCTCGACGATCTCTTTCGTAAACTAGGCAGCAAGCTTGGTGGAAATAAAGGCGGCGGTGGTGATGGTGATAATAAACAACCATCACAAATCAGTGGCCGTTTAGGTATGTTAGCTCTTGCTGCTATCGTTGTTGTATGGGCAGGTTCAGGCTTCTATACCATCAAAGAAAGTGACCGTGGCGTAGTATTACGTTTTGGTGAATATAGTGGTGTTGTTGGGCCTGGTTTGAACTGGAAACCAACTTTCATTGATAGGGTCATTCCTGTCAACGTAGAAACCGTACGTGAACAAGCGACAAATGGCATGATGTTAACGTCAGATGAAAACGTGATCCGCGTTGAAATGAACGTTCAATATCGTGTTACCGACCCTGCGCAATATTTATTTAGTGTCACAAACCCAGACAATAGTCTGCGTCAGGCGCTAGATAGTGCTGTGCGTGGTGTAATCGGTCAGTCTGCGATGGAGCAAGTACTGACTACGAATCGTGCTTTTATCCGTGATGTTACACAAAAAGAGCTCGAAGCAACAATTGCGCCATACAAGATGGGGATCACCCTGCTTGACGTCAACTTCCAAGCGGCTCGTCCACCTGAAGATGTTAAAGCAGCGTTTGATGATGTAATTGCAGCAAGGGAAGAAGAACAAAAAACCATTCGTGAAGCACATGCTTATCGAAATGAAGTTCTTCCTCTGGCAAAAGGTAATGCACAACGCTTAATTGAAGAAGCTGAAGCTTATAAAGCTAGTGTGGTCTTCAAAGCAGAGGGTGAGGTGGCAAGCTTTGCAAAAATGTTGCCTGAATATCGTGCTGCACCTGAGATTACCCGTGAGCGTCTGTATATCGAAACGATGGAACGCGTATTAGGTAATACACGTAAAGTAATTGCAAATGATAAGAGCAACAGCATGTTAGTGCTGCCGCTTGATCAAATCATGCGTGGCGCTAATACGAACGCGACGTCAGCACCGAAAGTCAGTCCATCAGCCAGAATGGCGACGCCAAATAATAACGCGTCATCTAATGGCGCAACATCCGCTCAGCCAAACAGTGCTGTTCGTGGTGATGCAGTTAGAGTAGGGAGACAATAATCATGCGTAAATCGCTAATTGTTATCGTTCTGGCCATTTTGGCAGTTGCATACGCATCTATCTTTATTGTTCCTCAAACTGATCGTGGCATTGTCTTACGTTTTGGTAAGGTTCTGCGTGATTCTGAAAACAAGCCGATCATTTATGAGCCAGGTCTGCATTTCAAAGTTCCATTTATTGAAACTGTGAAAATGTTGGATGCACGTATTCAGACTCTTGAAATTCAAGCCGACCGCTATCTGACAAGTGAGAACAAAGACTTAATGGTGGACTCCTACCTGAAATGGCGTGTGACTGATTTCAGCCGCTACTATGTAGCGACGGGGGGCGGTAACCCATTCCAAGCGGAAACCCTATTAAAACGTAAATTTAGTGACCGTTTACGTTCTGAGTTTGGTCGCTTAAGCGTGAAAGATATCATTACTGACTCACGTGGTCGTTTGACTATCGATGTCCGTGATGCCTTGAACAAAGGTACCGCAACCGACGACGCGAGCAAAGAAGCGGATGCAGCGATTGCAGATGCCGCAAAACGTGTTGAAGAGGAAACGAACCTGAAGCCACTGGTTGTGAATGCAAACAGTATGGCGGCGTTAGGTATTGAAGTTGTTGACGTGCGTATTAAACGTATCGAACTGCCAAACGAAGTTTCTGAGGCTATCTATGCGCGTATGCGTGCAGAGCGTGAAGCAGTTGCACGTCAGCACCGTTCACAAGGTCAAGAAGAAGCAACGAAAATCCGCGCTGTTGCAGATAAAACAGTAACAGAAACGTTGGCTGAAGCTGAGCGTACCGCGCTGACTTACCGAGGTGAAGGTGATGCAATGGCAACAAAACTGTTTGCTGATGCATTTAACCAAGACCCAGAGTTCTATGCGTTTATTCGTAGCTTACGTGCTTATGAACAGAGCTTTAAGAGTGGTGACGACGTGATGGTCATGAGTCCAGACACTGACTTCTTCCGCTTTATGAAGGCGCCAACTAAGCTTCGCGCGACAGATTAATAACAAGTTAAGTTGCGTGCAACCTAGCAAAATAACTGTTAATCTATTAAAGAAAAGCCCGCTTCGGTGGGCTTTTTTTCGCCTGTCGTTTTAAGTGTAGGATTTTTCAGGGAAAATTTGAGCTGCTCAACTGATGGCATTCATTTTGAGTTTACGGCAGAAATAAAAAATACCATTTTACTTGCTTTCCAGAAAAAAATTTTTGTATTGCCAAAATATCACTGGAACAGTTCATTTTTGATGGTAGAATTCATTTTTAAGCAACCGAGTGTATTTCAAAATGGGTAAGAACGTTGTCGTACTGGGCACCCAATGGGGTGACGAAGGGAAGGGCAAGATCGTTGACTTGCTGACAGAGCGTGCTAAATACGTAGTTCGCTATCAGGGCGGCCATAATGCTGGCCATACTCTTGTTGTAAACGGTGAAAAAACCGTTCTCCACTTAATTCCATCCGGTATTCTTCGTGAAAATGTCATCAGTATTATTGCTAATGGTGTTGTTTTAGCGCCAGACGCATTAATGAAAGAGATGAAAGAATTGGAAGACCGCGGTGTTCCTGTTCGGGAACGTTTACGTCTTTCTGAAGCATGCCCACTGATCCTGCCTTATCATATCGCACTAGATAATGCGCGTGAAAAAGCACGTGGTTCCAAAGCGATTGGAACAACAGGTCGTGGTATTGGTCCTGCTTATGAAGATAAAGTTGCTCGTCGTGGTTTACGCGTTGGTGATTTATTCGATAAAGCAACGTTCGCAGAAAAATTAAAAGAAATTGTTGAATACCATAACTTCCAACTTGTTCATTATTATAAAGAACCTGCTGTAGATTACCAAAAAACGTTAGATGATATTATGGCTGTAGCGGATATCCTGACTGGCATGGTAATTGATGTTTCTGATCTGCTATATAAAGCAAATCAGAAGAATGAATTAGTGATGTTTGAAGGTGCACAAGGGACATTATTAGATATCGACCACGGTACTTATCCTTATGTAACCTCTTCAAATACGACCGCTGGTGGTGTAGCGACAGGTTCTGGTTTAGGCCCTCGCTATGTCAACTACGTATTAGGTATCATCAAGGCTTACTCAACGCGTGTTGGTGCAGGTCCATTCCCAACTGAGCTGTTTGACGAAGTGGGTGAGTTCCTGCGTGAAAAAGGCCAAGAATTTGGTGCAACTACGGGTCGTAAACGCCGTACTGGTTGGTTAGATATCGTTGCGATTAATCGTGCGGTACAAATTAACTCACTGTCAGGCTTCTGTATGACTAAACTGGATGTTTTAGACGGTTTAGAAGAAGTCAAAATCTGCGTAGGCTACCGTCGTCCAGATGGCAAAGTGCTTGAAACAACGCCTTTAGCTGCTGATGAGTGGGATGGCTTAGAGCCAGTTTATGAATCAATGCCAGGTTGGAAAGAAACAACTTTTGGTGTGAAACAAAGAGAATTACTGCCACAAGCAGCTCTGAATTACATCAAACGCGTTGAAGAACTAACGGGTATTCCAGTTGATATTATTTCAACCGGTCCAGATCGTTCAGAAACCATGATCCTGCGTGATCCATTTGACGTTGAGTAATAACACTGACTGCGCCTAATACAGGCGCAGTTTTTTACTGCTTTACCTCCTTCCACTATGCAGCTTCTTTGATAAAACAGTCAAAATTCCCCATAATGATTGAATCAAGTCACTTTTGTGTGCAAATTATGTGCAATTAAGTGCATATTTGACTTGTGTTATACGTTAAACTTTATTTAACGACATATAATTTATTAGCATGCTATATTTTGTTCAGAAAACTGAATGTGTTGGGTTAGAAATAGCAAGCGTGAATTTTAAAATGAGTCGCATTTTTTAGGCCAATGATTTGCGGCCAACAGCGTTATAGCTAAAATTTTGAGGTGATTGTGCAACTGACTAGTTTTACAGATTATGGGTTACGAGCTCTTATTTACCTGGCATCCCTAGGTGAAGGGAAAATGACCAGTATTACAGAGGTCACCGAGGTTTACGGTGTATCGCGTAACCATATGGTAAAAATTATTAATCAGCTCAGTCACTTAGGTTATATTAAAGCCACTCGTGGCAAAAATGGCGGGATTACACTAGGACAACCAGCGGAATCAATTCGTATAGGGGACGTTGTCAGAGCATTAGAGCCCCTGACTCTTGTTAATTGTAGTGGCGAATTTTGCCACATTACACCTGCGTGTCGTTTAAAAGGTGTGCTACACCAAGCAATACAGCAGTTTTTACAAGAACTTGATCAATACACGCTGGCGGACATGGTGAAAGATAACAGCCCGCTCTATCAACTACTGCTTGACTAGCATTTGCGGTAGTTATGAATTCTGATGACAACGGAGGTAACGATGTCACAAGATCCTTTTCAGGAAAGAGAAGCAGAAAAATACGAGTCCCCAATTCCAAGTCGAGAATATATTCTTGACCTTATCTCGAAGCGTACTGCACCAGCTAACCGCGAAGAAATCGCACAATTATTGAATTTATCGACAGAAGATGAATTAGAGGCATTACGTCGTCGGTTAAGAGCCATGGAACGTGATGGTCAACTGGTCTTCACTCGCCGTCAGTGTTATGCATTACCAGAGCGTTTAGACTTATTAAAAGGGAAAGTCATTGGTCACCGTGATGGTTACGGCTTCCTACGTGTTGATGGTAAAAAAGAAGATTACTATTTATCTCAAGATGAAATGAAACGCGCCATGCATGGCGACGTTATTTTGGCGCAACCTTATGGGCAAGATCGTAAAGGGCGTACAGAAGTTCGGGTTGTTCGTGTGTTAGAGCCGCGTAATAACCAAATTGTTGGTCGCTATTTTATTGAATCGGGTATGGGGTTTGTCGTACCGGATGATAGCCGTTTAAGCTTTGATATTTTGATACCGAAAGATCGTGTTCTTGGCGCTCGAATGGGTAATGTAGTGGTGGTTGAATTAGTCACTCGTCCACAACGTCGCTCGCAAGCGGTGGGGAATATCATTGAAGTATTAGGCGAAACAATGGGCACAGGTATGGCGGTGGAAATCGCTTTACGTACTCATGAAATCCCACATTCATGGCCACCACAAGTTGAAAAACAAGTCGCTGACCTAAGTGAACATGTCCCTGAGTCTGCGAAAAAAGGGCGCGTGGATTTACGCGACTTACCGTTAGTCACGATTGATGGTGAAGATGCTCGTGACTTTGATGATGCAGTGTACTGTGCACCGAAGAAAGGCGGTGGCTGGCGCTTATGGGTGGCGATTGCGGATGTAAGCTATTATGTCCGCCCACAAACGGCTCTGGATACAGAAGCGCGTAGCCGCGGTAATTCGGTATATTTCCCATCTCAAGTCGTTCCTATGCTACCGGAAGTCTTATCGAACGGTCTGTGCTCACTTAACCCAGGTGTTGACCGCCTGTGTATGGTGTGTGAAATGACGGTGTCGGCATCTGGTAAGCTTTCTTCATACAAGTTCTATGAAGCGGTTATGAGCTCTCATGCAAGGTTAACTTACACGAAAGTGTGGAAAATCTTGGAAGGAGACGAAGAGCTGCGTGAGCATTATAAAGCCTTAGTGCCGCATATTGAGCATCTGCACCAATTATATAAAGCACTGGATGCTGCACGTATTGAGCGTGGTGCAATTTCCTTCGAATCCGAAGAAGCGAAATTTATTTTTAATGCGGAGCGACGTATTGAAAGTATTGAGCCAGTAGAGCGCAATGATGCACATAAATTGATTGAAGAGTGCATGATTTTGGCTAACATTGCGGCGGCTCGGTTCGTTGAGAAAAATGAAGAACCTGCATTGTACCGTGTGCATGACCGCCCTAAAGAAGAAAGCGTGATGAATTTACGCTCTGTTTTCAGTGAATTAGGGTTGACTTTGCCAGGCGGAATGAAACCGGAGCCGAAAGATTATGCGCAGGTAATGAATGAAGTGGCTGAACGTCCTGATCATGAATTACTGCAAACTATGATTTTACGATCAATGAAACAAGCGATTTATGATCCTGAAAATCGCGGTCACTTTGGTCTAGGTTTGAAATCGTATGCTCACTTTACATCACCAATTCGTCGTTATCCTGACCTGACGTTACACCGCGGGATAAAATATTTACTGGCGAAAGAACAGGGTCATTCAGATAAACGCTGGACGGAAACCGGTGGCTGGCATTCAGACATGGATAGCATGTTACAGCTTGGCGAGCACTGTTCAATGACTGAGCGCCGCGCTGATGAAGCAACGCGTGATGTGGCTGACTGGCTGAAATGTGATTTCATGCAGGACCAAGTGGGCCAAACCTTTACAGGTTTAATTACCAGTGTGACCGGCTTTGGCTTCTTTGTACGCCTTAATGATTTATTTATTGATGGTTTAGTGCATATTTCAACGTTGGATAATGACTACTATCGTTATGATGCGGTCGGTCAGCGTTTAATTGGTGAATCATCAGGCACCACTTACCGTCTTGGCGATGAAGTGGAAATTCGTGTTGAAGCGGTGCATATGGATGAACGCACCATTGATTTCGCATTAATTTCAACCACTCGTAAAGCGAAAAACCCGGGCAAAACGGCGCGGGACAAAATGAAGCAAGAAGTTAAAAATGCTACACGCCCAGCTCGTCGAAAAGCGGATGCGAGTAAAGATAAAAACTTCGAGCCTGATTCTGCATTTCGTCGTTCCGATAAAAAAGGAAAAAAAGCTGAGGCTAAGCCAGAGGCGAAAGGAAAAGGTAAAAAGCCTTCTGATAAAACCAGAAAAATTACAGCAAAATTAAAAGCTAAACGCGTTGCAAAAAAATCCCAAAAACAAGAGGGATAATGGTTTTGCTGTAGTTATTAACCATCGTTATTAACCAAAGTGGCGCTAACACGCCACTTTACTATTTATATTAATAAATAAGAAATTTATGAGCGAAATGATTTATGGCATTCACGCAGTGAAAGCCTTACTTGAGCGTTCACCGCAACGCATTAAAGAAGTCTATATTTTGAAAGGTCGTGAAGACCGCCGATTAATGCCGCTGGTGCATGAAATCGAAGCGTTAGGTGTTGTTGTTCAAGTGGCGAACCGTCAATGGATGGATAGCCAAACCGAAGGCGCCGTTCACCAAGGTATCATTGCGAAAGTATTACCGGGTAAACAATATCAAGAAGGTGACCTGCCTGATTTATTGGAGAACACACCATCGCCATTTTTATTAGTATTGGATGGCGTGACGGACCCACATAACTTAGGCGCGTGTTTACGTAGCGCTGATGCCGCTGGCGTTCATGCTGTGATTGTTCCTAAAGATAAATCTGCTCAGCTTAATGCAACCGCGAAAAAAGTGGCCTGTGGCGCGGCAGAAAATGTTCCACTTATTCGTGTGACGAATCTGGCAAGGACATTGCGCTTGCTACAAGAATACAATGTATGGATTGTGGGAACAGCAGGTGAAGCTGACCATAATTTATACCAAAGCAAATTAACCGGCTCGATAGCCCTGGTTATGGGGGCTGAAGGCGAAGGCATGCGCCGATTAACTCGTGAGCACTGTGATGAGTTAATTAGCATTCCAATGGCGGGCTCTGTGTCATCATTAAATGTATCAGTGGCGACAGGGGTTTGTTTATTTGAAGCGGTGCGTCAGCGCTTACCTGTTTCTGTAGAAAAATAATATTTAATGTAAAACGGTATCCATCTCTTGAGTTTTATCTCAGGGATGGGTATAGTTACGCGTCAATTTTTTAGCCGCACTCAATAAGTTCCTTGCCTCCGCGGGCCGCGGTTAACCCAGACAGGAGGCTAATAATCCGTAAGGAGCAACTACTAATGCGTCATTACGAAATCGTTTTTATGGTCCATCCTGACCAAAGCGAACAGGTTCCGGGCATGATCGAGCGTTACAGTGCAGTTATCACTAACGCACAAGGTCAGATTCACCGTCTGGAAGACTGGGGCCGCCGTCAACTGGCTTACCCAATCAATAAACTGCACAAAGCACACTATGTTCTTCTGAACGTAGAAGCGCCGCAGGAAGCGATTGATGAGCTGGAAACTAACTTCCGCTTCAACGATGCCGTTATCCGCAGCATGGTTATGCGCTTAAAACACGCAGTAACAGAAGCTTCTCCAATGGTCAAAGCTAAAGACGAACGTCGTGGCCGTGACATGTCTGATGAATATCAGGATGAAGAAGTAGAAGAAACTGGGGATTCTGAAGAGTAATTGCGCAGGTGACCACTAATCGTTTGGTGTTGACAGGCACAGTCTGTAAAGCATTGATTCGAAAAGTGAGCCCGTCAGGCATTCCTCATTGCCAGTTTGTTTTAGAACATCGTTCACAGCAGCTGGAAGCAGGACTGTCAAGGCAAGCATGGTGCAGAATGCCCATTATCGCCAGCGGACAAACCTTACAAGCCCATACTCACAGTATAACGGTCGGCAGTTGGATTACAGTAAGCGGTTTCATTAGCACCCACCAAGGGCGCAATGGAATTAGCAAGATAGTCCTCCATGCCGAGCAGATTGATTTGATAGATTCTGGAGACTAGCCATATGGCACGTTATTTCCGTCGTCGCAAGTTCTGCCGTTTCACAGCGGAAGGCGTTCAAGAGATCGACTATAAAGATATCGCAACGCTGAAAAACTATATCACTGAAAGTGGTAAAATTGTACCAAGCCGTATCACCGGTACTCGTGCAAAATATCAACGCCAGCTCGCTCGTGCTATCAAGCGCGCTCGCTACCTGTCTCTGTTACCATACACTGATCGTCATCAGTAATTGGTACAGTCCATTAACGACTAATAGAGGATAAGGTAATGCAAGTTATTCTGCTTGATAAAGTAGCTAACCTAGGTAGCCTGGGTGATCAGGTTAACGTTAAATCGGGCTATGCTCGTAACTTCTTAGTTCCACAGGGCAAAGCTGTTCCTGCGACTAAGAAAAACATCGAATTCTTCGAAGCTCGCCGCGCTGAACTGGAAGCTAAATTAGCTGACGTTCTGGCAGCAGCACAGGCTCGTGCAGCAGCCGTTACTGCTCTGGGTTCTGTAACTTTAGCTTCTAAAGCTGGTGACGAAGGTAAACTGTTTGGTTCAATCGGTACTCGTGATATCGCTGACGCAATTACTGCGGCTGGCGTTCAAATCGCGAAAAGCGAAGTTCGCCTGCCAAACGGCGTTCTGCGTACTACTGGTGACCACGAAGTTCACTTCCAGTTACACAGCGATGTTTTCGCAGAGCTGAACGTTATCATCGTTGCTGAGTAATCAATAATGATGATATGCATCACTGGGTTATCCATGATGCGAATAAAAACACCGGCTAAGTCCGGTGTTTTTTTATTTTCTAGACAATATTTTTATATTTATTGATTAGCTAAACATTGGTAGTCGAGTAATTCACCCGCAGAACCTAAGTTCAAATCCCCAAAATTCAAACGGTTGGCAAGTAATACCTTAGAACCATCTTTAAGTTGTACCATTGCTAGGCCAAAATTACCCATTTTATCGTGATGCTTGATGACATATTCGTTTAGTTGATGAAACGAATTTTCTATATGGTTTGAGCCTTCTGGAAATTTTTTGGCTAAGTAATGATGACCCGCTAGTTCAGAAGATAGAGAAGCCCAATGTGTCGTTATTGTCGATGAAAGTTGATTAAGCGTTTTATTTATCTCAGGTTTTAAGCAGGCAATATGAATATGGAGTTGGTTTTGAGAGCGAACATATTGGGAGTTTACCGCAATGGCCAATAAATGTTCAGGAATTGGATGGTTTGTTTGTTGTGACAAACTGCCCCTTTCTTGCCAAGCGATAGCAAAATAGTCGGGTGAGTGTTGTTCCAATAATTGGCTAGATTCTATCCCCGTGATCTTTTCAGTCGGGATAATTAAGTTGTGTAAAGGCCCTTTTTTATCTTTGAATAATACATAGTGTTTTTCCTGTTCTACTTTCAAGCAGGGCAGCGTTGTTGGAAGTAATGGAATACATTGAGTATTAACGATGTTCCACAGCGCATTTGAATTGATCTTGAACCATGAAATATAGCTAACAATCACGATAAGTAATAAAAGAGCCACACCTAAAAATATGTTAATCCATTTGCGCTTTAGCATGATAGTTTTTATCGCTTAACATGTTAGTGAGAGACTATTTATTATATATCGCTAAATTTATATATTGTTAAGTCAAGGTGGGGGTAAATAGTGCAAATTCAGACTAAGTATTAGGGTAGCGGGATGCTACCCTAAAGTCGGTGTTTAAACTAAGGTGTACGGTAATAGCTTCCGTCACTTAACCGCGCGAAACTATAAGTTTTCCCATCAGAGCCAGTAGTTTCTAATAATTGAACTTCACCTTTTGCATTCGCTTTCAGACGAATTTTTTGCCCTTGGCGTAAATTACTTAGTGGCTTCTCAGCCCCTTCAACGCGAGCCATAATAAAAGCATCATTGGCTTGTAAGTTATTATCACGAAAGAGTTGTGCGAGCGTCTTCCCTTTTTGTACTCGGTAGTTTTGCCATTCATTAGCAGAAGGGCGAGTTGTTTTGGGCTCAGGCGTTTTTTCTGGTGATGTTACCGTCGTAGGGTCATTAGGTTCAGGCTCAATAGGTTCTGGGATAATTTCGGGCTCAGTAGGTAAAAGAGGTGAATTATCTTCAGGTGCCGGCACGGGCTCTGGTATCGGCGGTGTAATAGTCGGTTCAGGCACAACCTCAGGGGTAGTAGGTGGTGGGATAACGATAGGCTGGTTTTGAACAATATCGCTGGGGGATTTTTCGCTTGCAGGCCAAAAAAAAGCGACCACGACAATTAAAGCGAGCAGTGCAATACCATAGCGATGAAATTTTGAAAGTTTAAACATCACTCCTCCTTGATGAGGCAATGAGTAAATTAGACCGTATTAATACGCATACTAGCACCCTTTTTAGGCTTTTTTAGCGTTGGGCTGAATTTTTCAGAGAACACTGAATAAATTTGTCGGGAATCAATCAGTTTTATTCTTTAGATTCATTGTTTGGGTTTACCCATAAGGATGGGGCTGCTATTCTTGGTTTTTTCTCAAAATCATATGGGTATTTTCATGGCAAACCAAAATTTCGATTCGGTAGAAGCTCAAGCGAGTTATGGCATAGGTTTACAAGTTGGGCAGCAATTATTAGAGTCAGGGCTAGAAGGTTTAGTGCCAAATGCAATTTTAGCAGGCCTCGTTGACGCTTTAGAAGGCAATATGCCATCGGTACCTGTTGAAACTCTGCACAAAGCATTGCGTGAAGTGCATGAGCGTGCCGACGCTGTTCGTGTATCCCGCCAGGCAGCATTAGCGGAAGAAGGCCAAAAATTCCTAGATGAAAACCAAAAACGTGATAGTGTTTCAACGACTGAGTCTGGCTTACAATTTTCAGTGATTAACCAAGGTGATGGTGCTATTCCATCTCGCTCAGACCGCGTACGTGTTCACTATACAGGGCGTTTAATTGATGGCTCTGTGTTTGATAGCTCAGTACAGCGTGGGCAGCCAGCAGAGTTTCCTGTAAGCGGCGTTATTCCAGGTTGGATTGAAGCATTGACCCTGATGCCAGTCGGCTCTAAATGGGAATTATATATCCCTCACCAATTAGCTTATGGTGAGCGTGGTGCAGGTGCATCAATCCCGCCATTCAGTACATTAGTATTTGAAGTTGAATTACTTGAAATTTTATAATTTCTGTTAGTTCAGTTCACAGCTAAAAAGCCTCATCGTCTTTGGACTTTGGGGCTTTTTTTATGGCGTTAATTTCACACAATTGCTACTCTTGCAGTAAAGGGTCATCAGAGAGGTGAATAATATGCTACAGCAAATTTGCGAATTAGCTCAAGAAGCGGGTTATGCGATTATGGAAACTTATAATGCGCAAGAACCTTTACAGGTTGAACACAAAAGTGATAATTCGCCTGTTACCGAGGCTGATATTGCCGCCCACAATGTGATTACCGCGGGCCTTGCTCGTATTGCTCCTGATATCCCCCAACTGTCGGAAGAAGACCCTCCTGAATGGCCAGTCAGGCAGAATTGGCAACGCTATTGGTTGATTGACCCATTGGATGGAACGAAAGAATTTATTAATCGTAATGGGGATTTTACGGTTAACATTGCCCTTATCGAGAACGGTGTACCAACGATGGGGGTGGTATATGCCCCAGCGAAAGGGCTGCTGTACTACGCTGAAGGTAATCAGGCATGGAAGGAGGAGGGTGGCCATAAGCAACTTATTCATGTGAATGATGCCAAGCCACCAGTCATTGTTATCAGCCGCTCCCATCAAGACAATGAATTAATGGATTATTTAAAACAAATGGGTGAACACACGACAGTAGAAATTGGTTCTTCACTCAAATTTTGTTTGGTTGCGGAAGGAAAAGCACAGCTTTACCCACGTTTTGGGCCTACAAATATTTGGGACACTGCAGCTGGACATGCGGTTGCCATTGGTGCAGGGGCAAAAGTCGTTGATTGGCATGGAAAAACGCTCGATTATACACCTCGAGAGTCTTTCTTAAATCCAGGTTTTCGGGTGATTTTATTCTAAACATCAATAAAGGTTGGGAAGTGATTTCCCAACCTAATTAATAACTAATTATCTAGTTGCAGCACTTTGGCAGTGGCTGTACGAATATCTAAACAGGCTTTTGCATCCGTTTTTAAGTCAATCCCATAGGTTGGAATGATGTCTTTTAAACGTGTTTCCCATCCATCGGCTTTGAGTTGCTCATCAAAACACGTTTTTAATACGTTTAGCGCAATAAATGCCGCTGTGGAGGCCCCCGGAGATGCTCCCATCAATACAGTAAATGATTTATCCGCACTAGTAATCAGTTCTGTACCAAACTCTAAAACCCCTTTTTTATCATGGTCAGGTTTAATAATTTGTACTCGTTGCCCTGCAACCACCTCTTTCCAATCCTCATGCTGTGCTTCTGGGTAGAATTGTTGCAGCATAGCAAATTGGTGAGCAGAAGTTTGCAGGACTTGGCCCACTAAGTATTCTGCGAGTGACCAGTTATCTTTCGCAACCGCAAGCATTGGTTCAATGTTATTCAATTTAACCGATTCAAACAGGTCTAAATAAGAGCCGTGCTTAAGGAATTTACTCGAAAAACCGGCATAAGGCCCGAATAATAGAGAACGTTTACCACCAATAATACGAGTGTCCAAGTGTGGAACAGACATTGGTGGTGAGCCTTTGTCTGCTTTACCATAGACTTTTGCATGGTGGCGAGAGGCAATTTCTTCGTTATCACAACGCAGCCAGATACCACTGACAGGGAATCCACCATACCCTTTTCCTTCAGGGATCCCTGATTTCTGTAGTAATTCGATTGCTCTACCGCCTGCACCAACGAACACAAACTTCGCTGAAGTCATTGTTTTCTCGTGCGTGAGTAGGTTTTTAACTTCAATATTCCATCTGCCATCGGCGGTTTTTTTAACATCGATGACTTCATGTTTATAGTGAATTGAAAAACCGGGCTGTTCGCTTAATTGTGCGATTAATAAATGCGTTAGCGCACCGTAATCGACATCAGCACCGGTATTAACACGGGTAACCGCAATCGCTTCTTTAGGGTCTCGACCTTCCATGATCAGAGGTGCCCACTCGTTGATCTGCTTTGGATCATCACTGTATTCCATGTTGTGGTAACAATGGTGAGCAGACATCTGTTGGTAGCGTTGTTTCAAGAATTTTACATTGTCTTCACCCCAAACAAAGCTCATGTGTGGGCATGGGTGAATAAAGTCACGTGGGTCTTTAATTTTGCCTTTGGTGACCAGATAAGACCAAAGCTGACGAGAGAGATCGAATTCAGTATTGACTTCAAGGGCTTTACTGATGTCCACCGTACCATCTGGATTTGGTGGTGTATAGTTCATCTCACAGTTAGCGGCATGCCCTGTTCCCGCATTGTTCCACGGGTGGGAACTTTCTTGGGCACAGTCGTTTAGCCTTTCAAAAACGGCGATCGTCAGTGAAGGTTCAAGTTCTTTGAGAAATGTACCAAGCGTTGCACTCATGATCCCTGCGCCTATCAGAGCAATATCGACATTCTCAGCAATGGGTTTGTTCATGTATCCCCCTATTTTTTGGTTGGAGTGAAGCAAAGATCGGTACCTTCTTGATAGACAACATAAGCACGACGCCATGGCTCATCACCAATAAGCCGCCATTTATGGCCAGTTCCTGTATTATCTTGCGCAAGTAAGATATCACCAGGATTGATGATAAATTTAGAACCATCTTTAGTTTCGAATTCTAAAGTGCCGGAAAGGGTAATGACATAACGAGGAACAGGGTCTTGATGCCAATCAAAAGAGCCGCCAGAAACTGTTTCACGAAAGGTAAGCTCATTGACCGCAATGGCAGGGGTTTGGCTATCTCCTCCTGCTATATTATTGAGCTCAAGAGTGCCTTCTTCAAATAGAGAATTTCCATCTTCTCCTGTCCACATACGAACGCAGCGTATCATTTTATTTAGCTCCTTAATCACCGACTGTAATGTATAACAATTATTTGATATTCATTGGATGCAAAAATAAGACTCTTAAAATGATGATAAATAAAATTAAATATTATTTAAATTTAAGGTTTTTTAGCGGATAGGTCAAAGTGAAATATGTTTTATCTTGGAATTATGGTTTTATTTTTTAATAAAAGAATAAAAGAATAAAAGAATAAAAGAATAAAATAATAAAAGTTGATTATCTTTTTACGATTGTTTTTATTTTTATCGTTCGTTTAATGATTGATAAAAAATAGGAAAGCTCACTATGACTTTATTTTATCATTATGAGCTATCAGAGCTGGATTAGCTATTTGAGAATAGCGTTTAGGGCGAGGTATTGGATCAACATGATGGTTTTACCATCAACAATTTCTCCCGTTTTAATCGCATCAATGGCTTTAGAGAAAGGCCACTCTAAAACTTCAATATCTTCGCCTTCTTCCTTAAGTCCACCACCCGCGTTTTGACGATTATTATCACTGTATTCAGCGATGTAAAAGTGGAGTTTTTCGGTAACAGAGCCTGGGCTCATAAAGGCTTCAAAAACTTTTTGAATTTTATCGACTTTAAAACCCGTTTCTTCTTCGGCTTCAGCAATAATACGAGCTTCTGGTGAGGCGTTTTCTAATAAACCAGCGGCGGCCTCGATCAGGAAATCAGAATAGCCATTAACATAAACAGGCAGACGAAATTGACGAATTAAAATAATGCTATTTTTTATTTTGTTATATAACAAAATAACGGCGCCATTGCCTCTATCATAGACTTCGCGCTCTTGTTGTTGCCAACTACCATCTCGACGTTGTAACTCATAAGTATATTTTTTTAAAATATACCAATTATCCGAAAGCAGTTTCTCGCGAATATTCCGTATGTTAGGGAGTTTTACAGTCATTAAGCAACCTTATTAAACAAAAATGATTTTGTTAATTTAGCACTGTTAATTTCTGTATGAAATAGGATTTAGATGGGACCTGCTTTAGAGCAGATCCCACTGTAAACTTGCGGGTTATTTAATTATTTGGATTTGTTTAACTTCGACTTCTCTTGAATTCCAGTCTTTATCAATTTTACCGCGAATTTCAACTTTGTCTTTTGGCGTTACATTTATGCCATTCCAACGCTTTTCGCTGATTTCTAAATTAATAGTGCCAGTACCATCGGTGAATTCATAATGTTTATGGTCAAGTTGTTTGACGATATTCCCACGTAAAATAACCCAGCTGTCATCTGACATATCAAGTGCTTTTGCGACAGTCATTTCCCCACTATTTGGGCCGATGAAACCACCGGTTGGAGAGGTTTGGGCTGTTGTATTTGTGGCAGCGCCAGGGCCGTCAAACCCGCCATTTGCAGCGAAAACAGGTGCACTTGCGAGTGCAGCAATTAAAGCAATTACAGGTAATTTTTTCATCATCGGTATCTCCAAATTGGATGTAAACTTGTTTGTATGGAGGGTATTAAACCAAGTAAATCTTAACAGGATCTTAAGAAACTTAACTAACGAATTATATTTTTAATTTTGCCAATAATAGCTAGTCATATTATAGCTGATAGGATAAATATAATAATATTCTAATATGGGGGTAGATTATGCGAATTCTACTAATTGAAGATGACCGGTTAATTGGTGATGGCTTAAAAGTGGGTTTAACCCAATTAGGGTTTACCATTGATTGGTTTATGGATGGTAAACAGGGGCAACTCGCTTTATTTGATGCACCTTATGACGCTGTTGTACTCGATCTTTCGTTACCAAATATTGATGGAATGGATATTTTGAAGCATTGGCGTAAGGAGGGGCGTGATGAGCCAGTCTTGATTTTGACGGCACGGGATGCTTTGGATCAGCGTGTTCAAGGACTTCAACAAGGGGCTGATGATTATCTTTGTAAACCATTCGCTTTAATGGAAGTCATGGCGCGTTTGCAAGCGTTGATCCGCCGCCGAAGTGGGCAATTATCTTCTAAACTTACGCATGGTGATGTCGAAATGGACCCGGTTGCAATGACGGTGACACAGCAAGGTGAACCTGTACAACTAAAAGGGAAAGAGTTTGCTTTGCTTTCTTTATTTATGCATAACCCAAATAAAGTTTTTTCTCGCCCTTTAATTGAAGAGAAATTATATAACTGGGATGAAGAGGTCTCTAGTAACTCTGTTGAGGTGCATATCCACCATTTAAGGCGTAAATTAGGCAATAAGTTTATTCGAACCATTCATGGTGTTGGCTATCGATTAGGTGATGATTAATGATGAAGACATTTAGTCTTAGGCTGAAACTCACTTTAATGCTGCTCTTGTTAGCTTTGCTGACATGGGGGATCGCCAGTTCGTTAGCGTGGTACCAAAGCTATAAAACGATTAATGAGCTGTTTGATACCCAGCAAATGGCGTTTGCTAAACGGTTATCTGTTTTACCATCAGACTTTGAATTGAGCCGGCCTTCACTGACTAAAACCAAAAAACTATTGCGAAAGAACCGTGGCCATCAAGATGACGATGCACTGGCATTTGCTATCTTTACACCGGGCGGCGAAATGGTATTAAACGACGGTGATAACGGTAGAGACATCGTCTATCAATTTAAGCGAGAAGGGTTTAGCGATGGGATGATCCAAGGAAGTGACGACCCTTGGCGTTTTGTGTGGCTAAAATCTCAAGATGGTCGATATATCATTGCAGTAGGACAAGAGTGGGAATACCGACAAGAAATGGCAACCGATATTATGGTTGCACAATTTATGCCTTGGTTGATTGCTTTGCCAATCATGTTATTACTATTTTTATGGCTGTTGACACGAGCTTTACGCCCATTGAAGGACGTAGCAAACCAGTTGTATCACCGAAAACCTGATGAACTAACCCCAGTACAAGTGACGCGAATTCCCAGTGAAGTAAGACCTATTATTGACTCTATGAATGTGCTGTTTGGCCGTATTAATGAAATGTTTGCCCGTGAACGACAATTTACCTCGGATGCGGCTCATGAACTACGTAGCCCACTTGCAGCATTAAGAGTGCAGGCAGAAGTGGTACAAATTGCAGGGAATAATGCAGATATCCGTAATCATGCAGTGGCTAATTTATCGGAAGGTATTGATAGGGCAACAAGGCTTGTTGACCAACTACTGATGTTGTCTCGGTTAGAGTCATCCACGCAACTTGATGATATTAAAGTTGTATCTTGGCCTGAGTTAATTGAAGCGGCGATAAAAGATGTAGAGCCGGAAGCTAAAGAGCAGCAAACAACGATAATAAATACTTTAGTTGCTAGCCCCCCTGATTTTCAAGGTCAGCCATTACTACTCAATGCGTTGCTGAGAAATTTGCTCAATAATGCAATACGTTATGGAAAAATAGAGGGGCGAGTGGAGATTATTTTGTATGCTGATCACTTTGAAATTCAAGATGATGGTAATGGCGTGACACCTGAAGTTTTACGGCGGTTAGGTGAGCGCTTCTATCGTCCGCCGGGACAAGAAAAAACTGGGAGTGGCTTAGGGCTCTCTATTGTTAAACGGATTGCGCAATTGCATCATTTACAAGTTATTTTTACTCATGGCGTTAATGGGGGCTTTTGTGCCAAAGTGTATTGGAATGAAACTAAAACGTGATAATAAGCACATTAATTATGATTGTTTATTAAAATAATAATCATAATTATGCATATTTAATGTAAGGGCATTTTAGCATAACTCACTATTTTTAACTCAAGTGAGATAGGGCTAACTATCTGTCGCGTGTGAGAAATTGTAGTGTGCGAAATTGCGCACACTACATACTAACTTAGTAACAGCAAAAGGTAGACGTTATTGGTTTAGTGATGAGACTAACAAACTAATGACTTTTTGAACTTCTTGGGTATTTAATTCACCATCTTTGAAAAACAACACTTTCCCTTGATTATCCAATACGATAATTGCTGAACTTTCTGGTTTCAAGCCCCATGCGTTCTTCACCGTACCTTCGCTATCAACAATAAATTGTGAATATGGAAACTCTTTTTTGCTATCTTCAACGCTGTTTTTCACAAATACACCCGTACCGAAAATTGCATCATCGGTATTAATGATTGTTGTTGTTTGATAGCTATCATGAGGGAACTTGGCTTGCTTGATAGCCTCAACTAAGGGGGCATTGAGTTCTTTTGCTGAAGAACGGCCAGCAATGTGTTGGATAGTACGCACCTTTCCAACGAGCTGTTGGCTTTTCCACGGTTGATAATCCAATTTCCCGTCATTATTCATGACAAGCTCACCCTTGCCACTGACAGAAATAGCAGGAACAGATTGATTTAATTGAATATTTTCTGCAGAGGCTACTGCAGATACCCCAAGCAAGCATATTAAAAGTAAATAATTTTTTATCATAAAAGCCCCTTGATTGATTATTTTGCCATGTGAGCCTAGTGGTTTGTCTGATGACTACTATTTATAACATAGCTCATCGGATGAGTTACAAGAGGTAATTTAACATTTTTTTAAAATTTAGAATAAAAGCAAAGTTTATGGGGTTTTAACAGTTAATTTACAGTGTCATGTTATGTCAGTAAATTGAATAAAACTGCAATTTTAGAACCAAAATAAAAATTTCTGGTCTATGATTATTGTACGGTATGAGTTATTGAATATCGTAAGAACAAAGGGGAGGCAAAGTTCTAATGAAAATTTTTAACCGTTATAACCCATCTAAGATTGCTCTTTACGTCAAAACGCTATTCCGTGGCAGGCTCTATATTAAGGATTTTGGGGCATTTGAGTTTAACTATGGGAAAATTCTACCACCTAAAATCAGTGATAAGCGCCATTACAATGTGATGAGTGAGGTCAATAAACAGGTTTCATTATTACAGGCAGAACTGGGGTAGGTTAATCAGCAGTTTTTGGTTAACAACGCGCCACATAGGTGGCGCATTGAAAGAAACGGCTTCGCTATCAAGCATTAATGTCCTGTATCTTTTGTTTGTTGTTTTGCGCCAGCCGTTTCAATAGTATTTTTTCCGGGTTGTACAACGACAGGTGATGGCGCTGTAGTCAGGCGAGTTACGAGTAATTGGTCAATTTTGTAATTATCAATATCGACGACTTCAAATTTATAGCCCGCATATTTCACATAATCTGTCCGTTTCGGCATTCTTCTTAGCCGGTACATCATAAACCCTGCGATGGTTTCATAGTTGCTAAAGTCAGGGAAATCATCAATATCTAAAATGCGCATCACATCTTCAATTGGCGTTCCGCCTTCAACTAACCACGAATTCTCATCACGTACTACGATTTGCTCTTCTTGCCCTGGGCCAATTAAGTCCCCCATTAAAGTGATCATTACATCATTGATGGTAATGATACCCATGACTAATGCATATTCGTTGAGAATCACAGCAAAATCGACGGCGTTTGTTTTAAATGCTTCTAAGGTATCTGATAATGAGAGGGTGTCAGGGATCATGAGCGTATTTCTAATGTGAACACCATCTTTTAAACTTAAGCTCTGCCCATTGAGTACACGGTTAAGTAATTCTTTCGAATCAACATAACCAATAACATGGTCAATACCCCCTGCACATACTAGAAACTTAGAATGTGGCTGGGTTGAAATTTTATGTTTGATGCTTTCTTCTGACTCGTCTTTGTCAAAATAAATGATACTTTCACGCGGAGTCATCGCTGATGGTACAGTACGTGATTCCAGCTCAAACACGTTCTCAATTAATTCGTGTTCTTGTTTACGTAACACACCTGCTACAGCACCCGCTTCAACGACCGCAAAAATATCATCAGAAGTGATATCTTCATTGCGTGATGTAGGTAATTTGAATAATTTAAAAAACAGGTTAGCAAGGCCATTAAAAAACCAGACGAATGGGCTCAGTACCACTAAGCAGAAGCGCATCGGATTCACAATACGAATCGCAATGGCTTCAGGTTTTACCATACCGATGCGTTTAGGCGTTAAATCAGCCACTAAAATAAACAAGCTTGTCACAATGGTGAATGACAGGATTGATGAAACTTGTTGAGCCCAGCTTGGGGATAAAAATTGAATAAAGATATCGTACAAAGCTGGAGAAAAAGCAGATTCCCCCACAATACCGGCAAGGATAGCAACGGCATTTAAACCAATTTGAACGACGGTAAAAAACATTCCCGGCATTTCTTGTAATTTAAGCACGCGAGCCGCATTAATGTTGCCTTCGTCGGCCATAAGTTTAAGTTTAATGCGGCGGGAAGCTGCCAGAGAAATTTCTGACAAAGAAAAGAATGCGCTAATTGCACATAATAATAGAACAATTAATAAACTGTTGAGCATAAGTTATCCAGCCAATCAAAGGAAGAATCCATAAAATTCAAAAATCTCTGAAGGCATAGTCTCGTGTATTTAAATATATTGAGTATGCAAATATATGTTGCGCAATATGCGCAAATTGTTGATATGTTGCATTAGTATAGCACTGAGGTGATTTATCTGCCTAGATATTCATCATCATTCAAGCTGCTTTAAGTCATATTGAAAAGCAACTTGAATGGTTGGGAAGATGAACTCACTGTATTAAGTTATTGATTTATTTGTTTAACGAAGGTGGTAAACAGATACCAATCCCCCCTAATCCGCAATATCCATTCGGGTTTTTGTATAAGTACTGCTGGTGGTAATCTTCGGCAAAATAGAAAGTGTCTAAGGGCGCTATTTCGGTCGTGATTGCACGAGAGTCATGCTGCGCTTTCATTGCATTTTGGTAAGCTTGCAGTGTTTCCATCGCTTGCTGGTCTTGCTCATCTGATACAGTATAAATTGCGGAACGATATTGGCTTCCCATGTCATTTCCTTGGCGCATGCCTTGTGCAGGGTCATGGTTTTCCCAAAATAATGTCAATAGTTGAGAGTAACTGATAACTTGCGGATCAAAAACGACACGAACCGCTTCTGCGTGGCCAGTTCGCCCAGAGCAAACTTCCTCGTAGGTCGGGTTAGGGGTCACTCCACCACAATACCCAGCAGAAGTTGAATAAACCCCAGCTTGCTGCCAAAATAATCGTTCAACTCCCCAAAAACAACCCATGGCAAAATAAGCAATTTCCATATTCTTAGGAATAATCTCAATCGAATGATGGTTAAGCGCATGATATGGTGAGTAAGTCATAGCAGTTGCTCTGCCGGGCAGAGGTTGTGCAATACTTGCAGAGTGAAATTTATTAAAAGGCATAATGATTCCTATATGTATTGACCACACAAATAATCTAAAAATAGGGATAAAAACTTGTGTATATGGCGAATTTTACTCAAAATAAATTGATATGAAGTATTTAGTCAATCGAACAATCACCTTAGGAGTAGGCGTGTCGAAATACCCTCTAATTTGTTTTCTCTGCCTAACTGCGGCAGTGCCAGTGGTACACGCAACTAATCTTCGTCTTAATATTGAAGGCCTTGAAGGACAACTTAATCAAAACGTTCGAGTACAACTGTCTAATATATCGCAAGATGAAGTTGTGCCAAATGGTCGTTTTCGAGCCCGTGTTGAGAAAGCAATTAAAGAAGGTTTAAAGCCTTTAGGTTACTACCAACCCACGGTTGAATTTAGCTATGAAGAAAAAACCCCGCCAGCTCGTTCCGTTTTAACCGCCAAGGTCACTCCTGGAGAACCTATTTTATTGAAGGGAGTGACTGTTGAATTGCAAGGTGGAGCAAAAACGGATCCCGACTATGAAAAGATGCTCAAACAATATACGCCAAAGCTTGATACAGTTCAAAATGATGGCGAATACGAAGAATTTAAAGGACGTTTTAGTAGTTTAGCTGTTCGCAAAGGTTATTTTGATGCGATGATGGAGAAAAGCCAACTGGGTATTTCTCTTGATCACCATGCGGCTTATTGGGATTTTGATTTTAACAGTGGTGAACGTTATCGGTTTGGTGCAATTTCTTATTCAGGTTCACAAATCCGAGAAGATTACCTGAATAACCTAGCCCCTTTTAAAAAAGGGGAATACTACACATCAGAGCAACTTGCTGAGTTTAACCGTCGGTTAGCTGAAACAGGTTGGTTCTCTTCTGCAATTGTGACACCGCGTATTGTGAGTGCGCGCAAAGCAAATTCTTATGAGTTACCGATGGAAGCAGTAATGACCCCTAGAGCGAAAAACTTTATTGAGCTTGGGGGAGGCTATGCCACCGATGTCGGCCCTCGCGTTAAAGCCACATGGAATAAGCCTTGGATTAACTCTCGTGGGCAGAGTTTAACGTCAAATATTAGTTTATCCCAACCAGAACAATTAATTGATGCGAGTTATAAAATTCCATTAAAAGCGAACCCGCTTGAGCAATATTATGCGGTTCAAGGGGGCTTTAAACGGACAGATTTGAATGATACACAAGCGAATACAACAACCTTGAATGTGTCTCGTAACTGGGATTATTCATCCGGTTGGCAATATGGCGTAAACATGCGTTGGATGCTGAGTAACTTTACCCAAGCTAATGTGACGAATACGACGATGTTGCTATATCCCGGGGCCTATGTAAGCCGCATTCGCCAACGCGGCGGTGTGATGCCAACATGGGGAGATAGCCAACGTTATTCTATTGATTATTCGAATAAAATTTGGGGTTCAGATATCGACTTCGCTGTACTACAAGCCAAAAATGTATGGATCAGAACGCCATGGGAGGGGCATCGCTTTGTCGTTCGTGGAAATATCGGTTGGATTGAAACCAATGACTTCGACAAAGTTCCACCGGACTTGCGTTTCTTTGCGGGTGGTGACGGCAGCGTGCGTGGATATGGTTATCAAAAGATCTCGCCAGAAGATAGTAAAGGTAAGCTGACAGGGGCATCAAAATTGGCGGTAGGCTCTGTGGAATACCAATATAACTTTACAGGAAATTGGTGGGGAGCGACCTTTATTGATAGTGGTGAAGCCGTTGATAACTTTAAAGATAATGATTTTAAAACGGGTGCGGGAGTCGGTATCCGCTGGGTCTCACCGGTTGGTCCAATAAAATTAGACTTAGCAAAACCTATCGGTGATCCAGATAACAACAAAATACAGTTTTATATCGGCTTGGGGACTGAGCTATGAGGTGGTTGAAGTGGCTAAAATGGACCAGTCTTTCCATTTTATTAATTCTTGTTCTGGTTGTTGCCGCACTCAGTTGGGTGATTGGAACGCAATCAGGTCTTCACTTTGCATTAAATACAGCGACACGTTTTGTTCCTGAATTAACCATTGATAAAATTGACGGTGATATTAGTGACTTAACGTTAAGTGGCGTTAAATATCAAATGCCAGGCATCGATGTTAATGCGGGGAAATTAAATTTAGCGGTACGTCTAGGTTGTTTAACAAGCCGTGAGCTATGTGTCGACAACTTAGGCACGGAAAATGTCACTGTTACTGTCGATACCACTCAATTCCTCCCTTCAGAAGAAACGCCACCATCTGAACCACTGACTGAACTCAAGGCACCTTTGACCATTCGTTTGAATCAATTGGCTTTGGTTTCAACACACGTCAATGTAGATGGCATGGATATCGATTTAGCGAAATTTACTACAGGGGTAACGTGGGAAGGAAAAGCGATCACGATCATTCCAACCGACATCATTGATTTGGCGATTAATTTACCTGAAACCAAATCAGATGCCGTCGCTGAAGAGAAACAGCCAGAGCCAACGCCGATAAATGAACAAAAATCATTGGCAGATGAATTAAAAGCGCTATTTTCTAAACCGTTACTTGCTGAATTACCAGAAGTTATTTTACCTGTTGATTTGAATGTCGACGGTATTAATGCTTCGAATTTTCAATTAACGGGTGCGACTGATCTCAAAATTAACCAATTGCACCTGAGTCTTTCAAATGAAGGGCAACAAGTTCTCGTTAAACAGTTAAAAGTCGATGCACCGCAGGGGAATATTGCGTTATCTGGCACGGCGACCTTGCAAGATAAATGGCCAGTCTCATTGTCAGTCGTGGGGGAAAGCCGTTTAGACGATTTAGATGGGCAAAAGGTAGATCTCTCCTTAAAAGGCGGTTTGATTGATGAACTAAAATTGGCCTTGAACTTACATGGGCCAATTAATGCAAAATTAGATGCAGAAACGGATTTGTCACAAGCAGACTTGCCGATTCTACTCACACTAGAAAGCGATAAGTTAACGTGGCCTTTAGTCGGAGAAGCGCAGTATCAATTAGATGGCACACGCATACGCTTGAACGGCCGCCCATCCGCTTATGATATGTCTGTACGTTCAGCTATCACTGGGCAGGATTTACCACCTTCGACCTTGCTATTAGATGCGAAAGGTAATGAAGAGCAAATTAATTTAACTCGCTTACGTTTAGTCGCTTTACAAGGTCATGCGGATATTACTGGCGTTGCGGACTGGAGCAAGGCAATTAGTTGGAATGCAGTATTGACCCTTTCAGGTATTAATACTGCCAAACAGTACCCTGAATGGCCTGCTAAAGTGGAAGGTAAAATTGCCACACGCGGAAGTTTATACGGTGGCAGCTGGCAGTTGGATATTCCTGAAATTATCTTAGACGGTAATGTTAAAAATAATCTTTTAAAAGCACGGGGTAAAGCCAAAGGTAACGCAGCAGGCCAATGGGATATTCCGAACTTCAATTTGGCATTAGGTAAAAACAATGTAGATGTAAAAGGTTCTCTTGCCGATAAATGGAATCTTGATGCCAAAATTAATGCCCCTGCACTCAATGGTTTGCTACCGGGCTTAGGTGGTGTGATTGCGGGTGATGTGAAATTACGTGGTAATTTACAAACACCAGAAGCCCTTGTTGACCTTACGGCACGCGGCGTGAAGTGGCAGGATGACCTTGCTATCGAGAATGTTGTTATCAAAGGAAATGTAGCAACAGGCGAGCAAATTAAAGGGGATTTATCCGTTGTTCTTCGTCAGTTGAAGCAAGGTGATCTTGTCGTCAATAACCTAACTTTAGACGCGAAAGGAAGTGAAAAACAGCACACGCTTAAGTTGAACATGAAGGGCGAACCGGTTTCTGGGCAATTAGCATTAGCAGGTAGTTTTGACCGGCAGACTGAAGTGTGGAAAGGGAATTTAACCAATACCTTATTTGATACGGTGGTGGGTGAATGGCGCTTAAACCAAGCGATGTCACTCAATTATGCTAACCAAACGCAAGAAGTGACTATCGGCAGCCATTGTTGGGTCAACCCGAATGCCCGTTTGTGTGTACCAAAACCGATTAAAGCAGGTAAAAGTGGTAGCGCAGATATCGTGCTAGAACGTTTTGACCTCGCGATGATCAAACCGTTTATGCCACAAGATACTCGAGTCAGCGGCGTATTTACGGGTAAAGCCAATGCGATTTGGAAAGCAGATGGCAGTATGCCGCAAGTGAAGTTGGACTTGCGAGGAAATGATGTCAAAGCGGTTCAGTTTGTGGATGGCACTCGTTTACCTGTTGCTTTTGATACCTTAACGTTAAGCGCGGGCTTGAAAAATGGCAAGGCAGACCTTAACTGGTTGTTTGGGCTAACGAATAATGGCCAAATGCGCGGCAATATTCAAATTTCTGATATTGAAAAGCGCCGCTTACTGTCGGGTAATGTTGAAATCAATTCAGTGACATTAGATTTAATCAAGCCGTTGCTGGGCCAGAAGGAAGTGGCGAATGGGCGTTTGAGTGCGAACTTACGTTTAGGTGGGTCAGCGAATAACCCATTATTAAATGGTAATTTAGCGCTTTCGAGCTTAGAAGTGAGATCGGCAATGATCCCGTTTGATATCAAAAGTGGTCATTTAGGTATTAATTTCAACGGCACAAGCTCAGTAATGAATGGTCAGATAAACACGCCAGAAGGCTATCTGAACATTGATGGTGATGCAGATTGGCGCAATGTTAATGCATGGCGTGCAAAAGTCATGGCACGAGGTAATAACCTTCGAGTTTCTTTACCACCGATGATCCAAATTGATGTTCAACCGGACATTGTATTTGATGCATCACCTTCGGTACTCACGCTAAACGGTACCGTCAATATTCCGTGGGCACGAATTACTGTTCAAGAACTCCCTGAGTCAGCGGTAAGCCCATCATCGGATGTGGTGATGTTAGATAGTAACCTACAGCCAATTGAACAAAAAGCGCCATCCATTCCTATTCAGACCAATTTAGATATTAAAATTGGTAATGATGTTCGATTGGATGCGTTTGGCTTAAAAGCGCGCCTGACGGGTTTATTGAAAGTGGTTCAGAATATCCATGGCTTGCACATCAATGGCCAAGTGGATATTCCAGCCGGTCGTTTCCGTGCTTATGGGCAAGATTTGATTGTCCGTAAAGGCCAAATTCAATTCTCAGGCCCTGCGGACCAACCATTCTTAAACTTAGAAGCCATTCGTAACCCAGACAACACGGCAGATGGCGTGATTGCTGGGGTGAAGGTCACAGGGCTTGCGGATAAACCGAAAGTAGAAATATTCTCTGAACCGGCGAAAACACAACAAGAAGCGCTGTCTTACTTATTAAGAGGAGAGGGCTTAGACAGTGGGGATGCAAATGGTTCACAAATGACATCTATGTTAATAGGCTTAGGTGTAGCACAAAGTGGGCAACTCGTGGGCAAAATTGGTGAGACATTTGGGGTCTCTGATTTAGCCGTCGACACCCAAGGTGTGGGGGATGGTTCTCAAGTCGTTGTAAGTGGTAAGATCACTAATGATTTACAAGTGAAGTATGGAGTTGGTATCTTTGACTCATTGGCGACGTTAACTTTACGTTATCGATTGATGCCAAAACTGTATTTAGAAGCTGTGTCTGGTGTTAATCAGGCATTGGATCTCCTTTACCAATTTGAGTTTTAGATTATGCGTGTAATTGTTTATGGCAGCTTAAGACAAAAGCAAGGAAATCATCACTGGATGACTTATGCTCAGCTACTTGGTGAGCATAAGCTAGAAGGCTATGAACTGTATGATCTTGGATATTATCCAGCGGTTGTCAAAGGGGATGGGGCGATAGAGTGCGAAGTTTATCGAATCAACCCGTCCATTTTGACAGAGTTAGATGAGCTAAAGAAAAATTCTCAAGACTATGTGAGGGAGCTCATCCCAACGCCGTATGGTAACGCTTGGATTTATCTATATAAACATTCCGTTGATGGTCTACGCCAAATAAAAAGTGGCGACTGGTTGAAACGTGATGAAGAAAAGTAGCTATCCAATATTATATTGAATGCTATAGTTATACAGGACGCCAGCTATGATAGCTGGCGTTTTTTATAGATTAATTAACTGATTATAACCCATAAAAAAAGCCCTGGTATTAACCAGAGCTTTCATAATCTCCCTATAGGGGGATTATTTTTTTGCAGCGCGTTCGAAAGATTCGATGATCTCTGCTTTTGCAGATGCCGCGTCTTCCCAACCATCAACTTTAACCCACTTACCTTTTTCTAAATCTTTGTAATGTTCAAAGAAGTGAGTAATTTGAGCACGCAGTAATTCTGGCAGGTCGTTCACATCTTTAATGTGATCGTATTCTTTGCTTAATTTAGTGTGCGGAACAGCCACTAATTTTGCATCTTCACCAGACTCGTCAGTCATTTTCAGTACGCCAACAGGACGGCAACGGATGACTGAGCCTGGTTGCAATGGGTATGGAGTTGGAACTAATACATCAACTGGGTCACCATCTAAAGACAGGGTGTTGTTGATGTAACCATAGTTGCATGGATAGAACATCGCTGTTGACATGAAACGGTCTACAAACAGCGCACCAGACTCTTTATCAACTTCATATTTGATAGGATCTGCGTTCGCTGGGATTTCGATGATAACATAGATATCTTCTGGCAGATCTTTACCTGCCGGTACATTGTTCAGGCCCATTTAAATGTATCCTTTGTGTGAATAATGAATTTACTCATTTTAATTTGTCACTGGCATCGCATTTATTGCCGCCTTTAGGCAAATTAAATAATAGAGTAGATAGCGTGAGGGACATTATAGCCGTAAAAGGGGACAAAACTCACTAGTTGGTGAAAAAAAGGGACAAAAAAGGCGGGAAGCCCCGCCTTATAATTAATGAATTAGATTATTCCGTGTCAGGGAATTCACGCATAAATGATTCTGCTTTTTCTACCATCGACTCAGTTCCGACAAAGAACGGCGCACGTTGGTGTAATTCGCTAGGTATGATATCTAAAATGCGGTTTGCTCCATCACTGGCTTTACCACCGGCTTGTTCTGCTAAAAATGCAATTGGGTTACATTCGTACAGAAGGCGCAGTTTTCCATTTGGATGGCTTGCCGTACTTGGGTAAATATAAATTCCCCCTTTGAGCAAGTTACGATGGAAGTCTGCAACCAAAGAACCGATATAACGCGTGGTATACGGGCGATTTGTTGCTTTATCTTCTTCTTGGCAATATTTAATGTACTTTTTAACACCCATCGGGAACTTAATATAGTTACCTTCATTGATGGAGTACATTTTTCCTTCTGATGGGAACATCACTTTTTCATGAGACAAGCAGAACACGCCCAATGATGGGTCGTAAGTAAACGCATGTACACCAACACCAGTGGTGTAAACCAACATCGTTGATGAACCGTAAACCACGTAGCCCGCAGCCACTTGGCGGTTACCAGGTTGCAGGAAATCCGCTTCTGTAACCGGTTGGCCAATTGGCGTGATACGATGGTAGATTGAGAAAATTGTTCCAACGGAAACGTTTACATCGATGTTTGAAGAACCATCAAGTGGGTCCATTAAAACAACATATTTTGCGTTTTCTGCGCGGTCTCCTTCGAAAATGACAATTTCATCTTCTTCTTCAGAGGCGATACCGGCGACTTCTCCGCGTGCTTTTAAAGCCGCTTTCAGTTTTTCGTTTGCATACAGGTCAAGCTTCATCTGAACTTCACCTTGAATATTCGAAACACCGTTAGTGCCAAGAATATCGACAAGTCCAGCTTTATTAATATCACGATGGATAATTTTAGCGCCCAGTTTGATAGCTGATAATAAAGAAGTCAGCTCACCTGTTGCATGAGGAAAATCTTGTTGCTTTTCGACGATGAATTCGCCTAATGTTTTCATGACGAAGGTCCTGAATAAAATTGACAGAGGTTTTGCGGGGCATTTACCCTCGCGCGGGAAGAGTTTAACTAAATAAAAAAAAGATTAATAGGTTAATGCATTTATAAACCTGTTTTTGATGGGTAGAATAGTGACCAACCTCATGCTAATTGGATGAAAAAGAATGCACATACATATTTTAGGTATATGCGGTACCTTTATGGGAAGCTTAGCAATATTGGCTCGTTCTTTAGGACATAAAGTGACGGGTTCGGATGCCAATGTGTATCCACCGATGAGCACATTGCTTGAAAATCAAGGGATTGAGCTTATTCAGGGGTATGATCCGGCTCAGCTTGACCCAATACCGGATATGGTGGTGATTGGTAATGCAATGACGCGTGGAAACCCTTGTGTTGAAGCCGTATTAGAAAGAGGTTTGCCGTATACTTCTGGCCCACAGTGGCTCCATGACTATGTGTTACCGGAACGTTGGGTACTGGCTGTGGCGGGGACACATGGTAAAACGACCACCGCGGGGATGCTTGCGTGGATCTTAGAAGACTGCGGTTACAAGCCAGGTTTTCTAATCGGCGGTGTCCCAGGTAACTTTGATGTCTCCGCTAAGATTGGTGAAAGCCCGTTTTTTGTCATCGAAGCTGATGAATATGACTGTGCATTCTTCGATAAACGTTCTAAATTTGTTCATTACAGCCCGAAAACCTTGGTATTGAACAACCTTGAATTCGACCATGCGGATATCTTTGAAAACCTCGAAGCGATTCAAAAACAGTTTCATCATCTTGTACGTATTGTGCCCGCCAGTGGCAAAATTTTCACACCGGACAACGACAATCATTTAAAACAAGTGATTGGAATGGGCTGTTGGAGTGAACAAGAGCTGGTGGGTGGGGAGCATGGCGGATGGCAAGCTGAGAAGCTCAGCCACGATGGCAGCCATTTTGCGGTGTATTACCAACAAGAAAAAGTTGGAGAAGTCACTTGGTCACAAGTGGGTAACCACAATATCCAAAATGCATTGATGGCGATTGCAGCGGCTCACCATGTGGGCGTTCCAGTAAAAGAAGCTTGTCTCGCCTTGAATAGCTTTATCAATGCACGTCGTCGTCTTGAGCTACGAGGCGTTGAAAATGGTGTCAGTGTTTACGATGACTTCGCACATCATCCAACCGCTATTTTGGCGACGTTAGAAGCACTTCGCAGCAAAGTTGGCGGAACTTCACGTATTCTTGCGGTGCTCGAACCTCGCTCGAATACGATGAAAATGGGTATCAATAAAAATGATATTGCGCCTGCGCTTGGCCGTGCAGATGAAGTGTTTCTTTTCCAACCCGCCAATATCCCTTGGATGGTGACAGACATCGCTGAAAAATGCGTCCAACCCGCGCGTTGGAGTGCAGATATTGAGGCATTCACCAATATGATTATTGAAACCGCACAACCGGGCGATCATATTTTGGTGATGAGCAACGGTGGCTTTAGTGGCATTCATGGCAAATTGCTCGCAGGTTTGAAAGCGAAAGCAGAAACAGAGCGAGATGATTAAATTCTCTTAGCTAGCTATTTGATAACCCCAGTGATTCTTATGATTACTGGGGTTTTTTTATGTTTGGCATACCCAATGGGCACTGTTCTGTGACGAGACTTAATGTTATTGGACTATTCATTTCTTTTTTTAAACTTCCCATATAACAATCTACTGAATCAGTAAAAAGGTGGAATAAACAACCAACAGCAATGGCTTTAAGCTTCCATGATGGCATGAATAATAATACGACATAGACAACCGCAGCCCAAAAGGAATGGAGTGGGTGGAAACCAATGCCACAGCGCTCTGGGTCGAAAATCGGATCAGCTAGCAGATGATCTAAGTCGATAGCCATCGTGGCAATCATAATCAGGGCCGCTAGTTTCCAATTTTTTCGCCAAAATAGGTAACCAAAGGCAATTGGCATTAGGAAGTGAAAGCCGTAGTGTATGAAGTTACGGAAAATATCAAATAGCAAAATGATGTCTCAAAATAGAATAGAAACAGACAAAAACAATAAGAGGGAAATCAATTTCCCTCTTAAGCTAATGTATATCAATAGATTAAAGCTCTTGTTCAAATAACGCTAGAATCGCTTCATACAGTTCTTTTGTGGTGAAATTATTTGCCGGTGTTGAGAAGATAGTATCATCACCAGCAATACTACCTAAAATTCCTTCTGCTTTGCCTAATGAATCTAACAAACGTGCAATAAGCTGTGCAGCTCCAGGGCTAGTTCTGATCACGACAACAGAAGGGTTATAGTCTATATCCAAAACCAAGTTTTTGAGTGGACTGGTAGCGGTAGGGACACCAGGCTCTGTAGGCAGGCAATATACCATTTCCATTTTTGCATTACGGGTGCGAACTGCACCAAATTTGGTAAGCATTCTGGAAATTTTTGATTGGTTAATATTTTCGAAGCCTTCTTCTTGCAAAGCTGTGACGATCTCAGCTTGCGAGCTAAATTTTTCTTCTTTAAGTAGGGCTTTAAAAGCCTTAACCAAGTCTTCTTGTTTAGACGGAGTGCGCATAATTAACCCATTCTTTTGCATTGAACCAAGTTGTATTATCCGTAAAAGTGCATTTTTATGCAACAAAATTGCGTTATGATGATTTTATAACCAGTGAATAACTTAAAGTTAGATAAGCTTGTTTCGAGCTGATAGTCAGAAGTATTTATTTATCGTAAATTGTGGGAATGAAAAATTAGCATAATAGAACAATGAATTTTTCAGATGTCTGCTGTAAATTTATTGTTAATAAAAATATTTTTGATTGAATAATATACACTAAAAACAACTTATTGTGCGAAATGCAATACCCTGAAAAACTATTTGTTAAAAAAGTGCCCGTTATCTCATTAACAGATAAGGAATTTGTTTAGAATACTGGCAATTAATGAACAAGTTCTCTTGCGTTAAACTCTCTCTCTATCTGTTAACAAATTGTTTTTTATACGTAATGTGTTAAGTGTATAACAAATAAAGTGATATCTTTTTAAAGTACAAATTAAGGAGTTTCAGAATGAAAGTTGCAGTCCTAGGTGCAGCAGGTGGTATCGGTCAGGCTCTCGCCCTTCTTCTCAAAAACCAGCTCCCAGCAGGTTCAGAACTCTCCCTCTACGACATCGCACCAGTTACTCCTGGTGTTGCTGCTGACCTAAGCCATATCCCAACTGATGTTAAAGTGACAGGCTTTGCCGGCGAAGATGCAAAACCTGCATTGAAAGGTGCTGACATTGTTCTTATTTCTGCGGGTGTTGCACGTAAACCAGGTATGGATCGTTCTGACTTATTTAACATCAATGCGGGTATCGTCCGTAATCTGATCCAACAAATTGCTGAAACCTGCCCTAAAGCATTGATTGGTATTATCACTAACCCAGTGAATACCACCGTTGCTATCGCTGCGGAAGTCCTGAAAAAAGCAGGAGTATACGATAAAAACCGTTTATTCGGTGTGACGACGTTAGATATCATTCGTTCTAATACGTTTGTTGCTGAGCTGAAAGGCAAAAATGTTAATGACCTTGAAGTGCCTGTGATTGGCGGCCACTCAGGTGTGACTATTCTGCCATTGTTATCTCAAATTGAAGGTGTTAGCTTCACTGATGAGGAAGTTGCCGCGTTAACCAAACGTATTCAAAACGCAGGCACAGAAGTCGTTGAAGCGAAAGCCGGTGGCGGGTCTGCAACTTTATCTATGGGCCAAGCAGCTGCACGTTTAGGTTTATCTTTAATTCGTGGTCTCCAAGGCGAAAGCAATGTGGTTGAATGTGTTTACACCGAAGGTGATGGTGAACACGCTCGCTTCTTCGCACAACCAGTTGTTTTAGGCAAAAACGGTATCGAAAAGCACTTACCAATCGGTAAATTAAGCGCATTTGAAGAGAAAGCGCTGAAAGACATGCTAGATGTATTAAAAGCAGATATCGAATTAGGTGAAAAATTCATTAATGGCTAATGCCAATTAATTTTTCCTAATAGTGAATGTGAAGGGTTGAGTTTCGTTTAGAACTCAACCTTTTTTTATATGCTTGTTATCAAAAAATAATGCCGTGAATAAATTGATTGATTATTCACGGCGTTATAATTATATCAATTCAATTTTTAATCTTCTGCTGGTGTTTTTACTCTGACTTTTCTTTCTAATAAATCCCCTGTAATTGGGTCATAATAACGACTTGGCCAAATTTCAGCGGGGTGGATCGCTAAGAAATTGGCAATAATCCATTCCCCTTTAGGCCAAGGGCGTGATAGTGCATTTGCTAACGTTGAAGAGCTTAGTCCTGCCTCGCGCGAAATTGCGGCAAGAGTTGTCCCACGCTTACGTAAAGCTGCAATGATATCTGCAGGGTGCCAGTCCGACTTCCGTAAAATCATTTTTTAGTCCTTTTTTCACTTAGAATCATGTAGAGTTAGTGGTACGAGTAACCGAAAATTATGATACATTCAGTACATCCGTTTAGTTATTGGAAATAAAATAACAGAAATTTCCCAAAATAATTTCTGATTTTTTCTTAAAAATTCATTTTATGAAACTACCGTGGTTTTTATGAAATTAAATAGAAAGTCAGAATGAATAACTGTGAATTAGGATAACACTTTGATGTTAAAACTAACTCTTTCTAGTTAGGGATAGAAATGGCATATTTAATGCTACTTTTTACTCGTACTCTTAATATATCTAGATTAGTTAATAAAATTAGTTAAATTATTAGAGAGTAAATTATTTAATTATCTGTTATTAAAAGAAATTAGAATGCTAATAACAAATATAATTTGTATATTATTATTTATAGGCATAAATAAAACGAATGAGTTAATGAGGTTTTGAGAAAATATAGATAGTTTTTAACAACTGAAAATTAAATTGTCATCATGACTAGGAGGGTCAGCATGTACAAGGAATGGCTAACGGCAAAAGAGTTGCTTGGGTTACAAGGGCTTCCCATGACAACTCAAGGTATTAATGCAATGGCAAGGCGTGAAAACTGGGTAAGCCGTAAAAGGCGAGGTATTCAAGGCAAAGCGTTGGAGTACCATATTAGTTCTTTACCTATCGATATTTTTGAGGGGCAGTTTGCTAACGAAACTTCATCTCCTTATCAAGTAAAACGAAATGATAATGCCTTTATTTGGCAGGAAGCTTATAACCAGCTTTCTAATGATGAACGAGACACTATCCTGACATTTATTATGCGTGAAGGCACATTAGCACTAATTGATTTAATTAATAATAAATAATTTACAATTACTTAAGGTGTAAATAATTAATATATAAAAATAATATTATATTGAATTTAAAAAATTTTTTAACAGATGACATTTTAGTAAAGCTGCAACAGCAGGTTTCATAATATAAGTGTGAAGTGAAAAATGAAAAAATTGTGGTTCACTGCCAAAGAATTAGCTGGGTTAGAAGGACTCCCGACATCACCCCAGGGAATTAACCTAATGGCAAGACGAGAAGGCTGGAAAAACCGCCGTAAAAGAGGGGTGCAAGGTAAGGCTGTTGAGTATTATTATGAAAGCTTACCGGGAGAAATCCAAGGGCAACTTAGCCTGCATGAGCCTTCGGTAACTTACCAAAGTCAAAGAACAGATGCATTACAGATCTGGTCAGAAGCGTATTATCAATTGACAGAGTCTGAGCGCAATAAAATAGTGAAGTATATCCTGCGTTATGGTTTGTCGTCACTGCTTGCGCAAATCGATGAAGAAGACAAAGGGGAAAAATAGCGTTTCCCCTTTTCTTGACCTGTTTTGCCTTTTCTAGTGACTAAGAATGGCGTTGGATTGCGATATAAGCTAAGCCGATCAATGCATCTTTATAAATTGAATCTTCAATTACATTTAAGGCATCAATCGCTTTTTGTGCTTCTTCTTGGGCTCTTGCATAAGTATATTCAAGGGAACCACAGCGTTTCATAGTTGCAAGAACAGTATCTAACAGATGACGTCCATTGCCTTGTTCAATCGCTTGGCGGATCAATGCTGACTCTTCTTCATTACCATTTTGCATCGCGTGAAGTAGGGGAAGTGTAGGCTTACCTTCATCTAAATCATCCCCCGTATTTTTCCCCAGCTGAGCATTGTCTGCATCATAATCGAGTAGATCGTCAATTAACTGAAAAGCTGTCCCAATATAACGACCATAATCTTGTAGTGCTTTTTCTTGCTCTGGTGTCGCATTGGCTAAAATCGCAGATGCATGGGCTGCTGCTTCAAAAAGACGTGCGGTTTTACTGTAGATCACTTGCATATAGTTTTCTTCAGTAATGTTAGGATCGTTGCAGTTCATCAATTGCAAAACCTCCCCTTCAGCGATCACATTCGTCGCTTCAGACATCAGTTTTAGCACCCGCATTGAATCGAGATCCGTCATCATCTGGAATGATCGAGTGTAAATAAAATCACCAACTAAGACACTCGCTGCATTACCAAAAACAGCATTTGCAGTTTGCTTTCCGCGACGCATATCGGACTCATCAACGACGTCATCATGCAGCAAAGTTGCTGTATGAATGAACTCGATCAATGCAGCAACTTGGGTATGTTTATGACCCGAGTAACCTAAGGATCGACCAGCAAGCACTGCGATCATAGGCCGGATCCTTTTACCGCCACCACTGACGATGTAATAACCAAGCTGGTTAATTAGCGCAACATCTGAATTCAATTGACTGAGGATGGCTTCGTTTACCGCTGACATATCCTCAGTTGTCAGTTCAATAATAGATTCTAAATTCATCTTAATTTATTCATATTATTAGTTTTTGGTTCATTCCCGAAATAAAAAGTTGGGAGACCGATAGAACAGTTATCTTTCTAGCATAACATTATTAATTATAAGATTATCAGGTGTGATGCAAAAAATGTTTAAATAAGTAACAATTGAGTGAATAGGCACTAAATCAACGTTCAAAAACGGTTATTGAGAAAAAAGTCGTATTTTTTGTCATCTAACCGCATTATTGGCTTGTGTTCTGCTGCTTTTTTGCGTAGAATTCGCGCCCTATTGTGAATATTTTATAGCGTGCTCTGGAATTGAAATATTTAGCGGGTACGCGGAAAGCGGAGTTAATATGTACGCGGTTTTCCAAAGTGGTGGTAAACAACACCGAGTTAGCGAAGGTCAAACTGTCCGCCTAGAAAAGCTGGACATCGCAACAGGTGAAACTGTTGAATTTGATCAAGTTCTGATGGTTGCTAATGGCGATGAGATCCAAATCGGCGCTCCTGTCGTTGAAGGCGTTAAAGTGAAAGCGGAAGTGGTTGCACACGGTCGTGGCGAAAAAGTTAAAATCGTCAAATTCCGTCGTCGTAAACATAGCCGTAAACAACAGGGTCATCGTCAGTGGTTCACTGATGTTAAGATCACTGTCATCGCTTAAGATTTAGGAGAGCAGATTAATGGCACACAAAAAGGCTGGTGGTTCGACTCGTAACGGTCGTGACTCAGAAGCAAAACGTTTAGGTGTTAAACGTTTTGGTGGTGAAGCTGTATTAGCAGGTAGCATCATCGTTCGTCAACGTGGTACTAAGTTCCACGCAGGTAACAACGTAGGTTGTGGCCGTGACCACACTCTGTTCGCATTAGCGGACGGTAAAGTTAAATTTGAAGTTAAAGGTCCAAACAATCGTAAATTTATCAGCATCGAAGCTGAATAAGTTTTCTGACCTTTAATTCAGAATTAAAGCCCTGCAAAAACCTTTTGCGGGGCTTTTTATATTCAGATATTTGATCTTTAATGAACTACACACGTATTAAAGATGCACCATCTCTGAGTAGAACAGCCATCCAGCGTTATGCGGCTCAGAAGCGGAGAGAGAATTATGAAATTTGTAGATGAAGCCAAAATATTGGTCGTGGCAGGAGATGGTGGCAATGGTTGTGTCAGCTTCCGCCGTGAAAAATACATCCCTAAAGGGGGACCGGACGGTGGTGACGGTGGCGATGGTGGGGACGTTTACTTACAAGCAGACGAAAACCTCAACACGCTAATCGACTATCGTTTTGAAAAATCCTTTCGTGCAGAGCGCGGCCAGAATGGCCAAAGCCGTGAATGTACAGGTAAACGTGGTCAAGACATCACTGTAAAAGTACCCGTAGGAACGCGTGTACGCGATTTAGGGACCAACGAAGTACTTTGTGATATGACTCGTCATGATCAACGTCATATGGTCGCTAAAGGCGGCTTCCATGGGCTTGGAAATACCCGTTTTAAATCTTCAGTGAATCGTGCTCCACGTCAACGTACCATGGGGACAAAAGGGGAAACTCGCGAAATACTGTTAGAACTGATGCTGTTAGCAGATGTCGGTATGCTTGGTATGCCGAATGCAGGTAAATCTACCTTTATTCGTTCAGTGTCAGCAGCAAAACCAAAAGTTGCTGATTATCCATTTACCACTTTAGTCCCAAGCTTGGGTGTCGTGCGTATGGATAACGAACAAAGCTTTGTGGTTGCGGATATTCCAGGGTTGATCGAAGGCGCAGCGGAAGGTGCAGGCCTTGGGATCCAATTCCTGAAACACTTAGAACGTTGTCGTGTCTTACTTCACTTGATTGATATTTGCCCTATTGATGAGTCTGATCCTGTTGAAAATGCGAAGATCATCATCAGTGAGTTAGAAAAATACAGTGAAAAGCTGGCAGCAAAACCACGTTGGTTAGTCTTCAATAAGATTGATATCTTAGGTGAAGAGGAATCAGCACAGCGCGCAGCAGAAATTGCCAAAGCGATGGGCTGGGAAGATAAATTCTATATGATTTCAGCAGTTAACCACGAAGGTGTGAAAGCACTGTGTTGGGATATCATGGAATTTATGAATACTCAACCGCGTGATATGGCAACGACTGAAGATACACAGCAACCTGAAAAAGTTGAATTCATGTGGGATGATTATCACAAAGAACAACTTTCTGGTACTGAAGATTTTGATGATGACTGGGATGACGATTGGGATGAAGATGACGACGAAGGTGTCGAAATTATTTATCAAAAATAGTTTATCTTAGAAATGTAAAAAGGCGCGAAAGCGCCTTTGAGGTTGTTGACAAAGTGGGATAAAAGCGTGGTTTTTCCCACTTTGTGTTATCAGCCGAAAATCAATAAATTGATTTTCCTAGTTTATTTTCAAAACCTATTCGACTTGCCGCCAAACATAATATGTTTGTCAGCAGTCTGAAAGGCGCGAAAGCGCCTTTTTACTGTCTAAATCGCGTATGATCAGTTTTTCTGATACAGATCTTTATACAAACGGCTTTCAAATCGCACTAATGGTACTCGACGAGTACGTTGCTGGCTCTGTGGTACCGCATAAGCGGAGATAAATTGCACAAAAGCCACACGTTGACCACTGGCGGTTGTGATAAAACCAGCGAGATTATAAACCCCTTGTAACGCTCCCGTTTTAGCGGAAACTTTTCCATTTACACCTGCCTCATCAAAACCACCACGGTAACGCAAAGTGCCATCATGGCCGGCAAGTGGAAGCATAGAAATAAAATCGAGTTGTTGATCATTTTTAGCGATAAACTGCAAGATCTCCATCATGGTTGCTGGGGTGATTAAATTATGGCGAGATAATCCCGATCCATCTACCATCACGGTATTGCCAAGGTCGATCCCCGCTTTTTGCTTCAGTACTTGTCTTACCGCATCGGATCCTGAACGCCAAGTTCCCGGAACACCATAATATTCACGCCCAATGGTACGAAAAACGGTATCCGCTATCATATTATCGGATTTTTTGAGCATCACTTTTAACAAGTCATGTAGCGGCTTAGATTCGGTTTTGACTAATACTTGTGATTGAGCCGCAGGAAATGTACGTTTTTTCACATGGCCAGTCAGTTCAATTCCTGCTGTAGTTAGTTCATTTTTGACAATCGCTCCGGAGTAACTCGCTCCATTTTGTACCGCAAAGGCAAGTGGCAAGGGCTCGCTGCGTTGAGTTAAACAACCTGTTAGGGTGTAGCGGTTCAGTTCACCAGGAACGACATCAAGTTCGCAATAGCGCGCTTCAGGGGAACCTTTAGCTAATGTTTTGACTTCGCTGAACATATTGACAGGGTAAAAACTAGCCGCCTTAATGAATGCAAAATCTCCTGTTTTTTCAGCAGGGTAAAGAGAAACTGAAAAACAGTTACGGTCAATGATAGCCGCAGCGGGTGGCGCACTAAAGCATTGGGTCATATCATTCCAAACCCATCCCGGTGCTTTGTCATGGCTAGTAAAAGCAGAAATATCAACGACGAGATCGCCGTCAACTTTATGGATCCCAAGCTGCTTTAATACATTCGCCATATTGCGAATTTGTTGGCGGGTTAATGTCGGGTCACCACTGAAGCGGATCACTAAATCACCCGTCAGTGTGTTGTTGCTAAGTTTTGCATCAGTCTCAAAATTGGTGACAAAACGGTAATCTGGCCCCAGTTGCAATAGGGCAGCAAGAGCGGTCACAACCTTTTGTGTACTTGCAGGTAATGCCATTTGCTGTGCATTATAATCAATTAATGGGGTGCTACTTCCCACTTTTTGCGCGACCAGAGCAAGGTTAGTGCCATCAGGTAAATATTGTTTGTATTCATCAATAGGAATCGCAAAAACTTGCGTACTAGCTAAGGTAATTCCTAAAGAGATTATCCATTTTCTGGTTAAAGTTAATAATGACATATATTTCACGCATTAGGGTGGACATATAATACATACTAAAGTGTAATGCCCAAGAAAGTAAACGGTGACCCGTTATTAAGTCTCAGTTAAAATAGCGTACATTATGATAAGATAAATGAGTACATAAGTCTGATTGCGTTTTTTTACTAGAACACCCCCGGTTTTACGCAGGTGTTCGGTGTACTGTTGTTACAAAATCAGGAAGATACTTGTTTTTAGATAGGATTGAACCGAGGTATTTATTAATGAAACAGATCCCGATGACGGTACTTGGTGCGGATAAGCTAAGAGAAGAGCTAGAATTCCTTAAATCTGTCCGTCGCCCAGAAATTATTGCATCTATTGCAGAAGCGCGTGAGCACGGTGACTTAAAAGAAAATGCAGAATATCATGCAGCACGTGAGCAACAAGGTTTCTGTGAGGGCCGTATTCAAGAAATCGAAGGGAAACTTTCTCACGCTCAAGTGATCGATGTAACTAAAATGGTCAATAACGGTCGTGTTATCTTTGGCGCGACTGTGACAGTATTGAATGTTGATACTGACGAAGAGCTAACGTATCGTATTGTTGGTGATGATGAAGCAGATATTAAGATCAATCTGATTTCTGTGAACTCACCGATAGCACGCGGTTTAGTGGGTAAAGAAGTTGATGATGCGGTCTCGATTAAAACCCCAGGTGGTGATGTCGAGTTCGAAATTCTTAAAGTTGAGTATATCTGATTCCTATTTCCCTGAATTGGTTATATTATTTCCCTGATTTAAAGAAAAAGGCCGCAGGCGGCCTTTTTCATCATATAAAACATGCTTTCAATGGCATTTTTATATAAATGATGGGGGATTATTTAGGTAAAATGATTTTGCGGTCTGCCGAAGGACGGTAGATAACAAGAATTTTACCAATAATTTGTACATTTACTGCACCAGTTTCGCGAACAATCGCATCAGCGATCAAATTTTTAGTATCACGGTCTTCGCCTGCGATCTTGACTTTGATAAGCTCATGATGTGCTAATGAGAGTTCAATCTCAGCCAAAACACCTTCGGTTAAACCATTGTTGCCGATCATAACAACAGGGTTTAAATGGTGAGCGAGACTTTTTAGGTGCTGAATTTGTTTTTTATTAAGATTCATTGATTTTTTGCTTGGTTAGTATTGAAAATGGCTTATTCTACCGCCATCTGATATCTATCACCATCAATTATATCTTTTTGATGGTAAAGAAGCAGCAAGTTAGGTGAAGTTCTTTTAGTATAGTTGGAAAGCACAATGGCCAATAAAAAACGTTCGGCAAGCTCAAGTCGCTGGTTGCAAGAGCATTTTAGTGATAAATATGTTCAGCAAGCACAAAAAAAAGGGCTACGCTCACGTGCATGGTTTAAGCTGGAAGAAATCCAGCAAGGTGATAAAATTTTTAAACCAGGTATGACCGTTGTTGATTTAGGAGCAGCCCCTGGTGGTTGGTCGCAATACGTTGTTAGCCAAATAGGTCATAATGGGCGGGTTATTGCTTGTGACTTATTGCCGATGGACCCAATCGTTGGCGTTGATTTCCTGCAAGGGGATTTTCGCGATGAAGCCGTTCTCGCCGCTTTGTTAGAACGCGTTGGCGACAAAAAAGTACAGGTGGTCATGTCTGACATGGCTCCAAATATGAGTGGGACACCAGCGGTTGATATTCCTCGCTCTATGTATCTAGTTGAATTAGCTTTGGATATGTGCCGTGCTGTATTGGCGCCTGGGGGGAGTTTCATTGTTAAAGTGTTTCAGGGAGAAGGCTTTGACGATTACCTTAGGGATATCCGCTCCCTGTTTACGAAAGTAAAAGTTCGTAAACCCGAATCTTCGCGCGCACGGTCACGTGAAGTATACATTGTAGCGACAGGGCTAAAACTGTAGTACCCTGAGCGTTATTTGTTAACACAGTTGTAATATGAGGTTAATCCCTTGAGTGACATGGCGAAAAACCTGATTCTCTGGTTAGTCATCGCAGTTGTTCTGATGTCCTTGTTCCAGAGTTTTGGCCCAAGCGATTCGAATAGTCGCAGAGTTGATTATTCTACGTTTATCAATGAGTTAGCCCAGGATCAGGTACGTGAAGTTCGTATCACAGGTCGTGAATTGAACGTCAGAAAGGCTGATAATAGCCGCTATACAACTTATCTTCCTATGCAGGATGAGAAGCTGTTAGACACTTTGCTAAATAAGCATGTGACGGTTGTTGGTGAACCACCAGAAGAACCTAGCTTACTGACATCTATTTTTATTTCCTGGTTCCCAATGCTTCTGTTGATTGGTGTCTGGATTTTCTTCATGCGCCAGATGCAAGGCGGTGGCGGCAAGGGGGCAATGTCATTTGGCAAAAGTAAAGCCCGCATGCTGACAGAAGATCAGATCAAAACAACATTTGCAGACGTTGCTGGGTGTGATGAAGCCAAAGAAGAAGTGGGCGAAATCGTAGAGTTTCTACGTGAACCTGCTCGTTTCCAAAAACTTGGCGGTAAAATTCCAAAAGGCGTCCTGATGGTAGGGCCTCCAGGAACAGGTAAAACATTACTGGCAAAAGCTATCGCTGGTGAGGCAAAAGTTCCATTCTTCACCATTTCCGGTTCTGACTTTGTGGAAATGTTTGTGGGGGTGGGTGCTTCTCGTGTTCGTGACATGTTCGAACAAGCGAAAAAAGCAGCGCCTTGTATCATCTTTATCGATGAGATCGATGCGGTAGGTCGTCAACGTGGTGCGGGTCTTGGTGGTGGTCACGATGAGCGTGAACAAACACTGAACCAAATGCTAGTTGAGATGGACGGTTTCGAAGGTAATGAGGGGATCATTGTTATCGCAGCAACTAACCGTGCTGACGTACTTGACCCTGCTTTATTACGTCCAGGTCGTTTTGACCGTCAGGTAGTCGTTGGCTTACCAGATGTTCGTGGCCGTGAACAAATTCTGAAAGTACATATGCGTCGTGTTCCTATCGACCCAAGCGTAGATACTTTCATTCTTGCACGTGCAACACCTGGGTTTTCAGGTGCTGAACTCGCAAACTTAGTGAACGAAGCCGCATTGTTTGCTGCTCGCGCGAATAAGCGTGTTGTTTCTATGGTTGAGTTTGAAAAAGCGCGTGACAAGATTTGGATGGGTGCAGAGCGTCGTTCTCTGATGATGACTGAAGAGCAAAAAGAATCAACGGCTTACCATGAAGGTGGTCATATGATTATCGGTCATTTAATGCCAGAACATGACCCTGTCCACAAAGTCACGATCGTTCCGCGTGGGCAAGCGTTAGGTGTTGCTTTCTTCTTACCAGAAGGTGATGAAGTCAGTCGTAGCCGCTTGAAGCTCGAAGGTATGATTGCAACGGCATATGCAGGTCGTATTGCAGAAGAACTGATTTATGGTCGCGATAAAGTCACAACGGGTGCTTCTTCCGACATTCAGTTTGCGACGAATACGGCGCGTAACATGGTGACTCAGTGGGGCTTCTCTGACCGCTTAGGCCCAATGCAGTATTCGAAAGAAGAAGGCCCAGCGTTCTTAGGTCGCTCTTCAGGTAATGGTTCAGGAATTTCTGATGAAACAGCACGTATTGTTGATGAAGAAATTAAAAAAATTCTGGACCACTGTTATCAATTGGCATACAAAACATTGGAAGACAATATTGATATTCTGCATGCGACTAAAGATGCATTATTAAAATATGAAACCATTGATATGCCACAGATTGATGACCTGATGAACCGCCGTCCAGTGCGTGAGCCAGCAGGTTGGGATGAAGACAAAAAAGTGAGTAATGTCACTGGTTCGTTCGGTACAGGTGCGCCAAAAGCGGAACCTACAGCGGAAAAACCACAGTCTGAAGAACCAGATAACACAAATAATAGTAATAATGCTGATGAATCAAACCCATCAGATAATAACGACAGCAAACCACAATAAGCGGTCGTGAAATAAAATATTAAGACCCCAGTTCGCTGGGGTTTTTTTCGTTAAGGAAAAATAACAATGCAAATCAAAGCGAGAGGCAGTGTCCTTGACTTATCCACACCTAAGGTGATGGGGATTTTGAATGTCACTCCTGATTCCTTTTCAGATGGTGGCACTCATAATCGTTATCATGATGCGCTTGAACATGTGGCAAAAATGGTGCAACACGGTGCGACTATCATTGATATTGGTGGCGAATCTACCCGTCCAGGGGCTGCCGAAGTTTCTGTGAATGAGGAACTTGATAGGGTTATTCCTGTTGTTGAAGCAATAGCCCAGCGTTTTGATGTATGGATTTCAGTCGATACCTCTAAAGCCCAAGTTATGGCGGAAGCAGCAAACGCAGGTATGCATATCATCAATGATATTCGTTCTCTCCATGAGCCAGATGCATTAGACGTCGCCGCGAAAACAGGTTTACCCGTTTGCATTATGCATATGCAAGGCCAGCCAAGAACGATGCAAGAAGCGCCAAATTATGAAAATGTGGTGCGTGAGGTAAAAGACTATCTTGATGCTGAAATCACCCGGTGTGTGAGCGCAGGGATAGAGAGGCAACAAATTATCCTTGATCCAGGCTTTGGTTTTGGTAAGAACTTGTCGCATAATTACCAGTTATTGGCAAACTTAGAACAATTTCATAATTTCGGACTACCGCTATTGGCAGGGATGTCACGTAAATCTATGATTGGACAATTATTGAATGTTCCACCACAAGAACGCCTCGCAGGCAGCCTAACTTGTGCAGTGATTGCTGCGATGCAAGGGGCACACATCATTCGAGTTCATGATGTCAAAGAAACCGTGCAAGCGATGCAAGTGGTACAGATGACTCTGTCAGAAAAGGAAAAATAAGCGTATGAGCGACCGTAAATATTTTGGTACTGATGGTATTCGTGGCAAAGTGGGTGATAGCCCAATTACCCCTGATTTTGTTTTAAAATTAGGCTGGGCGGCAGGGAAAGTCCTCGCTCGTCATGGTTCACGTAAAATTATTATTGGTAAAGATACGCGTATTTCTGGCTATATGTTGGAATCTTCATTAGAAGCGGGCTTAGCAGCGGCAGGTTTATCCGCATCTTTCACAGGTCCAATGCCAACCCCAGCGGTTGCTTATTTAACACGTACTTTCCGCGCAGAAGCGGGAATTGTCATTTCAGCGTCTCATAACCCATATTATGATAATGGGATTAAATTCTTCTCAATTGATGGGACTAAGCTGCCTGATGAAGTCGAAGAAGCCATTGAAGCTGAAATGGAAAAGCCGATCACCTGCGTTGAGTCAGCTGAATTAGGTCGTGCAAACCGTATTGTAGATGCTGCCGGCCGTTATATTGAATTTTGTAAAGGTACGTTCCCGAACGAACAAAGCCTTGCAAGTTTAAAAATTGTCATTGATTGTGCTAATGGGGCTACTTACCACATCGCACCAAATGTGTTCCGTGAGTTAGGGGCAGAAGTCATCACTATCGGTTGCGATCCTAACGGAATCAATATCAACGAAGAGTGTGGCGCTACAGACGTTCGCCAGTTACAACAAAAAGTTTTGGAAGAAAAAGCACATGTCGGTTTAGCATTTGATGGTGATGGTGACCGCATTATTATGGTCGATCACCTCGGTGAAAAAGTTGATGGTGACCAAATTCTCTTCATTATTGCTCGTGAAGCGCTACGCCAAGGCCAGTTAAAAGGTGGGGTAGTGGGAACATTAATGAGTAATATGGGGTTAGAAATCGCCCTAAAACAGCTAGGAATTCCTTTTGAGCGTGCAAAAGTAGGCGACCGCTATGTTCTCGAAAAATTACAGGAAAAAGGTTGGCGCATGGGGGCTGAAAACTCAGGCCACGTGATTTTATTAGATAAAACGACCACTGGTGATGGGATTGTTGCAGGCTTGCAGGTATTAAGCGCTATGGTACGTAACCATATGAGCCTACATGACTTATGCAGTGGTATGAAATTATTACCACAAGTGCTAGTTAACGTACGTTTCAAAGGCCAACACGACCCATTACAAAGTGATGCAGTCGTTGCAGCGAACGAAGAAGTTGAAAAACAATTGGCAGGAAAAGGCCGCGTATTACTGAGAAAATCAGGAACAGAGCCGTTAATCCGTGTCATGGTTGAAGGTGAAAATGAAGCTGATGTGACTGCAATGGCAAACTATATTGCGGATGCTGTAAAAGCAGCGGGCTAAGTTGTTATTGGTGAAGCTGAGCGATATTTTGATGATTTGTTGTTTTTTTCTGCAAATAATCAAATGGAATTAAAATAGACTTGCTTGTCGGCTCAGCTTTGGTTAGTATTCGCACCTGCTCAATCCCGTAAGAGTATTCTTTCACGGTCGAAATGAGTAGGTGTGCAGTGATAAAGGTCATAGCATTAGGCTATGCACCGCAACTGAATAGGTAACTCAAATGTATGTAGCTCTTTTAATTATTTTCTTGCTAGCGGCTATCGGGCTTATTGGTCTGATTATGTTACAGCAAGGTAAAGGTGCTGACATGGGAGCTTCATTCGGTGCGGGCGCTTCTGCAACACTGTTTGGTTCATCGGGCTCAGGTAACTTCATGACCCGTATGACTGGAATCTTGGCTGCTGTGTTTTTCATCATCAGTTTGATACTTGGCAATATGACTGCTAACAAGTACGGAACTGGTAGTGGTAGTAAGTGGGAAAACATTAGTGAACCTACAAAAGTCGAGCAACCAACAGACGTTCCGGCAGCACCAGCTACACCAACGAGCGATATCCCTCGTTAAGTGTGAAAGATTCCGAATGAAGGCAACTAATGCCATCATTAAGTAGTAAGCTCAGCGATGAGCAAGAAGTTAAAATTTGAGGTTATTGATTGAATATTGATAACCTCGCCTCAGTGCCGAGGTGGTGAAATTGGTATACACGCTACCTTGAGGTGGTAGTGCCTACAAAACGGGCGTACGGGTTCAAGTCCCGTCCTCGGCACCATTATTTAAGATGCTTGTGATTTACAGGTTATCTGTGTAGAATATGACACGCTTTCGAACGCGGGATGGAGCAGCTTGGTAGCTCGTCGGGCTCATAACCCGAAGGTCGTCGGTTCAAATCCGGCTCCCGCAACCATTTCTTATTCAACATACCTTGTCAGTATCGTGGTCTATAGTAGTTATCCGGTGTAGTAATCAAGTGCAGTTATCTAACAGCTCTCAAAATTTCTCATCGATTTCTCTAGATTTTACAGGTATAATAAGAATATGGTGAACCCGTGCACTACAGGGTCCAGTTGCATAAAGCCCCGAATTTCGGGGTTTTTTGTTATTTGACAATCGAATTAACTGGGCTTTTATAGCCCTTTTTTTATGTCTGGGGGTGGGCTTGTCCACATTAGAACAGAAATTAACAGAGATGATCTCAGCACCTGTGGAGGCGCTAGGCTTTGAATTTGTAGGCTTAGAGTTTGTCCGTGGCCGTACATCAACACTGCGTGTCTTCATTGATAGTGAAGAAGGCATCACTGTTGATGATTGTGCTGATGTCAGCCATCAGGTCAGTGCAGTATTGGACGTTGAAGATCCAATCTCTGTCATTTATAACCTGGAAATATCGTCACCAGGGCTTGAACGTCCATTATTCACCATTGCGCATTATGAGCGTTTTATGGGGGAAGAGGTGGCATTGACTTTGCGTATAGCAATGCAGAACCGCCGTAAGTGGCAAGGAATTATTAAGGCCATAGACGGTGAAATGATTACGGTTACTGTAGATGGTAAGGATGAGGTGTTCGCCCTCGGCAACATCCAGAAAGCTAACTTGGTACCCCACTTTTAATAAAGTTCAATGAGGCAACTAGGATGAATAAAGAAATTCTGGCTGTTGTAGAAGCGGTTTCTAACGAAAAATCCCTCCCTCGTGAAAAAATCTTCGAGGCTCTGGAAACTGCATTAGCGACGGCGACTAAAAAGAAATACGAGCAAGAAATTGATGTTCGTGTGGAAATTGACCGTAAATCAGGTGATTTCGACACGTTCCGTCGTTGGTTAATTGTGGAAGAAGTCACAATGCCAACGCGTGAAATTACGTTGGAAGCGGCTCAGTATGAAGACCCAGCGCTCCAGCTTGGAGAGTACGTCGAAGATCAAATTGAATCTGTTGTATTCGACCGTATTACTACCCAAACAGCTAAACAAGTTATCGTACAGAAAGTGCGCGAAGCAGAACGTGCGATGGTTGTTGACCAATTCCGTGAGCAACAAGGTGAAATTATCACTGCTCAGGTGAAAAAAGTTAATCGTGAAAATATCACGTTAGATTTAGGCAATAACGCGGAAGCCGTTATTCTGCGTGAAGATATGTTGCCACGTGAAAACTTCCGTCCAGGTGACCGTATCCGCGGAGTCCTGTATGATGTTCGTCCTGAAGCACGCGGCGCGCAACTTTTTGTTACGCGTTCTCGCCCTGAAATGCTGATTGAATTATTCCGCATTGAAGTGCCAGAAATCGGCGAAGAAATTATTGAAATCAAAGCCGCTGCTCGTGACCCAGGCTCTCGTGCAAAAATCGCAGTTAAAACTAATGACAAGCGTATCGACCCAGTTGGTGCTTGTGTTGGTATGCGTGGTGCACGTGTTCAAGCCGTTTCTAGTGAATTAGGCGGCGAAAGAATTGATATTGTGTTATGGGATGATAACCCAGCTCAATTCGTTATTAATGCAATGGCTCCGGCTGATGTTGCATCTATCGTAGTCGATGAAGACAAATGTACGATGGATGTTGCCGTAGAAAGTAGTAATTTGGCACAAGCCATTGGACGTAACGGTCAAAACGTTCGTCTGGCAGCTCAGTTACTGAAAAAACACCGTGGTGATGACAAATGGGAATTAAATGTCATGACCGCAGAAGAGCTTAATGCAAAACATCAGGCAGAAGCACATGCTTCTATTGATACATTCACCAAGCATCTTGATATTGATGAAGAGTTTGCCACTGCACTTGTTGAAGAAGGCTTCTCGACGTTAGAAGAACTGGCTTACGTGCCTATTAATGAACTTCTGGAAATTGATGGTCTTGACGAAGAGACTGTTGAAGTTCTACGTGAAAGAGCGAAAGCGGCCCTCACCACAATAGAATTGGCTCAAAAAGAGAGCCTAGGTGATAATCAGCCAGCAGAAGATTTATTGAATCTTGAAGGTATGGATCGTACTCTTGCCTATAATTTGGCTACTCGTGGAATCTGTACACTGGAAGATCTTGCTGAGCAGGGCATCGACGACCTGATTGATATTGAAGGTCTGGATGATGAGAAAGCAGGTACGCTCATCATGGCCGCACGTAATATTTGCTGGTTCGGTAACGATGCGTAAACACTGTAGCAGGAAGGAACGGCATGACAGAAACTGTAAAAACATTGGCAACGGAAATTCAAACCACAGTTGATCGCCTGGTACAGCAATTTGCTGAAGCAGGGATCAAAAAAGGTGAGAATGACTCTGTTAGCCAGTCAGAAAAAGAAGCTTTACTGAGCCATTTAAACCGTGAACAAGGCGGGGTAGCGGGTCAGCCAAGCAAATTGACACTACAGCGCAAAACTCGTAGTACGCTGAGTGTCCCCGTCACCGGTGGCAAAAGTAAATCGGTAAATGTCGAAGTCCGCAAAAAACGCACTTATGTGAACCGTGATGCTGAAGAAGCAAAAGCGGAAGAGCAGGCGCAGCGTGAAGCGGAAGAGCAGGCACAGCGCGAAGCTGAAGAACTGGCACAACGTCAAGCAGAAGCAAAACGATTAGCAGAAGAAACAGCTAAACGTGAAGCGGAAGAAAAGGCAAAACGTGAAGCCGAAGAGAAAGCAAAACGTGAAGCAGCAGATAAAGCTACGCGCGAAGCAGCGGAAAGAGAAAAAGTGAAACCAAGCGAAAATCAACAAAAACCAGGCAAAGCTGTAGAAAGTAATGCCGACAAACAACGCCGTGAAGCTGAAGCTGCGGAGCTAAAACGTAAAGCTGAAGAAGAAACTCAGCGCAAAGTTGAAGCAGAAGCACGTCGCGTAGCTGAAGAAGCACGCAAAATGGCAGAAGAAAACGGTGAAAAGTGGACTGCTGAAACGAAAACTGAAGAAGACAGCGATTATCACACAACAACTTCAACGCACGCTCGTGCAGCTGAAGATGAAAGTGATGAGAAAGAAGAAGGCCGTCGTTCACGTAATCGTACTGCAAAAGCACCTCGCCAGAAGAAAGGTAATAAACTTTCTGAAAAAGCAGATCGCGAAGAAGAACGTGCCGCAGGCCGTTCGGGTCGCAGCAAAGGTAAGCAACGTAAAGGTAGTTCTTTACAACAAAGCTTTACTAAACCAGCAGTTGCGGTTAACCGTGATGTTGTGATTGGTGAAACAATCACTGTTGGTGAACTTGCTAATAAAATGGCAGTAAAAGGTTCTCAAGTCATCAAAACGATGATGAAGATGGGCGCAATGGCGACTATCAACCAAGTGATTGACCAAGAAACTGCACAGTTAGTTGCAGAAGAAATGGGTCACAAAGTTATTCTGCGTCGTGAAAACGAATTAGAAGAAGCGGTAATGAATGACCGTGATACAGGTTCTGCACTTCAAGAGCCACGTGCGCCAGTTGTGACCATTATGGGTCACGTTGACCATGGTAAAACCTCTCTACTTGACTACATTCGCTCAACGAAAGTGGCATCAGGTGAAGCGGGTGGTATTACTCAGCACATTGGTGCTTACCACGTACAAACTGATAAGGGTATGATTACCTTCTTAGATACCCCAGGTCACGCCGCGTTTACTTCAATGCGTGCTCGTGGTGCTCAGGCAACGGATATCGTTGTTCTGGTTGTTGCTGCAGACGATGGTGTTATGCCACAAACAATTGAAGCTATTCAGCATGCGAAAGCAGCGGGTGTACCAATTGTTGTTGCAGTAAACAAAATTGATAAACCAGAAGCTGATCCAGACCGCGTTAGAAATGAGCTGTCTCAGTACGGTGTTATTTCTGAAGACTGGGGTGGTGATACTCAGTTCATCAGTGTTTCTGCTAAGAAAGGTACCGGTATTGACGAGTTGCTCGATGCTATCTTGCTGCAAGCTGAAGTTTTAGAACTGAAAGCGGTATATGCAGGCATGGCAAGTGGTGTCGTTGTTGAGTCGTACTTAGACAAAGGTCGTGGCCCAGTTGCAACAATCTTAGTTCAAGAAGGTACACTGAACAAAGGCGATATCGTCCTGTGTGGTTTCGAATATGGCCGTATTCGTGCAATGCGTAACGAATTAGGTAAAGAAGTTCAGTCTGCAGGCCCTTCAATGCCTGTTGAGATCTTAGGCTTATCTAACGTACCTTCAGCGGGTGATGAAGCTACCGTTGTACGTGACGAGAAAAAAGCACGTGAAGTTGCCTTGTATCGTCAAGGTAAATTCCGTGATGTTAAATTAGCTCGCCAGCAGAAATCTAAACTGGAAAACATGTTTGCTAACATGGAAGAAGGTAAAGTGTCTGAGCTGAACATCGTTCTGAAAACCGACGTACAAGGTACTTGTGAAGCAATTACCGACTCTCTAATGAAGCTGTCGACTGATGAAGTTAAAATTAAAATCATCGGTTCTGGTGTAGGTGGTATCACTGAAACTGACGCAACATTAGCTGCGGCATCGAATGCTATCATCTTAGGCTTCAACGTACGTGCAGATGCTTCTGCTCGTCGCGTGATTGAAAGTGAAAGTGTTGACTTACGCTACTACTCTGTTATCTATAGCTTAATTGATGAAATTAAACAAGCTATGAGCGGTATGTTAGCGCCTGAGTACAAACAGCAAATTATTGGACTTGCAGAAGTTCGCGATGTATTTAAATCACCGAAATTCGGCGCGGTTGCTGGTTGTATGGTCACTGAAGGCACCATCAAACGTAATAACCCAATCCGCGTATTACGTGATAACGTGGTTATTTATGAAGGTGAGCTAGAGTCACTACGTCGCTTTAAAGATGACGTCAATGAAGTTCGTAACGGTATGGAATGTGGTATCGGCGTTAAGAACTACAACGATGTTCGTGTAGGCGATATGATTGAAGTTTTCGAAATTATTGAAGTTAAACGTTCTATTGACGGTTAATTTTGTGAGTACCCACGAAATGTCGTGGTGAGAAAACAGTATGAATGAGGGGGCGCTTGCCCCCTTTATTGTCAGGAGATATAACGATGGCAAAAGAATTCAGTCGTGCACAACGCGTTGCGCAAGAGATGCAAAAAGAAATTGCGATCATCTTACAACGTGAGATCAAAGACCCACGTATTGGTATGGCTACCGTTTCAGGTGTCGAGTTATCTCGCGATCTCGCATACGGTAAAGTCTTTGTGACCTTCTTCAATATCGCTAACGATAAAAGCGAAGAAGAAATGGTTGCAGATGGCATTAAAGCATTAAATGAAGCATCAGGCTTTATACGTTCATTAATTGGAAAAGCAATGCGTTTACGTATTATTCCTGAGTTAACATTTGAATATGACAACTCTCTTGTTGACGGTATGCGGATGTCTAATTTAGTGTCAAATGTGATCCGCGATGATGAAAAACGTCGTGCGGATGTTAGTGATAAAGAGGAAAAATAATGGGGCGTCGTCGTAGCGGCCGTAATATTGACGGCGTAGTGCTGCTGGATAAACCCACGGACATTTCTTCAAATGATGCGCTGCAAAAAGTGCGGCGCTTTTTTAATGCCAATAAAGCTGGGCACACGGGGGCACTTGACCCTCTCGCAACAGGTATGTTGCCTGTTTGTCTCGGCGAAGCGACGAAATTTTCCCAGTTTTTACTCGATTCAGATAAACGTTATCGCGTGATTGCACGTCTTGGGCAACGTACTGATACGTCAGATTCACATGGCGAAATTATTAGTGAGCGTAACGTAGAGTTTACACAGCAGCAACTAGATGATGCTTTAGAATTTTTCCGCGGTGATACATTACAAGTTCCTTCAATGTATTCAGCGTTGAAACACCAAGGTCGTCCGTTGTATGAATATGCGCGTAAAGGGATTACAGTTGAGCGTGAAGCTCGCCCAATTACAGTGTATGAATTGCAGTTTATTCGTTTAGAAAATAATGAATTAGAACTGGAGGTACACTGTTCTAAAGGAACCTATATTCGTACAATTATCGATGATTTAGGTGAGATGTTAGGCTGTGGTGCGCATGTGATTTACCTGCGTCGAGTGCAAGTGGCTAATTACCCTTATGAGCGAATGGTAACATTAGAACAATTAGCTGCTTTACGGGCAAAAGTAGATGCGGGTGAAGGTTCTTTTGAGTCATTACTCGACTCTCTATTGTTGCCAATGGATACGGCAGTCGTTCATTTTCCAGCTGTAAATATTACAGAGGAAACAGCGGCTTATTTTAAGCAGGGTCAACCTGTGCGAGCCGCAGTCCAAGGCCTTGAAGAAGGTTGTATGGTCCGAGTCACTTGTGGCGCAGAGCATCGGTTTATCGGTATTGCTCTGGTGAGTGAAGATGGCCGTATAGCACCGAAGCGTTTGGTTGTGGAAAATGAACAGTCCGTGTAGTGGCGCTTATTGCTTTGCTGCCTTAAGCAGCGTAGAATAGCGGCGCTTAATCTTGAGATGCTAAATTAGAGATTGGCTCTCATCACTTACATTAATCATTTTGGAGTTTATTATGTCTCTAAGTAATGAAGCGAAAGCTAAAATCGTTGCTGAGTTCGGCCGCGGTGAAAATGACACTGGTTCAAGCGAAGTTCAAATCGCTCTGCTGACAGCACAAATCAACCACCTGCAAAGTCACTTTGCAGAGCACAAAAAAGATCACCACAGCCGTCGTGGTCTGTTGCGTATGGTTGCTCAGCGTCGTCGCTTACAAGCTTACTTGAAAGGTAAAGATATCGCGCGTTACACTGCTCTTATCGAGCGTTTAGGTCTGCGCCGCTAATCTTACTCTAGATAATTTGAGTTGCAGCTAGGCGACAAATGAGTGAGTTACTAGGTACATACATGAGTATGTGGCTAGTACGAGTGAATGTAGTCAACAACGTTGCAACTTGAAGTATGACGAGTAGAGTCAGTTTCAGAGAAAAGGGGCCAGAGGCCCCTTTTCTTCTAAAAGTTATTTTGAAAGTTGAAGTAATACTCGAATTATACTTAACTTAAATGCTAAGCTATAAATCGTAGTGAGTTGTTTTTATTAATGCCTCTTCGCTACATCCGATTCGCGCGGCTAATGAGAGAATTGATCACTAGAACATCAGTATTCTCATTAGTCGCGAGGCTGTAGTAGGAAGAGTAAACCAATGCTCCCTGAGAATCTCAGGGAGCCTTACAAAAAGGGTAATATAGTGTTAAATCCTATTGTTCGTAAATTCCAATACGGTCAACATACTGTTTCGATTGAAACCGGTATGATCGCACGCCAAGCATCTGCTGCTGTTATGGTTAACATGGATGACACTGCAGTATTCGTGACTGCAGTTGCACAGAAAAAAGTGAAAGAAGGTCAAGATTTCTTCCCTTTAACTGTTAACTATCAAGAACGTACATATGCAGCGGGCCGCATCCCTGGAAGTTTCTTCCGTCGTGAAGGTCGTCCTGGTGAAGGCGAAACGTTAATCGCACGTCTGATCGACCGTCCTCTACGCCCTCTGTTCCCAGAAGGTTTTTATAACGAAATTCAAATCATTGCGACCGTTGTATCTGTTAACCCACAAGTTAACCCAGATATCGTTGCGATGATTGGTGCATCAGCGGTATTAGCGCTGTCAGGTGTTCCATTCAATGGCCCAATCGGTGCTGCACGTGTTGGTTTTATCAATGACCAATATGTTCTGAATCCTACAGCAGACGAACTGAAAAACAGCCGTTTGGATTTAGTGGTTGCAGGTACTGATAACGCGGTATTAATGGTTGAATCTGAAGCTGATTTGTTGAGCGAAGAGCAAATGTTAGGTGCAGTGGTATTTGGCCACGATCAACAACAAGTTGTTATTCAGAATATCAATGAATTAGTGAAAGAAGCGGGTAAAGAGAAATGGGATTGGCAGCCAGAGCCAGTTAACCAAGCTCTTCATGACCGTGTTGCACAATTAGCTGAAAGCCGTATGGGCGATGCTTACCGCATCACTGAGAAACAAGAGCGCTATGCGCAGGTTGACTTAATCAAAGAAGAAGTCACTGCAGTATTAGTTGCTGAAGACGAAAACGTTGATGTTTCTGAAGTTGCAGATATTTTAGCAAGCTTAGAAAAACAAGTTGTTCGTAGCCGTGTTATCCGTGGTGAGCCACGTATCGATGGCCGCGAAAAAGATATGGTTCGTGCACTGGACGTTCGTACGGGTGTTCTGCCACGTACTCACGGTTCTGCGTTGTTTACTCGTGGTGAAACTCAAGCACTGGTAACTGCAACGTTAGGTACAGAGCGTGATGCACAGGTTATCGACCAATTAATGGGCGAATATACTGACCGTTTCTTATTCCATTACAACTTCCCTCCATACTCTGTCGGTGAAACTGGCATGGTGGGTTCACCAAAACGTCGTGAAATCGGTCACGGCCGTTTAGCGAAACGCGGTGTGTTAGCTGTGATGCCTGACCACGCAGATTTCCCATACACTGTACGTGTTGTGTCTGAAATCACTGAATCCAATGGTTCATCATCAATGGCATCAGTTTGCGGTGCGTCATTAGCACTGATGGATGCTGGTGTGCCAATTAAAGCCGCTGTTGCAGGTATTGCAATGGGGCTGGTAAAAGAAGGCGAAGATTTCGTTGTTCTGTCTGATATCTTAGGTGACGAAGACCACTTAGGTGATATGGACTTTAAAGTGGCTGGTAGCCGTGAAGGTATCAGTGCACTGCAAATGGACATCAAAATTGAAGGGATCACGCGTGAAATTATGCAAGTTGCCTTAAACCAAGCAAAAGGTGCGCGTTTGCACATTCTTGGTACGATGGAACAAGCAATCAATGGTCCACGTGAAGAAATCTCTGAATTTGCTCCACGTATTTACACTATCCGTATCAATCCAGACAAAATCAAAGATGTCATCGGTAAAGGTGGTTCTGTGATCCGTGCGTTAACGGAAGAAACAGGCACGACTATCGAGATCGAAGATGACGGTACTGTGAAAATTGCAGCAACTGATGGTATTAAAGCGAAAGAAGCAATTCGTCGTATTGAAGATATCACAGCAGAAGTTGAAGTTGGCCGCATTTACCCAGGTAAAGTAACCCGTATTGTCGACTTTGGTGCATTTGTTGCGATTGGCGGCGGTAAAGAAGGTCTGGTTCATATTTCTCAAATCGCGGACAAACGTGTTGAGAAAGTGACTGATTACCTACAAATGGGTCAAGAAGTTCCTGTTAAGGTATTGGAAATCGACCGTCAGGGCCGTATCCGTCTTAGCATGAAAGAAGCGGTAGTAACTGAAGAAGCAAGTGCACAACCGCAGGACTCAGCAGAGTAAGCTGACTTAACAGCGCTCTATTAAGTTAGGGCGCTATCAGCCTAAATTTGCTGAAACCATCATTTGTAAAGCGTGGTAATGTAAGGGCGGAGTATGTTGAACAGTATCTGTCTTCGGGTGAGAGATTATCGCACGTTACCGCGTGTGCTCTTGGCGCTTATCTTTTTTGTTATTATTGGATGTAGTAGCAAAGATTGGCGAAAGAACGAGGTATTTGCCGTTCCACTTCAACCTTCATTGCAACAAGAAGTGATACTGGCTCGTATGGAACAAATCCTTGCGAGTCGGTCTTTAACCGATGATGAATACGCACAGCTTTTATATGAGCGCGGTGTGTTGTATGATAGTCTCGGTTTAAGGGCGCTGGCACGTAATGATTTTTCAACTGCGTTAGCCATTCGTCCTGATATTCCTGAAGTTTTTAATTTTTTAGGGATATATTTTACGCAGGCAGGCAATTATGATGCTGCCTATGAAGCGTTTGATTCTGTTTTAGAGCTTGATCCAACTTACAATTTCGCGCGAATGAATCGTGGCATCGCATTATATTACGGTGAACGGTACAAACTAGCGCAGGATGATCTGCTGGCGTATTATCAGATAGATCCAAATGATCCTTTTCGTACTCTGTGGCTTTACCTCGTAGAGAAAGACATAGACCCGCGTATGGCGCAAGATAATCTTGCTGCCCGCTACAACCAAGCGGAGAAAGGGCAATGGGGCTGGAATATCGTAGAATTCTATCTTGGCAATATCAATGAAAATACATTGATGGAGCGTTTGAAAGAAACATCTACGGATAACACTTCGCTCGCTGAGCATCTCAGTGAAACTAACTTCTATTTAGGTAAGCATTACCTAAGTCTGGGGGATAAGGATAGCGCAGTTGCGTTATTCAAACTGACGGTAGCTAACAACGCTCACAGCTTTGTTGAACACCGCTATGCATTGTTGGAATTGGCGCTGTTAGGCCAAGAACAAGACGACCTTTTAGAATAGGGCCAGCAATAGCTGACGAACATTTCATGATAAATTTTTAAGTCATCATCCCTCGGGGTGACGGCCTATTTGTTCGTTTAATAAACACAATTTGAGCCAGTTCACATTTTAAATGAAAATGACCGAAATGATTTTCGCATGGTTATGTAAACTGGCTGCCATTATGTATGAGGCACCTTTACATGACTACTGAGACCGATATTTCTTTTGCTGAGTTAGGTTTATCAGCATCTATTTTGACAGCACTAAATGACCTAGGATATGAAAAACCATCACCAATCCAACAGCAATGTATTCCATTGTTAATGGATGGCAACGATGTATTAGGTATGGCACAAACAGGTAGCGGTAAAACTGCTGCGTTTAGTTTGCCATTACTGCATAACATCGACCCAGATTTAAAAGCTCCGCAAATTTTAGTCCTTGCACCAACTCGTGAGTTGGCTGTTCAGGTAGCGGAAGCAATGAGCGATTTCTCTAAACATATGAACCGCGTTAACGTTGTTGCCCTGTATGGTGGTCAACGTTATGACGTACAATTACGTGCACTGCGCCAAGGACCACAAATTGTTGTGGGTACACCAGGCCGCCTTCTGGATCACTTAAAACGTGGCACGTTAGACCTCTCTAAATTAAAAGGCTTAGTTTTAGACGAAGCTGATGAAATGCTGCGTATGGGCTTCATTGAAGATGTTGAAAACATCATGAGCCAAATTCCAGCTGAGCACCAAACTGCGCTGTTCTCTGCAACAATGCCTGAACCAATTCGTCGTATTACACGTCGTTTTATGAAAGACCCGAAAGAGATTCGTATTCAGGCTAGCATTACCACTCGTCCAGATATTGCTCAAAGCTATTGGACTGTGTACGGCATGCGTAAAAATGAAGCGTTAGTACGTTTCTTAGAAGCAGAAGACTTTGATGCAGCAATTATTTTCGTGCGTACCAAAAATGCAACATTAGAAGTGGCTGAAGCGTTAGAACGCAATGGTTACAACAGTGCTGCACTAAATGGTGACATGAACCAAGCACTGCGTGAGCAAACTTTAGAGCGCTTAAAAGATGGTCGTTTAGATATCTTGATCGCAACTGACGTTGCAGCGCGTGGTTTGGACGTTGAGCGTATTAGCTTAGTTGTTAACTATGACATCCCAATGGATGCCGAGTCTTACGTTCACCGTATTGGCCGTACAGGCCGTGCGGGTCGTGCAGGGCGTGCGTTACTGTTTGTTGAGAACCGTGAACGCCGTCTGCTACGTAACGTTGAACGTACGATGAAACTGACTATTCCTGAAGTTGAATTACCAGATGCAGATCTGCTGAGCCAACGTCGTCAGGCGAAATTTGCTGAGAAAATTCAACAGCAATTAGAAAGCAGCGATTTAGACCAATATCGTTCACTGTTAGCAAAAATGTCTCCATCAGAAGATGTAGATATGGAAACTTTAGCCGCAGCATTACTGAAAATGGCACAAGGTGAACGTGCTCTGATCCTGCCACCAGATGCGCCACGTCGTCCACGTCGTGAATTTAATGATCGCGATGATCGCCGTGGTGATCGCCGCAACAGCAACGGCAATGGTTTTGACCGTGCAGAACGTGGTGAGCGTGGCGGACGTCGTGAGCGTCGTGATGTCGGTGATATGGAAATGTACCGTATTGAAGTTGGCCGTGATGATGGTGTGGAAGTTCGTCACATTGTTGGTGCGATTGCTAACGAAGCGGATATCAGCAGCCGTTATATCGGTAATATCAAATTGTACGGAACGCACTCGACAATTGAATTACCAAAAGGCATGCCAACTGACGTGTTAACTCATTTAAGTCGCGCACGCATTTTGAATAAACCAACTCAAATGCAGCTGATCGGTGATGCACAACCGTTCGAACGTCGCGGCGGTGGTGAGCGTCGTGGTGGTGGTCGTCGTGATGGCGGCAGCGAAGGTGGCTTTGGTGCAGGTCGTCGTAATGACCGTGGCGGTGAGCGCGGTGGCGAACGTCGTAGCGGTGGTGAGCGTCGTGGCGGTGGTAACCGTGACCGTGGTAACTCTGCTCCACGTCAAGATGGTACTAATGCAGCACCTCGTCGTCGTAGCAGCAGCCATAACGCGTAATTGCTAGGTTTTAGGGAAGTTATTCCCTAATAAAATGAAAACCCGCACTTCTTGGAAATGCGGGTTTTTTGCTAGCCATTTTTACCTAAGTATGTAGTAGCGATAAAGCGTTTTTTCTAAATCTTGTGCTGTACTGATAAAAAGTAGGATAACAACGTTATTTGTTTGCATATCAAATTCATATAAACAACGATATTGGCTAGTTATATCGATTCGCTCCCGAATTAGTAGACCATTATCGGCTAACATTTGATTTGGGCGATAACGCTTTGGATCTTCTGATATTGCTCTAACGGATGATAAAAGTAGCTCATCAACAAACGCGGCTGCTTGAACACTGCTCATAAAATTGATTTTAAACGATTCTACATCCTGTAGTGACCATAATGCAGTTTCTGCGAGGGTGACCGTATAGGGTTGTTCCATCACAATTTCCTTTCATTATTTTCTTGCTGCACGTAATTTTTCTAGCGCTTCTTCTGGTGATAAGATTCTCTTATTTTTAACATCATCTTTTGCTGCCATCACCAATTTTAGCAGCGCATTTGCTTGGCGCTCTCTTTCCCTTTCTTTTAGCTCTATTTCACGTTCTTCACTTGTTTGGATAAACAGCTCAGATTGCCCATTTTTTGTTACAAAAACGCCGCCCTTAAAGAGCTCAGGGTTACCAAGGCCTTCACGTGCTGCTTTTTGCGACATTGTATTAGACATATTTTGTTCCTATAAATAGTGAACACACAACCCAGAATAACGTATTGTGTATTTTTTGAACTTATATTTCTGATTATAGAAAAAATCAGTTAGATGTACAAATTTATTATTAATTTATACACCAAGTTTGTGCGTAGGAAGTTGAAGCGCGACTCAAACTAACCCCAATGCCTCTTTTAGTGGCTTGAGATAACGGCGGCTGACAGGTATATGTTCACCGGAACTGAGTACCAACTCGGCTTGTCCACCGTCGCCAAACAGAATTTCATTTAACTGAGTCATGTTAACCAAATATTGGCGATGGCAGCGCACTAAAGGTGTACGAGTTTCTAATGTGCGTAATGTGAGCTCAGTAAAGCCTTCTTGCCCTTGTGTGCTCATTACATACACGCCACTCATACGTGAGGTGGCATATAGCACTTCATCAAGCTTCATCAAATAGATGCGGCTATGGCCAGTACAAGGGATAAATTTGAGCGGATCATTGTTGCTGAGCAGTTCAAGGTTCTGTTTTTGCTTACCTTGACGTAGGCGGTTTAAGGTTTTTTTTAATCGCTCTGTTTCAAGGGGCTTTAACAAGTAATCAAATGCATGCTCTTCAAAAGCTTGGATGGCAAATTCATTAAAAGCGGTAAGAAAGACGATATAGGGGCGGTCTTCTGGATCTAACATACGTACCATTTCAAGGCCAGTTAGGCGCGGCATTTGAATATCAAGAAAAACCACATCAGGCTTTTTTTTGTGAATGACCCCAATCGCTTCAATCGCATTTGCGCATTCACCGATAATTTCAATATCATCGTGTTCTTCAAGTAGGCAACGCACATTTTCCCGTGCAAGAGGTTCGTCATCAACAATCAATACATTCATAGAGGTAATTTAATCATTATTATGTTGTAGCCAAATAAGGCAGGCGAATTTTCATTCGAGTGAATTTTTCTGGCTCATGTTCTACGCTGATACCATATTGTTCACCATATTTTAAACGTAAGCGTTTATCGACTAGCCCCATTCCTAAGCCATCGGACTTTTTAGTGGGCTTGTATAGCCCCGCGTTATCTTCTATTTCGATGTAGACATGTTCACTGCCGATATAACTACGTATTGTAATATATCCTGTTTCTAATAACTGTGAGGTGCCGTGTTTAATTGCATTTTCAACCAGTGGCTGCAGGGTAAATGCTGGAAGTTCAACCTGTTTGACTTCATCTGGGATCTCAATATGAATTTGTAAGCTTTCTTGAAAGCGGGCTTTTTCTATCTGCAAATAGGCGTTGATATGTTCAATTTCTTCACCAAGCGTGGCATTTTGTTCAGGTCGTTTTAAATTATTGCGGAAAAATGTCGAAATATATTGCACAAGCTGGCCTGCTTGCTGGCTATCTTTGCGGATCACGGCTTGCAGCGTATTGAGTACATTAAACAAAAAGTGGGGGTTCACTTGCGCATGAAGTAGTTTAACTTCAGATTGTAACAGTGATTGCTTATTGCGCTCATATTGGCCCGCGAGAATTTGCGCGGAAAATAAGCTGGCTATGCCTTCACCAAGGGTACGATTTATGGAGCTAAATAGGCTATTTTTCGCTTCATACAGTTTAATTGTACCAATGACTTTTTCATTTTCCCCGCGTAATGGGATCACTAATGCAGAACCGAGTTTACAGGTGGGGCTTAATGAACACTTGTAAGGCGTTTCATTGCCATCGGCATATACAACTTCATTATTCTCAATAGCTTGCCTTGACTGACTCGACGAAATCGGTGTTCCCGGGCGATGGTGATCAGCGCCAATACCAATAAATGCGAGTATTTTTTCACGATCAGTGATGGCGACGGCGCCAATTTCTAGTTCTTGATAAATAATCTTGGCAACTTTCATACTGTTATCAGCATTAAAGCCTTTACGCAGAATTCCTTCAGTAGTTAAGGCGATTTTTAGCGCCTGAGCAGAGAATGCAGTTGTGTATTTTTCAACAATAGCGCGGCGGTCGAGTAAAATACGAATAAACATAGCTGCGCCAATCGTATTTGCGATGACCATAGGTGCAGCGATATTTTTAACAAGTTCGAGGGCTTCATCGAAAGGTTTTGCCAACAATAAAATAATTAGCATTTGTATGATTTCAGCAATAAAAGTGACACTGCTGGCAATCATAGGATTAAAAATTTTATTAATTTCGCCACGTTTCATAAAGTAACGATGAACTAACCCGCCAATCAACCCTTCAACAATCGTTGAAACCATACAGGCAAATGCACTCATACCACCCAATGAATAACGATGCAACCCACCAGTAAAACCAACGGCAAAGCCGACAGCGGGGCCGCCTAATAGGCCCCCAAGCACGGCACCAATGGCGCGAGTATTGGCAATAGAATCATTGATATGCAAACCAAAATAAGTACCGATAATGCAAAATACTGAGAAAATCAGGTAGCACATCACCTTGTGAGGTAAGCGAATAGTGACTTTAAGTAATGGGGTAACCAGCGGGGTACGACTGAGGACCCATGCGATCACTAAGTAGACGCACATTTGCTGGAGGAGGAGTAATATTAAGTCAAATTCGTACATGCTCGTCATATTTCACATTCTGGGGGTGTTGACTACGTTCAGCTCCTTGGGTCACATACTTGTGTATGCTCCCCAAGCTATCTTCTCTTGTCGCCTACCCATAATGCGAACTATTTAGAGCATGGCTCGTCATGTTTCACATTCTGGGGGTGTTGACTACGTTCAGCTCCTTGGGTCACATACTTGTGTATGCTCCCCAAGCTATCTTCTCTTGTCGCCTACCCACAATGTGAACTATTTAGAGCATGATACGTTGTGGGATTTTTATTTTGTGGCGGAATTATTTATTCTTGCTATCTATTATTAGTCTTTATTCGGCTTGAAATTATATCGTAAGTCACTGGTTAAGTAATCGACATTTGAGAAAAGTACACTCATCAATATTTGACATAAGTCTGAAATCGCTTCAATATTAGTCAATGACCTACCTTTTCGTGATCTTGCGCACGAATTTATTAACGCTGTATTTAACTTTCTTGTCATACTCTAGGGATGGTAGTTTCCCCCGTTATTATTTAAGGTTCACATAAATAATGAAAAAAAGAACAATAGCACTGATTTTGCTGATGCTTATCTTAATAGCAGCAGCGGCACTTTTTCATTCCCATAACCAATATTTATTGTTACAGGGGGAAGTAGATGCACCTGAAGTTATCGTAACCTCGAAAGCAAAAGGGCGGGTGATTGAGCGCCATATTGAGCGTGGTGATGATGTAAAACAAGGGCAACTTCTCTTAACATTAGAAAGCCCTGAGCTACAGGCGCAGTATGCAGCATCAAAAGCGGCAAGAGACCAAGCAAAGGCGCAGCTAGAACTCTCTATTAATGGTACTCGCGAAGAAACTATTCGTGATCTTCAAGCCACCTTGGCACAAGCCAACTCTCAATATCAAAATGCCTCTCGTGAATATGCTCGTTTAAGTAATTTAAAAAACAAAGGGTATGTTTCAGAGAATGAGTTAGATAACGCACGTAAGGCCAAAGAAGTAGCATTTTCGCAAGTTCAAGGGGCAAAAGCACGGTTAGAAGAAGGCTTACATGGTGACCGTATTGAATTACGTCAGCAATATGAGGCGGCGCTTGACCAAGCAGAACAAAAATTGGCTGAATTGCAAGTTCAGGTGGATGATTTGCAAGTTAAAGCCCCGGTTGATGGGGAAGTAGGACCTATCCCCGCTGAAATTGGCGAATTATTTAATGCAGGAAGCCCTTTGGTTTCATTAATACGCCTGCCGCAAGCTTATTTTGTCTATAACTTGCGTGAAGATATTTTAGTTGATGTGAAAAAAGGCGATAAAGTACAGCTGGATATCCCAGCGTTGGGTAATAAGGTGGTTGAAGCTGAAATTCGTTATATTGCACCAAAAGGTGACTATGCTACTAAGCGAGCAACACGTGCAACGGGTGACTTCGATTTAAAAACATTTGAAATTCGCTTATATCCTGTAGAGCCGATCGAAGGGTTAAGGCCTGGCATGAGTGTGTTATGGCACTGGGATAAGTAAAAGGTGTTGCCATGAAATTTAAGTTCGCTTGGCACGGTTTTGAGCACGCCTTTAGCCGTGAAACCCAAATGGCTATTCGTAGCCCTGTTTTTCATTGGTTAAGTTGGCTGTTTCCATTAATGCTGTTTACGTTAGTTAGCGCTAACTTTTCAGAGGGGACATTAATGGATTTACCCGTTTCTGTGGTGGATGACAATCATAGCCCCGTGTCTCGGCAAATTATTCGTGACCTTAACGCAGGCCCGCACGCTGATGTAAAAACGATTGATGATAATTTGAGTACGTCATTAAAAAGACTCGGTAGTTCAAAAGATTACGCGTTATTGTATATTCCTCATAACTTTGAAGAAGATGTTTTACGGGGGCGTCAGCCAGAGCTGCGGATGTATTATAATGCGCTCTTTTATGCATCAGGCAGTTATGCGATTCAAGATTTTAGTGGGCTAGTGGCAGAGCTGAACGCGAAGTATCGCCAAGAAATGGCTAAGTCTATGGGAAAAGCATTGCCGCCATTAGCTCAAGTCACACTTTCTTATGACAGTTTGTTCAACCCGAGCGGTAGTTATATTTATTATCAACAGTTTGCTGCAACTATTCATATGCTACAGCTATTTGTTGTTACCGCAACAATCTACACCATGTCACGAGGTTCTACCTTACAAAGTGTTAAACCGTTTGTCATGGCGTTACTTGGGAAGTTAGCTCCTTACACCTTATTTTTCAGTATATTGCTTGCGGTAGAGATTGCGGCACTAGTCACTATTTTTGATGCTAAAGTGGTAGGGAACCCGTTATATATGATTGTATTAGGGTTTTTCTATGTGATAGCAGCGCAAAGTATCGGTTTATTGCTGTTTAGTTTTACCTCAAGTGCCATCATGGCGTATAGCTTGATAGGGATGCTGGTGAGTATCGCCTTAGCCTTTTCGGGTATGGCTGTGCCTGAGCTATCAATGATATTACCTGCACAGATTATTTCGAATATTGAACCACTTACACATACATTGAATGCTATGTTTGATATTTTCTTGCGGGAGATTTCTTTTACTCGCATCGTTCAAGTGTGTCTATTTTTATTGATTTACCCATTTGTGATTGGCTTTTTAATCCGTAAGCGACTAGTAAAACGGTTAGAAAACCAAGGAGGGGTTGTCTAATGGCTATCTATTTTGCAACCTTTCGTAAAGTGCTGCTGGGGATGTTGGAAAAACCGATGTGGCTGTTATTATTGGTTTCTCTGTGCGTTATGAGCTTAGTTTATGCCAAGCCTGTTCTTTGGGACTTACCTGTTGCAGTTATTGATATGGACCACAGCACAGCAAGCCGTGAGTTAATCCGTGATCTTGATGTGACGCCGAAGGTGCAATTGCAGAGTTATGATAACCTTGCTCAAGCTCGTCAGGATATGATTGCGAGAAAGTTATTTGCGATAATTATCATTCCAACAGATTTTCAACAACACTTATTGAGTGGTAAAAATATCACTGTGCCAGTGTATGGTGATGGCACCAACCGGCTAGCAAGTGGGCAAATTCAGCAAGAGTTATCAAAAGCCTACCAAACACTGCTCAATGCCTATAACACCCAGTTACTCACTAAAGCAGGCTATAGCCAAGAACAAGCGAAAGTGATTATTACCCCTATTCGCAGTGAAACTGAGCCACTGTATAACCCAGGGATCAGCTTCGCAGCAATCGTTTTTCCTGGCTTGTTAGTGATGTTATTACAGCACTCCCTGTTGATTGCCTGTGTGCGAGTCAGTATCGCGGTCCGTTCTACGCCGAAAGGAAAACCACCATTAGCCGTTTATTTAGGGGCGCTATCTGCTTTAATTCCGATTTGGTTATTTTTATCTACCGTATTTTTTGCCCTTTGGCCGTGGGTATTGGGTTACCGGCAAGAAGCGCCATTGTATGTGATTTGGATGTTCACGTTCCCATTCCTCTTGGCTGTTCTGGGGCTTGGCAAGTTAGTGACGGAATGTTTGCGCAGTGTCGAAATGATTTATTTAACTTTGGCATTTATTACGACCCCTGTGTTTTATATGTCAGGTACGATTTGGCCACTGCAAGCGATGCCTGATTGGGTTCGTATGATTGCATCAGCACTACCATCAACATGGGCCACAAACGCTATGGCAGGTCTTAACCAAATGGGACTACCGTTTAGCGATGTCCTGATGGATATCGTGATGATGCTGATTTTAGGGGTTATTTATACGGTCATTGGGGTATTTATTGGTATGCTCCGAGATGGCGAACTGCGTCATATTAGCCATATGTTTAACCGCTGGCGCAGGCATCGGCATTAATATTTAATCGTGTTTATGGTCTATTAGAAAAGGCGGCCTAAAGAAATAATGACTAATTAATCGACAAATGCTAAACTCAACTGCAATGTAGTCACAATGTAGCTACGTTTGATATGTGTAGGGGGATGATATGTCAACACTATTGAAAACAACAGATGTTCGTAGTCGAATTGATGAACAATTAAAAGCGGAAGCCACGAGTGTATTACAAGATTGTGGTTTGACTATTAGCGCAGCTATTCGTTTGTTTTTAGAACAAGTAGTTCAAGAGCAAAGAGTTCCCTTTGAAATCAAACGTAAGCAACCTTCGCTGAAAACTACACTAGCGTTGAAAGAAGCTAAAGCTATTGAGCAGCACTACGATTCAATTAACGAAATGATGGTGGAGTTAAGCAAAGTTGACTCAGAAGCCAAGTAATAAGCGAGCTAAGCAACCAAGGCAGGTTGCTTATACACCAACGTTTAAGAAGTCATGGGAACGATATAACCGAGCGGGCCGTAGGGATATGAATGCGGCTGTTCTCGTTATGGAAATACTGTTTTCTCAAAAAATAATACCAAAAGAATATCTTGACCATGAATTAGAAGGTCATGAATGGCAAGGAGCTAGGGAGCTTCATATTGGTGGTGATTTCTTACTGGTTTATCGCTTGTCAGATAAAGGTAATTTAATCACTTTCGTTGATATTGGTTCGCACAGTGAATTATTTGGTTAAGGTAATGAGCTATAGTTCGAGCTCATTACCTATTGTATATCAAGGCACTAGCAACAACCCTGCAATTTGTCGCCAATAACCATTACAGTTTTGGTTTACGATATTCAGCGGAATATCCCCATTTTCATTGGCTTTAAACTGTTTGATTATCTCAAGGGATTCTATACTTTCAGGGGAAATGCGCACAATATCTACAAGATCATGCATTGAATGCAGGTCATTGCCAAGGTTATAGCAAGCACCACTGAGCGTTTGAATGCCATTCAATGTAAACACCTGTTGTTGTTCTTGGGAAAGCACCTTGCGCCCTTGTGGGTAGTTTATACAGCAAGTTTCACACTCGTCTTTTTGCTTATTTTCAGAGCGCGCAGTAAAACAGCGTGCGGAATAGGCAAGTGGTAAGTGACCGTAGCTCATCACTTCAACATCAAATTTGCCACGAATACCGATGTCATCACATTGGTGAAGTAAATTGACTAGCCAATCACGAGAAAGTTCTACAGGCATACACCAGCGCACCATGCCTTGGCGTAAGAGAATATTTAAGGTTTGTGCGTTATAGCAATTCAAACCGTGGCCCGCGACAAAAGGAAGTCCTCTCTCGGCTAACATGTTGACCACACCAAAATCATGCGCTTCAACGAGAAACTCGCCATTATCAACTAACTTGCTGATCTCTTTAAGTTCTGAAGGTGCTTGAAGGAGAGCAAGGGTGCTCAGCACAATCTGTTTACCACTTTTCGCGAGTTGTTGTGCGAGTTCTATCCAATCATTGGGCTTCATTTCTCGACGTTTACTGCACACAGTCTCACCGAGATAGATAATATCGGCGTCACTTTGAACGGCGTGTTGATAAAAATCTTCCAGCGTTTGCTTTGGCCAGTAATAAAGAATAGATCCTAACGAGTACTGCATGATATTTACCTTTTAAATTACTGCCATTTACGATGATAGGCACCCAATGTAGTTTGGCTTCCTTCAGAAAGCCCACCTAATGCTTTTAGCCATTTAGGGTCGGTGACAAAGTTATTCGGGTTGGATTTGTAGCGGTCGATGGCTTGGCGCCAAATACGGGTCACTTCAGTCACATAAGCTGGGCTGCGCTGGCGGCCTTCAATTTTGACAGAGGTAATATTCGCTGCCATTAATTCAGGTAATAATTCAATGGTATTGAGGCTGGTGGGCTCTTCTAGGACATGATATTTCTGTTCATCGACAAGATAACGTCCTTTACATAGTGTTGGGTAACCGGCATTTTCATCTTTTTGGTAACGGTCTATCAACACATTATTAAGGCGTGATTCCATTCCTTCCTCAGTTTGTTGCCAACGAACAAAACGGGCTGGAGAGCATGCACCTACGGTATTTGGCGACTCACCCGTGAGATAAGAAGACAGATAGCAGCGGCCTTCAGCCATGATGCATAAACTACCAAAAGCAAACACTTCAAGCGGTACAGGGCTATTTTTGGCTAATTGTTTCACTTGGTGAATAGATAGCACGCGCGGCAGGACGACACGATGGACTTGAAAATTACGTTCATAGAAGCGTATGGCTTCAGTATTGGTCGCAGAGGCTTGAACAGAAACATGCCTTTCAATATGCGGGTATTTATTTGCCGCGTACTCTAACATTGCGATATCGGCTAAGATCAAGGCATCGGCACCGAGATCTGCAGCAAGATCGACGGAGTTTTGCCAACGTTCGTAACCATTAGGGTGCGCAAATGTATTAATCGCAATATGTAATTTTCGTTTACGGTTATGAATATAGCGCTCAGCTTCGTGCAGTTTTTTTTCAGTAAAATTGAGTCCTGCGAAATGGCGCGCATTGGTATCATTTTTTAATCCAATATAAACGGCATCAGCACCGTTATCGACAGCCGCTTTTAACGCGGGCAAATTCCCTGCTGGGCAGAGTAATTCCATTGTCCTATCCCTGTATAAAATTTAATAGCTGCCATTCTAGTCAACAGAACTGTTATAGATTTTGATTTAGAGCAGAGAAATTGTTAATGGATATCAGTATTCGTTAATTAAGGTTGTTAGGGAAATAAGGGGACTGGTGGGTAATAAAGAAACTGTATCAAATAGTAGAGAATAAGTTTATTAAATAGGGAAAATGAATCATTTCTGACTAAATTTTGAACATTAATTGGATGGTATGGGTAATTAGAAATAGTTTTTTATCAATGGAAAGTGAGAAATAAATATTGGCGGGATGGGCAAAAATTGATATAGGATCAAACCAATAATGTCATTTTTTGGCAAGATAACTTATCGTGAGTCAAATGTTAGGTTAATGACTTCAATAAATGGGGTTATTAGCGTTGAAAATTTAATCATCTAAATATGCAATATGTTACCCTAAATAATTCGAGCTGCTACTGCGGTTAAGTAGTTACACGAAAACGGGCAGACAATTACTACGGGAGTCAGTACTGTGTTAGGTAAAATTCGTTCTCAACTCATCACAAAAGGCCCTTCATTTTTGAAACTGCCTTTAAAAGTGACCCCATTCGCATTACAGCGTCAGGTTCTCGAGCAGTTGCTAAGTTGGCAATTTCGCGAATCAGTAAAAGAAGGGGAACTTGATTTTCTCGAAGACAAATGGCTAAAGGTTGAAGTTCGTGACTTAACGTTAGTCTGGTTTATCAGTTTGCAAGATGGCCAACTGTCTGTAAAACAGCATGCAGAGGCTGATGTTAGTGTGAGTGGTAATGCGAATGATCTGGTACTGATCGCCGCGCGTAAAGAAGACCCCGATACGCTCTTTTTCCAACGTAGATTGGTGATTGAAGGGGATACTGAGCTCGGACTCTATGTGAAGAATTTAATGGATGCTTTCGAACTCGAAAACATGCCAGCACCGCTGCGTTTTGCTCTATTACAATTAGCCGATGTGATTAAAACCGTGCATGAAGCTGAGGGCGCAGAGCATAAATCGCCTGCGTTAACTTCATGCTAATTCGAGTTGAAATCCCTGTCGATGCAATGGGTATTGATAAATTATTGCGTGAAACGTTTCCAACTGAAGCGGAAGCTAACCTTGTTCAACATTTGCGTGAGGATGGTTTGTTAACTCTCGGGGTTGTGGCAACAAATGATGATGGTGAAGTGATTGGCTATGTTGGCTTCACACCCGTTGATGTTAACGATGAAGACGTACAATGGGTAGGTCTTGCGCCATTAGCGGTAAGTAAAGCGCATCAAGGCCAAGGGATCGCAGAAAAACTGGTCTATGAAGGGTTAGATAGCCTTAATGAGTTTGGTTATGGTGCTGTCGTTGTACTGGGAGATGAAGGCTACTATTCGCGTTTTGGTTTTGAACCGGCTTCAAGCCACGGCGTAAGCTGCCAATGGCCTGAACAACAGGCTCATTTTTTGGTTTGTGGCTTAGAAAATGGCGAAATCGGGGAACACCAAGGTTTGGTGACTTACTCTTCACACTTCAATAATTTATAGTTAGCTAAGTAGTCAGTTAAATTATCAGGCTGGTCAATGACCAGCCTTTCTTTTATCTTTTTATTCAGTTGCTTAACTTGATATTCTATTTTTGACGCGGCTGAGCGAGAACCAATAAAACAAGAAAATACCAGTTCTAGTGGTATTTTTCCTTTCAATGCTTTTGCCCCTGTTCCTGCCTTATGTTGCTCAAAACGACGTTGTACATCGGTGGTGATACCACAATACAAGGCGTTATTTTTCTCTCTTATTAAGTAAAGATACCAATCACTTTGTTTTGATTGTTTTTTTTCTAGGGTTGTTTTTATCATTCTGTGCTGATTTATAAGAAGAAAATATTAGGTTAACAACGAATATATTCGTTAAGTAAGATATTTATAACATATTAAAATTTAAATAAAAAATGATATAAAACTGTCACAAAGTTGTAACCTCAATCTAAGTTAATATTCAAATTATTTGAATAACTATAGCAAAATTAGCTAATTTTCTTTTCAAAATAAAGCGCATAATATGATCCATATCACAGAGGGATAGTAAAAATCCCAACTAAAAATCAATTTTACAAGAAGGTATATACAATGAAAAAATCAACATTATTAGCTGCTGCTTTAACTTTAGGTGCTGTTTCATTTGGTTCAATGGCGGCTGAAGAAGTTCAACATACTAATCAGTCCGCAGCAGGTTATGTCTCAGTAACGGGTGCTGTGAGTGTAAATGACCTGACCGCACAATTGGCCAAAAAAGCTGATGAAGCTGGCGCTACTTCATTCCGTGTGATTTCTGCTGGCGGTGAGAATAGCATGAGTGGTACCGCGGCTATTTATAAATAAATTTATTCGTCATAATTCACGTCACAGCGTTGTTGGCTACGTTTACTCGCACTAGTCACATACTTATGTATGCTCCTAGCGTCTCGTTCACTTGCCGCCTAGCTGTACCACGAATTATTTAGAATAAATACTCGAATTTAGTTGGCGTATAGGCCTAAAAATATTTAGGTTAATATTTCAGCTAGTTAGGCTATAGTAATAGCGAATTTTATGCCTACGTTCAGAACAGTTTAAGCAAGCTTAGGGGTAACCCGAAAGCTTGTTCTGAACGGGTTTATATGGAAACCGCTATGACGCCTGAACAAACTTTAAAACACATCCAACGCTATATTGCTCGCCAACACGTTTTTTCCCTTTTTGCTCATCACAACAATGATATCTGGCCTGCCAGTTGTTACTATGCATTTGATGCGAAAACGATGTGTCTGATTTTAATGACAGACCCGAATTCCAAGCATGGGCAATTGATGGTGGCTAACCCGCAAGTGGCTGGCACAATATCGGCGCAAACTAAAGCTGTGAATACAATACAAGGCATTCAATTTACAGGTGAAATTAAAATATTAGAAAGTGAGGAAGCACAACTCGCTCGCGGTTTCTACTGCCGCCGCTTCCCTGTGGCAATAGCAGCGAAACTGCCAGTTTGGCAGCTTCACTTACAGAATGTCAAAATGGTGGATAATAAATTAGGTTTTGGCACCAAGCTATATTGGGAATGCCAAATTTAACGAAGCCTATGGATCACTTGATTTGAGCTACCGCGCCAAATTAAGCGCGGGTCATGTAAATCCTGCTCAAATTTACCGTCAATCACGGTATTGACAAAACTCACCACTTTTTGCTGTTCAAGCGTTAAATCACCCAATGTGTATCCTGTCCATAACCAGATGTCTTTATCTGGGCAAACGGCTTTAACGCGTTTTACCAACTTGAGCACTGCAGGCAAATTGGCTGGGTGTAGCGGGTCTCCGCCGGACAGGGATAATCCCTGTCGACGAATACGCGTGTCTTGCAAGTCTTGGATAATTTGGTCTTCCATTTCTTGGGTGAATGGCACACCTGAATCCACTCGCCATGTACTTTGGTTGTAGCAACCACGGCATTGATGAACACACCCTGCCACAAACAGTGTACAGCGGGTTCCGGGGCCATTGACCACATCAACAGGATAATATTGGTGATAATTCATGGCATTAACCTATTTGGCCGTTACCTAAATGCTTAATACGGCGTTTGACTTCCTCTTGTTTTCCTGCATTAAATGGCCTTGCATCTGGGCTGCCTAAATAGCCACAGACACGGCGGATAACTGAAACTCGGTTAGTATCATGATTACCACAAGCCGGGCAGGTAAAACCTTTGCTGGTGCAGGAAAATTCACCGGAAAAACCGCATTCATAACACTCATCAATTGGTGTGTTAGTTCCATAATAAGGCACATGTTGATAGCTGTAATCCCACACGTCTTCTAAGGCTCTAACATTATGTTGTAAGTTTGGATATTCGCCATAACAGATAAAACCGCCATTCGCGAGTGCAGGGTAAGGCGCTTCAAAATCAATTTTATCGTAAGGATTCACTTGTTTTTCAACATCTAAGTGGAAGCTGTTTGTGTAGTAGCCTTTGTCGGTAACACCTTGTATCACTCCAAATTCAGCGGTATCGAGACGGCAAAAACGGTCACACAAATTTTCACTTGGTGTGCTGTATAAACTGAAACCATAGCCTGTTTGGGCTTTCCACTCATCAGTGGTTTGACGTAAGTGGCTGACAATTTCGACCGCTTTTTCGCGCAATTTTTCATTATCATAGACATGAGTTTGTGTGCCAAAAAGTGCATTGATGGTTTCATGCAACCCAATGTAACCTAAAGAAATAGATGCACGACCATTTTTGAATATCTCAGCGACGTTATCATCCGCTTTTAAGCGAACTCCACAAGCGCCTTCCATATATAAAATTGGCGCAACACGTGCTTTTACGGTTTCTAAACGGGCAATGCGAGTCATTAAGGCTTTTTTGGCAATAGCTAAACGTTCATCCAGTAATGCCCAGAACGCATCTTCACTGCCCTGTGCTTCGATAGCAATACGAGGCAAATTGAGGCTGATAACGCCTAAATTGTTGCGGCCATCATGAATTTGTTGCCCATTTTCTTCATAGGTGCCAAGGAAACTGCGGCAGCCCATTGGCGTTTTAAATGACCCAGTAACATCAACGACACGGTCGTAGTTAAGAATATCGGGGTACATGCGCTTACTGGCACACTCTAAAGCGAGTTGTTTGATGTCGTAATTAGGGTCACCCAGTTTATGGTTTAGGCCATCTTTAATCGCAAAAACGAGCTTAGGGAAAACCGCCGTTTTGCGGTTTTTGCCAAGGCCCGCAATGCGGTTTTTCAGAATAGATTGCTGAATTAATCGTGCTTCTTTAGAGGTTCCGAGACCAAAACCAAAGGTGACAAACGGGGTTTGGCCATTTGCGGTGTGAAGCGTATTGACTTCATACTCTAAGGATTGAAAGGCGTCGTAACACTCTTTATCGGTGCGGCTGTGTGCATAACCTTCTGCGTCTGCTATTCCCCATTCTTTGGCGACGTTTAGGTGCTTTTCGTAGCTGATAGCGACATATGGTGCTAAAATTTCGTCAATACGGTTAATGGTTGTGCCCCCATAAATATGGCTCGCAACCTGTGCAATAATTTGTGCTGTAACAGCTGTTGCGGTTGAAATAGACTTTGGTGGCTCTATTTCTGCATTTCCCATTTTAAACCCGTTAGTTAACATGCCTTCAAGGTCAATTAACATACAGTTAAACATCGGGAAGAACGGCGCATAGTCGAGATCATGATAGTGAATTTCACCACGTTCGTGTGCGATAACGACATCTCTCGGCAAAATATGTTGTTTTGCATAGTGTTTAGCGACAATACCAGCGAGTAAATCGCGTTGTGTCGGGATCACTTTACTGTCTTTATTGGCGTTTTCATTAAGTAAAGAGACGTTACTTTGTTCGATTAGCCCACGAATGTCATGTGTCAATTGGCTGCGTTTTTCGCGTTCGCTGTCTCTGTCGTGGCGATATTCAATATAAGCACGGGCTAAGTCTTTATAAGGCCCTGCCATCAATTGGTTTTCGACAGCATCTTGAATTTCAGCGATATCTACTCGGTCACGGCTGCAAAGTTGCTCTGTGACAACAGAAGCAACCTGAAGACAATAATCGTCATCCTTAACATTCACAGCAGCCGCTGCGCGTTTAACGGCTTCCTGAATTCGTGGAAGGTCAAAACCGACCTGACAACCATCTCTTTTAATAACAACCGTTCCCACGGGCATTCTCCTTGTTAAGTTATCCACAATACGACTTCAGCTATTCGCCATGTTTATCACGGGTACTAATCTGTGGATAAAATGTGAATAAATACTATATGTTGTGTCAATTGGTGTAATTAAAGCACAATATGTGGGATATTGCTTTTATTTAGATCGCCAACATTTGATTTAAAACAAAGAAAAAAATAATTTGTATGAAGATCAAAAGCGCAGAGGAAATAAATCTTTTCAGTTACTAGGATTCATTTTAATCATGCAAATAAAGTGTGTGTAATCGAATTTCCATCAGCGGAAAACGGGAAAAGTAGAGTTATAGTGTACAATCGGGAAGTTTTATGAGGACGGTAATACGTTTGGGGTGACAAAATCAGCGGGAAAAATAAAGACACCCCACTCAAAGCATGGGGTGTTTGGCTCGAACTAATCGTTATTTACGTACTGCGATTGCTTCGATTTCAATTTTTACGTCTTTTGGCAGACGAGCAACTTCAACACAAGAGCGAGCTGGGAATGGTGCATTATGTTGCTTGAAAAACTCTTCATAGGTGGCATTCACTGTCGCGAAGTCATTTAAATCTTTTACAAATACCGTTGTTTTCACGATATTAGCCGCACTTAAGCCAGCTTTTTCTAAAATTGCTTTTACGTTAGCCAGTGATTGGCGAGTTTGTGCTGCGATATCTTCAGGCACTTCACCCGTTTTAGGGTCAACAGGGATTTGACCTGATGTGATAACCATACTACCCAAATCTACGCCTTGAACGTAAGGACCGATCGCTGCTGGTGCGTTTTCTGTATTGATTTCGTATGACATAACTACTCCGTTTCATCACGTAAAGAGAAAATACTCATCATGTGGCAAGCCACAGCAGTGTTTGTGGCTTGGTGTGACTTTGAGTATAACTTTATGGGGTATTAGGCGCTATTATAAACATGGATTGCACCTAGACAACACCGCAGTCTACGCAAAAACAACCTACTGGTTATTGATCACAGCGTCTCTATCGAACTCTTTTTCGCAGAATTTACACGTCAGTGCGACTTCTTTGCCGATTTTTTTCACTCGGAAACTGCTTGATACGGGCTCATTATGGCTAATACAGTTGCTATTTGGGCAAATTAACACATTGTCGATATACTGAGGCAGTGTGAGTTCAAGCTTTTCGACCACTTGGTAATCTTCAATGCGATTCACAGTGGCTTCAGGGGCATACATAGCCAATTGGTTAGCTTGCTCAGGAGTTAAAAAGGTATTTTCAATTTTGATAATATCTTTCTTGCCTAAGTTGCTTGAAGGTAAATTTAAACCAATGGTGATGCGCTCATCCGTTTTGGTCAGTTTGAACAGTTTGAGTAATTTGAAGCCAATTTGAGCAGGAATGTGGTCAATAACGGTACCGTGGCTGATTGCTTCAACTTGTAATTTATGGTCGTGTGTCATGATGATTTCCTCCTCAGATAGCCAATTCTTTATTTAAAACCAGTGATAGCAATGCTTGCCTTGCATAAATCCCATTGCCTGCTTGTTGAAAATAATAAGCATATGGTGTGCTATCTACATCAACCGCGATTTCATCAACTCGAGGTAATGGATGTAAGACTTTTAAATTCGGTTTTGCACAATGCAGGTCAGCGGCACTTAAAATAAATTGGGCTTTCACATTCGCGTATTCAGAAGGGTCGAGACGCTCTTTTTGTACGCGAGTCATATACAGAATGTCGAGTTCTGGCATCACTTCATCAATGTTATTGTGCAGGCTGTAGGTTGCGCCTTTTTCTTCTAAGATGTGCAGAATATGGTTTGGCATTGAAAGCGCTTCGGGAGCAATAAAGTAGAAGTGATTACCTTCAAATTTAGACAGTGCTTGTGTAAGAGAATGCACGGTTCTACCATATTTTAAGTCACCAACCATGGCAATTTGTAGGTTCTCTAAACGGCCTTGCGTTTCTTGGATAGTAAACAAGTCGAGTAATGTTTGCGTTGGATGCTGGTTTGAACCATCGCCTGCATTAATGACAGGAATATGGCCTGCAAACTGGCTAGCGAGGCGAGCGGCACCTTCTTGCGGATGGCGCATGACGATAGCATCCACATATTGGCTGATAACAGAGATAGTATCGGCCAATGTTTCCCCTTTTTTACCGAGGGAGGTGTTGGTGCTGTCAGAAAAGCCAACAACAGAAGCGCCTAAACGGTGGATAGCTGTTTCAAATGACAAGCGCGTGCGTGTCGAGGCCTCAAAGAAACAGCTTGCGATAACTTTATGTTTTAGGAACTCGGGTTGTGGCTGCTTTTTTAATGAAGCAGCGACGTTAAGTACTAATTCAAGATCTGAACGGTCTAAATCATTAATCGAGATGATATCGCGGTGGTATAAAGGGTTCGGCATTGTTGTTCTCCTGTGTCAGCAAGACATATTAGGTCTATAGGCCAAAAAAAAGCCCCTCATTGAGGGGCTTTTTTATAAATAAGAAGGGGGAAAAACAGGCTGTCCAGACCGCCAGAAGGCAGTGCAGTGGAGGTGTTCTCTGTAAAAAATAGAGCAGCAACGTTCATGGTTTCTCCCGGCAAATTGTGGCGCATTATACGCATCTGATTCCATGACGCAAGCGTTTGCATAAAGAAAAATACATTTTTTTTATTTTTGCGTTTTGGTGAATATTTGAACTAACTGAAAAATGGGAGAAATAGTATCTCTCAATAGGGAATGCGCTGAGTATTGGTGTTTTTTAAACCAAAATTAAATCACATGATTGAATATACAGTACATTTATTTACACTTATTTTATGTGCGAGTAAGATAATTTTTCTTTTTAATTAAATATGATCATTATGAAATCACGACTTTTTATTCTATTGGCATTCCTTCTCTCTGGCTGTTCATCTGTTTGGGTACCTGTTTCCGGCGGTTCAAAATTCACTCAAGCTGAGGCGAATGCAGTTTGTAAACCTGAAGCCCTTCATTTGTACCCAATCAAAAATGAAGTTGCGCAGCGCTCTGTTATGTCTTATGTCGAAAAAAAATGCAAAAAAGATGATGATTGTGGCAAAGACAAAACTTATAAAGAACAAACACCAGTTATGGAAAGCTATGTGATTGATGTCAATGAAGACACCCGTAATAATTATTACTTGGAATGCATGGTGTCTAAAGGCTGGACAAAAAAAGATAAGTATATGTGGGAATAGCATACAAGCAGCTAAATAGCCCAGTAGGCGCAGTTTACTTGGCTATTTAGCATGACAACGTTTATTTTTGCCCAAGTCTTTTCGCTACTTTCTCTAATTTCATCATTAGTAATAATGTAATCGAAACTAATACAATCGTTAGTGCCGAACCATCTGCAATATTTCCTCTATCGGTTAAACTGAAAATTGAAACAGGTAATGTCGCCCAGCCGGGGGGATATAACATCATTGTGGCACCAAGTTCCCCTAAGGACAGTGATAGGCTTAATGCTAATGCTGAAATCATCCATGGCATCAATAGTGGTAGGGTGACATGGCATAAACGATACCAAGGAGAAGCGCCTAAGCTAAAAGCCACATTTTCAATATCGGGAGAAATACGGGTTAACCCAGTGGAAACATTGCTAAACGTAAAAGCAGAAATCAACACAAAATGAGCACTAAATACAATCCAAAAAGTGCCGTTCATCTGTAAATAGCCTTGGCTGAATGCCACAAGGATCCCAAGCCCAATAGACACAGAAGGAATAGCGCTGGGGAGATAAAATGCAATACTCAGCCACTTTTGTATTTTCCCACTGTGTCTTCTTAGTGCTAACGCAGCCCAAAGCCCACAAAACAGTGCAAATAGACTGGCACTAAAACCAACCACTAGGCTCGATAATATAGCATCCCAAGCAGGCCCACTAAACGCGTTCACAAAATGTTCAAAAGTGAAGCCTGAAGGTAAAATACCATTCCATTGTCGGCTGAAACTTGACATTAAAATCATCACTAAAGGCAGCAAAAATAATAAACAAAATAAGCTGATGGCAATGATAGTGGCTATGGCTCGCCCTTTTTTAGACCATATCAACATAATTAATTCCTTACTCCAAGGCGAGTGGTCGCCATTCTGTATAGGAAAAATAACCCGAGTGAAAGCAAGATGTTAATTAAGGCAATCATGCATGCCACCGCATAATCTGACTCTAATATCGCTTTACTGTAGACCATCATCGGCAAGGTATTGACGCCTTTCGCCCCGATAAACAGTACGATGCCAAATTCATTGGTGGTTAGCAGTAGGCACAGGCTGCCACCGGCTAATAGAGCGGGAAGTGCCGCAGGAAAAATGACTTTCGCGATCACCCGCGCAGGGTGCGAACCTAAAATACTGGCGGCTTCTAACTGGCTCTTGTCTATTTGGCGCAGTGCTGCCATGAGAGGGCGCATGACCAGAGGGGTAAAAACGGTAATTTCTGCTAAGATCACCCCATGAATGGAATAAAGGAAATCAACGGGGGGCAGTTCGAAATCAAACAATGCCATCAAGGTGCCATTGAGTAGACCAGCAGAACCATAAATAAAGGTGAAAGCGAGGGTGATCAAAAAAGTCGGTAGGGCAATAAAAGTATCAATCACTTGAGTGATAAAACGGCTTCCCGGAAAAGGAATAAACACCAAGATCAGCGATAAAACACTGCCTATCACAAGGCAGCCTAAGGTGGCAAAAATGGCAATGTAGAGAGTATTCCATAACCCATTAATAAAGCGTTTTGACTCAATCAGTTGCCAAAATGCATCTAACCCCCATCCTCCGGTTTCATTTTGCAGTGCTTGTTGGGCTATCAACAATAAGGGATAAAAAAACAACGTAACTAACACCAGCAATGGGGGCAATATCCAATAAATGGGCTTTATCGTTATTGATGAACCTTTTGGCACGCTAATATGTGACATGTTATTCCTCAATTAAAACGGTATCCGCAGGTGAAAACCATAAAGTGAGTTTATCGCCTATTTTAGGCGGTGAGGCCAAATGGGTGATGGCAACACTCACGGTTTCACCAGCAACATCACAAATTAAATGCGTTAAATCCCCCTGCCAGCGAATAGAGGTTAATGTGGCTTGTAGCTGATTAGTGGTATTGGTATTTGGCAATAGAGTGATGTGCTGTGGGCGGATACACACCCATTTGTGAGTGCCTGCTCGCATGCCTAATGTATGAGCCTCCAACAATGTTCCACCACAACTGACATTCACTTTTCCAGGGCTTGTTGAAAAACCAAGCGCAGTAGCGGCTAGAATATTGGCTCGGCCTAAAAACTCAGCTGCAAAGCGGTTGGGTGGACGATGGTATAAGGCATTTTTTTCGCCGTGAGCGACTAAATAGCCTTCTTTCATGATACCAATTTTGTCACCAAGTGCGAGTGCTTCCGTTTGGTCATGGGTGACGTAAAGAATAGTCAATTCAGGCAGTTCACGGTGTAAACGGGCGATTTCTTCGACCATATTGTGGCGGATCTGTGCATCGAGCGCGGAAAGTGGTTCATCAAGTAACAGGACTCGAGGCCTTACGGCAATTGCTCTCGCAATCGCAACCCGCTGTTGCTGCCCCCCTGAGAGTTGGTGAGGATAGCGAGTTGCGTAATCCGTCATTCCAACAATTTTAAGGGCTTCAACGACTCGCTCATTAATCAGTGCGTTGGGCTGTTTTTGTGCTCGCAAGCCAAATGCGACATTCTCTTCCACTTTCATATGGGGAAAGAGTGCGTAGTTTTGCACGACCATGCCAAGTCCGCGTTGATACGGGGGAAGGTGGGTGATATCCGTATCACCCAATAAAATGCGCCCGCTATCTGGTTGAGCGAACCCTGCAATAGCACGTAATACCGTAGTTTTCCCTGAACCTGATGGGCCAATCAACACCAATATTTCCCCGGGGTCGATGGTTAAGTCTAGGGGCTTAAGCACGACATTATTATGATAAGAGACACGTAAAGACTCTAATGTGATCCCAGAGTGTTCGGTTTGCTGTATTGCTGTAGTGACTTTTCGTTTCATCAACATCTTAAGTTACTCACCGTCAGTGACTTTCTGCCAACGTGAAATATCATCGGATAGGGAAACTTCAACTTCATCCCAATTAGGTTGCCAAGTTTTCACGCCTTCTAACTTCTGAAGAGCAGTGTGATACTGTTTATCGGATGGTGTGACATCGGAACGAACAGGCATGCCCCATGAAAGCTCACTAACACGGCTTTGTGAGGGTTTATCCAAAAGGAAATTAATCAGTTTTTTACCGTTTTCTGTTTCGGGAGCATTGTTAACTAGGCCGATAACATAGGGTAAAACCAGCGCACTACGCTCCCCGTTGGCATCTTTCGGCCAAAAAATTTGGACATTAGGGTTACGTGCCATTTGAGATAAATTCATTTGTAAGTCGCCATTAGCGACATAGAGCTCCCCTTTATTCACGAGGGCGGTAAGCTTACCTGTCGAGGCGGATGGGCCAACGTTATTAGCCTGCAACTTACCGAGATAATCAAACCCTGCGTCTTTGCCATTAAAACTGTGGAAAACTTGTAACATCACTGCAGTACCATCCCCAGCTTGTCCCGGTGTTGAATATTGAAGTTTATTTTTAAAGCGAGAATCGAGTAGGGAGTCCCAATTTTCAGGAGGAGACTTAAGCAGTTTAGCGTTATAGATAAAGGTCAGGTAATTATTGACTAACGGTGTGTAATAGTGATTGGAATTAGGAATATTTGCTGTATTTTCTGGCGTAAATTCAGCTAATAACTGATTTTTTGCGGCACGTTGAATAAAGGGAGGAACAGTAATCAGCACATCGGCTTGTGGATTGGTACGCTCTTTAGCTAGCCTTTCAACTATCGCCCCTGAACCACTTTCGACATACTGTACTTTGATACCGGTTTGTTTGGTAAATGCTTCGAACTGATTTTTATACCAACTGTTGTTGCCATCGTGAAGCCCATCAGCGGAGTAAACAGTCACAACATCAGCAGCAAAAACAGAGGTAGAGCAAAGGGTTGCCATTAATAGGCCAGCTAAGTAGGTGCGTTTCATGGTTTTCTCCTGTTAAGGTAAAATGTATTCTGGTATATACCAGATGTTTTTTACGCTAACGGGTTTATATGACAGAAAGATGAAATGCAGCTAAATAGCTAAAATTATTTTCTATAGGCAGAAATAATCACAAAGTATCGACTTCGATGCGCAAGCTATCGTGGCGCCAGTATTCAACATCATAATCTAAAATTCGCCCATGTTGGTCATAGTTTAAGCGTTGCAACAATAAGGCTGGACGGCCAACCGTAACCCCCAGTGCTTGTGCTGCTTGGGCAGGCATTGCCGTTGGGTAGAAAGACAAATGCATACTGGTATAGATTAAATTGAAATGAGCTTCGTACACTTCCGTTAAACTGCCGTTGAGGTCGTGGCGTAGCAGTTCAGGAACGCGAGCAGGTAAACAATGGTTCTCACAGTAACAAACGGGTCTGTCATCAGCAAAACGTAGGCGGGTGAGTAAATAAATTTGTTCAAATGATTGAAGTTTTAACGGCTCCATAGCTTCGAGAGGAACTGTAATAACTTTTCCATCCAGTAAAACTGTCTTCGGTTGGCGACCTTGTTCGAGGCAAAGTTTATGGAAATTAGTATTTTGGGTTGGGTCTAACCAAAGGCGCTCAGGTGTGACAAACCAACCACGACGTTCAGACCGGTAAATTGCCCCACTGGATTCTAGCTGTGCCAAACTTTCGCGAATAGTGACACGAGTGGTATTGAAAATGGCACAAAGTTCGCGTTCCGAGGGGAGTTTATCACCACATTTTAGCGAGCCATTTTGAATCTTTTCCTGTAATTGGGCTTTGATAAGCAGATATTGCGGGGCTTCATCCGCTGATAATTTCATGGTTATTTCCTGTCATTGTTTCAGTCATATTATACATAGTTATATGAATTTTTTGTTTCACGAGCACTTTTCCTTTGACCTTTTGAGCAGCCTACGACCATTATAATAGAAATCTGGTATAGACCAATAGGTGAATTGAATGACAAACAACAATTATTTGCTATTAACGCCGGGGCCGCTTACCACGTCTAAAACGGTGAAGGAAGCCATGCTGTTTGATAGCTGTACATGGGATGATGATTATAATTTAGGCGTTGTACAACATATTCGTCAACAATTAGTGGCACTGGCAACGGCCAAAGCAGGGTATTCTTCGGTCCTGCTTCAAGGAAGTGGAAGCTATGCGGTTGAAGCGGTTTTAGGTAGTGCAATCGGTGATAAAGAGAAAGTTTTGATTATCAGTAATGGCGCTTACGGTGCTCGAATGGCTGAAATGGCTCAGCGATTGGGTGTGGCTCATTGTGTTTATGATTGCGGTGAAGTGTCGTTGCCAGATGTGCAACAGATTGAACAGTTATTGCAACAAGATAGCCAAATCACTCATATTGCGATGGTACACTGTGAAACTACGACAGGGATTTTAAACCCGATAGAGAAAGTCGCGAAGTTAGCGAAGCAGTATCAAAAATGCTATATCGTGGATGCAATGAGCAGTTTTGGTGGGGTTCCTATGGATGTTGCTGAGCTTAACATTGATTTTTTAATTAGTTCTGCGAATAAATGTATTCAAGGGGTTCCGGGGTTTGCTTTTGTTATCGCCCGTACCGAGGCGCTTGAACGTTGTAAGGGGCGCTCTCGTTCATTATCGCTAGATTTATACGCACAGTGGCGCTGTATGGAAGATTTCCAAGGTAAATGGCGATTTACTTCTCCAACTCATACTGTATTAGCATTTGCCCAAGCACTCAAGGAGTTAGCTAAAGAAGGTGGCGTAGCCACTCGCTTTCAACGTTATCAAGGGAATCAATACAAGTTGGTGTCCGGTATGCGTAAATTAGGTTTTACCACGTTGTTAGAAGATAGCCTTCATTCGCCAATTATCACCGCATTTTACTCACCAAATTCATCTGATTACCAATTTAAGCAATTTTATCAGAGTTTAAAATCTCAGGGTTTTGTCATTTATCCGGGCAAGGTCTCGCAAAGTGATTGTTTCCGTATTGGAAATATTGGTGAAGTTTATGAAAAAGACATTGATGCATTGTTGTTAGCAATAAAAAAAGCCATTTATTGGGAAAAATAAGGAAAAGAAATGGACCGTATTGAAGCCGTTATTCTTGACTGGGCGGGTACTACTGTAGATTTTGGCTCTTTTGCCCCTACTCAGATTTTCATCGAAGCATTTAAATCTGTGTTTGATATAAATATTACATTGGCTCAAGCGCGCATTCCTATGGGACTAGGAAAATGGCAACATATTGAAGCACTGGGTAAATTGCCTGAAGTAGACGCTTTATGGAACGCAAAGTTTGGCCGCTCAATGAGTAGTGAGGATATCGATAAAATCTACGCGGCCTTTATGCCATTGCAAATTGCTAAAGTTGTCGATTTTGCTGCGCCAATCACCGGAGTTGTCGACACAATCGCTACATTACGCAACCAAAATATTAAAATTGGCTCTTGTTCAGGTTACCCTCGTGCCGTGATGGAAAAGTTAGTTCCAGCAGCAAAGGCATTGGGCTACCACCCCGACTACTGGATAGCAAGTGATGATCTACTTGCTGGTGGGCGTCCGGGACCTTGGATGGCATTACAGAACGTCATTGAGCTAGGTGTTGGTTCCGTATCCGCTTGTATCAAAGTGGATGATGCCGTTCCCGGAATTGAAGAAGGACGTAATGCCGGGATGTGGAGTGTTGGTTTGTCTATCTCGGGTAATGAGTTTGGTAAAACATGGGAAGAGTATCAAGAGATGACTGTAGATACGGTTAACTCGTTAAAACAACAAGCCGCCGAGAAATTGTATGCTGCTGGTGCTCATTATCTGATTGATACGTTAGCGGATTTGCCATCGGTTATTGATTGTATCAATCAGCGTTTGGCGAAAGGTGAACGTCCATAATGATAGGTTACCCTCAACTCATTTGGTTGAGTTGAGGGTAGGAATTTAAAAAACATTAATAGGAAGTTCTGGCGCTAATGTCGCTACCATTACCGCTTTGATGGTATGTAAACGGTTTTCTGCTTGATCAAAGACAATACTGTAAGGAGATTCAAAGACTTCTTCCGTGACTTCTAACCCACCAAACATATTGAATTCTTTAGCAAGTTGCGCTCCCAATGTGGTGTCTTCATTATGGAATGCAGGTAAGCAGTGTAAGAACTTAACATTCGGGTTGCCAGTGAGCTTAATCACATCCATATTCACTTGGTATGGTTTTAATAAATTAATGCGCTGTGCCCATACTTCTTTGGCTTCTCCCATCGATACCCACACGTCGGTATAGATAAAATCGGCATCTTTAACACCTTCGGCGACATCTTCCGTGAGTGTGATTTTCGCACCCGTTTTTTGAGCCAGTGCTTGGCAAGTATTCACTAATTCTTCTTCTGGCCAGCAGCTTTTCGGCGCAACAAGGCGTAAATCTAAACCTGTAAGCGCAGCAGCTTCTAGCATCGAATTCCCCATGTTATTGCGTGCATCACCTAAATAGGCAAATTTAATTTCAGATAATGGTGTATTTGGTCGGTGCTCTTGAATGGTTAGCAGGTCGGCTAATAACTGTGTGGGATGGAATTCGTTAGTTAGTCCATTCCATACAGGCACTCCCGAGTGCGCGGCTAAGAGTTCTACTGTGTTTTGAGCGAATCCGCGGTATTGAATACCGTCATACATCCTGCCCAATACTCGAGCGGTATCTTTCATGGTTTCTTTGTGGCCGATTTGGCTACCAGAAGGCCCTAAATAAGTGACTCTAGCGCCTTGGTCAAATGCACCAACTTCAAATGCACAGCGTGTCCGCGTTGAATCTTTTTCAAAAATAAGCGCAAAGTTTTTACCTGAAAGGAGGGGCTGTTCTGTACCGGCTTTTTTTTCTGATTTTAACCAAGAAGAGAGTTTTAAAAGTGAATGAATTTCGCTAGAGGTAAAATCAAGTAACCTTAGAAAAGGTTTATTATATAGGGGGTTCATAATTGGTAGCCTTTTTGTTTTGAATTAATATTCAATTTATATTCATAAAAATTCAAAATCAACCCCCAGCGCAAAAGAAATTATCTTTAAATATATGGTTTCACTGTCAACCGTATGGGAGAATGGCGCAAAGAAAGACGAGCGACAAAGAAATAAAAGGGGTGTGGATATGGTAGATAAAGCTGAATTGGATGCGCAGTACGAAGAAACTCGCTTAATTATCGAAGAATTATTGGAAGATGGCAGCGATCCTGATGCATTGTATGCGATTGAGCATCATTTCTCTGCTGACAACTTTGCACTGTTAGAAAAAGCGGCTGTTGAAGCTTTTAAACTAGGCTATGAAGTCACAGATGCGGAAGAACTCGAAATTGAAACGGGTGAAACCCTGATGTGCTGCGATGTGATCAGTGAAAGTGCTTTAAATGCAGAACTGATTGACGCACAAGTTGAACAATTAATGAAACTGGCTGAGAAAATGGGCATCAACTATGATGGTTGGGGCACGTATTTTGAAGACCCAGACGCAGAATATGACGACGAAGACGATATCGACCCTGAAGATCGCGTTCATTAATTATTAGTCGCATCATGCAACTGCATAAAAGGATAGCTAAAAACTATCCTTTTTCGTTTAGCGTAGAATTATAATGCCTTTAACATGCGAATTTCACAGTCACTATGACCCGTATTTCCTAACGGTTCATCAATAAATTCAAACCCTAATTTTTCATATAACTTAATAGCAGCTTGAAGTTCTTTGGTCGTTTCTAAATAGCAACGAGTGTAGCCTTGCGCTTTAGCAAATTCCAGTGACATCAGTACGATTTGTTTTGCTAAGCCTTTGCCACGTAACACGGAAGATAAATACATTTTCTGTAGTTCTGCTGTTTCGTTATCACCACCAGCAACTTGTGAAACACCGCCACCGCCAACAATTTCGCCATCCATTTCAACTACCCAGTAAGCACTGCGCGGTTCGCTATACACCTCAAATAAGGTATCTAAAATAGGGTCAGCAACGGCAAAGCCTTTGTCTGCGGTTAAGCCATGCTCAGCAGAAACTTCGCGAATAACGGCGGCGATCCCAGGGTTGTCTTGAGGTTGAATTAAACGAACTTTAACGATTTGGTTTGTGTCTGTTGTCATGAGAACATCTCTTTTATTTGTATTAATTATATTTTTCATTGCGGCATTGGTAGTCGCAATATGTATGATATTGGCACATTTTTAATATTTTCAATGCCCTAATACAAAAAAGCCCTGACTCATCAACGACGAGTCAGGGACAGATACTTAAAGCTTAATGATTACAAAGAGGCAATCGTCACTTTTTGTGCTTCAATTTTAGCTTTTGCTTCAATATTGGCAGTTAAGCGTTCACGCTCTTTTTCAACAACTGCAGCAGGCGCACGGCTCACAAAACCTTCGTTTGCCAGTTTGTTTTCAATGGTTTCGATTTCTTTCACCACTTTTTCCAGCTCTTTATCTAAACGAGCCAGTTCCGCGTTTTTATCAACCAGACCCGCCATTGGGATCAGTAACTCAGCACCGCTAACCAGTTTGGTGACAGAAACCGGTGCTTCTTCGCCTTCAGATAGCACGCGGATGCTTTCTAAACGCGCCATTGATTTGATAAAGTTTTGGTTTTCTTCGATACGGCGTTTTGCATCAGCAGAAGCACCACGCAGCATCACATCGAGCGGTTTACCTGGAGAAATATTCATTTCTGCACGAATGTTACGAACGGCAATAATGGCTTCTTTGATCCACTCAAGGTCACTCAGCGCAAGTTCATCCACTTTAGCGGCATCGAACTCAGGGAACGCTTGCAACATAATGGTATCAGCGTCAATACCTTTAACCACTTTAACTCGTTGCCAAATGGTTTCAGTGATGAATGGAATGATTGGATGAGCAAGACGCAGTAAGCCTTCCAGCACTTCGATCAGGGTGAAACGCGCTGCACGAACTTGCGCTTCATTACCTTTATGAACTGCAGGTTTAGACAGCTCTAAGTACCAGTCACAGAATTCATTCCATGTGAAATCATACAAAATACCCGCTGCGATATCGTAACGGTGAGTATCTAGCGCTTCACGGTAGGTTTTCACAGTGTGATTGAATTGTGCCATGATCCAGCGGTCAGCGAGTGAGAAGCTCATTTCACCACCGTTTTGGCCGCAATCTTGGCCTTCGGTATTCATCAGAACGAAGCGGCTCGCATTCCATAATTTATTACAGAAGTTACGGTAACCGGACAGGCGTTTCATATCCCAGTTGATATCACGGCCTGTTGACGCTAATGCCGCTAAAGTAAAGCGTAGGGCGTCAGTACCATGGGCTTCAATGCCTTCTGGATACTCTTTACGAGTACGTTTAGCAATTTTTTCAGCCAATTGTGGCTGCATCATGTTGCCAGTACGTTTTTCAAGTAAATCTTCCAAAGAGATACCGTCAATCATATCTAATGGGTCGATAACGTTCCCTTTGGATTTTGACATTTTTTGGCCTTCTTCATCACGGATCAGGCCTGTCATATAAACGGTTTTGAATGGCACTTGTGGCTCGCCGTTTTCATCTTTGATGAAATGCATGGTCATCATGATCATACGGGCGATCCAGAAGAAAATAATATCGAAGCCACTGACCAATACATCTGTTGGATGGAAGGTTTTCAGTGCATCGGTATTTTCTGGCCAGCCGAGAGTCGAGAATGTCCACAGACCGGAAGAGAACCACGTATCCAGTACGTCGTCGTCTTGGCGCAGAGCAATATCCGCACCTAAGTTGTTTTCACGACGAACTTCGTCTTCATCGCGACCCACGTAGACATTGCCTTTTTCGTCATACCATGCAGGAATGCGGTGGCCCCACCACAGTTGGCGAGAAATACACCAGTCTTGAATATCACGCATCCAAGAGAAATACATGTTCTCGTACTGACGAGGAACGAACTGAATACGGCCATCTTCAACGGCTTTAATGGCATCACGAGCCAAAGGCTCGGTACGCACGTACCATTGGTCGGTTAGCATAGGCTCAATAACCACACCACCACGGTCACCGTAAGGCACCGTCAGGTCATGAGGTTTCACTTCAACCAGCAGGCCAAGTTGTTCGAATTCTGCGACGATAGCTTTACGCGCTGCAAAACGTTCCATTCCACGGTAAGCTTCTGGGATTTCGCAGCTATAAGCGGTAGATGGGTTACCGTTGGTATCGAAAATTTCCGCTTCGTTACGAACGTTGCCGTCTAAGTCCATCATGTTAATCATTGTTAACTGATGGCGTTTACCGACTTCATAGTCATTAAAGTCATGAGCTGGAGTGATTTTCACACAGCCAGTACCTTTTTCCATGTCAGCGTGTTCATCACCAACAATTGGAATACGGCGGTTAACGATTGGCAAAATAATTTCTTTACCAATTAAATCTTTATAACGTGGATCTTCAGGGTTAACGGCGACACCGGTATCCCCTAACATGGTCTCAGGACGGGTAGTCGCGACCACTAAATAGTCTTTGCCTTCAGCCGTTTTTGCGCCATCAGCCAATGGATAACGCAGGTGCCACATAGACCCTTTGATTTCACGATTTTCAACTTCTAAGTCAGAAATTGCCGTGTGCAGTTTTGGGTCCCAGTTAACTAAGCGCTTACCACGATAAATCAAGTTTTCTTTATAAAGGCGAACGAACGCTTCTTTAACGGCTTTAGATAAGCCTTCATCCATAGTAAAACGCTCGCGATCCCAATCAACAGAATCGCCTAAACGGCGCATTTGCTGTGAAATTGTACCGCCGGATTCCGCTTTCCACTCCCAGATTTTGTCAATGAACGCATCGCGGCCGTAGTCGTGACGGTTTTTACCTTCTTCTGCTGCAATTTTACGCTCAACAACCATCTGAGTTGCGATACCTGCATGGTCAGTTCCCGTTTGCCATAAGGTATTTTTACCTTGCATACGTTGATAGCGGATCATGGTATCCATGATAGTTTGCTGGAAGGCATGCCCCATGTGCAGGCTACCAGTGACGTTCGGTGGCGGAATGACGACACAGAAGCTGTCTTGGGTGGTATCCCCATTAGGTTTAAAATAACCGCTTTTCTCCCAGTGAGCATACAGTGACTGCTCAATCTCTGCGGGGTTATATGTTTTATCGAGCGAGGGCTCATTCATTGGGCTATCTGGTTTCTTTTCCATTATCTTTTTGTATTCAGTAAGTTGGCGGCGCCGCCATAGTCAAATTGAAGCCGACGCTACGGTAAGTTTTATACCGCTCACGCGCCAACTGTTTTAAAGTTTCATCAATAGGTACGAAGTCTACCACTTCATGGAAAGCCGTGGCAAAATCTGCGAACTGATTTTGTAAATTAATCAGGATATCACGTGGGGTATTTCCCCGTTTAGCAGGCCAACAAATTTCAATCGGTGCACCATAACGCGGCCCTTCACCCGCCAAATTATGCGGGACAAACTGGTGTGGATCGCGTTGCCACAAGGCCTCATCAATCTTTTCAGCTTGTTGCTGTGTTTCGCAAGCAACTAAAACACGCTTTCCACTGCGCCACATTTGTGCGGCAAGCTCACAAGCTAGCCATTCATGGGCTTCAAGTTCAGGATGTGGTGATGCCTGTTTTAGTTGGTAAAATGTACCTTTTTTCATATACCCGTCATACTTCAATTTGTAGGGGTGTTGGCTACGCACTTTCGCCTTAGTCACATACTTTTGTATGCTCCTAAGGTCTCAATTGCTTGCCGCCTACCTACAAACTGAATTATTTAGGGTATAGCGTAAATTGCCATCCTTCAATTTGTAGGGGTGTTGGCTACGCACTTTCGCCTTAGTCACATACTTTTGTATGCTCCTAAGGTCTCAATTGCTTGCCGCCTACCTACAAACTGAATTATTTAGGGTATAGCGTAAATTGCCATCCTTCAATTTGTAGGGGTGTTGGCTACGCACTTTCGCCTTAGTCACATACTTTTGTATGCTCCTAAGGTCTCAATTGCTTGCCGCCTACCTACAAACTGAATTATTTAGGGTATAGCGTAAATTGCCATCCTTCAATTTGTAGGGGTGTTGGCTACGCACTTTCGCCTTAGTCACATACTTTTGTATGGGATGTGGGCTACGCGTTTTTGGTGACCAAGCGCAGAATTATGTCTATGTTGAATTATAACCTTTTTTATAGCTGCCTCAAAATGGCTTTCTTGGTGTATCAAAAAACCAAAAATAATATCCCGAGTCGCATAAATGCTCATCGGGATATTTTTACAAGTGATGTACAGCTAAAGCGCTAAATGGGATTACTCATCACCATTAAGGCCTGCACGGTTCAATAAGAACTGCGCTAGCATGGAGACAGGGCGACCAGTAGCGCCTTTTGCTGCACCTGAACGCCAAGCAGTCCCTGCGATATCAAGGTGTGCCCAGTTATATTTCGTCGCAAAGCGAGACAAGAAACAACCCGCGGTGATAGCACCAGCAGGACGGCCACCCGTATTGGCTAAATCAGCAAAATTAGGCGTGATTTGGTCAAAATACTCATCAGCCAGTGGTAAACGCCATGCACGGTCACCCGCTTGCTCTGAAGCGTTTAATAACTCATGAGCTAATGGGTTATGGTTTGACATTAAACCGGTGTAGTGGCTACCTAATGCAATCACACAAGCCCCTGTTAAGGTCGCGATATCAATAACCAGCTCAGGTTCAAAGCGCTCAACATAGGTGAGTGCATCACACAGAACTAAACGGCCTTCAGCATCCGTATTGAGGACTTCAACGGTTTGCCCAGACATGGTAGTAAGAATATCACCCGGACGATAAGCACGCCCACCAGGCATGTTTTCACAGCCTGCTAATACCCCAATGACATTAATTGGCAACTGCAATTCAGTGATAAAGCGCATTACACCGTAAACAGAAGCCGCGCCGCACATATCGTATTTCATTTCATCCATGCCTTCGGATGGTTTGATTGAAATACCGCCAGAGTCAAAGGTTAACCCTTTACCTACGAGTACGATAGGTTTGCAGTCGGGATCTGGATTGCCTTTATATTCCATGATGGACATCAGTGATTCATTTTGTGAACCTTGACCCACCGCGAGGTAGGCGTTCATTCCTAACTCTTTCATTTGCTCTTCGCCGATCACTCGCGTGGTCAGTTTGCTGTCTGAAATATCTGCTAATTGACGTGCTTGAGACGCTAAATAACCTGCGTTACAGATATTTGGTGGCATATTACTTAAATCTTTTGCCGCTTTAACACCTGAAGCAATCGCTAAACCATGGGAAATAGCACGTTCACCACTGGTCAATTCACGGCGAGTTGGCACATTGAAAACCAGTTTACGCAGTGGACGACGATGTTCTGTTTTATTACTTTTCAGTTGATCAAACACATACAGTGATTCTTTGGCTGTTTCGACGGCTTGGCGCACTTTCCAGTAATTATTGCGGCCTTTAACGTGTAATTCAGTTAAGAAGCAGACGGCTTCCATTGAGCCAGTTTCATTCAATGTGCTAATTGTTTTCTGAATAATTTGTTTAAATTGGCGCTCATCTAATTCGCGTTCTTTACCACAACCGATAAGTAGAATGCGTTCAGACAGAACGTTGGGTACATGATGGAGTAGCAGGGATTGCCCCACTTTACCCTCAAGTTCGCCACGGCGCAGCAGGGCGCTGATATATCCGTCACTGATTTTGTCCAGTTGTTCAGCAATTGGGGACAGACGGCGTGGTTCAAAGACTCCGACAACAATACAAGCGCTGCGTTGTTTTTCCGGGCTACCACTTTTTACACTAAACTCCATGCGTTCTCCTGAATCTTAAAGACAAAGGCCGATGCTCCCGCTAAAATTAGCGTTTCGCATGATCTACCTCATAGAGAATGAACTCTTTATGTTAAACTAACCATCTATACGCGAAATAGCTCACGTTGTATGCTGTTAATTGCGATACACCATGAAGTATGGCGAGTATATCTGGTTTCTCGAATATTAAGCATGTTCTGATATTTCAACCAGTATAGAGAATGCTTTTATATCATTGTAGCCATACAATAAACTAGAGTATATGTTAGTAAATGGCAGACATCGAACGAACTTAGCCATTTTCTTCCCAAAAGACAAGTTTTCACAGGCGTAATAAGCGTGATCATTATTAGATATTTGGTACGGGAAACCCTGAAAAGTCAGTTAGCCATACTTTTTGTATTGATGCTAATCTTTTTTAGCCAGAAGTCGATAGATATTCTTGGCGCTGCGGTTCAGGGCAACATTCCCTCAAACTTAGTACTTCCTTTACTGGGGTTAGGTGTGCCTGAAATGGCGCAGCTTATCTTACCTTTGAGCCTATTCCTTGGGCTTTTGATGACCTACAGTAAACTTTACACTGAAAGTGAAATCACGGTAATGCACGCCTGCGGTTTAGGTAAAAGTGTTTTAGTAAAAGCCGCGTTAGTCCTAGCGGTCATTACCGCGATGGTTGCGGTGGCTAATATCACATGGATGTTGCCGTGGTCATCTCAATATCAAGAGCAAGTATTGGCTGATGCAAAAGCGAACCCTGGGTTAGCCGCGATGGTGGAAGGGCAATTTAAAACCACTAAAGATGGCAATTATGTCCTGTACATTGGTGATGTAAAAGGTAGTAACTTCAAGAACGTATTTCTTGCACAGCTACGCGCTGCAAATGAACAACGGCCTTCAGTTGTAGTGGCTGATAGCGGTTATATGAAAGAAGACCCCGATGGCCGACAAGTCGTTGTTTTAAACGAAGGTACTCGCTATGAAGGAACCGCGTTACTGCGAGATTTTCGAATAACTGACTTTGTTAATTACCAAGCTATTGTTGACCACCAAACCGCAGAAACGCGTAGTGACCGAGTCGAGCAAAAAAATATGCTACAACTGTGGTCTGAAAATACTCCTGAAGTGAACGCGGAGTTCCATTGGCGTTTAACGATTGTATTCTCCGTTGTCGTTATGGCCTTGATGGTCGTGCCATTAAGCGAGGTTAATCCACGTCAAGGACGGGTATTAAGTATGCTTCCAGCGATGCTGCTATACCTCATTTTCTTTTTATTACAAAGTACATTGCGTAATAGTGCCGATAAGGGTGACCTTGACCCAAGGTATACTATGTGGGCGGTGAATGTGGGGTATTTGATATTAGCGATAGTCCTAAATGCGTGGAATACCGTCCCAATGCGACGTATGCGTCTTAAATTGAGTAAAGGGGTTGCCTGATGTTTGGTGTTTTAGATAGGTATATCGGTCGGACCATTTTAAATTCGATTTTAGTGACGCTATTTCTGCTCGTTTCACTGGCAGGGATCATTAAATTTGTCGAGCAGCTTCGCAAAGTGGGTGATGGCGACTATACGGCATTGAGCGCAGGTGTATTCACTTTATTAACTGTCCCAAAAGATATTGATATCTTCTTTCCAATGGCAGCATTGTTGGGAGCACTCATGGGGTTAGGGGCACTGGCTTCACGTAGTGAGCTAGTCGTCATGCAAGCTTCCGGTTTTACCCGCTTACAAATCGCATTATCGGTGATGAAAACAGCAGTTCCATTGGTCATTGTCGCAATGTTTATTGGTGAGTGGATCGCACCTGCGGGAGAACAGTGGGCAAGAAATTATCGCGCAGAAAAAATCGTGGGTAACTCATTAGTTGTGACAGATGAAGGTATGTGGGCAAAAGATGCCAATGATTTTATTCATATTCAGCGGATTAATAATGCGACATCGATTCAAGATGTGTCGGTGTATCGTTTTGATGACCAACGTAAATTGAAGTCAGTGATGTTTGCTGCGAATGGCGAGTATGACTCGACAAATCAGCTTTGGGTATTATCTCAAGTGGACGAGTCAATTCTAAGTAGTGAGAAAAAAATTACAGGTTCACAGCGATTAACGGTTGATTGGAAAACCAATCTCACCCCAGAAAAATTAGGAATAGTTTCACTGAATGCTGACTCGCTTTCCATCCGTGGCCTATATCAATATGTCTCGTACTTAAAAGAAAGTGGCCAAGTTGCCGCGGTTTATGAGCTCAGTATGTGGAAAAAAATACTGGCGCCATTATCCGCAGCCGTCATGATGTTAATGGCAGTTTCATTTATTTTTGGGCCGCTGCGTACCGTTCCGATGGGTGTTCGTGTTATTTCAGGTATTGTGGGTGGGTTCTTGTTTTACGTACTCAACCAAGGGTTTGGTAACTGGAGCCTAGTTTATTCGGTACCACCCATTGTTGCAGCAATTTTGCCGAGCTTACTATTTTTAATTGTTAGTATCGTACTATTAGTAAAACGAAAATAACGTTTTATAGGTCATTAAAGGCTGTGTATCTTTGGGTATCACAGCCTTTTTCTTTTCTCGTCATTTACTGAGTAATAAATTCCCTAATTTGCTGATAATTCTTAATAGTTTGTTTTGAGGACGGAATAAAGCTTGTTGTTGTCTATTATCTGCAGATGTACTGATATATTCGCCTTTGATCCCAACAACATTAAATCGACTTTTATTAGCTAACTGTTGAGCATAAGAAAAAATACCGCCATTCGCCGTATATGATTGTCGAACAAGATAAGCTTTTTTCCATTCTTGCTTTGTGAATGCAGTTTGTGCTTCTTTTCGTGCTTCTCTGACAAGTTTTTTATATTCAGGTGTTTGTTCTAATTTCTTTTGATTGTTTTTTAAGGGATGAGAATTGAGTGATTCAAGACCGATTTCTACTGATGTCGGTTTTTGCGGGGCAGGGAATATGTTTTGGTGGTTATAGATTCTTCTAAGTTGGAGAGCTAACTCAGAAACTTTGCCCTGCTTAATGGTACAGGGCCGTGTTATATGATGTAAAAAAAATGGAGAAATACGCATTTTAATTCCTATTCACAAAGTAGAAGAGGGATTAAGATTAGCCTTGAATTAGCTTATAGCATTGCATAAAACGATAATAAACTTAAGAAATAGCTTGAATAATAGCGGATTAGTACTGTTATTATTAACCAGCTATTGCATAACCTAATGCACTGATAAAGGCTACTATCCTTGTTTGCGGTTGAAATAACTTTTTTCTGGCACCTGAGATATTACTTTGGTCATCAATAGCTAAAATATTTTGGCGACTCCGGTTTGCTAATTGCTGAGCAAGTGAAAAAATTCCACCTTTCATACTATTTTGTCGTTTAAATTTAAAAGCAGCTTGGCACTTTTCCCGATATATTCGTCTTTCTTCTTGTCGGCAAGCTTTGATAGCTTGTAATTCTGAGCCTTCGAAATACTTGTAGGGATATTGAGTAGCAATAGACCTATTTTCTACATACTCTGGTTTTTTAGTACAATGGCCTTTAATACTATTTAAAACTTCTATCAATTCAAATTGGCTAATTTTGGGGTATTGTGTAGCCTGACAACTTGATGTTATCGCGTGGTTTTTTGTTCTCATTTTAGCTCCGCATGTGTTAATGGAAGGCTAAAAGATTATCGGTAATCTGAATGAATTGATTTTAAAAATGGATAGTAAAATTATCAAAAACAGCCTGAATATCTCAGGCTGTTGTCGCAATTAATGTAATAATGCGGGTAAATCCACGTTTTAAGGTTGGGGTGTAACTCGCCATTGCTTGTAACGCTTCGGCGGTACTCCTTCAATGTTTCCCATACGCATGGTTAGCAGACAGTGAAGCGACCAGTTCGTTAACTCCAATTGTTAATTTACTGAATTTACTGTTATCTTTGCGGGTCATCACCACAAATACCCCAATATTTTGCTGTGGGATCATCGCCATATAGGTATTAAACCCACCGCCACCGCCGGTTTTTTGATAAATTCCCGGAGTGCCGTTTTTAGGCTTCATATACACCCACCCAAGACCGAGCCCATCAGCATGGCCTGCAACATCCATCCCTTTAATTTCTAAAAGCTTTTCGCGTGGAAAATAGATGCCTTGTTCACGGGCTGCTGTGACTTTTCTTAAGTTACTGTCTGTCGATAAAAATTGCTGCATCCATTTTTGCATATCTGCAGGGGTAGAATACACGCCACCACTTCCTGCTGCTGCGAGTGTGTTATGGCAAGGGCTTGGTTTTGTTCCTTCCATTAACCGTGCGCACTGCGCATTATTGGGGGTATAAGTGGTATTCGTCATTTTGGCGGGAGACGTCACATAGTGGTTAAATAATTGCGGGTAAGAGACTCCCGAAGCTTTAACCATCGCATCAGCCAATAAGTCATATGCTAAGTTGGAATAAGAAGCTTCTGTGCCTGGTGTCGCATCTAACTTACCTGTTTTTAGCCATGTCCAACGGTTATCTTGAGTTGGCCAAATAAAAACAGGGCGGCCCCATTTTCCACCGGGTTGTTCTCGAGGTAATCCACTGGTATGGCTCGCTAAATGATATAAGCGAATAGGCTGCCCGCTGGCATTATCAGGCACATTAACGCCGTGGTAGGCATACTGCTGTAACGGATCAGTAATTAACAGCTTCTTATCCTGTTCGAGCTTAATTAATATTTCGCTTGTCATTAATTTGGTAATTGATGCAATGCGAATTAATGAATTTGGACCGGGTTTTTTACCATTGCCAGGTGCGGTTTCACCATAATAGCGTGATAACGCCTGATTATTATCGATAACAATGATTGCCATGCCCCGTGCATTGCTTTCATTAAAAATGCGGTTAGCATACAAATCGACAATCTTAGCGACGCGCTCGTAAGTCCTTCTATCTCCCTCAAAAACCTGCCAATCTGAGGATTCAATATCATTACTTTGCAGAAACTTTGGTGCTTTTTCTGTCTTACTTGAGCACGCCATTAACACCAAAGACAATGCAGATACAGACAGAATTTTTAGAAATGATTTCTTCATGTTGGAAGCCAGCCGATATGATTGTTTGCAAATGACCTTTCAGCCAATATTATTTTTTCTTAGCGAAAATCTTCATTACGACACCAATTAAGATGCCAATAAAGATACCTGTTGCTATCCACCCAACAAAACCCATGATTAAACCTTAAATATTGACATTAGATTGCAGATAAACTAACAAAAATAATGACCTGCCGCCAGCCACAGAGCCTTGCGATAAGAAAAATAATTTGGGAGAAGTTAACATACTCATTAATAGATATATAAACAAAAGAAGCTTTCTTTGTGATTTTATCAGATCTAAGGAATATGCTTTTTTTTTAATCGAACAAACAGTATCTTCACGAATAAGTGTTGCCAGTAGACACGAGGCAAGTATAATGGCAGCGTTTTCCAAGAAACACATCACTTCGTGCCGGAGTGGCGGAATTGGTAGACGCAGTTGATTCAAAATCAACCGCCTTCGGGTGTGCCGGTTCGAGTCCGGCCTTCGGCACCATACGCAAAATTAAGTCACCTAAGGGTGGCTTTTTTTGTGACTAAAATCAGTGAATTACTTCTTTTCTGCTCATTTTTCATTCTCTTCGTATCTGATGGTATCTGCGGGTATATCGCATAAAGCGGGATATAAATATGTATATCCCAAGTTCGATTTAGGGCGATATACAGTTTTGTTTGAAAAATGGCCTTTTGTGCTTTGTATTGCAAAGGTGATGGATGGAAGTGAACATTAGTAGTGAGAATTGATTTTACCGATAGCTCAAGAGCATGTATGACCTCTGTTCGGTAAACCACCTCTAGTGCCCGGCATCAGTCTGAGGTCGACTCGGGATTCTGTCCTGAAGACGATGAGGAGGTATTCAGTTGCCTCTTGAGGTGCAGTCAAAGAAATTGCCTTTAGCCCGTTTCAGTTTCAGGAGTCGGATATTACGAACGAGAGTATGAGAACTCTTATAGTCGTGAATATAACTATATTGCGATTTACAGCTCGAAGTATTTTTACCCACCACTGGCTCTTTCCACGCGTTGTGAGAGTTACCCTGAACAGATTAAATCCCAGCTAAAAGAAATTTCAGCACAATTGCCAGGCCATCGTCAGGCCGCGATTAACGCACTACGAACTACATTAGAAATCGTTCTCGACTATTTTAAAGTACCCACGAAGCGGAAAATCACTATCTAAGTCTGGATAAGCGCATCTCACTGATTTCAGCGCCTTATAAGTATGTTAAATCCGGATTCAGGGCAATGAAATGGCTCGGCAATACAGGCAGCCATAACCTCAAAGAGGTATCAGATTAAGATATTGAAGGAGCATGCTTGATGCTCGATGATTTTCTTCTTCGAATTTTCAGTAAACCAACTGATCATAGTGAAACAATTTCCCGGCTAACCAAAAACCATGCTCCAAAAATGAGAAATGAAAAGCAGTAACAATATTTCTCACTTTTAAATATCCAAATACAGGGCAAGATCATCCCATTACGGAGCTAATCCAAATGTCCGTTCTTCGCTCATAGCAGCCCTTCCCCGTATCCGTCAACTCTGTGCCAACAGCGGACATTGCTGGCACATGGTATGTTAGTTTAATGGGGGCAGGTCATCTCTTTACATTAAACCCATGCCATTGAATTATTTTTTGTCTGTTATTGCGCTGATCCCCCTTATTGTGAACCTCTTATCACCATTGAAATATAGAGGGGATTTGAAATAAGGACCATCTTTAATTCTTGTTGCTGTACTTATTAGATCCCCGATTGCTTTTTCGAGCCCTTTATCCGCAAATGCTATCGAGTCATCACCTATTGGATAGCCGGGCGTTGTAACTGTACACGGTATATTAGGGTGATTAACACAATCTAATAAGTATTTGTAAAATACATCTTTAGGGATGACTAATCCAAACTCGCGCCATGCATATTTTTTCCCCCAATAGTAATCATTTTGCACAGCGTAATTTACTCTTGAATCATTCTTGCCTTTGTTTTCATCATGCTTTTCTCTTGAAACTAATTTTGCACATTCGTAGCTAATATATTGATTAACTACAGAGGACTTCGATACACAAGATATATCTACCATTTTAACTCCACCTGCTTCGGTAAATCCTATGTTGTATCTTTCTCCAGGGACTAGCTCGTTTTCAAAGTTAGCTTCGAATTGATAGGTTGTATCTGTTGTTGCTGGCTGGAATGTGTGTAGATAACGACCATTACCTAAATCATGTTTCTGGTAGTTCGTAACAATCAGGTTGTGAATTGTTTTTAAATCTCTCGATTTCATCATTTGATCCATTTTATAAAAGTGTATCGGTAAGCTTACCCCACTATCATACATCCGTACGCAGTGAGACTGAAAATAAACCTATATCAGATGACATATATCAGTAATGTAATTGAGGGGTAGAGTATCTAGCTTTTCAGCAGGAATGAAATGTCCTAAGATTGATGAAATTTTTAACTCGAGCAAACGTTATGGCAAAAAAGCTAGAGCAATGGAAAAATAGACTTGCCGTTGAGAAAATTGTAGAGGGCATGAATGCTGCATCATCTAATGCGCGAAGGCTTCTGAACGATGCATCTGCTTTATTTGATTTAGAACGCTATCCCTCTGCTACCTCTCTAGCAATCTTGGCTATAGAAGAAGCAGGAAAGGTGTCAATACTTCGAGAGATGTCGCTGTTGAAAGATGGCAAAGATATCAAACAGATTTGGCACAGGTATCGCTCACATACTGAAAAAAATATGATGTGGGTGTTTCTTGATGTAGTTAAAAAAGGCGCCAGGAATCTCAACGATTTTTCACCAATTTTCAGCGATGAATCAGAACATCCCTTTGTATTGGATCAATTAAAGCAAATATCATTTTATACGGATTGTCTTGGTAAGGCACATTGGTCGATACCAGACAATGTAATCGATAGAGATACAGCTATAAGCATCATAGAAGCCGCTAAACCCTTAGTGTCGTCAACATTACACACAGTCGAGGAGGTTGAACTCTGGGTGAAGTACTTGGGGCCTGTGTGGAAAACTGATGATGCTCTTAAGCGTGAGGCATTAAAAAGTTACTTCGATGCCATGTCCGCAAAAGGACTACTTTCAAATAAAACTGCCGTCTCAGCATTCTTAAGTATCTGAATCAATATTTCTTTAGGGATATTGCTGTTGGCGCTGCGAGAGACCTGAAATGGTTGATCTGCTCCCCGTTGAACAACACGCCGCAATGTTGTTAACGTGACTGTTTGGCTACGAGATCAACTGCGAACTTCTGCTCCTCGCTCACAGCGGACCTCCAGCCCGGTTAGCTTGTCCGCTACGTGCCAGAAACAGACGTTGCTTATATTTGCCTGTATTAATCAATGTGGAGTAATTCAACTTTCTATTATGGAGGTGGTGTCCACTGTTTTCTCTAAGCAGACCACGTTCCCTTAACAAAATATTGGTGCAAGAAACTGACATTGACAGGGAGGCTATGTTATATGTCATTGACTTGATAAATAAAATATAAGCCTGATTATTTCAAGCTTATATTCATGGTTTAATTTTCTAACTTAACTTGATTATGGGAGGTGCATTTTTTAACCATGACGTATTAATAATAGTTTCAACTTCATTCAATAATGCCTGGTAAAGCATTAAATCCAGTTGGTCGAAAAAAGGATAATCTTTGCTGATGAGAAACTAAATCTATCTTCACCATGTGATGATAGTTTTTTTCAATGTTTTTAGAATATAATGAGTAAAAAAGATTTTCTGTGTTAATTTCCACAATGATTCCAGACATATCTAAGTCATAGCATTTCGCTAATGCTTTCAATTTTGGTGAGATTTTACTCTCTTTAAACTTTTCATTATATTCTGGCTGAAAATATCTTATCAAAGCAGCTTCGATCATATTAATAGATTGATTTTGGTTTGGGCGGTTTTTTAATGCCGACTTAAATCTCTTGTCATCGCTATCCGTATCATCAGTTAATCCAGACCTCCCATCTAAAGATGAGAATATTTGTTCATGCTCAAAGGCATACATAAAAAGCATGATCTCTTGATCTGGCTTGTTATAAAGCGTTTGCGCCAATATCTTTTGTAATTTTGAATGGTTACTTAAACGTTCAACTGCATTCCTGCTGCCATTTTTACCTACGGCTTGTCCGATATAAAGAACCTCATAGGAGGACAGATCTGAATAGCAATCTAATTTACTTGAATAGAACGTGGCAATGATAGATGCAGAGATATACGTTACCTCTTTCCCTTCATTATTTATACTAATAACCTCTCTGAAAGGATAGTTACATATTATATCAATTGCATCGTCTTCTAATATCCAGCTGTATTCAAAATGGAACTTGCTTTCTTTACCATCTATTTTGTATCCTATCTCTCCTGTGAGGGTGTTTTTCTCATGCTTAATTGTATTATCAATAAAATAAAAGCTTGGGCGAGCGCATATAAAATATATATGACATTTTGAAAGTTGTTCTTCTTGAGCTAAATTAATTTTTGCATCAGACGTCAGTTGCTGAGCAGTAACCATTGCTGTAAAACTATTTAAGTATCCAAAAGCAAATTCGTGTATGAATTTTCTTTTCATTCGAAATATCCTGTTTAGAAATGAATAAAATTAGTTATTTATAATAATGCTCTATTGAGTTCAGACTTACCATTTAAAAAACTGATATGCTCCCGTTGATTAATAAGCTGTAAGGTTAGCAATTCCTCCATCGGCTTTGAGAACAACTGCGAACTTCCGTTCCTCATTCGCAGCGGACCTATCGTGGTTTAAAAAAAAAACTCATGAAGTGGCCAACTTTATTGACCACATCATATGGCTCTACCTATGCAGAACCACATAACACGAGGGATTTAGTACTAACCTTAACCCACGGCCTGATCGAGTGCCTCGATTGCACCTATCATGGCTTCTACAGTTGCTCTGTCAAATTCTGCCCTGTCGTTTTCATCATGCGTACCTTTATTGAGATATCGCCATTCACGAGATTCTCCGCTAAAACCAGTCAAAACAGCGATGGGAGAAAATACGGCATTTTTATTTGGGTCATTAAAATCGGCACGACCAATTTGTTTTTTCAATTGTTCTGAGAGATTACGTAGCTCAATCGGTGCATTTGCTGACCTTAGTTTAAGACTGAGGTTACCGTCACCGTGCTTGTTTACATAACGCCATACCTTCCCCTTCATCAACGATTCAAGTGACTGCCTGCATTTCGTCAGCGCCTCCCTAATTTCATTACGTCCATAATGACTTCGCGCTGAAAGAATATAGTTTCTGGGAGCACAGTTAAAATCCACGCGGATATGTAATTCGTCCAGACGTGGTAAAAAGCTGAAAGTTTTCGATTGTGCAGCTATTGGGGCTGGCAATAAATTCTGTATGTCTTTGAAGAACTCTTCTCCGTGGCAGGCTAGGATGATTTGCTTATCTGCAAAGAAGTCATCTTCAAACAGCGTTCTTCTAATAGACTCTCTGTGATCGTCATCAATAGCATTCACCGGATCATCAAATATCAAAAGTGGACATTGCTCACTGATGTTTTTTGCCAACAAAATAGCTAACCCTATGCAGCGTACATGCCCCTCACTGAGCACATGCAGAGCATCAAAAAATTGCGTGGGGTTGTTCTGAAATGCCACCTCCAGTCGCTGATTCTGCATCAGGGGGAGTTTGATACCAGCGAGCTTTTCTCCTAGAGGGTCATTACGATTGAATGCATTGTACAGAGTAACAATGCTGTCTCCGAGGTTTGCAACCAACTGCTGAGGCAAGCCCTCTTTATGGGCATTCAACTGCAATACGAAACGGGTATACGCTAATGAAATTTCTTTGTTTTTTCTTACAGTGGATTCCTCAAGTGCAACCTCTTCAATAAGCTGCCTGTTTTCCGTATCAAAGTTGCCAATCAACAACTGAGCCGCAGCTATGGCCCTTTCTGTCGCACTTCTTCTTGTCTGCAATATTGTTATCTGGCGTTCTGACTCACGCAGACCCACAAGATAACGCTGCCGTGATTCCCGCAATTCAGCAGCTGCTTCTGTTTTTTTATCTTCTTCTTCCAACTGTAGCACCTGTTTCTCTAGAAGAGACCAGGGAGTTATACCATCGCCTGATGGTTGATGCAGTTCACGCCACAAAGTGATGCCATTGTCTTCCCGGAATCTTTCGAGAACATTTTCATGAGGAAAAAACTGGCAACAGGTGCCGACAACTTGCGAGACGCGGTACATCTGCTGGTTGAATGATTGTTCCAGCTGAGCTATTTCACCCTGTAAGGCTGACAAAAACTCAAGCTTCAGCAATTCCTCACTGGCATGACTGTAGGGGTTTTTTGTAACTTGCTGGAGTGGAGTATTGCAAGCAGGGCACTGTTCTGGACTGGTGCTCTGTAACTGGACGACTGCTTCGAATAAACTTTTAAACGAAACCTGCAGACTCGCCTGTGCCAATTGCTTCTGTTTGCCATCCAGATCCGCCAATACAGTTTCAACATAGCCACTTAAGTCCTTCAACATCACACAGGTCATGTGACTCTTGCGCGGAAGAGGGGTCAGTAACTCTGTCTCAAGCTGTCGGATGGCCCCGATATTTTGCTCATCCCCTTTTAATTCAATCATCATCTGCTGAAAAGAGAGGCCCTCGCGGTAGGCAGAAGCCAGCGTCTGTTCCTCAGAAGCCAATCCTTCAAGATCCGTCTTACCAGCTTCCAGTTGCTGGATGGCCCCCTCGAGTGTACGGCGTTTTTCTGCCAGTTGAACGGCTTTTACGCCTGTCAGATCGATGTATCTGGCATCAATCTCCGCAGTAAAACCTCGGACAAAATCATTGAATGCATCCAGCCCGAATAACGTTGATATTAGTTCAGTCTGCTTTGCCGGGGCCAGCGCCGCAATTCTTGAAAAGCTGTCGATACGGTTTTTTTCAACAAAGCAAAAGCGGAGCTGTGCTTCGTTATCCTCAATCGCCACGTCCTGCCCTTGAGCTCCAACACCAGTAATCACTGGTGCAGAAAATTGATTAACGTATGCATTTCTAAAATAGTCGGTTTGATTACGAAAGCGTTTACTTTCAGCCTCAGCAACGCTGCCTAATAATGTATATTCAAGTGCTTCGCAGAAACTGGACTTCCCGGTACCATTGGGCCCATAAATCAGCACCAGACGCGAATCCAGATCAAATTCCTCCTGTCTGGCAAATCCTCTGAACGGTCCAACGGACAGCCTTCTTAGCCGACTAAACGTGGAGACGCGTTCGGAGTTCTGCTCAGGCAGTGGCTGGACTTCCAGGCTGAGGGTATCCCAGGCAGGCTGCGCCAGCTCTACGATACGCCTAATCCGCTGGCCTTGCGCGGTACCTAACGGGATAATACTATCCATATTATCCCACACTAGGTTCGCCATTTTTCTGACATCGCCGGGTACATCTGCTGTGTCTAAATTTTGGAAAAAACGCAAAAACTCGTTACTGAGCATAATGAATCCTTTTTGACTTGTTGTTTTCTCTAGTTGTAAGGCAATGATAGAAGATACACTTTCAGCTTGTGTATTCACATAATCTGCAAATCAAATATCTGCAGTTCCGCTCTCGTGTTGAACTGAACCCTGATGAAGACGGGATGAATCGCCACGATTTCGATAGTCATGCCAACGTCCGCTCCCGCTCAAAGCTGCCCCTCACTTCTTTAACAAAGGCTCATTTGCATATCAAATGACTCCCAAATGACAGTCATTTGATATGCAAATGAGCCTCAAATCGCGGTCATTAAAAATCATGGTGTTATAGGTCGCCGATGCAAAAAATTTCATACGCCTGAAGGCTTACAAAAAATGCATCGCCTGAAGACTCACTCGATCAAGGCTTTTACCCCCAATGACGCTATGCGTTATATAAAGAAAAGGTCTGAAGGCCTTGAGGAGCAAGGGCTGAAAGGGAAAATGCGCAACTTAATTGATGCAACGTTGATTTAGTTATTATTTTTTACTAACTTATAAAGTATACGAGCCGCTCACGAGAGCTGTCAGGGCTAATACTGACAACATGAACTTCTCGATGGCAATGCTTGGCCGATAACAAGCACATAACTTCGCTGTAACGGCAAAACCTGGCCAAAACAGGTATCAAATTTATGGCATTTCTAACTTTTTAGTAAGTTACAAATACATGCCTTAACTCTATCAAATCTATGACGATGCACCCCCATTGTATCAATTTTTCAATACAATGATGTTTTATCAGCATTTTCTTAACTCTATTAAATCTAACGCAGACCCCAAATCTGATGGGGACCTATTCCTGCGATAAAACTTCACCATTATACATTCCAGGGCGAGATCAGTCCGAGCCTGCCTAAAAGAAGGCTAACTGGGGCGAACAGGCGCTATGCATCATGGCATTCATAGTGGTCGCTGGTCATAGGCCAGATGTTCTTACAATGAGGAGGAATTATGTTTGATGCAGAGAGGGCAGTCAGGCAATTGCAGGAAGAGACACGGCTACGCAGAAAGAAACCTTACCGGCGTAACCAATCGCGTTTGGACAGATATCGGGTAGAAATTCTTGCATTGAAACATCACGGTGCTTCTGCCGCTGAAATTCAGCGTTGGTTAAGACAGAAAAGAGTCTGTGTCGTTTTAACGACAGTTACACGCTGGCTGGAGAAAAATTATGGCTAGATTTTCAGCCAAAAAATCGGACCGTGAAATTGCAAAACGTCAGGCTGCTAATGTCATGAAATCCTTGCAGGGACATATTTTCCAGTCTGTCGGTACAGTCAGAAATTATCAGACAGCACTAACACGTATTGGGCTACATTTTAGAACGCATAATGGCGTGAATCTGCAGGATATTACACCTGAAATGGCAAACCAATACTTCGACAGTAGGGCTGCTTCTGTTGGCCAAAAAAGCCTGGATATGGAGCGTCAGGCCCTACAGGCGATGATGGTACACCTGACTCGAGTTTTGCCCGATGGCCACACATTGAGAGTAGTACGTTCTCTGCATAAACAGTCGTTGTCATCCAGATCCTATACATCAGAACAAATTGAAATTATTGCATCCCACCAGTCAGACAAAAACCGGTTAGCCACTCGTATTGCCTATCAAGCAGGATTACGCAGTCACGAGTTGTTTTCTCTGCGTGAATGGCGGTATCGCGAACCCAGTGTCCGGCCTGCGTCAGATAAAAAATTTATGGGGCGGGGCGGCGTATCATACACAGTGCATGGTAAAGGCGGATTGGTTCGCGAGATCAAATTAGCAGCAGAATTAGCAAAAATGCTGGAGAGCAGGCGATTAGCAGAACCGGTAACAGTCACGGACCGAGGTATTCATTATCAGCAATTTTATGCGATCTCTGCGGGCCAGGCTTGGAGTCGGTCATTCAGCAATGCCAGCACCAGAGCATTAGGATGGTCAGCGGGGAGCCATGGAACGCGACACAGTTATGCCCAAGCGCGCATGGCCGAGCTACAAGATTATGGATGTTCCTATGACGAGTCACTCGAGGTGGTGAGTCAGGAAATGGGCCATTTTAGAGCAGAAATCACCAAAACTTACCTTAGGTGAAAAGAATTTAAATCTTTTGTTTTGTGTTTATTGCTATTTTTGTGGTGTTATTTGCTATTTATTGTTAGTTTATTTTTATTAAATACCTTGTTTGTTTGGCTAATCAATATTTTACGATTTATTTTTTAAAAGTGCTATTCGACCCTGGTAACACTCGTAGTAGCTTGGATATGTGGCCAGTTATTAACAGATTTGTTCGTATCTAAAAATACAATCGGAGAATTGATGATGTTGCTGACAGATGCATTTATAAAAAAACAGCTAAGGGAGTTAAACGCTAAAAAATTAGCTGGAGAGAGTATCGAAAAGGAATTGCGCTTGTCCGATGGTGGGGGGTTATATCTACTGCTCAAATCCAGTGGCAGTGCTTATTGGCGATTACGTTATCGATTTCAGGGTGAAGACCGTTTGACTTCATTTGGTGAGTATAAGTACATTCCTTTATCTCTAGCTCGTGAAAAACGCGAAGAGTATAAAGCCAATATTGCAAGAGGAATTGATCCCCGCGGAATAAAAGAGCAGGAAAATGTATTAACTTTCCGAGAAGTGGCCATGCAATGGCACGATAGTAATAGGCAGTGGTCACCAGAGCATAGTCGGCGTATTTTAAAATCCCTGATGGATGAAGTTTTTCCTCAGTTAGGTGAAAGCAGTATTAAATCCCTTAATGCGCAGAAGCTATTACAGCCTGTAAAAGTCATTCAGGCATCAGGGCGTTTAGAATTAGCATCGCGTATTTATCAACGCATTAATTCTATTATGACACTGGCGGTTGACAATGGATTATTGGAGTTTAATCCCATTGCCCATAAATCTGGTGCATTAATAAAGAAGAACACAGTCCATCGCCCGGCTCTGGAGTTAGAAAAAATACCTGAGTTACTGAATCGAGTTGATGAGTATAAGGGCCGAGAATTAACGCAGCTGACAATTAAATTCCTGTTGCATACTTTTGTCAGATCGAGCGAAATGCGTTTTGCCCGCTGGAAGGAATTTGATCTAGAGAATGCAGTATGGACCATTCCCTCTATCAGGGAAGAAATACCCGATGTGAAATTTTCATATCGTGGTTCGAAAATGAAAACACCTCATATTGTGCCATTGAGTGATCAGGCACTGAAGTTAATTAAAAGCATTAAGGAGTTCACCGGAAATAGAATATTTGTCTTTACCAGTGATCACTATCCAAAAAAACCAATGAGTGAAAATACCATTAATCATGCATTACAAACGATGGGGTATAACACCAAAAAAGAAGTTTGTTCTCATGGATTCCGTACTATGGCATGTAGTGCACTTATTGAGTCAGGAAAATGGAGTCGGGATGCCATTGAACGACAGATGAGTCATCAGGAAAGAAACAATGTACGTGCGGCTTATATCCATAAAGCTGAGCTTATTCCGGAAAGAAGAAAAATGATGCAGTGGTGGTCTGATTATCTACAACAAATTCATCATGAATTTAAGCAGCCTTACTCTTTTAATACTAACAAATAATTTACTTATATAGAGAGGTATATCATGGATAAGTTATTATCATTTAATCAGGTTATGGATATCACAGGTTATTCGCGACCACGTATTTATGAGTTGATAAAGTTGGGTTTATTTCCAAGGAAAATAAAAATAGGGGCAAGTAAAGTCGCTTTTATAGAAAGTGAAGTGAATGACTGGATTCAGAATAAGATAGCCACTTCTTTACGATAATCTAACTTCCAAAAAATAACTGTCTTTTTTGGCAGTGGGTAACTATTGCCAGAATATAATTAATTTTAATATGGATATCAGAAATGAGTCATGTAAAAAATAACAGAAACAGACATGAACACGTCATCAATAAACTACCCATCAGTGTAGGATCGGCTGGCTATGATAAACAAAATAGCTATGTAATGAAAAATTATATAACGGAAAATTCTTTATGTAGTATTTACGGGCCGAGTGGATCATATAAAAGTTTTCTTGCTATATCTTGGGCGTGTCATATCGCAACCGGTATTGAGTGGTCTGGTAATAGAGTTAATCCGGGTGTTGTGATTTATATTGTAGGTGAGGGGGGGATAGGTGTCAGTCGAAGAGTAAAAGCATGGGAAAATATATATGAAAAAAAAGTCAGTAACCTTATATTAGTCAATCGGCCGGTGTTTCCTGCCGATCCCTCAGAACGGCGTGATTTACTGAATGGGATAAAATACATTGAAGGGAAATGCCGATTACCCGTCAGATTGATTATTTTTGATACGCTAGCACGTTGTTATGGCAATCTGGATGAAAATAACTCGAAAGATATGGGGAGTCTGATTGTTGGATGTGATGCGATAAAAAATGGAACATCAGCCAGCGTCCTTCTTGTACATCACTCGGGTAAAGATGAAACGAAAGGTGCCAGAGGCTCAAGTTCATTAAAAGCGGCACTGGATGTTGAATTTAATGTGAAAAAAGATAAAGAAAACCAATCGCTAATTTTGTCCTGTACCAAAATGAAAGACGCGGAAGAACCAAAGAGCCATGCTTATAAATTGTATGAATCAGAGTTATTTATAGATAATGATGGTGAAAGGATTTCTTCTCTGGCGGTCATTGATTATGCTCGAGAACCAATAAACCTATACCCCGAATTATCACATGTTTCAAATCTGAGCGATAACCATAAAGTAGTTTGGGAGATAATTCATAAAAACTCTTCAAATGGTGGTATATGTACTAAAAAAATGCTTCGTGATGATTTGAAGCAACGGGGTATTGAGGTTAAGCACTTTCATCGATGGGTGAAAAAATTTATTGATGATGGGATGTTGCTAGAAAATGATGAAGAACTACTACTCGTAAGATAGCAAGTGTTTACATATCTACATGATATAAATGATTTTTTATCGGGAATTGAGATATAAGATTTATCAGCTTTTTGTGTGATAGAGCTTTTTTCCTGCCGCCTCATTACATTCGTTGGCCAACGCCTCACGACCGGACAATAAATTGCCCTGCCGTGAGGCGTTTTGCTTATTGGCTTTGTGTAGCTAACGCCATCTCCTGTTGACAGGACTTCTGAGTGAGGTTCTGGTTTTATGTGATTTGAAGATGGATACGGTTGAATCGACGAACTGCATGACTATCTATCTGAGGATCGCAAAATATCCGGAAAAAGCTTCTGATATCAGAGGCATAATCACCGCATATGAAATCTACCAAAACCTATGCCAAAAATTTCGACCTAGAAATTCCTCTGATATGATTATAGATGTAAATGCGGCATGGATACTGGCCCGTGACTATAGGACTGAGGAAATAAAGATGGTGACGTGTACTCACTGTAATCATCACTTCATATCACCCTATGATGAAAAACCTAAACACAAATGTCCGTTCTGCGATAACTGAGCAGACCGTATAGAAAACAAAAAGGTAACGATGACGATGAAAAAACTGATGGTTCTAGCAACGGCTGTAATCTTGAGTGGTTGTATCGGGGGGAACAAAAACGAGATCACTCCGATGCCAATAGATAGCAATCCTTCTATCGCATTGCAGTATGCTCGTGCGATGAACCTACGTTTGATCACTGACTATGAAAAAGGTCAGTACGTCATTTTCAATGAGAATACGGGAAAATCATTCCGGCCACTTAAAGAGCCGGTTGTTGTTGGTCAAAAAGGTGAGATGAAACAATCGGGTAACGGATCTGCTGATGTGCTGGCGGGCTTTATAACTCACACCGCCTTCATCCCTGCGCTTAGTGTTTTGACTGCTCGTACCCCGGTTCCTTATTCAGACGGACTAGCAAGAATTGCAACATGGGGAGGCGGGGATCGTGCTGAGAACACCAAAAAAGTGAGTGAACTTTTAGAACAAAAATTACCATTATTTAATGGTTTTTCAGACACATCGGTTTGTACGGATTCAGATATAGGGTATGTAACAACTACAACAAAAAACATTAATGCCAACGGCACATTAAGCGTTATAGATTTAGCCACACTACCTAAGCCACCCTACAATGCACCGGCAATAGTTCAGCCATTAGTTGTTAGTAGTTGTTTCAATGTATTGTCTCAGCGCAAAGATAATGAGCAAAACGTTATTGATTTCAGTGAGTCATTGGGCGAGCAATGGGCTATTTTTGTACCGGGTAGCCCACTAGGTCAGCCGGTTGTTTACAAGGATGGCAAGCCATTCTATTTCGTTAAATAAGAATTAAATTTGAGCATAAACACCCGTAGAACGCGGGTTTTTTTATGAGGAAAACATTAAATTAAGGGCTAAAGGAGGTGCGGTTTCCAAACTTGGGCATAACTCACATCAGCGTATCGGTGTGGCGTAGTGTGAAGCGGCGCATATGGTAATCCCACGCACTTTCTCTTAATAATATAATCTTTAGCTTATATTATTGTTCTATAAGTCATAGCTTATAAGTGGATGGTATGTTGACAGTATTTTTTAGCCAACGATTTGATGACTGGCTGAGCGAACAGGATGACGCGATTCAGGAAAAAGTGCTGGCGGATTTGGGCAAGTTACAGATGTATGGCCCTGAATTACCCAGGTCCTATGCGGATACGCTCAAAGGTTCGCGATAAAAGAATATGAAGGAGCTGCATATTCAGTTTTCCGGGCAGCCGATACGCGCATTTTATGCTTTTGATCCTATTCGCCGGGCGATTGTGCTTTGCGCCGGGGATAAGAGCAATGACAAACGATTTTATGAGAAACTGATCCGTATTGCTGAAAATGAGCTTGCCGCGCACCTGAAAAATCTGGAGATAAACAAATGAGAACACTCGATAATGTGATTGCTGCACGCTCTCCTGAAAGCCAGGCCAGAATCAAAGAGATGTTTGATGAAATGATCCTTGAGGTCAGCTTGCAGATGATGCGTGAAGAGCTGCAGCTTTCACAGAAGTATGTGGCGGAAATGATGGGAGTTAGCCAGCCATCATCCAGCTGGAGCAGTGGGGTAATGATCTGAAACTTGCCACATTGAAGCGATGGGCGGTAAGCTCAGTCTGGATGTTGAATTACCCACTGGGACGCGCATCGCGTTTCATATCTGAATCATTTTTCCCTTAACCGATAGCTCATTAAGGCGATACGCTCCTGTCGTTCCTTTCTCCCCGTACAGTGAATCAAGCTCTATACGGGGAATGAACCTCGTCGCCATGTGATTCCCCATTTTCTTTCCCTATAGGCACGCAATCTGGGGAATAAATTTAATCCATTGTTAATTAAAGATTTTAACTTCCGGTCTATGGGCTGTATCTTGTCGTGTTTATCGATAAGAAAAGGGGATTCTGTCGGGAAAATGTTGGGCAATGATCATCTTTGGTATTATTTCCTACGATATTGATGTTTAAGCAAGGTTAATCTCTTGATTAAAAACAGTACAGTGCTATGATTTTGAGAGATATTTCCCAAAATCGAACTTTTCAGCCGGTGCTTGGCAGCAATAAGTGACGGGTGATTGCGAGAGGAGCCTGACGTTGACCACCTCGATTCCCCCTTTATCAGCGAACTTTGCTTTTCTGGGAGAGTATGACCCGCTTTTTGTGCAGATAACCGCAACGGCTGAGCAGGTGTTTGCCAGTGACCCGAACACCACGCTAATGAAACTGCGGCAATTTGGTGAAGTCCTTGCCCAGAATATTGCTGTTCGGTTAAATATCAGTCTGGAAGATAATCCCAGCCAGCAAGAACTGCTTTATCGACTGGACAGAGAACTACAGATCGACCCCGCCATTCGCCAGCTGTTTCATACCTTACGTATCGAAGGGAATAAAGCGACCCATCAGTTCCAGACCAAACACCGGGAAGCCATGGATGCCTTGCGCATCGCCCGAGCCTTAGCCATTTGGTTTCATCAAACCTTTGGCAACGCCGGAAGTGGGTTTAATCTCGGCCCCTTTACCGCGCCTCACGATCCCAGTACTCAGTTAACCCAGTCCCAGCTCGCCATTGAAAAGCTGAAACAGACGTTGCTGGCCACCAACCAAAAGCTAGAAAGCAGCGAACAGCTACAGGCGTTACTCAAACAGCAAAAAGAAGAGTATGCCCAACTGGCCGAAGCGATGGATCAGGAGGCGCAGGAACAGCAAACCCTGCTGAAAATCAATCAGCAAGATTTGCTGTGCTTGCAAAAGGAGTATGACGCTAAGTTAAAGGCGCTTCAGGAACAGCTTGCCCAACAGGCGCAACAGGTAGTTACCGCTCAGCGTAAAGAGTTTAATCGTAAGTCCAGTTCAGCCCGTAAGCAGGTGATGACCGAAGAGCTGACACGTATTCTGATTGACCAGCAGCTTAATGAGTGGGGCTGGCTAGCAGATACTCAGGAACTGACCTACCAAAAAGGCGCTCGCCCAGAAAAAGGGGTTAATAAAGCCATTGCTGAATGGCCCACCTCATTGAAGGGTGAGCGTGGCAGAGCCGATTACGTTTTATTCTGTGGGCTAATCCCTATCGCGACGGTTGAAGCAAAAAAGAAAAATGAAAACGTCGCCGGAAAAATTCCCCAAGCTGAGCGTTACAGCAAAGGCTTTCAGTTTGATGCCTCCTTAACGCCAGCCTGGAAGGAAGAGGGGTTAACTGTAGGCTGGGATGACGGTACCGGAGAGGTGTTCCAAATCCCCTTTGTATTCTCCTGCAATGGACGCCCTTACATTAAACAGCTGGCAGAGGTTTCCGGGACTTGGTTCCGGGATGTTCGCTCTCCAGATAATACCCGCTACCCGTTAGAGAATTTTATTACACCTGAGGGGCTGATAGACCGCCTCCATCGCAGCCGGGCTGATGCCGAAGCCAAACTGCATAATGAACCTTTTGGCTACCTTGGCTTACGTGATTATCAGGAAAAAGCGGTTAAAGCGGTGGAATCGGCCTTGGAGGACGGGGCTCGTGAAGCGCTGCTGGCGATGGCCACCGGCACCGGTAAAACCCGCACCATTATTGGCCTGATCTACCGCTTTTTAAAAGCTGAGCGCTTTAAACGAGTTCTGTTTTTGGTTGACCGTTCAGCCCTCGGGGAACAGGCTCAGGATGCCTTTAAAGAGGCTTCATTAGAGCAAAACCAGACCTTATCGCAGATCTACAATGTTGCTGAGCTGGGGGATATGGCGGCTAAAGCGGAGACCCGCGTTCAGGTGGCTACGGTGCAGGCGATGGTCAGTCGTATCTATCGTTCAGGTAATCCGCCCGCGGTGGATACCTTTGACTGTATTATTATCGATGAGGCGCACCGGGGATATACCCTCGATCAGGAGATGACCGAGGGTGAACTGGCTATCCGTGATAATGCTCAGTATCTCTCCAGCTATCGTCGGGTGCTGGATTACTTTGATGCGATAAAAATTGGCTTAACGGCTACTCCAGCCAAGCATACCAGCGAGATTTTTGGTCATCCTGTCTATACCTATTCTTACCGCGAAGCGGTGGCGGAAGACTGGCTCATCGATCATGAGCCGCCGATTCGCTATACCACATTGCTCAGTAAACATGGCATTCACTTTGATAAAGGGGATGAGGTCAGTGCGATTGATACCGAAACCGGTGAAGTGGATACCAGTGAACTGGAAGATGAGCTCGATTTTGATATCGAGGCCTTTAACCGCCGGGTGATTACCGAAGAGTTTAACCGGGTGATTTGTGAAGAGCTGGCGAAAGAGATCGATCCTGCCGGGAATGAAAAGACGCTGATTTTCTGCGCCACCGATGCCCATGCGGATATGGTTAAACGCTTATTGGATACTGCGATGGGCGATATCCATCCTGATTTTAACCAGGCCGCGATACAAAAAATCACCGGTAAAAGCGATCAGGTGAGTAAGCTGATTAAATGCTTTAAAAATGAACGTTATCCGAGTATTGCCATTACGGTTGACCTCCTGACCACCGGGATTGATGTCCCACCTATCACGCATTTGGTGTTTTTGCGGCGCGTGAAGTCCCGCATCCTCTATGAGCAGATGATTGGCCGGGCAACACGGCGCTGCGATGAGATCGGTAAAACCGTATTCTGGATCCACGATCCGGTAGATCTCTATGCCACGCTGCAAGATGTCAACACTATGAAACCGCTGGTAAAAAATGCCGGGGTCAGTATTGAACAGCTGGTTGAAGAGCTCGCCAATGATGATGTGCTGGCCACCGCCCTCAACACGCCGGGGAACAGCGCCACGGAAACGCAAGCGGATAGCCTGCTTAATCAGCTGAGCCAAAAAGTGATGCGGGTGCTGCGTAAAGCCGAAAGCACAGCCGACAGACAGCCGGAGGTGCGTGAAAAATTAAATGAGCTGGAAGCCTTATGGGGAGTTGAACCCAAAAATCTGCATAAGCATCTGCATAAAATCGGCCCGCAGCAAGCCTCCGTGTTTCTAAAACAGCACCGTAATCTGATTACGCAGCTGGAAGATGTAGGGGCATTGCTGGGCAGTGAATATCGCCCGGTGATCTCTGACCATAAAGATGAGCTGATCAGTAGAGAGCAAAATTACGGTCGCTATCAGAAACCGGCGGACTATCTGCAGAGTTTTACCGAGTTTATCAAAAATAACCTCAACCAGTCCGCAGCCTTATCGGTGGTGGTAAATCGCCCGCGCGATCTGACGCGGGAGCAGCTTAAAGAGATCCGCTTATTACTGGATGAGGCGGGCTACAGTGAGGCTAGTCTGCGCTCTGCTATTCGCACGGAAAGCAATCAGGATATTGCTGCCACCATTATCGGCCATATCCGCCAGGCGGCTCTGGGTGAATCTTTGGTGCCGTTTGAAGAGCGCGTTAAACAAGCACTGGATGGCATCTATGCTCAGCATCGCTGGACCATCGTGCAGAAAAAGTGGCTGGATCGTCTGGCTAAACAGCTGGTACATGAAGTGGTAATGGATAAACACTTCGTAAATCAGTGTTTTTCTGATGCCGGAGGCGCGAAGAGAATCAATGTGTTACTGGATGATCAGTTAGACAGTATCCTTGAGCAAATGAACGACACCTTGTGGGCTCCAAAAACCGCCTGATCGTGCTATCCTTTCCCGTAATTTTTCAGCAAACAGGCTGGGTTACCAGCCTTCTTCGGAATACCTATGAGCAATAATAACGAAATCGTCCAGAAACTCTGGAACCTGTGTGATGTACTGCGTGATGATGGCATTAACTACAGCGACTATGTCACTGAGCTGGTATTACTGCTGTTTATCAAGATGGTGCATGAGAACACTGAAGCTGAGACACTGGATAAACACACTCTGCCAGAAGGCTGCCGCTGGACAGATTTAAATGCGAAATCCGGTATTAACCTGCTGAATGATTACAAACAAATCCTGCTGAAACTCTCTACCGGTAAAGATGCTGAAGGCAAGCTGGTGCATGCAGACCCGCTGATTACCGCGATCTATGCCGATGCACAGACCCGTCTGCGTGAGCCACGCCATCTGGAGCAGTTGATCCGATCTCTGGATCAAATCGACTGGTTTAGTGTCCAGAAAGATGGTCTGGGTGACTTATATGAAGGTTTACTGGAAAAGAACGCCGGTGAAACCAAGTCCGGAGCCGGGCAGTATTTTACCCCGCGGGTACTGATTAATAGCATGGTTAATTGTATCAAACCCCAGCCGGGAGAAGTGGTGCAAGACCCTGCGGCAGGCACCGCCGGTTTCTTAATCGCTGCGGACCAGTATATTAAGTCTCACACCGATGACCTCTATGATTTGACGGCCAAAGAGCAGCAGTTTCAGAAAAACAAAGCCTTTGTCGGTATTGAACTGGTGCCTTCTACCCGCCGTCTGGCGCTGATGAACTGCTTGCTGCACGGCATGGAAGGGGACGATCAAGGGGTGGTGCATCAAGGCAATGCCTTGGGTATGGCCGGTCAGGCGCTGGCGAAAGCCGATATTATTCTGGCTAACCCGCCCTTTGGTACCGCGAAAGGGGGCGAAGCCAGTATTACCCGGGACGACCTCACCTATCCCACCAGTAATAAGCAGCTGGCCTTTTTACAGCATATCTACCGCAATCTGAAACCGGGTGGCCGTGCGGCCGTGGTTTTGCCAGATAACGTATTGTTTGAGGCCGGAGTCGGCACCGATGTGCGTCGAGACCTGATGAATAAATGTAATCTGCATACTATCCTGCGCTTACCCACCGGGATTTTTTACGCCCAAGGCGTGAAAACTAACGTACTGTTTTTCACCAAAGGTACCGAGGCGGATAAATACCAGGAAGAGAACTGCACGCAAAATATCTGGGTCTATGACCTGCGTACCAATATGCCAAGCTTTGGCAAGCGTACCCCCTTCAATGAAAACCATTTAAAACCTTTTGAAGGCGTTTTCGGTGACTCGCCCAACGGCAACAGCCAGCGTCAGGAAGGGGAGTGGAGCTTTAACGCTGAAGAAATTGAGGCCCCTGATACGGCTGAAAATGACAATGTGGCCGAGCGCCTCACAACCAGCCGCTGGCGGGTCTTTACCCGGGAGTGGATCCGCGACACCAAAGGCGATTCGCTGGATATCTCCTGGCTACGGGATAACAGCAGCGTCGATGCTGCCAGCCTGCCAGAGCCCGCCGTACTAGCTGGAGAAGCCATGAGTGAACTGGTACAGGCCCTAGGTGAGCTTGATGCATTGATGCGGGAGTTAGGGGCAGGGGAAGAGGCTGACGCGCAGAAAATATTAATGAATGAAATATTTGGGGAACAAGAGGCATGAGTATTGATAAATTCCCTGATGGATGGACTCAAGTAACTTTACAAAGTATTGCTAGTTGGGGCTCTGGCGGAACTCCATCTCGGAGCCAGAGTGAGTATTATAATGGTGAAATTCCATGGATTAAAACCGGCGATTTAGGCCCTAGAATTATCACTCAAGCCAGCGAATTTATAACCGAAGCTGGTGTTAAAAACTCGAGTGCTAAATTTTTCACTAAGGGTTCGGTCGTCTTAGCAATGTATGGGGCGACTATTGGGAAAACGTCAATTTTAGGTATTGATGCAACTACTAATCAAGCCTGCGCTGTCGGTACTCCTACTGCAGGAGTTACTTCTAGTGAGTTTTTATATTATCTTTTACTTAATGAGAAAAAGGCTTTTATAAAAAAAGGAAAAGGTGGGGCACAACCCAATATTTCTCAGGCTGTTATAAAAGAACATACTGTATGCCTACCTCCTACCGCCGAGCAAAAAATTATCGCCGATAAACTCGATGACCTTTTGGCTCGCGTGGAGAGTATTAAAACCCGGCTGGAAAATATCCCTGAAATTTTGAAAAAATTTAGGCAGTCGGTGTTGAGTGCTGCGGTGAGTGGGAAGTTGACTGAAGTTAATGCAAGTGATTATAAAGAAGTCAGTTCCGTGGCTAAAGTCATTGGCGGCTTAACAAAAAATGGGAAACGAAACCAAATTTCTCAGCAATTTCCATATTTAAGAGTTGCAAACGTTTATGAGAATGAACTTAGACTTGATGACATGTCTGTTATTGGAGTACAAGATAAAGAGTTAGATCGAGTTCTTCTTCATGATGGGGATATCCTTATTGTTGAGGGCAATGGAAGCTTAGATCAAATTGGTAGAGCTGCAATATGGAATGGTGAAATAGAAAATTGTGTTCACCAAAACCATCTGATAAAAGTTCGAGTTAATGATGATATTAATAGTAAGTTTTTACTTTATTATTTTATGTCACCACAAGGGAAAACGGAAATTGTTTCTAAAGCAACTTCCGGTGCTGGTTTATATACTTTAAGTATATCTAAAATATCATCAATAAAAGTTCCTATTTACACAGTAACAGAGCAGGTAAGCATTGTTAATGCTATTGAAAAATTATTTTCATATGTAGGCTCTATCGAAAAAATATTTGATAATACATTATCGAAAATAAATAATCTTACCCAATCCATCCTCGGCAAAGCTTTCCGTGGTGAATTAACCACCCAGTGGCGTGAGGAAAACCCCGAGCTGATTAGCGGGATTAATAGTGCGGAAGCATTGCTGGAAAAAATTACCGCTGAAAAACTGGCGGCTGGCACGATAAAAAAACGCGCTAAAAAGTCTTCTCACTAAAATCAGCCCACGTTAGTGGGCTATAATAAAATCATTCTCTTGATGAAATGGCTATAAAAACTATCTGTCATTTTTATAGCAGTCAGTTAGTTAAGATTGTAGCCATCAATGCGTGATCCTAAAACATTTTTCCAATAGGATTCTCTGGCATAGACATCATCTGCACTTGAATTAATATCCAATACTTCCAGTATTGTGAATGTGATATCATGCATTCTGGTCTTTTCTTTAAATAAATCAACTAAGCCAAGATTACCACCATGACCAGATTGATAATATTCGACCCACCGTTGCCATATACCATTAATGCCATCAGCCTTTCCTATATATAATTTCCCTGTTTTAGTATCGGTGAGAACATAAATACCTTTAACCGATTTTAAGGCCGTTTCCCATGAGTTGATATTAAGTTCAATAATTCTTTCTAATTCATATCTTGTCAAGCTTGTTTCTTTGTAACTTTTAAATTCTTTGAATCCTAATTTTATTGGTTTAATTTCAACGATATTTAAATCATCAGAAAGTGTTTCTCCAAGCAAGTAAGAAGTTCTACCTCTATAAGAACTTGATACATATAATCGGCCACTATACTCCTCTGTTTCTTTCACCGGCAGAAGATCATAAACATAGTTTATACTGCTGTTATGATTATGGTTAGAACGTCCATTTTTAATATAAAGACCTGCGAATAACCATCGTCTTCCTGATTGTATCAGTGAAACGACAAACTTTTTCTCAAAGTTTTTCTTGTTTTGATATTTTTGCCAATTATCGAACTGACCAAATCTATAGACGTTTAGAGGGTTTTCAGTACCATTGTATCTTGCGAGGTGTATTTTTGATTTTGTATGATCAAACTCAGGATAAACGAGCTTTATATATTTAAATAGTTGCATGCATCACCTTTTTTATAATGATGTTAAATTAAAAGCATCCATAATGCTATTTTAGCTGTGGGTAATGGTAATGTCGAACTTTATCTATAACGAAGGGATTTGTTTTTATTATTGATTGTCGTTCCTTAGGTGTAATTATCGAACTCTTTGTCGGGGGCATAATTATGTCATATTTTATTTAACTAATAATATTTTTTGAGCTATATTTAACAAAGTGAACGCTTAGTTTATTTATTCGTATCTCACGCCTTTTTATTTCCGGAGAATTACTATGGTACATAAGAGAACTGACGTTAATTTTCAATCATCTCTTAATGAAAAAGAAGCAAGTCAGGAGTATCTTGCGGGTGATTATATCGGTTTGGAAATTGTTGTGGAATATTACGATTTTGCGCTGGATAATTTTCAGCGTGAAATTTTGCACTGGTTTAAGCCTATCTTTACTTCCGGTAAGTTACAGGTTGGTGTACAGCAGTTAGTGAAAAAGCAGCTTCCTGAGATTAAGCCACATTCTATTGAAGTGAATGTGATACCTGAGATCTTGCCTTTCGATGATGAAAATGGCGATATACTGAGCCTGCTGCAAATCTGCGGTTTAAGAATGACTGACTGGCAGCGCATTCACGCGGGTGTAGAAGTGACCACGCTGCCGCTTTGGCATGGTGAGGAAGAAGAGATCGTGCTCAATTTCTCCCCTAAGGTCCCGGCGGAGGTGATGCAGTATGTGAAACGCCTGCATGGCTGGACAGCCTATACCGGCATCACGGTGAGTGAGATAGACCCAGGCATTATCGCCCATCACGGACTTTTACCGTATATCGCTGAACCGCGACAATCAAAAAATCTATAAATATCAGCTGGTTTTCCTTAAACCATGAGTCCGGCCTTCGCACCATAAGAACATCAAGAGACGTCAACCGACGTCTTTTTTTGTATCTGAAATCCCAGTTTTACAAGGCTTTTCCCCACTTTTCAGTCTTCCCAAGTATACTAAGGTCAACCCACATCAAGTACCTACTGTTGGTATATGTGTTGGTATCTCTCGATTCGATAATAGTTTGTACCAACAGAAGGAGATAAATCATGGCTCTTACTGATGCTAAAGTCAGGGCTGCCAAGCCTTTGGATAAATCGTATAAATTAACAGACGGTGATGGTATGCACTTGATGGTACATACCAACGGCTCAAAATATTGGCGTTTGCAGTACCGCTTTGGTGGTAAGCAAAAAATGTTAGCGCTGGGTGTTTATCCTGAAATCTCACTCGCAGAAGCCAGAGAGAAAAGAGATGCCGCCAGAAAGTTAATTGCTAATGGATTTGATCCAAGCGAAAAACGCAAAGAAGTGAAAGAAGAGCAACAAAAAGAATTTAATACATTCGAGAAGGTTGCACGTGATTGGCATGCAACTAATCAACGATGGTCTGAAGGGCATAGTCATCGAGTCCTCAAAAGCCTTGAAGACAATATCTTTGCTGCTATTGGTAAACGTAATATTGCCGAACTGAAAACTCGCGATCTACTCGAACCTATCAAGGCCGTAGGGATGTCTGGACGTCTTGAGGTTGCAGCACGTTTACAGCAACGTGTGACAGCTATTATGCGTTATGCCGTACAAAGTGGTTTGATTGATTATAATCCGGCACAAGATATGGCTGGCGCAGTTGCGACAGGTAAACGAGTCCATAGAGCGGCCTTAGAACTTAAACGCTTACCTGAGTTCTTACAACGCATCGATGATTATAAGGGGAGACCTTTAACTAAACTTGCAGTCAAACTTACCTTGTTAGTCTTTATTCGTTCCAGTGAACTGCGTTTCGCTCGTTGGGATGAAATCGATTTTGATAATGCAATGTGGACGATCCCCGCTGAACGCGAAGCGATAGAAGGGGTTAAGCACTCACATCGTGGATCAAAAATGCGCACTACCCATTTAGTTCCTTTAAGCCGACAAGCTATTGAGATCTTAAAGCAGATCTATCAGTTCAGCGGTAACCACGAGCTGATTTTTATCGGCGATCATAATCCTAGAAAGCCAATGAGTGAAAACACGGTTAACAACGCATTACGTGTGATGGGTTATGACACTAAGACGGAAGTTGTCCACTCCCCATTAATTGAGACACATTAAATTAGAGTTTTCTAACTGTTTACGATAGGCCTCCGGTGGGAGGTGATTTAAACTTTCGTGAGTTCGATTTTGGTTATAATCTTGTAGCCAAAACCATGCTAATTCTCGAACTTGGCTTAACGATTCAAATAAATACGCATTTAAAAATTCACGACGGAACGAACCATTAAAACGTTCGATAAATCCGTTTTGTTGTGGTTTTCCTGGTTGAATATGGCACAGCAAAATTTGGTTATCTTCACAATAATTCAATAAGTTAACTGAAATGAGTTCAGGTCCATTATCGACTCGGATCTGTTTTGGCAATCCTCTTTCGGCTTTTAAACGTTCAAGCACCCTGATAACACGTTCAGCCGGTAATGACGTATCAACCTCAATCGCCAAGCATTCTCGCGTTCCTTCATCAATAATATTGAGAGTTCTGAAGCGCTTACCGCAATATAAACTATCGTGCATAAAATCCAATGCCCATTGAATATTCGGGACTTTTTCAATTACTAATGGTCTTTTTTCACGCTTCGGAAGCACTTTTTTAACCCGTAGTTTCAGATTCAATCCTAATCGACAATAAACACGATAAACTCGTTTATGATTAAAAGGATAGCCTTGAAATCTCAGTCGGAAATAGCACTTCCAGAATCCCGATTGTGGCGATTTCGCTAATACAGATTGTATGGCATCGATGACGATTCTATCTTTCTCGCGCCAATTTTGAGTCTTTCGATAAAACGAAGCGCGAGGTAGCGATGTTAGTTTACACGCTCTAATGACTGATAAACCCGCGGCCTTTAATGACTGAGCACAGGATTTCTTTTCAGCCACTACCAACCCTTTTTTGCGAAAAGCTCCTTCATCGCGTGGTTTTCAAGGCTAACTTCCGCAAAGAGCTTTTTTAGTTTCGCGTTTTCATCTTCAAGCTCTTTTAATCGTTTAACATCATTAGCTTCCATGCCACCATACTTTGATTTCCAGTTATAGTAAGTCGCGTTGCTGATCCCATTTTGGCGGCAAATATCTTCCACTTTCATGCCAGAATCAGCGAGTTTTAAAATATTAACGATTTGAGTTTCAGTAAAACGGGCTTTTTTCATTATGACCTCTGCAAATTTTAGGGCAGAAAATCTAATTATAGCTGTCTTATTTTAGGGGAAGTGGACAAAGTCTGTGGGCATGGTTTTAGAACGATGGCATGTAGCTCGTTGATTGAGTCAGGATTATGGTCGAAGGATGCGGTGGAACGCCAGATGAGCCACCAAGAGCGTAACTCAGTGCGTGCGGCTTATATCCATAAGGCGGAGCATATCGAGGAACGGCGGCTGATGGTGCAGTGGTGGGCAGATTATCTGGATGTGAATAGGGAGAGGGATATTTCACCGTTTAGTTTTGCAAAATATGGTAATTAATTCACATATTAATTTATTTAAATGTGGAAAAAAATCTATATTCATTAATAAGATAAATTACATTATGCTAAGAAGTTTTATCACAATGTAATTTATTTCATCATTTTTTATATATCATAGTAGAAATCAAATTTTAATCAGAGGTGGATTCATTCACTACATGAAATAATATTTTTGCTAATTTTATATTTCCATTTGATAAAATAATATCATTTATTTTTTTATTTATTATCAATTTCATAAGGTTAAATACTTTATCAACATTATTTTTTTCTGAGAAAAAGGTTGGTATAACATTATTCATTATTTCAACGAGCAATTTTTTGAAGTCTTCAATATCATCTTTTGTTAGTTGTAGGTTACGCATCTGTTTATGTGCATCTACTTCTTTAATTTCAGAGGGTAAGAGACCAAAGCCTATGCAACTAGAATAATTTCTGTGAGTTCTTGATTTTTCTAGCAATTTATTGGAAAAACAAGAAAGAAAAAATAATTCAGTATCTTTAAATAACTTCATATCTTTTAAGCTGATTAATGGTTCTCTATCAAAGCTAGTACTCATTCCACCATATAAAACATCTTCTGTGCTATGGCCTATAAATAATACTTTTGAATAATTATTTATAGATTTTATTTCGTTGAATGAATTTATATAGCCATCTTTACTTGCTTCACAAGTTATAATGGTAATATCATTACTGTCTATGAATGATTTAAGACTATCTATTATTGAACCTAAAAATGCTGTAGAATCATCATTAGGAAAAATTACATAATTCATTGTTTATTTAGCTCTAAAATATGAGAATAAGTTAACTCTGTCATATATTTTTGAAATTCAATACCATGATGGGTATCACGATCAATTTCACTTGCTATTTCGCCAAGTTTCTTATCTTCAAATTTGGGATATATATATTGGAATTTTTTCTCAGGCTCTTTATTTAGCAGCTCAACAAGATGAGATTTAGGTGAATAATTTTCACTTATTCTTTTTAGTAATCCAGTTAATTCTTCTGATAAATTATCTCGTTTATAGAATGCATGAATATTTAATTTTATTAATTTAAATATTTCATCATTTTTTAAAACAAAATCTTTAAACTTATTTTCTTCTCCTGAATAACAAATAAATTTTGCATTTTTAAATCTGTAATTTTTTGATTTTGCTGAATTTATTATCCATTTTATCAATAGATATCCATTTAAACTTTCACTTGAAAAGCTGAAATCACAAGAAATAACATCGTATTTTTTGTTTTTGTGATTCTCTTCAATATGTTTTTGGATCTTTAAAAAATCAATATCATTATTTTCACCTTTAAATATGTGATTTTGTGGATTTATAATGTCAACATGTAATTCAATACCGAACCTCTTAAGGGTTGTAGTGATCCGATCAATAGTTTGTTCAATGTTATTATCATCTAATATTAAAATTTTCATCAATTTCATTGGAATATTACCTCAAAAGATGCTCCAGACAATTTAATCTTATTTCCTATAAACTCGATAGATGCATTCATTTCTTTTAATAGCTCCCGAGAATAGAATAGCCCAATTCCTGAACCGGATAACCCCGTAGGAGGTTCATCTCTGGCCCCTAGTTCAAAAATTCTTTCTGGGTTTTCTAGAAATAAGCTAGAAAGCCCAGTTCCATTATCTGATATAATCATGTTCAATTTATTGTTTATTTCAGAGTAAGTTATAGAAATTTTATCTGCATTCCATTTTGTTGCATTGGAAAAAAGGTTATCTAGAACTATTGATAAATTAAGTACACTAACACTTTTGAAGAATTCAATATTATTATCTTTAATATCTATAGATATGTTTTTATTTCCTAACGTTTCTAAGTAGATAGCTGAATATTCTCTAATATACTGAACTATATCTATATTTCTTATATCTATGTCTTTATCAAATCCTGAGCGAGTGGCAATTTCAGTTAATTTTAAACTTTTAACCGAATGTAACTTTATTGCGCTTAACTTTTTAATTAGCTCATTACTATCAATTTCATCATGTTCAATAAGATCAATTAAATAATCAATTCCTTCTTTTATTTCGATACTATTTAATTTTATAGTGTGAATTAAACCATCGGCATCAGGACTTAATGTTCTTCGGGTAGCAAGAAGATAGGCTTGTTTCTTTTTTTCAATAGTTAATACTTTTTTTGTATTCTCATTTTCAATTTTAGCTTCAATAATTTCTTTATTTGCTTGGTGTATTTTTTTATTACTTGTATCTATGATTTTTCGTACAATTCCTTTTTCTTTTGGCGATAATTCATCTAAAGATTTATCTTTTGTACTCTTTAAAAAATCATTCAAAAAACGATGAAACTTTTCTTCATTAATAGATTGAATTTTTGATATTATTTCATAGTTTATTTCTACATCGATAAGCTCAAAGTTAGATTTTATTATTTTATGTACTTCAGATTTTACCGATTCTTCTGATAGTGATTTTGTGATAAATCTATTGGGATTTTTCATTACATCTTCTGATGAAACCACATTCTTTTTTCCAAGAACATCTATGAGTCTATTCCAATCTGTACCTTTAACAACAAAGCTTTCTAGCTGTCTAATAATGGTAGTTATATAACCGTATTCTTTTCTTTGATTTTTTAATGTAACTTTTTCTTCCACATCATATGCCACTAATTCATAATACGCCTGATTATGAGCAAGCCCTTCCCTACTAGTGATAACAGAGAATGAGTCATTTTGGTCATTGATGTTTACTCTACCAATTATATCTCTAGTACCGAAATTTCTAGATGTACCTTGCGATTTACGTTGATCCAATCCTAACCAATCATTTTTTTCATTCCCGTAAGGGGATATTCGGAATGAATTATAAAATAAAAAAATAGAACCATAGTTATTAGGTTTTATTCCAAAGCTTTTAGTAAAATAAGATTTAGATAAGGAATCTAAATAATGAACTTCGATATTAATGTTTTTCAGTGATGAATAAGGATTTATTGCTTTATAAAAATAAATTTTCTCACCTTGAAAGTAAAGACTCGTTGTGATGTATTTGCCATCCTCATCTATATTGGATTGGATATGAGTAGTTCTAAAGGATAGCTTCTTTAATATATTGTTATTTATTTTTTTATTTGTTTTGTTTTGCAGTTCTTTATTACTAAAATCAATATTACTTTCAAAGAAAACCTCAAAAGAATCATCTAATGTAGGAGAAAATTTTTCAATTTCAGTTATTAATCTTCTTATTTTTGATTCTTCCCAATTACTTCTGAGATTTTTAATTACTAAAACAGTTCCTTGATTAAAATAATTTTCATTTATGTGTTTTAAAAAAATATTTTTATCTAATATTTCTACTTTAAGTGGAACGTCAGATATTACTTCATTCTGACCTCTATTTTCAAAAAGAGTCCAATCAATTGATAATCTTAAATATTCATCGGTTGGTGATTTTGTGTATAACTCTAACATGGAACCTAGTCGATCACAGCTGAATCTACCAACACCCTTATTTCCAGCATATACACTGTCTCTTTTATTTTTTTTCTCAGAATAAGCTATGTTTAACCATTTATTTTTGAGATCTGATCTTGACATTCCACTACCAAAATCTTTCACTATAATTGTGGAAACGCTGTTATTAGATCCAATTTCTCTTTTATTAAAAGAAAGGATAACTTTAGATGACTTTGCATCCTTCGAATTTTTAATTAATTCAATGATAGCGACATTATCATTGTATATTAATCCTCTACCTACAATATCTTTTATTCCAGCATTAGCAACAAAATTAACTTCTAGGCTAGTATCAAGATTAGTTATACCATTACTATTCATTATGCTCACCTATATTTTTCATTAACATTCCTAAAGCTTCACCAAGCAATGGAGGAACAGCATTTCCTATTTGTGTATATCGAGGACACTCTTGTTTTCTTCTAGACCCGCCTGTTGTGTATTTTCCAAGTATTTTGAAATCATCAGGAAATGATTGAATTCTAGCCATTTCCCTAACGGTTAATATTCTAGGTTCTGAATAGTGCAATAGGTCATCAGGCAACGTAGTAAGTGTTTTTGATGGTAGATACTCATTTAGTACTGTTATAGCTTGTTTTTTTGTGCCTACTTTTAGTCGCATGGCATCATTTAAGCTAATACCGGGGACACAAATGCTTTGAATCAGTTGAAATTTTTCAATAGTAGCTTGTTTATGTCTAGCTAGTCTAAGGCTGTTTGGTATTTCCTTTTGGGAGTTTTTACGTATCAGTTGTATATATTTAGAGCCTTTTTTAGGTGGTTCATAATTTATTTTTTTAAATCCAGTAATTGAATTTCCTGAGTGATACTTAGTGCCATTTTTGTTTATTGATAAATCATCAATAGCTTCTTTTACACTAATATGTTCTAAAGGAAGGTTTTTATGTATTAAAAAACTTGTTCTGTGTTTTTTTAATAGCTCAAAAGGGTTAAAATTATCAGATGGTAAATGTTCAATCTTGATGCCAATCATTATGAATCTAGTTCTTTTTTGAGGTACACCATAATCAGCACAACATATATAGTCATGAAAAATCTTATAGCCTAAATGCTCTAATTTTTCTTTGACTATCATTGAGTATGGCTTTCTTTTTTCAAGTGATGAAACATTATTGAAAACAGAATCAAATCCTTTTACGTTTTCTAATAATAAATATTTTGGAGAGACTAAATTGACTACCTTAATATATTCTTCAGATAGTTTATTTCTAGGGTCGTTTGAGTTCCGTTGGCCTGCTAGAGAAAAACCTTGACATGGTGGTCCACCAGCTAACAAACTAACTTTTCCTTTTAAACGTAATAGTTGCGGAGTGTAATTTTCTAGCAGTTTCTCTACGGTCATACCTTCTTTGGGTAACCACTGAGGCCATTCAAAATGTGAGTTTTCTGAGTCAATTAAATTGTATTTGAATGTAGAAAACGCCATCTGATCTTTTTCAATTGCAAATATGCCTTTCCAACCAGCTTGACCTAGCCCTAAAGACAATCCACCGCACCCGGAAAACAGGTCAATATAAGTTAAATTACACTTATCATCCAAATTTTCTGTCATGCACTGTTATCTCTCAATGAATTATAAAGTTAATTGATTATTTTTATTTGTGTAAAAAGGCTGTTTAACATAGGACAGATATAGTTATATTGTTTTCAACCAATTGAAAAACACTAGTTCTTGATTTTTGTATTAATTCTAGCCTATCAGTTTTTTGACTCAAAATTGCTATTATAATGGTACTGATTTTTCATGCAACATAATGCTTAAGTAATTTTTTAGTATGTAATTAAAATTAAAGAAAGTATTAGGGGGTAAGGTAGTAATCGGTCGTTGCTCATTAAGCCGATTTCAATGGCATCTTAGACATATAACTGCTCAGGAGGCATTTTAGCGTGCATCAAGTGGTACAGGTATACCTGAAATGACAGTGAGTGTGCTGTCTGTGTCAGGAATACGTATATTCGCTACCATCAGTTTGTGGCTATTCTAAATATAGGGATGGCACATTCCCTGAGCAACTGCGAATTTGGTAAGACCGACAAGCCAGTGTTGTTCATGGCACAGCAATGTCTCATGCTGGACATGATGTTTTTTTCATAATGGAATTTTCGGTTTGACTTACATGTTGATGTTACTAATGTAGAATAGGGTAGTGATGTGATGGTTAAGCTCTGGACTCGGCAATGCGTGCCTGTAGCCAATTTTCAACCTCGCTCTTTAACCAGCGAGAGCTACGTCCCAGTTTTATCGGCTTTGGAAACTCCCCATCTTGGATCAATTTATAAAACCATTTATCTGTTAGTCCGGTTAAACTGGTTATAAATTTCATATCAACGAATTGGTCATCTAATAAGGGAATCGCTTGAGTGCTCATTATTGAACTCCTGTCTTTAAAGTTAAAAGGCAGAAGGGATATCGATAAGTATTTAGGGATATCTCTCTTCCAAAAGATATCCCCCTCATGTTTTTTATTGCTAGATTAACGGCTGCATCCAAAAGAACGCTCGCCATCATCATAATATTTTGTATGCTCTTTGGCTAAGTAACGACAGCGCTGATTTAATTCGAATATCGTACTTTCATTGTTGACATTATTGTTATCTAGCCAATTAACAGCGTTATCTGGGATATGAACTAAATAACGCTCATTCACACCAATAGCACTACACCATGCCTGCTGTATTAATGCATAGAGTGTTCCTTCAGTTTTGATGAAATCACCTAGGTTCCAATAAACATCTTTATTTAATAGCAAAAGTATATGGTAGTGTTTTTTGTTTTTTATCTCACCAAACTCTCTGACCCATACATAAAACAAAGGGCATGAATGGTTACGCTTCCATATTTTATTTTTACGTTTTAGGTCAGCATTTATTTTTGCTTTTAACGATTCAAAAAATCGGGTGATGGCATTGGAATCACTTAAGTGAATTATATCCGATGAAGGAAATCGCAAGTCCACTCGAATAGCAGTAACTCGATTATAGGTTAAGAGTGATTTACGGATGGTGTGGTTTATCTTTTGAATGTAATGCTCGTTGTAGGTGTTTCTAGACATGATTGATACCTTTGGTTGGTTTTATTTTCATATCTAGAATGGATGTTGTTAAAAATAAGAATTCATCACTTTAGAAAAATGATGAGCATATGAATTAGTGAGTCAGTGACAGGGTAATGATTAATATTCTAGGTGTAGTTATGGGATAGGTTTTCTTTATTAAGATAATACTATACCAACACGGCAAGGCTCTTCTCTATCTCATCACCGATGACCGTGACAGAGCGCTTTTGAACAAAGGTGAACTGATACTTTTTCAAGTAGTTCAACTCTGATATTAGCTTATCTAAAGATTAGTCTTCATTCTAATAATAATTTGTGTGGTTATAGTGATTTTCAACACATAAATACTGATTGTTATGTAGCATAATAACATCTTAAATACTACGTAAAATACAGCGTAAAGGTCTGCAAAAAATACTAGGTGGAGAGAGTGTATGATAAGTGTAGATGTAAATGATAATTATTTGGAGTGTAGACAATATTATGCTGTCCTATTCTGTATGCTTTCAGAAAAAACACTATTACCTGAAGATTTTTATAAAATGATTATCGAGGCAAGAGGTAAGAATGTTAATACGTTAATTCGTGAGTTGAATCAGCATGTCGGGAATGTCTTAAATAATGTTGATCACTATTTAAGAAAGGTGGAGAGAAAAACTATTCCAATAGAACAACTATCTTTTTTAAGGAATGAAAGAATATCATTTGTTATCTTAAATTTTCTCATGAAGTCGTATAATAAATACCTTATAGAAATGGATCATAAATCAATTATGGCTGGAGTGTATAATTATTCACCTTTAAATTTGATGCCAATGATGGGTAAAAATATACCTTTTCATTATATTGTTTGTTTTTTGGATTTTGTGGTTTTATTTATGACCCCTAAAGATTTTAATGCGATAGTTTTTCAAATGAGAGATAAAGCTTCATCTATTACCAAAGAATATCCAGATCCTTTTTCATTTTTGTCAAAAAAAACTGAAGCGTTAAAATGGATAGGAGAGAGGATGATGCGCGAAAATATTGCTGCTGATGATGATGTTAATGTTCTTATTAAAAATCAGAAATGGAAAATAATTGTTTCCTGTTTTGATTATTGGGCTGTTATTTCAACCGTAGAACGTGTAAAGCTTTTTTTATTTCAAACAAGGAAGGCATGGAGCCAAAAAAAGTATCGTGATGGAGTTAAAGATAAGGCTGTACTCAATACGTATATTTCAAAATCATCTATGTTGAAATTAAAAGAAATAGCTAAAAATCATAATAAAAATATTAACGAAATTATCGAGGCGATGATTGAAGAAATTGTTTTGCCACGAGATCCACTTAAAGAACTCATATCGTTAGTTGAAAAGAAAAATTAAAACAATTTCAAATATATATTATTACCTTGAATGATGATGAATTTATTTTCAAGGAAGCAATATGAACGAATATCCTGAATTAGGAAGGGTTATTTCTGCCTTTCCTGCTTCATTTAAAAATCTGTTTTTCAACCAACTCAACTACCTAATAAACTACTCCCCCACCATCGGCCTGATGGGTAAAACTGGAGCCGGAAAATCCAGTCTGATCAATGCGCTGTTCCAATCCTCACTATCGCCCGTGAGTGATGTTTCAGGTTGTACCCGCCAAGCCCAACGCTTCAGTATGACGATGAACAATCACACGCTTACCTTTGTGGATTTACCCGGCGTAGGTGAAAGCCTTGAGCGAGATAAAGAGTACCACCAGCTCTATCGTAACTTATTGCCAGAACTAGATTTAATCATCTGGGTACTCAAAGCCGATGATAGGGCATGGTCTTCTGATGAACAATGTTATCGCTTTCTCACTGAGCAATGTGGCTACCAATCTGAACGATTTCTGTTTGTATTGAATCAGGCCGACAAAATAGAGCCCTGTCGCCAGTGGAATGAACTGAGCCACCAGCCATCCCCAGAGCAAGCGGCTAGCTTAGAATTGAAGCAACAAGCCGTGATAACCGCATTTAAGCCGCATCATCCTGTGATGACGGTTTCTGCGGCAGAAGGTTACCAACTGACTGAATTAGCGGAGCAATTAATACAGGTATTACCGGCAGAGGCTAGTAGCGGTGTCGCTAGGCAACTGAACAACACTTACCGAACGCAATCCGTAGAGAACTCCGCACGTAACGATTTTGGACAATGCGTCAGTGATATCGTCGATACGCTGATAGACATCCTTCCCCTGCCTGTCTTGATAAAAAGCACGATTGGCACAGTCAAAAACAGCATCGTCTCCGTCGCTAAATCCCTGTGGAGTTTTTTCTTTTAACTTCTTAAATTAACACAACATTGATGACATCAAGCGCTAGTCCTTAACGGGATTGGCGCTTTTTTATTTCTTTTTACTGGAGTATCAACTTATGAGTAACACAACCGAATCCGCTATCACAATGGAATTAGTCCCTGATGAACAACGCCTTGATTTTTGGCTCAACCATTTTGGTGGTGTGAAAGGCTGGACCACCTTTGAAGTAGTGATCTTCACCACGATGGGCCAATTCTGTGATGAGTATCATGGCGGTTACTGGGAGTATGGCGTGCTCAGTAATGGGGGAGCCTTTATCTACCCTGATATCAACGCAGACATCTTAACCCTATTCAACATGCATAATGGCAATGAAGCCACCGTGAGCCAAGAGGCGGCAGGCATTGCAGTGTGTCTAATCCTGTACAGCATCTGGTCATTCCAAACAGAAAGTGAAGTGATGTGTAACCGCTTTTATCAGCTACGTGACTACGCTTCACAACATTCCGAATCCGCTGCCATTTTCCACTTAATTGATTAATCAGGAGTCTATCATGAGTTTATTAGCTTCGCGTTTTGGCTCTGCTAACAGTATTCGCCGTGACCGTCCACTGACCATCGAAGAATTGTTCCGTACTGTACCGAGTGTTTTCTCTGAAGAAAAACACGAATCCAGAAGTGAGCGTTACACTTACATACCAACCATTACCTTATTGGATAGTCTTCAAAAAGAAGGTTTTTACCCGTTCTTTGCGTGTCAGACTCGTGTACGTGATGCCAGTCGTCGAGAGCACACAAAGCATATGCTACGGCTAAGAAGACATGATCAAATTACGGGTATACAAGTACCTGAAATCATCTTACTTAATAGCCATGATGGTTCGAGTAGTTATCAAATGCTGCCGGGTCTATTTAGAGCTGTATGTCAAAATGGTTTAGTGTGTGGAGATACCTTTGGTGAAGTACGTGTGCCACACCTATGTTGATCTCTCAACTATGTGTAGTTTGTTGCTAATCCGTCTCCATTTAACCTATTATAGGTAGCTGGCTTAAAATTTCTCCTATACATAGTTTTCATTTTCGAACCAACCTGTTGTCTCCCATTTCAAGGAGATAATCATGAATACCGATCAACCTACTTTATGCAATCACGGTGACCCTACCGGTTATGTTCCATTATTGATTGAATACAGAGAGACACTTCGAGAGTACTTAGCATGTCGTGGATATTCGAACAGTTATATTCAGCGTTGCGGGGAGGTCATGGCACAGTTTTCACGTTGGATGTCGGAAATGCGCCTGTCCTTGTGTGATGTAAATGAGACTCTGGTTGAAGAATTTTTGCACCAGCGCGTTCCCGATTATATTGAGCCTGTTTCGGGATATCGGCGCAACCATAGTCGCTCGCCCCTAGGGCACTTGTTAAACATGTTGCGGGCCATAGAGTTAATCCCACCTAAACCTATTGATATGCTCCCAGTGGCTGTAGAGTTACGCCGTTTTGACGACTATTTACTACAAGCCCGTGGATTCGCGCGAAGTACTCGGGAGACTTCCATACGAATTGTTGGCAGATTTCTTCGCGATAAATTCAACGATGGTGCCATCAATTTATCCACGCTCACCCCCGCACATGTTCGTGATTTTCTTGTCTCACAGGCTAATGTCTATAGAACACCGGTAAGCTTTAGCCTCGTTGTGTCCAGTCTGCGTGGCTATTTTCGGTGGCGCATAATGCAAAAGGATGATTTGTATGTTTTGATTGGCGCCCTTGCAAATCCGGCTAACTGGCAGCAGGCATCTTTACCTAAGTCACTCAGCACCGACGAAATTGAACAACTGCTAAACTCACTTGGGCAAACAGACCCAATTGGATTGCGTGCTGATGCCATGGTGCGCTGTGCTCTGGATCTCGGCCTTCGTATTGGTGAAATCGCCCGCCTGAGCCTGGATGATATTGATTGGGTGAGCGGAACAATCACCCTGCGTCGGACAAAAGGCCGCCGGGACGATGTAATGCCCCTGCCCGTAACTACAGGCAATGCCATCGCTGCCTACCTACAGAACGGCAGACCGAAGACCCTGCATCGGGAGGTCTTTGCCAGCCATAAAACACCTCGTGAACGTCCCATTAGTAGATCGGTAGTCAGTATCGCTATACGCCAGGTATATGCACGTGCCGGGCTTCAGTACACCAGTGCCCATCTACTGCGTCACACGATGGCCAACAGGTTGCTTGCGACTGGTGCGTCGATTAAAGACATTGCTGATATTTTGCGTCACCGCTCGTTAAATTCCACATGCATTTATGCCAAACTCGACAGTCGTAATCTGGCACGCGTAGCTCTGCCGTGGCCGGGCTTTTTTGACATGGATACTGCAGGGGGCCAGATATAATGGGCGATCTGACCACACAAGTTGAATGTTATCTTTCTGAAAAACGGTATCTCGGCTTCGAAATGAGTCATGCCAGTTATTGTTTACGTAGCTTTGCACGATACGTACAGCGAGCCAATCATCAAGGGCCATTAACTCTTGAATTGATGACCGAATGGGCATCAAAAGGCCGGTTTACCGAAGCTGTGCCTATTAGCATGGCCCATGGTCGCCTGAAATATTTGCGTACCTTCATGCGCTGGTTGCAATTCTCAGAACCGGAACACGAGGTGCCAGATGGCTCGGTCTGCGGACGAAAACCAGAGCGCGGAACGCCGCATATCTACAGTGAGCAAGAGATCGAGGATCTGTTGGCTGCGGCGAAGAGGTTGGGCCCGCACAACAGCATCCGAGGTCTGCTCTACGAGACACTCTTTGGTCTTCTCGCAAGCACTGGATTGCGTATTTCTGAGGCTCTGTCACTTCGCATTAGCGATGTAGACTTACGTAGGAGCATATTGATAATCCGGAGAACCAAGTTTGGAAAATCACGTTCAATCGTGTTGCACCCGAGTACGAGCAAGGCATTACATCAATACCTGAACCAACGTAAATTAACGGGGGCAGCATCAGATGAAGATGCTTATTTTTTCATCGGATTACGCGCCGATGTATTAGGAAAACCATTAGGCGGACAACAAGTTTGTCAGGTATTCGGGCATTACGCCGGGAATTGGGCTGGGTTAATCGTGGCACTCATCATGCACCACGTATCCACGATCTACGGCATTCATTTGTAGTCAGGCGGATTATTCTGTGGCAACAACAAGGGATCGATGTTGCTCATGAGATGCTGTCACTATCGACTTATTTAGGGCATGCCAGCATAGCGGAGACTTACTGGTATCTACAGGCGGTTCCGGAGCTGATGGCGGCTTCGGCAAAGCAATTCGAAATGTGTATGCCGGAGGTGAATGATGCGTAAATCGATGTCTAAGCAATCAAGTTTCCCGGAAATTGTGCAGCAGTTTTTTACTGAATACCTGGTGGCGCAAAGGGCTCTCAGTCCGCAAACAATCGCCTGTTATCGGGATGCGCTCAAGCTATTTCTTGAGTTTGCAACTTCGCAGTTGCACAGACAACCAGTAGCCATGAAGTTGGAAGACATCACGCCAGATCTCATCTTGAAGTTTTTGGATAATCTGGAGTCAGAACGTCAGAATACTGTACGAAGCCGCAACCTTCGCCTAACTGCCCTACGAACGTTTCTCAGGTTTGCTGGCCGACGAGACATTACCGCATTACACACGGTAGAACGAGCACTCAATGTACCAATGAAACGCTTTGATCAGCCACTAATCGGCCACTTAACTCGCCCAGAAATCATCGCCATACTCGGTGACCCTGGTGATGACTGGATCTCACAGCGCGACCACTTGCTGTTTACGATTATCTATAACACGGGGGCTCGAGTGTCTGAGGTAATCAATATACGTGTTGTTGATGTCGTGCTTGATGGAAGCGCATGCGTTCATCTGAATGGAAAAGGGCGACGTAAGAGATCGATACCATTATGGAAATCCACGGTTGGAATTATACGGGCATGGTTGCGAACCAATCAGAACATGCACGGTGATGCGGCATTGCTTCCTGCCAGATCGGGGCAACCAATGACGCGAGCTAATGTGGCACAACGTTTAGCACTTGCAGTCAATCGTGCAGCAGCCACTCAACCCAGTCTGAAGACCAAGCGAGTGTCACCACATGTCCTCAGGCATACGACCGCCATGCACCTTCTGCAAAGTGGTGTCTCCTTCAATCTCATTGCTCTATGGCTTGGTCACGAAAGCGTGAATACGACGCATCGCTATGTCGAAGCCAACTTGCAGATGAAGGAAGAGGTGCTTTCTCGCCTTGATGCACCAGACACAACATTCAAGCGATTCCGGGCATCAGATGATCTACTCAACTTTCTGAAAACGCTGTAACTATGCAAATCAATTGTCGGCTCCAGGTCAATAAACTATAGGAGCCGACAATAGCTCCGCGAGCTAACTATACATAGTTGAGAAATTAACATAGGTGAGGCTATGAGCATCTATTCATAGCCCCATAAAGGTGATGTTGTAGGCAAGGTAATTGAAGGGGCTTATGAAGTGCTAGGTACGTTTGATGAAATTGCTGAAAAACGTGAGCAAATGCAATCTCTTATGTTACCGCCATCAGCGCAGCAAGCTTTAGCACATGCGGCGTTGACGTATCGCTTTGGTGAGGAACATCAACCGATTACCGAGGAACAAGTATTACAGCCTCGCCGTTGGGAAGATAAGAAAGATGATCTGTGGACGGTATATCAACGCTTGCAGGAGAATTTAATCAAAGGCGGATTATCGGGCAGAAATGCAAAAGGTAAGCGAGCTCGCACTCGTTCAGTGAATGGCATCGATGGGGATATTAAATTGAACAAAGCACTGTGGGTAATGACTGAAAAGATGTATGGACATTTCTCTGGAAGAGAGAGAATATAGAAAATAGTAGCACATTGTTTTTCATCAAATAATGTGCCTATTATAAACTAATTTATCTCTTTAATTGGGAGTATTCGTTTATCATCGTTTGTTTTAGTAAACGATATAGGGGTACTGACACTTGATGAATGAAAGCGCTCTAAGTGGTTTTCGATAAATTTTTGACCTTGATTTGTTAGTCTATCAATGCTTTCGTTAAGATTGACAATATCTCTATTTAATTCCTCTAAGAAACGAGTTGATGTAGAAATAATATTCCCCATTTTAGTATCAACGGCTTTAATAAGAATATCTTTTGCTCTTTCATTATTACCAAATTTTTCCTCAATTCTGAGGAAATCATTCATAGCCTCTTCAATAGCTGTATCTTGAAGTTCTTTATATTGTATGGTTTTTTCATAAACAAGTTGTTGGGCTCGTTCTTTGAGTTCAAGTTGCATATGACCAATTGCGTTGATGGTTTCCACGTTAAGCTTTGTTAGTTGTTTAAGATAAAGAGCTATTGCAGCAGTTGTTCTCTCCATTCGCTCAAATTCTTTTTCTTTTTTCCATTCTTGAATTTCAGCTACAGCTTTTTCAATTTCGCGAACTCTGCGAACTTCTAGATTTACTTCAAGTTCCTTTTCTCTACTTTTTAGATCATGCTCAAACTCCATTTCTCTCATTTTGATTTCGTGTTCGGATTTAGATTGAGCGGTTAGCCTTTCAATATCACGTCGGTGGGCAGAATTTTTAGCAGATTCATCCCTATTGTGGTGATTTTTTTTAAGTGGTTCACCTGCCCAATCACATAAAACCTCAATAGGTTTACTGACACAATTCAGAAGTGCTCCACCTATTTTACTCAACCAACTCATCCTTTTCTCCTAATAATATTTTAAATTTTCTTTCAAAAAGAACTTGTTCTTTTTTTCTTATATAATTGATTTCTTCGATCCGATCACTATCTTTATCAAAGATTGAAAATATTTTTTCGATTTGTTCTATTTTATCATTAAGAAAAAAAGTGTCTATAACTGAAGTATTCTGAATTTGTTTAAAGCTAACAAACTGTTCTACAATAAATTTTAACTCTTTTTTTGTATCACTATTTTCAGCATTAGTAATGTGAATAGATAGTTTTTCTAGATTATCATTGATGAAAATAGAATATTCTCTTTGAAATGAAAGAGATAAAAGGTTCTCATTATTTTCATATTGAAATAAAGATGAAAATAATTGGGGAGTTTCTTTAATAGTACGAGAAACAAGGTCTTCCCTCGCCTCCCGTAAAGCTAATAATAGCTCTAATAATATTTTTTTCATTGTATGTTAAGCTATTGTCGTTCTGTTAATTAAAGGGGAGGTTCACCCCTTCTTTTAATTGTACACTTTCTCTGTTATTAATTACTATCGGGAACTATTGTTGGTTTATTTAACTTAGCTTCATGACGAATTTTTCCAATGGTATCAAGAGTATGCTCTTCGATTAGATTACTACTCAAATCTAAACTTTTTGTATAACTACCAACAAGTTCTTTTAACCATTTTGAAGCAACTTGACTGTCGACTTGAGATTGATTCAGTGTCTCAGAAACTTCTTTTAGTGTTTCAGAAAAGAATTTGGAGCGTTCTTTACGTAAATCTTCTTGCAAAGTACTAGCAAACTTGATCTCTTCTTTGTATTCTTTAACAAGTTCGAGATAACTTTTTTCGTAATTGAACAAAACCTCAAGCTTAGCTTTAAGAAGTTCAAGATTAACATAGTCGTTAAGCTCTTTTTGTAATACTTCTGTTAGTTTTTTATTGATTGAGTCATCTGCACCTGAATTTTCTACTGCCAATGATATTAACTGATTGAAATCTTTCATTATTTTTACCTTTCTGTTTCATAATGACATTATTATACAATTTAATTATATCTTGGGGATAAAAATAAGAAGAAAGGTGATCTGTTTCAAGTACTGGCATTAAATTTTTACCTCTGAATGTGTTTACTGATTTTAATATTGATATTCATCACCAGTGCTGAGGGGGGGAAATTTATAGTTAGAGTTGGTTTATGTCAGAGATATTTTTATAGTGGGTACATTTACGGGTATAAAAATATACCATAAAAATGTATTATTTAAATTTCATGTTGTTAGTCTTTCTTTGCGAGTCCGGCCTTCGCACTATCTTGACGTATGCTAACGTCTCAAATCATCCATAAAATAAAAAATATCTAAAAAAAATCAATGACAACTTTATCCAGTGGCATCTTATAACGTCTCTTGATGTCCATCCCCAAAAGGGGCCAAATAAGGGGCACTTCAATTCGATTGTTATAGGTGCCCCCTCAATGCCACTCAACGTTAAGCAAATAGAGGTTTTAAAGCCCAAACGCATGGCGATAGCGGAGAGCTTTATCTTAGGCTGTTTAATCGCGGTAGATGAGCCTTTAGAGCTAGATTTTATGGCTTTCCCTGCCTCCAGCAACGCGTACAGCCACAAAATGCCTCTGTTCTTAGATAATAACCCTGCCTGACATATGCCAAGCCCTACAAAGGGCTGTAGGTTTTCACTCTTACCATTCTTGATTCAGCCTTTAAACGTGAATTAAATTGGTGTACTTAACCTAAATTCAGGTAATATGAACAATTAATAGTTAAAGGCCAACGATTACAGGAGAGAGTATGGCATATCCGACGTATTTAGTGTTAAAAGGTAAAAGCCAAGGTTTGATTTCGGCAGGGTGCTCATCTCAGGATTCAATCGGTAATCGTTATCAGGTCGGCCATGAAGACGAAATTCAGATAATCGGCTTAAATAGTGGTTCCTTTCGCGAGCAGAATGCTTCATATAAACCCGTCGTATTTACTAAGCCGATTGATAAATCATCTCCCTTACTTTCAGTGGCTTTGGATAGTAATGAAGTTTTAGAAGCAAAATTTATGTTTTACCGAACAAGTCAAGCTGGTCAACTTGAAAGATATTATGAAATCAAACTTACTGGTGTTTCCTTGATTGAGATTTCCGACATATTTCCTGATTCAATAAAAGATAATGAATCCATGCCATATCAACGGGTTCAAATGAAATACGAATCTATATCAAGAAGTCATTTAATGGCGAATACATCAAGCTATAGTATCAATAGTGAGATGGTTAAGTAGCACTTCTCTTTTTATGTAAGGTATTAATTTGGTACGAAAATATATGATGTTTAGCATGAATTTTCGTACCATTGAGTGACTGACCTCATTTAATAAATTTATTTTTTACATAATGCTTTATCTATTGTGTATGTGGTTACCATTGTTGATGATTTATCTGTACATCTAATGTAACCTTTAGATAAAAGGTTGCTTTTCATGCCTATAAAAATAATCAAGCTTATTAATAACCCTATTATTGCTATAAATAAAAGATATTTGAATATTTGGTTGTTTAATTTTATTTCACTTGATGATTTTGCAGCTCGGTAAAAAATAAACGATAAATATAAGGTAAATGGAGAGAAAAAAATTAAGGATGTAAAATATAGAGACAAAGTTATTTTTTCCTCTAAACTTAAATATTGGATGTATGTAGATAAGGAAATAAACACACTTAATAGCGAAATGACAAGAAAAAACAATGAATTAAGTTTATTTTTTGTATTGTTATCCACGGCTAAGGGCCTTCCAGTTATTAAATATAGGTTGAGGACTTCTTGTTTCAGCTTTAGCGCGGCGGTGAAATTTTAGGTCTCTTATTATAGATTCACTGATTCCTAGTTCACTATCAAGCCAATACAAAATACCAACAACTACAAAACCTATAAAAAAGACACCTAAAGTCACTAATATAATACTTGTTCCGCCAGTTAATGCAGCAGTTACTAAGCCACCTGTAACTGCTGTTGTTATTTGTGCGCCAATAGCCAATTTTGCCATATCCATAGTTATGTTTACGAAAAAATTAACTAGTGTGTATTCATCCCTAAATATTAGTTCTACAACTCGATAAGCTGCTGAGAATACAATGGAGAAACGAGCAGCTCCCACAGATACATTATTCATCCCTTGAGTTCCTACGCCCATGTATAAAATTCGAGGATTGTTTGCTAAATATCGAGTTCCGTCCAAGAACGTTCTAATTCCTGCATGACCAGATAGACGGATATAAGTATTCCCATTGGGGCCTATATATTCTGTTGCTATGATATTGAAGTTACGAAACTCGTTAACAATTCTTTCTATTCTGTATGCTTCGTAAATATTTCCTGAGAATGAAGACATTATATCGCCAATACCAAATAGTGTTTCTTTGGGATCTTTGAAAGGCGTCGGAGTCGATAAGTTTTTTAAAATATAATCCGCTTCTTCAATGGTGATTATAGCTGCGACATTATCATCGTCTTTTTCATTATTCAGGATCCCCCTAATTTTTGTGAGATTCGCTTGGTAGTAAAGCTCATCATAGTTAGGTACCTCTTCGAAGCTAAATTTCGCGTCCGCATCAATGAGTGTTTTTGATACGGGATCATATTTATACGCCATGTTAATTCCCTTTCTAAAATTTAGCTTAGGTTAAGTTTATGAGAAGTGTTGATAGTATTCAATGAAAATATAAATGAGATTATGGATCCTAATAGATAACCCAGTCTGACACATGAAAAGCCCTGATTACACTACTGAGGTAATAGGGCTATAATCTATGATATTCAATAGGTTGCCTTCATTTTTCATTGGCTTATTGCAGAGGGATAGTTAATTTGATCGCCAAATCAGGGACGATATTAGGGAAATGTGAATTCCCCTAGTTTCCCCATAAACTAACAAAACCTAAATTGTCTAAATCCTTATCACCTAAGATTTACTCTTCTTCACCCTCTTGTAATTAAGCCACTTTGTTTGAGTTGAATAGAAAGCTCTACAAGAGGCTGTCTTAAATCAACTTCTAATTTTGACGCGTTCTCAATTATCCATTGGTCAGAGAGAATGGCTGGGTCGTTTAAAATCATTTTTCCAGCAGTTGTTCGCTGGCAAGTTTGCTAGTCGTTAGCGGTTGGGGATTATCACCCACACGCCAGATAGCATGATTAATCGACATCGTTTGTTCCTTAGTTTAATGCTGCATCAGTGAGTGCATTCGCTAGATGGAGCTGAGTTTGTTGGGCGGATTGCAGATGGGATTTGAGGTGTTCACATAGCAATGTCAAATTGCGTACTTTCTCAACTATATTTAATTGTTCGTTATAAGAAGGTAAGGCAACCAATAAGGAAGATACTTGTATTCTTGATACGTTTTTCATCGAAGAGCTCGTTCCACCAGCCACATCAGAGTAATAAGTTCGAGAATACTTAGAGTTATTGACTAAATTAATATAGTTTACATCAACTAATTTAGAGAATTGAAACCTAATTATTTTATCACTAAGCATTAAATGGTTTGGTGGAGAGTCAGGAACTACGACAGAGCGAGCCACAAGGTCGGCAGTATTTGCTCTTGAAATTAAAAAATCCCTTGCTTTCACTTCATATTCTATTTTAGGTTCTAAATGTTTTGGAAGTGCTTTATTTTCATTAGGATTAAATTCGCTCCATGTGACGGAACTAATTTTCAATACTCCCCAATTATCATCAACTCTTGGTGAAGCCTCGCATTGAGGGCTCCAGCCAGCTTCTGAATTATGGGCTAGATCCCCTAAGCGACACCACTCCCACCCCTGCGGTAGCTCAAATGGTTTTTCTTCATCACTAATCGGTGGCAATGGTTTTTGTTTTTTAATTTTGCCGTTTTTCACCATCTGCGCTTTTTCTTGTTCAATACGTTTAAGCAGTTCAGAAGCTGGTTCGTCGTTAGGATCTTGTGGAACCAGTTTACCCATTACTGCTAATTGCAAAATGGTTTGCTTTAGTGCATCGATGCTCGCTTCGGTGGTAAACAGCGTGTCGAAATGCTGATTGATTCGTGACCAGTTTTCAGCGAGTTCTTTTTCGTTTTGGCTATCAGTAAGCGTCGCTAACAGGGTATCAACTAGTTGCTGATGCGCTTCTAGACTCGTTAGTGATTGTTGTTCCAGTTGATCGCAGAGGGACATTAGTTCGTCAACTTTATTGACAATCCTTACTTGTTCTGCAATTGCTGTTAATTCAACAACTGCATTGATGGCTTTATCGGTTCCTAACCTTGGTAAGTTCATTCCATGGGTTGATTCATTTGCGTAAGCAATAAACCTTGGAGATTTAAGTAAAAGGCGAAGGTAACCAGGGAGAATATTGCCGTAGACTTTTATAGGAATAATTTCGGTTGTACATACACCACTATCATCAGCAACCAAAACTTTATCCAGATACGGTCGTAACTTCCCGTAGAGGACATCATTTTTATTAAATTTATTCTTTGAACTTTTAAATGGACGCTCAGAGAATTTAACTCGGTTTAAGAGTCTGGATGTACTCTTTTCAATATCTTCAAGTTCAACTATCCACGTATCTGCATCCGTATCTGTTGGTTCTGCCTTATCACACTCGCCATAGTTAGTAATAAAACCTAACCTCACCCACTCCCACCCTTCCGGCAATTCAAACGGTTTCTCATCTTCACTAATTTCTGGCAGTGGCTTTTGTTTTTTTATTTTTCCCTGCTTCACCAGTTCCGCTTTCTCAGCTGCAATGCGCTTTAACAGCTCTGAGGCAGGTTCATCGTTTGGGTCTTGCGGTACTAATTTACCACGTACTGCCAGCTCTAGGATCAGCTCACGCAGTTTCTTAATACCATAAAGATCAATTTTACCGCTGCTGCCACGTCCTGCGGTGGAGCGAGTTTGCAGCGCGGAAGACCAAATATCGATATGGTCGGTAATTAGTTTCTCTACGGTCATCAGTTTGTTTCCTTATTGCCAGTCAAGGCGGTACCGAGGATATCGCGTAACTGATGACGCAGTTTACTGATTTCAGCTTGTTGTGTTTGGTATTGCGCCAGTAGTTCATCGGGATCGTGGCTGATCGTTTCACCTTGATACGGATTTTTGATATCGAGGTTAAAATTACGGGCAATGATTTCATCAATGCTGACTTTCCACGCTTGATTGTTTTCTTCACGGCTTGCAAAGCCATCGGCTTCATTGCCCCACCAGTCGATTTCTGTTTGGAATTCTTCAAACTTCATCGGTTTGGTTTTGCTATAGTTTTTAACTCCCTCAGGGTAGGGGTGTTCGTAGAACCAGATTTCTTTGGTTGGTTGGCCTTTGGTGAAGAAGAGAATATTGGTTTTGATTCCGGTATATGGGTTAAATACGCCATTTGGCAAACGAACAATGGTGTGTAAGTTGCACTCTTCGGTCAGCAGTTTTTTGATTTTGGTTTTGACGCCTTCACCAAACAGTGTGCCATCTGGCAGAACTACGGCTGCACGGCCTTTATCGGACAGCACTTCAATGATCAATTGCAGGAATAGGTCAGCGGTTTCGCGGGTCTGCATTTCTGCTGGGAAGTTTTTCTCGATCCCATCTTCTTCAGTGCCGCCAAATGGCGGGTTGGTAATAATGACGTCGAATTGCTCATCCCAAGCGGATAGAGGCTTGTTTAATGTATTGTCATGACGAATTTGTACCGGAACTTCAATACCATGCAGTAGCATATTCGTGGTGCACAGCAAATGTGGGAGCTGTTTTTTTTCAACACCAAAGATCTGCTGTTGTAGCGTTTTATGATCTTCAGTGGTGTTAACATAATGCTCTTTCACATGGTCGAACGCACAGGCAAGGAAGCCGCCAGTACCACACGCTGGGTCCATAATCGACTCACCCAATCTCGGGTCAATACGGTTGACCATAAAGCGAGTGACCGCACGTGGAGTATAGAACTCACCTGCGTTACCTGCGCTTTGTAAGTCGCGTAGAATTTGTTCATAGATATCACCGAATAAGTGGCGTTCGGTGCTGTTGCTGAAGTCGATTTCATTCAGCTTATTGATGACTTGGCGTAAGAGCGTACCATTTTTCATGTAGTTATAGGCATCGCTAAACGCTTGTTTCACCACAAAGCCCCGAGGGTTTTTATCGATAGGCGCGGTCAGGTTTTTTAAAGCAGGGAATAAATCGTCATTAACGAATTCGAGCAGTTCATCCCCTGTGATTCCCTCGCTGTTTGCCGCCCAAGTACGCCACAAGTAACGCGAGTTAATAGGGAGTTGGTAGTCGTCTTGCTCGAGTTCAAGCTCTTCTTCCTGAGTATCAAATATTTTCAGAAATAATAGCCAAGACAGTTGCCCAAGGCGTTGAGCATCACCGTCTACACCTGCATCTTTGCGCATGATGTCTTGTAAGGATTTAATGACTGAGCTAATCGACATGTTTGTATTCCATTGGTAAAAATGAAGCCACCGAGAGCTGATAACTCACGGTGGTAAAATAATATGGGTTATTAGGCCTGGCGAGGTGGTAACTGATAAATTTGGTCTTCCAGTTCATTGACGGCTTGCTCGTATGCTTGTTTATTTCCAAAACTACTTTTGATGATTTCTAGCGGACGGCCTAGGCTGTCGAACGGTTTTAGTTTTAGCACCTGAATATCTTCGATTTCCTGCACACCTTCATCCGCGTATTTATCCAGCAAGGTATTGAGTACATGCTGCGCAGGTTCTGAATATTTGGTGAAGTAGTTACGTTTACGCACGTTGTCAGCCCGTTCTTTACGCGTCAGGGGCGGTTGACCATAAACTACATGGCAAAGGAGATCGAATGGGTCAAGGTCTTTACCCACTTCTTCTGCTAACACTTCCCAAAGCACACCAAGCTGCTGAAGTTCATCAATGATAACCTGTTTGCGCTCGGCAGAGTGCCATTTTCGAATGAAGTTATCAAGAGAGGCAAAGTCTTTATCTTTGAGAAGCGTTTTACGGGTATAGTCCTGAAAGGATTCGGTGACTAATTTACCATCGGCATCGTAATATTGAACGCGTTTTGCCAGTACTTTTACGGTGACGCCGTTGACATGATATTTGCGAATTCTGTTTTCTTCGCACTCTTCGAAAGCACCATTGGCACTTTCTGATGTGGCGCCATAGTGAGCGGATGATTCTTCTGCGCCCATAAATACGTCGTTATCTAACGTTTCGCTTTCTGACGTTTCACCTTCGAGTATTTCATTGAAATCCGATTCAGGATCGGAAATATCTTTAGGTGTTGTGCGGATCACTTTTTCAGGCACGCCATCAAAGCGCTCATCTGCAAACAGTTCGGTGGCTTTTTTGAAATCGAGAATGGTGAACCAGAGTTTATCGAACTTCTCGTTAATACGTGTTCCACGCCCGATGATCTGCTTAAATTTGGTCATGGATTGAATGTTTTGATCTAGCACGACCAGTTTGCAGGTCTGCGCATCCACACCCGTACTCATCAGTTCTGAGGTGGTTGCAATCACTGGGTAAGGCTTTTTCGGGTTGATGAAATTATCGAGTTGCGCCTTACCGATGTCGTCATCGCCAGTGATTTTCATCACGTATTTTTCATTTATTCGCACTTGTTCTGGGTTTAGGTTTACCAACGCACGGCGCATACGTTCAGCGTGGTCAACATCGTTACAAAAAACGATGGTTTTATCCATAGGATTAGTGCGTTTTAGGTAGTCAGTGATGGTTTGTGCGACCAATTGGGTACGCTCATCAATCACCATAGTGCGGTCAAAGTCTTTTTGGTTATAAATTCGGTCATCAATCAGTTGGCCTTGTTTATCAACTTGGCCTTTAGTGGGGCGCCAACCTTGTAAGTCGACATCGATATCGACTCGAACGACTTTGTATGGTGCAAGGAAACCGTCTTCAATACCTTCTTTAAGTGAATAAGTATAAACGGGGTCGCCAAAGTAATCAGTGCTGGAAACGTCATCGGTTTCTTTTGGTGTTGCGGTCAAGCCAATTTGAGTTGCACTGCTGAAGTACTCAAGAATTTCTCGCCATGCGCTGTTTTCCGATGCACTACCGCGGTGGCACTCGTCGATAACAATCAAATCAAAGAAATCGGGAGCAACTTGCTTAAAGGCTTTTTGGTGTTCTTCTGGGCCTGTAATTGCTTGGTAGAGTGCCAATTGAATTTCATAAGCTGGGTCAATTGTTCTACCAGTCACCTTTGCCATTGCGCTACCAAAGGGTTGGAAGTCGTTATTTTTAGTTTGGTCGACAAGGATATTGCGGTCGGCAAGAAACAGAATGCGTTTTTTATTTTTAGCTTTCCATAAGCGCCAAATAATTTGAAATGCGGTATAGGTTTTGCCAGTACCTGTCGCCATTACGAGTAATACACGTTTTTGCCCAGCAGAAACGGCTTCTACAGTTTTATTAATGGCTTGTAGCTGGTAATAACGAGGGGATTTGCCGCTACTGTCATCGTAATAGTCTTGGCTGATGACAGGCAATTGTTCAGCGGTAAAACCTTTCCAAATACAGTATTTAGTCCAAAGCTGTTCAGGTGTTGGAAAATCGTCGAGTGTAATTTCGGATTCAAGCTGCGCAGGATTTGTTTTGTCGTGGAAGATAAAACCATCACCATTAGAAGCAAAAATAAAAGGGACATCGAGTAGGCGCGCGTAATCTAGCCCTTGCTGCATCCCTTTTCCCATCTCGTGTTTATTCGCTTTAGCTTCTATGACTGCAAGTGGTAACCCCGGCTTATGGTAGAGCACTATGTCGGCTGATTTCACTGTCAACCGTGCTGCTAGCTTACCACGCACAACGACTTTACCATCGCGAAGTTTGACTTCTTGGCGGATCTGCGACATCAAGTTCCAACCCGCATCTTTAATTGCAGGGAGGATAAATTTAGTGATGATGTCTGTTTCAGTCAGATGAGTTTTATTCATACCAGCCATAGCAGCTCTCTCAACGAAATTGGGATTAGTGCTTAATTATACACAGAATATAGGAGTGAGTTAGGTTATAAAATGAATAGCATTATAATTATTAAAATCCATTAATATTTAAATTGTTTATATGCAAATCACTCTTCTATTTTAAGCCGATGTTCCTCTGTAACATTCTTCGCCGCGATACATAAAATCGCCTTTTGACAGTTCGGGCAACATTTTTGATTGAGTGTGAAGTAGTCACGTCACTACACACAAAATCAATCAGTGACTTTTGAAATTGGGGATACCGAATGAAATTACTGACTAAGTTTATCTGATGGCAAACTCTTTTGAGGAGAATTGCCTATAAATAACCATTTGTTATGTCTTTCCATCTGTAGCTACTTTATCAATCGTATTATGGCGGATATTCAGGTAGTCAAATTTATTATTAAGTCGCTACAATTTAGAGCCAAACTATTGAGCTCTAACATAGATTATTTAAGGCTTTCTTCTTAGTATGTAAATTAAACACTTTTGTTGGATGACACCACACACCTTAAGAAAAGAGATAACTAAAATGCCAGCTGCTAAACGTCCTATTTTTAATTTAGAGCTTGATTTACTTCGCACTTTTATTGCGGTTGTTGATGGTGCAACTTTTGCCGCCGCCGCAGAATCTGTTTGCCGAACGCAATCAGCGGTGAGTCAACAAATGCAACGGCTGGAGTCACTCATTGGCAAGGAGTTATTTGTTCGGCAGGGCAGAAACAAAGCATTGACGGACTCTGGTACACAACTATTGAGCTATGCCCGCCGTATTTTACGTCTTAATGATGAGGCATGTTTATCACTAGTTTATGAAGAAATTGACGGAGTATTAAAAATTGGTTCGCCAGATGACACCGCGAATACAATATTGCCTGATTTATTAGCCAGATTTTCAGGAGCTTATCCAAATTTAATCATGGATATTATTGTCAAACGCAGCCCATTTCTTATGTCAATGTTAGAGGATAATGAACTCGATTTGGCGATCTCAACCGAGGAGCATGTTGGCTACCCTAAAATTGTCTTACGTGTTTCCCCTTCACTATGGTATTGCGGGAAACATTTTAGTTTTAACTTAGAGCAGCCGCTGCCATTAGTTGTGTTAGATGAGCCGAGTACTTATCGCGAGATGATGATCAATCACCTCGAACAACAGCAAATACCTTGGCGCATTGCTTATATGGCGACAACACTATCTGGAGCACGCGCTGCGGTTAGGGCGGGATTGGGTATTATGGCGCGTTCAATTGAACTTTCAGGGGAGGATTTACGCATACTCGGTGAAGATGAAGGGTTACCAGCACTTCCGGCAATTCGATATAACTTGTACCTCAACTCAAAAAGCCCAACCAAAGCCGCACAAATTCTTTTTAACTCATTAAAAAATGAACAAACAGCCGTTATCTCCCATAACAACTAAAATTAGGAATAATTATGACCCATTTTCACGGTATTTTTCCTTATCTTGTTTCACCAGTCGATCAAACTAAAGGTACTGTTCTTGAATCATCTCTTCGTCACCTAATTGAGCACCTCATTTCGAGCGGAGTTCACGGATTGAGCCCATTAGGGAGCACTGGTGAATACGCATATTTGTCACAGGAATTACGAAATGAGGTGGTTCGCATTACAGTTGATCAAGCTGCGGGGCGAGTACCTGTATTAGCGGGGGTTGCCAGTTTCTCAACGTCAGATGCATGTTTTCAAGCGGAACAGTATGCCAATTTAGGTGTGGATGGCATGGTGCTGATATCGCAAAAAATGTACCCTCTGAGTGATAAAGCCCAATTGGGTTATTTCCAAACAATAGCGGAGTCTTTTCCTGAAAAATCCATGACGGTCTATACCAACCCTGGTTTGCTGGGGGATGTACTGTCTATTTCTCTTTTGAATGAATTAAGCTATATCCCTAATATCGAATATGTTAAAGATGCATCGAGTAATACTGGAAGGTTATTAACGATGCTCAACACCTTCGGTGAGCGGGTTAAAATTTTTAGTGCCTCAGCTCATATTCCTTTATTAGTCATTAAATTAGGTGGCGTGGGCTGGATGGCGGGTCCTGCCTGTGTGTTGCCAAAACAGTGTGTTGAACTGTATGAGTTGGCCACTAGAGGGGATTGGGATACAGCGTTAGCAAAACAGAAAGAAATGTGGCAAATCAACGAAGCTTTTACGCAATATGCATTAGCGTCATGTATTAAAGCATCTTTAAACATTCAAGGGTTTAATGTTGGTGACCCGATCCTTCCACAAGAACCTCTCAATGATGTTGCTATTGCTCATTTACAGCAAATTATTGCTCAGTTAAATGAATAATAAGAGGAAGGAAAAATAGAAGCCCATTCAGTGTGGGCTTCTATTCGTTAGTCGGTCTTATTAAAGACCAACACGCAATAGCTGTGTGATAGTCGATATAGTTTTCGCTTCAAAAGATAATACACTTTTAGCAAGCTGCGCAGCTTGTTCATTTTTCATTACCAGCCCTGCATTGTCATAGAATTTGCTCACAATATCCTCCAAAGACATTGGATTTTGTGGGTTACCGTATTGGATATCTAATCGTTCCGTTATTGTCTCACCATGGGTTAATGTGACAAAAATTAGGCCGGGAAAATAGGTTGGGAAAGGAATTTCATTTTCAGTGGGATAACGATAGCTGACTTTTTTCGCGAGGTTTTGGATATCTGCTCGCTGTAAATTTTCGGTAGAGAGCAAACTTAATGTTAATTTGTCTTCGATAAAACCAGCGGCAAACAACCACGGGAGGCTAAATTTCGCTGCATAGGCACTCTGAGGTGCCCATTTTTGTTCTGGTGGCTCACAAATTAAGGCCGCTGCAACGGGATCGACAACGCATTCTACTTTTGCAATTTGATCGAGGGTTATTCCTCGTTGTAATAATCGTCTCCCACAATCGACGGTGGCATGAGCAAAATGGCAAACAGGGTAGGGCTTAATGGAAACATTCATGAATTGCCAAACATTACCTAAGTCTTGGGTGACTTGCTCGGGATGCGCATTTTCACGAAGACCATGTGTTTGGTACAGGCTATAGCGCCCTTCAAAAATAGTTTCTGGCCCTGTCATTCCGCCTTTAGCTAAACATGCTGCAATAATGCCTGATTGCGCAGCCCATCCCGCATGAAAACATTTTGCTGACGAGCTATTGGTTAGGTATTCAGCAACACCACTGGCTTGGCTTCCTGTTAGGCCTAGAGCGTTAACTGTTTGTTCCCGAGTTAATTTGAGTAATGAAGCTGCACAAGCCGTCGCACCAAAAATACCCGCTATAGCTGTAGAGTGGAAGCCGCGTAGGTGAAACCCGCTATGACTTGCTAATCCCACTCTGGCTGCGACTTCCCAGCCAATAATCCATGCAGTAAGGATCTCTTTTGTTGTCGCCTGTAAATGTTCACCGAGTGCAAAGGCTATAGGAGTAAGTACGGCACTACCGTGAGTGATTGAGTCGGTGTGTGTATCATCAAAATCTAATACATGCGCTGAAATACCATTTGCTAAAGCGGCGGTGGTAGTTGAAACGGTTTGGTTACTTCCCCAAATTGGAATTTTTCCTTGATGCTCAGGTAAATAAGTGACTCCCTTACGGCATTGTGTTGCGCTTTGTTGGAGGCTTCCGGCAAGTGCAACGCCTAATGTATCGAGTAAATGATATTTGGCGCGTTCAATAACTTGCGGTGGAATATCAGAAAAGGATAGGGATGTGATAAATTGGCTTAGCTGTTGGCTTAATGTCATAGATACCTCTGGTGAATGAAAAAGCCAGCACTTGACTGGCTTTAAGAAAGTAGAGATTTAAACTTTGCTAAAATGCATTAGTCATTAAGCCAACCGGATGCTTTGGTTTGTTCTATTACTCGAGTGACTTGTTCAGGTGCATTCCCTACATAGGTCGTTGGGTCTAATAGGGCATCAAGTTCTTCTTGCGTTATATGGTCACGAATGCGTGTGTCACGGTTAATGGCCTCAATAAAGGTGATGCCTTCTTCTTGGCCAGACATAGAAGCTTCATAAACAATTTCATGGGCAGTTTGTTTACCCGCTTTGTCTGACAACGCAAACATGACGCGCTCAGCAAGCATAAATCCACCTAAAATATCTAAATTTTGGCGCATCTTATCGGTATGTACGTTTAATCCCCCTAATACAGTTTTCATGTTATCGAAGATCACCGAAAGCATCAGGCACATTTCTGGCATCACTTTCCATTCCATCTTCCAAATCGCACCATCTCTTTCGTGTTGGTGTTTCATCATGTCGGTAAGCACAGAAAGGTTAGCTTTCAATGTATTACTGACACAGGCCGCATTTTCGACAATGGCAGGATTACGCTTGTGTGGCATCGTTGAGGAGCCAACTTGACCTTTACTAAAAGGCTCTGAAAGTTCATCAATTTCATTGTGAGCTAATAATAAAATTTCATTGGCAATTTTTCCTAACGTGCCGCTAATTAAACCAATCAGCATGCCATATTCACTAAATCGGTCGCGAGCGGGTTGCCAAGAGATTTCAGGAGTGCCTAAACCGAGCCGATTTAATACACGAACTTCAAGCTCATCTGCTTTGTCGCTCAATGAGGCCTTAGTTCCAACAGCGCCAACAACGCTACCAACGAATAAGCGAGGTTCGATTTCTTTTAATCGTTGATAATGGCGTGCTAATTCCGTTAGCCAAATTGCAGTTTTGTGTCCAAAGGTAATCGGTAAGGCTTGTAAGGCTAAGGTTCGTCCTGCCATTGGTGTATTGCGATGCTTTTCGCTTAACGATAATAAAGAACGCCCTAATATTTTGATATCACGTAAAAAAACTTTATGAGCCTCTTTAAGTTGAAGCACTAAGCCTGTGTCCATAACATCTTGTGTCGTGGGTCCAAAGTGGACGTATTCACCAAAATGTTCAGGACAAGCATGTTCTAAACCACGGATGGTTGGAACAAGTGGGTGACGAGTTAAACGCACTTGCTCTAAGATGAAATCCATATCTAACTTTTCCAGTTTTGCTGTATCAGCAATGATCTTCGCAGCTTGCTTTGGAATCAAGCCTAATTCAGCTTGTTCAATTGCTAATACTGCTTCGTAATCAAGCCAATTTTGCATTCTGACTTTATCAGAAAAAATAGCTCGCATTTCTTCTGTAGACCATAAGTTTTTTAATAATACCGAATCAAAAACACTGGTACCCATAATATTCCCCTGTATAAGAATAATATTGAAAATTAAAAGGTGGTTATTTGTTAGAGAGTTACTTTATTTATGCAATAAAAAATAAAAATAAACACCTTAATAAGATTAATGTTAATAAAAGACTTTCTTATGTATTTATTTTTCCATTTAAATCAATTTGTTATATTTTAATTTATTGTTTATTACATATAGATTTTAATTCTTAATTTTCTCTTAAGTTTTCATTAATTTAATTAATGCTCATTTATATGATGAAGATCATCTTTTTAAATAAGTCATGTTTTAAAAGGAAAGTAATTTGATATACATAATATGAAATCGAATTTTTAAAAATAAATAACCTTCCTTTTAATTACTAGGGAATCTATTTCTATATTTGGAGAAATAAACAATGACATTAAATAAATATACAAAATTAATACATAGTGGACGACAACCTATTACAACATCAGGACCAATTAATCCGCCAGTAATGAGAGCGAGTACTATTGTTTTTGATTCAATTAAAAGCTGGCGTGATGTTCGCGATCGCCGCGCAACGGAACGTGTTTTAAGTTACGGTGCGCGAGGTACAGAAACCGCATTTGCACTCGAAAGCCTGGTGACTGAATTAGAAGGGGGCTATAGAGCGCAATTATTTCCTACGGGTCTAGCCGCGATTGCAGTCACTATTATGGGCTATGCACACAGTGGTGGGCACGTATTGTTTGCAGATTCTGTTTATGAACCTGTACGTAAAATAGCCGATGCTTTTTTAAAACCAAATAACATCGCCTACAGCTTCTTTAAAACAGATGCTTCAGATTTTGAGCAAAAAATTCAAAGTAATACACAACTTATTTTTGTTGAATCCCCAGGTTCATTACTTTATGAAATGTTGGATTTACCCGAAATATGCCGTATTGCACATGAAAGAAATATCCCAGTGGGTGTTGACAACACTTGGGGTTCAGCATGGCTATATAACCCGTTGGAATTAGGCGCGGATGTTTCTGTAATTGCAGCAACAAAATACCTCTGCGGGCATTCTGATGTGATGATGGGAATTATGGTCGCGACAGAAAAAGCTTGGAAACAAATTGGTGCCTTGCCAGAAGCTTTAGGTCAAGCCAGTAGCCCCGATGATGCAGCTTTAGTTTTACGAGGAATGCGGACTTTAGGGCAGCGATTAGCTGCGCATGGCAAAGCTGCACTAGCGATTTCGCAATGGCTGGAAACGCGTTCTGAAGTGGAAAAAGTCTGGTTCCCTGAATTGCCATCTCATCCACGCCATGATTTATGGAAGCGTGACTGCAAAGGTAGTAATGGCTTATTAACCATTGAATTCAAAAAACAATATACCGCGAAGCAAACAGAAAACTTTATTGATGCTCTAGTCCTGTTTGGTATCGGCGCATCGTGGGGTGGGTTCGAAAGCCTCGCACTACCCGCTAACGTAGTCGGCGCAAGAACAGCATCAGATTGGAGCGAAGGTCATGGGCCTTTTGTTCGTTTACATATTGGCTTGGAGTCTGTGGATGATTTGATAGCGGATATTACACAAGCATTTTCAACATTAAATCAATAACAATAAAGCTGCACCAATACTGGGGAATTCTTCTATGACAGGTTTAATCATTGCCGCGCTAGTTACAGCGCTGGTTGTTTACCTGCTGGCTCGGGGTTATAAACCTCAGCCAGTCTTGTTGCTAGGGGGCTTACTTTTGTTGCTCCTAACCGCATCTTTAGATCTTAATTCATTGTTACCAGAAAATAAAACCACGCATTTTAAGTACTTTGATATCTTCCAAATTTTTACTGATATCATGAGCTCTCGATTAGCTGGCTTAGGGTTAACATTAATGGCGATTGCTGGATTCTCCCGTTATATGGAGCATGTGGGGGCAAGTCGCGCATTATTTGCTATTTTTGAAAAGCCGCTAAAGACCATTAAATCACCTTATTTGCTATTAGTGATTTCATTTCTAGTGACGCAAGTTCTGGTGATTTTCATTCCAAGCCATGCAGGGTTGGGGATGTTATTAATGGTCACAATGTACCCTATATTAATTCGTTCGGGAATCAGCCCACTCTCTGCTTTAGCGGTTATCGGTTGTTGCCAGTTTATCGACCATGGACCCGGTTCTGGTAATGTCATTATGGCAGCGAAAACCGCGGATATTGAACCCGCTGTTTACTTTGTTCAACACCAATTACCCGTAACTATCCCTATTATTATTGCAGTGGCAATCACCCATTTCTTTGTTCAGCGTTGGTGGGATAAGCGTGAAGGGTTTGTTTTTGACTTGAGCAAAATTGATACTATTAAAGAAGATGGCGGTAATAAAGTTCCATTGTCTTATGCGTTGTTACCAGTTATTCCATTGATCCTAATTATCGGGTTTAGCCCATTATTACATCCATACATTAAGTTGGAAGTCACCACTGCGATGATCATCAGCACTGTCATTGCACTGATTTTTGAATACGTCCGTTTACGTGATGCGAAAGCCGTCATGGACAGCTTTATGTTGTTCTTTGAAGGAATGGGGAAACAGTTTGTTTTAGTCGTTTCTTTGATTGTTTCAGGGGAGTTTTTCGCAAATGGATTACTCAAAAGTGGGGCGGTGGATACGTTAATTAGCGCAGCTCAAGATGCCGGCTTTGGTATCGGGGCGATGATTATTGTTATGAGTGCCATCCTTGCACTTGCGGCGTTCCTAATGGGCTCAGGGAATGCAGCATTCTTCTCTTTTGCTGCATTGACACCGAAAATTGCTGCTTTCCTTAAAGTGGATGTGGTGACACTCATTTTACCGATGCAAATTATGACAAGCTTTGGGCGTACTGTGTCACCTATCACTGCAGCAATTGTTGCAATTGCAGGAATTGCAGGGGTTTCGCCGTTCCAAATAGTAAAACGAACGGCAATCCCAATGGCAGTTGCTGCAATCGTTAACCTTGTCGTAACTTTCTACTTTTTATACTTCTAATTAGACTCGCGCATTTATCCCTTAAACTTTTCGTTACTCTTCGGTTTAAGGGATTTTTTATTGATTGGAGGGCTATTATTCATCCTTTTATCAAAAACTATCATCAATGATAGTATGGGTATGTGAATATTTTTGTCGCAGTAACCGTTGATTGGATTATTAGTAATAAGGTTGATAAATCAGGCACTGAAAGAAATATCAGTGCCTAGATATGAAAAGCAAAACTAATTAATATTCATAAAAGCAGCGTATTCTATTTAAAAATACGCTGCTAAACTACCAAGTTAGTGAATTGGGTTCGAAGGCTTTGATTAACTAATTAAATGCAATAATGACGACTGCATTTCCTGTGTAATATCCAGGCGTTACCGTTCCTGATGCATGCAATTCAGAAGTGAATGTAAATGAATTCGCCGCATTGTTTCCAGAAATATTCATGTTCGCACCATTCCAGCCATTTTGATTATTAATTAATGGATTTGAATAAAAGTTAGAAGTCGAATTTAAATATACATAACGCTCACCCGTGGTTGAACGAGCAAATAAATTGATATTTGTCGCCTGTGTACAAGTGATATTGCCAGAAACTGAGTTTGTTTTACCATTTAAACTCGTGTTACTGAGCGCCCCGTGATTAACAAAAGCAGGCAAAGAAATACTACATGTTTGATTTGTAGGTGGAATTTTACCACAGACGCTACCTGGCCACTGGATTGCATTCCTAACTCCCGGGGTTGGTTTATGGTTAACATAGAATAATCCAATACAAGTCGCATTTGGGCTATCAATGACAAACGATGCACGATAAGGAATTCCTTTTGCACTACGAAAAGCCGCTGCGACTTCTTCCGCTGTTCGATACTGGTTAATTCGAATGCAGTTACCATAATCTAAGCAAGATCCACTCAACGACGGCGCACCAGATGCATACAGAACATCAGGGCCTACCCAGCACTCGGTTGATCCATAACAAGGGTTAGTAACACCACTTGCTTCACTCCAAGAAAGAATGTCCATCTCAACACGAGGCCAAGCTCCAGAGGTCATACTCACAGGCATTACATACGCAATCGCATTGGCAGGGCGAGAAGGAAATAGAGACGCTAATGCGATGATTAATAATAAAATACTCAAACGGCTTGTATTTAACATTCCGTATATTTTTGCTTTTTTCGCATACATAATGATTTACTCATAATCTAATTTGAACGTGGCACTCGCAGCCCATGAACCGAGCACAATTGATTTATTTTGCAATGCAACTGGCTCAGCTCTCACATACGCTTGAAATCTTAGGTCATTATTATTTCCGGTATACAACCCTTGGGTATAACTGCCACTATTAATTTTGATTGCTGTACCGGAAATACTTTCAATACCAACCGCCACACCTGTTGCTTGGCTTCCAGCATCTAACGCTAATAAACCAGGTAAAGCCAAACTTTCTGCGCCCATAAATGTGACTTTCACTTCATGGCCTAACGCTAAATCGCAATTGATTAAGCGAATGGTAAAAGGTTGGCTATTTGTTTGAGTATTCAGATACAGATATTTATCCACGATCGTTCCGAAATCTAATTCAATCGATTCGTCGCCAGGATAAACGTCACAAGCATCTTCAATTAGCGTGCCATCAAATTCCACATTTGCAGAAAAAGCGGCAGTGGCACCCAAAAACCATAAGCCAAAGGCAAAGCTCATATTACGTTTAATATTCATAGTTATGACTGCCGCCTCCTATTCAAAAATAATGGTTAACGTGCCTGATGCAGTAAAATTATCCCCTACGAGTTCGCTTCCTGAGCGCATGACAGGAACCGCTGAAAGGGATGGTAGTGAAGCCGCATTAATCAAAAAGGCTTCATTCAATGGTTGAGGTTGGCCATTTTTCTGAATTTGAATGCCTAATTTGCCATTATTCAACGGTGTCACCGTTCTTAATGTCGCATTATCAAATCCACTTCCTGCAGGTGTTCCTCCGAATATCAAGCTGATATCCCACGGTTGTGTCATATCGCCAACACAATTTAATTGAAAAGGAATAGATTGCTTGAAGGCGGTACCGTTGATTTTTCGTACACCGACTTTACCGAATGAAACTTTTATTGGGTCGTCATGGCTTAATTGGCAAACAGGAGGAATAATTAGCGTGCCATCAAATGCCCAATTTGCTTGCGCTGAAGATATGGACATCACCATTATAAATCCTGCCATCCAATGCTTAATTTGATTGTTATTCCACATAATCATTCTCACTGATACTCAATTTTCAGTGTTGCCAGTGCTGTAAAAAATCCGCCATCGGTATTCGTAAAATTGGCATTACTGTTTTTTACTGGGGCAACCTCTAAGGTTGGCAGCGCTGTATATAACACATTGAAAGGCTGGTTAATAACTTGCTTAGCATTGTTCACATAAAAGGAAAGACCGAGTTTTGGGTTACTCGTTTTCAATGCGCCATTGCTATTAAATGATGTTCCATCGCCGACAAGCGTGAGCTTTATGGCGTTTTTCGCTAGATTTGTGCAACTGAGTCTCATCGGTACAGCACGCTTGTATTGAACTCCATCAATACGTGGAAGCAATATATCGCCAAAATGTATAGTTTCTTGTTGGTTGTTATTCAAAATGCACTCGGGCGGTGTCACCAATAATCGACCTTTTAGCTGGATACCAAGTGTTGCTGCTTGGCTTTGGCTAAACAGGCTAAGCATCATGCAGACCGAGAGAAGATAACGGAATAATTTCATTGATATCATCCTATTGGTAATCCAATACCATCGTGAGATTGCCCGTAAAATCCCCACCTGATGTTAAGTTTACCCCTGTAGGTTTAACGGGGACGGCATACAAAGCAGGCGAATTCCCATAATTAAAATTGAGTGTTGCGCCATTGCTGAGTCGGGTTCCATCACGGTAAATGGCAATACCTAAATTCGGGAGATTGGTCGTCACGGATGACTCACCATTAATTTGCCTATCAGTCCATCTCAGCGTCATCTTTAATGTATTCTTATATAAGCCATTACATATCAAGTTGTAATTGATAGGTGAGCGCCCATAAGCACCGTCAATCTTTGCCTGATGTATATCGCCAAAATCTACAGAAGTCGTTGTTGCACCGCCAAGGGTACATTCCGGCTCACCGTATACCGTCACACGAATTTGGATATTAGTGCTGAGATTCGCAGCGATAGCTTTGTAAGAAAAGCTGAGTGAAATCAGAGCACCAAAGAGAATTACCCCAACTAGGACAATCGCTTTAAAGCATATCGTAAGAAAATAAGCTCCTCTCATCTCCATGCCCCTATTCATAACTTACCTGGAATCTAATTAACGCCTGATAAGCTCCAGCATTTAGTTGAGCAGAGGTACGTACTGGCGTTACATAGTAAGTTAATTGGTTTTGCCCAGGTGAAACCAATTGTGGTGTACTGTACTCACCTAAGTTAATTGGTGAACGTGCTGCATTACTTAATTGCAGGCCAATCCCCTGAACACCGATAACAGCTGCCAAGCGCGGGTCTTGGGTATCTATAGGAGCCAAAAAGCGGATCTTCATTGACGGCATTTGTTGGCTCCACAAAAGATTCCCCTGTGCAGTGCGGCTGCGACTTTCACCACTTAGACAATCTTCTAAACGCAGTTCAATCGCAACAGGGTTACCAGTTTGCCCAACATGCTGAAGCTGTCCTGTACCCACAGTACCTAAATTAATAGTTTGATATGCTGATGACATTGCTAAACGACAAGCACTTTCCGTCAAAGCTCCATGGACATATAGCGTGCCATGTGAACCATCTACATCCCAGCTATCAACTTTATTTAGGGCTGTTCCCATCGCCATGCTACTGAATAAATTCAGCGCTAAACTTCCTAAGCCCACATAACGGAGCATCCTGCTTGTGTTTGCCATGATATTCTCCTGCTATCTCATCGCGCATTTCAGATCAGTCTATTTTTTTTCAGGTACCACATGGCAGCTATTTCCCTGACATGTAAACGACAGTGTTGGGCGACCACCATAATCATTGATATAGGTCAGCACAGGTTTATTACCTAATGCGTCTGCACTGACGTTCAGTGCTTTGCTGCTTTTGGGGGCAACCATTACGGGCTCAAACCCTGCGACTGTCTGTCCATTTTTGTTGGGGACAGCATCGACAAAAGAAACGTAATAGGCAGTTGGGTTATTAATCGTATACTGGTTACCCTGACGCGTAAGAGTCACTTTTTCCTGCCATGGGTTATCCATTTGTTCACGTGTTGGAATGATTGATTTTGGTCGATAAAACAATTTAATACGTGTCTGTAATGCCAGTTGCAGCGTATTGGGTTTATCACTTTTCGGTGGAATCTCACGCAAATTAAAGTAATACACCGATTCTCTGTCTTGCGGCAGAGAAGCGGCACTTGGCAGAGCTTGGATTTTGATTTGGCTTTTTGCCCCCGGCTCAACACGCTGTACCGGTGGCAATACCGTAAATGGGTCGCTTATTTTTTCACCTTTCTCATTTTCCACCCAACCTTGAGCGAGATAAGGTAATTGTTTGTTTTCGTTGCTGATGTTTAAACTGATCGATTTTTCGTCTCCCGTAATAATCGCTCGAGTTCTGTCTAAGGCAACTGCCGCTTGAGCAGAGGATAGCGTTGTTGAAATCAACACAACACCAGCCAATGCGAATACTGCTTTATGGGCGTTTTTTTTGTTCATCAATTTGTTTTTCATCATGTTATTCATCATATTGTTATCTTCTATGGTTAAGGAGCACTCATCGCTCTTTGCGTACCACTCATTTTTATTATTTTTGTAACCAGCGGCTTGACTCCTTTGGCGCTGTTCTTTCAACAACAGGCACAACGAGTTCTGATGCTTTCGGCATTGCTTCTAATGCACGACTCGCTGATTGTGTCTTTATGGTCGCTGGCGATGCGGCTTTTGCTCCCGGTTTGTGGCACGGTAATAACCAGCTTGCCTGTAAATATTCATCTTCTGGCAAGGTATCAGGGAGTGTGATTTCACACTGCACTTGGTCATCCCAACGAACTTGCAAAGTATCTTTTGCGTTTAAACCAGTGAGATAGGTATTTCCATCATCACCCACCATACCGACTTGCTGACCACGACCATTTAAGACAATTGCCCCGAAAGGTGGTGTGCTATTGTCCGACAGCCTTAACAACGCCATCGCACTGTTTCCTGCGACAACATCAAATTGACGGTAGCCAATTGCCCCTTCCGTTAAAGTGCCTTGCTTTATAGATTGAGACACTTGCGCTTCATCTGGTAATGCATTCAAATCAACGCTAATTTGGTTACGGTAATAGCTATTCACGTCACTAATAACGGCTTGTCCAAAGCGGTTAGTGCGCACAATCGAGCCGTAACCACGTAATGGGATATTAGGTACTCCATCGGTATCAACAAATATGCGAGTACCACCAATTTGGCTACCACGATGCAGTACGGCACCTTTCTCCGTTGCGGTGAAACCACCTTGTAAAGAGAACCCCGCAGATCGATAACGGTCTTGTTGGTATGTTGCGTTCGCGTTGAGCTGTGCTAAGTCTCCCTGATGAGTGTAATAGCCGCTCACAAGTGCACCTGAACGTGCCCATCCGGTACTTAACTGATAGTTATTTCTTTCATCGATGGTGCTGTAGTAACTCACGCGCTGTGAGTTATCATTTTTATCCCAGCTACTGTTATAACTAATGGAACTTTTTTCACCCCAAGGCACTGTGAGTGACGCGTATATGCCATCATCATTGTTTTCACGATAACGATTTCGATATGCCGTCAAGTTGAGGCTAAGATTCTTCCATTTACCAATATCAAAATAGCGAGCTAACGAAATACTATAGCGGTCGTTATCTGGTTGATCCCAATAGGTTTGATGGTAATAATTGATGAATGCACTTAGCCCTAACTCTGAAAATTGTTGGTTATAAGAGATGGTATACATTTCTTTGCTGTTGTATTGGCGTGCACCCGTTTCCTGCGCATCCAAATACTCAGACATACTCATAAAACCTTGCTCAGAGAATCGATATCCTGCAAATGTCACTTGGCTGTTATAAGTATCAAAACGTTTAGAGTAACTTAAACGATACGAGCTCCCGCGATACGTTTTATTGCCAATATCACCTAAGTTGGTTAAATGTGCCCGAGCATGAGTAATATCGAATGACAATGCGCCGAATACCATTAAGTCACGACCAATCCCTATAGCCGCGGATGCATAGTTTTCTGCACCAATTCCACCACCATACAGTGACCAGCCGTTGTTAACCCCCCAAGAGAATTCGCCACTTGCAAAGGTATCGCCACTAACATGATGGCGCCAATTTGTTGGGCGCCCTGCGGCTAATTTGTAACGCAGTTGCCCCGGGCGTGTTAAATACGGAACACTTGCAGTATTTACAGTGAAAGTCTGTGTTGAGCCGTCTTGTTCTTTAACTTCAACATCGATTTGCCCAGCTAATGCATCATTTAGGTCTTGGATACGGAATGGGCCCGCAGCGACTTGAGTTTGATAAATAATGCGTCCTTGTTGGCTCACGATGACGGTTGCATTACTTTTTGCTACCCCAGTAATTTCTGGTGCGTATCCACGTAGATTAGGTGGTAGCATATTGGTATCGGTAATCAGGCTAAGCCCTGTAAATCTGAAACTATCAAAAATATCAGAGGTTAAATAATCTTCACCTAAGGTGAGTTTTGCGCCTAAGGATTTGATTGCTCGGTAGACATAATAACGAGTCCAATCTAGTGATGTGGTCGTGCTTTGCCCTTGCTGCTTATCAATACGCATTTGCCAGTCAGCACGAACACGCCAAGCACCCAAGTTAACGCCAGCAACCCCATTACCGCTGGTACTGTAGTTGGTTTGTTGTCCTGAGCGGGTTTGTTGGCCCACTTGTGCATTTAAGTTGTAATCAAACAATGCGCCGGGTAATCCTTCTTCCCAGCGTGCAGGAGGATCCCAATTCTCAGCGGTATATTCGAGGTAGGCTTGCGGCAAACTAATATACATAGCCGAAGTTGCAAGGTCGGCTTTAACTTCAGTTCCGGGTAAACTTTCAAGCGATAAACATTGTCCTTCGTGCCACCACTTTAACGTCGACATCAATTCAGGTTTGATACCGAATTTTTCAACTAAAGCAGGGCTCAGGCAAGGGAGGCTTTCATTCGACTCACCTTCAGGTGCATAGTAAAAGACAGTTTCTTCCGGCATGCTTTGCTTGTTTAAGAAAACCGTAAAACTGTATTCACCAGGCATGAGATAGCCTGGGCGCGCAAATTGGCTTAGATCAATGTTGTTACGATCATTGACGTCTAGCATATCCATATTAAATTTAATATCGGATGCGTGACCACCAAAGCTAATAGCCAACGCGACTAAAAGCCCTAATCTGCAAGGCCGAGTTATCTGTAACACAGGCGTGTGAATGAAATTCAGGGTCATCATCTCGACCTTCTTTTGCGTTCTTTTATCCGTAATGTCATTTCGCTCACGAAGCTCATCCTACAAAGGGGAGTTTCATTTATAAGAGGAACCGACTATTCATAATCCAGTTTGAAACGTAATTGACTGTAGTATTGGCCTGATGCCAATGGGCGGTTATCCGCCACCAACCGTAGCCGATAGGTGAGATCTTTTGTTCCAGCTGTTAGGGAGCTCACTGACATTCCTTGGCCAGGTATGGCAATTTCACCATCTCCCTCACGTTGAATTTGTAATCCAACACCTTGAGCTTGTCCGTTCACACCAAATAACCCCCTGTCATGGGAGCCATCGAATGTTACGCGAAAGTATTGCCAATTCGGTTTGTCAGGATTTTGGCGTTCAAGAACACAATTCACTAATCGGATAACAAAAGGGCGAGCAGGTCCTTGCCCATCACGGCGAATTTGAGTCAGCGCAATACTTCCCATATCAATAGTTTGATCACGGCTGCCGACATCAATTGCACATGCTGTTTCAATAATGCTTCCATTCATACTCACTGAGCCTTGAGCATATGCAGTTGATACCGCAGTCAACGTGCCTATACTTAAGATCAATGAAAACACTCCACTGGTTATCGAATTATTCATTGCTCCCTCTCTTACACCCAATTCAGTCGGAATGAGCCAACAAATTAATTTGTTGGCTCAAGATGAATTACTCGTAAGACAGAGTGAAATCCGCTACTGAGCTAAAGTCACCGGCAGTGATAGTGTCGATATCGCCACCATTACCTTTTAAGTAAGCAGCGAAATTCAGTGTGTTGTTACCATTTTGAATTTGTTGGAATGGTGCTGCTGTTCCTAAAGTCACCACATTGCCGCTACCATTAGTGATCTGAACACCAGCGCCTGCGCCAGTACCAACAATACCTAGTGTTTTATTGGTATTGTCGAAAGATGCAGCAGCACCACTAAAGGTTAATTGAACACCTTTAGTCAGTTTAGTGATATCACAGTTCTCTAAAGTGATTTCGAATGGACGTGGAGTTGATTTACCGCCATCAACTAATGCCATGTTAGAAATTTGACCTAATTCAACTGTTTGGTCGATTGAGCTAGGAGAGATTGAGCATGGAGCATCGATAATAGCGCCTTTGAACGTTACTTTACCGTGGCCTTGATCTGCTGCGTTTGCTGCAGAAGCTAATCCCAGAGCCATAAAAGTTGCCATTGCAATAGATTTCATTTTCATGAATATAAAGTCCTATGTTTATTGTTAAGTAAATAATGAGTGTCAGTTTTCATTGCTCATTGCAGACACTCTATTTGCAATGAACTGGAAAAAAGCAAAGCACCAGTATTTGATTTAAAAAATCAAATACTAAAAATGAAATTGAATTGTTAATAATTAAAAAATATATTTAGTCTTCTATTAAAAAAACTTGAATTGGTACTTTAAATAACTCAGATAATTGAGATAAAAAATCAATGTTAATATGGTTAACTCCTGATTCATAACGGGAAATTTGCTGTTGGCTTACGCCAATATATCTCCCTAGTTCCTCAGCAGTTAATTTCATTTCTTTTCTGTGTTTTTTTATTTTTTTTCCTACAATAATATTAAATGTTGGTTTTATTATATTTTCTGACATAAGGTTAAACCTATTTCATAAATTGACTAGATCCAGAAAACCATCCTTCAGCTTTAAAATAACATTCCATATTATGGATATAATTTACTGAGTTATTTTGAAATCCAACACCATCTAATAAACAATTAATATCAATATCAAGCGAGTTCGCAATTTGCTTAATCTGCTCTAGGTGTAGTCGAATAACTCCGCGCTCAATACGTGAAACATGTTGCTGAGAGCATAAAAGTAAATCAGCTAACTCAGAGCCACTTAATCCTTTTGCTCGGCGGGCTTTATATATATTACCCCCGACAATTTCTTTAGGAGATAAGTTAGATTGCATAAAATCTTCCTCACGAAACTGAATGATTTACTAATTTAACTGTTGTCAAAATGCACCAAATTGACAATAGTTGTATATTGTTAGTTAAATATTTCATTAATGAATGAATAATTTTAATTTTGTATTTTATTTTTAAAATTATTAGTTAATTATTCCAAATAAAGCATTTCAGAATATTACAATGTGTAAGTTTGAAGTGGCATGGAGAGTTTGAATATGTGAAAAAATTAATAAATTCAATGATCTTTTAATAATGGAATGTACTTATTTTTAGTAATGTATACATAGCGTTATTTACACGCTACGTATTTGACGTGTATTTTCATTTAACTTAAGATGCACCTAATTCATTACGTTTGTCAATTTGGTGCATTTTGACAACTCTTTTAGCGCCTTTATCCCACCATATAGCACCTTTCTTACCACACTCCCCGAAATCTTGCAGGGTTACTTGCTGTGTATCGTACGGTATGTTGTATATTCGTATGCCCCAAATAATCCTGAATTAAACGCGTATCGGCGCCTCTATCCGCCAATGCATAACCACATGCATGTCGTAACATGTGGGGATGAATACCTAGGGTCAGCTCAGCTAGCTCGCCAAGTCGTGAAAAAAGTTGATAAAAGCGCTGGCGAGTCATGGCAGTCCCTCTTTCAGATAAAAATAACCACTGACTTTCTTTCCCTTTCCATGTATTTCTAATTTTTAGCCAAGCTTTAATGAGTGGGATCTCTTCATCAATCAGTGGGTGATTAACTGAAAAACCATTCTTTAAACGGTGTACATAAAGTTCATTACTTTCTAAGTTAAGATCAGATAATTTTAGCGATAGGGCTTCGCTTGCCCTTAGACCATGTATAAAGCACATATAAATTAAGCAAGAATTACGTTCGGGATGTCGCGACAAATGACAAGCAGCTAAAAGTCGAGATATTTCCTGTTGAGTTAAATACTTACGAGTGGACATGAACGTTTCCCTATTTAGTCAAAAAAGGTCAATCATATCTAAATTAATCGACCTAACACATTAATTTTTTTAGATAAATATAATGCCTTTATTCTATGAGTGAAATAAAAAATTATTTATTATCCGCCAAGTCGGTAATTGAAGACTAATTAACTAAAGTTTTATATTTGGTTAATCAATTTTTATTCTGTGTTATAAATGCGAGGGAAAAGGGATTATTTGCCTACGAAACAATACTTACTCGTCGATGAAAGCAGCTAATTTCCATTTTTCGTGCCGGCCCATTCACCATTCTACGAGTTGCTTTTAATGGCTCCGTGTTGTTTTTTCCCGCTGTCTTTCTCCGAGTATTTTATGGTTAAATTCCTACCCGTTTCTTTAAAGAAAAAATTTCTTTAAGATGAAATGAAGTTAAGTCAAATAAAGTCACTATTAGGTTCCCATGAGAATACTATTAATTGAAGATCACCTAAAAACCCAAGTGTGGGTCAAAAATGGGTTAGAAGAAGCGGGTTTTCTCGTTGATGTGACTAATGATGGTCGCGATGGTCTCTATTTTGCCTTAGAAAACAGTTATCAATTGGTGATCCTCGATATCATGCTGCCTGGTATGAATGGCTGGGAAATTTTAAAAATCTTACGCACAGCTAAAAACATACCGGTGATTTGCCTCACTGCGCGGGATGCCGTTGATGACAGAATTAAAGGTTTAGAGCTTGGTGCCAATGACTATCTCGTTAAGCCGTTTTCGTTTTCTGAATTATTAGCCAGGGTTAAAAACCAATTAAAAATTAACCAGCCAGCCTCAACCACCATAACTATTGCGGATTTAAAAATCGACTTAACTCGCCACGATGTTGAGCGTGCTGGAAAGAAAATCACCTTAACTCGGCAAGAGTTTTCCTTATTGCTGTTTTTCGTTCTACATTGCGATGAAATTTTACCTAGAACCTTAATTGCTAGCGAAGTTTGGGGGATCGATTTTGAAAGTGACACGAATATTATTGATGTGGCAATCCGTCGATTGAGAAAAAAAATCGATGATGAATTTGACGTTAAACTCATTGAAACTATTCGTGGGATGGGATACCGCTTAAATAGGCCAATAGAATGAAAAAGAAATCACTTCGATTCAAACTTATTTCTCTGTTTATCATTCTTATGGTTACTAATGCTGGAGTGGTGACATGGATTTTGTATCATTCACTCAAAAATGAACTATCTCAACAAGATAATAATTTACTGGTTAACCGTGCGGAGCAGCTTGCCAAACTCATCGCTGGTGGCATTGATATCAAAACACTTCCCATGTATTTCCAAAGCATGATGGACATGCGCCAAGACTTAATCCAAATTTCTGATGCAGCAGGGCACATATTGGTCACCACCAATCGCGAATTACTGGGTTCTCAACCTCTTCAGTTAGTCAAACTTGAACAGCTAAATATTAATGCCATCAACCATTGGCAAACTGCTCAAGGCATCCCTATTTCTGCGGTCTATTTTTCGATGAATTCTCCAATAGGGCCGCTCCATGTGGTACTTGGTAAAGTTTCTGTCGACCGTAGTGGCGTGTTGGCTCAATATCTCACCCAAAGCGTGGTGATTTCTGTCCTCTCAATTTTGTTGATGGGGCTACTTAGCTTATGGCTGTTGAAAAAAGGGTTATCCGACATTCAAGCATTGAGCCAGATAACGGTCAAAACAGACGTTCATGCATTAAATGATCCAATCGATATTGATCAGCTACCACAAGAGCTAAAAGAGCTGGGTGAATCAATGAATACGATGCGCCAGCGGTTAAAGCATGATTTTGTCAAACTTACTCAATTTGCTGATGACTTGGCGCATGAGCTGAGAACCCCAATTAATGCGATTCGGGTACAAAATGAAATTACACTTCAGCGCTCGCGCAGTGTTAGCGAATATGAAGGGATGATAGTCAGTAATATTGAAGAGCTCGATAAACTGTCACAAATGATCCAAAGTACTTTGTTTATTGCCCGTGCGGAAAATAAAAATATTACCTTAAATCGAGAAAAACTTTCTTTATATATGTTAGTTAACGATGTTTACGAACTCTTTTCTGCCTATGCAGAAGAAAAACAGATTGAGCTGTATTGTGAGCCTTCATCCCTGACTCTGGATGCTGACCCAGTATTACTCAGCCGAGTTTTAGTGAATATTGTCTCCAATGCGATTAAATATTCTTACCCGGGCACCCGTGTCGTTACCCAAATTAATACGCTTTCGCAACAACGGGAAATTAAAATCACTAATCAAGGAGAACTTCTACAAAACAGTGATGAAATTTTCACTCGTTTTTGGCGCGGGGATAATGCTCGAACCACAGATGGAACAGGACTCGGGTTAGCGATTGTGAAAGCGATAGTCGAATTACATGGCGGATCAGCGAGTTTTGAACACCATGCAGGAACTAGTACCATTACCCTGAAATTTCCTACAATTAAGTAAGATGACAAATTTGTCATCTTACTGTCAGCCACTTTTGTCGTACTTTCGGTATAACTAATTTCATATCCTTTTTGCTATGGAGCGCATGATGAAAAAGTTACCTAAAATTCCCGCATCTCAAATCACGGATGAAACCCTCTTTTTTATGAAACGCCGTCAGCTACTTAAGGCTTTAGGCATTGGAGCTGCAGGTTTAACCGTTGCGACGACGGCCAATGCGGGGCTGTTTTCTTGGTTCAATGACGATACGCCAACACCTCCGATGACGCCAAGAAAACCTCTGACATTTATTCAACCTGAAGAGTTTCAGCCATCTTTAACCCTCACCCCTGAAGATAAAGTGATTGGTTATAATAATTTTTATGAATTTGGGCTCGGTAAATCCGATCCTGCCGAGAATGCCCATACTTTAGTCACGGATGAGTGGACGGTGACAATAGATGGCGAAGTGAATCGTCCCCTGACGCTTAATTTAGATGACATAAACACTAAGTTTCCCTTAGAGGAGCGCATCTATCGCATGCGCTGTGTTGAGGCTTGGTCGATGGTCATTCCATGGGTTGGCTTTCCTTTAGCGAAATTATTGGCTTTAGTCGAACCCACTAGCAAAGCTAAATATGTGGCTTTTGAAACACGCTACGCACCAGAACAAATGCCAGGACAAAAAAGTCGTTATATTGGTGGTGGTTTATCGTACCCCTATGTTGAAGGGCTACGCTTAGACGAAGCTATGAATCCACTGACTTTGCTGGCGACCGGCGTTTATGGAAAAACATTACCCAACCAAAACGGAGCACCGATCCGGTTGGTCGTACCATGGAAATATGGCTTTAAAGGGATTAAATCTATCGTCAAAATTCGCCTTACTGAGCAAATGCCTGACACGACATGGAACCTATCAGCGCCGAGCGAATATGGCTTTTTTGCCAATGTGAATCCAGATGTAAGCCATCCTCGTTGGTCACAAGCCACCGAGCGTTTTATTGGTGCTGGGGGCTTAGGCCAAGTGACCCGCCAGCCAACATTGTTGTTTAATGGATATGGAGAACAAGTGGCAAGTTTGTATCAAGGAATGGATTTGCGGAGATATTATTGATGCCCCAAGACAATAAGTTTATTGTTGGATTAACCAAAGGGAGCTTTCATCTTATTGCTTTGCTCCCTTTGGTATGGCTGATTTTTTTAGTCGATACCCAACGGCTTGGAGCCGACCCTGCCAAAGATATCCAACATTTTACAGGAATAGCTGCTTTACGTTTGCTCGTTATTATTGTACTGATCCCACTGGTTGCGAAATTATTGCGATTTACCGCATTGTTTCAGACGCGAAAATTACTGGGGTTATGGTGTTTTTTCTGGGCTGTGCTGCATTTAAGTAGCTATCTATTACTGGAAATTGGCGTAAATAATTTGGCGCTATTTTTCGAAGAGATTTTTTCGCGGCTCTATTTAGTGATTGGCGCGATAGCTTGGTTGTGTTTATTGTTGATGGCAGTCAGTTCATTCAACCGTATACGCCTTTATTTGGGCGTATGGTGGAAAAGAATTCATATGCTGCTTTACCCTACGCTCATATTGGCGCTTTGCCACTATACTTTGTCATTAAAAACCTTAACACCTGAACCATTTATCTATTTAGCCATCGTGGGAAGTGCGTTTGCTTATCGCATGCGGAGCCAGCAAACATAACGAATAAAATCTTAATAAAGGTTGACGTGCTTTAATTGTATTCCTACCTGATATTATCAAATGCCGGTACTGAAGTTTCTCAGTATTAGGCATTCACGTTATCAAAGCACAAAATTACATGTGTGAAATATAATCTCTTAATACTCATTATTAGTGTAATAAATCCCCTGATTTTTAGACTGTGTTGGAATTTATTGGTCGCAAGTGATGATTTCTATGGTATATAATTTCGATTATAAATTTTACGGTAATTTATAATTAATTTGTTGGTGTTTGTAAATAACAAGGTTAAGATAAATCTTAAAAAAATCTCATATAATTTACAAACACAAAATCTGAGTAAAGCTACTTTTTTAAGTTGTATTTCGTGGTCGAAATTTAACCATAAAATACATCTCATTAGTAAAAAATATGTTTTAATATTTTTAAGTGTATCAAAATGTAATTTTTGGGGTGATAAGCTTTGTTTTTTAATCTATAACGTATTGTTATTTATATTATTAATTTAAGTGTGATTTTTTTTGTTACATTTCTCCTATATTAATAGAGCGATAAATTTTTTTAATAGTAATCAATTTGCTCTATCGATTATACAAAATAAATAATCAGACATATAATAATCAAAAATTTTAGGACGGTATCTATGGTTCAGATTGGTGCCTATAATTAATTTTTAATATAAAGGTTAAATTAAATGACTTATTTTTCTAATGAGATAAATAAAGAAATAGGGCAGTATCTGAGAGGAATTAGAAAAGAGCGAAACTTAACAGGGGAAGAGTTGGCAAAAAGATTGAATATTAGTCAACAGCAGATATCTCGATATGAAACGGGAAAAACAAAACTGACATTTGAAATGATGGACACAATCCTTTTGATATTCAATAAGTCATGGAGAGACCTTTTTAATCATGTAATAGATAGATACGATAATGAAAGATTACAATGTATTATAAAAAATGAAAATAATTATTTTGCTATCTTAGATAAAGACACTAAAAAAATGTGGCGTTAATTCAGTCAATAAAAATCTAACCTATTTTACAAAGTGTAATCAGTAAATATAACTTGTATATATGATAACTTTATTAAAAATAATCATTAATTTAATTAAAAATAATGATTATTTTTATCTAAAGTTGTTATTAACAACTATTTGGCGAAACATACATTATACGAGTATTATACAGGATTAAATAATCATGAAATTGAATAAATTTGTAATGGGTGCTGTATTTGCATCAGGCTTTGCTTCGTTCGCAGCAATGGCTGCTTATACTGGTACACCTACTAACGGTACTATCGAATTTTCAGGTGAATTAGTGAATTCTGCTTGTGGTTTAAGTGAAGAATCAAGTCCTGTAAAAGTAAACTTTTATCAGATCCCTGTTTCTAATTTAAAAAATGGTGAGCGTGCAGGTAATATCAAGAAAGATATCGTTCTGCAAGGGTGTGATACTACCGTTGCACAAACTGCAACTGTAACTTATACACCATCAACTATTAACCCTAATGATAATACATTAGCGGCGTTCACTTCAGGTACTGCAAGTGGTGCTGGTATCGGTTTAAGAGACAATGGAAATAAAGATGTTGTTTGGGGACAAGCTTCTACAGCAGTTAATTTAACTGATGGTAAAACTGCAATTCCATTCGTTGCTTATTTAAAATCTGATAATGCATCTAATGCAGTAACTCCAGGTAGCTTTGATTCAACCATCAATTTTAAAATTGATTACCAATAATTTGTAATTGATTTTATACCAAGATGCGGAGTGTTAAATACTCCGCATTAATAAAATCTACCAATAACTAAATGGTATTATCCATGACTATTCGGGTTGCAAAAATAGCATTAGGCTCTAGTTTGCTATGGCCTCTATTAAGTTGGGGAATGACCTCCAATAACACCCCTGGTGATATTGTAATGCAAGGTGAATTAATAGAAGCCTCATGTACGATTGATCCTGAAAGCCGAGAACTTTGGGTTAATTTTGGTGAAATCAGTGCCCGAGAGATCACGCCTGATGTCAATATGCTGGTGAGTAAGAATTTTGCTATAAAGCTCGTTGGATGTACGTTGCCTTCTAATGATAAAGGTAGTGCATCACGCGCGCAAATAACCATGATGGGAACATCTGTTAATGATGATCAACTTTTACAAGTAAGCGGCGATTCAGAGGGGTTTGGAATTCAGTTTAGAGACTCTCACGGCGAAATACTTAAACTTAATAGAAAAATGCCGGATTACACATTATTAGAAGGGCGCAATAGATTAGATTTTACTGCAATTTTAGTTGCTTATCAAAAGCATATTAAGGCAGGTGATTTCGCTGGAATTCTAAGGTTTAGAATGGATTATTTCTAAAGCTAATAATAATTACATATAAAAGAGAATTGAGCTAAATCTCTAGCCTAATGAGTGAATACTGAGTAACTAAAATGATTATTTTAAATGGAAATATAAATAATATAAAAAAACTATTTGCAATATATATTGCAGTACTTTGCTATTCACCAAATATGTCTGCAAATGATCTTGTTGAGTTTAATGTTGACGTATTAGATGTTGGTGACCGTAACAATATTGATTTAACTCGATTCTCTAAAGATAATTTCGTATTTCCTGGGACATATTTATTAGATCTCTATATTAATGGACAATCATTGTCTCAGCAGAAAGTCACTTATATTACCGATCCTCACGATAGTGAAAAATCATTAGTTTGTTTTACCCCTAAGCAAATTGAAATGTTAGCGCTCAAAGAAGATGCGTTAAAAAAAATCCAAGCCATATCCCCTGAATGTTCAAATATTTTACCTATTTCAGGCGTTAAAATTAATAATCATGAAGGCAAACTGGATATCACTATTCCACAGGCATGGATGAAATATTCCGATCCTAGTTGGGTGCCGCCTGAGCGTTGGGATTCAGGGGTTTCAGGCCTTATATTTGATTATAACCTGACCGGGTCAGTTTCTCGTTCTTTGACGACACATACAAATAAACACTCATTATCGGCATATGGCCAAACGGGATTTAACTTGGGCGCATGGCGTTTTAGAGCTGATTATCAAGCTAATTATAACGAGCGTGGCGATAGAAAATTCGATTGGAACCAGTTTTATGCATATCGTCCTCTGATCCACATGGCGGCTAAGCTGACACTGGGTGAAATTTATTTAAATTCTCAAGTTTTTGACACGATTCGTTTCACTGGCTTTAACCTTGCCAGTGATGAGCGTATGTTACCGCCAAATCTGCGAGGATACGCACCACAGATTAATGGTATTGCGAAAAGCAATTCAAAAATTGTTGTAACCCAAGCTGGGCGTGTCGTTTATGAAACGACGGTACCTGCGGGGCCATTCAGTATTCAGGATTTGCAAAGTTCAATTCGTGGAACCCTAGATGTCAAAGTTGAAGGTGATGACGGCGAGGTATCGACTTTTCAAGTTGATACGGCAAATATCCCTTATTTAACTCGCCCGGGTTATGTGCGTTACAACGCTTCGGTCGGTAAGCCATCTCGATTTAATCACAAGCCTGAGGGGCCAATGTTTGCCACGGGAGATTTCTCTTGGGGGCTGAGCAATAACTGGTCACTCATTGGCGGCCTACTTTTTGCGGGTAGGGATTACACTGCAATATCTGCTGGATTAGGGCGCGATTTATCTATATTTGGTGCACTTTCTGCAGATATCACACAATCCATTAGCCGAATGCCGGGTGATAACACACAAACGGGTTCTTCTTATCGCCTGAGTTATTCAAAGTCATTTGATGAACTTAACAGTACGATTACTTTTGCGGGTTACCGCTTCTCGCAGGATAAGTTTAGAACGCTGTCGCAATATTTAGATGAGCGTGAAAACAAATATCTGGGTATTGGCCGTCAAAAAGAGATGTATACCGTTACAGGGAATAAAACTTTTTGGGCTGATGATCCTGATTGGAGAACGACAGTATTCTTAACTTATACCCATCAGACCTTTTGGGACCAAACATCTCAAGATAGATATGGCTTATCCGTGGGGCGAACATTTCGTCTAATGGGTATCAATGGTGTCTCAACCAACATTGCGGCTTACCGTTCTGACTATCGAGGTCGACGTGACGATAGCATTTCACTTTCGGTTTCAGTGCCTGTTGGTGATAGCCGTTGGGCTGGATACGACTTGCAAAATAGTGGTAGTAAGACCAGCCATATGCTGTCTTACAGTGATAACAGGGATACGAATAATTTATGGCGAGTTAGAGCCGGCCGAAGCAGCGATGATCGCGTCCGGTTTGATGGATATTATCAAAAACGGACGCAACTTGCTGAAGTTAATACCAATGTGAGCTATCAAGAAAGACAAACGGCATCGATCAACGGGACATTGCGCGGTGGCTTCACTGCTACTAAGCATGGTGCAGCATTGCATAACAGCACCGGTACAACGGATACAGCAAGAATTATGGTCGATACCAACGGTGTTGGTGGCGTGCCGTTTAACCATGAAAAAACGCGAACTAACTGGGCTGGTATTTCTGTTGTGCCTGATATTGTCAGCTATTACAGCTTCGACACACGTATTGATGTCGATAAGTTAAAAAATAACGTTGATACCAATAAGGCGATCGCAACCTCGACATTAACAGAAGGGGCAATCGGTTATCAGCGATTTGATGTTGCACAAGGTGAAAAACTCATTGCCACCATTCGTTATAACGATACGGTACCTCCGTTTGGTGCTGATGTGACAAACGCGGATGGAATTAACATTGCCATGTTAATGGAAAATGGGTTGGCGTACTTGATGGCAGTAAATCCTAAAGAAACGTTAACAGTATCTTGGGGTGGAAAAGCGCAATGTAAAATTCAACTGCCTGAAAAAATAAATTCGGGCATGTCAGTTTTGCTGCCTTGCCAATAATGTAATGACAGTTTGAAAAAGTATTCTATAAGGTAGAGAAAATGGCGATTCGTATAAATAAATGGGTAGGTGGTTTGCTAGTTATGATGGTTGGCGTAGGGCAATCATATGCAGGTATTTCACTGGATAGAACGCGACTGATTATTACAGGCGATGAAAATTCTGCGAGTGCTAATTTATCAAACACCAGCTCAAGTATTCCTTTTCTTGCTCAGTCATGGGTTGAAGATGCCAATGGAAAAAAAATTACATCGCCATTAGTTGTATTGCCACCATTACAGCGCATTAATGGGGGGCAAAAAGGGGTTGCTCGTGTTTCAAAAACAGCCGAGATAGATAAGTTACCTCAAGATCGTGAAAGTCTATTTTATTTAAATGTGCGCGAAGTTCCGCCAAAACCCGATAAACCGAATGTTTTACAGTTAGCGATGCAATCGCGCATTAAATTATTTTATCGGCCTACAGCCATTATTCCTGAGTCTAAAAGTGCAGTTTGGCAAGACCAAGTCATATTTTATAAACAGGGAAATAATTGGCGTGCTGAAAACCCAACCCCTTATTTTGTGACAATTATTAGCCTTAATAATAAACCGGTGGCAGAAGGTGGAAAAAAACTAACTGATTTTCCAGGGGTGATGATTGCACCTAAATCGCATCTCGATATTAAGGTCAATAGTTCAGGCGAGAGTTTCACCATGATGTATGTGAATGATTATGGTGGTCATCCAGAACTTAAATACAGTTGTAGCGGAAATACGTGTAAAGCGTTACCACCAGAGCAACAGATTCGCTAGGAGTATTGATATGAACATTAGGTGCTTAGGGATAGTGTTATTGGGGCTAGGAAGTTTCTCCGCAGTTGCAGAAATTGCGGATGAAAAGCTGTCTCGCCAAACATTGCTAGACGTACATAGTACTGTGCATTTGACAGGGAGCGTCTATGCATCACCTTGTGTTCTTGAATTAGAAACACAAGAGCAGTATGTCGATTTAGGTGACATCAATGCCAGAGAATTTCACCGCATTGGCGATAGAAGTACTCCTGTTGCATTTAATATTCGGCTCAAAGATTGCCAACGCGGGGCATCCAAGTCATTTGTGAATGCTGCTGGAGAGGCAACTCAAAATGCGCAGCGTTATTACTTGACGGGAGAAAGCGCTGTTTCATTGAGCATTGCGGGAGATACGGATTTTTTTAACCCTGATCTGGTGCGAGTGACAGGTGATATTCGAGGTGCCGGGTTGCGTATTTCTAGTAAAGAACATCAAAACTTAATGGTCAATCAGCCAACAAGTTCATGGGTGATCAAACCTGGTGATAACAACATTACACTTAATGCCTCATTGGAATCTACAGCACAGTCTGTTTCAGCGGGAACTTTTAGCGGATTAGTTAGGCTAAAACTGGAGTATTTATAACCATGTTTGTATCCAACAACAAAAAACTAAAAGATATGACTATTGTGGCTGGTTTACTCACAATAGGGGTCTTTCCGTTATCTGCTTTAGGTTATCCTCACGGTTCCGCTATACCGGACGGGGGAACTTATACATTCGAAGCGAGAATGAATAATCAATTACTCGTTAATGAGAAGGATGCAGAAACGGTATTCAATTTTGATGTGGGTAACTGGCCTTACTTTGATATTTACTGCCAAAGCTACATGAATCCAGGAGGGGTTGGGAATACCGGTCCTGATTCAGGAATGACATTTGATTTAATGTCAACTATTCCTACATCAATGCAAAACCCGGGGTACCTGAACCTTAATGAATATTTTGATGTAAAAGTTGAAATTCAAATAGGGGGAAGGGTTGGTCAGAAAGTCACTGTTCCAGTGAAGGATATGTGGAATGGGGGTTCTGACCCAATAGAGTGTAGACCACCGAGTGTTAATAGCCGTGATTATGGTGTCGAGCTACGGACAGGGTCGAGTGGAACGATCACGTTTAGGCTGAAAAAACCGATTATTAATGGCATTACCATCAACCAAGCTGAGCTGGTACAGGTTTTTGCCAAAAAAGGCAGCCCAGCGAATGGCAGTACAGCTTATGCGCCAATCCCTTCAACTCGGGTTGTTTTAGGAGCAGGGATTATCACAGTTGCTGATGAGTGTACGATTAATGAAGGTAACCCAATTAATATTGATTTTCTTGATGTAGCAAATACGAGTGAACAGTTAAATGGAATTAATTATGCTCAGCCCTTTAAGATCCCAGTTAAATGTACCGGTGGAAGTTTTACGACAGGTGATTTAAATATCAAGCTGTCACTCTTACCGGGGGCGTCAGGCAGTGCGGATTTTAACCCTGATTATTTCGGTACGTTAAAAAACGGCGTGAAACGCACAAATCTTGGCATTGTGGTGACTGATAATGTGGCGGGTACATTGGTAAAACCAAATCAAGCATACCAAGTGCCTGACTTTATTAATAACCAAGGTACCTGGAACCTAACGGCTGCGCCAATAGCTGCGCCTGGTAGTAGTGTGGAAGAAGGTGAATTTACAAGTACCGGGACAATCCTTGCTGAATTCCAATGAGGCCGATCATGCGAAATAATAATCAGATAAAGCGTACAAAATATTTATTGTCGATTGGCTTATATTTATTAGTCTCGGGGCCGATGAGTGCGAGTGTGATCCCAACTAATATGGGAAGCTATTCATTCAGAGGCATGGTTGTTGCTACGCCATGTCAGATAGCGCCGGGAAGTGAGAAGGTCCCTGTTGATTTTCAACAAATTTCGGTTAAAGACCTTTATAAAGAAGGTAAGTCGAAACCTTTAATTTTCTCAATCCATTTAACGAATTGTAATACGACCATATTTAAATCGGTGACAGTGACTTTTAATGGAATTGAAAATAAAAATCTTCCTGACCATCTTGCGATTAGTGACCAAAGTGAGGCAAGCGGAATCGGTATTGGGTTATTAAACTTAAATGAAACACCCATAGAATTGAATACGCCATCATTAGCGCAAAATTTGGCAAAAAATGATACGGAAATTCAATTCAAGGCTTATGTCGAAGCTGAGCCAGAAGCGAGAATTAACGAAACGATTACCTATGGGAATTTTTATAGCACTGCATACTATACATTAAATTATCAATAACGAATGAAACATGATGTTTGCAATCAAAATTAAAGATAATAAAAAAGAAAGTTATCCATGGGTACTTTTAGTTTTTGTCGTTATATTTTTTGGCATTATATTGCATATTTATCTGCCGAATATGGGCGGAACAGGTTTGTCATTGCCATTCAATATAATTAGTGGTTTTTTTATTGCTTTTTTTATTGTGATGATTAGTATTACACAAATTAAAAATTTAACCTTATACTATTCTAAGTCGAGTAATTATATTACGATTGGGTTAGTCTTATTATTAGGCTTGTGTTTTTTTGCGCCAGAAAATTACCAGCTTAATGCGTACTTGACTGCGTATTGGTTATTGGGGGCGTTGTTTTTTTATCAAGCTTTATTGCAAATAAATATTTCAGAAACTGTATTGAAAATAATTGTTTGCAGTGTATTATTTGCTGCTATTATTGAGAGTCTATATTCAATAGCACAGGTTTTTAATTTTTTTCCGATATCAGGGGATAGGCCATATGGCGTATTCCAACAAGTTAATGTTCTTTCTAGTTTTATTTGTGTTGGTATTGCCAGTGCAATAGGCATGTTTATTTTAATGAGAACTGTCACACGGTATGCGTTTGCCATTATCATTGTGAGTCTCATTTTAATGAGCATGGTATTGCCATTGTCCCAATCATTAACTGGATATTTAAATTTATTATTAATTGTTATTGTTTTTTATTTTTTCGCAAAGTATCATCGTCAATATATTGTTTACTCTTTAATAGCGATTGTTATCGGTCTTATTATTGGCTATGGAATAAAAGTTAGTTTTAATATTTCTGACTTTTCTGAAAGTAAATTACAAACATCACATATTAGATGGGTGCTATGGCAACATAGTTTATATTTATTTAGCGAAAATATTTTATTTGGCTCTGGGGTTGGTAGTTTTGAATCTGTATTTTTAGAGCGTTTTGGTGGTGGTTTGCTAGGAACCAGTGAAAAGGTTATTTCACATCCACACAATGAGATATTGCGTTGGATGGTTGAAGGTGGGTTAGTTGGTATTGCGGCAATATTGTTAGTTATTATTGGTAGTGGGTATTTACTTTATTCTTCATTAAAAAATAAAAATAATAATTATGTTTTTTTAGTTATTGCGTTACCAATTGTTTTTCATATGATGACAGAGTTTCCATTGTGGCTATCAATACCTCATGGGGTGGTATTGATACTACTAATACGTTGTGCCGATATTCCAACTAAAAAGTATCATTTAAATAAAATTGTAGGGTATTGTTCGAAAACAATTATTGCGTTAGGTGGTTTGTTATCCATGGGGTTGCTGTATTTTACTTTGCAAACGCAGCAATATTTAACGTATATCGAAAAAACAGGGCAACAGTTTCTTCTTTCTATGAATGAGCCCGATTATAGCGAGTGGAAATATTACTTAATCAATGATCGTTATAAATTGGATCTCAATATGGGGTATTTGTTACGCTATAACGAGACACAGAACCCCTATTACTTGAATTTATTTTCGTCTTGGGCAGAAAGCTATTCTCGTTCTTGCCCAGATATTAATGTTTATTTTTCTTGGATCCTTGTTTTAAATGAATTAGGTGAGAAAGAGAAAGCAAAAAGCGTCAAAGGAAAAGCGATTTTTTTATTTGATAATAATGAGAAATTAGAAGGATTGAATTTTTAATTATTCACGTAGTAATTCGTGTGTTAATTAAAAATCTAAATGATTTATTGGTGTTAATTATCAATAAATAGGGCGTTTTATTAATTAAAATCTATATTAAAGGAAATAACATGAAAAAGTTAAATGCTATCGAAGCTGCTGCTGTAGTTGGTGGAACAAAACAAGTTTGTACTGATTCTTACGAGAGCATCACTGTTGGTGGTGTTAAATCTTGCCAATTAGTAACGACTTGTACTGATAAGCACGGTAACAAAACATACAAAGCGAAAGCTGTTGGTGCATCAAACTGTGATGTAACAGCTCCATAGTATTAAATTTAATTTTTATTAATTGATACATGGGGAGTTATCCCCATGTATTTTTCGTACCTGAATGGAATTAACTGTTATGAATACTCGTTTTAAACCAATAACTATCACACTTTATACTCTATTTGTTATTATTGCTTCTTCACTCATGACGGTTTTGTTCTATCATATTTTTGTTTTTAATACTTTCTCAAATGATGATGCACAAGGCTCTTCTTTTATTGAATTTAATAGTGAACAAGTTCTGTTGAGTCCAATAAAAGAAAATAATAGCATCATAGAAGTCCTTTCTTATGGTTGCCATTATTGTGCAGTAAATCATGACAATGTCAGCCAATTCGAAAAAACACTCCCTGAGAATGTCAACTTTAAAGTCGTTCATTTAGCCATGGATAATAATATGGGGCTGGCTGCCTATGCGCCTATTTTTGCGACATTGGAAGAGATGGGGGTGGAATCTCAATTACGTCAGGATCTTTATACTGCCGTTATCAACGATAAGCTTGATTTAGCTAATAAAGATGTCTTAAACCAATGGTTAAAACGGCACAATATTGATTCAATCCAATACCTAAAAACCAGTGAAAGCCAAGCCGTTCAAGAACGTCTAAAAAATATGCTTGAAATTAGCAAATTTTATCAAATTACTGGAACACCTGCCTTTATTATCAATAAACGCTATGTTGTTTACCAAGACCGTGATTTTGCAGACTTTACTGCCTATATGCTTGAGTTATTAGATAAAAGTAATAAGGAGTTACGGTGATCCGGTTTTGCATTGTCTGGACGGTATTTACAGCGAAAAACTGTTTGATGCCGTTTAAAAAAGGATATCAAAAACTTAATCATAGTGGACTTGCCTTTTTACGGTTGTTATTGCGCCGAGGCTATATCACATCGGTATTATTTGTCTCCAATTTATTATGTCGCGTCGGCTTATTAGGTCGTCAATATCGTAATCGGAATAAAGTCGCCACGGAAAACTTTCGTAGTTTAATGGAAACGAAAGGGCATATTAATATGGGCTGGATAGCTGTTCGACGCTTCATTTTGGAAGAGGCAGCCACATGGGGACAAAACCAAAAAATCATGGCGCAAGTTCGAGTTTGTACCCTTGAACTTGATAGCGTCGTTGCGCCTTTACACCAACAAAATAAACCCGTTGTACTTGCTCCGTTACATATGGTTTCTGATGTTTTAGCCACCATGGTTGGGGCGGGGGTGACTCCTGGGAATGCGACGGTGGTGGTTTCGTCGAGCGCAGAGCAGCAAAAGTATAACGCTTCGGCACGTGAGTTAGGTCAGGTGAATTTATCTTATTGTTCTATTCATCAGGGAAATAAAGTATTAGCTAGCCAATTAATGACTGCGATGACAGAAACGGCGGCAGGGCAAAAAAATATGATTGTTTTCCCTGATATTACCCCTGATTACACGGTTCAAACAGAGGAAGGGGCGTCGAGCAAATTATCGTGCCATTTATTTAACCGTGCAGCAAAGCTGCACAATGGTGTCGTGCGTTTATCCAGTGCGATTTCGGCACAGGTAGTTTTTTATCATCTGTACTACCAAAACGGTTTAAAAATCAAGGTTTATCCGCCTGTTGCAGCAAAAGACGTTGCAACTCAAATGCCCGCCATCATTGAAAATGCGGTTCGTCATTATCCCAATGATTGGCTTTTATGGCATAGCCATTCACTTTATTTTATTAGCCATTAAATAATAATGAAAAATATTATTCCAAATTTTGTTTCTCAAGAAGAAACCAATGAATGTGGCTTAGCATGTATTGCGATGTTAGCACAAACTCAAGGTCTCAATGTTTCTCTTGAAACGCTGCGAGAGGTGTATCCAGCATCGGATCATGGAACTTCTTTGATTGACCTTTCGTCCATTTTAGCTAATTACGGTGTTGCGACGACACCAGTGCTATTTGAGCACCAAGAGCTCAATAGTTTACCACTTCCCGCTATTTTACATTACGGAGCAAGCCATTTTGTGCTGCTTGCTTATCGCAAAGGAAATAACGTGTGTGTGATGAACCCTGCAATTGGGCAGCAATGGTTACCTTTCTCTGCATTAAAAGCGGAAATCAGCGGTTATGCATTAATTTTAGAACCGGATACCGCGCTGGAAAAAATTGAATCATTAGCACCAGAAGACAAAAATGATGGGGCTGGGAAAAAAGCCCCTCATGCAATGAGCCTGAAAGAAACCTCAGAGATTCGCGGTGTTTATTGGTTGATGATATTCGCTTTTTTGGTTTCTTTAACGTTATTTTTAATGCCAGCCATGGTGAGCAATGCAATCAACCAAGCCTTTTCCGACGCCAAAAATGCCATTTTCCCTTATGGCTGGTTTATTGTTGCCTTTGTGGTTGCAACACTATTAGCCCTTGGTGTGAGAATGCTGAGTGAGAGATTCGTAAAACACTTTGTGTTGATTAAAAGTGGGGTTGGTTTTTCTCGTTTATTGAGTAATCCATTGCGATTTTTTGAAAAACGCGCACCCGGGGATGTTTTTAGCCGTTTTGTCGCTTGGCAGGGGGCATTAACCGAAAAAATTGAGCTGGATAACGGGCTACGAACGGATTGGGTTATTTGTGCGATAGCATTAGGTACCATGTTTTGGATTGCACCCGTATTAGCGGCTATTTCAGCTGCGGGTGTTACCGTGATGGGCTTAATTAGCGTATGGGCGATTATTCGTGATCGGTGGTATACCCAGCAGTTACAGTTAAAATCAGCAGAATTAAATGACTTTTTTATGGAGACGCTGCAGGGCATTCTGACCATAAAAACAGCAGGGATAGAAAATCAGCGTAAGGCGCAATTTGCATGGTTAAGCCGTGAATTGTTTACCTGTATGCAACGCAGAAATGTGTATCAACAAATTAAAGATGGCATCTATCAATTAACCGGTAGTTTGGAGATGGTCATTTTTATGTTAGTGGTTTTACCCATGGTGGCCAATGAGTTAATTTCTTTGGGGGATTTCTTTGCTTATAGTTTCTTGCGTCAAATTTTCACCAATTATGTGACGCGTATTTTTTATGCGATTATCCATAAGTCGCAACTGCATATTATTGATACACGTGCCCATTCTTTATTCCCTAAGAAAAGTGAGCAGGACACCGCGCCATTCCACGAAAAACAAGCCGCAGTGCTAGGAAAAGCCCCTCACTTATCTTTCAATGGGATTCATTTCAGTTATGACCCTGCGAAACCGATTTTAAATAATGTGTCATTAGACTTACCTTCAGGTACGCAGGTTGCCATTGTTGGGGAGTCAGGAGCAGGAAAAAGCACATTATTACGGACAATCGCGGGTTTATTCAGCCCACAGCAAGGAGTATGCGAGTCCAACGGTGAGGTTGTCAGTGTGCAGCAGCTTACGCAATTGGTTTGCTTGCAAAGCCAAGAAGATATTTTATTTAATGCGACCGTCTTAGATAACATCACGCTATTTGACCCTAACTTCCGCGAAAAAGATAAAAAAAGAGTCGAAGTGTTGCTTGATAAACTGGCTCTCGGTGCAGTGATTAATCAATTACCTGGTGGGGTTAATGCGTTAATAAGAGAAAGCCATGCGGCGCTATCACTTGGGCAACGTCAACGTTTGTTATTGGCTCGTTCGTTATATAGTGCCCGTCCTATTTTGTTATTGGATGAGCCCACCGCCAATTTGGATGAAGAAACGGCGAAAATAGTCATGGCGACCATTCAGTCACATTGCCAGAAAACAGGTAAGACATTGATTGTTGTCACTCACAGTGAAGAGCTGGCGGCTAATTTCGATGCACTTTACCGAATAGTTGATGGGAAATTAAGTCTTGAGAACAGCCCTAATAAAGCCCCTTGTGTGACAACAGGTACGCCTCAACCTGAACCTTCTTTGTTAGCGGCAATGGAAGGAACTCCCTCATGACCTCTCGCCACGTAGCACCAAAATTGGGTTTAACGACTCAACGATTACGCATTTTAGGTGGGTTGGTAGCACTACTTGTGCTGATCGTGGTGATCGGCCGTTTTGTTTGGCAATCACCCGCGCCAGCGTTGCATGAAAACGTAATTTTATCGGTGGAACGTGGCGATATTGAAAAAGTTGTCATGGTCACGGGGACATTAAAGCCCTCAATGCAAGTTAACGTAGGGGCTCAGGTTAACGGGCAAATCAAAAAACTGTATGTAAAACAAGGCGACAAAGTAGTTAAAGGGGAATTGTTGGCAGAAATCGACCCAACTATCCAGCAGTCTGAGCTCAAAAATGCAACCGCTCGGTTATCCAGTGCTCAGGCGCAAAAACGGGCTGCAGAAGCGACATTAATACAGTATATCAAAGCCTATCGGCGCCAAGTGGTGATGCAGAGAGATGGCTCTGGTATTCGCAGTGAATATGAACAAGCACAAGCCCAATATGAGGCGCAATTACAGCAGGTTAATGTCAATGAGGCGTTAATCACGCAATCAGAAATGGACGTGCAAACTGCACAAGCTAACCTCAATTTTACACGGATCATCGCGCCGATTAGTGGCGAAGTACTGGGTATTGTGGCGAACGAAGGGCAAACCATCGTTTCTTCACAGACAGCACCGACCATTTTAGTGCTGGCGAACCTAGATAAAATGCAGGTTCAGACACGAATTTCGGAAGCGGATATTCAAAAAATTCGCCCAGGCCAACCCCTCACATTCTATGTGATTGCGGACCCTGAAACGCACTACGAAAGTACCATGGGGTATGTTCAACCTATTCCTCCCGAAGCGCTTGATGAAAATAACAATAATTCTGGAGGGCAACAGAACAGTGCAATTTATTACAACGGAACATTTGAGGTTGATAACGCCGATCGTGCATTAAAGACATCAATGACAGCTCAAGTATTTATTCGTGTTGCACAAGCGAAAGATGCGTTACGACTCCCCGTTAGTGCACTGGGGCGAGCGGTAGGTGCAAACCAATATGAAGTGACCGTGATCAACAATGAAAAACCGGAAATTCGCACTATCAAAGTGGGGATTAATGATCGCCATTTCGTCGAAGTACTTGAGGGGATTAGCGAGGGTGAACACGTTGTTATTCAATCAGATAATGTGGCGAGTTAATGATGGCGACGACACGAAATGTATCTTTTACCCGCCCTCTGATTGAACTTCATCATGTTTACCGTGAGTTTTCAGCAGGTACGCAAACTATTCCTGTTTTGAATGATATTTCGCTATCAATTAACCAAGGAGAAATGGTCGCTATCATTGGCGCATCAGGTTCAGGTAAATCGACTCTGATGAATATCATTGGTTGTTTAGATAAGCCTTCTCAAGGAGAAGTGTTTATCAATGGGATTGCGGTTCATGAGGTGAACAGTGACCAACTGGCGGAATTACGTAGCCAATATCTTGGATTTATTTTTCAACGTTATCACCTGATGCCCTACCTGACTGCAGAGGAAAATATTGCTATCCCTGCTTTGTATACGGCAATGCCAGAAGATGAGCGGAGCGCACGAGTTGCTTTATTAGCAGAAAAGTTAGGGTTACAAACACGCTTGGATCACAAACCTTATCAGCTATCAGGTGGGCAACAGCAGCGTGTTAGTGTTTGTCGCGCCTTGGTCAATGGTGCACAAATCATTCTTGCAGATGAACCTACAGGGGCATTAGATAGCGCCAGTGGCCATGCATTGATGGATATTTTACATCAGCTTCATCTCGATGGGCACACTGTTGTGATTGTGACCCACGACCAAAATATCGCTCAGCAAACTCAGCGAATTATTGAAATTAGTGATGGAAAAATTGTTTCTGATAAGCAGAACCAAGCACAGACAGACACAAAACAACGGCACCAGCTTCCTGCTGTTGAAGATAATGGCCGTGCATCGGTGTGGCGCAATATTATTGAGTCCATTCGTATGGCATGGCGGGCCTTACTCGGTCATCGTATGCGTGCATTTTTGTCGATGTTGGGAATTATCATTGGTATTTCTTCTGTGGTGTCATCAATGGCCGTGGGGGAAGGTGCAAGACGCTCCATCATGGATGAAATCGGGAAGCTTGGTAGCACGACACTGGAAATTCGCCCCGGTACTGGGTGGGGGGCAAAGCGGCCTGATATGGAGCGTGCGTTATCGTTAAATGATGTTAAAAGCCTAAAGCAACTGCCATGGATTGAGTCTGTTTCTCCCGTCGCGAGTAGCATGACGATGGTCGTTAATAAAGGCTTGGATAACTCCATCATGCTTAATGGTGTTTCAGAAGAGTATTTTGCGGCACAAGGGTTTCAGCTTTTACATGGCAGTTTATTCAGTACGCTCGATATGGCTGACAGTGAACCCGTTATTGTATTGGATGAAGGAAGCCGAGAAGTACTTTTTCAGCCAGAAGAAGAACCGTTAGGGCAAATTGTGCAGATTGGCCATTCACCATGGCGAATTATTGGTATTGCCCGTAAACCGGGGCCCAAAATGTCGAGTGGCTTTGTTATGGGATGGGTACCTTACTCATCGTTACAGCAACGTGTGGTCGGGGACAAACCTATTGAGTTTATTTCACTGCGCTTCCCTGAAAGCTTAACCTCTCAGCAAGCTGAATTACAGGTTGAGCGTTTGTTATTACGCGAACATGGTAAAAAGGACTTTTTTATTCAGTCGGATGACCAACTCGCCAATGCATTACAAAAAACATCCGATTCTATGTCATTACTGATCACATCGATTGCCGCTATTTCCTTATTGGTTGGCGGCGTTGGGGTGATGAATATCATGTTGGTTTCTGTAACGGAACGAACTCATGAAATCGGGATCCGCCTTTCCGTCGGTGCGCGTCCTCAAGATATTATGAACCAATTTCTGATAGAAGCTGTGATGATTTGCTCGCTTGGCGGCTTAATTGGTATTGTCGGTTCATGGTTAACGGGGTGGATTTTCTCTTATTTCACCACTGAATTTACGATGGTGTTTACTCTGTTCCCCGTTTTATTAGCGTGCGGTTTCTCCGCTCTAATTGGTTTGGTTTTTGGTTATTTTCCTGCTCGTCGGGCTGCCAAACTCAACCCAACGGAGGCATTGGCACGCGAATGAATATCAAATCACTTTATATTATTTCTGCTTTATTTTTGCTTAATGGCTGCGGCAGTTTTACGCGTACCGAATACCAACGCCCTGAACTCACATTGCCTCAGAAATGGGATGATAAAATACGCCAATCTGGTGCGAATGACGTGATTACGTCAGTGCAGGGGGGGAATGTTGCTGGAAATTGGTGGGATAAGTTTAAAGATCCTCTGCTATCCCAACTGATCAATCAGGTATTAGAAAATAATAATGATTTAGCCACAGCGGCAATTAAATTAAAGCTTGCGCGAAGTACTGCTGGGTTAGCAAATACCAATATAACCCCAGATTTCTCCCTTGGGGGGTCAGCAAGTAATACAAAATCTATACGTCATGGAACCTCCCCTCAAGAAAGCTATAGCTCAAATCTAACCTTAAATTATGAAATCGATTTATGGGGAAAACTGGCACGTATTCGTGAAAAGAATGAGTGGGAAGCTATAGCAACCGAACAGGATTACCATGCAACAGCATTAGTGGTTATTAATACGACAGCACAATTATATTGGAATATTGCGCTGTTAAATCAACAGATTGATAACCTGATTGCGAGCCAAAAGATTGCAGAAAAAAGTCAGCAGCAAATTAAGTCATGGTATTTGGCAGGAAAAGTTAGCCAGCTGGATTTCTTACAATCACAGCAAACTGTGATTAGTCGAAAAAATGAATTACGACGGCTCATTAAAGAACGTGACAGCTCCCGTAATGCATTAGCGCTATTGTTAAACCGCCCTGCAGAGCAACATGTGCGTGAGCTCACCGCACTTAATCGAAATCAACGGATTGAAATTCTTAACGCGACACCGTTGGCCGTATTAGCACAGCGGCCGGATATTCAAGCCGCCGAGTCACGTTTACGTTCCGCGCTTGCTGATTCTGACGCTGCTAAATTGAGCTTCTACCCGACACTGTCTTTGCAAGGTGCGCTTAATGCGGGTAGCCAGCTGTTTTCTCAATGGTTTAGTGACCCGACACGGGTTGTTGGGGGTTCGATTTCTTTGCCATTTATTCAGTGGAACACAGTGAAATTGACCATTGAACAATCCGACTTACAAGTGCAACAAGCTGCGGTGGCATTTCGTAGTGCGGCTTATACCGCCTTGTCAGAAGTCGATAATGCGATGGAGGCCCGTTTTGCCGCGGATGAAATTCGTCAGCAATTGCAGCAGTCATTATCACTTAGCCAGCAGCGACTAAAACTAACCAACAGTCGTTACAGAGCCGGTGCTGTGGATTATCAAACGCTGCTTAATGCGCAAGATGACCTTTTAACTATTGAGAACTCATTAGCGCAAAATCAATACGATTATCTTTATGCAACGCTACAACTTTGGCTAGCACAAGGTGGCGATAGCGCTCGACAGGAGGACAACCCATTATGAACCAAAAATCTCACTTTAAACGCGTTGTTGTCACAGGCTATGGGGCTGTCACTCCTCTGGGTGATACGGCTTCGGCATGTTGGCAAGCAATTATGGATAAAAAGCTCGGTTATCGTTACGTTGATAAAACCGCGCAAAATATCCACAGCCATTTTTTAGGGCTTATTGATAATGAACCTAGCTTAAAAGGGGTTCCCGCGGCTATTCGTCGTCGTTTACCACGCCATACGCGTTTAGCCTTGGGGGCAGCGCGAGAAGCCATGGATATGGCCTTCGCAGGCACGCCATTAACTGATTTTTATGACCCACTGATGTGCGGTGTAATTATGGGAACAGGATGGGCAGGGCTTGATGAAAGTTATATGTCAGTCAGTGAATTCGAAGCGACAGGGATGACCTCGCCTTTCAACTGTTTTTATGCAATGCCAAATGTGACAACGGCGGCTTGCAGCCAGTTTTGGAACCTGCGTGGATATCAAAACACGACCATCGCGGCTTGTGCGACAGGCACTATTGCGATTGGTGATGCTTTTGAAGCGATTCGTCATGGACGAGCCGATATGATGCTCGCTGGTGCAGGGGAGTCCTTGCGGACAGATTGTGCTGTATGGAATATCGATGTTCTTGGTGCTTTAACACGTGAAGCGGAAGACCCGACTCGTGCCAGTTGCCCATTTAGCGCAGATCGCAGTGGTTTTGTCCTTTCTGAAGGTGCGGCCGTATTGTGTTTAGAAGAGCGTGAGAGCGCTATTTCTCGTGGCGCCACCATTTTGGGCGAGATTACAGGGTATGCAAATTTTTCTGATGCCTTTGATTTTACATCACCAGCAGAAGATTGTGTTGCCCGAGTGAAAACCATTGAAATGGCTTTACAACAAGCGGGAGCTGCTCCTGAATCTCTCGATTATATCAATGCCCATGGAACCTCAACGGCTCTTAATGACTTAAATGAAACAGAATCATTGAAAAAGGCATTAGGTGCGGCAGCTTACCAAGTCCCAATATCCAGTACGAAATCCTATACGGGACATTTAATTGCCGCTGCTGGTAGCTTTGAAACCATTATTTGCTTGCAAGCGATGGCGCATGGCGTGATGCCCGCAACCGCTAACTTACATCACCCGGACCCGCAATGTGACCTCGATTATATTCCTAACGAACACCGTATTGGTGAAGTTAAGCGTGCACTAAACCTGAGTTTTGGCTTCGGTGGGGCAAACGCGGCGCTGATTTTAGAGAAAGCGTTATGAGAACGTTACGTTATACCCTTGAGGATGCAAAACAGTGGGCATCATTTTCTGGTGATGATAACCCGATTCATTTCGACCTTGAATGGGTCAAAGCGAAGGGCGGAGATCAACTGAGTGTGCATGGCATGCGTGCACTACTCGATGTGAAACAATTCGCGAGTGAGTCATTAAATCACCCATTATTGGCTTCACAAGAGGTTACCGCCCCTGAGTTTATCAAATGTGTCGTGCGGTTACGCAATCCGCTATGGAACGATAAAGATTATCAATTAGTTGCACGAAATAAAGCGGGATCGGTGGCTTTACTCTCTTCTGATGAGCAACAAAACTGCTTAACTTGCCAATTGTCGCTCACCCCTCCACCGGTATTACATGAAATCGCCAATGAAATAATGATTTCGACCGCAGAGATGGTGAAATTGCAGTCAATATTTTCTCAGTTTTCCAACGAAATGTATGAATGGCAGTTTATTGACGCAGTTTTGTTCTGGTACTTAATTCATGATAGCTCGTTATTTGAACAACAAGAGATCGCACAATGGTTGCCGGTCGGCTCAACATTGAAAGATATTTTTTGCCGTTATCCTATCGTACAAACCCACCAAGAGGTGGTGTTTGACCGTGAACTTCTAACGAAATGGGCTCCTATCACCTCTCCTGAGCCTATTTACCTACGTATTTTGCCGGCCTTAGTGATCGCGGATAGTGAGAGTGGTCGATTAGTGAGTATTAGTATCGCCGCCCGCTACAGAGAAAAAATAATAAATAATTCAATAACATTGAAAGTTAATTCAATAACTCAATAAGAATGCAAGGATAAAACAAATGAGCCAATATCAAGAAATTTATATCAAAATTAGTGACATGATCTGTGATGCAAAAGATTTAGAAGCAGAAGAGTTGAATGCGGAGATGACTTTAGTCCAGTTAGAGTTCGATAGCTTAGATTATGTTGAACTTATGGTGCTTGTTAAACGTGACTTTAATGTTGCTTTAGATGCGGAATTTTTCCTAGAACATCCAGAAATTTCGGTGAAAGCGCTGTGTGAACATATTGATAAGGAGTCGAAATCTTAAAATGGCAAATAATCAATGGATACTTGTGACGGGAGGAAGCCGGGGAATTGGGCTCGCACTAGTTAGTGAATTGCGACGCCACTGGAATGTGGTTTTTACTGGGCGTAGCGTTGATGGCGTTAATGAAACACAAGCGAATCTTGAAAACTCCAATTTAGATACATGGGTGAAAGGATCCCCGTGTGATGGTAAGAATGAAGCACAAGTTGACGCGCTTTCTAGCTCGTTATTGGAACAATTTGGGGCTCCTACGGCTATTATTCATAATGCGGGTATCACTAGGGACGCCTTACATATTCATCAAAATGCTGAAATCTGGCGAGATGTGCTAGAGAATAACGTCATTTCCGTGATGAATTGGCACCGTAAATTATTACCTGCAATGTTGATGGCGGGGAGCGGCTCAATCGTATTGATGTCATCAATTACTGGGTTAAAAGGCAATATTGGCCAAACAGCTTATGCGGCGAGTAAATCAGCGATGATGGGGTTGACGCGTTCATTGGCTCATGAAGTCGGGCGTTTTGGGTTACGTGTGAATTGTATTGCTCCGGGGCTTATTGATAGTGATATGACCCGTGCAATGCCTGAAGCTAAATTAAAAGCTATGTGCCAAAACATCCCGTTACGCCGCTTAGGGCAACCCCAAGAAGTGGCAGAGCTAGTTGAATTTTTGATTGGCAATAGCAGCCAGTACCTAACAGGTCAAACATTGGTCTTAGATGGTGGATTAACGGCGTAATTGCCCGTTTTAAGTGCTGTTAGCAGAACAAATATTCACTCGATAATTTATATTTTATATTTCCCCTTAAACGTCTTAGTCGATTTTCGTTTAAGGGGATTTTTATGAATTGAGACTCGGAAATAAATGAAAAACAGTAAACTCAAGTTAAAGAAGAATGGAATTATATTTATTTCAATTTAATTCATTATTAAACATTAAAAATAATTATATTAATTTTAATCTGGCTTGAATGACTCGATATAACGCATTAAAACCACACAATTTATATTGGATTATTGATCGTGCACAATACCTCACGGTGCCTCGGTTATAGAATGGTAATTGGAAGTCGATAAATAAATTAAAGATAAAAATAAATTTCAAAAAAGCCATTTTAAAACTTTGAAGCAATGTTAAGTGAGGCAGATATGAGTAAAGCATTATCTGAGGGAGTACTCCAATCGGAGATCAGCCGCAGGAAGCTAATGCAAACCAGTACCGTCGGGGGACTCGCTCTTGCAAGTGGAGCGCTAAGTTTACCTTTTAATAGTATTGCTGATACCAGTGAAATCACACCCAAAACAGCCATACCTGAAGAAAAAATAGTTTGGAGCGCATGTACCGTTAACTGTGGGAGTCGCTGCCCACTGCGTATGCATATTGTTGATGGTGAAATAAAATATGTCGAAACCGACAACACCGGCGATGATGTTTACGGAAATAAGCATCAAGTTAAGGCCTGTTTACGTGGGCGCTCAATGCGCCGTCGTGTCTATAACCCTGACCGCTTGAAATACCCGATGTTGCGTGTTGGGGCACGTGGTGAAGGTAAATTCAAACAAATTAGTTGGGATGAAGCCTACGATTTAATCAGCGATAATCTAAAACGGATTATTGCCGATTATGGCAATGAAGCTGTGTATTTGAACTATGGAACTGGCACATTAGGTGGCACAGTCGCACGTTCATGGCCGCCAGCGAATTCACCTATCGCCCGTTTGATGAACTGCATGGGCGGCTATTTAAACCATTACGGTACCTATAGTACAGCACAAATCAGCTGTGCGATGCCTTATACCTATGGTAGCGGGGCGGGGAATAGTGTTTCCGATATCGAAAACTCAAAGCTGGTGGTTCTCTTCGGTAACAACCCTGCAGAAACCCGTATGAGCGGTGGTGGGATTACTTATCAATTAGAACAAGCGCGTGAGCGTTCTAATGCAAGAATGATAGTGATCGACCCGCGTTATACTGATACAGCAGCAGGGCGTGAAGATGAGTGGATCCCAATCCGCCCAGGAACAGACGCCGCATTAGTGGCAGGGATCGCCCATGTGTTGATCACTGAAGATATGGTTGATCAACCCTTCTTAGACCAATATTGTGTAGGTTATGATGAGAAAACCCTGCCAGCAGACGCCCCAAAAAACAGTCACTACAAGGCGTATATTTTAGGCCAAGGGGATGATGGCGTAGAAAAAACACCACAATGGGCTGCGCAGATCACCGGTATTCCGGCTGATAAAATCATTAAACTCGCGCGTGAAATCGGTTCTGCAAAACCTGCGTATATTAGCCAAGGTTGGGGGCCGCAACGTCATTCGAATGGTGAACAAACCGCACGTGCGATTGCGATGTTACCGATTTTAACCGGTAATGTTGGCATCAATGGTGGTAATACAGGGGCTCGTGAAGGGAATTATGATATTCCATTTGAGCGGATGCCAACGTTAGAAAACCCAGTCAAAGCAAGCATTTCCGTATTTTTATGGACTGATGCAATAGAGCGTGGCCCAGAAATGACCGCAACTCATGATGGCGTACGCGGCAAAGATAAACTGGATGTTCCGATTAAGTTTATTTGGAACTACGCCAGCAACAGCTTAATTAATCAACACTCTGATATTAATAAAACGCATGACATTCTTCAGGATGATAAAAAATGCGAAATGATAGTAGTGATTGATAACCATATGACCGCCTCAGCGAAATATGCGGATTTAGTCCTACCAGATTGCACCGCCTCTGAACAAATGGATTTTTGTTTGGATGGTGCCGCCAGTAATATGGGGTATGTCATTTTCGCCAGCCAAGCTATCGAACCGCGTTTTGAGAGTAAAACAGTGTATGAAATGTGTACACAAATTGCGCGTCGCATGGGCGTTGAAGAGAAATTCACCGAAGGGCGAACCCAAGAAGAGTGGCTACGCCATTTGTATGAAATCTCACGACAAAAGTTACCTGAGCTACCTGATTTTGAGACATTCCAGCAGCAAGGAATTTATAAAAAAATGGACCCACAAGGGCATTTTGTGGCACACAAAGCCTTCCGTGAAGACCCTATTGGTAATCCATTAAATACCCCGTCAGGAAAGATTGAGATCTATTCATCTCGCTTAGCGGATATTGCGAAAACATGGACGCTAGCGGAAGGTGATTTGATATCAGCACTCCCAATGTATTCCCCAGGCTTTGAAAGCCATGATGATAAGCTCACCGAAAAATACCCACTGCAATTGAGTGGTTTTCACTATAAATCACGAGTTCACTCCACCTACGGTAACGTTGATGTGATCAAGGCGGCTTGTTTACAAGAGATGTGGATCAACCCTATTGATGCAAAACGTCGCAATATTAAAGATGGCGACATGGTACGAATTTACAACGATAGAGGGGAAGTGCAGATCGCTGCCAAAGTGACTCCACGCATCATCCCAGGCGTTGTCGCAATGGGGGAAGGGGCTTGGTACGCACCTGATGAAAACAAGGTAGACCATGGTGGTAGCCTAAACGTCCTGACGACTCAACGCCCGTCACCGTTAGCGAAAGGTAATCCGCAACACAGTAATTTGGTTGAAGTGGCAAGGGTATAGGGGGATAAATCATGACAACACAATATGGTTTTTATATTGATTCCGCACGGTGTACGGGATGCAAAACATGTGAGTTAGCGTGTAAGGACTACAAAAATTTATCTCCTGCGGTGAATTTTAGGCGCATTTATGAATATGCAGGGGGAGATTGGCAAGAAGATAACGGTGTGTGGCATCAAAACGTATTTAGTTATTATTTGTCGATTTCATGCAACCACTGCGAAGACCCTGCTTGTGTCAAAGTGTGCCCTAGTGGCGCGATGCACAAACGTGAAGATGGCTTTGTCGTTGTAGATGAAAGCGTGTGTATTGGCTGCCGCTATTGTCATATGGCCTGCCCATATGGTGCACCGCAATTTGATAGCGAAAAAGGGCATATGACCAAGTGCGACGGTTGCTATGAGCGTGTTGCGGTTGGTAAAAAACCGATTTGTGCCGAGTCTTGCCCATTGCGTGCATTAGACTTTGGCCCCATTGATGAATTACGTGAAAAACATGGCAATTTGGCCGAGATTGCGCCACTACCTGAAGCGCACTATACCAAGCCCAATCTTGTCATTAAACCCAATGCCAATAGTCGCCCTGTCAATGATACGACAGGCCATTTAGCCAATCCTCGGGAGGTATAACATGGGCAATGGATTACATGAATGGCCGCTAATTTTATTTACGGTATTAGGCCAAAGTATTGCAGGTGGTGTGATTGTAACGGGGCTTGCATGGTTATCGACAGACGATAAACCCCAAAAACAGCGTATTGTGAATGCGATGTTGGCATTATGGGTATTGATGGGCTTAGGTTTTCTCGCTTCTATGATGCATATGGGCTCACCGATGCGTGCATTTAACTCGATGAACCGTGTATTTGCCTCGTCACTGAGTAACGAAGTGTTATTCGGCTCTATTTTCTTTGCTTTGGGTGGCTTATGGTGGTTGTTATCCGCAATCAAAAAGATGCCAACAGGGTTAGATAAAGTGTGGTTAATCATCACCATGTTGATGGGGCTGTTATTTGTTTGGGCAATGACACGAGTTTATATGATAAGCACAGTACCGACATGGAACACGCCACATACCACTATCGGCTTCTTTATGACTCTGTTTGTTGTGGGGCCAATTTTAGGTACTTTACTATTACGAGTTGCTAAATTTCCATTTAATAGTGGTAAATTAGCGGCAATTAGTGTCGTTGCTTATATCGTGACTATTGCATCAGTACTACTGCAAAGTGGTGAGATTGCGCTTATCACCACCTCAGTACAGAAAGCTGTGGATTTAGTCCCTGACTTTGGTGTTTTACAAGTGGTACGCATCGTGGTGACCAGTCTCGGGTTGCTGCTATGGATTTTGCCTGTTGTGCGACAAAATCAGCCTTCGGTATTGAGTTTACTTCTTGGTACCGTGCTGGTACTGATTGGTGAATTTATCGGTCGTGGGCTATTCTATGGTTTACACATGACAGTCGGCATGGCTGTGGCTTAATTGGTAAACCTTTCAGCGCAGGAGATGGTTTCCCTGCGCTGATAACTTCAGAGACAATCAAATATGCAAGAAGCACGCTTTCTTGAACACGTCGCAGTGACAGGGCGAGTTCTGGGGTCTTTATTTTATTTCTCACCAGAAAATGAAAATAACGCAGAGATTATTTCGATTTTACAAGAGCCAACTTGGCATGAAGAATGGCCATTTGCTTTACCTTCCTTAGTAAAAATTAGCCAGCTTTTGCAATCCAGTGCTCAGGAGAATGAACCACTGAGTGAAGCATGGCAGCGCTTGTTTATCGGGCCTTATGCTTTACCCGCGCCTCCTTGGGGCTCAGTCTGGCTAGACAAAGAAAGAATTGTTTTTGGTGATTCAACCGTTGAGCTGTGCCAATGGATGCGAGCCAAAGGTGTTGAACCCGTAACGACACAAAAAGAGCCTGAAGACCACTTTGGGTTGATTTTGATGTTAGCGGCTTGGCTGGCTGAGCAAAATCGCAGAGCGGATTTAGAAGAGTTGCTCGCTTGGCACTTATTACCTTGGTCGGCACATTTTCTCGAAGTATTGATAAATTCGGCTAACAGCGATTTTTACCGCGCATTGGCGATATTATCGAAAGAAACACTGGATGGGTATCAACAACAGTTAACATTGCCTGTATTAGAGAAAGTGGTGTTTTACAAAGATACGTTATAAATAAAAATAGCACCGCTATTATTTGCGCGGTGCTATTGGTTTTTCATATCAATCAGATATTGATATTTACTGTTGTGACCCACTTTGTTGCATATACGGTGTATACACACCCGTTAAGCTTTCAAGAAAGGCGACAATGTCGTCGACATCTTTTTGTGGCAGTTCTTTACCCACTTGATAGCGCAGCATCAGTTTTACTGCTTCATCTAAGGTTGCTACATCGCCGCGGTGGAAATACGGTGCGGTTAGCTCGACATTACGTAGTGTTGGGACTTTTTGGCGTAACTTATCGCGCTCATCAGAGGTGACATTCATACGACCAATATCTTGAGCAGTGATTTCACCGAACTCATAGTCTTTTTTCAGACCCAGAGGTTCGAAGGAACGACCACCTAAGATCACGCCACCATGGCAGGTTGCACATTTGTTCTCTTTAAATAACTGGTAACCATGGAGCTGCTGTGCGGTTAATGCAGTTTTGTCACCTCTTAACCAATTATCAAACGGAGAGTCTGGAGTGATTAAGGTTTTTTCGAACTCTGCAATCGCATCGGTGATGGTGTCACCCGTGAAACCTTCTGGGTAAACCGCATTAAAATCTTGTTTTAAGACAGGGTCTTTATCCAATTTTTCAATGATTTCATCCCATGACTTTGATGCCATTTCGATAGGATTTAATGGTGGGCCACCGGCTTGGGCTTGTAAATCAGGTGCTCTACCATCCCAAAATTGCTCGACATTAAATACAGAGTTAAACACCGTTGGCGCATTGATTGGGCCTACTGCGCCACCAACACCAATTGATGTTTTACGGCCATCAACACCACCTGCATTGAGTGCGTGGCAGTGTGCACAAGAAATTGTGCTATCCCCTGACAGGCGTGCATCATGATACAAGCGGAAACCTAATGCGACTTTTGCATCATCAACATCCAGTGATTTTGGAATTGGTTGAATTGGTTCGTTGCGATGTTCAGCAGCGGTATCTTGGCTGGCATAGTGCTCTTCCCGCTGTTTAGCTATCCAATTCAATAGGTTATTACGTTCTTCATCACTGACACTGCTGGCCCAATGAAGTGCAACATAACGTGTTGGAGGCATGGTGTGGTTCTGCATAACCCACTCAATTTTATTTAATTCACTTTGTGGTACAGGTTCTCCTGCGATGAGTGCAGCGCGAGCTGCCTCAAGGTTGAATGACTTATAACCTAGCTGAATATCGTATTCCATCAGTTGCTTAGCAATGGGGAATGATGCATAGGCAGGTAAATCAGTTGACGGTGTGTGACAGTAATCGCATCCCTTTTCGGCAAAGAATTGGAGGACTTGATTATTTTCTGCAATTTTAGATGTCTGAATGTCATTATTTTCTCTTCGTTGATTATCGTGATACCACACATATCCAGATAATCCAAAATAACCGAGTAAAAGCAAAAATATGACAGCGACCGTAATGCGAGTAAGTTTTTTCATTACACTATCCTTGAAAGATTGCGGTCAAATATATTTAAATATTTTTTAATTAATATAATTCTACAGCCGAACTATGATGGATAAATAAGTCCGAGAAGTTCTTGATTTTTATCAATGATGGCCATCGGTTTAAGCGATTGTTTAAATAAGATTTACCTATCAATGAAATAATAATTAAAAAACAAGCTGATGATTAAGTTTTATTTGATTGAATTTAAAGGATATTGTTTCAAATTAATCTTACTGCAATAGATTTTTAGTTCAATTTAATTGGTGGATATTTATAAATGATAACTCCTTAATTATTAAAATAAATTGAGTAAAACTAATCGAAAAGTTTAGTTTTTACCTTTTTAATTGTTGTGGACTAAATGCATATTACAAAATAAGTAAAATATAAATTATTTAAGAAAACAATATTCCTGAAAATTATTGATTTTAGATAACCATAATATTGGCAAATAAAAAGTAATGACCTACATCATCATTTTTGTGCTTTCACCATTTTGTCATAAAATAAACATATTGTTGTTATGAATCTGACTTAAGTTCGTCGTAACTCATAGGAGATAGCATTATGTTTAGTGTCGATACCCTGCTGCACGATATTTTTCCTCATCAAACACCAGGCAAATGGAAACGTCGCTTATTAAAAAAGCTTTTGTTTGAACAGGAATTTCACCAATTTGCTCAAGATTATCCGCACTTAAAGGGCTTGGATCTTATTGAACAAATCATGGAGTTCTTTGATATTTCTTGTGAAATGGTTGAGGGTGACTTAGAAAATATTCCGACTCAAGGACCTGTTGTCTTAGTTGCTAACCATCCGATAGGTTCACTCGATGGCCTTGCATTATTACGTGTGGTTGCTGCCGTTCGTCCTGATGTAAAAATAGTGGCAAATCAGTTTCTCAATTATATAGAACCACTAAAAAGCTTATTTATTTCAGTGGATAATATGAATAACCGAACCAGTCGACAACAAGTTGAAGCCATACAACAGCATTTGGATAAACAAGGGGCATTAATTGTGTTTCCTGCGGGGGAAGTTTCTCGATTTGGTCGCAAAGGGGTTCGTGATGGCCACTGGCGTACAGGTTTTTTGCGTTTAGCCGCAAAGGCTAGAGCCTCTATCGTTCCCATCCATATTCAAGGGCGTAATAGCCATTTATTTTACTTAACTTCGCTGGTTTACAAGCCATTATCTACTTTAATGTTAGTCAGGGAAATGTTTAAGCAGCGAGGAAAAAGATTAAAAATTCGTATTGGTGGCAGTATCCCATTTATTCATTGGCATGATGGTCATACGGCGGCTCATGAGTTAGCAGGGCGCTTTCGCCGCCATGTCTATTTGTTGGGTAAAGGTAAGGAAGGGCTATTTATCAGTGAATCGCCAATTGCTTTACCAGAAGATAGAATTGAATTAAAAAAAGCGTTAGTGGCCTGTGAGCGGCTAGGAACTTCTCCTGATGGGAAAGCGATTTACCTTTATCACCGAAACCAAGAGGTAAGGTCACCGATCTTACGAGAAATTGGCCGATTACGCGAAATTGCATTTCGTGCTGTAGGGGAAGGTTCAGGTAAACGCCGTGATTTAGACAGCTATGATGACGATTATTATCATCTGGTTTTATGGGATGAAAGCGAACTTGATATTGTTGGCGCTTATCGGTTTATACCGACTAAAAAGCAAATTGAGACCAAAGGCCTTGAGGGTATTTATAGCTCTAGCTTATTTCACTATGACCAAGCCATGATGCCAATATTAGCGCAAGGTATTGAGCTTGGTCGGAGTTTTATTCAGCCCAAATATTGGGGAAAACGGGGTTTAGATTACTTATGGTTAGGTATTGGCGCGTATTTGGCAAAATATCCACACTATCGTTATCTTTTTGGTCCTGTATCTATTTCTGGCTCAATGCCGATTGCGGCGCGTGACTTACTGATTACTTTTTATCGGCTCTATTTTTCAGCGCCACACAGCATTGCACAGTCACATCAGCCGTACCCGGCTTCTTTGCCACAGGTATTAGCCCAATTTTCAGGGGGCAATTACCATGAAGATTTGGTTAAATTGAAAAGCTTACTCAATAACATTGGCTGCTCGATCCCAACGCTTTATAAGCAATATACCGAATTATGCGAACCTGGCGGCGTACAGTTTATGGATTTCGGTACAGACCCCGCGTTTAACGATTGCATCGACGGCTTGGTGCTGGTGGATTTAACCAAATTAAAGCCAGCACGTTATCAAAGATATATTGGCGTTCACCAGTAAAATAAAGTGACTATTTTATTTGGTGATTATTTTTCAACTGAATTTGAAATTAATTAGCCACAAAACTGTCATCAATTTGACGTATTCAAGCCGTAGCATCATTGATAACGATTAAGTCCCAAAGAGGATAACAATGAACATGCAAAACGCTCTCTCTTCATCGAGTGAGTGCTCGGTCTTTTTGTCTCCTAAGCAAGAAGCGAGTGGCTTACAGATGATCTCAATACAAAATTTATCTCAGGCATTTTCACATCAATATGTGCTAAATGGCATTAATTTAACAGTAACCAAGGGCACCGTTCTTGCGCTATTAGGCCCTTCAGGCTGTGGTAAAAGCACATTACTGAAATTGTTAGCGGGTTTATTACAACCAACTGATGGCACTATTTATTTTGGCGAACAGCTTGTGGCGAGCTCACATCACCTTATCCCCCCAGAAAAACGCAACCTCGGCATGGTTTTTCAAGATTATGCGCTGTGGCCGCATATGACTGTATCCCAAAATGTTGCCTTTCCTTTACGGATGCGAGGTATTGCCCGCCTAGAAATACAGCAACGTGTGATGCAAGCTTTAGAACGCGTAGGGCTGGCTGATTTCGCCAAACGGAAACCTGCCGATTTGTCAGGCGGGCAACAACAACGTGTGGCTCTTGCTCGCGCTATTATCGCTGAACCTGAAATTTTGTTATTCGACGAGCCCCTGTCAAACCTCGATATCGCGTTGCGCCAATCTCTGTGTGAGGAAATGGCTCAGTTATTGCGAACCTTGGGGATCACTGCAGTGTATGTCACTCACGACCCTACTGAAGCCCATGTATTAGCACACCAAATCGCCCATATGCGAAACGGTAATATTGACAGTTTGACGACACTATAAATAGAGAGATTGTTATGCGAAATTTACTATCAAAGAACGGATTTTTACTAAAGGGTATTACCATGAGCCTTGGCCTTTCCTGTGCACTATTTTCTGTTTCAACCCAAGCGATTACCGTGTATACCGCAGGCCCAGGCGCCATGGCAAAACAGCTTGCCGCAGGGTTTGAAAAACAAACGGGTACCAAAGTAGATGTTTTCCAAGCGACAACCGGAAAAGTGATGGCGAGGCTGGAAGCGGAACAGGCGAACCCGCGTGCGGATGTATTGATTTCCGCATCATGGGATACCGCGGTTGATCTGCAACAAAAAGGTTGGTTACTACCTTATGAAAGCCCAAATGCCCAGCAAGTTCCTGAGCGTTTTAAAGCGCCATACTATGTGGCGCAAGGGATCTCTGCACTGGGTATTGTGTGGAATAACCAAAGTGGTACCCCAAAACCAACAGATTGGCAAGATTTAGCCCAACCCGAGTTTAAAGATAAAGTCACAATGCCTGATCCCGCACTTTCTGGCGCGTCATTAGACTTAGTTTTAGGGTTACAGAATGCGAAAAAAGAAGCCGCATGGACACTATTTTCTGATTTGAAAGCCAATGGTATGGTGATTTCAGGGCCGAATGCTCAAGCCTTGACTCCTGTATTACAAGGCGCTAAAGCGGCGGTTTTTGGTGCGGTTGATTATGTTGCTTATGGTAGCATCGCGAACGGAGAATCGATTGAAGTGATTTTCCCAAGTAGTGGCACTGCGATTGCCCCGCGCCCAATGATGATTTTAAAAAGTTCTAAGCAGCCTGACCAAGCTAAAGCATTTATCGACTATGTACTATCGCCAGAAGGGCAAGAAATTGTGGCTAATGCATGGCTAATGCCTGCTAGGGCAGATATTGCAGGTAAACGCCCTGATTTTTCAACACTCAAATTGTTGCCAGAAGCTGCGACAGACAACGCTGAGCGCGGCGAAGTTCTCTCTCGTTTAAGCGCTTTATTCCGTTAAGGCTGGTTTTGTAAGCATATTAATTAGCAAACCGCTGGGTAGGTTGTCTGCCCAGCAGGAGTGTTGTATTCAATGACAAAAACGCGTTTTCTACCACTTTTGGTGATGGCCACATTAGTGGTTTTAGTGGTGATCCCATTATGCTTTATTGTATTGCAGGCTATTTTCCCACAATTAGGGCAAGGGCAGTTTGTCCAGCCGCTAGAGCCTATTATTCAGCTACTCAACGAGCCAGAGCTTCCATCATTACTGCAAAATACATTATCACTAGGCACAGGCGTTGCAGCAATCAGCGCCATTATCGCTATTCCGTTAGGGGCATTACGCGGGCTGTTTAATATCCCTTTCGCCAAAGGTTGGGATCTACTGTTTCTTATTCCTTTTTTAATCCCACCTTATATTGCTGGATTATCGTGGATGCTTACGTTACAACCTAATGGTTATTCCCAACAGCTATTTGGTGTGAGCCCCGGAAGTGCGATTTTCTCACTGGGTGGAATGATGGGGATTATGGCGCTAAACCTCTTCCCAGTTCTGTATTTTGCGGTGTCGAAAAGCATGGCAGCGAATGGTAACCGACTTGCCGATGTGGCTCGTGTGCATGGGGCTTCTCCTTGGAATGCCTTTTTCAGAGTGACGCTTCCATTATCGTTACCCTCTATTGCGGCGGGGTTATTGCTGATTTTTACTTTGGCGATTGAAGAATATGGCATTCCTGCCGCCATTGGTGCCTCGAATGGTATTCGTGTTTTAACTACGGATATAGAGCAGCGCTTGGCGGATTGGCCGATTGATTTACCCGGAGCGGCCTCGTTATCGTTGATTTTAGCCAGTGTGGCAATTTTTGCTTATACATTACAGCGTTCTATCGTATCAGGGAAAAACGTAGCCACCACCACAGGGAAAGCGGCAGAAGTGGTGACTCGCTCACTTGGTTACTGGCGCTGGCCAGTCGTTGGGCTATTTGCTTTAACCGCATTTCTTGCGGTAGGAATGCCATTGTCAGCGATGTTTGGCACGGCATTTTCTTCAACAGTGTCTGGTGGTTTGGCGTGGGATAACTTAACATTCAGGCACTTTTCTGGGTTAATCGACTCACAAACTGAAGCTTTGTCTGCATTATGGACGAGCCTCTCTCTGGCGACGTTAACCGCTGTTTTCACTGGGGTACTCGGGTTTCTCTGTGCTTGGCTGGTGGTTGCTCAGCGCATTCGTGGTGCTGTTGTGATTGATGCGCTGTCTTTGTTACCTATTTCCATTCCAGGAATTGTGATAGCGGTAGGGATGATCCTCGCGTGGAACCAACCTTTTTGGCCAATAACGCCTTATCACACATGGGGCATTTTATTGCTTGCCTATAGCTGTTTGTTACTGCCTTACCCAGTTCGCTATTGCAGTGCAGCATTAACACAGATTGGTGGCAGTTTAGCAGATGCTGCACGGGTGCATGGCGCATCTGCGGTGACAACGCTGCGTTTGATCTTGTTTCCATTAGTTTTACCGAGCCTTGTCGCTGCCATGATGTTAGTGTTTGCCGTGGCCTCGCGTGAATTAGTTTCTTCGCTATTACTCGCCCCAGCCGGTATGCAGACGGTGTCTATCTTTGTGTGGCGTCAATTTGAGCAAGGCTCAATTGGCAGTGGTATGGCGATGGCATGCATAGCTGTACTGATCAGTTTGAGTTTGATGTTGTGCGCACAATGGGTGCAGGAGCGTTATAGTCGATGACATATAGAGTAGCACAGGGTAAGCACTCACTAACCTACCTTGTGCTATTTTATAATTCAGTGGATTAAGAGTGGTTCCTAACTTATATCACTCGCATCGTGGCGTTCGCGTACTTGCTGTGCGGGGTCACCTTGTAGGCGATTAACACGGCGGCCGCGCTGTACCGCTGGGTGTGCATAGACTTCATCAGCCCAACGAATAACATTTTTATATTCATGGACAGATAGAAATTCTGCGGCATCATAAAGCCAACCTTTCACTAATGCACCGTACCATGGCCAGATGGCGATATCAGCGATGCTGTAGTTTTCCCCTGCAACATATTTATGTTCTGCTAAACGCTTGTCTAACACATCTAATTGACGTTTAGTTTCCATGGCAAAGCGGTTAATTGGGTATTCAAACTTTTCAGGTGCGTAGGCATAAAAATGCCCAAAACCGCCACCAGCAAAAGGTGCTGAGCCCATTTGCCAAAATAACCAGGATAAGGTTTCAGCTCGTTCCGGCTGAGTTGTGGGTAAAAAAGCAGAAAATTTTTCGGCTAAATAGGTCAGAATCGAGCCTGACTCAAATACTCGGATAGGCTCCTTGCCGCTTCTGTCGACTAAAGCGGGAATTTTTGAGTTAGGGTTAATTTCAACAAAACCAGAACTAAATTGGTCGCCTTCACCAATGTTAATTAGCCAAGCGTCATATTCTGCCTCTTTAATGCCAAGGGCTAATAACTCCTCTAACATGATAGTGACTTTTTGCCCGTTCGGCGTTCCTAAGGAATATAGCTGTAGTGGGTGCTTACCTATAGGTAAAGATTTTTCGTGAGTTGCACCGGAAACTGGACGATTAATATTGGCGAATTTTCCGCCGTTACCTTGCTCCCATTGCCAGACTTTTGGGGGAATATAGGGGGTGTTTGCCATGAGTTATCTCCTTAACCGTTTGCAAAGGTGGCGATTTTTTTCTCATCAATTTTTTCATTATGAAGGTCTTACACTGTAGCAATAGTGAATTCTCCACTGTTTTTATCGTATTTGGTTTGGTGGGAGGGCTAAATAGCACAGAGTGCAAGAACATATAGAGGATAAGCAGATGAGTTAAGTATTAGTGCTGAGCGACTTTTTAGTCTGGGAGTCATTGTTTATACGCACAATGATAGTTGAGTTATTCATCGAAATTAACATGTATTTTGAATGGTTAGGTAATAACAAAAGGTAAATATCTTCATGTTCAATAAAAACCAGCGCTTAAAATAAGACGTAAGTAACAAAATTGTTAACAAATTCGTTGTGCAGATCACTAATTCAAATAAAAAAAGGGTGTGAATAATTTGTGAAGATTGGCACTAATTTATCGGAGTGTATTTTATACATTGATAGCATATCAGTCATATTCAGCGGTATCGGAGTGTGTCCATGCTTGCGCCAAATTCAAACATCTACCAAAGCTTATTACAGAGAGCAAAAGTGCAGCCAGACGCTGTTGCGATTGTATTTGAAGAGCAAAGTTGGAGTTATCACCAATTACTTGTGAAAGTAAACCAAACAATGTTGTGGCTAACAACCACCGTGCAGTTGAAAAAAGGCGATCGAATTGTACTTGGCTGGGGAAATACGATTGAGTTTTGCCAATTATTTTATGCCGCGGTAGGTCTGGGTATTCAGGTAATTCCTTTGAGTACCAAAATGAAAGAGTTTGAAGGTAAAGAGCATTTGTCTTGTATTAATGCAGATGCTGTTTTTTGGGATGATACATATCAACCATGGTTAGCACAGCTCAGTGCAAAAGGGGTGAGTCTTTCTCAGTGGCGTAATGTAATATTCACTGATGAAATTAATTTTATTAACCAAGTTAATGAAGAAGACCCTGCTGTTATAATATTTACCTCGGGTACAACAGGGGCGCCAAAAGGTGCGGTGATCACGCATAAAAATATATTGTCTGCAGTATATGCCTATCAGAAAACATTAAAGTTATCTGAACACGATAAAACAATTTTAGCAGTGCCGATTTATCATATTACTGGCCTCTCTGCTATTTTGGCGTTATTTATCCATATTGGTGGGACGATTTATCTTCATAAAAAATTCAATGCAAAAGATATTATTTCAACAATTGCAAAAGAAAAAATAACATTTTTACATGGTTCTCCAACAGTATTTATATTGTTAATTCAGAAAATAAAAGAAAATAAAAGCATTAACCTAGAAAGATTTAATTCATTAAAAATGATTGCTTGTGGTGCAGGGCATTTAAATGAAGGTACGATTAAAGAGCTTTCTTATATATTTGCTAAAACATCCATTCATTCTATTTATGGTTTGACTGAAACCTCTTCACCAGCAACTGTATTTCGTGAAGATATTCGTTATAGCGATAAGAAGTCTAGCTCTGGTACACCAGTCCCTGGGTTACAGGTGACCATACGTAATGATAAAGGTGAAAATCTTCCCGCGAACTGCACAGGTAATATTTGGGTTAAGGGGGGTGTTGTTATCCAACGTTATTGGCCGGATAGTCCTGCGAATACCACATCATTTAATGATGGTTGGTTTTTCACAGGGGATATTGGCTATATGGATAATGATGGTTTTCTTTATATTCAAGATAGAATTAAAGATATGATTAACCGTGGTGGTGAAAAAATATATTCTATTGAAGTCGAGGATTTAATTTCTAATTATCCAGGAGTTAATGAGGTCGCTGTTATTCCAATTGAAAGCACCATTTATGGTGAAGAACCCATTGCATTTATTATTCCTGAGAATCAAGTGTGTTTAACCAGTAAAGAAATTATTGAGTGGTTAAAAGATAGGGTGCCAACGTATAAAGTTCCAGTAAGAATTATGTTTACGCGTAACTTCCCTAGAACTTGGAATGGGAAAATAAGCAAGAAAGATTTGAAATTACGATATTACTCTTTAAATAACTAAAATATAAATTAGTTTTTAATTAATCAAAAAGGGGCTGTGAAATATTAGCCTTCAGGTAGGTTTTATCATGAATAATAAATTTATTTCTAAACAAGATGCCGCTAAATTAATTAATAATGGCGATACGATTTGTACTGTGGGAATGACATTAACCAGTGCTGCTGAATCTATTTTATCAGCAATTGAGCAACGCTTTTTATCCGAGGGTACACCAAATCAATTAACACTGGTTCACGCAGCTGGGCAATGTAACCGTATTCGAGGGAATCAACACTTTGCCCATGAAGGGATGGTGAAACGGATTATTGGTTCCCATTGGGGGCTAGCACCTCGATGGATGCAAATGATTAATGACAACCAAGTTGAAGCATATTGCCTCCCTCAAGGGCAAATGGTGCATTTATATGGTGCAATGGCCGCAGGCTTACCGGGGCGCTTATCCAAAGTAGGGTTAGGAACATTTATCGACCCTGACCTTGAAGGCGGTAGGATGAACGCTAAAACGTTGGTACTTTCCCCTTTGGTTGAAAAAGTGAATTTCAAAGGGGAAGAATGGTTATGGTATCCAGAAATTCCCTTAGATGTGGTGGTGATCAGAGGAACTCACGCTGATAGTAAAGGCAACCTCACCACCGATGAAGAGGCCATGGCCCTAGAGGTCTTGCATGCGGTACTGGCGGCTAAACGCTTTGGTGCCAAAGTGATTGCACAAGTGAAATATTGCGTTGAAGAAGGGACTTTACATCCCAAGCGTGTCACTGTTCCCGCGAGCTTTATTGACCACATTGTCGTGTGTGATAACCCTGAAGAAGACCATCGCCAGTCTTCGAGCTGGTTTTTTGACCCAACGCTATGCGGTGATATTCGCACGCCTATCCAACAAACTACGCCATTACCTTTAGACATTCGCAAATTGATTGGGCGAATTGCATGTCGTTATCTATACGAAAACTGTGTGATTAACTTAGGAACGGGTATTCCAAACGATGTTATTGGCTCAATTATTCAGGAAGAAAATGCAACCAAGCGCGTCGATATCACCGTGGAGTCAGGGATTTGGGGGGGCGTCCAAGCAGGCGGTATTGATTTTGGCATAGGCCGTAACCTGTCAGCGATGATTAGTCACCAAGACCAAATGTTGTACTACAACGGTGCAGGCGTTGATATCACGTATATGGGCGCAGGGGAAATGGATGCCAGTGGCCATGTCAATGCGACGTTGTTAGGCAATATTTGCCCTGGTGCAGGTGGGTTTATTGATATTACCCAAAATGCTCGACACGTGGTGTTTTGCTCAACGTTCACAGCAAAAGGGTTAGATATTCGTTGTGAAAATGGGCAATTAAATATTGTGCGGGAAGGGGATATTAGAAAGTTAGTTAACCAAGTACGGCAAATTTCATGGAATGCGGATGTCGCGCGAAATATTAACCAAACCATGCATTTTGTCACGGAACGTGCGGTGTTCACTTTAGGGGGAAAAACCCCGGTACTGGTTGAAATTGCCCCCGGTATTGACCTAGAGCGTGACATTCTTGCCCATATGGACTTCGTACCTGAAATTTCTCCTGATTTGAAAGTGATGTCTCCTTCACTATTTGAAGAAGCACCTTTTGGACTGGTTTCGTATTTGTAGTTTCAATATTAAAGAGGAATTTATCCATGTTAGTAAAAGATAAAGTCGCCATTGTGACGGGTTCTGCAAGAGGTATTGGTTTTGCGATTGCTCAGGTACTTGCGGAAGAAGGGGCAAAAGTCGTTATTTCTGATTTAGCCATGTCATCAGGTGAAGAAAGTGCAAAACAGCTACAAGAGCAAGGTCATCAAGCCATTTTCATTCCTTGTGACATTGCCAAACGTGAAGAGGTAAATGCCTTATTTTCTAACGCATTAGCGCATTTTGGGGCGATTGATGTACTGGTAAATAATGCGGGGATCAACCGAGATGGCATGCTGCATAAATTAACGGAAGATGATTGGGACAAAGTGATTGATATCAATCTGAAAGGGACATTTAACTGCATGCAAGAGGCGGCAAAGTTAATGCGTGAGCAAGAAAGCGGCCGAATTGTCAATATTTCATCGGCGAGTTGGCTTGGGAATGTTGGGCAAGCCAACTATGCTGCATCCAAAGCCGGGGTTATTGGCCTGACTAAAACGGCTTGTCGTGAACTCGCCCGTAAAGGGGTCACAGTCAATGCGATTTGCCCAGGGTTTATTGATACGGATATGACCCGTGGTGTGCCTGAAAAAGTGTGGGACATCATGATCAGCAAGATACCTGCGGGTTTTGCAGGAGATCCGCGCGATGTTGGACAATGTGTTGCATTTTTAGCCTCTGATAAAGCGCGTTATATCAATGGCGAAGTAATCAATGTTGGCGGCGGAATGGTGTTATAGGGGGAAATAATGAAACAAGCGAATGATATTGTCATTGTGAGTGGTGTGAGAACGGCAATTGGCACGATGGGGGGGAGTTTTGCAAATACGCATCAACATGACCTCGGGGCGGTGGTTATCCGTGAAGCCGTGAAAAGAGCTGGAATTGCTCCCGAAGATGTTGATGAAGTTATTGTGGGTAATGTTGGGCAAATCGCAGAAAGTGGTTTTATCGCTCGTATTTGCCAACTGCGAGCAGGGTTACCAAAAGAAACCACCGCTTATTCTGTTAACCGCCAATGTGGTTCAGGGCTACAAGCGTTAGCCGATGGCATGATGTTGTTGCAGACCGGCCAATCAGATGTTGTGGTGGCGTGTGGTACTGAAAATATGACAATGCTGCCGTACTACTTACGCAAAGCGCGCTATGGCTACCGCATGGGAAATGATGTACTGGAAGATGGGTTAACGTCCATCCTAACTTGGCCAGAAGGCCCTTACCACAACGGAATGACGGCAGAAAATGTTGCAGAGCAGTTCAATATTACCCGTGAAGAAATGGATGATTTTGCATGGGATAGCCAGCAAAAAGCGTTAAAAGCGATTCAAGCCGGTTATTTTGCTGACCAAATATTGCCAGTAGAAATACCTGAAGGCCGTAAAGGTACACGTATTTTTGATACCGATGAACATCCGCGTGATACACCACGTGAAAAATTAGCAAAATTGCGCCCTGCCTTTAAAGCTGATGGTGTGATTACGGCAGCAAACTCTTCAGGTATCAATGATGGTGCTGCGGCATTAGTGATGATGCGTCGTGAAGAAGCGGAAAAACGTGGTCTGAAGCCAAGAATGAAAGTGGTCGATTGGGCTGTAGCAGGTTGTGAAGCGGCCATTATGGGCTTTGGACCCGCGCCAGCAACCCGTCGATTAATGGAAAAGCTCAAAATGGATGTAAAAGACATTGATTTAATTGAGCTAAATGAAGCATTTGCTGCACAAGCCATTGCAGTTATGAATGATTTATCTCTTGATAGCACTAAAGTGAATGTGAATGGTGGGGCAATTGCTCTGGGTCATCCAGTGGGTGCCAGTGGGGCTATTTTACCTGTGAAGTTAATGTATGAAATGGAACGCCGTCAGGTTACTACCGGGTTAGTGACTATGTGTATCGGTGGTGGTCAAGGGATATCAATGTTGTTCGAAAGAGAATAAGAAAAGCTGCAAGCAGAAAGCCCGACGTGGGGCGTCGGGCTGTTGCTGAAGTAAAACAACAGGTATGTCACTTATTGCCAAGAGCCGTACCTGTTTCACTACAACATGAGGATCTTATCTATGTTTTCTACAAATGCAAAGTTAGATTATGTGGCTCAGGGGAAAAAAACCAACGCAAAGATATACCGTAACCTGATGCCGTTGTTGATTTTAGCGTACATTATTAGCTTTATTGACCGAACCAATATTGGCATGGCAAAAAATGCGATGTCGATTGATTTAGGATTATCTGCAACTGCATTTGGTATTGGTGCAGGGCTTTTTTTCCTAACCTACTCGATTCTTGAGATCCCAAGTAATTTAATAATGGAAAAAGTGGGGGCGCGTTTTTGGATCACGCGGATCATGATCACGTGGGGGCTATTATCTGCGGCAATGGCATTTGTGACAGGGCCGACTTCTTTTTATATCTTGCGGTTATTACTGGGAGCGGCTGAAGCGGGCCTATATCCTGGGGTCATTTTGTATATGACATATTGGTTTAGCCAAGAAGAGCGGGCTAAAGCAACAGGGTTATTTTTACTAGGGGTTTGTCTTGCAAATATTATTGGGGCACCGCTAAGTGGCTTATTGCTGAGTATGGATGGCTTATTAGGTTTCCATGGTTGGCAATGGATGTTTGTTATTGAAGGTTTACCCGCGGTGATCCTCGCATTTGTTGTGTGGTTTGTGTTGCCGAATAAACCTGAAGATGCGAAATGGTTAGATGAAGATGATCGGAATTATATTAAATATAAACACGACCAAGACAAAAATAGTATTAGTGTGAGTAATAGTAAATTCTCACTTAAGGCAGCATTTAAAAATAAAGCCTTCATGATGATTGTTGCTATCTATTTTACTCACCAGTTCTCGGTCTATGGTTTAAGTTATTTTTTACCGACTATTATCGGTGAATATGGCAAATTAACACCTATTCAAATCGGGTTATTAACAGCGATCCCTTGGATTTCAGCCGCAATTGGTGGCATTTTCGTAGCGAGAAAAGCCAATACACCACAGCGTTCATCGCGTATTTTAATTTCAGGTTATGCAGTAATGGCCGTAGGGTTAGTGATTGGTGCACTGGGTGGCCCAGTTGTCGGTTTAATTGGCTTTTGCTTAACGGCATTTATGTTTTTTGTGGTTCAATCGATTATTTTCTCTCTTCCACCGACGTATATGAGTGGCAGTATGTTGGCAGGAAGTTTGGCATTATTGAACTGTTTAGGTTTATTTGGTGGCTTCCTAGGCCCGTTTATTCTAGGATTTTTTGAAGATTATACAGGAACAGCCACTTCTGGATTATGGTTTGGTGTCGGTTTGTTAGTTATTGGAACGATTATTGCTTCACGAGTGAATACTAACGGTATGAGCGAACCCGAATCATTACAAGTATCGGCTTCAGTGGAAAGCAAGTAATTCAACATCGCCATTTACAATAGGAAAGTCTGCATGAAAATTGTTATCGCACTTGATTCCTTTAAAGGAAGTTGTTCTGCAAGGTTAGCATGTCAAGCCGTTGCTGAGGGTTTCAAGCGTGTATCCTCTGAGTTAGATATGACGTTATTACCCATATCTGATGGTGGAGAAGGTTTGTTGGAGTCACTGGAACATAGCCCCGCGCTTTCTGGTGTAACACCTTACATTTTTAGCTGTACTGGGCCTTATGGTAGTAAGGTTGATGCAGGGTTATTAGTGCTGGAGGAAAAAACTGCCTTTATTGAAATGGCGCAATGCTGTGGGCTGGAACTCGTTCAACGTGAGCATCGTCGCGTTGAAAATGCTTCAACTTATGGTTTGGGTGAAATGGTCAAACATGCATTAGATATGGGCTGCTCTCGTATTATTATTGGGATAGGAGGAAGTGCAACTAATGATGGTGGTGCGGGATTTGCTCAAGCATTAGGTGCTCAGTTCTATGATAAAAACTCGCAGCTTATTGAGGCGCCAATTTGTGGTAAAGACCTCATTAACATTGCAAAGATTGATTTTGATGAATTTGACTCACGCGCCGCAGAGGTTGAATTTAGTGTCTCTTGCGATGTTGAAAACCCTTTATTAGGTGAAAATGGGGCGACTTATGTTTATGGTCCCCAGAAGGGGGCCGACCAAGCCACACTCGACCAGCTTGAAATCGGGATGGCTCATTATGCAAAATTAATGTCAACAATAACGGGAAAAGATGTTTCACTTGAGGCGGGCAGTGGTGCTGCGGGTGGATTAGGTGCGGGGCTTCGTTGGTTTGTTTCGGCAAAGCTCGAAAAAGGAATCGATCTCGTTTTGGGGCTCCTTGGCGCAAAATCTTATATTCAACAAGCGGATTTAGTCATTGTAGGAGAGGGGCGGCTTGACAGTCAAAGTGCGAATGGTAAGGCTCCTGTGGGAGTGGCTCGTATGGCCAGTCATTATGGTGTGCCTGTCATTGCGCTTTGTGGGGGGTATAGTGAAGATAGCCGTATCCTATACCAACATGGCATTACCGCAATGTGGTCGCTTTGTCCGGGGCCTGTTTCCCTTGAGCAAGCCATGACAAATGGTGAACGTTATTTGGCAGATACAGCAGAAAATTTGCTGCGTACCGTACTCGCAAATCCGAATATGCAAATAAAACCCTAAAATGAGGCGGTAAGATGCTACTGACTGAAAAACTAGCCAATGATATTGTCACGCGTGCAATGGGAATTATCCATCACAACGTCAATGTGATTAATAGTCAGGGCGTGATTATCGCTTCAGGTGAAAAAAAGCGTATTGGTGAAACCCATGAAGCCGCAGTGGAAGTGATCCGCTGCGGCAAACGGATCACCATCTACAATGAAAATGAAGCACGAGCTTATTCGAATGTGGCACCGGGGATAAACCATCCGATTGTTGTGGCTGATAAAGTGGAATTAGTGATTGGCGTGAGTGGTGATCCTGTTGTGATCCAGCGTTATGCCGAGCTCGCTATACTGACGGCTGAGCTGCTAATTCAACAAGAAATTGAGCGGCGTAGTATTAACTGGCAGCATCGTTTGCGTGACATGCTATTTGTCCAGTTTATAGAAAGCACAACGCCAGCACAGGGGCGCAGTGCATTACTAAAATTGCATAATTCCGGTTTTGCGTTCACTTTACCGACTATTCCTGTGATTATTAATATTGAAGCTATTCAGTACCGCCCTGAAATACTCGATACGATCATTACTGAATTATCAGCTATGGAAAAAAGTGATGTGCTATTACTCAATAGCCGAGAAATTTTGATGCTATTCCCATCAACGCATTATCAAAATGAATCGTTTATTTCTAATCTTCATTTCATTCTAGATAGCCAACTTAGCCAATATTATATTGGCGTTGGTGTTCAGGCAGATACGCAAGAACATGTGAGGGATGCAGTACATTTTGCACGTTCAGTAATTGAAGTTGGACGGCTAACGGTTCCTGATAAACAAGTCTTTTTATTTAAAGAAATGGCATCTTTATGCCTCTTTAATGAATTGGAAAATAGCTATCTATTTAATTTCTTTTTAGATATTTGCCATAAAATATTGTTGCATGATTCGGGCGATATTTTGCTTGAAACCCTTGAGCTGTTTCTATCGCAGAATGGTGAAATAGGTAGCACCGCGCAGCAATTAGGCATTCACAGAAATACATTAAGTTATCGGTTACAACAAATTAAAAAGCAAACCAGTTTGGACCCGACAAGGTTTACGGATCTCATTCAGTTATCTGTTGCGATGCATGGCTACCGTCGACGTTACCCAAAACAACAGCCATGGCTCGATGCATTAAGTTAAGAAGCCGTATCATTACTTTTGTTGTAAAACCCAAATAGCGGCTTCAACGCGCGATTTTAAATTAAGTTTCTTTAGTAAGTGTTTGACATGGACTTTGACGGTGCTCTCTGTGATTTGTAATTTATTCGCAATCATCTTATTTGATAGCCCCTGTGAGATTAAATCTAAGATATGGGTTTCTCTTGGGGTTAGTGCTGATAGATTATGCTCTGTAGGGGCTCGGTTATCTCTTAAAGATTCAGCTAAAATGGAAGCGAGCGTTGGGCTAACGACCATTTTACCACTTGCGGCTTCTTTTAACGCAATAATTAATTTTTCAGGCTCCATGTCTTTGAGTAAATAGCCATCAGCACCTCGTTTTAACGCATTAATTAAGTCTTCGCCATAATTGGACACCGTAAATAAGATAATACGGCCTGAAAGTTCTCGGTTACGTAAATTATCGAGTACTTCAAAGCCATTCATACTAGGCATATTGAGATCTAATAGGATTAAATCTGGGTCTTGTTCTTCCGCAATTTTAATACCCGTTATTCCATCGTCTGCTTCACCAATTACCTTTAATGTGGGTTCTAAACTAATTAATTGTTTAACACCATTACGTAGCATCGGGTGGTCATCAATCAGTAAAATGGTAGATTGCCCAGTCAGTTTATTTTCATTTTTCATTAATGAGTTACTCCAATTTAATTAAGCCACAGTCAGTGGAAATACGACATTAACAATAGTGCCACCCTGAATTCTTGGCGAAATTTGATATTTCCCATTTAGGCTTAGCGCTCTTTCTCTCATAATAATCAATCCATAATGGTTATTTTTTGTTGGCTGAGGCTGAATACCTTCCCCATTATCTTCTATTGCCATGGTGATTAATCCGTTATTTTCGATTAATGAGACTTGTGACCAGTTTGCATTAGCATGTTTGAGAATATTGCTTAAAGCTTCTCGGATTATCTGGATAATATGAATAGATTGATGTGGAGAGAGGCTTTTGGCTGGAATTTGGTAATTTAATCCAATTTGAAAACCAAGGCGCTGACTGAATTCTTGGATTGTGCTTTCTAAGGCAGGGAATAGGCCTGGTTCAGTTAATTTTAGTCTGAAGGTTGTTAAAAGCTCACGTAATTGACTATAAGCGGAATTTATTTCATTGCGCATTTCGTTTAATAGTTCTTGGTGCTTAGTTGGCAATATTTTAGGTTGCATTTGCAGATAACTAATTTGCATTTTGAGGCAAGATAATGATTGTGCGATGGAATCATGCAATTCTCTCGCAATCGCCGATCGTTCATCCATAATCAGTAACTGCTGTTGTTGCTCTAATTGGTGCTCCATCGCTAGCATTCCAGCGATTTGTTTAACTAGCATCAGCACTAAATTATTTTGTTCTTCAGATAATGGCTGATTTATATCCATTTCAGCTAAAATCATGCCATAACGCTGTAAATTATCAGAAATCTCCCATGATATTACTTTAAGGTGTTCAGCCATCTTGGGTGACTTGAGAGAGTGCTCCTCGTTTTCTGGACAATGAATTTCATGAAAGCAGGCATCATTGTTTTCTTCGTATAGCCTCAATCTAATATTTTGCAGTGGGATTAAGCTTTTAAGCTCAAATAACACTTTTTCTAACCTGATTGATAGTGGCCCAATGGCATGTAGGGTTCGATTAGATTGGTATAAATAGAGTAATACTTTATTTTTCTTTTGCAGATCGGCGGTTTTTTCGATAACTCGAGATTCTAATTGATGGTAACTCTGTGCGAGCTCATCCGACATTTGATTTAACGTATGGCCCAGTGAATTTAGCTCATCTTGTTTTTTGCCTACAGGAAAGCGCTGACTAAAGTCTTGGTGACTAATCGCGTTCACCATATGAAGTAACTTAAGCCAAGGTGTATAAATTTTCTTTCTAAAATGGCAGATAGCAAAAATAAGTAGCAATGAAACGAGGCCAATAAATACCATTTGAGTGATTGCTACATAGGTTATTTTTCGTTCTGTTTTTTCATCAATATTACGAACTAATGCATCGAGTTTATTAACAAAGGTAACGACCGCGAGACGTGCATCATTAGGAGAAACTGCATGGTTAAGAGCAGGTTTTAATTCTGTAACCCAATATTGATAAATCTCAGCAAATTGCGGATTTAAATCTTCTATATCGACAACTTGTGTTAGTTCATTACTTAATAAATTTTTTTCAAGCTCACTAACATATACGTCAGAATATTGGTTGAGTGGCACTAATGAAAGTAAATGATAACTTTGCATCCGCAATGAGCCTGATTTATTTATTGCATGTGCATTTCCTTGCACACTAATAATCATACTATTTGAAATTGTCATGCCAATAATACCGAGTACGGCAATCAATAGCATTAAACCAATAACTTGGTTAATGATTGAAAATCGGTGATAAGCAATAGACATAAATGATCCTTTCTACTCTATACGTTTATTTATTATTTTTGATAACGTAGATATTGTTTCTCTATTATATAAAATTGAATATGCTACTTCGGTATTACTCCTTAATATCCCATTGAATTATTCGCTTTAAATTTCAACAAATAAAATTACCGGGCAATGATTTTTTTTTGTTTTAATTCAATTGATTATTGTTTTGTACTCCTAATACTCCTCTAGTGGTTAACGAGAAAAATCACGCATATTTCATTTAAATCTCTCTTGATTTAGATCAGCTTCACGGTGGTCTATTCGCCACACACTGCGAGCAGAAATTGTATTTATCGGGGTGATTTATGTCTCAACGAGATAATGTTAATAGTGTAGCTGCACAGTCAAATAATGGTGTTATACAGGATTGGCGTCCTGAAGATACTCGGTTTTGGCAGCAAACAGGGCAGCGTATTGCCAATCGTAATTTATGGATTTCTATTCCATGTTTATTGCTCGCATTTTGCGTATGGATGTTATTTAGTGCAGTTGCGGTTAATTTAAATAAAGTGGGTTTTAATTTTACGACAGACCAATTATTTTTATTAACCGCATTACCTTCCGTTTCAGGTGCTTTATTAAGAGTCCCTTATTCATTCGTTATTCCTATTTTTGGTGGGCGCCGTTGGACTGCTATTAGTACGCTGTTTTTAGTGATCCCATGTATTTGGCTAGGTTATGCGATTCAAAACCCTGCCACGCCTTATCAAGTCTTTGTCATTATTTCCCTACTTTGTGGTTTTGCCGGCGCTAACTTTGCATCCAGCATGGCCAATATCAGCTTCTTTTTCCCTAAAGCTCGCCAAGGCGGTGCACTTGGCCTGAATGGTGGGCTAGGAAATTTAGGGGTCAGCGTCATGCAATTGGTGGCGCCTTTTATCGTTGGTGTTGGTGTATTTACTTTCGTTGGTGGGACTGGAGCGGCTCAGCCTGATGGCTCAACGTTGTGGTTAGAAAATGCTGCTTGGATTTGGGTGCCATTTCTACTGCTTTTTACGGTGATGGCTTGGTTTGGCATGAATGACTTAGCGGCTAATAAGGCATCTCTTAAAGCACAATTACCTGTTTTGAAACGTGGCCATCTATGGGTATTAAGCCTGTTATATCTGGCGACATTCGGCTCGTTTATCGGTTTTTCTGCTGGTTTCGCGATGTTATCGAAAACCCAGTTTCCAGACGTCATTATCTTGAAGTTTGCCTTTTTTGGCCCTTTCCTCGGTGCGTTAGCTCGCCCAGTCGGTGGCATGTTATCTGACCGTTTTGGTGGTGTGAAAGTCACATTACTGAACTTTGTGGTCATGGCTGTTTTCTCCGGCTTGCTGTTTTTTACGTTACCAGAAAACGGTCAAGGAGGCTCTTTCGGGGCGTTTTATGGCGTATTTATGGTGTTGTTTTTAACGGCAGGGCTAGGCAGTGGCTCAACCTTCCAAATGATTGCTGTTGTTTTTCGTAAATTAACCATGGACAAAGCCATCTTAAGAGGAGCTTCAGAGCAAGAAGCCCAAAAAGAGGCGGTAACAGAAAGTGCTGCAGCTTTAGGGTTTATCTCTGCTATTGGTGCAATAGGTGGCTTCTTTATTCCAAAAGCGTTCGGTACATCATTAACACTGACGGGTTCACCGGCAGATGCAATGAAAGTGTTTTTTATATTTTATCTTTCCTGTGTGTTTATCACGTGGCTGGTATATGGCCGTAAACACAAATAATAACAAGTCATAAAAATCAATTTTAGCAATGTACGGCGCCGGTCGCCGTCTCTTTGGAGGCAATCCGATGAGCAAGTTTTTAGATAGATTTCGGTATTTTAAGCAGTTGGGCGAAACCTTTTCAGGTGATCACGGGCAAGAGTTAAATGTAAACCGTGATTGGGAAGATGGTTATCGTAGCCGCTGGCAGCATGACAAAGTCGTGCGTTCCACCCATGGTGTCAATTGTACGGGCTCTTGTAGCTGGAAGATTTATGTCAAAAATGGGTTAGTGACTTGGGAAACTCAACAGACGGATTACCCACGAACTCGCCCAGATTTACCTGATCATGAGCCGAGAGGATGCCCTCGTGGTGCGAGTTACTCTTGGTATTTATATAGCGCAAACCGTGTTAAATACCCAATGATGCGTAAGCGCTTACTTAAACTATGGCGTGAAGCAAAAGCGGAGCAGCAAGACCCTGTTGCAGCGTGGCTATCTATTATCAATGACCCACAGAAGGCACAAAGCTATAAACAAGCTCGTGGTCGTGGTGGTTTTGTTCGCTCAAGCTGGCAGGAGGTGAATGAACTGATTGCGGCAGCGAACGTCGCGACGATTAAAGAATTTGGTCCTGACCGCATTGTTGGCTTTTCACCAATTCCCGCGATGTCGATGGTTTCCTACGCCTCGGGTGCTCGCTATTTATCGTTAATTGGTGGCTCATGCTTAAGTTTTTATGACTGGTATTGTGACTTGCCACCTGCGTCACCCATGACGTGGGGCGAACAAACTGACGTACCTGAATCAGCGGATTGGTACAACTCGTCTTATATTATTGCTTGGGGTTCTAACGTACCGCAAACGCGTACGCCAGACGCACACTTTTTTGCAGAAGTGCGTTATAAAGGGACGAAAACGGTCGCAGTGACGCCAGACTACGCGGAAATTGCCAAATTATGTGACCATTGGTTGAACCCGAAACAAGGAACGGATAGCGCCATGGCAATGGCGATGGGGCATGTGATCCTCAATGAATTCCATGTAAAACGTGAAGCGGAATACTTCCGTGAATATGTGCGCACTTATACCGATATGCCGATGCTTGTCATGCTAGATAAGCGTGAAGATGGTTCTTATGCCGCAGGCCGCATGCTACGGGCATCTGATTTACATAATTCATTAGGTGAAGAAAAAAATGCCGAATGGAAAACTATTGCGATTGATGAAGAGACAGGTGAATTATGTGCTCCACAAGGTTCAATGGGATTCCGTTGGGATGGTGGCCAAAAATGGAATTTAGAGCCGCGTGCTGGACAAGATGCACATAACATTAAAATGAAACTCAGCTTGGCAGATAGCCATGATGAATTTGTCGATGTTGGTTTTCCTTACTTTGGTGGCTTAGAAAGTGAGCACTTCCAGCATGTTGAACTTAAAGATGTTTTATTACATAAACTGCCCGCTAAACGTATTCAGTTAGCTGATGGTAGCGAATCATTGGTTACTAGTGTTTATGATTTAATGCTAGCGAACTACGGTATTGACCGTGGTTTTGGTGATGAAAACTGTGCGGTTGATTACGATGATATGAAAGCGTATTCACCTGCGTGGGCGGAAAAAGTCACAGGGGTTAGCCGCCAAAATATTATTCGCATAGCGCGTGAGTTTGCCGATACCGCAGAGAAAACCCATGGCCGTTCTATGGTGATTGTTGGCGCAGGGATTAACCATTGGTATCACATGGATATGACCTATCGTGCGATTATCAATATGTTGATTTTCTGTGGTTGCGTTGGGCAAAGCGGCGGCGGCTGGTCTCATTATGTTGGGCAAGAGAAATTACGGCCACAAACGGGTTGGTTACCTTTAGCCTTTGGTTTGGACTGGCAGCGCCCACCTCGCCATATGAATAGCACATCTTTCTTTTATAACCATTCAAGCCAATGGCGTTATGAAACAGTCGCAACAGAAGAGTTGTTATCGCCTCTAGCCGATAAGCAAGCCTTTAGCGGCAGTTTGGTTGATATGAATGTACGTGCAGAACGCATGGGGTGGCTGCCGTCAGCACCACAATTAAATGTCAACCCATTGAATATTGCGAAGAAGGCACAAAGTGAAGGAATGTCACCCACTGATTATACTGTTAAACAGTTGAAAGAAGGGAATATTCGCTTTGCTTCAGAGCAACCTGATGACCCTCAAAATTTCCCACGAAATCTGTTTATTTGGCGTTCAAATTTATTGGGGTCTGCAGGGAAAGGTCATGAATATTTATTGAAATATTTATTGGGTACTGAAAATGGTATTCAAGGCAAAGACTTAGGCCAACAAGGCGGCGTCAAACCTGAAGAAGTGGAATGGCAAGATAAAGCGGCAGAAGGGAAAGTTGACTTAGTGGTGACTCTCGACTTCAGAATGTCGAGCACCTGCCTGTTCTCGGACGTTATCTTACCGACCGCTACTTGGTATGAAAAAGACGATATGAATACCTCGGATATGCATCCATTTATTCACCCATTGTCAGCTGCGGTCGACCCAGCTTGGGAATCCAAAAGCGACTGGGAAATCTATAAGGGGATTGCCAAAGCATTTTCTGAGGTCAGCGTTGGGCACTTAGGCAAAGAAACGGATGTGGTGACGTTGCCGATTCAACATGATAGTGCAGCCGAGATGGCACAACCGTTTGATGTTAGAGATTGGAAAAAAGGGCAGTGTGAGCTTATTCCAGGGAAAACAGCGCCACATATTATCTGTGTTGAGCGTGACTACCCAAACACTTATGCACGTTTTACCTCTCTTGGCCCACTCATGGATAAACTGGGTAATGGTGGTAAGGGCATCAGTTGGAATACGCAAGATGAAATTGATTTCCTGAAAAAGCTCAATAAAACTCAGCCTGAGGGGGCTAATGCAGGGCGACCAAAAATTGAAACAGCGATTGATGCCGCAGAAGTCATTTTAACACTCGCACCTGAAACTAATGGGCAAGTGGCAGTAAAAGCATGGGATGCGTTAAGCAAAGTAACGGGCCGCGACCATACTCATCTTGCTCGTTATAAAGAAGACGAAAAAATCCGTTTTCGCGATATTGTTGCGCAGCCGCGTAAAATTATCTCTAGCCCGACATGGTCAGGATTGGAAGATGAACATGTTTCTTACAATGCCTGTTACACCAACGTGCATGAAATGATCCCATGGCGGACGCTCAGTGGTCGTCAGCAATTGTATCAAGATCACGAATGGATGCGTGCCTTTGGGGAAAGCCTTGTGGTGTATCGCCCACCAATTGACACTCGAGCGGCTCAGCCACTTATGGGGAAAAAATCCAATGGATTCCCAGAAAAAGCACTGAACTTTTTAACACCGCACCAAAAATGGGGGATCCACTCTACTTACAGCGACAACTTATTAATGTTGACGTTAGGCCGCGGTGGTCCAGTTGTTTGGCTTAGCGAAGAAGATGCCCGCGAACTGGGTGTTGAAGATAACGATTGGGTTGAAGCTTTTAACAGTAATGGTGCATTAACCGCTAAAGCGATCGTTAGCCAACGTATTCCTGATGGCATGATCATGATGTATCACGCCCAAGAACGGCTGATCAACTTACCAGGCTCTGAAATTACGGCTCAACGTGGCGGAATTCATAATTCGGTCACGCGTGTTTGCCCGAAACCTACGCATATGATCGGTGGCTATGCGCACCTTGCCTATAGCTTCAATTATTACGGAACCGTAGGTTCTAATCGTGATGAATTTGTGGTTGTTCGCAAAATGAAACAGGTTGACTGGCTGGATGGTGAAGGTGATGCCTACCAGCAGACCTTGAGCGGAAAGGAGAAAGCATAATGAAAATTCGTTCTCAAGTCGGCATGGTGCTAAACCTTGATAAATGTATTGGTTGTCACACTTGCTCAGTGACCTGTAAAAACGTGTGGACTAGCCGCGAAGGGGTAGAATACGCATGGTTTAATAACGTCGAAACCAAACCAGGTATTGGTTACCCCCATAATTGGGAAGACCAAGAAAAATGGAAAGGAGGCTGGATCCGCACCATTAAGGGTAAATTGGTTCCACGTATGGGGAACAAAGTTGGCGTTTTATCAAAAATCTTCGCTAACCCAGATGTACCTGCTTTGGATGATTATTATGAGCCGTTTAATTATGACTACGGCCATTTAAAAAATGCTAAAGAAGGTAAGCACGTACCGACAGCACGCCCTCGTTCATTAATTACTGGTGAGCGAATGAGTAACGTGAAAATGGGACCAAACTGGGAAGATGATTTAGGCGGTGAATTCGCCAAACGAGCCCAAGATAAAAACTTTGAACATATTCAGAAAGAGATGTATGGGCAGTTTGAAAATACGTTCATGATGTATTTGCCACGCCTGTGTGAACATTGTTTAAACCCAGCTTGTGTCGCGACCTGCCCAAGTGGTGCAATTTATAAGCGCTCAGAAGACGGTATTGTTTTGATTGACCAAGACAAATGCCGTGGCTGGCGTATGTGCTTAACTGGTTGCCCGTATAAAAAAATCTATTTCAATTGGAAAAGCGGTAAATCAGAAAAATGTATTTTCTGTTACCCACGTATTGAGTCAGGCATGCCAACGGTTTGCTCTGAAACCTGTGTTGGTCGTATCCGATATTTAGGGGTATTGCTGTATGACGCCGATAAAATTGAGTCGGCTGCCAGTGTCGAAAAGGAAACCGACCTTTACCAGAGCCAACTTGATGTTTTCCTTGATCCCCATGATCCAAAAGTGATTGAAGAAGCGCAAAAACAAGGGATCCCATTAAGTGTGATCGATGCGGCACAGAAATCTCCAGTGTACAAAATGGCGATGGAGTGGCGCTTAGCTCTGCCATTACACCCTGAATACCGCACGTTACCAATGGTGTGGTATGTACCACCTTTGTCACCGATCCAGTCAGTGGCGGATTCAGGGCTATTAGCTAATAAAGGTGTATTGCCGGATGTCGAAAGTTTACGCATTCCAGTGCAATACCTTGCGAATTTGTTAACCGCAGGGGATACCGAACCGGTGTTATTGGCGTTAAAACGTATGTTAGCGATGCGCCATTTCAAACGGGCAGAAACCGTGGAAAACCAATGTGATACCAGTGCATTAGAGCAAGTCGGCTTAACACAAGCTCAGGCACAAGAAATGTACCGCTATTTAGCCATTGCTAACTATGAAGACCGTTTTGTCATTCCTTCCAGTCATCGAGAATTGGCGCGTGAAGCATTCCCTGAAGCGAAAGCTTGTGGCTTTAGTTTTGGTGATGGTTGCCATGGCAGCGATAGCAAAGCGAATTTATTTAATAGCAGGCGCATTGACGCCATTGATATCACACCAAAAAATAATCAGGAGAAAGCACTATGATGACACTAAAAGTGATTTCTCGGTTATTGGAATACCCTTCGGAAGCGCTTTGGTTACATCGTGATGAGCTCATTGAAGCGCTAGAACAGGCTGATGAGCTGCCTGTCACACGGGCTGTTCAACTGATGGTGTTTGTGCGTGAGTATCTCAACGAAGACTTACTTGATATGCAGGCGCAATATTGTGAACTGTTTGATAGAGGGCGCGCGACATCATTATTGCTATTTGAGCATGTACATGGCGAATCCCGAGACCGAGGGCAAGCGATGGTTGATTTAATGGCTCAATATCAGCAACAGGGTTTGCACATTGATTGCCGTGAATTACCCGATCATTTGCCCATTTATTTGGAATACCTCACGGCATTACCGACCGATGAAACTATCGAGGGGTTACAGGATATTGCGCCAATTTTAGCGCTGTTAGGGGAAAGGTTGAAACAGCGAGAAAGCCGTTTCTCTGTTTTATTTGATTTTTTACTTGAGCTTTCCCATAGCGACATTGCTGCGGAGCAATTAAGAAAACAAGTAGCAACCGAAGTACGGGATGATACCCCAGAGGCGCTAGATGCAGTTTGGGAAGAGGAGCAAGTGAAATTTTTTGCCGATGAAAAAACATGTGGTAGCGAAGTTGCAGCGCATCAACATCGCTTCGCCAATGCGGTGGTACCACAGTATTTGGATCTCAGTGTGGGCAGCCATGTAGGAGTTCAAAAATGAATTTTATCAATCAATTTTTCTTCGATATTTACCCCTATATCGCTGGGACGGTATTTATTGTCGGTAGTTGGTTACGTTACGATTACGGGCAATACACGTGGCGAGCGGGTTCCAGCCAAATGTTGGATAAAAAGAACATGCGTTTGGCATCAAACTTATTCCATTTGGGGATTATTGGGATTTTTGTCGGGCACTTTTTAGGTATGTTAACGCCTCATTGGATGTATGAATCTTTTCTGCCAATGCACATTAAGCAGTTAATGGCGATGATTGGTGGGGGATCAGCAGGTGTGATGATGTTAATTGGTGGCGCGATGCTATTGAAGCGCCGCCTGACAAACCCACGAGTGAGAGCAACTTCATCCTTTGGTGACATCATGATCTTAACCTTGCTGGTGGTGCAAGTTTGCTTAGGGTTACTTACCATTCCATTCTCAGCACAACATATGGATGGTAGCGAAATGTTGAAATTAGTGGGATGGGCACAGTCTATTGTGACATTCCATTGGGGGGCATCCAATTACCTTGAAGGGGTTGGCATTGTTTTTAAACTGCATATTGTGTTGGGGATGACGATATTTTTACTCTTCCCATTCTGCCGTTTAGTGCACATTTGGAGTGCACCTATCGAATACCTGACTCGTCGGTATCAATTGGTGAGAAATCGCCATTAGGTTTTGGGCATATAGGAATATTGACCAGTATATTTTTTAATACAACTGGTTCTTGTATAAACAACAAACATGGTTATTTTGCTACCCCATCTTATATAAGATGGGGTTTTGTTTTAAAGGCTGATTTACTTTTTATCACCATCACCTTGAGTATAGATAATGTTAAATATAATGATGAACTATGATGATTTTCGATGACGCCCTCAATTAAATATTAGTTTATATATTCTAGGTATTATTATTTTGGCGGTGATGTGTTTATTGAAAGTCATTTGGTCTTTCGCTTTACTCCACTGTGGGATTTATCTATTTCGCTATTTGACGTATTTCAATTTAATTAACCATATTAAAGATGGATTGATTGGTTTTAATTGAAGGTATTTGGTGCCGATTTTGGCCTTAATATGGGGATGTATATTTATAAAGTTATCTTTAGTTACCTTTTATTGCTATTTGAAATGATTTGAAATATAAAAAATTATCTAATGATTGTTTTTGGTTTGATTTTTTCTTAATTATTTCTATTTCCACTTTAATTTAAGTAAATGTTTTTTTATATGAATGATTTCTAGGTGTTATTTATATTTATTTTATGGTTTAATTTATTTATCTGTTTGATAATTATTGATTTATTTTTGTTTTTTTGTTTTTTCTCATATGTAACAATTAGTGAATTATGAAATATTATGAAAATATTTATTTGTTTTTTTTGGGATGTTTCTGATTAATTATTTGTCGGGTAAATCTCGATTTAATATCTTTGGATTAATTTTCTGATTGAGTTATCTCTTCCTTCATTTTTTTTCACTAATAAGAACCTGTTTTATGAGTATAAAAAACTTTATTAGTAATGATTGGGTTTATTTTGTGGTTTTTTATTAAAAAAAGGTCGATTTAATTAGATGTACATCACTCGTTTATCCAGTAACGGAGTATTTAAAATAGAGTATTCTCAGGATATTATATATATATCACTAACTTACAATGTGAGTGATTAATTAATCTTCAGATTTGACATAACTAGAATGAGATATAATAATGGCACCGCATTGATGCATTGTTTAATTATTTTATTTATTAATGGAGTTTGATAAATAGGAATAGTTATTAGTGTCAATCCTTAATATTTACTAATCGAATATATTTTAAGAAAAAATTAAAATAATCAGATTGATAATAACTCATTATTTTAATTTGTGTCGTCTTTTTTATCTAATGGAAATGTATAAAATGAAATTAAATAAACTTGCTTTAGTATTAGGTTTAGGTCTAGCAGTAGTTGCTGGTTCTGCTTCTGCAAACCAAGGTGGCGGTCAAGTCACTTTTAAAGGTTCAATTATTGATGCTCCTTGCTCAATTCCACCAGGTTCTCAAGCATTTGAAGTACAAATGGGTGCTATCGCGACGTCTGCATTAAACGGTGGCGGTAAAAGTATTGCTCGTGACTTCAATATCCAATTAGAGCAGTGTGACATCTCAACTCTGAAAACTGTTCAAACTACATTTACTGGTATTCCAAGTACTTCGGTAACTGATGGTTTAGCTATTGCTGGTACTGCGAAAAACGCGGGTATCGTGATCACTGATTACAACGGAACTAAAATTGCTTTAGGTGCTAAATCACCATCTCAAACTTTATTAACTGGTGCGAACACATTGCGTTTCCAAGCTTATTTGCAAGGCGATGATGATGCAGCAAACAAACCAGCTGTACCAGGTGAATTTGATGCAATTGCAACATTTGCTCTGAGCTACCAGTAATTGGTATAGCCCGTACAAGGATGTATGGGCACTAATTTTAATGCATTGAAATTGGTTATTAAGTTGAAATGGAGTCGCTATGAATCACTTTGGCATCATTGTCATGGTGCTTTCAGGAATGATATTTGCCCCGATAGTTAGTGCGCAAAATCAAAATTCTCGGGCACAAAGTCAGTTCAAAGGAACTGTTACCATGGGCGGTTCAATCATTGAGAGCCCTTGTGCAATAGATGCAGATAGCCGAGATCAATCAGTTAACATAACTACTGTACCGGTTAGCCAGATAATTCACGACAGAGAAAGTCCTACAAGTGATTTCTCTATACGCCTTATCAATTGTGTTTTAACACCGGTAACTCCTGGAACTCCTAATTGGCAAACTTTCAATATTACATTCGATGGTCCAACAGATGGCCGTAACTTCGATGTTTTTGGGCATGCAAATGGATTGTCAGTAAAAATTTCTGATACAGCTGGAAATGTAGCTATACCTGGTAGAGCAATGCCTGATTTACCCATTAGCGCAGGCAATACAACTCTGCATTATAAGGTGCGGGTAGTATCTAATAATAAACGTTTAAAACCAGGGAATTATCAGACAACTATCCGTTTTAAAATGGATTATTACTGAGTTATTACTAAGGGACTATTATGGCTCTGCAATTAAAAAGTAAAAATAAAGTATTTAATAACTCAGTAAGTTATTTTTTAACGCCTGTTGCTACCATGGTGTTTCTTGCTATTGCTCATATAAATTTAGCTAATGCAAATAATGATAGTATTGAGTTTAATACAGATGTTTTAGATCTTCAGGATAAAAAAAATATTTCCTTAAACGAGTTCTCTCGTGCGGGCTATGTAATGCCAGGGAAATATCCATTTAAAATTAATTTAAATAATCGCGACTTAGCTGACATTTTTGATATTGAATATATCGAGGATCCTAATGATCCAAGTATGACGGAGCCTTGTTTAACGCCAGATGTTGTTGAACATATTGCTTTGCGCGATGAATGGAAGAAAAAGGTTGAGTTTGCTAAAAATGGCCAATGTTTAATTCCAGAAACGATCCCTGGAATGACAGTAAGCGGTTCTTTAGCCAAAGAAACAGTCACAATTACTGTACCTCAGGCTTATATCGAATTTACTTCTGATAACTGGGATCCGCCATCTCGTTGGGATGAAGGTGTACCCGCCCTAATTTTTGACTATAACTTGAATGCTAACTTAACAAGGCCTGCGGATTCAGCCAATACCCAGTCAGTTACTGGTAACGGTACAACTGGCTTTAACCTTGGTGCGTGGCGTTTTAGGGCAGATTGGCAAGCAAGTTATAATCGCACTAATGGGCAATCGACCGACCGTAAATGGGATTGGAGCCAATATTATGCCTATAGAGCAGTAAAAGAGCTAAATGCAAAGCTCACGATGGGTGAGCAATTTTTACGTTCAGGACTATTTGACTCATTCCGTTATATGGGGGCCAGCCTGATCTCTGACGAAAGAATGCTACCACCAAACCTACGTGGCTATGCACCGGAGGTGACTGGCGTTGCAAGAACCAATGCAAAAGTGATCGTGACTCAGCAAGGACGTGTTATTTATGAAACACAAGTTGCTCCGGGGCCTTTCCGTATTCAAGATTTAAGTGATGCGGTTAGCGGTAAATTAGATGTACGCGTCGAAGAGCAGGATGGCTCGGTACAAGAATTCCAAATGAATACCGCCTCCATTCCTTATTTAACTCGTCCAGGCTCAGTTCTGTTTAAGATTGCAGGTGGCCGACCGAATAATATGGAACATGAAACAGAAGGGCAAGGGTTTGTTACGGGGGAATTTAGCTGGGGGGTCTCCAACGGTTGGTCATTATTCGGCGGTGCAATAGCAGCAGGTGACTATAACGCGTTATCACTCGGTGTTGGTCGAGATTTACTCGCCTTTGGTGCAATTTCATTCGATGTCACCGAGTCACGCGCGAAACTGAAAACAGATAACAAAATCTATACGGGGGCATCGTATCGCTTAAGTTATTCAAAACGTTTTGAAGACTATGATAGCCAAGTCACTTTCGCAGGATACCGATTCTCTGAACGTGACTTTATGAGTATGAACCAGTACCTCGATCGTCGTTATAGAGGTGTGGAATTCGATAATAGTAAAGAGCTGTATACGATTACATTTAATAAGTATTTCACCAGTGCAGATCTGACAGCGTATCTGAACTATAACCACGAAACCTATTGGAATAAACCAGCGGCAAAACGTTATAACCTTTCTATTGCGAAATATTTTGATATTGGCCGTTTTAAAAATATCAACTTAAGTTTAACGGCATTCCGTAACAAATTTGATAATAGAAATAATGACGACGGGCTATATATGAATCTTTCTTTGCCTTGGGCAGATAGAGCGTCAATTAGCTACAACAATATGGTGACAAGAGATGGTAACTCACACACTGTCAGTTATTTTGATTCCATTGATGATAAGACGAACTATCGTGTGGGTACTGGGGTGAGTAACCGAGGCCGTGGAACTATTGATGGTTTCTATACACGTTACGCTGATTTAGCAACACTTACTGCAAGTACCAGCTATATCAATGGCGATACTACCTCAGCTGCATTTTCTTTACAAGGTGGTGCAACAGTCACAGGGCATGGTGCTGCATTGCACCGCATTAATACCCCAGGTGGAAGCCGTGTGATGGTGGGAACTGAGGGGGTGAAAAATGTGCCTGTTCAAGGTTTTGGGCCGACCACTGAAACCAATATTTTTGGTAAAGCGGTAGTTGCTGATATCAGTGATTACTATCGTACCAGTACATCCATTGATGTGACTCAATTGCCTGACAACGTAGAAGCCATCCGGACATCTCAGCCAATTACGCTGACAGAAGGGGCTGTAGGTTATCGCGAGTTTGAAGTGTTATCGGGTATTAAAACCATGGTGAGATTGGCATTGGCAGATGGAAGTTATCCGCCATTCGGTGCCACCGTGAGAAATGAGAAGAATAGAGAGCTCGGTATCGTAACTGATAATGGGTCTGTGTATATCTCAGGTATCAACCCAAATGAAGTTTTAGATGTGTATTGGGATGGAAGTGTGCAATGCAAAATTCAGGTTCCAGAAAATATTACCACGGCTGAATTTAACTCACTGTTATTACCGTGTACAAACAGCCCAAGTGTTGAACCTGGGTATATGCCAGCAAAAGCCGTTCCTGTTGGGCAGTCTGCTCCAGTTTACAAGCCTGCGCCGATTAAACAGGGCGTAGCGCCGAGTCAGCGTTGGTTATTAAAACCACCGGATATTGCTTACAGCACAGATTATACAGAGTAACCCAAGTTGCTTGATTTTATAAATAGTTGGTACTTATGAATATTAAAAAAATTGCATTTTTTACTACAACAATCACGTTATCTGCGGTGCTATGCGGGCAGGCTCTGGCTGCTATTGCACTTGATAGAACACGCGTTATTTATAATGGGACTGAAAAAACCATTAGCTTGAATATTAAGAATGAAAACACAGAATTACCTTATCTTGCGCAGGGTTGGATTGAAGACGCTAATGGTAACAAAATTGAAAGCCCACTCACGGTTTTACCACCAGTTCAACGTGTAGAACCAGGTGAAGGTAGCCAGGTTAAAATTCAATCTCTTCCTGATATCGCTACATTACCTCAAGACAGAGAAAGTGTTTATTACTTTAACTTACGTGAGATTCCACCACGTAGTAAAGAAGCTAACGTTTTACAGATTGCATTACAGACGCGTATTAAATTGTTTTATCGACCAAAAGCGTTATACGCCACTCGTACGGATTTAGAAAATCCATGGCAGGAAAAAATTACGTTAACGCGTAAAGGAGATGCCTACGAAATCACAAATCCAACTGCTTACTTTGTCACGATTGTGGATGCAAGTTCAAGAGTGGGAGGAGATACGGTGAAGCAATTTGAGCCTGTGATGATCTCACCAAAAAGTAACGGAATGCTTAAGGGTAGTGCAAGTGCGATGGGGGCAAAACCCGTTCTAACTTATATCAATGATTATGGTGGAAGGCCTAAATTGACGTTTGGTTGCGCCGGTACAACTTGCAAAGTTGAATCTTCGACGGACAGATAACGGAGAATAATGTATGAAAAGGACTCTCCAGTTCAGCACTATCTTATTTGGCTTAGTTCCAGTATTTACCTTTGGAATAAGTAGCTGGGATATTGATGGATTACACGGAACATTGACAGTAAATGGCATGATGACCGAGGCACCTTGTACGATGGATGTGACCAATTCAAAGCGCCAAGAAGTGTCTCTAGGGGAGATCCCTTCTTATTCACTCCGTAAACCTGGTGATAGAGCTGAGCCAGTGTCATTCGAATTAGAATTTAGGCACTGCATTCGTACGGAAAGTCGAATGAAAGACACTCGAACGGGTCGTGCACTTTGGGATGCAATGCAACCGGTGATAACGGTTTCTTTTGTTGCCGTATCGGATCAACATTTTCCAGAAATGTTAAGTGTAAAAGGTGTCTCTGGCGTGGCGTTAGAAGTGACGGATGCACAACGAGAAGATATCAGGTTAGGAAGTCGTGGTCGTCCACAATTTCTCGATGCACCGCAAGGCACACTTCAATATTTTGTAACGCCAGTGAGAACTCCCGAAAAACTGACGGAAGGAAGTTTCAGCGCCGTAATGGACTTTAAGGTGGATTATGAGTGATTTAAATAAGCAGCGGTACCTGCTGGCATCATGTCTCGCTGGAATATTTTTTACATCGGTTTCCTATGCAGGATTACCCGATTCGCGTATTAGCCTATCAGGAAGTACAAGGGCGACAATTACGCCAGGTATGATAACCGTACCGATTAAAGGGGTTGTTTTGGCACCACCACCTTGCAAAATTAATGGCGGAAATATAATCAAAGTTAATTTTGACGAAATCATGAGTACACGGATTGACGGTAATGCCTATGCAAAATCGATAAATTACAATATTGATTGTGAAAAAAGACCGACATCACAAATGAAAATGACGTTGGTTGGTATTCCTGCCTCCTTTGATAGTGGTGCGATTGAAACAGACATTCAAGGTTTAGGGATCGCTTTTCGTTATAACGGAAGCAAACTTCGATTAAACCAAGAAATTAAGTTTGTGTATCCAAATGCCCCTCAATTTGAAGCCATACCTGTTCGTGATTTATCCACAACATTAACAAAGGGTGGGGTTTTTCATGCGGGCGTCACTATCAAACTTGATTATCAGTGAGGGGAAAATAATGAAAAAAATAATGAAAAGACTTCCTCTGATAATGAGTTTGTTAGTTATACCTGTTAGCGCTGCGATGGCAAACGATGTGGAATTTACTGGAACCTTGTTACTTCCACCGCCTTGCACTGTTTTTGAAGATAAAGTTCACGTCATCGAATACAAAGACATTGGTTTACATAAGGTTGATGGCGTTAACTTTGCGAAACCGATTAATTACGCATTGAAGTGTGAAGAAAACTTAAAAGGTTGGGACTTAATGCTAACTATCAAAGGGACAGCAACAGATTTTGATAAGTCGGCACTGGAAACTAATGTTCGAGATCTTGGCATGCGTATTACCCAAAATGGCCTCGGTTTTGAAATTAATAAACCGTTAAAGATTAGCTATGGGCAACCACCTGTTTTAGAGGTTGTTCCTGTAAAGAGATTGGGAGTTACGTTGCCTGAAGGAGGCTTTGCCGCAACAGGGACATTGCTAGCGGAGTATCAATAATGAACAAACTAATTCAATGTGCAGTAGCTAGTGCCTTACTTATCAACGTTAGCACTGCTTTCGCTGTGCCTGATAATTTAAGGATTATCGGTAATTTAGTGGAGGAACCCTGCACTATTTTACCGGGTGATGAAAACATCCTGATGGAATTTTTTGATACACCAGAAAAAAACTTTTACGCCTATGGTGAAACTCCGCCTAAAGAGTTTGCGATTAAACTGGCCGACTGTGACACAACGATAGGCAAATTTGTGGAAGTGACGTTTTCAGGAACACCTAATCTCGCACTTCCTGGTTTTATTGCATTATCAACAGGTAGTGTTGCATCTGGTTTCGCAGTGGGGTTACAAAACTCAGATAAAACACCACTGGCTATTGACCAGAAAGGCTCGAAGTTAACGTTACAAGATGGTGCTAACCAATTGAGGTTCTATGCCTATTTAAAAGGTGAACCAGATGCTATTGCAAATAAGACAATAAAAGTAGGGCCTTACAGTGCTGTAGCAACATTTAAATTAGATTATGAATAATAAGGCTGTGACTAATATGAAAGTATTTTTATCGCTATTAATTGGTGCAGTCATGTTTTCATCTACTGCATCAGCCTCTGTTTTTTCCTATATCACTGAATCAAAGCCCGGTAATAACCCAAATAATGGGGATGCAAACTATAAGTACGTCATTGCTCGCTGGGATCCTGAATTGCCAACTACGCGTAATCCTTGCTTTAGGTGGTCGAAATGCTATCTCACCATAAGCCATAAGCATACAGCTGCTGGAACACCAGGGGCGGCAACCGTCGAGTTGGCCGAAATTTCTAGGTATGAATACATGCGTGACGTTCAGAATATACCCGGTGTTTTGGCAAAGGCGACAGCTCCAGCAACACAGTGGGCTGTTCATACTGGGGTTAGGCTACAGAATAATCAGGAATGTGTGGGGCTGTTTTACCAAGATCGTACTGGGGTTACGAGTAACGGTGGGTTAATTCCCGGCTCATTATGTGGTATTGCGCCTCCACCGATTGGGGCTTGTAAGATTAACAATACGATCCCTGATATCAACTTTGGTTCGATTAGCGAAGCTGAACTTGCTGGTCAATCAAAACAAGTAAACATTAGTGTGACCTGTAACTTAGCGATGGATGTGCTAGTGATTGCCACAGGTGTTAACGTGACAAATGGTCGTGTTAATTTACGACCGGATAACAGTTTATACGCGAATTTGTATCTAGGTGGAAACGATACGCCAGGAGAAGCTGGTTACAGAATTCATGTGCCTGCTGGTGGAACAAATTCGGTAACCATGAAAGCTGTATTAGGTACTAATGGCCGAGTTCAAGCCGGTCAGTTTGAAGGTGCCGCAGCCCTTATTTTAACTGTGCCTTAATAAATGGTGAAAATATGTATTCAGAAAATGGCAGTGAAAAAATCCATTATATGGTAGGTCAGAGGATCTTAGAAAAGCGTAGAGAACTGGGGTATACAGGGTTTCAGTTAGCTCAGTTATTAGGTGTTAGTCAACAACAGATTTCACGCTATGAAAGAGGCAAAATCAAGATTGATTTGTTTCACTTGTTTAAACTTGCATTTTTGATGGGAACACCAATTGATTGGTTCCTTGAAGATATCAGCTCTCAGCTCAGTGAAAATGGGCGGCTGGATGATACGCAATAATAAGTCTTTAACTGGTTGTTAATGATAAATAGGTTGAGATGACGATTTTATGTCGCCTAACTGTAATAAAAGTCGCTAAGCAAACACGTACAGTAGAAAACTCAACCTATTTATTTTTGAATTAAGTGTCGTAACAAACTGCCAACCCTTTCTTTTATAGCGTTCTCCTCGTTTTGTATCTCTCTCTTGCCTTTTGACACTTTAAAACTCATAGATTCAAAAAATTAAATTGATGTTTTTGTGCGTTGTAACAACTTTTCAGCGAATGCAAATGCAAACTAATATCATTTGCGCTTATTTGCGTGTAATATACGCTACATTGTGGATCACCAAATTTTATCATCAGTACTTTTATCGATGGACGGAGGAAATTAGATGTTTGCAAAATCATTAGTTTCGGGTATTGCTTTGTTATCAGCATTAGTATTAGCGGGTTGTGATAACGCGAAAGACTCTACAGAAACAGCTCAAGTCGCAGAAAAACAAACTATCACAATAGAACATGCCCAAGGCAAAACTGAAATTCCTCGTCACCCTCAAAAAGTCATTGTGATGAACATGGAAACACTGGACATCATGGATGCACTCGGAGCCCCAGTTGCCGGTGTTCCTCAAACCAATGTTCACTTCCCTGAATTCTTAACAAAATATAGCGGCTCTGAATACGTCAATGGCGGGACATTATTTGAACCTGCTTATGAAACATTAAGTAATGCTAAACCTGACCTGATTTTAGGTGGAAGCCGTGCCCGTGATGCCTATGACAAACTCAGTGGTGTTGCTCCAACTATTTCATTAGACATAGATAACAAAAACTTCATTGGTAGTTTAACTGAGCGTACTAATGAGCTTGGCGCATTGTTTGGTAAAGAAGAGCAAGCCAAAAAACTCATTACTGACTTCAATGCAAAAATTGAAGGTATCAAAGCTAAAGCGCCTACTGCGGGCAAAGCAATGGTGATCTTAGTCAGCGGCGGTAAAATCTCCGCATATGGCCCAGGCTCACGTTTTGGCTTTATTTTTGATGTGTTAGGTTTCGAACCAGCTTATGTGTTTGAAGAAAACACTGGTCGCCACGGTAATATCGTTAATGCAGAATTACTGGTGAAATTAAACCCAGACTGGTTATTTGTTATCGACCGTGACAGCGCAATTGGCAAAACGGATGCACAGCCTGCTGCGGAAGTATTAGATAACGCATTAGTGAGAAAAACAGCAGCATGGGAAAAAGGCCAAATTACTTACCTTGACCCAACTGCCGTGTATATTGCGGGTGGGATCCAAACTTATTCCCAGTTAATGGACGATATCAATACAGCATTAGAGAAGAGCCAAGCAAAATAACCGATGAAAACGCTTTATCTTTTTTGTGGAATTATCGCGTTATTGGTTTTAGCGGTATTAAGCTTGTTTATTGGAGCGGGTGACGTGTCACCCGTTTCGCTTTTCACCGACCCAGAGATGCAAGACATCTTTTTTATTAGCCGAATTCCCCGAACTGTCTCTTTGATTTTAGCTGGTAGCGCGATGAGCGTTGCAGGCCTAATCATGCAATTATTAACGCAAAACCGTTTTGTGGAGCCTTCTCTTGCAGGAACAACCCAGTCAGCTAGCTTAGGCTTACTTGTGGTAATGATATTATTCCCTGCGGCAAGCATTATGACCAAAATGGTGGTTGCCAGTGGTTTTGCACTTCTTGGCACCATGCTGTTTATGATGCTATTGCGTCGCGTAATTTTAAAATCGGCACTGATCGTCCCTTTGGTTGGGATTATGTTAGGTGCAGTGATTAGCGCATTGACCATCTTTACCGCTTATTATTTCGACTTGTTGCAATCTCTTGGTGCATGGATGAGTGGTGACTTTTCTAGCATCATTCAAGGTCGATATGAACTGTTGTGGTTAGTTGGAATATTAACATTAATTGCTTGCTGGATTGCAGATAGCTTTACGGTTGCCGGTATGGGACGTGAGTTTTCAATTAATGTTGGCCTAAATTATCGTAAAGTAATGACTATCGGTTTATCAATCATCGCCTTAATCAGTGGCGTGGTGGTTGTGGTGGTTGGGGCTTTACCTTTCCTAGGCTTAATTATTCCAAATTTGGTGAGCTTAGTGATGGGCGATAACATACGTAAAACCATTCCATGGATTTGTCTTGCTGGTGGTGGCTTAGTTTTACTCTGTGACATTATTGGGCGCTTAATTCGCTATCCATTTGAAATCCCTGCAAGTGTGATTTTAGGTGTTGTTGGCGCGGTGATTTTCTTATATTTATTGTTGAAGCAACAACGTTATGCAAAAAGTTAATTCATCAATAGCGTTACCGAAAAAAGGGGTAACGCCGTTGCAAAGAATAGGGATACTACTGGCATTATCATTGTTATCCATTGTTCTTTATATGACGGTCAATTTGGGCAATAACCTTGCTTACATTTTGCCGCACCGAGGCTATATTGTTCTCACCATGATTGTGGTGGCTTTCGCCTCAGGGGTTTCAACAGTTCTCTTTCAAACGATTGCTAATAATAAGATATTGACCCCATCTATCATGGGATTAGAAGCATTATTTATATTATTACAAACCATTTTTGTCTTCTATACCGATAGCTTTCCATCCTCTTGGTTATTGAATATTGGTAAGTTTTTATTAGAGTCCACACTACTCGTGCTGTTCTCCGTACTACTTTATCGCTGGTTATTTGTGTCAGTTAAAATGAATATCAACCTAGTATTGATGGTGGGTATTATTCTTGGCACATTATTTCGCAGTGTAGCGACATTACTACAGCGCTTAATGGACCCTAATGAATTTTCCATTTTACAAAGCCGGATGTTTGCCACCTTCACAAAGGGAACACCTGAGCTAATTCTATTCACATTAATGATCACGGTAGTCGTAGGTGTCCTATTGTGGCGCATGCGTTATTGTTTTGATGTTATCGCGTTAGGGCAAGCCAATGCGGTGAATTTAGGGATTAATTATCGCCAGCAAGTCACTGTCATTTTGTTGCTTATCTCAATATTAGTTGCAGTTTCTACAGCATTAGTTGGGCCTTTAACATTCTTAGGTTTGATGGTCGCGAATTTAGCTTATTTAGTGGCTGGCAGTAGCCAACACCGCTATTTGCTACCCGTTTCCTTTCTACTTGGTGTCATTGCGTTGATTGGTGGGCAGTTGATTCTAGAATATGGCTTAAATATGGCTGGGACATTATCAGTTGTTATCGAATTTGTCGGCGGTATTTTCTTTATTTATATGGTGTTAAGAAGGTTTTAGTATGATTGAAATTAGTCAGATATCGAAAAGTTATCAGGATACTAAAGTCTTAGATAACGTAACAACAACAATTAAAAATAGCGGTATTACCTCAATCATCGGGCCTAATGGTGCAGGTAAATCAACACTGTTGTCGATAATTGGGCGCTTGTTACAGCCTGATCACGGTGGTTACGTCAAAGTGAATGATTTAGACGTATCGACAACACCGAGTGATAAATTAGCGAAATGTTTGTCAGTTTTACGCCAAGAAAATCAATTTGCCAGCCGTTTAACAGTCGAGGAATTGGTTGGTTTTGGGCGTTACCCATACACTAAAGGCCGTTTAACCATTGACGATAAAAAGAAAATTGATGAGTCACTCTCTTTTCTAAATTTGTCAGATTTACGTCACCGTTATTTAGATGAATTATCGGGTGGCCAACGCCAACGGGCTTATGTCGCAATGGTTTTATGTCAAGATACAGAATATGTTTTACTTGATGAGCCATTGAATAACCTGGATATGAAACATGCGGTGATCATGATGAAACTGCTGCGTAAAGCGGCAGATGAGCTAGGCAAAACCATTATCTTAGTAATCCACGATATAAATTTCGCTTCCGTTTATTCGGACTATATTGTCGCTCTGAGAAACGGCCGCCTGTCTTATCACGGTAAGCCAGAAGAGATCATGAAATCTAACATTATTGAGGATATTTTTGATACTCCGGTTGATATTAAACGGGTGGATGATCAGTATATTGCTCTCTACTACTAAATTTTCGTCATCCTTCGAGCTGTAGCGGTGTTGGCTACGCTCAGCTACTCGGGTCACATACTTTTGTATGCTCCCCGAGATATCTTCTCTTGCCGCCTTGCTACAGTTCGAATGATTTAGAAAATTAAATGGTTATCATCCTTCGAGCTGTAGCGGTGTTGGCTACGCTCAGCTACTCGGGTCACATACTTTTGTATGCTCCCCGAGATATCTTCTCTTGCCGCCTTGCTACAGTTCGAATGATTTAGAAAATTAAATGGTTATCATCCTTCGAGCTGTAGCGGTGTTGGCTACGTTCAGCTACTCCGGGTCACATACTTTTGTATGCTCCCCGAGATATCTTCTCTTGCCGCCTTGCTACAGTTCGAATGATTTAGAAAATTAAATGGTTATCATAGTTTGAGCTGTAGCGGTGTTGGCTACAACCTAAATGAATGGGAATATTACCGAATAGAAGACCGTTAGTGGCAGAATGAATTCATTGCGGTGAAATTTCAATGTCTTCATCGGTTGTCAGCAAGTCCAGTGGTTGCAACACTTCTAAGCGTTTTATCCCATCGGCATTAACCACTAAACGCGCCAGCTCATTGTAGGTTTTTTTGTTAATTGTGACACGGCGGCAAAGGTAAATATGGTAGACCTTTTCACCAATGATTGCAGGTTCATCATCATTTACAGTGAGTTCTTCATAGCTAATATCGATATATTTTAGAAAATCTGAAATATTAAAGCGTGTGATATCAGCAATTGATGATTGGTTTTTTTCAAACACCGAATGGCGGTTATGAAGCAATACATCTTTGCGGTAATACAGGATATCTTCCATACGTTGGACATTAACTAAATTAACCCAATGGGATTTTTGTCGCATTTCACGGATATCAGGGGAGAGCATGTTTTCACTGATGAAGCGAAAAGATTCTTTGCATAACCCTACAGGGGCCTTAACACCTTCACGATAAATACGTAGCTGTCTATCCGGGATCCACTTTTGGAAAACGCGATAGAGTTGCTCACGACCAATTTCTTTCAGCCTATCTTTGAAAATATAGCCAATAACCATAGCTAAAAATAAATTTGCACTCAACGCGCCATATTTTCCTTGCCAAAGAAAGGCGATTAACGTGGCAAAAATCATTGAGATTGCTGCTGCGATACCATAAATGGAGTGCAATAATAATGGCAACCCACGTTTATGGCGGATCTCTAAGTAAAGGTAGCGATTGATGTATTTTTTCAATAAATTGCGACGATATGTCACTAATTCGGCATCAGTTTCATCACTGGGAAAACAATCAGGGTATTGTTTCTTTAGGTAACGCATTTCTTGATACCAAAAATGACGGATTTCTTCACGTAACGGTATTTGCTTCTCAGCTAATAAATCACGCAAATAATTCATGGTGTAGTAGGTCATAAATTCGTCGCAATAAGAAAATGCATTTGAGCGAATGCTTTCTTCAATTTTTCCCGCCAGTGGCGCTAACGCCCGATAAACCCCGAGGCATTTCGCCATGTTCGCCATAAACTCGGTTAAGTATTCATCTGTTTGTCGTTGGGCGTTTTGGCTTATCATTTTGACATTAATTCGTACCGTGCGCTTAAAGGTTAAAGCATAGCGTTTTAACTTGTTCTCATACTCGTCCAATGAGGGGGGGGTTAATGGGTCACATTGTTCTAACCAGCGTTTTAAGTCATCTAATTCGCCATTTTCTTCTGGTAAAGCTGAAAGCTTAACCGTGGGTGGGCTTAAGCGGATATAGTTTTTGAGGCTACGTTGAAGGCTTGATGGCGTGTATAGATCAGGGTTGACTTGCAATGATGATGGAAGAAAGAAAAAACTTTCGACCTGATAGCGGATCTCTTTTGATTTACGAGGCAATAGAACTTTTTGCTTGATTTCAAACTGTTTTTTACCGTGGATCTTGAGAGACTCTTTAATCATATATTGCCTTATTTGATGCGATGACTCATTTTTACCCTAATGATTGCAGTGCTAATGATTGCAGCATAGCACGTTTATTTATTGAAGAACTTTAAGCAATAGCATACAGGAAGCAATAATGACAGTCTGTGAGGGAATGTTGAAAGATGTGGCAATTAAGAAGTGTTATTATAATGAGGCACATTACTATGCCTCATTATCGTTTAGCTATTCGTTATTGAATAACTTATTTTTTTGCAGCAGGGCGTACCGCTGTCACTTCTATTTCTACTCTCCAAGCTGGGTTAGCCAGTTTAGCGACTTGGAAGGTAGAACGAGCTGGCAGATTAGTAATTTTCTCAGACTCATAGAACTTATTGTAACCGGCCATGAAGCCAGCGAAGTCCATAGTACCTTGAGTTTCTTCACCACCAACTAAGAATACTTGCATTTTAACAACGTCATTCATTGTCAAACCCATACCTTCGAGGTTAGCTTGGATTTGTTTTAATACGTTGATTGTTTGTGCTTCGGTATTACCATAAGACTCTAAAACGCCTTCTTTAGCGTCTGCAGAGATTTTAGAAGGAACTTTTCCGCTTAGGAAAATGAGGTTGCCCGCATTGATTTCTACTGATTCAGAGATAGGGAATCCTTTCACTGGAACGCGTTTAACATCATCAGCTGCATTCGCACTTGCTACACCTAAAATCAAAGGCAGAGAAAGCAATAAAGTTTTATAGCGCATGTAAACTCCTTAACATTATCAAAGTAAATAGGATCTATTAATTTTATCAAAAATTAAACTTTCATTTAACTTTAAACTATTCGCTAATAGATCCACAGTAAAAATCGTTATTTTTCCCGTTTTTTAGTTAAAACGAGAAAGTTTATACGGCGTAGGGTCGATAAATGGTGTTTCACCCATTAACAATTCTGCCGTTAATCGACCAGATGCAGGGCTTTCTGTCATACCCCAGCCTGTAGCGGTGTTGATGACCAGACCTGGATACTGCTCGATGGTTGAAATAATTGGAATTTCATCATCCGTTGGTGCAACAGTACCACCCCAACGCTCAACCACTTTAGACTCTTTAAATACTGGGAACTCTTTTCTCAGTCTTTCTAGAACGCCATCTAAGTGTTCATTGTTTGGTGTATTTGTTGCCGTACGGAACTCTTCGAATGGTGTCTTCTCGTCTAAATTCCAAGATGTTGCCATCATGAAGGAGTTGAATAAGTCTTTACCAAGAGAGAATTCTAATGGTAATTCACCGCCACCTAATACATGTAGGAATCTTGGGCCTAACAGGAAGCTGTCTTTAACAATAGAGCTGGTAAAGATACGTGGTGCAACAGCATAAGTCCCATCAGCTTGTTCACGGAAGTGAATACCGTTAGGTAAGTGTACGTTACCTTTTGGTGCACCTGGTACGCCAGTAATACGCTGTTGTGACAGATAAACGTTTAGTGTTGGAACGTCAATACCTAAGTTACCCATGAACAGACGCGACCAAATACCCCCCGTCAGAACAACACGAGACGTTTTGATTGCACCTTTTTCAGTGACAACATCAGAAATTTTGCCGCCTGCAGTTTCAATACCACGTACTGCACAATTAGTGTAGATGCGAATACCGATTGATTTAGCGTAGTTTGCCATCGTTGGCGTAACAACTTCTGGGTCAAGGCTACCAGAGTCTTCTTCAAAACCACCAATTTTCCATGGGGTTTGCGCATCAACCAGACGATTAGCCAGTTCAGTACCTTCAATCATACGGGTACGTAAAGGCGTATCGAAACCTGGGTTTTCAGATGCAGACTTAATCCACGCTCTTGAAATTTCTAAATCTTCTTCGCTTGAAGGCACTTCAACGCGGCCTTGAACACGGTAGCTGGTATCAGCACCGATTTTTTCGTTCATACCGAGCCATTGAATTTTCCCATAGTGGTGTAAAGGGAAAATAGCTGGAGAGGTTTTGTAGCTGATGATTTGGCTATATGCACGGCCTGATTGCTCACCGCCCACAACACCTTTTTCACAGATAACAACATTAAGACCTTTCTCTGCAAGGTTAATTGCGGTCATGATCCCTTGAAGGCCAGCACCGATGATGACTGCATCCGCAGACTCTGGTAATTTGCCCTCTGTACCAGCAACAGCGGGTACGCGTGATTTAGTCGATTCAAAACGACCTTCACGATTGATCATAGGAACAACCGCAGCACCTCCTGCTAGAACACCAGCAGCACCAACCCCTAATAATAGCTTTCTTCTCGAGATTTTCATCTATAACCTCAATAACAATCTTGTTTTTTATATAGTAAATAATTTCAAATTGAGATAATGATCTTATCATATATTTTGTAATTGTTAAGTGGCGGTAGTATTTGTTAATAAAAGTCATTGAAATGAAATGCGACGTAAATTGATCTACTCAGTGCTGTAAAGGCTTTGTAGGTGATTACTTTATTTTAGAGATATAAGAATTAATATTTTTTTAATGTTAATGTCATTAAAAGTGTACAGGTGTAAATATGAAAATTTAGCTTAAAGGCAATAATTGATGAGGGGGGCAAAGAGGGAGATTAATATTTCACCATAGATGAAAATTCTGAATATCCCTTAAGTTCTAAAATTGGGAAATTAATATATAAATGAGTTTTAAATGTACTTTTTGAGCTATTTTTGTTCATTTGATTATTAATCATCCATTTGTTAAGGCTTGCAGTATTTAAACGTATTTAATATTGATTGGTTAGGTTGCATAAATATTGTCCACTAGGTTAGCTGGGGAGTTGGTGTATAACAAGTTGATAATAAATGTTATTTTTTTCTGTGGTGAAGTATCTAAACAAAAATAAATAACCTAGTCTTTATTAAGGTTAATTATCGTAATCATTTATGAGATAGAATTAGATAAATTTAAAGCAATAGATGTTTTTCATTATTTTTAATGTTGTTAAAAATAACCACTTATTTTCTGATGGCAACGAATAGTAAAAAGTAATAGGACGTATGACAAGAGTGAATAATTAAGATTAAGTAATGAATGATAAATTGAATAATAAGCTAAACTGGCTTTAATGATAAAAAATACAGAGCGATTCATGCGGTTAATAGTCATTTAACAGATGACTCTTTTTATTTTAGGTACATATCATTCAGTTATTTTACTTTATTAGTCGATATGCACCATGATAGGTTCAATTATTAGTGATATGTTCATTTCCTGTGGGAATTTGTGCGAAAAAATTAGCATAATCCTCGGAGCGAACCTGTTGAAGGATGGTTTCAAGCGCTGATAGCGGTGCTTCTGACCAATCGCAGCGAATATCAATGTCTGCGTATTGCCGGTCATTCCATACTTTTAATGCAGCGGAGCGGATGCCTCGATAATCACCACCTTCATCGGCACCGGCTTGCATGGCAATGAGTAATCGATCAGCCAGATCTTGATGAGCATTTTTATGATAGCTTTGATAAATAGCGCTTAGAACCTGTTCACCTACTAACATATTTCCAGCAATGGCTAAGTTGGGTTCCGATAGACTTCCACACCAAGGTAAGCAATATTGACCTGTCCAATCAGCTGTATCACCATAGTTATCCATAATAATTAATTGTCGCCGTTCACAGTCAATATCTTCCTTAACCAGATGATCTAAGCTTTTATTCGCATTATGGCATTGCTGCAAATATTCAATACCTGTTAAGCCAGCAATGGGGTTGGTCATTGCTTGAGTTGCGATTGCCCCCGTTTGGCTTTTGCCATGTAAGACCAATGCACCAACCGCAGGGCCACCCGTTGCCGTCGCTGCACCTATTTTTCCTGTCAATGGGCAGCGCGCCACAATTGAAAATGTCATTTTACACCTCATAAATTAGACCTTGATCAAATTTATCATTATAAATTCTTGCTTGAAATATAATTTATCATCATAAATAAAGAAAAAGGTAAAATTATTAACAAAATTGACACAAATCACATTTCACAATCATATAGCAATGTCAGCACTCAGGGGGAAGCAAATGAAAATGCGTTTATGTAGGTGGATAGCCAGTTTTTGGCTTTTATGCTTTATTTCGCTACCGACATTGGCGGTGAACCATCCTGATGTCTTATTATTAGGGCAAGTTGCTGAGCCGCAGTCATTAGACCCACAAGTGGCAACCGCTGCGAATGATTCTCGAATTTTGGTTAACTTGTACGAAGGGTTAGTTCGCAATGCGGACGGTACATTAACGCTTGAACCTGCTTTAGCCCAATCATGGTCTGTTAGTGATGATGGCCTGACATATACTTTCCATTTACGCGAGAATATAAAATTTCACGATGGTAGCCCATTCAATGCGGATGCAGTTAAATTCACATTTGAGCGAATGTTGGATAACCAGCACCCGTACTACCATACAGGGCCATTCCCATTATCATTTTTCTTTTCTGCAATAGACAAGATAGAAACTCCAGATGATAAAACGGTGGTGTTTGCCTTAAAAGAACCGTTTGCCCCGTTTTTATCGAACTTAGCGACACCTGCAGGGCTGATTGTTTCACCCACAGCAGTAAAGAAATATGACAAAGACTTTAGCCGGCACCCCAGCGGAACAGGTCCCTTCAAGTTTGATGAGTGGACCGCAAACCAAAGGGTGGTCGTATCCGCTAATGAAGACTATTGGGATGGTAAACCCAGTTTAAAACATGTTGTTTTTCGGCCTATCACTGACGCCAATACTCGGGTAGCCGAAATGTTATCGGGGGGAATTGATGCCATGGTGGAAGTCCCTGCTGATAACGTCCCATTATTTGTTAATGACAACCGCTTTCATGTTTATGAAGCCGTAGGGCCTCATGTTTGGTACGCCATGCTCAATGCGTCTCAGCCACCGTTTGATGATGTGCGTGTGAGGCAAGCCGTTAACTATGCGGTAAATAAAGACAATATTGTGAAATACATTCTTCAGGACTCTGCGGGAGTAGCACAAGGGCCCATCCCATCGGCATTTGATTGGGCATTTGATGCAGAAACCAAGGCTTATCCTTATGACCCTGAAAAAGCACGTCAATTAATAGCAGAAGCAGGGGCTCAAGGGCAAAAAGTTATTTTTTATGTCACGGAAGGGGGCTCAGGGATGCTAGACCCGATCCCCATGGCGACAGCCATTCAAGCAGACCTGAAAGCGGTTGGGCTATCTGTCGAAATTCAAACCTTTGAATGGAATACTTACCTATCAAAGGTCAATGCAGGTCTAAAACAAGCGCATATGGCCGAAATGGCGTGGATGACGAATGACCCAGATACTTTACCCTTTTTAACCTTACATAGCGCTTCTTGGCCGGATAAAGGCGGGTTCAATTCTGGTTATTACAGTAACAAGCAGCTCGATAGGTTATTAGACAAAGCTCGAGTCACCAATAATCTCGAGGAGCGCGCCCAGTTATATCGGCAAGTACAAAAAATTGTTCATCAAGATGCCCCTTGGTTATTTGTGGCGAATTGGAAGCAAAATGCGGTCGCTAATGAGCATGTTAAACATTTCAAATTGCAGCCTAACTTTAACTTATTACTTAAAGACGTTCGTAAAGATTGATTAATGTGAATTAAATATTCAATTAATCTTTTGATTTTATGGGGGAAAACTATGTGGTTATACTGTTTGAAACGCATTTTAGCGACCATACCCATACTGATTGGTTTGACGTTAATTGTCTTTTTTATCATGGCAATGATCCCTGGAGACCCTGCTCAAGCGCTGCTTGGCCCTTGGGCGACTCCTGAAAATGTGGCTAGAGTAAAAACAGAGCTTGGGTTGGATAAGCCGTTATATCAGCAATATTTTATTTGGATGCATAATTTAATTTCGGGTGACTTTGGCCGTTCATTTGTTCTTAATCGGCCTGTCGTTGATGAAGTTTTAGAGCGATTTTCTGCCACATTAATTTTGGGCGGAAGTGCGTTGTTACTGAGTTCAGTTTTAGGGTTACTGGCCGGAGTCCTTTCCGCCATTCGCCAATTCAGTTGGAGTGACCGATTTATTACACTTGCTGTTTTATTGGGTATCTCAATGCCATCTTTTTGGATCGGCTTATTGATGATTATGCTTTTTTCTGTTCAATTACAATGGTTTCCGGCATCAGGAATGTACGATATTTGGCAAGGCGGTGGCCTGAACGATTTATTGCATCACCTTGTTTTACCCGCAGTGACGCTTTCATTAGTCGCAACAGGGGTGATAGCGCGCCTGACGCGTACAGCAATGTTAGAAGTATTGCGGCTTGATTTTATTCGCACCGCAAGAGCAAAAGGTTTGAGCGAACACAAAGTGATTTTTCGCCATGCATTTCGCATGGCACTGGTTTCCGTTATCCCAGTCATTGGTATCCAAGCGGGCTTTGTTTTTGGTGGTGCGGTGTATATTGAAACCGTTTTTCAGTGGCCGGGGCTAGGCGCCATGTTAGTGAAGGCTGTGGCAACCCGTGACTTGTTTTTAGTTCAAGGGGGCGTATTGATTGCAGCAGCGTCCTATGTCTTTATCAATTTACTTGCGGATGTTGCGCAAGCCATGTTAGACCCGAGGTTGAAATCATGAGCCAGTCAGTGACCCCTGTTATTCAGCATCGTCATCGCCAATCGATTGGCTCATTATTACTGGCGAACCGTTTAGCAACTTTGGGCTTATTTACGTTATCTATCATTATGCTCTTGGCATTTTTAGCGCCTTGGCTACCTCTTGCTAATCCTGATGAAACAGATTTAGTTAATCGGCTACTTCCCGCTTTTTCATCTGGCCATTTATTAGGTACTGACCATTTAGGGCGAGATATTTTGTCTCGATTGCTGTGGGGAACGCGAGTATCCCTATTGGTCGGTATTTCCGCAACACTAATTGCGGCAATATTCGGCACCCTAATTGGCTTGGTAGCTGGGTATATAGGCCATCGTACTGATACATTATTGATGCGTTGTATTGATATGCTAATGGCATTTCCATACATTTTATTAGCCTTAGCGATTGTAGCGGTACTTGGGCCAGGGCTACTCAATGCGTTGTATGCTATCGCATTAGTGAATATTCCCTTTTTTGCTAGGAATATTCGTGGGTTAACGGTGGGGTTACGTGATAGAGACTTTATTCAAGCTGCAAGGTTGTCAGGTAAAAACCACCTACAAGTCCTATTAACGGAAGTGTTACCGAATGTCTTGCCAATCATTGTGGTTACCATGTCAACGACCATTGGCTGGATGATCTTAGAGACGGCAGGCTTGTCATTTTTAGGGCTAGGTACTCAACCACCGAATGCAGATTTAGGTTCAATGCTAGGGCAAGGGCGCGCACAAATGTTTGTTGCTCCTCATGTGGCATTGGTACCCGGTATTATGATCTTTCTTATTGTGATTAGTTTTAACCTGTTAGGGGATGGCGTGCGTGACATTCTTGATCCCCGGTTAAAATCAGGAGCCCTACAGCGATCACAACCGATGACACAGACTGACAGAGTTAATATTCCTGCGAAAACGGGAGGCGAACAAGTGGTATTAGAAGTCAAAGACTTGTCGGTCGCTTTTCGCCAAGGAAATCAATTACGCCCAACGGTAAAAGGGATCAGTTTTACCGTTGGTGCGGGGGAATGTTTAGGGCTAATTGGAGAAAGCGGTTCGGGTAAGAGTGTTACGGCTTTATCGGTAATGGGGTTGCTTGCATCGCCTCCTGCGTTGGTTACCGCTGGTGGTATTTATGTAGAACATGAAGAAATGTTGTCATTACCGTTATCTGTTATGCAGCGCCGTCGCGGTGCGAAGGTATCCTATATTTTCCAAGACCCGCTGACGACACTCCATCCGCAATTTACCATAGGTGTGCAATTGCGTGAGGCCATTACTGCTCACCAATCGTTGTCATTCTATGAGGCGAAAAATAAAGCCATTGAATTATTGGATAGCGTTGGGATCCCAGATGCGCAGGAGCGTTTTGATGCCTACCCCCATGAGTTTTCGGGCGGGCAGCGCCAGCGGGTAGGGATAGCGATGGCATTGGCTAATGATCCTGTGTTGATTATTGCCGACGAGCCGACCACCGCATTAGATGTTACGGTGCAGGCGCGTATTTTAGAGTTACTCAACCAACTACGCCGTGAACGCGGTGTTGCACTCTTATTTATTACCCATGATTTCGCGGTTATTAACCAAATTTGCGACCGTGTTGCCGTCATGCAGCAAGGTGAGATAGTTGAAACAGGGGAGACACAAACGGTATTACGCCAGCCTCAGCATCCTTACACACAACGCCTGATCGCCAGTGTCCCTAAATTAGGGGAAGGGCGCGGATTTTTAAAACAAGTCCAACAACTTTATGGTCATCAGCCCAATGGTAATGATTTAACATCGGCATAGGAGGTTTAATGAAAAAAGTGATTGAAGTTAATCAGTTGGTGAAAACCTTTGGGCAGCCAAGAAGCCTATTTCACCCTCGTGGACGCCAAGTTCACGCACTAAAAAATATTTCATTATCGCTCTATAAAGGTGAAACCCTTGCTGTTGTAGGGGAGAGTGGCTCTGGAAAAAGTACCTTAGCGCGTATTTTAGTTGGGTTGGAGCGTGAAACCTCGGGGGAAATCACGGTATTAGGGCAAACTCGTGCCGAATGGCTGCAACATGGTTCACGTTCATTTGGGCAAGCCATTCAGTACGTTTTTCAAGACCCGGTTGCATCTTTGAACCCCCGTAAAACGATAGGCGAGACATTAACGGTTCCATTGAAATACTTAAAGCACATGAACACATCACAAAGAGCGAAGCGTTTGGCGGAATTACTCGAAGCCGTCAATATGCCAATCGACGCTTTAGCTTGCTATCCTCATGAGTTTTCAGGAGGGCAGGCACAGCGGTTAGCGATTGCGAGAGCATTAGCTGCGGATGCACGAATATTGGTACTTGATGAACCCGTTAGTGCGCTGGATGTTTCGGTACAAGCGCAAGTTTTATTGTTATTAGAACAACTTAAACAACAGTTTTCATTATCGTATTTATTTATTAGCCATGATTTGGCGGTAGTGGAGTCGATTGCAGATAGAGTTGCCGTACTCTATTTAGGGGATTTGCTAGAATGTCGAGATACCCGCAGCTTATTTGCCGCACCGGAGCATGAATATACGCGAAATTTATTGGCAAGTGCCCCACGAATTCGTGTTGATTCAGTCGATTAGAAACTTATTTAAACCAGTTGAGAAGCTAATATGAGCACCAATAAGCCAATGACGATAGAGTCAGTGCGTATTAAACGTACTGATGAAATCGTCAATGCGATAAAAGAAACCATTATGGCCAATAACCTCATACCCGGTGACCGTTTGCCACAAGAAAAAGAGTTAATTGAACATTATAACGCTAGCAAAAGCACTGTGAGAGAAGCATTAAAGTCATTGGAAGTTCAAGGGTTAATTAAAACAAAAACTGGGCCTGGTGGTGGCGCGTTTATTGATTCAATGACTGAAGCGCGAGCGATGAGTTTGTTATCGAACTATTTATTTACGCGGGATATATCAATCAAGGATATTTATACGTTACGTAAATTATTAGAACCGGTGGTAGCAGTCAGTGCCATTGATAATATCGATAACGCAGGAATTCAAAAGCTGTACGATACCATCGCCATTTATGACCATGAGCCCGTAGATGAAAATGAACGCTGGCAGCAACGAATGGCAGAACTGGATTTTCATGCGGTGGTCGCCAGCTATTCCGATAACGTTTTATTAGTGTTTATCTGCCATTTTTTACAACGCTTACTCAAAGACTTAGCCGTTTGTCAGGACATTTATTTAAAACCTGAGCCTGTCGACAGGCGTCAAGGCATCGAATACCAATATCAATTAATCGAGGCTTTACGCCGTAAAAATGCCGCTAAAGTTCAATCGGTAATGGAAGCACATATGGCTTATGCAGAACAAGCCATGTTAGCGCTACAAGCCACATTACAAGAACGTTTCTTAAGTGAAGATAGGTAATATAATGATAGATAAAGTATATCTGACCTCTGTATTAAAAACATTATTATGCACACCTAGCCCTGTAGGGATGACTGAACAAGCCGTTGCGCAAACTCACCAATGGTTGTCGGAGTTGGGGTTTACACCAAAATACACACGCCGCGGGGTGCTCTATATCACACTCGGTTCTGAAGAACCTAAACGTGCATTGGCCGCACACCTTGATACATTAGGGGCGATGGTGACACAACTCAAACCGAATGGGCGTTTGGCACTGCGTAATACAGGCACATGGGCAGCCCGTTTTGCGGAAGGTGCAAGGGTGACAGTATTTAGTGATGATCACCAATATCGTGGGACAATTTTGCCATTAAAAGCCTCAGGGCACCGTTTTAATACTGAGGTAGATACCCAAGTAGCCGATTGGGATAATTTAGAAATTCGCCTTGATGCCCCCTGTTATAACTTTGCTGATTTGCAATCCCATGGCTTAAACGTCGGTGATATTGTTGCAGTGGATGCTCAACCCGAATTCATTGATAACGGTTTTATTGTATCGCGTCATTTGGATGATAAAGCCGGATGTGCAGTGATGTTAGCCGCATTAAAATCACTGGTGGATGACGGTATTGTGCCAGCGGTATCTTGCCAAATGATGTTCACGATTTCAGAAGAGGTCGGTATCGGAGGCACCCACGGTTTTGGTCCGCAGGTTCAAGAATTATTAGCGATTGATAACTCTGTTTCTGCCCCTGACCAAACTACACGGGATGACGCACTCACTTTAGCTTTTCGCGATAGAACCGGCCCGTTTGATTTAGCAATTACGCGGCATTTATTACAATTATGCCAGCAGTATGACATTCCTCACGTCCGCGATACGTTTAAACACTATCGTTCGGATAGTGCTGCAGCAATTGATGCAGGATGGGATATTCGTGCGGCTTTAGCATGTTTCGCACTAGATAGCTCCCACGGTTGGGAAAGGACTCATTTGGACTCATTAGTCGCGCTCGCGACTTTAGTGAGACGCTATATTGAAAGTGATTTAGTCCCATTACCGGGGCAATCATTGCAAAACTAATAATTTGCGGCTGATGGTAAAAAGCCCTCATATCATTTAACGTGAGGAGGGCTTTGAACATGTTAATTGTTAACTTAGATTGGCTTGTGATAAATATTTTTGCATCTCATCTGCGGGTACCATACCGCCACCTGTTGCCCATACCAGATGTGTTGCGTTGGCCAGTTGCTTAGGCGTGAGTGATTTGGATTGCAAATAATCTGTGTTTTGCGTGACATGCACACAGCCAGTCATACCCGCCAAGGCCGAAGGCTCTAATTTAATAGATTCGGTCTGGTTGAGTAAGCCTAACAGGTTATACATTTCGCTATCATCGATAGTGTAATAACCATCAATCAACCGCTCCATCGCGCGCCCCACAAAACCGGATGCGCGGCCAACGGCAAGGCCATCAGCGGCAGTGATATTATCGATACCAATCTCTTGAACTGACACGCCATCATGTAACCCGGTATGTACTCCTAACAACATGCAAGGTGAATGCGTTGGTTCTGCAAATAAGCAATGGGCGGCATCCCCAAAGGCGAGTTTTAACCCGAAAGCAACGCCACCGGGGCCACCACCAACACCACAAGGTAAATAGACAAATAGCGGGTGGTCGTTATCCACTGTAATCCCTTGTTCTACAAATTGTTTTTTTAGGCGAAGGCCTGCGACGGCATAGCCAAGAAATAGGGTTGTGGAGTTTTCATCATCAATAAAAAAGCAGTTTGGGTCTTTTTCTGCTTCTTTACGGCCTTGTTCAACGGCGATGCTGTAATCTTGCTCATATTCCACAACATTCACACCATGTGAACGCAATTTGTCTTTTTTCCATTGTCTGGCATCTGCGGACATATGCACGCTGACGCTAAAGCCAAGTTTAGCGCTCATAATACCGATGGACATGCCAAGGTTACCGGTTGAGCCCACCGCGATGCGGTATTGGCTAAAGAATTGACGAAATTGTTCTGAGAATAAAATTTTGTAATTATCATCTGTTGATAATAAACCAGCTTCTAAAGCCAATTTTTCTGCATGGGTTAAAACCTCATAGATGCCACCGCGGGCTTTGATTGACCCTGAAATTGGCAGGTGGCTATCTTTTTTCAGTAACATTTTCCCTGTTATTGGCGTTTGATACCGTTTTTCCAGCGCGGCCTGCATGTTGGGAATATCGATAACTTCAGATTCAATAATCCCTTGTGTCGCTTGAGTTTCTGGAAACGCTTTCATCAAATAAGGCGCAAAGCGGGTTAAGCGCGCTTCTGCATCTTGAACATCTTCAATGGTTAGCCCGACATAAGGCAAACCCGCTTGGGTCGTCGTGACCTTTGGGTTGAACCACGCAATTTGCTTTAAATCGATTAAGTCCTGAACTAAAGGGTAGTCAGCAATTAACTTATCAACATTTATCTGAGTCATAATTACTCTCTTTTAAATCACAAATGAAAGTGCAAAAGTCCCGGCCAGCGCGACGAAAGACGCAATCAACGTGGCGACACTATAAAAACGGAATGTTTCGGCTAAAGTCGCATTACAGTACTGTTTGACTAACCAGAACAATGAATCAGTGACGATAGTGCAGCCAATTGCGCCTGAGCCAATGGCTAATGTCATGATTTCTGGGCTAATGTGTGGGTACATTGGCATTAGCGGAGCCACAATCGCCGTTGCACCCATCATCGCAACGGTGGCAGAACCGACAGCGGCATGAAGAATAATGGCGACTAGCCAAGCCAGTAAAATTGGGTGCATATCAATACCAGATAACACCATCGCTAAGGAATCGCTCAGTCCACTGCCTTTTAAGATACCGTTAAATGCCCCGCCCGCACCGATAATCAATAAAATATTAGCGATTGAGCTAAAACTCTCTTCGGTTTTGCTGAGTAATACGCTCATACCCATGTTACGTCTTATCCCTAACATGTAATAAGCGACAAAAGCAGCAATAAACATAGCGGTTATTGGGTTACCAATAAACTGTAAGAAGGTAAATAACTGGCTATCTTTGCTCATGTTCAAGTCAGCGGCTGTCTTGATTAACATGAGGGCAATTGGCAATAACACCGTGAACAGTGTGGCACCTAAAGAAGGTAAGTCTTTTTCTTCACGTACCTCAAGATCTGAGAACGCTTCTGGCACGGTTTTAAACGGTAAGCGATTACCTAAGAATTTGAGGAACAGTGGCCCGCCGACTAATGACGCGACTAGGCCTACGGCTAGCCCTGCAACAATCACCGTACCAATATCAGCACCTAATTCATTTGTGACAAATAGAGCTGCAGGGTGTGGCGGTACGATGCAATGGACGGCCATCAGCGCAGTACACAATGGGATCGCTAACTTTAATAATGAAGTATTGGTTCTTTTGGCAATGGAAAATACGAGTGGGATCAGTAACACCACACCGACCTCAACAAACAGGGTGATACCGCAGATTAACCCAATGAGTACCATGGTGACATCGGGAGTCAACCAACGGCTTTTTTGTAATGTCACTCCAATTCGCTCTGCTGCCCCGGAGATTTCCATCATTTTTCCAAGAATAGTTCCTAGCCCGATAATGGCAGCTAAGAAACCAAGTGTACCCCCAATGCCATTTTCGATAGCGTTGACCATCTCCAATGAATTCATTTGCATGGAGATACCAACAAAGAAGCTGGCGAGTAAAAGTGCTAAAAAGGGATGAAACTTAAATTTAATAATTGAAACGATGATTAGTAAAATACTGATAACTAAAGTACCAATCATCCACATTGTAGAGTCCATATCCTACCTCTGATCATCTTGTTATTGTTTTTCTATTGGATAATAAATATTCAGTGGTGACAAACGATGAAACACGAGCTTTAGATGAATCAAATTAACTCAAAGGTGTGATATTAGTCATATAAAACGGAGGATAGCGTCTTTGGGTCATCTAAATTCATCTTAAAAAGGGTATTGTAGAAATCATTGAGTATCGTTGTTTTTATTGGAGGCGTTGATGTCAGAAAATTTCAATCAATTTGAGCAATCTGGATTTATTCAATGGAATAAACGGCTATCAAGTTATCAGCTATCGCGCCTACATACCTTTGAAGCAGCAGCACGGCATAGCTCTTTTGCATTAGCGGCAGAGGAGCTGGCATTAACACCCAGTGCAGTTAGCCACCGAATTAATACGTTAGAAGGGGAGTTAGGTTTTAAATTATTTGAGCGTTTTCATCGGCGTATTGAGCTGACGATTGATGGTGAGCGAATTTATTGGGCACTACGCAAAAATTTGGATGATATTAACCAAGAAATTATTGATATCAAGAACCAAGAAATCTCGGGTGAACTTACGGTGTATTCACGACCATCCATCGCCCAGTGTTGGTTAATTCCCAAAATTGCGGATTTTGCTAACCAATATCCCTCAATTCAGTTAAATCTATTAACGGGCAACGATGACGTTAACTTTCGTGGCTATGGCATTGATATTGCTATTTATTATGATGATATTACTCGGCCCAATTTATATTGTGAAGATTTAATGTCAGAGTCAATTGTTCCGGTCTGTAGTCCGCAATATGCTAAACAACATGATTTGCTTAATAATATTCATCAATTGAAAAATTGTACTTTGCTACATGATAGACAAGCTTGGAGCAGTAACTCTGATTATGATGAATGGAAGGCGTGGAGTGAACATTACCAATTAACCTTGTTTCCTCATCGCCGAAACCTATGCTTTGATCGCTCTGATTTAGCGATTGTTGCCGCAATGAACCATGCCGGTGTGGCGATGGGACGTAAACAATTAGTTGAAAAACGCTTAAAGCGCCAAGAACTGGTAATGCCATTTGGTGATATTTCGCTGAAGTGCCAACAGCGCCACTATTTTGCGATGCTAAATGATAAACGAAACCCGAAGGCGGATATTTTTATTCAATGGTTAAAACAGCAAGTTAACGCAATACCACAAGTAAAATGATGCTTATTCGAGTAAGATAACCTCTTGGTGATGTTTCTAGAGAATGGAAAAACCTGAAGCTATGGCCCCGAAAACGCAAAAAGTTGCCACGATCAAAGATGTCGCTGCCAAAGCTCAGGCAGGGAAAACCAGTATCTCACGTTATTTGAATGGTGAATTTCATTTGCTTTCTGATAATTTACGTCAACGCATTGAAAGCGCCATTCGTGAATTAAACTATCGCCCAAACCAAATGGCGCGCAGCTTGAAACATGGGCGGACAGGCTTGATTGGCTTGATTATTGCCGATATTGGTAATCCATTCTCTGTTGAAGTATTAAAAGGGGTAGAAGCCGAGTCAATCAAACAAGGTTTCATGACCGTGGTTTGCAATGCAGATAACAGCATTGAGCGTGAATGCCAATTTATTCAATTGCTAAAAGGTTACCGCGTTGATGGGCTTATCATAAATTCAGCGGGTGTTAACGAACAATTCATTGAAGTGCTGAAAGAAACCACCCTACCTTTCGTCTTGTTAGATAGAAAAATCGACAATTTTCCCAGTGACATGGTGGGGCTAGATAACCCCGCTTCTGCACAAATGGCCTTTAATCATCTGATTGAACAAGGGTTTGAAGCGATTTGCTTCGTGACTGAGCCCATTGTGTATAACAGCGCACGCCAAGAGCGCTTACAGACCTTTCAAGCGTTATCGCAGAGCCATCAACATATCCAAAGCGAATTTCATGAAGTGACCTTGCCTGACCCTGCAAAATTAGAGGCCATTGTTGCCGATTTTTGTACTGCACATCGTGGTATGCGCAAAGTGATTGTTGCCGCTAATGGCGTACTGACCTTGCAGCTGGCGTATGTCATGAATAAACAAGGGTTACGTTGGGGAACGGATATTGGCTTTTTGAGTTTCGATAACCTCGAATGGGCGGCATTGGCTGGGCAAGGGGTAACCTCAGTGTCTCAACCGACAGCGGAAATGGGGCATAAAGCGGTGGAGTGCTTATTGGAAAAACTTGAAAACCCAGATAAGCCACCAATGCAATATTTATTTAATGGGGAATTGCTGATCCGAAAATCGACGACATTGTAGTCTTTGGGGCTAAGTTATTCGGTTCTTAAAATTTGGTTACCATTTACCAATTTAGCTTAAGGTTTATTACATGTATACTGGTGTTTAGACTAAATTATAACCATTTTGAGAGCATAGGGAACATATGAAAAAGATAGGGATATTATTGCTAGCTAGCCTTGTTTTAGCGGGTTGTAGCACCAGAAGTCAGGTCAAAGAGTATACCTGCCAAGTAGACCAAAGTTATAATCACATCACATTAGAACGTAACGGCAAATTTACCTTTCCAACAGGGGCAAGTAAGGTACAAGTCTTTTTCAATAATGGTCAGGTCAATATTGTTGATTTTGTTGGCTATGAGTATATGAGTTATCCGCTAGTGAAGAGTACAGAGCAGCGACGCGTTGAGAAAATAAAAGATTTTAACATCGTGATAAATAAAGGTGATTATTATTCTGATGTCAATGGCATGTTGGAGATTTACTCACCCAGTCAAAAAACCGTTGGATTATATTATTTAGCACCATCAACCAGTAAACTGAATTCTATCCAATTTTTGACCGAGTGTGAACGAAGCAATGTTGCTCGCCCGGGACGCGCTCATGCGCATTGATGGGTAAATAGGCAAAGAACCCTAACAAATTAGGGTTCTTTAGGTTCTGAGTTATTTTGCTGTTTCAGGGTTAACACAGTTTTGGCTTAGGTCACCCTTTAAAGCCGCTATTAGGTTATCAACGGCACATTCGACCATAGCATAACGGGTTTCATGGGTGGCAGAACCGATGTGCGGCAGAGCAACCACATTTGGCAGCGTGAGTAGCTTAGAGTTGCTTGGAAGCGGCTCCACCTCAAACACATCTAAACCCGCCCCGCGAATTGTGCCACTTTCTAATGCATCGATCAGGGCGGCTTCATCGACGATACGGCCTCTTGAACCGTTGATCAAAAATGCACTGGGTTTCATTTTTGCCAACTCATTTTTACCGATCAACTTTTCGGTTGACGCTGATAATGGCAGCACGACACAGACAAAATCCGATTCTGCCAGCAACGTATCGAGGTCACAACGACGTGCCTTAAGTTGGGTTTCTGCATCGGGGTGGATATGGTTATTGTAATAGAGAACTGGCATCCCGAAGCCTAAATAAGCGCGTTTGGCAACGGCATAGCCAATGCGGCCCATGCCTAAAATACCGATAGTTTTCCCATTCACATTACTGCCATATGCATCTTCACCAATACTTTGAGTCCATTGGCCATTTTTGACCATCTCAGCCATTTCGATAATGCGGCGTGCACTGCAAAGCACTAACGTAAAAATGGTATCGGCGGTGGTTTCGGTTAATACATTAGGTGTATGCATTAATGCAATCTTTCTAGCATTCATTGCATCAATATCAAATTGATCGACACCAACGGAAATGGTCGATGCCGCTTTCAAATTCGGAGCATTGGCAATGTCATCTGCCGTGATAGGATAGCTGGCCCCGATAATGCCGTCAGCGCGGGATAACGCTTGTTTAAAGCTAGCGAGATTTTCAGGTGTAACGCTATCAAATACAGTAACATTAAAGTGTTGCTGTAGCCGTTCAAGTTGATCCGTAGGAATGGATTTATATAAAATAATATTCTGTTTCATAGTATCCCTTTTAAGCATGCTTCGTGATGACAACATCACTGTTTTGTTCTTGGTTTGGTTTGACTATCAAGGTAAAGAAAACCGAGGCTAATAATGCGAGTCCCATAAACATATACGAAGCACTTGGGCTACCTGTTGCTCCATTTAAATAGCCAACAAACCATGAACCAAAGAATGAACCTAATGCGCCCATACTATTGATTAATGCCATTGCACCACCTGCAACGTTCTTTGGCAACATTTCAGGAATGATAGCGAAGAAGGGCCCATATGGGGCGTACATTGCTGCACCCGCAATCACTAATAAGGTATAAGAGAACCAAAAATTCGTGCTACCGAGTAAGTACGAACCGAGGAAGCAAATCGCACCGAGTAAAAGCATTGGCCAAACGAATAGTTTGCGGTTATGCATACGGTCAGATGCCCATGATACGAGGATCATCGCTAAGGTTGCCGCAAGGTAAGGAACGGCAGAAAGCCAGCCTGTTTCTACCATCCCAAGGTTAGATGCTCCACGAATAATAGATGGCAGCCACAGTACGAAGCCATACACACCGATGCTCCAGCAAAAATACTGGGCGCACAGTAAAATCACGTTACGTGATTTAAAAGCTTCACGGTAGTTACGGACAGGTTTGATGTTTTTCTGTTCGTCACTGAGAATTTTATCTAATGCCTCTTTTTCAGTCTGGCTTAGCCAATTCACTTGGCTTGGTTTATCACGTGCTGTTCTCCACCAGAAAAAAGCCCACAAAATCGCTGGAACCCCTTCAATGATAAACATTTCACGCCAACCGAACGCTTGAATGAGATAACCGGATAGCACGGACATCCACAACACCGTGACTGGGTTACCTAAAATTAAAAAGGTATTGGCGCGTGAGCGTTCTGATTGAGTGAACCAGTTACTGATATAGATGAGCATCGCTGGCATCACGGCGGCTTCAACGACACCCAAACTAAAGCGAATAATCACTAGCATTGGGATATTACTGACCATTCCCGTTAAGCTGGCAAACATTCCCCAGAGAAAAATACAGGCAAAAATCAGTTTGCGGACACTGCGCTTTTCCGCGTAGATAGCGCCTGGTATTTGGAAAAAGAAATAGCCAAGGAAAAATAATGAGCCGAGTAGTGACGACATCCCTTTGGTAATGCCTAAGTCAGCGTTGATACCTGCAGCGGCGGCAAAGCTGTAGTTTGCTCTATCCAAATAAGCAAGGCTATAGGTGATAAACACGATTGGCATGATGCGCCACCAACGTGACATTGCTGGAGTATTCATTGTCATAATCGATTTCCTTTTAACATACCGCTTTAGTGGTGGCTGCGTAGAGTAATGCCATTTCATGCTGCAGTTGCGCTTGGGTTGGTAAACCTTCACTATCACCTATAACTTGAATGGCTCTTGCTCCAACAAAATTACCTCTTGCAACAGCTTGCGGTAATGTTAAGCCTTCAAGTAAGGCGCTAATGACGCCAACGGCAAAGCCATCGCCAGCTCCAACGGTATCAATGACGTGTTTAACATGAACGGCAGGAGATATGCCCTGCTGGTTATCCGCTGTTTTATAATATGCGCCGTGTTCTCCGGTTTTAATCACAACGGCTTCAACACCGTGAGCGAGATAAAAATCAGCAATAGACTCGGGTTGGTCGAAGCCTGTCAGAATTTTGCCTTCTTTTAAGCCAGGTAAAACCCAATTAGCTTGAAACGCGAGTTGGTTGAGCTGTTTCACCATTTCTGTTTCACTCTTCCATAGAGAAGGGCGCAAGTTTGGGTCAAATGATAGTGTTTTACCTGCATTTCGCATCCATTTCGCGGCATACAGTGACAGTTGGTAGCTGGTGGGTGAAAGCGCGGCTGCCACACCACTTAAATGCAAATGGCGTGCGGATAAGAAATAATTTTCATTAAAATCGGTTAAATCTAAATGGCTTGCCGCAGAGCCTTGACGGAAATACTCCACGATGGGATCGGTTCCATTTTCAGCTTTAGATTTAAGTTGAAAGCCTGTTGGGTAATGAGAGTCTACCGTAACACATTGAGTATCCACATGTTCATTATCTAATGTGGCTTGGATAAAACGCCCGAAAGAGTCATTACCTAAGCGGCTTATCCATCCTGTTCTTAACCCAAGGCGTGAAAGGCCAACAGCAACGTTGAGCTCTGCTCCTGCAGCACGGCGAACAAAGTTTTCGACCTCATGCAATTTTCCTGTTTGCGTGGCGACGAACATCATCATGGCTTCGCCAAGAGTAACTACATCTAATTGATTTTTCATTAAATTAACTCTCCCTCTAACCTAGAAAGTCTTTAACAGAGAAACATAGTGTTCAGTGACTGCATGTAAATCATCGCCTTCGAGTGGAAACTCGATACCACAAGGAGCGTCATTCGGTAGGGCGTTTAGCACTTCTTTCCAAGTGCCATCGCTGTCATCAAGTGCCACTGCAACACGTTTATTGTCACGTAATTGGCAGGCTTTAACGTGAATGTAAGCGACTTGAGGGGAAAAAATATGTGCAGCTTTTAGCGGATCTTCCTGATGCCAATGCCAGTTCGCCATATCAAACGCCATTTTTATGGGCATATTCTGGGTTTTGACATCAGCAAAAAAGCGTTCAAGAGGCGCAATATGACCACCGGCTTCTGTTTGGTCGTTCTCAATCACTAATTGGGTGGTGTATTGATTGGTGACACCAATAACTTCGGATAAGTCATAGCACTCAGGTAGCTCACCAAGTGATAGTTTTAAAAAGCGTGCATTGAGTTGTTTGGCATCTTCGAAATAGCCTTGTAATTTGGTGATTGCGATAGGAGCTCGTTGTTGAAATAGGGTATCAGGAATTGAATAGACAGCTTTTAGTTGCCTTGCTTGTAGCTTATCAGCAATATCCGTCAGGCTATCATTCGGCAGCAAAAGCTCTTGGCGGATCTCCACGCCATCTGCATGGCTGTTTTGAATCATTTCGAATAAGGCTTGTTGGCCGCCTAATTGTTTTACGGTTTGCGCCCCATAGGCCGCAGTGACAACAATAATGTGTTTGCTCATGACTTTCCTCTGTCTGATTAAAGGGTATTTTGCCCATTTGTCATTGCGAATAATGTATTATGGAACCGGTTCCATAATGCTTTCTAGTTAGGAAAGAGCAAAATTAGAGCTGTATCACTAATCAAATGGCGATTAATGTTTAATTGCAGATCTTTATCACAACTCTATATGTAATGGGTGTAACGCTTATTATTCATTCTGATAAATGAATTTATGGTATATAACTAGTTGATTACTAATTTTTTATCTTTCTTGATATACAGCTAGCATGAAAATATGCCTAGTAAATGCGTGATTCTTCATAATTACTTATTGTTAGTTGTATCTCAATTTCGTCTTCTTCGTCTTTTAATGAAATAATATTTCAATATATTAATTAAGGTGTGAAATTTTAGTGCAATGCTACATTATTTCACAAACTCTACCCTGGCTACACCACAGCAACTCATAAATATAATAAGTTACGAAGATGAGGCTCTGAGTATGAAAGTAATGAAATTAACCGCACTTTATAGTGTGCTTCTGTTAGCTAGCGTTTCATGGGCTCAAGCAAATACCAATGAAAGTGCCGGCGTCTATAAAAAAGCCTGTACACCTGAGTTAATTCAAGCAGCAAAAAGCAATGCAGATATTTGCTATGGCGTGAATACGGCTAGTGATATTCAAATTACTAAAAAAAATGATGATAAATATAAGATAAAAGTCGTCATTATTGGTGAAAGTACCAATAAAAATTATATGAATACTTATGGTTATCCATTAGAAAATACACCATTTCTTTCATCGGTAAATGGGCGTTTTTTCAATAATTTTATTAGTGCGGCATCCAATACGGTACCGACCTTAACGCGAGCTTTAGCGAAAAATGATTTAAAGACGATCACACAGCACCATGAAAAGCCGTATTACAATAATAATTCAGTTGTTGATTTAGCCAACAAAGCGGGTTATGAAACTTATTATATCGGTAATAATGGCAGTTTTGGTGATGATGAAATTGGCTTTACAAATTATTTTCTAAAGGCGAATTATTTTTTACCGGTTAGAGACAGCAAGCCTGGTTTTGAAAACCTTTTCGTGCAAGAAAAGTTTGTCGTTGATGACAGTGTGAATAAACTCACCAATGATTTTAAAATGTTACCTGCCTTTAAAGCTGCGTTAAATAACCCGTCAGAGAAAGAAAAAGTCATTTTTGTTCATATGTGGGGGCCTCACCATGATGGTTGGCCGAAAGGAGCTTGCGAACTCGTTAAAAATAATTACAACATTAACCCTGAGCAATTTGATACTGGCTGGGGAAGTATAGCGAACTGTTATGTTTCAGCGATTAAACTGAGTGATGATTTTATTGGCGATATTTATAGTATCTTGCAAGAAAATAATAAAAATGGGGATTACCCGTTCTCCATTTTATATTTTTCTGACCATGGGCAAGGGCTAGTCAAAGCCAATAAGCAGCACGTAAAAGCACTGGAAGCAGAGTATAAAGGGTATATCAAAGACGGAAATCTATACTTACGCCATGGTCAACTCGTGAAAGGGGCATATCAAGTCCCATTAGTAGTCATCAATTCGGATGATACTAAACGTGAATTTCGCGATGAAATGTTAAGTGAGTGGAATTTATTTGATTACTTCGCGTCGTGGTTAGGAGTAGAAACTAACCTAACCTCCCCAGCGAAAAGTATCGTGGCGGAGACTATCACACCTGAAAAAGATATCGATGTCTTTGTTTTCCCACGGGACGAGTTTGTGAAGTACGATAGCTTGCCGCAGGATACCGTATTATCACCAGCCACAGTTAATACCAAAGTTGTCGCTGACAATTAATATGTCAAAAAATAAGGCAGAACCGAGCTATCAGTTCTGCCTTTATTTTTATTCAACAAGTTATTGACTCAATGCATCTGCAACTGCTTTAAAGCGGGCAAATTTATCACGTAACTGTTGATACCCAACGGCGTTTGGTTGGTAAGTCGTGATTTTGGGTGTGCTTGCCGCAATAGCGACATCAAAACCTGAATAGTAACCTGTTCCGACTGCGGCACAAAGTGCAGCGGCTTGGCAACCTGATTGCTGTACATTGACGACATCTAACGGCAAGTTACTGGCATCACAGAACATTTGCATCCACAGTGGTGACTGTGTTGGGCCACCCGTGAAACGAATAGATTCTGTTGTGTTATCAAGGCCAACAATACGGTCTTGATGTAGCAAATGTGAAAACACAATTCCTTGATAGATAGCATAAACAATATCAGCATCCGTATGGTGTGAGCTCAAACCGAGTAGACCACCATGCAAATTACTGTGGTAGTTAGAACCGTACAGCCAAGGAAAAAACAGAATATCATTTGGCCGTGTTGCCCCTTCAGCCACACAGTGATTCAGTACGTTATAATCTTGCAAACGTTGATTGAAGAAGTGACGAGTGAACCACGCGAGGTTACTGGCGGAAGTCGGGCTGCCTTCGTGGACAAAATAGGTACCTGGAATACAGTATTTACTCCATACGTATGGGTAATCTGAAGGCACAATTTCATCGAAGACACGGGTTGAAATGGTCCAAGTTCCGGCTACGGCGCTGAGTTTATCTTTTTGGCTCACCCCTGACGCCAACGCTGCACCCACCACGTCAAAGAAGCCACCAAATACAGGGGTTCCTTCTACAAGTCCAGACTCAGCAGCGGCTTTGTGGGTTACCGTTCCTGCAAGTTGAGCCGAATTAATCACCGGTGCTAGTTTGTCATTTGCCTCATCAATACCAAATAGTTGGCATAATTTAGGGTCATAACTCGACAGGGTTTGGTTAAATAATTGGCTGCCAGAAATATTGGTTTCTTCGCAGGCAATTTGGTCGGTTAGACGGTAGCGAATGTAATCGTGGACCATCAAAACATGTTGAGTATCGCGATAATTATCGGGCTCGTGTTGTTTTAACCAACGTAGCAGCGCCACAGGATGAGAAGCCCATAATTGCTGTAAACTCAATGGATAAGCTTTATCCTCGGTGCCGTCTTGGTGCCATTCATCAACAATAGATTGAGCGCGTGAATCAGATGACACAATCCCATTCCTAACCGGTTTTCCTTGGCTATTGAGTAAGTACAGCCCTTTGCCGTGAGAAGAAAAGCTGACACCGGAAATTTGGGCGGGACTGAGTTGGCTATTTTGAATCGCTTGGCGAATCACACTGCAAGCCGCTTCCCACAGCATCTCCATATTGCGTTCACTAAAACCTGCTAGTGGACTCTCAGTGGGAAAAGAATGTTCAGCAACGGTAATTTCTTGGCCTTCTGCGGTGTAGATACCCGCTTTAATGACGGTACCACCAAGGTCAACACCCATAAAAAATGCATTCATTATCGGCTCCTTTAGGCGTTGTACCAGCCTGCTTGTTGCATTTTGTCTTCCATCCAATGACGGGCTTTGATAATTTCAATCAGCGGCTCATCGGCTTTTTCTGTCCACATTTCAATCAGGAAGGAACCGCGGTAATTTAAACGTTTTAATAATTTGAATAAATTAACAAAATCTACGCAGCCTTCGCCGAAAGGCACATCACGAAATTGGCCTTTGCAGGTTTCGGTCACTGCATACGTATCTTTTAAGTGAATCGCTGCGACGTGTTCAATTCCTTGGGTGAATTCTTTTTCGACATCATTACCCCACGCGGTTAAGTTACCGACATCAGGATACACACTGAACCAAGGTGAGCGAATCTTATCGGAAAGCGTTTGCCATTTGCTAATGGAATTCATAAAAGGCGTATCCATGATTTCCACTGCACACATCACTTGAGAAGCGGCTGCAATTTCACTGACCCATTGCATGCCTTTTTCGAAATTAGCAATCGTTTCGGCATCTTGCTCTTCATAGTAAACGTCATAACCCGCAAGCTGTATAGTACGAATACCTAAGTCTTGAGCGAGCTTAATGGCTTTTTCCATTAAGGTATAGGCCATCATACGGGTGGCTTCATCATGGCTACCGAAAGGAAAGCGGCGATGGCCCGATAAACACATACTTGGAATGCGAATACCTGTTTCTTGAATGGCTCTAACCACTTCCAGACGTTCAGCGGTGCTCCAGTCTAACCGAGCTAGACGTTCGTCAGTTTCATCTACTGACATCTCCACAAAATCATAACCTGCAGATTTTGCGATAACTAATTTTTCTAACCAACTGCTGTTTTTCGGTAATGCTTTTTCATAAATACCAATTGGATGCTTGCGCATGGTTTTCCCCTTGAAAAATTAACTTTGTGTCGATGCTTTATTAAGGCGTTGGTTGCGGTTCATCGCACGTTTAGCACTCCATTTTTCTTTGAAGAACTTGAATGCTAGTGCCAAGATGAGCGTGATCCCCCAAACTGCGAGGTTAAAGTGCAGGCTTACACCAAGCAGGCTTAAACCTGTCGCAATGACCTGTAAAACCAATAAGGCACAGAACACTCGGCTAACCTTACCAACCCCCCCAAATGGGTTAGTTCCACCTAATACGATGGCAAGAATGGTGAGCAGTAAATAGGAATCTCCGTAGCCCATACGTGCAGAGTTAAAGCGAGCCATCATGATGAGCCCAGCTAACACACATAACAGACTAGAAATGGTGTATATCGCAATCATGACACGGTCGGTACGAATACCGCTGAACCACGTTGCATTGATATTACTGCCACTCATATAGATATTTTTACCTAGTCGAGTACAGCCTAGAAAAAGCGCTAAGAGAATTGCGGTAACGATGAAAATAATCATCGCGATTGGCACCCCAAGCACGGTATCGGAACCAATGGCACGAACAATGGGCGGCATGCCACTCAGTGCCGCTCCTTTGGTGAGGTAAACACCAATACCGCTGATAATCGTCATGGTGCCGAGAGTGACTAGAATAGGGTGTGCCCCGATGTGGGAGATCATCAGTCCCGTTAAGCTACCAATAATGACCGCAATCACGGTTGCGCCGATTAATGCGAAGACCAACCACATTAGCTGTGTGCCAGTACTGGCATCCACTGGGAGGTAATTGATAAACACCCAAGCCATAAAGAGCCCCGTTAAGTTAGCAGTGCTAATAATGGCAAGGTTCAACCCGCCACTTAACATAGGAACAAACATGGCAAAGGTGAGTAAGCCCAACTCAGGTAACTGAAACGTGATACTTAAAAAGGTATTTTGGGTAAAAAAGTGCCCTGGCATGGCGATACTAAACGCAGCGACAGCCAAAACAAAGATTGAAAGCAGTCCGATAACAGAGCCATCAATTTTAAAAAAAAGATTTTTTTTCATGGTGATATTCCTGTTAAACAAAACCTACGTCCGTCTCTTTACGTTTTTTGTAGTGGGTAATACAAATCGCAATGAGAATGACCATCCCGATGACGATATTGACGAAGTAGTTTGAAACACCAATCAGGTTAAGGCCGTTTTTCAAGATACCAATCAGGAAAACGCCCATTAATGTACCTATCACCGAGCCTCTGCCACCGGATAAACTGGCTCCACCCAATACAGCAGCGGCAAGCACATCCAGTTCTCCTCCCACAAGGGCATTCGGTACCACTTCACTCATTCGGTAGGTTTGCAACATACCGCCAATCGCTGCCATCGCGCCAAGGTAGCCGTAAGCAAACAGGTAAATCACTGAAACACGGATACCAATACGAGATGCAGATTCTTGGCTGCCGCCAACAGCGTATAACTGACGACCGATGTGGGTTTTATTCATTAAAATCCACGTTAAGAAGGCAATGCCTAGCATTACAATTAACGGCAAGCCAACTTGGTAATATTCGCCATCCACTTCAAAAGGCAGGATAGTCACAGGGTCAACCCACCAATCTGGCAAGTCATAAATACTGTGACCGTTGGTTAACCACATCAGCATTCCAAACAGCAGTGATTGCATACTGATGGTGATGATAATTGACACAACATTCAGCGAGTAAATCAAAATGGCGTTAATTAAGCCAAAAGCGATACCGATGATAATCGCCAATGTGATACTAACGGCAGGGCTTGCAATAAAACCTTGCAATAACCAAGTGGCAATCACGTATTGCACTACGGAAGCCACTGCAGCAAACGAAATATCAATACCCCCAGTGACGAGAACCACAAATAATCCTAAGGCGAAAATCCCCGTCACCGCATAGCTTTCACTGAGGTCGAGTAAATTTTGAATAGTCAGAAATTGTGGGCTCATCAATGTGAAGAACACCACCATGATAAGAATGACCCAAGTCAGCCAACCTTCGACAGATTGTGGTCGTAACTTTTGCCAATTAGCCATTGATGATTTCCTCCAATTGTTGCTCATTGATGGAATCTGTCACAATTTCTTTGACGATAGCGCCTTGTTTCATATGTAAAATTCTGTCGCAATTGTAATAAGCTTCGGAGGCTTCATCGGTAATTAATAAAATGGAGATACCGACACCTGATAAACGGTGAATCAGCTTGTAAATACTGTCTTTTGCACCGATATCAACACCAACGGTTGGCGAATCTAAAATCAGTACTTTAGGGCGAGTTAAAATCCATTTGGCAAGTACCACTTTTTGCTGGTTACCGCCTGAAAGTGTTGAAAGGGCGTTATTTGGGTCGGTGACTTTAATATCTAAGTCGGCTATCCACTCTTGTACGATTTCTTGGCACTGTTTTTCATCGATTAAATGCCAAGGTGTTTTGAGTCGATCAAGAATCGAAATCACCATATTGTCTGCGATGGATTGCTGTAAGATAGCGCCTAAAGTCAGGCGGTCTTCAGATACATAACCAATGCCACGCTTAATAGCGTCGGTATTATTTTTTAACTTAACAGGCTTGCCTTCAATGAATAATTCGCCGCTGTCTGGACGGGTAATGCCAAACAACGATAGCGCTAATTCGGTGCGGCCTGAGCCAAGCAAACCACATAAACCTAATACTTCGCCGCGTTTTAAATTTAAGTTGATATCACTATATTGCCCAGTCCGACTGAGGTTTTTTAGCTCAAGTACTGTGCGTCGGTCTTCCGCATTATTGGGTGGCTTGCGTTCATGGACAATGTCTAAGCCAGTCATTAACTCAGTAATTTTGCGGGTAGTTAAGCCTTCAGCAGGCCAAGTCCCAATTTTTTGGCCATCGCGGATCACCGTGATGCGGTCAGAAATCTCTTTCACTTCTTCTAGTCGGTGACTTACGAAAACAACAGTAATACCCTTATCTTTTAGGTAATTAACCGTTGAGAGTAGTTGGTTGACTTCTGTACGGGTCAATGAAGCCGTTGGTTCATCCATAATGACCAGACGTGCATCAGCAACTAGGGCGCGGCAGATAGCAACTTGTTGGCGTTGAGCAATGGGTAAGAATTGTACCGGTGTATCAGGGTCAATGGTAAAAGCCAGCTCATTGAGGATTTCTAACGCTTTCTCGCGCAGTTGTTTTTTGCGAAACCAGCCAAAATAGCCTTTGAGGTTTAGCTCAAAGGCGATATTTTCGGCAACGGTTAAATTTGGAAATAACGACAAATCTTGGTAGATAACTTGTACGCCTAATTCACGCGCTTTATCTGGTGTCAACCGGTGATAACTTTTTCCATCAATTTCAATTTTGCTACCGTCATCAGGGGCATAGACACCACTGATGGTTTTAATTAATGTGCTTTTCCCACACCCATTGGTGCCCGCTAAACAGTGCACTTCACCTTTGTTGAGCGTCAAATCGATATTGCGTAATGCACGGTGACCACCGAAGCTTTTGGAAAGGTCGCGCAAGGTAATGAGTGGATCGGATTTGTCAGCTTTTGAGGTGCTTGTCATAAGTACAATTCCTACTGCAAATAAATTGGTGTTGGCTTGTTCGTGATGAGTTCGAGCCGCTGCGTTAGTGCAGGCGACTCGAACTCAAAGAACATTAAAATTAATATCTTGATAAATATTGTATTTTTGTTTTGAACATTATTTTGACAAGGTGAAATTACAGACCGACTTCGACCAATTTTTTCGTATTTTCAATATTCAAATTAACGGGGTTGTCACTCAAAATCGTGTTGCCACTGACTTTGATTTCACCCATATCACCAATAGACACGCCATCTTTAATTTCTTCACCATTCATCATGGCAGTCGCCACCTGTACAAATACTTGTCCTGCGACTTTTGGATTCGAAATATAGCCGCCATCAATTGCGCCTTTTTCCAGTAATTTGATGCCTTGGCCAGGTGTGAATGTCCCGAATACACAGGTTTCATCATTTTTACGGCGTTTATCAATGGCTCGGCCTGCACCGATAGGGCCTTGTGAACCAAATGACATGATACCTTTTAAGTCTTTGTGCTTAGATAACAAATCATTAGCTGTACGCATTGAGTCATCAACGGATTCGGCAACACCAAAGCGGTCATCGACCATTTGCATTTTCGGGTAGTTCGCTTTCTGGTAAGCAATTGCAGCGTCGGCCCATTCGTTCACTAATGGTACTGTCAGGCTTCCCACAAACATGGCGTATTTGCCTTCTTCACCCATACAGGCCGCCATGTCTCTCATATGGTTAGCACCCATGCTTTGGGTATCAAGTAATTCAAAGTCCCAATCTGCATTTTTTTGATTTGGTGATTCGTGGGTAATAACTTTAATTCCAGCGTCTTGGGCACGTTTTAATACAGGCTCAAGCACTTTAGCGTCGTTAGGGACAACGCCAATGACATCCACTTTTTTCGCGATTAAATCTTCGATAGCACGAACTTGTTCCGCTGGGTCAGCCGTTGTTGGGCCAACTTGGAAGGCATTTACACCGAGTTTTTTGCCTTCTTCAGTAATACCTTGTTCCATAACATTAAACCAAGGAATACCACCGACTTTAACGACGACACCCATGGTAAAGGGCTTTTGTGCTTTTTGTGATTCAGCCATCGCGACATTTGAAAATAGTGCAACGCTCATTAAACAAGGTAAAACTAGCTTCTTCATGTTCATAGTTGTATTCCTTAGTGTAGATGGATACTAAATCAAGAAATTCCATTATTTAGAAATAATGAACTTCTTATATTTAGATATGCCTATAATTAAGTGCTAAGGAATTATGGGTAAATAATATCCCTGCACTTATTTAATACAGAAAATAAAATGGAACTTATTATTTTTACTTACATTACAGCTATATAATTTTTATTTTTATAAATTACTTGTCACACTCGATAATTTTAAGATTAGAGAATTGTTTTTGAAAATTATTATCATTTAGTTTGTTTGTAATTAATACGTCAATATCATCAAATGTACAAACCTGACTAAATGCATACTTTCCTAATTTACTATTATCCGCGAGCAAAACTTTATTTTCAGAAACCTGTAACATAATATTTTTTAATTTTGAGTTTATTTCACTGCCATCGCGAATACCATTTTCGATATTGAACCCTTGGCATGAAAGAAATAAGGTTTTTATCTGAAAGCTACGGATAATACTTTCTGCAATTGGGCCATGAAAATCATCATGGCGTTCTGAATATTCCCCACCAATACCAATAACGCGCACTCGGTCACGGCAGGCCAAGGCTTGGATAATCTTGACCGAGTTTGTCACTACTGTAATGTCGATATCAGGTATTTGCCGGGCTAGAAACCAGCAAGTACTACTGTTATCTAACATAATACAGTCACCAGGCTGAATTAATTTTAGTGCAGCCTTCGAAATCTTCATTTTGGCATCAGGGTGTTCTTCGGTTCTTTTACGAAAAGACTCTGCACCATCAACCATTTGACTGAGTTTGACCGAAGAAGGCATAACATTCACCATCGACATCTCTTCTTGGTCGATGGCTACCGCGCCCCCGAAGCTACGGATGATTTTATTTTCCCGCTCAAGGGCTGTTAAATCGCGACGGATAGTTTCTTGAGAAACGAGACACAATTGAGCTAAATCACGTACTAACGCCGAACCATTCTGCGAAATATGAGAACAAATTAATTTATGGCGTTCGGCTTGTAACATATTTAACTCCTATTCTTTCCACGATATTTATTCTGCCCGTGTTGCTTTTTTTTTGTCGTGATTGGATTCAAGTAATCTGTTTTTGAAAAAAACAAAGCCTGCTAAAGTGATTTTGATCTTGATTTTAAGAGTGCTAATGTGGCTTGTTACATAATAATTAGATTTGAATCACTATATTTGCGGTGTTTTTTTGCTTTTCTCTTAATAAACAAAAAATATTGGGCTAACTCGGTCATTTAACCACATCTGTATTATGACTTTATTTGACTGAATATGCCCGAATAAGACCGACTTGGGCGATTTTGTTACGAATTTGTAAAGTGAGGTGCTTTTTAAATGGCCTAAATCTGTTTACCTTAATAGCCAGATAAAGGTTATCAACACACAAAAAACATCACCATAATAAATTTTTGTTGTTGATATTAAAGCATATTTAAGCAAGCTAGGGAGTTGTTATGTTAGAACAATTGAAACAACAGGTTTTTGAAGCGAACCTTGCCTTACCCAAACATAACCTAGTGACATTTACTTGGGGAAATGTGAGTGGTATTGACCGCGAAGCTGGGCTAATGGTGATAAAACCTTCTGGCGTTGACTATGAAACCATGAAAGCAGAAGACATGGTGGTGGTATCGTTAGAAAGTGGAGAAGTAGTCGAAGGGAAATATCGACCGTCTTCAGATACCGACACGCATTTGGCTCTGTACAAAGCATTCCCTGAAATTGGCGGTATTGTTCATACTCACTCTCGTCACGCCACGATATGGGCTCAAGCGGGGCAGCCATTGAGCGCCTTAGGGACAACCCATGCCGATTACTTCTACGGTGAAATTCCTTGTACCCGTAAAATGACAGAAAGTGAGATTGAAGGGGATTATGAAAGAGAAACGGGCCATGTGATCATTGAAACCTTTAAGGAAAAAGGCCTGTCAGCAAAAGATATTCCTGCCGTATTAGTGAATAGCCATGGCCCATTTGCTTGGGGGACAAGCCCCGATAACGCAGTGCATAACGCCGTAGTGTTAGAAGAAATTGCCTATATGAATTTATTTACCCGTCAATTAAGTTCACAAGTAGGTTCAATGCAACAAGTATTATTAGATAAACACTATTTACGTAAGCACGGTAAAAATGCATATTACGGGCAAAAATAAAGTAGCTAAAAATTTAATTAAATAGAATTGGCGAACGAGAGTAATTATTGATTCTATGATCAATAACGGATTTTTTCGTCAATAAAATAGCCACAATGAATATTTTATGTGGCTATTTTACTGTTATTTTAAATAAAGGAATTTCTCGGGTTTATTTGATTAAACCTGTGGTTGTTTATAAGATAATTAAACTTATTTAAACTAAGTATATCTCTCTAAGTTGCTTAATATCATTATCTGTGAATTTAAGTTCATCTTTAATATACCTTTCAACAGAGCCAGATATTTCCTCCATTGTATTAAAGACTTCTAAAATAAATGATTCTTGAGTATCAATTAGTGAGAGTAAATAATCCAGTACATTTTGGTCTTGGGTTATTTTTCGATATCCCGCCATTTTAATTTCGTTACGTTCAAGCCGGTTAAAATGAGTAAGCATATAGTCGTCAACGATGGCTTTTTTTGGAACACCTAGCATAGCAAGTACAAGTAGTGCACCATAACCCGTTCGGTCTTTTCCTCCTCGGCAATGCTGAATATTTGGGGCATTGTGGCTATCGAGTAAAACTTCGATCATTTGTTTGAAGGCAGCTTTTGACTTATCACTTACTACAAATTGGCGATATTGCTCCAATATTTGTAACCCATCGCCGTTAATCATCTCTTTAGGAATATGTTGGATAACACTTTCGATTAATGCTTTGTCTTCATTATCCGGTGATGCGGCAAATTGTGCTGCTAATTCAGCTGTTTGAGCCGTAGCATCGAGATGATACGTTTTCTTTTCACCAACATGGCAATTAGGAGATTTGTTAATTTCATTTTGAGTACGGTAATCGATAATACTGTTTATCCCTAAATGGGAGATGTAATTTACTGCTTGTTCATTTAGATTAAACAGATGGTTAGAGCGATATAACATTCCCCATTTCACCTGTTTTCCGTCTGTTGTGGTATAACCCCCAAAATCACGGAAGTTATTTAATCCCTCAATAGGCAATGTTCTTTCAGCGAATAATCTACGTTCGTTGGCATTTTGTAAAATAAAATAGATACGTTGTTTAGCATTTAATGGGTCTTGAACTGTAATGGTATTCTCTAATTTATCTGTAATGAAATTCTCAGGATAAACTTGAGTATCAGGTCTATCCGTCCAATATAATGCTAGAGGAGAGGATGGAATTTCACTAAACTTTATTTCGAGTGTTGATTCACTCACTCTGTTGACTTCGATTTCCATATATTTCCCTTTATCATCCTAAAATTCCGAACACAGAACAAATAACACCTAAAACCATAATGGCGACAATGAGTGCAACGGTATGTTTCCCTTGAAATTTACGAACAAGGAAGAAAATACCGAGGGCAAAGAGAAGAGTGAGTAAGTTAGGTATTACCTTGTCAAACATCTCTTGTACTTTGATAGATTGCTCACCGACGGCAATGGTTAGCGGAGTGGAAAGCTTGACGGTCGTCGCTATCAAGGAACCTAGGACCATGACCCCGACAACGTTCGCTATATTAGTAATTCGCTGAATAATATTTGATTTTTTCGATTGCTCGATTAAATCAACGCCTTTGTTATAGCCATAATGAATAAAGAAATATTTGGTGCCGATATTGACGATATTAAACAGAATAAACATTAAGATAGGGCCAATAATATTACCTTGCAGTGCAAATGCGGCTCCGATGCTGCCGCAAATAGGTAACCACGTAAATTTTAATAAGCTATCACCTAGGCCTGCAAATGGCCCCATTAAACCGGCTTTTACAGAAACGACAGCTTCTTTTTCTTCTTCTGTTGTTTTTTCTTCTAATGCAGCGGTGACACCGAGAATTAATGCGCCAGCGTTAATTTGTGTGTTAAAAAACTCGAAATGGCGTTGCATGGCTTTAATACGTGTTTCTTGATCTGCTTTTTCATAAAGTTTATCGAGAACGGGTACCATACAATGCGCAAAACCAATAGTTTGCAGTTTTTCGTAGTTGTATGAGAATGACATGGTTTGAATTCGCCAAAACATACCATTAAGCTCTTTTTTCGTGAGTTTTTTATTTTCAGAGGTGGTTACTTCACTCATAGGTCATACTCCTCTTCTTCATTTTTATGGGAGGTTGGTGCTGTTTTTTCTTCTGGTGTTTGGCGCAAACTGCTGGCAAATGCCATGTCATAAAGCACTGCAAATGCCAGAGCGATAAAAGTAATTGGGATAATTGGCAGTTTTAAATAGGTTGTGAGCATAAAACCGAGCAGAAAGAAAAACCACATTCTGCCTTTAAGCAACATGAGTAGCAGAATACAGATACCGACAGCAGGGATCAGTTTAGATGCGACCCCCATACCGGTAAGAATACTTTCAGGTACGGCATTTAATATGCTATTGACTAAGTCACTACCAAAATAAACGGCAATAAAGCAGGGAATGGCGCGAATAAAAAACCACAGTGGCGTCGAAAAATAATGGACTTTTGTTAGGCCACTGTAGTTTCCATCAAGAATGGATTTACTGGCCCAGACATTTAAGAAACTGGCAAAAGAACGCCAGATAATCAGTAATTGTTGGCATAGAATAGAGACTGGCACTGCAAGGGCGATACCCGCTGCAATTCCGCCATTGGAAGCAATACCGAGTGCAACTCCAATAATTGAACCAGCGATAATATCAGGTGCAGAATAAGCGCCGACGTTACCAATTCCCATCCACATCAATTCTAATGTGGCGCTAATGGCTAACCCTTGAACCATATCGCCCATGATAATACCGGCCACAGTACCGGTGAGCAGTGGGCGTCTTAGCATTTGCGGACCGACATCATCCAATGAGCAAATACCTGCCCAAATTGCAATTAAAATGGCCTCTACTAACATAATAGGCTCCTTACTTATTGAGTGAAAATAAGTATGATTAAATGAATTAATTGAGTAATGTTTTCAATTCAACAATGGGATCTTTAGGAACCATTTGAATTTCAATGGCAACGTTATTGTTGATAAGTGACCTAAAGGCTTGTTCTTCATCCGGTGTTACAGCAACCGCACGGGATAAATTACGACGGCCTTCTTGCATACGCATCCCGCCGACATTCAGTTTTTCCAGTTTTAAGCCACTTTCGACAAGCCTGTTCACATCAATACTGTTAGTAAACAGCAGCATAGTGCGGCGTTTAATTTCCGCTTTTTTTAAGACTTCAATGAATTTATCGACGCCAAAAACGACTACTTTTAGATCTGGTGGAGCAGCCATAGTAAGAACTGATTGTTGAACGGTGTCATTGGCAACTTTGTCATTGACGATAATCACCTGTTCAATATCAAAATTTTTAACCCAAGTGGTTATAACTTGGCCATGGATAAGTCTGTCATCAATTCGAGCAACATTAATTGGCATGGGATTCTCCTAAAGTTCGCTATCATTTTGTGCTAATGGTTTAAGTTGTTCACCGACATTAAGGCAACTGTCAGGGAATACATCATTAATGACTTGATGAAGTTCATGTAAAGGGAGGTCTCGGTTGCTGAGTATTTCGAGAAAAGTAGGAACATTGATTCCGCAGTACAGCACAACATCATTTTGGGTAATAACGAGCTCGCTGGCTAAATTGCAAGGAGAACCGCCTAATAAATCCACTAAAATTAAAACGCCATCGCCTTTATTAACATTTTGATATGTTTCAAATAAATGTTTTTTTACCTCATTAATATTGCTTTCTCTTTGAATGGAAATCACGCTGATATCTTCTTGAGAGCCGATTAGCATTTCAGCACATTCCAATAACCCTTGTGCAAAAGGCCCATGGCTAGCCAGTATGATAGGTATTTGAGAGCTCATTTTTTCCCCTTATATTTATTTTTTTATTTTAGTAATAAAATTACTTTTATATATTTATTTTAAAGTAACAATATCACAAAAAAGGGGAATGAAAAGGGGGAGTTCCTAGAAAGGGTCATTTTTGTGAGCAAGATCGAAGTGGCTACTTAGAGCCACATAGAAGATATTAAGGAGGAGAAAGCCGATTAGTTATTGCTATTTAAGCGAGAAAAGCGCTCCGCACGAGTACTAATTTGTTTTTGAATTCGTTCATCGTACTGTTTAATAAATAAGTTAGTAATCAACATATTAATTACAGTCAGTTGCGAAATTTTTGAGCGAATAGGGATAAGCCTTGAAACGTGCTCCGTGGAGATCGTGTGCAAGACTGTTTCTGCTAGCGATGACACCGAGCTTTGCCCCATTTTCGTGATAGCAATGGTCGGAACTTTCAATTCTCTGGCAAGAGTGAGTAGTTTGATACATTCGTGGTTTTCACCAGAATGAGAGATGACAATGACAAGATCGTTCTGATCTAATGTATTCACAATACTGAATTGGATGCTGTAATCAAGGTGACAATTAACATCTTTTTTTATTTTAATTAGTTGATATTCAAATTCTTTTGCAACTAATCCACTACTGCCTGCACCATAAATGACAATTTTTTTACTCTTACTAATTAATTCATTTGCTAGCTTAAAGGCATTTAAATTGACCAAAGCGCAAGTTTCTTCTATGGATGATTTTTCAATCAATCCTACTTTGTGATTAACGGTTTCCATTGAATCACTAATATCAATATCTTCTTGTAGTAGAGTGCCGTAAGACTTGTGATTAATCGATGAAATTAAATCAATTTTTAGGTCGCTAAAGCCTTGGTAGCCTAACTTATGGCACAGGCGCAAGATAGTGGTGGTACTGACCTTATTTTCTTGGGCAAGGGATTGAATGCTAATACTTTGCATGTTTTTCTTATTAGCAATAATGTACTCAGCGACTTGTTTTTCTTTGGTGGAAAGGCTGTCTCTGGCCTCTCTAAGTTTTAGGTCTATCATTATTTACCCTGCTAATAAATTAAAATTCGTCATTACGAAATGGATCCTACCATATCTTAAAAATAGGGAAATGGTGACTTTTCTTTATTGTCTTCGTGTCACGATAATGGGGCTTATGGCTTAGGATAGAAAGTAAGGTCGGTAGGAAAAAGTTAATAAATATAAATAGTTAGTTATATCCCTATTGCTTAATAATAACCAAAGCAATAGGGATCAGTTTGTTTTTAAAGTGTGACGCCCATTTTAAAAATTGCTAATTCACGGAAATCATTGATTTCATTTTTTGTAGGTTCACCATTAACGGTTTTGACAACCAACTGAATGAAGTCATCTAATAACTGATCCATGGATTTTCCTGTTAATAAGGCACCTGCATTAAAATCAATCCAATGGGGTTTTTTGGCGGCTAATTCATTATTGGTCGCAATTTTCATGGTGGGGACAAAGCCACCATATGGCGTGCCACGACCTGTTGTAAATAACACCATATGGCAGCCAGCTGCTCCTAAGGCACTGGTGGCAATGGCATCATTACCCGGTGCGCTTAACAAGTTGAATCCTGGGGTTGTCAGGCGCTCCCCGTATTTTAAAACATCCATTACTTGGCTAGTGCCAGCTTTTTGTGTGCAGCCGAGGGATTTTTCTTCGAGTGTCGAAATGCCTCCGGCTTTATTACCTGGAGATGGGTTTTCATAAATTGGCTGGTCATGGGCAATAAAATACTGTTTGAAGTCATTGATCATATTGACCGTTTTCTCAAACGTCAGTTCATCATGGCAGTGGTTCATTAGAATTTGTTCAGCACCAAACATTTCAGGCACTTCGGTTAACACCGTAGTTCCGTTATGACTGACTAAAAAATCAGAAAAACAGCCTAACAATGGGTTAGCCGTGATCCCTGAAAGGCCATCAGATCCACCACATTCAAGACCAAATTTCACTTCGCTCAGTTTGCCTGCCTCACGTTTATCTTGCTGTACTAATTGATAAAGTGCATTAAGGTGCTCTACACCGGCTTCAATTTCATCATCTAATTGTTGGCATACCATAAATTTCACGCGTTCATCATCATAGTCACCTAATGTTTCTTTAAAGGCGGCGACTTGATTATTTTCACAGCCTAAACCGATGACTAAAACGCCACCTGCATTAGGGTGCTTAACCATATCTTGTAAAATAGTACGGGTTGTTAAATGGTCATCACCGAGCTGGGAACACCCTAAAGTATGGTTATAAAGATAAACACCATCAATATCAGAAGCGCCATTATGTTGTTTATTAAAGCGTTCGATCATTTTTCTCGCCAGTGCATTAACACAGCCGACTGTTGGTATCACCCAAATTTCATTACGGATAGCGACATCACCATTTGCTCGGCGATAGATTTGCACTTCTGGATCCGGCCGTGTAACGGCAATTGTGTTGTGTTCAGGGCGGTACTCATAATCATTTAAGGCACTTAAATTGGTGGCGGTATTATGAGTATGAACATGCTCTCCAGCCGTTATGGTAGTCGTTGCATGGCCGATAGGAGCGCCATATTTAACAATATTATTGCCAGCCTCAATCAAGGTGAGGGCAATTTTATGCCCTCGGTCAACATCTTGTTTTAATGTTACTGATTGCTCTGCAACACTAATGGTTTCCCCTGCTTGTCGGTTAACTAAAGTAATGGCGACATTGTCATTGGGATGTATTTTAATTATATCTTTTATCATATTGCGTTCCCTGAACTGGAAATCGGATTAAGCATGATCAGCCATAAAAAGTATGAATGATCTTTTGTTGTCTAAATTTCATTCATTATACGATCTGGTCTACAACTTTAAAAGATGTTATACCAATTTATTATGATTTATTTATTAGTGAAGTTCTATTTCACCCATCGTCGAAAAATTTCGTTATACTGTGGACATTGATGGCCAGCGAGTCGGGTGGTTATGTGAAAGGAGAAAATAATGAGCTCACAAGAGAGTGAACCGCGCCTATACCAACAAGTTGCGGCTCTGGTCAAAGAACGTATCGAAAATGACGAATACCCAGTTGGCACTAAATTACCTGCGGAACGGTTACTTGCTGACGAAATGAAGGTGAGCCGTACTGTGATCCGTGAAGCCATCATTATGTTAGAAGTAGAAGGCTATGTGGATGTACGCAAAGGATCTGGCATACATGTTATTAGTAACCGCTCTAATAACTCAGTCAATACAGAAACGGGATTAGAGTTTAGCCGCTGTGGGCCGTTTGAGCTCTTACAAGCAAGGCAATTGATTGAAAGCCATATCGCCGAGTTTGCCGCGACCCAAGCCACCAAAGAAGATATTTTAAAACTAGTTGATATTCAAAAGCATGCTCGCAAAGAGGATCGTTTTCGTGATTCAACATGGGATCTTGCTTTTCACATGCAAATTGCCGCGTCGACCCATAACAGTGCGATGGTGGTGATCGTTGAGCAAATGTGGAGCCAACGCTTACGTAACCCTTACTGGCTCAAGCTTCATGAGCACATTGATAACCGTTCGATTGAGAGCTGGTGCGATGAACATGACCAAATTTTGCAGGCGTTAGCGCGTCGAGACTCTAAAGGGGCGCGGCAAGCTATGTGGCAACATTTGGAAAATACCAAAAAAATGTTATTCAATGCGACCAGTGATGACTTCGAATTCACCATGGATCGCTATTTCTTCGCAGATAGCCCAACCATGGATGATAACAGCTAGTTATTCCTCATCATCTTCCGATATTTGCTTCAGCGCGGGGAGGTTAACTAAAATAATTTTCCCGTATTTTGCATCAATCCAGCCTAGTTTTTCCCATGCGACTAAACGCTTATTGATGGTTTGCCGTGTGGTATTAATGATGGTCGCTAAGTCATCTTGTGTAAGATATAAGCTTAGTTGAATTCCTTTTTCATGAGGTTCGCCATAGCCTTCTGCTAAGCTCAATAAGCGTTTGGCGAGTCGGGCTGAAACAGATAATAAGGCACTGTCATTGATAATGGTAAAGGCATTACGAATCACTTTGCAGAGTAAAATATTCAGAAATTGGTAAAAAACGGGGTGTTTTTCCAAGATCATGGTTAAGTCTTTCGGTGATATCGTCAGTAATATGGTTGGGCTAATCGCTTTGGCATCATGGGTGCGCGCTGATTTATCTAGCATGGCAATTTCGCCAAACCAATTGCCTGGTGAAAGATAGCGAAATACACATTCACGGCCATCTGAGGAAATTGAACTTACTTTTACTGAACCTTGAATCACCGCATATAGACCACGAGCAGGGTCACCCTGATAGTGAACCATTTCACCATCTGGATAGAAACGTAATGTGGCGCATGTCATTAAGATGGAAATCAAATAATCAGGTAAGTTACTAAACCAACTATTTGTTTTTAATATTTCAAGAATATTTTCATGCGTTAGAACTAATTGGCTGTTTTGTACCGCAATGTTCATCTGAATGCTCCCTGCATGATTGGCTAACTTTATCATGACATTTGGTAGGGTTATGTTCAATCATGAACCGCCGTAATATTCGAGTAAACCTCATAAATAAGAAATAAGGTAATAGAAAACCCGAGCCATTAATGTGGCTCGGGAGGGATTTAAAAGATAATTAATTAATCTTCAAATCGTTTTTCAATACCTAATCTTTTTAATGTCAGAATCAACAGACCACCGATAAAGGTGACCAATGCGATAAAATAGAGTCCTGCACGGGCAGATTCAAAGGTAGTTTCAGCCCAAACTCGTAAGTTTGGTGCCACAAAACCACCTAAGTTACCCACTGAGTTAATCAAAGCAATACCCGATGCAGCTGCGGTGCCGCCTAAGTATGCAGATGGGAAGCTCCAATACAGAGGCTGCATCGCCAAGTGACCAGCCGCTGCCACACACAGGGCAATAATCGCAATGACGGGAATGCTATCGAATAAACCAGAAACCGCAATTCCCGCAGCACCTAACATAAAGGTGATGGCAGCGACTTTACGACGTTCTTTTAGACGTTCTGAAATACGAGGTACATAATAAACCGCAATTGCCGCACACAGTGGTGGAATGGCGGTAACAAAGCCTACAAGTATGCCGACTTTACTGCCCAACAACGTACCGATTTGGGTTGGTAAGAAGAAATAAATCCCATAGCCACATATTTGAACGGTAAACCAAATCAGACACAGGTAGAGAACGCGCATATCTAATAATGCTCTCAAGGCGCCTTTCGGGCTATGGCCTGCTTTGGCATCTTCTTCCAAGGCTAATTTAGCGGAAAGTGCACTTTTTTCCTCAGCTGTCAGCCATTTGGCTTTTTCAGGGCGGTCATCAAGGTAAAAGAACACCCAAATCCCGACAATAGATGCTAATAAGCCTTCTACGACAAACATTAACTGCCAGCCGTATAAACCGAAGGCAAATGAAGTTCCTTCCAACGACAATAATGAGCCAGATAATGGGCCGCCAATGATAAACGCCAGTGGTGCCCCAAATAAGAAGTAGCCTGTCACCCGTGCCCGGATATTTTGTGGGAACCAGAAGGTTAAATACAGAATAACCCCCGGAAAGAAGCCCGCTTCACTGACACCAAGTAAGAAACGCAGCACAATAAAGGTGGTTTCATCATGAGCAAACATCATGACGGCAGAGACTAGCCCCCATGTGACCATAATGCGCGATAACCATACCCGAGCGCCAATTCGGTACAACAGAATATTACTTGGCACTTCAAATAGTGCGTAGCCGATAAAAAAGATCCCTGCGCCAAATGCGTATGCAGCGTCACTTAACCCAGTTGTTAATTGAAACTCTTGTTTTGCAAAACCAATATTTGAACGGTCTAAATAAGCCAATATGAACATTAATACCACCATAGGTATTATTTTTCGTATTGCTTTGCTGGTAGCCGATGATAAATGATCCGTATTGGTGGACATGGTTCACCCCAGTTTTTTGTAAGATAGTAATGTTATCTATTCATTTTTATTATGTGTTTAGCCCGCCGCTGAATAACCAGCAGAGTAGAGTATAGAGCTAATGTACTCGTCATACTTCAAGTTGCAGTGTTGTTGATTGCACCATGAATTATTCAGAGTATAAATAAGTAATTTAAAATGAATAATTCTTGTTATTAATTTCCCTTTTTCATGTTGTTAGAAATGAAATATTGAAAAAGGGAATGATCATTATTTCACGTTAAATTTGGCTAATGCTTCAGGTTTTAACGTCGTACCTGCCCCAGGCGCGGTTGGTGTGGTATAAACACCATCAATGACTTCGACTGGGTCAACAAAGCAATCCAGTGTCCATGGAATAAATTCCAATAAAGAACAAGCGGGATGTGCCATTACCAGATGCAATTGTGCCTGCATCATATCGCCATGGTGTGGTGTCACTGGTAAATTAAAGGCCATACCTAAGTCAGCAATTTCCCATACCGCTGTTAAACCGCCACAGCGTGTTGCATCAGGTTGTAAGTAATCAACGGCACCCGCCAAGACAAATTCTTTAAATGAATCATTGTGATAAAGTAATTCACCTAATGCGATAGGTATATCCATATAAGCGGCAAGCTGTTTATGGCTGGCGACATCATCATGCCATAATGGTTCTTCAAACCACTTAATATTGAAATCATTTAAACGGTGGCCATATTGCTTGGCAATACTGATATCCCATTTACCGTTTGCATCGACCATTAGGTCGATATCGTCGCCAATTGCGTTACGAACAGCTTCAATACGTTGTAGATCTTCGCGTGGATCTGGTTTACCAATTTTCATTTTTATTGCTTTGAAGCCTTCTTCGAAGATCATTTTTTTACAATCATCGACTAAGTCTTCTTGGCTACGCACTAACCAACCGCAGTCGGTGTTATAGGCGTTAACTTTATTGTGTTTTGAACCGCCAAACAGTTGCCATAGCGGCTGATCCGCGGCTTTAGCTTTAAGGTCCCAAAGGGCGATATCGATGGCAGAAATCGCCATTTGCATCAAACCACCACGACCTACCCAGATATTGGTTGAGCTGCGAGTGAGTTTTCGATGTAAATAGCGCACTTCTGTTGGGTCTTCGCCGAGTAATATTGGGCCGAAAACATCTTCAATAATAGTGGTGATTAAACGGTCAGTGGTGATGTCGGCATGTGTCCCTGTGTGACCATAACCGACTAATCCACATTCTGTTTTGATCATGACACCCGGCATCCCCCAATGGGTAATGCTGTGAGTTGAGTCACCAATTAGGTCATTAGTGACAGGTACGTGCATGATAAAAGTACTAATTTCTTTTATTTTCATTGTTGTTCCCAGGTGTTGTAAGGTGGTTGAATGCCAATCTAGCAGTGGGAAGTGGATTAAACTGTCAAATGATTTACAGATTGTGCCTGTATGACGCTTTTTACTGATAAATATGAGCTAGATCTCTTTATTTTGTATGATAGATTATGGCGTATCTTTAAAATTGGTATAACAGCTTAATAGGTGAAAATAGTGGGAAGCAGGGAACAATAAAAATTTTTATCAGGGTATGGGGTTCAATCTAGAGTAGGTTTAGAATAATGGCGGAAACCCAGCTTTATAGCGGATAAAACATGTCTAAACGATTTCTTTTATTGCTTTGTATTTTATTTACGAATTATCTTCCCCAATCTTTGGCTTCTGAGATCGTCAACAACACTGACGATTGGCAGTTGGCAGACATCCCACCAAAGCTAGTGCAAACAAAACAGCCTGAAATTATTTTTGCGATGATTGCTGGAGAAATGCGAGCCGTCGCAGAACTCAATGCAGAACACGGTTTTTATGCCTATTCTCCTTCGGGGGATTACTGTGCAATGCAGTTTGGCAATGGGTATGCCTTTGTAAAAACAGTATCGTTTTCGAACCAAAAACCGCGTTATGTACCTGAAGTGGATAGGCTAAATGATTTACAAAATCCCATTTATGATTATTTGGTCACACACCAAAAAACAGCGGTATATAACTCAACTCAGAGTAATAGTAAGCAAATTGCCTCTTTATGGGAAAACCTGCGCTACCCTGTGTTATCGCGGATGATTAAAACGGATAAAGCAGGAGAAAAGACTGCTTGGCTAACCATTCGCCTAGGGGATAGGCTGGGCTATGTGCGTTTAGATGATGTAGCATTAGATAAAGGCATTCCAATTTTAACTTATCACCATATTCTCAAAGACAGTGAAAATAAGCATTTTCGTGACACGTCAACGACGACATCCGTAGAAGCATTTCGTGAACAAATGAATTATTTAAAACAGGCGGGTTACCAAACGCTTTCGCTTGCCGATGTGGAAGATTATCTGAATAAATCTGCTAACTTACCAGGTAAAGCAGTCGTGCTGACATTTGATGATGGTTTAAAATCAGTTTATCGCTATGCATTACCGATTTTAAGGTATAACCGCCAGCAGGCGACGCTATTTATTATTTCTTCACGGATTAAAACACAGCCACAAAAATGGTCAGCGCATGACTTACAATTTATGAATAAACAAGAGATAAAAGATAGCCGAGATGTTTTTAATATCCAATCTCATACTCACTTTTTACATCGTTTAGATAACCATAATTCACCCATTTTATTTAGCCGGAAAGAACATACGATCATGTTGGATTTCAAACGATCGATGAGAATTCTAAGCCGTTTCGAACCTGAGCAGCGTTACCTTGCATATCCATTTGGTGGTTATAACCAATCAGCGATGGATGCGGCTAAAGATGCGGGGCTACATCTTGCCGTCACGACCATTCAAGGAAAAGTTAAATTGGGGGATAACCCTTTTGCGCTCAAACGTTTGTATGCTTTTCGGACTGACCCGTTAGAGAAATTTGCTCAGATGGTAGGTAATAGTGAAAAAAGCGTCATAAATCAAAATATTATTATCGACAGATAATCAATATAGCGAAGTAAGCACTGGGTTGTTTGGCTCAGTGCTCATCCGCTTGCTTGCCCGTTCCCATCTCTTTTAAAAATTGTTGTTGGTAAACAAACAATTCTTTCGCGCTAATACAATGATAATCCATCGAAAACTGTTCGGCGGTTTGCTCAATGATCTTAGCAAGTGCAGGGTAATGGCGGTGGTTCCAATTCGGAAATAAATGATGAGTAAGATGTAAGTTTAACCCGCCTAACCAATAGGTTAGCCAACGAGGTGTGGTTTGCCAATCATAAGTGGTTGAAAAAGTATGAGTATAAAAACCATGCGGCATATTGCCTTCTTTGGGGGGCGTATAAAAAGTTGCTTTCGCCCAATGGGTGCCAAGTATTAATACAACAAATACGAGGGAGGCAAGCATTTGGCTAAATAAGTAAGTGAGTAGCAAGGTACCTAAACTGATATCAGTGATAACAAACGCAGGTATGACTATTGCAACAATCAAATGTAGTAACTTAGCCAATAAAAATGCCCCAATACCACGACGGCCTTGATGGCGCATATGCGGGGCGACGCGCGTCAAATGAAATCTGTCCATCCAATCAAAGAACCAAATCAATGCAGGGAAAGTCATTGCGGCAATTAATGGCCAATACAGATGCTGAGCTCGCATAAACGGGTACCAGCGCTGATAAGGCGTTTGACGTAAGACGAAATTTTCTTCGATATCTAAATCATAATGACGAATGTTGGTGTGAGCATGGTGAAAAATAATATGCCTGACTCGCCAACATTCAGGGTCTAAACCCAACGGAATAGTGACCCAAAAATTGAGCCAATAATTGGCTTTGGCCTGTTTGAAAATCGCATTATGGGAAGCATCATGAACTAAATTAATCGCCAATAATAATGCGAAACAGATAAACAGGGGATAAAAAATAAAAAAAGCCCAAGGCGCGTTAACACATAGCGCTATGTCGTAACTGCCTAGGCAGCACAAGATTAAAACCAAGCTTTTTAAATAAAAGCGTAAGTCAGCGAACCGGTGATCTGCACGCTGTTGTAAATAGTGTTTAGCGGCCTTGTTCAACGCTTTTTGGAACGCTTGATCATGGCGGTGTTGGTAGCCTAACGGCCTTAGCGGCTCAGGCGACATCACGCACCTGTATGGATTTTCTGCCGATACCAAGTAACATTAATAAACTATGCAGCCACAGAGCCGTGGTAAAAATTACCCAAAATGGCGTTGTCCATTGCCAAATAAATAAAATGCAAATTAATAGTAAGCAAGCGATAAAAAACCAGCTCATCAGGCCAATTTTGCGGCCATCTGAAATACCTGATAGTGCCACGGTACCTAAGGCTAATAAGATAAATAAAATCACTTGCTGTTGAGTCGTTCCCTGATAACCATAGCCATAAATATAGACATAACCAATAACTAGGCTAAATAGGAGAAGTGTTCCCATTACTAATGCGATTTGGTTCACGCGAAATAATGGTGCGGGTTTTTCCTTGGGTTGACTGCGACGTTTAATGATACGCCAAAAAGGCAAATTACTATCAATAAATGGGTTTTCAGAAGCGGGAGCCCCTTTGATGCCAAAATGGTGTTCCGTTTCAGGCAATTTGGAAAATGTGCCAAATAGTTTGTCCCAAAAAATAAAACTGCCACCAAAATTACGGTTGGAATAGTGCCCTTCTTTCACATGGTGAACTCGGTGGTGCTGTGGCGTTACCATAAATTTCTCCAACCAACCCAAACGCGGGATCAGCGCACTGTGGTTAAAAAATTGAATGGTATAGTGCAATATTGAAACGGTGATAAACACTTCTAAAGGGATCCCCATTAGCGCCAGCAACATAAAGAATGGGATTGATGTGAGTGATGAATACCACGAATTACGCACGCCTAATGATAGGTTATAGTGCTCCCCTTGGTGATGTACCACATGAACGGCCCATAAAACACGGTAAGTATGGTGTAAACGGTGTAGCCAGTAAAAGCCAAAGTCCCAAGCAAAAATCGTAAACACCCACACCAGTGCGGTTGGCCAGTTTTCAACGAGATTGAATGAGTAGTGGGTCACGACAAAGCCGTAACAAAAAATCTCTAACCCTCTAAACAGCCACAGCATAATATGGCCAGAGTTCAGGTTGAACACCAATTCTTGCCAGCTAACGGTTCCTTTTTGTGTTTTGGCTATCACCAAACCTTCTGCGACCACAACCGCTAACATGAAAACAATCGGAAAGGTTAATTCATTCATTAGTGTTTCTCTTTAAGACAAACTTCGCAGTGTGAACAATCACTAATGCCCCACAAGCGGTGAGTGCGCCAGTGACCACATCAATAAATAAATGGCGTTTTAACACCAATACAGAAGCACAAATAGCAAGGGCCCAAATTACGGCTAGAACCGTGCGAAATTTTTGTTGTGTTGACCATAATGCATTCAGTACGACGAGAGTCAATGAGACATGTAGAGAAGGTAGTAAATTTTGTGGGCTATCAATATTCATTAAAGCAGATAAAGCCAGTCCGGATAAGGTTGATAAGTCGTAATCGTGGTATAGCATAGTCGTGGGGTAGCACAAATAAACAGCCCCAGAAACCAGCGCACAGAGTTGCATGGCATACATAAGTGGGCGCGCTTTTCTTAGGGGACAGAGAAAATACCCAAGTGGGATAAACAGAAAAAAGGAGAGGTAAAGCCAGATGGCATCGGGGGAAAATGGGACGGCATTATCTAGTTTACTAGGGAGTAAAATATGAGCTTGCCCAGTCACTTGCCCGGTATATTGGTAAACAATACCTACGGTTCCCCAGCCGAGTAGGCAATAAATAAAGCGAGTGAATAATTCCCTGTTGTTCATTTTACTTCCTTACGGGTTATACGTCGCTTTTTAACCGAGAGTGCTTGCGTAATAGCGGCTGATGATAATTGCCAATCTAATTGCGTAATATCAACGTGTTGGCTTGCAAAGTAACTTGCTAGCTGTTGCTGGCAATGGGATAACTCCATGGGAGAGCATTCAGCCTGTAAATATAATGAGTTGCCTTGCTGTGTTAAGCGGAAATCAGCAGTAACAGGTAAGTGATTCACAATAACCCGCGCACAGGGATCTGCAAAAATCGTCACCATTTTGCCGTTATAACCCGGAAGTTGAAGCAAATCATCACAGCGACCCTCAATGCGTTCTATCGCCATTTCAGGGGAGCCACATGGGCAGGTGTTTTTTTTCACCACTAACACATCATCCAGTTGATAACGAACGATAGGCTGTGTTTTACGGGTAAAATCCGTAATAATCGGCGAAAAACGGTTATTATCAAGCCAATTAGGCTCAATATGCACAAACGCTTCATTTAAGTGTAAAGTACCATGAGAACAAGTACAGCCTAAAAAACCTTCCGTTGCTTGGTAGACCTCTCCAACATTGGGGAAGCAATCCTGTAATTTTTGTTTATCATGGGGTTCTAATACTTCAGCCACGGAAATGACTTTCTGCACATTTAGTTGAAGTTTCTGTTGATTAATGGCGTCAGCTATTGCGCATAGCACTTGGGCTGGCGCAACAATAATTGATGGTTGATATTGTTCAAGTGCAGTAAGTTGCAGGTCAAAATCTGCAAAAAGGTCATAAAAACGCAGTGAAATCCAACGGTTATTGACACTTTCATACAGGTTATTATTAGCACGTAAAAATAGAGCAACACGTTCACCACTAAACAGACTTTTAGGTAGCATTTTAGCTAACATGCTGCCAGACCAAACATTTTGTTCTTCTGGGCTAACAACGAAAAGGCCTCGACGGCCTGAGGTTCCAGAGGACAACCCGACACTGTAGCGCCCTACTTTAGGGGCAAAATCCCGAGATTGCTCACTTTTTTGTGCACATTCTAGAAGTTTTTGGCTAGAAAGCCCAGCGGTATTCATCTCATCAAAATTATCCATCATGACTTGTTTATTCATAATGGGAAAATTAGATAATGGCTGATTGATATATCGCTGAAAGTAAGGGCTTTTCGATAACACTTTGCGCTTAAAATGTGCCAAACGTTTTTGTTGATAAGCTTCTAGCTCGTCACGGTTGCGAAACGTCAAATGACGAGCGCGCCAGTAATGCCAAAGCATCGAGAGGATCACAATAAATCCCCTTCGTGGCACAGTTGGATAACCACATTGCGTTTATCAATTTCATGTAATTTATTGAGTGTTTCGTAATAAGCCTGCTTATCATCCATGATGATATTGGCAATGGCCATAGGGCCGCGCAATTCACGGTAATTAGTGGGAGACCATGCTGCGTCACCTGCGAGCAATATCCAGCCTGAGTCAGTTAGTACACACAAACCAATATGCCCTGCAGCATGCCCAGGAAGCGGCACAATGAATAACGTCTTCTGTTGATTTACTGCATAGCCTTCGCCCAAAATTTGCAATTCATTCGGTAACGCCACCTTTGGGAAACCTTCATAAAATACAGTACGTTGTTCAAAGTCTTCTGGTAGAAGACCACTGACAAAGGCATTTTTCAATGCAGCAAACCCTGTTAAAGGGCGTGTTTTAGCCCAGCCATCTCCTGAGCAAATAATGGGGATGTCAGGGAAGTCACGTAGCCCCGCGATATGGTCACCATGAAAATGGGACAAAATCACACCATTGATATCATTAGGTTTTAAGCCATCATTAGCCAATTGATTGACAAGGGCGTCTTTGCTTTCGAAATACACTGGGGTAACAGTTCGATATAACCGCATAATGCCATGGCGCGTGTGATCATAAAAATGGGTGGCATAACCCGTATCAAATAGCCAACGCTGGTGTTCATCTTCAATCAGCCATGCTCTTGCTGGGAATTTACAGGATTTAAAACTAGCACCTTTTAAAGCCACACAGCCTGGATGTGTGCAGTAACCCACTTCATATTGATGAATTTTTAGCATGGGTTCTCCTGTTGTTTCAGCCATTTAGCGGTCAAATGAATACCTTGTTGCATACTATATAAAGGATAGTAACCCAGTTCTTGCTGTGCTTTTTGGTTATCTAATGTCATGGTGAAATAGGCTGCGCCAAGGCTATAGCGTGTGAGTAATGGTTCTTTTCCCGTTAAATAGCCAATGGCTTCTAATAGGCTGGCAATAACATACAGTAAAGGGTAAGGAGCTGAACGAATTTCGCAATCTAAGTTGAGTTCACTAAATAACTGATTTAATGTCTGTTTTAGTGCTTGGGGCTGTTGGTTGGTAATATTATAAATGGCGCCATTAGGGAGTGTTTCTTTGAAAGTCGCCAACTGCATGCTGTGAACCACATTTCCCACATAGGTGAGGTCAAAATGGTTATTTCCCCCATTAGGTAACACCAATTTTCCCTTACGTGATTTTATTTGGGCGAGCAAACGCGGTAGCAAAACGCGATCATGGGGGCCAAATAAACCTCGAGGGCGCAAAATAGTGTAACGAGTTGTCGGAAACTGCCTAACGCACTGCTCAATCCTAGTTTCGGCTAAATATTTTGTTCTGGCATATTGGTTAGCGAAATGTTTATTAACCGTGGACTCATGAATATTTTGCTGGTGGGTGAAATTAAAATAAATGGCTGGGGTGGAAATATGGATAAAGCGTGAGACTTTGGCTTCCCCCGCGGCGGTAGCCAAAATTTGAGTTGCATGAACATTTGTTGTCTCAAAATCTTGGCGTTTGCCCCAAGGTGAAGAAAGAGCAGCGCAGTGCCAAATGGCATCACAGCCAGTCATCATCTCTTTGGCCTGTTGCAAAGAAAGCTGAGCCAGTTCACAAGAGATAAATTCAGCTCCCATCTTTACTAGCTGTTCTCCTGCTTGCGGGTTTCGCCCACAAGCGACGACTTCAAAACCTCGCCCCAGTAAGTACTCACTTGCATTTCTACCAAGGCCACTCGTAGCACCTGTGACGAGGATCTTCATGGCACTAATACCATGGCGCACAGCGCTAACCCAGCGGCAGTGCCAATTAGCATGGCACTGGGCTTTTCATAGAAACGGCCTGTGATAATTGCTTCGTGTAATGCTGAAGGGATAGAGGCCGCAACTTGGTTCCCACGATGGCAGTAGATATCGACTAATTGCTCAGTTGTTACGCCCACACGTTGGCGCATATGCTCTAAAGAAAGATGGCTTGCTTGGTGTGGGATCACGGTACCAATTTGTTTGAGCTGTATACCTGATTCACTGAAAACCTGTTGCATAAAATCTTCAATCAAAGAAGATGCGAGGCGAAACAGTTTTTTCCCCTGCATATGGAACAGAAAATCATCATCGGTCATCCCTGCACGTGGATTGCGTCTTGTGCCACCTGCGCGAATTTCACAAAAATCAATGCCTGCTGTATAAGTGGTGTGTGTGTAAGAAATAATTCCACTATTCCCATCCCCTTTTTCCACAACAACGCAAGCTGCACCATCACCAAAAATCAACGATGATTCTTTATCTTGCCAATCAATACCACGTGAGGCGATATCCGCAGAAACAATTGCAATGCGTTGATAAGCGCTGGTGGCTAATAACCCCGCAGCAACCTGTAGCGCAGTGATAAAGCTGATGCAGCTTGAATTAACATCAAAGCAGGCAATCCCTTGATTTAAATTTGATTGTTCAAGGATATGCGCTGCGGAGCAAGGTAAAGCTTGCACGGGAATTGCAGACGCATTAATTAGCATATCAATACTGCTTGGTACGATATGGTTCGCATGCAATGCATTTTGAATCGCCAGGGAAGCTAACACTGCTTGTGAATCGGTATGACTTGCATGGAAGCGATATTCGATACCTGAATGTTTTTCAACAAAACCTTTCGGTTTATTGAGCTTTTCATCAAGCATTGAGGAGTAAATTTTGTTTTCAGGTAGTGCCACACCAGAAGCAATGATTTTTAGTGGGGTGATTGACCTATTACCAGACATATAAGTAGTGCCTATCTCATCATAATATTGACAATAAATATCAAAGTTCAAATATTTAATATATAGGAATTACGGAATTATTCTTAGTTCTTACTTTTATGTTTTTTTTGCCTTGGTGAAGACGAGGAGGAAGAAGACATTTTATTCTGAAGACTCACTTCAAAATGGAAAAGGTCTTAAGCCACAATATTACCGAAAGATTACAAATTGTACGTTTGCCACTGACAGTGGTTTGCTATTTTTACGAATCACATCAATTAATAAGTAAAATTTATGTTATTGAATAATGGCTCAAGGTGTTAGATAATAGAAGAGAATAAACGCATAAATGATCCATACTGAAAAGAGTACATAAAATGTCATATCCTTCGAATCAGCTTAGAGACTTATCTTCTCTTTTTTTGAGAAGTGAGGTATCGCGTTGGTTTAAAGGCGATTTTAAATCAATTGATGTAAAACTACATAGATATCAGCTATATGAAAAATACAAAGGTAAAACCTATTTATCTTTTGTAAAAAAGACCTATAAGTTATTGCTAAAGCATTATCCCAATGAGTATGTTTTAAAAAATGAATTTTTAAATCAGTGGCTTAAAAAAGAATTGGGATGTAATAGTTCCATAATATTTAATGAATTTCGCATTGGAAATGCCATTGCAGATTTAGCTATGTTTAATGGTGTATCGAAAGCTTTTGAAATTAAGTCTATTTTAGATAAGGATTATCGGTTATCTAATCAACTCCAAGAGTATAAAAAATTATTTAATGAGGTTTATATTATCGTCCCTCATGAGCATTTGGGGCGATATATCGATTTTGATAATTCTATTGGGGTTATTTCATATAGTAATGATTGTAATGCGTTTAACTTAGAACGTAAGCCAAAAGTAAATCAGCATGTTGATATTGATACATTGATGAATGTTTTGCACACTAAGGAATATTTAAAAATATCAAAAAATTACTATAAAGAGTTGCCAATGATGAACTCATTTAATCAATTTGATATTTGTAAGGAGTTAATTTCAAGTATTGAAAATAATCAGTTGAATCATTTGTTTATTGAAGCAATGAAGGAACGAAAAGTTAATAATTTGTTTTTTAATAAACTAAATAATGAGCTTAATCAGATATGCCTTTCTTTGAATTTAAAAAAGGCGGATAGAGAGGATTTGGTTAGTAAACTAAAAACGAATACGGTGTAAACTATGTATTTTCCATATTTAAGAGCAAGGCAGTTTGAACTGATTTCCTTAAGGGAACTCGCTACATCTGGCATTGTAAATAATAAGGTAATGCCGGTTTTAGAACCTGTTAAATCTAGTTTTAGTGGATTGAATTTAGCATGTAATATTTTTCAAGAGAAAAATTTTAAGGCTTTTCTCATCGTTAATCCTTGTTGTGGTGAGATTGCAGGGGATAGATATGATGTATTGAATTACTTGAAAGAATTAAATGGGGAAACATATTTACCTGCATTTATATATACCGATAACAGTAATTATATTCTTTCTTGTATAGATAAGTATAATCTGGAAAATTGCTTGATAGTTTGTTTAGATAAATTTTCTGATGAAGAACAGTTGAAAGAATTATCTACCCGAGATGAAATTTCTCATTTAATGTTATTAGACCCTAATAAGTATCGAGGGTTAGACAAGTATATGAAATTACTTGATATAAACTACATTAGATTAGATGATTTATTTGAAAAACAACAAAGAAATTCCGATTTTTTGGATATAGCTGCGCATAAATTTACTGAGGAGCATCTCTATTATAAAGAGGATGGCTACCAAGGTTTCTCTGATTATACGATATTGCCTAGTGATTTTGTCGATGGTGGTAGTACTCCTAGGGCGGTGGTGATCCATCTCACCTATCCGAAGAGTGAGGTTACTAATGAGGTTTGGATTAGCCATTTTACATCTGAATCTAATGATTCAATAGAAAACGTACAAGGTAAATTCGCAGAGGCAACAAAGAAGGCCATCACTTTTTGTGATTCATTACCATTGGATAATATTGCGATAGATGAACTGAGAAAATATTTTACTGATAAAAAATACCCAGGCTTAGGTACAGTTAAAAAAATATCGATTAAAAATCATGTGTTAGTTATAAATGAATTAATATAAGGTCAATTTAATATATGAAATTTGTTTGTAAAGAATGTTTTTCAGATACTGAAATAATTGGCTTTATTATATCTCAGTGTGAGATTAATCAATGTGATTTTTGCAAAACATTAGATGTAGACGTTGTCAGGGTTGATGAGCTATATGGTTTTTTTGCAGAACTATTTACTAACTTAGTTCCAAAAGAGCATGGAACGTCTTTATCTAAATTGTTACAGGGAGATTGGAGTTTTTTTAAAAACCAAACGTGTGCAGATAAAGTTCTAAATTATGTTATACAAAATATTGATACAAACTTTATTCGCGCGAGTGATGGTGCTGATTATATAGATGAAATCTATGAAAACATAAACTATTGGGAGCAGCTAAAAGAGCAACTCAAGTGGGAAAAAAGATATTTTACAGATATCAATTATTTAACAGAAGATCTTGGCTGGGACAGTTTTTTTCAAAGCCAAGTTGTCATAAGCCCAAGTGATATTTTTTATCGAGCGAGACTTCATCAAAAAGAGGGGCAAGATCCTTTTAATGAAACAGAAATGCTTTGTCCTCCTAAATATTTAACGACTTCAGGTCGTGCTAATCCAATAGGTATTCCGTACTTGTACCTTAGTGACAATTTGTCGACAACACTTTATGAGGTGCGAGCCACTTTTTTGGATGAGGTCACGGTAGCTAAATTTCAATTAGATTCAACGGTTACTACAAGAGTTGCTATTGCTGATTTTACAGAAACCCCCTCCCTTTATCACCCTAACGAGATTAATAAAAAGATTAAAGGCACATTGCTGAGGCAAAAGATCAGCTTAGACTTATCCCAACCTATGAGACGATTCGACTCAGATCTGGACTATATTCCAACTCAATTTATCTGTGAATTCATCAAAGTTTTTACAGGCGTTGACGGCATTAAGTTTGCGAGTTCTCTCGATAGTACGGGTAATAATCTTGTTATTTTTAATCAAGAAATAATGGTATGTACTAGCGTAGAAAAAGTTAGGATCACCAAGTTAAAAATATCACATGGACGATAAATAGCAGTTTCGTATAGTTTGATAAATCAGCTCAAATTTACATATGGGTTATTGTCTGTTTTGACGTTTCCTCAACCAATTTCTCAATAAGCGACTGCCATGTCTTCGGTAATGTCGTTTGCCAAACTAAATCAACTTGCCATTGAGCATTTGCATTGTCCTGAATTGGAATAAAATCGATATTTTCTCCACCAATCTGCTTGGCGCTATATGGGACAAGACTGATGCCAACCTTAGCGGCGACTAACGCAATTAGAGTCTGAATGTCACTGGCTTCTTGTCGTGGCGTGATATGCAGATTTTCAGATTGCAAATAATGTTGAACTTGTTGATAAAGACCCTGACCGCGTTGTGCGCGTAACATCAGAAGTGGATATTGGGCTAAATAATCATTGATTGTACTATGTGGCTGTTGGTCTTTGGTGACAGCAAGCGCCAGTGTTTCAATTTTCAATGGGCGGCTGGCAAGGTATTCCACTGAGTTTTGCTTATCACTACGGGTAAATGCGATATCTAACTGGTGCTGAACAAGCTTCTCTCTCATGACATGTGAGGGCATGTCCTCTAATAGAATGGTGACATTGGGGAGTTGTTCTTTCAGACGGGCAACAAAAAAAGAGGCTTCGTGAAAAGTTGCAATACCGAATCCGACATTTAAAGAAAGCGGGGGAGTTTCTCTAAGAGCGGCGGCTTGGTTTAACAGCTCCGCCATATGGTTTAGCGTGTGTTCTGCGTAAGGCAGTAAAGCGCGGCCATGATCTGATAGTACCGCACCATGACGTCCCCGCTCAAATAGTACTATATCCAATTGTTTCTCAAGAAGTTGAATTTGTTTTGTTAAGGCTGGCTGACTAATATATAGGCGTGATGAAGCTTCGCGGTAATTTTTTGTCTCTGCGAGAGTGATAAATGCACGGAGTAGTCGAGTATCCATAGTTGTTAGCCAGTTCCTAGTAATAGAAGACGCTATAACATTTCTATTATGAATGCTATAGCGAGCCATTGACTTTAACTATTATTGCTTTTCTTGATGATAAGGGGAATTCTTAGAAGCAAAACGGACATGGCGAATATTCGTTTCGTAACCCAGAGTTTCAGTGATGATTCGGTAGAGCTCAGGGCGTCTTCCGGTTAACCAGCGACGGCCATTCGAGGTAGGCAATAAATCTAATTCAAGATCCGCGATGACGATATCATCATCTATTGCGCAGCTTTCTTTAATTACTCGCCCGTAAGGGTCTATGATCATGGCGTTTCCGGTTCGAATTTCATCATCATCTAAGCCAACTCCATTACTAAATAAATAAAACACGCCATTATCGTGGGCTCTGGAGGGTAACCAGCGCATTAGCCATCCGCGCCCATGTTCCCCTTGACATGCATCTAATAATGCTTGAGGATTTTTTTTTCTATTTTCCCAGAGGCGGAGGTCGAGCGGTTTCATGCCATGAGGGCTACTCGAATGAGTTCCACCTGTTTGATGGGGGGCAAGAATAATATCTGCACCAAGTAGCGCGTTGACGCGTGGATTTTCAATTAAGTTATTATCCCAACAAATTAAAATACCGACTTTTACCCCCCATGGCGTATCAAAAACAGTGTAATTGTCTCCGCTATGAATGGCGGGGTGCTCAAAGGCATGTAATTTACGATGAGCATGGTATTGGCCATCTGGCATACAAGCGACCCAAGTATTGTAGCATTTGCCATCTAACCCTTTTTCAATCAACCCAACCCCGATAATCATGTCTAATTCAATGGCCCGTTGGCGGATTAATGCTAATGACGGGCTATCATGTAAAGTTTCACTTAAAGCATAAACGGCATCATCTGGTAGCTTCGGCACGTGCCAATAACCAGTAATACACATTTCAGGTAAAACCAGTATTTTTACCTTCTGTTGGGCGGCTTGAGTAATAAACTCATGGATACGTTCTAAATTGTAGGTTTTATCGCTAGGACGGTGTTGGAACTGGACAGTTGCAACCCGAAGCTGTGATTGTGCTGGCATCATTTTTATCTCCTTAGTTAGGGAAATAAAAACATGTAATTTGAGCTAAAAATAATGAGTTATTTTCTCATTCCATAACGATAGGTTATTGAATGAATCTGTCTGGTCACCAATATTAGCATTTTTATACATAAATTAACGTAAAAAGAGATGTTGAAATATATATAATACGGAAAAATAGCCTAGTTAAGTGTAATCTTCCTAGGTTGTCCATTTTGGTTTAAAGCGTATCAGGTCAATTATTCCTCAATGAAATGCTTTCATTTAGTGAATCAAGCATACAAATGCTCTTTATTCTCGGTATTAAAAGCACAAATTTAACCTAAGCTATATGTGAAACATACAATAATAGTAAGCATTTACCTTGTTGTTTTGACTGATTTCTTGTGAAAGTGCGAGGTAAAACTCTTGTTTTACTCGTTTTATAGCTCCCTGTAGTGCAATTATTATGTTTTCTTTTTGTTATATTTCATTTTTACCTTGTTGATCTGCAATAGAATTTTGTGTTTTGTTACAATTGGAAACAAATATAACATATTGTTATTTATACGTTATTTTTGTTGGTGATTGTTGTTTTTTACTCGAAATGTGAGTTATCGATGGCTATCAATATTGTTATTACTCTTAATATGAATAACTTGATTTATTTATGAGTAGATAGCGACCAATAAAAAAAAATTGCAGTTTTTTATATCCTATAACTCTTATTATGAGTAATTAAAAATACTATTAAATTAAATTAAATTAAATTAAATGATAAGAATAAAAAAACCATTGTTAGTTGTTTTTTTGAAGCAAACATTAAAAATGTAAAAAATAAATTAATTTATAAAAATAAGTATATAAAAATACTTAGGAATCAATGAATACCATATAAAATTAATTATAAATGCCTTCATTCCATTATAAATTAAGGTGTTGTTATATTTTTGGATATTACCATTGATAGTGGTAGTTTGTTATTTTTCTTTAATATCAATTGGTTGTATGTTATTTCTTTATTTAAAAAAGAATAATAACTAATATGAATTATGTGTTTTTTATCTTATATGATAATGCAAACTAAAAAAATGAAATATTGATAGGTTTCAGTGGCTTTAATTTATTCTATCGATCGTTACAAACAGTTTTACTTTTATATATTGAAAACTATAATTAACTCAAATTTCGTGTTTTAATTGGTTTGTTCTTTTTTGATTTTTTATATAATCAGTGCAATTTATTATGTGAAATTTTTTGATTTGTAATATAATTTAGCCATTTAATATTTTAGGTTATTTTGGGCTATTGTTGATGATAAATGTAAATCGTATAGTAGGCAGAGAGATTAGAAAAAGAAGAAAGCATTTAGGGCTTTCAGGCATCGAATTAGCTAATCTTGTTGGTGTTAGCCAACAACAGATTTCACGTTATGAAAGGGGTGAGTGCAATATAAATATTGAAAACTTGCACACCCTTGCTAACGCTTTAGATACAGAAATGATTTGCTTTTTTATTGATGATGTTTTTATCAATAAAGAAAGTAATTAATTTAAAAAATTAAGAGTAATCTAATTATAAAAACATTCATATTTAAAGTTAACTAAATATCTAAAAAAATAAAAATGTAGTGTTTTTATTTTTTTAGTAAAATTCTAACTTTCTTATTTTTACCTTTACATTCTCAGCAAATAAATATCAACCTAGTAATTTATTGATTATTAGGTGATTGGTACATCTGTCGTCTTTTTATAGGAAAATATAAATGAAATTAACTAAGATTGCATTAGCTACAATTATCGCTTCTTCATTTGGTATTGCACACGCAGCACCTGTAGATCAAGGAAGTGGCATCATCAACTTTACTGGTAAAGTGATTAATGCACCTTGCTCAATCCCTGGTGATGGTACAATCAACGTTGACCTTGGACAAGTTGCAAATAAAGTATTGGAAACTGGTAACAAATATAGCCAAAGTGTTCAATACAATATCCAGTTAGAAAACTGTGATTTAGGTGCAGTGACAGATGCTGACGACAAAGTTATCTTCCCTGCGGTTAGCAAAGTAAAAGTAACTTTCACTGGTACTCCAGATACTACAGCTAAAGAATTACTGGCAAATACTGGTACTTCTAAAGGTGTGGGTGTTCGTTTAATCAACGCAGATGGCGCAACAATGAAAGTTGGTGATACTAGCGTTGAGATGCCATTAGCGGATGGTCCAAATAAATTAGCATTCAGTGCACGTGTTGAAGCAAATGGTAGCAAAGTTGAAACTGGTAGCATTATTTCTCAAGCAACTTACGCTTTAAACTACCTGTAATTTTTTATTTAAAATAACAGGCATGTATTTGCCTGTTATTTTTCTTTCTTTATTTTTATTTTTCTTACAGGGAACATCATGTCTCTATTTCCTCAGTTTAAAATAAATAAAATATTATTTTCGATTGCTTTGGCATTTTCCTTTTCTGGAATTTCTAATGCAGTGGAATTTAATATGAATATTATTGATGCTAAGGATAGAGATAATATTGACTTAAGTCAGTTTTCTAATCCCGATTTTATTCCTGCTGGTGAATATTTAACAGATATTACATTGAATGGTAGAAAGTTATCTGGGCAGTATTTAATTAAATTCATCGAAGAGAGTAAAGATACTTCAACACTCTGTATTACACCAGAGATGGTAAATATTTTTGCATTAAAAAAGAAGGTAAAGGAAGAACTTCTGCAAAATAATAATGGCCAGTGTGTTGAACTATCTAAAAATTTAGATATTACCTATCGCTTTGATAAAGCGAATCAGAATATCTTATTTTCTATTCCTCAAGCTTGGCTTGAATATGATGACCCGTATTGGGTTCCACCTTCCCAATGGGAAAATGGGATTGCGGGCGCATTTCTCGACTATAACCTGTTTGTCAATTACTCAGCGCCTAAAAATAACAGTGAAACATTCAGTGGTAGTAGTAACGGTACCGCTGGCGTTAACTTAGGAGCTTGGCGTTTTCGTGCTGACTATCAATATCAATATAATCGTTCTCAAGGTAAAACGAATGAGCGGTTTGATTGGACTCAGTTATACGCTTTTCGTGCTTTACCTCAAATGGGTGCAAAGGTTTTACTTGGTGAGTCTTATTTGAAGACTGACTTATTTGATAGTTTTCGCTTTATAGGGGCGTCTATTTTTAGTGATAACCGGATGCTTCCACCTTCATTACGCGGTTATGCACCTCAGGTTACCGGTATTGCGAAAACGAATGCGATGGTGATTATTTCACAGAATGGGCGTGTGATTAAGCAAGTTAAAGTCGCTCCAGGGCCATTTAATATTCAAGATATCACTGAAGCGGTACAAGGTACTTTAGATGTAACCATTGAGGAAGAAGATGGTTCAAAAACCACTTATCAAGTGACAGCGGCATCGTTGCCATTTTTAACGCGTCAGGGGCAGCTACTTTATAAATTTACCATGGGGCAATCCGACCCATTTGGTCGCTCACAGAAAATTGATCCTAAGTTTATTGTAGGAGAAGTTTCCTATGGTTTATTTGGTGATACATCCATCTTTGGTGGGTTAATTGCAACGGTAGATAATAACAATTATCAAGCGATGAACCTGGGGATAGGGCAAAACATGAATATGTTTGGTGCTATCTCTGTTGATATCACTCGCACCCATGCAAATTTAGATAATTTTGGATCTTATTCAGGTAATAGCTATCGTTTAAATTATTCTAAACGTTTTGAATCTACCAATTCACAGATAACATTCGCAGGCTATAAATTTTCTGAAAAAGAATTCTTAACGATGCCTCAATACATTGATGCAGCTAACGGTGTACTTGATTTTAGACGTGACAAAAACGTCTATACCGCGTCTTTTAATCAATACATTAGCCCACTGGATTTAACTGTCTATTTTAATGCTTCTCATCGCCAATTTTGGAATAGTGAATCTACAACAAACTTTGGTATGAGTTTTAGTAAGCTATTTAGTATAGGGCAAATTAAAAACATTTCCGGCACCTTATCACTTAATAAAATTAAATATGAAGAGACGGATGATAATCAAATTTACCTTTCTTTCTCCGTGCCACTTGAAAATGGTGCGTCAGTCAGTTACGACGCTCAATATGCAGATAATGACCATAGCTTTGGCCAATCGGTAGGTTATTACAGCCCGAACGAGAATAATAACTACTGGAGTATGCGTGTTGGTGGTGACCAGCACAAGCTTGGACGTGCTGAGCCAAATATCAGCGGTAGTTATCAATATTCATCGCCTTATGGCGTATTGAATGTTAATGCGACAGAGAATGTGAACTCATATCGTGCTTTTGGCGGTAGTTGGTATGGCTCCATGACAGCAACGAAATATGGCGCAGCTATGCACCGTAACGGGACTAACAACGAACCTCGAGTGATGATTGATAGTGACAATGTCGCTGGGATTTCTATTAATAATGGTGAATCTGTCACGAACCGATTTGGGATTGGTGTTGCGACAAGCTTAAATAGTTTTTCTAATTCAGATGTTTACATTGATATGAATACACTGCCTGACGATGTGGATGTCAATGACAACATTATTGGTAAAACATTAACTGAGGGTTCAATTGGTTTTCAGAGAATAAAAGCGAACCAAGGAAAACGTATTTTAGCAGTTATCCGTTTGAATAATGGGAATTATCCACCGCTTGGTACCAGTGTGACTGAATTAAGTACAGGAAGAGAAGTCGGAATTATTGCAGATAGTGGTGTTGCTTATTTAACGGGTGTGGCTCCAGAAGAAAGCTACATAGTGAAATGGGCTGCTGGCGCAAACCAATGTAGTTTGAATTTACCTAATATTGCCGAAAAAAATCAGGGGAAAGTCCTGATCCCTTGCCAATAAAGGAATGATGTATGAGTAAAAAGTATGTAGTAGCTTTAGGATTTTCATTAGTTTTTGTCGGCATGCAAGTTGCGTCTGCTGCGATTAATATTGACCGTACACGGATCATTTTTCCAGGCAAAGATAAATCAATCAGTTTGGTTATTAATAACCAAAGCAAAACAATGCCCTACTTAGCTCAATCTTGGATGGAAGATGAAAAAGGGAATAAGGTTTCTGAACCTTTTACAGTTTTACCTCCAATGCAACGCGTTGAGCCGAATGCTAAAAACCAAATTAAAATTATTAAAACAGAGGGAATAGATGCTCTTCCACAAGATAGAGAATCTCTGTTCTATTTAAATGTGCGTGAAATTCCACCGGTGACAGATAAAGAAAATGTCGTACAGATTGCGATTCAAAGCCGTCTCAAAATGTTTTATCGACCACCTCAAATCGAAAATAACAGCGATAAAGTATGGGCTAAAGAGCTGAAATATACGCACACAGGTGGGCAATTACTTATTGAAAATCCAACTAAATATTATGTGACATTGGGTTATCTCAGTAATAATAACCAGAAAAATTTTCCTGGTTTTGAAAGTGTGATGATTGCCCCGCTTTCTAAGGAAAGTGTTCCCGTACCAGCAAGCAGTTTTAATCAGTTATATACCGGTTATATGGATGATTACGGTGGCATGAAAATGTTGACTTACCAATGCGCTGCGTCGACCTGCCAGCTGTCAAAAGAGAGCCAATAGGATTTTAGATATGAGAAATTGCTACTTTTCAATATGTCTTTTTATGCTATCTCTATGTGGAAGCCAAGCTTATGCAGATAGTAGCATGATGAGAGGTGATCTTAATTTTACGGGAAATGTGGTGGCATTGCCTTGTAAGATTTCATTTTACTCGATAGATCAAAATATTGAATTAGGACCAATATCTCTGAATTACTTTAATGAAATTGGAGACAGAAGCCCTAAGCATGAAATCAAACTAAAGTTTGATGATTGTATTTTTCCAAAACGCAATCGCGATGATAGGGTTCCGGTTGTTCGGATCATGTTTATTTCAGAACCAACTGAAAGTACAGACCGTAATTTATTTGGTGGTAAAACCATTCTAAATGGTTATGGGATTCGATTAATGGATAAAGATGGCAATATTGTTCCTAATGGAGAATACCGCAGTTATCCCATCTATTTTGATGATAACCAGCAAATTACGATTTATTCCATGCTAGAGAGTTATCTACCAAGAAATGAATTAACAGTGGGTAATATTAAAACGCAAATTACCTTAAATATTACTTACATATAAGGTGTATAAATCATGATACACAAGTTTATTCAAAAATATGGTTTTTATATTTTATTTCTATTCGTTTTTATTAGCCCAAAAACCTTTGCATTAGATTGTGTGGAAAAGGGGACTGGAGTCGTCGAAAAACCCGCAGTTCCTGTAGGTCAATTGGCCATTCCTGCTGATACAACGGCAGGTTCTATTATTTGGCAATCCGACCCTTTAACAGTAACCGTTTATTGTGACAATGTACTTGGTAATGCTGTTGACGTTGTTCATATGTATTTTAATCCGAAATCTCAAAAACTTGGGACAGGGTTATTACTAGGCGCGAATTACCAAGGCCAACAATTGGAACAAAATGAGCAGCGTGTCAACTTAGGGACTCCACCTATTCGCCGCGGAGAGAATGTCACGGTAACAGTGACTTTTACACTATATATCAAAGTGACGGGTATTGTTCCTCCTTCAGGTAACTACACAGGGGATAACCAATTTACGGTTTTCCAGTTTGATGGAAGTGGTGGGATAAACCATACCAATGGTGCAAAAAACTTGAAGTATTCTATTACTGGGTTACGAGGTATTCGCTTTCTCAAGTGTGGGGCTGATATTAAAGTTTACCCAGAGTCACAGCAAATTGACTATGGTCAGTTAATGATCACTGAGCTTAATCAAGGAAAAGAGTTTAAAAAAGATTTTCAGATACAAGCGGTGAAGCGGGGCTGCTTAGATAATTTTTCCATGAATATTAACTTCGAAACTACAGACCCGTTAAATGGAGAGTATGCCATTGATCTAAAAAACGGGACTAATTTAATTCTTTCGGATGATAAAGCGGAAAAAATAAAATTTAATTACTTCCAGTTTTTCGGAACACTCCCCTTAGGGAGTACATCGATTACACGTGACTACAGTGCGACGGTTAAAAAGGTGGGAGCGGTAAAAACAGGACCATTTAGCGCCTCAACGATTGTCCGTATTAACTATTATTAACATTAATCCGAAGAGATGACTAAAAATACATGATGAAAATCAATAGATTGATTTTCGGCTGATAACGCAAAGCGGGAAAAATCACACTGTTATCCCACGTTGTCAACAACCAAAGAGCAGGCCAAAAGCCTGCTCTTTGCTATGTTACATCGTTATGCAGTGATATAGGCTAACGAAATTTAGCGCATTCCTTTGCGCTAGAGTGGCAAATCTTATTTAACGCATTTACTGCAAGTCTCATTTTGGACTTGTTCAAAGAAGTTATTGCCTTTGTCATCAACGAGAATAAATGCAGGCAGCCCCTCAACTTCCATTTTCCAAATCGCTTCCATTCCTAATTCTGGATACTCAAGGCAATTTAAACTTTTCACATATTCTTGAGCGAGAATCGCAGCTGAGCCACCGATACTACCTAAATAAAACCCTCCGTGTTTTTTACATGCATCAGTTACCGCTTGAGTTCGGTTGCCTTTCGCCAACATTAGCATGCTACCTCCGTGGGATTGGAACAGGTTAACATAAGGGTCCATGCGGTTACCTGTTGTCGGACCTAAAGAGCCGGAAACCATATCTTCTGGTTTTTTGGCTGGCCCTGCGTAATACACCATGTGGTCTTTAAAATATTGAGGCAATTCTTCGCCGTTATCTAAACGTTCTTTAAGCTTAGTATGCGCAATATCTCGAGCAATAATCAGAGGCCCGCTGAGAGAAACACGTGTTGATACCGGGTGTTTACTCAGCTCAGCCAAAATATCTTTCATTGGGCGGTTGAGGTCGATATGTACCACTTTTCCTTCAGCTTGGTTACGCATAGATTCAGGAATGTATTGGGCTGGGTTATGCTCCATTTTTTCAAGCCATAAACCGCTTTTGGTAATTTTAGCTTTAATATTACGGTCGGCAGAGCAAGAAATGGCTAAACCGATTGGGCAAGAGGCACCATGACGAGGTAAACGAATAACTCGTACATCGTGAGCAAAATATTTACCACCAAATTGTGCGCCAAAACCAAGATGACGAGAAGCTTCTAATAACTCATTTTCTAGTTCAATATCACGGAAAGCACGGCCGTACTCATTACCTGTGGTTGGCAGGTTGTCGTAGTATTTTGCGGAGGCGAGTTTAGCTGTTTTCAGTGTTGTTTCCGCTGAAGTACCGCCGATAACGAAGGCAATATGGTAAGGCGGGCAAGCTGTTGTTCCTAAGTTACGCATTTTTTCAATTAAGAAATTTTTTAACTTGGCTGGGGTTAAGGTGGCTTTTGTTTCTTGGTAAAGTGCTGATTTATTTGCTGAACCGCCGCCTTTGTTAACAAATAGGAAGTGATATTCATCACCTGTGGTCGCAAAAATGTCAAACTGTGCTGGCAGGTTTGTGCCAGTATTGACTTCATTAAACATATCTAGCGGTGCATTTTGAGAAAAGCGCAGGTTTTCGTGTTGGAAGACATTATAAATCCCTCGAGAGAGGTACTCTTCGTCATTGCAGTCTGTCCAAACTTGTTGGCCTTTTTTCCCAACAACCGCAACCGTTCCTGTATCTTGGCAGTTTGGCAAAATACCTTTTGCAGAAATTTCAGCATTGCGAAGTAATTGTAACGCCACGTATTTGTCGTTTTCGCTGGCTTCTGGGTCTTGTAAGATAGCGGCGACTTGTTTCTGGTGCGCAGCTCTTAAAAAAAACTGGGATTCATAAATTGCGTGTTCTGCAAGGAGAGTTAATGCCTCAGGTTCTATCTTTAAAATTTGCTTACCAGCAAATTGTTCTACAGAAACATATTTATCAGAGACTTGGAAATACTCAGTTTTATCCTCAGATAATGGATAAGGTTCTTGGTAAAAAAACTCTTTATTAGCCATTTTGCTCACTCACATATTAATTTCAGTGGAATTTCCAAAGGTAATCACCCGAAGGCTTATGTTTATTCTTTAATTGATTTAACTCGAAAGATACAAAGTAAAATTTATGGGTGTAATAATGAAACAAAAATCACAAAATAAGTCACTAAAAGTTACAGTTTAGATTGAAATTATATCAATTTGATTATTATATTCAAAGAGATGCAAAGAATAATATGATATTGGTTAAATTTATTGAGATAAAAAATAAGGATTAATGAAAATTAGATTTAAATCACATAATAATATTATCAACTGCGACTTTAATTATTTGTTATAGATGTTACCAGTTATTGCCTTTGTTCTATATATAATCACGATATATATCTACTGGATATAACTACCATCAAAACTCGACGAGTTAGTTATGGTAAAGGCTTATTGTATTTTTATCTCGCATGAAGTTTTAAAATTTATATCATTAAATATATGAATTAAAAAATTAAAAATAATAAAAACTATTAATTCCATAATTATTATTATTTTTATTGTGAATTGTTTTAACTCTATGAATTTCATTGAATTTGACTTAAGTTTTATCTTCGAATGTATCATGTAAATCTATAGATATGGACAGACTGATTCTATATATCGCTATGTCGCTTATTTTTCTCAAAAATCTGTTTTATTTATTGAGAATTCATAATGAAAGGCAAACGAAGTTGTGAAAATGGCTTTCAATTTGCAAAAACAGTGTTTATCATGCATGCCTTATGAAGTTTAAATGGCGCTACTGGTTTTGGGCTTTGCTGGGGAAATTATTTACTTATGTTACTTAAGTTGACAGAGTAAACCTCCGACAAGCTTATACAGTCTTTAACGGTGGCGATTCTATCTGCATTATTCCTAGGGATAGAGTGTATAATAAATGACTGAGACAACCTCTCTGACACCACTCATTGAATTAAAATCTTTAAGTAAAGGTTTTGATGGCAAACAAATTATTTCTGAGCTTGACTTAACCATTCAGAACGGTGAGTTTTTGACCATTCTGGGGCCTTCTGGTTGCGGTAAAACGACTGTTTTACGTCTTATTGCAGGGCTAGAAGATGCCGATGGCGGTCAAATTATTCTTGATGGTCAAGATATTACGGATATTCCAGCGGAAAACCGTTTTGTAAATACCGTCTTTCAAAGCTACGCTTTATTTCCTCATATGACAGTCTTCGATAACGTGGCATTTGGCCTGCGCATGCAAAAAACGCCTGCGGCTGAAATCCAAAAACGTGTCGACCAAGCCTTGCGTATGGTGCAACTAGAAGATTTTGCTGAGCGTAGACCCAACCAACTGTCTGGTGGTCAACAACAACGCGTGGCGATAGCCCGTGCGGTAGTGAATCGCCCGAAAGTCCTACTACTGGATGAATCATTGTCTGCGCTTGATTATAAACTGCGCAAACAAATGCAAAATGAGCTAAAAGCGCTTCAACGAAAACTGGGGATCACGTTTATTTTTGTGACCCACGACCAAGAAGAAGCCTTGGCCATGTCTGACCGTATCATTGTGATGCGTGAAGGGAAAATTGAGCAAGACGGTACTCCTCGCGAAATCTATGAGGAACCGAAAAATCTGTTTGTAGCTCAATTTATTGGTGAAATTAATATTTTTGATGCGAAAGTATTGTATCGCATTGATGATAAACGTATTCGAGCCAATGTTGAAGGGCATGAATGTGATATTTTCACTGAGCTCTCTGTCAAAGAAGGGCAACACGTCAGTGTGTTATTACGTCCTGAAGACTTGCGCGTTGAAGAAGTGAATGATGCAGATAACCATCCGGGGCTGATTGGCTACGTTCGTGAGCGTAACTATAAAGGCATGACGTTAGACTCAGTGGTTGAAATGGAAGATGGCAAAATTGTCATGGTTAGCGAATTCTTTAATGAAGATGACCCCGATGTCGACCACTCCCTTAACCAAAAAGTTGCTGTGACTTGGGTTGAAAGTTGGGAGGTAGTTCTGGATGATCATTCGTAAACATAAAATTTTGCAGAACGTTATTATCACTGGGGTGGTCGCCTGGCTGCTGCTATTCGTCTTCTTGCCTAATATCATGATTATTGGCACTAGCTTTTTGACGCGTAGCGACACCAACTTAGTCGACTTAGTTTTTACGTGGGATAACTACGTTCGCTTGTCTGACCCGATGTATGCAGAGGTCATGCTGCACTCGCTCAATATGGCGGTGATCGCAACCTTTTTCTGTTTAGTTATTGGCTATCCATTTGCCTTTATATTGGCAAAGCTACCTAAACGGGTGCAACCTTTGATGTTGTTTCTGTTAATTGTGCCATTTTGGACCAATTCATTGATTCGTATCTATGGGTTAAAAGTTTTTCTCAGTACCAAAGGGTACTTAAATGACTTTTTACTGTGGGTTGGTGTTATCGATAAACCGTTGAAAATTATGTATACACCTGAAGCCGTCATACTAGGCCTCATTTATATATTGTTGCCGTTTATGGTGATGCCGCTGTATTCAAGTATTGAAAAGCTGGATAAGTCATATATAGAAGCTGCAAGAGATCTCGGTGCGAATAAATTTCAACGGTTTGTGAAAATTATCATTCCTTTAACGATGCCAGGTATTATTGCAGGCTGTTTGCTGGTTTTATTACCAGCAATGGGGCTGTTCTACGTCGCGGATTTAATGGGTGGTGCGAAAAATCTACTGATCGGTAACGTAATTAAGAGCCAGTTCTTAAATATTCGTGATTGGCCATTCGGGGCAGCAACCAGCATTTTCCTCACGGTGATGATGGGGTTATTGCTGTATGTGTATTACCGAGCAGCTAAGCTTCTGAATAAAAAGGCATATGAAGAATGATCGGACGTACTCTGCGTGGTGGTTTTATGGCCATCATCTACGCTTATCTTTATATTCCAATCATCATTTTGATTGTTAATTCCTTTAATGAGTCGCGCTTTGGTATTCAGTGGCAAGGGTTTTCAACTAAATGGTATGAATTACTAGCTAATAACGATAGCTTATTAGAAGCTGCGGGGCATTCATTAACCATGGCGGTTTTGTCAGCGACTTTCGCGACAGCCATTGGCACATTAACCGCCGTTGCATTATTTCGCTATCGCTTTAGAGGAAAACCTTTTGTTGGTGGCATGTTATTTGTGGTCATGATGTCACCTGATATCGTCATGGCGATTTCGTTATTGGTTCTATTTATGATCCTTGGGGTTTCGCTAGGTTTTTGGTCATTGCTTTTTTCCCATATTACATTCTGTCTGCCCTTTGTAGTGGTGACGGTGTATGCAAGGTTAAAGGACTTTGATGTGAAGATGCTCGAAGCTGCACGTGACCTCGGTGCGGGTGAGTTTACCATCTTAAGGAAAATCATTTTGCCATTAGCGCTACCTGCGGTTGTGGCAGGGTGGCTACTGAGTTTTACATTGTCGATGGACGATGTGGTGGTTTCGTCATTTGTTACGGGGCCAAGTTATGAGATTTTACCATTGAAAATATATTCAATGGTAAAAGTCGGGGTCTCCCCAGAAGTAAACGCATTGGCGACAGTATTGTTGATTATGTCTTTACTGCTCGTTTGTTTAAGCCAATGGGTGATGCGGGATAAATACTCGAAAAAAGCGAAATCATAAATGAGTGATGGTGTTGGTTTTTTCTATAACAGCGCTTTTTTGATGCCATATGGCGAGAGGGTGGGCTTTATTTAGCCTATAAGATATATACCCTAAATAATTCAAGTGGTTACTTGATGCATTAAGGGATAAAAACACTTTGTTGAGGGAAACTCAGTAATGAAAAAATGGTCCTATCTACTGGCAGCAGGGTTAATGGTTGCAAGTATTGGCACGGCAACTGCCGCTGACGATAACAAAGACGTACTGTATTTCTATAACTGGACAGAATATGTTCCCCCCGGTTTATTAGAGCAATTTACCAAAGAAACGGGCATCAAGGTGATTTACTCCACCTATGAATCAAACGAAAGCATGTATACCAAGTTAAAGACCTATAAAGAAGGGGCTTATGACTTGGTGGTGCCTTCTACTTATTTTATTGCCAAAATGAGTAAAGAAGGGATGCTACAAAAGATTGATCACAGCAAATTAACCAATTTTAAAAATCTTGACCCAAACTTAATCCATAAAGAATTTGACCCGAATAATGATTATTCAGTGCCTTATATTTGGGGTGCGACAGGGATAGGTATTAATGGTGAAGCTGTTGACCCACAGTCTGTCACCTCGTGGGCGGATTTTTGGAAACCTGAGTATAAAAATAGCTTGCTGATGATGGATGATGCACGGGAAGTTTTCCAAGTTGCGCTCACTAAATTAGGTTATTCAGGTAATACGACTGATCCGAAACAAATTGAAGAGGCGTATAAAGAGTTGCAAAAATTACGCCCAAATATTTTAGCCTTCAACTCTGACAACCCAGCAACACCATTTATTGAAGGTGAGGTTGATGTGGGAATGTTGTGGAATGGTTCTGCATTCGTCGCGCGGCAAGCTGGCTTACCGATTGAAGTGGTGTGGCCAAAAGAAGGTGGGATTTTCTGGATGGATAGCTTAGCTATTCCTGCTAACGCCAAAAATGTGGAAGGGGCCCATAAGTTAATTAATTTCTTATTGCGTCCAGAAATTGCAGCTCAAGTGGCTGAATCTATTGGTTACCCAACACCAAATTTAGAAGCTAAAAAATTATTACCTGCTGAAATTGCTAATGACCCATCACTTTACCCAAGTGAAGAAGTTCTGCAAAAAGGCGAATGGCAAAGTGATGTGGGGAATACCAATATTATTTATGAAGAATATTTCCAAAAGCTAAAAGCAGGACGTTAATTATTGTTTTAGTCGCAAGCTAAATAGGGTTCGAAGATAATAAAAAGGCATCACGATTGTGATGCCTCAGACTACTGACAAACATATTATGTTTGGCGGTAAGTCGAATAGGTTTTGAAAATAAATTAGGAAAATCAATTTATTGATTTTCGGCTGATAACACAAAGTGGGAAAAACCACGCTTTTATCCCGCTTTGTCAACAACCTCAGGCATCACGATTGTGATGCCTTTTTTTAATAGCTAACGTTTGGCATTATGACCAACAAACTTCACAAAGGTATCTGCCCACGGTTGTAGGAAATCTTTACTTTTGGGTGAAATATTACCTTGTTCATCAACCATTCCCTCATACCACTTCAAATAGCACTCTGGTTGGTTCATTGTCGGCATATTCAAAAATGCCAAGCTATTACGCAAATGTTGTTGTGCAATAGCCGTACTAATATTGCCAATAGATACCCCTAGCACTCCTGCAGGGATGCCATCCCATGAATTATCTCCCCATGGGCGAGAGCCTTGGTCAATCGCATTTTTCAATACGCCAGGCATTGAACGGTTATATTCTGGGGTGGCGAAAATAATGCCATCACAGGCTTTAATTTGAGATTTGAAATTAGCCACAACAGGAGGCACATTTTGGTCTGCATCTTGGTTATAGAGAGGGAGTTCACCAATATTGATAAATTTAAACGTGAAATTTGTGGGGAATAATTTAGTCATGGCTTTAGCGACAACTAAATTATATGAATCAGCGCGCAAACTACCCACAATGACACCAATATTGTATTGATTTGACATGATAAAACCTCTTTCACGGGGAGTTAATTAGGAATACTGCAAACCGCTATTTATTGAATAGAGCATTGTTTCACTCTCACTATTAAACATCATAATCTGAGGATGTGCAAAACTAAGTGAAATTAAAATAGATAACTAAACATCAAAAATATTTGATATTTTTAAATTAATTATGGGGTTACAACTTATCATAATTCGATATTGTGAGTCCTCTTCCACTATTTAGATTTACCCATGAACAAATCAGGGTTACTTGATTTTAGTCAAAATGAAACATACCGACTGGTCGGTATCATTCATTGCATGAATAAATCTGCTCAGCATAGAAAAAAAGATCCCATTAAGCTTCAAGTGGAGTTACTGAAAGCTGCTCGTATTATTGCTGGCAGAGAAGGGATCTCTTCACTCTCACTTAATGCAGTGGCAAGGGAAGCGGGTGTTAGCAAAGGCGGGTTAATGCACCACTTCCCAACGAAGCAAGAGCTTATTCATGCACTGTTTGTGCAATTGCTGGGGATTATGGATGAGAGAATACATACCATTATGGATAATGATCCAAATCCCTATGGGCGTTTTTCTCGTGCTTATTTGCACTATATTGGTGAGTTAAAAGAATCTGATGAAAGTTTTCAGCTCGCGTTATTGTCTTTGGCTATGCCAACTGAGCCAGTGTTACGTCAGTGCTGGCGAGATTGGGTAACCAACCATTTGGAAAAGGGGGATGAGTTCGATAACAGTTATTTAGGCGCGTTAGTGCGTTATGCGGCTGATGGGTTGTGGCTTTCGTCATTGACTGAGGGAGAAACGTTATCACAGCAAGAACGTGATGCGATTGTTAGTCGGCTAACGGCAATATCATTTGAAAAAATTCCATAAGTAAAAACAGTACATAAGTAAAAATAGTAATAATAACGGTAGTGCAATTTTATTCATAAAATAAGCACATGAGGCGACAGTGAAATATAAAATCAATGCTTTCATTCTATATGATGCAGTTGATGGCACTTTATCTTTAAAAGAAGATGAGGTGGATACACAGCTGTCGATAACTGCCAATGCATTATTATTTTATTTTATTCAACACAGAGGCGTTGTTTCCCGAGATGAGGTATTAAAAGCGGTATGGGATGATAATGGATTAGTTTCATCGAACAGTAATTTAAACCAATACCTAAGTATATTAAGAAAAGCATTTCGTCCATATGGTATTGAAAATATTATTGTGACGGTGGCGAGGGGGCGATTAGAGTTTAATTCAGATGTTTCACTTGAATTAATTGATGATATTAAAATTCCTCCCTCTGAGTTAATCCCTAGCTTAAGTGAAATAGAAGAGGCTAAGGTTGTTTTATCTCCAATTCCCAAACCTATCTCTGAGCCTGTAGACCTCAAAAAAATAGAATCAACATTGACGCCAGAAAAAAAAGAAATCTGTTGGTATCTCGCTAGCGGTGTCTTTTTACTGTGTTCCGTTTTACTCGCGGTCATGGCTTATTTATCAAATCAACCATCAGTGCCGATTAATATGACCGTGCTTGAGCATACTCATTGTGATGTATTGTCGAATGAAAAAATGATCAATAACACTGTCGCACTAAACTATGTACAAAATTTTGATAAGGTTAGGAATAACTTAAATCTAGAGTGTGTTGAGAAAGAACGGTTTGTTTTTTTCTATGGGGACAAATTACAGACTAACGGACTAGGTCGAGTATTTCTTGCACATTGTGCAGTCAATGAAGATAACCCATTTAGCTATTGCGATAACTACTTTTACTATTCTTGGAAACCATCATGAAGATATCAGGAAAAGTATTATGCTTACTGAGTTTTTTGTTATTTATTGTTGTGGCGATTTATACCCAGTCAGTCTTATTTTCCAATAAACAAGATGGTTTAATGGTGTGCTCTACTAAAGGCATCATGCGCTTTGAAAATATGAAAGACGAAAACGTTAACGGCAATATTCACTTCAATTTTGGCGCGAATGGAAAGGGCTCAATTGTGGTGGAGGGCTATACCGATTCTAAAGCGGGCTGGTTGTATTTACAGCGCTATGTGAAATTCAACTATACGACAAAACGGATATCACCGACGGAGCGTCATTATAGTATTAGTCAGTGGGAGGCGAGCGCTTCTTCTATTGATGAATCGCCAAATGTGATATTTGATTATTTTATGAGAGAAATGTCAGATAGCCATGATGGGCTATTTCTTAATGCGCAAAAGCTCAATGACAAAGCTTTATTACTCAGTTCAATTAACTCTCCACTTTATATCTGCACGTTAAAGCCTGGCAGCAAATTTGATTAATTAAGTTCTCATTAAATAAATAAGCTTAGCGGTGAAGCCGTTCACTTCATCGTTAACTGACGATCCCACTTCCCTTTATTTCCTATTTTGTCGTATTCCCTGATGTGGTATTCACAAGCTGCAATATCCTCAATTTAGCTATAAATTGACATCATGACAGGTAGACTATCTCTTGGTTAGAACCTAACTCGCGGATATCTGATGTAGGCAAAGCTTATAACCAAGTGAGCAGACCCACAGTTATCATTTCACAAATTACCCCCCTTTATCAGCTCAATAATATTTTATTAACAATCTACCTAGCTAACGCTAAATCTTTATTTAGCCCATTTTTATCTGCAACACAGATACGTGAATTTTTAATTTTTTCAGTATGAATATGTAAATAACTTAATTAATCACTCTAATTTTTAGATTAAAAAACTAAATATTATAGTTTTGTGGATTTATATTTTGTTTTTATTTTTCGGTTCTATAGTGAGTTTGAAGCCAAAGGCTGCGTTCAATAGATCACCGCGCAGACACCATTGGCGTAAATGATTACCCAGATATTTCAAGGGACATGTACTCGGACACATTAGCTTGGAATATCGAAGGTAAAGAAAAATAAAGAAGGCTTCTCGGAGGAAACAACAATGGGTGATGCATTAGGTCTTATTGAAACAAAAGGTCTGGTGGCTTGTATCGAAGCGGCTGATGCGATGTGCAAAGCGGCGAATGTAGAGCTAATTGGTTACGAAAATGTCGGTTCAGGCCTCGTTACTGCAATGGTTAAAGGCGATGTCGGAGCAGTCAAGGCAGCCGTCGATTCAGGTGTTGAATCAGCGCAGCGTGTTGGTGAAGTTGTGACTTCACTAGTCATTGCTCGTCCACACAACGATATCAATAAAATCGTTATTAAGCATAAGGCATAACTTTTTCCGGAGGAAAAAAACATGGGTGACGCATTAGGTCTTATTGAAACTCAAGGGTTAGTGGCTTGTATTGAAGCTGCAGATTCGATGTGTAAAGCCGCAAATGTTGTGCTGATTGGTTATGAAAATGTTGGGTCAGGTTTAGTTACCGCCATGGTCAAAGGCGATGTAGGTGCGGTGAAAGCTGCCGTGGATTCAGGTGTTGAATCCGCCTCTCGTATTGGCACCGTCGTGACATCACTGGTTATCGCTCGTCCTCATAGTGATATTCAGAAAATCGTCGCCCAGTATAAAGTCACGGAATAAAACAGGAAATTACTTATGAAAGAAGCACTTGGTCTAATTGAAACCAAAGGTTTAGTGGCTTGTATTGAAGCTGCTGATGCCATGTGTAAAGCCGCAAATGTTGAGTTAATCGGTTATGAAAATGTTGGCTCAGGTCTGGTAACAGCGATGGTTAAAGGCGATGTCGGTGCCGTTAACGCAGCGGTTGAGTCAGGTGTTGAGGCTGCAAAACGTATCGGAACAGTGGTGACTTCACGTGTGATTGCAAGACCACACAACGATATTGGCAAAATTGCACAGCAACACAAAGCCTAAGTAATTGGCTGATAAAGCCAATCACACGACAAGTTAATGAATTAATTTTGGCTCCGATACGGGGGAAGACATGGTTGCATTAGATAAAGATCTGCAATCCAGACAACTAGCAAGAGAGCTGGTTAGAAACGCGAAACAAGCACAGAAAGAATTTGCGACATTTTCGCAGGAAAAAATCGATAATATCGTTAAACACATTGCAATTGAGTCCGCACTTCATGCAGAAGAGCTGGCAAAAATGGCCAATGAAGAGACTGGGTTCGGTAAGTGGCAAGATAAAGTCCTGAAAAACACTTTTGCTTCAATGCGTGTTTATGAACACATTAAAGATCTCAAAACCGTTGGCATCATTAATGATGACAAAGTCAACAAAGTCATGGATGTGGGGGTTCCTCTTGGTGTGATCACGGCGTTAGTTCCTTCTACTAATCCAACATCTACCATCATCTACAAAACGTTGATTGCCTTGAAGGCGGGTAATGCCATTGTCTTTTCCCCTCATCCAAATGCCAAAGCTTGCAGTTTCCGCACATTAGAAATTGTCAAAAAAGCCGCATTAGAAGCAGGGGCACCAGCGGGTATTGTGGATGGCGTCACGATGTTGACTCTTGAAGCAACGAAAGAGCTGATGCACAGCAAAGACGTTTCTTTAATTTTGGCAACGGGAGGTGAAGGCATGGTACGCGCAGCTTACGCATCCGGTACACCAACCATTAGTGGCGGTCCAGGTAATGGCCCTGCATTTATTGAACGTAGCGCCAATATCAAACAAGCGGTGAGTGACATCATCACCAGTAAAACTTTTGATAACGGTGTCATTTGCGCTTCAGAACAATCCATCATTGTAGAACGTTGCATTTACAACGAAGTTCATCGTGAACTGCTTGCTCAAGGCGCTTACTTCATGAATGAAGACGAAGCGAAACGCATAGCATCCATGCTGCTAAGAGCGAATGGCACTATCAACCCAGAAGTGGTGGGTAAAGATGCCATCACATTAAGCCAGCGTGCAGGTTTCACTGTTCCAGCTAATACGCGTGTGTTGATTGCTCTGCAAGACACCGTATCACCGAAAAACCCATACTCCCGCGAAAAATTATGCCCAATTTTAGGGATGTATATCGAGGAAGATTGGCAGTCAGCTTGCCATCGTGTGGTTGACTTACTGACCAACGAAGGCCTCGGTCATACCTTGGTGATCCATACGCAGAACGAAGATGTTATTCGTCAATTCTCTCTGGAAAAACCCGTCAATCGTATTTTGATCAATACACCAGCGGCACTGGGCGGAATTGGTGCAACGACCAATATCACACCTGCTTTAACGCTCGGTTGTGGGGCAGTTGGTGGCGGTTCTAGTTCAGATAACGTCGGCCCGATGAACTTGCTGAACATCCGTAAAGTCGGTTATGGCGTACGTTCCATTGATGATTTAAGACAGCCAGCTCAGCCTTGTGCACCTGCACAGCCAACAGCATCAACTTCGGTAAATCAACCGCAAGTGAGTATTTTTGATGACAACCGTTTCCGTAACCCTGTTACGGCAGCATCACCAGCCGCGGCTAACCCAACTGGCGATAACCGATTTGGCAGCACTGTAACAACGGCTGCGACTGCTGAGGCGGTGGTTTCTCAAGGTGACATCACTGAAGAAAATGTTGAGCAAATCATCAAGGCTGTTCTCGGACGCCTAAATAAGTAACTCATTGGAATAAGGCGGTATAAACCATGATCCTCGCAAAGGTGGTCGGACATGTTGTTGCAACGCAGAAATGCCAAGAACTTAGCGGCAGTAACTTATTAATGGTTACCAAGCTAGGGGATGACCTTGAACCGTTGAAAAACAAAACGTATGTGGCAGTCGACAGTGTTGGCGCAGGTATTAACGACATTGTGTTAGCTGAAGCTTACTTCGCTTTGAATAAAGACAATTACAAAGCCATGTCAGTGGTTGCCATTGTTGAGAAGGTTTATACCAAGGAGTAAAAACAGCATGAACCAGTTTTTGATTAAACCTAAAGTCCAATTCGGTGCTAACGCATTGGATTTTATCTCACAAATGAGTGCTCACCATGCCTTTATCGTCACTGACAAAGCGATGGTGAAGTTTGGCTTAGCTGATGAAGTCACTCGCAGGCTAACCCAAAGTGGCATCACATTTTCGATTTACGACGATGTTGTGCCGGACCCAGACATTTCAGCCATTGTTAACGGCATGAAAATCATGGATATGCAATATCCAGATGTGGTGATTGCACTCGGTGGTGGGTCGGTGATTGATGCTGCGAAAGCTGTTATTTACTCCCTCTGGCACACCAGAAAAAACGTCAATCGAGTCAAACCGCAGTTTATCGCGATCCCAACCACCAGTGGGACGGGTTCAGAGGTGACTTCATTTTCAGTCATCAAGTCACAGTCTGAAAAGTTGGTTTTAGTTGACGAATTCATGCTGCCAGATGTCGCCATTTTAGACCCTGTACTGGTGAAATCCGTACCAGCTTCGATTACTGCAGATACAGGTATGGACGTGCTGTGTCATGCACTGGAAGCGTATGTTTCTCGCACCGCATCTGATTTTTCGGATGCCTTAGCAGAAAAAGCAGTGCAATTGGTTTTTGGTCACTTAATTGATTGTTATCGCGACGGTAGCAACTTAGTGGCACGCGAAAAAATGCACAACGCTTCATGTATTGCCGGTATGGCCTTTACTAACGCATCACTTGGGATAACTCACAGCTTAGCCCATGCATTAGGCGGCGTATTTCATATTCCACATGGTCGTGCCAATGCCTTATTGATGGCTCAAGTCGTGGCTTTCAATGCGGATTTTGAAGGCCGCTGTGATAGCGAAGCCGCGAAACGTTACGCGAGTCTTGCAAGAAACTTGAATTTACCTGCTTCAACAATACGTGAAGGCGTTGAGAGCTTAATTATGGCAATCAACGTATTGAAAGATGAAATGAATATGCCAAAAGGCATTCAAGCAACCGGTATTAATGAATTCGATTTTAACGCCCGTTTAGGGGAAATGGTTGGGCAAGCACTGCGCGATAGTTGCACTCCGACCAATCCACGGGATGTGAGCAAGGTGCAACTGGAAGTGCTGTATAGACAGTCTTTTTAACAGTTAACGCTTTTATGTGATGAACAACAAACTAGAAAGAACATCAGGATAGGCTAACATGAATAAATATGCTTTGACCCCACGCGTAAAAATGCTGGCTGAACGCTTAAGTGCCCGCAATAGCTCAATTATTACTGAACGTGCCAATATTTTAGAAGCGCTTGGCAACCAACTGTCTGGCGCACCGCAGGCGATTAAACCTGCACAACGTTTTTATGAATTTATCCGTCATTTTCCTGCATTTATTGCCCAAGATGAGTTGATTATTGGTAGCCAATCATCAACGCCTCGTGGGGCGATTTTCCATACTGAAAATGAAATCAACAGCCACAGCATTTATACGTTTTTAGCTGGCGATAGCGCCATTGATGCACCCGATTACTTAGCGGTATTAAACATCGGTTTTTTAGCTATCAAAGCGCAATTAGAAAATAAAGTTAGAAATATCGGCAGTGCAGTTAGCCGTAATAGTATTGATGAGGCGAATAACTGCCGCTCGGCAATTTACGCATGTGATGCCGCTCTCCATTTTGCGCAAGCTTTAGCTTCTAAAGCAGAGAGCATGGCAGCAGCAGAGACTAATCAATACCGTCGCGCAGAGTTACAAGAAAGCGCAGCAATTTTACGTAATGTGCCAGCAAAACCAGCACAAACATTCAAAGAAGCTTGCCAAGCGTTCTATTTACTGCAACTTATCCTGCATTTAGAAAATGGCAGTTATGCAGTTAACCCAATGGGGTTCGATAAAGCAGTTTACCCATTCTACCAACGCGATATTGAACAAGGCCGCTTAACCCAAGCACAAGCTTATGAGATTGTAGAAAGTTTATGGTTGAAACTGGCTGAGCTCTCTGAAGTTCGCTCAACCAAGCAAGTCGATGGCTACCCAATGTTCGATGCATTAAAAGACGGCATTTATCTGAATGACCCTCGTGTATGCATTAACGAATTATCAGCTATGATGTTATCTGCTCATGAAAACATCAGTGCCATCAATAACGGCTTAAAAGTTCGTTTATATTGCGGAAAAAACAGCATTCAGCCGCAATACGCCGCGCCAAATGCCAGCTATGTTGCTCCAACGGCACAAACGGAAACTGAATTCAACGTGATGGAAGGGTTAACGCCTCGCTTACAACGCTTGCGTAACCGCTACTTAGAAGCACGCCCAAGTGTGTCTATCTATCGCGCACTCGCCTTCACTGACGTCGTTAAAAATAACCCAGGTTTACCGCCAATTCTATTGCGTGCGAAAGCATTCCGCCGCGCTTGTGAAACTGCGCCAATCTTAATTCAGCCGGAAGAACTGATTGTCGGCCATCCATGTGGTAAAGCCCGTGCGGGTGCTTTCTCTCCAGATATCGCATGGCGCTGGGTGGTCGAAGAACTCGATACCATGAGTACGCGCCCACAAGATCCATTTGTTATCTCAGAAGAAGACAAAAAAGTGATCCGTGAGGAAATCGCGCCATTCTGGGAAGGGCGCTCATTGGATGAAATTTGTGAGGCTCAATACCGCGAAGCGGGGGTATGGGAATTCAGCGGTGAAACGTTTGTCAGTGACTTGTCTTATCACCAAATCAACGGTGGTGGAGATACTTGTCCGGGTTATGACGTGCTGTTATTCACCAAAGGAATGAATGGCATTAAAGCAGATGCTCAGGCGAAACTGGCTGAGTTAAGTATGGAAAACCCAGAAGATATTGACCGTATTTATTTCTATAAAGCGTCAATTGAAACCTGTGAAGGGGTAGTGGCGTATTCACACCGTATTGCTGCGCATGCTCGTGAATTAGCCGTGCTGGAGTCAGACCAAAAACGTCGCGAAGAATTGCTGACTATCGCACAAGTCAACGAAAACGTGCCAGCGAACCCACCGGCGACGTTGCAAGAAGCATTACAAAGCATTTGGACTGTTGAGTCACTGTTTGAAATCGAAGAAAACCAAACAGGTCTTTCTTTAGGACGTCTCGACCAATATTGCTTCCCAATGTATGAAAATGACATCAAAACAGGCCGTTTAACTCAAGACCAAGCATTAGAAATGATGCAGGCGTTTATCATCAAGTGTGCTGAGTTAATGTGGATGTCGAGTGAGCTGGGTGCGAAATATTTTGCCGGTTATCAGCCATTTATCAACTTAACGGTGGGTGGACAAAAACGTTCTGGTGGTGATGCTTGTAACGATTTGACTTACTTAATTATGGACGCGGTTCGCTTCGTCAAAGTGTATCAGCCATCACTGGCTTGTCGTATTCATAACCAATCACCACAGAAATACATGGAAAAAATCGTTGATGTCGTGAAAGCCGGAATGGGATTCCCTGCCTGTCACTTCGACGATTCCCACATCAAAATGATGTTGCGTAAAGGCTTTGACTTTGAAGATGCGCGTGATTACTGCTTGATGGGCTGTGTTGAGCCACAAAAATCAGGTCGTATTTATCAATGGACCTCAACAGGTTACACCCAATGGCCAATCGCGATTGAGTTTGTATTAAACCGTGGTCGCATGGTGCTATTCGATAGCTACCAAGGCTTAGATACCGGTGATTTACGTGACCTGAAAACATTCGAAGACTTTGATAATGCAGTGAAAGCGCAGATTGCTCATATTATTCGCTTATCCGCTATCGGTACCGTTATCAGCCAGCGAGTTCACCGTGATGTGGCACCAAAACCCTTAATGTCTTTGCTAGTGGAAGGCTGTATGGAAAAAGGGAAAGACGTTGCAGCGGGTGGGGCGATGATCAACCACGGCCCAGGGCTGATTTTCTCTGGTCTTGCAACCTATGTTGACTCCATTGTCGCGATTCGCAAATTGGTTTATGAAGATGGCCGCTACACCCTTGAGCAAATTCGTGATGGATTATTAGCTAACTTTGAAGGCTATGACGAATTACGCCGTGACTGCTTAAATGCGCCTAAATTTGGTAACGATGATGACTATGTTGACCAATACGCACTCGATATTACGGAGTGGACAGAGCGTGAGTGTCGTAAGTACGACATGTTGTATTCAACACTGAGTCACGGAACTTTATCCATCTCCAACAACACGCCGATTGGTGAGTTAACCGCAGCAAGTGCCAACGGTCGCTTGGCGTGGATGCCGTTATCCGATGGTATCAGCCCAACACAAGGTGCGGATAAACAAGGCCCAACCGCCATCATTAAATCAATCAGCAAAATGAATGTTGAAACGATGAATATTGGCATGGTGCATAACTTTAAGTTCTTAAAAGGCTTATTGGACACACCAGAAGGCCGCCACGGCTTAATCACCTTGCTAAGAACCGCGTCTATCTTAGGAAACGGTCAAATGCAGTTCAGCTATGTCGATAACGAAATGCTGAAAAAAGCCCAGCAAGAGCCTGAAAAATACCGTGATTTAATCGTTCGTGTCGCGGGGTACAGCGCCTACTTCGTTGAACTCTGTAAAGAAGTTCAAGATGAAATTATTAGCCGTACTGTAATTGAGAAGTTCTAAACCCATGTAGGCAGGTATGAATTTATACCTGCCATTTTATAACAACAATAATAAATTCTGATTTATAAACATAGTGTTAGAGGTGCAATGATGAGCGCGGCAGAGATTAAAGGTCGGATATTTAATATCCAAAAATACTCGATTTATGATGGCGACGGTATCCGAACACTGATTTTCTTAAAAGGGTGCAATATTCGTTGCCCATGGTGCGCTAACCCAGAAGGGTTAAGTAGCCAGTTTCAAGTGATGTTTTCCCACGATAAATGCGTCAATTGTGGGAAATGCGTTGATGTCTGCCCGACAGGGATCCACTACAAAACTATTAATGAGCAAGGTGAGCAAATTCACCGCGTGAATCGCAGCATTGATTGTATCGGTTGCCGTAGATGTGAAGAAGTATGTATTGGCGGTGCACTAGACATCATGGGTAAAGATGTCACTGTGGCCGAAATGATGGATATCATCATGCAAGATTATGATTTTTATATTTCTTCCGGTGGTGGTGTGACAATCGGTGGAGGCGAAATGAGCCTACAAACCGATTTTGCAGTCGCTCTACTGCGTGAGTGTAAAAAAATGATGATCAACACCGCAATAGAAACCCAAGGTACAACATCGTTAGAAAACTATGAAAAGTTAGCTGAAGTTGTCGACCTATTCCTCTATGACATTAAACATATTGATACTGCGCAGCATAAAAATCTATTCGGTATTGGCAATGAAAATGTTCGCCGCAACCTCGAAAGATTGATTGATCTCGGCGCGAACGTGGTTGTCAGAATGCCATTAGTTCGTGGCTATAACGACTCGTTTGATGCCATTACAGGGGCGATTAACTATGCGATGGAATTATCCAAACGCGGCAATGTAAAACGCATCGATATTCTGCCTTATCACCAGTTGGGTCGCGGTAAGTACGACAGACTGGATATGATTTATCCCGTTAAACAAGACCCAACCTATAGCGCAGAAGAATTAGACCAACTTGAAGCATTCTTCAAACAATTTGATTTCGATATTCGACTGGTTCGTCACTAAGTAGGAGAGACAGATGAAAAGTTTAGGCGTAATTGAAACTCGGGGACTGACATCCGCAATACAGGCTGCTGATGCGGCGTGTAAAGCCGCCAGTGTAGAAATTGTAGGTTATCGAAAAATCGGCTCTGGACTGGTATCCGTTTGTTTCCAAGGCGAAATCAGTGCTGTTCGCACCGCAGTTGACTATGGTATTGAAGTGATCGCCAATAGTCAGCTACTCGTCGGCTCATTAGTGATTGCGCGGCCTGAAGAAAGCGTAATCAGTAAATTGCTAACAGTGAAAAGTAAAAAAGGTGAGTTAGAGAAAAGTCTTCAGCCAGAAGTAAAAGCAGAAAAGTTAGTGGAAAAAGCGGTTGTTGAGGCTAAAACAGAAGCGCCTGTGGTTGAAGTTAAAACCGACATCAATGTGAAAGACACCAAGAATGACCCGCGTAAAGGGAAAAAATCATGATGAATGAGCAATTAATGGGGAAAATATTGGAGCGGCTTTCAGCCTATACACCAGCACAAGGCAGCGTTTCCAACATTGCTATCCCTGTCGGAATATCTAACCGCCATGTTCATCTTTCGCAGCAGGACGCTGAAGCCTTGTTTGGCCAAGGATATCAGCTGACGCCATTTAAAGATTTAAAACAGCCCGGGCAATTTGCGGCGAAAGAATGCGTCATGGTGGTGGGACCAAAAGGGTCGATTAGCAAAGTCAGAGTACTAGGGCCTGTTCGCCCAAAAACGCAATTAGAAGTGTCTAAGGCCGACTGCTTTGCGCTTGGTATAAAAGCGCCGGTAAGAGAGTCAGGTGACATGGCAGGTTCAGGCAATGCTTTACTGATTGGCCCAGCGGGGCATGTCAATCTTGAGTCGCAGGTTATTTGTGCTCAGCGTCATATTCATATGAGTGTGATGGACTCAAGAGCATTAAATGTGGTGAATGGGCAAAAGGTGAATATCCGTACTGAAGGTGAACGCAGCTTAGTGTTTGATGAAGTTGTCGTGAGAGTGGATGAACGCTTTTCTCTTGAGTTTCATATTGATACCGATGAAGCAAATGCCGCGGGCTTACGCAATAACGATAGCGTATTTATCGCGGGCTAAGGAGTGGTGGCAGAATGAACGAAAAACTGATCGAGCGAATTGTGCAGCAAGTTTTACGTCAGTTAAAGCGACAAGTTCTGGTGGTGCTATCGCCTGTTGAGGGGTATCAGCAAGCTATTTACCAAAGACTGGCACAGTTAGATTCTGTTTCTTTTTCCTTTTATGCCACCGCATCAATGCACCAGTCTTTTGATGTTGAAAAATGGGCTGAATTGGGAAGTGTTATAAATAAAAGCACCTTATCAATAAATAGTTTAAATCATTATGACAGCCTGTTTTTACCGTTTATTGATGCAAAAGTCGTTGGTGAGATAGCCAATGGTTTGTTTATGAGTGAGGAAAGTGAGTTAGTCTTTCATGCATTATCACAAAACATGCCGATATTGGCACTGAAATACCATTGTTGCCCTGAAAGTGAATTAAGTCAGGTTTTAGGTTTAAATAAAAATGAAAATTATAATCAGTTGATTAAAGAAAATATCACTAAAGCAATCAAGTTAGGTGTTTATTTTGATTCATTTAATGAAATAGAAAATAAATTTTTAATTCGTGATGTTACTGAAAATTTAAAACCTGAAATAAATAATGAACATCCAAATCGCTATATTACTTTAAAGGAAGTAATGAATAACCCTAGGGGGTATTGCGCGAATGAAAATAAATTAACAGATTCAGCAATCGATTATTTAAAGTCTCTTAAAAAATAAAGTTATTTAATCAAATTAAAAATTAATCTTTCTATTTATTGTAGGAGTATTATCTATGTCCCCTAAAGCAAAGTCATGGCTTTGGATGCTGGCGGTTATTATTTCTGAAACCTCAGCAACATCGACCTTAAAAATGTTTGATAATAGTGAAGGTATGACTAAATCATTATTATTGGCATTAATCGTTGTGCTATATGTTATTTGTTACTATTCACTTTCTCGGGCAGTAAAATATATTCCTGTTGGTTTGGCTTATGCAACATGGTCAGGTACAGGGATCTTAATGGTTTCTACCCTCGGCATGCTATTTTATGGGCAACACCCAGACACTGCGGCGATGATCGGTATGGCCGTGATCGCGAGTGGCATTGTGATCATGAATCTATTCTCCAAAATGGGCTCCGATGATCCGGAAGAAACTGAACCATCTAAAGATGAAACTGAGTCTTCATTATTATCAACAAAAAATAACACAGCTCATTAATTCAAAGTTAAGGGGAATATTATGTTTACTGGATTTTTATGGTTAGCGCTTTCTATTGGCTCTGAAATAACGGGTACTTCAATGATAAAAAAGACTAATAGCTTTAGCAAATTGGGTCCATCTGTATTAGTCATTGTTGCTTATTGCTTGTGTTATTTCGCACTAACCCGTGCAATGGGTTATATCCCAGTCGGTGTGGCTTATTCATTATGGTGTGGGTTTGGTATTGTCGGTGTGACACTCGTTTCTATGATTTTATATAAACAAAAACCCGATTTCCCAGCAGTATTTGCGATGGGCCTCATTATCACTGGTGGGATCATTATGAATACATTTTCAACGATGTAGTAAAAAAGAAAACGCCGTACTTCAACATACTTTCTGTTATTTATCTTTAGCCCTCATTTTTATGAGGGTTATTTTTTGCTTATCATCTGAGCCCTGTGGTGGTTTGGCTACATAAAATGACGTTCTGGCGATAAACCGCAAAGTCTGTTGTATGTTAATTTATTACACATAAGTAATTTAATTTAGGAATGGATTTATGCAAATTATTGAATGGGATGATTTTACCCGTGTTGAAATGCGTGTTGGGACTATTGTTAGTGCACAAGTCAACAGTAAAGCCAAAAAGCCAGCTTATGTTATGGAAGTTGATTTAGGCGAATTGGGTATTAAGCGCTCTAGCGCACAGATCACTGTCAATTATACGCCAGATGATTTGATTGGTAAGCGAGTGCTATGCGTATGTAATTTCGAGGTTAAACGGATAGCGGGGATTAAATCGGAAGTCTTAATTACCGGTGCGCCCGATGAAACGGGGGCGATTGTCCTTGCCGAGTTTAATTTGCCGTTACCAAATGGTGCGCTTCTAGCCTAATGCTCGTCATACTTCGCTTTATCGCGTTGTTGGCTTCACTCACTCGCCCTAGTCACATACTTTTGTATGCTCCTAGGGTCTCGTTTGCTTGCCGCCTAGCGATAAAACGAATTATTTAGAGCATTAATTTAATATAGCTTTTTGGTTATACTTATCTTTCTCAATGGATGCCATATTTAGGGTCTCGTCTGCTTGCCGTCTAGTGTAGTCGGTGCCATCACTGCCATTCATCAATAAAAAGGTTATACTGCTATCTTCAGTATTAGTAGGAGTATGACCCTTTGCGATTGCCTGAACTTCATTTTCGCCAGTATTCAGACGAAGTCATTTCTCATCAACATGATGGGCAGTGGCAAGTCGTTTTGTCGTTATCTGGGCAGATGGAAATTAATATGTACCGGCAACATTTTCTGTTAAATGCAGGAAAGGGGGTCGTGATCCCGCCTAGTGTGAGTCATGCATTTAGCGGGCAGCTAGGAAATCAAAACTACGTATTAGAAATGCCAGCCACAGCACAATGGGCATTAAATGAAAAAATGACGCAATTTACTCTGACACCTGCTGCAATTGGCCTTTTGAATTGGTTACAAAACTTCCCACAAGCTCCGGAACATAATTTCACGGTTGCTCGTCTATTGTTGGCACAGTTAAAACCTGAAAATAAATGGATTGATGAGCTTTCTCAATGGGTGGAACTGCGTCTACACCATCCTATTAGTTGTGAAGATATGGCAACGGCTTTTTGTATGTCAGTGAGTACGCTTCAACGAAAAATAAAGGCTGAAACACAGTTAACGGCGATGCAGTTTCTATTACAAAAACGCATGGAAGCGGCAGGGCGCTTATTATTATCCAATAAATCAATAGAACAAATTGCATTAGCGGTGGGCTATGACTCACATTCGGCATTTAGTCATGCATTTCGCCAATTTTATAGCAAAACACCGAATGAATATCGTTTGCAGGGAAGTCACTTACGGTAGGTTATTTGGGGAGCTTTGTTGCCAGATAAAAATTAGCCACCTCGCCCGCAGCCAATTTTTATCTTTTTACTGCTTAGACCATGCGGATCCCTTCAAATGGGTTCCAGTTGTCCAATCCTTTGGTTTCTTTAATATAGTAAGCATAATTGGCAACCATGGCCCACAGCGCTGACATACCGACAGATACCCCTGTAAAGACGGCATTAGGGATCGTTCCACCAATCATAAAATCAATAATATTCAAAACTAGACCAACCCCAAGAGTGATACCAAGCATCACCAACCCTTTCTTCCACAGCCCTAAAATCAAGAAATAAATAATACCGAAGAAGAAGGCAAAAATGTTCATATTAATGAGAATACGCTTACCGAAAGAGGCGGCTTTTAACGCTGTTTTGAATTCAGGCGTATCAGGAGCACCATGCTTATCAAAAAAGTCGAAACGTTCTTGCCATTTATTAGAATATTGTTTCTGTTCCATTTTCCATCTCTTGCTTATTAATAAGTATAAAATAGGGATTGATAATACTTGGATAACCATATAAAAAAGAGGTAAATAGTCTTAATATGACTATTAAGGGGCATTTTTAATAACGAATCAAGCAAAGAAAAATAAAGGAAGAATGATTAAGATAAATAGTAAATGGATAATGGATTAATTTATTGTAAGACTTACCTACATTATTTGGTATTTGACTTGTTGGCTATTTGTTCAGAAATTGAATTTGCATAGTTGCCATGTAAAAAATCAGTATTTACATTGGCTTGTTTGAGTTTTAGTTCGAGTAAAGCTAATTGCTTACTCACCGACGTATAATTGGGGTCGTCCACAGAGAGACCTTGTAGCATATGGCTTAGCGTTAGTGCATCTTTCCTTTGTTGTAATTCAGTGGGTAAATAGCCCGAGTTCTTTAATATTCGATACCCAGCCCTAAGTTCAGGTGGAACTAAACTATCATCTTCAAGCTGTAACATTTTTCCCTCCCCATTTAAATTTGAAAGCTCCCCTTTACTCAGAGCTTCTTGAATATGGCGTTCTGCCCAAAGATCAATGACTGACATGATGTGACTCCATGAATTGATTTTTTACTATTATAGCCTTCCATATCAATATAAAGAAAGTTGGTAGATTATTCTTTATTGGGGTTGTTATTCCGAATTATAAGTAAGGTTTTATCGAGTGTTTATAAATAAGGTTTTTACTATTAATATGAAATAAAACTGCTAAAAAATAATATTTAATTAGTGATAAATGACGAATAAACGTCATGGATAATATGAAAATTGTTATATTGACCACACTTATAGAAATTAATTTATCTGATTTACCTTGGTTTTAATTAACGCCTTTATTTAAATTAATAATATTAATGCCTAATAAAAATGAATTATCCCTAATTATGTTGAATTTTATGTCTAAATCGTGTGAATTTTGTTGATTTGAAATGATCTATTTGTAAATGGTAAAAAACAAAAACATTGTGTAATGTCCGTTTTTCTTGTTTATAAGGAGAAAATATGGAACAAAAGAAGCAAGAGGGAAGCCGTTTTTTGCGAACGGTTGAGTGGCTAGGTAATGCACTACCACATCCCGTCATTTTATTTATTATTTTAATTGCAATTTTATTAGTTTCCTCAGCAATAGGTCAGTACTTTGGTGTAAGCGTGCCAGATCCGCGCCCAGAAGGCGCAAAAGGGCGGGCAGAAGACGGTATTATTCATATTGTAAGTTTATTGGATGCCGAAGGGATCCGAAAAATTATTGCGAATGTCGTCACCAACTTTACAGGTTTCGCACCATTAGGGACGGTATTAGTGGCATTATTAGGGGTTGGAATTGCAGAGCGGGCCGGCTTACTTTCCGCGGCTATGCGCTTAATTGTCACCAAAGCTCCGCGAAAATTAACCACAATGGCTATCGTGTTTGCGGGGATCATGTCAAACACCGCGGCAGAATTGGGCTATGTGGTGCTTATTCCACTGGCTGCCATTATTTTCCACTCATTAGGTCGTCATCCTTTAGCGGGTCTTGCCGCCGCATTTGCTGGTGTTTCAGGTGGTTATTCAGCAAACTTACTATTAGGTACGGTTGACCCGTTACTTTCGGGTATCACTCAGCAAGCTGCGCAAATCATTGATCCAACTTATATCGTGGGTGCAGAAGCAAACTGGTACTTTATGTTTGCCAGTACGTTTTTAATCACTATTTTAGGTTATTTGATCACCGAAAAAATTGTGGAACCCCAGTTGGGTCCATATACAGGTGGTGCCGTTGATGAAGATGAAAATAGCCTTTATGCTTCTGCAAACGTTACTCCACTTGAGAAAAAAGCGTTATTCTGGGCATCAGTTACCTTCTGGGGATTAGCGGCAATTTTGGCGTTGATGGTGGTACCAGAGAACGGAATATTACGGAATCAGGAAACGGGATTAGTCAGCAACTCGCCTTTCCTAAAAGGCATCGTGGTGTTCATTTTCGTGTTTTTTGCCGTCCCGGGTATTGTGTATGGCTATATTGCTAAAACTATGCGTTCTGATAAAGACATTGTTGACGCAATGGCAGGGGCAATGAGTACTCTTGGCTTATATCTGGTTATCATTTTCTTTGCCGCACAATTTGTTGCTTTTTTTGGTTGGACAAACATCGGGCAAGTTATCGCAGTTAAAGGTGCCAACTTCTTAAATAGTATCGACCTTCACGGTGGTGTGCTGTTTATTGGCTTTATTCTTATCTGTGCATTTATTAATTTAATGATTGGCTCAGCATCAGCCCAATGGGCGGTAACGGCACCTATTTTTGTTCCTATGCTAATGTTAGCGGGCTATGCGCCAGAAACTATTCAAGCGGCATACCGAATTGGTGATTCGGTCACGAATATTATCACACCGATGATGAGCTACTTTGGCTTAATTATGGCGATTGTTGTGAAATATAAGAAAGATGCAGGGATTGGTACACTTGTCTCAATGATGTTGCCTTATTCCATCATTTTCTTCATTGGTTGGTCATTATTCTTTATCGTATGGGTATTTGTATTAGGGATTCCTGTAGGGCCTGGTTCCCCGATTTATTTCACACCGGGAAGTTAGCGTTTTGATATTTAATTGAAAAACCATTGGTTGCCCTATTTTTAATTCATTGGATGAAGGGCAACCAATGAGGATGTAAGTTATGATTTTGTTATTTTAAACATAGGAACTAGATTAGATAGTAATTATAAAAATAAACTGCTGTGAGTGAGACAGTTTATTTTACTAAGTACCAACAATTACAATATTACGGTAAAAATTATTTTTATACTTAATAGAATGAAAAAGCTAATCAAATCCCTCCCAGAAATAGTCTTTTAGTTTTATTTTATCGTTCAAGTCAAAAATAATACCTTCATCTATAAGGGCTTGTTTGTGACGTAGATAGCACTCGCCTTTGACTGATAACTTACCCTGACTATTAATAATACGGTGGCAAGGCAAAGAACTTCCCGCAGGGATGGTTCTAATAACTTGGCAAACTTGGCGTACATGAGCTGGGTAACCTGCCATTTTTGCCAACGTTCCGTAAGTGACAACTCTACCTCTTGGGATACTCCCTATAAGACTATAAATGATGTCTCGGAAAGATGGCGCGTTGTTCATGGTTATAGCCTCAATTACGATGGGTGTTCATCAACCTAAGTATGTAGGCGTTGGTGGGCAGTGCATGATTAAATTGTATAGCAAGTTTGTCAATGTGATAGTTTTCTTTGGCGGAAATCACCACAATGGGATGAGAGGGGGAAGTATCTGTTTTATGACTTGAGTTTTAAGCTGTAAATGGTGTTGAATTAAGTAATTATATTTTTCATGGGCGTAGAGGATCTTTGATTTGAATTATCTCTTTCTTAATATCACACGCCTTCTTTATATTTCTATTATTTTTACTAATAGTAAGTGACATTGTAGAGATTAAGGCAAAAACCTCATTATCTCTCCGCCATTTTAGGCTAAGCCAATACCACCGCATAGAAGTGATATTGACTTAATACAAACCTAAAACTCACTAACGGTAAGTAAATAAAACATTCACGGTATTACTGAACTGCCCTGATTTAATAGCTTCAGCATCTTTCTTGGATAACTCGATACTGTAAGGGAAATAGCCGGGCTGTTGTTTACTGATACTCCCTTTATAATAATACTGATCAAACGCAACCTGTTGGTTATTGGTTCTGTCTGTAATTGCAGCTTGTAGGCCATTGTTAAAGACGATGTACTTTTTATTTATCACGCCACTGTTGCTTTGGAACGCAACACTGACTTCTAATGCCGCATCACACGTTGAATCGGGCACTAAATCTAATGAAAAGTTTTCTCTAACTGTTTGACCACCTTCAAAATTTTCAGCCGTGAGCTCTTTAAAATCAACCACTTTATCGCTCATGCGGACAATCGGTGTTGGGCAATAGTTCACCAATTTCCCGATAATCCTCGCTTGATAGATATCCCCTAAACTTTTTCTCTGGTAATCACTGTGATAACCAACATTAAAAACACCAGTATCAAAAGATTTTAACTCTCCCGTACCTCTGACCACTCGATACGTGTAACCAAATAGCACATTTTTAGGGCCCGCTTCCCAGACGCCCACTTCTAACTGCGGGGTGTTGGCCGCAGTTATTTCAACAGAGCCACTATACATACTGTCCTGATAAAGCCTAACACCGCTGTTTTTAAGTGTATTTTTTATGGTTGTTGGCGTTTGGTTGTTAAACCAAATTGTCCGCTCCGCCTTTGAGCCTGAAAACACACAAGCCCATGAAAAGAAACCACTACTGGCAGAGCCCAATAGCGTGCCGGGAGCAACGGTGCCGGGGATTGTATTCATATCAATATAGACTTCAGGAAGTGGGTTCCACGCATTTCCCGTCGAGCCGGGTACGCTATTACCCGGTCGGCATGTCACTCCGGCATACGCGGCAGAAGTTGACATCAGAAGGAGAAAGAACACGCCACTTTGCCATGACCGTTTTTTAAATTTCATTTCAGTAAGTTCCCACATTTGTATTTTTTATTTCGCCTGTGGCAATAATTGGCAAGGCTGTGCTGCGGCGCACTGGTATTTATTAAATTTCAGACCACCGAAGTCATCAATATAAGCGACCTCAAAACTGTTCCATGCCGGGTTTTTCAATGTTACGGTCGAATCACTAAACGGGGCGACAAGCACTTCAGGAAAATCTTTATCTTTACTTTGGTCAACATTGATATTGGTGATCACAATATTAAACGGGGTTGGATTCGACAACGTAATCTGTCCACCTTGTTTTGTGACTTTTAAATCGCGCTGAAAATCTTTCTCGGCAGAGACTTTGTAGTCAATACCTTTTGGGCGATAAAACAGTTTTAAGCGTGATTGGATAGTAAACTGAACCGCATTCGCTTCTTTACCTTGCGGTGGAATACCTAATACATTGAAATACAACAGACTCTCCCTGTCCGTGGGTAAGGTATTTTGCCCATCCATATACGCAATTTTGATTTGTTTTTTCTGTTTAGGGCCAATTTTTTGTAAAAAAGGTAACGCCACTAGTGAGTTAGTCAGCTTTTCACCTTTTTGGTTTTCTATCCATGTCTGCGCTAAAAACGAAGAGGCGGTATCTTGGTTTTCAACAACGATACTGGTTCCGCCATCGGCTTCATTAAAAATAACACGGGTTCTATCTAACCCAAGAACGGCATACGCTTGGCTCATGACGCTTGAGAGTAAAACAACGGAAAGTACTTTTTTAAATAATGTCATTTTTTCACCCATTGAAATCACATTAGTGACGACAAGCAATTGAATCGCTACTTTTAGCCAGGAGACTGTCCGCTAAGAACGTACACGCTTGTGCATCTCCCCAGTTGACGCTAAGTTGGTCGCCCATGTTCAACCCGGTTAAGTAGACGATACCGGATTCAGCAATAATGCCTGAAACTTTACCCGTTACGTTATTTTTCACCACTGAGCCTAATGGTGGGTATTGACCATTAGCCAGCTTAATTCGTGTTATCAGTGACTTACCAATATCTGCATCCATTTTAGCATAACCGATTGCCCCATCAGTGAGTGTAGACGCTAAAACATTATCATCAATGTTTACCGTGTCTGGCAGGTTGTTCACATCCACCTTGTATTCCATATTATAGTAGGTCGGAACGTTACTGATGGTGGCTAACCCTCGGCTATTCGTCGTCGCATGGCCATTTTCAATCATCACGCCTTGCGCATTTGGCACATCAACCACTAAGCGAGATTGGTCACGATAGGTTAAACGGTGCGCGGAAATACCGTGCTGTGTCGCAGTCACCGAGCCACTCATGGTCATACTTAGTGACGTCATGGAATCCGATAATGACCCCGTCACTTGGACTTGGCCGGCATCCGCGCTGTGTGACACATAGGTGCTCACCATCCCTTCCGATAACCCATCTTGGGTCGATGCGGTTAAATTATAGTTCGTGTTGCTATCAACATGACGACTGTAATTCACGTTATTTGCATAGCGCTTGTTGCTGTCACTGTAAGAGGCGAAATACGATATTGATGCATTTTGGTTTTCAGTACTTAATGGTTTGCTGACGGATAAATAAACTTGGTTATCCGTTTTATTATTCGCCCCACGGACTTGGTTTAAAGACAGGGAGATATTCCCACCTTTCATGACGCCTTCATCGAAGAATTTATTGAGCCCCACACTGAAATAGTTATTTTGCTTACCATTCCAATAGGTTTTACGTGATGCGGTGATATTCGCACTCGCATTCATTCCACGTAATTGCTGAGCGTAAGACAATGAAAAAACATGTTTGTCTTTATTGGTATCGATATCTTGTCTGTCGACAAAGTTTTGCTCAACAAAATTGGATAAAGAGTTAAAGGTTCTGTCGGCAAAACGGTACCCGGTTAATGTCAACTGCCCATCAATACTCGGTAAATCTTTGGCATAGTTAATACGGTAGCTTTTGCCTTTCTCACGCCCCAATAAGGTGTCGGCGTAAGATTGGGTGATATCCACCGAAAAAGCCCCTAAAATGCCGATGTTTTGGCCAATACCGAGGTTAATGGCTTTATATTTATTCCCTGATGTCGCCACGATTCCGCCAAAAACAGAGGTATGGTTAAACACCCCAACAGAGCTTTCGACAGTCATAAAATTGTCGTCAGCATGGGTGCCATTTTTCGGGGATAGCTGACCTAAATTCAAGGTGTAGCGCGCTTGCCCTTTACGGGTTAAAAACGGAATATTGGTTGTCGTAAACTGGAATTTCGTTTCTTTACCGTTATCCTCTGCCACGGTCACATCTATGGTGCCCATGATGGATTGACTTAAATCCTTAATCACAAAAGGGCCCGCCGGCACTTTCACTTGGCTGATGATACGGCCATTTTGTGATAAGGTGACCGTTGCGTTTGAGGCGGCAACCCCAGTAATTTGAGGGGCATACCCTCTGAGGTTCGGTGGCATCATGCTTTCATCGGTAAACATGCTCACGCCTTTGAAACGCACGCTATCAAACAAGTCTGATTTAATGAAAATTTCCCCGGCAAACAACTTCGCCGATAAGCTGGCAATGTCCCTAAAAGCGTAGACTTGGTCCCAATCTAAGTTGCGTTTCTTGCTACCCCGTCCATCTTCGCCCGCCAATTTATTCTCATATTGGTAATTTGCCCGTAAACGCCATTGCGCGAAGTTAGCGCCCACATTCCCGAAGGCATAGAGTTGGTTACGTGTTTCTTCGTTTTTACGGATTAAATGATTATCGCTAATCGTATAATCTAAAATTAACCCCGCAATCCCATAATCGCGCATTTCAGGGCTCACCCACGAAGAATAAGTCGATGCCATATATTTCTGAGGTATCGAAATACTCAGGACTTGTTCGCTATCATTAAAATCGATAGCCACATTTTTATCGAGAGAGAATAAATTAATACATGCGTTTTCTTGAGTAGAAAGTAATATTTCTTTCGCTTCTTCATTTAAGGGGAAACGTTTTATTAATTCTGCCGTAATACACGGCTCAATCGTTCCATCATGATTAATAAACTTAATTTTTTCGCCGCGGATAATTTTTTTATCATTTAAAATAATATCCGATTCATATAAACCTTCACTTAAACTATTTTTTTCAAAATAGCTTAGGTCAATATTGTCGTCTGCAGACAAATTAAGGGCATTGATATTAAAAGTTTCCGCATTTGTATACCCACCACACATAATGAGTGAGATAATATAACCTATATTTTTTTTCTTAAAATACATGTTGGCACTCTTATGATAATCGATAGAGGGAATACAAAGCTTTACGCTAATTAGCGTAAAGCTTTTGCTTAGGCATGATAGCTATCTTATTCGTAGCTTAATACGTAGTTTGCGATAGAGTTGATGCTACCTGAAGTGGCGGCACCGGTTGCTTCTGCTTGAGCAGACAAAATAATTGTGGTGTCAGACGCTTTCAGTGTTTGCTCTAAAGTATCACCGGGTTTAATGGCTTTACCTGCATTGTCTAAGAATGAAACTGCAACGTTATTTGCGCTACCAGTGCTTGACCATAAAGATGCGTTTGTGGCATCAGGTTGGCCATTAAACGTAATTTTTACTTTAGAATAAGGAGTACCTGAAGCACTTGGGTCTAATTGGCAATCTTGTAATTTTAATTCAAATGAATTGAGTGAGCCTTTTTTACCTGCAGAATCTAAATTAACCGCGGCAATATTACCTAATTGAACTTCTTTATTCACATCAGTCGGTGCAATTGTACATGCACCGCTATTAACTGTGCCTTTAAACGTAATTTTACCAGAACCGGCATCCGCAGCCATTGCAGAAATAGAAGTTGTCGTTAACGCTAAGCATAATGCAATTAAAGTCTTATTCATGTTATCTACCTTATATTAAGTCATTTAATTAAAAATTTTTATCTGTTGTGAAGAACGAAACAAATAATATCCATAAAATGAGTAATCAGATATCGCTAAAGTATGTATTTCGCCGGTAGAATGTAACGAAATATATTAAATTAACGCATTGAAATTAAAAGAAAATAAAAAACGAAATATTTATTAACATTATCACTAGCGCCGCGTTAAGGCGTTGAATGCAGATCTTTAAGCCAAAAAAACAACTCACCATAAGCATTAAACGCCAACATAACCAATAAAAAATAAACACATTACAAGAGTATTTGGGCAGTGAAATATATCTTAAATAATCAAAAACCGAGTTATTGAGATATTTATTTACATCCGTTTATGAGTTTGAAATGACTTTATCGCGTTAGATTAATTCATTCGCATAAGAAACAAGTCTAATCGTTTGTTTTTTAATGTTATTTTTGATGGGGTTAAATGAAGGCGATATTCTGATGTTTTTCACTTATTTTTATCCGGTAAAGTAGATAAAACAAAATTTATTACAAAACAATTGGTTAGAATATATCATGTCTAATGGAACTATTACGGGACTTATTTATCCCATGCATTTCTAGGGTGAATATGGGATGAAAATGTGGGTTTTCTACTATTAAAGAAAAAAGGATTACAACCTCAACGTAACAATAGCTTGTCACTTTATGCAAATCAGTCGACAGGGCTATTACAAAATACTGGATAGGATTGAGGAGCGAAAGAAAGCTGATCCATCATTAAGGTCGGGGGATACAATCTTGTTCTTCGGAGTATCAGGAAATACATAAAGAACATAATATTCAATATTCTATGATAGATAGCTACGATTGTTGCCAAAATGCTTTAGCGGAACGAATTAATGGAATATTGAAAATGGAGTACTTTCTGATAAAACCGAGTAATCTAGAGCTAGTGAGAAAATTAGTTGAAGATGCCAAAAACGAAGGTAAAAAATTCATACTAACTAGGAGGCGCCGACCAAAAGACTCTGCTTTTAGTGCTGCCTTAAATTCAGGTGTACTTGGCGCACCATGTTTAAGAATTTAAAACATTTCTACGATTCTTGAGAATATTGTTTTTATTCCATTTTTTTATTCTATGATGGTTAACTAATAAAAATGATATGGATAATAACGAAATATTTAAAGAATGTAGGAATGAATAACCTTAATAACTTCAATAGGTAGGGCATTTAGTTAAGGACTTAATAAAGCCTCAAGAAAGTTTATAGTCTTAAAGTTTATTATTTTTTTAGGTACGGGTATCACCAAGTTTTGGTGATATAAAATTCCATTAAAAAGGAAATGTTAACATCTTGTTAATTAATAACATGTGGCGTTTAAGACTTGTTGGATAAAAAAACTGTTTTTTTTAAATATATGAGATAAGTAACTATATTTAGTGATGGTGTTTACCCGAAAAATGACGAGTTCGTTAGACATTGTTTCATAAACCTTACTTATATTAAGGGTAACCAGATATTAATAGTTAATAATCAGCATTTTCAATAAATAAAATTAATGTTTGGTTTTATTTATTACTCGTATGTGAGTTTGTTATTTTTATTTTATTTAATTAGTATTGCTCGCAGTTAGTTATTCTTACATTATTCAGTATCTACTTTGTATTTTTCAGAAAGGAAATAAAAATGGCAGCTAGATATCCTATTGCCAAAATAGTAGGGAGCAGAATAAAAAAGCTTAGAAGGGAGTATGGATTAACAGGAACTGAAGTGGCAATGGCTTTGAATGTTAGTCAACAGCAGTTTTCTCGCTATGAACGAGGTATTAACAGAATAGATATCGATTCTTTAGTTATGATTGCAGACTTCCTTAAAGTCAGTGTTCATTATTTCCTTGAAGATATAGATTTAGAACAATCAAATAGCTGGACCTCTGAATATAACTCATTATTAAGTCATGGTTTTTATTCAAACAATAAAAAAAATGAAGGTTAGTATTTGTTTTAAGGATCTCCTTATATTTACGGTTCATATTAGTGGTTATATTACTTCACATGTTATCGAACATCTCAAGTCATTAAAATAATGATAAGAATAAAGTTAACTAAATTCTAGTTATATCAATAAAACTATTGATATGGCTGTGTACCAACTAAGGTATTGCCTTAGTATATATTAATAATATCATGAAATAAGGGTTTAAAATGAAAAAGACGCTATTAGCATCTTCAATTATCGCATTAACATTCACTGCTGCATCAACTTCATTTGCTGCGGATGTAGGAAGCGGTACTATTGAATTCAATGGTACTGTGAATACTGGTGCTTGTACCATTGCTCCTTCTTCTGTTAACAAAGAAGTTCAATTAGGTTCTGTTCCAGCTGCATCATTACAAACAGCTGGTTCACAAGGTCCAAATGTTGATTTCACATTAGAATTAACGGATTGTATTTTGGACCCTACCGCAAGTGGTACTGATTATTCTAAAGTAACAGTTAAATTTACGGGCCAAATGGATGCAGCTGGCACCTTATGGGCAAGTACTGGTACTGCTACCAATGTTGGTGTGTTATTCCAAAATGCAAGTGGAACAAATTTAAAAACAAATGATACTGTTGAGCAAAGCTTAAACGCAGGGACAAATGTTATTAATTTATCTGCTCGTATGCAGGCATTAGGTGCAGCTACAGCCGGTTCTGTTAAATCTACAGTCGCTTACGTTTTAGATTACCAATAAGTATTAATATAAAAACATTAAAAAAATAATAAATCTTATATTTGCTGATTATGCTGTGTATAGCAATTGCTTCACAGCATTTTCAGTTATATGAGTTCATTCAATAAATCCATTATAGAATATTGCGGCTAATGAAAAAGAACAATTTTAATAAAAACATAGTGACTAGTTTAGTATCTAGTTTATTGTTTTACACTTACTATGTTAATGCGGATTCTGTTCAATTTAATGAAGACGCATTATCTATTTTGGGTAATGCTAATATAGATTTAAGTGCATTTGAGAAAAATAAAATTAGTGAAGGTTCTTATTTTTCTAATGTATCGGTAAATGGTCGAAGAATCAATTATTTTGATCAAATAAACTTTTTAAATAAAGACGAAAATATACAACCTTGTATTTCTAGAAACTTAGTAGAAGTTATTGGGTTAAAAGAAGAATTTGTTAAAGAAGTACCAACATGGGAAAATGGTCAGTGTTATGATCTTGCATCACAGGATAAAAATATTCAGGCAAGATTCGATGATGAAAAGCAAGAGTTAATGCTTTCAATACCTCAAGCTTATTTTCAGTATTCTGATGACAATTGGGTTCCGCCCATGCAACGGGAAGTTGGAGTTAATGCACTCGTATTGGATTACAACTTTGTTGAAAACTATATTAAGTATAAGAATACTCGAGATATTAATAATTTTAGCTCATTCGGTTCTATTGGTGCGAATGTAGGGCGTTGGCGTGTTCGCAGTAATTATCAATATCAAAAAGATTTTAATGATAATAAAAATGATAATTTTAAATGGGTGCAAACTTATTTATTTACAGATTTACCTAGTTTATCCGCAAAATTTTTTGCGGGTAAGTATTATACAGTAAGTAATGTATTTGATTCTGTACGCTTTAACGGCGTTAGTGTCTTTACGGATGAGAACATGCTACCGGCTTCTCTAAGGGGGTATGCACCGAGTGTCACAGGAACCGCGACAAGTAATGCGACAGTCACTATCTCACAAAATGGACGTATCTTGAATCAAATGAAAGTGGCACCAGGGCCTTTTTCAATTGATAATTTGAGTTCCTCTTTATCAGGGACTCTTGATGTTAAAATTACAGAAGAAGATGGCTCTATACGTGAGTACCAAGTTTCCTCGACCAATATTCCTTTTTTAACACGCCCAGGCATGGTGCAATATAAACTGAATGCAGGCCGGTTAGACCCAATGGGATATAAAAACATCAATGATGACTTTATATCAACTGAAGCTTCTTGGGGGATCCTCAACAATTTATCTATTTTTGGTGGTATTTTTGCAACCTCTAATGATGAATATCATGCCTATAATGCAGGTGTTGGGGTAAATATGGAACGCTTTGGTGCAATATCTTTTGATATTACACAGTCGAAGAATCAACTACAGGATATCGCTTTACGTACTGGTGAAAGTTACCGTATTAATTATGCAAAACGTTTTTCGAATTCAAGTCGATTGGATTTAACAGGGTACCAGTTTTCTAATGAAGGCTTTATGTCAGTGAATGATTATATTAGCTTAAAAGAAACTCCGTTAACGCCACATTATCGGCAGAAAAATGTATTTACGACTTCTTTTACACAACAACTCCCTGATTTACAGGCAGATATAAGTTTAATTTACTCACGGGAAAGTTATTGGAAAGAATCAAAAAATAACAATACTCTCAATTTATCGTTTAATAAAACCATAAATACAAGTTTTATAAATAATGCGATTTTATCATTATCTGTTGGTGAAAGTAGTTACGTGAAAGGTAAGCGCTCTAAGCAAGCATACCTTTCGTTAAGTATACCATTTGGTGGTGAAAGAAACTCACGGATTCAATACTTTAGTTCTTATAATGATATTGATAAAAAATATAATAGTAATATTAATTACAATTCTAAAATTAATGACAATAATGTTAGCTTAGGTTTATCAAGTAAAGACTTTTTTGAAAATGCGGCAATGAATGCATCCGTTTATCGTGATACGCAATATGGTACTGCACAACTAACAGGATCGTATGGTGAAGATTACCATACATTAAGTGGGTCACTAGATGGCTCCTTGACGATTACCAACCAAGGCCCAGTCTTACACCGACGAGTTTATGATAACCAAGCTCGTATGGTTATTGATACAGATAAAGCGAAAGGGGTATCAATTAATAAAAATGAATCAGTTACGAATGGGTTTGGTTTAGCCGCAATTAGTAATGTTCCAACCTATTATAGGTCGACCCAGTATGTAGACCTTAATAATGTACCAGACAATGTCAGCATTGATGACAGCGTGATTGAATCAAATTTAACTGATGGTGCGGTTGGTTATTCAAAACTCAATACATTAGTGGGGGAAAAAGCGTTAGTTACAATTAAATTCCCTGACGGAAATACGCCCCCATTTGGTGCTTTAGTTTATGGCTCTGATAATAATAGTGTATTGGGAATGATTGCAGAGGAAGGGCAAGTTTATTTAACGGGCTTCCAACCAGATCAAAAATTAACGGTTAAATGGAGTGGTGACCAGTCATGTCGAATTATGTTAGGAAAACAAAGCCATTTAGCCAGTAAGAATATAACCTGTAATAAAGAATAGAAAATCATGAAAAAATTTAAATTAATAATAAGTGCTTTAATCTTGATTAGCACATACACACATGCATCAATTTCTGTTGACCGTACTCGCGTTATTTATGATGAAGCAAGTAAAGGTGTTAGCGTTGTGATTGAGAATATTGATAAAAAAGACCCTTATTTAGTTCAGTCATGGGTCGAGAATGAAAATGGTGAAAAAATTTCAGAGCCACTAATTGCTTTGCCTTTATTGCAACGTGTTGAAGCGAATCAAAAGAAACAGGTTAGAATTAGTTTATCAAAAAATGACGTGAAAATACCGAACAACCAAGAGTCTTTATTTTACTTTAATGTCTTGGGTATTCCACCGAAAACTAAACTAGAAAATGCTGTTGAAATTGTTATTCAATCACGCTTTAAATTATTTTATCGTCCAAGTGAATTGAAAAAATACCCTAACAATGATTGGCAGAAAGAATTGAAAGTGGAAAAAATAGGAAACTCGTTAAAATTAACTAACCCGACACCCTATCACATTGTTGTGATTAATGTTAATGATAATGAATCTAAAGTTACTGATTTTAAAGAAATTGTTATAAAGCCAAATAGAAATTCAACATATTTTCTATCAGATAAACAAGTGAAATCGCCGAAAATGGTTATTACTTATATTGATGATTATGGAACACCAAACTTATTGAAATATACATGTAATACAACTTGTTCCTTATCAAATGAAAAGGATAAGAGATAAATTATGTTAATTTTGAATAAAATAAATTCATTCGCTATATTATTTTTGCTAAGTTTTCAATCAGTAGCTGCGGTTAATAATTGTACACCGAGTTCAGGAGCTACATCTATAGAACAAGAATTAACCTTTGATATTACAAATAGTAGTACTTCAATTCCAAATGGTACCTTATTGACATCAGCATTGAGCTCATATGTATCAGTGAGATGTGAGTTTACTGGCTCATCAAGTACAGCTAATGCCGTTTACTTTAAAAATACAATGCCAACTGCAATTAAAACATTATTGATTAATAGTGGTGTCAGTGTGACGCAACAAAATGCAATTTCATCTCCTAGTCCAGTAACGATAACCAACCCAACTGTTCCAAATATTTATTTGGGGTATTGGAGTCAACCAGAGACAGGAATTACACGTAATATTGCTTTCATGTATAACTTCTATGTTTATAAGGGGGCTAATGCTCTTAAACCTTTTGATACTGGGTTATTTTTATTAGGAGCTCATGTGGATTATTTAGGCAAGGATTTAGGCGGACCAACTTATGTGCGAATTAAAGGAAACTTAACCTTACTCTGCCCTGCGCCGGCGGTTAATATTACGGCTTCTAATGGGGGGAGTGTAAACTTTGACACGATTTCACCTAAACAAATGAATGCGGGAGATGTGGTTAGCCGAACTTTTAATTTAGGTATGTCAGTGCCACAGGACTGCGAAACAGGGCTGAATATATCAGTTCGTTTTGAACCCAATAATAATACGGTGCTAGGTGGAAAATATCTTGATATGGGTAATGGATTACAAACACTATTAACCCGTAATTCAACTGATATTAACTATAATGAAAGTTACAGTATTGGCGAAATCATGCCACAATCACCGATTAGTGTCCCTTTTACTGCGACATTAAGCAAGATAGCAGGTAGCACCATCGCTTCAGGTCCGTTTTCTAAAACAGTTCGAGTTGTTGTTTCATATTAAGAGTGTTAATTGACATTTTTTCTATGGTGTTATATTGAATATACATATTCTGATGCTGAGTATTATTAAATGAAAAAACTCAAATTAGTATTAGTTGATGATCATCCCATTGTGCTTTCAGGTTTGAAAGATACACTTTCTCAATCAATGAATTTAGAAATTTTAGGTGCCTACACTCAGGATGCTGAACTATTTTCTTTTTTGAAAAAAAATGAGGTTGATGTGATCGTAACTGATTATATGATGCCTAATAATACCGAATCTAGCGATGGCCAGAATTATATTCAATTTTTACGTCGTCAATACCCAAATATTGCTGTGATTGTATTAACGATGGTTTCTAACCCAATGATTATACAAATGTTATATGATTCAGGGGTGAGCGCGGTGGTGTCAAAAGAGGCACCATTAAGCGACCTGATGAAGGCTATCACATTAGCGGGGCAAGGCCGCCAATATCGTATTCCTGTTGCAGATATGACAACGACATTAAAAAGCCGTAATGCGATAACATTAAATGATAGGGTAAAGACATTATCACCTCGTGAACTTGAGGTATTGCGACTTTTTGTTCAAGGTAAGCCTATTGTTGATATTGCTAAGCAATTAAACCGCAGTGATAAAACTATCAGCTTACAGAAAAATGCCGCAATGCGTAAATTGGGTGTTGATAATAATCAAGCGTTAATCAGTTATTGCCTTACACACCATTTATTTGACTGATTTTTTTTATCCAATTAGCTAATTGATTGCAAATATTCTGGTTAACCTGAGTATCAATGTGTGTTGATGCCTGTGAATCTAATGTTGCCTCAAACTCACGAAGCTCATTAGCTAATTCACGTTGTTCAACACTAATTAATGCGCCACGGATACGGTGGGATAACTGCTTTATTTCATCAGTATTATTATATTCGACAGCTCGGCAAAATTGAGCAATATCGGTAATAAAATGATGAATAATTTTTTCTCTATCCTCTCCATTTAGTGGGTTAATCATTTTTAGGGGTACCGTTTCTAAAGTTGAGGAAGAGTAAATCGGGAATAAACGGTTGAATAATTGAATTAAGGTTTCTAGCTCTATAGGTTTTACAAGCCATGAATCCATTCCAGATTCTAGACATCGCTCTTCTTCTTCTTTTAATCCATTCGCAGTAACACCAATAATTGGACATGTTTCGCCTTCACTGCGTAGCTGTTGTGCAAGCTCATAACCATTACGATAAGGCATATTAACGTCTGTAAGGATGATATCGACAATTTCGTTATCCCAAATTACCAATGCTTCTTCACCATCATTGGCAATAAATACCTTACAACCGAGTAATTCAAGCTGCTCTTGTAGAACAACTTGGTTAATGGGGTTATCTTCAGCAATTAAAACGCGAAGCGGATATTTATGCATATGAGTTTGTATACGAGATGTTGGACAAATAAGGGGTAACTGTTCTTTATTATTTTGTAGTAAGAATAACTGCTGATTTAATTCGGATAGTCGAAAATTCATCTCAGGGCTTACCCATTGTTGTCCATCCCAATGAGTCGGCAGAGGAAACGATGGAATTAATATGCCGACAGCAATAACGGATGAGGTATCTATGGGGAGGCTATTTTCTGTGAAATAAACATTAGCCCCCCAACGTTTTAGCCATTGCGTTATATTTTCAGTCAATAATGGGTTTGGGGTTTGCAACCAAATATTGGTGTTTTTGAGTGATAGCCAGTGTGTTTGCTGTATATCGAGTGCTAAAGGTAGTGTCACGAGAAACGAGCTACCAACTCCAGTTTCGCTTTGTAAACTTATTTGCCCATCCATCAATTTGATAAGCTTAGAGCAAATAAATAGACCTAAGCCAGTACCACCATAAGCATGAATTTCTGAATGAGCTTGATAAAATGGCTCAAATAATTTTATTTGTTGTTCAGGGCTAATTCCAACACCTGTATCACTGACACGTAGTAATATATTATTTTTATTACTTCTTTTAAGTTCAATAGTAACAGTACCTCTGTGGGTAAATTTAATCGCATTACTGAGTAAATTACCTAAAATTTGTTGCAGTCGGGCAGAGTCACCAACTCTATTTGCTTGTACATTTGGGTCAATAATAGCAAATAGGAGCAACCCTTTTTGCTGAGCAATTCCTTGATATAACTGAACAGTTTGTTGCACTAATTCTAATAAATCAAATGGTTGATTATGAATTTGAATTTGATTAGCTTCTATTTTGCTAATATCTAAAATATCACCAATTAACTGCATAAGTAATTGGGATGTTGTTGATATTCGATCAATAAAGTGAGCTTGTTGAGATGAAAGAGAGGTATTTGCCAGTAATTCTAATGTACCTATTAGACCATAAAGTGGGGTTCGTATTTCATGGCTCATTGTTGCTAAAAATGTGGATTTAGCTCGGTTGGCTTCTTCTGCAAGTCGCTTAGCATCATCAAGTTGTTTTTCAGTTTCTGCTTGGATCGTAATATCAGTAAATGCGCATAAAATAACAGGGCGCTGCTGGTAATAAGTTGCTGTGCTTACGACATAAAGAACATGTTCCCCAGACTTTAAATTAGTTTTAACCTGTTCTGTGTCAGAAAGAACCTTGATAAGTAATTCATTATATTCATTTGAGTCGTGGGGAGTAGATATATTGGTTATTTTTAGCCAATAACGAGCTAACTCATTTGCAAAGCGTAACTGCTGGGTTTCTTTATCTATTACACATAAGCCGATAGGGGTTGTCGCAATAAGTGTTTGGTTAAAAGATTCATTTTCTAAGATAGCTTGCTGGGAGTCTATTGCGGGTTGTAATATTTTTCGTTGGTACCAGCGGTGATATCCCCATCCACAAAATAAACTAAAGAAAAGTGCAATAACTAAACTGATAGGAAGCCACAGGTTGTCTTCAAAAAAAGCCGCATAACTAATTCTATAATATCCAGTCCATTCATCAGTTTTAGATGAAAGTTTAAGAACTAGGCCATCTCTGGTATAGAAAATACCTTCTAATGCTTCTTCTTCAGGTGCTTGGGTTGTTCCAAGTAGCTGACCATATTTTGCATGAATCAGCCAAAATTGATGTGTGAGTGTGGGGTTTAACATTCGCTCCAGCACGCTAAGCCTTGCTTGGCTTAACATACTAACTGCATAAATATTTTTAGGAGAAATGTGAGCATTCTGCCATAAATGTTCATCAAAACCAGCAGGGATGATCCCAATGAGAATATGATCAAATGGCTCAGGACGTAACCAGATAATGTCTTTTGAATCGCTTTCTTGTGATTCTAAAAATTGAGCATGAATAGTAGGTAAATTTTTTCTAATACTATCAATGACGGAGTAATACAAATTTGGAGAAATAGATTCATTTCCTAAAACTGTTCCAACGGAAGGAACGCTGATACTAATTTGGTCGTGTTCGTTGACAAAAAATACTGCAGCAGCTGGAAAATATGAGCCTCCCCAAAAAGTAGAATAGTAATCAGCTAAATAGGCCCCTAAAGAAAATAATATACTGGGAACGTTGGAACACTCTAAACTCTTGTCACAAGCTAGGGTAAATGGCATTGCAACTAAAGATTCTTTACCTTCGAGTAGATATAATGGCGACCTTGTTGGTAAGAACTGTTCTCGTATTGCATAGGTTCGGCTTTCAACTAACTCTATTAAATCTTGATTTTGCTTATTTAAAGATCGTAAAAACTTTTCTTGTTCATTGATATAGCCTATTAGTGACCTAAAATCGACTTCTAGGCGTTTAGTTTCTTGTTGAACAATTCGCTCTGCACTCCAAATCAATGTTGTTATTAGAATAAATAACAAAGGAAAAGCAATGGTAAGTATGCTATTCGTGCGTCCTGATGTGCGAGTTATCCTTGAAAATGCAGTCGGAGAAGGGGTAGGCATAGCGCTGTTCTCATCGATTATAGGCAAACTCCATGATTTTCATAATAATATAAAATAAACAAATTAAACAATATTTCTTTACGCTAAAGGTTATACAATTGCTGAATTATAATAGTCTTTTAAATCATCTAATTCCCAGCCAAAACCATTTAAATTAGTGATATAGTGTGAAAGTTTAGGATGATGACTCACGACATAGAATAGCCTATGGTAAAAATCTGGGAAATTAATACCGAGTATAAGAATAAATTTAAACAATACATCTACGGTTAACGCATTCTCTCCTCGTTCATAGCGCGATAATTGCTGTTGGCTAATGCCTAACTCTTTCGCAATGTTCTCACCACTAATTCCTAATTCTTGCCGGTATTCTTGTAAGCATTTACCAACTAGTTGGCTGATATAATAAGTTGTATCTTTTTTCTTTTTCATGAGGAAACTTGACCCTAGTATCATTGATTCATAAAACTATTTTTATAGCTAAGAGTAAATTATGACGAAAAGAAAATTTTAGAATATAAGGTATTCCTTAATTGAAAGTTTTAAATAAGATTAAGTCATTTATTTTAGGTTCATATGCAGAGTCTTATTCTAAACATTATAGTTATTTGCACTTTGTTTTATGGGGTTATTTTTATTACTTAACAACATGTTAAGCAGAAATTGTGAGTTGTTCGGTAAGGTTGAGTAGGTTTTATTACATTAAGGCTTAGTTACCTTTTTATTACAAATTATTATTAGCACTTATTGATTAATATTGTATTTGATTATTTTTTTAGCTCAATAGCTAGGAATAAAAAATGATATTGTGGTTTTTTAATGATTTATTTTCATAACTATTAATATAAAAACTTATTTTTAGGTTCTTAGATAAGACAATAGGCTAATAAAAACACGTAATATGAGTTAGGCTTGGCTGTCTAATGGATGAAATGAGAAAAGGGTGAGAATAATAATCTAATTATAAACTTTAGTGTTTGGTTTTTTTTAGGTAATTCCTGGTTATTTGGTATAAGTCAAGTTAATTGACTTTATATTATAGCTGTTTGTATATCAATATTCTGTATAGTGGCGGACTAACCATGTCTAGTAGACTGAAAGGGTATAGAAATAAGTGTTTAGGTTAGATAAAAAAAGATTATAGATTTCAGATTCTTTAGCCGAGTACTCAACTTGAGCTTAGAAATATAAAAGCAAAAAACCGCCTTTTGGGGCGGGTTCTTTAAATATATGGTGCCCAGATTCGGGAACATTAAGCTATTTAATGAATTGATTTTCAAAGTAAATCTATTTTATCTTTTTGTCAAGACCCATAATATGCCCCTTTTTTCTACATTGATTGCCATGTTCTGAGCTGACACCCCACCACGGTAAATAATTCAGCTCGGGTGGGGTGGTCTATGAAATCTACCCTCTCAGGCAAACAGCACTGTTAGTGACTCACAGCGAAGATGAAGCACAATTGATGGCTGAAAAATTAACTATCTGAAAAAGGGCAGATTAATTCAGAATGATGATCAATTGAAAGCTGTAAAGCATATGGGGAAGACATCTGATTCGGTATAGCCCAGATACAGGTCCCCTTGATCCGCAGAGGTGAAAATAGATTTGGAATTTAATATGAAAAAATGAGTTATAGGTTTGTTTTTATTGATAGGACTACCTTTGGTTGCAATAGCTGATAATATTCACGTGACGGTGAATTCCTCTATGTACTCTTACCCTGATAATCGGGCGTGTATTAACCCCATTTAACGAGATGTATGCCAGTGTTGATGTAAAAAATACAAGCACAATTCAATGCCAGTCAATCTTGTCAAAATAAAGAGGGCAGTAAGAGTATTTTTATACACCAAAAGATTACAGCAACTGTGACACTGAGTAATGGAGATAGTTGTCACCAGAGGCTCTCTGCCATTGCATTATTTCATGGATTTGATCAAACAGGTCAGTATTTGCTGGTAAATGAAAGTATTGATGATTTTAGTACATATAATTTTGGTAACAAGATCATGTCGTTTGATATTTCGGATGGACAATGCGGTTTTTCAAAAAAACTTTCAGGGTGACTATTATACCCGCTCTTCAGGAAAGGGAGATGCAGATGATTTTCCACACAGCATTAGCTCAATGAAAATACCTCGAAAGAGGTAAACTGACAATAAAAATATAACTTGTTAATTTACTTGCGTGAATTATGTTCGCTTTAATCGTTATGATTAAATTTCGTTATTTTGTATTTCATGACCTTGTGGGTTTTATCCAGTATCTGTGTAAATGGTTTCTGATAAATTATTTAGAAAGGCATATGGTTTATGGTTATCACAGATGAAGCATACCAAAGATGATATGCATATTTATTGGTTTTTTGATTTGTTTTGTTAGGCTATGGTGTGAATGGGGCGAATAGATGGAGATATATCTTTAGATGATTTTAATGGCGCATGTGTGAAATTATCAGAGTTTTTTCCGATTAAAGATGGGATGTGATATAAATAACTCTGAATAATACCAAGTATATAATCCTACACTTATAGCATATGATAACCTGACTTATCACTCATTATTTTCGACTATTAAAATAAATAATAAAAAATAATATATATTTTTTCCATTATGGAGATTTTATGTCATTGAACACAAATGATGGTTCTAAAGTATATACACCTCTCTCTTTGGCTCTATATGACTGGTGGGTACTAAATATATCTAATAACTATGCATGGCGTTGTAATACTGATGAATTTTTAATTCCTCACTTTAAATCTCATCTTGGTAGCAACCATATGGATATTGGTGTTGGGACTGGTTTTTATTTAAAAAAATCTGCAGATGAAATTAATAAAATATCACTTTCCGATCTTAATATTCACAGTTTAGAATATGCTAAAAAATATATTTCTGATGAGAAATTAAACTCTTGTTTCTGCCATGATATTTTTAACAGATTTACTGGTGAGTTGAGAGGGGCATTTGATTCAGTATCCATATTTTATTTATTACATTGCTTGCCAGGGAAAATGAGTGATAAGAAACAAGCGATAATAAATATCAGTGAAACACTTAAGGATGATGGCACTTTATATGGTGCGACTATTCTTGGAAAGGGGGTTAAGCATAATCGTTTTGGAAGTAAGCTAATGTCAGTCTATAATAAAAAAGGAATTTTTAGCAATGTTTATGACTCTGCAGATTCACTTGAAACGACACTTGCTTCTTTGTTTGAAGATGTTTCTGTTAATATTCAGGGGGCGGTTGCATTATTCACTGCTAAAAATAAAAAAATCAAGTGTAGTAAAATATAATTATCTGTAATAAAAAATGATTTGCTTATATAGGTGACAATATATTTTTTTTTTGATTTTACACATGATGTTATTCAGCTTAATCGGATAACTGATTGGGGGAATATTTTAAGAAATAAAGAGTGGCTTTCACTTCGAAGGCCACTGTCATCATCAAATGGGGGAGATGTAAAAAAACAAGCTTGTGTTGTTAATACTCAACAAGAGTAAAGTTAATTATAGAAAACCGGCTGCTTTAAATTTTGCTAATGCATCCGTTTTTTGTGCTGCAGTTAATGGGCGTAGTGGACGGCGGGGATCACCAACATCAATACCATGTAATTGCATTGCAACTTTACCTGCAGCAACACCACCGTATTCTACCAGCACACGAATAATTGCAATTACTTTATCCATACATGCAGCGATACCATCGTAATCACCAGTGTTAAATTTCTCAATTATTTCAAGATATAAAGGAGCCGCATAGTTATAGGTGCTTCCTACAGCGCTTAACGCCCCACAAGCTAACCCTGCCGGTATAAATTCATCTACACCAAATGGAATGTCGTATTTACCGCCATCAACACGTAAACAACGTTGAAATTCATACATATCAGGAGAATTAAATTTCATTCCGGATAAATTCGGAATTATTTTTCCTGCCGCTTGTAAAAATTTTTCCATGTCAATGTTTAGACCTGACATAGTAGAGTGGTAGTAATAAAAGCCTTTAGAAGGAGAATTCATCGCTGCTAAACGACAATATTCAACTAAGTCATCTACATTGCTTGGTTTAAAGAAACAAGGACCAATCACTGATGTAGCTTGAATATCTAACGTTTCAGCATGACGGGATAGCTCTATAGTGTCTGCAATACTGAGTGCACCTGTATGAACAATGATATCTAGTTGTCCTTGACTGGCAGCAGCCCAGCATTCAGCGACTTTTTTGCGTTCTTCGACAGAACAATGGATACCTTCTCCTGTTGTTCCTAATACGTAAGCACCAGTGACACCACTTGCAATAAGATGTTCTGCAATTTTATCAATGACAGGGTAATTAATACTGCCATCGGCAGCAAAAGGTGTATGAGGTGCAGCGATTAATCCAGAGAGTTTTTTCATTATCATTCCTTTTTGGAGGTTGATTTCTTTATTTGTTATGATATGGAGTTTTACTCTATATTAAGGATCAATCGTTCAGAACGCAATAATGAAATTAGCGTTAAAGAAAGAGAAAAATGAAAGTGTGATCTTTAGCTGGTTTTTGTTCAAGACCACATAACACTGATTATAAACTCATGCTGAATTGGTATTTTTTAATGCATTTAGTGTACGCAGTTTTTGCTCTTTGACCATTTCAGGTTGAGCTTGGACAAGTAGGGTATATAGTAAGTCTAAAACGAACAGTTGTGCTGTTTTTGTACCAATAGAATCACCTTGTAATTTCCCCTGTCGATTACCATTAATCAGATAATAATTGGCATATTCCATAATGTGTGAACCTAAATTATGCGTTAGCGCAATTGTGGTAGCCCCTGCTTCTTTTGCAAGTTTCAGTGCATGAACTGTTTCCGGTGAGTTTCCGGAATGGCTGATACCAATCGCGATATCACCCGGTTTCAATAAGGAAGCCTGCATATACATAAAATGGTTATTGGTAACAGCATCCACTCGATATCCAATACGCATCAGTTTATTTTTTAGATCCTCTGCTGTGATCCCTGAGGAACCCACACCGCAGATAAAAACATAATTCGATGATAGCAACGCATTTACAGCATCTTGAACTTGCGTCATATCAAGTAAATTTAATGTTTCTGATAACACATTATTGATGGTTGCTTGTAATTTTAAACCTATAGTATGGATATCATCCTGATGGCTAACTTCAGCATCAAGGATTGGTGATTCTTCACTATCCGATGTCGCCATTTCAATGGCTAAATCCATTTTAAAGTCTTGAAAGCCCTTATAGCCTAAAGTGCGGCAAAAACGCACTACAGTTGCCTCACCCGCCTTAGTCGCTTGGGAAAGTTGTGCGATGGAAAGCTGAGTGACTTCAACAGGATGAAACAGGATATATTCAGCAATACGCTGTGATACTCGCGTCAGGCTATTTTTCATTGCTCCTAGTGTGTCGAGTATTTTACCTGGCTTCAGTCTGGTAACTGACTGTTTTGTCATGAAAATTATCCTTGTTTGCCGAAGTTCAAAGGGAATGGAATTCTGCTAACAAGAGTATCAATTCTGGCGGGTTAAAAAAAGCCTTGCTCTTATAATTATGTGATAATAACAAAACGCTTTATTCCATTTGCATCAATATACAATTTATTGATGCATTAGAAATAAAGCGTTTAATTGGAACTGATGAAAATTAACTTGTCAGCAAATTAAGGTTTACCTTAATTACTGCTTTTTTTAATATACAGTTTCCTTTCTCTGCTGCTATACCTGGTTTATGGGGTTCATAAGGCATAAAAATAGCAAACATAGAGGGTATTAATGACAATGTTTGACAATTTTCAATGACATCTGTGAGTTGGTAGTCATCCGCTTCACTGTAAACAGTGGCATTTTTAGCCGAATTTCGAACACCGTAATCTATAACTTCCTCACCGGATAGTAAAATTTGTATATCAATATAGCGATGATGTAATTCTGCACATTTTTGTTCTCGAGACTGTGTTTCAAATGACATTACATTCATGAATACATCATTATCATCAATAGGGTAGCATCCCGGTTCTAAAGAGAATGGGTCGAGTGCGAGTGCCTTTTTAATTATATTACGTAATACCAAATTCATTTCAGGCATTACTGCCGCGTCAGATATATGACCAAATAACATAGATACCTCCTATGAGTTCCTTGATATTTCACTATCATCCAATGAAATTTGTTTTGCTGCCGAGAAAAATGGCGCAGTAATTGTACCAATAATGACTACTGACATAGCACCTATTACACCATAGAAGAAAAAGTTAAGGTCACTGCCATAACGGGCTGCTAATACAGCAATGATACTTACTATAATGCCTGCGACCGCACTACCTGCATTAGCACGTTTAACAAAAATACCTAACATAAATAGTCCGGTCATAGGGCCACCCATTAAACCGATTAAGCTGTTAAAAGCATCCCATATTTCAGACTCGTCAGATAAAACTAGCCAAATTGTGGCTAAACTGCTGAATACTCCAGCAATAATTATAACTAATCTGGCGACTTTCATTTTTTGTTCTGAACGCCGTTCAACTTTACTTAAGCGAATATAGATATCAGAATTAAAGCAACTAGAAATACTATTTAAGCTACTAGATATGCTCGATTGAGCAGCGGCAAAGATAGCTGCAATGATTAGCCCAGAAATACCCACTGGCATTTCTGTAACAATAAATAAGGGTAAGATACCTCCGGTATTAAAACCTTCAGGTAACAAACTTGGATTTTGTTTGTAATACACAAATAGGGCTGAACCAATGGCAAAAAATAAAATAGGAATAATGGCAACTAATTTAGCATTTGTGATTAAAGTACGTTTAGTTTGTTCGATAGAATCAGTCACAATGTAGCGCTGGACAACATCTTGGCTTGCAGTAAATTGTTGAATATTGGCAAATAAAAAACCAATCATTAATACAGGAATAGTACTGTCAGTCCAACTCCAGCGTAACTGTGCATCCGGGAAAAATTTATCAGCCTGTGCTGTTGTGGTAAAAATCTCACTAATACCTCCATCAACTTTAAAACAAATCATGATAAAGATTAAAACAGCACCACCTGAAAGTAACAATCCCTGAATAACATCTGTCCAAATAACGCCTTCAATCCCTCCCATCCATGTATAAATAATACATAATAGACTAATCAGTACAACTAATATAATAGGGTCTATCCCTATGAAAGGACGTAGTGCGAGTACGGTCAAATAAGTGATAATTGCAATACGACCAATATGAAATAACATAAATGACAGGCTGGCAAATAAACGACTTCGTATATCAAAACGGGCTTCTAAATACTCATAGGCTGAAGTGATTTTTAATTTTCTAAAGAAAGGAATATAGAAATAAAATACTAATGGCAAAATGGCGATCGCTAAATATTGGCCAATAATAAAAGTCCAATCAGAAGTATAAGCTTTCGCTGGAATTGACATAAAGGTAATTGAGCTTAATGTTGTTGCAAAGACAGAAACGCCGGCAGCCCAACCGGGAACCCGCCCCCCGGCACGAAAATAATCATCCGCTGTTTTTTGGCGTTTAGAGAAATAAACACCAACGAGTAACATTGCGGCTAAATATCCAAATAGCACTGCATAATTAACGAAACCAAAATCATGTAATTGCATTTTTTTAGTCCTGCCATATGTAAGGTAAAAGGTAAGAAGTACGACAGTTTTTTAGTGTTTCCTAGCCCAAAGAACGGCTCCCCAAAGTCCAGCATTATGATGATAGTGAGCAGCTAAAATAGGGACTTGTAACGCCTTGGGCTGTTGTCTGATAGCTGCTTGAACAAGCTCGATATATCCATTTGCTAATCCAACACTTCCACCAAGAACAACACAGTCGGCATCTATTATTGCTTTAATATCAGCAACTAAATTAGCTATAGTACTTGCTGAGTTTTCAATTATTGTTTTCGCTTGAAGGCTTCCCTGGTGATAGGCAGTAAAAATAGCTTTAGCATCTTTACCTGCAAGTTCATTTACAGCTTGTGAAGTAATGGCACGGCCGGAAGCGATAGCTTCGACACATCCATAACGACCACAGCCGCAAAGAGGGCCATGAGGATCAGCTATAGTGTGGCCTAGATGGCCTGCAATACCTCGTTTTCCTAGCTGTAATTGTCCTTGTTGAATTAGGCCGCCCCCAACCCCTGTCGATACTGTAATAAATGCCATATCAGAGATATTTTCATGGCGGTAATCATATTCAGCCCATGCAGCAGCTTGAGCATCATTGAGTAACCAGCAAGGCAAACCGGTTATTGTAGAAAGTGTTTTTTTTAACGGGAAATTTTTTAATCCTCCCAAATTATTAGGATTTAATGCAGTTAATACGCCATCACAGATAATCCCTGTAGAGGCTACGGCGACACCATCTGCATACGCTTTTAGTGGTGTAGTTATCGCCACCAAAGCTTCATAGAGTTGAGTTGGTGATGCACTTGCAGGGGTTGTAATTTGAGTATGGTGCGTAAGTTGATTGTCTCGACTGATTAATGCAGCCGAAATCTTTGTTCCTCCAATATCAATTGCTAATATATTCATTTAACTAATTCCTGCTGTAACTTGAGGGCATGGGTAAACCAATCACAGACATGTTCAAGTCGGGTTAATGCGGAACCAACTGTGACAGCCCAAGCTCCAGCTTGTATAGCTCTTGCTGCAATCATAGGTGTGTTATAGCGGCCTTCGGCTATTACACGACATCCATTTTCAGCGAGTGCTGCCACTAATTGTAAATCAGGTAATTTAGGTATTTCACCACCGGTATAGCCAGACATAGTTGAACCAATAAATTCTGTTCCTAATTCCTGGCAATACATTCCCTCATTAAATGTGGAACAATCTGCCATTGCCAACCTATTGAAGTGGTGTATGCAAGCCAATAACTCATTGACTGGAACTGGGCGTACACGATCCGTACCATCAAAAGCGATAATATCGGCACCTTCTGTTGCTAGTGCTTCTACATCACTTAACCAAGGTGTGATCCTGACAGGACTATCCAGTAAATCGCGTTTGACAATACCAATAATTGGCACATCAATAAGAGGGCGAGTTGCTTTTAAATTATCTATTCCCTCAATTCGTACTGCTACTGCACCTGCATTAACTGCAGCTTGAGCCATTGCAGCAACAATTTCTGGCTTATCCATAGGGCTATTATCGACAGGCTGGCAAGAAACGATCAGCCCTCCTTTTTGTTGAATATCCGTAGTCATCTTTTCAATCAATGCCATTTTGAACTCACCATTTTATTTTGAAGTACAACTCCAATAAATGTTATTTTATGAAGCTAAATTCCTCAATTGCGAAAGTCGTAATTTGTGAAGAAGATCAAATAATAAAATATTTCTCTTAATTTATTGATAAATATGAAAAAATAATATAGTGAGTAATGGAGTAATTACTCACTATAATTTTTGGCATCTTTTTACATAAGATTTAAAAGTGGAATTGTAATCCTAAACGATACCTAGTTTGACGGGCGTCACTGGTCGGGCTTACCGCAACATTTCCAACTTCAATATAAGGAGTGAATGTGTCACTCAATTGGTAAGAGAAAGAGACATTATGTTCATAATTACGTTTCTTATTATCATATTTTATGCCATCGCTATACATTTGTGTGTAGTCATATTCAATTTTGTATTTATTATATTTATAGCCAATAAACGCATCAAATCGATTTGTTTTTTCGTCATCAACAGATTTTTTTGTTTTTCTGGCATAATCAAAACGATAACGGCCTGCAATATATAAACCGTTATCAAAATTATATTGCGCCTTTAAATAAGGTTTATAAATTGATGTGTCTGTAACTGTTTCAAAAATTAATCCCGGTTGTAACGTTATACTTTTATTTATCTTATGGTTGTAACTTAGCCCCATTTCGATAGCATTATTAACAACATCACTAAATACTTTATCTTTTTCGCCATCAACACCACCTGACTTTATACTGGCATCAATATAAAATCCGATACCATTTGAAAATGAATGAATAAAGGCAATGCGATCTTTATTTATTCTGGATGAATCTGAATATTCATGACGAAAGTCTAATGTAGTCGCATTTAATTGAAATGACATAAAAAAAGTACAACATGCCAATAAAATTTTATTATTAAACATAGTTTTTACCTGAGTGGATAAGACTCCATAAATTTAATATGGAGTTCTTGGTTGGTTATTATAATTTATAAATTTAACTGGTTTAGTTAATAATTAGCTCTTTATCTTTTAATGTTAAAGTGATTACAGAATTAACTGCCTCACCTTTTGTAGTTTCACCTCCGATTAAATATAGTGAATTACCATGCTCAATAGTGATTCCATAACCAAGAGGGATCGGTAGTTCACCAATTACTTTCCATTGATTATCAATCAACCCATAAATTTCTTTATGCCATTTTTTGTCTAAATCCTGATGTGCAAAATAATGTTTCTGTGAATACTTAGCCTGAGACCCAGGGAAGTTAGCACCCCCAGCAACAAGTAAGGTATGAGCACTATAACCTGCAAATGCACCAGCCAAGCCATCTTGCTGTTGCTCAGGTGATGGTGGAGGAAGTTTCTGTACAGTAGTATTCCACTGTAGTTGATTATTTTCTAATATAGCCGTTTGTATTTCACTAGTACGTAACCCAGGCTTTAATTCACCGTTAATCAAGGTTATTGAATTGTTATCATTTACTAATGAAGAACCCGCAGTTCCATTAAAAGGAATAGTGCCTAATGAACCCCATTGATTATTATCTGCATTATAAGTTAGTATGACTCGATTAAAAAAATAGCCTTCTATGGGTTTATTAAAATAATCATTAATAACTTTACTTTTAATAGATGAATTGTTTTTAGCATGATTTAAATTAATGAAATATTTATCAAATATTTGCTTGTTTACTCCTCCAAGAATGATAGCTTTATTGGTGCTGATACTAACCCCTGCATGACCAACCAAGCCATAAGGTGAACTAGTATCTATTTTTTCCCATTTGTCTTCACTTGGTGAATAACGATAAACATCTGTTAATGAGCTTATTGTTTCACTCTCAATATTTTCTTTTCCCGCTCCGCCGAATATATAAATATTATTATTTAACTTAATTGCTATAGCTTGGTCTCTTGGCGTACCCGGAAAATCAGCTATTTTTTCCCATTTTTTTTTATTTTCATTAAGATCAAGTTTATACCATGAGTTTCCTGTACTACCTAAACCTATGTAAATAATATTTTGGTTAATTACTCCGGTTCCATTTTTTAATGTCACAGGAAGGGCGGGGAGTTTCTCAGCAAAACTGGTCGATGAGAATATTGGTGAAGACAGTATTATGGTGAAAAAGAGATAAGATATTTTCTTTATTATTTTCATACGCGTTCACTCTTGTAGTGGTTATAAGTGAGATTTCTATTTAGAATTAAACTCCAATATAAAACATTAAATGAAGTATAACTTCAAATTGATGTTTTATAAAATGTGAAGATGGTCAAGTTATCTTTTTAAACTCTATATTTTTTCCTTACCTGAAGGTTAGTCTTAATTTAATTTTGAATTAATACGAGCTATGTAAACATGTGTTACTAATTGATAATATTGATATTTATATTACGTTGGTGATATAAGAACACGCAAGCCATGCTAACGCTTACTGTTATAAAACATCCCGACATAGTTGAATATACCGCTCCGGGTTTCTTTCCATACTCCAGATAAAACTCATTAAATAGCGCAGCATATTGCTACACCTATTATTTTATGTATATCTGCCAGACACATTAAAGCGTAGCATGACTGTATCAGTTCAGATTTAAGCTGACAGGTTTCGTAGATAGAACACAATTCAATCTGATAGCCTAGTGTGAATGAAAAGCTGAAATTGACATATCTGTTAAAGTTAATGATTTGTTTTTATGGAATACTTACACAAGAAAATAAGAGATAGGTTTATGAGGGGGTATAGGTGTCTTTAACAGCAAAGAACATCTGCAAAAATGGCATGAAATCCAGTAAATAAATAACGTGTTGCAACGACCTGAAATCTACCGTAGCTAGAAAAGCAAAAACCCGCCTTTTGGGCGGGTTCTTTAAATAAGTGGTGCCGGACTCGGAATCGACTTTTCATTATAACTAGTTGTATTTAAAAATATTAATTGAATTTGATTTTATTTATACCCTCTTTTGTACCCTCGGTCCGTTTGGTGGGTTTTGTTGAGCACGGTTGGGGCGATAGAGCGCAGCAAATAGATTGTTTTTTTGCACAGATGACAGGTGTAATTATAACGTATTCGAATCCTTTTTAAGTATACATTTAATGGGGATCATGTTCATGTTAATTGTTTCTAGTATGAATCATGGTATTGCCAATTTGACATGTTTAATGATGTCTTATTGTGTCATTTTTGTTTAATTCCTCAATGTCTAATTCAGTTAAGATCCAACGGTTTGATATGTGCCATTGAATACTAATCAAAGTGGAAGTAGGCTTAATTTATCCATCCAATATAGGATAAACTCAAAGTGATCAGTACTTATTCAATTCAATGTCACACACATGACACACGCATAAGGGCCATCTCTGTCTTGGCGACGTTCAACATAAACAGCTAACACGCCACGACAATCTGGCACCTCCTTACCAATATAATGCTCGCTATTACCAACCCATTTATACTTTCCCCTACAATAACGAGCAAGGCGAGAGCCTAAATGTTGCTGATGGATCTTCATTGCTGCGGATTTACGGATGATATTCATGGTTCACCTCATACTAAGCCATGCTCAGCGAAAGAGAAGATTTGCTGACCACCGATGATCAGATGGTCAAGTACTCGTACTTCAATTAGCTGCAATGCTTTTATTAATTGTTGCGTGATAGATTTATCCGCTTGGCTTGGCGTGATATCGCCTGACGGATGGTTGTGTGCAAAGATAACGGCAGCAGCATTAAAATGAAGTGCTCGTTTGACGACTTCACGAGGATAAACCTGTGTGCTGCTAATCGAGCCAGCAAACAGGGTTTCACTGCTTATCAACTGATTTTGTTGATTCAAATAGAGCACAATAAACGCTTCACGCTCTAATGCTGACATTTTTAGCCGTAACCAATCCCTCACATTTTGCGTTGATGTAAAAGCAATACCCGGTTCACGCAGATACTTATCCAGTATGGTCAACGCACGTTTGATAGTACGTTGTTCATTAGGAAGCAGTGTTAAGGTATTCGTATAAGTATTGATACTCTCCATCGTTAATATCTCCATCATTACGAGGCTAGTTGAAGCATATTTTCAGCCATCACCCACAAGGCTCGGTTAAGCTTCACATCCCCATCAATCCCATTCACTGAACGCGTGCGAGCGCGTTTACCTTTCGCATTTCTGCCTGATAATCCCCCTTTAATTAAATTTTCTTGCAAACGTTGGTACACCGTCCAAAGATCGTCCTTCTTATCTTCTACACGGCGTGGCTGTAATATTTGCGCTTCGGTCACAGGTTGATGCGCTTCACCATAACGATATGTGAGAGCAGATTGAGCAAAGATGTGTTGGGCTGGTGGCGGTAATAATAGGGATTGCATGGCATCACGTTGCTCATCCATGCGTTCAAATAGCCCTAACACTTCATAAGCCCCTTCAATCACTTTTTCCACCACATCGCCCTTGTGAGGCTATGAGCATCTATTCATAGCCACACCTATGTTGATCTCTCAACTATGTGTAGTTTGTTGCTAATCCGTCTCCATTTAACCTATTATAGGTAGCTGGCTTAAAATTTCTCCTATACATAGTTTTCATTTTCGAACCAACCTGTTGTCTCCCATTTCAAGGAGATAATCATGAATACCGATCAACCTACTTTATGCAATCACGGTGACCCTACCGGTTATGTTCCATTATTGATTGAATACAGAGAGACACTTCGAGAGTACTTAGCATGTCGTGGATATTCGAACAGTTATATTCAGCGTTGCGGGGAGGTCATGGCACAGTTTTCACGTTGGATGTCGGAAATGCGCCTGTCCTTGTGTGATGTAAATGAGACTCTGGTTGAAGAATTTTTGCACCAGCGCGTTCCCGATTATATTGAGCCTGTTTCGGGATATCGGCGCAACCATAGTCGCTCGCCCCTAGGGCACTTGTTAAACATGTTGCGGGCCATAGAGTTAATCCCACCTAAACCTATTGATATGCTCCCAGTGGCTGTAGAGTTACGCCGTTTTGACGACTATTTACTACAAGCCCGTGGATTCGCGCGAAGTACTCGGGAGACTTCCATACGAATTGTTGGCAGATTTCTTCGCGATAAATTCAACGATGGTGCCATCAATTTATCCACGCTCACCCCCGCACATGTTCGTGATTTTCTTGTCTCACAGGCTAATGTCTATAGAACACCGGTAAGCTTTAGCCTCGTTGTGTCCAGTCTGCGTGGCTATTTTCGGTGGCGCATAATGCAAAAGGATGATTTGTATGTTTTGATTGGCGCCCTTGCAAATCCGGCTAACTGGCAGCAGGCATCTTTACCTAAGTCACTCAGCACCGACGAAATTGAACAACTGCTAAACTCACTTGGGCAAACAGACCCAATTGGATTGCGTGCTGATGCCATGGTGCGCTGTGCTCTGGATCTCGGCCTTCGTATTGGTGAAATCGCCCGCCTGAGCCTGGATGATATTGATTGGGTGAGCGGAACAATCACCCTGCGTCGGACAAAAGGCCGCCGGGACGATGTAATGCCCCTGCCCGTAACTACAGGCAATGCCATCGCTGCCTACCTACAGAACGGCAGACCGAAGACCCTGCATCGGGAGGTCTTTGCCAGCCATAAAACACCTCGTGAACGTCCCATTAGTAGATCGGTAGTCAGTATCGCTATACGCCAGGTATATGCACGTGCCGGGCTTCAGTACACCAGTGCCCATCTACTGCGTCACACGATGGCCAACAGGTTGCTTGCGACTGGTGCGTCGATTAAAGACATTGCTGATATTTTGCGTCACCGCTCGTTAAATTCCACATGCATTTATGCCAAACTCGACAGTCGTAATCTGGCACGCGTAGCTCTGCCGTGGCCGGGCTTTTTTGACATGGATACTGCAGGGGGCCAGATATAATGGGCGATCTGACCACACAAGTTGAATGTTATCTTTCTGAAAAACGGTATCTCGGCTTCGAAATGAGTCATGCCAGTTATTGTTTACGTAGCTTTGCACGATACGTACAGCGAGCCAATCATCAAGGGCCATTAACTCTTGAATTGATGACCGAATGGGCATCAAAAGGCCGGTTTACCGAAGCTGTGCCTATTAGCATGGCCCATGGTCGCCTGAAATATTTGCGTACCTTCATGCGCTGGTTGCAATTCTCAGAACCGGAACACGAGGTGCCAGATGGCTCGGTCTGCGGACGAAAACCAGAGCGCGGAACGCCGCATATCTACAGTGAGCAAGAGATCGAGGATCTGTTGGCTGCGGCGAAGAGGTTGGGCCCGCACAACAGCATCCGAGGTCTGCTCTACGAGACACTCTTTGGTCTTCTCGCAAGCACTGGATTGCGTATTTCTGAGGCTCTGTCACTTCGCATTAGCGATGTAGACTTACGTAGGAGCATATTGATAATCCGGAGAACCAAGTTTGGAAAATCACGTTCAATCGTGTTGCACCCGAGTACGAGCAAGGCATTACATCAATACCTGAACCAACGTAAATTAACGGGGGCAGCATCAGATGAAGATGCTTATTTTTTCATCGGATTACGCGCCGATGTATTAGGAAAACCATTAGGCGGACAACAAGTTTGTCAGGTATTCCGGGCATTACGCCGGGAATTGGGCTGGGTTAATCGTGGCACTCATCATGCACCACGTATCCACGATCTACGGCATTCATTTGTAGTCAGGCGGATTATTCTGTGGCAACAACAAGGGATCGATGTTGCTCATGAGATGCTGTCACTATCGACTTATTTAGGGCATGCCAGCATAGCGGAGACTTACTGGTATCTACAGGCGGTTCCGGAGCTGATGGCGGCTTCGGCAAAGCAATTCGAAATGTGTATGCCGGAGGTGAATGATGCGTAAATCGATGTCTAAGCAATCAAGTTTCCCGGAAATTGTGCAGCAGTTTTTTACTGAATACCTGGTGGCGCAAAGGGCTCTCAGTCCGCAAACAATCGCCTGTTATCGGGATGCGCTCAAGCTATTTCTTGAGTTTGCAACTTCGCAGTTGCACAGACAACCAGTAGCCATGAAGTTGGAAGACATCACGCCAGATCTCATCTTGAAGTTTTTGGATAATCTGGAGTCAGAACGTCAGAATACTGTACGAAGCCGCAACCTTCGCCTAACTGCCCTACGAACGTTTCTCAGGTTTGCTGGCCGACGAGACATTACCGCATTACACACGGTAGAACGAGCACTCAATGTACCAATGAAACGCTTTGATCAGCCACTAATCGGCCACTTAACTCGCCCAGAAATCATCGCCATACTCGGTGACCCTGGTGATGACTGGATCTCACAGCGCGACCACTTGCTGTTTACGATTATCTATAACACGGGGGCTCGAGTGTCTGAGGTAATCAATATACGTGTTGTTGATGTCGTGCTTGATGGAAGCGCATGCGTTCATCTGAATGGAAAAGGGCGACGTAAGAGATCGATACCATTATGGAAATCCACGGTTGGAATTATACGGGCATGGTTGCGAACCAATCAGAACATGCACGGTGATGCGGCATTGCTTCCTGCCAGATCGGGGCAACCAATGACGCGAGCTAATGTGGCACAACGTTTAGCACTTGCAGTCAATCGTGCAGCAGCCACTCAACCCAGTCTGAAGACCAAGCGAGTGTCACCACATGTCCTCAGGCATACGACCGCCATGCACCTTCTGCAAAGTGGTGTCTCCTTCAATCTCATTGCTCTATGGCTTGGTCACGAAAGCGTGAATACGACGCATCGCTATGTCGAAGCCAACTTGCAGATGAAGGAAGAGGTGCTTTCTCGCCTTGATGCACCAGACACAACATTCAAGCGATTCCGGGCATCAGATGATCTACTCAACTTTCTGAAAACGCTGTAACTATGCAAATCAATTGTCGGCTCCAGGTCAATAAACTATAGGAGCCGACAATAGCTCCGCGAGCTAACTATACATAGTTGAGAAATTAACATAGGTGCGGTACACGCACCTCACCAAAGGTTTGTCCGCAAATTAAGCCATTCTGACAAACGAATCGGAACATCCCCGGTAACATCTGATAACTCGATGAGCCATCATGACTATTGAGTAAGATGATTTCAGGCACTTGACTTCCTGTAATTTGGTCATGGCGTCGAAGTCTTAACATATGCTTGGTATGCTCACGACGGCTAATATCACGAACACGCGTTTGACAAGCAAAGAACGGCTGAAAACCTTCTTTCTGTAAACTTTCTAATAACGTAATCGTAGGGATATAGGCATATCGTTCACTGCGGGATTCGTGTTTGTTTTCACCAAAAACACTGGGTACAGTACGATACAGCTCTTCGGTAGTTAGCGGGCGGTCACGACGAATAGAGCAAGCATTGCCAAAACGGGAAGCTAAACGAGACATAGGGGTTCTCCTCAATAATTAAACTGATAAATCATTCGATAAATGGATTAAATGAAGATTGCTGGTGGGGGGAAAGATAAAACCGTGACTGATAAATCAGTCTATAAGGCGAAAGATTTGAGCTTGCTCCGGATGCTGTCTAGCGTAATCACGCAACAGGTAAAAATATTCCACCAGCACAGGGCTTTCGGTTTTAAATGACCAGATGCTATACACCAGTAAACAGACAGCAATACCGGCTGCTTCAGGGCTTAACTCAGCTTCATTTCCGTTATGCGGGTTAAACATTTGCAGGGAGGTTTCGAGCATATCAGGCCAGATAAATACGCCGCCATTAGACAGCATACTGAACTCCCAGAAAGCACCTTGATAGCGATTACAAAGCTTCGCCATCATGTTAAAGATATCGCCTTCAATACGTTGCCAGTCTGGCACAGTACCAAAGTAAAAACGCCAGAAGGTATCACGACCACGAGGGTGAACAAGGTTAGTTTTGATAACGGCAGATGCTTGCTGTTGTAAGGTAAACATAATAAAACTCCAATTCAGTGTATTTTGTCGCAATAAACAAAAAGCCCTGCACCGTAAGGCGCAGGGCTAGTTCACTCATTAATCGCCATTAAGGCTTAGGTTTCATTGAAGTAATATATACCTGAGAAAAATTACAGATTAAATTTGTAAATCATCTGGGTTTTCCTGATATTTTTTGTATTGTTTATTGATAAGAGCTTCTAAAAAATTGTTTTGATTCATACGGTAATGCTTTGCCATTTCTTTTAATCGCTCTTTTTCACTGTTCCCAATGACGCTATTTATTGCGACTCTTCCATCTAGATTTTTACGAGTATGCCATTGTTTATATGAGTTTTTTAATTTTGTGATAAAATGTTTTCTTTCATATACTTGATCACCTGCATCCCATAGTCGGAGAGCAGATGTAACAGCAATTAATTTCTCCGATGAGGAGTTTTGTGGATAAAGTGATAAATACTCTAATAAGTCAGATCGATTCCGTCGATTCATTCTTCTAGGCGCTAGCCCTAAGATACCCTCTATGTTACGTTCATTTTTATATTTGTTAAAATAATCTAATAACCAGTTGATAGATGGCTCATCCATATTTTTTATAAATGAGAATGAGTTAAAATCATTACTTGCTTTAAGCCATAGCTCTTTTAATAAATCCAAAGTTTTTTGTTTTTCGCCACCCTGTTTAAAAAAAACACCATCAAATAAGTTTAAAATAACCTTGTATCGTTCTTCGTGACTCATTGCTTGCTTACTTAAACTTAAAAAGTCAAACCAAGATGTATTTTCTGTCCAGTGCTCATCCAAATAGAAAGTATCAAATGGTGCATCTCTAAATATATCACTTTCTCTTGTTGTAATCACTCCCCAGCAATATGCACACGCATATTCATCATCTTTTATCCAAGAAAACCCTTCTATAGGAAGGATATTTAAACTCCCAAAACTAATAGCATCTTCTAAATCCTCTAAGTGAGGTTCTAATTTATAAAGGATATTTCTAAGATTACTGTTAATAGACTTATAGTCATCATTATTTGAATGGAATTGATATATATCACCATGACGGTGACGATCATTAAACCAATCGATATTGGATAGATAATTGACATAAAAATTAGCTAAACGATTATCATTTGTTTTTAGCTTATCTAACCCTTCTTTAACAATATCATCTGATCTGCTCATAAAACAACCTCTACTATGTACCATTATTGTATCTATATTGACAGTTTTGAGGCATTTTTAGTGTGATCGATGTATAAATAACGTCAGAAACAGATATAAAGTAGATAAAAAGTGAATATGAAGATAATAAAAGATAGTCACTCTTTTTCTAGCATTATCTAGTATTTGATCCTCCCCTTATGAACCTCTTAATCGGTATTAGCATAAAAAAGTATAGAGGGTTATGATTAATATGAACTAGAATGACAGATCAATAATTGGATAGTATCTACATTAGTGATTAGCCTTTATTATCACTCATCATATCCACGGCAAAAAATGAACAATGTTGATACTACCTTAAAAAGATAATTTTGTCTCTATTATTAGCAGATAACATGAATGAGATATGTTAATCTAACAATGCCTAGTTAACTCTCACTATGATCTCGAGAATACATAAAACGAAACCTTTAGGTTATTAATGTTATTATCAAGATATCCATTATCAAGATATCCATTATCAAGATATCCATTCTCATATCACTCTTACCTAACCTTAATCTCTATGATTCATCATTACATCATTAATCAATAAACCACGCCGACTAAAAACAACATTAACCCTCCACCCCTCTGGGTTAAATAGAAAATATCCGAGTGGCGTGGTTATCCATTACCTAAAATAAAAACGACCATTTTCTTTTGTACGTTAGAAAATAATTTACAGTCTCCTGTTATCCGTTGAGTTAATTTCTACTTAACGGAGTTATTACCATGAGCTTTGCTATCCCTCAATTACAAAATTTACTCTATCAACAACAAACCAAACTCTTTGAACACTACTCGAAGATATTGATGATAAGAACGGACTTCCATTGGCGTGAAGACAGTGAGCGATACATTTACGAAGATGAACATCAATTCAGTCGGGATATGAGTATCCTGATGTTACGTCTCTCAAAATATCCCGGAGTAATAGGTTATGCCTGGGTATTGGAAGAAGCTCCTGATAGGGGCTTACATGCTCATGCTGTCATCTATGTGGATGGTCAGCGGCATCGTAAGAAATGGGACTTTAATCAGCGAATGGATATGCTCTGGGAAACCATTACGGAAGGCGAAGGTTATCTTTATCATTGTACCGACAATAAACAATATCGTGCGGATATCAGTAAACCTATCCACTTTGATGATAAACGGGGTAAAAGAGCGATGCGGTATGTCGTCAATTACTTGGCTAAATACGAACAAAAAGGCGTTAAACCTATCTACCATCTCTCGACTCCGCCTACGGAAAAGCGAATCGGTCGTCCTCGTAAGTCCTCTTCGTCTTAAATACGTCTATTCGCTTCACCAGAGCGTTTTTTATACCGTAGTCATCCCATCATAGCACTTAGCTGATTAAATCGCTCAGAATGGATCTGAGCGTGTTTATGTTAGTTCATTGCTGGTGCTAGTTGAAGCGGTTGATTCTGAGGGGAGGCGTTGGATCATCACATCTTGTCGATTGAGATATTCAACCAAAGGGTCGAAGCCTTTGTCATTAGAGATAATCACAAAATTGGCTTGTTTATCTTCAGTCGATAGCTTTCCAATAAAATAAGCGATATGAAAATCGAGGCTGTTACGACCTCCTTGATTCATTTTGATGTACTGAACTTTCTTCCCTAATGGCTGCAAAGACGCAGCCAATTCATAGCTAATACGACTCTGGTGGCTTCCTACGAAGATAATGAAGTGGGTTTTATCTGACTCGATATGTTGACTCAAAACTGGCTGAACATTCTCATAATCGACCAAGATATATGACTTTTTCGTTAAACTCTGCTCAACCATTATCTTCTCATCTTCTTTAGCACTGATGCTTCTGATGTGACTGATGACTATAACACATTCCAAATTACACTCAAGATAATCATGGTGTTATACCGATAGAGCCTAAAAGCTCTTTACGATTAACTCCAGCGATTGAACCTGAGTTGAGTGAGGACGACGAATAAAAAAATACAGCTCCGCGTTATTGTTTGAAGGATTCACACCGCATTTCATTAACCCTTTCGGATCCTTCTCCTTTTCACATTTAGGAGAAACAAACGATGACCAATACAACCAATTACCCCTTACTGAATGACCAGTTTGTTGATATGAAATTTATCACTCATCTGACAGGATTAACGGATAAGTGGTTTTATAAACACATTCAAGACGGTGAATTCCCCAAACCAATAAAGTTAGGACGTAGTTCTCGTTGGTTAAAGAGTGAAGTCGAACAGTGGCTGAATGAACGTATCACCGCTTCTAGAGGTTAAGTATTATTAATTTAGTCAGTTACAGCGATTTTTTACAACTCACTAGTGAAATATTATATGAACGTCAAAAGAAGACGATCTTTAGGGTACTAAGGAAGGTGCCGATTGATGGTTTTTTGTACAGCAACCATGAAAAGCATAACGAGATCTGCTATCATTAATGATGCCATAGGCGCCAGTCAGTGCGGGAATATTAAAAGACTTTGATGCTGATGTGAACAGTGCATAGGACTCACGGGAAATACTTGACCAAGGAATATGCGGGTCATTACCCCAACAAGTAGACGAACAGCCTGACATGAAAATAAATTACAGGCCGCGATTATCGATACGCTATACGCCGTCCGGTACACTTTGATGATTATGCTGGTCGTAAGGCAGGTGAACTATTTAGCCAAAGCCGAGCAGAAACCCTTTGACCCGATTTACCATATCTCCCGTCTACCTGATGTGAATGATAAGCCGATAGGTCGTCCTCGTTCCCGTCATCGTTAAGTCAGCCATAGGGAATGCTGTAGCAGCAAGGGGCTGTATGACGATCTCTATGGCCCTTATAGCCGTTTATTGTGGCGACACCGTGCAAGTTTATCCCCTGCCCGAATAAAACGCTCAGAATGGCGCTGAGCGCGTTATTCACACCCATTACTCCTCTTCAGCCGTCACTTTGCAGTTGCTGTAGACCGTAGCGTGGTCGGTGCCGACAACATAGGCAATGACAATTGGACTGTTGTTACTGGGATCGACTTCCTGACGCAGATTAACCCGTCCATCCTCCGACGTATGGTAATACCCGATACCGTCATATTCCGCTTCGCCATAACGGGTTTCAGACCCATTATTACTGTCCTGCTCAAACGCACCGTATTTGCTGAACTCAAAGGTCACAGGCAGCACTGAACGAGGACCATAAGGTGCAGGGCGATTAAGCTGAGATACTGCATCACATTCAAAGGTATCTGCTGTGGCAGTCGCAGATAACGTCAACAACACCAATGCTAAAATCTTTTTCATTCCATCTCCGACAGCCTTTATCAGCGCATAATGGCTTTAAGTATAGCAAAGCCTTTTTCTCTGCATAAAATATTACAGCTTCCATCAATCCGGTGAATACACCACAACACACCGGAGATAAACAATGAACATTTACAATCTGAATGAACTGGAGCTCGGTATCGCTGAATTACCTGATGGCCGCCTGACAAATGCCTTTAAAGAGCAGGAGCGCTGGCAACCGGCACTACCCATTCCCTTTTACTGTCCACACTGTCACTTACCGGTGTATCTGGACCGCCGTAAACGGCATTTTTTCTTTGCACACCCCGTTGATAAGAAATACCTCGATTGTCCTGAGGTAAACGCGGCTATCAGTTATCTGACGCGACAATCTCAACAAGCTGAACAGTTCTCCGAGCTTCATCCCATAAAGCCCATCACGGAATGGTATTGCGTCTGGTGTCGACGGTTTTACACCAGCCAGCAGCGACCAGTCAGAAAGTGCTGTCCGAAATGCAGAGAGGGGATTTACAGCATACCTGCTTCTCAGGTCACCGAAGACCACAGCTATTTTCATTACGCGCTGAATAATCAGGGTATTGAATCGTTGGTACGCACCCCATTGCTGCGGTTGACGAACCTCACTGAACCGAATGTTATCGATGAGGCGCAATAAAAAAATACAGCAGTCCGTTATTGTCTGAAGGACGACTGACACCACGCATTCCCCACCTCAGTCGCCTTCTCCTTTTCACTCTTAGGAGACAAGACAATGACGATTCAAACACCCCCAACCACCAGCCTGCTGAATGACCAGTTCGTTGATATGAAATTTATCACTCAGTTTACCGGGCTTACGGATAAATGGTTCTACAAGCTCATACAGGACGGTGAGTTTCCCAAACCGATTAAACTGGGACGCAGCTCAAGATGGTTGAAAAGTGAAGTAGAACAGTGGCTACAAGCACGCATTGATGAATCGAGAGAGGGCAATTCCGCCCTTGGATCCTAAGGCACTAGCGCGAGTCGCCGTGCATTTTCCATAGCATACCCACCCATTACCCACCAACTCAATTTTAACCACACCTGGTGCGATTGAATGCGCTCTAGGCAAAGCGACGCCCTAAACATACGAACCTGGCTCGATACGCATGCAGGCACAGCTCAGTGGTCTTCTAAGTTTCAAGGTGGGTTGCCGAGTGTGGATCATGAATGTTGGGTACTCAGAACGTTTAGTTTAAATTTTACAGAAGGAGCACACCCATGCTTAAATTACATGAAGTCAAAATGTCGCTAGCCTTAACGCAGAACAATCGTTTCGCGGGAGCCACCCAAGAACCGAGTTATTCACGAGAAAACTATTACTGTGCTCACTGCGGTGAGCCCGTCACACTGCACAAGACGCCAACGGAGTCATGGTTTACCCATTTTGATCCTCAGAGCGCAGAGCACTGTCCGCGGGTCATCAGTAAGATCAAGAGCTTAGAAGACAAGGCACGACTGAGCACACAGGTTCGATCAGTTTCACCAATATTAAAGGTCACGAATTGGTTTTGTGTGCAGTGTCGTGAGTATTTTACAAACAATCAAAAATGTTGCCCGAAGTGCCATGAGGGGATTTGGTGTATTCCTGCCCAGAATGTAACAGAGGAACATCAGCCTAAAACAGAAAAATCGTTTCCATTATGACCTTTTAATGCTCATGGTGTTAGGTTAATCAATCACGCTTTCGCTAAATGTGACCACGGTACTGCCACCAAAATTAAACCTATCCTGATAAGCTCACCGAAGAAGAGGAGTTAAGGCAGAATTTTCATATCGAGGAACGGCTGTTACGCTACCACACACGGCCAATAATTATTTATCGCCAATGATGTATGAAAATTCCTTAAGAAAAGTGTCCTGATTTAGTTGCGCAGAACAGACTGATCTGCTTAAATCAAACAGGACACTTTAATAATGGAATATAATCCAATTATTGAGGTGTTAAATGAAAAAACGAACAAACAGGTTTTATACTACTGAGTTTAAGCAAGAAGCGGTCGCATTAGTCACCGAACAAGGTTATAGCGTCCCAAAAGTGGCAGCTTCATTAGGGATCACCGATAAATTACTTTATAACTGGAAAGCAAAATTCGACGCTGAGCAATCTGGTAGCAGCTTGAATTCCGATGAGAGAGCTGAGCTATTAAGACTTCGAAAGGAAAATAAAGAACTTAGGATGGAGAAAGAGATCTTAAAAAAGCCTGGCCCTCTAGCTAAAGGAAACCAAGTAGCGTTTAAAACGATTAAGAGCCTATCTCAATAGGAGCTAAATTCATGAACTTACCCAGCTATATCAATGCTTAAAAGTCAGGCTGTATAAGGTTTTGGTTATATCGATAATATATTTTCTATGCGGTAATTAATCCCTATTGAGATAGGCTCTTAGTTAACAACTATCTTACTCGAGCTTATTTAGGTATAATAGCCAAAATTAGTTGAGTAAATTAAAAATTATCAGTGAACAGGTAGCTGTAAGCCCGGGACGGTAGCGTGCCAAAATCATGAGATAACCACTTTTAGAGTTCTCATTTTAACAATCAAAATACGATCTGTTACTCCAAGATGAAAATATTAGTTACTGGTGGTGCAGGCTTTATTGGTTCTGCGGTTGTTCGTCATATTATTAATAATACCAATGACGTTATTATTAATGTCGACAAACTAACTTATGCAGGAAATTTAGAGTCGCTTAATAATATAATCCAACTTATAGGATATTAACGTATGAGTAATGAAAATAAGTCTTTTATCTATGGAATTGTTTGCCATAGACGTAATGATTCTTTCGATTGTTTAGTCAGTGAATTACTAAAAAGTGAAAATAGCATAATTATCGTTCATGTTGATAAAAAAGCAGATATAACCGATTTTTCTATATATAGAGGAATGGATAGAATCATATTTGTTACAAATAGAATTGATGTGCGGTGGGGGGGGGTTAGCCAAATTGAAGCAACATTGGAATTAATTAAGTTAGCTGAAAATTATGATTATTCTTACTTTTCTTTGCTATCTGGTGATGATGCATGTGTAAGAAGTGTGCAGAAAATTGAATGTTTTTTAAATAAACATGATGGATATGAATTCTTAGGGCAAGACACAAAAAATAAATTTGAACATAGAGTTAAATATATCCATCCATGGTTTTATTTTAAAAAAGGAAATAATAGAAGTATTATTGATAAAGTTTTAGTGAAAATATGTGACAAAGCCCACTCGATTGGTATTTTAAGGCAAAATATGGATGGGGTTCCTAAATTATATAAAGGTAGTAATTGGTTTACATTAACAAAAAAAGCGATTGAATATATTCTTAATTATATAAAAAACAACCCTAATTATATTAAAGTATATAAAAAAAGTTTTTGTGCTGACGAGGTATTCTTTCACACTATTTTGTTTAACTCAAATTTGAAAGAAAACATATACCTTAATGGGACATACAATTCATTAAGGTATGTAGATTGGAAAACAGGGCCTGATTTTCCACGATTTTTAGATAAAACAGATTTCGAAAAAATAAAAGGTAGCGACGCTCTTTTTGCAAGAAAAATGAGCCATACTCTCACAGATTCAGATATAAGATCATTGATATCTCATTAAATAACTAAATTTGAGCATGTAAAAAATACCCTAATAAATTAGGGTATTGAGATAAACTTCTTAATATTCTAAAAACCTATTGGGATAGGTTCTAAGTTATGCTGTTGTCGAGGGTAATGAATCCACTGACATGTAATCCGCCTAAGAGCCTATCCCAAAAGGAATTATCGTATAATATAATGAATTACGATAATTTCTGAGGGCAACGTATGGCAGGCAACAAGTGGCAAATCAGTGATGAACTCTGGGAGAAAATGGCTCCTCTCATCCCGGAGCATAAAACTCACCATCCTCTGGGTACGCACCGCAAGCGGGTTGATAATCGCGCTGCAATGAACGCCATTTTCTTCGTACTCAAGACGGGTTGCCAGTGGAATGCGCTAAATGCCACCGGTATATGCTCGTCAAGCTCGGCTCATCGCCGATTTCAGGAGTGGCGGGATGCTGGCGTATTTGAACGCTTCTGGCAAAACGGGTTGCTTGCTTGTGAACAGTTGGACGCTATTGACTGGTCGTGGCTGTCGATGGATGGTTGTATGACCAAATCACCGCTGGCAGGCTTAAAAAAACAGGCCGGAACCCAACAGACCGGGGGAAACGGGGCGTAAAGCGCAGTCTGATGACTGACGGGAACGGGCTTCCGCTTGAACTGGTTGTAGCCGGAGCAAATACGCACGACATAAAGCTGGTTGCGGATACGCTCGATGCCCTCCAGACGGGCAGACCATGCAAGAGGCTCCGGTTGTGCATGGACAAAGGGTATGAAGCGGAATGGTTGGGAGCGTGTCTGAAAAGTCGTCGCTATGAACCTCATATCCAGTCACGGAAGGATGAGTCAGAAGCCATTAAAAACACGGATTTTAAGGCTCACCGCTGGGTTGTAGAGAGAACACACAGTTGGATGAATCGCTACCGTCGTGTCCTGACTCGTTGGTAGAAGAAGGTCGAGAATTATGAAGCAATGCTGCATTTTGCCTGTGGTGTCATTGTCTGGTATAAAAACCTATTGGGATAGGTTCTAAGTTGCATAATACCCACCTTTTATCTGTTGTTAACATGGTACGTATAACTCTATATATGAGTATTCATATCTATTTAAAATAAATAGATAAAAAATATTGCTGGATTACTTAACTCTACCTATAATTCAAACTATTTATTTAAGATAAGTTGCTTGTATTGTTTGGTGTGAAAGCGAGTTTTTCGTTGTCTTTAATGGTCTCTGAGGACGGATTTGCTTTGGAATAATTTACTGTTTTACCTTATGAGCCTTGGTTTACGGCTAAGGGCGGTAGCATATCAAAATATCAATAATTCTTTACTTTCTAAATTAGAATTCTTCACCTTACTTATTTGATTTTTAAGAAAAAAGAGTCACAGTGTCAATTGCTTTTGCTTAAATAAAAGAATCATTGAATGAAAATTTACTGGCTATTATGGAATGAAGGTGAATTGTTTTCCCCGCAACAATTTCAACAACAAGTTCAGTTGGAAGCTTTCACAAACCAAGGTGCATCAGGTTTATCTTCTCTTTTTGCCTGGGGGAAAGTTGAACTGGATGAAGCACTTTTATCGTCAGGTTGCTTGCAAGTTCACCAATTACTGGCATGATTGCCAAATTAACTATGCCATTTCACTTATCACTAATTTAAGTTATATCAACTTTATGGAGATCTAAGAGGCCAATCTATATCAGTTGTTAGCTGAAAATAATGAAATATCAAAAGGGTGCGGAACTAAAGTGGGGAGAAGGGATCACAGTAAGATTTATCTGTAACTATATCTTATTTATAGATAGTTTAGTTAACAACTATCTCACTCGAGCTTATTTGGGTATAATAAGCCAAAATTAGTTGAGTAAATTAAGAATTATCAGTGAACAGGTAGCTGTAAGCCCGGGGCGGTAGCGTGCCAGAATCATGAAATAACTACTTTTAGCACTCTGTTTTTTACAATCAAAATACGACTTATTATTCCAAGATGAAAATATTAGTTACTGGTGGTGCAGGCTTTATTGGTTCTGCGGTTGTTCGTCATATTATTAATAATACCAATGACGCTATTATTAATGTCGACAAACTAACTTATGCAGGAAATATAGAGTCGCTTAACTCTGTTTGTGAAAATAATCGCTATACATTTATTCAAGCAGATATTTGTGATGCAAAATTAATTACGGATATATTTAAGCAATATCAACCCGATGCCATAATGCACTTAGCAGCCGAATCACATGTTGACCGTTCTATTGATAGCCCTAGTGAGTTTATCCAAACCAATATCATTGGTACTTACTCATTATTAGAAGCAGCGCGCCAATATTGGAATCAACTCCCAACAGATAAAAAAGCCGCCTTCCGCTTTCACCATATATCCACTGATGAAGTCTATGGCGACCTTGAATCAACAAGAGATCTTTTCACTGAAACAACACCATATGCGCCAAGTAGTCCTTACTCTGCGTCAAAAGCGTCTAGTGATCATTTAGTCAGAGCGTGGCAACGTACCTATGGTTTACCAACCATCGTAACAAACTGCTCTAATAACTATGGTCCATTCCACTACCCTGAAAAACTGATCCCTTTAATCATCTTAAATGCATTAGAAGGAAAAGCTCTGCCTGTTTACGGTAACGGACAACAGATCAGAGATTGGTTATATGTAGAAGACCATGCACGAGCACTCTATAAAGTCGTTACTGAAGGTAAGATTGGTGAAACCTATAATATTGGCGGTCATAATGAAAAAGCCAACATTGATGTGGTAAAAACAATTTGTAGCATCCTTGAAGAACTCGTACCAAACAAACCGAATAATATTGAGAATTATAGTGACCTGATTACTTATGTGACTGATAGGCCAGGCCACGACTTACGTTATGCCATTGATGCTACAAAAATTAAAAATGAACTGAACTGGGTACCGGACGAAACATTTGAAACGGGTCTACGTAAAACGGTTGAATGGTATTTAAAGAACTCAAAATGGTGTGAGTCAGTTCAAAATAATAAATATAATAGAGAAAGACTAGGGGCTTAAAAGTGAAAGGCATTATTTTAGCGGGGGGTTCTGGTACAAGATTATATCCAATCACGATGGGAGTTTCTAAGCAATTACTTCCTATCTATGATAAACCAATGATTTATTATCCGCTTTCAGTACTTATGTTAGCGGGGATCCGCGAAATACTTATTATTACAACCCCTGAAGATCAAAGCAGCTTCGAACGTTTATTAGGTGACGGTTCTCAGTTTGGTATCTCACTACAATATGCGATCCAACCAAAACCTGAAGGATTAGCACAAGCTTTTATTATCGGCGAAGAGTTTATTGGCTCGGATAGTGTGTGTTTGGTTCTGGGGGATAATATTTTTTACGGGCAATCATTTACCCCAAAACTAAAAGAAGCCGCAACACGTCAAAAAGGTGCGACTGTTTTTGGTTATCAAGTAAAAGATCCTGAAAGATTTGGTGTCGTAGAGTTTGACAATAATAAAAAGGTTATATCTATTGAAGAAAAACCTAAAAAACCAAAATCGACCTTTGCGGTAACTGGCTTATATTTTTATGATAATCAAGTTGTTGAACTAGCGAAACAAGTTCAACCATCTCATCGTGGAGAACTTGAAATCACAACGCTAAATGAAATGTATTTAAAACAAAATGAATTAAATGTTGAAATGCTTGGTCGTGGTTTTGCTTGGTTAGATACTGGAACCTATGAAAGCTTACTTGAAGCAGCCCAGTTCGTAGAAACTATAGAGAAAAGGCAAGGTTATAAAGTCGCTTGCTTAGAAGAAATTGCATATAACAATAAATGGCTAACACGAGAAGATTTGTTCACTAGAGCAGAATTAATGGCTAAGAATAGCTATGGCGAATATTTACTATCATTATTGAAATAATAGTATGAGCCATAATTTAAAACAAAAAATCACTTCGAGTCTTAAGTGGAGTGCGATTGAACGGTTAGCGACTCAACTCGTTCAATTAATAGTCATGTTAGTTCTCGCTCGCATACTTGGCCCTCACGCCTTCGGGCTTATAGGTATGTTGGCTGTTTTTATTGCCGTTAGCCAAGTATTTGTAGATAGTGGATTGAGTTCTGCATTAATTAGAAAGCTTGACCGCTCAGAACTCGATTATTCAACTGCATTCTACTTTAATATTGGAATTGCTTTAGTCTGCTATACCCTTCTGTACTTTTGTGCTCCTTATATTGCCAGTTTCTATAATCAACCTGAATTAACCTCTTTAACCCGTATATTAGCACTAGTAGTGATAATTAATTCCTTTGGTATTATCCAACGAACAAAATTATCCATAAAGATGGATTTTAAAACTCAAGCGAAGGCCTCGTTGATAGCAGTTACTATAAGCAGTCTAGTAGCGTTTTATTTAGCATATTATAACTTCGGTGTTTGGTCACTAGTAGCACAAACGTTGGTATACGCAGCTTTCAATGTTATTTTTCTGAATATATTCCATCGATGGTTACCAAGATTAAATTTTAGCCTAGAATCCTTCGGGCACCTCTTTGGTTTTGGTTCAAAACTAATGCTATCTGCTCTTATTGACAGTATTTATCAAAATATTTATCAGATAGTCATTGGTAAAAAATTTAATGTATTAGATGTCGGATATTTTACCCAAGCTAATCAACTGATAAAAACTCCAGCTACAACCATGACTGCTATTATACAAAGAGTCACTTACCCAATGTTAAGTAGTATTCAAAATGATGAAAACCGATTGAATGCTGCGTACTTACTAACATTACGATTGTCCGCTGTAGTTATCTTTCCGATATTATTTGGACTAGGGACAATAGCTGACCCCCTGATTCCTGAATTATTAGGTATCGAATGGAAACCGGCTGCTCTACTCGCTAGTATATTAGCAATGGGATTTCTGCTTTACCCTATTCATGCAATAAATCTAAATTATCTACAAGTGAAAGGTAGGTCAGATCTTTTTCTAAAGTTAGAAGTTATCAAAAAAGTGATCATTACGATTATTCTAATAATTACCATCCCTTATGGCATTAATGCTATTTGTATCGGAATTGTCATTCAATCCTATATAGCTTTATTTATCAATACATACTATAACGGTAAGATTGGGAATTTATCAGGGATAATACAATTAAAAGCTTTGTTACCTATATGGCTAATAGCAATTGCAGCATGCTCAATTGCTTGGCTTATAACCCATTTAGTGACACTGTCAACATGGCTTTCTATTATAATGACAATTACTATTGCTATAGCCATATATATCATCAGCATACGTTTATTGCAAAAAGATTTATACCAATACCTTATCTTAAATATTTTGCCAAAGAAATTAATAAAAAATCATGAATAATATCACTGTAACGTCTCCGTTATTACCACCATTAGAAGAGTTAACTCCATATTTAGAAGATATCTGGTCAAGAAAATGGCTAACCAATAATGGGTACTATCATCAACTACTCGAAAAAGAACTATGTAATTATCTCAAAGTTGATTATATCTCACTATTTTCAAATGGCACATTAGCTTTAATCACCGCATTACAATCTTTAGAACTAAAAGGTGAGGTTATTACAACACCTTATAGTTTTGTGGCAACTAGCCATGCAATTCTACTTAACAACTTAAAACCAGTTTTTGTTGATATCGACCCAAATACTTTTAATATCGATCCTAAAAAAATAGAAGAAGCAATTACTGAAAATACGTCAGCAATATTACCGGTTCACGTCTATGGTAACCCTTGTGATCATGATGCTATTCAAGAAATTGCTGATAAGCATGGACTAAAAGTAATCTATGATGCAGCACATGCATTTGGCGTAACTAAAAATGGCCTATCTATCCTTAACTGGGGCGACCTATCAATCTTGAGTTTCCACGCAACTAAAGCTTACTCAACAATTGAAGGTGGTGCTATTATTTGTCATACCAAAGAAATGAAAGAAAAATTAGATAGATTAAAAAACTTTGGTTATGAATCAGAAACAGAAATATCAATGCTAGGTTCAAATGCAAAAATGAATGAAGTTCAGGCCGCATTTGGTTTAGCGACACTAAAACATATTGATAATGCTATTAATATAAGAAATAATATTGCTAATTTATATCGAGAAAAAATTAGCGCTATCAAAGGATTAACTTACTTATCACATGTTGAGGGTGTTAATTTTAATGACTCCTATTTCCCAATATTTATTAATGAAAATGAATTTGGAATGAGCAGAGATCAACTTTACTTCAAGTTGAGAGAAAATAATATTTTATCTCGAAGGTACTTTTATCCTTTAATTACAGATTTTGATTTTTATAAAGAAAACCCACATATTATAAAACATGACTTGAGTATATCTAAAGCTGTATCAGATAATGTAATCTGTCTGCCAATACATCATTCAATTACTACAGAAGATATAAATCTAATATTAAAACAACTTGAAGTGGTTATAGACTAATGATTTTAGCAGTGATGCAACCCTATTTATTTCCATATCTTGGCTATTATCAACTAGCATATCATAGTGATATGTTTATCTTTTATGATGACGTTAATTATATAAAAGGTGGCTACATAAATAGAAATAATATTTTAACAAAAAATGGAAAACAATTATTCACAATCCCTATAAACCATGCATCTAGCTTTAAGAAAATTAATGAACTTGAATTTTCTAATAATATTAAAAAAGTATTAACGACTATACAACAAGCCTACTCCAAAGCTCCGAATTTTTATGAAGTTTACTCGATGATAGAAAAAATATTATCATCTAATAACAGAAACGTTGCTAAAATAGCATCTAATTCAATTATAGAAGTATTTGATTATTTAAACTTGCCATTTGAATATGAATTTTCCTCAAATATTGACTATGACAGAGAATTAGATGCTAAAAATAAACTTTATTCTTTTTGCAAATTATATAACGCACAGATGTATACAAATACTTCTGGTGGTAAACATTTATATAGTAAGGATGAATTTAAAGCTAAAAATATAGAGTTAAACTTTATAGAAATGAGTGATGTTTCCTACACTCAATTTAATAGTGATAATTTTGAAAGTAACTTATCAATTATCGATTTATTAATGAATATAGATAAAGAACAGATTATTAAGTTATTAGGAGTATATCATGTCAGCTAAAAACAAAAAAATATTAATTATAGGAGCATCTGGTAGCTTAGGCGAAGGAATTTGTAACGAAATTTATTCAAACTACTCAGTAACAGGTACATATTTAAATAATAAAAAAAATTCCGAAAAAATCACATATATACAATTAGATATAACTCAAGAAAATGATTTCAATAAACTTGATACTGACTACGACTGTATTATTCTTATTGCTGGAGCAATGCCCGCAACAATGCAAGGATATCATCCCAATAAATATTTCGACGTGAATATATATGGCACGACTAATGTATTAGAATTTTGTCGTAAAAATAATATCAAAAAACTAATTTATATAATGACTTTTTCAGATCGCTTTAACAATTTTTATAATGGAGTTCCAATTCAAGCTGATGCACCCGCTACACTTAATTATACTGGAGATCATGCCGTCTATGCTATATCTAAAGTCACTGCATGTGAAATGATAGAGCATTACCATCAACAATATGGATTGCAAACTATTATTTTTAGGATCCCGACAGTATATTGCTATGATGAAAAAGTAGATTACTATGTTGATGGTGAATTAAAAACAAAAGCTTACATAAAAATGATTAGAAATATAATTCATCATAATGAAATAGAAATTTGGGGTGATAAAAATAATTCTAAAGATATGCCTTACATAAAAGATTTTGCTCGCTTAATTTCTTTAGCTATAGATAACCCTAAAGCACAAGGCATTTATAATGCAGGAACGGGTAATCCTGTATCTTTAGAAGAACTTGTGAGGGCTATGATCAAGGTATTTTCTAAGGATGGAAAAACTAAAATAATCTATAAAGAGAACAATTCATCACAACCTAATTTTACTTTCGATATGACAAAAACTACAGCAGATTTCTCGTATCTACCAGAATATAATGTTGAGAGAATGCTAGAAGATATTAAAAATAATTTATCAGAAGAATTACTTTATGGAAAAAATTAATAAATTAATCTGCCCAAAAACAGAAGATGAAATAAAATCATATTGGAAATATACTGATAAAGTTTATATTAGTTGTGTTTGTATTGCTTATAATCATGAGAATTATATAAGAGATGCACTTGATTCAATATTGGCACAAAAAACAGAGTATCGTTTTGAATTGATCATTCACGATGATAAATCAACAGATAATACACGAGAAATAATTTTAGAATATAAAGAAAAGTTTCCCAATATTATAAAATTAATACTACAGGAAGAAAATCAGTATTCTAAATGCCCAAGAATTATTCCTTTAACGGTACCTTATTTAGATGGTAATTATGTAACTATATGTGAAGGTGATGATTTTTGGATCGATGAAAATAAAATAAATTTACAGTATTCAGCATTAACAGAAAATAATAATATTGATATATGCTTTACCTCGGCTTTAACTTTAGATCCTCATGGTAATACTGCAAAAATATCTTATTTTGATGATAGAAATAAAAAATATTTTGATTTAAACCATGTAATAAAAGGGGGGGGTGGGTTTATGCCAACAGCTTCTATTATGGTCAATAAAAAAATACTAACCGAGTTACCTAAATGGTATTTTGATGCTCCAGTTGGAGACTATTTTTTACAAATATTCTCATCAATATCAAATGGAGCTATTTATATCCCTAGTATAAGTTGTGTTTATAGAATAAATGCCATTAATTCTTGGAGTAATCAACGAAAAAATTTAAATAAAGTAGCGATACTTAATGAAGCTAACATGTATGAGAAATGTTTATATGAGTTACTCAAATATGGGGTATCTTCCGAAACCATAAACTATGCTATTGCCCAACAATATATCACACTCTCATTGCTTCTTATTTATAAAAATAATTTTTCTGAAGCTAAGCGTTTTATTCTAAAATCATGGAAGTTAGCCCCAAAAATCAATAAAAAACAAATCATAATTTACTATTTTAGAAATATACTCCCGTTATTAAAAATGATTCTGTCTATAAAAAATTATCCAGTATTTAAAAGTCATCATTGTTTAAAAATGAAAAATCTCTGCTTTCATTCACTTATGAAGAAAAATTAAAATGATATTTCCAGCGATATATCCATTAGTTCTTATGTTTATACTCATCCCGATAGGAATCCTAGGCAAGGAGATACGGTTAGTATCATTATTTATTATTTTTTTAGGCCTTTTTTTAGCTTTAGCTTTTCAAGATGGGGTAGGAACTGATTATTACTCTTATATAGCCTTGTATGATGGAGTCATCGAGTTTGATATATCTAACGGTATCGGTTTTAAATACTTGCTAGATATAATGAATATGGCAGGCTTAAATCACGATTATCTTTTTATAGTAATTTCTCTTATCCAAGTTACTATGCTGATTAAAATATTTAACATTACGCAAAAAATATACAGCCGTAATGAAATGATATTTTTTATTAGCCTTACTATTATTATGATTTATATTTCGATGTTTAATATATTGCGTGCATCTGTTGGTTCTTTATTTTTTGCTTATGCACTTCTTAAAATAATAATAGATAACAATATAAAAAAATTCTTACTTTATAATTTTCTTGCTATTTTATTTCATCCTACATTTATATTATTCTTAATCATACCATTCATCCTTAAATATTTTGATAGAAAAAAACCATTTTTGTTTTTTTTTATGATGGTTATTTCTTTTATTCTCTTAAAATTAAATTTCGTACAAAACATCGCACTATTAGCATATGAATTATTACCTGACTGGGTACCATATAAATTTTATTTAGTATCTGTAGATATGAAAAACTATACAAATGATGGGATTGGTATAGCCACCTTAATCAGATTGTTAATTTTAATGTTGTCAATATATTTTTATAGCCGAGAAACAGACATTACTAAAATTAAAATCTATAATTTTGGTTACCTAGTTGCTTGTATGTGGTTTTTATTTTCTGAAACTCCAATTTTTTTCAGAATTGTAAGTGCATTATATATATTTCAATCATTCTTATTTTTTCTAGTTATAATTAATACTCTAAAAAAAAGATTCGCTTACTGTGGTTTAGTAATTCTATTATTTTTAATTTCTGAGTTTTATATCTCACTATACCGAACTTACCTTTTTAATGGACTCATTTAAATGAAAAGTAATGATATTGATGTTGTTATTTACTGGGTTGATTGCGATGATAAAGAATGGCTATCTGAATATTCAAAGTATAAAAAAAAACCGCCTAATAGATTTCGTGATTTAGATATTTTGAAATTCATATTCAGAGGTATAGAGAAATTTATGCCCTGGATAAGAAACGTTCACTTTATTACTTGTGGCCATACTCCTTCTTGGTTAAATATTAAAAATGAAAAATTAAAATTTCACACACATAAAGACATTTTTTACTTCCAAGACGCATTGCCTGTTTTTAATTCATCTGCTATTGAAGCTAATTTCGCTAATATTCCAAACCTTTCAGAAAAATTCATATTATTTAATGATGACACGCTTATATTAAAGCCTATATCTGTAGAGCGTTTTTTTATTCATGACAAACCTGTAGATTACATTTCTTTATCATATAAAAGAAAGGGTTTTTTTTATGAGTATTTTAAACCACAGAATGCAAATGCATGTAAGTTCATTAATAATGCATATAATTATATAGATAATAAAAAGACTAAAAATATTAAATTTAGCAATCGAATCAATAAAAATTACACTTTAAAAACGAATTTGAACAATTTATTATTTTCCTTGTTCAGTGACATTATGTGGTTCAATATCTATCATCATCCTCAAGCTCACTTAAAATCCACATGGCTAACTTTTAGTGAAAAAGAAAAAAACACGATAATTAAAGAAACTTCTTTTTCTAAATTTAGAAGCAGCACTGATATAAATCAATATTTATATCGTTTTATAAATTTAAGTAGCAATAATTTTTACCCTAAAGAATACAAAGATCACCTATCTGTATACGTAAAAAACATAAAAAAACTACAAAAAAACATTGACAATTATTTAAGTTATACTTTTTTATGTATATGTGAAGATGAAAATATGTCCAACCATGATTTCAATTTTCTTAAAAAGATATTAAACGAAAATCTAACTAGCATCTTTCCTATTAAATCTAATTTTGAGATTTAATAAAAAATAAATTAAGGTTACAAGAGGTTATATGTTTGATAATAAAACATTATTAATTACTGGTGGTACAGGTTCATTTGGAAATGCAGTATTGCATCGGTTCTTAAAAACAAATATAGAAGAAATACGTATTTTTTCTCGTGATGAAAAAAAGCAAGATGACATGCGTAAATACTTTCAATCAGACAAACTTAAATTTTATATTGGTGATGTAAGAGACCTACAGAGTGTATCTAATGCCATGCGCGGAGTTGACTATGTTTACCATGCTGCGGCTCTAAAACAAGTACCATCTTGTGAGTTTTACCCATTAGAGGCGGTGAAAACCAATGTGTTAGGGACAGAAAATGTACTTGAATCTGCTATAAATCATAATGTTGAAAGGGTTGTTTGCCTAAGTACAGATAAAGCTGTTTACCCTATCAATGCGATGGGAATTTCAAAAGCAATGATGGAAAAGGTGATTGTAGCTAAGAGCCGTAATCTTGAAAATACAAAAACTACTATTTGTGGTACACGATATGGAAATGTTATGGCATCTAGAGGTTCTGTCATTCCATTATTTATCCGCCAAGTAGTAAACGGAGTTCCAATTACAATTACAGATCCCAACATGACAAGATTTATGATGACGTTAGATGATGCGGTCGATCTAGTTTTACATGCATTTAAAAATGGTTCAAATGGCGATATTTTTGTACAGAAAGCCCCAGCTGCTACTATCGAAGTCCTAGTTAAATCTATATTAGATATCATGGGTAAACCGGAACACCCAGTGAATATAATCGGTACTCGTCATGGTGAAAAACAATATGAGGCATTATGCAGCAGAGAAGAAATGTTTGTAGCACAAGATCAAGGTAATTATTACCGAGTACCAGCAGATAATCGAGACCTAAATTATTCAAAATATTTTGAAGAAGGCCAAAAAGATCTTTCTTCTGTTGTAGATTATAATTCTCATAATACAGAGCGTCTAGATGTAGAAGGAATGAAACAGCTTCTACGCAAACTTGATTTTATAAAAGAAATAGAATCAGGAAATATTGTTGTTCCGGAAGGAGTTTAGCTATGAAGGTTCTTGTAATTGGCGCAACAGGAATGCTTGGCTATAGTTTATTTTCTAATCTAAGTGACTATAAACACTTAGATGTTTTTGGTACAGTTCGTTCAATTAAAAAAAAAGAAGTATTTTTTAAGAATAGAATAAGTAAGTTATTCACTAACATTAATATTAATGATACTTCTAGTATAGAAAGAATAATCAATTATCTTAAGCCTGATATAGTATTAAATTGTATTGGGCTTATAAAACAACATGATATTTCTAAACAACATATATCTGCAATTACAGTTAATGCATTGTTTCCGCACCAACTAGCTAATATATGTGATAATAATGGTTCGAAGCTAATTCACTTTTCAACAGATTGTGTGTTTGATGGCACGATAGGTAATTATAAAGAAAATGACTTGCCTACAGCTACAGACTTATATGGAAAATCAAAATGCCTCGGAGAAGTTAATTATGGAAGACATATAACACTACGGACATCTATAATTGGTCATGAACTATCAACATCTGTTAGTCTGATTGATTGGTTTTTAAGCCAAGAAAAATGCGTAGATGGTTTTTCAAAAGCTATTTTTTCTGGCTTGCCTACTTGTTATATTGCCAAAATTCTCGCTGAGCTGATTTTTACAAACCCTAAACTAAAAGGTATGTACCATTTATCTGTAGATCCTATAGATAAATTTTCTTTACTTACGTTAGTGGCTGAGAGTTATAAAAAAAGAATCACAATTAACAATAATACTAGTTTTAGTATAAATCGTTCACTAAACTCAACTAATTTTAGAAATCTAACGGGTTTTGTACCACCTAAGTGGCATGAACTAGTTGAATATATGCATAACGATTATATCAAGAGATACATATTATGAAAAAAATAAAAATTGTAACCATTGTTGGAACAAGACCTGAAATCATTCGCTTATCTCGTATTATTTCAAAATTAGATAACCACTGTGAACATATATTAGTACATACTGGTCAAAACTATGATTATGAGCTCAATCAAATCTTTTTTGATGACCTAGGAATTCGCTCCCCTAATTATTTCCTCGAGTGTGCTGGAGCCAGTCCCGCTGAAACAATGGCTCAGGTTATTAGTAAATCTGATAAGTTATTTGAAAGTATAGAACCAGAAGCAGTTCTGATTCTTGGAGATACAAATAGCGCATTGGCTGCAATTTCAGCTAAACGTAAAAAGATACCAATATTTCATATGGAAGCAGGTAACCGCTGCTTTGACCTTCGAGTACCGGAAGAAATTAACAGAAAAATTGTTGACCATATTTCTGATGTCAATATGCCTTATAGTGACATCGCTCGTAATTATTTATTAAGAGAAGGTATATCCCCTGATTTTATTGTTAAAACTGGTAGTCCAATGGATGAAGTTTTAACATTTTATCATGATAAAATTCAAAATTCGGATATATTAGATCGATTATCTCTTACCTCTGGTAGTTATTTTGTTGTTAGTGTTCACAGAGAAGAAAATGTTGATTCAGAAAAAAACATTCATTCTTACGTAGAAGCCCTAAATATAATAGCAAATAAGTATAATCTACCTGTTATCGTTTCTACTCATCCTAGGACACGCAAAAAAATTGAGGCTCTAAATCTTAAGTTTGATAATAGAATAAATTTAATAAAACCTCTTGGCTTTAGTGATTACGTCTGCTTACAGAAAGAAGCCAAAGTTGTATTGAGTGATAGCGGAACAATAACAGAGGAATCATCAATTTTAAACTTTCCAGCAGTTAATATTCGCGAGGCTCAAGAGAGGCCAGAAGGCTTCGAGGAAGGTGCTGTAATGTTCACAGGAATGAATATTATACGTATTCTACAGGCTATTGAAATATTAGACACACAACCAAAGGGAAATAATAGACTAATTAATAAAGTTCAAGACTATATTGCTCCAAATGTTTCTGATAAAGTTCTCCGTATTATATTAAGTTATATTGATTACGTAAATAGAGTAATTTGGAAAAAAATTTAATGCACTTAGCCTTAATTATTGATGATTACTTGCCCCATAGTACACGAGTTGGGGCAAAAATGTTTCATGATCTCGCTTGTTATTATATTTCATTAGGCCATCAAGTTACTGTAATCACACCAGTAGAAAACCAAAAAGAAAAACTAGTTCAATGTCAAATAGATTCTGTTAATGTTTGGTACTTTTCAAGCGGCCCCATAAAAGATACTCATAAAATCAAGAGAGCAATCAATGAAACTCTACTTTCATTTCGTGCATGGTCAGCTATATCATCAAAAGTAAAACCAAAAACTTTTGATGGTATAATTTATTATTCCCCATCAATCTTTTTTGGGCCTCTAGTATCTAAAATTAAGGCTCGTTGTAAATGTAATGCCTACCTTGTATTACGAGATCTTTTTCCACAATGGGTAATTGATGCAGGAATGATCAAGCAAGGCTCTATGATTGATAAATATTTTAGTTTTTTTGAACGATATTCATATGAACAAGCTGATATTATTGGTTTGATGTCTGAAAAAAATAAACAAAATTTTGACAATAAAACAAATAATATTTATTCCACAGTCATTCTAAGAAATTGGGCGGCATTGGTACCTTATAAATTGGCTTCATGTCAAACCAGTCTCCGAAGTAGATTTAACCTAAAAGATAAAATAATATACTTTTATGGTGGTAACATCGGACATGCTCAAGATATGGCAAATCTAATGCGCTTAGTAAAATCTATGGCTGATTATGAACAAGCTCACTTTTTATTTGTTGGGCAAGGTGATGAAGTAAGTTTAATTAATCAATTAGCTAAAGATTGGCATCTAAAAAATTTTACTTACTTACCTTCTGTAAATCAGGTTGAATTTAAAAATATTCTTGCGGATATTGATATCGGTCTTTTCTCTTTATCAGCTAAGCATACTGCCCACAACTTCCCAGGGAAATTATTAGGCTATATGGTTCAATCAATTCCAATTCTAGGTAGTGTCAATATTGGTAATGACTTACTTGAAATTGTAAATAGTCATAATGCAGGCTTAATAACCGTAAATGGTGATGATGAACAATTATTAAAGAATGCATTATTACTTTATCAAGATACAAAGTTAAGAGCTAAAGTTGGTCGTAACGCTTTTTCTCTACTTGAGAGTGAATTCTCTGTTCAATCTGCAGGAGATTCTATTATTAAACGGCTAAAAGATATAGAATGAAAATATATAATAATGAATATCTATCTTCTCTAATTGAAAACGCTAAAAATTCTCAAATAAAAAGAGCTCATCTAAATTTACATACTAGTTATGATGAAAAAGTTCAAAGATTATTTATAGCGTTAACAAAAGGTAGTTATGTTAGCCCCCATTATCATGCTCTTCGACATCAATGGGAAATGTTTGTTGTAATCAGTGGAATACTTAAGGTTTTACATTACAACTCAAAAGGTATAGTTTGTTCTGAGATATTGGTTGGAGATAATCAACCAACTAAAGTCATAGAATTTTCTCCATATGATATCCATAGTGTTGAATGTATTTCAGATGCGGCTTTGATGTTAGAGATTAAAGAAGGCCCTTATATAGAAGCTTCATCTAAGGTATTAGTGAAAATAGAAAAATGAATTTACGATAAATCAACTAGTGTATAATTTATTTACTTAGAACCTATCCCAAAAGGAATTGTCAGATAATACATAATGATAATTTCTGAGGGCAAAGCATGGTGGGCAACAAGTGGCAAATCAGTGATGAACTCTGGGAGAAAATGGCTCCTCTCATCCCGGAGCATAGAACTCAACACCCGCTGGGTACGTACTGCAAGCGGGTTGATAATCGCGCTGCAATGAACGCCATCTTCTTCGTACTCAGGACGGGTTGCCAGTGGAATGCGCTGAATGCCACCGGTATATGCTCGTCAAGCTCTGCTCATCGCCGATTTCAGGAGTGGCGGGATGCTGGCGTATTTGAACGCTTCTGGCAAAACGGGTTGCTTGCCTACGAACAGCTGGACGCTATTGACTGGTCGTGGCTGTCGATGGATGGTTGTATGACCAAATCCCCCCTGGCAGGCTCAAAAAAACAGGCCGGAACCCAACAGACCGGGGGAAACGGGGCGTAAAGCGCAGTCTGATGACTGACGGGAGCGGGCTTCCGCTTGCACTGGTTGTCGCTGGAGCAAATACGCACGACATAAAGCTGGTTGCGGATACGCTCGATGCCCTCCAGACGGGCAGACCGGGCAAGAGGCTCCGGTTGTGCATGGACAAAGGGTATGAAGCGGAATGGTTGGGATCGTATCTGAAAAGTCGTCGCTATGAACCTCATATCCAGTCACGGAAGGATGAGTCAGAAGCCATCAAAAACACGGATTTTAAGGCTCACCGCTGGGTTGTAGAGAGAACACACAGTTGGATGAATCGCTACCGTCGTGTCCTGACTCGTTGGGAGAAGAAGGTCGAGAATTATGAGGCGATGCTGCATTTTGCCTGTGGTATCATTGTCTGGAATAAAATCCTTTTGGGATAGGTTCTTATTTAATATCTATCAGGTCAACAGTTATTAAATATTAGAATAATAATACTACATTTATTCTTAATACTTCTTACTTAACTAAATAAATAGTAGAATTATATTAAACACGTATAAGTGGGATGATGATAGCAATCCATCACTTATACCTTATCTAAACATTTTTTATCATAGGATGCTCTTGTGCTTAGTAAGCGTCTCCCACTTACACTACTCGCAGCCAGCATTTTGCTCACCGGCTGTACCGTTACCCCTGGTGTCTATATGTCTACATCAGGCAAAAATGTCGTCGACACTGGCGATCGTGATATCTCTAAATTTGTGGATATCTATCCGATTTCACCAAAACTGTTAGATGAGATGTACGTGGCTCCAGTGATCGCCAAGCCAAACCCTACACTTGAAAAGCAACTTTCAACTTATGAATATCGTGTGGGTGTGGGTGACGTGTTAACCATCACTGTGTGGGATCACCCTGAATTAACTATTCCAGCGGGTTCTTATCGTAGCGCTGCCGACTCAGGTAACTGGGTTCATTCCAATGGCACCATTTACTACCCTTATATCGGTAACGTGAAAGTTGTTGGTAAAACACTGTCGGAAATCCGTAATTTAGTTAGCAGTAAACTGGCTACCTATATTGAATCACCGCAAGTGGATGTCAGTATTGCGGCATTCCGCTCACAAAAAATCTATGTTTCTGGTGAGGTCGCAAAACCAGGTACATTGCCAATTACCAATATCCCTCTGACCGTTCTGGAAGCCTTTAATAATGCGGGCGGCCTCACCGAAAAAGCCGATTGGGATAACGTCGTGCTGACCCGTAATGGCAATGAAATTAAACTCTCATTGCAATCATTAGTTCAGTATGGCGATATGACCCAAAACTATCTGATGATCCCAGGTGATACACTTTATGTACCACGCAATGACGGGCAAAAAGTATTCGTGATGGGTGAAGTCGGACAGCCAAATACCCTAACTATTGACCGTGCAGGTATGAGTATCACTGAAGCACTGAGTAAAGCCGGGGGTACCGATCAAACAACCGCTAATGCAACTGGTGTGTTTGTTATCCGTCCAATTAAAAACCAAACCTCCGGCGATAAAGAACTTGATGCGTTGCTACCGAAAAAAATGGCAGCGGTATATCAGTTAGATTTATCGGATGCCACGGCAATGGTGATGGGTACAGAGTTTAAACTACAACCATACGATCTGGTCTATGTGACCGCCGCGCCTGTGGTACGTTGGAATCGTCTGATCACTCAATTACTACCAACCATCGCGACCTATAATCAGTTAACTGAAGGTACAAAACGTATTCACGATTGGTAATCGTCATGTTTAATAATATCCTAGTTGTTTGTATGGGTAATATCTGTCGCTCCCCCACAGGGGAGCGTTTATTACAAGCCCATTTCCCCAATAAGAAAGTACACTCCGCTGGCATTATTGCCAAAGACGATCGCCCCGCTTATGACAGTGCCATCCGTATCGCACAACAACATGATCTCTGTTTAGACAATCATCAATCACGACGTTTAACCAGCGAATTATGTAAAGAAGCAGACTTAATCCTAGTGATGGAAAACGATCATATTGATAGGATACATCAACAGTTTCCCGAGACTCGTGGCAAAGTCATGTTATTCGGCCAGTGGCTTAATAAAACTGAGATCCCAGATCCACATAAACGCAGTGATGAAATGTTTGAACATGTTTATCAACTGATGGAAAAAGCCGTTATACAGTGGCAAGGGAAAATTTAATTTTAATTTTGGAAGGCTTAGCATTTAACTGATTATGAACACGACAAAAAATAGCTCCCCTGCCTCGGACGAGATCGATCTGCTGGCGCTTTTTAAAGTATTAAAGTCCAGTTATCTTAAAATCGGCTTTTTTACTCTGTTTTTTATTTTGCTTGCAGCAGCTTATAGTTTTCTAGCGACACCAATCTATCAAGCCAATGCGACACTGCAATACGATAAAATGAGCCAAGTTTCATTGTTAGATCAAATGAGCGATGTGATGCCATTTGCTAACAATAATAGTCAAGCCGATTCCGAAATCGAGGTCATTAAGTCACGAATGGTGCTGGGCAAAACCGTGACTAACCTGAATTTAGATACTCAAATCGTACCGGCAGGCTTTTTTGATAAGCTGTGGGGTGATAAAACTGATGCTGTTGTGGCTCTCTATTTAGTTCCTGAAGACTTTATTGGAAAGCCTGCGACGTTGACCTATTTGGGCGATAACAAATATTCTCTCAATATTGAAGGTCAAGTTCTTGAAGGCACCGTTGGTATTCTCTTAAAACAAGACGATATTAGTTTATTGGTTTCATCCTTAGTTGCAGAGGTTGGTCAAGAATTTACCTTAGTTAAAAATGCGCGTTATTCAACCATTGAAAACCTACGTAACACTTTAACTATTGCAGAAGTGGGTAAAGGAACCGGTATTATCAATATGGCCATTAAAGGTGCCGATAAAACCGAAAACGTGCAAATCTTAAACAGCATTATTCAAAATTACGTCGACCAAAATACCGAGCGTAAAAAAGAAGTCACAAATAACACCTTATTATTCTTAGATGAATATCTACCTAAGATTAAAACCAAGCTGGATAACTATGAAAACCAGCTAAACACCTTCCGTAAAAAGAATGAATCTATCGACTTATCATTAGAAGCCAAATCCGCCCTTGATAGTGCTTTGCAAGTCGAAGAAAAGCTAAATGAACTCACCTTTAAAGAAGTTGAAATTCAGCAATTATATACACGCAACCACCCAGCTTACCAATCACTGCTTGATAAGCGCCAGCAGCTGTTACGTGAGAAAGAGAAAATCAGTAAAGCGATTCAAAAACTGCCAAATACTCAACAACAAATTGTTCGTTTAACCCGTGATGTAGAGTCTGAGCAAGCTATCTACAATCAATTAGTGGCAAAACAGCAAGAACTGAGTGTATTAAACTCAGGGATCACCGCTGATGTGCGTATTATTGACTCTGCCGAATCTCAACCGAATGCCGTAGCACCTAAGAAAGCATTAATCTTAGTATTAGCTGCAATACTCGGCTTTATTGTGGGTTGTGCATATGTGATTGCTCGTGAGTTCTTTAATAATAAAATTAAAGGCACTGAGGATATTGATGCACTGGGCATCAACGTCTATGCCACTATTCCTTTCTCTACCCATGAGAAGAAATTGATTGCAGAAGGTAATAAACATCCACTCGCACTAGAAAACCCTGCCGATACGGCGGTTGAAGCCATTCGTTCTTTGCGTACTAGTGTTTACTTCTCGGTCATGAACCAAGGTAATAATCTGGTTATGGTCACCAGTGCTTCACCGGGTGTAGGTAAAAGCTTTGTTACCTCCAATATGGCGGTGGTGCTAGCAAATGCAGGCAAAAAAGTATTGTTAATCGATACTGACTTACGTAAAGGCCATATCCATAAAGCCTTTGGATTAAGCAATAAATTAGGTCTATCCGATTATCTCTCACAATCAGATACTAGCCAGCCAAATATTCATAACAGTGTGATTGAAAACCTCGACGTGATTTGTCGCGGTAAGAATGTCACTCACTCTTCTGAGTTACTGATGGGAGAACGTTTTAAACACCTGCTCGACACGATAAAAGGGAAATATGATATCGTGGTTATCGATACCGCCCCAATCTTAGCAATCACTGACTCCGCGATTATCGGTAAGTACGTCGGCACCTCACTGCTTATTGCCTACTATGGTGTCAATACGGTGAAAGATATTGAGCTATCGCTAAAACGCTTTAAACAAAACGATATCGAAATCACAGGCGTGATCCTCAATGGTATCGATGCGAAATCAGACGACTATAACTATGTCTACGAGTACTAGCCATACAGGAATTTAAAATGAATCATACAAAGGTCTTAGTCACAGGCGGTCTTGGCTACATTGGTAGCCATACCTGTGTGCAGATGATTGAACAAGGCATGCAGCCAATTATTTTAGATAATTTATGTAATGCCAACCCAGAAGTACTCAACCGCATTGAAACCATCACAGGTAAAAAACCTGTCTTCTATGCCGGTGATGTACGTGATAACGCTATTCTGGATACGATTTTTGCTGAGCACCAAATCACATCGGTGATCCACTTTGCTGGGTTAAAAGCGGTTGGTGAATCCGTTCAAAAACCGATTGAGTATTATAATACTAACGTCAATGGCACGTTAGTATTACTTGCCAGTATGCAAAAAGCGGGCGTCAAAAGCTTAATTTTTAGCTCATCAGCCACTGTATATGGTGATCCAGAAGAAGTACCATTAACCGAAGACTCTAAAGTCGGTGGTACTACCAACCCATATGGCACCAGTAAATATATGGTTGAGCGTATTCTTGCTGATCTATATATTGCACATAACGATTGGTCGGTTACTTTACTACGCTACTTTAATCCCGTTGGCGCACACCAATCAGGCTTAATTGGTGAAGACCCACAGGGTATTCCAAATAACCTAACACCTTATATCGCTCAAGTAGCAGTTGGTCGTCATAAAGAAGTGATGGTATTTGGTGCTGACTACCCAACACCAGATGGTACTGGTGTTCGTGATTATATCCATGTTATGGATTTAGCGAGTGGACACATTGCTGCCTTGAATGGTGTTAGTCAAAAAGCAGGGCTCCATATTTATAATTTAGGCACTGGTAAAGGTACTAGTGTATTAGAAATGATCGCTGCTTTCGAAAAGGCATCAAGCAAACAGATCCAATACAAAATAGTTGCTCGCCGCCCCGGTGATATTGCTGAGTGCTGGTCTAGCCCTAATAAAGCCTTTACTGATTTAGGCTGGCAAGCTCAGTACTCCGTGCAAGATATGGTGAACGATAGCTGGCGTTGGCAATCGCAAAACCCTAATGGCTATAAATAGATTTACTTAGGTTAAAATATGAATATTGATATAGATTCCTTTGCCCTATATATTGGTGTTAAAGCAGAATATTTAGCTATGTTATATAGAACTACATGTGAATTAGAAGGATTGCCTTTACCTAAAAGAAATAGGCATGGTAAGGTAAAAATGAGTGATGTTTTAATTTTTAAACAACACTTTGAAGATAAAACAAAGAATATTAATGAGAATAAAACATTAAGTTAAACTATCACTAAAGCTCAAAGAGCTGATGGATAAAATATGCAAATTATTACTTTAAGAGCCAATCCAAAAAGAAATTGTTATATAATATAATTAGTTACGATAATTTCTGAGGGGGAACGTATGATAAGCCGTTATTGTCAGATTAGTGATGAACTCTCGGAAAAAATAACAACTCTTATCCCTGAACACAAAACAAATCATCCGCTCGGAACTAACCGTAAACGGGTTGATAACCGTGCAGCTATGGATGCCATATTATTTGTGCTCAAGACTGGCTGCCTGTAGAATGCTTTGAATACCAAAGGGGCATGTTTACTGAGTTCTGCACATCGTGCTTCTAAAAATGGCGTGATGCGATTTTGAAACATGCCAGAATGATTGTTGATAGATCCTAAAATGTACTAGTTCAGACTCGATCTGACAGTTACCAGTTATTTGTACAGGTGTCTATCAGATTATATTTCGGTTAAATTTTTTTAAAATGGGAAAATGACGCATCAATCAAGAATGGAAAACGCTTATCGAGCAATCTGAATCGAGTTCATTATCTACACTCGCGTTTTGTAAGCTCAATGAACTCAACCCCTCAACATTTGTCACCGCAGTAAGATAAATATCCATTTAATGGTTTGAATTAAATAAAAAAAGAATACCATAATAGCCATCTTAACGGATATCCGTAAAGATGGCTTAAAATAGAGTTTAGTTTGATTAACGTTCTAGCTTATGGATGTTATTGGGGTACCACAGCATTCTTTATTTCCTGCCTTAAGGGATGAAAGCGGTTTGACTCTCATGTTGTTGTCCTATCTACCCACCCGTATGATAAACATATCCTCCACTGTGAAAAATACCCCCTTGTTCAAGGCAAACATCACGTCCATAGCGTTCATAGTCAAAGTAATGGGATAAATGACCCAGTTGTGCTAAATCATAACAACCACTTTCTTCTATCCAGTAATAACCTAAGTCATATTCATTATTGACCCCTGCTAATTGCTGGAAAGAATCTAAATTATCCGCTAAATGAATTAAATCATGAATTGAACTCACTGAAGCTCCGATTTCAATTGCCGCCTGATAAAGGTCAATTTCATCAGGCGATAACATGGCTAATTGCGAGGCTAACTCGTTCAAGTCATCTAAAAGGCTATATTCTGAAATGTAAGAAGAAAGGGCATCAATGGAGGATTCATAGTCGGTCAAAAAATACTCTTCATAGTGAATACCATCAATGCCAATCCGCACTAAACAGTGTTCGATCTCTTTTGAGGTTGCTGGAAGCTCAAGCCACTCACCAACCAGCTCTCCTTCGTTATATTTACCTAAATTCGTAATAAAAACAGAAATCATCCCCGATTTTAGGCATGGGGAAGCCGTCGCAGTTATATGCATATTCGTGTCCTATTATTGATGTATTGTGATTTAATTAATGGCGATATTTTGATAAAGGGAGCTATTTCCCTTTAGAAGATGATATTGATATAAAAAGCCAATCAGCTGAAAAACAGGCAACTCGCTTTAAAGCGTGATTAATGACGTTTTAGAGCAGGATAATGAGTTGCCTTACAATCCCGATAAGATGTTATGCTTTCTATCATGATCTCAATTTGCGTGGGTTAAAACGAAAAAAGCCCCTGTTCCAATAAACTAGGGTCAGTTCAGACTCACAGACTCCTAAGAGATGAAACCCCATCAGGGGTTTCCGTTAACTTATGGCTATCAATCAAACGTGTATTCACACTCGATACATTCATAACGATCAAAGACCACGCCATCTAAAGCTGAACCACTCACAGCCCCAGCAGTAGCTCCAGCGACTAAACGTCCAAATAGAGCGCCTACCGCAGCACCAGCAATCGTCCCTACAACAGGAACAGCAGAGCCGATAGACGCTCCAGCTAGTGCGCCTGATACGCCACCAGCAACAGCTCCTGTCTTTTTCCCGATATGACGTTCACGAATGCGAGTTGAATCGCAGGCCGGGCAACGAATGTAATTTTCCATGATAATTTCCTTTTAGGTTGATTTAAAAGCAAAAAAGCCCCTGTCCGTGAGGACAGAGGCTTTCAGTGATAAAGCTTCTTTATTGAATGAGATGTATTACGATAAATCGTGGTTAGTTATCATGCGTTTTGACGATGAAAATTCCCATGAACAATATTGCCACCATTTCTCAATGAATCGATGTAGTCGGCATACTACCGTAGTATTCGACTCCTCGTATTGAAAATGGATCTCCTATATGACATGGCTAAAGTTTTAGTGATTCATTGGATTATTCAACTTTGCAAAGTCGAATGGCGAAATCGTTTGTTCCCGATTAGCATCCAAATAATCCGCCCACCATTGCACCATTAATCGACGTTCATCAATATGTTCTGCCTTATGAATATAAGCAGCCCTCACTGAGTTACGTTCTTGGTGGCTCATCTGACGTTCTACGGCGTCCTTAGACCACAATCCGGACTCAATAAGTGAACTGCACGCCATCGTTCTAAAACCGTGCCCACAAATTTCAGTCTTCGTATCATAGCCCATCACACGTAAGGCTTTATTGACCGTATTTTCGCTCATAGGCTTAAAGGGATTATGAGCGCCCGTTAGGATCAATTCATGTTCACCCGTCCATGTCCAAATTTCTTTCAGTATAGTGATGGCTTGGTGGCTAAGGGGAACTAAATGCGGAGTGCGCATTTTAGCGCCCCTGTGTGAGAATTTAACGCCGGGTATAGACTTTCGCTGAGCAGGAATCGTCCATAAGGCTTTATCGAAGTCAATTTCAGACCAACGCGCATAACGAAGTTCGCTTGACCTAATAAACACTAATAAATTTAACATCACGGCTAGGCGAGTGACGGGTTGCCCTTTATAAGCATCGATACGGGCAATGAGTTCCGGTAGACGGTCAAGGTTAAGAGCTGGACGATGTTGGCGTTGTACCGTCGTTACAGCCCCTGCGGTATCAATAGCAGGGTTATAACCAATAATACCGGATTGCACCGCATAACGCATGACAGCAGCGATACGTTGCTGTAAACGCGCAGCGATCTCATAAATCTCTTTACTTTCTGCTGCACGGATAGGGATCAGTAGATCAGGTGTTTTGAGGGTAGTGATATCACGTAGACCAATATAAGGAAAGACATGCGACTCCAAACTCTTTAAAACCTTTTCACTGTGTGATTCAGACCATTTTTTATTGCTGGCATGCCATTGTCTTGCGATGGTTTCAAAAGAGAGATTAGCATCAGAAGCTGCTTTAGCCACACGTTTTTGTTCGCACGGGTCAATACCGTCAGCAATCAACTTTCTTGCTTCATCACGTTTTAAACGCGCCTCTGATAAAGAGACATCAGGGTATAAACCCAAGGCTAAGGTTTTCTCTTTACCTAAGTGGCGATAGCGTAATCGCCAGTACTTAGAACCATTGGTGTGAACCAATAAGTGCAGACCTGCACCATCGGTTAATTTATAGGATTTCACATCGGGTTTAGCCGCCCGAATTTTAGCGTCAGTCAGTGCCATAGTGAGCTTCCTGAGAGATAAAGTGGGTACAAAATTCTATCGAACTAGTGTATACCCGCAATTGTACCCACGCAATGGGGTTGATGTGGGTAGAATCGAGTAGAATTCAGTTGAGTTGAAACTTTGGGAGAGTGTTGATTTTAGCGGGCTTTACAAACAAAAACAGACGTCGGTTGACGTCTGTTGATAATAAGGTGGTGCCCGGACTCGGAATCGAACCAAGGACACGGGGATTTTCAATCCCCTGCTCTACCGACTGAGCTATCCGGGCAACGGGGCGCATTAAACCGTATTCAGCCGTTTGCGTCAATGCATTTTTAATAAAAAACCACTTTTTTTTACTGAGTGTTTTCTTTTTCAGCAAAATGTGTGTGTTTAGTATGCGTTAGTTGTTTTTTTAACTTAACGCTCCTTTTTTACGGCATAGTGCGATTGTTAGGATATCCTCAGAAAGGTGTTGTGCAATCTCGACATCTTGAATGTCTCTTTGTACTAATAAACGGTTTAAACAGCCTTCAAGTACTAGTTCCATTTGGTTAGCAACCAATACAGAGTCTTCAATATCTAGCTTTTCTAATAGGTTTTTAGTGAAGTGAAACGAATTATCTTTTTGCAAGCGACTTAATTGGTGGATAGGGTGCTCTGCATCTGGGTAATAATTACATGCAGAAATAAATAAACAGCCAGGGAAACGCCCTTGGCTAACTTTTTCTGATAATTGTTGGTAGCGAGCCATTAATTTTTGCTGTGGGCTTAGGGATTCATCTAGCAAGGTTTGTCGCTGCCATACTTCGATTTGCTGGCTATGATAACGTAAGCAATCATAAATAAGAGCTTCATCGTTTGGCCAGAACTGGCGAATAGTAGAGAAATCAGATTCAATTTCACTGAGTAAATTCTCTGTAGATGCGGATAACCCTTGAATTTCCAATTGATTTAACGCATGACTTAAAATAATTTCACGTTGGATAGGCATTGTTAACTCCATCACAATAATGTCTGATTTTTCTCCATCATAACAATGTTCAATTGTGAATTATAGCGGTTTGCAGTGCTATCATGAGGCGCCGTTTCTGAGGTGAAATAAAATCAAATAAGAAATTGAATGGGTATTTTAAAGTGGGGAGTTTTAAGCACACAGGAGGGGGAAGAACCCCCCTGGAACGAACTTCATGGGTTTATATCGGGCTTTAATTGATCAATTTAGCTTCTAACGCTGCATCGATATAGTAATACTGAAAGATTTTTTTCATAAAATCATCAATGTCATGTGTTCGTAATTCGAGAGCTTGTAAAATATCTAAAAGACCTTGGATCGTAATCGCATTTTTACCTCTTTCATAACGAGAAACTTGTTGTTGGCTAATTTTTAAACGAGAAGCTAATTGTGAGCCAGTTAAGCCCACCACTTTTCTACGGTGTTTTAAAAAGCTTCCAATATAAACGGTTACATTTGTATTTTCATTTCTTTGAGTATTTAGCATTACTCCTCCAAATATATAACTATTGAACAAATAAGTTATTTTTCTATTAAAGTTTCGTGATGTTTAATTTGTGTCACTTAGAGTGATTAAAAGATAATTATCAGACTTTTCGGATATTATTAAACAAAGGTCAGTTAATTATTACCAATATTTATGGCGGATTGATTTTAAATTTTTGATAGATGATTTCTATCTTTGGTACTCTCAATTGGTGTGTGGTGCGGGGTTTTTTAGTGTTATTATTTGTCTGCTTTTGTTTTATTAGTGATTTATTTTGATGGTTATTTATTTTTACTTTATTTTTGAATTTATATTTCTATTTGTGATTTTGAAGAAATGAATGAAGCAGCTTGTCATTATATGATTATAGTCATTGTTTGTTACACTTATATGTAGAGTATTAATATAGATATATTGTTAGAAAAATACTTATTTCTGATTTTAATTTAATTATTAACAACCGAGTTCAATATATTTTTAATAAATGGCTTAGTTTTTTATCTGAATGATTATTATATTTTTATAATTTCCTCCGTGACTTTGTATAGAATAACAAAAATAATATGTTATATGTAGGCATAGAAAACCCGTGCGATTTGCACGGGTCTTTATAATATTAATTGATACTAATATAAACTATAGGATCATACCGCCGAATAAAAAGCCGAATGAAACAGCTAATGCGACAGCGATGGTACCTGGAATAAAGAATGGATGGTTAAAGACAAATCGGCCAATACGTGTTGTCCCTGTATCATCCATTTGTACTGCTGCAACCAGAGTTGGGTAAGTAGGCAGAATAAATAGACCAGAAACCGCAGAGAATGATGCGATAGCCGTTAATGGGCTTACATTCAGCGCTAATGCCATAGGCATCAATGCTTTTGCTGTTGCAGCTTGTGAGTATAGTAAAGCAGAGCAGAAGAAGAAAATTACCGCTAACATCCAAGAGTGCTCATGGATTAAATCACCGGCAGTTTCTTTGATCCAGTCAATGTTATGCTGTACGAAAGTATCACCTAACCAAGCAACACCTAAAATACAAATACATGCGCTCATACCTGCTTTAAAGGTACTTGAGTTCAAGATTGCATCAGTATTAACACGACAGAAAATAGTGATTAATGTCGCTACAGTCAGCATGATAATCAAAATAGCATTTGTGGTGTTCATTAATGGGGTTTCGACAATCCCTAAGCTTGGGCTGTTAATGATGGCATAACAGACAACGCCAACAACCCCAAGTAAGAACAGCAGTATAGAAGACTTAGCACCGGCTTTGATTTCTTTTACTTGGCTACCACGCAGTTCAACTAAACCTTCAGCTAAACGTTTTTGGTAGATAGGGTCATCGGATAATTTAGAGTTAAAAGTCCAAGAGATGATGAACGACATCAAAATGATAGCAAGGAATGTCGCAGGTAATAGAACACTTAAGAGAGAGATGTAACTGACTGTGTTACCTGCACCAACCATTGCAGGGTTTTCCATGACGGATGCCATGTAAACCACCGCAGCAGAAATTGGTGATGCTGTAATACCTATCTGAGCAGCAACAACCGCAGTTGATAATGGACGGCACGGTTTTACGCCTTGCTCTTTTGCAACTTCTGCAATAACAGGCAGTGTTGCTAAAGAGATATTACCTGTCCCTGCGAAAAGTGTCAGGAAGTAGGTAACAATGGGTGCAAGAATGGTGATGTATTTAGGATTGCGGCGCAGTAATTTTTCGGTTTGGGCAACTAAATAGTCCAGACCTCCAGCAATTTGCATTGCAGAGATAGCGGCAATAACAGCCATGATGATTGAGATAACGTCAAATGGAATGGTTCCTGGTTTTACGCCAATAGCAGCGAGTACCAGTACCCCAAGGCCACCGGCGAAGCCGATACCTATCCCACCTAAACGGGCCCCCAAAAAGATGGCCAGCAGAACAATAATAAATTCTACGGCTAACATAGTGTTTACTCCTCGACAAAATGAAAATTAAAATTATGAAACTGTTATGTTAATTATTTGTGTGTGTATCAATCAAAAAAGGCACGCTTTCTATTGAGAGGCGTGCCTTTATTTTTAAGTGTTATTTATGATAAACATAAATTTTTAGTCATCAAAGCGTTTTGCTTTATAAGCTGGGTGTTTTAAGTTCTCAATAGAGAAAATATCATCCAGTTCAGCTTCAGTCAGTAAACCGCGTTCTAAAACAACTTCGCGGACGCTCTTACCGGTTTCAGCACAAATTTTACCCACGATGTCACCATTATGGTGGCCAATAAATGGGTTTAAGTAAGTGACGATACCGATGGAGTTAAATACAAACGCTTCACAGATTTCTTTGTTTACTGTAATGCCGCTAATGCATTTTTCTTGCAGATTACGACATGCGTTGCTCATTAAAGAGATGGATTCGAACATCGCTTGGCCAATCGCTGGTTCCATTACGTTTAATTGCAATTGACCCGCTTCAGCAGCCATTGTTACGCAGATATCGTTACCAATAACTTTGAAACAAGCTTGGTTAACAACTTCAGGAATTACAGGGTTAACTTTTGCTGGCATGATAGAAGAACCAGCTTGTAACTCAGGTAAATTGATTTCTTTCAGACCTGCACGAGGACCGGAAGATAACAGACGTAAGTCGTTACAAATTTTAGACAGTTTCATTGCCAGACGTTTTAAGCCCGCGTGAACTGTGATGTAAGCGCCGCAGTCAGAGGTTGCTTCGATTAAGTCTTCTGCAGGAACGCATGGTAAACCAGTCACTTCAGCTAATTTTTTAACGGCAAGCTCTGAGTAACCAGGTGCAGTATTCAAGCCTGTACCGATAGCAGTAGCGCCTAAGTTAACTTCGAGCAGTAATTCGATGCTGCGTTTTAAGTTTTTCTCTTCTTCTTTTAAGAGAGTAGCGAAAGCATGGAATTCTTGGCCGACGGTCATTGGAACAGCATCCTGCAACTGGGTACGGCCCATTTTCAGAATGTCTTTGTATTCTTCAGCTTTAGCTTCAAAGCCTTTTCTCAGGTATTCAACAGATTCAATTAACTTCAGTACTGAGTTATACACTGCGATACGGAACCCAGTAGGATAAGCATCGTTAGTGGATTGACTTTTGTTCAGGTGATCATTTGGGTTGAGGAATTCATATTCCCCTTTTTTGTGACCCATCAGCTCTAAACCGATATTCGCCAGTACTTCATTGGTATTCATGTTCAGTGATGTGCCCGCACCACCTTGGAATACGTCAACAGGGAACTGATCCATGCATTTGCCTTCATTCAACACAACGTCACAGGCTTTGATTATAGTCTCTGCGATATTACGAGGAATAGTTTTCAGTTCTTTGTTGGCTAAAGCTGCCGCTTTTTTTACCATAACCATGCCGCGGATAAATTCTGGGACATCGTTAATAGTGCGGTCGCTGATATAAAAGTTTTCAATCGCACGCAGAGTATGAACACCATAATAGGCATCAGCTGGAACTTCTTTTTTACCTAACAGGTCTTCTTCGATACGAGTATTGTTTGACATGAGAACCTTCTTAATTAGATTACAGTTACTGTCCGTTTATGCGCTTTAAAAATCTATACTTCGTAAAACAAAATTCACAGGTGATTAATATTGCAAAGTAAAACTTTACAAGCAATTAACACCGTCTACTACGTTGTCAGCATTATGATCTACTGATTTATGGGTAGATGATATGCTTTTAATCATCTATTGCCTTGAACCTAGATCACTATATAGTTTGATTTATGCAACAGATTTCACGTTGTGTGACATTCATCACAGATAAGTATCATTAATGAAAAAAATCTGTGAGTTGAAAAGCGTTATCTCTGCCCCAATTATTATGGCTATACTAAAGAAAAAAGCGAATATTGATAGTTGTCTCTTAGATGCAGTTCACAAAGGTTTCCCTAGGGGCGTAAAATAATCGATAGCTTATTGAAATAAAGGAGAACTTGTGCGCTGGTTACCACTCATTCTGATATGTATTCTCGTTTACATTGAATCCGTGATTTTTGTGCGGGTTGCATCCGAAGTTGGTGTTTTAATGACGCTAATTTTGGTCGTTTTGACATCCTGTTTAGGTGTGTCACTCGTTAAAAATCAAGGCATGAAAAATGTACTGCAAATCCAACAAAAGTTAGCATCGGGTGAAAGCCCAGCAGCTGAAATGATCAAGAGCGTTGCATTGGTTTTAGCGGGCTTCTTGTTGATTGTGCCGGGGTTCTTTACAGATTTTATTGGCTTACTATTGTTACTTCCGCCAATTCAAAAGCTTATTGTAATGCGCTTAATTCCTGATATTCGTTTTTACCAGCCGGGTTCAGGTTTTAACCAAACAGGAAATAGCGGCTTTCAACGTGGCGATACTTTTGAGGGGGAATTCCAACGTAAGCAAGATGATCCTTCTTTTACAATCGATAATTCAGATAAAACAGATTCATCAGATAAAGACGATCGCCCTAAACCATAAAACCACCCTCTTTATGGGGAGATAAAAATGAAAAATTTTTTATCTCCCCCCTTGAAGTCCCTCTTCTTCGCCCCAATCTGCTCAAACATGGTACTAGTTTATTTAAGACATGCTGGTATCGTCCTTTTACCTAGTATGGACTTTATTTATAGGAGAACTATTAATGAAAATTCGTCCATTGCATGACCGTGTTATCGTTAAGCGTAAAGAAGTTGAATCAAAATCTGCCGGCGGGATCGTTCTGACGGGTACTGCTGCAAGCAAATCAACTCGTGGTGAAGTTCTTGCTGTTGGCAACGGCCGCATCCTCGAAAATGGTGAAATCAAAGCACTGGATGTGAAAGTTGGCGATATCGTAATTTTTAACGATGGTTATGGCGTGAAAGCTGAAAAAATCGACAATGAAGAAGTTCTGATTATGTCCGAAAGTGACATTCTGGCAATTGTTGAAGCGTAATTTTCACTTAAAACTTCTCAACGAACGAAAAGAATTTGAAGGAAAGAGATAATGGCAGCTAAAGACGTTAAATTTGGTAGTGATGCACGTACGAAAATGCTTCGTGGTGTGAATGTTCTGGCAGACGCAGTAAAAGTGACTTTAGGTCCTAAAGGCCGTAACGTAGTTTTAGATAAATCTTTTGGTTCACCAGTTATCACCAAAGATGGTGTTTCAGTTGCACGTGAAATCGAATTAGAAGACAAATTCGAAAACATGGGCGCTCAAATGGTGAAAGAAGTTGCTTCTAAAGCTAACGACGCTGCAGGTGACGGTACAACAACTGCAACTGTACTGGCTCAAGCTATCATTACTGAAGGCTTAAAAGCGGTTGCTGCGGGTATGAACCCAATGGACCTGAAACGCGGTATCGATAAAGCAGTTGTTGCTGCAGTTGAAGAACTGAAAGCCTTGTCTGTTCCTTGTTCAGACACTAAATCAATCGCACAGGTTGGTACTATTTCTGCAAACTCCGACGAAACCGTGGGTAAATTAATTGCAGAAGCTATGGATAAAGTCGGTAAAGAAGGCGTTATCACGGTTGAAGAAGGTACTGGTCTGGAAGACGAGCTGGATGTGGTTGAAGGTATGCAATTTGACCGCGGTTACTTGTCTCCTTACTTCATCAACAAACCAGAAACAGGTGCTGTTGAGTTAGAAAACCCATTCATCCTGTTAGTTGACAAAAAAGTTTCTAACATCCGTGAATTACTGCCAGTATTAGAAGGCGTTGCTAAGGCAAGCAAACCACTGTTAATCATCGCTGAAGATGTTGAAGGTGAAGCACTGGCAACTCTGGTTGTTAACACCATGCGTGGTATTGTTAAAGTTGCAGCGGTTAAAGCACCGGGCTTCGGTGACCGTCGTAAAGCCATGCTGCAAGATATCGCAATTCTGACTAACGGTACTGTTATCTCTGAAGAGATCGGTATGGAGTTAGAAAAAGCGACATTAGAAGATTTAGGTCAAGCAAAACGTATTGTTATTAACAAAGACACTACCACTATCATTGATGGTGTGGGTGAAGAATCTGCGATTGCGGGCCGTGTTGCACAAATTCGTCAACAAATCGAAGAATCTTCTTCTGACTACGACCGTGAAAAACTGCAAGAGCGCGTTGCTAAATTAGCAGGCGGTGTTGCTGTTATTAAAGTGGGCGCAGCAACTGAAGTTGAAATGAAAGAGAAACGTGCTCGTGTTGACGATGCTCTGCATGCAACTCGCGCAGCGGTTGAAGAAGGTGTTGTTGCTGGTGGTGGTACTGCACTGGTTCGCGTTGCAGCGAAACTGGAAGCACTGACTGGTGAAAACGAAGAACAAAACGTAGGTATTCGTGTTGCTCTGCGTGCGATGGAAGCGCCAATGCGTCAAATCGTTACTAACGCAGGTGAAGAAGCCTCTGTTGTTGTTAACAACGTGAAAGCAGCAAAAGGTAACGAAGGTTACAACGCGGCGACTGATACTTACGGCGATATGATCGACATGGGTATCTTAGACCCAACTAAAGTAACACGTTCTGCTCTGCAATTCGCAGCGTCTATCGCAGGTCTGATGATCACCACTGAAGCGATGATCACTGAACTGCCAAAATCAGACGCACCTGACTTAGGTGCTGCTGGTATGGGCGGCATGGGTGGAATGGGCGGTATGATGTAAGCCAGCTGGCGACATCAAGCTTAAGTAGTCACTAACTCAGTTAGGGCTACCCACCACAAAACCGGTATCGTTAGTGTTCCTAGCGGTGCCGGTTTTTTATTGGTTTTTAATAAATATATAACCATTAATTATTGATGAATGTAATACCTCGAAACGATGTACAATTAATGCGTTATACGATTTATTTTTGCGTCAATGTTGCTTCACAGGTTATATTTAACGTAAGGTAAATGGTTTGAATTAGTAAAGAATAGAGCAGGTTCTTGGTTAATTTGTGGTAAACTCTATTCGGCTGGTGATGTGCGGCAATTATGGCGCTGTATGTTAATCACCTCCTAGATATTTCAATTAATAGATTATTGAAACTAAAGCGATTTTCAAACCAGCTGCAAAAACACAATGAAAAAATGAGGGAAAACATGCGAATTAAAGTCTTGCTTGGTGCTGCTGCATTATTGCTTTTAGCAGGTTGTTCAACAACAACTAATTTGACTGCGGCAGGCTCACAAGTTCGTTTTGTTGAGAATCAACCAGGAAGTGATTGCCAACTTCTCGGTCAGGTTGCAGGGACTCAAAGCAACTGGTTGAGTGGTGTGAATAATGAATCTAGCTCAATGCGCAGCGCAGCAAATGATTTACGTAATAAAGCCGCGGCAATGGGCGGTAACGTGATTTTTGGTGCATCAAGTCCAAGTGAAACTGTGTTATCTAGCTTCATTCCATTAGATAGCAAAATGGTTGGCCAAGTTTATAAGTGCCCCTAAAATGAATTCATAGCGCCCAAATGATGATTTGGGCGTTTTGCTTTCTAGTTCTGCCTTAAATTAAGGTCAAGCAGTGTTTTACTTGGCTCTCCCCCAATTTCCCGAGCGAGCTTAGGTACAAGGTACCCTGAGACTTTACTCAATAATTGCTGTATTAATTGTCTAGCTTCAGTATCACTCACTAAAAAGTGAGCGGCACCTTGGACTTTATCTAATACATGTAAGTAATAAGGTAAAATACCTGCATCAAACAGAGTATTACTTAAATTCATCAGAGCTGTCACGTTGTCATTAACTTGGCGCAGCAATACGCTTTGGTTTAATAATGTCACACCTGATAACTTTAGTTTTTGCATAGCATTGGTGAATGACTCGTCGATTTCGTTAGCGTGGTTAACGTGTGTCACCATAATTACTTGTAACCTTGAGCTAGCAAGGCGTTGACAGAGAGTTTCAGTGATACGTTCTGGTATCACTACAGGCAAACGAGTATGAATTCTAAGGCGTTTTATATGTGGGATCGCCTCTAATTGGCTGATAAGCCAATCGAGTTCATGGTCTTTTGCCATCAATGGATCACCACCTGAGAAGATGATTTCATTGAGTTCGGTGTGGTTTTTTATATAATCCACAGCCATCAACCAGTTATTTTTATTTCCTTTGTTGTCTTCATAAGGAAAATGCCGGCGAAAACAGTAGCGACAGTTGACTGCACAGCCACCTTTTACCAGCAGTAATGCGCGGTTGTGGTATTTATGCAGTAAACTTGGAATTTCATTATCCTGCTCTTCTAGTGGGTCAGTAGAAAAACCTGGATGTATATCAAACTCTGCTTTTGCGGTTAATACCTGCAATAACAGAGGATCTAGTGGATCGCCTTTCTTCATACGTGAAATAAAGGGCATTGGAACGCGTAAAGGAAATAGTTTACGTGCCTCACTGCCTTCTTTTGATAAAAGGTGATTTTCTAGGTTAAGTATTTGCAGCAATTCATCTGGATTAGTGATTGCTTCTGCAAGTTGTTGTATCCAGACTTCTCTGGATGAGGTATTTTGAGTTACAATATCGACCATTTTTTGGCTATGCCATTTTTAGTTTATAAATTAGAGGATCACCATGGCTACTTATAGTACCAATGAATTCCGCTCAGGTCTTAAAATCATGTTAGATGGCGAGCCTTGTGTCGTTTTAGAAAGTGAATTCGTCAAACCAGGTAAAGGTCAAGCGTTCGCACGTGTGCGTATCCGTAAACTGATTTCTAACAAACTGTTGGAAAAAACATTTAAGTCTACTGACTCTGTTGAAGGTGCAGATGTCATGGATATGAACTTAACTTACCTGTACAACGACGGTGAGTTCTGGCATTTCATGAACAACGAAACTTTCGAACAGTTAGCAGCGGACGAAAAAACCGTTGGCGATAACGCGAAATGGTTAGTTGACCAAGCAGAATGTATTTTAACACTGTGGGACGGCCGTCCTATCGCGGTCACTCCACCTAACTTTGTTGAGTTAGAAATTACTGATACTGACCCTGGCCTGAAAGGTGATACCGCAGGTACAGGTGGTAAACCTGCAACACTGAGCACTGGCGCAGTGGTTAAGGTTCCTCTGTTTGTTCAGATCGGTGAAGTGATCCGTGTTGATACTCGTTCTGGCGAGTATGTTTCACGCGTAAAATAACGGTTGATCCTATACTGAATCGTTAAAAATAAAAAGCCGTGGTCGGAATGCCACGGCTTTTTTTGTCTATTTTTTAAGGCCTAACAGCACTTAAACCCACCTTTACCACCGTAACGTGCATCTTGGCGCTCTTTAAAAAACTCTTCATAGGTCATGGGAGTTTGGTCAGGGTGCGTTTTTTGCATATGAGCGACGTAGTTGTCGTAATCGGGGACGCCGACCATCATTTTTGCCGCTTGGCCTAGGTAGCGGGCTGCTTTTCCCAGTTCTCCAAACATAAATCCTCGTCATACTTTGTGTTGTAGCGGTGTTGGCTGCTCTCGGCTACCCAAGTCACATACTGTTATGTATGCTCCTAGTTTCTCCTTCATACTTCACGCTATTGCTGCGTTGGCTTCATTCGCTAACCCTAGTCACATACTGGAGTATGCTCCTAGGGATTATCTTCTTTGCCGCCTTGCTCCAACGTGAATTATTTTGGAGAAAGAGTATATGTCCTAAACAGTGACAAGCTTTTCCGCGAAAATCAATGATGGCGTGTATTTGCCACGATTTCTTCATAGTTGGCTGGCATGGCTTCGTATGGTACTTCATTCGCTGTTGGTTGGTCGGATTTTAATGCCTTCAACGCAGTGCGGATGGAGAATAGAGCCAGTAATACCACAACAATCATAAAGAAAATAGTTAATCCTGCATCTAAGCGGTTATTGAAAATTAACTGAGTTAATTGAGATTCCGTATATTGAACTGGAATATTACCGCTATCAATCATTGCTTGGAATTTATTTGCGACAGCTAAGAAACCAACACGGGCATCTTCACTGAACGTTTTCTCCCAGCCTGCAGTCATCGTACAGATTAACAACCATGCAGTTGGGACTAAAGCGACCCATGCATATCTTTGGCGCTTCATTTTAAACAGTACCACAGCACACAGCATTAATGCCATACCCGCTAACATTTGGTTCGCGATACCAAACAATGGCCATAAGGTGTTAATACCGCCAAGTGGGTCGACAACACCTTGGTGAAGAAAATAACCCCAAGCCAGCACACATAGCGCGGTTGCTATCAAGTTTGCGGGTAACGAATCGGTACGTTTCAAGGATGGAGAAACCACACCCAGTAAATCTTGCAGCATAAAGCGTGCCGCTCGAGTTCCTGCATCCACCGCGGTTAAAATGAACAACGCTTCAAATAGGATGGCAAAGTGATACCAGAAAGCGACATTCATTAGACCGCCAAGGGCACCGTGGAGAATATACGCCATCCCAACAGCCAGTGTTGGAGCACCTCCGGCACGTGAAATAATACTGGTTTCACCCACATCATTAGCAATGCTGTTAAGCTGTTCAGGGGTGATCTGGAAGCCCCAGCTACTGACGACTTGGGCAGCAGAAGCGACTACATCTTGTGTACCTGCGGGAGCTAACATTGCCATGGGGCTATTCATGGCGAAATAAACACCCGGGTCAATCACACAAGCGGCGACTAACGCCATGATAGCTACAAAAGATTCCATCAACATGCCACCATAGCCGATAAAGCAAGCTTGGTTTTCATTCGCCAACATTTTGGGTGTGGTACCCGATGATATCAGTGCGTGGAAGCCAGAAACGGCACCGCAAGCAATGGTAATAAATAAGAATGGAAACAAGTCACCTGCCCAAACCGGGCCTGTACCATCAATATATTTGGTCAGCGATGGCATTTGTAGATTTGGATTGAGGATTAAAATACCAATTGCCAAACCAATAATAGTACCGATTTTTAAGAAGGTTGATAGGTAGTCTCGTGGGGCAAGTAGCAGCCAAACAGGAAGTACAGCGGCAACAAAGCCATATCCCACTAGCATCCAAGTGAGTTGAACACCAGTATAGTCAAAATAAGGTGCCCAAGTTTCGCTTTCAGCGACCCAACCCCCAGAGATAATTGCAAATACGAGGAAAACTAACCCTATAATAGAGACTTCACCAATGCGTCCTGGCCGTATATAACGGGTATAAATACCCATAAAAATCGCCAATGGAATAGTAAAGGCAACGGTGTAAGTTCCCCATGGGCTATGCGTGAGGGCTTTTACGACAATCATAGCGAGTACGGCTAAGATAATCACCATAATCATAAAACAAGCAATTAAAGCCAGAACCCCTGCCGTATTACCCATTTCTTCTTTAACTAATTCACCCAGTGAACGGCCGTCTCGACGTGTTGAAACAAACAACACCATAAAGTCTTGTACGGCCCCTGCTAGCACAACCCCGGCAAGTAGCCAAAGCATGCCTGGTAAATACCCCATCTGTGCCGCAAGTACAGGGCCGACAAGTGGGCCAGCACCTGCGATAGCGGCAAAGTGGTGGCCAAATAATACTTTTTTATCTGTTGGTACGTAGTCTAAGCCATCGTTATGACGAATTGCTGGTGTCATACGAGTTGCATCAACTTGGAGTACTTTTTTAGCAATAAAAAGCCCATAATATCGGTATGCAATCAGATAAATACACACGGCTGCAACAACGATCCACAGGGCATTAATCTGTTCACCTCGATTTAAGGCGATGTAACCCAGTGAAAAAGCACCAAGTAATGCGAGCACAATCCATATTAATTGTTTACCCATAGCCATCCCCATCTGTTCAGTTGATTACTTTTTGTTATTTGTTTAAGTAAAACTGAGAAAGGTATAACCAGACTTAAGTCAAAGAAAAAGTAGCTAAACCGATACACCCAATTGAAATTTGAGATAAATTTCAGAATTGTAGCCAGTATCACTAATTTAGGATTATTTATTGGATTTTATTTGGTTTTGAACTAGCAGTTATCTATTGGATTGGTTTTTTATCTTGATTTATTGTTTATTTTGAAATTAATGACTGATGATGTATTTTTATCGATGAGGGGATGGGGAAAGGTAGGGTAAATAATCGAAAGTTAAAAAACCTTCGATTATTAATGGGTTAATTAGGTATGTCTTAATTTTTGAATTATTTTTTTACCAAAAAGTGTAGTAATTAGGCCAAACATGATTAAAACAAGGCCTGCAACTTGTACGCCATTAATGTGCTCATCAAGAAATAATGCACTACTGCTTAAACCGAAGACGGGAACTAACAATGAAAAAGGAGCAACACGCCACGCTTCATAGCGACCAAGTAAGACACCCCAGATCCCATAGCCAACAAATGTTGATAAATAAGCTAAATAGATAATGACACCAAAGACCGACCAATTAAAACCAGATAGCCCTTCAATAATTGCTTCTTCACCTTCTAAAATCCATGAACTAATTAAAAACGGAATAATTGGGATCAGAGCACTCCAACTGACTAAAGATAGGGCGCTGCATTTCTCTGCGCCTTCCTGTTTCATAATAATTCTATTAGTGATATTACCACAAGCCCATGATAATCCAGCAATTAAAGTGAATGCTAATCCGAGTAATGGGATATCATCAAGCCCACCGGCAGTGGCACCATTGGCTAACACCGTCAGCCCTGCAATCGCGATAAACATACCAATAAAGTGGGTTGGCTGTAATGATTCCTTTAAAATCATTGCGCCAAGTAATAGGGTAAAGAAAGCTTGGGATTGCAATATGACAGAGGTTATACCCGCAGGCATTCCAACTCGAATAGCACAAAATAAGAAGGCGAATTGACCAAAGCTAATCGTTAGCCCATAGAGAAGTAATAATTTGAATGGAATTTTAGGGCGTTTAAAAATAAAAATAGCGGGAAAGGCCACAAACATGAAGCGTAAGGCACCTAATAATAACGGCGGAAGTGCAGTTACCCCGAGCTTAATGATAACGAAGTTAACTCCCCAAATAATCACCACACAAAGGGCGAGTAAGATGTCTCTGAGACTCATGCTGTTTTCTCGATGAACTTGCCAGATAAGACATCTACTTTACCTGTGTATAATTTTGAGTGCGATGGTTATGATGCTTAATCATAAAAAACAGTATAAAAAGGTTAAATATTATTGCTGATTTGCGCTTATTTGTTATTTTTAGTTGCTTGAGTCTTGTTACATGAATGTTTATAATGGATTTTCACTTCATACGTATTCAGGACGACCTGAATTAACGTCATTTAAATATGGGGACGACCCCGAGTATTTAACGGGAGCAACCAGCTATGGCTTGGATCGTCCTTTTATTTGCGGGTTTATTAGAAGTTGTATGGGCTGTTGGCTTAAAATATACCCACGGTTTTACACGTTTAACACCGAGTATCATTACCATTATTGCGATTATTGCGAGTATGGGTCTGTTAGCTTACGCAATGCGTGACTTACCTGTCGGCACGGCTTATGCAATTTGGACCGGTATTGGTGCAGTAGGTACGGCAATTGTTGGGATTATTTTTCTTGGGGAATCAGCGAATATGTTTCGCTTATTAAGCCTTGCCTTGATTATTACAGGGCTAATTGGTTTAAAAGTATCAAGTTAGCTTTCAAATTAAGCATTTTTTAATTAAAAATGAATAATAAGCGGGTGACAGAGAAAGTTACCCGCTTTTTTTGATATTTTTGGGGGCATAGAGAAAACAATTCTTATGTTATTTTTCGTTATAACGCGATGGCCAAATTTCAGATGGTGCAACACCCAAAAACTCGGCAATAATGCGCTCTCCTTTTGGCCAGCGTCTTGATAGGGCGTTATTTAATGTTGATGAGTTTAACCCTGCTGAACGTGATATTTGTGAAAGAGAAGAACCTTTTTTCTTTATTGCTGCAATAATATCAGCCGAGTGCCAGTCTTGTTTCATATGATCTCCAATAGTTAATATATAAATATAATTTAAATTATTTTAATGAACTGTAATTCAATTGAGATATAAAGATAAAAAAATAATTCTTAATTTTGAATACCTTTAAATTTTGGACTTTTAATATTTATTTTTATGTGTTAAAGATATAGATTCAACGTTTTTATTATCTTTATTTTTATTTAAATAACTAAAAGGTGATTTTTATGGATATAGAAAACAATAGGATGGAAAAAATAAGTGCTAGAATGAAATTAGATCTATATAATTATTTTGATTGGAATGATATTGGTATCCATTATACGGTTGTTAATGTTGACGAAAGAAATATATACACATTATCTAGTGATTATGAATGGCAATTAATTTATTGGCATCATGATATGGATTTATCATTAAAAGAACGGTTATTTGCGGGCGTTCAATATTGGAGTAATTATTCAGATGCATACCAGAAAATTTTAACCAAATTAGATAAAGGAAATAAAAAAATTGATTTTTGCAATAGATACAATAATTTATTTGAGATATTTTCACTCAATGCGAACCATAAAGTCCCATATGATCATTTACTTTCATTATATCGATGGCGTTCAATCGTTTCTGAATATGCATATGAAAAATGGTCTGAAAATAAAACGGTGGCATTACCGTTACGCCAAAAAATTGAATTAGACGAAACCGCACCTATTATTTGCAGGGGTAATGAAATATCTAATTATATACGTTTTGGGCAGTTGTCATTTTCAAATAAAGAAGTATTAACCATCCGCTTGTTGCTTTCCCACCGAAATATTAAGGAAATTAGCGGTATTCAAGGCTGTTCGGAGGAGGACGAATATATCAGGGTTAACAATATCAAGAAAAAATTAAACTGTGAAATGGTATCTCAAAAGGAATGTTTTTCGGTAATGAAAGATCACGGGATTACATTAGCAAGCTTAGAAAAGTTAATGCCTATTAATTAATTTAACTATTGGTTTCCTATAGGGATATGAGATCATTTTATGAAATGGAAATTACGTTTTGGTGCTGTGGTTGGGAATTCTCTTGAGTTTTATGATTTTGCAATTTTTGCTGCGATTTCATCATATCTAAGTGCAGAATTAACTCGCTTAGGTTATCAGCAAGCAACGGAGCTGGTGTGGGGTATTTTTGCTTTACGTTTTCTTATACGGCCACTAGGTGGGTATGTGATTGGCCGTTATGCAGATAAAGTCGGTAAAAAACCGGCCATGATTTTGGTCAGTATTCTTACCGGTAGTGCAACATTATGTATGGCATTTCTGCCTATTGAACTCTTAGGGGTATATACGCCTTTAGCCATCTTATTTCTTCAAATGTTGTTATCTTTTAGTTATGCGGGTGAAAGCCCATCACTGTCTACTTATTTATATAAAGACTCTAAACCCCAAGAACGAGGTAGAATTTCTGCGTTGTTAACCGGAAGTGCGGTTGTTGGTGTTATTGGCTCATTAGGGGTCGTGTTCATTCTCGAAAATATATTAGACCCTGAAACCATGCAAAGGGTGGGGTGGAGGATACCACTACTATTAGGTCTAGGTAATATACTGATCTGTTTTTGGTTTCGCTATCGCTTACCAGACCAACCCATTGAGTATGATGGGCGCCAAAAAATAGATTGGCTTAAGGTATTTAATATTTTACTGGTTGTTATTCCTGGGTCAGTTATTTTTTATACCTTAAATTTTTCATCTTCTTTTTTGCTTAAGGAGTTAGAGCTAGAAGAATTTAAAAGCATATATTCAATGATATCATCAACGTTATTATTGCTTTTAATGGCAATAGTTGGTTGGCTAACCGATAAATACAGTTACGCTGAACGGGTTTTTAACTTAGGGGTAAAGCTTGCTGCCATACTATCAATTCCTATTTATTACCTAATGTCGACTAAGGTTTTATCATTAGTGCTTATCTCTCAATCGTCAATTATTATTATTTCAGCGATGGTTTTATGTAATTGGAATTATGCTGTGGCAAAACCCGCCAATGGACAAGTTACAACCTTAAGTATGGGATACAATATTGCATCGACGATTATAGGAGGGGTAACGCCTTTAATTATCAATTATTTAGTCCTCATTGATGTTTCCTTGGTTGGTGTTTTTGTTTCGTTGAGTTCGTTAACTCTATTTGTTTCATTGTTATTGAGTAAAAAACAAAGGTTATTAACTATTTAAATTTAAGGGTGACATATGAATATAGAAAATAAACACCTAGAACTTTCTTGTTCTGGTTTTGGTAATAAGTTTTTAAAGTATTTCGATTGGAATGATATAGATGTTACTTATAGTAGAGTGGATGTGATAAATAATGATGTAAAAGTTATTTCAAACCACTATGGGTGGGTTTTAATGTTTTGGGATGATGATCTAGATAAAAAAGTAAAGGAAAGATTAATCCCTGGTATTCAATATTGGAATAATTACTCTGCCGAATTTCAAAAAACATTATCTAAAACAGATAAGAAAGAAATGAAAGTGGATTTTTGTACTCAATATGGCGGTGTATATGAAATTACATCAATAAATTCAAAAAAGAAATTCTCATCTAATGAGTTATTAGAGCTCTATAAATTAAGAGCTGTTATTTCTGATTACTCCCAGCATGTCTGGAAAAATAATGAAAATATTATTTTGCCACTTAGGGCGGACATAAGCTTATCTCAACAAATTGAAGATAATAACCGAGATATTTTAGATTTTCATCATTATATGCGTTTTGGTAACATTCGTTTTACCCGTAAAGAAATGATAACTATTCGTTTATTATTATCACATTGCCGAGTAAAGGAAATTAGTTATATTCAAGGTTGTTCGGAAGCGACAGAAAATAAACGTATTCTACGCATTAAAGAAAAACTAGGTTGCTCTTATACTTCACCTAGTGGTTTATTTCAGGCTTTAAAAGAAAATGGCATTACTCTTGCGTGTTTGGAATCTTTGGTGAGTTACCCTTAAATATGAGAATATTTTTCTACAAGGAAATTGATTAATAGAAAAGGGATAAATAATGAAATGGAGATTCATGTTTGGCGCCGTCGCAGGTAATGCTTTAAAGTATTATGATATTGCTGTGTTTGCGGCTATATCCACTTATTTAAGTACGGAATTAACTAATTTAGGTTATACACAAGCAACGGAAATGGTATGGGGGATTTTTGCATTACGTTTTTTAATCCGCCCACTAGGTGGGTATGTTATAGGCCGATATGCTGATACGGTAGGGGAAAAATCAGCTCTAGTATTAACAAGTATGATAACCGGTACGGCAACATTAATGATGGCACTGTTACCCATTGAATTATTAGGGAACTATACGCCATTAGTAATATTAATTTTACAATTAGCACTTTCTTTTAGTTTTGCTGGGGAATTTCCTTCTTTAATCACTTATTTATTTAAGGATTTAGATGGGAATATTCAATCTAGAGTTTCATCAATTATTGTTGGTAGTTCTTTATGTGGAGTAATCGCATCATTAGCTGTCGTTTTCATGTTAAAGAACACATTTTCTGAAGAAGCGATGCAGTCAATTGGCTGGAGGCTCCCACTATTAATTGGTTTAATTAATATTTTAATTAGTTTTTGGTTTAGAGCAAAATTACCGGATTATAAAAGTGAATTAGATGAAAAACCAATATTAAGTTGGCTCCATGTATTTTGGGTTTTCTTATTTACCATTCCTGATACTGTCACTTTCTACTCTCAAAATTTATCAACTTCATTAATTATTGAAAAATTAATGATAGACGAGATAAAGAGTTTTTATGAGATATTTTCGTCCGGTCTATTGTTAATTTTTATGCTGATATGTGGTTGGTTAACCGATAAATATAGCTCAGTTAAATCTGTTTTTAATATGGGAGTCATTGGGATGGTATTGCTTTCAGTACCACTCTATTTTTCATTGCAGCTAGATAATTTACTTCTAGTCTTTTTCGCTCAAGTCGTTATGTCCGTATATTCAGCGATGATATTGTGTAATTTATCGGCCGTACTGATGGATAAATCTAATGGGCAAGCAACAATACTAGGCGTAGGGTACAATGGCGCCTCTGCCTCTATCGGGGGGATAACGCCTTTAGTTGTCGGTTATTTAGGTCACTTTAACTTAGGTTATGTTGGGCTATTTGTTGCGGTTTGTGGGCTTTCCTACTTTATATCTACTTGGTTGCCAAAACCAAATCCTGTTTAGTGTTAGTCATGATTTAATCCCCCTTAAGGGGGGTTAAATATCAATACATCATAGGGTTACAGTAACGAAAAATCAGATAGTTACCTTATTAACTATATAAATATTTTGCTTTTCGACATAGTATTTGACGTTATTTTCATACCATGATTTAAGTTCAGATGATGCGTTTATCAGGTTATCTAGCCTTTCTTTTGCTGGTTTCGTTCTCGGCTTTTTAGGTTGTATTGTCATCGAAATATCTCTTAACGTCATGTTCCAAAAGCAAATCTGATAAGGCCATCATAGCACTTGATATTGACATGCTAAAACTTAGCTCTCCGGCAGTTTCGTTATTTTAACTATCTGGCTGCTACTTCTATGAAAAGATAAAATAAATGCGATCAATAAAACATACATCATCGCACCAATCAGCCATACCCAGCCATCCCATGTTGCGAGTGTTTGACCAAAAATAAAACTAAATAATAATGGACCAATAACTCCAGTGGCATTGGTTAAACTGACTAAAATCCCTTGTAATTTACCTTGGTTAGCTTGATTAACTTGAGCTGACATCAACCCTTGTAGCGCTGGCAATGCAATACTGCCACCAGCGAGTAAGACCAATGTTGGGTAAATCATCCAGCCTTCTGTCAGTAATGACAAAATAATGAATGCGGCCTCATCCACGACAAAGCCGACAATGATTGTCACTTTTTCATTGAATCTTTTGGCTATTGCACCTGCGACAAAGGCTTGAAATAAGGTATGCATAACGCCTAAGCCTGCTAAGGATAACCCAACTTGCATGCTATTCCATTGGAAGCGGTTTTCGGTAAACAACACCCAAGTCGTTGCAGGGATTTGACCAATTAACTGCGCTATAAAAAAGACGAAAAGTAGCAGAATCACGGGTTTTACCACTTGCATGAAGGGAACGGGTGACGGTAGCTCCCCATTCTGCTCATCCTGTTCAGCGAATTTGCGTTGATCTTTAAAAATAAACCAGATCACGACAAAAGAGCACGCGTTCAAAATAGCCGCAATAACAAAAGGAAGATGAGGAGAGAGTTGCCCTGCAAAACCCCCAATCGCAGGCCCTGCGATTAAGCCAATACCAAAAGCTGCACCTAAGCGACCAAACCACTTGGTTCGTTCTTGTGGCAGTGTATTGTCTGCAATAACAGAAGCGGCTACTGCGCCTGTTGCGCCAGTGATCCCTGAAATTAAACGGCCTAAATACAGCATCCAAAGTGAGCTCGATAAAGCTAACAAAGTATAGTCCAGCGCGGCTCCGGCGAGGGAAAGAAGCAAAATGGGTCGGCGGCCGAATTTATCGGACCATTTACCCAATATTGGAGCAAAAAATACCTGCATGATGGCATAGAGTGCGAGCAGTATGCCGTAATGATTAGCCAAATGTTCTATGGAGACATATTCACGCAGTAAAGCAGGTAAAACAGGCATGATCAAACCGATCCCCATCGCATCAAGGGCTGTGATCATTAATACCGTGATCGCAAATTTATTCATTATCCATTTCTCTATCACTGATAGAGTTGGAATGCACCCCTATCAGTGATAGAGTGTCAATAAAAATTAAGGGGAAAGCGATGGCAAGATTGGATAAAGAAACCATTATTACGGCTGCACTAGATTTGCTGAATGAAGTGGGAATGGAAGGACTGACAACGCGAAAATTGGCTCAAAAGCTCGGGGTTGAGCAACCCACACTGTATTGGCATGTAAAGAACAAGCGCACATTGTTGGATGCATTATCGGTTGAAATGTTAAAACGACATCATGACCATGCATTACCCGTTGAGGGGGAATCGTGGCAAGAGTTTTTGCGCCATAACGCATTAAGTTTTCGCCGAGCCTTGTTCAGTTATCGTGATGGAGCAAAGGTACATTTAGGAACACGCCCTAGTACAGAACAATACGCCACCGTAGAAAAACAATTACAATTTATGATTGATAGCGGTTTTTCATTAAAAAGTGGCCTTTATGCAGTGAGTGCAGTGGGGCACTTTACATTGGGTTCAGTACTTGAGCAGCAAGAGCATTTAGCGGCAATGGGTGAGAGAGATGTTGAACAAGACGAGGCGATGCCATTGTTATTAAAGGAAGCTGTTCAAATCATGGATAATGATGATGGAACAGAAGCATTTTTGTTTGGTTTAGAATCAATTATTCGAGGCTTTAAGCCCTAAAAAAGAAAAGGTATGACAATGTGCTGTCATACCTTTTATTAAAATAATGTGTGATTGAATTATTTACAGAGTAAATACACCAATAATTGCAATAACGCTAATGATTGCTGAGCCGCCGTAGAAAACCCATTTTGTCGCAGGGACATGGATTTTAAAGTCGTGCAGCGTATGGTGGATACGGTGCATACCACACCAAACTGGCAAAATAATCATCAGTAATAAGAATACGCGGCCAATAAAGCTTTGGCTAAATGCCATAATGCGCTCATAGCTAAGCATTTCTGGTGCAACGCCGAGAGGAATTAAAATCCCTAACAGAATGATGATTGCAGGGCCAATTACGGCGCTCCACATACCACCGGCACCAAATAATCCCCAGAAAATCGGCTCATCGGAACGTTTAGGCGTTAGATTCATCAGATTCTCCTTAGATTAAAATAATAATGCGATAGCTAAGATTGCTGCCGTAACAACAATCGTGAGAGCCCAGAAGCCTTTAACGATAGGCTCATCAGACATTTTCTTATCTTTCACAATAATACTGACGGCTTTTGGTGCAAGATTGAACCACGTGGTGGTGTGCAATAATGTTGCTGCCAAAGTAATAATGTTAATGATAAGAATGATTGGGTTACTTAAGAACCCAACAAAGCCAGCCCATGATTCAGGGCCACTCTTGAGTGCAAATACTCCATATAGGACTAAGATACTAAACCAGACTTGAAGGACTGAAGTACTTTCACGCATGATATAAAAGCGGTAAAAACCTAGCTTTTGCCACCAATCGCCCTTCATTTCCCTTACATAGGGTTTACGTTTTGTTGTCATGACTTCAATTCTCCTTATCGTGGCTTCAGCATGGCGATAACAAAGTCTTGCGCACTGGCAACTTTACCTTGTTGGATCGCACCCGCAGGGTCGACATGCTTAGGACAGACTTCAGAGCAGTAGCCTACAAACGTACAACTCCAGACACCATTGTCACCGTTTAACAAGGTCATGCGTTCTTTCGCACCATGGTCTCGGTTATCTAAATTGTAGCGCTCTGCCAATGTAATCGCGGCTGGACCGATGAACTCTGGGTTTAATCCAAATTGTGGGCAAGCTGCATAGCACAGACCACAGTTGATACAGCCTGAGAATTGATGGTATTTTGCCATCTGGGCAGGCGTTTGCTTATTTGGGCCTTCAGAAGGTTTACGGTCATTACCGATAATGTACGGTTTGATCGCCTCTAAACGCTCAATAAAGTGGGTCATATCAACAACAAGGTCGCGCTCGATTGGGAAGTTACCTAATGGCTCAACTTTCATGCCTTGCGGGTATTCACGCAGGAATGTTTTACAAGCCAGTTTAGGCACTTTGTCCACCATCATGCCACAAGAACCACAAATCGCCATACGACAGGACCAGCGGTAAGACAGGTCTGGAGCGAGATTATCTTTGATATAGCCTAACGCATCTAACAAAGAAGTTTGCTCGTCATAAGGGACATCATACGTCACCAAATGGGGCTCACTATCCGTTTCCGGATTGTAACGCATGATCTCCACTTTTAGGTGTTTCATATCATCCATTAGCTTGCTCCTTCTTCGCCTTATCTTGAGCTTCAGCTTCGGCACCGTAAACACGTTTAGCTGGCTGAGATTTCGTGATTTTCACGTCACTGTACTCTAAACGAGGGGAGCCCTCTGGGTTATAGAATGCCAAAGTATGTTTAAGGAAATTAACATCATCACGCTCAGTACAGCCTTCATCGAGACGTTGGTGTGCACCACGTGATTCTTTACGGTTGATTGCAGAGTGAGCCATACATTCCGCCACATCAAGGCCAAAGCCTAATTCAATGGTGTACAGTAGGTCAGTATTAAATACGCTGCTATGGTCGGTAATTTCGACGTGTTTGAAGCGTTCTTTCAGCTCAGCAATTTTATCAACGGTTTTTTGCATTAATTCAGGGGTACGGTAGATACCGCAGCCTTCTTCCATTGAAATACCCATTTCGTCGCGGATCTTCGACCAGCTCTCTTTCCCTTTTTGGTTCATGAGTTTGCTGAGGTCAGCTTCGATATCACGAGTACGGGCTTCGATAGCATTTGCATTGGCTGGTGTTGCTTCAGCAGCATGGCGAGCGGCTTCTTCACCTGCCAGACGACCAAATACAACTAATTCAGCTAATGAGTTAGAACCTAAACGGTTTGCACCGTGCAAGCCAACAGAAGAACACTCACCGACAGCAAATAGGCCTTTGATGCGTGTTTCTGTGCGTTGATCCGTTTCGATACCACCCATGGTGTAGTGAGCGGTTGGGCGAACAGGAATTGGGTCTGTTACTGGGTCAACACCTACGTAGGCTTTCGCCAATTCACAAATAAATGGTAAACGCTCATGCAGTTTTTCTGCGCCAAGGTGACGTAGATCCAGATAGACGACATCACCACGATGAGTGCTGATCGTACGGCCTGCACGCCATTCGTGCCAGAACGCTTGGGAAACTTTATCACGTGGACCCAGTTCCATATATTTATTTTCAGGTTTACCTAGTGGAGTTTCAGGCCCCATTCCGTAGTCTTGCAGGTAGCGATAGCCGTCTTTATTGACAAGGATCCCGCCCTCACCACGACAACCTTCGGTCATTAAGATACCAGAACCCGGTAACCCAGTTGGGTGATATTGAACAAATTCCATATCACGCAGCGGCACGCCATGGCGGAATGCGATACCCATACCATCACCGGTTACAATACCGCCATTGGTATTGTAGCGATAAACGCGTCCAGCACCGCCAGTTGCCATCACGATGGCATTAGCACGGATCTGGACTTTTGTTCCTTCCATCATATTTAACGCGACAAGACCACGGACTTGGCCTTCATCAACAATGATATCGAGAACAAAATGTTCGTCAAAACGTTGAATTTGTGGATATTTTAATGAAGTTTGGAACAGGGTATGGAGCATGTGGAAGCCAGTTTTATCAGCAGCAAACCACGTACGCTCAATTTTCATTCCACCGAAACGGCGAACGTTAACTGAACCATCTGGTTTACGGCTCCACGGGCAGCCCCATAGCTCTAGTTGGGTCATTTCTGTTGGGCAGTGTTCGACAAAATAGTCGACAACATCTTGCTCACACAGCCAGTCCCCACCAGCTACAGTATCATTAAAATGATAGTCATAGGAGTCATGAGCCTGAGTAACTGCTGCTGATCCCCCCTCTGCGGCCACAGTGTGACTACGCATTGGGTATACTTTTGAGACCAGAGCAATCTTGATATTGGGATTTGCTTCAGCGGCAGCAATTGCTGCACGTAAGCCTGCGCCCCCGGCCCCGATAATCGCTAAATCGGCATTGAAGGTTTGCACTGCGCTTCTCCATTGTTCAAGTGTAAAATTGATAAATTCTTTTAAATACTTTTGATAATTAGCTACGTCATTTTCAGTTCAACTTAAAGCTAAACTACGAAATATCTGTTTTTTAATAGTAAATAATATAATAGCTAATAATGACTTATCATGCTGTGAATTATAGCGAATAGTCCTCAAGATAAATTTGATATAGAGGGGTGTTTTGGCCAAATTTAGTGATAAAGTGTGAGGTAGATCTTCTTTTTATAAATTGTTTTTACATTACTGGATTTTCTAGGCTGTTAACACCGAATAAAAAGGAATTTCAAATGATTATCATTAAATTTACATAGACTTTTAGTGTATAAAACCAAGTGAATTACTCAGGTTTTATCAATAATAAGTGATTAATACTATTATTATAGCTGAAGAGTTTAATTCATATTGAATGCTAATTTGCGAGGAGTCTCACTATTTATTATTTAGAATAAATTTAATTTTGAACAGAAAATTTTAAAATAGATTGAGAAAGCGAATCGTTTCGCTTTTTTAGTAACAGATATGTCACATAATATAAGAATTAATCATGTTTCTGGCTACTTTCATTACTCTTCCCACCTCTGTAGGATAAAGCTAAAAGTAAAGGCTTTGCCTAATCGTATAAAGCAAGAGATAATCAGGCTATCTCTACTTACTCATCATCATGCCGACAGTTGCAAGTATTTACGTTCAGATAAATATGCATTATCAGTGTAAATGCATTGTGTGTTGCCTGTGAGGTGGGTACACTGCACGACTAAGTTTATTTTGGAGTCATCTTAATGAGTGATATAGCGAATTGGCAGCCAACCGCCCCCATCGCTAACCTGTTACAGCGCGCAAAAATAATTGCGGAAATCAGACGTTTTTTTACTGATCGTTGTGTACTTGAAGTCGAAACCCCCGCAATGAGTCAGGCTACAGTCACTGACATTCATCTTGTTCCATTTGAAACGCGTTTTGTGGGCCCTGGTGCAGCGCAAGGTATTAATTTATATTTAATGACCAGCCCTGAATACCACATGAAACGTTTATTAGCGGCCGGTAGTGGCCCTATCTATCAGTTAGGTCGTAGCTTTAGAAATGAAGAAGCAGGGCGACATCATAACCCTGAATTTACCATGTTAGAGTGGTACCGCCCGCATTTTGATATGTATCGCTTGATCAATGAAGTGGATGACCTACTGCAACAAGTTTTAGAATGTGAGAGTGCAGAGCTACTTTCATACCAACAAGCGTTTTTACGCTATTTGGATATTGACCCATTATCTGCTGAAAAAAGTGAATTACGTGAGGCTGCAGCCCGTTTAGATTTGAGCAATATCGCGGATCAGGAAGAAGATAAAGATACCTTACTTCAACTGCTATTTACCATGGGCGTTGAGCCTCATATTGGTAAAGAAAAGCCTGCAGTCGTGTATCATTTCCCTGCAACCCAAGCGTCTCTTGCCGTAATTAGCACGGAAGATCATCGTGTTGCTGAGCGTTTTGAGGTGTATTATAAGGGAATGGAACTAGCAAATGGTTTCCATGAACTCACTGATGCAAGCGAACAACGCCAGCGATTTGAACAAGACAACCGTAAGCGAGCGGCAATGGGGCTACCTACTGCACCTATTGATGAGCACTTGCTCGCGGCTTTAGAGCATGGTTTACCTGATTGTTCTGGTGTAGCAGTTGGGGTTGATAGGCTGATTATGATTGCTTTAAATGCAGATAAAATCAGTGATGTGATCGCATTCCCTGTCACTATCGCGTAATTTATTTTCAAAACCGATTAGACTTGCTGCCAAACATAATATGTTTGTCAGCAGTCTGAATGCAGCCAAATGGCTGCATTCTTATTTTGTCCCAGAAAACTATTTTTGTTTCTGCTGTTCTAAGAACTTAACCCCTAAGTCAGGGAAGTCTGTGAAGGCGCCATCGACATCGGCTTGGTTATAAATAATGTCATAAAGCTGTTGCCCATCTTTGGCGTATTTTGGCAGCTTATCAACACGGATAGTGAACGGATGCACTGCCATTTTGTTATCATGAGCTTCTTTAACCATGCCATTCACTTTGATATTAGTTGGCGTGGATTCTTCACTAATTAGCATATGATAATCAGGGCCAATACCATCTGCATAGGTCGCAATTTCTTTCATTGCACCCGGTTTCATCATCCAATCATAATTGTAATTAACCCAAGTTCCGTCAGGTTTTTGCTCTTGAGTTTCGTTCCAATCGGTGTAAGCAATCAATTGAATTAATTTAATATCCATCCCCATTTCTGGCATCAAGGTATTTTTGATACGTTTTAGGTCATTAGGGTCAAATGACTGTAGATAAACGTTGGAATCCTTGGTGGTATAGCCATACTCTTTAAGGACTTCGAGTGTTTTTTTGGTGATATCTTTGCCTTCTTGTAAGTGGAACCAAGGGGCTTTAATTTCTGGGTAGATACCAATATTCTTACCCGTTGACTTGTTTAATCCCTGAACAAATTCAATCTCTTCTTGGAAAGTATGAACGCGGAAGTCTGATTTGCCCATTGGGAAGCGGTTCGGATAGCTTTGCACTTTTTTACCATCAACAATATCAAATCCTTCTGTAAAATTGAGTGATTTGATTTCATCAAGGGTAAAGTCAATCGCATAGTAACGGCCATCTTTACGGGCGCGGTCAGGGAAACGTTCAGCAACATCTGTCACGCGATCGAGATAATGGTCATGTAAGACCACGAGCTCGTTATCTTTCGTCATAACTAAATCTTGCTCAAGAAAATCAGCACCTTGTGCGTAAGCCATTGCTTTTGCAGGTAGGGTATGTTCCGGTAAGTAACCACTTGCACCACGATGTGCAATGACAACTTTACTTGAAGCTTGAGCTACAGCAGACACTGACATCACTAAAACCATACTAGCCACCAATGTTTTTAATGGAAAGCTCATGATTATATCTCCTTGGCACTTTATTTGGGTAAAAAAATGGGCTACATCATTTTTTGATATAGCCCACGAGTCTAGCGATTAACAATGAACATTTGATGAATGTTTATTGTGAGTTTGCTAATTCGCGTTTATGTTTGCTTTCGCTCAACATCACTATAAACAGTAGAACAACGGCCAGTGCTGAACCACCGATCATGACTGCGAAGCCACCGTCCCAACCGAAGTAGTCTACGGTATAACCAACGATAGCACTTGCTGCTACAGAACCACCGAGGTAGCCGAACAAGCCTGTGAATCCTGCGGCTGTACCTGCTGCTTTTTTCGGTGCAAGTTCAAGGGCGTGCAAACCAATCAACATAACAGGACCATAGATTAGGAAACCGATGATCAACATACATGCCATATCAACATTTGGGTTACCAGCTGGGTTCATCCAGAACACGATAGTTGCAATGGTTACCAGAACCATGAAGAACACACCAGTGGCTCCACGGTTACCACGGAAGACTTTATCCGACATCCAACCACACAGTAACGTACCTGGGATACCTGCGTATTCATATAAGAAGTAAGCCCATGAAGATTTGTCCATTGCGAAGTGTTTAACTTCACGCAGGTAAGTTGGAGACCAGTCCAAAACACCATAACGCAGTAAGTAAACGAACACGTTCGCAATCGCAATCATCCATAATAGTTTGTTAGGGAAAACATACTTCATGAAGATTTCTTTTGCAGTTAACTCTTGCTCATCTGATGCTTTATAGTCAGTTGGATAGTCGTTTTTGTACTCTTCAATTGGAGGAAGACCACAAGATTGCGGGGTGTCGCGCATTAACGCAAATGCAATGATTGCAACAAGGATAGCAGCCAATGCAGGCATATACAGCGCAGCTTTCCAGTCGTTAAACCATGCCATACCTAACATGAACAGTAATGGAGGGATACCACCACCGACGTTGTGTGCACAGTTCCAAACCGAAACGATACCACCACGTTCTTTTTGTGACCACCAGTGAACCATGGTACGCCCACAAGGAGGCCAACCCATACCTTGGAACCAACCACAAAGGAACAGTAATACGAACATTACCATGATGCTTGATGTTGCCCATGGTACGAAGCCCATGACTAACATCACTGCGGAGGCGAGAATCAAACCTGCTGGTAAGAAATAACGCGGGTTTGCACGGTCGGAAAACGACCCCATGATAAATTTAGAAAATCCGTAAGCAATTGAGATCCCTGATAATGCAAAACCAAGGTCACCTTTAGAGAAACCTTGTTCAACAAGATATGGCATCGCTAACGCAAAGTTCTTTCGGACTAGATAATACGCTGCGTAACCAAAGAAAATACCCATGAAGATCTGCCAGCGAAGCTTACGATAGACAGGATCTATCTTATCCGCTGGCAGCCTCTCTATATGAGGTGCTGGTTTAAAAATGCTTAACATATACGCCTCCGATGGCATGCTAATTTTTATTTACACTTCCATTTCTCTATTTCAGAGAAATATTGAGTGTTTATTATTGGTGAAGTAACAAAAACGAAAGTAATCGAGTAATTTAAGAGTCTTTATTTTCTTAATTGCTCTAAATTGTAGTCGTTAAAAAACAATTTATCTGTAATCCAACGCACAATTATTGATTTTGTTTATGAAGTTGCATAGTAAATGACATTTGTGAATAGAATGGAACTAGAAATGTTAATTATTTTGTGATTCTCATCACGATTTTGTTCTTTTGAACACTAAATATGCATCAATTGCTTTCGTTTTTGTTCCTTATCAAACATTGAGCGCGTTTCTGAGCTATATTTAATAATAGATTATAAAAATAGAATCTATACTTATCGATTATAGAAATGTTTATTAATGTGAGGAATGCGACATGAATGGCTCATCTGTGACTGAGACGGATGTCATCATTATTGGTGGTGGCGCAACAGGTGCAGGAGTCGCTCGTGACTGCGCTCGCCGAGGTCTAAGAACTGTTTTACTCGAAAGGCATGATATTGCGACTGGCGCGACAGGGCGTAACCATGGATTACTTCATAGTGGCGCGCGTTATGCAGTCACAGATGGTGAATCCGCCAGAGAATGTATAGAAGAGAACAAGATTTTAAAACGTATCGCGCATCACTGTATTGAGCGAACTGATGGTTTGTTTATTACTTTACCTGAAGACAGCTTAGAGTATCAGCAACAATTCATTACGGCTTGCCAAGCTGCGGGTATTGATGCGACTGCAATTGACCCTAAAGAGGCTATTCGCCTTGAACCTTCTGTTAACCCACATCTAATCGGTGCGGTTCGTGTTCCTGATGGCACGGTTGACCCATTTCGTTTGACTGCAGCAAATATGTTAGATGCCAGAGAGCATGGCGCGAAAGTGTTAACTTATCACGAAGTCATTGGTTTGATTCGTGATGGCGACACCGTACGTGGCGTGACGGCTTATGATCACCACGCCAAGAAGCAATATGATATTTACGCGGAAATTGTCGTTAATGCTGGCGGGATCTGGGGGCAAAAAATCGCAGAGTATGGTGAATTAAAAATTAAAATGTTCCCTGCGAAAGGGGCGCTATTAATTTTAGGCCATCGCTTGAACAACATGGTGATAAACCGTTGCCGCAAACCTGCAGATGCCGATATTTTAGTTCCCGGCGATACGATTTCCCTGATTGGGACCACGTCGACTCATATTGAATATGACCAAATTGATAATATGTATGTCACCCCTGAAGAGGTGGATATTCTTATTCGTGAAGGTTCAATGCTATCACCAGCACTTGCAACAACACGCATTTTACGTGCATATGCAGGTGTTCGGCCATTAGTTGCCAGTGATGATGACCCATCAGGGCGTAATGTCAGCCGCGGTATTGTGTTGTTAGACCACGCTAAACGTGATGGCTTAGAAGGTTTCATCACCATTACGGGTGGCAAGTTGATGACTTATCGCCTGATGGCGGAATGGGCTACAGATAAAGTTTGCGAAAAACTGGGTCATAGCGCCAAATGTACAACCGCAGAAGCGCCGTTACCGGGCTCGCAGCACAGCGCAGAAGAAGCCTTACGTAACGTTGTTTCTATTCCTGCTCCTATTCGTGGCTCAGCGGTTTACCGTCATGGCGATAGAGCTTCTGCCATTCTCAGTACGGATAGGCTCGATAAAAGTTTAGTTTGTGAGTGTGAAGCCGTTACTGCTGGTGAAGTACGCTATGCCGTTAATTCATTAACGGTGAATAATTTACTTGATTTAAGGCGTCGTACTCGTGTGGGGATGGGAACTTGCCAAGGTGAATTATGTGCTTGCCGTGCTGCGGGGTTACTCAATCGTTTTAATGTCACAACGCCTCATGAAACAGAGCAACAACTGAGTCACTTCCTTAATGAACGTTGGAAAGGTGTACGTCCAATTGCTTGGGGTGACGCATTGCGTGAAAGTGAATTTACCAGCTGGGTATATCACGGGTTATGTGGCATGAATGAAGCGACACTTGGCAAGGATGCACAGAAGGAGGCGGACAATGAAATATGATGTAGTGGTAATGGGCGGCGGTTTAGCTGGATTAATGAGCGGTATCCGTTTGACCCAGTCTGGTCTATCTTGTGCAATTGTTAGCGCCGGGCAAAATGCGCTGCATTTTTCTTCAGGTTCATTAGATTTACTTACACACTTACCAGATGGGCAAGTTGTTGAAAAGCCATTAGAAATGTTAAATGCTTTACAAGCGCAGGCTCCGACTCACCCTTATAGTATTATTGGTCAGGATCAGGTTAGCGAATTGGCGAATCTGGCTCAATCCTTATTACAACAAAGTGGCGTTCGTTTAAAAGGCAGCAGTAAAGAAAATCATTATCGCATTACACCTTTAGGCCATAAACGCATGACTTGGCTTAGTCCTGAGTTTGTTCCGACTGTCGGTTTGCACCATAAAATGGATGTTAGCAAGATTGCTGTGGTTGGTATCGAAGGTTTCTTGGATTTTCAACCTCAGATGGTGGCTGATGAGCTACAACGTGAGGGGTTACAAGCAACATCGCATTATGTGCATTTACCATTATTAGACCGATTAAGAGAAAACCCGAGTGAGTTTAGAGCGGTTAATGTTGCTCGTTGGCTTGATAGACCAGAAAATATGGCACAAATGGTCGCTGAAATTTCTCCGTTGGTCACAGATGCAGAGGCGATTTTTATGCCAGCCTGTATCGGACTCGATAGTGATGAACCTTTACATGAATTACAAATGAACTTAGGTAAGCCATTATTTTTACTACCGACTCTTCCTCCTTCGCTATTGGGGATTCGTTTGCATGAAATGTTACTGCGTCAGTTCCGTCGCCAAGGTGGAATTGTGATGCCTGGTGATAAAGTTACCGCGGTAAATTGTGTTGATGGCCGAATTGAATCTGTCCAGACTCGTAATCATGGCGATATCTCTTTAAAAGCTAAGCATTTTGTTCTGGCGACGGGGAGCTTTTTTAATAATGGTTTGGTGGCAGAGTTTGACCGTGTCTATGAGCCTTTGATGCAATTGGACCTGTGTGAAATTTCAGAACGTGCAAAATGGACTAACAAAGAGTTTTTCGCTTCCCAGCCCTATATGGCTTTTGGTGTGAAAACCGATGAAAAACTACGCGCACAAAAAGAGGGGAAAGCCATTTCTAATCTTTATGTAGCTGGCGCTGTTTTAGGAGGTTTTGACCCTCTCACTCAAGGTTGTGGTGCGGGCGTATCGATAATTAGCGCATTATATGCCGCTAATGAAATTATTAATGAACTGAGTAAGAATAAAACTATGCAGGTGGAGGTGGTACAATGAGTATTCAAGATGCAAGCTTTGAAAGCTGTATTAAATGCACTGTGTGTACCACTTATTGCCCTGTTGCAAAGGTTAATCCTCTGTATCCTGGTCCTAAGCAAGCAGGGCCAGACGGTGAGCGTTTACGCTTAAAAGATCCGATGCTGTATGACGAAGCGTTGAAATATTGTACTAACTGCAAGCGTTGCGAAGTGGCTTGCCCATCTGATGTAAAAATCGGTGATATTATCGCACGCGCACGTAATACTTATAGCCAGCAAAAACCTAAAATTCGTGATGCAATATTAAGCCACACGGATTTAATGGGCTCGTTATCGACACCATTTGCACCCGTGGTGAATACCATTACAGGGTTAAAACCGGTTCGTCAAATTCTTGATAAAGCATTGAAAATCGACCATCGCCGTGAATTACCTAAATATTCGTTTGGGACTTTCCGTCGTTGGTATGCAAAACAAGCTGCTGAACAAGCCAAATATGAAGAACAAGTTGCATTCTTCCATGGTTGCTATGTGAACTATAACCATCCTCAACTTGGGAAAGACCTGATCAAAGTCTTCAATGGGATGAATATTGGCGTTCAATTACTTAAACGCGAAAAATGTTGCGGTGTTGCGTTAATTGCCAATGGGTTCATGAAACAAGCGAAACGCCAAGCGAATGTTAATCTTGAATCATTACAAGAAACGATTCTTGAGAAACATGTACCTGTGGTGGCGACATCATCAACCTGTACCTTTACTATCCGTGATGAATATACCCATGTTTTAGACGTCGACACTTCAGCGATGCGTGACAACATTGAGCTGGCAACACGTTATATCTATCGCCTACTTGAAGAAGGGCGTGAATTGAAGCTCAAACACACACCGTTAAAAGTGGCCTATCACACACCATGCCACATGGAAAAAATGGGTTGGACTTCCTATACGTTAGAGTTAATTAAACGTTTACCAGGGGTTGAGCTAATTGTGTTGGACTCGCAATGCTGTGGTATCGCAGGAACCTATGGTTTCAAAAAAGAAAACTATGAAGTTTCTCAAGGGATTGGCGCAGGATTATTCCGCCAAATCGAAGAAAGTGGCGCTGATATGGTGATTACTGACTGTGAAACCTGTAAGTGGCAAATTGAGATGTCGACAAGTAAGAAGTGTGAGCACCCGATTTCACTCCTAGCAAGAGCGTTATAGCATGTAATTAATTGAATTGTAGGGTTGTTATTCTTTGTTTTAGCTCAGTTAAACTTATTTGGAGATAGCATTTAGCTATCTCCTTTTTTGTTTAGTGCTGATTGACTAACTGTTTTTTATCTGAGTTTGCAAAGAAATATTTCAAGATAAAATTCAAAAGCACACCATAAGCAGGTAAGAAAAATAGCATGCAAATAAGTAACTTGAAAACATAGTCAACTAACGCGATTTCGACCCAATTTGCGGCCATAAAGGGGTCGCTACTGCGGAAAAAAGCAATAAAGAAAAAGGCGATAGTGTCAATCAAGTTACCAAAGAACATTGCACAGGCAGGTGCTACATACCAACGTGCATTTTGGCGTAATCGATTGAAAACACTGACATCTAATATTTGACCCAGTACATAAGCCATAAAACTCGCTGCGGCAATACGTGCTACAAATAAGTTAAATTCAGATAATGCGGTAAAACCTTGCCATTCACCTTGGAAATATAAAGCTGAAATAACGTATGAAATCAGTAATGCGGGCAGCATAACTGCAGTGATAATTCTGCGTGCAAGCGGCGCGCCATAAATACGAACGGTTAAATCAGTAGCTAAGAAAATAAATGGAAAAGTAAAAGCACCCCAAGTGGTATGGAAGCCAAAAATATTAATTGGCAACTGCACGAGGTAGTTACTAGAGGTAATGATTAAAATATGAAATAACGAAAGCCAAATTAACGCAGTGGCTTTTTGCTGCGCAGTAAAATTAAACATATTGTACCTTTTTAGTCACAATGGGGTGAGGGAACCCATGAAATACATCCCAACATTTGGGAACAGCGCATCATACGCTCGTTGCGCAACAAAAGCAAAACTGTTCATTTATCAATGAGCGTTTTATTATATAATCAGTCTATTGATCCCTTTTAGAAGTGTTTTTTAATGTCTGATTTATTTGCTAATCCAACGAAAACCCTTGATACGCTAGGGTTACGATGCCCAGAGCCTGTGATGTTAGTGCGCAAAACAGTTCGTAATATGGCTGATGGGGAAACGTTGTTAATTATTGCTGATGACCCAGCAACCACACGCGATATCCCAGGTTTCTGCCGCTTTATGGAGCATGATTTATTAGCGGTAGAGGCTGAGAATGCTCCGTATCGTTATTTGTTACGTAAAAAATCGAGTTAACCGCCATTAGCTAATTGCATTGTATCAATCCCTGCCAAAAGGCAGGGGGATTATTGTAGATTTAATACTTCCTGATGAGTTAACCCAGTGAGCTGACAGATAAGCTCAATACTTGTACCGAGTTGTAAACCTTTCAGAGCAACTTCATGTTGTTTTTTGTTTGCTCCAATATCTATGCCTTTATTTACACCAATATCAATGCCTTCTTGTATTCCTTGATTTTTTAATCGTTGCGCAATGTTCATAATCGCCTCTTGGTTATTTTCAATTTGATCAATAAGTTGGTTAACCACTATTTCAAAGTGAGGTGAATCCATAGTAATAAATAAGTAATTGAAAATAGTGATGATGTCATCGCTATGATGATAATTTTGATTCATCGCTTCAGCTAGCAACTGCGTGACTTTTTCTATGTTATCTCTTAAGTCCCTATGCTTCATCGCGAGTTCCATAACCGCAACTTTGCGATGGTTTACGAGTTCATTATCATCAATGACAGTAATATCGACGAGCGGAAATGGTTGACTATATAAGTTTGATGCAATTTCTGGCCACGGAAAACAGTGTGTCCACGGCTTAGCATATGGATAAGGCGTTACCTTTCCATGATAAAATAAAACTGGCACAACCAGTGGCAAATCATGATGGCCTTGTTGTAAATGTTGATTCATGGCAAGGAACGAATAATGCATCATCCGCCAACCCATTAGCTTATCGGGTGTTGATTGGTGTTCAACTAACATATAAATATAGCCTTCACCTTGCTGTGTCTCGACAGTGTAGAGCATATCCGAAAGACGAGTTCGTAGCTGATTATCAATGAAAGAAGAATTTGTTATCGCTAATGTTTTGAAATCACATAATTGCTTAATATGGCTGGGTAAGTGAATATCAAAAAAGTCACGTGCATTATCAAGTTTAAACATAAACCCTTTAAATGCAGCGTCATGTGGCGTTGAACTGTGATTTTTTACCATACCCAATACCCGCTAATACCTTGCCAAAAGAGTGATTTTCAAAATGCATTTTAGCGGAATCTGGGGTTGATGGAGAAAAAGTTAGTCCTAATTCTTAAGTTAAAATTGTATTTAACGTATTGTAATAACAGTATTTATTGGAAAGGTTGTAAAAGAAAAAACGCCACTTATTGTGGCGTTTAAATCAGTTGATATAAATTACTTTTTCACTTGAGGTAATTTAACGCGTAATAGGCGCACTGCGTTTGCTGTTACGAGTGCTGTTGCACCGGAGTCAGCAAGAACGGCGACCCAAAGCCCGGTAATTCCCAATAAACTGGTCACCAGAAATATTGCTTTTAGCCCCAAGGCAATCGCTATATTTTCACGAATAATTTTCCGAGTCGCACGAGATAATGCAATAATCTCTGCGAGCCCAGTTAAACGGTTATGGGTTAATGCAGCATCGGCGGTCTCTAATGCCACATCAGTACCACTACCCATGGCAACACCGATACTAGACGCTTTCATTGCAGGGGCATCGTTAATACCATCACCGACCATCATTGTGCTGTGGTTTCGGTTAAGCTCCATAACCGCAGTGACTTTATCTTCCGGTAATAACCCTGCGCGGTATTCCATGCCTAATTGGCCTGCAATAGCACTTGCTGCTCGAGGGTTATCACCTGTCAGCATCACGGCATTCACGTTGAGCACTTTTAGCATGCTCATCGTATCCGCAGCATCTTTGCGCAATGTATCTTGCAGTGCGGTTAAACCAATCACTCGGTTATTTTCGAGTGTGACAACAACGGTTTTCCCTTCTGCTTCTAAGGTTTCTACTTTACTTTGCCACTCACTGTTTAATGGCGTATCAAGGCGGTTTGGTGCGCTAACAAGGATATGTTTGTTATTAAGGTATCCTTCAATTCCTTTTCCTGCCAGTGCCTTACGCTCTTGCGCTTCAGTGACAGTCAAAGAAAGTTCTTCCGCTTTATTAACTACTGCTTTAGCAAGTGGGTGGTGAGAGCCAACTTCAACAGATGCGGTGATTTGTACTAATTCACTTTCTGACAAGCCTTCAACAGGGACTAAGTTAGTGACATGGGGTTTACCTTCTGTCAGTGTGCCCGTTTTGTCTAAAGCAATGGTCGTGATAGTTCCCAGTTGCTCCAATGCGGCTCCCCCTTTAATTAAAGCACCGCGCCGTGTAGCAGTTGCTAATGCGGAGGTGATTGCTGCAGGGGTTGAAATCACTAATGCACAAGGGCAACCAATCAATAACAGTGTTAACCCGCGATAAATCCATGTTTCCCATGGTGCGCTGAAGAAAATAGGTGGAATAACAATCACTAATGCGGAAATCAGCATGATGATTGGTGTGTATACACGGCTAAAGCGATCAATAAAACGTTCTATTGGTGCGCGACGTTCTTCTGCTTCTTCAATCAGCTGTAAAATGCGGTCAATCGCATTTTGACCCTGTTCTGATACCACCTGCATTTGAACGGCTCTATCAACAGATAAGCAGCCTGCAGCCACTTTATCTCCAATATTACGTTCGACAGGTACAGATTCACCCGTTAATGCACTTTCATCAAAGCTGGCAAAACCAGATACTAACACGGCATCTGTAGGTAAACGCCCACCTGGTGCAATCTCAATAATGTCTCCTGGTTGCAATTGTGCAACGGGAATCGTCGTTTTTTGCCCATTTTTGATTAAAACGGCATCTTCTGGAACCAGTGCCATTAAGGCGCTAACACCTCGTCTGGCCCTTCCGGCAGAATAAGATTCCAACATTTCGCCTAACATAAACAGTAAGATAACCATTGCGGCTTCTTCTGTTGCTTGAATAAAGATTGCGCCTATTGCGGCAACCGTCATCAATGTTTCGATGGCAAAAGGTGAACCCGTTCGCATTAAGCGTAATGATTTACGGGCAATTGGGTATAACCCAAACAGGGTGGTTAAAATAAAGGCAATATTACCCAACTGTGGATTGATAAATTCAATCCCCCAACTAATAGCCATTAAAATCGCTAAAATAATGACGGGCTTAGCTTCACTAATTAAGCTTGGTGGAGCTGCTGCCGCACTATTGCTACCGACTTCAAGTAATTCATAACCCGCAGTTTCAACGGTAGAGCGAACTGCCACGCTAATATCTGTGTTGGCATCAACCACAAGTTTTTCTGTGGCAAATAATACTTTGGCTTGTTTTACTTCACTGATTTGCTTAACTGCAGTTTCAATTTTATTTGCGCAACTTGGGCAATCCATACCACGGATTATCCAGCTAAAGCGCTGGCTAGCCGCTTGGGTAGGCTCAACTTCATTCGCGACATCCGGAGTTAAACCACAGCTATTACCATGCTGGTGGTTATGTCCCTTATGATGATTGTCATTTACTGCATGCTCATGTGCAGAATGGTCCCCGATATGATGATGAGCTTCTTCATCGTCATCAGGGTTTTTCTTCACTGTACTGTGCTCGGAAGTATGTGAGTCGTTACTCACTTTTTTGTCATTTTCAGCGATAGCAGATGAGCAAGTACTGTTACTAGAGCAACAAGAACTGCTATGTACATGATTTTCTTTATGAGAGTGTGAGTGCATAAGCGCCTCCTTATCAAACAATGATTCGTTTTATCATTCATTGTTGATAAGTCTACACTCTGGAGTCTACTCCAGAGTCAAACCAAAAAGGGGGAGCCAATTGATAAAATTCTCAAATAGCACTTTTAGTCAATTGGCTTAGTCTTTGCGGGTAGTAATTACAAGTAAATTGCCCGCACAATAAAGAACTGCCCAAGGAAATAGAGCGCTGCAACAACAGCTTTTGAAGCTTTAAATGGAAGACGGAATCGAGCAATTAGCCAAACACAGTTAGAAAGAAATAGCAGAGATGCACCAACCATGATTGAAAAATTATATTCACGGCCGAGACCAAAATATTGGTCACCAGCAACCCATGCCATAATCATACACATTATTAGTGATGCAAAAACAATGGCTTGAAGATTTTCAAGTTTGCCCCAAATAAATACTAAAGTAATGGCAGCGACAATCAGAGGGGCGGCTAGCCAAGGTAGATAGAGCCCGAAATTTAGCTGCATTCCAAAGCTGATGGTGTAAATCAAATAACTTAAGAACATCAATGCGACAGAAGCTAGTAAGTGCTCACTTGAAAGCATACGAGAAAGATCTGCAACAAGAGAAACTAGCAATCCAGCAAGAATGAGGTAGTTTTGCAGGTTAAGATCATCGGAACTCCACCCCCAAAGTAATAAAAGCAGCAGTGTGATCGGGCGAAATAACCAACGTTGCCACCCAGGTCCTCGGTAGGCGGCATCGACATATAACCAACCAGAAAAGAGTACTGCGAGGAATGGCCAACTAATCATATACACATCCTTATATGTTCAATGAATGACACGGCAGTGGTCTGGCAACTTAGAAACGTGTCCTGTTTAGTTAAATAAGATAAACTATCATGACGGATTTTTTAAGTGAAAAGCATACATTATGAACAAGCCCATACTATTGATCATTGTTTTAGCGGTTATTGCGGTTCTTGCTACTAAGCGTTTTTTTGACCAACGCAAGCAAAATGAAATTAATGATAACTCTTTGCTGGTGAGCTATTTGGTCAAGGTGGATAACAAAAAGGATTACCCTTATCCTAATATGCGTTCTCGTGAACGAGATGTTGTTTCCCCTGAAACCTTCCGCTATGAAATTTATTTCAAAACGCGCTCAAGCGGCGAAATTATCAAAACGATTGTGACAGAAGAACAATACCAAAGCGTAGCGTTAGGCAGTGAAGGAAAACTCACGATGCAAGGAACTCGGTTTATTCGTTTCGAGCCTGCATCATAAAGTTTTTACTGGTCTGATTGCCTTTTCTTTGCTTCTTCTAAAGCGGCTTTGGTTTTTTTCTGCATGGCTAACATTTCGAATACGCCAAAAAAGAAAATGCGTAGTTGAACTAAACCAGAGATTTTTTCCCCTTTAGGAAGCGTTGCTTTTAGGAAAATAGTTTGCAGTGCATGCATAAATACCATGAACACCATTGCAATATCCATGAAATATTTCAATGGCTTAGGGAATGGATGGACGAGGTTAAAGACCATAAAACCCCAAACGCAAATCATGAGCAGGCGTCCAATATTGATAAACATGTTTTTGTCCTTAAAGTGAAGTTCGAATAAAAAGGCGATATGCGACTTGCCCAGCTATTTTTTCGCGATGAAGTTGCCAGTTAGCTGGAATGTCAGTAAGTGGTGACTCCGCTTCTGACTCAACGTATATCCAGCTTTCTTCAGCTAACCATTGATTTTTTTCTAACAATTGAATGGTTTCATTGAGCAGTCCTTTGCGAAATGGTGGGTCAATGAAAACGACATCAAAAGGTGTACCTGCTTGGCTTAAAAAATTTAGGCTGTTGTGATTCACTATGGTTGCGTTATCAGCTTGTAAGCGAGTTTTATTTTCAGTCAATAATTGGGCGTTGTGTTTATCGAGCTCAATAAAGGTGACTGTTTCTGCAAAACGAGAAAGTGCTTCAAAGCCCAGTGAGCCACTGCCTGCGAAGCAATCTAAGCAACGCGCATCTCGAATGATTGGCATCAACCAGTTAAATAACGTTTCTTTAATTCTGTCTGTAGTTGGGCGTAAGCCCTCACTATCACGAACTGGCAGCTTTCTTCCGCGCCATTTTCCACCGATAATACGAATTTGCCCTAAAGAGGGGGATTGTGGTTTTTTTGCCATAATGTTTATTGCTGCTTAACGGGTTTATGTACTTAAATTTGATTGTTACTATTGTATACCTGTCAGGCGATAAGTTGCAGTGTTGTTATCTCTGATTGGCCGTATTTCAATTATAGTGCTTCATTTTCACAGTTTTAACACGAAAATTCAGATTAAATTGGCAGGATTTTTCTTTCAGATATGTGTTGCTGAGCGATGAAATGGTAGACTGCATATAATTTTATTGCGATTTGATTATCGAGTGCCATATTTTTACCGCGAGGAGTGTAGTGGCAAATGGCTAAAGACAAGAAAAAAGGTTTTTTTTCATGGTTGGGGTTTGGGCGTAAAAATGAAGAAGAAACCCAGCAACAAGAGCAACAACAAACTCAACAAAATGATGTGGTTAATGACGTCGAAAACCAATCAACCCATGAAGCTGCGGTTGATGCCGCAACAGCCGAAGCGGAACGTCAACATCAAGCTGAGCAAGCTGCTATTAAAGCGGCAGAAGATGAAGCTCAGCGTCAGTATGAAGCACAACAAGCTGCGATTGATGCGGCAACCGAGCAAGCAGAACGTGAGCGGGAAGCTAAACTAGCAGAGCTTCAAGCTGCCGAAGAGCAAGCGGAACAAGCACGCCAAGAAGCCGAAGAGAAAAAACTGGCGGAAGAAAAAGCCGAGCGTGAACGCCAAGAAGCGGAAGCAATGCGTCTTGCTGAAGAAGAAATGGCACGTCAGCGTCAAGTTGAGTTAACTGCGATTCAAGCGGCAGAGGAAGCGGAAGAGCAGCGTCGCCAAGCAGAGTTAGCTGCAATTCAAGCTGCCGAAGAACAAGCCGAACGCGAACGTCAAACAGCAGAAGCGGCGCGTTTAGCGGAAGAACAAGCCGAACGCGAACGCCAAGCAGCAGAAGCGGCACGTTTAGCCGAAGAACAAGCGGAACGTGAGCACCAAGCAGCCGAAGAAGCGAGAATTGCAGAGGAAGAAGCTGAAGCTGAACGCTTACGTTTAGAAGAAGAAAAAAATAATTTACCAACAGAGCAAGAAAAACCTAAAAAAGAAGGTTTCTTTGCTAGGCTAAAGAAAGGGTTATTAAAAACTCGCCAGAATTTAGGTTCAGGTTTTTTTGGGCTGTTTTCAGGTAAAAAAATTGATGATGACTTATTTGAAGAGCTTGAAGAGCAGCTATTGATTGCTGATGTCGGGGTTGATACCACTCGCAAAATCATTGATAACTTAACGGCACATGCGAGCCGTAAAGAGCTCAAGGATGCAGAAGCGTTATATGGCAAATTGCGTGAGGAAATGTCTGATATTTTAGCGAAAGTGGATAAACCACTCGTGATTGAAGACAAAAAACCCTATGTTATTCTTATGGTTGGTGTTAACGGGGTCGGGAAAACGACAACAATTGGTAAATTAGCACGTCAATATCAGTCGGAAGGAAAAAGCGTCATGTTAGCCGCGGGGGATACTTTCCGTGCAGCAGCCGTTGAGCAACTTCAAGTATGGGGAGAGCGCAATAAGATCCCTGTGGTCGCTCAACATACTGGCGCAGATCCTGCATCGGTTATTTTTGATGCGATTCAATCAGCGCAGGCGAAAGGGGTTGATGTTTTAATTGCAGATACCGCTGGGCGCTTACAAAATAAATCGCACTTGATGGAAGAGTTGAAAAAAATTGTCCGGGTGATGAAAAAACTCGATGAAAATGCTCCCCATGAAATTATGTTAACGCTAGATGCAAGTACTGGACAAAATGCGGTAAGTCAGGCAAAACTTTTTGATGATGCGGTCGGTCTAACAGGTATCACATTGACTAAACTCGATGGCACAGCAAAAGGTGGCGTAATTTTCTCTATTGCCGACCAATTTGGTATTCCAATTCGTTATATTGGTATTGGTGAGGGTATTGAAGATTTACGTCCATTTAAAGCAGATGACTTTATCGAGGCTCTATTTGCCCGAGAGGAATAATTTTCGATGATTCGCTTTGAACACGTTAGTAAAGCTTATCGCGGTGGCCGCCAAGCACTCCAAGGGGTTGATTTTCATCTTCAACCTGGAGAAATGGCATTTCTAACAGGCCATTCAGGCGCAGGTAAAAGTACATTACTTAAACTGATTTGTGGTATTGAACGCCCAAGTGCGGGTCATATTTTATTCAATGGTCATGATATCAGCCGCTTGAAAAATCGAGAGATCCCGTTTCTGCGTCGGCAGATCGGGATGATTTTTCAGGATCACCACCTGCTTTTTGATCGAACGGTATATGATAATGTCGCAATGCCGCTAATCATTTCTGGTGCCAGTACCGAAGACATTCGTCGCCGAGTTTCTGCGGCATTAGATAAAGTCGGGTTATTGGACAAAGCTAAAAACTTTCCTATTCAGTTATCTGGTGGGGAGCAACAGCGTGTCGGTATTGCCCGAGCGGTGGTGAATAAGCCAACGATGTTATTAGCGGATGAACCAACAGGTAACCTTGATGGTGAATTGTCAGAAGGGATAATGCGTTTATTCGAAGAGTTCAACCGTGTAGGGGTGACTGTTTTAATGGCAACCCATGATATTGCATTGATTGAGCGTCGTAACTACCGTGTTCTTACATTAAGTGAAGGCCGTATGCTTGGAGGTCAACATGGCTAAGAATGTCCGTAAAAGCAAGCCGGAACGAGCCAAGCAATCGAAAAGTAAAGCATTAAAAGGCGGTTGGAAAGAGCAGTGGCGTTATTCGTGGTTGAACGCGCTCGCTGATATGCTTAGACAGCCTTTAGCCACCTTTTTGACTATCATGGTTATTGCCATTTCACTCACGTTACCGAGTCTTTGCTATATTGTGTGGAAAAATGTTTCGCAAGCTGCGGAGCAATGGTACCCAACACCACAACTCACTGTTTATTTGGATAAATCTCTTGATGAACAAGGTGGGCAAAATGTGGTAACGCAGTTGCAAGCGCTTGATGGGGTTGACCATGTGAATTATCTTTCACGTGACCAAGCCATGAGTGAGTTTCGCAGTTGGTCTGGTTTTAGTACTGCTCTCGACATGCTAGAGGAGAACCCACTGCCTGCGGTGGCCATAATTACGCCTAAAATTGATTTTGAAGGTTCTGATGTATTAACAACACTGCGTGATAGGGTTAGCCAAGTCGATGGCATTGAAGAAGTTCGCATGGATGATAGCTGGTTTGCAAGGTTAGCCGCACTAACAGGTTTGGTGGGGAAAGTTGCTTCTGTCATTGGGATTTTAATGATTGTGTCACTGTTCCTTGTGATAGGAAATAGCGTACGGCTCAATATTTTTGCTCGCCGTGATACAATCAATGTGATGAAGTTAATTGGTGCTACCGATGGGTTTATCATGAGGCCATTTTTAAATGGTGGCCTTGTCTTGGGCGCATTAGGTGCCATTATTTCCTTGATTATGACCTTTCTACTTGTTTGGCAGTTAGCAGACGGTGTTGCAAAAGTAGCCAGTGTGTTTGGTACACAATTTCAGATTGAAGGGTTGTTATGGGAAGAGTCTTTATTGATTCTATTGTTATCCGCTATGGTTGGTTGGATAGCAGCATGGTTGGCAACACTTCAACATTTACGACACTTTACACCTGAGTAACGAGTTGTTTTCTCGTCATTTTTATTAAAGAGTCATGATTTAATTATATCATGACTCTTTGATTCCATTGCAAATTTGCGTTAAAAATGAACTTAGTCTGAATTGTTTTGTCCTACATTGACCTACTGTTAACAAATTTTGTATATAATTTATTTAACGCGGTTAAACTGGTAGACTAAAAGTGTTTGCCTCATGGTTAACCAATGCGGTTATCAATACAAACTAATCTGTTTTCTATTATTTTATTGAGGATCTGAATGACCAAAGACATGCAATCATTAGCTCTTGTTCCACAGGGGAGTATTGAAGCCTACGTTCGGGCGGCTAACTCTTACCCGATGCTTACCGCTGAGGAAGAAAAGGAACTCGCTGAACGGCTGCATTACCATGGTGATCTGGATGCTGCAAAGCAATTGATCTTATCGCATTTGCGCTTTGTTATTCATGTTGCTCGTAGTTATGCAGGGTATGGTTTACCGCAAGCTGATTTAATTCAGGAAGGTAATATCGGCCTGATGAAAGCGGTGCGTCGTTTCAATCCTGAAGTTGGCGTTCGCCTTGTTTCCTTTGCGGTTCACTGGATCAAAGCTGAAATTCATGAATACGTTTTACGTAACTGGCGTATTGTGAAAGTCGCGACGACAAAATCGCAGCGTAAGTTATTCTTTAATTTAAGAAAGAATAAAAAACGTCTTGGTTGGTTTAACCAGGACGAAGTCGATATGGTTGCCCAAGAGTTAGGGGTGAGTACTAAAGATGTGCGTGAAATGGAATCACGTATGGCTGCACAAGATATGGCATTTGATATGTCAGATGACGATGACAGCAGTGATTTTGGTGGTCCAGTAGCCCCAGTCTTATACTTACAAGACAAAGCATCAGACTTTGCCGGCTCAATTGAAGATGATAATTGGGAAAGCCATGCAACTGATCGCTTAGCAGATGCACTAGACTCTTTGGACGAGCGTAGTCAGGATATCATCCGAGCTCGTTGGTTAGACGATGACAACAAAACAACGTTGCAAGAACTTGCTGATAAATACGGCGTTTCTGCAGAACGCGTTCGTCAGCTTGAAAAGAACGCCATGAAGAAGTTACGTTTGGCGATGGAAGAAGACGAAGATAGCGAAATGTAATTTATTACTGGCCAATTCGTTGCTCACTAAAATTATCTGCATTTATTGCCTGTTAAGAGGTGGATAAATGCAGATAATCATTTCTATTTTTACATTTTTGATTGTTCAATTAATCACTGTATAACTCTAGTGGTAAGCCATCTGGATCTGTGAAAAATGTAAAACGCTTTTGCGTGTAGGGGTCAACCCGTATTGCTTCACAAGCCACACCTTGTTCAGTTAAATAAGCGACCCATTTATCTAAATCATCGACACCGAAGGCTAAATGACGTAGCCCTGTGGCTTCGGGGTAACTTAGTCTCGCTGGAGGATTAATAAAACTGAATAACTCAATTTGGTAATGCTCACCAAAAGCTAAGTCTGCTTTCCACGAATTATTTGCTGGACGGTAATGTTCTTCAAGTAAATTTAAGCCCAAAATACGGCAATAAAAATCCTTACTGACGTCAAAATTGGATGCGATAATAGCAATATGGTGAATTTTATTTAACTTCATGCTGTTTTTCCCATATATCAGGTTGTGCGGTGGCATTAAAGCCATTTGCTGACAAGAAGAGCTGCATTGCTTCTTTTTCTTGCAGGGCAATCCCACTAATGTCAAATTTCCATAGTGTAATGTCAGGAATAGCTTGGCAAATTTCTTCTAATAAATATGAGCCAACACCGCGTCGGCGAGTGACCTCTCGCACGCAAAAATCCTGCAAAGTGGCAGTGTTATGATCCACCGTAATTTTTGCTGCGCCAAGAAGGCGTTCATTAAAACGGGCGGCATAGAATAAGTCACCTGCTTTGCACATTTTGGCTAGCTCAAAAGGGCTCTGGTCAGGCCAGATTTTATGTAAGTCCAGATATTGTTGCTCAGTAGGATTGACCAGCGGGATAATAGTGAGTCTCATGATATTTTGTTTGTTTCCCTGTAAGAGTTGCAGTCACTCATCCTGCCAGAGTGATCTACAACCGATTTTTTGATTTTAGAGAGAAAAATTTGGTGATACTGAATTTTCCGAATTTCACTCGGATTAATTTAAATTTAACCCGAATATAACACTAGTATTTACAAAAAACCTACTTTAACACATCAGTTTTTTATTCTGCTTCTAATGTAAAAACCTGCCATATCCATTTGCTATTTAGCATAATTATCTTGTTTAATGTTATGAAATATATAGCCTTATTCGCTGTATTTTGAAATATCAGGCATTGTACCTGTCAACCATAATAATCTACTACAAATCAAACACAAACACTCAGAACCATGAAGACGGGGACGATAAAATGAAGAATATGAATAAAGCATTATTAGCGGGCTGTATTACGATGGCATTCAGTTCAGCGGGATGGGCAAAGGAAATTAAAATAGCGGTTGTTGGCGCGATGTCGGGGCCTGTGGCTCAATATGGTGATATGGAATTTACAGGTGCGCGCCAAGCGATTGCAGATATTAATGCTAAAGGTGGCATTAATGGAAACACATTAGTGGCAGTCGAATATGATGATGCTTGCGACCCAAAACAAGCGGTTGCGGTAGCAAACAAAGTCATTAACGATGGTATCCGCCATGTTATTGGGCATTTATGTTCCTCTTCAACACAGCCTGCATCCGATATTTATGAAGATGAAGGCGTCATTATGATCACCCCGGCAGCAACCAATGCGGATTTAACCACGCGTGGTTACCAGATGGTGTTGCGTACAACAGGTTTGGATTCAGACCAAGGACCAACAGCCGCTAAATTTATTATGGAAGATATCAAACCAACCCGTATTGCTGTTGTTCACGACAAACAACAATATGGGGAAGGTTTAGCACGCTCTGTACGTGAAAGCCTCAATAAAGCCGGCGTTAAAGAAGTGATGTTTGAAGGGGTAACAGCGGGTGACAAAGACTTCTCTGCTTTAGTCGCAAAATTGAAAAAAGAGAATGTGGATTTTGTTTACTTTGGGGGATATTACCCAGAAATGGGGCAAATCTTACGCCAAGCTAAACAAGCTGGCTTGAATATTCGCTTTATGGGGCCTGAAGGCGTCGGTAACTCTTCATTATCGAATATTGCAGGTGATGCTTCGGAAGGCATGCTGGTAACTTTACCAAAACGCTATGACCAAGTCGCGACTAACCAACCGATTGTTGATGCCATCAAAGCGAAGAAAGAAGACCCAACAGGGCCATTTGTTTGGACAACTTATGCTGCTATCCAAGGTTTAACGACGGCAATGGAGCGTACTGGCAGCATCGAGCCTGAAGATTTAGTGAAAGACTTGAAAGCAAACCCGGTCGAAACGGTCATGGGAACATTAAGCTGGCAGCCAAACGGTGACCTGAAAGGGTTTGAATTCGGTGTATTTGAGTGGCACAAAGATGGGACATCCACCTCTGTAAAATAGTACTCAGCAGTGTTCCAGCATAGTGAATAAGAACCGGAAGTGAGTAACTTGCTTCCGGCTTCTGCTCTCTATATAGGACAAGTAGTTCGAAAGGATAGTCTTATGTCAGATCAAATTCTCTATTTTATTCAGCAACTTCTGAATGGTTTAACCCTTGGCAGTACCTATGCATTGATAGCTATCGGCTATACGATGGTATATGGCATCATTGGGATGATTAACTTTGCCCACGGCGAAGTGTACATGATAGGTAGCTATGTCTCTTTTATTGTGATCGCAGGCTTAATGATGCTTGGGATCGATATCGGCTGGATCTTGGTTGCTGCGGCCTTCATTGCGGCAATCGTGGTCTCTAGCGCCTATGGTTGGAGTATTGAACGCGTTGCTTATCGGCCAGTTCGACATTCTAAGCGTTTGATTGCGTTGATCTCTGCGATCGGGATGTCTATTTTCCTACAAAACTACGTCAGCCTGTCACAAGGTTCACGTGATTTAGCTCTACCCAGTTTGATCACAGGGCAATGGGTTCTAGGTGAAAGCGATGGTTTTGAAGCCACGGTGACTAAGATGCAATTGACCATCTGGGTGGTTACCGTGCTTGCGATGTTAGCTTTGACGCTATTTATTCGCTATTCAAAGATGGGAAGAGCCTGCCGAGCCTGTGCGGAAGATCTTAAAATGGCCAGCTTATTAGGTATTAATACCGATCGAGTTATTTCATTGACCTTCGTTATCGGTGCGGCAATGGCTGCTGTAGCTGGTGTACTGCTGGGGCAATTTTATGGTGTGATTAACCCATATATTGGCTTTATGGCAGGAATGAAAGCATTTACCGCGGCAGTGCTAGGGGGAATTGGGAGTATTCCGGGTGCTATGTTAGGCGGGTTAATCTTAGGCGTTGCAGAAGCAATGACCTCTGCATATTTAAGTACAGAATATAAAGATGTTGTATCATTTGGTTTATTGATTGGTGTGTTATTGATCATGCCAACCGGCATTCTGGGACGCCCGGAGGTCGAAAAAGTATGAGAAAAGAAAATTGGATTAATGCCGTTGTTGCTTCCTCGACTTTCTTCGTGCTGGCGCTGTTTATGATGGGTTTGCAACTTGCGCTCGATGGCACAAAACTGATCGTGACGATTGGGGATTCTGTGCGCTGGAACTGGATCATTGCTGGCATTGTGGTGATCTTTGTTTACCAATTAGTTCGCCCGACGCTCAGTAAAGTTTGGCAAGGAGTTCCTAAGAAGGCGTGGGCTATTCCTGATTTTGATGGTTCGACAACCAAGCAAAAAATTCTTGCGGTTATAATTATTATTGCTGCAATTATTTGGCCGTTTATTGTTTCTCGCGGAAGTGTGGATATTGCCACCCTAACATTAATTTATGTGATGCTAGGCTTAGGGCTAAATGTGGTTGTCGGGTTATCAGGATTACTGGTTCTTGGATACGCCGGTTTTTATGCCATCGGAGCTTATACTTTTGGTTTATTAAATCATTATTATGGTTTTGGGTTCTGGGAAAGTTTACCGATTGCAGGTTTAACCGCTGCGTTAGCGGGCTTTTTACTAGGGTTCCCTGTGCTAAGGTTACGTGGTGACTATCTTGCCATAGTGACGCTTGGCTTTGGGGAGATTGTTCGTATTTTATTACTGAATAATACCGAAATCACGGGTGGGCCAAATGGGATCAGCCAATTACCGAAACCGACGTTTTTTGGCTTGGAATTTAGCCGTACCGCGAAAGAGGGTTGGGACACCTTCCATAACTTTTTCGGCTTAGATTACAGCCCAGGTGACCGAATTATCTTCCTGTATTTTGTCGCTTTACTATTAGTGGTTTTAACCTTATTTGTTATCAATCGGTTACTGCGTATGCCATTAGGTCGTGCGTGGGAAGCATTACGCGAAGATGAAATTGCCTGCCGCTCATTAGGGTTAAGTCCAACTCGAATAAAATTAACCGCATTTACTATCAGTGCAGCCTTTGCAGGATTTGCAGGGACGTTATTTGCCGCACGACAAGGTTTTATCAGTCCAGAGTCTTTTACCTTTGTGGAATCGGCATTTGTGTTAGCCATCGTCGTTTTAGGAGGAATGGGTTCACAAACCTCCGTTATTTTAGCCGCAATTATCTTAGTTGTATCACGGGAAATGATGCGTGACCTTAACCAATACAGCATGCTGCTATTAGGGGCGCTAATGGTGCTGATGATGATCTGGCGACCACAAGGCCTATTACCGATGAAACGCCGTCAAATGCAGGTGAAAAAAGTCCCTGAAGGGGAGGGCGTATGAGCCATATAACCACGCCTTTGTTACAAGTGAATGGCTTAACAATGCGTTTTGGTGGGTTACTTGCCGTCAATAATGTTGAGTTAACTATTAATCAAGGGGAAATTGTCTCACTGATTGGCCCAAATGGGGCGGGTAAAACCACCATTTTTAACTGTTTAACCGGTTTTTATAAGCCGACCAGTGGCACGATTTTATATCGAGAAAAACATCTTGAGGGACTGACCGGGCAGGCGATTGCACGCCTTGGTGTCATCCGAACATTTCAGCATGTGCGGTTGTTTAAAGAAATGACGGTAATTGAAAATTTACTTGTGGCGCAGCATCAACATTTAAAAAGTGGCATTTTTTCTGGGTTATTGAAAACCCCTGCATTTCGTCGAGCAGAGTCTGAAGCGCTTGATAATGCGGTAAAATGGCTTGAGCGTGTTGATTTACTCCCCTTTGCAAATCGCCAAGCGGGTAATTTAGCCTATGGTCAGCAGCGTCGGTTAGAAATTGCTCGCTGTATGGTCACTCGCCCTGAAATTTTAATGCTGGATGAACCTGCGGCAGGTCTTAACCCTAAAGAAACCAATGATTTGGATGACTTAATTGCTGAGTTGCGTACTCATCATAATGTTTCAATTCTATTAATTGAACATGATATGAAATTAGTCATGGGAATTTCAGATCGTATTTATGTCGTGAATCAAGGAACGCCATTGGCGAATGGCACACCGAGTGAGATTCGCCAACATCCAGATGTGATAAAAGCCTATTTGGGGGAAGCTTACTGATGCTAGAGTTTAAAAAAGTTTCTACCCATTATGGAAAAATTCAAGCGTTACATGAGATTAGCTTGAATATCCAAAAAGGTGAAATTGTGACCTTAATCGGAGCAAATGGCGCTGGGAAAACAACGTTGCTCAGTACCCTTTGTGGCGATCCACGAGCATCGGAAGGCCAAGTCATTTACCGAGGCGTGGATATCACTCAATTGCCCACTTCGAAAATTATGCGTGAAGACATTGCTCTAGTACCAGAAGGGCGGCGTGTATTTTCTCGTATGACTGTGGAAGAAAACCTCGCAATGGGGGGTTTTTTTGCTGATCGCCAGCAGTACCAAGAACGTATTGAGCGGGTTTATAAGCTATTTCCAAGGCTGTATGAGCGCCGAAGTCAACGTTCAGGAACGATGTCAGGTGGTGAGCAACAAATGCTAGCGATAGGCCGTGCTTTAATGAGCCAGCCAGAGTTGTTGTTGCTTGATGAGCCATCCTTAGGCCTTGCCCCCATTATCATTATGCAAATTTTCGATACAATCCAACAACTACGTGAAGAAGGAATGACGATTTTCCTTGTCGAACAAAACGCCAACCAAGCGTTGAAGCTCGCAGACCGTGGTTATGTGTTGGAAAATGGGCATATTGTGTTGGAAGACAGCGGAAAAGCACTTTTAGCCAATGAGGCGGTTAGAAGCGCGTATCTCGGAGGCTAAAATTTTCGTCATCCTTCACGCTGTGGCGTTGTTGGCTTCATTCAGCTACTCGGGTCTGAGATATCCTCTAGCCACAGCGGGAATGATTTAGAAAATGGCAGTAAGCTAGAAATGACAGTAAGTTAGAAACTGGCTAAGTTATTCAATTATGACCATCAGAGTGGTGGCGGTGTTGTCCATCAAGACTAACACCGCTACAGTTCGAATTGTTTTTTATTAGTTTTCTCATGTTTTTTTGATTGTAATTTTAAGTTCATCTTTATTATCATTAATGAGTTTAGAAATGCCGCTGTGATTTTTTAATTTAAGAATACCTTCATTGCTTTTAGTCAGATATGTTTTCCTTTCGATTGATATTGACAATCCCGGTAATGCACTACCAAAGTCGTCACTTGTATTTATATATTCAAAGTTTTTACTTGCTGCAATAATGCAATCGCCATTTTTTGTTTCTTTAATAATAAATGTGGTTCTCATATCCTCAGTTGAATTATCATCTTTAGACTTTTGAATCGCTTTTCTTCCTATATTGTAATGTTCGTTCTTATTTATTTGATGTAAAAAAAATGCAGGATTTGCAAGAAAGCCTTGATGCGCAATCTGCGATATTAACTGTGCGTTTTTTAATCCGAATTTTGCGCTGAGAACTCTTGCATCTTTAATTTTAACTGAATTTTCTTGTCGATATGGCGTATGTAAGTAAACATTCATTCTATTGAAATCTTTGTTGAATTTATCAGATAGGTCCCTATCAAATGTAAATCCTTCACATTCATGAAAATGGCCGAGGTGGGTAGATGTGCAACAATCATCCTTGTTAGGTTTGAATCGTTCTATTTTTTTTCTCAATATAATAGAAGTTGATATTTCATCATGAATGATTTCTTTTTTATATTTATTACTAATACTGAAATATTTTTCAATAAATGCAATGTTATTTTCTATATTCAATCCCCGTTTTTTATTTTTCACTGAAGATTTGAATAAATGCCAAAATGATTCTAATACATTATTAATCCGACTGGTAAAGTGGATGAATGAATTTTGATTTGATGTTTTACTATCAATAGTGGGCAGATTTTCGGTGGAATAGGGTACGTTTTTATTAATTTTCGTCATGAAGGCTCGCTTAGCGGTATATTTAATTTTAGGATAGGCTATCTCACGGAGGGGGTAAATTATTGCATAAATAGATATTACCTATTCAGAAGTACAATGTGATGAGATGGCAGGCGATCATCTTAAGATGATAAGGTTTCGTCATTTTAACCGTTAATTTTTCTATCCTTACGGAATGTGAAGTACCTCCCATTTCAGCTATTTGCTTGTTTCTACAATTAAATTTAAATGTATATACAACTTTTTCTCTAGAAACAGAGATCTACTCGTTGTTGTATAACTATCCGACCTCTTCCTTCTCCACACTTTGTATAAAAATTCAAATTTAAATGTATATACTTTGTGAAGTAAATGTATATATATTTAAATCATCGATAAACGCTCTCAATGAATAGATAGTATCGAGCAAGTTGATAGAAAAATAATCTGTTGATTTATAATCAATTAATTAGTTTGAAGACGCACGTGCATCACCACTAACTGGGTATCTCGCAGATTATTATAAATAAAATTGTTAATTTAATGTTAGTTAAAAATGGATGATAGGGGATACAACCATGTTAAACCGTACTGACTCAACTCGAGTGATCCGCGCACCACGTGGCAGTGAGAAAACCTGTAAAAGCTGGCTGACAGAAGCGGTATACCGCATGATCCAAAATAATTTAGACCCAGATGTTGCTGAGCACCCTCAAAGCTTGGTGGTCTATGGCGGTATCGGCCGTGCAGCACGTGATTGGGAATGTTATGACAAAATTTTAGATGTGCTGACCACATTGGAAGATGACCAAACATTACTCGTGCAATCAGGTAAACCTGTTGGTGTGTTCCCTACCCATCCAGATGCCCCACGCGTGTTGATCGCAAACTCAAATATTGTTCCTCACTGGGCGAATTGGGATCACTTTAATGAGTTAGATCGCAAAGGCCTAATGATGTATGGCCAAATGACGGCCGGCTCTTGGATCTATATTGGTTCTCAAGGGATCGTTCAAGGCACCTATGAAACCTTTGTTTCGCTTGCTAAACAGCACTTTAATGGCAACGCCGCAGGGCGCTGGATCTTAACCGGTGGCCTTGGAGGAATGGGAGGAGCACAGCCATTAGCAGCAACCATGGCAGGTTTTAGCATGATAGCGGTCGAGTGCGATGAAAGCCGTATCGATTTTCGTCTAAGAACCCGTTATGTAGACAAAAAAGCGACTTCTCTTGATGAAGCATTGCAATATATCGACGATGCCAAAGCCAATGGCCAACCCGTTTCTGTTGGGCTATTAGGTAATGCGGCTGATGTTTACAGTGAATTGGTGAAACGCAATATCACTCCTGATTCCGTCACTGACCAAACTAGCGCCCATGACCCTGTACACGGCTACTTACCACAGGGTTGGACACTCGACCAATGGCGTGAAAAACAACAAACTGCCCCTGCTGAAGTGACCAAAGCAGCGAAAAAAAGCATGGCAGTCCAAGTGGATGCGATGTTAACGATGCAAAAGCGTGGCTCAGCGGCTTTTGACTACGGCAATAATATTCGCCAAATGGCAAAAGATGAAGGAATTAGTAATGCCTTTGATTTTCCAGGCTTTGTTCCTGCTTATATTCGCCCGCTATTTTGTGAAGGTATTGGCCCATTCCGTTGGGTTGCGTTGTCAGGTGACCCAGAAGATATCTATAAAACAGACCAAAAAGTAAAAGAATTATTACCAGATGACAAGCACTTACATAATTGGCTCGATATGGCACGTGAGCGTATCGCATTCCAAGGGCTTCCTGCACGTATTTGTTGGGTTGGTTTAAAAGACAGAGAAAGATTAGGGCGTGCTTTCAACGAAATGGTGAAAAGTGGTGAGTTAAAAGGCCCTATTGTCATCGGTCGTGATCACTTAGATTCAGGCTCTGTTGCGAGTCCACACCGTGAAACGGAATCCATGAAAGATGGCTCTGATGCCGTATCAGACTGGCCTTTATTGAACGCACTGTTAAATACCGCAGGTGGGGCAACATGGGTCAGTTTACATCATGGTGGTGGTGTTGGCATGGGCTTCTCACAGCATTCAGGCGTCGTCATTGTATGTGATGGAACGGACGCTGCTGATAAACGTTTAGCGCGCGTTTTACATAATGACCCTGCAACGGGCGTTATGCGCCATGCAGATGCAGGTTATGACATCGCCATTAACTGTGCGAAAGAGCAAGGCTTGAACTTGCCGATGGTGAAGTAATGTCCTTTGCCGGCTGCTTAATCGGTCGGCAACTTTCTGGAATATAAGGAATTCAGTATGAATGCTGTGTTAACTCAGAAAAGACAAGGGCCACTGGCGGGGATCAAAGTGATCGACTTAAGCCGTGTGTTAGCAGGTCCTTATTGCACCGGTATGATGGCCGATCTTGGTGCTGAAGTGATCAAAATTGAAGTGCCCAACCACGGTGATGACAGCCGCCATTTAGGGCCATTTATTGATGGTGAAAGTGTTTACTATGGTTTGATTAACCGAGGTAAACGCAGTATTGAATTAGACCTTAAAGCGGATGAAGACCGAGCGATTTTATTTCAATTAGTCAAAGAAAGTGATGTGGTGGTTGAAAACTTTCGCCCTGGTGTGACTCAACGACTTGGCATCGATTTTGATAGCTTAAAGCAGCACAACCCTAAATTAATCTACGCCAGTATTTCAGGTTTTGGGCAAAACAGCCCACTTGCCAGTTACCCGGCTTATGACATTGTGGCACAAGCGATGTCAGGCCTAATGAGTGTCACGGGTTTCCCAGAAACAGGGCCAACACGTAGCGGTGAGTCAATTGGCGATGTGTGTGCAGGGATGTTTGCGTCATGGGCGATAAGCAGTGCGCTATTTGCGAGAGAGCGTCATGACGAAGCAGCACAGTATATTGATGTGGCGATGGTAGATGTCTTATTGAGCATGCAGTTAACTGGGCTTTCAAACTTATTTGCAAATGATAAGGCCCCGAGCTTAGTGGGGAACCGCCACCCAGTATCCACGCCATTTGATACCTATCAAGCAAAAGACGGTTTAGTCGTTATCGCGATTGCGAGTGAAAAGCTATTTCAACGCTTTTGCGAATGTATGGAAAAACCGCAGTTATGCCACGACCCGCGCTACGGTGATGACCCAAGCCGAACGCAGTACCAAGTTGAACTTAGAAAAGAAATCGAAAGTTGGACACGCCAAAAAACGGTTGAAGAGGTATGTGACATATTATTAAACGCGGGCGTTCCTGCTTCACCCATTCATAATTTACACCAAGCGACACAAAGCGAACACGCCGAAGTGAGGCAAGTACTGACGTACCTGAATGATGGAGGAACACCATTGGTTTCTCAACCGGTTTTTTTTAATGGAAAGAAACCTCATTCGACCCGCCGTGCCCCGAAATTAGGTGAGGCAAACTTAGTTTATAAACCAGCGAAAACAACAATTAAAAATGCGGAGACGATGCAATGAGTTTTGATATTAATGAAACGGAACAAGCGGTTGTAGATGCGGTAGAAAAAGTTTGCCATGACATTTTACAGCCGAATGCACAAAGATACGATGAAACCGAAACCTTTTGTGCTGAAAGTTTACAAGCGTTAGGGGAAATAGGCTGTTGGGGAATTAATTTACCTGAACAGTATGGCGGTTTTGGTATTGGCAGTGTGGCGATGAGCAAGGTCGTGGAAGCGGTTGCAGCAGCTTGTGCATCGACGTCATCGGCTCTAACGGCGCATTTTTTGGCGACAGATTCAATTTTAATTGGTGGGACAGAAGAGCAAAAAAATCATTGGTTACCAAAAGCCGCTGCTGGGGAATTATTAGGTGCATTCGGCTTAACTGAGCCGGCTGCGGGCTCTAACCCTGCGGATATGCGTACTGTGGCTGTACGTGAAAATGGCGGATGGCGTATTCGAGGAAATAAACACTATATCACAAACGCCAAAGAGGCTGATTTTATTGTGTTATATGCTAAAACCGATGTTGAAGCGGGAGCCCGTGGCATCAGTGCATTTATGATCCCTAAAGGCACTGAAGGTGTGGCATTTTCTCAACCTGAAAAAACCATGGGGTTACGGGGTAGCACCATTTATGAATTAGCATTGAATTGTTGGCTACCTGAATCTGCATTACTGGGAGAGGAAAATAAAGGGTTCCACACCGCCATGGAAGTTTTAGATAAAGGGCGTGTTGAAGTGGCTGCAACGTCACTAGGTATTGCTCGAGCCGCGATGGAAAGTGCTTTAGGCTGGGTAAAAGAACGCCAAATTGGTAAAAAACCCTTAGCTGCATACCAAGGAACTCAATGGCGTATTGCGGATATGCACACGCAATTGGAGGCGGCTCGTATGTTGACCTGGCAAGCTGCGGAATTACGTGATTCAGGGGAGCGTTTTAGTTTGCAATCCGCTACGGCGAAATTGTTTGCTGCTGAGTGTGCGGGTTTTGTAACGGATGCAGCTTTACAGCTTCATGGCGGCTACGGCTATATTCGTGACCTCCCTCTTGAACGTTATGTGCGTGACGCACGGATTTTACGGATTTTTGAAGGGACATCAGAAATACAAAAAATTATTATTTCACGTGCTGTTTTAGAAGCCCACTAATTAATTTTAAGTATTAAATGAGTAAGCGGGACAGGCGTTTACTCGTTTATAGAGCACCACAGGAAGCACTACCTGACAACAGGATCATGGAATTAAAAACACAACAACAATCAGGTTTAAGAATGTATTTCAATTAGTTATTCAGGGTGAATAACAGATAAAACATCACCCAGCGTAATGCTTAATAACTGTACCTTACAACTGTAGTTATTGCGGTTCCATTACGATTAATTGGTTCATTCTTTAAGCCAGCCTTGCTTAAAGAGGAGTTACCATGACAGTTTCAAACGACATCGCTACAGGGCAAAAAAACCGGCAGGAGAATGTCCCCTTAATCGAAGCGCGTTCCATCGATTACATTCCAGAGTCCGAGCGCCATGGCACTTTATCGAGCCAATTCACACTTTGGTTCGGTTCTAATTTGCAAATAACGGCAATTGTAACGGGGGCCTTGGCAGTCGTGCTTGGCGGAGATGTATTCTGGTCATTAATTGGCTTGTTTATTGGCCAATTATTAGGTGGTGCGGTGATGGCCTTGCATGCGGTGCAAGGGCCGAAATTGGGGTTACCACAAATGATCTCGAGTCGTGTACAGTTTGGCGTATACGGTGCCGTCATCCCTATTTTATTAGTTTGCATGATGTATGTCGGGTTTTCTGCTAGTGGTACTGTGCTGGCAGGGCAAGCGGTTGGTCAGTTGTTACATGTGACTGATTGGGTTGGAATTATTATTTTTGGTGTGGTGATTATCGGCATTACAATTTGTGGTTATCGCATCATTCATATTTTAGGGAAAGTAGCGAGCGTTATCGGCGTGATTACGTTCTTTTATCTATTTTTCCGTCTGTTTTATATGAATGATGTTTCGGTATTACTGGAAAACCGCCATTTTAGCTGGACGAACTTTTTATTAGCGATGTCATTGTCTGCTTCTTGGCAAATTGCATTTGGGCCTTATGTTGCTGACTATTCTCGTTATTTACCGACTAAAACCCCGACAATTAAAGCCTTCTTGGCTGTGGGTTCAGGCACAGTAATTGGTACGCAAGCCTCAATGATTTTAGGGGTTTTTGCCGCAGCGCTTGCTGGCAATAAGTTTGCCGGTAATGAAGTCTCGTATATTGTGGGCTTAGGCAGCACAGGTTTAATCGCGGCGTTGCTATACATCAGTATTTTCTATGGGAAAGTGACAATAACTGCATTGAATGCCTATGGTAGCTTTATGTCTATGGCTGCGATTTGGTGTGGCTTCCGTGGGAAAAGCCAAATTTCTCGTGGCCAACGGTTGTTCTTTATTATTCTAATGGTCAGTTTTTCAACACTACTTGGGTTAGCGGGCCAGCACTCATTTTTAAAACTCTTCTCTGCTTTCTTATTGTTTTTACTTGCATTCTTTACCCCTTGGAGTGCAATTAACTTAGTTGACTACTATTGGGTCACTAAAGGTCGCTACGACGTTCCTGAACTTGCAAACCCAAATGGCCGCTATGGGCGTTGGAATAAAGTCGGGATATTCACTTACATTGCCGGTGTATTAATACAATTACCATTTATATCAACAGGTTTTTATACCGGGCCTTTAGTCGAAAAACTCAGTGGTGTCGATATTTCATGGATTGTTGGCTTAGTAGCAACAAGTATTCTTTACTATGTTGCGATTAAAAAATGGCCTATGTCAGTCGCAGATCGGTTGATATTACCGATAACAAAATAACCATTTCATAAAAAACTAGCATTAAAAAGCGTAAAAATTGAGATAGCCAGTAGCAGTGTAACTATCACTGTTACGGTTTCTCTCAACCTAAAAAACGGTTTTAGAACATTACCATACCCACCAATCGTTGAAGAATTGGGATAGGAGTTGCTATGAAAATTTTAGTCGCAGTGAAGCGAGTGATAGACCATAACGTCAAAATAAGAGTAAAAGCCGATGGTTCAGGAGTTGAATTGGCGAATGTCAAAATGGCAATTAACCCATTTGATGAAATTGCCGTCGAAGAAGCTGTGCGTTTAAAAGAGGCGGGAAAAGCAACAGAAGTGATTGCGGTTTCCATCGGTGACATTGGTTATCAAGAAACATTACGTAGTGCGATGGCGATTGGCGCTGATCGTGGGATTTTAGTCCAAAGATCTGGGGAGTTAACACTAGAGCCACTGGATATAGCGCGTTTACTTCAACAAATCGTAGAAAGGGAACAGCCAGATCTTATTTTATTAGGCAAACAAGCTATTGATGATGATTGCAATCAAATAGGTCAAATGCTCAGCGCATTATTGGATTACCCGCAAGCGACATTTGCTTCTCAAGTTAAGCTTGAAGGGCAATCACTGCAAGTTACGAGGGAAATTGACGGTGGTTTAGAAACGTTAGAAATGCCATTGCCAGCGGTCATCACAACAGACTTACGGCTCAATGAACCTCGTTATGCAACTTTACCTAATATCATGAAAGCGAAGAAAAAAACGTTAGATATTATCGATATTACTGATATGGATTTTATCCCATTAGGGCAAATTAGAACGCTTAGTGTCTCAGAACCCAAAAAACGAGCGGGGCAATGTACATTGCTAAGCAGTGCGACAGAGCTAGTCAGTGCATTACAAGCGAAAGAAGTGATTTAATCGAGGAAAATACCTATGAGCCAAATATCTGTATTAGTGGTTGTCGAGCATGATAATCAAACAATAAAAAACTCTACTTATCATAGTATTAGCGCTGCAAAACAACTTCTCACCGCAGGTGGCCATTTGCACTTATTAGTTGCAGGAAGTGAGACAGAATTGGTCGCTCAGCTAGCTGCGAGTATAAAAGGCGTGAGTAAAGTCCTAGAAATACAATCAGATAACCTTAAAAACCAACTTGCAGAACCGATGACTCATGCGGTGGTGAATATTGCAGAAGAATATACTCATTTACTGTTTCCAGCGACGACATTTGGTAAAAATATTGCCCCACGGGTTGCTGCAAAGTTAGGGATCGCACAAGTTTCAGATATTGCTCAAGTTATTGATTCACAAACTTTTGTTAGACCTATTTATGCAGGGAATGCGTTAGCAACGGTACAAAACAATGGTCAGAAAGTGGTCATTACGGTGCGTAGTTCGGCATTTTCAGGAGGATATGAAACGCAAAATAGTGCTGAAATAGAGAAAGTTTCCCTTGCCGATATACCGCTGCGTAGTCAATTAAAAAGCCAATCGTTAACTCAAGTTAGCCGTGCGGAATTGAGCTCTGCAAAAGTGGTTATTTCAGGCGGGAGAGGCTTGAGCTCAGGTGAAAATTTTGCGTTATTGGAAACGATAGCTGACAAGCTAGGGGCTGCGGTTGGGGCTTCACGTGCTGCGGTAGACGCTGGTTTTGTGCCAAATGACTACCAAGTAGGACAAACAGGGAAAATTGTCGCACCTGATTTGTACATAGCTGTAGGAATTTCGGGGGCAATTCAGCATGTTGCAGGAATGAAAGAAAGCAAAGTGATCGTTGCTATCAATAGTGATCCTGAGGCACCGATTTTCCAAGTTGCGGATTATGGCATTGTTGGCGATCTGTTTGAGATCTTACCTGAATTTGACAAAGCATTGGCGTAATGGAGGGGCTCATGGCTATCGACAATATTGAGAAAATAAACGAGGCTCCCGAGCGGGAATCGATGGAGTTCGATGTCCTGATTGTCGGTGGTGGGCCCGCGGGGTTATCTGCAGCAATACGTTTAAAGCAGCTAGCGGCAAAGAAAGGAACAGAAATTTCGGTTTGTTTAATTGATAAAGGTGCACAGATAGGAGCTCATATTTTATCTGGTGCAGTGATAGACCCACGTGCTCTCGATGAATTGCTACCAGATTGGCAGCAAAAGGTTTCGGCTTCTTTAACACCTGTAAGCCATGACCGTTTTTTATGGCTAAAAGAAAATAAAGCGAGTCATTTACCCCTTTCTTTATTGCCAAACTGTTTGAAAAACAATGGTAATTTCATTGGTAGCTTAGGGGAGATAAGTGCTGCACTAGCCGTGGAGGCAGAAGAATTAGGTGTTGATGTTTTTGCTGGTTTTGCTGCCACAGAGGTGTTATTTGATGATAAAAACCAAGTGATAGGCGTCACAACTGGAGATATGGGGCTTGATAAATTAGGCAACCCAACACAGATGTACCAACCGGGTATGAATTTACTGGCAAAAATGACCTTTTTTGCGGAAGGGTGCCGTGGTCAGCTAGGTAAGCAATTGATAAATCATTTTAATTTAGCCACAGAGAGCGGTAAACAAACCTATGGTTTGGGGATCAAGGAAATTTGGCAAATTCCAAAAGAGCAACATCAAGCAGGGTTAGTTGTCCATTCCGTTGGCTGGCCGCTAGATAACCACACCTATGGTGGTGGCTTTGCTTATCATTATGGGGATAACTTAGTCGCAGTGGGTTTGGTGGTCGGGTTAAATTATGAAAATCCGTATTTATCACCGTTTGATGAGTTTCAACGCTTAAAAACCCATCCTGCTTTTAGTGATTTCTTATCGGGTGGAGAACGGATCAGCTATGGTGCTAGAACGATGGTGGCGGGTGGGTTAGCCGCGTTACCTGAACTAAGCTTTCCCGGAGGTGTGTTAATTGGTGATGATGCAGGTTTTCTTAATGCAGCCCGAATTAAAGGCACCCATTGTGCGGTGAAAAGTGGGTTATTAGCAGCAGAAGCTTGGTTCAGTGCTAACCAGAATGGAATGGTTGATTATTTACAGTTTAAAAAGCAATTTCGCCAGCTATTTGAAGAGAGCTGGTTATATCAAGAGCTTTATCAAACACGCAATTTTAAGCCCTATATGAAAAAAGGGCTAGTGGTTGGTTCAATGCTATTTGGTGCAGAACAACTGTTATTTAAGGGGCGTACCCCGTGGACGTTGAAATTAAAACAATCGGATCATGAAGGAATAAAGGAAGCCAAGGGTTTTACACCGATAGATTACCCAAAACCCGATGGTAAATTAACGTTTGATAAGTCTTCTTCCGTATTTTTATCGAATACTAACCATGAAGAAGAACAACCCTGCCATTTAAAACTGGCTGATATTAATGTCCCTATCCAAGTTAATTTAATGAAATATGCTGCGCCCGAGACGCGTTATTGCCCCGCTGGAGTTTATGAAATTGTAGGGAATAAAAGCGAGGAAAAACTGCAAATTAATGCGCAAAACTGCCTGCATTGTAAGGCTTGTGACATTAAAGATCCGTTACAAAATATCACCTGGACTGCTCCCCAAGGAGGGGAAGGGCCTATTTATCAAGGAATGTAAAACGAATTTATTGTGATGTAGTTGTGCTTGATATTTTTGTTTTATCAGTCGCTTTGGGGCAATTTTGCCCCATTTTTTTATTTTTGCATTAATTCTCAATTCGAGAATGTAATTTTAATTTGTAACGTGAGCCAGCTGTGATCATATTAACATAGCTAATTAGAGTGTTACCTGTCCAAGTGCGACGGCTAAGTTGTAAGCAAGGTGAGTTTTCTTTAATTGATAATGATTGAGCAATAGATTTTGTGGCTAATGCAGCTTCAATGGTATGTTCCATTTCACTGACAGGAAAATGGCGTTGCAAATAACCGCTAGGAGTTTCAGTGTCACCATATTTTTGCTTAACAAAGTCGGGCACAATGGCGTGGTTAACATAGCGTTCTTCTAACATTAAAGGAATATCGTTTTCAAAATGTAGTACTTTACAATAGCCCACATCACTTCCTTCACTAATCCCGAGCTGTAGTGCAATTTCTGCTGATGCGGGAATAATTTTTAGTTGCAGCTGGTGGCCGCTATATTTATTACCACTTGTTGAGATCTCATCAAAAATATCAAACGCTTTTGTTACGGGGAGCTCATGTTTTTGAGTGGCGACAAATGTGCCTTTGCCCGCAATACGATGTAGGATCCCTTTTTGACTTAACTCTGAAATGGCTTTATTCACGGTCATACGGCTTACATTGAATTGAGCACATAGCTCTAATTCTGTCGGTATTTGTGTTTCAGGCTTAAAAATACCTAAATCAATACTGCGTAAAATGTAAGACTGAATTTGCTTATATGCAGGTTGTAATGTCATCGCTGTTATTCAAAATTATTGTTAAAGGAAGGAGTGGTAACATTGTTTTATTGCCACATTTCACTCACAAACTTTGTATTGAATGCAAGTTTATCAGTAATTACTGGCTTTGCTAGTAGGAGATACCTATTTCTAATGATTAACCTGAGTTAAATAGCTGTTTAAGGTGCTCGTCCTTATCTGAATTATTTAATTATAAGGTAAGTTTTACTAGGGCTATATACCTTTATTTATTATCATAATGTTAAATTTACTTAGCGAAATAGGCATTTATTCATGCGAGTTCAATATTTCCATGTCAGTCTTACTCAATGTGACTATCAAAATGTCAGCCCAATGGGAATGGTAAGATTGATTGCCTCCCAAAAAGTATTTTTCTTTAATCAAGGTGATTTTTCAAATAGTGAAATTTTTTTAGAACGCTTACAACAAGGCGATACCTTGGTTATTTGTGCAGAAGAGATGAATGATGGCAGTTATTGGGCTGAGTGGGTTTACCATGAAAAGCATGGTCGACTTGAGCCAGATAGAACCATTAGTTTTAATCGCTCACTAGGAAAACAGTATTTAATTTCGTTAGCCTTAATGGCCCTGATACCTGCAGTGTATTACTGTTTTATTAATGCAGATGATAGCTTCTTAATGATTATCTTAGTCTCACTTTTAGGTTGTGCTGCCTTTGGTGGAATAGTTTTGTTTGCTCTTGCACTGGCCGAGACTAAGCATATTTTAAGTCCAAAACGAAAATCAATTTTAAAAGCGTTGGATTTAGTTATTGATGGGCAATATCAAAAGAGTGAACAAGAGCAACAAATTGAAATTTTAGGAATTAAAAGCTTAAAAAATAAAGCCAATAAATTACGTAAATCAGCAGATAACTATCGTGATAAAGCGTCATTACTCGTCACCCGTGGGAAGGTTAATATTACATCAACCCTCAGCTTAACAGTTGCTACGGGGGATGCAGAACAAAAGCTCAATCATGTTGGTTTGCAGATTAATAAAAGCCATATGGATGTTCTAATTTCAGCAAATGAACCCTTATTCAACAACCACAATCTATTTATTGCTCAAGGTGATGAGCTTGAAGTTTTTCATAAAAATATCCAAGCGCATTCAAAAGAGCAGGTCATTTTTGGTATTTACAATCACCAAGACGGGCTTGCCTATAGTTTGATTGGTAAGGGGGCTCCTCAAGAACGAGGTTTTTATTTCGGGCTGTGGGGGGGCATTTGCTTACTTTTAATGTTCTTTGTCTTTATGGCCGGAGGGTTATCAATTTCTGAAACCCTAGAGAAAGGTGGATATTGGGATTATTGGGACTGGGTTAATATTGTGGATACAGGTGTGCTATTTATCAGTTTCGCAGTAACGATTTTATTCGGTATCAGTTTTCTTATTGCTTTGTGCGTGGCGATATATTTTAAATTATCTCAGCGTGGAAATGGGTATTATCAAGCGCAATATATTTTGAAGCATCTACGTCGTAAGAATGGCCAAACGGATTATGTGACGGAGGTGCGCTCATGAACCCATTTCTGAGTAAACGTTTTCTCTTTTTGGCTTTGGTGTTTGTATTAAGCTTCGCTTTCACTTTTATTATTTTTATTCGTACTGGTACGGTTGATTGGCAGTGGAAAAACCACAATGAAAATAGCTTCCCGATTGGTAGTTATGATTTTGCAACAACATTTCCAGCAGAAAATGGGATGTTAGTTATAGCTCAAAAAAGTGGCCGCTCTAATTATTATTACTCGTCTTATAATACTTATATGCCTTCAAGTGAATATGATAACCAGATTTTATTTGCAGATAATAATGGCGTGCATTTTATTACTTATAGCGATCAAAGTTTTTATAATGCAGTCTGTGAAAGAAAACAATGTTTAATGATGTTCAGTGATGGCTATCAAAAAATTAACTTAACTGATTTTTCAGTGAGTGAATTTACACCTTGGAGTAAAAAAACTGGCAAGCTATTTTCAACGTTGATTATGGGAAAAATCTACTTATCTAAAAGCTCTCCTTTCTATGTTGTTGCGGATAATGAAAATATTTTTATCAGCGCTGATAAAGGAATGACATGGGAACATTTTATGAATGTTCGTGATTTAGCCAAGTCATTATATCCTGAAGAAATTGAAGGAAATTCAAATTTTTCTTATGCAACATATCGAGATAAAATAGTGATGTGGTATAGCTATGGCAACCAAATGGGATCATTAGAAGTTATTATGGATATCCCAACAAAACAGGTTATTAGCAGTAAATGGCTGCCTGTCAGGATCAATGAATCAGCACAAAATCGTAATGGTGATATTTTTGTGGTTGCTCAAGAGCCCTCACGTCGCTTATTTTCTTTGATGCAATTTCATACTAATGGTAATTTTGAGGTGATGGCAGAAAGCGGTTATAACCACATGAACAGCTTAGAAGTCGGCAATCAAGGTTTAATTGTTTCGAATATAGTTAGAGGTTCGCAACAATATTTAATGATGGATTTTGCCACGAAAGAGATCCGTTATCGTCCTCAGTTTCCTTTGTATAACAAAATATACAATATGGCGGACCAATCCTTGATTGAAATAGAAAGTACTTATTCAAATGAAAGTGCGCTGACTAAAGGAGCACAAGTTTCTTATCAATCATTGCATTGATGCGTAAAGATGATTTAGTGTGTTCTCATTCAATAAGGATAGGGTTTTCCCTATCTTTTTTGTTATTGTTATTTAAAGGTTAAGCTAATACTAAAATAGGTATAGCTTGCAGTTTAAGGAGAGGAAGAGTACGTTTTAATAATAGACTAAAAATAGATAAAAATTAAACGATTTTAACTCATTATATGGAAGTAAGTTGTATAATTAGAAATATACAATAAAAATAAAAGAAATATAGTTAATAATATATAGTATTAACTATAGATGATGATATTCAATATCATCATTAAAGATTACTAGCTAATTATTCTTTATAGATGTACTAATATTTAATCAACCATTTGATTAAATATTAGTAAACCTTGGTTACTTTATGAGTATTGCAGTCATTAAAAAACAAACTAAATGTCAGATAAAAAATAAGTAAGATTGACTAGACCCTACTTTTCATTTAATGCAAAATAGCAATGCAAAATTAATTCTAATTCTAATTTTATTTTAATTGAGATAGCTAAATGAATATATCCAAAATCAGCATTGCATCTATTCTTATTGCAAGTGCATTATTAAGTGGTTGTGCTAAAGAATCTTCTCGTTCTTTAGCCGTAGAAAAAGTTGCGACATATAATACTCAATATTCAGGCCCAAAAAGCCCAATATCAATAGGGAAATTTGATAATCGTTCTAGTTATATGAATGGCATTTTCTCTGATGGGGTTGATCGTTTAGGTAATCAATCTAAAACCATTTTGATGACACATTTACAGCAAACGGGTCGTTTTAATGTATTAGACCGTGCAAATATGCAAGAACTTAAAGAAGAAGCTGGTATTAAAGGTCAGTCGCAACAGTTAAAAGGTGCAACTTATGTAATTACTGGTGATGTTACTGAATTTGGACGAAAAGAAGTTGGGGATCGCCAGTTATTCGGTATTTTAGGTCGTGGTAAATCACAAGTAGCGTATGCCAAAGTCAATTTAAACGTTGTTAATGTTCAAACATCTGAAGTGGTCTTTTCTTCACAAGGTGCTGGTGAATATGAATTATCAAATAGAGAAGTGATTGGTTTTGGTGGCACTGCCAGTTATGACTCAACATTGAATGGTAAAGTATTAGATTTAGCAATTAGGGAAGCGGTAAATAACTTAGTTTCTGGTATAGAAAGTGGTGCATGGCAGCCAGCTAAATAAGGAAATACGATGAAAATTAAATTATTGGCTATGGTAGCCGGCGTAATTTTATTAAATGGCTGCGCTAATGAACCCAAACCACTATATAACTGGGATGGTTATCAAACAACGGTCTACCAATATTACCAACAAACAGAAACTGGCCCTCAAGAACAAATTCAAGCTTTGAAAAAGAATTTGGAAATGAGCAAAGCAAAAGGTTTAGCAACTCCGCCAGGGTTGCATGCGCATTTAGGGTTATTGTATTCAACAACTGGAGCGGTTGATCTTGCAATGCAAGAATTTACTGCGGAAAAAGCATTGTATCCAGAATCTGCGGCTTACATGGATTTTCTCATGAAAAATAAAGGAAAAGTAAAATGAAACATTTACTTATAGTCTGCGGATTGGTGATGACATGGTTATTAACGGGATGTGCTCAGCCAACTAAAGTTGATTACACGGCATTTAATCAAAGTAAGCCTAAAAGTATTCTGGTGCTATTACCACAAAACAGTTCACCAGAAGTACAAGCAAGTCATGGTTTATTATCACAAGCGACTCTTCCTTTAGCTGAGGCTGGCTACTATGTTTTCCCTGTTGCTGTTGTTGAGGAAACATTTAAGCAAAATGGGATGACAAATGCAGGTGACATTCAAGCTGTTCCACCTGCAAAATTGCGCGAAATTTTTGGTAATGATGCCGTACTTTACTTGAATATCACTGAATACGGTACAAGTTATCAGGTTATTTCTAGTGATACTCGTGTCACTGCGGATGCGAAATTGGTTGACGCTAGAACAGGAACGTTATTATGGAGTGGCTCAGCGACTGCATCGAGTGCTGAAAATAATTCCTCGTCAAATGGTATTATTGGGGCGTTAGTATCTGCTGTTGTTAACCAAATCGTAGATACAATGACAGATAAAAGCTATGCAATTGCAGGTATAACAAGTGCCAGGTTATTATCTGCAGGTAAGCCTAATGGTATCTTATATGGGCCTAGATCGCCTAAATATGGTAAAGATGCTCAGTAATTATTAATTATTGAATAATGGGCAAAATAGAATAAAATATTTCGCCCATTTTATTTAAGTTAAATGTTATTTAAGTGAAATTAACTTATTTAATTATCGTTTTACATTGTTTATACGTTTTTTAATTGGGATGATTAAACTAAAAATAATAATATTAAACTCTTATTTAATATATGGGTTAATACTGTGACTTGAATCAAGTTGTTCTAGTCTATCTCACTAATAGTGTGATATAGGTACAATATTATGACAATAGCGATTACTTTGGTAACCCAACTGTTATATATATAATAATAGTCGGTTGTACTAATTCCTCGTTGATAGGAGTCATAGTATGTTCTTGTTAAACGAATCACTTATATCAAGGTATTTCTTCTATATGAAGAAATGGTTCAATATTGATATTTCTTTAGCCTTCTTCTTTCCAAACAAATAACCTTTCTCTTTTCCTTTCTTAAAATTTTTTTAACTTATTTAACTATAGGTTAGATCTCTAATATTTATTATTTAATGAAAAATTAAAGGTATTATCATGGCTAAAAGAATTGTAGAACCATTCCGTATTAAAATGGTAGAAAATATCCGTATTCCATCAAGAGAAGAACGTGAAGCGGCGTTAAAAGAAGCGGGATATAACCCATTCTTATTACCAAGTAGTGCAGTTTATATTGATTTATTAACTGACTCAGGCACCAATGCGATGAGTGACCACCAATGGGCAGCAATGATCACCGGTGATGAGGCATATGCAGGATCTCGTAACTATTATGATTTAAAAGATAAAGTGAAAGAGATGTTTGACTATGATTATGTCATTCCTGCTCACCAAGGTCGTGGTGCTGAAAATATGTTATTCCCTGTTTTATTAAAAGTAAAACAGGAACAAGGTGGAGCTAAAAAACCGGTCTTTATTTCTAATTTCCACTTTGATACAACAGCAGCTCATGTTGAATTAAACGGTTGTAAAGCAATTAATATTGTTACCGAAAAAGCCTATGACTCGGATACTTACGATGACTGGAAAGGCAATTTTGATATCCAAAAATTAAAAGATAATATTGCTGAGCATGGTGCAGAAAACGTAGTCGCAATTGTATCTACTGTAACTTGTAATAGTGCAGGCGGTCAGCCAGTATCAATGGCGAATTTGAAAGAAGTTTATGAAATAGCTAAACAGCATAATATCTTTGTTGTCATGGATTCTGCACGTTTCTGTGAAAATGCGTATTTTATTAAAGAGCGCGACCCTAAATATAAAAACTCGACTATTAAAGAAATTATTCTTGATATGTATAAATATGCTGATGCATTAACGATGTCAGCGAAAAAAGACCCATTATTAAATATTGGTGGGTTGGTTTGTATTAAAAATGACGAGAAAATCTTTACGTTGGCAAGACAACGCTGTGTACCAATGGAAGGCTTCGTGACCTATGGCGGTTTAGCGGGTCGTGATATGGCTGCAATGGTACAAGGTCTTGAAGAAGGGGCTGGAGAAGAATATCTACATTATCGTATTGGCCAAGTTAAATATTTAGGTGACCGCTTACGTGAAGGTGGAATTTCAATTCAATATCCTACAGGGGGACATGCCGTATTTGTCGATTGTAAAAAGCTGGTTCCTCATATTCCTGGTGATCAGTTCCCTGCGCAAGCGGTGATTAACGCACTTTATTTAGAATCAGGTGTCCGTGCGGTTGAAATTGGTTCATTTTTATTAGGGCGTGATCCTGAAACTGGTAAGCAAAAACACGCAGATATGGAGTTTATGCGGTTAACCATTGCAAGACGTGTTTATACCAATGACCATATGGATTACATTGCAGATGCTCTGATTGGTTTAAAAGATAAATTTGCAACCCTCAAAGGGCTGGATTTTGAATATGAACCGCCAGTATTAAGACACTTTACTGCTAGATTAAAACCAATTAAATAATAGGTCGCTCGTATGGTTCCCGTGCAATGCGGGAACCTCATCCTTATTCTTAAGGTAAACACCATGAATAATTCGGCAGCCAAAAAAGAACCCTCCATAATGGTAGGGGGCTTTGTGCTAGGCGGTGCCATGATTGGGGCGGGGATGTTTAGCTTGCCTACTATTATGGCTGGAGCTTGGTTTATTAACTCTGTAGTTATCTTGTTAGTTGTTTGCTTTTTTATGTTTCATTCAGGGATTTATATTTTAGAATGTATATCGAAATATGGAGCAGGAACGAATTACTTTTTTATCTCTAAAGAATTATTACCCAGATGGGCATGCTATATTGCAAATATGGCATTAATATTTGTACTCTACATACTAATTTATACCTATATATCAGCAGCAGGTTCAGTTATTAAAGAAGCTGCCGCCATTTACGGATACAATATTAATTTAAGATTAATATTTATTATTTTTACATTAATTCTAGGTGCGAGCATCTGGTGGAGTGGCGTAGGGGCAAGTCGTCTAACATCATTATTTTTATTCATTAAAATAATTCTGTTTATTTTAGCTTTCTCTGGTTTATTTTTTATCGTAAAAACAGATTTACTATTAACTTCCCCCGTTGAAGGAGGACAAACAGCGTTATTACCTTTTGTTTTTATTATTATTCCTTATGCAATTACTTCTTTTGGTTATCATGGGAATGTTTGTAGCTTGTATAAGCTGTATCATGAGAATGAAAGAAAGGTCGTTAAAAGTTGTGTTATCGGTTGTGTATTAGCATTGGTGCTCTATTTTCTCTGGATCATGGGGACAATGGGAAATCTGCCGCGGGCAGAGTTTTTAACAATAATTAATAAAGGTGGTAATTTAGATGCTTTTATTGAATCACTATATGCGGTACTGAATAGCAAAAATATTGCGACATTCTTACTGTGGTTCTCTATTAGTGCTGTATTTTGTTCATTCTTAGGTGTTGCAATTGGGTTATTTGATTACATTCTTGCTTCGTTGAATTTTAAGGACAACCCATCAGGTAGAATGAAATCTGCATTATTATGCTTCTTGCCTCCTCTTATTCTTTGCATGTTATTCCCAAATGGTTTTTTAATCGCAATAGCATATGCAGGTATGGCTGCATGTATCTGGGCGATTATTTGCCCTGCAGTTATGGCATTAAAGGTAAGAGAGCGTTTTCCTGATTCGAGATTCAAAGTGTGGGGCGGAAAAGGGTTAATCTATGCCGTTATCGCCTTTGGAGTAGTCGGCATTATTTGCCAATTGTTAGCGCAGTTTAATTTGTTACCGATATACCGTTAATTTTTCAAAATACAAGCTGTAAAATAACTGAAAAGGTACAGTGAGGGTTCGTTGTACCTTTTTTCTATCCAACGATATGGCGGATTGTAGGCTAATATTGAAATATAACGGTTTTTTTAAAGTACATTTTAATATTTTGACCTTGATAAATAATGGGTTTAAAGGCCATTTTTTTAATTGCTTTAACCGCTTCTTCTCTAAAACCTAAATCAGGAATTTTGTTATTTAGTATTTCAACGGATTCAATTTGACCATCTAATCCAACTAATAACCGAATTTGCACTTTAACAACTTTTGTATAGCCTAAGGAACGAGCCTCTTTCGGATACCTAGGAGCCGCATCCTGTAAAATTGTATAGGAAATACCACTCGAACCGAGTGCGGTATAGCTGCCATCACCATTAGCAGCAAATTGGCTATTACCAGATAATCTATTATTCCCTTTACCACTTTGACCACTTTCTGAAGCTGATGGGCTTGTGGAAGATTGATTTTCAGCAGTTGAATGGAGTGGTATTTCTTTAGCTGCTTCTTGTGAGCCTTGCTGCGTTTCATGGCTTATCTTATTGGTAATAAGTTGATTTTCTGTGTTATTTTTAGTGTTATTGTTCAGTAGCTTACTTTGTTCTTTTGGCTTTTTCCCTTGTACGGACTGACTGATTTCCGGTTTTGTTTTTTCTTTTGTTTTTTGTGTGAGTAAAGGCGATTCAACCGTGTTATCAACGGGAATATTCACAGGAATCAATGAATTTTTAAGTTGAGTTTTTGAAGGTATTTTACTTTCATTAGCTTGAGACTTGCTCATCTGCTTCTGTTGGGAAGCAGCTTCAGCCCTTGAAGGGGATTCTGATATAACTTCATGTGATTGCACTTGTTTTTTATTGCTCTGCTCTCCTGTGCCCTCTGAGGAGCCCATTTGTCCCCCTAGAGATAGAGTTATCGTTTCCATACCCTCGACTATAGGTATCGCCCTACCTGTTTGTAGGGCGATAAACATAATGGCAATAATATGGATAACGAGTGACAGTGCTAAAGCAAGTTTATAACGAATAGTCACTGAAACATTTCCTGTTTTAATCAATAGGTAGCTTTAATGCCTGCAAAAAATGAGCGCTCATTTCCAGGAATTAATGAGCCATAACCTGCGGTAACATAGTCGTAGTAAGTTTTGTTCATTAAGTTAGTGACCCCGCCATATAATTCGATGTGTTCAATCGGCTCGTAACGAACACTGAGGTCAATGAGTTCACGTGATTTAACTACGCCATCTTCTTCTTTATTGGCATCAGAAAGGAAATTATTGTACGAACCATAATAGGTATACTGAATGTCTCCCGATAAATCATCGGTAAAATCGTATTTTACTTTTAGTTTAACGGAGTGCTCTGGCACTTTAGTTAAACCACTTTTCGTGTAATCAATGGTATTTTTGCCGTTTTCTTCCAAAAACTGGCGGCCATGATTGTTATAATCAGAACGTCCTCTGAGCCATGAATATGATTCTTGGAAGGTGAAATTACCGAGCGTTTGTTGGAAGTCAACATCGGCTCCCCAACGGCGAGTTTTCAACAAATTCATTGTCTTCGCATCATTGACACTAGTGAGATAAATACGATTTAGCTGGTTATTCGTATTAGATGTCCAGAATGTGATATTGACAGTACTAAATGCTAATTTATCTCTTAAACCGATCTCAAATAAGTCATATTTCTCATCTTCTGCCTTAGTCGGAGTATAAATTTTCTCACCATTAACGACAGATTGGTCGCTGATTTGCAAGCCATCGGGAAGGGTGTAGCCTCGTTCATATCGCCCATAAATTCGGCCAGTATCGCGATAAAGGTAAGCAAGAGAAAGTTCAGCTGCCGTATTCCAACGGTCTGAAGTGCCAGACCCATTTACTGTGCCACTTTTATCAAATGACCATTCCGACAATTCACGTCTCAACCCTTGGGTAAATACAAATTGATCTGATTTAAGACTGTTAAGGGCATAAATTGCCTTTGTTGTTTTATCATAATCAAAATTATGAGGAACCCCATAATATCGGCCTTTACTATCTTTTTTATAGCTCCCAATATAATGAATAGAAGCCTTTTGTTTGGCATAATCTATGCCAAAAAGTAGATTGCTATCATCGAGATAGCCGATATCTAATTTGATTTTTGTTCCGTGGCTTTTTTGATTAACTTTTTGTTCCCAGTTGGCATTATTAGTATAAAAACCATCAGTGTAGAAAACATCTGTAGCAAAATTGAGTTTTTCCGTAAATGCATTTTGGTAACTTAAATTATAGCTATCGACTTCGCGGTCACCGATCAAATAACCACTGATCGTTTTTTTAATTAGTTTACCATTCTCATCAATACCGACAGTGACGGTTTTGTCTGGTGGAACGTAGTCTTTACCATACTTTTTGATATTACGTGATGTGAGCGTTTTTACGTACTGAGAACTTTCAGTGAGATGACTTCCTCTCAACATGAGGCTTTGATCTGGAGTCAGATCCCATCTACCGCCTAGTGAATAATATTCTGAATTACGGTAGGTATCTTTATAGTAAAGATCACGGTTTAGTTTACTGGCAGTACCTAAAATTGAAAAGGTATCACTCACCCGAGCTCCCAAATTAGCATTTAAGCGATATCCTTCTGAGTTCCATTCAGATAAAACACTTGTTTTGGGATTAGCCATACTTCTCAGGTTTGACGTTATATTAATGACTCCACCTGCAGTCCCTGAGCCGTAAATAACGCTTCCGCCACCGGGAATGATTTCAATACGCTCAAGTTGTTCAACGGGAATAATATCGTAGTTAGTGGTATAAGGGTGATTTGCTAATGTGGTAATTGGAGCCCCATCGAGTAACACTTGTAGGTTACGTTGTGAGGTTTCAGCCCCTTGCCCCCGCAAGTCTATGTTGCCCTGCCCAGAGGTATCGACACTAATACCAGGAACAGATTTAAGCACATCAGAGATTGTGCGGTTTCCTTTGCCTTGAATATCTTCTTTTGAAATAACAATAATTTGCTTGGTATCTCGTAAACGTTCAATTTCAACATAGTCAGGTCGTGCATAGCTATCTTGTAGCTCAATTGCATCAGCAGCTTCTTGAAGCTGTGATGATTCAAGCTCTTTATTGGTTGCATGAGTCGTAAAAGAAAGTGTTGATAAAATAATGAAACAAATAAAATTTGGCTTAAATTTAACCATATTGTTTCCAACGGAGGAAATGTTTTTCATTGGAGTAGGCTTGCCTTTTGTAATGATAATGCAAATGATAATCAATCTTATTATATTGTTATTGATTTCAAGATCAATTAATTTAAAACAATTTATAATATGGCTAATTATTTGATTTAAGTGGAAATAAATTGTTGACTTAGGCGGTATATCTTACTGAGTGGATAGTAACTTTTACGCGAGGTTAGGTGTGAAAATAGAGATAGGGGGACATTTACTCAGGTTGGATGCTCTCATTTAGCGATCTACTTCAAATTACTCAAATTAATTTCAAATTTTTAATTTTCTCTGATTCCCAAAATCAAATAGTAACCCTCTTGAAATGTAAGTATTTTTACCTATATCGAGTGCTGATTAATCAAATCTAGGGATTAAAATATTTTTCTATAGCGCCGATAAAGTTAAATATTGTCAGATTATCCCACCAAAAGAGAAATTCTATGCAGAAACTTCGAAATTACTCAATTCGCACTGTGGTCTTCGTATTATTAAGTATTTTGTGTCTGATCTTGGGGGGAACGAATGTATACAGTGGTTGGTCATTATCACGCATTGCTGATGGAAATGATATTGATAGGCAATTGGTGCAACAAATGACCGTCCTTAGTCAAGGAAATGATCAGTATTTTCGTTTTGTCACACGACTAACTCGAGTCATGGAAAGTAAAAGCCAAGGGAAAGATGTGGATTATGCCCCTGTAAAAGAAGCGATGTCCAATATGGGGAAATATTTAGAGCAAATGAAGTCGATTTCTCCTGGACCGATGGATCCTGAAGTATCAGATTTGGTGATCAATAATTGGCAATCACTGCTAGATGATGGCGTCACGCCTCAACTCGCATTGAGTATGGACAACGATTCGGACAAATATTTAGCGCATGCCCATAATGTAACACCTGCATTAAGCCGAGCTTTTGGCGCTTCAATTCAGCAATTTAATCAGACGGCTGATGAATTGATCAGCCATACTCGGCAGAATGTTGATAGCGTGATAGATATTACACAAGTGGTCATGATCGTCACTGCAATATTAGGGATCTTCATGCTCATTTTTACGGATCGCTATATGGCAGATATGATGCAAAAACCATTAGGGCTACTGAGGCAACATTTTACTCAAATTGCGAAAGGGGATTTAAGCCATCCTGTACAGCCATTCGGAAACAGCTGTGTAGGAAAATTATTTCCAATACTTGAAGGGATGAGAAAAGATTTAAGTGAATCGGTCAATACAATCCGACAAGGAAGTGAAAATATTTATCTGGGGGCAAGTGAGATTTCAAACGGTAATAGCGATCTTTCATCTCGAACAGAAGAGCAGGCCGCCGCTTTAGAGGAGACGGCTGCTAGTATGGAGGAAATTACCGCTGCAGTTCAACTGAATATGGAAAACACACACCAAGCTAATCAATTAGTAGGCGAAGCGTTCGTGGTCGCTAATAAAGGGAATAGCATTGTTGATTCTGTTGTCGTGACCATGACTGAAATCTCCCAAAGCTCACAAAAAATAGCAGATATTATCAACATGATTAACGATATTAGTTTTCAAACGAATATCTTAGCGCTCAATGCGTCTATCGAAGCGGCTCGTGCTGGTGTGCATGGACGCGGTTTTATGGTAGTCGCTGCGGAAGTGCGCAAGTTAGCGAGCCACAGTGCGGAAGCCGCGATGGAAATTGAACGACTAATTGCCGATTCAGGAGCTTGCGTTCAGAAAGGAACGGGTTTGGTGAATGAAATGGGAAAAACGATGGAGAATATCTTACAGGGAATTAATGAGGTAACAGCAATTATGGAGCAAATCACCGTGGCTTCAGAAGAGCAGAGCAAAGGAATAGCCCAAGTTGGAGTCGCGATTACACAGATGGACGGCGTTACACAGCAAAATGCCTCTTTAGTTGAACAAGTGGCAACTGCAGCTAGTTCATTAGCGGGGCAAACGCAAGAATTACAACAAGCGGTTCAGCAGTTTAATTTATCCACACAAACGGTCTAGCACATTATTTTTTGCAAATAAAAAGCCCTCACTGCATAACAGTGAGGGCTCACAAAAACACTGCATTAACCGACTAGGATTAGTTCATGCCGTATTTTTTCAGTTTCTTACGCAGAGTGCCGCGGTTGATACCCATCATCAGGGCTGCACGGGTCTGGTTTCCACGGGTATATTGCATAACCATGTCCAACAAAGGCTGTTCTACTTCAGCCAATACCAGCTCATATAAATCATTAACATCTTGATTATTTAATTGAGCAAAATAGTTCTTCAGTGCTTGCTTAACTGAGTCACGTAACGGTTTTTGAGTTACTTGATCTTGTGAATTTACAGTAGCAACGGTTAGTACGTCAGAATTTACGCGTTGTTCGAACATAGTTCTGTCAGCTCTTATCTTTATTTACGCAAAAATTTTCAAAAAATGCTTCCAACACCTCCAGCTGTTCGCTGGCATCCTCAATGGTGTTGAATGAGCGCCGAAACTGGTCATCAGGTGCATGTTCTTTTAAGTACCAAGAAACATGTTTGCGCGCTATACGGGCTCCTTTGCCTTGACCGTAAAAGTCGTGCAATTCCTGTACATGCGCTAGCATAATACGCTTTACCTCTGCCATTGGCATTGGTGGCAATATTTCACCTGTGTCCAGATAATGCTGGATTTCCCGGAAGATCCAGGGTCTTCCCTGAGCCGCTCTGCCTACCATCAAGGCATCCGCCCCTGTGTAGTCTAAAACAGCTCTGGCTTTTAGCGGGTCAGTAATGTCGCCATTGGCAATAACCGGAATGGTAACAGTCTGCTTAACTGCCCGAATATTGTCATATTCAGCTTCCCCATTAAACAGACAGGCTCTAGTTCTGCCATGAATAGTGAGAGCTTGAATGCCGCAATCTTCGGCCAATTTGGCAATCTCTATGCAGTTTCGCTCTTCAGGTGACCAGCCTGTGCGGATCTTAAGGGTGACAGGCACATCCACTGCTTTGACGACACCTTCAAGAATCGATTTAACGATGTCTGGATAGCGTAGTAGTGCAGAGCCTGCAAGCTTACGATTCACTTTTTTAGCTGGACAGCCCATGTTGATATCGATGATTTGAGCGCCACTCTCAACGTTGATTTGAGCCGCGGCAGCCATTTCATCGGGATCATTGCCAGCTATTTGCACGGAACGAACCCCAAGTTCATCGCGATGAACCATTCTGAGTCTAGATTTGTCGGTCTTCCAAACTTGAGGATTAGAAGAAAGCATCTCTGATACTGTCATCCCAGCACCCATGTCATAACAGAGCGACCTAAACGGTTTATCTGTAATGCCTGCCATGGGGGCAGCAATAAGACAGTTTCTCAACTGATATTGTCCGATTCGCATAACTAAATGGGGGCCATACTGTGACTGCAAGGGCGCGTATATTACGCATTTTTTACGAGATATGAAAGGACAAACTTTGAGCAAACGGTTATTTATCACTAATTTTTTTATCTTGCATCTCTGCAATTATAAAATTAGTTATATTTAACAAATAGTTAATTAGATATTATAACGATTTATTAAAATAACTGTTGTGCTGTTCAAATCTCGTGCAGAACAGATTATCGCCAGCTATTGAGCAATATTTGAGCTATAAGATAATCTATTCTGGCGTTGTTTTCAAAGAAATTATTCTCTAATTTTAATAAAAAAACTCATTAAAAATGCTTGACACCCGTAATCCTGCACCATTCTTCTTTTTCAGCAACAGGGTCGATTTCAAAAGTTGAACGATAAGCGTCAGCCACTCCTTCTGCTTGAGTGGCGAGCACGCCAGAAAGACCTAATAACCCACCTGGGTGGGGTAGCACGCTAATCATAGGGGCGAGCTCACGCAATGGGCCTGCAAGGATGTTAGCAACCACGACATCAGCTTGTAAGTCATTAGGCTGGTCTTTTGGTAGGTATAGGGATAAACGCTCTGAAACACCGTTACGTTGCGCATTATCGCGGCTTGCAGTGATAGCTTGAGGGTCGATGTCGATCCCGATCGCATGAGCGGCACCTAATTTTAATGCGGCGATCGCTAAAATCCCAGATCCGCAACCAAAATCGATCACAGTTTTACCTTCTAGATCAAGGCCATCTAACCATTGCAGGCACAATGAGGTGGTTGGATGTGTGCCAGTACCAAAAGCGAGGCCAGGATCTAACATTACATTGACTGCCGTTGGATCGGGCACATCGCGCCAACTTGGGCAGATCCACAAGCGTTCCCCAAAGCGCATCGGATGAAAGTTATCCATCCATTCTCTTTCCCAATCTTTGTCTTCTAATTGTTCGATTTTATGGATAAAACCTGGACTCAATATCGGGCTATTTTCTAGTTGAGCGACGACAAATTTCATGTCGGTTTCTGCGTCATATAGACCGATAACATCGGTGTCACCCCAAAGGCGCGTTTCCCCCGGAAGCGGCTCAAAAACAGGAGTATCGTGGCTGTCTTGAAAGGTGACAGACACCGCACCGCTTTCGATTAACTCATCGCCAAGGGCTTCGGCATCTTTTGCGGTTGAGTTTATTTTGATTTGTATCCAAGGCATTGTTTTTTCTCTTCTAAAATGCTCGTCATTCTTCACGCCATAGCGTTGTTGGCTGCGCTCACTAACCCTAGTCACATACTGGTGTATGCTCCTAGGGATTAGCTCGTTTGCCGCCTATCTATGACGCGAATTATCTAGAGCATTGCATTTGTTCATTTACATTAGGTAACGCCAAATTCACCTATCAGTAGATAGGAATCAGTGAGTGCTAGTTACCTGTTCGTTTGCTGGTGATTGTACTGGATTTTTGCCAAAAAGATTACCTAGAAGGAAGGCAATAAGACTAAAAATCAGTGATGGGACGATAGCGTGAAAGCCCATGATTTCAATTTTAAAACTTGCCAATATGGCATAACTGACGCCTCCGATGACCATACCACTGATAGCACCTGTTCCATTGGCTTTTTCCCAGTAGAGCCCGAGGACTAATGGCCACAAGAAAACAGCTTCTAAACCACCAAAAGCCAGTAAATTCAGCCAGATAATCATCTGAGGTGGGTTCCATGCTGCAACTAAAAGCAATGCACCTAAGACCAAAGTGGAAAGGCTAGAGATCCGTGCAAGACGCTTTTCATTTTTGATTTGTGTTGGCATGGTATTCAGATAGATATCTTTTACGATGGTTGCCGAGGACTGTAGTAGTTGTGCGTTGATCGTTGACATAATTGCGGCCATCGGTGCCGCTAAGAAAATTCCCGCTGCAAATGGTGGTAGAACTTGTACCATCAAAGTAGGGATCACTTGGTCTGGGATTGTGAGGTCAGGTAAAATTGCACGACCGAGAGCTCCCGCAAAGTGCATACCAAACATCAGTATCGCCATGACGATGGTTCCCAAAATAATACCTCGATGAACTGCTTTACTGTCTTTATATGAAATACAACGTACCGCAGTATGAGGTAAACCAATCACCCCAAAACAGACTAAAACCCAAAACGAAGCTAAAAATGGCCCGCTTAAAATATCATCTGCACCTTCAGGCGAAACCAATTTTGGGTCTATGGTATGCATTTTTTCTATGGCTGCGGGTAAACCACCTGCATGGTAAATAATTGCAACCAGCAGGATCACCGTACCTAAAAGCATCACTAGGCCTTGCAGTGCGTCATTCAGGACGCTGGCTCTAAACCCACCAATTGCGGTATAGAGTGCGATAGATACCCCAAAAATTATTAACCCGTAAGTATATGGAATACCTGCTGCTGTTTCTAATAAGCGCGCACCACCAATAAATTGCACTGTCATCGCGCCAAAAAAGGCAATGAGTAGGCTAACACTGGCAAACCACACTAAAAACCGACTTTGGTAGCGTGCATACAGCATATCGTTGAGTGTAACGGCATTATAGCGACGCGCCAAAATAGCAAATTTTTTACCTAGCACGCCGAGGGAAAGCCAAATCGCGGGGAGTTGGATCATCGCCAATAGCACCCAACCTAGGCCATATTTATAGGCAGCTCCCGGTCCTCCAATAAAAGAACTCGCACTGATATAGGTTGCTGTGATGGTCATCGCAAGGACAAAGCCGCCCATTGAACGATTACCTAAAAAGTATTCATTTAAAAACTCGCCTTTTGTTCGTTTTTTATATGCATAAATGGATAGCAAAAAGACGAGAGCTAGGTAGCCGACGAGAGGCAGGAGAACTTCAATCTGCATCATTCTCCTCCAAAGAGATGTCTTTAAAAATCAGTTTAACCATCATAATGCAGAGCAAAATAAAAATGATGGGTAAGATGAGACAAGACCATTCAAACCACAGTGGTAGCCCTGTAATTCCAAGCGTGTTGTCCGGTAGGTAGACACTAATAACCCAGCCGACCAGATAGGCGATAGTCAAATAAAATGACCAGCGCGCTTCTTTATTTGATTGAAGAAAACGTTTATCCACCCGTTATTCCCCTTCATTCCCATAAAAATAATCAGCAATTGTACGATAATCTGTGGACTGAGTGTGAAAAATACCAGAAGAAAAGTGCACTAAAGCGTATTTAACACAAAAAAATACCGCAACGCAGGGCGTTACGGTATCGATTGACGATAAGTTAAACAGGTTATCGCTGACTTATTCAGCAATACCCAGTTTTTTCTCTAAATAGTGGATATTAGTTCCACCTTTTTGGAAGTTTTCATCGTTCATAATCATTTGGTGCAATTCAATATTGGTTTTAATACCATCGACGATTAATTCGTTTAACGCATTTTTCATACGAGAAATAGCGATTTCACGAGTTTCACCATAGGTAATTAATTTACCAATCATTGAGTCATAATACGGAGGTACAGTGTAGCCTGCGTAAATATGAGATTCCCAACGTACGCCAAAACCACCAGGTGAGTGGAAACGGGTGATTTTACCTGGGCTAGGGATAAAGGTTTTTGGGTCTTCTGCGTTGATACGGCACTCAACAGCATGGCCATGCACCACGATGTCTTCTTGCTTCACAGATAATGGTAACCCAGAGGCAACACGCAGTTGCTCTTTAATCAAGTCTACACCAGTGATCATTTCAGTTACTGGGTGTTCAACTTGAATACGGGTATTCATTTCAATGAAGTAGAACTCACCGTTTTCGAACAAGAACTCAAAGGTACCTGCACCACGATAACCGATTTCAATACACGCATTAGCGCAGCGCTCACCGATATTACGGCGAATTTCAGGTGTAATACCCGGTGCTGGTGCTTCTTCAACCACTTTTTGGTGGCGACGTTGCATTGAACAGTCACGCTCAGCCAAGTAAACCGCATGGCCTTGGCCATCAGCCATGACTTGAATTTCAATATGACGTGGGTTTTCAAGGAATTTTTCCATGTAAACCATATCATTATTAAAAGCGGATTTCGCTTCAGCACGTGTCAGGTTGATCGAAGATTCTAAATCTTTTTCATTGCGTACCACACGCATACCACGACCACCACCACCACCAGATGCTTTGATGATGACAGGGAAGCCGATACGTTTTGCGATGGCTTTATTTTTTTCAGTGTCGTTCCCTAATGGGCCATCAGAACCCGGAACACAAGGTACACCGGCTTTTTTCATCGCGTTAATTGCAGAAACTTTATCACCCATTAGGCGGATGGTTTCAGCTTTTGGACCGATAAAAACAAAACCAGAGTTTTCAACTTGTTCTGCAAAATCTGCGTTTTCAGCCAAGAAACCATATCCTGGGTGAATCGCTTGAGCACCTGAAATCTCCGCTGCGGAAATAATCGCAGGGATATTTAAGTAACTTTTCGCTGATGCTGCTGGGCCGATACAAATTGTTTCATCAGCCAGTAACACGTGTTTTAGATCGCTATCTGCCGTAGAGTGAACCGCTACTGTTTTGATGCCGAGTTCTTTACAGGCACGCAAAATACGTAATGCGATTTCTCCGCGGTTAGCAATAACAATTTTTTCCAGCATGGAAACGCCTCGTTATTCGATGACAACTAATGGCTCGTCAAATTCTACTGCATCACCGTTTTGCAACAGAATGGCTTTAACAACGCCTGCTTTATCTGCTTCGATTTGGTTCATCATTTTCATCGCTTCAACGATGCAAAGTGGGTCACCAACGCTGACCGTTTGACCAATCTCAACGAATGGTTTCGCTTCAGGGCTTGGCGCGCGGTAGAAAGTACCGACCATTGGTGAGCGAACCTGATGACCTGCAACTGCAGCAGGTGCAGCTGGCGCTACCATAGCTTCAGATGGTGCAACCGCATTAGCCAAAGCAGGTTGTTGTGCAACCGGTGCTGAGTAATATTGTTGAGGTGCAGCCATAACCTGGGAAGCAGGTGAAACGCGGCTGATACGTACTGACTCTTCACCTTCAGAAATTTCCAGTTCAGAAATGCCAGACTCTTCGACCAGCTCGATCAGCTTTTTAATTTTACGAATATCCATGGATATGATTCCGTACTCTTATATTTGGATTGAATTAATTAGGCGCAGACGGTTAACCGCTGCCTGTAAAGCAAAACTATAACCATCAGCACCTAGACCACAAATTACACCGATTGCTTTATCGGAGAAATAAGAATGTTGGCGAAATGATTCCCTAGCGTGCACATTAGACAAGTGGATCTCGATAAACGGGATACTCACCGCGAGTAATGCATCACGTAGTGCAACACTGGTATGTGTGAATGCAGCCGGATTGATGAGAATAAAATCAACATCATGACGTGCAGCATGAATTTTATCGATGAGTTCAAATTCTGCGTTTGACTGAAAATGACTCAATTTTACCCCTAACTGGCTAGCCTCTGACTCCAGCTTGGATACGATATCGGCAAGAGTTTGGTTGCCGTATTTATCGGGTTCCCGTGTACCTAGCAGGTTTAGGTTTGGCCCATTCAAGAGTAAAATGTGAATATCTTCTGCCATTATGCTGCTAACTCCGACGATATTATCAATAGCCCGACAACATAACGCGATGCTAAGCGTTTGTCATCTTTTATCATAAAAATAAATGGATTTTCTACTGACAAGGTTCGTCATTATAATTATTTCGTGACATATAGCAGCAAAATACTGGTCTTATCAGAGAAAATACCCGAATTTATTTTAGAAAATGTGCGGTAATCCCTATTTAGGCGAAAGTACCGCAATAAATTGGTGACTAACCTCGCAGGTTAACTAGCGTACGCCCAGTCACTTCATTTTTTAAGAGTTTTTTTGCATATTCGACAGAATCTTCTAATTTAATCTCATTGCTGACTTGCTCATAGAAAGACGGAGGTAGAAGTTCCGCGAGTCGTTGCCATACTTTAGGGCGATTTGCGGCAGGGTAGTAAACCGAATCTACACCTTGTAGGCGGACATTACGTAAAATAAATGGCATGACACTGGTTGGTAAGTCGAAGCCACCCGCTAAGCCGCAGGCGGCAACAGTCCCATTATAGTGTGTTTGCGCAAGAAGATTAGCGAGTAATTCACCACCTACTGTATCAATCGCACCCGCCCACAACTGTTTGTCTAATGGTTTAGCAGGATGAGTGAAATCACTACGAGGTAATACCCTCTTGGCACCTAAACTTTGCAGGTAGCTGCTGTTTTCTTCACGACCTGAAATCGCGACAACCTCATAACCTAATAAAGAGAGTAATTGCACGGCAGTACTACCTACACCACCGCTTGCACCACTTACGATGACTTCGCCTTTATCAGGAGTCACACCAGCTTCTTCTAGGGCATTTACGCAAAGCATTGCTGTAAAGCCGGCGGTGCCAATAACCATTGCTTGTTTTAAGGACAAATTTTCTGGAAGAGGGGTTAAATACTTTGCGGGGACTCTTGCTTGAGAGGCTAACCCGCCCCAATGCGTTTCACCCACCCCCCATCCAGTCAGTAGCACATGTTGGCCAACTTGGAAGCGTGGGTCTTCACTGTGGTGGATCACGCCTGAAAAATCGATACCAGGTACCATCGGATATTGGCGAACAACTCCCGCCTTTCCACAAATGGCTAACCCATCTTTATAATTGAGTGTGGACCAATGAATATCGACTATAATATCACCGGCCGGGAGCATTTCTGTCGTTAGAGGTTGAATGCCTGAGATAATTTTATCTTCCGATTGTTGCAGGATGAGAGCTTTCATCTTTCACTCCTAATAAAATGATTAAATATGTACTTTAAAAGTGCCTAAAATTTGCGGGTAATTCATTGACGTAGTGACAGTGTTTAAGCTATTAATATTGTAATTAATTTGTAAAAAATAATTTTTTTCTGGCATAAATAGGCTTTTATCATGCAAAATATCGCATCTCGACGGATTCATTTTGCGTATTGACATAAATTTGCCGCGTTTTTGGTAGATAATAGAGCGAACACCCAGCGAATTCACCCAATTTGTATTGGAAATAGCCAGTGTGTAGCAATAATAAAAAGAACTAAATAATATTTGAACTTGTTGCCCCAATAACTTGTCACACTGGGAAGAAAAAGATGGAGTATATAACAACCAAAGAGTAGATGTTTTTCTGTATAATTTTATCCTGTAGGTAAAGAATACAATTAATATCTATTTTTGGGGTTTTTATCTGCTTCGTTTACATAAGAAGCATGTACAGTACGGTACGTGAAAAATAGATGAATTAACCATATTTATAGAAGCAGCTCATTAACGCCTTGAGGCAGCTTCAAGTGGTTGGTAGAGTAGACGGGTTTAAATTCGTCCCCAGCTTGCAGGATAACTCTTTCGTTATGTTTAAAAAATTTCGTGGCATGTTTTCTAATGACCTGTCTATTGACTTGGGTACGGCCAATACCCTTATTTATGTCAAAGGACAAGGCGTAAAATTAAATGAACCCTCTGTAGTTGCTATTCGTCAAGACCGCTCTGGATCGCCAAAAAGCGTTGCTGCAGTCGGTGGTGAAGCGAAGCAGATGCTGGGACGTACACCAGGCAATATTTCGGCAATCAGGCCAATGAAAGACGGTGTTATCGCTGACTTTTTCTTGACTGAAAAAATGTTACAGCACTTCATCAAACAAGTTCATAGCAACAGTTTTTTACGCCCTAGTCCGCGAGTCCTTGTTTGTGTGCCTGTTGGTGCAACACAAGTTGAGCGTAAAGCCATTCGTGAGTCCGCGCTAAGTGCGGGTGCGCGTGAAGTCTTCTTAATTGAAGAGCCGATGGCTGCAGCTATTGGTGCTGGGTTACCTGTATCAGAAGCTACAGGCTCAATGGTTGTTGATATTGGTGGTGGTACGACAGAAGTCGCTGTTATTTCTTTAAATGGCGTTGTTTACTCTTCTTCGGTACGTATTGGTGGTGACCGTTTCGATGAGTCTATCATTAACTATGTACGTCGTAATTACGGCTCGCTGATAGGTGAAGCGACAGCAGAACGCATCAAACATGGAATTGGTTCTGCTTTCCCAACCGATGAAGTTTACGAGATTGAAGTTCGCGGTCGTAACCTTGCAGAAGGTGTGCCTCGCGGATTTAAAATGAATTCCAATGAAATTTTAGAAGCATTGCAAGAACCTCTGACAGGAATTGTCAGTGCGGTAATGCTAGCACTTGAACAGTGTCCTCCTGAACTGGCCTCAGATATCTCAGAACGCGGTATGGTCTTAACGGGTGGTGGCGCGCTTCTTCGTAATTTAGATCGCTTATTGATGGAAGAAACGGGTATCCCGGTTATTGTTGCAGAAGATCCACTAACTTGTGTCGCGCGTGGCGGCGGTAAAGCGTTAGAAATGATTGATATGCACGGTGGCGACCTGTTTAGCGAAGACTAAATGGCCTTTTAGAAACGGTTGGGGAGGTTCTCCAACTGTTTTGACTATTTTTTGTTCCTCTGACATTAGCGAAACTTAGCCACACATGAAGCCAATTTTTAGGCGAGGTCCATCCCTACAGTTACGCATATTTTTTGCGGTAATCATTGCACTTGTACTGGTGGTGATTGACCATCGTTTTGAGCCTTTCAATAAAGTCCGTAACTACTTAGACACGGCGGTTAGCCCATTCTATTTTTTAGCGAATGGCCCACGCCAATTTCTAGATAATATTTCGGAAAGTTTCTCTTCAAGAGAACAACTGCAATTCGAAAACAAAGCCTTACGACAAGAGCTATTACTGAAAAAAGCGGACAACTTGCTTTTAGAGCAACTTAAGCAGGAAAATGCACGCTTAAGGGAGTTACTTGGCTCACCACTTCGCCAAGATGAACACATGATGGTAACGCAAGTTATTTCAGGCGCGAATACGCCATATCGTGACCAAGTGGTTATAGATAAAGGCAGTAATGAAGGCGTTTATGAAGGGCAGCCTGTTATTAGTGATAAAGGTGTTGTTGGCCAAGTGGTTGGGGTAAGTAATTTTAATAGCCGTGTCCTGCTAATTTGTGACACTACCCATGCATTGCCTGTGCAAGTATTACGTAATGATGTTCGTGTGATTGCAGCCGGTTCTGGATGTGCTGATGATATCCAATTAGAACCGTTACCTGAAAATACCGATATTCGTGTTGGTGACGTCCTTGTCACGTCAGGGCTAGGGGGGCGTTTCCCTGAAGGTTATCCAGTAGGGGTGGTCTCTGCCGTAAAACACGACACACAACGAGCGTATACCATCATTAGCGCGAAGCCGAGCGCCGAATTGCAGCGTTTACGTTACCTTCTGTTATTATGGGGAAATGATAACGACCCCAAAACGCCACTACAGCCTTCGGAAGTTTATCGTGCAGCAAATGAACGATTAATGAAAGTATTGCCGCAAGTGTTACCTAATCCGAATGAAATTCAGGGGCCTCCATTGCCACCATCAATGGCTCCGACGTCACAACCATAAGTAGAGGAAACACAGTATGGTTATGGGCAAGAGAGTAAATTAGCATGGATGAGTATCGCGGAAATGGCCGTGCCATCATTTGGTTATCGTTTTTTATTGCGTTGATTTTACAAGTCATGCCTTGGCCGGAACAACTCAGTTTTTACCGGCCATCATGGCTTCTGTTGATTCTCACTTATTGGGTGATGGCATTACCACACCGAGTGAGTGTTGGTACGAGTTTTATTTTAGGGATTATCGTAGATTCCATTCAGGGCTCTGCACTGGGAGTGCATGCTCTTTCTTTTAGCATTATTTGCTATCTCGTCTCTTATAAACACCAATTGTTGCGTAATATGGCGTTGTGGCAGCAAGCTCTGGTGATTATGTTACTCACTATCATTCAAGATCTTGCTGTTTTTTGGGCTGAATTTCTATCATCACAAGTATTATTCCACCCGCAAGTATTTTGGAATAGCTTAGTGAATGGTATTCTATGGCCATGGCTCTTTTTACTTTTACGTAAAATTCGTCGGCAATTTTCAGTATGTTAGGGTGTTAGTTGTCGGTCTGACTGGGAATACAGTTTATGTGTTTAATTTATCTTGCGTCCGGCTCCCCCCGTCGACGTGAACTTGTTCAGCAACTTAATTATACCTTTGAGGTTTTACGTCCAGAGGTAGAAGAACAGTGGCAGGAGGGGGAGTTGCCTCAAGACTATGTTCAACGTCTTGCACGAGATAAATCTTTAGCCGGTGTTGCGATTGCACCCGATAATCAACCGGTTTTGGGCGCAGATACAATCGTTGTTCTCGCAGGGGAAATTTTAGAAAAACCGCGAGATAATCAGCACGCAGAAGAGATGCTAAGTGCATTATCAGGAAAAACCCATCAAGTGATGACGGCTATTGCCTTATCCAACCGTCAACAGACAATGCAGTCACTAATTGTGACAGATGTGACATTCCGCGAGTTATCTTTACTCGAAATACGGGATTATATACAGTCAGGAGAGCCAATGGATAAGGCTGGCGCTTATGGAATTCAAGGCATTGGTGGGCGTTTTATACGTAAAATTAATGGCAGCTACCATGGGGTTGTTGGTTTACCACTGGTTGAAACAGACGAGCTAATTCAGCGATTTTTAGCGTTAAGTGATGGTAAGGGGAAGTCATGACTGCGGAACTATTAGTGAACATTACACCATCTGAAACGCGCGTTGCTTATATTGATGGTGGGATATTACAAGAAATTCATGTTGAGCGAGAAGCAAAAAGAGGATTAGTAGGGAATATTTACAAAGGCCGCGTGAGCCGTGTCTTACCGGGGATGCAGGCGGCCTTTGTTGATATTGGTCTAGATAAAGCGGCCTTTTTGCATGCTTCGGATATTATGCCCCATACGGAATGCATTGCGGGTGACGAACAAAAAAACTTTCATGTCAGGGATATTGCTGAGCTCGTTAAGCAAGGACAAGATTTAATCGTTCAAGTCGTCAAGGACCCCCTTGGCACCAAAGGCGCTCGCCTTACTACAGATATAACTCTCCCTTCTCGCTATTTGGTCTTTATGCCAGGAGCTTCCCATGTAGGCGTTTCTCAACGCATTGAAAGTGAAGTTGAAAGAGAACGCCTAAAAGAGTGTGTTTCACAGTATTGTGATGAAAATGGTGGTTTTATCATCCGTACGGCAGCAGAAGGGGTCGGGGAAGAGGAAGTTAAACAGGATGCGGCCTTCTTAAAGCGCCTGTGGGCGAAAGTGATTGAACGAAAAAAACGTAATGTGACTCGCACAAAAATCTATGGTGAATTAGCGCTTGCTTACCGCATTATCCGTGATTTTGCAGGTGCTCATCTTGATCGTATTCGTGTTGACTCCCGTTTGACCTATACTCAATTGCAAGAGTTTATCGAAGAGTATGTACCAGAAATGACGGCTAAGCTCGAACTTTATCAAGGTAATCAGCCAATATTTGACTTGTTTGACGTTGAAAACGAAATTCAGCGAGCCATGGATCGAAAAGTGGAGCTAAAATCAGGTGGTTATTTGATTATCGACCAAACTGAAGCCATGACGACGATTGATATCAATACTGGGGCATTTGTTGGCCATCGTAATCTTGAAGAAACCATCTTCAATACTAATATCGAGGCGACTCAAGCGATAGCAAGGCAACTGCGTTTACGTAACTTAGGCGGTATTATTATTATTGACTTCATCGACATGGTTGACCCTGAACATCGTCGGCGTGTGCTAGCATCATTAGAACAGGCATTGAGCAAAGATAAAGTCAAAACCACCATTAATGGTTTTTCGCAACTGGGTTTAGTTGAAATGACGCGTAAGCGCACAAGAGAAAGCCTAGAACATGTGTTATGCGATGACTGCCCAACTTGCCAAGGGCGTGGAACCGTTAAGTCAGTAGAAACAGTTTGTTATGAAATTTTACGTGAAATAGTTCGCGTTCACCGGACTATCGATGCAGATAGGTTCTTAGTTTATGCATCCCAAGCGGTGGTTGATGTCCTTAAAGGGGATGAATCACATGCCCTTGCAGAAGTTGAAATCTTTGTTGGGAAGCAAGTTAAAGTTCAGACTGAACCTCTTTACAGTCAGGAACGTTTTGACGTCGTAATGATGTAATAAGGAGATTTGAGTGAGACGACTGCCACGTGTAGCACTGGTGACGACCGCGGTTATATTATTGCTGTGTGCATTAGTGCTGTCAGGGCTGCGTTTTCTTCTGCCAAATATTGACAACTATCGACAAGATCTGGTCGATTATGTTGAAAAAAAGACCGATGTATCTGTACAAATTGGTAAAATCGAAGGAGCTTGGCAATCTTTTGGCCCTGTACTGACGTTATCCGATGTCGCTTTACAGAGTAAAACTACGGATGCTACCGCGAATACCATTACGGTTGAGTTAGATATCTGGAGCTCATTATTTTCTCTACGCTGGCGCTTTCGTGATTTAACCTTCTATCAGTTAAATGTTGATTATAAAGTTCCTTTAAGCCTTGGAGACTCCGCGAAAGGCGAGTCTTTAGATAGCATTGAAGAGCTATTTTTACGGCAATTCGACCACTTTATATTAAAAGAAAGCCAATTAACCTTCCTCACACCTTCTGAACAAAAAACAACGCTGATTTTACCCGAGCTTTCATGGCTGAATGACAATGAACGGCATCGTGCTCAAGGTTTTGTGAGTCTTGAAACCATTAATAAGCAGCATGGCTATCTGCAAGTAAAGCTTGATGTGTCAGATAAAAACGGCGTGTTAAGTGACGGCATTTTTTATCTACAAGCGGATAATATTGATATGCAGCCATGGCTTAGCCGCTGGCTGCGTGACAATACTTCATTGCGGGATGCCAATTTTAGCCTGTCTTCTTGGGTAACCCTGAGAAATCATCGAATTGACAGCGGCCTTATTCAACTACGACAAGGCGAAGCTAACTGGGGAACGGGCGAATTAGCCCAAAACCTACAAGTTAATGATTTGCTTTTGCGAATGAAAAGGCAGGGGAATGGGTGGTTATTTAACATTCCTGAGCTTGATACCTTGAAAACCAATGAGTTTATCTGGCCGCAAGGGAGCGTCTCTGTATTGTATTTGCCTGCCAGCAAAAAATATCAAGATAATGACCATTGGCGCATCCGTGCTAAAGATATTGAACTCGAACGTTTAAGCGAAGTTTTGCCCACATTTTCTTTTTTGACTCCTGAAATGGTACAAGATTGGCAACATCGCCAACCAACTGGTGTAGTGAGTGAATTTGCCCTTGATATCACACAAAACATGCCTGAAAACGTACAAATCAACATGGATTGGCAAAATGTCAGCTGGAAAAAATGGAAAGAGTTGCCTTCAGTCAATCATTTTTCGGGTGTTTTAATTGGTGGCATGCAAAGTGGTAGTGCCACAGTTAGCTTGCAAGATAGTGAAGTGGACTATCGCGATGAATTTAAAGCTCCTTTTTTAATAGAGACGGCAACAGGTCAGTTCCATTGGGTAAATAATGACAGTGAATTTAAACTGTGGAGCCCATCATTAGAGGTACAAGCTCAGTCTCTTTGGGCAAATGGTGAGTTTCGTTACGCAAAAGCGAAAAAAGGAAATTATGCCGATCTCGCCATTCTTGCCGGAATTCGTTTAGATGATGCAGGGGATGCGTGGCGTTATTTCCCACAAAAATTAATGGGGCAAGATGTGGCGGATTACCTGACGAAAGCCATTATCGCAGGTAGTGTAGATAATGCGACGTTGGTCTATAAAGGTGACCCAGCTCATTTCCCATACGATAACAATGATGGGCAATTCCAAGTTTATGTCCCTCTGCGTAATGCGACATTCGAATATGACAGTGAATGGCCTGCATTATTGAACTTAGATATGGATTTAGACTTTAGGCGTGCAGGGCTATTTATGCATGCACCAACGGTAAAACTGGCGGATGCCACAGCAACCAATCTTGATGCCAATATCCCTGATTACACTAAAGAAATGCTGTATATCAATGCAGATATCAATGGAACTGGCAAACAAATCCAGCAATATTTTGTGCATACCCCGATGAACCACTCAATTGGCGATACGCTTGAAGAGTTACAAATTGGGGGAACTGTTAATGGCCAGTTAGGGTTATCTATTCCACTGGTGGCGGGTAAGGATGTTGTTGCCAAAGGAAAGGTCAATCTCAATAAAAATGATTTATATATTCAGCCAATTGATAGCACTATTTCTGCTTTAACGGGCAGCTTTGAGTTTAACAATGGAGATTTACGCGGTGACAACCTGCGTGGACACTGGTTTGAACAGCCAATTACTGTTGATTTCACCACTACAGATCAAGCAAAAAATTATTTAGTGGATGTGAATATTAACGGAAACTGGGTGGTAAATAAGTTGGCAATGTTACCTGCTGAGATTAAACAAAAATTATCAGGAACCACTGACTGGAAAAGCCAAGTTGCCATCACCATTCCAAATACGGCGAAAGAACCTGTTGGCTTGCAAATCGATGTCACGGCAGGGCTAAAACAACTGAAAAGCCAGCTACCCGCTATTGATAACGCTCTATTAGCCGAACTTGGGCAAATTAATGTTCAGGCTAAAGGAACAACAGAACAGTTGGTAGTTGGTGGTGATATCGGTAAGCGCATTGGTTTTAATACTCAATGGGGATTGAGTGACAAACCTCTGAGTTTATTAAAAGCCCATATTGCCCAATGGCGTGACGGTATTCCTGAACTCCCTAAAAACTCAGCTTTTATTGTCGATTTGCCAGCGATTACTGATATGAACTGGGAGAAATTAGCTGGGTTACTAGTGTCATCCCATAGCCGCGAAGGTGGTATGAATATTGGCTTGCCGGATATGCTCCAGGTCAATATTCCATCAATCTACCTCGCTGGGCAGCAATGGAACGCAGTAAACTTTTCTTATGATTTACAACGGCCTGAGCAGTTGGTCAGTATCAACAGTGAAAACCTAAAAGGCTCGTTACAAATCTTTGCTTCACAGCCTTGGCAGGTCGCTATTGATTATTTGTATTACAACCCTAGCACTTCCTCTAGTGCTCAAATCAATGACCTTGCCACAACACAATTTGATTTTAGCCAATGGCCACAATTGCAGTTTCACTGTAAAGAGTGTTGGGTCGCTGGGCAGAAATTGGGGGAAATTAGCGCTAATATCCAACCTAAAGGCACTTTATTGCAACTGACAGATGGCACGCTAGATAACAGCGTCACGAAATTAAAGTTAGATGCTATTTGGAACAGCGAAAAAGGCAATAAAACACAAATTGCAGGTTCATTAACCGGTGAAGCTTTTGACGAAACGGCGGCGTATTTTGGTATATTGGTTCCCATTATCCAATCACCTTATACTATTGAATTTGATTTAGATTGGGCTAATTTGCCTTGGTCACCTGATATCGCCTCTTTAAATGGTAAAATGTCTGCAAAATTGGGCAAAGGAGCGATTGCACAAATGGGCGGTGGTCGTGCAGGGCAAATATTGCGTCTAGTCAGTTTTGATGCCCTGTTGCGTAAACTACGATTTGATTTTAGCGATACATTTAGTGATGACTTTGATTTTGACTCCATTAAAGGGGATGCGACCATTAAAAATGGTGTACTGGTTTCGAAAAATACCTATGTTGATGGTTTAGTTGCCGATATCGCTTTTAATGGCCAAATTGATCTTGTTAAACGCCAAATTAATGTTGAAGCCGTCATTACACCGGAAATATCTGCTACAGTAGGAGTAGCAACCGCGTTTGTAGTAAACCCATTTGCAGGCGCTGCCGTATTTGCGGCAACGAAAGTGCTCGGTCCACTATGGAGTAAAGTTTCCGTTATTCGTTACCGAGTAACAGGTAGTTTGGACGAGCCGAAAATTGATGAAGTATTACGTCAACTGAAGGAGACTCAAGAGTAATGAAAAATGGCAACGTTGCACTTTTGCAGTTATGTAGCGGAAATAATACTAAACACAATTTGGCGCAAATCGAACAACAGATCAAACAGTTACCAGAGACTGTTGAGTTAGTACTGACCCCTGAAAATGCATTGTTATTTGCGGATGCGGCGACTTATCGTAAACAAGCGGAAGAGCAAGGAAAAGGCCCTTTGCAAAGTGCGATCAGCGAAATGGCCAAACGTTATCATGTTTGGATTTTAATTGGCTCAATGCCAATGATTAGCCGTGAAGACCCTGAACGTATTACAAGTAGTAGCTTATTATTTGATTCCGAAGGAAATATTAAAGCTCGCTACGATAAAATTCATATGTTTGATGTCAATATCGAAGACGAGCAAGGCACCTATAACGAGTCTGTGATTTATCAACGCGGTGAACATATCACTGTCGTTGATACACCCGTTGGTCGTCTTGGCATGACAATTTGCTATGATTTACGTTTTCCTGGTTTATTCCAAGCATTACGTGAACAAGGCGCAGAAATTATCTCTGTACCTGCTGCATTTACCCGTTACACCGGTCAAGCACATTGGGAGCCGTTATTACGTGCTCGTGCGATAGAAAACCAATGCTATATTTTAGCGCCTGCTCAAGTCGGTGTGCACGGTACGCGTCGCACATGGGGGCACAGCCTTGCAGTTGATGGGTGGGGTAAAGTGATGAAAAAGAACGTGGATGCAGTTGCGTCTACGGTACTGAATATTAAAACGGACAGCTTGAGTGTCATGCGAGAGCAAATCAAAGTGGTGAAACATAACCGCTTTAGACCGCAATTGACATCCTTGATTAAAAAAGAAACCAAAGAGTAACGAATATGAGTTTAGTTTCTGTCAGCGAACATTTGCTGGCCGCCAACCGCCTTGGGCAAGAAAATCTGTATGACATTTTAGGTTTGTTATCTGAGCGCCATCTGGATTATGCGGATCTGTTCTTTCAATCGAGCTTCCATGAATCATGGGTGCTTGAAGATAGGATCATCAAAGATGGCTCTTACAATATCGACCAAGGTGTTGGTGTGAGAGCAGTCAGTGGTGAAAAAACCGGTTTTGCTTACGCAGACCAAATTTCGCTACATGCGCTGACACAAAGTGCGACCGCAGCACGCAGCATTGTGAATGAGCAAGGCTCTGGTAAATCACAAATTTTAACTAATGTTGAATATAAAAAACTGTATTCAGCAGCAGACCCACTGCAAAGCTTATCGCGGGAACAAAAAATTGATTTGCTGCACCGTGTTGACCAAGTTGCACGCGCAGAAGACCCACGTGTTATCGAAGTCAATGCCAGTTTAACGGGTGTTTATGAACAAGTGCTAGTCGCCGCAACAGATGGCACTTTGGCGGCAGATATTCGCCCGTTAGTGCGTTTGTCGGTCAGCGTGCTGGTGGAACATGACGGTAAGCGCGAACGCGGTGCAAGTGGCGGTGGTGGCCGTTATGGTTACGAATATTTCTTGGAAATTCATCAAGGGCAAGTGGTTGCTGAGCAATATGCACGTGAAGCGGTGCGTATGGCGCTGGTGAATTTGTCTGCGATCGCAGCGCCTGCTGGAATGATGCCGGTTGTGCTGGGTGCTGGTTGGCCAGGGGTTCTATTGCATGAAGCGGTAGGCCATGGTTTAGAAGGTGACTTTAACCGTCGCGGCACCTCTGTTTTTTCAGGTCAAATAGGCGAACAAGTGGCATCACCATTGTGCACTGTGGTGGATGATGGCACGATAGCGGGCCGTCGAGGCTCTCTCGCCATTGATGACGAAGGGGTACCTGGGCAGTATAACGTCCTAATAGAAAATGGTATTTTACGTAATTATATTCAAGATAAACTGAATGCACGCCTGATGGGAGTTGCTCCAACAGGTAATGCACGTCGTGAATCTTATGCGCACTTACCTATGCCGCGTATGACCAATACCTACATGTTAGCAGGTACATCAACGCCAGAAGAAATTATTGCGAGTGTGGATAAAGGCATTTATGCACCAAACTTTGGTGGTGGTCAGGTAGATATCACCTCAGGTAAATTTGTATTTTCAACATCAGAAGCTTACCTGATTGAAAAAGGTAAGATTACTTCTCCTGTGAAGGGAGCGACGTTAATTGGCTCGGGTGTTGAAGCTATGCAGCAGATTTCAATGGTTGGTAATGACTTAGCGCTAGATAAAGGCGTTGGTGTTTGTGGCAAAGAAGGCCAAAGTGTCCCTGTTGGTGTAGGCCAACCTACATTAAAACTGGACAAACTGACTGTTGGCGGTACCGCATAATCGTTCTTGGCGATATAAACTAGGCTCTGCTCGCCCTTGTAACAACTTCTTGTCGATGTTGTGACTGGGGCGATTGTGTGCCTGCAAAGCACAAAACAACTGAGGTGTTATGAATAAACGTTTTTTACCCGTCGTATTGATGGCTATTTTGATTGTGATTAGCCTTTATTTTAATGGTGGAGATAAAACACCATCTGAACCATCCGTTAATCAAAGCAATCTACCTTCTCGTGAAGCGATAACGCCAAAAGAAACACCACAACCGATTGATAAGCTGACTGCACAAGATAACGTGGTTAGTTTTATGGAAAAATATCAAAAACTTCCCGCTTTCTATATGACGAAAAAACAAGCCCGTGAAGCCGGATGGGATGCGAAAAAAGGTAATCTTTGCGATGTGTTACCTGGAAGAGCGATTGGTGGCGACCGTTTTTCTAACCGTGAGAAAAGTTTACCCATTGCACAAGGACGCCAATGGTTTGAAGCAGACATTAATTATCGCTGTGGTCATCGCGGGGCGGACCGTTTGCTATACTCATCAGATGGGATGATTTTTGTGACTCATGACCATTATAAGAGCTTTACACAAGTCAACTAAAGGAAATACCGTGATGAGCAAACAGGTGAGCTTTGATTTCAGGCAGATAAACTCATTGAATGATTTTTATGACCAATTTGCTCAACAATTTTCCCTTCCTGATTGGTTTGGTCATAATCTTGATGCTTTGTGGGACATGGTTTCCGCAGGCATTGAGTTACCTGTAACCATCACGTTTTCACATATGACCGCGGAACAACGTATAAAATTCGCAGATGTTATTGATGTGATGAATGACGCACAAGACATGTGGGAAGAAGAGTTTATTTTTGCTTTAGATATAACAAAAAGCTCTAACTAATATTCCTATCACTCATGGTAAAGTCTAAATAAGATAACTGAGCTGATAGGGGTCTTTAGGATGAATAACGTTACTTGCACTGCATTTCCACTAAAAGAAAAAAAATTTCTTATTGTTCATGGTTACACGGCATCCCCTGAAAAAAATTGGTTTCCATGGTTGAAATCAGAGCTTGAAGCCTTAGGCGCTTTTGTTAACGTCCCCACCATGCCTGACTCTTTAGCCCCCAACCCTGAAAGGTGGCAGCAGCGCTTGCAGCATTTACCTTTTGATATTGATGAAAATACGATTTTGATTGGCCATAGCTTAGGTTGCGTTACTGCATTGCGGTTTCTTCAACATGCAGGGCAATCGGTGGCAGGTTATGTATTGGTATCAGGGTTTGACGAAGAACAGCCTACATTGCCTGAATTACAGCCTCACACCGTTGAACCATTGAATTATGACGAACTCATAAAAGTGGCAAATAATCGAATATCGATTATATCAACCAATGATGAAATTGTGTCGCCGGGGTCTTCGAAAGCATTGGCAGAGGCCTTAAAAACACAGGTTATTATTGAGGAATCTGCTGGGCATTTCCTTGATAGAGAAGGCTATACTGAGTTCAAAACACTACTTGATACGATCAAAACGCATTTTAGCTAGTTATGGTTGGTAAGAACACTAGGCACACTGGTTTTGAGTATTTCAATCAACTCTGGGTCCATATATGGGTAATCATCAGGAATATCCAGAACATGAAGCGGTTTGTATTCCAAAAGGCGGGGGAAATCTGCTTTTAAGCGGTTTTTATGTTTTTGCTCCATCACAAAAATTACATCTGCCCAGCGGATTAAATCCGCATTAACAGGGCGCTTCGCATTGCGGCTCGTTCCCGCTGAACGGGTGACCCAACTTTCATGGTTGCGCCAGATCTGTTCAGCGGTTGGACTACGCCATTGGTTTTTACTGCAAATGAATAAAATATTCACGAGTTGTTGTGTATCTCTTCAAGGCTAATACGGGCAAGCTGTATATTACTTACTTGCGGGTATGCCATACCTAATTGGGCTGCACGGATCATTTTTTCGCTACGGCCGTACATTTGTTTCCAGTTTTTTTCAGGTGTATAGCAGTCAACTAGTCGTGAATTTAGTTGATCACGGGATTTATTGATTCGAGCTTTGGCTCTGCGCCATGCTCTATTTCGGGTATTATCCATATCTTCCTCATTATTTATCGGGGTTCAGCAGCCGCGATAATACGGGTCAGAGTATGTCTAACAATGGCATGATAGGTTGTTTCGGCAGCGCTATCAACACGCTTCTGGCTTTTTCAGATTATTGCTTAATTTACAAAAAAAAATCCCCTAGCCGTAGCATAGGGGATAATTCATTAAGCCATTTCAGAGAGATCTTTCAAATATTGAAAGATTTGGCGATAAGCTTTTGGCGGTTTGTTGCCTTCACGCTCTTTTTTTGCATTACGGACTAATGCACGCAGTTGTTGCCTGTCTGTTTGTGGGAACAGGGCAACCACGTCTTCAATGACTTCATCACCGCCATCTAATAAACGGGTACGTAAGTCTTCCAGTTTATGTAAAATTACCACTTGCTGGTTGTGGCGGTTTTTAAGCTTGTCCAGAGCCTCAGTAATGGGCTCAACCTCACGTGAACGTAATAACTTACCAATCAATTGCAATTGGCGGCGACGGCCTTCACGTTTGATTTTTTGGGCAAGTTCAATGGCTTCAAGTAATTGAGTATCTAACGGGATGCGTTCTAATTCACTTTTACTTAAATCAACGAGCTCAGCCCCTAACTTTTTGAGGATCTCAGCATCGCGTTTAATTTCGCTTTTACTGACCCAAATGATTTCCTCGTCTTCTTCGTCTTGCGGCGCTGGGATATCATCCAGCCAGTCATCAGGCTGTTTGGCCATATCGATTTTCCTTTTTACCGAACACAGTGGTTTAATTACGCGTAATTAATATGATTTACTGTGTTGTGAGTGTTAACATTCATCTATTATATATTGTAACTGGGAAAACCCCTCTATGACTACCTAGCATTTGCTTGTTAGGGCAGAAAATCACGTTTCCCCCACATTATTGATTGGACTAAAGCATGAGTGTAACTGAACAAGTCACCGAACAACGTAAAAAACTCGAAGAAGCCGTCGCGCACGCATTAGAATTTGCTAAAACACGTTGTGATGCTGCGGAAGTCGCAGTAAACAAAAGCACTGGGATTAGTGTGAGTACCCGCCAAGGGGAAGTCGAAAATGTTGAGTTTAACAGTGATGGAGCGCTAGGGATCACCGTTTACCATCAACAACGTAAAGGCAGTGCGTCTTCAACAGATTTAAGCCCTGAAGCTATTGAACGGACTGTTCAGGCGGCAATTGATATTGCTAACTACACCTCAGAAGACCCGTGTGCAGGGCCGGCAGACAAATCTTTGCTGGCTTTTGAAGCACCAGACCTCAATTTGTTTCAAGCGAGCGAACTTTCTCCTGAAGAAGCGATCCGCTTAGCGTCGATTGCGGAAATGTCAGCATTAAATGCAGACTCCCGCATTGTGAATACGGAAGGCGGTAGCTTTAATGGGCACTACGGGGTTCGTGTATTTGGTAACTCCCATGGCATGCTGCAAAGCTATTGTTCAAGCCGCTATTCGATGTCAAGTTGTGTGATTGCTGAGCAAAATGGTGAGATGGAACGTGATTACGCTTATACGATTGGCCGTAGCTTAGGGGCATTACAGTCGCCTGAGTGGGTTGGGCAGGAGTGTGCTCGTCGTACTTTATCTCGTTTATCGCCACGTAAATTACCTACGATGAAAGCCCCTGTTATTTTTGCAGCAGAAGTGGCAACAGGCTTATTTGGTCATTTAGTGGGCGCGATTAGTGGCAGCAGCATTTATCGTAAATCCTCTTTTTTATTAGATAGCTTAGGAAAGCAAATTTTACCAAGCTGGCTAACTATCAATGAGCAACCCCATTTAATGGGCGGGTTGGCGTCATCACCTTTTGATAGCGAAGGCGTACGTACCTGTGAGCGCAATATTGTCGAAAATGGCGTTTTGCAAACGTGGTTAATGACCAGCTATTCTGCAAGAAAATTGGGTTTACAAAGTACGGGGCATGCTGGAGGTATCCATAACTGGCGTATTGCAGGCCAAGGGCTTTCATTCGATGCATTGCTGAAACAAATGGGAACAGGGCTAATCGTTACTGAATTAATGGGACAAGGGGTTAGTGGTATCACAGGTGATTACTCTCGTGGGGCTTCAGGTTTTTGGGTCGAAAACGGTGAAATTCAATATCCTGTGAGTGAGATTACCATTGCTGGAAATCTAAAAGAGATGTGGGCGAATATGGTCACTATTGCCGATGATATTGAAACCCGCAGTAATATTCAGTGTGGTTCGGTATTGATCCCAGAAATGAGTATTGCTGGGGAGTAGGTTTCTACTCTGCCCATTTAAAGGCAACAAAAAAGGCACTCAATTGAGTGCCTGAATATGTCAGAGGACTTACCTGAGTTTTTTAAATAAAACTTTTTTCGCTAAGCCTTCCTTAATTCAGCCGTTATCATGATTAACGGTGGAACTCACCTGCTGCTTCTGGCTGATAAACGATTTCCAATACGCGAACACGTGTTTGCACGCCGTTTGGCAGTTCCCAGCTGATTTCATCGTTTACATGCAAGCCCAACAAAGCTGCCCCAATCGGTGCCATAACAGACAGTTGTTCTGCACTATCTTTCAGGGACGCAGGGTAAACTAAGGTGCGCGTGCGTTCTTCGTTGCTGATTAAATCCAAAAAGCGAACGGTACTGTTCATCGTGACCACATCCGCAGGGATCTCTTGCGGGCTTAAAATATCTGCACGGTCAAGTTCATCATTGAGCGCTTCGGCAACTGGTGTGCCCGCATAAGCCGGCTGTTCCATCAGTGCATCTAAACGTTCAGCATCTAAATCATTGATAATAATTGTTGGCTTTGTCATACCACACTCCAATAGAGACATACAAAGCAAACACCCCCCACCCATAAGGTAGGGGGTGTCGCTAGAAATAAGTTTGTTTAAAATATTAGGCGCTATACGCTTTAAAGGGAAGAGATCATGATCACGATCTCTAAGCCTGCCTAGATAAAAATCTACTGATTGATATTATCAGTAGCTAGCTTGAAACTCAGCTGCTTTTCATCAGCGATATCCGCTATTCTTCATCAAACCTGTTTTCGAATAGGTTGATAATTGCGGACAAGGCCTGGTTTTCATCTGGGCCGCTAACTTCGATATCAATCTTACTGCCTTGTTCTGAGTCTAACATCAACATCGCAATAACGCTATCGGCCTCAGCCTCAATTTGATTATTATTACGCAAAATAACTCTTGAGTTAAATTGTTTAACTAAATCATAGAGTAACATAGCAGGCCTTGCATGCATTCCAAGCCGATTTTTGAGCGTTATTGTGGCTTTTACTGTCATTGCTGTTATTTGCGCTTTTCCAATGTTCTGTGGCGTGACTGCACGTTTTTACCACGGGAACGGAAATAGTCGGCAAGTTGCTCTGCGACATACACGGAACGGTGTTTACCTCCCGTACAGCCAATTGCAACAGTTAAGTAGCTACGGTTATTGGTTTCTAACATCGGCAGCCATAATTCTAAATAGCTACGAGTTTGATAGATGAAGTTATGGACTTCAGTATGCCTATCCAAGAATGCAGCGACTGGCCGGTCAAGGCCTGTCATCGGGCGCAATTTCGGGTCCCAGTGTGGGTTGGGTAAAAACCGTACATCGAATACATAATCGGCATCAATAGGAATACCATGTTTGAAACCAAAGGATTCAAACACCATTGTCAGTTCACGCTCACGCTTGCCCATCAAACGTGTTCTTAGCATTTCAGCTAATTCATGAACGGACATTTCAGAAGTATCGATGACTAAATCAGCACGAGAGCGTAAAGGCTCAAGTAACTCATTTTCTTCATCTATTGCGCTCTCAAGTGAAAGATTTTTACTTGAAAGTGGGTGCAACCGACGAGTGTCACTGTAACGGCGAATAAGCGTGTTGCGGTCAGCATCTAGAAACAACAATTGAGGAGAGAAGGTTGAAGGCAATTTATCAATCGCTTCTTCGAAAATCTCTGGATTATCGGGCATATTACGCACGTCGATACTAACCGCTGCTGAAATGTTACGATCAGCCAGTGAATTCGCTAACTCCGGTAGTAATACAACCGGTAGGTTATCTACGCAATAGAAACCCATATCTTCCAGCGCACGTAAGGCAACGGATTTCCCCGAACCGGAACGGCCGCTGACTATCATCAGCACCATGAGCTTGCTCCCTTTTGTTTCCTAATAATGAGTTTCTTGAAAAGCAGTACTTGCCAATTAATATTATTTAGAAACCATAACAATATCATTTGCATATGGCAAGATACATAATTTATCACTTACTCTGTAATTATGCTGTATAGCTCTTCATCACTTTGTGCACTGCGTAGGCGTTTACAGAGCGTTTTATCGGCTAGTTTTTTGGCGATAAGCGACAACGTATGCAGGTGCGTTTTACATTGGTCAGATGGCACAAGTAAAGCGAAAAGCAAGTCCACAGGTTGATTATCAATTGCATCAAAAGCAATGGGTTCCTCTAGATGTAAAAAGACGCCGACAGCACGGCTACTTTCACCTTCATTCAGCTTTCCATGAGGAATGGCAATACCACCACCAATACCTGTTGTGCCAACTTTTTCTCTGGTTAATAACGCTTCAAATACCGTATTTTCAGGTAATTCCAATTCAACGGCAGCCAGCTCACTAATAATTTCTAAAGCTCTTTTTTTACTCGTGCACACAATATTATTACGTGTACAGGCTGATGATAAAACAACGTTTAACTGGATTTCTATATCACTATTCATTTTATTGTTCACTTAGGACTACAAAACCAGATGGTGTATCCCACCATCTGGTTTGAAACATTATTCGGCTAATTAATAAGCCGCATCAATGCATTAATGTTGTCTCAGTTTTTCTTTATGTTTGGTTAATTGGCGCGACAGCTTGTCTACGAGTATATCTATAGCAGCGTACATATCATTTTCTTCCGCTGATGCGTGGAGATCCGCTCCATTAACTTGCACGGTTGCTTCAGCAATTTGCTGAACTTTTTCAACTTTCAAGACAACTTGGATACCATTAATGCGATCAAATAATTGCTCCAATTTTTTGAGTTTTTTCTCAACAGTCTCGCGCAATGCAGGAGTAACTTCAATATTGTGTCCAGTAATCTGAAATTCCATACAATCTTCCTTATTTTATCAATTAAACCAGTTGCTTACGCTGGTTAGAGGGCGGAATGGATAACGATTCTCGATACTTAGCAACAGTTCTGCGAGCGACTTGAATGCCTTGTTCTGCAAGCATACTCGCCAATTTACTGTCACTCAATGGTTTTGCTGGGTTTTCAGCAGCAACCAGTTTTTTCACCAATGCTCGAATTGCGGTTGAGGAGGCTTCGCCACCTGTGTCCGTATTGACATGGCTGGAGAAAAAATATTTCAACTCAAAAATGCCTCGTGGGCTATGGAGAAACTTTTGAGTTGTCACTCGTGAGATAGTTGATTCATGCATGTCCACTTGATAGGCGATATCGGCCAGTATCATCGGTTTCATGTGTTCCTCACCCAGCTCAAAGAATTCTTGTTGCTGTTCTACAATACAAGTCGCGACTTTTAATAGTGTCTCGTGGCGGCTCTCAAGGCTTTTAATCAGCCATTTTGCATCTTGTAGATGACTACGAATATATTGAGAGTCATCTTCATTTGCTGAATTGTTTAGCATCGAAGCATAATGGTTATTAATACTTAGTTTAGGGATGCTATCTGTATTTAATTCAACTTGCCAGTGCCCTGCGATTTTTTTCACTAAAACATCAGGAATGACGTATTCTGATTCCCCAGTATTGATGGATTGGCCGGGTTTTGGATTTAGCGTTAAAATCAGGTCTATCGCGGTTTTTAGTGCATCTTCTTTTAAGCGAGTTAATTTACCCAGCTGGCGAAAATCACGGTTAGCCAGCAAATCAATATGGTTACTAATAATGCGCTTTGCATCTTGTAGCCCATCAGTTTGCTGAGGATACAGCGACAATTGGATTAATAAACACTCTTTTAAATCTTGTGCTGCAACACCCAGCGGGTCGAAATGCTGAATACGCTTTAGGACAGCAATGACTTCTTCAATACTAATCTCTGGGTTATCAATCCCTTCATGTATATCAGAAATGGCTGTTGTCAGGTAACCGGAATCATCTATTGAATCAATAATGGCAGTAGCGATTGCTCTGTCCGTGTCAGTAAAAGGGGTCAGTTCAGCTTGCCACGTCAGGTAATCTTGTAATGTTTGCGTAGTTTCACCTTGATAAACAGGGAGTTCATCAAAATTATAATCATTACTGGTGCCTGACGGCGTTCCTGCCGTATATATTTCATCCCAATTAGTATCTAAAGGGAGCTCATCCGGCATATCATGGTTTTCGAGCGCATCTTTGGTATCAAGCTCACTGGTATCCGCATTTTCATTCAGGGAGTCAATAGATTCAGTCTCGGGATTTAATTCTTCTTGCTCAAGCAGTGGGTTTGTTTCCAAGGCGAGTTGAATTTCTTGCTGAAGCTCAAGTGTAGACAGCTGCAACAAGCGGATAGCTTGCTGCAATTGAGGGGTCATTGCAAGTTGTTGACTGACTCTAAGCTGCAAACTTTGCTTCATGAATCTGCTTTAATCTCCCTAAAAAATGACAACACGGTAATTTATAACCGGAAACCTTCACCCAAGTATACACGTTTTACTTGCTCGTTCTCTAAGATCATGGTTGGTGACCCATGAGCAATTAAGTGCCCTTGGCTGACAATATAGGCTCTTTCACACACATCTAAGGTTTCACGCACGTTATGGTCGGTGATTAACACACCGAGGCCGTAATCCCTTAAGTGCTGAATAATTTTTTTGATATCTAAGACGGAAATAGGGTCAACACCCGCAAAAGGTTCGTCTAATAAAATAAATTTTGGGTTAGCAGCAAGTGCACGAGCAATTTCAACACGACGGCGTTCCCCACCAGATAGCGACTGCCCCATGCTGTCGCGAAGATGAGTAATACTAAATTCTTCCATCAGTTCTTCAGCACGTTCTTTACGTTGTTGGGAACTCAAATCTTCGCGAATTTCTAACACAGCCATTAAGTTATCATAAACACTGAGGCGGCGAAAAATTGAGGCTTCTTGAGGAAGATAGCCAATTCCGCGGCGCGCACGTTCATGCAGCGGTAGAAGGCTGATATCTTCACCATCAATCATAATTTTGCCAGCGTCCCGCTGAACAATACCCACCACCATATAAAAGGTCGTTGTTTTACCGGCACCATTTGGCCCCAATAAGCCAACGATTTCACCTGATTTAACTTCCAAGCTGACATCTTCAACGACTTTACGTTTTTTATAGGCTTTAGCTAGATTTTCAGCGGTTAGTGTCGCCATAACAGTTATTTACTCTTACTTGCTGATGAATTTTTATTTGCCGCAGGGCCTTTTTCTTGCAATTGTGCCGGCAGTATCACGGTGGTGACGCGTTTACCTTTATCACTAAACGCTTCCATTTGTTGCGTTGGAACTAAATAGGTAATTTTGTCACCCTGAATATTGCTGTCTAACTGCTCAAGATAGGCATTACCTGTTAATGTGACGAGTTGTTTATCAACCTCATAACGGGCTTTGCTGGCATGGCCTTTAATCGGTTTACCATCATCCTGTAATTGGTAAAAGGTAACCGGGGTCCCAAAGGCCTCAATCACAATTTTATCCGAGTCACTACTTGGACGTGTTACAACCACTTTATTGGCTCTGATATCAATAGAACCTTGTTTAATAACAACATCATCAGTAAAGGTGGTGACGTTTTTTTCTAAATCAAGAGATTGTTTGACCGAATTAATCGTCATTGGCTGCTGCGTATCACTTTTTAATGCCATCGCAGGTAGGCTAAGAGCCAAAATTGCACTGGCAACAGCTCCTTGAATAAAACGTTTCTTAGTTACTTGATTCATTTTAATGCTCTTCTGGTTGTAACACATAATGAGTTTTTACATCTTCGATTAATTCAGCCGTTTTTGTACGAAGGTTTCCCTTCATTTTCATACCGGTAGAATTGAGACCATGTCCAATAATGGTCACTTTATCATCAGATGAAACGTCTTGTGTTGTCAAATTGACAACTGCACTCTCAGTTGTAATTCGTTGGATCTGCGACTCTTTGGTTAAGCTATCAACCTGAACATCGCTATATAAATAGAGAATTCTATCGTTCGTTAACCGTGCTTTGAAAGCCTTAACCGTCCAGGTTGGCTCGCCAGCTTCGTTATAAGTGGTTAGAACAGGTTTCGAAAACCACGTGATTTTTCCTTCAGTATAATTATCTATTTTCTCTGAAACGAGTTTATACGCTAAATTACCCGTTGGATTATAGACAAAAGTCACTGAATCATCAGTTTGATAATTAGGTTGCCCATCATTAATTACTTTATCCTCTGCACTGTCGGAATCATTACCCGCTAAATTCCAGCCGATAAGGCCTAATACTACTAAGGATAAAATAACAATTAACCACTTCTTCGCATTGCTCATGAATTCAATCTATTCGTTATATTGATAAACCTTTTGCTTCTTCCAGTTTGTCTTGAGAAAGCAAAATAAGGTCACAAAGTTCGCGGACTGCACCTTTTCCCCCACCAATACGAGTCACGTAATCAGCTCTCGGTAATAACAAAGGATGGGCATCAGCGACGGCGACGGATAAGCCTACTTTGGCCATAACAGGCCAGTCAATCAGGTCGTCTCCAATATAAGCTATTTCTTCAGCTGATAATTGTAGTGTATCTAACAGTTCGTAATACGCCAAAAGCTTATCGCTTTGACCTTGGTAAAGATATGTAATGCCTAATGTTTGAGCCCTATCTTCAAGAAGTTTCGCTTTTCTTCCTGTTATGATGGCGATTTCAATACCGGAAGTTAATAAGCAGCGTATCCCATAGCCGTCACGGACATTAAAAGCTTTGAGTTCCTCGCCATTATTCCCCATATAGACCAAGCCATCTGACATGACACCATCAACATCACAGATCAGTAATTTGATTTTTTCTGCTTTATTTAAAACAGTATTGGCAACAGGGCCATAGCAGGTTTCCAAAAAGATAGACGTCATGGTATTTCCTTATGTTATACAACACCGGCTTGTAGCAGATCATGCATATGTAGCACACCGACTAATTTATTATCATTTGCGACTAATAACGAAGTCACGTGCCGAGATTGCATTAAATTTAGTGCTTCAACCGCTAGCATTGTTGGTGATACCCGAATTCCACCGGGGGTCATTAAATCAGCAATTTTAGCGTTATTTAGGTCGATTCCCATATCAAAGATACGGCGTAAATCCCCATCAGTGAAAATACCTTCAATATTCATGTCATCATCACAAATGACTGTCATCCCCAGTTTTTTACGGGTGATTTCCACTAAAGCCTCACGTAAAGACGCGCTTTTAGGAATATGGGGGATTTCATCACCCGTATTCATTAAATCACGAACGAGGAGTAAAAGTTTGCGCCCAAGTGCGCCACCTGGATGCGAAAGCGCAAAATCATTCGCCGTGAACCCGCGTGCAGTTAATAAGGCAATAGCTAATGCATCTCCCATTACAAGTGTCGCTGTTGTACTCGTGGTCGGTGCTAGCCCCAAAGGACAGGCTTCTTGAGGTACTTTGATACACAAGTGGACATCTGCATATTTTCCCATATTACTTTCAGGGTTGTTAGTCATACAGATTAAAGGCACTTTAATTCTTTTTAAAACAGGAAGTAAGGCTAAAATTTCCCCTGACTCACCAGAATTTGAAATAGCTAACACAACATCTTTATGAGTAATCATCCCAAGGTCACCGTGGCTAGCTTCCCCTGGGTGAACAAAAAATGATGGCGTTCCTGTACTTGCTAGTGTAGCGGCAATTTTACGGCCAATATGCCCCGATTTCCCCATTCCCATTACGACGACTTTGCCTTCACAGTTAAAAATAAGCTGGCAAGCGTTGTCAAAGTCAGTATTGATATATTGTTCTAGGTTTTTTAAACCTTCGTGTTCGATATGGAGAACTTCTTTACCTACTTTCTGAAAATCGAAGTTTGACATTTCTAGTTCCATGCGTAGCTTTTAAGTTAATCGGATTAGCGAAATCAAATTGTATAACGAATACTTAGTATCAGTAAGTATTTTGTCAGTTAAGCACTTTTTAATGTTAGTTTTATACTTAATGAGTATTTTAGGGTGCTTCGATGTAGAATTTAATACGTACAAGATGGTTTTATTAGCATCTTGAACCAAAAACAGATATGCAAATTCGCGTATCCTCAAGTTAGGTAATCACAACATTCTAAGAGCTATCTGCTGTTAATAGTGATAGTTTTTGCTGACTATAAATAAATTATATTGTTTTTTCTCTGTTTCCTTTTGATAAAAACAGAGTTGTAATTCTAAAAGTCATATTTTCGACGCTATAATACTATAAATTCTATTTTGTTGTGATATTTGACGATTTTCAGTTTATCTTTCGGTAACATCTGAACGGATAAAAACATTTACGCGTGGTGTATAACGAGTTATTTAACATGCAAGCACAGACAGACAACTTAATTGAAGTACGGAACATGTCCTTTACTCGAGGAAATCGGAAAATATTTGAGAATATTAATCTGACCGTTCCTCGTGGGAAAATTACGGCAATTATGGGGCCGTCAGGGATTGGTAAAACCACATTACTGCGCTTGATTGGGGGCCAATTACGGCCAAACGAAGGTGAAATTTGGTTTGATGGTGACAATATTCCAACGCTGTCACGCTCAAAGCTGTATCAGTCCCGTAAAAAGATGAGCATGCTGTTTCAATCAGGGGCGCTATTTACGGATATGAATGTATTCAATAATGTGGCTTTCCCTCTACGTGAGCACACGAATCTGCCAGAATCGCTGATTCACACTACGGTAATGATGAAATTAGAGGCGGTTGGTTTACGTGGCGCCGCAAAATTAATGCCATCCGAATTGTCAGGTGGTATGGCACGGCGTGCTGCATTAGCGCGTGCTATCGCACTTGACCCAGATTTAATCATGTTTGATGAACCTTTTGTCGGTCAAGACCCGATTACTATGGGGGTTTTGGTTAAATTGATTGATGAGCTTAATCAAGCACTGGGTGTGACCTGTGTCGTGGTTTCCCATGATGTTCCAGAAGTATTGAGCATCGCAGATAATGCTTATATTGTTGCACAGCAGCACGTGATTGCTCAGGGAACAGGCGAGGAATTACGTGAAAACCAAGACCCTCGTGTGCGACAATTTCTTGATGGTATTGCGGATGGGCCTGTTCCATTCCGTTTTCCCGCCAATGATTATCTAGCTGATTTATTAGGGTAAAATAAGATGATAATAAAGGCGATAGCAGCCTTCGGACGCCGATGGATTGATATATTTTCCGCGTTTGGTCGAGCAGGTTACATGCTGTTTCGCGCCTTACTCGGCAAACCAGAGTTTCGTAAACAATGGCCATTATTGATGAAGCAATTGTACGCCATTGGTGTGCAGTCATTGCTGATCATCGCTGTCTCAGGGTTATTTATTGGGATGGTTTTAGGGTTACAAGGTTATTTGGTTCTCACTACGTTTAGTGCTGAAGCTAGCTTAGGTATGATGGTGGCACTTTCACTATTACGTGAATTAGGCCCTGTTGTGACCGCATTGTTGTTTGCTGGACGAGCGGGTTCTGCATTAACAGCTGAAATTGGCTTAATGAAAGCGACTGAACAAATTTCTAGCCTTGAAATGATGGCAGTTGACCCGCTTAGGCGTGTGATAGCCCCACGGTTTTGGGCTGGTTTTATTAGTATGCCGTTGTTATCTCTTATTTTTGTTGCTGTCGGTATTTTAGGTGGCGCACTAGTTGGGGTTGACTGGAAGGGGATTGATGAGGGCTTTTTCTGGGCTTCAATGCAATCTTCCGTCGATTGGCGGCTAGATTTAGTCAACTGTGTGATTAAAAGCTTAGTCTTTGCTATCACAGTGACTTGGATCGCATTATTTAATGGCTATGATGCCATCCCAACTTCGGAGGGGATAAGCCAAGCTACAACAAGAACAGTTGTGCATGCGTCATTGTCTGTTTTAGGACTGGATTTCGTACTTACCGCACTGATGTTTGGGAACTAAGTCATGCAAAGTAAAAAAAGTGAAATATGGGTTGGTTGTTTTATGTTGCTGGCGATTGCCGCAATTATCTTTTTATGTTTAAAAGTCGCTGATTTAAAATCGATAGGAAGCCAATCCACCTATCAAATTTCAGCCTCTTTTGAAAATATTGGTGGCTTAAAAGAAGGCTCACCAATTAAAGTTGGTGGTGTGGTGGTTGGCCGAGTTGCCAGTATCACACTAGATAAAAAGAATTATGTTCCTGAAGTTAAAATTGATTTATTGAGCGAATACGACAATATTCCTGATTCTAGCTCACTGTCAATTCGCACGTCAGGTTTGTTGGGTGAACAGTATATTGCAATGAATATCGGCCCAGATGATGAAGAATTAGGTATAGCAATCTTAAAAAATGGCGGGCGTCTTGAAGATACTAAGCCAGCTATGGTATTAGAAGACTTAATTGGCCAGTTTTTATATAAAAGTGGTGATAGCCAAGGTGCAGAGCCAGAGTCAACTGCACAGTAATTTGATGCTCCCTTTGAAGAATAAAGGAATGAATTATGTTTAAACGTTTAATGATGGTTGCTATGTTGGCAATTGCGCCATTTGCCATGGCAGTAGACCAAACCAACCCTTATAAATTAATGGATGAAGCGGCGGCGAAAACGTTTAACCGCTTGAAATCAGAGCAACCTAAAATTAAGCAAGACCCTGAGTACCTTAGAACAATTGTTCGTGAGGAATTATTACCTTATGTACAAGTTAAATATGCAGGGGCTTTGGTGTTAGGAACCTATTATAAAGGGGCAACTCCAGCACAGCGTGAGGCTTATTTCAAAGCGTTTGAAGATTACCTTGAGCAAGTTTATGGTCAAGCATTGGCCATGTACCATGGTCAAACGTATCAAATAGCACCAGAGCAACCGTTGGGAGATAAAAACATTGTTGCTATTCGTGTGACTATTGTTGATACCAACGGCCGCCCTCCCGTACGTTTAGATTTCCAATGGCGTAAAAATAGTAAAACTGGCTACTGGCAAGCTTACGACATGATTGCAGAAGGTGTGAGTATGATCACAACTAAGCAAAATGAATGGGGTGATATTTTACGTAAGCACGGTGTTGATGGCTTAACAAAACAGTTAGAAATCAGTGCAAAAGCACCTATTACTTTAGAAGAGAATAAGTAATATGAGTCAGTTGTTAGCATGGGAACTCATTGAAACAACGCTATATTTCAACGGGACATTAGACCGTGATTCGCTTATGTCTTTTTGGAATAAAAAAGAGTCATCGCTAGAACATACTGAAAGTATAGATGTTTCTGGTCTTAAACATGTGGACTCAACAGGGTTGGCGATGCTCGTTCGCTTAAAAGGTGAATTCCAAGCTAAAAACCGTTCACTGAATATTACTGGTGTCAGTGATAATTTGAAGACATTGATTGAGCTATACGGGGTTCAAGAGGTTATTCTCAATTAGGTTAAATATCCTAAATTGGGTCAAGTTATGTAAAAATGAGCGCCTCTATGTGCTTTTCGGCACGAGAGGCGTTTTCTTTGGTTTAAGTGTTAAGCCTAATCCTTTAGGATAGAGGATTAAGCTCTGGCTGTTCTTATTGCGATGTTTCTGTATGCAACGCATGCAATTTGCACTATTTAGAGTAAAATTATAAATCACAAATAATTAATAAATTGAGTCATTATGGATACCAACGAAATTAAGCAAGTATTGATGGAAAAATTGTCTCTGAATGAGGCTATTGTTACTGGTGATGGTAGCCACTTTCAGGTTATTGCTGTCGGTGACATGTTTGACGGCATGAGCCGTGTTAAGCAACAACAAGCAATTTATGCACCTTTAATGGAGTATATTGCGGATAACCGCATTCATGCTTTGTCTATTAAAGCGTACACCCCTGCGCAATGGGAGCGCGATCGTAAACTTAGTGGCCTTTGATTTCAAAGCCTAAGCGAACAGACTGTAAAATTCGACATACGAGAATACTTGAATGGATAAGTTTTTAGTTAAAGGACCAACCCGCTTAGAGGGTGAGGTCACGATATCTGGCGCAAAAAATGCGGCATTACCAATTCTGTTCGCTGCTCTGTTGGCTGAAGAGCCAGTAGAAATACAGAATGTCCCTCATTTGAGGGATATTGACACAACGATTAAATTATTAAATCAACTTGGTACTAAAGTAAAACGCAATGGCTCAGTATATGTCGATGCAAGCACGGTAACGACATACTGCGCGCCTTATGACCTCGTTAAAACCATGCGTGCATCCATTTGGGCTTTAGCGCCATTGGTTGCCCGTTTTGGTCATGGTGAAGTCTCTTTACCAGGTGGTTGTGCTATCGGTGCTCGCCCTGTTGATTTACATATTTCTGGTTTAGAGCAATTAGGCGCAAAGATTGCTTTAGAAGATGGTTATGTGAAAGCAACGGTTGATGGTCGCTTAAAAGGTGCTTGCATTGTGATGGATAAAGTCAGTGTGGGGGCGACAGTCTCTATTATGACAGCGGCAACCTTAGCTGAAGGAACCACAATAATTGAAAATGCGGCACGTGAACCTGAAATTGAAGATACTGCTAACTTCCTAAATACCCTAGGTGCAAAAATCACTGGGGCAGGGACTGACCGCATTGTAATTGAAGGTGTTGAACGTTTAGGTGGTGGAGTTTATAAAGTACTGCCTGACCGTATTGAAACGGGAACATTCTTGATTGCTGCTGCGGTTTCACGCGGTAAAGTCATCTGCCGTAATGCTCGCCCAGATACACTGGATGCGGTGCTAGCTAAATTGCGTGAAGCTGGGGCTAAAATTGAAATCGGTGATGATTGGATTAGCCTAGATATGGAAGGCAAGCGTCCAAAAGCGGTGACATTACGTACAGCACCACACCCAGGGTTCCCAACTGATATGCAAGCACAGTTTAGCTTACTTAATCTTGTTGCTGATGGGGCGGGGATGATCACTGAAACGATTTTTGAGAATCGTTTTATGCATATCCCTGAGCTGATCCGTATGGGAGCTCATGCTGAAATTGAAAGCAATACTGTGTTATGTCACGGTGTTGAAAAATTAACTAGTGCGCAGGTAATGGCAACAGATTTACGAGCATCTGCAAGTTTAGTTATTGCGGGCTGCATTGCTGAAGGGACAACGACAGTTGACCGTATTTATCATATTGACCGTGGTTATGAGCACATCGAAGATAAGTTACGTGGTTTAGGTGCTGATATTCAGCGCGTACATTCAGATGATTAATGCATTGGTAGGGTGAATGAGGGCTTCCCCATTCAGCGAATCAAAAAAGGTTGTTCGATATCGAGCAACCTTTTTTTACGAAAGAGTATTTATCAATGATTATCCTGCCTGCTCATCAGGAATTTCTTCAATAATCACATCAATATTTTTAATTTCGCCATCTCGTAAGATTTGCACTGCGGTCTTGCTTCCAGGGCGGATTTCTGCGACTAGATCCATAGTTTCTGCGGCTGAAATGGCAGGTTTGCCATCAACCGATAAAATAATATCCCCTTGTAGTATGCCCGCTTTAGCTGCTGGCCCATTTGGGGCAACTTGGAAAACCCGCAAGCCTTGTATTTGGTTAATATTATTGTTATTTGACCTAATTTGAGGCAGTTCACGCGCCGTAATACCAATATAACCACGGATCACTCGGCCATCACGGATTAGCTTATCCATGATTTTAGTGGCAAGGGCGGTTGGAATGGCAAAGCTTAACCCCTCAGAACTAATGCCTTGGCCTGCTGTGAAAGAAAGTGTGTTAATGCCAACTAACTCCCCCTCGGTATTAATTAATGCCCCGCCAGAGTTACCCGAGTTGATTGAGGCATCGGTTTGCAGGAAATTTTGCCGACGGGTAGAGCTTAACCCTACGCGACCCGTTGCACTGATAATCCCCTGAGTAACGGTTTGGCCTATGTTATAAGGGTTACCAATAGCGAGTACGACATCACCAACATGAGTGACCCGTTGCGTATTAATTGGAATAACGGGTAGGTTATCAGCGTCAATTTTCAATACGGCGAGATCAGTCAATGGGTCCGAGCCAACCAGTAAGGCATCAAAAATAGCACCATCTTGTAAAGCGACTAAGATTTGGTCTGGGTTATCAACGACGTGTTTATTCGTGATAATGTAGCCATTTGGGCTCATGATCACACCCGAACCAAGGGATTTTAATTCACGCCCTGACTGGGAAAAACTACCTTTTGAGCTACTGTAAACATAGACTACCGCAGGCGCAGCACGGCGTACTGCTTTATTATAACTGACGGGCTCGCTATTTGTTTTACCATATAATAAGTCGGCTAAACCTTGGGGGCGCAACGAAGGAACCGCAACGATAATAATCAATGCAGTCAACAGGCCAAGCATGACAGATAAGGTTAGCTTCTTCACCATAGGATATAGAATATTTAGTTATTGCTTAAACATGTTCAGAGCATAACATAAAAAAACAGGTACAGCAGAGTGATACTGTACCTGTTTTGTTGATTTTCAGATGGTTTTTGATGAATTAATTTTTCATCAGTAAATATAAGGTTTCACCGTCACGTAATACTTTCATTGCTAATACAGGAGGTTTAGCATCAATAATCTTACGGAATTGTTCAATAGTCTCAACTCGAGCGTCATTAACACCAAAGATTAAATCGCCTTTTACGAGGCCAATGGCGGCAGCTGGCGATTTTGGTGCCACGCTATCAACTTGTACACCTTTAGTATTGCTAACGGTTGCATTCGAAATTGTTGCACCTAATAAGGATTCGCTCAATTTTTCAGCTTTAGTTGTTGAGCCTTCATCGTTCTCAAGAACCACTTTGACTTCCATCGGTTTGCCTGAACGGATTAAACCAATAGTGATCTCTTTACCAATTTGGCTGGTACCGATTTTGGCTCTTAACTCTGCAAAGCTATTAATGCGTTTACCATCAACGGAAACTAACACGTCACCGGATTTAATACCCGCTTTAGCTGCAGATGATTTAGGTAAAACTTCACTCACGAAGGCACCACGCTGTGCATCAATATTAAATGCTTTAGCGATATCGGAGTTCATTTCAGTACCTTTGATGCCTAAGATCCCGCGTTTTACTTCACCATGTTTAATTAACTGCTCGCTAAGGTTTTTCGCCATATTACTTGGGATCGCGAAACCGATACCGATATTACCGCCGCCAGGTGCCAAAATCGCCGTGTTAATACCGATTAATTCACCGTTTAGGTTAACGAGAGCACCACCAGAGTTACCACGGTTAATGGAAGCATCGGTTTGGATAAAGTTTTCTAGGCCTTCAAGGTTTAAGCCGCTACGACCTAATGCTGAGATAATGCCAGATGTTGCTGTTTGCCCTAAACCAAATGGGTTCCCGACTGCAACCGCAAAATCACCTACACGTAATTTGTCAGAGTCTGCAATACTAACAGCAGTTAAGTTTTTGATATCTTTTGCATTGCTTATTTTCAATAACGCGATATCGGTTTGTGGGTCTTTCCCAATTAAGTTAACGGCAATTTCACGGCCATCGTTTAATTGAATTTGTATTTTGTCGGCGCCATCAATTACATGGTTGTTGGTTAAAATATAACCTTGCTGAGCATCAATAATGACACCAGAACCTAAGCCTTCAAATGGACGTACGCTTTGTTGCTGTTGTGGTATATTCGGGCCAAAAAAGAATTTAAGCTCTTCTGGAATTTGTTGGTTCTGTACGCGAGTACCAGACACATGAATATTCACTACAGCTGGCAATACTTTTTCAAGCATTGGAGCTAAGCTAGGCATGTTCTGGCTTTGTGCTGTTGCAGGTAAAGTGGCAGGCAATGCTGCGCTACTAACCGCAGGAATAGCCGCTAAAGATAAGCCTAAACTCATTGCTACTGCGGTAAGAAAAAAGTTTTTTCTTTTCATAATTCAGTCGATTCTCTCAAGAATAAGTTATCAACTCACTGTGAATGCAGTTTTAGAAGAAACACAATGCGTTGAAATAATATTGGTTGGTATCAGATTCAATTTTACTGATGACTATGACCACCGATTATGCGCAAAAGTTCCCATGACGGGTAGCGAATATCCACTCTTTTACATCTATTTACACGTACCTTAAGTGAAACTTTAACTTCTATACAGTAGATAAATAAATTATTAAATTATATTTGGATGGAAATCTTGTTCAGAATTATTAACTAAAAATTTAATAATGGAAGACACACGGAAAGTGATAAAATTTAGTAGGTTTTATAGGAAATCACCAGTAAGCACTGCTTACTGGTGATAAAAGATAAAAATTTACTTTTCTTTCTCATCAATAGGACGGAATAGACCCGAAGCACCATCTGAATAATCTCTTGGTGGCATTTTAACAGGCGCTTGGTCGTTATCTGCTTCAGATTCGGTTAAACGATAGTTAAATGGGTTGTCTTGTGCTGGCATATCAGGCATTAATTCAGATGAACTTTGTGCCATGTGTTGGTAAAGCTGGCGGTAATCGCGCGCCATTTTATCCAATAATTCTGCGCTACGAGCAAAATGGCTAACAAGTTCTTTACGGTACTCTTCGAGTTCAGTACTTTTTTTGTCTAGCTCAGCTTGCGCTGTTTTTTGTTGGCGAAGCTTTGGGTTGCCATAGCGCACAACTAATGCACCGATGATAAAACCCACAATCAATCCGATTAATGCATACTCCCAGGTCATGCTGACTCCTTCATTACTTCAATGTTCACAGATTCAATGTTCGCAGAAATTAAATGTTGTTACCGTTACTATACCTTAAATAATTCAAGTTGCATGTAAGCGTCAAGTAAAGCGTCTTAACATATTGTAATTTGGCTAGTTAAGTGATGACAAAATCTACAAGCCTTGAAGTAGGTAGGTTAAATTAGTCAACAACTTATTAAGAGTGGAATCTTAAATCGAATTTCCTTACTCTATAGCGGCTCGTTAACCGAAAGTTAAATGATAACTGAATCTGGTTATAATAAAGGCAGTGTATATCAAATAACGGTAAAAAAACCGAAAAATTTTTAAGGATTATTCAGTTAATGTCGCCGATGACCCCTACAATGCGTTATCAACAAGCGCTGGCTGATGGAAACTACCAGCCAGATGACGTACAAAAGCTCGCTGTAGAACGCTTAGATAAAATATATCAGCAGCTTGTTAATACAACTTCTTCCACTTTACAAGATAAGCCCTCAGGTATAAAGCAACGCTTTAGCCGCCTTCTTGGTAAAGCATCGACAGTACCAATTACCCCAGTAAAAGGGTTATATATGTGGGGCGGAGTAGGGCGTGGAAAAACATGGCTGATGGATATGTTTTACGAAAGTTTACCGGGTAACCGTAAACTTCGCTTACATTTTCATCGCTTTATGAAGAAAGTACAAGAAGATTTGATGGCATTACAAGGGCAAGAGAACCCGCTGGATATTATTGCGGATGAGTTTAAAAAACAAACAGATGTGTTGTGCTTCGATGAATTTTTTGTGTCAGATATTACCGACGCTATGATCCTTGGCACTTTACTCGAAGGGCTATTTGCTCGAGGTATCACACTGGTTGCTACCTCAAATATCATCCCTGATAATCTCTATCGTAACGGTTTGCAGCGAGCTCGTTTCTTACCTGCTATTGAGCAAATTAAAAAATACTGTGATGTAATGAATGTCGATGCAGGCATTGATTACCGCTTAAGAACTTTAACTCAAGCGCATCTTTTTTTATCTCCAATTAATTCTCAAAATCGTCAGCATTTAGATGAGGTTTTCGTTAAATTGGCGGGTAAGCAAGGGGAGCAAAATCCCGTTTTAGAGGTTAATCATCGTAAGATGCAAGCCATTCATGCTGCGGAAGGGGTGCTAGCCATCGAGTTTAAAGTTCTGTGTGAAGAGCCTCGTAGCCAAAATGACTACATTTACCTATCAAATTGCTACCACACTGTGTTGCTGTACAATGTCCCCGTGATGGGAGCAACAGATGAAAATCCAGCGCGTCGTTTTTTAGCGTTAATTGATGAGTTTTACGAACGAAAAGTTAAATTAGTCATTAATGCTGAAGTGCCAATGGAGTCGCTGTATCAAGGGCAACTTTTGGCGTTTGAGTACCAACGCTGCTTGTCTCGATTGCAAGAAATGCAAAGTGAAGAGTACCTGAAAATACCTCATTTAACTTAAGGTAAACGACAAAGCAGGGTTATTAGCGAACAAGTTACCTGAATTGCATGATTTAAGTACAATATGCGATGTTTATTTGAGCAAACGTAAAAAAAATGCATTTGGGGTCGATTTTTGTTTCTGACTTCTCTATAATCTTGCGACCCCACGTTACAGCGTTGTTTTTTATTTCCCAAAAAATAACGCATTAATGCCAGTTAGGCTGCTCGAAGGGGTAGGTTTACTGGACAAAGAGTCGTGTGAACCTCAGAAAGCTTATGAACATGAGTGTTCACCAACGTGTAACTTCAATATTGGGTAAGTTTTAATGAAAACTTTTACAGCTAAACCAGAGACCGTAAAACGCGACTGGTACGTTGTTGATGCAGATGGCAAAACTTTAGGCCGTCTTGCAACTGAAATTGCTAGCCGTCTGCGCGGTAAGCATAAAGCGGAATATACTCCGCACGTGGATACTGGTGATTACATCATCGTTCTGAATGCAGAAAAAATTGCTGTTACCGGCAATAAACGCGAAGACAAAATCTACTATCGCCACACTGGCCATGTAGGTGGAATCAAGCAAGCAACTTTCGAAGAAATGATTGCTCGCAGTCCTGAGCGTGTGCTTGAAATCGCGGTTAAAGGCATGTTGCCAAAAGGACCTCTGGGTCGTGCAATGTACCGTAAACTGAAAGTTTACGCAGGTAATGAGCACAACCACGCGGCTCAACAACCGCAAGTTCTTGACATTTAATCGGGATTATAGCAATGGCTGAAAATCAATACTACGGCACTGGTCGCCGCAAAAGCTCATCTGCTCGTGTCTTTATTAAGCCGGGTAGCGGTAACATTACAATCAATCAACGTACACTGGAACAATACTTTGGTCGCGAAACTGCGCGCATGGTCGTTCGTCAGCCGTTAGAGTTGGTTGAAATGTTGGAAAAATTGGATCTGTACATCACTGTTAAAGGTGGTGGTATTTCAGGTCAGGCAGGCGCAATCCGTCACGGTATTACTCGTGCACTGATGGCTTATGATGAGACTCTTCGTTCTGATCTGCGTAAAGCTGGTTTCGTTACCCGTGATGCGCGTTCTGTTGAACGTAAAAAAGTGGGTCTGCGCAAAGCACGTCGTCGTCCACAGTTCTCCAAACGTTAATTTATTACCCTTTGGGTATAAAATTGATGAAAAAACCCGTCTTAATGGCGGGTTTTTTATTGCCTATTGTTTTACTTACATTTTTATTATTGATGCTAGAATAGCTGTGTCTAATTATGATTCTTTATAAAAGAATGAATATAATAAAAGAGAAAATAATAATTTAGTCTAAAATCAAAAATAATTATTAGTGGAGCAATATTGGGATAACCCTACTAAATACAACTCAAACTCTGGAGTTAACTTTAGGTTTTTTATTCTTTTTATTCTTGTGTTTTCATTGAAAAATTCTAAATTTTTATCTTTTCGAACCTAAAAATGAAATAAATCTGTGATTTTTTCGGTGTGTTCCCCCTAAGTTGTACAAAATCTGTTAGAATGTGCCCCTGTTTTTTTATTTCACATTTCTCGCCTTTACTGTGCGGGAGGGTTGTGTTGACTTTCAGTATGGATAAATGAGAGTTAAACACAGGGGATTTTAAAATGGGTAATGGGTAATTAAAAATTAATTACATTTCGTCCATTTTGTATTTTGGAGGTTTTAATGGCTGTCGCTCCTAATAAACGTTCGGTAATGACATTGTTCTCTGGCCCTACTGACATTTTTAGCCATCAGGTACGGATTGTTTTGGCTGAAAAAGGGGTAAGTGTTGAAATTGAACATGTCGAACCCGGTCATCTGCCTCAAGATCTGATTGATCTCAACCCATACCAAAGCGTTCCAACATTAGTTGATCGTGACCTGACTCTGTATGACCCACACATTATCATGGAATACCTTGATGAGCGTTTTCCTCATCCGCCATTAATGCCTGTTTATCCAGTTGCACGTGGGACTAGCCGTCAATTGATGCACCGCATTCAAAATGATTGGTATTCATTAATGAGCAAAATAGAGAACGGTAGTGCGCAAGAGGCAGCAAATGCTCGTCGCCAACTCTCTGAAGAACTGATTGCGGTTTCTCCTGTTTTTGCTGAAATGGAATTCTTCATGAGTGAAGAGTTTAGTCTCGTAGATTGCTATTTGGCTCCATTGCTATGGCGTTTACCTGTACTCGGTATTGAATTGAACCCATCTAGCAGCAAATATCTGCAATTATATATGCAACGTGTGTTTGCACGTGACGCATTCTTAGCATCGTTGACTGAATCTGAGCGCGAAATGCGTTTGTCTACAAGAGGCTAAAAGAATGATGGAAATGACAGCAATGTCACCACGTCGCCCTTATTTGTTACGTGCCCACTATGAGTGGTTGCTTGATAACGATATGACTCCGCATTTGGTGGTTGATGTCACCGTTCCAGCGGTTAACGTTCCGATGGAATTTGCTCGAGATGGGCAAATTGTATTGAATGTTGCGCCAAGAGCTGTTGGTAATTTTGAAATAACCAACGAAGAAGTGCGTTTTAATGCTCGCTTTGGTGGGATACCTCGCCAAGTTTATGTCCCAATGGCCGCAATTATGGCGGTATATGCACGTGAAAATGGGGCTGGAATGATGTTTGAGCCTGAAGCTGCTTATGATGCAGAGTTATCAGCAGGTTTTGAACAGGTCGAAGAGCTTGAAGACAACATTTCTTTAGTTCATGAAACTGAATCTGTGGATGAAAATTCGCATGAGCCATCAGGGGATGAACCACCACGACCACCAAAAGGTCGGCCTTCGTTAAGGGTTGTCAAATAATCCATTAGCCGGGTTAGCAGTTAATGAGTGAACAGAGGGGAATAAACCCTCTGTTTTTTATATAAATAAATCATTAAACCCCTAAAAATAATAAAATCCCTTCAGCAGCATTGCGCCCATCAGCAATAGCAGTCACAACAAGATCTGAGCCTCTTATTGTATCCCCGCCGGCAAACACTTTTTCATGGGAGGTTTGATAAGGAAAGGGACTGTTACGGTTTGCTATAATATGACCATATTTATCGCGCTGGATTAACGGTTTATCTAACCAAATTTGGTTATGAGGAATAAATCCATAAGCCACAATTATGGCATCGGCTTCGATAAAAAAAGTTGAATCTTTAATTAGTTCTACTTGATAACGGCCATTTTCTAATTCGCCATTTTGCGTACGAGCGGCATAAACTCCCATAAGTTGCTGCTGCTCATTAATCACAAATTCAGTGACTTGCATATTAAAATGGAACTGGGCTCCTTCATCTAATGCATTAGCGACTTCTTTTCGTGAGGCTGGCATACTTTGTTCATCTCTACGATAGAAACAGCTAACCTGCTTCGCTCCTTGACGAACAGCGGTACGTACGCAATCCATTGCAGTATCTCCACCCCCTAATACGATGACTCTTTTTGCGTGTAAATTAATATAGGGTTCGCCATTAGGGTTGGAAAGTTGCATTAAATGGCGTGTATTTGCGATTAGATAGGGAAGTGCTTCAAAAACGCCCTGAATCGCTTTTTTAGGTAAGTTACCTCGAATTGCTTGGTAAGTACCAGTACCAATAAAAATAGCGTCATAATTGCAAAGAAGCTCGTTTAGAGAGATATCCGTACCTACTTCAGTATTTAATTGAAACTGAATCCCCATTTCTGTAAATATTTCCCGTCTTTGGACCATTAGCTTCTTTTCTAGCTTAAATGACGGAATACCGAAGGTTAGTAGGCCCCCTATTTCAGGGTGTTTATCAAAAACGACGACATTTACACCATTTCGAATAAGCACATCTGCGCAAGAAAGACCCGCAGGGCCTGCACCAATAATGGCGACACGTTTGTTTACAGAGCTAATATGGGAAAGGTTTGGCCGCCAGCCCATCGCAAAAGCAGTATCATTAATATACCGCTCAATATGACCAATAGTCACAGAACCTGTTGTATCATGAAGTACACATGCTAATTCGCAGAGTTTTTCTTGTGGGCAAACGCGCCCACAGATTTCAGGTAAACTATTGGTATGGTGAGATAATTCAGCAGCTTCGATAATTTTACCTTCAGCAGCAAGCTTGAGCCACTTTGATATTGGGTTATGTAGTGGGCACTTCCATTCACAAAAAGGGCTACCGCAAGAGAGGCAACGGTTGGCTTGCTGTTGTGCATCGACGGCATTATTGGATTCATAGACTTCAGTAAACTCTATTTTACGGATTTCCAGCGCTTTTTTGGGGGGCTCGCAACGTTGGGGACCGAAAATATTTGAACTCATGGCATTCCTTACTGAATTTTGTCTGATTTTACTTGAGATAGCTTGGGCTTTTACTTTGATTTTAGCGGCCTTCCACAAGAAACAGTAGCGTTATTGTTTTGATTTTTATGTGATTTTGATTAAAAAACACCCAAAATAAATTTTTACTTTATCTAACACAAAGAAAATACCTGATTGTTTTTTATCATTAATAGTAAAAAATGGCTATTGAATGAGCAGGATCGACATTTCGAGTGAATAATCATCCGAAACTGCCTTGTTTGATATATGATTCAAAGAGAATTTAACTAAGGGGTAGTTATGAAAGTACTTCGCGGCCTTGCGCAATACTATGTCGATTTAATGATGAAGCTCGGGCTGGTGCGATTTTCTCTGTTACTCGCATCTGCACTCGTTGTTCTCGCCATGATAATGCAAATGGCAGTGACAATTGTTTTAAGAGGGCATGTTGATAGCCTCGATATGGTGGGGTCAATTTTCTTTGGGTTAATTATTACCCCATTAGCTGTTTACTTTTTGTCGGTGGTGGTTGAGCAGCTTGAAGAGTCTCGGCAGCGTTTATCGCGAATGGTTGATAAACTTGAAGTTATGCGAAAACGTGATGCTGATTTAAACACTCAGTTACAGGGAAATATTGAACAGCTTAACCTTGAAATTCTAGAGCGAGAAAAAGCAGAGCGTGCTCATTTAGAACTTCTGGAACAATTAAAACAAGAAATGAAGTACCGTGAGCAGACGCAAATTGAACTTGAGCAGCAATCTGTTTTACTTCGTTCATTCCTCGATGCCTCACCTGATTTAGTTTATTACCGCAACGAAAATAATGAGTTTTCGGGTTGTAACCGGGCAATGGAACTATTGACTGGAAAAAGTGAAAAACACTTAGTCGGGTTAACTCCATTAGATATTTATGATGTTGAAATTGCCTCTAAGGTTATGGAAACCGATGAAAAAGTATTTCGTCATAATGTTTCTCTCACTTATGAACAATGGTTGGTATATCCAGATGGTCGTAAAGCCTGTTTTGAACTTCGTAAAGTGCCTTTTTATGATCGCGTTGGTAAACGCCATGGTCTGATGGGCTTTGGGCGCGATATAACGGAGCGTAAACGCTATCAGGAGGCGTTAGAGAGCGCGAGTAGGGAGAAAACCACCTTTATTTCTACAATCAGCCACGAGCTTCGTACCCCCCTTAACGGCATTGTTGGTTTGAGCCGAATTTTATTAGATACAGATTTAACTTCGGAACAATCTAGCTATTTAAAAACTATTCATGTAAGTGCCGTTACGTTAGGTAATATATTCAATGATATTATTGAGATGGATAAAATTGAACGCCGTAAAGTTCAGTTAGATAACCAGCCCATCACATTATCTGAATTTGTGAATGATTTAGAGAATTTAAGTGGATTATTGGTACAGCCAAAAGGGCTTAAATTTGTCATGGATGTTGCCCCTGCATTACCGAAAACGGTGTTAACTGATGGGACTCGTTTGCGGCAAATATTGTGGAATTTAATTGGTAACGCAGTTAAGTTCACGCAAAAAGGTGAAGTGAAGCTTAGTATTTGGCAAGAAGCTGAAAATAAATTGTTTTTCAGGGTTCAGGATAGTGGCATAGGTATACCTAAGGGCGAATTAGATAAAATCTTTGCAATGTATTATCAAGTAACAGATTCTGCTGGAGGTAAACCTGCAACTGGAACGGGTATTGGGCTTTCTGTATCTCGTCGCTTAGCACAAAATATGGGAGGCGATATACAAGTTGAAAGTGAAATAGGCCAAGGTTCCACCTTTACTTTATCTATCACAGCGCCTGTTGTTGAAAGTAATGTTATTGAACAGCAAGATAGTGAAGACGATTACCCATTGCCTGCATTACATATTTTACTCGTAGAAGATATTGAACTGAATGTTGTTGTTGCTTGTTCTGTATTAGAAAATTTAGGAAATACGGTTGATGTGGCAATGAATGGGAAAGATGCTCTCGAGATGTTTGCCCCTGGAGAATATGATTTAGTTTTATTGGATATCCAATTACCTGATATGACAGGCCTAGATATCTCTCGGCAACTCAAACAGCAGTATGATAAGCAAGACTTACCACCATTGATTGCTTTAACGGCAAATGTTCTTAAAGATAAAAAAGAATACTTTGATGCAGGTATGGATGGGGTATTGAGTAAACCATTATCAGTTCCAGCATTGACCCAAATTATTGAGCAATTTTGGGGGGAACAATCTACTCAACCTGAAAAAATATCGGGTGAGCATGAGACTTCGAGTGTTGATGAATCTAGGCTCGATTGCGATATGCTAGAACAGTATATTGAGTTAGTTGGCCCTAAGCTTATTTATGATGGTCTAGATGTCTTTGAAAAAATGCTGCCGGGTTACTTAGCTATTCTTGATTCAAATATGGTGGCTAAAGACCAAAAAGGGATTGTTGAGGAAGCTCATAAAATCAAAGGCGCAGCAGGTTCTGTTGGCTTAAAGAACTTACAGAAAATTGCACAACAGATTCAATCTCCTGATTTACCTGCATGGTGGGACAATGTGCAAGAATGGGTCGATGAATTAAAACAGGATTGGAAAGCAGATATAGAAACTTTGAGAAACTGGGTTGATGAGCGTACAAAAAAATAACCCCAACCGAAGTTGGGGTGCGCGAATACTGCGCCAACACCAGGGAAATCGTTGATTTGCATGTGCTTTTTGTTTTTTGTAAATCATAAAATTAGGTATATCACTGTAAAGGGCAACATCAAGATACCAAAATTTAGCGAATCTGTTACAAGATTCATTAAAATCTGTGATGAAGATTGATGTTTATGCACCTTAGCGCCTGAGAGATAATTTACTACAAATGGAGGAAGATATGAAATCAATTGCGGTTATTTTAAGTGGCTGCGGTGTTTTTGACGGAAGCGAGATTCATGAGTCAGTGCTAACTATGCTAGCTTTGAGTCAATATAATGCTGAAGTTCATTTTTTTGCGCCTGATGAGTTACAACCTACTGTTATAAATCATATAAATGGAGAATTAAAAACAGAAAAACGTAACCAAATGGAAGAGTCTTCACGTATTACACGTGGAAAAATATCACCTTTATCGTCAGCTGATGCTTCAAAGCTAGATGCCCTCATTATTCCTGGTGGTTTTGGGGCGGCAAAAAATTTATGTGATTTCGCAGTTAAAGGAAGCGAGTGTGAAATTAATAAAGAACTATTAAGTTTAGTACGCCAAATGCACCAACAGAAAAAGCCGCTAGGGCTGATGTGTATTGCTCCAGTGATGCTTCCTAAAATGTTAAATACATCAGTAGAACTAACTATTGGAGATGATAGTGAAACGATTGCTCAAATAGAAATTATGGGGGGGAAACATATTAAATGTGCTGTTGATGATATTGTAATTGATGAAGTTAACCGAGTTGTTACAACACCTGCTTATATGCTAGCTCAATCAATTTCTGAAGCAAATACGGGTATTAATAAGCTTGTTAAGAAAGTATTGGAAATGGCGTGATTATTTGAATGCGAACTATTGTTTCTAGATTATGGCACTGGTTAAAGAAGATCACATTTTCATTACTTGTGGTGTGGATTTGTTCAGTCATTTTATTTAAATACATACCAGTGCCTTTTTCTGCAGTGATGATTGAACGGCAAGTTAGCGCATGGATAAACTTAAATTTTTCTTATGTGTCTCATTCTGAATGGGTAGATGAAAATCACATTTCTCCGTATATCTATTTAGCAGTAATTGCAGCGGAAGATCAAAATTTTCCTCATCATTGGGGGTTCGACCTTGATGCAATTGAGCGAGCTTACAAACATAATTTGAGTAATAAACAAACAATTAGAGGGGCTTCAACTATCTCACAGCAGACAGTAAAAAATGTGTGGTTATGGGATGGAAGAAGTTGGTTAAGAAAAGGCTTAGAGACAGTAATGACCCCTGTTATGGAGCTTTTATGGTCAAAGAAAAGAATACTGACCGTTTATCTTAATATAGTAGAGTTTGGTGATGGGGTTTTTGGGGTAGAAGAGGCTGCAAATAAATTCTTTAATAAGCCTGCTAGCAAGCTTTCGATGAGCGAGGCTGCACTATTAGCTGCGGTTTTGCCTAATCCTCATAGATATAGTGTAAAAAAACCATCTTCTTATGTGCTCAAAAGGCAAGCTTGGATCTTGAACCAAATGCACTTATTGGGAGGTAAGAATTATCTGAAAATAAACCAGTTGATGAACGAATAAGAAAAAAGCCATGGTTTTTAACCCACGGCTTTTGTTTTTATAACAATATATTATTGTTTATGATTAATTAAGATAAGTGAAAGCAGTCGTTACTCGACGAACACCATCTGTTTCACTAGCGATTTTCGCCGCTGCATCTCCTTCTTGCCTTGTTAATACACCTAGCAAGAAAACCTCACCGTTTTCAGTAATGACTTTCACACTACCAGATTTAACGCTATCACTCGCGAGGATTTTAGATTTAACTTTGGTTGTTAACCAAGTATCTTTTGAGGCTGTACCTAAATCAACAGGCTCACCACTACGGACTTCATTATAAACTGCGATGGTGCCATCAACGTTAGAGGCTATTTGTTTTGCTCGTTCAGCCCAAGCCATATCAGGGCTTTGGCCTGTTAGCAGAACATTTCCTTTATAAGCGGTTGCAATGATACGAGCCTTGCCCGTAATTTCTTTATCTTTGTTCAGTTGCCCACTAACTCGAGCTTCTAAGGTGCCATCGTCAACTTGTTGACCAACTGTACGAGGGTCAGTTGCGCTTTTTGTTGCAACAGCAGCGGAACCGACTACAGCAGCACCAATACAACCTTGTAATAGAATAGTACTAATGACTATGGCAAAAACCGGAATTAATCGCATTTTATCTCCTTAATCGTCCTGATGTGGGAAAAGAGTATTATCTATGAGGTCACATAGACAATTTACAGTAAGAAGGTGAACTTCTTGAATTCGAACACTTCGTTGGGATGGAATACGAATTTCAACATCTTGGGGGCCAAGTAAACCTGCGAGTTCCCCTCCGTCATAACCTGTTAGGGCGACAATTGTCATGTCTCTAGTCACGGCGGCTTCAACTGCCTTAATGATATCGCTACTATTACCATGGGTTGAAATTGCCATCAAAACATCACCATGTTGCCCTAATGCTCTAACTTGTTTCGCATAAATTTCAGAAGGCTGCTTACTACCCGAAATCGCAGTTAACACTGCATTATCTGTATTAAGTGCTAAAGCGGGTAAGCTAGGGCGTTCGGTTTCAAAGCGATGGATCATACTCGCAGCAAAACGTTGTGCAGTAGCGGCAGAAGCACCATTACCACAACATAAAATTTTGTTGCCATTGAGTAGAGATTGAACCATCATCATCGCGGCTCTTGAAATGGCATCAGGCAGCGCTTCAGCAGCTGCTATTTGAGTTTGTATACTTTCAGTGAAGCAAACTTTTATTCGGTCTAGCACGAGTTTTTCCTTTGTCGCCTCGATATAATTCAAATTATTTTTGTATATTGCCATTATATTTGAATTATAGCTTTGTTGACTGCATGATCAGCGTATAAAACTGATTATATCATTTGTTAATAAATATCATTTTCGTTGAATGCATTTTGTATCCAGTCAAATTGGTTTCCCGTGATGGCGCAGATATCAAAACGGCATGCACTGGTTTCAAAACTTTCTTGCCTTTGTGAGAGCCAATATTTGGCAGCAGCTAATAGTTTTCGACGTTTGTGCCAGTTTACTGATAAAAGTGCATCTCCGTAATCACAATTCTTGCGAAACCGAACTTCAACAAATACCCAACCTGTATTATCTCGCATGATGAGGTCGATTTCTCCGCCTCGGTTCCTTGCATTACGTTCAACAAATGTTAATCCCTGCTGTTTCAGGAATGCGAGCACTTGATTTTCATAGTACCGGCCTGTTAACCATTGTATGGCTTTTGGCATAATTTTCATGACGTCCTTGTCTGAAAAAATGAAGTATTCAGTGATGTTATTGTGAGGAAACCACTTTGCCTTGTTTAAATTGCAACCAAGGTAATTCTCGGAACACTACACAGTTTGGTGTAGTACTCAAGGTTCCTGATGCACCATTGATACGAAATTGTCCCGATTGCTGTAGTTTGTCGTAATTGTTGGCTAAAGACCATGCGTCAATACCCATGGCATATAAGCGGAATAAAGAGTAATCATTGTTCAGCTTTTGTTGGGCTTGTTTACGTAAGTTATTGTTTGCACCTGCGAGTAAAGGGATTTCGCTAAATTTAACGCCATCCATTTCAAAGCGGTAGTCTGCGCCAGATCCGGCTTGGTTACTGCGAGAGCTTGCATAAAGCGAAGGACGAGAACGAGAACTAATTGCCATTTCAATCATTGGCTTGATTAAGGTCAGCTCATCACGAGTGGCAACAATATAAACGCCGTCAATCGCACCAGTTGAATCGACATATTGTGAGTCTATCGATTGTATTCCGGTATTCACAGGCGTTCCTGTCATACGGATACCTGCGCCGCGATTAATCGACTCTTTTAAAGAAGGGACAGACCCAAAGGTTTGCATTAAAACGGTCCCGCCGCCTTTTTCTTGCCACCCTTGTGCAAAGGCTTTGGCTATCCTATCACCGAAAGCATTAGCGGGAACTAGTACCAATGGCATTTGCTTACCTTCAGCTTTCATGTAAGCGGCAGCATTTTGTGCCTCATCTTCTGGCGATAATGAAAAATAGCAAAGATTAGGTCGAGGCTGTAATTGGTTCGCATCAAGCTCATTGAGGGCGAGCACACTAACAGGCGCTCCCATTTGGGTAATAACTTGAACGTCACTTTTTAATAATGGCCCAACAATAAGATTGAAACCTTCATTTTTCGCTTGTTCAATAAGCTCAGGCATTTGCTTGTTTGTGGTATCAAACACTTTGACGCTTTGGGTATTCACAGGGGCGGCATCAATACGCAAAGTTGATGTCACCACGTCGCTATCGCTAGAAGTGGGAGCATTACCTGTTGTTGCTGCAACTTGTTCATAAATTTGGTCAAGCACATCATTTCCACTACTTGGTGGCGGTGTTATGGCTGTTTGAGTAGCGGGCCCTTGAGGCAGGCCTTTTTGTGCATCCATAAAGCCTTGCATAATCGCTTGACCGAATACTTGTCCTTGCCCACTCATGGGCAAAAACAATGCAATCTTAGGGTTTTTGCCCACTTGAGGTATCATGGCTTGTTGCAAAAGAGTCGGCGTTGTCATCACCCCAGGGTTATTCGAGTAACGCATTTTCCAATCGTTATAGCCTGCAAGTAAAGCATCTGTGTCGTCTCGGTTGTTTTGATAAATATCTAAAAGATCGACCCAGCCTTGGAGAATATTTTCATCTGCCCCAATTCCATGAATTTGTTCTGGCGTTAACTGTGTTAACATCTGCCATAACCCATCAATATTAGCTTGGCGTTCAGCGGCTGTTTTTAATAAAGGTTCTTGGCTAATGTAGGCCCTTATCGCCTCCATTGAAGGCTTACCTTGTGCAGCATCAAGGATTGCTTGGTAACGGCTAGCATCATCAGATGTGCTTTGCTCAGGCGTTTTTTGGGTTGACGGAAAGTATTCCGAGACAATTTGGCACCCTGACAGTGCAAATGTGGACAGCATTGCTGTGCAGATTAACCCTTTTTTCAAATGCAAAAAAATTGAAGGACGCATACTGTATCCAATGGTGTATTTTTCAATTGCTTAATTTTAAACCGGCTATTCGGATGAAACAATGAACCAACCTAATCAAGCTGTGGTTATGGCATCCACGCTGTATATTGTCCCTACCCCAATTGGTAATATGGGGGATATAACGCAACGCGCGTTGGATGTTCTTAAACATGTTGACCTTATTGCAGCAGAGGACACTCGGCATTCAGGCATTCTATTACAGAATTTTGCGATAAATGCACGGTTGTTTGCTCTGCATGATCATAATGAACAGCAAAAGGCAGATCAATTAATTAGTCGACTTCAACAAGGTGATAGTATCGCATTAGTCTCCGATGCGGGTACACCTTTAATTAATGATCCAGGTTATCATCTAGTTAATCGTTGCCGCGAAGCGGGTATTCGTGTCGTACCTTTACCGGGTGCCTGTGCTGCTATTACCGCGTTATCAGCAGCGGGTTTACCCTCAGACCGTTTTTGTTATGAAGGTTTTTTACCTGCTAAAACAAAAGGGCGTAAAGATGTTTTACAATCACTCGAACAAGAAACTCGCACGCTGATTTTCTATGAATCAACCCACCGTTTGTTAGACAGTTTAGCAGATATGGTGGAAGTCTGGGGGCCGGATCGCCATGTTGTTTTAGCACGTGAAATTACGAAAACGTGGGAGTCCATTGAAGGCCGCCCAGTGGGGGAATTACTCGCTTGGGTAAAAGAAGATGAAAACCGTCACCGTGGCGAAATGGTGTTGATTGTCGAAGGGTATAAAAAGCCAGCGGATGACTCCGCAGTTTCCCCTGAAGTGGTGAGAACATTAAATTTATTACAAAAAGAATTACCCCCTAAAAAAGCGGCTGCAATCACGGCTGAAATTTATGGTCTCAAGAAAAATATGTTGTATAAGTTGATGCTTGATAATCAAAGTGATGAATGATTTTTGGGCAAATACCCGATTTGATTGATATAAGTGGTAAATTGCCCACGCTAGAGTCTGTACAAGCAACAACAAAGTGCCTATAATTCGCCGCGGAGTTGGCCAGACAACCGCTGCTTTATCGTAGTCCCTTCGGGAGACGGATAGAGGGGAGGAAAGTCCGGGCTCCATAGGGCAGGGTGCCAGATAACGTCTGGGAGGCGCGAGCCTACGACTAGTGCAACAGAGAGCAAACCGCCGATGGCCTGTTTACAGGATCAGGTAAGGGTGAAAGGGTGCGGTAAGAGCGCACCGCGCGACTGGCAACAGTTCGTGGCACGGTAAACTCCACCCGGAGCAAGACCAAATAGGGGTTCATATGGTGCGGCCCGCATTGAACTCGGGTAGGTTGCTGGAGCCAGTGCGCAAGTGCTGGCCTAGATGAATGGTTGTCCATGACAGAACCCGGCTTATCGGCCAACTCCACAGACAAATAAAAAAGGCTATAGCACTTTTATTGCTATAGCCTTTTTTATTACTCGTCATATTTCAACTTGTAGGGGTGTTGGCTGCTCTCGGCTACTCTAGTCACATACTTATGTATGCTCCTAGAGATATCCTCCCTTGCCGCCTACCTACAAGCTGAACTATTTAGAGCTGTTTATTGCCGCAAGCTAATCTTGTCACCTCGTTTTTCTGAAATCATCAATATCGTCACGCTCTGATGCAAATCAATACGCTATGTGAATATGTAATTACAATAGTGGTATTTATAATGCATGTTAAAGAGATGTGCGTAGATGATAAAGAAATCACGTGTAAGGTACCAACGTCGCCCAGGTACAACTGGGGGAAAACTCCCTTGGAATGATTGGCGAAATGCATCAACATGGCGTAAATTTGTACAGTTCACGCTATTGGCGATCAATATTTATATTGGAGTTACCTTCTATTACTGGGTACGATATTACGAAACTGGAGGGGCGACAATTCACCTTCCTCGCCCTGGTGGAATTGAAGGTTGGCTGCCGATTGCGGGGTTAATGAATTTAAAATATACCTTGGAAACGGGGAGTTTTCCGCCAATTCATGCGGCCTCAATGTTTTTATTAGTCTCTTTTATTGTGATTAGCTTACTGTTCAAAAAAGCATTTTGTTCATGGATGTGCCCGATTGGCACAATATCAGAGTACACTGGTAAGTTAGGGAAAAAAGTCTTTCGTTATCAAAACAAAATTAGCTTACCTAAATGGCTCGATATCCCTTTAAGAGGCCTAAAATATTTGTTATTAGGTTTCTTTCTTTATATTGCATTTTCCATGTCTGCGCAGATGATCCAATATTTTATGATGTCGCCTTATGGGATCATTATTGACGTAAAAATGTTGGATTTTTTTCGTTATATTAGCTTGTTTTCGCTTATTACTGTGGTCATTTTAGTGATAGCAAGCTTGTTTATTCGTAATGCTTGGTGCCGTTATTTGTGCCCTTATGGCGCTTTGTTAGGCATTTTTTCGCTATTTTCGCCATTTAAAATTCGGCGAAATGTGGAAAGTTGTATTGATTGCGGAAAATGTGCCAAGAACTGCCCATCACGGATACCTGTCGATAAGTTAATTACTGTAAGAACGGTGGAATGTACGGGATGTATGACTTGCGTTGAATCTTGCCCTGTTGCATCAACGTTGGATTTTTCATTGCAAGTGCCAACAAAAAAACATCAATTTCGCTTATCGGGTTGGATGATGGCAATTCTAACCTTAGCAGTTTTATTTATTATTATTGGTATTGCTATGTATTTTGGCGTTTGGGATAGCCCAGTACCTGATAATTATTGGTTTCATATTATACCAAATGCAAGAATGATAGGTCATTGATGTGCAATAAAAAGCCCCGCTGCATACAATGATGAGCGGGGCAACTTGTTGTTTTGTCATGATGACAGATTTTGTACTGCTTATTTATACTTATTTACTCGCTTATATTTATTTTCTGACTTACTGCTTACTACCACATCAATTAACCGCTTGCTTAACCATCTGCAATAATTGACGTACATCTTCTGGGCGAGTGTTGCCCGTTTCTTTATCAATGATGGAACTATAAATATGAGGGATGATTTTTTTCACGCCTGCATCAAGGGCAATTTGCAAAATTTCAGCAAAGTTATCTAAATCAATGCCGCCTGTAGGCTCTAAAGAAAAATCAAAGTCAGCGCAAGCTTTGGCAATGGCTTTATATTCTTCAATATATGTTAATCCTTTCATATTAAAGAACTTAACTGAGTCAGCACCCATGTCTTTAAGCATCATAATGGCAGTTTCAACCGGAACAATGCCATCTGGCGCTTGAGAGCTTAGTGGGCCTGTAGAAATTTTCACCATACCTACCGTGCCTGTTGGTGATATAAGCGCATTCACGAAGGTTTCGTTTTGGCCTAATAGTGCACGGCTAATTGGTGCACCAGTGAATACTTGGTTAACGTGTTGTGGTTGAACTTCTTTTGCAATTAACGACACCATGGTTGACTGATTTGGGTCGCCAGCGCCGAGACCAACTGATAATGCATTATCGGTTTCTTGTGCATAAATGCGCATATCAGCAATTGCACTTTCTAAGTCAGGGTAATTTTTAGATAAAACACCAACAACAACAAAGGTTTCTGCTGCGGCATAGATATCTTTTGCATTCTGATGGCTGCCTGCCAGTACGTTTAAACAGACACGGTCACGATAAAAATTCGGTGACAATTTCATCTTAAATTCCTTCTACTAACAAACGAATATTCTTAGAAATAACATCAAGTTGTTCAGTGCTAACACTACGAATGTCAGCCTCTACTTTTCCTTCGTTGGCTTTGTACTCACGGAAGTAAATCGCGGTATCGCCCTGCTTTAGCTCAGCCATGATTTGGTAAGTGGTTTTGCCTATCATTTTTTCATCAAAGCTAATCTCGGTACGGGCAATATCACGTCCTGCACCATCCCAGACGATTCGAGCAGAGATACCTTTAATGGCATTTAAATCACTGATGAATTGACTCATTCGATTAACCATTTCTGCGCCTGTTTCTTTGGTCGCAGTCAGGTACTGTTCGATAGCGAGTGTGAGCCCCAAAATACCTTCTTTACCTACTTTCATCGCACGGCCAATACCTTGGCTTTGGCGTTTTACCCACTCAATATATTGTTTTTTACCGATAACCAGACCGCTTGTTGGGCCTTCGATTGCTTTTGCTCCGCTGTAAATCACAATATCGCCACCGGCTTGGTAGTAAGCGGTAAGTTCTTCTTCTGCTGCGGCATCAACGATCAGTGGTAGCTGGTGGTCATGAGCCACTTTGGCGGCTTGTTCCACGGTTAGCATGCTTTTTTGCACGGTATGGTGTGATTTGATGTACAAAATAGCGGCTGTATTGGGGGTGATTTTTGCTGCTAACTGGGCGGCACTGCACTCATTAGCAAAACCCGCTTCGACTACTTTACCGCCACCTAAGCTTACCATTGTGTCCACAGGGGCACCAAAATTAACGTTATGTCCTTTAGGTAAAATAATTTCACGTGGAACAACTTTGTTGGATGAATGCAAATTGAGCAGTAAATCATCATCATCTTGTACAATCACCGCTGCAACAGCTTGTGCGATACCGGCAGATGCGCAGGAAACAACAACTGCGGCTTCAACATCTAATAGATTAGCAATATATTCGCCAGTTTTATTAACTAAGTCTTTAATTTCAAAATAATTATTTAATCCATAAGCAACACGTTCAACAACTTCTGGAGTTGGCGTTGAAACACCCAGAATTGTCATGCGGCCAGAGGCATTAATAACGTGTTTTAACTGATATTTATCATAAATCGATTGCATGTTCTGATTCACCTTGTGCATGAATAATGTGTTTTCCACCGACGATAGCAGCCAATGGTACGAAGCGGTGAGTTCCTATACGGTGTTCGCCTTCTGCATCCGTGAGCTCTGTTTGCTCTTCTTTAAGGTCAAAAAGGGTTATGTCGGCGTCAAAGCCCGGCCTTAAATAGCCTTTTGCGGGTAACGATAAGAAGTTGGCGGCTTTTTCGGTAACGCAGCGAAGCACTTGTTCCGCACTAAAGCCCATACACAGAAATTTGGTCATCACAAAAGCGAGGCTATAAACAGGGCCATTAACGCGGTTGCGGTGGTAAATATCGGAACTGATGATGTCAGGGTAAGTGCCAATGCGCATCGCTTGCTCTGCAACTTTAAAGCTAAAGCTTTCACCGCCATGACCAACATCTAATATGACACCCCGTGCGAGTGCGCGAGCAATTGATGGTTTTAGGTAGCCATCTTCGCCTAAAATCTTATTGGGTTTGCCATTAAAGCAGTGAGTGATGATATCGCCGCGCGTCAGTAAATCAGCGACTTCATCAATATCCGGCGGGTTGTTGCCAATATGCACCATGAGTGGAAGATGGTGTTTTTTCTGCATTTCTTTAGCTTTAATCAGTGGGGTAATGCCATTTTCACCAACCACACTTTTACTCATACGGGCTTTCATACCAACAACAAAGCCGGAGTGGCGTTCGATAGCGTCTTGAAAGCAGGCTTCATTGATGTTGTTCATATCCGACAATTCATTTTGCGCAATGATGCCAATACGTGAAATATTTAACAGAGAAAAGACATTCGTTTTTGATTTCTGGGTGAGCTGATAAAATTTATCAATATCATCAGCACCGACACTACCGGCATCAACCAGTGAGGTAACTCCGCCAGCGGCTCCTGCTAAATCAGGGTCATCGAAGTAAATAGGTGACTCAACAAAGCAATGAGCATGAGAGTCAATCCACCCAGCACTGACATAAGTTTTTCCTTGTAGGTCAATGACTTTTTCGGCTTGCTGATTATTCGCTAATTCAGGGCCTGCCGCTTCGATTTTTCCATCTTTAATAAGAATGTCGATAATCGAGCCATCGATACGCTTACCTTGTTTGATGATTAAAGTGTACATAGTTGTCCTCTCGATACTCGTCATACTCGTCATACTTCAAACTGCAGCGTTGTTGGCAGCACTTCCGCTACCCTAGTCACATACTTTTGTATGCTCCTAGGGATATCGTCGTTTGCCGCCTAGCTGCAATTTGAATTATTTAGAGTATGCCTAAGTGCGTATTCTAAATGATGTCAACCGCAGCGTTGTTGGTAGCACTTCCGCTACCCTAGTCACATACTTTTGTATGCTCCTAGGGATATCGTCGTTTGCCGCCTATCTGCAATTTGAATTATTTAGAGTATGCCTAAGTGCGCATTCTAAATGATGCCAACCGCAGCGTTGTTGGCAGCACTTCCGCTACTCTTTGAACTATTTCGAGTCTGTTTTTAATTTATGCTATTCAGTAACCCGGAGCATATGCCCCGGGAGAGTGCTGGTTAAGCGACGATTGGGAAGAAATAACCGAACAACATAGCACCTAAAATGGCGCCACCGGCAACGGGTTTTTGCCATACATAGAAAATCAATGCGCCAATTAAAGAGCCAATTCCGATTGGAATGGATGCGGCCATCGCAGCTAAAATAATTAATGGACCTAAGAAACGGCCAGAGGTATTACCCGCACCCATCATGACGTCAGCACCAAAGGTTGAGTTAGCCTGAGCAATCGTGAACTTACGTGCAAATACAATCAGTAAGCCGATTAATACGCCAAGGAATAAGCCAGTTAGTAACGACATCCAGAAGTTAGTGACTAAAAAATCCCAACCAGCGGCTAAAAATAAGGCGGGAACACCGAGGCCAATACCGGTTTGCAGTGCACCACCGATATCTAAAATACCGACCAATGAACCTTCGATGATCCTAGCAAATAAGAAACTTGCACCAAATGCTGCGACTGCGCCATAAACCCCGGTATCTAACCCTGCACGTAACATGGCGACGAAAGCCACTTCGTTAAATGCCCCAAAACCGTAGACGACATACATGTGGGTACCTGCGAAGATCCCTGCGGAAAGCAACCCAACAAAAATCGGGAAGGACCATTCTGCGTACCAAAAATCTTGTTTGTTAATTTCTGTTGTCATGATTATTTCCCGCTCAGCAGACCGTGGACGTATTCAAGCCACAATGGTTTATCTAGGTTGAAAGAGGTGATCATCTTTAGGTCGAATTCACGGAAGAAGCCGCTGAGAACGAACAGGAGAACCACTGTTATCATCATTGTACGAGTGATACGGTTCCAGCCGTTGTCATCAACGCCTTTACCAATCAAGATACCTAAAACTAAACCAGGGATAGCATTCCCCATGATTAGCTGAGCACAACCACCAAATAATGTTGCCCAGAAACCTGAACGACGCCCTGCATCCATGGCGGCTAACCAGAAGATGACTGGCATCACGGTATTAACTAACAAGTTTGCGGCAGGCACTAGTACGTTAATGGCTGTCGTTTGTAGTGCAGCAGGAACTGCGGAAGCGGTTGTGTTTAAGAAGGCGACAACTAATGCCCCAATGATGGCACAAGCGATAGCCATTTTTTTCGGGTTATGCAGTGTGTCAGCGACACTACGGTTTTTGGTTAATAGTGCAGCCGCGCCCCAGTTTGGGATGATGCGGTGGTCAACATCTTGTGTAAATGCCCCAGCAGCAACTGACGATGCCCATGCGTTAAAGAAGAACCCTAAGCCGAAAGAAAAATGAGACGCTGGGTCGCCTTCACAAGCGTTCAGCTCACCCAATGTACGGAATGCCCCCATACCTTGTACGGTTGGTGCGTGGAACATACGCGCAGCCCCTGCGCCTAAGCCAAAGCCGCAGAGCCCACCGATGATCAGGGACATGCCCAATATTTCTAAAAAAGATGCAGTTTCACTCATGGAATTAACTCCAGACCTGATTGCTATTATTGTTCTGTAAATGGTATTTCGTTGACAGAAAGTAAAGTGACATCCAGCGAAACGTCGAGTACAACACGAAAATGTTCACGTTTGCGTGGCAAAAAGAGAAAAAGAAATTTTTCTGTCCGCGAATGAGAGTGAGCACTAATCACTTCAACATCCTTTGGTTCTATCCGTAGGATGATATCTGTGCTGTTCTTCAGTACGGTTTTTTGAATTGAATTTAAGGCGTCAGCTATTGCTTTTTGCTTAGTGTCGCCTTGCCCTGTAACCCGTACAACCGTTTCGATAGATTTTTTCATTAAGCGTTGCCGTATTTTTTATTGAATGCTTTTACCAAGCGCTCGCCTAACTCTTCCTTGTCCATAAAACCGAAACCTAATACATTGCAACCGTCTGCAATCGCGGTTTCTCCCTCTTCAATAGAGCGCATCCCATAGCGAGCTTTATAGCCATATTTAGTTTGAGCGGTAATTGCGCCAGCGCCACCACTACCACAAAATGAGATGCCTAAATCGGCTTGTTCTGCGTTCATGACATCACCGAGTTTCATATCAGCAGCGACCCCCGGAACAACAACCGCTTTACCACCCGCAGCTTCAACACCGGTAGCTACTTTTTGGCCTTTACCTAAACGGTCACCGATAACAACAACTATCTGTTTCATAAAATATTCTCCAAATCCTACCAAATTAGTAATTAATCATTTGAACGAGCGACTTCAAAGTGAACAGAGAGTAAATAAGTCTCTTCAGGTGCTAATCCAGGAAGTGTGTCAACAACCCGCTGTGCGAGCACTATCGAATGTTCAGAAATTTCATCGAATAAGCTGATATCGACTTCTGGTAAGGCTTCACCCGTTTTTGCTCTACCGACCATGGCACGTAAATGAGACTCCAACATCTGTTGTTGTACATCTGTGGTGTAGCAGTCCTCCTGCTTGAGCCAGTCAGTAATCACTGCTAGCAGTTTTTGTGTCACCTCATCAATATCAAGGTTATGTTCTAACATTTTAAAAACGACAACTGATTCACTCATAACTATTTAAAATCCAAAGTAATATTGCAAGTTAGACTACTCTGTTCCTTCATGCTTAATACCTTAGTCTGTTCTTGTTCATTTTTGCAGGCAGGAAATTTCCACTTATAAGTGGAAATTGTTTGGAAATTAATAAATGTATTTTTGGTGTATTTTTTGCTCTATTTGGAAATTAAGTGGAAAAATTGACATCAGTCAACTATCTAAATAAGATGTGAATAACAATACTTTGGATAAAATGTGTTATTTATCAATTGACTATTTTTTTAATTAAAAAATGGAAACAAAAAAAGGAACTGGAAAGGGAAGTGGAAGCTATAAATGGAAATGATGTTGCGTGGGTTGTACTCGCTTCCATTTAGTCACTTTGGCCGTAAAATAGACAGTTTAGGATAGGAAAGTATTTATAAGAGTTGTGGTTAGGATCACGTAAAAGTCAGCAACTTCCACTTTTCCACTACAAAGTGGAAATTGCTACCAAGTTAGAGGATACGCGCTAAGCTATCTTTAGCTATTACTTGGAACTCATTGAAATTTTTGACACTCACTAAGCGACGTGTTGTCTTTTCTTTTACAAAGGTAACGAAAAGGTCATAAATAGCCATTGCTTCTTCATAGTCTGTTTTACTGATAGCTAATAAGAAAATGACATAAGCATTTTCTTTGGTTTCTTTATTCCACTCAATGCCTTTCGGGGCGACAACGGTTGCAACCACTGTTTTATTGGCTAGTAACCCTAAAGAGTGAGGCAATGCGATACCTTCCCCGAGCAAGGTGGAAACAATTGATTCACGCTCTTGTAGTGAAGGGTAGAAATCAGGTGTGACGTAGCCTTCTTGCTGCAATTTATTGCAAACCATTTGAAAGAGCTCTTCTTGGCTAATTTTTTCATTAATTACCATGAAGAACCGTTCATCAAAAAAGCGCTCGATAATATAAGGGCGAGTTTGATCAACCATGGCGAGGCGGCCAACTAGCTCTAGCTGATAGGGTGTTGGGAACGGCGCAATTTTAATAACAGGCTTATTTTTCTCTGAAATTCGTACAGTGGTAATCACGAAATCTTCAGAGACTTCATCCAAGGATTCATACTCTTGTAACGTTAACCCTCGGCTAAATTTGAGCTGTGGAAATTCACGCATGATTTTAGATTCAACCACGCGAAACGTGGAGTTCCCTGCATCAGTAACTACCAGTACTTCTGTTTGGCGAATGGAGCCAGCGCCATAGTTACGTTCGAGGCTGACTCCAATATGAACCGCAAGGTAACCTAGTTCATCTTCACTGATTGGGTGGGGGAGTAGTTGCTTACTTGCACTGGTTAACGCGCTCAGTGTGACATCATAGGCGAACGGGTAATATTGTTTGATATCAGATAATAGCGGGTTTGGTGTGGAAATATGATACTGCAAACGGGTGATCAGCGATGCAAGATGAGTATTGAGATCTTTTTTGAGTTTTTCATCGCTCCGTAAGTCATAATTATATAACTCATTAATATAATTTAAAATATATTCACACAGCTCATTATGAGTACCACTTTTTTGCGTGCTAGAGTCTTGGTTACTAATGCGTTGGGCAACAATTTGGTCATGTAAATAGCTAAGTTCTGCCCCTGAAAGGTCATTGCCAAGAAAGTAGATTAAACCTTTGGATATTTCATCACAGGCTTTGCGGATCACTTCTTCACTGTCATCGTTTTTGACCGCAGTGGTGAGTTCATGACCACGAGTGATACGCAAAATAGTCACCGCACAATTAAAAACTAGGTATAAATGGCCTTCATTGCTAATCCGAATATCAAAACGATTCAAACTGTTATGTAATACTTTATCGATATATGACAGGTCTAAATTATCCAGACAATCGGGGCGGAAAGTGGTTAAATCAGGCGATATCTGTGCGCAATAACGACGCCATAAAGTTTCAGTCATACAAGCTCGAACTGCCCACTCGCTACCATTCAAACGAATACCTTGGTGAGGAATACTTTCTAATGCAATTTGGTATTTTTGCAGCTGTTCTCTCACCGCCCCCATATCTTGTTGTAAAGTGCCTCGGCTGATAAACCATTCCTCAGCGATATCATCAAGCTTTACGGGAAGTGATAGCATTAAGAGCTTTAATAGCAGTGCATCAATGCGCTCTTTGCTCGTTCGAGGAATCTGATCGTCTTCATCATTTTGTTGAGTAAAGGTCGCAAATAGGGCTTCGTCTTCAATGTTCAACCGGTAACCACGACCTCGTTCATACACAATATGTGCACTATATGGCTGTATCAATTCATTGATTTCATTGATATCAGAACGAATAGTTCGAGTAGAAACGGAAAAGTTTTTTGCTAATTCATCTTGAGGAACAACCTCATTGAGAATTTGAGCAAAAATTTGATTATGTCGCTGTTGAGTGAATAGAGCCACGGAAACACCTTTAAAATCAAAACGAAAAAGCATTTGAGCAAGAAAATTACGTGTTTTTTGCTCGCTAATGGCAGGACTCTAACACAAGCGTGTCAATATGTAGGATATGTAAATCATTAAATTTGCGAATCCGTTCGCAAAATTCACTCTGCTATAGCAGGAAAAGGGCTAGCTTTGCTCTCCAAGATCGATTAATAGCCCTCTAAACGGTTTATTTGCACTAATGATGACTTGATTGTCGTCTTGGATAAAAGCCCCATCATTGCAATTCATCCCGAGTTGTTCGCCTTTTGGTGTTCGTAATGTTGCTCCACCATGTATAGACTGAAGGAATGAGTTTTTTCCTTTTAGTGTGATAGCGGTTGACTCATTCGCTGCCAAATGAATTTGAGTGATCCAAATTTGTTGACGTAATTGAATGCTTTGATCTTCCCCATCAGGAGAGGCGATAAGCTTACTCTCATTTTCACTAATGGCTATTTTTTGCAAGGGTAAAGATTCTTGCTGTGGGCAAGCATTTAACCAGAGCTGTAAACGCGTTAGTGGCGTTTTGGGGCACACATTTTGTTCGCTGTAGCTAAGATCTGGGCGTGGTGAGAAACGCACACATTCACCTTCATCCGCTTGGATGGTATTACCTAAACTGTCTCGATATTCTGCGTGCCCTTTTAGGATGATATTTAAAATATCAACATGAGGGTAGGTTCTTGGCTGTAGCGCATTTTGTGGCGCAATAACCTCTTGATTCAGCACTCTGAGTGTTTTAAAACCCATAAAATCTGGGTCAAAATAATGGCCAAATGAAAAGGAATAACGCGCTTGCAGCCAACCATAATCAGCTTTTCCGCAATGGTTAGCGGGTCTCAGTGTCATCATAATGGTTAACCCCCATCGAAAATAAATAAGTTAATAATCTATTGTTATAATAAATAGCTGGACGTTGAATTGTTAGCCAGTTAATCTGTTTCCCTTGTTCAAATTTCCTGAAAGAGAAACTTCATGAGTAAAGAGAGAGCATTAACGCTTGAGTCATTAAGGGTTATGGATGCAATCGACCGCCGTGGTAGTTTTGCTGCAGCCGCTGAAGAGTTGGGGCGAGTCCCATCTGCGCTGAGTTATACCATGCAAAAATTAGAAGAAGAGCTCGATGTCATTTTATTTGACCGTTCAGGGCATAGAACTAAGTTTACCAATGTCGGTAGGATGCTACTTGATAGAGGAAGGATCCTACTTGAAGCCGCTGATAAGCTAACATCTGATGCGGAAGCGCTTGCAAAAGGATGGGAAACGCATTTAACCATCGTGTGTGAGGCTTTAGTTCCTGTTCATTCACTTTTTCCGCTGGTGGAACGATTGGCGGAAAAATCAGAAACACAGTTATCGTTAATTACTGAAGTATTGGCGGGAGCATGGGAACGTCTTGAAAGCGGTAAAGCGGATATAGTCATTGCTCCTGATATGCATTTTCGATCCTCTTCAGAAATTAACTCTAAATCGTTATATACCGTTAATCATATTTATGTAGCGAGCCCGGATCATCCCATTCACCAAGAACCTGAGCCGTTATCTGATGCGACTCGAGTGAAATACCGTGGAATTGCAGTGGCTGATACCGCTCGTGAGCGGCCTGTGATCACGGTGCAGTTGTTGGATAAACAACAACGATTGACGGTGTCAACGATTGAGGATAAACACAGAGCCTTGTTGGCCGGCCTTGGTGTTGCGACGATGCCATACCCAATGGTTGAACAAGATATTCGCGAAGGGCGTTTAAAGGTGGTTGGCGCAGAGTTTAGCCATGAGACGAATATTATTATGGCGTGGCGGCGGGATAGTATGGGGGAGGCTAAGTCGTGGTGTCTCCGAGAGATCCCAAAATTATTTAGAGTGTAAACTCGTTATATTTTGAGCCGTAGGGGTGTTGGCTTCATTGAGTCACCCGAGTCACATACTTATGTATGCTCACGGGATGACTCAATTTGCCGCCTACCTACAACTCAAACTATTTAGAGTTTACGAGCAGGGTTTGCTGGTAGCGATTCGAAAGAATAAATAAAACAGCTTGGTTTAATTTTCACTTATCGATGACTATGATTTGGTTTTTATCGGCTTCAAAACAACTACATTGAATAAAAAAATACCTCCCGAGGGAGGTATAAGTTGGACAAACAAATAAAGTCAATAAGGGTGATAATGAAATCGGAATTACCATTTTTTATTTAATAAATGGTCAATACTAAATTTCCCTGGGCCGGTTACTGCTAATAGTAAGAAACCGCCTGCGATAGTAAAGTTCTTCATAAACATTAAACTATTTGGTGCAACGCTAAAGTCGATATGGAACAGTAGCGCCGTTAATACGGTAAAGCCTGCAGTAAATAGGGCTACAGTTCGTGTTAAGAAACCAAATAGAATGGCTAAACCGCCACCAAGTTCTAATAAAATGGTTAAAGGTAATAAAAAGCCTGGAACACCCATTGCTTGCATGTATTGTTGTGTTCCTGCGTATGCATCTCCCAGTTTTCCATACCCAGCAACAATGAACAGAATTGGCATCATAATACGAGCTAACAATACCGCACCATTTTCTAAATTTTTCATTAAGATTCTCCAGACTAATAAGCCATTAAATATAAAGTACTTGCGATATGTGTCGCTTTGTAATGTTGTTTTCAGCACAAATAGGCAAGAAAACATTTGATGGGCTTATAATAGTCATTTGGTTATTCAATAAAAAGCAAAGCTTATTAACAAAGATAGTCAAAAAAATTGAACGGTGATGAAGGGGAGCTAGCTAAAGTGAAGAGACTTAATTTAGCATATTGATTTTGATTGGAATTACTTCTTTCCTGCATTGATCGTACTTTGAATTGTCCTTGCTATACCCCACATTGTGAAGGCTTTTTTCCCTAATTGAAGTATGCGTTTGGGTTTTTTCAGTGAATAAATCGAAAGCAGGCCTGTAGCTGCAATAAATAAAGGACGGAAGGTAACGAAGGTTTTCCACGTACGGTCATAAGGAGCGGTCACACGTAGCCAATCTTCAGAACTTGCAGCAAGGTCGCTCCGTTGCTGCTCAATTCTGTTGAGTAACCGTTGTTTTTTTGCGGCAAGTAATTGGCGTTTATTTCTGGTCATTATCTTTACCTGCTAATGCATTCGCGTCTTGGCTTAATTGCTCCCGTGTGGAGCTCAATAAGGTAGACTGCTTTGCTTTTTTAAGAGCCCAAATAGCAAAGGTAATGGCGAGTAGGACTAAGCACCCTGTTGTTATAGCAAGTGCTTGATAACGATAAACAGGATCAACAGACCAAAAAATAAGACCAATTAAACACATTAGGCCAAAAGCAGTAAAAAGAAGCGCTAGTCCAACTAACAATAACAACTGGATAAAATTAACTTTCTCTTCTTCGAGCTCAACGGCAATGAGTTGAAGGCGAGTTTCAACAATATTAACGGTAATACTGGCAATGCGTTGCAGTATTTCAAGGACCCCTTTACCGGGGCCCTGACGTTGTTGATTTTGTTCCATAAGCAATTAACGTTTCGCGAGAAGTACGCCAAGAACCACACCAACAGCAGCACCGATACCGATACCAGTCCATGGGTTTTCTTTGACATAGTTGTCTGCACGGCCCGCAATTTCTTTAGTTTGCTCAGTGATCCTTTCGGTGGTTTGACCGAGTTTAGCGCGAGATGAGTAAAGTACATCTTTCGCTTTGGATTTCAAGCTTTCAATCTCTTCTTTCGACTTCTCGCCTGTATCATTCAATACGGCTTCAAGAGAATCTGCTAACGCTTTTAGTTCTGCGCGTAGGTCTTCTGATGAATGATTTGATGACATATAGAACCTCCTATCAATAGAAAAGAAACTTCACTGTATTAACAATAACGGTTTTTGCATTAAGTGCAATGAGTTATTCAATAAAAAATTAGGGGTTAAGAAAAAATGTAAAAAACAGTGCTTATGAAAATTCTATAAATATCAGTTAGTTAATTTAATTGCGAGGAGTGGTGATACTAAGACGTAAAATTAAGTAAAAATGAAAATGCGAGAACTGAGAGTTCCCGCATGGAGAATTAATTCGCTTTTTTATTTGAGAATTTTTTCTTAACGACAACAGCAATGCTACCAATTAAGCCAAGGATCAGTAGCCCTACAGGGATCAACATCAAAATGTTCATAATATGATGTTCATATTGCAGGAAAATCGGGCTTTTACCAAAGCCATAACCAATTGCAGTCAAAATTAACACCCACAGTAGGCCACTTAACCAATTGAATACTTGGAAACGACCGTTTTGCAAGCCAGCTAGCCCTGCTATTGTTGGAAGTAGTGTTCTGACAAAAGCTAAAAAACGACCAATTAACAAGGCTGCGAGGCCATGACGGTGGAACAAGCCATAAGCGCGTTGGTGGTAGTGTTCAGGTAAGTGCTCAAGCCAGCCTTTAACTATTCGTGTGTTCCCCAGCCATCGCCCTTGTATATAACCAACCCAACAGCCTAAACTGGCGCCAGCGGTTAAAATTACAATAGTGAGCGGATAACTTAATGTGCCTTTAGCGATGAGAACACCAACTAAAATCAATAAGCTATCGCCAGGTAAAAACGCTGCAGGCAACACCCCGTTTTCAAGAAACAAGATAGCGAACAGCATGAAGTAAATCGACCACACTAACGATGGGTTAGATAGGGTGACATAATCTTGGTGCCAAAGGGCGAAAAAAAGTTCTTTAACTAATTCCATTAATGTTTCCTAAACGGCAATAACAGCAACAAACTTGTTGTTGGGCAGGGAGAAATGGATTAAGTGAATGCCAAAGTGAAAGTAGTGTTTCCTCAGGCTGTTAGTGTAAAGCACGCTCACTTTAACAAAACAGAAAATAACTAAACAGTAAATTTTAAGCTTATTTTTAGAATTCATTTAAGTTTTGGCCAATTTTTACGATTTATTGCGCGGCATGGAACGATGTAAAGTGCTTAAAAATGGCGTTTAACCCGCTTTTTACCGAGAGTATGCGAAATATACTTGTTAATTTATCTTTTAATGTAAAAAAATAACGATAAAACAATAAAGGCTAATTATTGCATTTTAAGACTATTTACCGTATCTTATCGCCATAGCAAAGGGGAGTAACTTCTTCTTGTCGGTTTATCGTCATTACGGTGTACACACTACACCCGGTAGCCGAGCACCACAGTTCCCTATTTTTAGGTTATTTGTGTTGTAAGTGAGACCTTGCCAGAAGGCGGGGTTTGCTCATAATTTACAACCAAAAGAAATAGCTTGTGGTTAACGAATTTTAAGCGGCTGATGTCTTCTGGATATCAGCCGTTTTTTGTTTTTTAAGGGAAAGGAAAATGCACTCAGTTGGTAACCCAATTTTATGGGGTAGTTTTGCCGTTATTATTTTACTTATGTTACTCATTGATTTGTTCTGGCAAGGGAAACACAAAGGCCAAGCAATGTCGATGAAACAAGCTGCGGCTTGGAGTATCGTGTGGGTAACGCTTTCGCTTCTCTTTGCAGCGGGTTTTTGGTGGTATCTTAATGAGAACGTAGGGCGTGAGTTTGCCGATAGCCAAACCATGGCGTTCTTAACGGGTTATTTATTAGAAAAAGCATTAGCTGTTGATAACGTATTCGTTTGGTTGATGTTATTTAGTTATTTTGCCATTCCTGCAACTTTACAGCGTCGTGTGTTGGTTTATGGAGTATTAGGCGCTATCGTACTTCGTACGATTATGATTTTTGCAGGTAGTTGGTTAGTCACACAATTTAGCTGGATTTTGTATGTATTTGGCTTGTTCTTGCTATTTACTGGTTTGAAAATGGCTTTTGCCAAAGAAGATGACTCGCCAATAACGGATAAACCGCTAGTAAAATGGGTTCGTTCTCATTTACGTATGACGGATGAATTACATGGTGAAAAATTCTTTATTAAACGTAATGGCGTCCTATTTGCGACCCCACTTATTTTAGTGCTGATTTTAGTTGAAATTAGTGACGTGATATTTGCGGTGGACAGTATACCCGCTATTTTTGCGGTGACGACTGACCCATTCATTGTTTTAACATCGAATTTATTTGCAATTTTAGGCCTACGTGCCATGTATTTCTTGTTGTCAGGGGTTGCTGAAAAATTCTCAATGCTAAAATACGGTTTAGCGGTAATTTTAAGCTTTATCGGTATAAAAATGCTATTGATTGATATTTTCCATATCCCAACACCGATTTCGTTGGGTGTGATTGCGTCAATCTTAGTTATAACGCTGGTTATTAATGCCATTGTTAATAAACGTAATGAAGCAAAAAATTAATTTACCTTTTTCATTTTTTAAATCCTCTGCTGTGAAGCAGGGGATTTTTTTTAACCCTCTGAAAACACTCAACCATTTTAGTCATACCATTCTACTATAAGAAACAAAACTCTATTGAGATCACAGTTATGTAAAATGTTTGTTAAACAAAGTCAATCATTGTGTATATTTTGAATAATTGCCTTTTCAGGCGACTATTATTCCTTATACTTGCTGTGCAAACACATTTAATTCCTAATAAAGATAAATAATATAGGTCTATTATGGATACAAATAAAACAGGGTTATGGCGAGTTATTAGCCAAGGTAGTCTAGTCAAGCAGATACTGGTTGGCTTGATAGCAGGTATTTTGCTTGCATGGTTATGGCCATCTGCTGCAAAAAATGTCGGGTTGTTAGGGGATTTATTCGTTAGTGCATTAAAGGCTGTTGCGCCTGTATTAGTATGGGTGTTAGTGATGTCATCTATTGCTAACCACCGTCAAGGGCAAAAAACCAATATCAAACCTATACTGGTCTTGTATATTTTGGGAACATTTTTTGCCGCGGTTGTCGCCGTTATTGGTTCTTTTCTATTTCCATCAAATTTAGTGTTAGTGGTCGGTGATACACAGCTAAATCCACCGGGAAATATTGCTGAAGTGTTAAAAGGTTTGCTAATCAATATATTTTCGAACCCTATCGATGCACTGATTAAGGGCAATTATATTGGTATTTTAGCGTGGGCGATTGGGTTGGGTATTGCATTGCGCCATGCAAATGAAACCACAAAAAATTTAGTTCATGATTTTTCTAATGCAGTAACACAACTGGTACGTGTTGTGATCCGTTTAGCGCCTTTAGGGATTTTTGGCTTAGTTGCTTCTACGATCGCAACGACAGGTTTTTCAACCTTAAAAGGTTATATCCACGTTCTCGCTGTTTTAATTGGCTGTATGTTGGTCGTTGCTTTTATTGTTAACCCACTGATTGTTTATTGGAAAATGAAACGCAACCCATATCCATTAGTTTTAGCTTGCTTACGTGAAAGCGGGGTAACTGCATTCTTTACACGTAGTTCAGCAGCGAATATCCCTGTAAATATGGGGATGTGTCGTCGTATGAATTTACACGAAGATACCTACTCTGTTTCTATTCCATTAGGTGCAACCATCAATATGGCAGGCGCTGCGGTAACAATTACGGTATTGACGCTAGCCGCTGTGCACACTTTAGGTGTACCAGTGGATATCCCAACGGCACTGTTATTAAGTGTGGTTGCTGCGGTGTGTGCATGTGGCGCATCAGGCGTTGCCGGCGGTTCACTATTACTGATCCCATTAGCTTGTAACATGTTCGGTATTTCAAATGAAATTGCGATGCAAGTGGTCGCGGTTGGTGTGATGATTGGCGTATTACAGGATTCAGCAGAAACGGCGCTTAACTCTTCAACTGACGTGTTATTTACTGCAGCGGTGTGCTTAGCGGAAGATGAGAAACTGGCTAACGCTGAATCGCGGCTATCTCATCGTGATTAATTGTTAATTAAATATATTTTGAAAGGGCAGAGACAGCGAAAGTGAACTCTGCCCTGATTTTAGTGGGTTATTGAGTTAAAACTCATTACGTAAGCGGCTATAACCTTCGACTAACTGCACATTAGTTGCGGCAACTTCTTCTGAAAATTGCAAAGAGGCGCGGTCAACTTGTTTAAACTGAGATAAATCACTGTGGGCATTTACATGTACGCAGGATGGAATATATAAAGCAGGGGGTAGTGTTAAACCATCAACAACAGCGTTATAGCGAACAACACAGTTTTCCCCAATTTTGCAATTAAATAGAACGCTATTAAAACCAATAAATACTCGTGTAGCAATATTACAAGGGCCATGGACAATGGCACGATGTGCTATTGAAGTATGTGAGCCAATTTGTACTCCAGCCCCACTTTTAGAATGGATAACAACACCATCTTGAATATTTGAATGTGGGCCTATTACTATCGGTGACATATCCCCCTCTTCATTGAGTTCATCAGCTCGGATGACTGCATATGGGCCGATATACACGTAATCTTCAACAATGACTTTGCCACAAATAATTGCAGTAGGGTCGATATAGGCTTTTTCTGAAATAACAGGGGAGTGTCCTGATGGGTTTTTACGCAGCATGAGTACTCCGTTTCCAGTGAGTGTGAACAACTGCATTATGTGCATGTAAACTTTCTTGATGCTCTATATTAATGTTCACTTCGTCATAGTGACATTGATGACGAAAAGCCATGACAAGTTTTCTCGCTGCATCTTCACAAAACATCAGGTTTTGGGCATTTGCGATAGCGAAAGCTTGTTCATCATTACGTTTAACAACAGTTTGTACAGGTGTTGAAAGCACGTTTTCAATTTGATTAATTAATTCAATGATGGGAAATATTTTATGACTAGCTTTCAACGCTATGGTTACCCATGCCCAGCTGCGTTGGCTATGTGGTGTAGCGGGTAACCCATTTTTAGCTAGCCAGTTGAAAACTTGAGTGGGATATAATGGTTGTGCCTCGTCCTCAAATTCAATAGCAAATTGTTGTTGAATTACTTGGGTACTGAGTGCCGTGGCACTAGGACATGTCGATGAATAAGGAACCCCAACTTTTAAACAGATAATAAATGATTTGTTGAAATTTGCATTTATTTCAAATGGATATGCTTTCCATCCATGCTGGTGAGAAACTAAAGAAGGGCGAGATAATAAAATATCGCCATAAAGTCGAAGAGATGACTTCGATGATACATGGCTATGGGATATTAAAATCTGCTCGAGAGCCTGTTGAATCAAATTGGGGGTTAGTTCATGCTGTGTGAGTCCATCTAAGGTCTGATACAGCCGGGACATGTGTATTCCTTTCTGTCCTTGTAAATCAGTACCGACATCAACAAGTGCGTTGATTGGACGACCCGCTATCTCAATAGGTAAAGCAATCCCTGTCATACCGACCCAGTCTAGCTTGATATTGCTATAAATATCATTTTCATTTTGCGCATCCGGTAAAGATGAACAACGTAATTCAGTTGATACTGTCATAACCCCTCAGCCATTCTTAATTTATAAATAGTAGTTATGTTATAACATAACAATTGTTTAGGGTGAAGAAAAAGAGGTATAAATATCAGTTAGGTTAAGGAGTGCAGTTCCCCCTTAGATAAAAGGCTCACCTTAGGGGGATATGAAGAGGCTAAATCTGATATGCGGTTTTCATCCCTTGCTCAATTGCTCGGCGGGCATCCAGTTCTGCAGCAACATCCGCACCGCCAATCACATGGGCATTGATCCCGTGTTCTGCTAGTTGTTTTTTTAATGGGCGGTAAGGCTCTTGCCCTGCACACAAAATGACATTATCAACGGACAGGCACTGTGTTTTATCTTGATAGCGAATATGGAGCCCTTCGTCATCAACTCGCATGTATTCCACGCCATTTAGCATTTGAACACCGCGTTTCATTAGTGATAAACGATGTACCCAACCGGTTGTTTTACCGAGGCCTGCTCCCACTTTACTGTTTTTCCGTTGTAATAAATACAATTGACGAGCTGATGCCATAGGGACTTTTTGTGGGGGGAATACACCACCTTTAGAATGAATTGTGGTATCAATATTCCACTCTTTATTAAAGAGTGAATTATCTAAACTGCTGCTTTTCCCTTCTTGGGTTAGCAATTCAGCAACATCAAAGCCAATCCCTCCAGCGCCAATAATAGCGACACTTTTTCCAACAGAGCGTTGTTTGGTGATGACATCGATATAGGAAATGACTTTATGGTGATCAACCCCTTCGAGCTGGATTTTTCGTGGGATGACACCCGTTGCAATAATGACTTCATCAAACCCCGATAAACAGTCAACATCGGCTTGTTGTTCAAGGCGTACATCAACATTCAATAATTGTAATTGGCGGCAAAAGTAACGGATGGTTTCATGGAATTCTTCTTTGCCAGGTATCTGTTTAGCGAGGTTAAATTGGCCACCTATATGGTTAGATTTTTCAAACAAAGTGACACGATGCCCACGCTTTGCCGCGTAAATTGCACAAGATAACCCAGCGGGCCCAGCACCAACAATCGCAACGGATTTGCTCAGTGCGGCTTTTTCGTTGGGATAATCCATTTCCCTAACAGCTTGTGGGTTAACTAAACAACTGGCCAGTTTTCCACTAAAAATCAGGTCGAGACAGGCTTGGTTGCAACCAATGCAAGTGTTAATTTCATCTGCTCGATTTTCTGCGGCTTTACGAACAAACGCTTCATCAGCTAGAAATGGCCGAGCCATTGAAACCATATCCGCTTGGTGATTGGCAATAATATGTTCTGCAACAAAAGGATCATTGATGCGGTTAGTGGTTATCAGTGGAATATTCACTTTCCCCATTAATTTTTGCGTAACCCAACTAAATGCACTGCGGGGAACTTGCGTTGCTATCGTCGGTACCCGAGCTTCGTGCCAACCAATACCGGTGTTGATCATACTCGCACCCGCGTTTTCAATTTGTTTGGCAAGTAATTCAATCTCTTCCCACGTTGAGCCATCTTCAACTAAATCCAGCATGGAAAGCCGGTAAATAATAATAAAGTTAGCGCCAACGGCTTCCCGTATTCGCCGTACGATTTCAATGGGAAAACGAATTCGGTTTGTGTAACTTCCACCCCATTCATCGGTTCTATGGTTGGTACGTTTGGTGATAAATTGGTTAATTAAATAACCTTCGGATCCCATAATTTCGACACCATCATAGCCAGCTTGTTGAGCTAGCTTGGCTGTTGTCACGAAGTCATCAATCGTTTTTTCAACTTCATCAGTTGAGAGTTCTCGGGGGGCGAATGGAATAATCTCTGCTTGAATAGGACTTGGTGCAACTAATTTAGGATGCAAGCCATAACGCCCTGCATGTAAGATTTGTAAGGCGATTTTACCGTCAGCTTGGTGGACGGCATCCGTGATTTGTTGATGAAATAAAAGCTGGTTTTTATCGTTTAATACTGCGCCATGAGCGGTAAGCGCCCCTTCTGGATTGGGGGCGATACCACCGGTAATGATCAGACTGACACCATTTTCAGCGCGTAGGCGGTAAAAATGTGCTAGCCGCTCGCTGCCTTGTGGGTGCTCTTCGAGCCCAGTATGCATTGAACCCATCAAAATACGGTTTTTTAGCACGGTATGGCCTAAATCTAGCGGGGTAAAAAGGTGTGGAAAATTGCTCATTATTATACTCCCATTCGGGATTTCATTAACAGGTCAGATGAGTTAACTGTAGCGTAATGAAGCTGAAATTTGGTAAAGATGTTAAAATTTTGTGATTTTTATCATATGTTTTCGGTTAAATAGCTGAGTGTCATAAAAAAATAGGTGTTTTTTTATTTTTATGTCATAAACAGAGATTAAAAAAAGAGACACACAGCATAAAGAACGATATAGGGGAAGCCATGATGAAAGAGATTTGCCAAGCTATTACTTTAGAAGGTGAATACGTTCGCCTTGAACCTCTATCCCACCAATATGATGTCGAACTGGCAGATATCATTCGACGAGATGGGTTGAATAATTTGTGGTATGCCTTAGTTCCTGAGCCTGAGCATTTCTCTCAAGATGTGGAAAAGCGCCTGGAAAATTTCCAGAAAAAGGAATGCTTACCTTTTGTGGTGATCGATAAACAAAGCGGTAAACCAGTTGGTATTACTTCTTACAATCGTGTGGACCATGCAGTAAGGCGGGTTGAAATCGGAGCCACTTGGTATGGAATAGAAGTACAACGCACCGCATTAAATACAGAAGCTAAATATTTGCTATTAAAGCATGCTTTTGAAGAATTAAATTGCGTTGCAGTGGAGTTTCGTACACATATTTTAAATAGCCAAAGTCGTCGAGCCATTGAACGGTTAGGGGCTAAGCTCGATGGTATCTTGCGCAATCATATGAAAACTAAAACGGGTGAACTGCGTGATAGCTGTGTATATAGCATTATCGAGTCAGAGTGGCCGTCAGTAAAACACCACTTAGAATGGCAGATGGTGAAACCGCGCTAAGGTTAGCTGTAGGTAAGTCGCCCACCGAAAGGTGGGCGATATTAGCTATAAATACTCATGCATGGGTTTGGTCATAAACACATTATTTGGCATTTTTTCTGTGGTGGTATAGCCAGCAGGGCTATTAATCAGTGCAGGAATACGGTTCACTAAATTTGCACAGGTTAATTCTACGGTTGCTGGGTTATTCACCTCAATTGAGGTGTCAGGTTCACCAATTAACTGCCAGCTATTTTTATCGCACTCATCCGCTGTTAAGATTTTCCCAATACACTCTGTTTCGAGGGTAATACCTTCTGCGGTTTCGGTGATTACCACTGCAGATAAGCCTAATACATCCCCTTTTTTCACGGTCATTTTGAGGGTATCGGAGTAAATATCTTGTTGGGCAATTTGCGGTACACAGCGCTGAGTTTGGCTGGTGATCGTTAACCCAAGTCGGCTGCATAACCAACCATTTTGTGTCCACATATACGGTGGTGCATATTCACCGCTTTCAATTTTCTGCGAAATAACATCGTAAGGTAAGTCGTTATAGTTACCAATTTGTTTGTCGAACTCGTCAACGGTTAAACCCGCGCCGTGGCCGACAGCGAGAGCGATACCGTAATCTTCAACGTTATAGCAGCTAGAACCTTTAATTTTCACCAATTTGTGCATGGAGCCTGCTAAAGTGTCAATGAGCACCCCCCAAAACATATCTGGGTAGCCACTTCCTGCAAGGGTACAATTATTTTCTTTGGCTAATGCATCAAGCTTTTGTGTAATTTCAGGTGATGAATTCCATGGATAAAGGGCTTCTTCTCCGGTTGAAATAGCGTTTACACCATGACGTGCAAATAAGGAGAATGCATATTCTAAATCAGCCATGGTACTCAATGTTGCGATGATGCCAACATCAGGTTTTAATATTTCGAGGGTTTTATCCGCTTCATGTAGCGGCTGTACTTTTACCCCTGATGGCGTCGTTCCTGCAATTTCACCTATATCTTTACCAATAACGGTTTCATTGATATCAAAAGCCGCCACAACTTCAGCACCATGTTCTTGCAAGTAACGGATCAAAAATTTACCCATTTTTCCGCAACCATATTGAACTGCATGTACTTTTTTCATCATTTTTGTCCTATATGCGAATTATCTATAGACCATATTGTGAGATCTGAATGTAAAAAATATTGTTTTATATCAATTAGTTGAATAAAGAATTTTTAATAAATTTAGTTGTCATTATGATGTTGTTTTTATTATTAATTTGATATTGGTAAAAGTTAAATATAGATAAGGTGTGAGAAACTGATTTAAATAAAAAATAGTAGGGCTCATTAAAATTGCAGAAAACGACTTTCAAATGATAGCAATTGATTATGCTATCGCATTGAATTATAAGAGGGGTGATTGAGTTGAACACAATTTCAGCATACGGTTTCGAAACACTAGACCTAAGCTAAAACTACACGTATAATCCTTCCCACTTTGGCCCCTTAGCTCAGTTGGTTAGAGCAGTCGACTCATAATCGATTGGTCACTGGTTCAAGTCCAGTAGGGGCCACCAAATTTTAGCTGTTAAATCAGCACATTAAGCCACTTTGTAAAAAGTGGCTTTTTTTGTATCTAAAAGCCAATGGCGACAAAATGGCGACAGAGACTTTTAATATTAAATTGATTTCTTGGAACATCTAATGACTTTTTCAGACAAGTTAACAATATTTGGTATCGTATTCGGTTTAATAATGACTGTTTCACCTTATTTATTTGGTATAAAAGGCAAGCGTCGCAAAAATATCCGAAGAAAATCTGAACTATTAAGAATGCGAAATTGGAATAACCTTGGTGATTTAACATATGAACATCCATATCCAGCAATAGAGATTAATGTTGAATCCTCTGATCACAATGGTGTTATCCAAGGAACGATCACTAATTGTGAATGTGAGAGTGACTCAACATATGATTTTCTATTTGAAGGAAAATTAAATCATAAAGGGGTTGCGTACATTAATATTCAAATTCAAATAGGGCATAGAAGAGTTAATGTTGGGAAAGCAAAAATAGTATATAGAGAGTCGGATAATACTTTAGATTATTACTATATTTCAGGTCATAAAGACAACCCTAGTATATCTTGGGAAGTAGCATTACCAAGATTTAATACTTTTGGTTTAATTGGCTGTTAGTGATTTCAGTTTTTATCTCCCATTAAGCCGCATCGCTACTGACTTTTTGAAATTATGCGGTTGATATCGCAATCAAGCCAAACCCACGTAAAATAGAAATTTATTTTATCTTTCATTGCGTTGTGTTTTTAACGCGATCCATTTAGTGATCCAAAAACTGAAATTTCCTGAAATTCTTTTCAATCATTTCAGTTTGATATTTTCGGCAACTCACTAGCGTTGGCGCGGCTTGGCGATATGCTTTGTAGGATTTCGAAACTGAAATAAAGTTTAGATCCAAAACGCGCAGGCGGGTGCGATGTAGTGCATTTTACGTGGTAGGTAACTTTATTTCGTGGGGTAGCGCTGCATCAGCACTATGTTATTGATGTGATCCAAATGAAAGGTTGCTTGATGTGGTTTGACTGTTGGTAGGCTGTAGATCGCATATAGGCTTACCTATGATGGGCTACAAATATTAAAGGCTACCGATGGTAATCGGTAGCCTTAGTTACGATCCGATTATAAGAAATAACGGATTAATTCTAGTGTTGGTAAAACAACGGCTAGAACCATGATTGTGATGTCTAACATCTCTTTCATACGTATACCTTCCATGGATAGATACATGGAAAGCCGATAGCCCTAACTTTTGCCTTTAAATTGCCTGTCCAGTTAGGCTTCTCAGTGTTAGCTTTGAAATATCGGACTTCCAGTCTAAGGCTATGAATCACCACCACATGTTATTCATTCAGGGCTTAACTTCTCGTTTGTAACGAGAAGCTGAAATTCCGTTTTCAGATATTGATAAAAGAATACCAATATTTAATTAGACTGTAGTCCAAGTTAAGCAACATTGATGATTATATGATCATTTCTTATTTATTCAATGAATGCTAGTCACATTTACTTACAAACAAAAAAACTCAACTGGTAAGGTTGAGTTTTTTGTATATGCAATTGCTTGCATGAAAGTCCGATATTTCAAAGCTAACAATGCAAGTTTAATCTTTTTTTGTTCACATCTCAACCAATAACTGGCTGATATTTCTCTTTCAAACCATCTGACTTAGTTGCCGTACCTTTGATGGTATCGGCATTCAATGGCGTTCCCGTATTGTGGTGGCTGTGGTTGGCGGTGAGTTCGGCCAACTCTTTTACGATATCCAGTGTATCAATCATCAACTGTGCCACGTTAATTTCTTGGCTACCAATCCAAACAACCGGCGCAATGATTTCTTGTTTAGTACCCGCGATACTTTGCTTAAGTGCGCCTACCTTTTCAATCAGCTTTTGGCCAATAGTGAGTGTGGCATCTTCGACAATATGAATATTAGCATTTCGATTAATACTTGCCACAAAGCTGCCCTTTGATGCAATGCTGTAATCACCGTCGGCTATCTGTTGGATAGCCCCTGCCAGTAATGTTGCGGTACCGAGTACCATCGTTTTGTCGGTGGCTTGAATAGTGGTGTCTCGGGTGACCATCGGCAATCATGTCGTGGATGGTTGATTTTGAAACCTCTGAGTGTTGGCTAAATGCCTAAACTGTGGGGTAAGGGGATGGAATGTTAATTGAAATTGTGGGTTTCATAAGGCAAAATCGCCTATTCGTATTTTATCTGGTCACATCCAGTTTCATTCGTTTTAGCTACAAAATAAGGTGTTTTCACTTCGAATTTAGCTACAAGCTAAACTAATTGTAGTTTTTAGCGAATTTGACGTAATGGCTATGGGAAAATTTAATTTAGAGATGTTTGGCGAAAGCGCACCAGTTCTTGATCGTATCATTGAAGTATACGGCTTCAGCTCTAAGTTGATGCTCGCACAGCACTTTGAAATGGCTTCTAGTAGCCTTGTGTGTAGATACAAGAGAGATAACTTTTCGGCTGATTTGGTTGTGCGCTGTGTCGCTGAGACAGGGGCAAGATGGTCAGAAGCTGAAAATTTAACCGCCATACAGATTCGCAATAATACAGTGACCTTTACCAAGACAAAAGGGAAGCGTAACCGTTCTATTCCTATCAGCGAAGAATTAATTGCAGAATTACCGAAAGGTAAAGGTTCTAAGCGGTTATTTAAGTCTTGTTATTCTGCGTTTCGTTCTGCATTAAAACGTACAGGTATTGAGTTACCAGAACGACAGTCATCACATGTTTTACGCCACACCTTTGCATCTCACTTTATGATGTCCGGTGGAAATATTTTAGTATTACAAAGAATCCTTGGTCATACCGATATCAAAATGACAATGCGTTATGCCCATTTCGCCCCAGATCATCTTAATGATGCACTGGTTTATAATCCTTTGGTGAAGTTGAAGATATGAGCTTAGTAATTTATATCGTTATTTCTCTATGTGTCGCTTTCTGGGTATGGAAGAAAAAAGAGCATTTTTCATTAAATTCAGATAGTTTACAAAAACAATGGCTTTTTCGATTAGCTATTCTTTTCCCTTTAATTTCTAGCCTTTATTTTATGATTTGGCTTGGTTCATCATATCCGTTCCGGTGGGATGCTATAGGTTATAATAGCTTTTTGGATATCAATAAATTCTCATTAGGTATTCTAGCATTATCACCAATATTAGGTGCTTTTGTTGTATATGCTCATCGTTCTATTCAAATGGCTAAACAAATAGAATTAACTGAAAAAAAGAATAAAGTAGATTTATACTTTTCAGAAAGAAAAAATATAAATGAACTACTATCATCAGTTAAGACCTTGAATGGTGAGGAAATTATCCAAACTAATTTATTGTATATGAAAGCATTTGATTTGAAAAGTAATTATAATGATACTGAAAATACAGATTTTTATGAGTATTTGAATGAATCTATTTCTTTAATTTCACATAAATTTTTAATCATCAGAGATGATATAACGGATGTGGAAAATTTTAAGACAGGGAATATGGGAGTAGGTTTCAATCAATTCCCTATTAATATAGAAATAATAAGAATTTCAAATTTAATTAATACAATTAAAGAGTATCTAAACTTTAAGATTAACAAAGATCTTGATTTAGTTAGTAAATGTAGTCAATTTCTAACTGACAAACGTGAAGATATACAAAAGGATAATAGTAATTTTTTCAATGTAATGTACACTTTTATGGTAGCTAGCGAAGTATATTCTTTTTTGAATTCAATCAAAGAAGTTGTGTTGATTTTGTCTTCAGATAAAAATATTGACTGTGTTCTTCCAAATTTTACAGAAGCATTGTGTAGTTTTTCTCTAGGGTCTTTTAGTATAGGATTAGTTGATGATGGCGACAAACTGGCGGCAGAGAACCAGAACCCTCCTGAATAACCATCAGTCACCGTTTTCTATCCTTTTGATAAATATGTAATTTATTGATTTGTAAAGGGTAGGGAACGTACTCATAATCGATTGGTCACTGGTTCAAGTCCAGTAGGGGCCACCAAATTTTAGCTGTTAAATCAGCACATTAAGCCACTTTTAACGAAGTGGCTTTTTTGTGTCTGAAACATATCACGCTAATGGCTCCCTAAAATACTTTTGTAATTCATCTCAGCTTTTAATTTCTTGTTAATCCATATATTTACTGACTTTTTGAAATTATGTGAGGGATGTTGTAATCCTTTTGTGGCCTAAAAATTGAAATCATTTTTATATCTTTAAGCTTGATAACGTTTGTAGAACTCTAGTGCTAACAAGACATTGTGAAATGTTTTATACCTCCCAAATGTGCCAGAAGATTGAACAGGATCTCGTTATTTTGTATTAATACATCACTAAGCTTGATATAACCTATTTAGGTTATTTTAAAATTAAATTAATTTATGCATATAAGGGGGTGTATATGGAAAATAAGCTTAACAACAATGAGCAACAGAATGCGCTGGATATTCAGTTTATGACGCAGGCTTTAGCCTTAGCAACGGATGCGGCGAAAAATGGTAATGAACCCTTTGGTGCGGTATTGGTTAAAAATAACCAAGTCGTTATGACTGGTGAAAATCATATTCATACGGAAAGTGACCCAACCTATCATGCGGAGTTAGGTCTCATACGCCAGTATTGTTCTGAACATAAAGTCATGGATTTATCCGATTATACGCTGTATACCAGTTGTGAGCCGTGTTGTATGTGTTCCGGTGCAATGGTATGGAGCCAATTAGGTCGGATGGTTTATAGCCTTTCTCATGATGAACTTGCCGAGATTGCCGGTTTTAATATCATGCTGGGGAGTGATGAAATCTTTGACAAAAGCCCCTTTAAACCTGAAGTGGTTAAAGGCATCTTAAAAGAGCAAGCGATTTCTATTTATACGCAATATTTTAAGCCAAATTTATAACCTTAGTTGGGTGATCTAGTCCCTAACTATAATAATTTAAAAAGCAGATGGCTTTAATCATTTATATCATTATCTATCAATGAAGTAGGGTGGCTTGTGCCACCCGTATTAGTTTGAAAGTTAAAATAATTTTTTCTGTGGTGGGCCTGAGAAATTCATTTTGCCAATGCTATTCATTAACACTTCAACGACAACAGGTTGCTTCAAATCGACGGCTTGGCGTAGTGTTGATTCGAAATCTGTAGCTTTATCTATCGTAAATGCCTGAATCCCCATAGATTGAGCGAGTTGGCTAAATGAAGGCGTGAGTAACTCATTATAGTATTGGCGGTCTGAAAAATATTTTTCCTGAATACCTCGCATTACGCCATAACCTTGGTCATTCATAATAATCAGAACAATGGGGAGCTGCTCTTGTGCCATGGTGGCCAATTCACCTATGCCTAACATTAACCCGCCATCACCCACTAAGCCAATAACAGGCACATTCGGATTTGCTTTGGCACTGCCAATTGCCATAGCGAGTCCTAGACCAATCGCACCGGCTAATGAGTGAATGTTGTGCATTGGTTGGGTCGCTTTGAGTAAACGGCTTCCCCATAAACTCCCTGATACCGTAATGTCTCGGACAAAAATACCGTTACTCGGTAAGACTTGCTCCACGGCATCACTGAGTTGGCTATAAGGGCCACATTGTTGCCTGAGTTGCTCTTCTGCCTGCTGTACGGCCTCTTGCACTTGTTTTTTCCACTGAGTAGAGATAGGGCGCTTGGCTTGTTCAATTTTATCGGCAAGTGCTTCAAGTAAACTTTTGCAATCCCCAGTTACGGTTAAGTCGGCTAAATAGTTGCGATTGGCTGCGAGTGGGTTTATATCGATTTGTATGATGGGATGTGGCAAAGGTAATGACCATGTTTTGGTTTCATTACTGCGTAAACGCGAGCCAGCGACGATGGTTGAATCACATGAACGCAGTAATGCATCAATGGAATCTGCATTATGAAAAGCACGTAAGCTGAATGGGTGGTCATCCGATAAAATACCTCGCCCATGGGTGCTGCTGATGACGGCAATCCCCGCATCAGCAAGGCGTTTGACAGCATCTTTTGCTTGTAGAGCACCTGCGCCAACCCATAATAGAGGCTGTGTAGCGTGTTGAAGTTTATCCCAAATTGCATTGACTAGCGATGTACAACAGTCAGGCAGCGTAGAAGGGGGAAGTGGCACACTGAGCACAGATAATGGCACTTGCGCACTTTGAATATCAATTGGAATTTCGATAGAGACAGGGCCGCAAGGTATCGTTTGAGCAACCTGAATGGCTTTATGTAGAGTGGCAACGGCTTGTTCGGGGGCATGAACACGAAAAGCTTGCTTAGAACTCGAACGTAAAAAGCCGAGTTGGTCATGGGTTTCATGAATAAACCCTGCGTCCATATCCAGATAAGCTTTTTCAACTTGCCCAGTAATATGGACCATGGGGGAGCATGCATTCATGGCTTCAATCATTGAGCCAACAGCATTCCCAGCTCCTGCTCCCGTACTGGTTAACGCTACCCCTAATCCAGTAAAACGGCTATGTGCATCCGCCATGGTAACGGCTCCTGCCTCCCCACGACTTGGCGTAAAATCAATCACTTTTCGGCGCCCGATAGCATCTGCTATGGGTAAATTATGAATTGAAATAACCCCATAAACCGTTGTGACTTGGTATTGTTCGAGTGTTCTGGCGATAGCTTCGCCAACTGTAATCATTTCAGACATTATGTTTTCCTCAATGCTGCCATAATCCGGTGACGGATTTGCTATTCACACCAACGGTTTGGTTGTGGGTTAAGTGCCAGAAATAGGCTTTTTTGTTGCATATAGGCTTTGAGGCTTTCAAGGCCTTTTTCGCGGCCAATGCCACTTTCTTTAAAGCCGCCAAATGGCGTTGAAATAGAAAAAACTTTATAGGTGTTGACCCAAACGGTTCCGACATCAAGGGCATCGGCGAGCTTAAACGCCCGAGTGTAATCTTTTGTCCAAATACCTGCTGCAAGCCCATAAACAGAATCATTAGCTTGTTGAATTAAATCGTCTTCATCATCAAATGGCATAACGACGAGTACGGGACCGAAAATTTCTTCTTGGCAAACAGTAGATTGGTTATTTAAGCCTTCAATAATCGTCGGTAAAAAATAGTTGCCATCTTGGAGTACAGGGTCAGCCGGTGCGGTTCCACCAATACGGATCCTCCCGCCTTGTTGTACGGCTTGTTCGACATAGTTTCTGACGCTGTCTCGGTGCGAAGGGGAGATTAATGGCCCCAAATGAACGCGCTCTTGCCTTGGGTCACCAATAATCAGGTTGCGGGTTAGTTGCGTTAATTTTTCCATAAAAGATGAGTAGATATCTTTAGCCACAAACAGGCGCGAACCCGCGATGCAGGCTTGCCCCATCGAACTAAAGATACCGTAGCAAACACCGTGTGCAGCAATATCAAGGTCAGCGTCTGACAACACGATAGTTGGGGATTTACCCCCAAGTTCGAGTGACGTGGTGATAAGTTTATCTGCCGCAATGTGAGCCAGTTGTCGTCCCGTATTGGTGCCACCCGTAAAGGAGATTTTTTTCACCAGAGGGTGGCGAACCAGTGCATCACCGACAATCGATCCCTTACCCGGGAGCACGCTCAATAGGCCGCTGGGTAAACCTGCTTGCTCAAATAGCTCAGCTAGTTTTAATGAAATTAGAGGCGTGGCTTCTGCGGGTTTTAAAATTACGGCGTTACCTGCGGCAAGGGCTGGGGCAATTTTTTGCATATCACTGGCAATCGGGGAGTTCCATGGCGTGATCGCAGCGATCACCCCGATAGGTTGGTAAGTACTTATCGTCATTAAGTCGGGCTGGCGGCGAGGAGGAAGCTCCCCGCTGGATACCTCACAAACAGCGGCAAAGTAACGTGCGGTGGCCGCTGCACTCATGACTAAACCACGCGCTTCTGCCCACGGTTTGCCGTTATCCAAAGTTTGTAATTGCGTTAAAGCTTCCCGCTGTTCGTCAATTAGTGTGCTAACTTTATATAAGATAGTGGCACGTTGATGTGCAGGCATATTGCGCCAAGTAGGCTCCCGCCACGCTTTATCTGCTGCGAGAACGGCCTCTTCAACATCGTCAAGGCTAGCACTGTTAAGGGTGGCAATTACCTGATTATCCCCCGGAAAACGCGACTGCATTTCAGGCCCGCGACCTTGCTGCCATTGGCCACCAACAAAAATATCCATGTTGTTCATTATTTGGCTCCTATTAAATAGCTTGCTGCCCAGCGACACGGCGACAAATTTCAACAGCACTTAAGGCCGCTAACATCGATGTTTTTGGGTTGGAAGGGAGAGGATTTCCATTGAGTTCAATATAGAAATGGCCAAAATCACCCGTAACATCAATGCGATGTGAATTGTGTGTGGTGTTTGGGTCAACAACTAATTGAACTTGTGTGGCATCCATCCCAATGCCATACAGCGCGACAGTGGCAGCGACATTGGCATTTGCGGGAAAATTCAGAGCCGCTTCACGAGCACTGCCACTAAAGAACACCGTAGGCTGTGTCACTTGTGACAAATCGACATAACGCTCAGCCGCGCCATTGCGCCAACTTGCGGGGCTTTTACGTGACTGGTAGGTCACCTGAGTGATATTGGCTTCTTTTGCCGCACGTAAGCCATCAAGCCCTGCAACAGCGCCAGTCAGTGGGATCAACTGGCTGTGGTGGCGTTGGGTTAAGGCGACCAAGTGTTGTTCAAAGTCCGTGTCTGCAAGTGCACCTGTAGAGATAATGGCCAGTGTCCAGCCTCTTTCTAGTACCGTTGGTGCATATTGCTTAACGGCTTGGTGCCCCGCGCACTCCAACACTAAATCAGGCGGCTCGATAATATTATCGAGGCTATCTATTGGTGTGACCGCTCCTTTAAAGCGTTCCAAGATAGCTTGGTGGTGATGAGGCCGAGCAATAATGTAGCGCAATGCTATCTCATCAGGTAAGCGAGTAATCACTTCTTGCGCCATTGCACCATAACCAATCAACATGAGTGTTTTCATCATTAAGTCCTTTAAATATGATGGCTAAAGCCACCAGAAACATCTAAAGCGGCACCCGAGGTAAACGACGCCATGGGAGAGGCTAGAAAGACTAAGGCACGCGCGGGCTCTTCGGGTTTTCCTAAACGTTGCATTGGTATGCCTCTTTTTTTAGCGATATCGCCAATCCACTGTTCCCAATCGAGATTTTTGTCACTACGATTATCGAAGCGACGTCGCCATTGGTCAGATTCGACCATGCCAAGTAAAATAGAGTTCACGCGGATCCCTTTAGGTAACAGTGTTTTCGACAAGTTTAGTGTCATGTTTAATAGTGCTGCTCGAGCTGCCGAGGTGGCGACCATATGCGGTTCAGGTTGTAAGGCCAGCAGTGAATTGACACAGGTAATAGAAGCAATATTTGATAGTTCTAAGAATGGCAAAAAAGCATTCACCGGGTTAATGACTCCAAATAGTTTGAGTTGGGCTTCATGTAACCACGCTTCTTCAGGGGTATCTGTATAGCTTGCGACATAGCCTTGCCCTGCGTTGTTAATCAGTAAGTCAACTTGGCCAAAGTGTTGATAAACCCGCTGAGCAAAGGCTTCTGTCTGTGCTTTTTCAAGGACATTACATTGCTGGGCGATAAATTCACCTTGAGGGTAAAGCTCGCGCAATGTTTTAAGCGTTTGTTGCAGCTTTTCATTATCACGGCCGCAAAAAGCGACTTTACAACCTTCGTCGAGTAGCAGTTTGACGGTTGCAAAGCCTATACCGGAGCTTCCTCCTGTCACGACAGCAACACGGTTATTTAACTGTAAATTCATGCGTTTTCCTTTATTCAGCTTGGCAATAGACCGTCTCTAAAAATTGTTGTAAATGATGATTAAAGGTGTCTGGTGCATCCAGATAACTGGCGTGTCCCGCTTGGTTAATTAGGAAATAAGGGCAATTTTTTTGTTGTGCGAGTCGCTCTACTTGTGCAGGTGGCGTAATGGTATCATCAGCCCCTACCAGCATTTCGATTGGCCCGTTATAATCCTTTAAATACAGATAGATATCGTCATGGGCTAACATCCAAGCTGCGGCAAGAAAGCCTTGGGGATTGAGTTTTTTCATATTCTGTCTAACCCAATCAATTTTTTCAGGGGCTGCGCTTGGTGATAACAGAGCTGCGGCTCGGTTTTGGGCGTAGGACTCTATTCCTGAATTAAATACAATGTCACGCCGTTGTTCATACACTGCATTTTGTTGTTCTGGGCTTTTAGTGGCATAGCCTTGAGCTGGGTTGGCTAAGAATAATCCTTTCACTTGTTGCGGATATTGTGATGCGAAAGCACTCGCCATCAATGCGCCGAGTGAATGCCCAACTAAAACAACCTGTTGTAGTTCTAACCTATCAATGAATGTTTTTAGTGCCTTCGCATAGTCAATAGCCGTTGGGGTTTGTGTATTTAGCGCTGAGCTACCTGAATAACCTGGGGCATCCCAACTGAATAGCTGATAGTGGTCAGTTAGTGATGAAGAGGCCAATTGGCTTACCCATGAGGCAGAGCCGGAGCTAATTCCATGCAGTAAAACCACCGCATTTCCATGGCCAGAACTGCGCCAATTGAGACGATATTGGCCAAAATCAGCCAGTTGCTGTGCGGGGAGTTTTTCGATTAGCAAATTCATCACTGATAGCTCCGACTAATTACGTTTAACTTTAGATAACGGGTGATCTTCTGGATACGTTGGAATTGCAGGCTTTGGTGTGCCTATCATGACGCACATTAACGCCTCTTCTTCCCCGTGGTTAAATAGGCCACGATAAATCCCTGCAGGAACTGAAATTAGGTCGCGTTCTTTAAGAACGGTTTCATATTCTTCATCGCCATCTTTTACAAACAACGTGATAGTGCCTTTCAACATAAAGAACACTTCTTCAACATCGGGATGTAGGTGTAATGGGCCTTCGCATTTGGCAGGAAGAACCATTGTGGAGAAGGTAAAGTTCTCTGCGGGAACGGTATTGACATCGTTAGAGACGCCAGTGGCTCCTGTTCCGATATAGCGCATTTGGGCTCGACGATATTTAGGGTCGTAATCCGCTTGGAATTTCAGGGCATTCCAGTCGTATTTACGGCCTTCAAGGCGGGCAATTCGTGACTCAATCCATTGTGCCATTGGCATATCTTGTGGTTTGATTTGAGGTTGTGACATGGTGTTATCTCCAATAAAAAATGAGTTAATATTTTTTCAGTAAAGGCAGTAGTAGTAAGCTGCCAACCAGACCAATAACTACGATGAATAACAGACCGCTATCCATAGTGTGAGTAACAGTGATCAGGACGCCCATAAGTAAAGGGGCGGCCGCGCCAGCGAGATTGCCGAGGCCATTGAAGATGCCTCCCGCTAATGCACTCACTTGTTTTTGTGTGGCTTTGGCAAGCAAGGCAAAGATATTCGGGGCACCGGCTCCCCACATAAACATGCTAAATGCCATCATAAGAATGATGCTGTAGGTCTCGGTAAGAAATAGCACCATTGCTAGCCCCAGTACGGCACCTAACAGAGAGATGAAGCACACTAGAGCTCGACGGTCATAACGATCAGATAGCCATGCACCGATGGCTTCACCAAATAACATGGCGATAAAAGGAAGGGAAGATAAGATCCCTGCATGCTCTAAGTGGATGGATTTCCCTTTAATTAAATAGCTTGGTAACCAGCCATTCATTCCCCAAAGATAAACAAGAAAAGCGATATTAAACATGCAGATAATCCAAAAATGGCTATTTTGGAATAAACGTTTTTTATGGGCTTTCATTGCGGCCAGTTGCTCTGCTGGAAGTGTTTCACCCGTTGTATTTTTCGTTTGTGCTTGGCGATTGACTAAATTAGGGTGACGGATGCCTATGACCACTAACCACCAAACGGGAACGGTAAAGGCCGCCATGACAAAAAATGTACTTTGCCAACCGAAGTTATTAAGTAAATACAATGAGATAGGAAATCCTAGCGCTGCACCTAACGGTGTGCCTAATAACCACATCATAGTGGCACGAGCTTGCATTTTTGGCGGAAAAGTACGGCGTACAATAGCGTATGCGATTGCTAACAAAGGCCCTTCAGCGATCCCCAATAAGACTCGAAGGAAAATCATCGTGCCGTAGTGGTGTGTGAATCCCATAAAAATCATGAGAAAACACCAGCTGCTGATCATAAATAACAGCATTTTGGTCGGGTGAAATTTGTCGCCAATACCACTTAATAGCATCGATGAAATGCCATAAGCGAATAAAAAGGCGCTCATCAGTAGCCCTAAACGGGTTGGGTCAAAATCAATTCCCAGCGCTTGTTGAAACTTTTCATCAGAAAACAGAGCGGCAATACTAATTTTGTCAAAGAAAGCCAGCAGTACACAGGAAAATAAGCCGATTGGGATGAGCCAATTGATCTTCTCAGGCACATCTTGTGCTGCTTGAGTATTTTCTGAATTTTTTAGGGTAATACTCTGATTAGCCATGTTATTTCTCCTTGCTGGCCACTATTTCAGTGACATCAGTGAAAATGTGGGATCAGCAAGTTGTGAGGGATCCAATTTACGGTGGCTCTGCATCCAACGTTTACCTAGCTTGATTGCCCGAGCATCATTAAAAGCAATCATTTGCACTAATTCATTAGCTTCACTTAATGAAAAATGCACCTCAGAATTAGCAGTATGACGTTGAATGTGTTTTAGTTTTTGTGAGGTTGGGACGCCTAAAATTTGGATATTGTCTTGGTATTGATCTGACCATAACCAAGCGAGTTCATTGAAGCCTTCAGAATGTGGGTTAAGCATGGCTTTTGCGGTCGTGATCGCTTGGTTCTGTGCATAAGCCCATGATTGTAAACATAAAGACAATGTGGGATGGCAAGCGACGTCGCCCGCAGCGTAAATATTTGGGTGAGAAGTCTGCCCTTGGTGATTAATCACAATACCGTGGGTAACATCAAGACCCGCTTCTTTGGCAAGTTCGAGATTTAATTCAACACCAATCCCCATAACAGCGAGATCGAAATTTTGCGAAGGCTGTTTTTGGCAACTAATTTGTAATCCACTTGTTGTCGGCTCGCCAAGTTCGATATCTCCACAATCGGTTATGACATGAACACCTGCTTGTGTGTGGCGTAATGCAAGAGCCTCTGAAACATTCTGCGGTACACTTCGTTCGCATAAGCGGCTTTGCCGCTCAAAAATGGCCACATCAATCCCCATTTTTCGAGCAGAAGCTGCAACTTCTAAGCCAATCCACCCACCGCCAATGATGGCCACTTTTTTTGCCTCAAGCAGCGCCGAGCGTAGTTGTTGTGCATCGTTCCATGACCGCAAGGCAAAGACTTGCGGGTGTTTCTGCCAATCACTTGAGAGGTAACGGGGACGCCCGCCAGTGGCAAGTAACAGTTTTTCAAATGTCACAATGCGGCCATCATTGAGGTGGATCCATTTTGTTTTCGTATCAATTTTAGTGGCGCGAACTGGACGAAACCATTGTAAATTTAAGGCCTGAGTTGCTTCTTCACTGAATAATCGTGATAGTGCAAAGCTCTCTTGGGTGAGTGCAGCTTTAGATAGAGGTGGACGCTCATAAAAATCATGGTCTTCATCACTGATCACACTGATTGTGCCTTGGTAACCTTCATCGCGTAAAGTTTTTGTCGCCCAACCACCTGCTTGTCCACCACCGATAATGACGATACCGCCTTGGATTAAGGAGTTCATTAGCTTACTCCTTCACCGGTTTTACTTGACGACGTGTTTCATAATCGAGACCACCTTCCACAGCCCATTCCGTAAATGAAACTAAGGAATGTTCCAGTTCGCGTGGCTGCCATTTATCGGTTAGGTAATCGTCATTGGTGTAATATTCGAAAGCACCACCAGTTGGGCTATTAACGTACCAAAAATAGGCAGATGAAATAGGGTGGCGACCCGGTCCAATAAAGGTGCTCCATTGCTGGCGGTTCATTGCTAGGCCGCCGCCAATCACTTCATGGATATCACGAACCGTAAAAGCGACATGGTTGAGGCCGCTGCCACGATGAGGAAGCTTCAGCAAAAACAGGTTATGGTGGCAACCGTTTATTTGTGTCCGTAAAAAGACGGCACGGTCGATATAACGGTCAGAAACTTGAAAACCCAGTTTTTGGCAATAGAACGCTTCTGTAGAAGGTAAGTCATCAACAAAAAATACCACGTGGCCGACGTTAATAGGGGGGGCTTTTTCGTAAACCGGGCTGGGTTTATCAATACGGCGAATATCCCCCCATTGGTTGATAGCGGTGACTTCTAATTCAACCGTTTTTTGTTTACTGATGGTAAAAGCGACTGTCATGCCATTTGGGTCACGGCATTGTGCGCCATCTGGCGTCAGTTGAAAGCCATCACAGGGCCTAATTTTCTCAATGATCTCTTGGAGTTTATCCGAGTTTTCAACACCCCATGTAATGCGGCGCAGTGTTGAACCCGCTTCAAAAGGGGCTGGCAGATTTGGGTCTTGGTGTGAAAATAACTGTATTTCTGCACCAGATAAGGTCGTGAATAACGAGGCGTTATCAGAGGCCGCTTTGAGGCCAAAATCATGTAAAAATTTCTGGCAGCTAGGGATATCTTCAACACCAAATTCTAATTTTTCTATTCCAATCACTGACATTGTAAAGTCCTCTATCGATTGGTGTTATTGCCAAAGGTTTTTTTGGACAAAAAGAACCTGAGGCTTATGGCAATAAACCTAAAAATGTGTGGATGATATTTGGTTAACGCTAAACGGCTTTTGCTTGGCTCATGCCACCAATAAATTCAGTGAGTTTTTGGGCTGCATAGCTCACTTCATTTTGTAATCGCCGGCACTCTTGTGCAGGGATGCTATTCATTGGCACCATGATGCTAATCACCGCTTCTACGCCATTCGCTTGGTTATAAACAGGGTAAACAATGGATGAAATTCCTCGACGATAAAATGATTCACCAATCACATAGCCTCGCAGTTTGTCAGCTTGGATCATTTGCCAAAATTCCTGCTTACAGCCTGCGTTATCGGGGAGTTCATCATCAGGGTAAAGCGCATCAAATTCAGCGCGAGTTAACCCGCTGAGTAGCATTCGACCCAGTGAGGTTCGGTGCGCTGATAAACGCGTGCCTACGCTAACATGGTTAATCTTTGATTCTGCGCCACTGACTCTGGCGATATAAATAATGTCCCGACCATCTCGAATGACTAAATGGCTGTTACATTGGCTTCGGTCTCTGAGTTGCTCGATAATGGGCTGGCCTAACTGGGTTAAATCGAGTGAGGCAATATAGCCAAGACCAAGGCTGAGTACTTTGCGGCCTAATGAAAATGCTCCAGTACGTGGATGTTGGACGAGGAAATCCAAGTGCACTAAGGTTTGGATCGCACGGTAAGCCGTTGCTTTGGGCATATCGACTAAGCGGAGGATCTCTGCAAATGTCAATTCGCGATGCTGTTGAGCGAGTAACAGAAGAAGCTGTAGCCCTTTTTCCAAACCGGGTACTAGATATTTACACGTTGAATTCATGGTCCTCACCTCTTTACCGACTGAATGGCGAAATTAGTTAAAAATAAAGCCACCATTAACTGGGATTAGCTGGCCTGTGACAAAATCGGCCATGGGCGAAAGCAAATACAAAGCGGTTCCCGTAACGTCTTCGGGCATCTGCTCTCCTTGTAATGCTCTGCCATTTTCATATAGCTGGTGGCGCTCAGCGGGAACGTATTCGGTCGCTTCGACTTTAGTGAGCCCAGGGGCAATCGCGTTGACGCAAATACGGTGAACACCGAGTTCACGTGCCATTGAGCGTGTCATACTGATGATAGCCCCTTTACTGGCGACATAAGCCATTAGCTTGGGGGCTCCCCAAAGTGCGGTATCAGAGGCAATATTGATAATTTTGCCGCGGGAACTCTGCTTTAAAAAGGGGAGAGCGGTTTTGGTGACTAGCCACGTTCCTCTGACGTTCACTGTCATGACCTTATCCCATAGCGCCAAGTCATATTCGTCGAGCAGTTTCCCACCCACTCCGGTTGCCAGAGCCGCATTGTTAATCAGCCCATCAATTGCGCCTTGTTGACCAATACTGTTGAATGCATGAGTGATTGAGTCAGGATCCGCTAAGTCGAGAGAAACACCTTGGGCTTCAAACCCTTGTTGTTGTAAGGACTCGACACTTTCTTGTAATCGTTGTTCTAGGATGTCACATAAGATAACTTGAGCACCTTGTTCTGCGGCGGCTTGTGCGAAACTCAAGCCAAGTCCTCTCGCAGCTCCTGTGATTACAATGCGTTTTCCTGCCAAGATATCATGCATTTTCAGTTTCCTTATTGTTGATTAAGTCAAACTGCTTCTTCGCTTCGCGTTGCATAATACGGCGTAGGCGGGATAAACCCACATCGTGCTGATAAAGAAATTCTTTATCACGTGCATTTGGTGTGAGGTTTTCTAAAATAATGCGATCTTGTTCTAAAACATCCCAATGCAGTCCTTCTAGGCGGTTGCGGTACATAAAGCGCCATAAATCACGTTGCCAGTCTTTCACTTTGCGAATACGCCAAAAGAAAACACGAGTATGGTGACGGTCTTCAGGTACGACCATGCCGATAATCCAAAAGTGCCCACCAGGGCCGAAGCGTTTTTGATATGGGATAGATAAACGCAGCCAATTTGCACCCGTACTCGCGAATTCCACCCAGTCAAAGTTGACACCTATTTGGTCATTTTTACGGAAAATAAAGCCATTTTTTGTTGCTTCTAGGATCATTTCTGATTGTTTGTCACCTTCCGCCATTGAGTGTGATGATGAATGGAGGTAAGTGCCATGCATTGGGTCCATCACGTTTTCTAGTGCATATTGGTAATTGCATTTCCACGATGCAGTACAGAGGAAATTGCTGTGGTTTTCGTCATCAGCTAATTCTTCAGGAAATTCGAGGGTGGGAGGTGTTTCACCGTCAATTACCGCAAAATAGAGAAAGATGGCACCATGGACTTCTTGAACGGGATAGGTTTTTAAACATTTTTGGCCTTCAAGAGGGCATTGGCTGACCGCTGGAACATCTTTAACGACGCCATCTCCACCGACTTCGACACCGTGATACCAGCAGGCAATACGTTCACCCAAGTTCCAACCCATTGATAAACGGGCACCACGGTGAGGGCATCTATCTTCTAAGGCATGAATTTGGCCTTTATCATCACGCCAAAGCACGATTTGTTCTTCTAAGCGAGTAATACCGATAGGGTTACTACTGACTTCCCAACTGGATAATACGGGGTACCATTGCCCGCGTAATCCGACATCCAGATAATCTTGGTAGTTTTGAAGTTGTGTATTTGTCATCATCATTTGCTTCCGTTTATCAAAGGTGTTTTTGTTTTCTTTTCTTAGTATGACAATGTGCTAGTAACCATTGACGAGAAGAAATTCGCGGAAACTGCTTGTGGACCAAGGTTGCCCTTGTCGGTCATATAATTGCTGTTGATTTAATGCACTAACTAATTCTTCAAGTGATTCAGTGCCTGCAGCGAATAGCGTTTCCAGTGCAAAAATGAGTTTGTTTTCATACTCATCAGGCATACGTGAACGTGTTTGCCAAACGATATTCGGTGCACTTCCTGGCGCTTGGATACTGCCTTTACCACCTTCTCGTGCTGGGATAATTTGATTATTTGCTGGTAAATACGGATTAATATTTTGAATAGGTTCCATTTCTACTCCTCAATCAAACTGATTTCGATTCGGTTATCGTGAATGCGTGTCTGGTAGGTTTTGAGGTCTCGCCCACCAGGTTCGCGTAAACATTTACCCGTTTTAATATCGAAAACGGCTTCATGTAATGGGCATTCCACTTTGCCATCTTCAACAAAACCTTGGCTTAACAGGGCATAGGCATGTGGGCAAACATCTTCTAAGGCATAATATTGGTCTTCAACTAAGAAGATCCCAATTTCGGCATCATCAACTTTGGCTGAAAAAGGAAATTCTTCTTGAACTTGTGAGACATCGCAGACAGCAATCCAGCTCATGGTTTTCTCCTTTTGAATGTGTTGTAACATTTTGTTTCATATGCGAAACATTGTTTTTTATTTAAAACCAGATTAATTGTATGGGTGATTATTAGTCAATCAAATGTTGGTTAAATGTAAAATATTCGTTTCAAAATGTGGGGTGTGTCGAGGTTATGATGGAGTTTGGTTTCATATGAGAAACTTTCGATAGGTTTATTCAAATAGGACTACTCGTTTATGGTGTTTGGGAAGGAAGTCATGGAGAAATGTGAAAAATAATCTATAGAATAATAAGCTCAATATATAAATTAATATCAATAGGATATTGCATATAAGCTCTTAATATCCTATTGATGGTATATTCAAATAAATTATTTCACTTTTATTTCCTTGATCTCAAGTGAAGTTTTTTTTATGTTTTAGCGCGAAAATACCCTCACAGTGCTAAGGGGATATCTCAGTGAAAAGTGGTATACAGTTACGCATCAAAGGGAAAGTGCAAGGTGTGGGGTTTCGCCCCTATATTTGGCAGTTAGCCCACCAATGCAAATTATTAGGTGATGTTTGTAATGATGGTGAAGGGGTGCTAGTGCGTTTATGTATTGGTTCGGATCTCACTGAATTTACTCAGTTATTGTACCAACATTGTCCGCCATTAGCCCATATAGAAAGTATTGAACCGCAACCTTTTCAATGGGATAAATTACCCGATACTTTTACTATTCGCCGTAGTGGTGAAGGTAAAATGGACACGCAAGTAATTCCAGATGCTGCCACTTGTGATGCGTGCCAACAAGAGCTTTTTGCCCTATCAAATCGGCGTTTTCATTACCCGTTTACAAACTGTACGCATTGCGGCCCCCGTTTCACTATTATTCGTCATATGCCTTATGATAGACCCAATACCGCAATGGCCGATTTTCCTTTGTGCCCTAATTGTTTAGAGGAATATCAATCCCCAGCAGATAGACGATTTCATGCACAACCGAATGCGTGCGCGGTGTGTGGCCCTGAAATTAAATTATGCGACTCATCAGGAAAAACGATTGCAAATAAAGAGAACGCATTAGTCTTGGCAGCTCAGCAGTTATTGGCAGGGAAAATTGTTGCTATTAAAGGGATTGGGGGCTTTCACCTTGCTTGCGATGCGAGTCATGATGAGACGGTAGAAGCTTTGCGCGTACGTAAATGCCGCCCAACTAAGCCACTTGCGGTAATGGTTCCATCACTGAATTGGTTAGAGTTGCACAATATGCCGCTTAGTGATGGCCTATGTGCATTATTAAAAAGCCCTGCCGCACCGATTGTGTTGATTAAAAATTGGAAAAATCATGTATTAAGCCAATATATTGCGCCAAAGCTAGCGGAAATAGGTGTTATGTTACCGTCTAATCCGTTGCAACACCTATTGATGGCACAAGTTAATTGCCCATTAGTGATGACATCAGGAAATGTATCAGGAAAGCCCCCTGTATTGAGTGAGCAAGCTGCTCTGGCTGATTTAACGGATATTGCTGATTTTTTCCTCACTCATAACCGCGATATTGTCCAACGTGCAGATGACTCACTGGTGCGTTATCATGATGGGCAAGCGGAAATGCTCCGTCGTGCGCGGGGCTATGTCCCTGATTCGATTGATTTACCTAAAGGGTTTGAAAATTCCCCACCAATACTGGCTTTAGGGGCTGATCTTAAAAATACCTTTTGTTTATTGCGAGACAAAAGTGCAGTAATGAGCCAACACCTAGGCGACCTTGATGACATGGATATTTTTGAACAATACCAGTCTGCGATTGCATTATTTGAATCTATTTATCGTTTTACGCCAACCGCTATAGTTTCTGATATGCATCCTAATTATGTGAGTACGCGCTATGGCGAGGCGTTATCACGGCAATTACGAATCCCATTGATAAAAGTGCAGCATCATCATGCGCATATCGCAGCGGTAATGGTTGAGCATGGTTTACCACTAAATGGAAGTAAAGTCATTGGGTTAGCTTTGGATGGTTTGGGGTATGGTGATGACCACCGGCTATGGGGAGGTGAATGCTTACTAGTGGATTATAAATCCAGTCAATACCTAGGAGGCTTGCCCCCAGTTGCACTGCCGGGAGGGGAATTAGCTTCTCGGCAGCCATGGCGTAATTTCCTTGCGCATTGTTTACAATTTGTCCCCCAGTGGCAAAAGCAAGAGAGCGTTGCTTATTTAATGTCATTTCCTTGGCAAGGCTTACAAAAGGCGATTGATAAAGGAATTAATAGCCCAACGGCTTCATCTACTGGGCGGCTTTTTGATGCGGTTGCTGCGGCGTTAGGTATTTGTACGGCACAAACTAGTTGGGAAGGGGAGGCCGCTTGTCAACTGGAAGCGATTGCAATGAAATCTCCCGTGAGCGTACATCCGGTCACTATGCCGTTAGTTGGCCAACAATTAGATTTACATACATTTTGGCAGCAATGGATGGCGTACTGTGCGCCTAAACCACAACGCGCACATGCATTTCATGTAGCGTTAGCGGAAGGTTTTACTGAGCTAGCAAGGAAATCAGCGAACCAATATGGTACTAAGAAAATTGTTTTGTCAGGTGGTGTGATTCATAACCAACTATTGCGAGAACTATTAGTGAATAACCTATCTGAGTTCGATGTGTTATATGCAAAACAATTTCCTATGGGAGATGGTGGGCTATCATTGGGGCAAGTCGCTATCGCTTCTGCGATGTTGAAAAATTAATCTATTACTGATGGGCAGTATTATATTTATAGGATTGTATATCTACCTATTTTTCAGCTTTTCATTTTAATAGATTATATTGTATTTTTGATATTGATTCTTATTTAACATATTTGTTTTTATATTAATAGTTGGATTATTATTAATACACCTATTCTGCTTAATTAATTATATTACGATAATGAATCTAAGTATTATAATGAAAAATAAATGGTTTTTTATTTTAAATGATGTGATGTATAACGCAGTATTGAAAATCAAATCTATTTTTTTATATTTTCCCTCTTGTTTTAACACAGGTTACTGAATCGATTTTTCTAGCAAATATATAAAAAAAATAAAATTTCTTATTGCCTATTGATGAAGATCAAATGATTTAGGAGCGGTAGGAATAGGATCTTATTTTATATTTATGCATCAGGTTAATTAAATAAGAATTTATTTCATTAGACTTGGTTTTGTTTACTTTTTTAAATAGACAAATACAGGCCAAAGGTGTGTGCATCATTTGTACACAGGGCTTTGTAGTATCTATAACCTTAAGATAATAAACAGAATTTGCCTAATGAATAGGTTCTAAGCCACCCATAATAATAGGAAAAAAGAATGATAGGAGATAACTCTATTATTTCTTCTCATGGTATTAATCGCCGTGATTTTATGAAGTTATGTACAGCACTGGCAGCAACAATGGGGTTAAGCGGGAAGGCTGCCGCCCAAATTGCTGAATCTATTAGTGACCCAGCACGACCACCGGTCATTTGGATTGGTGCCCAAGAGTGTACGGGGTGTACGGAATCTTTACTGTGTTCTACCCACCCGACCTTGGAAAATTTAATTCTCGATACCATTTCATTGGAATACCACGAGGTGCTGTCTGCCGCCTTTGGTGAGCAAGTTGAACAAAATAAACATAATGCGATGGAGAAGTATAAAGGGAAATATGTTTTAGTTGTTGATGGATCTATCCCATTGAAAGATGGTGGTATTTACTGCATGGTTGCAGGTAAACCGATTGTTGAGCATATCCGCGAAGTGGCTGAAAACGCTGCGGCCGTGATTGCGATTGGTTCTTGTGCTTCGTGGGGGGGCGTCGCTGCTGCAGGTGATAACCCAACAGGAGCCGTGGGTTTAGATCAAGTCATTAAAGACAAAACAGTTATCAATATTCCTGGTTGCCCACCTAATCCACATAACTTCCTTGCGACAGTCGCGCACTTAATTACGTTTAATCGCCCACCAAAACTGGATAGTAAAAATCGCCCAATGTTCGCGTACGGTCGTTTAATTCATGAACACTGTGAGCGTCGTCCTCATTTTGATGCGGGCCGCTTCGCAAAAGAGTTCGGTGATGATGGTCATCGTGAAGGTTGGTGTTTATACCATTTAGGTTGTAAGGGGCCTGAAACTTACGGGAACTGCTCAACATTGCAATTCTGCGATGTCGGCGGTGTCTGGCCTGTGGCAATTGGTCACCCTTGTTATGGTTGTAATGAAGAAAATGTGGGCTTTCACAAAGCGATCCATCAGTTGGCGAGTGTGGAAAACCCAACACCACGGGCGGATAAACCGGATGTCAATAACCGCGAAGGTGGCCAAATTTCATCTACGGCTGTGGGGCTAATCGGTGGTGTTGTCGGGTTAGTGGCTGGAGTCAGCGTGATGGCGGTACGTGAGCTAGGCCGTCAAAAACGCCAACAAGATACTGACTCACGGGGAGAATAACCGTGAATAGACGAAATTTTCTTAAACTTTCCGCTGGGGGAGCATTACTTGCGGGAAGTTCACCCAGTTTGGCGGGGCCAGAAAACCGCCCGCCGATTCCCAATTCTTTGGGAATGCTATATGACTCGACCCTGTGTATTGGGTGTCAGGCATGCGTGACAAAATGCCAAGATATTAACCATCCGGAACGTAACCCGGTCGGGGAACAAACTTGGTCAAATAATGACAAACTCACCCCTTATACCAACAATATTATTCAGGTTTGGAGCAGTGGAACAGGCGTTCATAAAGACCAAGGAAAAGACGGTTACGCCTACATTAAAAAACAATGTATGCATTGTGTTGACCCTAACTGTGTGTCGGTTTGCCCTGTTCAAGCCCTGAAGAAAGACCCAAAAACTGGCATTGTTCATTACGATGCCAGCGTATGTACCGGCTGCCGTTATTGCATGGTGGCGTGTCCTTTTAATATTCCGAAATATGCCTACGATGACAAATTTGGCGCAATTCATAAATGCGAGTTATGTAACCAAAAAGGTGTCGAACGTTTAGATAAAGGCGGCTTACCCGGTTGTGTTGAAGTTTGTCCAACGGGCGCGGTGATTTTCGGAACGCGAGAAGAATTACTCGCAGAAGCGAAAAAGCGTCTAACACTCAAAGTCGGTGATGAGTACGGTTATCCACGTCAAACTTTGCACAGTAATGACCCGAATGTGATTAAAGTGCCGAAATACGAATCTCATGTGTATGGCGAGCTCGAAGGCGGTGGCACGCAAGTTATTGTTCTTTCAGGTGTACCCTATCAAAACCTTGGGCTGCCTGAGTTAGAACAGTTGTCCACAGGAGCCCGTTCTGAGTATGTGCAGCACACGCTTTATAAAGGCATGGTACTGCCGCTCGCAGCGTTGGCAGGGTTGAGTTTCTTGGTGTACCGCAATACCAAAAATGATAAACACGAAGGAGATGACTCAAATGACGACGCATCATAAAGAGCAGCCGCTAGGCGGGCGTTTAGTCAGTTGGCCAATCATGGTCTTTGGGCCATTGGTGCTGATTTGTGTCATCTTGATTGTTAAACGCTTGGTCTTCGGTTTGGGCTCAGTTTCTGACCTAAATGGTGGCTATCCTTGGGGGATTTGGATTGCTTTTGACTTACTAATTGGTACCGGTTTTGCTTGTGGCGGTTGGGCACTGGCTTGGGCGGTGTACGTATTTAACCGCGGTGAATATCATCCGTTAGTGCGCCCCGCATTATTAGCCAGCTTGTTCGGTTACTCTCTCGGTGGTTTGTCCATCACTATTGACGTAGGCCGCTACTGGAACTTGCCTTACTTTTACATCCCCGGTTTCTTTAACACCAATTCGGTGCTGTTCGAAACCGCAGTGTGTATGACGATTTATATCGGGGTGATGGCGTTAGAATTTGCCCCCGCACTGTGTGAGCGCTTTGGTTGGAAGGTTTCGTTAAAACGTCTAAATAAAGCGATGTTCTTTATTATTGCTCTTGGCGCATTACTGCCAATGATGCACCAATCATCAATGGGGTCATTGATGATTTCAGCAGGGCATAAAGTCCATCCTATTTGGCAAAGTTATGAAATGTTGCCACTACTCTCATTACTGACTGCATTCATTATGGGCTTTTCCATTGTGATTTTCGAAGGGTCATTGCTCCAAGCCGCGTTGCGGGGGCAAGGCGCTGATGAACGGCCACTGTTTGTGCGTATCACTCGGATCTTGCAGGTATTGTTAGTGCTGTTCTTGGTCTGCCGTTTCGGTGAACTAATTTATCGGGGCAAGTTGCACCATATCTTCAATACCGATTTCTACGCCATGATGTTCTGGATAGAAACCGCATTAATGGTTTTCCCATTGATTATTTTCCGCATGCCATCATTGAGAAATGATTCACGGTGGTTATATGCAAGCGGTTTAAGCATGTTGATTGGGGCGGCCATGTGGCGGATGAGCTATTCCCTCGTTGCATTCAACCCTGGGGGCGGATACGACTATTTCCCAACAACAGAAGAACTTTTAATTTCAATAGGTTTTGTGGCAATAGAGGTATGCGCTTATATCTTATTGATCCGCTTATTACCTGTTATTCCAGCATTGAAAAAAACAACGATGAGCCATTCAGAGGCCCGAGGTAAAGCATGAGCCAACGTATAACAATAGACCCAGTCACTCGTATCGAAGGTCACTTACGCATTGATTGTGAAATTGAAGATGGAAAAGTCACCAAGGCTTGGGCTTCAGGCACGATGTGGCGTGGTATGGAAGAGATAGTCAAAGGAAAAGACCCTCGTGATGCATGGATGATCATGCAGCGTATTTGTGGGGTTTGTACCACAGTGCACGGTATTGTGTCGGTACGCACGATTGAGAGCGCCTTAAATATTGATGTGCCAGTGAATGCGCAGTATATCCGTAATATGATTTTAGCCGCGCATACTATTCAAGACCATATTGTCCATTTTTATCAATTATCGGCGTTAGATTGGGTGGATATCACCTCTGCGCTGAGTGCAGACCCAAATAAAGCGGCAGAAATTTTGAGAGGCGTTTCGACGTGGCCATTGAATAGCCCAGAAGAATTCACGCGAGTTCAAGATAAAATTAAAAAATTGGTTGCCAGTGGGCAATTGGGTATTTTTGCCAATGGGTATTGGGGGCACCCAGCGATGAAATTGTCGCCGGAGGTGAACTTAATTGCCGTCGCTCACTATTTGCAAGCCCTCGAATGTCAACGAGATGCTAACCGTATCGTGGCGTTATTAGGGGGGAAAACACCCCATATTCAAAACCTTGCAGTTGGTGGTGTGGCAAACCCTATTAACCTTGATGGTGTCGGGGTTCTGAACCTTGAACGCTTGATGTATGTGAAATCCTTTATTGACCGTTTAGGGGATTTTATTGAGCAAGTGTATAAGATTGACGCAGCGGTGATTGCAGCAGGCTACCCTGAATGGCTTGAAGTCGGTCAAGGTGCGAAACATTACATGTGTATGCCTGAAATGCCAATGGACGGTAAAAACGGAAGTTTCCTCTTACCGGGTGGCTATTTGGAAAACAGCGATTTTAGTACTTATCGCCCCATTACTAGCCATACAGATGAGTATTTGATCAACGGCATCAAAGAAAGTAGCAAACATGCATGGTACAAAGAAAATGAGCCACAAGCACCGTGGGAAGGTACTACGAACCCGGATTACACCGGTTGGGATGATGACGGTAAATATTCATGGGTAAAAGCACCAACTTTCTATGATAAAACCGTTGAAGTCGGGCCGCTCGCTGATTTGTTGTGTAAATTAGCGGCAAAACATGAACCGACAGAAAAACACTTTAATGATGTGGTAAACCTGTACCAAACACTGACGGGCAATACGATTGGTGTGGATCAACTGCATTCCACATTGGGCCGAATTATCGGACGCAGTGTTCGCTGCTGTGTGCTGAATGAAACTCTGTCTATTCAATGGCAAGCGCTGGTCGATAACATAGGAAAAGGCGATTACACCACCTTTGTGAAACCACATTTCCCTGAAAATGCCACGATTAAAGGGGTAGGTTTTGGGGAAGTTCCTCGCGGTTTATTGTCGCACTGGGTGGTGATCAAAGACGGTAAAATTGAAAATTATCAAGCGGTAGTGCCATCCACTTGGAACTCAGGTCCGCGTAATTTTAATGATGAGCCAGGCCCTTATGAGCAAGCATTGGTAGGAACCCCTATAGCAGACCCCGCTAAACCCCTTGAAGTGGTGCGAACCATTCACTCATTTGACCCTTGTATGTCTTGTGCGGTGCACATTGTTGACCCTGAAGGTGGCGAAGTCACTAAGGTTAAGGTGCTGTAATGCGTATTTTAGTCTTAGGTGTTGGCAATATACTGCTCAGCGATGAAGGAATTGGGGTACGCATCGTTGAGGCTTTAGAACAACGCTATCATCTACCTGAATGCGTAGAAGTACTTGATGGTGGAACGGCAGGAATGGAATTGATTGGCCCAATGGCGGATAGAGACCATTTAATTATTGCCGACGTCGTGTTATCGAGCCAGCAGGCTGGCTCGATTTTAGTCTTACGCGATGACGAAGTTCCTGCGTTATTTACGCGTAAAATTTCTCCGCATCAACTCGGTTTATCAGATGTGCTATCAGCTTTGCATTTAACCGATGAATTCCCACAGAAGCTAACATTAGTTGGCGTCGTGCCTGAATCCCTCGAACCGCATATTGGTTTAACAGTAACTGGGCAGGCTGCTTTAGAGCCAGCTTTACAAAAGGTCATTGAGGTTTTGCGAAGCGAAGGCTTGGAAATCATAGCAAAAGAAGAGAGTTTGCATGCCGGATGAAATCTTAGGTTATGACACTAACCCTCGGTCTCTGGTGGAGGCCGCATTTACGCGGGTTGCTGAACAATCGATGCATGATTTGTCATTTTTGCATCCGACGATGCCAGTGCATGCCAGTGAATTTTCACTGTTTGACGGGCAATGGGTGGGCGTGGTGATCACGCCATGGATGCTCAGTGCGATTATTCTACCGGGGCCTGAACAATATTGGCCTCGTCGCATGGTCGGTGACAAGGTCGGGTTAATCCTCCCCTATGGTGAAATGACGTATACCGTGGGTGAATTAGACGGTTTAACTCAATATGTTGCTTGCTCATTAATGTCGCCATTAGAAAAGAAAATGACACCGAAGCAAGGTATTCACTTGGCGGATGATTGTCAGCGAATTTTGTTATCGCTTCCAGTGAGTGACCCAAATATTCCTCAAGCACCTGAACGCAGAGCATTGTTTACCCGCCACTTAAGGGGGCAGGATGCATGAGGTTTCGTTATGCCAAAGTACGATAGAAATTATTGAACAGCAGGCGAAAAAAAATGCAGTTAACCGAGTCACTGCTGTTTGGCTTGAAATCGGTGCGCTCTCTTGTGTCGAAGAGAGTGCCTTTCGCTTCAGTTTTGACGTCGTTTGCCGTGGTACGGTTGCAGAAGGCTGCCAGCTTCACATTATTTACCAGCCCGCACAAGCATGGTGTTGGGATTGCAGTGAAATAGTGGAAATAGACAGCCATCAATCAGTTTGTCCATGCTGTCAGGGGTTGAACCTGAAAGTGGAAAGTGGGGAGAGTTTACGTATCAAAGAGTTGGAAGTGGAATAGCTTTTTGAGGTGAGCTTGAGGTGTATCAACCAGACCCTATGGATTATGTATTAACCTAATTTAACAATTTAGCTGTTGGGAGTGAAACTTATGTGCAGTACTTGTGGATGTGCATCGGGAGAGCGCAAAATCGAGGGTGATGACCATCACGGCCATGCTCACGACCACCATCACGGTCACGATCATCATCACGACCATGACCACCATCACGGCCATGATCACGACCATCATCATGATCATGAACCTCATGGGCAAACCGTGATTATTCATCACCATTACTATCATCAAGGTGATGTCCACAACCATTATCACCAATATGAGCCCGCACCTGCTGAAAGCAAGTCTAAAAAGCATAAACACAAACATAAGCACAAACATAAACACATTTATCAAACGGCCGAGACAAGTTTTAAACCGGCTGGAGAGCACCATGACCTTGATTATGGCCACGGTGAAGCAGGTACACATGCACCGGGGATCAGCCAGAAACGCATGCTACAAATTGAGATGGATGTGTTAGATAAAAATAACCATCTGGCAGAGCATAACCGTGACGATTTTAACCAGAAGAATATTTTAGCGCTAAATCTCGTTTCTAGCCCGGGTTCGGGAAAAACCACCTTATTAACGGAAACGCTGTTAAGGCTGCGTGACAAAATCAATTGCGCAGTGATTGAAGGTGACCAACAAACCACCAATGATGCACAGCGGATCCGCGAAACGGGTGTGCCTGCGATTCAAGTGAATACAGGAAAAGGCTGCCACCTAGATGCACAAATGGTGCACGATGCAACAGCACGTTTAGAGTTAGCAGATAACAGCTTGTTATTTATTGAAAATGTGGGAAATCTTGTGTGCCCTGCTAGCTTTGATTTGGGCGAGCGCCATAAAGTGGCGGTGCTGTCGGTCACGGAAGGGGAAGATAAACCCCTCAAATACCCGCATATGTTTGCGGCAGCAGATATCATGTTGCTGAATAAAATTGATTTATTGCCTTATCTACATTTTGATGTCGATGCGTGTATCGCCAATGCCAAACAGGTGAATCCCAATATCCAAGTTATCCAAGTGTCTGCGACACGTGGCGAAGGGATGGATGCTTGGCTGGCATGGTTGGAGACACAGCTATGTGCTTAGGTATTCCGGGCAAAATAGTTGCCGTTGGTGAAGACATTCACCAACTCGCTCAAGTGGATGTTTGTGGTGTAAAACGCGATGTGAATATTGGCTTAATTTGTGAGGGGGAAACCGCTGATTTATTAGGGCAATGGGTATTGGTACACGTCGGGTTTGCCATGAGCATCATCAATGAAGAAGAAGCGCAATCCACCTTGGATGCGTTAACCGCGATGAGTCAGCTAGACCACGAAGTTAGCGATTTTAGTGGTTTAAATGCAGGAGCAACAGATGCAGTACGTCGATGAATTTCGCGACCCTGTTCTTGCAAAAACGCTATTGGCGCATATTCATCAACGGGTGAATGAAATACCCCAAGCAAAACGGCGCCCATTACAACTCATGGAAGTGTGTGGAGGCCATACCCACGCGATTTTTAAATTTGGTATTGACCAGTTATTACCCGCCGAAATTGAATTTGTTCATGGGCCCGGTTGCCCTGTGTGCGTTTTGCCAATGGGGCGAATTGATGGCTGTATTGAAATTGCACAGCACCCTGAGGTTATCTTTTGTACTTATGGCGATGCAATGCGTGTGCCGGGGGAAAAGGGCTCTTTACTTGACGCCAAGCGTAATGGAGCGGATGTCCGCATCGTTTATTCACCGCTAGATGCCTTGGCATTAGCAGAGCAGCATCCTCATCGGCAAGTGGTTTTCTTTGGTTTAGGCTTTGAAACCACCATGCCAAGCACGGCAATCACCTTGCAGCAAGCGAAACGCCGCCAGCTAAATAATTTCACGGTGTTTTGCCAACACATTACCATTATCCCAACGTTAAAAAGCTTACTAGAACAGCCGGATGTCCGCATTGACGGCTTTTTAGCGCCGGGGCACGTCAGTATGGTGATTGGTGCCCATCCTTATCAATTTATTACGGATGATTTCTATAAACCGCTGGTGGTCACAGGGTTCGAACCCCTAGATATTTTGCAGTCATTAGCCATGTTAGTTGACCAAATCGCCGATGGCCGTTGTGAGGTAGAAAACCAATATAAGCGTGTTGTGGCCGATAACGGTAACGTATTGGCACTGAAGGCGTTAGAGGAAGTTTTTGAACTTAAACAAACCAGTGAATGGCGCGGGCTGGGGGAAATAGCAGGTTCAGGGGTTCAATTAACTGAAGACTATCAGTTTTTTGATGCAGAGAGACGTTTTCAGGTACAACCCCATAAAGTGGCGGATGACCCGCAATCACGTTGTGGAGAGGTGTTAACCGGGCGCTGTAAACCGAACGAATGTACGTTGTTTGGGCGCCGTTGTACGCCACAAACGGCTTTTGGCGCACTAATGGTTTCTTCTGAAGGCGCCTGTGCAGCTTATTACCAGTATCGTCGGGAGGTATAAATGAGTAATCATGTGGTGACGATGGCACATGGTAGTGGTGGGCAGGCCATGCAGCAATTGATTGAACAGTTGTTCTTGCAAGCATTTGCTAACCCAGCGTTGAATGAGCGGGAAGACCAAGCTCGGCTAGCACTGGCTGAAATGACCGCATTGGGCGACCGCTTAGCATTCAGTACCGACAGTTATGTCATCGACCCGATTTTTTTCCCGGGTGGTAATATTGGGAAACTTGCTGTGTGCGGCACGGTCAATGATGTCGCCGTCAGTGGGGCTATTCCAAAATATTTGTCCTGCGGTTTTATTTTGGAAGAAGGTTTTCCGCTGTCTGAATTACAAACGATTGTCGAGTCGATGGCGGCAACGGCAAAGGCTGCTGGTGTCGACATTGTGACGGGTGATACCAAAGTGGTACAGCGTGGCGCAGCCGATAAAGTGTTTATCAATACAGCAGGTATTGGCGTGATCTCAACGGATATTCAATGGGGAGCCCAGCAAATTGAAGCGGGCGATAAAGTGATCGTCAGTGGCACATTGGGTGATCACGGCGCGACTATTTTAAATCTACGCGAACAGTTGGGTTTAGAAGCTGAGTTAAGCAGTGATTGTGCCGTATTAACGCCGCTGATCGCACCATTACGGGAAATCAACGGTGTTCGTGCTTTACGTGATGCGACCCGAGGGGGCGTGACGGCTATTTTACATGAGTTTGCGCAGGCAAGTGGCTGCGGGATAGCGATAAATGAGGGGGATTTACCTGTCTCTTCAGCAGTTAGGGGCGTGTGCGAACTATTAGGTTTAGAGCCGTTAAACTTTGCTAATGAAGGCAAATTAGTGATTGTGGTGAAACCTGAAGCGGAAAGTGCGGTGATTGCTGCACTACACCAACACCCATTAGGGAAAGATGCAGCCACGATTGGTTGTGTGACTGAGCAAAAACAAGTCAAATTGGTTGGGATCTTCGGTACATCAAGGTTATTAGATTTACCCCACAGTGAGCCTTTACCCCGTATTTGTTAATTGAAAATGCCCTATAGATAAAACCTATAGGGCGTTCAAATCTATTAACGTCTTAACATACCTTTATCGATAATAAACTCGATAATGGTTTCTAAGCCGACTTTTTTCTTTAAGTTAGTAAACACATAGGGCTTTACTGGGCGCATTCTTGCGGTATCGGCTTCCATCACTTCTAATGAGGCGCCGACATAGGGTGCAAGGTCAATTTTGTTAATCACCAATAAATCGGAATGAGTGATCCCCGGGCCGCCTTTACGTGGGATTTTTTCGCCTTCAGCTACATCAATCACATAAATGGTTAAGTCAGCCAGCTCTGGGCTAAAGGTCGCGCTCAGGTTATCGCCGCCGCTTTCCACGAATACGATGTCGAGGTTTTTATGGCGCATGGCGAGCTCTTCAACTGCGGCTAAGTTCATTGATGCATCTTCACGAATAGCTGTGTGAGGGCAGCCGCCAGTTTCAACACCAATAATGCGGTCTGCATCTAATGCTTCGGCACGGGTTAAAATTTTGGCATCTTCTTGGGTATAAATATCATTGGTGACAACCGCTATTTGGTAAGTGTCGCGCATGGCTTTACATAACACTTCTAATAATGCGGTTTTTCCTGAGCCGACCGGCCCACCGACACCAATTCTTAAGGGTTGATTATATTCTTGCATAGCATTTTCTCATGAACGAAAAAGTCGTGTGTATTGGGTTTCATGCCGACTACTGGCAATAATTTGTGCAGGTGTAAAACTGCCGATATCTTCTAAAGGCCATGTGGCCGATTGCGAGACAATGGTAGGAATGCGCTCGGTTAGAGTGAACAAAATGTGTTGCCCCGCACTTTGGCCGAGTGGAATGAGTTTAACACCGGACATCACGGTGTTTTCCAGCCAGCCCCATGCATAGGCGTTACAGAGTTTGTCGATATCAATATTCCAATTGACTGCGGCAAGGGCAAACGCCATAAGCTGCGTTTGTTTAACGCAGGTCAATGTGGTTGTATCAAGTTCGATACCCAGTTGAGGCAGTAAGCGGGCAAAAGCAATACCACGTTGGCGCTCCTCTAACCGCAGTTCCTTGGTTTCACGGCTGGCAATGATAAATTCACACCAATAGGTAACTTTTTCCATATCGGCACTTAATAAGTGGGCGTGAATTTGCCGTAAAACAGGGAGTTCCAATGTCGCAATCGCATGGGTCATTTGCGCTGTTAACCAGCTTGCTAGCGTTTCAGGCGTGGTTACCCAGCCTTTTTCAATGGCCCACTCTAAGCCTTGGGAATAGGTAAATGACCCAACAGGCAAAGACGGGCTGACTAATTGATATAAACGCAAATCCGCTAACATGGATAAACTTCCCAAATATAATTAATGGTGATGATGGTCATCATGATCGTGATGATGGTGGTGATGCCCACCGGATGAACCACCATAAGCCCCCGGTTCTGGTTGGTATTTTTCCAAACCCACACTGACGGTCGCGCCAAGCCCTCGTGCCATATCATCTAAGACATGGTCATGGAAGTAACGACACCAGCCGGCTTCGATTTGCAGTGGAACGTGACGGTTACCTAAGTGATAACAAACACGCGCTAACAGCAGTGGGTCATCGCTATAAACGGTTGATACTTGCTCTTTTGCCGCTTCGATGGTGACTAACTCACCGTCTTCAGTGGCTAAAATATCGCCTTCTTTAAGCACGGTACCACGTGGCAGAAACAACCCTGCTTCTTGACCGTCGCTTAAGGTGACTTTTAAGCGGCTCTTTGTGCGCTCATCCATAGTTAAACACAAGGATAACTCGGTGTGCGATGCTTGGTGGCTATCTATAATTTTAATGAATTTTTTCATGTTCTGGCTCTTTCGTCGGGGGTCAGAATAAAAAGTAACGCTGTGCCATTGGCAGCTCAATCGCAGGTTCACAAACTAATGGAATACCATCGGCTTTTACGATGTAAGTCTGCGGATCCAGCTCAATATGTGGCACATAACTATTGTGGATCATGGATGCCTTACTAATATTTCGGCAGCCTTCCACACGACCAATTTTGCTCTGTAAACCGAGTTTTTCAGGAACGCCGGCATCAATACCCGCTTTCGACATAAAAATCATCGATGTTTGGTATTTGGCTTTACCCAATGCGCCAAACATTGGACGGTAGTGCACGGGTTGAGGCGTTGGGATCGCTGCGTTGATATCCCCCATAGGGGCATAAGCGACCATGCCACCTTTCATGATCAAGGCAGGCTTAATGCCAAAAAAGGCGGGATCCCACAAGACGATATCCGCGAGTTTTCCTTTTCCAATCGACCCAACCTCATGGGCAATGCCGTGGGCGATAGCGGGGTTAATAGTGTATTTCGCCACATAGCGTTTGATGCGGTTATTATCGTTCTCTGGTGTATCGCCTTCTAAGGTTCCGCGCTGTAATTTCATTTTATGTGCGCATTGCCAAGTACGAGTAATTACTTCACCAACACGCCCCATGGCTTGTGAGTCCGAAGACATGACTGAAATGGCGCCCATATCATGCAAAATATCTTCAGCGGCGATGGTTTCACGGCGAATACGGGACTCAGCAAAAGCCACATCTTCAGGAATAGATGGGTCTAAGTGGTGGCAAACCATCAACATATCCAAATGCTCATCAACGGTATTAATGGTGTATGGCATGGTTGGGTTAGTTGACGCAGGCAGAATATTGGGCTCGGCCACCGATTTGATCACATCAGGGGCATGGCCGCCACCAGCACCTTCCGTATGGAACACGTGAATGACACGCCCCGCGATAGCTTTTACAGTTTCTTCATAAAAGCCACCTTCGTTTAATGTATCTGAGTGGATAGCGACTTGGACATCCATTTCATCAGCTACATTCAAGCAGTTATGGATGGCCATCGGGGTCGCCCCCCAGTCTTCGTGGATTTTCAAGCCGATAGCTCCCGCTTCAATTTGTTCGCGGATAGCCTCGGGTTTACTCACGCAGCCTTTGCCAAACAAACCGACATTAATCGGCAGTTCGTCCACGGCTTGTAACATGCGGTACATATTCCAAATACCCGGCGTGACGGTCGTGGCATTGGTGCCTGCGACAGGGCCGGTTCCTCCACCAATAAAGGTGGTGACGCCAGACACTAAGCCTTCTTCAGCTTGTTGTGGGCAAATAAAGTGAATATGGGTATCAACACCACCCGCGGTGATAATTTTACCTTCGCCTGCAACGACTTCAGTACCGGGGCCAATCACGATATCAACATTCGGTTGCACGTCAGGGTTGCCGGCTTTACCAATCCCCGCAATGCGGCCATTTTTAATGCCAATATCGGCTTTAACAATGCCCCAATGGTCGAGAATAATGGCGTTGGTGATTATCACATCAACGCATTGGTCGCTGGTCACTTGGCTTTGCCCCATACCGTCACGAATGACCTTACCGCCACCAAACTTGACCTCTTCACCGTAAGTCGTGAAATCTTTTTCAATTTCTAAAAATAATTCTGTATCTGCTAAGCGTAAGCGGTCACCCGTTGTTGGGCCAAACATATCCGCATAGGCTTGCCGTGAGATGGTTTTCATGGTTATTTCTCACTCTCTAATTTTCCCATGATCTTGCCATGGAAACCGTAAATTTCTCTTTTACCGCTAAATGCGACTAACTCAACAGTGCGACTCTGTCCGGGCTCAAAACGAACAGCCATTCCAGCTGGGATGTTTAAACGAAACCCAAGCGTGCCTTCACGTGCAAATTTTAGCGCTTCGTTTGCTTCGTAAAAATGGTAGTGAGAGCCAATTTGTATCGGGCGATCGCCTGTATTTGCAACGAGGATTATTTGGGTTTCTCGACCTGCATTGAGTTCGATGTCGCCTAAAGCTTGATTGACTTTAATTTCACCGGGGATCATGTTGCCACCTATACAATTGGGTCGTGGATAGAAACCAACTTTGTGCCATCAGGAAATGTACATTCCACTTGGATGTCTTTGATCATTTCTGGCACCCCCTCCATGACCTGCTCTGCGGTTAACACGGTTCGACCTTCGCTCATTAACTGGGCAACCGTTTTACCATCACGGGCGCCTTCCATAATCGCACAACTGATTAGCGCGACGGCCTCAGGGTAATTGAGCTTTAATCCACGCGCTAAGCGTCTTTCTGCGACGAGGCCTGCCGTAAAAAGTAATAATTTGTCTTTTTCTCTTGGGGTTAATTCCATTTTTTGCTCCTAAAAAACGTTTACGTTACCCAAATACGCGGTGGCTCAGGACAATAACCTAACCAGTATTGTCTTGTTGCCTGCCAAATATGGGCAAAACAGGCCATTATTGGCTCGGTTTGAGAGCCTAATAGCCGCAAAACTAAAATACCGTCCACATTAGTTAGCCCATACTCAAGCGGCCTAACATCGGTAGAGAAAAAACAGGCTAAGCTATCTTGAAGTTCAGCTTTCAATTCATCGCTGGCGGGGTAGATATATAAAGAGCCGAACATGGGAAACTCACGCATGACGGCCGATTGTTTTTGAGAACCATTGATAAAGATAGATTCCGCCAAGGTGAGCTTGTCATCAATATAAAATTGCAAGCGCCCCCGAATATTGCCGTTGTCGAATTGTTCGTTTAATACCGGGCGGCCTAAACACTGGATTTCCCAGCCGATAAATTTTGATGAACTGGTGATCCGCACATGGGTCTCTATGTGAACTTGCGCCTCAGGGAAAAAAATGTTTTCTTGAGGCAACCATTCTAAGAACCCATTAGGTGCCACCGTTAAGGTTTGTACTTGCCGCGCAACACCGCCCGCACTGCGATAAAATTTTGTTGCTCCAGGCGTGGTTAATAACGCATGGGCATGTGGTTGAACATCAATATTGATAAGAAGTTTATCCCCCCCGACAACGCCACCGGGTGGATGAAGTAAATACGTGTGTGCAATACCTTGCTCGGGGTAGAATGACCGCTGAACCATTAAAGGGCCGATATGTTGTTTATCCGTTAAGCGGGTGACGCCACGTTTTAGTTCATATCGTAAAAAGATTTCAGCTAACCAGCCTGATCCTGAAAAATCAGACATACTTTCTCCTGCAACTTAGTCAACTAAAAATACGCGAACATGTTTAGCTATACCCCTAACAAAAATTGGGTACTTATGATGTAAAAGCTAATGCAAGTAGGGTAGGGTGTGAGTGAATACCAAAATCATTATTATTATGCAGCGTTATCGGCTGCATGTGTCTGCCGCGCGATTCTACACCTTATATCGAAAATTGCCTTTCAATTAAACAGCATTTTATTTAGAAAATATAACAACCATCAAAATAACAGTAAAAAATGAGCGTATATCTATATTGCGATTTCAGCGTAACAGGACTATATTCACAGCCGCACTGATATGGGGTTGAGATGTTTTACGACGTGACTTTATATCGATTCAACAATCCCTTTTCTTGGGAAGTCATTCTGACATTAACGGCAGTTTATAGAGATTATGGAATATAAATTTTTTCTTTCGGAAAGCCAAATGGTGTTAAAAGCGTTTTATATTGAAAATGCGATGATAGCCATGCTGACGGGCGCGAAAGGAAATGTTGTGATCAACGGTCAATCCATTGAAATTGAAAGCGATGTCACCTTAATTATTCCTAAATATAGTCAAGTTTCTTGCAATGTTGTGTGTAATACCGTGAAGCAGCCGCTTGAATTGCACACATTGTCGATGTCGGCAGATGAATTACAACCGGTATTTTTATTACTGAAGACCTTAATGAAGTCGGCTGCACCTCTGACTAGCCACCAACCCATTTACCATGTGTCTCCCCCAGAAACCGTGAGAGATAACTTTAGTTTATTAAAACAATGCTTACCATTAAAAAAACAGAGTGAGTCCCAAGAAGCATTGCTAATGAGACAGAGCCTATATTTTATTTTAATGGCGATATATCAAGATGGTATCGATATTCTAAATCTTTTTCGCTTCAATTATGATGAGCCGAAAAATCAAGCGATTACCCATCTGATCACTCAAGAACCGCAAAAAAAATGGCACTTAGAGGATGTCGCGAAAGCGTTATTTACCACGCCATCCACTTTACGCCGTCATTTGAGCCGTGAAGGGGTGTCTTTTCGCCAATTACTACTCGATGTGCGAATGGGAATGGCGCTGAATTTTTTAACCTTTTCAAATTATTCTGTTTTTCAAATTAGTCACCGCTGCGGTTTTGGAAGCAATGCTTATTTTTGTGATGTCTTTAAGCGAAAATATAATTTGACGCCTTCTCAATTTCGGTTGCAATCAAGGCAGTCGAACGACCCGAATTTTATTACCAATTTGTCCTTGCACTCTAATCCAATTGAATTTGAAAAAGAAATTGATGAGAGTTGTTAAGGTAAGTCACATAACGACTTAATTTTGACGGTTTCTCGAATAAATTCGCTGTTCTATTGATGTAGCGCCTAGCAATCAGGACGTTAAATTTAATATAACTCATATTTGCTACCTTACACATAGTGAATATCTCACCGATAGCGGCATCAATGACAATAACGACATTGATGATTTGAAATAAAAAATAAAACCTGTCTATAGAGGGATGTATGATTAAAAATATCGTTGCAGCCGTGTGCCTGATGGGGCTTACACTGCAAGCACAAGCGGTAGAACCCGCTCAGTCACAAACCTTACGTTTAGCCATTGGCTCAGAGCCCACTGAAGGTTTTGACCCAATGCTTGGGTGGAGCCATGGCAGCTACCTACTGTTGCATAGCCCATTACTGAAACAAAAAGCGGATCTTTCATGGCATAGCTATATGCTTGAAAGCTATGAACATAATGCCGATGGTAAACAATGGACGCTCAAACTGAAAAAAGGCTTAAAGTTTTCCGATGGCTCACCATTAACCGCTAAAGATGTCGTGTTTACCTATAACAATGCCGCAGCCAGTGGCGGCAAGGTGGACATGGGCAACTTTGCCAAAGCAGAGGAAATCGACCCTCTCACCGTAAAAATCACGTTATCTTCCCCACAAAGTACTTTTGTGAATGTATTAGGCTCGTTAGGAATTGTTTGTGCCGATAAATATGATGCGAAAACCTACGCACATAACCCGATTGGTGCAGGCCCTTACCGTTTAGTCGCATTCCAACCGGGGCAGCAACTGATTGTTGAGCAAAATCCATATTATGCAGGGCCAAAAAATGATTTTGGTAAAATGGTCTTTGTTTTCCTTGATGAAGATGCGGCCTTTGCTGCAGCACAAAGCAATCAACTGGAAATCGTTCGTATCCCTGCGGCGGTAGCAGCGAATGCTAATAATGTGAAAAACATGAAATTGGTTGAGCGCTATAGTGTGGAAAATCGCGGTATCTCTTTCCCAATTCCACCTGCGGGTGAGAAAGATGCTCAAGGTAACCCTATTGGTAACGACATCACTTCAGATGTTGCTGTTCGTAAAGCCATTAACTATGCACTTGACCGTAAACTATTGGCGGGATCCGTGTTGGAAGGCTTTGCAGTGCCGGCTTATACCGGTGTTGCAGGGTTGCCATGGAATAGCCCAGACTCCGCTTTTAAAGATGGCGATCTCGAGAAAGCGAAATCCATTTTAGAAGAGGCAGGGTGGAAGCTGAATAAAGAAGGCCTACGTGAGAAAGATAGTAAAGTGGCGAAACTGACATTATGGTATGCCAGTGGTGATACCACACGTCGAGACCTTGCTCAGGCAATCCGTTCAAGTTTAAAACCCATTGGTATCGAAATGGATTTAAAATCGGGGAGCTGGGAAACCGTTGAACTCAATATGCATGCGAATCCAACACTGTTTGGTTGGGGAAGCTTAGACCCGATGGAGATTGTCCATAATTACAGCAGCAAGGCTGCGGGTGTTGGCTTTTACAACCCGGGTTATTATAAAAATGCTGAAGTCGATCAATTGATTGAAAAAGCGTTAGCGCAAGCTGACCAAGACGCAGCGATCCCGTTATGGCAACAAGTGGATTGGAACGGTAACACGGGGGTGGGTATTAAAGGTGATGCCCCATGGGCTTGGTTGATGAACCTGCAACATATTTATTTACTGAATAATTGTGTTGATTTAGGCACCAGTGCCCCTGAAATTCACGGCTCTTGGTCAGTGTTAAATAATGTCGATGAATGGGCGTGGACCTGTCAGTAATGCGAACCGTACTTGGGCTTTTATTGCGATTTATTTGTTTATTAACCGTAACGGCAGCAGGAATTTTTATCCTGCTGAGTTACTCGCCTATCGACCCAATAAAAGCCTATATCGGCAATGACTTACTGCACGTACCCCCTGAGCAATATGCGCTTATTGCTGCTCGATGGGGGCTTGACCAACCACTGTGGGTTCAGTTCTGGCGCTGGTTTTCACAAGTCTTACAGGGGGATTTGGGCTATTCCATGCTCTATAATACCCCAGTAATTCAAGTGATTGCTGACCGCCTTGTGCCTTCTTTAGCCCTACTTATTAGTTCTTGGCTGTTCTCTGGCGTTGTTGGTTTTGCGTTGGGTTTGGTCGCGGGGCGTTATTTAAACCGCTGGCCAGACAAACTTATTTCAACGTTATGCTATTTACTTGCTTCAATTCCTGTTTTTTGGGTGGGTTTACTGTTGTTGTCTCTGTTTGCAGTGACATTACAGTGGGCGCCGATATGCTGTGCTTGGCCGATAGGCTTGGATGAGCAAACGGCAACATTTTCACAAAAACTTCATCATCTGGTTTTACCTGTCATTGCGTTGGGTATGTTAGGCGTCGGCAATATCGCATTGCATACACGTGCCAAAGTGGTTGAGGTGATGAGCAGTGAATTTATTCATTATGCACAAGCCCAAGGAGATAAAGGCTGGTCGATGATAGGCTTTCATGTCCTAAAGCATGCCATCACCCCCGCAATTTGTTTGCAGTTTGCTTCTATTGGTGAATTATTGAGTGGGGCATTATTAGCAGAAAAAGTATTTGCCTATCCAGGCTTAGGTCAGGCGACGATTGATGGAGGATTGCGTGGAGATATTCCCTTGTTGATGGGGATCGTGATGTTATGTGCTGCGCTAATATTTTTTAGCAATACGATAGCCGACAGCTTGCTAAAAAAAGTGAATAAGGGAGTGATGAGGTCGTTATGACATATAACCCGAATCGTGCTTTGCTTAAGTTATCTTTCTCATTGCTTTTATTGGTCATCGTCAGTATCTATGCGTTTGGTCTCTCCCTCAATGATATTGAAATGAATTTACTCGATAGGCGATTGCCACCGTCGTGGGCACATCTATTTGGGACAGATAATTTAGGACGTGACTTATTTGCCAGAACTTTTCAAGGGGTGGCAACTAGCTTGCAAATCGGCCTTATGGCAGCGGTTACCAGTGGTTTTATTGCACTTGTCATGGCCGGTTTATCTTCAATAAGCAAAGTGATGGACTATGTAGTGCGTGGCGTTATTGATGCCATGTTGGCATTGCCACATCTTTTATTACTGGTATTGATTTGTTTTACGTTGGGTGGTGGAAAAATGGGGGTGATTTGGGCCGTTGCACTGACACATTGGCCAAAATTAGCCCTAATTTTACGTTCAGAGTTACAACGAGTTAGCCAGTCAGATTACATTATGTTATCTCAACGTATTGGTAACAGTGCATTTTATCGCTGGCGCTATCACTATTTACCCATGATTTTGCCGCAATGGATGGTCGGGACGTTATTAATGTTTCCCCACGCAGTATTACACAGCGCAGCATTAAGTTTTTTAGGTTTTGGTTTATCGCCCCATGAGCCCTCACTGGGCATTTTATTGTCTGATGCATTGCGTTATCTCAGCACAGGAGCGTGGTGGCTGGTGGTCTTCCCTGGCGTTGCTTTAGTTGGGTTAGTGTTATTATTTGACCAATTCGCCAAAGCCTTACAGCAGTTATGGTTGAAGGGGGCCGTATGTTGAGTCTTGATAATCTCACCGTGGATGTCGCGCAATTTCGTTGGTTAGGGCGTAAACGTTGGTCGCCGTTACTGCAAGGGATTTCATTGGATATTCAGCCCGGTGAGATGGTTGCATTGGTAGGTGGGAGCGGAGAAGGTAAGAGCTTGTTATTACAGAGCGTTTTGGGGTTGCTTCCCCATAATATGCGCTGTCGTGGCGGTATTCACCTTAATGGTAAAAAGCTGACTGAACAAAATAAAGCTCAGCATCGTGGAAACGCATTATGTTATATCCCTCAAGGGGTTAATGCGCTTAATCCGTTAATTCGTATCGGCCCACAATTAGAACGTGCCGCTGTGTTAAGTGGGCAGCATATTAAAATGCACGATGTCGCACGGCATTTACAGCAATATAATCTGCAAGGCTCATTGGTAGATAGCTACCCAAACCAGTTATCCGGTGGAATGGCTAAACGGGTACTCGCCAGTAGTGCGACACTCTCGCGCGCGCAATATATTTTAGCGGATGAAATTTCATCATGGCTGGATGATGAGCATGCCATGCAGCTACTCGAAAACATTAAATCGCTCTGCCACGATGGCCGAGGTGTTTTATGGGTCACCCATGATTTGTCCATGGCAGTGCGTTTTGCTGACCGTATTGCCTTATTGCGTAACGGAGCGTTGGAAGACGTGTTAAGTAGCCAAAAGCTACAACAAGGTGGTGGTGGTCAATGGCTGCAGTCGTTGTGGAATGCGTTACCGGAACATCAATTTATGGCAAGTAAATGAGTATCACTGAACCTATTTTCCAAGTAAATAATTTATGCATTGAACAAGGTGGCCAACGGCTGTGGGATGGCTTTAGCATGTCACTGACTAGCGGTGAACGCCTTGGGATCTCTGCCCCCAGTGGTTTTGGTAAAACTACGTTAGGCCGAGTATTCGCTCAGTGGCAGCATGCAACCCAAGGAACCATTTTGTTTGAAGGGAAACCGTTACCTCAGCAGGGTTATTGTCCAATTCAATTAGTCCCCCAACATCCCGAAAAAAGCTTTAACCCCTATCGCAAGGTGGGGGCGAGTTTATTTGATGCTTGGCAGCCAGAAACCCATTGGTTAGAGCACTTTTCGATTAAACCTTCTTGGCTTGAAAGGCTTCCCAGTGAGTTATCGGGTGGTGAACTTGCTCGTATTGCGTTGCTGCGAGCCCTTGACCCGCGAACGAAAATTTTAATTGCCGATGAAATCACCGCACAGTTAGACGCCAATTTGCAAAAAGAAATTTGGCAGTTGTTAGTGAAATTATCCGAAGAGCGACCACTCGCAATGGTTATTTTTAGCCATAACAAAGCGTTATTAGAGAAAGTGTGTAGCCGTATTTGGGGAGTTAGCAAAACCTAGATGAAGTTCGTGTATTGACAAAAATATTTTTTTATTAATAATTGTCCCGTGTCCTAGGACGTGAGACAAGGCGGAATTTAGAATATGAAAAGTCAAGATATACTGATTCTTTTAAAAATAATTTCGATGCATATCGATTTGAATCGTCAGAATTTCGATAGTGATACTTTTCATTTATATGAAAGTAAAGTTGATTGGGGGGATATGTTTGAGGGGCAGGATACTTCGGGAGAGTCATCCGCGGATTTTTCTTTAGCTCATGTTGATGATGATATTTTAGTCGTCGTAGAGGATGAATGGACAGAAAAAGGGCTAAAGCCTAGTTATAATGAGGAAAGCGCGATTAAAAGCCGTTTTTCTGTCAGAAACCTTGAGTTTTTGACAGGAATTAGTAAGTCACAAATCAGTTTAGGCTTAAATCGTATGTACGATGTTGGTCTAGCGAAGCCAGATAGAAGATTAGCGATTCCCAAGGTGAATACTAAGGCTTTATTTGATTTTATTGCTTTTGGAATCAAGTATGTTTTTCCTGCAAAGGAAGGTGAGCTGACAAGGGGGATTGCAACATCAATAGCAGCTCCTGTATTAAAAGGAAAACTAATGACATCAGGAGAATTTCCTCTTGTATGGCCAGATCCAAGAGGAAAGACAAAAGGATTTGCTATTGAGCCATTACATTCTAATATTATTCGTGCAGTTCAATTAGATAGTAGGCTGTATGCAATGTTAGCTTTAGTTGATGCGGTTAGGATTGGCAGACCGAGAGAGCACAATCTATCCTTAGAAAAACTAAAAATCATTTTTGAGGAAGTTAAATGAGCGAAAAGGTTAACTTACAAAAAAGTATGTTACTGGTGGTTGCAGATGCATTAGGTGAAGAGCTATTAGCTCAAGTTGTCTTTGTTGGCGGTTGTACTACAGGCTTGTTAGTCACTGATGAATATACCAAAGAGCAAATTAGATATACTGATGATGTTGACTTAGTGGTCGATATAGTTGGTTATGCTAAGTGGAGCCAATTACAAGAAAAGTTGAGAGAACGAGGGTTCAGGGAAGATCCTTTTGATGATGTTATCTGCCGAATGTTAATTGGTGAACTCAAAGTTGACTTTATGCCTGTAGACCAAAATGCATTAGGTTTTAGTAATCGTTGGTACAAAGACGCTGTAGAAATGGCATGCCAATATCAATTAACTCAGAATGTCACTATAAATTTAATTCGGCCTGAATATTTTATTGCCACAAAATTAGAGGCGTATCTAGGTAGAGGGAATGGTGATTTATTAAGTAGTCGAGATATTGAAGATATTTTAAATATTTTCGATGGAAGAGAAAGTATTGTTGAAGAGATCTCTCAGTCAAGTACAGCATTAAAAGAATATATTTCAAATAATTTAGCTTTATTGATTAATGAATATGATTTTGAAATGGCAGTACAGAGCACTAGCCAAGGAATTCGTTCACGAGAAGATATTATTTTTGAAAGATTAACCCAATGCATCAAACATTAACGCGAACAGCTAAAGAGCTCTCATGGTTATTTGCGACTCAAATGGGTGCTGATAGAAAACAAAATAAAGATTTATATGCGTTAATTGACCGAGGTAATTTTAATTTGGTGATTGCTTTTGATGTTTCAACGTCATCTCCAGCTACTACTGAAATGGCTAAATTCTTCTTTGAGATAGTTATTCAAGAATTAAATTCAATAGAGCAGAGTCACTTAACTGAAAATATCGTTGAACATATTTTACAGCTTGGATTTAAAGAAACTAAAGCTAAATATAAAATTGGGAAGGCGAGTTTATTAGTTATTGGAACTTTTAATTCGGGGGAATCTGTTTTCTGTTTTCATACGGGAGATATTCGTTTAGGTAACTGGAAAAAAGATAAATCGATAAATTGGCTTACTAATGTTCATACTGGTGCTAATCCACTCGGCGAACCTTTTGTACAAAGTATGTTGAAGGATGAAAATAGAAAAATAGTTACTCGATGTTTTAATTTACAAAAAACATTTTTACTTGATTATAAAAAAGTCACTGAGGTGGATTGTCGGCTAATTATTGCAACAGATGGTTTTTGGGCTGAATGTGATAATGAAAAGCAACAAGCCATTATTGAAGGAAGTGAATTTTCTGTTCAAGATGACTTATCTGTATTGGTTTTAACGTGGGATCGTGATGATAAATTGCCATGTAATCGAAATGGGCTATTGATACTTTGATACCCACAGTAACTTAAAGTGCCACTTGGTTAATTACATGTGTGATTAGCCTGAAAACGAAGTTCACTCTAGGCATTTTTGACAAATGTCATAGGGATATCTAAACCCATCCTCTATTTTAAACCCCTTAAGTGAAAATGATAACCATTACTGTTATTGGGGTGAATATATGTCTTATCGTTTAAAACGGCACCAATTGGCGCATTGTATTGCACTCACTTTAGGTATAGGAACTTTGGCGACACCAATTGGGTTCGCTGCACCAGCAGTGACATCGGACAAACTGATCGTCACGTCTTCAACAGGTCAAAGCCGTTTGTCACCGAGTGAACAGCAAGAAAAAGGCAAGCTTGAAAAAGTGGCTGGCGGAACAAATTTAGTTGTTATCGAAAAAGAGACTCGCCTTGCGACCTTACAAGATGCTCTTGATTATCAGCCTGGGCTTGTGATTCAAAATTTCTTTGGTGGTATTGATCAGCCGCGTTTGAATATTCGTGGGTCTGGAGTACAAAGCGCACCGCTTGCTCGTGGTGTATTGCTGCTCCAAGATGGCTTACCCGCGACGGATGCTGACGGCAGTTTTCACATCAGCACCTTAGAAATGCGTGATGCGCGGATGGTGAGTGTACGCCGCGGCGCAAATAGCCTTAACCCACAAAGTAATAGTTTGGGAGGTGAATTGGATGTGCTCTCTTACACGGGTCGAAACGAGCAAGGCCGCCTACGTTATGAGTACGGCTCCCATGGTCGCGAAGGGTTACAAACGGCATTTGGTGGCGTTTCTGACGATGGGGTATTTGATGGTCGTGTAAATTTCACTTATGACCATTTTGATGGCTATCGCAAACACTCTGCTTCTCAACGTAAAACGTTACGCAGCAACTTTGGTTATGTGACTAATAACTTTGAAAACCGAACTTGGTTGAGTTGGACAGATTTGCGCTTTGACGTTGCGGGGCCTGTTTCTGAAGAGGTACTCAATAATAACCCTACAGATGTGTACCCGATGGTGTGGCTACGTGACCCACACCGTAATGTTGAGCAATTCCGAGTGGCTAACCGCTCAGACTGGCAAGTGGATAACCAAGCGATTGGCGCTGGAGTTTGGCACATTCGTACTCATGATAATTTTACTACTCCCGCTTACTACCGTTTTAGCCGCAGCCACAGTGAAGGGCTACAATTCACCTATAATATTGAAACTGAACCCGTGACATACCGTACGGCACTTGCATGGGACCAAATGACCTTGCAGACTGAATTAATGCAAAACCGTAAAGGGACACCGGCAGACAAAACAAAAATAGGCAAATATGATGGCCGAGCTGAAAACCTCTATGGCAGTGTGGGGGTAGACTTACATATTACACCAACAGTGACAGTTAACTTAGATGTCAAAGGTACGCATGCACGCCGTGACGTAGAAAAACGGCAAAGTCATTTGTCGTTAGACCAAAGTTGGACATTTTGGACACCAAAAGCGGGGGTTATTTGGCGCCCAACGGAAAGCCAGCGCTACTTTGCTAATATCAGTGCGAGTGAAGAACCTGCAACATTTTGGGAAATTATTAACTCTAGCAATGGAAAACTGACGAAACTCTCACCACAAAAAGCCATTACTTATGAAATTGGTGGAGAAGGGGATGTCACTGATGGGTTGAAATGGAACCTTGCGCTGTACCGCAGTCAAATTAAAGATGAGTATATTACCACTTATGACAGTGCAGGGACGGTTGTTGGCGTGTTTAATTATGCCGCGAAAACCCGCCATCAAGGCTTAGAAGCTGGGCTGACAGGACGTGTTGGCGCAGGGCTGGGGGATATCAATTACCGAGTTTCATGGACTTATAATGATTTCCGTTTTATGGGGGGAGAGTATAACGGCAACTATATCGCAGGTATTCCTCGCAATATTGTCGCTGCCGAGGTGTTATATGAAATTGGGGATTGGAGCTTCGGGCCAAATATTCATTGGGCGCCAACGGATATGGCTGTTGATCACCAAAACAATCTCGATATTCAAAAACGTAAACATTACGCCGTATTAGGGCTTAAAGGTAGCTATAAACCAACAGAGCAGTGGTCTGTGTATTTATCGATGGATAATTTAACGGATGAACGTTATGCGACAACATCAGTTGCTAATCAGACCGTCACAGCAAAAGATAGCACCTTGTTCCCCGGTATGGGCTTTAATGTGAATGGTGGTGTAACCTATAACTTCTAATAATGAATAAACGCATTAATATTCGTTAATGCGTTATTCTTAAAATGGGCGCTGTGCAGAAATAGATAATTTCGTTAAGTAGTTTTCATTATGGATATGCACAGTGTCTTTCTCGATATCAATAAACCCTTTTTGCCGCCACCCAGAAACTAACCGACTGAGTGTTTCGTAACGTATGCCTAATTTAGCCGCGAGCTGGCCCCGAGATAAAGGCAAAACAATATTTGAAGTCAGTTGCTTATGCTTTAAATCGAGAATATAGGCCGCTAGCCGTTGTTCAGCAGAACTCGAAGTTAGCCAGTCGATATGGTTAATGTTTTCATATAGTTTGCTACTAAAACGCCTTAGCAGTTTTTCCATAATTTGCGGGCAGGCATGGCATAGTCGTAAAATATCGCGTTTATCAAGTAGCAAAGCTTCACCGTCGGTTTTTGCCCGTAAACTCATGGGATAACGGTTGTGAGGCATAAAAACGGCTGCGATGGCAACAATTTCCCCCGTACAAAACAAACCAAAAATTTTTTCTTCACCCAAATAGGTGTGGCGATACACTTCTATTTGCCCGCTGATCATCAAGGGGCAATGCTTAAATGGTTCCCCTTCATGGTTCAGAATTTCACCACTTTTAAAGCGAATATGGCCACAATTTTCCAGCAGTAATGCCAGTTTCTCATCTTCTACCCCATTAAACAGTAAGCACGATTTAAGGGCATTGAGTGATTGTGCATGGGGGAAAACGTTTTTGACAAATGTCATAGGTCATCCTCTTACGCCGTCTTAGAATGGCTTAAGTATAAATGATAATTATACACATTATCAATTGAGATGTTAGCAGAGAGCTGAATAACCCTATGATAAATAATGCTTTTAGACTCGCCGCCGTTTTTCTAACTTTCGGTGGAATAGCCAATGTATATGCATCACAAGCTGTTGATTTCACAGATATGTCAGGTGATAAAATTCATTTATCATCCCCTGCAAAACGTATTGTTGTGATCCCAATTCCTGCCGCTTCGATGTTAGTTGGCATGGATGAAAGCAGTGAAAAATTAGTCGGAATGCATCCCTTTGCAAAGGTTGCTGCGCGAGATGGCATGCTAAGCCAAATGTTTTCTCCTGTTCTACAAGTGAATTCAAATGTGGTGGGTAACAATTTTACGCCAAACATTGAAGCATTACTTAATGTGGAGCCCGATTTAGTGTGGCAATGGGGGCATAGAGGAGATGACATTATTTCTCCTATGCGTGATGCAGGGCTCACCGTTGCTACGTTAGATTATGGGCAAGAACGCTATACGCAAGAGTGGGTTCGCCTAATGGGGCAAACACTTGGCCACAATGATAAAGCGCAAAAGATGATCCAGTGGCGGCAACAAGTTGTCGATGCATTATCGGCAACCACCGCTAAAATCCCAGAAGCGCAGCAGCCCCGAGTCCTGTATCTATCCCATTTTAACCAGAGTATTCAAACATTTGGCTCAACATCACACAACAATGCAGATTTTGCACTGGCGGGTGGGGTGAGCTTAAACCGTGACCTCACTGGGCCAAGAACCCTCAATATTGAGCAAATTCTGGTTTGGGACCCTGACATTATTCTATTGGGTAATTTCGAAGAAGGGTTATCGCCAGCTGATGTTTACCGCAACCCTATGCTAAGTGAAGTCACCGCCGTGAAAAACCAGCGTGTGTATAAGCTCCCTATTGGTGGTTTTATCTGGGATGCACCAAACCAAGAAACACCACTGTACTGGCAATGGTTATCGATGATTTTTCACCCAGAAACGATGGAAATGCCATTGCGTGAGGAAATTCGCCTTAGATATCAGCAACTTTATGGCTATGACGTGTCAGATGAGCAAATTGACGGAATTTTGCAAATAGAGATGAACAAAAGTGGTCAGCACTATCTTTCTTTGATGGGGAAACCGCATGCGTAAGCCCCAATATCTTTGGTTCATTTTTGCTATTGGCCTATTGTTGACTTTTGTTTTGGCCCTAAGCTGTGGGCGTTACCCAGTTTCGTTTTCCGCGGTTTGGCATATTCTCTATGACACTATTTTTGGTAATGAAATGATGGGGAACTATAGCCGAACGGAACAAAATGTGGTGCTGAATGTGCGCTTACCGCGTGTTCTGATAGCAGGAACGGCAGGGGCTGGGTTGGCGGTTGCGGGGGCGGCTTTGCAAGGTATTTTCCGCAACCCATTAGTTGGGCCGCAAATTATTGGTGTTTCATCAGGGGCTGCATTGGGTGGCGCGCTAGCTATTTTATTATTTTCTTCTTTGTTGATCACCATTTCATTGGCTTTTATCGGTGGGTTGTTGGCTATCGTGCTGGTTTTTTTACTTGGTTTGAATCGCCAAGGCAGCCAGCTATTAATGTTAATCCTTGCGGGGGTGATTATTAATGCTTTTTTTGCCGCATTAATTTCGTTAATTACCTATTTTGCAGACCCAAACAACACGTTACAAACCATTGTTTTTTGGCTTATGGGCAGCTTTGCCAGTGCGTCTTACCTCAAACTCAATATTATTTTTCCGGTTGTGCTGGTCTGTGTCTTGGTCATTTTTGCGCTGCGTTTTCGTATCAATGTGCTGTCCCTTGGGGAAGAAAATGCACAAGCTTTAGGGATGAAAATTAATAGAACCCGTTGGGCCGTGTTACTCAGCGTGACCTTGATCACTAGTGCGACAGTGGCGGTATCCGGCACCATCGGCTGGGTAGGGCTGATTGTTCCACATATTGCACGGCTAATGGTAGGGCATGATCACCGGATATTACTGCCTGCCAGTGCGGTCATTGGTGGGATTTATATGGTAGCTGTCGACACCTTTGCACGCAGTATGACGAATGCAGAAATTCCATTAAGTGTGATCACCGCACTGATCGGCGCCCCTATTTTTGCACTACTGATCCACACATTGAATAAAAAGGTGGCCGATTTATGATCCAAGTTGAACACCTTAATTTCAAAATAGCCCAACGCCAATTATTTACGAATGTTAGTTTTCGGCAACCAAAGGGCAGTATTGGCGCGATTTTAGGGCCAAATGGCCGCGGAAAAACAACTTTATTAAAACTACTACTCGGCTTACAAAAAGGATCAACAGGCAATATTTCCCTAAATGCACCCGTCGCTTATGTTCCACAGCTTAGTGGTTCACTGTTTCATTACTCTGTTCGCACTATGGTGAGTCTCGGGCGTATTCGTCATTTACCTTGGTATGCCTCACCCAATGAAAAAGATAACCAAATTGTAGAGCAGTGTTTAGCGTACTTAGGCATAAGTAATTTTGCGGACCAACCCTTTAACTGTCTCAGTGGAGGGGAAAAACAAATGGTTATGATTGCGAGAGCATTAGCCAGTGAACCAGAAATTTTGATTCTGGACGAACCGACATCCGCGTTGGACCTTGCCAACCAAGACAGTGTGCTCAGCGTTTTACGTGATTTAGCCATACATCGCGGAATGACGATCTTATTTACGAGCCATTATCCACAGCATGCGCTGCATATCGCTGACTATTCATTGTTGTTATTTAACGGCAGCGGTTGTTTATTTGGTGAAACTGAACAAATTTTAACGGAAGAAAACCTGACACAACTGTACCAATTACCCGTCGCAATTACGCCAATGGATTATCAAGGCCGGCAGACCCAAGGGGTCATTCCGCTATTTAGATAACTGAATGAAAACGATTGAATTAAGGAATATTAAACGATGAGCAATAACACAATAACACCTTCAGAAGCGCTGATTATCAATCAGTTAATTAATTATACTGAACAAGGTATTGCAAGCCGCGTATTAGCGAAAAATGGCGGGGGAAATATCACCTTATTTGCTTTTGATAAAGGCCAAGCGCTGTCTGAACACAGCGCCCCTTTTGATGCGATTGTGATGGTTGTTGAAGGGAGCTTACAACTTACCATCGAAGGAAAGCCTGTAATGGCTAAACCGGGGGAAGTTGTCAGAATGCCTGCTAATATTCCTCATGCGGTAGATGCGCTTGAGCCCGCAAAAATGCTGTTAGTTATGTTACGTGAGCCTGAAACGGCTTGTACACATTAACTTGGAGGTGAAAATGGACCAATCATTTACCGCCCACGAAGCAGGGCACAAATTTCTAGCACGCTTGGGGAAAAAACGTTTACGCCCAGGGGGAAAAGAAGCAACCGAATGGTTACTTAGCCAATCAGGGTTACACAAGAACAGCCAAGTTCTTGAAGTCGCGTGTAATATGGGAACCACTGCCATTGAAATTGCCTCCCAATTCCATTGCCATATTACGGGTATTGATATGGACAAGCAGGCGCTCGCCCAAGCACAAAAAAACGTTGCGAATAAAGGGTTAACAGATTTAGTGACTATTCAAATGGCAGATGCATCAAAATTACCTTTTGAGGACAACAGTTTTGATGTGGTCATTAATGAAGCCATGCTAACCATGTACGGCGATAAAGCGAAAGCAAAGCTATTGCAGGAGTATTATCGAGTACTAAAGCCAGGTGGCTGTTTATTAACTCATGATATTGCATTTAAAGATGCCCAAGCTGTGCAAAATGTGGTTTCTCAAATGCAACAAGCGATTAATGTCAAAGCGCAACCATTACCGGAAACACAGTGGGTGGAATTATTTCAACAAGCGGGTTTCCAGCAAGTGGTATCCCATACTGGCCCAATGACACTGTTATCGCCAAAAGGGTTAATTTACGATGAAGGTGTATTCGGTACGCTAAAGATTATCCGTAATGCATTGAAGAAAGAAAACCGGCCTCAATTTTTGCGTATGTTCCGTCATTTTCGGCAAAATCGTGGAAAATTGAATTATATCGCAGTCGTTAGCGTGAAGTAATTAATAGGAATATCTTGCGCAAGGATGCGTGACTAGTACTGAATAACCTTTCATTACCTATTGTTAATAATAATAATTCTTATATTTATCTTGATTATTAGTTACTGCTGATAATAATTATTTGATAAAATAATAAACAGTCATTTAGTTATGCATTGTGATTTATTTTTTAGATTCAATAACAGCAATTCTAATAATGTAAAGGTTTAATTTAATGAAAATAAAGCATTTTTTTATTATCTCCCCTTGCTTTCTCCCTTTTATTTCCCCCTCCGTATTTGGTGCCGATAAAAAAGAAGAGTCCATAACCGTATCTGCTACACGTGGTTATAAAACCGTTTCAGAAATGGCACAAACCACATGGGTGATTGATAATGCTGAAATTGAGCAGCAAGCTGAAGGTGGAAAAGAATTAAAAGATATTTTAGCGCAGCTTATTCCAGGAATGAGTGTCAGTGGCCAAGGGCGGACAAACTATGGCATGAATATGCGTGGCCGTTCAATGATTGTGATGGTGGATGGAGTACGCCTTAACTCTTCTCGTAGTGATAGTCGCCAATTAGATTCTATCGATCCTTTTAATATTAATCATATCGAAGTTATTTCAGGCGCAACGGCGATGTACGGTGGTGGTAGCAGTGGTGGCTTGATTAATATTGTGACGAAAAAAGGCCAAGAAGAAAAACAAGTTTCCCTGCAATTAGGTGGAAAAACAGGCTTTAACAGTGGTAAAGATCACGATGAAAATATTGCTGCAGCAGTAAGTGGTGGTAATGAGAACGCTCACGGACGTGTTTCTGTTGCTTATCAACGCTATGGCGGTTGGTATGATGGCAAAGGTAATGCGATTAATATTGATAATACCCAAACAGGGCTGCAATTTTCTGATCGTTTGGATGTGATGGCGTCAGGTACTATCAAAATCGATGAAAAACAACAGGTTCAAGCTGTTTATCAGCATTATAAAAGTGAGTCTGATGGTAAACACGGCCTCTATTTAGGAAAAAATTTTTCCGCGGTTAAAGGGCAAGGTGAAGCTTATAACAGCAGCAAATTAAGTTCTGACCGTTTGCCGGGAACTGAGCGTAATTTGCTCAATTTACAATATTCAAATGCAGATGTATTTGGGCAGGATTTTGTTGCACAAGTTTATTATCGTGATGAATCACAAAAGTTTTATCCTTTCCCAACCCTTACAGGCAAAGATGTTACAAGTATCAGCTCATCGGATCAAAAAACCAATTTTTATGGAACTAAGCTGACGTTCAATAGCCAACCTATCGATGAATTAACGTTAACTTATGGTGTGGATGCAGAGCATGAGCAATTTCGTGCGAACCAAATGTTTTTTGATTTAGATAAAGCGAAAGAATCCGGGGGAATGGACTTAACTAAAGCTTTCCAAATTGGCCGCTATCCAAGCTATACCACGACGAATATGGCGACATTTTTACAAAGTAGTTATGACATTACGCCAATGTTCACGTTAAGCGGTGGTGTACGTTATCAGTACACAGAAAATAAAGTCGATGATTTTATTGGTTATGCACAGCAAGAAGCGATTGCTAACGGAAAAGGTAAATCAGCAGATGCAGTACCGGGTGGGAAAACGGATTACAACAACTTACTGTTTAACGCAGGGCTGCTGGTTAACTTAACCGAAGAGCAACAAACATGGTTTAATTTCTCTCAAGGCTTTGAAATTCCTGATATTGCTAAGTATTACGGAACAGGTGATTATGCGAAGACCCCAGATGCCAATGGCCACTATCATCTCAATAAAAGTGTTAACATTAATGATACCAAGGTAAAAGGAATTAAGGTTAACTCTTTCGAGTTAGGATGGCGTTACACAGGGGAAAACTTACGCACACAAGTTGCTACCTATTATTCTTTGTCTGATAGAAGCTATGGCATTAATAAAGATGACATGACCATCTATATGAAAACCGATAAACGCCGTATCTATGGGGTAGAAGGTGCGGTGGATTACTTCTTTGCTGACTCAGATTGGAGTGTTGGAAGTAACTTCAATCTACAAAAATCAGAAACTAAAGTGGATGGTAGTTGGGAAAAATGGAGCGTTGATTTCGCGAGCCCATCAAAAGTGAATGCCTATATTGGTTGGGAGCCGAATGACTGGGCGCTACGCTTACAAAGCCAGCAAACGTTCAATTTAACGGATGCGGCTGGTAAGAAACTCGATGGTTATAATACCGTTGATTTATTAGGAAGTTATATGCTACCAGTGGGTAAAGTTAGCTTTGCTGTCGAAAACCTGCTGGATAAAAATTACTCCACAATTTGGGGACAGCGGGCACAAAGCTTATATAGCCCTAAATATGGCGCTGCAAACCTGTACGATTATAAAGGCCGTGGCCGAACTTTTGCCCTTAATTACAGTGTGACTTTCTAATTTGATATTTTAACTAATGATAAGCCACTGTACAGTGGCTTTATTCATACCAACCTATTTAAATTTAAGGTAAAAGATTTTCCATGAAATTATTTCTCTCAGGATTATTGTGCTTACTAAGCTTTTGGGGGCAGGCAAAAACGCCAACGGTGATTACCGACTTACAAGGTCGTGAAGTCACAGTTAATCTTCCCGTTGAAAAATTATTTTTGGTGGATAGTCGTGATATTTTGCCAGTGGATATTGCTGCGGGTAAAAGTGGGATATCTCGTATTGCGGGTTGGAGTGATTCGCTTACGCAGTACGCGCCAGATTTAAAACAAGCTTATTTCAGTGTGTTGCCTGAATTAGACAAAATTCCAACCTTAAAGAAAACTCGTGAAGCGGGTCTTCAAGTTGAAAAATTGATCGAATTAATGCCTGATGTGGTAATTATGCATAAGGCTAATTATGGTGCGATGCGTGATAGCCAAATTTTACCGCAACTTGAAGCCGCCGGTATTCAAGTTATTTTTATTGATTTTCGAATGGATATCGCGAGAAACACGCCGAAAAGTATTTTATTATTAGGGAAATTATTAGGAACACAAGAAAGAGCTGAACAGTTTGCGAAACTGTATCAAGAAAAATTAGATGCGATTGAAAGCCAATTAGCTCAGCCATTTCCAACTGTTTTGATTGAAGCGAATGCAGGGTTATTTAGCGATAATTGTTGTCAACTTTATGGTCGTTCAGGTTACGGTTCTTTAGCGACCCTGGCAGGTGGAAATAATCTAGTTGCAGATAGCTTTCCTGCAAAAGGGGCTGAAAGTTCCATTGAGAATATTATTACATTAAACCCAGAATATTATTTACTGACAGGCGCCGATTGGCACAACTTTAATCGTCGTTCGCTCGCAGTAAGCTTAGGATATAATGCAAATAAAGCTAACGTGCAGAAGCAGTTATCAGTATTAATGGATAGACAAGGGATCTCATCATTAACGGCAGTTAAAGAAAAGCGCGTTATGGCGATTTACCATAATTTTTACAACAATCCGATGAATATATTTGCCATTGAAGCTATGGCTAAATTTATGCATCCAGAACGATTTAGCGCATTAAATCCAGAACAAAACTTAGTCGAATTCCAAAATCAATTTACAGAGATCCGAGAAACTGGCGTGTTTTGGGTGAGTTTATAAAAATAGGGCTGCTAACTTTTTGTTGGTAATAGAAACTAACAAAAAATTAGGTTGCTAATTTGTCTCTGCATAGTTTCCCATTTATCAATAAACTCTCTGAAACCCCTTGTTCTATCATATCTCCCAGTTTTTTTATAAACTGGGAGTATTGCTATGTTAGTCATGGCAACTAAAAATTTGTTAGCTAGAATCAAGAGATAGATCACAAATTGCTCAAATCTTGATTGAGTCTCCATCATTATCTAACTAATATTTAGTTAGGCTTAAAATAAGTTTGGTAGAAAATGAAAATTATTCAAGACAACTTTGAAATGTTATTGGCAGTTATGAAAGGAATTGCGGGCCAATTTGGCGACAATTGTGAAGTGGTATTACATGACCATAGCAAAGGGTTAGAAAGTAGTATTGTTGCAATTATTAATGGCCATGTTACGAAACGAAAGGTGGGAGACCCAAGTAGTAATTTAGGGCTTGAGGTACTGCGTGGGACAGATGTTGATGGCGACAAATACAATTATTTTACCCAAACCAAAGATGGGAAAATGTTGCGTTCAACTTCAATTTATTTACGTGATGAAACTGGCAAAGTTTCTGGGGCGCTTTGTATTAATCAAGATATCTCAGAATTTATTGCCGCAGAAAAAGCCATTCAAGGCATTACACAACGTAATAGTATTGAGCAAGATATGGTTAAGGAAGTTTTTGTCACGGACGTTAATGAAATTTTAGATCACCTTATTCAAGAATGCATGCAGGTTATCAAAGTCCCTGTCATCAATATGGGTAAAAAAGAAAAAATGGATGCAATTAAATTCTTTGATGATAGAGGTGCTTTCTTAATCAAAAAAGCAGGTGAGAAAATCTGTGAGTTTTTAAATATTTCCAAATATACCCTTTATACCTATTTAGCGGAATTAAAAGGGGAAGACAATAATGAAGAATAAGAGAGGTTTTTATGCCAATAACGCCTTACGTTGCTTTAGACTTACAGCAACTTGAAAAAAATGTCAGAGGCATGACAGGCAAGCTAACACAGCAAGGTATTGAACACTGGCCGCATATAAAAACACATAAATCAGTAGAATTAGCGAAATTTGAGATCGCCTGTGGTGCAAAAGGAATTACATGTGCCACATTGCAAGAAGCGACGGTTATGGCGAAAGGCGGAATTGATCATATTCTGCTTGCTTACCCAATGATTGGTGAACAAAAATGTCAGCAATTTATTGAGTTAGCTAAAAAAATAAAATTAAGAACGATTATTGATAGCCTACAAGGTGCTGAACAATTATCAGCAGCAGCAAAGCAAGAAAACCAAATTATTGAGGTCTATATTGCTGTTGATTATGGTGCTCACCGGGAAGGTATTCAATTAGATGACTTAAAGCCATTTGCACTGGTAATACAAAAATTACCTAATTTGAAAATTATTGGTGTATTTACTTATGCAGGAACAATATACCAATACCGAACCGAGCCTGAAATACGTAAAGCGGCAAAAGCAGAAGCAGATCTTTTATTATCTTGCCAAGAACGGTTAGAAAAATTGGGTATTACAGCGCCTCGGACATCTGGCGGGTCAACACTATCTTCATTCTATGCTGATGAATTAAAAGGGATTACAGAGTCACGGGCTGGGAACTTTATTTTTGGAGATATGAATGCTATCTATGGTGGTATTTATACGCCTGAAGATTGCGCTTTAACAATAAGAACAACTGTTGTGAGTATTCCTATTGAGGGGTATGCAACAGTAGATGCAGGGACAAAAACATTAACTTCTGACCAATCTGCAGAACCAGGCTTTGGTTATATAGTGGAAGACCCAACTATAAAACTAGTTAAATTAAATGAAGAACATGGCTATCTTCGCTATGACCCAAAACAAATTAAATTAAATATTGGTGATGTATTAAATATTATACCGAATCACAGTTGTGTCATTCCTAATTTAACAAACAAAATATATGCATTAAATAATAATGAAATAGACCATATTATTACACCAGACGCACGATATTAAATATCGGAGAATAAAATGTATAAATTAAATGAACAGCAACAACATGAGTTGCTAGAGCTTCTTTGTGCCTTAATTCGGCATAAATCCGAAAACCCGCCAGGGGAAGAGCAACAAGTTGCTGAATTTATATATCACTATTTTAAACAAGAAAATATTGATGTTGAAATGCAAGAGGTAGCTCCTGGTCGTCCAAATGTTATTGCACATTTAAAAGGTTCAGGAAAAGGTAAACATTTATTATTTAACGGTCATATAGATGTTGTGCCTTGTGGTTGTGGTTGGAGTACCGAGCCATTCGACCCTGTGATTAAAGATGGAAAGGTTTTTGGGAGAGGGGCTGCAGATATGAAATCTGGTGTTGCTGCAATGATGTATACGGCAACATTATTAAAACGTAATCAAGATACATTTTCAGGTAATTTAACTTTAGGATTTAATGTGGATGAGGAGAGAATTAATCTTGGCATGCTGCATTATATTAAAGATGGAATTTCTGCAGATTATGCCATTATTGGTGAGCCAACTTCTCTTGGTGTATGCATCGCACATAAAGGCGTTAGCCGCTATAATTTAAGTACTAAAGGCACTGCAGGCCATGCAGCAAAAACTCGTTATCCTGATAGTGCAATTTCTAAGATGTCTAAAATACTACCTGCTATAGAACAACATCGCGCTTCTGTTGAGGAAATTAGTCATCCACTATTAGGTAGTGCTTCAATGATTATAACCACTATTAATGGTGGCATAGCTCCGAATATTGTTCCTCAGCATTGTGATATTGAAATAGATAGAAGACTCGTTCCAGGGGAAGAAAAACAAGAAATAGAAGCGAGATTACATCAAGCTATCGCGCAATATAATAAAGGTGAAGAGATAGATTATCACTTAGATAATTACTTATTTATTCCCGCTTCAGATATCCCAGCGGATCACGAATTAACTAAAGTTGCATTAGATACAGTGAGCCGTTTCACAGAAAAAACAGCGCTACCTGAAATATTTGAAGCGACATGTGAGGCGCCTTTTTTCTCGGTTACCAGCCAGATTCCGACACTTATTATGGGGCCTGGGGGACTAGCTCAAGCTCATGTTAAAGATGAGTTTGTTGAAATAAAAGAGTTATATCTTGCGGCTGAAATTTATTATGACATGGCAAATACATTGCTGAATAAATAGGAAAATTGAATGAATATTGAGAAGAAATTAGAAGAAAAAGGAATTAAACTTGCCACACCAGAGGCACCAAAGTTTTCATATGTATCTATTAAGCAGTATGGTGATTTACTTTATACATCAGGCCATGATTGTCAAAAAGATGGTGTATTAATTTATAGCGGTACGTTAGGTAAAGAATTAACAGTCGAGCAAGGCCAAGAAGCAGCAAAACAGTGTATTGTTAATATATTTTCCTCGTTAAAAGCCTATTTAGGAGATTTAGATAAAATTGATGAATGTATAAAATTATTGGGCTTTGTACAAAGCACTGATAATTTTAAAAATCAGCCACAAGTCATGAATGGAGCTTCAGATTTTTTAATTGAAATACTCGGTGATAAAGGTAAGCACGCACGTTCAGCAATAGGTACGAATACATTGCCTTTTGATACGCCAGTGGAAATAGAATTAATATTAAAGCTAAAATCGTAAATAATAGATAACAATTAAAGATTATTAATAAAATAAATCTGCGGAGTAAATATTATTCCGCAGGGTCCTGTTACGTCTTAAAGGTACTTAATTATGTCACTACATGCGAGTAAAAGACTAAAGCGCTGGCAGCTTATTGCGCTTACATTTTTGTTGATAGCAGGTATCATTAACTTTTTAGATAGAGCATCACTCTCTATTGCTAACTCTACAATAAGTAAAGAATTAGGATTTAGTGCAACCCAAATGGGATTACTGTTATCAGTATTTTCATTTGGCTATGCGTTATGCCAATTACCTATAGGTATGGTAATGGAGCGCTTTGGAGTTAAAAAGATTTATGGCTTTGGTTTGTTTTTATGGTCGTTAGCACAAACGGTTACAGGGCTATTATCTTCATTTACCCATTTAATTATTGCGCGAGTTATTTTAGGTATTGGTGAAGCCCCACATTTACCTACAGGCGTTAAAGTCGTTAATGATTGGTATAATATTCGTGAACGAGGGTTACCTATGGGGATTGTTAATATGTCCTCTACGTTAGCTCAAGCGCTGGCTCCACCTTTGCTCATTGCATTAATGTTAGCTTTTGGCTGGCGTACAATGTTTATTATTATCGGTATTAGTGGGATTATTCTGTCTATACTTTGGTTTATTTTCTATCGTAATCGTGAACAATTAGAATTAACAGATGATGAATTAAACTATTTAAATGACGGAGCTCCACCATCTTCAACGAATAAAGTTTCTTTCAAAGAATGGGCATCATTATTTAAACAACGTTCTTTATGGGGAATGATTATTGGGTTTAATGGTGTGGGTTATATGGTTTGGCTATATCTAACATGGTTGCCCGCTTATCTTGAAAACTCCAGAGGTTTAAGTCTAGAAAAAACTGGCTGGGTTGCCGCAATACCCTTTTTATTTGGTGCGCTTGGAATGCTGGTAAATGGTGTTGTTGCAGACTATGTGGTGAAACGTGGTGCTGACAAAATGAAAAGTCGTAAATGGATGATTTGCTTAGGCTTATTATTTGCTGCCATATTTACACTACCTGCTGCTTATACTGACAGCACATTTTCAGCTGTTGCTTGTATTAGTATGGCCTTGTTTTCTATTCACTTTGCAGGGACTTCTGCTTGGGGATTGATTTTAGTTTCAGTGCCTTCTCGTTTAATTACCTCAGTGAGTGGTATTCAAAATTTCGGTGGTTTTATTGGAGGGTCATTTGCTCCGATTATTACCGGTATTATTATTGACCAAACACATTCATTTACCTTAGCTCTTGTTGTTTGTGCAACGGTCGCATTCCTTGCATCATTGGTTTATTTCTTCTTTGTTAATAAACCAATTAAAGACCCTGCAGAGATGGAAGTAAAAGTAGTATAGTTAAATTTTATGGCCACTTTTTATAAGTGGCTTTTCTATAAAAAAACAAATCTTATATTGATGCTCTAATTAGGTCATTGTTTGTAATTGATTGTTTTTATTGTTTGTTATTCGATTCTTTAATTCAGTATAAATTTAATCATCAAAATTGGAATATGTAATTCTCATAAATAATATGCTAATAATAACCAGCCACATGATTATATGTTTTTAATTTTCCAAAGGAGTTTAAAATGAGAAAGGTTATTATATCTAGTGTATTATTTGCTGTATCTACAATTTCATTTAACTCAATGGCAGCAGACAAAAATACGGTTACACCTGAGAATATGACTTGCCAGCAATTTATTAATTTAGATCCTCAAAGCTGGGCACCTGTTGCGTTATGGGTAACAAACCAAGAAACGCAATTTAAAGGTGGAGATTATGTTGCGCTAACAGAGCAAAGTGTTGCTGAGGTCCCTCAGATTGTTGAGTTTTGTAAGAAAAAACCGGAAGGCACTCTGCAAGATTATTTAGCATCTAAGAAATAATGCTAACTATTATGCCATGGAGGGCATAATAGCCATTAACAATGAGAAAAATGAGTTTTTATACTGTGGTAGATTAGAAACTACACTTTAGAAACATTGAATCGATATATCTTTATATCTTTATTTATTTACAGCTAATTTATCGACTAAAAAATCGATAAATGCACGTGTCTTAGCCGGTAAAACAAAAGTATTTGGATAAAGTAATTGAATATTTTGTTTCGGTAAACGGTATTCGGGTAACACATGAACTAAACGTTCATGCTGCAAGTCGTCGTCAACCATCCAAGCAGGGCAGATAGCAATACCTAAAGAGGCTAGCACCATATGGTGAATAACGGCCGCAGAATTAGACTCATATTGGTTTTTAATTAAAGGTAAGTAATATTTTTCATTTTTTGAATTCTGTAAAAAATATTGAGGATCTTGCCAGTTTAATAGCGCATGGTTAATCCATGGGACATTTGCTAAATCAGTGAGTTGTTTGATTGGGTATTTTTTTAGAAATTCAGGAGAGGAGACTAAGTAAATCTCATATTCACCCAGTTTTTTCATTTTAAGAGATGAATTTTTTAAATTACCTAATCGAATAGATAAATCGAGTTTTTCTGTGATCAGGTCATCTAATGATGAGTTAAATGAATATTGTAACCTTAACTTAGGATAAAGGCGGCAAAATTCAGGGAGTAGCGGCAAAATAAAACGTTGGCCAAATTCACTCGTTGATGAAAAACGTAGCAAACCAGCAATATTCGTTCCTAAATTTTGGCTTTTTTCGAATGCTTCATCTATTTGATTTTGAATACGTTTAAAGTCGTCATAAAAATGTTTTCCTACCTCTGTTAATGCAATATTTCGCGTGTTTCGTGTTAGCAAGCTTACATTAAGCTGAGCTTCTAATTGTTTGATATCGACACTAACCATAGAGCGACTTAGCCCTAAAATATCTGCGGCTTTAGTGAATGAACCCGAATCAACAACCTGTAGAAAACTGATAATCTTTTTAAGATTTCTTTGCATAATGATAACGATTGTTCTTTTTTATTAAACAATCATGTTACCTCCCTTGTATCGACAAAGAAAGTACTTAAACCTATTCTTTGCCACCGGAGGAAGTCCATGACTTATCGATACAAAATTGCCACAGTATTTTTGCTCGGTTTCTTTATTGATTGTATTAATATTTTTATGTCAGCGATAGCATTACCTGACATTGCTGCATCATTTTCAGCAAGTCAATCTCAAGTGGCTTGGGTTGCCAATGCCTATATTTTAGGTTTAGTTCTGGTGATGCCAATCAGCTTATGGTTAGCAGGTAGGTTAGGTAACCAAAAATTACTGTGTTATTCCATGCTACTTTTTTCTATTGCAGCTTGGCTCAGTGGAAGCAGTGATTCAATATATAGCTTAATTTTTTGGCGCTTTATCCAAGGGGCTGCGGGAGGGTTATTAATTCCGGTAGGTCAGGCGTTAGTTTTCGCATTATTTCCAAATAATGATCGTCAGCGTATATCAACATTGATTATGACAGTCGCGTTAATTGCTCCCGCATTTTCACCTGCAATTGGCGGCCTAATTATTGATTCTTTGTCTTGGCATTGGGTCTTTTATTCTAATTTACCTTTCTCATTACTAACGGCAGTACTCGCTTGGATATGGATAAAAAATGATGGGAAAAAAATAAGAGAAAAGCCAGATATTTTGGGGCTAATAATGGTGAGTTTAAGTTTGTTAAGCCTATTATTATCATTCTCTTTTTATAATGATTATCACAATTTGCTATTGGCTTTGGCGAGCTTTTTTACTTCTGTATTCGTATTTATTGTTTACATTAAATATGCCCAAAAATGTCGAGAACCTATTTTAAATTTTCAGTTATTGAAAAATAGCAATCTGCGTAATGCTTTTATTGTTTACTATGCTGTTCCCGGTATTTTTACGGGAGTCAATTTACTCAATATTTTTAATCTACAAGAGAACATAGGGTTCAGTGCAGCAAAAACCGGGCTATTTATGGTGCTATATGCATTGGGGGCGGTAATATCAATGTTAACTGGTGGACGTCTTTACTTACAGATAGGAAAAAAACGATTATTTATTATTGGTATTACATTACATAGCTTTGGTATTTTTCTGCTTTATTGGGTCTCATCTTCCAGCCAGCTCAGTTTATTGATAATCGCTTATTTATTGATGGGGATGGGCGGAGGGTTGAGCGCCAATACTGCACAAATTAGCTCGTTGATGGATTTCAAAGACAAAGATTTACTTCAAGGTAGCGTGTTATGGAATATTAATCGACAAGTCGCATTTAGTGTTGGTGCAGTCGTATTTATTTCTATATTTAGCTTAATGACTTTCTCGAGTGATTTATTCCGTTATCAATTTACGTTTCTTATTGCATCAATACTCGGGTTACTTTCATTAATTTCAGTGATCAAGGAAAAATAAATGAGTGAAACAATGGAAAGAGCGCAGCAAAGCGTGGTGGATTTACATATTCTTATTGAGGATATTTTTACAGGGCGTCGTGGTAATAAAAGTTTGGCGCCGTTATTAGCCAGCTTCGATGACAACTTCAAAATGGTTACCACACAAGGCCATTGTATTGGATTAAATGCAGTGACTCAGTTATTTAGTCAGAATGTAGGGGCTAGAACATCATTTTCTACAGAGTGTATTAATCTGATTCCATTGCGCGAAGACAATGGCTATTGCTGGGTTCAGTATCAAGAAAAACAGCAAATAAATGGTATTGAGTCGCTAAGAATTTCGACTGCATGTATCAGGGTCGAACTCGAAAAGTGTGTTTGGGTTTATTTGCATGAAACACCGGTAGTGTAGCTTTCCATGGTTTTAGTGACCATAAAAAAACACCTGCCGGAGCAGGTGTTTTTAGATATAAATAAATCAATTATTCGTCAAGGAAGCTGCGCAGAACTTCTGAGCGGCTTGGGTGACGTAATTTACGTAACGCTTTTGCTTCGATCTGACGGATACGCTCACGGGTAACATCAAACTGTTTACCAACTTCCTCAAGGGTGTGGTCAGTATTCATGTCGATACCAAAACGCATGCGTAGCACTTTTGCTTCACGGGCGGTTAAGCCTGCTAACACTTCGTGAGTTGCAGAGCGTAAGCTTTCTGACGTTGCTGAGTCTAAAGGCAGCTCTAAAGTTGTATCTTCAATAAAATCACCTAAATGTGAATCTTCATCATCACCGATAGGGGTTTCCATAGAGATAGGTTCTTTAGCAATCTTCAGTACTTTACGAATTTTATCTTCCGGCATTAGCATGCGTTCTGCCAGTTCTTCTGGCGATGGCTCACGGCCCATTTCTTGCAGCATTTGGCGAGAGATACGGTTCAGTTTGTTGATAGTTTCAATCATGTGAACCGGGATACGAATAGTACGTGCTTGGTCAGCAATTGAACGCGTGATAGCTTGACGGATCCACCAAGTTGCATAAGTTGAGAACTTATAACCACGGCGATATTCAAACTTATCAACGGCTTTCATCAGACCGATGTTACCTTCTTGAATCAGGTCAAGGAACTGCAAGCCACGGTTGGTGTATTTCTTAGCGATAGAAATTACCAGACGTAAGTTTGCTTCAACCATCTCTTTCTTCGCACGGCGTGCTTTCGCTTCACCGATAGACATACGACGGTTGATATCTTTAACTTGTTCGATAGTCAGACCCGTTTCTTCTTCAATTTGACGCAGTCTTTGTAGGCAACGCAGAATTTCTTCTTCAACTTCAAGCAGTTTTTCTGACCAAGGCTTGTTCATTGCTTTTGCAGCAGTTAACCAAGTTTCACTGGTCTCATTACCACTGAATAAAGTAATGAAGTTTTTCTTCGGCATCTTACACTGCTCAACACATAGTTTCATGATGGTACGCTCTTGTAAGCGAACTCTGTCCATCATTTCACGCATGTTATTGACCAGATAGTCAAATTGCTTAGGAACTAAACGGAATTCTTTAAATACTTCGGAAAGCTGCTCGATAGCGGCAGCCGTTTTCGCATCACTACGGCCATATTGCTTAATATGTTGACGCGTTTTTTCATATTGCTCACGAAGATCAGAGAATTTTTGACGTGCTAATTCAGGATCGATGCTGTTATCGTCATCGCTATCGCTGTCATCGCCGTCTTCATCTTCTTCGTCTTCGTCATCGTCTTTATCAAGCTCTTCTTGTGGTAATTCAGAGCCAACGTGAGTCGCTGTTGGTGCAAGATCTTCTTCCGCGTTAGGGTCAACAAAGCCAGTAATTAAATCAGATAAACGGCTTTCTCCTGCTTCAACACGGTCATATTGCTCAAGAAGATAAGTGATAGCCTCAGGATATTCAGCAACAGAGCACTGAACCTGATTAATACCATCCTCGATACGTTTTGCAATGTCGATTTCGCCTTCTCGAGTGAGAAGCTCGACGGTTCCCATTTCACGCATATACATGCGAACAGGGTCGGTTGTACGGCCAATTTCACTTTCAACACTGGACAGCACTTGTGCAGCGGCTTCTGCTGCATCTTCATCAGTATCGGAAGTATTTTCAGCCAAAATTAAATCATCGGCATCAGGTGCTTCTTCCATGACCTGGATGCCCATGTCATTAATCATCTGAATGATATCTTCGATTTGATCTGAATCGACGATATCTTCCGGCAGATGGTCGTTGACCTCAGCATAGGTTAAGTAACCTTGCTCTTTACCCTTGGTTACGAGTAGCTTAAGCTGCGACTGCGGGTTTTGCTCCATAAGACGGTATCCACACTTCTGAGTATTTAGATTGGTGTCGGTCGGCGAAACATTCGGCCAACAAGAACATACAAAGGGAATATTTATTATTCGCTACGCCCTTTATTTTCGTAGCATTTTACAGGCATTTGCCTTGTGTTTATCGGCACTTAAGCCGTTTAAAATATTAATTCTGTTTTGGGTTAGATTATGTTTTCACTCTGGAAAGAGTGATTAAGCGGACTTCTTCGCGCTCTTCTGGGGTCAGCCCTTCAGTTCGTTCTTTTGCTATCAAATAGTCGAAACGTTCGTCGAGTGCGCTATTAAATAGATGGTTTAAGGCATCTATAAAAGTATTTTCCGCTATCTCCTCTATTTCTATATCGTTCCACGTTGCCAGTTTTTCAAGCTGTTTCGCAAATTTATTATCACGATAACGCTCTAGCAACTGCCCAGTTGACATTCCGGGGGTGGAACGGCAGACATCAACCAATTCCTGAAATAGAGAAAGCCCCGGCATTTGAATATGGGCAATTCCCTCTAATGAGGGAACAAGCTCCGAAAAGTTCGGATTCTGTACCAACAGCGCGATAAGTATTCGCATTGTGGTTGGTTTTAATTTGGGAGCCTGATAGTTAACTTGTTCTGTGCTCTCTCTATCAATCATAGCAAGAACTTGAGAAATATCCGGTATACCAATAAAATTTCCTAGCTCTTGTGCCATATAAAGGCGCAGCGTTTCACCAGGTATTTGCTTAATCAAAGGGATAGCTAGTTTACTAAATTTTGCTTTCCCTTCTTGCGTTTTTAAATCTACCTGTGGCACAAGTGAATCAAATAAAAAAGCAGAAAGGGTTTGAGCATCCTTCATGCGTTGCTCAAAAGCGTCTTTGCCTTCTTTACGTACTAATGAATCTGGGTCTTCGCCGTCTGGTAAAAACATAAAACGCAATTGACGGCCGTCCGTCAGATAAGGTAGGGCTGTTTCAAGTGCTCGCCATGCCGCTTCTCGGCCAGCGCGGTCACCATCATAGCAACAAATAACCGTATCTGTTGAACGATAAAGTAACTGAATATGTTCTGAGGTTGTTGATGTACCCAGTGAAGCAACCGCATAGCGGATATCGTACTGAGCAAGTGCAACAACGTCCATATAACCTTCAACTACCAGTAATTTTGATAATTCATTACTGTTTTGTGTTGCTTCATAAAGGCCAAATAACTGGCGACCCTTATGGAAAATATCGGTTTCAGGGGAGTTTAAGTATTTAGGGAGTGCATCTCCTAATACGCGTCCACCGAAGGCAATCACACGACCGCGCCTATCCCGAATTGGGAACATGACTCGCTCTCTAAAGCGGTCATAGACTCGGCCATTATCATTTGTCACTAACATGCCAGCATCATCAAGCTGTTTGCGACTTTCTGGGTTTACAGCAAACTTTTTGAGCAAGTTGTCCCAGCCCGCAGGGGCGAAGCCAATCGAAAAATGCTCTATAATTTCAGTGCTTAAACCACGTTGGCTTAAATAATCTTTCGCTTTATTAGCAGAAGGATGACTTAAGGCAGCACAGTAAAATTGATTAATTTTTTCCATCAACTGATATAAATTTTGCCGTTGATGAAGTTCTATTTGGCTTGAACCCGTTCCTTTTTCATATGGGACATCAAGGCCGTGTAGTGCAGATAATTCTTCGATAGCTTCGACAAAATCGAGTTTGTCGTAATTCATCAAAAAATCGATGGCATTGCCATGCGCACCACAACCAAAACAGTAATAAAATTGCCTTTCACCATTTACAGTAAAAGAAGGCGTTTTTTCATTATGGAACGGACAACAAGCGTGATGGTTTTTACCCTGTTTTTTTAACGGGACTTTTGCATCGACTAAATCAATGATGTCGGTTCTTGCTAACAAGTCATTGATAAATGAACGCGGAATTCGTCCAGCCATAAGCCTCTTTTTCGCCTGTTGATGAACGATAATAAGCCGCGCTTCCTTGTGGAAAGCACGGCCTTTAACTGCTTAGCTATTTACTACTACAAAAACTGAGTGACTACGAGAGAAACTAAAGTTTTGTATTAGCTATCGTCTGCAATGAATGCGGCTTTCACCGCAAACAATTAGTACAGACGAGTACGGCGTGCGTTTTCGCGAGCCAGTTTCTTAGCGTGACGCTTTACAGCTGATGCTTTAGCGCGTTTACGTTCAGTCGTTGGTTTTTCATAGAATTCACGACGACGAACTTCAGCTAAAACACCTGCTTTTTCACAGGAACGTTTGAAACGACGCAGTGCAACGTCGAATGGCTCGTTTTCACGTACTTTAATTACCGGCATGTGCCTCTCACCTCAATAGAAATCGGTTTGTTGCTGGTACTGATTCACCAGCCTTCATTTAAAATGGTGCGGAATTTTACTTCAATGAGTACGGGTTTGTAAAGTGCCGTATAAAATTGAATCACACAAGATTACCTGATTTGCAGTTCATTTGATGAAAAAGCAAACAAAACCAGATAATAATGAGAATTAGCCACACGAAATTTTTTATTACAGGGGACTGATTATAGACTATACAGTTAGGAAAGTCAGCCTTTTGACAACATTAATTACGCGATTGAACGAAAATAGTGATAGACTTGCGGTTATGCAATAAACAAGGGTAGTGCAATGCGTGTTTTAGGTATCGAAACCTCTTGCGATGAAACTGGTATCGCAATCTATGATGATGAGCGTGGCTTATTAGCCAATCAATTATACAGCCAAATTAAAGTTCATGCAGACTACGGTGGTGTCGTGCCTGAATTGGCTTCACGTGATCATATTCGTAAAACAGTGCCGTTAATTCAAGCGGCGTTGAAAGAAGCCAATTTAACCAGTGAAGACATCGACGCCGTAGCTTACACTGCGGGCCCTGGTTTGGTGGGGGCTTTAATGGTTGGTGCAACTGTTGGGCGTTCATTAGCTTTTGCATGGAATGTTCCTGCCGTGGCCGTTCACCATATGGAAGGCCATTTATTGGCACCGATGTTAGAAGAGAAAAGCCCTGAATTCCCTTTTGTTGCGTTACTGGTTTCAGGTGGGCATACCCAGCTTATCAGTGTGACGGGAATTGGTGAGTATGAGCTACTTGGCGAGTCCATCGATGACGCGGCAGGTGAAGCGTTTGATAAAACAGCTAAATTATTAGGCTTAGACTACCCTGGAGGCCCTGTGTTATCTCGAATGGCAGAGCAAGGCACAGCAGGTCGCTTTGTTTTTCCTCGTCCAATGACCGACAGACCAGGGCTGGATTTCAGCTTCTCAGGGTTAAAAACCTTTGCAGCCAATACCATTCGTGAAAATGCGGATGATGACCAAACCCGTGCAGATATTGCGAGAGCCTTTGAAGATGCGGTGGTAGATACGCTTGCGATTAAATGCAAACGTGCATTGGAGCAAACTGGTTTTAAACGCTTGGTGATGGCCGGCGGCGTTAGTGCTAATCGTGCTCTCAGAGCTAAAATGGAAGACGTCCTCAAACAGCGAGGTGGTGAAGTTTTTTATGCGCGCCCTGAGTTTTGTACAGATAACGGAGCGATGATTGCGTTAGCGGGGCTTATTCGTCTTAAAGGTGGAACAACGGCAGGACTTGGTGTAACAGTTCGTCCGCGCTGGCCTTTGGCTGAATTACCACCCTTAGAAAAATAATCATTGTTAATGAATTCATATTTTTTGTAAAAAGGGCTGGATGACAGCCCTTTTGCTATTCAATTAGATATTAATGTAAAACAACAACAGCATCTTCAAGTTGGCTTGAGCGTGCTTTTACCATCGTTGATGTCTCTGTGCTTTGCTCTACCAGTAATGTACTTTGTTGTGTGATGGTTTCGAGCTCACTGACTGCTTGGGTAATGTCTGCGATACCAGCCGCTTGTTCAGAGGTCGCTTGGCTAATATGGGTGATCAATTGTGTGACATTTTGTATTTGGTCAACAATCTCTTTCATGGTATCTCCGGCTGTATGGACTTGGTTTTTTCCTGAATTGACTTTCTTTTCACAATCATTAATTAATTCGCGAATATCATTCACTGCGCTTGCACTGCGGCTTGCAAGGCTACGGACCTCATTGGCAACCACAGCAAAGCCTTTGCCTTGCTCACCTGCACGCGCGGCTTCTACCGCCGCATTTAACGCGAGTATATTAGTTTGAAATGCAATGCTTTTAATCACATCAGTGATGGAATTGATTTTGCTGGTACTACTGACAATTTCATTCATGGTATCAACAACAGCTTCCATCATGGCACCTCCACTTACTGCAGTTTCGCTGGTGGTATTGGAAAGCTGATCAACTTGAATCGTGTTATCAGCATTCATTTTTACGGAAACAGCCATTTGGTTCATTGTTGCAACGGTTTGTTGCATATAGCCGACGGTTAGCTGAGTGTGAGTATCTAATTCACGACAGTCAGAAACCAAAGATTCACTGCCTTTGCGAACGTTATCAACTTGTTCGGAGACATCTTTGATTAACCAACGGCAGATTAGCCCAAGCTGCCCGATAGAACGTAATATTAAGCCAATTTCATCTGTGCGCTGCATATGGTTAACGCTATGTCGATTTCCTCGTGCAATACCAAGTGCTTGTTTGGTGATGTTTTCCAATGGCGCTGCTAGCATTTTTTCAAATACCACATTACCGACTAGTAACGTGATAAATGTACAGGCGCTCATCATCATAAGAGGTGCGATTGGCTGGGGAATGAAGCTTGCCATGATGAGCCAAAGAATAAATAACAAACTCATGATTAGCCGGATACGCGAACGCGTTGAATATGTTGAAAAGTGAAATGGCATTTTTTTAGAAAGCACAATTCCCTTAAAAATTTTTCGTTGGCTTTTATTTTCATTCATTGCGTCATAGATGGGTTCTACCGTAGCAATTTCTTCACGTGTTGCGCGTGTCCGAATAGACATATAGCCTGTAATAGCCCCTTTTCGTTCCATTGGAATGATATTGGCTCGAACCCAGTAATGGTCGCCATTTTTGCGACGATTTTTCACAATACCAGTCCAAGGTTCTCCTTTTTTAAGTGTTGCCCACATGTCGGCAAAAGCTTCCTTGGGCATATCCGGATGGCGGATAATATTGTGTGGACGTGTTAATAACTCATCTAATTCATAACCACTAACCTGTACAAAGAAATCATTAGCGTGGACAATATTTCCTTGCAAATCGCTGGTTGTCATCAAGGTGATATTTTCATCTAATACATATTCGTTTTGAGTGATATAAGGGGTTCTGCTCATTATAAATACCATTATTATTGTTTAATTTTCCTTTTATATAGTCGACAGCTTTTAAATATTCCTTAGTAATAAATTTGCAATTATTTAACTTTTTTTTAAAAGTGTGCGCTGGTTATGGCAAAAATGTAACGTAGCACAAATTGCTATCAGTACAGTTTTAAGGAGAGATATCGAACGGTTGTTATTGGGGGAGTTTTTGGAAATTTTAAACAAGGCAAATAGCATAAAAAAGAGCTGAAATCAGCTCTTCTTAGGAAAAATCATATTAACGATTAGTCATCTAGTTCTTGTTCTTTGGTTTCTTGGGCTATTTCTTTATTGGTTTTTTGCTTTTTGTTTTTTAGTTTTTGCCAAATACGGCTTTCTTGACCGCGCCAAAGGCGTTGTATATTACCGTGATGGCGAACTAACACTAAACAAGACAACATGGCGACAGGGAAAGTGAACTCAGGTTTAAACCACCAAACATAGAAGGGGGCAAGTAAGGCGCTGACAATCGCGCCGAGTGATGAGTAACCACTAAGCAATACCGTAAGTAACCATGTCCCTGCGACTAAACCAGAAAGATCCCAACCAATAGCGGCAATTGAACCAAATGCGGTTGCTACCCCTTTTCCGCCTTTGAAACGAAAGAAAATGGGATATATATGCCCAAGACAGGCTGCAATTGCAACAAAGCCAAGATAGAATGGCTGCACATTTAAATAATAAGCAAGCCAAACTGGTATCATCCCTTTTAATACGTCACAAATGAGTACTCCGGCAGCGGCTGCTTTACCGCCTACACGTAATACGTTAGTTGCACCAGGGTTACCAGAGCCGTGTTGACGGGGGTCGGGTAGTCTCGCCAAACGGCAGATCAGTATCGCACTCGAAACTGAGCCGCAAAGATAGGCGAAGATTATCATGCCAAGCGCGGTTGCACTCATAGCTAACTCCAAAAACGGTTAAGGCCATAAATTCACTTCAGTCTTGGATAATACGCATATTTTTGCTGAAGTGGTATCAATTCAGTACATAAATGAGAAAATGACGTGATGGATATCGTATTTATTGAGCAATTATCAGTCATCACCACGATTGGTGTATATGACTGGGAACAAGATATTGAACAGAAACTCGTGCTCGATATCGAAATGGGATGGGATAACAAACGCGCGTCTATGAGCGATAATGTAGAATATTGCCTAGATTATGCCAAAGTCAGTCAGGCTATCCTAGCTCATGTAGGGAATAACAAGTTTGGGTTAGTAGAACGTGTTGCTGAAGAAGTTGCACAGTTATTGATGACACAGTTTGCTAGCCCATGGGTTCGTATTAAGGTGGCTAAGCCGGGAGCCGTGGCGCGAGCCAAGCAGGTTGGGGTTATTATCGAAAGAGGCATGAAAACCGCTTAAATGATGACTGGCGGTGTTTAGCCGCCAGTTTTATGGTCGTTAGATGATTTGTTGCTGCTGCCAATCTGTTACCGCTTCAATGCGTTGTTTTGTAAGTTCTTGGCGAATTTCAGGGCCTTTAAATCCCTGTTCAACAATAGGTTTGACATCAACCGCTTGTGCGATAGCAAAAGCCTGCTTGAAATATATCCCTTGTGGGTACGTTTGCTGTTCAAGGCCTAACCGGCCTCTTGCATCAGCTTCGCTGATTAAACTCAGTTGTTCAATACGTTCTGGTTTACGCCAGCTATCAAGCCCATCAAAAATCGCAATTAGCTCATTAGCAGGTAATTTATTGATAACATGGATTTTATCATGATAGCGTGCCGCTAGACGGGCTAAGTCACGAGCCGTAGTTGGTACTTTTAATCTTGCGCAGAGAGTTTCTATTAATGGAATACCTGCCTCACCGTGGTTTGGATGGCTCGGCCAAATATCAGGTGGTGTCAGCGCTTTACCTAAATCATGGCATAAGGCCGCAAAGCGAATATCCACATTGTTAGATAGCTCGGCAATCACTTTCATTACCATTAGCGTGTGGATACCCGTATCAATTTCAGGGTGCCATTTTTCAGGGGCAGGAACACCAAATAACGCATCAACTTCAGGAAAAAGTACAGCTAAAGCACCACATTGGCGTAAAACATCAAAATACACCTGTGGAGAATTTGATTTCAGCGCTTTTTCTGTTTCGGTCCAAACTCGCTCGGCGGTGAGATGAGATAATTCTCCTGTAGCGGCCATCGTTTGCATCAAGGCGAGTGTTTCTGGTGCGATAGTAAAACCATGCTCAAAGTAGCGAGCGGCAAAACGAGCAACCCGTAAAACCCGTAAAGGGTCTTCAGAAAATGCATCGGAAACATGGCGTAAAATACGCTTATCGAGATCAATGACACCGTGGAATGGATCAATAATTTCACCTGACTCATCTTGAGCTATCGCATTAATCGTCAAATCACGACGCAGTAAGTCATCTTCGATAGTGACATCCGGTGCGCTATAGCAGCTAAAACCGGTATAGCCTGCACCAATTTTACGTTCTGTTCGGGCTAAAGCGTATTCTTCATGGGTTTTTGGGTGCAAGAAAACAGGAAAATCTTTTCCGACTTGTTGAAAACCTTGCGATAGCATTGCCTCGGGGGTTGTACCAACCACCACGTAGTCTCTATCTGAAATAGGTAGTCCAAGAAGTTGGTCACGCACTGCGCCACCCACGAGATAGACTTTCATGTGAATGGCCTCAATTACATCCAACCATCATTACGCTTTTTACGACGTGGAATGATGTGCGGTAAAATCAAACCTAAAATTAAGCCAACACCGGCAACGCCACCACCATACATAAACCATTGTAAAATCAATTCACGACGGCGATCATCTAAGTTGACTTCTGCAATCTCTAGCTTTTTACCGGATTTGATCAACTCATTTTTTAACTTTTCATTTTCGGCTTTTAGCTGGCTGACGATATTGTCATTATCAGCCACTTTTTGCTGCATATCTGCAGTTCGTGTATTCCACGTACTGTCGATATTGTCGAGTTGTTGACGTAGCTTTTGATTCTCAGCTTCAAGTTCTGGAATGCGGGTTTTCATGCTTGGAGTGTTGCTGAGTTGGTCAACAGGTAACCAGACCGTTCTACCTTTTTCATCGCGAACTTGTGCAAATTTGTTATCTGTGGAAAGCAGTTCAACCGCTTCCCCGGCATTGAGCGTACCTACAATACGATATTTTGTGCCTGGTCCACTATGAACGTATGTGGATAAATCATCTGACACATAACGTTTTTCTGCTGCATGTGAATTTAAGGAAAGGCCTAGCCCCATGATTGAAATTAATAATAATGGAATTTTTCGCATGGTATTTACAGTCTTTTGATGGTGAATGAGTTTTATATTATTTGAATACTAATGAGTAAAGTGTAAGGGTGCAAACCCTAAACGCAGATGTCTTCACACCCAAAAGGAGAATGAGAACTATCCTAACTGTCTAAATTACCCTTATTTTCACTCTATTTTCAATATAACTCACTGAAAGAAATATGACAGGTAGAATTTTTGATTCCTATGCAGTTTCTTTTCTCAGCTTAGCTCGATTGGGGTAATATGAGTGGAGTGAAATAATTAAATAAGGATATGTATGAGCCACGTAGAGGTTGAACTCAAACTTGCTGCTAAGCACTCGGCAATAGAGGCTGTACGACAGTGTCTATCAACATTGTCTCACCAGTACAGCGAACCAACGAAGTTAACCAATATCTACTTTGATACGGCAAATAAGCAGTTACGTCAGTGGGATATGGGCTTACGTATCCGCGGTTGTGATGGTCGTTATGAAATGACAATGAAAACTGCTGGGCAGGCGATAGGCGGCTTACACCAACGGCCTGAATATAATGTTGACATTGATTCACCTGAGCTTGATTTAGCCGCATTACCTGCTGAAATTTGGCCAGAAGGCACTGATGTTTCACAGCTTCAGTCTGAATTAAATATCCTCTTTAGCACCAATTTTACCCGTGAAAAATGGTTAGTGACTTTTGAAGATAGCGAAATAGAAGTGGTTTTTGACCAAGGTGAAATTTCCTCTGGCGCAAAGGATTTGCCTATTCAAGAGTTTGAACTAGAACTAAAAAAAGGCTTTATTGCTGATGTACTCAATTTAGCGAAGAAATTTGCAGATATCGACGGATTACATTTGTCATCACTTAGCAAAGCTGCACGTGGATATTCCTTGCTATCGCTGCCAAAAGAGCCATTAACTTGTCCAGACTCGCTGTTTGACTACGAAGAGCTGCCCTTAGAAAAGTCATTAATGCATATGCAATTACTTTGCCAGCAGCATGAAGCTTACTGGTTAGAAAATGGAAGCAATGCGCGCCAAGGTTTCAGTGAGTTTTTACGTTTTGTTCAGGCATTTTTAGTGCATTACCAAAATTCTGTACCTCACTTTATCCATGACACTCCACTGGAACAATTACGTTCAGATATTGCCGATGAAACAATTAGTGCTGAGGATTTTTGCTATAGCAGCCAGTGGTTAAAATGTAAATTAGCCTTTATCCAGTGGTTAAGTGCTTTAACCTATCAAGAAGCCCATTAAGGTATTGATAATATGCATGCTTTTCCTGAGTTATTACAAAGCCAAGGTGAACGCGTTTTAAGCCAGTTAGCGGAACAAGCGAATGAATTATTACCGTTAAATGAACAAGAAATTCAAGTGCTTGCATTCAGTGATTTTGTGTTAAAGCAAGTATTAGCACATCCGCGGTTTTTACTTGAAATTCGCTCTCGACCACCACAAGCCGATGAATGGAAAAGTTATGCATCATGGTTAGCTCAAGATTTGTCATCTGTTAGCAACGAAGACCACTTGATGCGAGTGTTGCGCTCATTTCGTCATCATATGTTAGTGCGCTGCGCATGGATGCAAGTGCTAGAAATAAGCAGGCAAAAAGAAACGATTTATCAGCTCAGTATATTGGCGGAAACCTTGGTTGTTGCAGCGCAAGACTGGTTGTATCAAGAATATCGTCAGTCATGGGGAACACCTTGTAATGCAGAAGGAAAACCGCAGCCGCTGTTGGTTTTAGGGATGGGGAAATTAGGGGGCCGAGAGCTCAATTTTTCTTCTGATATTGACCTGATTTTTGCTTATCCAGAAAATGGGGTGACCCAAGGTGGCCGAAAAGAGTTAGATAACGCACAATTTTTTACGCGTTTAGGACAAAAATTGATCCGCGTACTCGATCAAGTGACGGAGTATGGTTTTGTCTATCGGGTAGATATGCGTTTACGCCCATTTGGAGATAGCGGTCCGCTGGTTTTTAGCTTTTCTGCGCTTGAGGATTATTACCAAGAACAAGGGCGAGACTGGGAACGCTATGCGATGGTTAAAGCCCGTATTATGGGCGCTGATAGCCTCCATTATGAGGAGTGTTTGCGAAAGCTTTTGCGTCCTTTCGTTTATCGTCGCTATATCGACTTTAGCGTGATCCAATCCTTACGCAATATGAAAAATATGATTGAGCGAGAGGTTAGGCGTCGTGGTTTGGTCAATAACATCAAATTAGGCGCTGGAGGGATCCGCGAAGTTGAATTTGTTTCACAGGTTTTCCAACTCATTCGAGGGGGACGAGAACCTGTTTTACAGTCGCAATCTTTATTTTCAACGTTACAAGGAATTAGAGAACTCGCATTGTTAACCGAAGATCAGGTTAATATCCTGCAAGATAGTTACCTTTTTTTGCGTAGAGTCGAAAATTTACTGCAATGTATTGATGACCAACAGACACAAACACTCCCCGAAGAGGCTTTAAATCAAGCGCGTTTAGCGTGGGGGATGGGCTTTGCTGATTGGCCTGCATTTTATCAGGTTTTGAGTCAAAAAATGGTTGCGGTGCATCAAATATTCACCGAGCAAATAGGCCAGGAAGATGACTCTGAGAACATTGATGTATTCGATGAAATTTATATCACATTATGGCAAAGTGAATTATCAAAAGAAGAATTAGCCAGCTATTTGCCGTCTAAAAGTGAAGAGATTGCACAACGTATCATTCACGGTATAGTGATGTTCCGTCATGATCTCAATAAACGCACCATTGGTCCTCGAGGGCGAGATGTTCTTGATGAATTAATGCCTAAATTATTGGCTAAAGTCGGTGAGCGTGATGATGCAGGGCAAGTCATTGAGCGCATCACACCACTGTTACTGAGCATTGTTAGCCGCACAACTTACCTAGAGTTAATGCTTGAATTTGATGAGGTTTTGACGCATGTCATTCGTTTATGTGCGGCTTCACCTATGATAGCGGAACAATTAGCTCGCCACCCATTGTTACTTGATGAGTTGCTCGACCCTCAATCATTATACCAACCCTTACCGCTAACGGCCTACCGTGATGAGCTGCGCCAATATTTAATGCGCGTTCCTGAAGATGACGAAGAACAACAACTTGAAGCATTACGTCAATTCAAACAAGCTCAATTATTGCGTATTGCTGCTGAAGATATTTCAGGTGTTTTGCCGGTAATGAAAGTCAGTGATCATCTGACTTACCTTGCGGAAGCAATTATTGATGCGGTGGTACACCAAGCGTGGCAAAAAATGGTAAAACGCTATGGTGAGCCAGCGCATCTAGAGCAAAGTGACAAAAAACAATATGGGTTTGCGGTATTAGGTTATGGAAAGCTAGGCGGCTGGGAACTGGGCTATGGCTCTGACTTAGACCTTGTTTTTCTCTTCGATTGCCCTTTAGATGTGGTCACCAATGGTGAACGTTCCATTGACGCTCGCCAATTTTACTTGCGTGTTGCTCAGCGTATTATCCATTTGTTTAGTACTCGAACCCCTTCTGGTGTGTTGTATGAAGTTGATGCACGACTAAGGCCTTCTGGTGAATCAGGAATGTTGGTCAGTACCATACAATCATTTGATGATTACCAAAAAAATGATGCTTGGACATGGGAACATCAAGCGTTAATTCGAGCTCGAATGGTGTTTGGTGATGAGGATTTACAACGGCAATTTATACAGACTCGCCACGAAACTCTGTGTATGCCAAGAGACCCTAAAACTTTGCAACAGCAAGTGCGTGATATGCGGTTGAAAATGCATCAGCACCTAGGAAGTCATCAAGTCAATGAATTCGACTTAAAAGCGGATCCTGGTGGGATTACTGATATTGAATTTATCGCACAATACTTAGTTTTGCGTTTTGCCGCAGAAAATAATGCGCTAACACGTTGGTCTGATAATGTGCGTATTTTCGAGTTGATGGCGCAGTATGGTTTTATGCCAGAAGATGAAGCGAATGCTTTAACTCTAGCGTATGTCACAATGCGTAATGAGCTCCATCACTTAGCATTACAATCACTACCAAGCCGTGTAGAGATAAGCCAATTTTCTCAGCAACGTGAACAAGTTTTAGCAAGTTGGCAAAAATGGCTTGAAGAATAAAGAACAAACGCATTTTATTTAGCTAAACAGCGCAATATGCTAGTATTGTTGCTAATTATTATCAGATTTCCTTTTTAAGACTGGAGTGCAGGATGAAAGTAACTCTTCCGGATTATAAACAAGCCGGTGTGCTGGTGGTTGGTGATGTTATGTTAGACCGTTATTGGCATGGTCCTGCAAACCGTATCTCGCCAGAAGCCCCTGTCCCGGTTGTTAAAGTCACAATGGTCGAAGAGCGTCCCGGTGGTGCGGCTAACGTCGCGATGAATATTGCGTCATTGGGTGCAAATTCACGCCTTGTGGGGTTAACTGGAATTGATGACGCGGCAAAAGCACTCACTAAAAATTTAAATGCCGTTCAGGTTCGTTGTGATTTTGTGGCTATCCCCACCCATCCAACCATTACTAAATTACGCGTACTTTCACGTAATCAGCAACTTATTCGCCTCGATTTTGAAGAAGGTTTTGAAAACGTGGATGTTGCCCCTGTACTGGAGCGCATAGAACAAGCACTGCCACACATTGGCGCACTAGTGCTGTCTGACTATGCAAAAGGGGCGTTAACTCATGTTGAGAAGATGATAGCGCTCGCCAACAAGGCCAATGTTCCAGTCTTGATTGACCCGAAAGGAAACAATTTCGAACGTTACCGTGGGGCAACTTTATTGACTCCAAATATGTCTGAGTTTGAAGCGATTGTTGGGCCATGTAAAAACAACCAAGACGTTGAAGAAAAAGGCATGAAGCTGCTTCAGTCATTGGAGCTTAAAGCGCTGCTAATTACGCGCTCAGAACAAGGTATGAGCCTGATCCGCCGTGATGAAGCCCCATTGCATTTACCGACTCAAGCACAAGAAGTGTTTGACGTGACGGGGGCAGGGGATACGGTTATTGGTGTTCTCGCTGCCTCTATTGCATCTGGCCGCCCATTACATGAAGCCTGTGCACTAGCTAATGCCGCAGCAGGCGTGGTGGTGGGCAAATTAGGGACTTCAACAGTTTCGCCTATTGAATTAGAAAACGCTATTCGTGGCCGTGCTGACACTGGTTTTGGTGTTATGACTGAAAGTGAATTAAAACAAGCGGTTGAGAATGCAAGACTGCGCGGTGAACGTGTAGTGATGACTAATGGCTGTTTTGATATTCTCCATGCTGGGCATGTGTCTTATTTAGCTAACGCGCGTAAATTGGGTGACCGCCTAATTGTGGCTGTAAATAGCGATGCTTCGACACGCCGCTTAAAAGGTGAAACACGTCCAGTTAACCCATTAGAACAGCGTATGACCGTTCTAGGGGCTTTAGGGGCAGTAGATTGGGTCGTGGCTTTTGAAGAGGACACTCCACAGCGTCTAATCGCAGAGGTTTTGCCTGATATCTTAGTTAAAGGGGGGGATTATCGCCCTGAAGAGATCGCGGGCAGTGCGGAGGTATGGGCAGCGGGAGGCGAAGTTAAAGTACTTAACTTTGAAGATGGTATTTCTACAACCAATATCATCAAAAATATCATGAAAACCAGTTAATTTATCATTATTAATTAGCGAGTTAATAACCTCACGTGGGTATGTAAAAACGCCGTGAGGTTTTTATTTATCTAAAATTAATATGGCGTCAAATGTTGACGTCATATTTTTTTTGCTTTAGATTTTGATATCACAATATGACGTCATGGAATAGACGATAGGGGTGGAATATGATTAAAAGCAGTAATGTGATGACGATAGACGGCCATCCTGCATCTGTTATCTATGAAGCTGAAATTAAAGCGTTTCGTGGTAAGTTTTTAGATGTAAGTGGTTACTGTGATTTTGTTTCTGATAGCATTGAAGGGTTAAAAAAAGAAGCGCGAATTTCTTTAGCAGAATACATCGAAGGCTGCCAAGAAGAAGGGTTTAACCCGTTCAAAGAACAAGAAACGGTAAAGTCATTTACGCTGCGTTACCCAAGCCGCTTAGAGGCTTATCTAAATGCAGTAACAACTGAGCATAATGTTTCTAAGAATCAGTATATTGTTCAGCTGCTTGAGCGTGAATTGAATATCAAATAATAAAAGTGACGCCTTAATCGGTGTCACTTTTTCAATTTAATTACTCAGCCGTTTTTTCTTCTACATTTAAATGGGCTTCGAGTGCGCTGACGCGTTGTTCCATCTTCGCTAATTTTTCACGGGTGCGTAATAAGACTTGAGTTTGAATATCAAATTCTTCACGACTGACTAAGTCTAATTTGCCGAGTTGTGATTGTAACAGTGAACGCAGTTTTTTATCAAAATCTTCACCTAAATCGCGTACGCCTTGTGGTAAAGCGCCTTGAATTTGGCGGGCAACTTGTTCAATTTTTTTCGGATCGAGCATTTCGCGGGTCCTTAAGTTTATCAAAATATTGTTGTGAATTGTTGGGACTAGTTTAATACCTCTTGCTGCCTTGCGCTAGCTTGAATTATTTAGAGAGAGGTTTAGAGCCGGTAGTGAAATTAACCTTGATAACTCTAAGTTTTTATTCATGTTTTTTGGCTAAAAGTGTGAGTCATTCGCCAATTTTGATTATCATCGTTGCGAACTTGAATTATTGGCGTTATATTAATTGCGTATATCTCAGGGCGGGGTGAAAGTCCCCACCGGCGGTAAACATGCATCACGCATGAAGCCCGCGAGCGCTTTATCATTTTTATGGTAAAGGTCAGCAGACCCAGTGTGAATCTGGGGCCGACGGTTATAGTCCGGATGGGAGAGAATTAACAGTATCTGCATGTTTGTGCGATTACGCACAATAGTGTTCTGCATACCTGAATAGGTAAATGCCTTTTATTGGCTATTTATATATTCACCATTTCTCGTATTCCTAAGACTGCCTTGATTCTGGTAACTAGTTAATAACTATTTAAGAGGTTTTTTACCATGGATCATTCGCTACTTTCTGTATTTGGCAATCCTATCGAACGTGTTGAAAATGCTATCGAGGCATTACGCCAAGGTAAAGGTGTTCTTGTTCTTGATGATGAAGATCGTGAGAACGAAGGCGATTTAGTTTTTGCAGCAGAAACTATGACCGTCGAGCAAATGGCATTTACCATTCGTTATAGCAGTGGGATCGTGTGCCTTTGTATTACTGAAGAGCGCCGCAAGCAACTCGAACTACCTATGATGGTAGATAACAATACGAGCCAAAATCAAACAGGCTTTACTGTGACCATTGAAGCGGCACAAGGTGTGACGACAGGGGTTTCTGCCGCAGACCGTATCACTACTATTCGCGCTGCAATTGCAGATAACGCCGTTCCTTCAGACCTTAACCACCCAGGACATGTTTTCCCTCTGCGTGGCCGTGAAGGCGGGGTATTAACGCGTCGTGGCCATACTGAAGCGTCTATCGACTTAGCAATATTGGCAGGTTTCAAGCCAGCCGGTGTGCTGTGTGAGTTAACCAATGATGATGGTTCTATGGCTCGTACCCCAGAAGTGGCTGCGTTTGGTCAGCAACATGGTTTGACTGTGGTGACGATTGAAGACTTAGTTCAGTATCGTCAGTTGCAGGAAAAGAAAGCGAGCTAATCTTTTTTCTCGTCATATCTTGAATATTATCTAATGTAATGGTTTTAGTTATTTAGGTAATAAATAGTCTGTTAAGCATATAGAATGTTATAAAGGCCACTGAGTTGCACACCTCGTGGCCTTTTCAATTTTTTTGATGATCATACTCATAATTAGCCCACTGTGTTTTTTGCTGGAAAGCGTATGCTGTAGGGAGAAACTAATTGAGTTGGAGTTGAAATTATCATGTCATTAAATACTTCGATGGTAAAAAATAAGATCCCTGCCATTTTTATTGGTCATGGTAGCCCTATGAATGCGATTGAGGATAACCCTTACACTCAAGCGTGGGAAAATCTCGGTAAAGCCTTACCTCGGCCACGCGCAATTTTGGTGATTTCAGCCCATTGGTATACGCGCGGTACTGCTGTGACTTCGATGTTAAAACCAAAAACGATTCATGATTTTGGCGGGTTCCCCGAAGCCTTGTATCAAATCGAATATCCAGCTTCTGGTTCTCCTGAATTAGCTCAGCAAGTTGTTTCATTACTCGCCCCTGAGCCAATTTACCTTGATGAACAAGAGTGGGGATTAGACCACGGTACATGGGAAATTTTGCTGCGTATGTATCCAGAAGCGGATATCCCCGTGATCCAACTGAGTATCGATGGTAGCAAGCCCGCTACTTGGCACTATGAACTCGGTAAAAAATTGAGTGTTTTAAGGGAGAAAGGCGTGCTGATTATGGGCAGTGGCAATGTTGTCCACAATTTACGGGCGATGAACTGGCAGAACTCTCATGCTGAGCCGTACCCGTGGGCAATATCTTTTGAAAAATTTGTATATGACAATCTGCAAAGTCATGAAACGCCTCACCCACTGACTAAAGGATTAGAACGGGAGGATGGCAAATTATCGAACCCATCACCAGAGCATTACTTGCCTATTTTGCCTATTTTGGGAACTTGGGATGGGCAAGAAGAGATCAGTACACCGATTGAAGGAATTGTGTCGGCATCGTTAAGTATGTTGTCTATTCAGGTAGGGTAAGTTTTCTGCTATAGAATTGACTAACAAAAAAGCCCAAATCATATTGCTATATTTGGGCTTTCCTTTTAACGTTAAATACGATTAGTCGATGATCGTATGTGGATAAAAGCGTGATAAGTCTTGAGTGATCAGTTCTTTATCTTCACGAATACAGATCCCCGCAGGTTGATCATTCACCAACCAGCTTCCGACTAAGGTGTAGTTACCTTCAAATTGTGGAAGTGGATGGAACTGTTGAATAATCATACCTTCTTCGCCGTATGGGCCGTCTGCGGCTGCAATTTCTTTACCATTTTCGATAATACGGATATTAGCGCCTTCACGAGAAAATAATGGCTTAATAACGTATTTTTCGAGTTCTGGCTGGGTTTTGCCATCCGCAAAATAGGCAGGCAGTAAATTTGGGTGATCTGGGAACATTTCCCATAACATAGGCAATAAAGCCTTGTTAGAAATGATGCTCTTCCATGCAGGCTCTAACCAGCGCACGCCAGCGTCTTGCAATTTAGTTGAGAAAATTTCTCTTAGCATAAATTCCCATGGATATAACTTGAACAGGTTACTAATCACCTGATCTTGGGTATCCGAAAACTCACCTTTTTCACCTAGACCAATTTCATCGATATATAAGAATTCAGTGGCAATACCCGCTTCATTTGCACAGTCTTGTAGATATTGAACGGTACCACGATCTTCTTCAGTGTCACGGCAACAAGACATATGCAACAAACGAAAACCATACTGATCTTTTAATTGCGTAAAGCGTTCGATCAATTGCTCTTGAATGCTATTAAACTGATCGGCATTTTCAGGGAGTTTTCCTGCTTCAATTTGATCTTCTAGCCAGATCCATTGGAAAAATGCAGACTCATATAATGAGGTTGGAGTATCCGCATTGTTTTCCAATAGCTTAGGTGGGTTAATACCATCGTAAGCGAGGTCAAGCCTGGAATATAAAGAAGGTTGCTCGCTTTTCCATGAGCTGCGAACAAATTCCCAACAATGCTTAGGGATCTGAAAACGTGCCATTAACTCATCGCTTTCAACAACACGTTCAACCACTTTTAGGCACATTTGATGCAACTGTTCGGTTGCATCTTCGATTTCTTCAATTTGTGCCATAGTAAATTGGTAATATGCATCTTCTGACCAGTAGGGCTCACCATACATAGTATGAAATTCAAAGCCAAACTCAGAAGCTTTTTCGCGCCAGTTTGGGCGCTCTACTATAGGAACTCGTTTCATTACTTATCAACCACCCATCGAACGGGAAGAAGAGGTTGATTTTGCAGAAGAAGATGAACGCTGTGCCATCGCTTGTTTATTTACGGTGTCACCAAAACCGCCACGGGTAACTGTTGAAGTTGTTGGTGGTTTAGGTGCCATGGCTGTTTTTGGTACGCTCATGGAACGGCCACCTGCAACAGCAGGGCCATAGCTTTTACCTGAAGCGTCAACAAACTTACCATTGGCAGGGCTAGCTGGGTTTTTTGAGCTGAATAATGGTTGTGATGCAGCGCTACCGCCCATCATACGGCCCATCATATAACCCATCATTAATGGCATCCACATACTACCGCCACTACTTTGGGCTTGAGCTGTTTGTTCACCATTTGTTGAGCTAGTGCCAGCAATACCTGCTTGAGCCGGAGCTTGAGTACACATAGCTTCACCAAACTCAGCAATACAGTCAGCTTGAGTTTCATATTTAGGTGCAGTTTTAGCGGCTTCTTGTAGCGCATTATTGTAGGCGATAGTGCACTGTTCTGCTTGTGATGGGTTCGCTTGGCTACAGTCTTGTGCGTTTGTGTACAATGAGACGGTTTCATCACTTTCTTCACAAGCGGAAAGCATAAATACGGCACTGACCGCAACAGCCACAGGCGCTAAACGGTATGAACGCCAAGACTTACGGAAGGCGCTCTGATTAATATCTTTGGTACGCTTCATGGTCATGGTAATTACCCTGAATTTAATTAAGTAAGATGTTTTTAGATGTTAGCTCTAGGATAGGGGATAAACGCTGAAAATTAAAGCAGAAATATAGGAGAAATGAGCTGAATTTATCATTTTGATAACTTTTTGCTATTTTTTCCTATTTAGCATGGTATTAGTTAAAGGGAAAAATAATATTTTTATTTTATATCAATGTGTTAACTATTGGTTGTTTTTTGCTCTAGTGCGCAGTATTAAGAGTGAGAATTAACTGAATTTGTGCCAGAGGCTAATGAAAAGGGGTTGTAAGCGGTTCAATTAGTGCAAATTAGCAATTCGAAACGATTTACTTGGCTTCCTTCAAAAAATAACCCGCTATATAAGCGGGTCATTATATCATTTTCAAATAAACTAAGAATTTTAATTCATTTTTGGCGCGTTGGTATTACGAATAATACTACTTGCAGAGGTTGAAATCTCTTTACCTAAATTCGCATTTAGGCGGGCAATATCGTCTTCGTTCAGTGTGCCACGAGCAAATTCGATATTCAGTTGGTTAATCATGTAGTCATAACGTGCATTAGACAGGTTTTGTTTCGCTTGGTATAGCGCAGTTGTTGCTGTCAACACGTCAACAATAGTACGAGTTCCTACTTGATAGCCGGCTTCCATCGCATCTAATGAGCTTTGTGCGGAAACAACGACTTGTTTGTAGGCATTAATGCTACTGATTGACGATGATACGTTATTAAATGATGAGCGAACTAACTGAATCACATTACGGTAAACGCTTTCTAGTTGTTCACTAGCACCTTGGAAACCATATTGTGCTTGTTCAACCTGAGAACTGACTGCGCCACCAGTATACAGTGGAATGCTTAAATTTAAGCCAATGCTATTTTGACCATTATAGCTGTTGGTCGCACCACCACCATATGGAGTATTATAACCGCTGCCGTGTTGGTAACTATTTGTGACTGATGTTGATGCATCTAAGTTAACTGTTGGCATGTGGCCTGTTTCTGCTAAGCGAATATTTTCACGAGAAACATCTTGTGCTAAACGTGCGCTTAATAGGCTGAGGTTACGCTCTTCTGCTTCTTTTAGGATAGCGTTGATATCGCCCAACTCATTGGTTTTAAAGCGGTCGATATTTAAAGAAGCAAGTTGGCTGTAGTACACGCCACTGACTTGACGCAGTTTTTCAATCGCATTTTCTAAATCATTGCGGCCAGCGACTTCTTGTGCAATAACGCTATCATAGTTTGCACGGGCGTTTTGCACGTCGGTAATGGCAACAAGGCCAACGTTAAAGCGTTGTGTAACTTGGTCTAATTGGCGATAAACCGCTTCTTTATTTGCTTCAATATAAGATAACGCGTCAATCGCTTTTAAGACGTTAAAATACGCAGTTGCAGTATCTAAAATTAATTGCTGTTGACTTGTTTGGTATGTGACATCAGAAATACCCGCGGTTTTTTCTTGGATAGTCAATTGACGCCATTTCGACATATCAAACACAACTTGAGTGAGTTTCAGTGAAGCATTTAAACCTGTGCTTTCAGTATTTCTTGCGTCACGGTAACCACTGCCGTAGCTAGCCCCTGCACCTAAACCTAATTGTGGCAATAATGGGCTGCGAGATTCATTAATTTTTTCAAAAGCTTGATTACGTTCAGCTAATGATTTTCTTAATTCAGGGTTACTTTCTTTGGATTTTTGGTAAACCTGTAGTAAATCTTCTGCATAGCTATTGGTACTGAGACCCACAAAACTCATCGAAATTAAAAGGGGAAGCAGTTTCTTCATTTTGATTCCTTGATTAAACAGCAAATTAAGTTGAGTCTGTTGCCTAAAACGTACCATGCCTAACTAGGCGATAGATATTAAATTATCCGTTTTAGAGACAGTTATTAAAAACAGACACTACGTTGCTCTTTGATTTGAATAATGGCGCTTATTGTAACAGAGTATCACTTCTATTAACGGTAGCCTTTTGTGCCATTTTGTCTCAATTTATTAAACATTACCTCATCTAAGGTTAAAAAACCTTAAAAACTGTTTTAATCCACAATTATTTCCTTAAGATGGAATAATTGGGTTTGGAGAATGAAATGACAAAACAAATAGAGCAGCCAATTAAATACGGCAAAAATGATGTTGAAATTATATCCAAGCGTAAATTATTTAACGGTTTTTTTCAAATGGTTGAATATCAATTTCGTCATCGCCTTTTCGCAGGAGGATGGAGTAAAGAAATTCGCCGTGAAGTTTTTGAACGCGGCCATGCTGGCGTGGTTTTACCCTATGATCCGAAAACAGATAGTGTTGTTTTAATTGAACAAATTCGGTTGCCAGCGATTGAGACTAGTGAAACACCCTGGTTACTTGAAGCGGTAGCTGGAATGATAGAGCAAAACGAATCACCGGAAGAGGTTATTCGTCGTGAGGCCGTTGAGGAAGCTGGGCTTATTATTGGTCGCACTGAAAAAGCGGTAAGTTATCTTTCTAGCCCTGGCGGTACGACTGAACGTATGCATGTATTTATCGGTGAAGTTGATAGCAGCCGAGCGAAAGGTGTTCATGGGCTAGCGTCAGAAAATGAAGATATTTGTGTACATGTGGTTAGTCGAGAGCAAGCTTTTCAATGGGTTGAAGACGGCACAATTGATAATGCAGCAACAGTGATAGCGATTCAATGGTTACAACTTCACTATCAAAAACTTCATGAAAAGTGGATGAAACTGTGTTAAATAACGATTAATCTGATGAAGTGTGTGCTGATTATCAGAAAGTTGGAAAGTAAAGCTTTAAGATAGTTGTAAGTATGTTGAGCTTTTATATAGTTGTAATGAATAGATTAGGTACTAAATAATATTTAAGAAAAGGAATACTTTTGGACAGCCAGCTTGAAGTGACTGCAAAGAACTCTAAAGTTGTGAGAATTTTACAGGTTACTGATACGCATCTTTTTGCTAATACAGAAAATACGCTTTTAGGGGTAAATACTTACCGTAGCTATCAGGCGGTACTTGATGCTATCTCAGAGGAAAATCTCCCAATCGACTTAATTGTGGCGACAGGGGATTTAGTTCAAGACCAATCACCACAAGCTTATCAGCATTTTGCGGATGGTATTGCGCGTATTCCTGCTCCTTGCGTATGGCTTCCTGGTAATCATGACTATCCACCGGCTATGGTCAAAACACTCAGAATTGCTGGGATTTCAAGCGCTAAACAAGTTTTAATTGGTGATGAGTGGCAAATCTTGATGCTTGATAGCCAACTTCAAGATGTACCTCATGGCGAGCTTTCTGAACAACAGTTAGAGTGGATGAAAGCCAGCTTAGATGCTGAACCTGAACGTACTACATTGATTATGCTGCATCACCATCCTCTAGCCTCGGGTTGTACTTGGCTTGATCAGCACAGTTTGAGAAATTCACATATTTTAGCTGATTATTTAAAAAGCTACTCAAATGTTAAAGCGATGCTATGTGGCCATATTCACCAAGAAATGGATGAAAACTGGCACGGTATTCGGTTGTTGGCAACGCCTTCTACCTGTGTGCAATTTAAGCCTCACTGTACTAATTTTGCGCTTGATACCGTCGCGCCAGGTTGGCGATATTTAGAATTAAGTATTAATGAACAAGGGCAAAGGCATATTACAACCCGCGTTCATCGCTTAGATACAAGGGAATTTAGCCCTGACCTTGACTCAGACGGTTATTAATTCGCTTATGTCAACTCTACTTTATATTCATGGTTTTAATAGTTCTCCTCAATCAGCTAAAGCTAATAACTTAAAGCAATGGATTGAGGTGAATTATCCGCAAATTAATATGATTGTACCGCAGTTACCGAATTACCCTCAGCAAGCTCAAGCTATGTTGGATGATATTGTCCAACAGCATCCGCATGAGAAAATGGGGTTAGTCGGCTCTTCGCTCGGCGGTTATTTTTCAATTTGGTTTTCAGAGCGTTATCAGCTTCCTGCTGTCGTCGTAAACCCTGCGGTACGTCCTTTTGATTTACTGCAAGATTACTTAGGCGACAATACAAACCCATATACTCATGAACAATATGTGTTGGAAGAAAAGCACATTAATGAGCTAAAATCCTTATACATTGAAAGATTAACATCCCCTCAGCTTATCTGGTTGTTACAACAAATGGGCGATGAAGTACTTGATTATCGAGAGGCTGTTGCCTATCTTTCAAAGTGCAAACAAACTGTGGAACCTGACGGTAATCATGCCTTTATTGGTTTTGACGCTTACTTTTCTCAAATTGTTGATTTCCTACAATTGGCAGAGAAATAGTGTCAAAACGTATGAACACTGTTATTATCAACAGTAACTCACTGATTGAATAGTTCAATTAATCACCTATTACCGCAGAATGACAACATGACTCAATCTAGTTATAACGCAGAGGCCATTGAAGTCCTCAGTGGTTTAGAGCCTGTTCGCCGTCGTCCGGGGATGTATACCGATACCAGTCGACCGAACCATTTGGCTCAAGAAGTAATTGATAATAGCGTCGATGAAGCGCTTGCGGGGCACGCGAGCCATATTGAGGTTATTTTACATGCCGATCAATCCCTTGAAGTAATTGATGATGGGCGCGGTATGCCTGTCGATATTCACCCAGAAATGAAAGTGTCAGCGGTTGAGCTGATCCTGGGGCAATTACATGCGGGGGGGAAATTCTCCAATAAAAACTACCAATTCTCAGGTGGTTTGCATGGTGTCGGGATTTCTGTCGTCAATGCGTTATCAAAACGTATTGAAGTTACTGTTCGTCGTGATAGCCAAGTGTATCAAATTGCCTTTGAAAATGGCGATAAGGTTGAAGATTTACATGTAATAGGGACTTGTGGAAAACGCAACACAGGGACTAGCGTGCATTTTTGGCCAGATGGCAGCTATTTTGATAGTCCAAAATTTTCAGTAACTCGTTTAACTCATAATTTAAAAGCCAAAGCTGTTTTATGCCCTGGCGTGAAAATCACGTTTAAGGATAAGCTCAACGATACAGAGCAAAGTTGGTGCTACAGTGACGGGTTGACCGATTACCTAATGGAGTCAATTGACGGCCTTGAAGCGTTACCTCCAAAGCCATTTACAGGTGAATTTTCAGGGGAAACAGAAGCCGCACAATGGGCGTTGCTCTGGTTGCCTGAAGGTGGTGAATTACTGACGGAAAGCTACGTTAACCTTATCCCAACAGCACTAGGTGGAACCCATGTTAATGGTTTACGCCAAGGGTTGCTCGATGCGATGCGTGAATTTTGCGAATTCCGCAATATATTGCCTCGTGGTGTTAAGCTCTCAGCAGATGATATTTGGGAGCGTTGTACTTATGTGCTTTCCGTTAAAATGCAAGACCCACAATTTGCGGGGCAAACCAAAGAGCGTCTGTCTTCTCGTCAATGCGCTGCGTTTGTTTCAGGCGTGGTAAAAGATGCCTTCAGTTTATGGCTTAACCAAAACGTGCAAGTGGCTGAACAGCTTGCAGAAATGGCAATTTCTAGCGCGCAGCGTCGAATGCGTGCAGCGAAAAAAGTGGTGCGTAAAAAACTCACCAGTGGCCCTGCTTTACCGGGTAAATTAGCTGATTGTAGCTCGCAAGACCTGAGTATGACGGAATTGTTCCTTGTAGAAGGGGACTCCGCAGGGGGCTCTGCAAAACAAGCGCGTGACCGCGAATACCAAGCTATCATGCCGCTACGCGGTAAAATTCTCAATACATGGGAAGTGTCTTCTGATGAGGTTTTAGCTTCCCAAGAGGTACATGATATCTCTGTTGCCATTGGAATAGACCCTGATAGCGAAGACCTTAGCCAATTACGCTATGGGAAAATTTGCATCCTTGCGGATGCGGACTCCGACGGCTTGCACATTGCTACATTGCTATGTGCGTTATTTGTCCGTCATTTCCCAACATTAGTAAAAGCAGGGCATGTCTATATGGCAATGCCGCCGTTATATCGTATCGATTTAGGCAAAGAAACGTTTTACGCCCTTGATGAAAGCGAAAAAAATGCTGTACTTGAACGCCTTAGCCGCAAGCGAGGTAAACCCAATGTTCAGCGATTTAAAGGGCTGGGGGAAATGAACCCACTGCAATTACGTGAAACGACATTAGATCCAAATACTCGTCGTCTTGTACAGCTAATTATCGATGATGAAAACTACCAAGAAACACTTGCGGTCATGGATATGCTTCTTGCGAAAAAACGCTCTGAAGATCGCCGTAATTGGCTGCAAGAAAAAGGCGATATGGCTGAAATTGATGTCTAATATCCGAATTGCGATGAGAAAGGAACGAATTGAATGAGTGAAATTACTCATGATGGCGTAGAGCGCTTACCGCTTCATGCTTTCACTGAAAATGCCTATCTGAACTATTCGATGTACGTCATCATGGATAGGGCATTACCGTTTATTGGCGATGGGCTTAAACCTGTTCAGCGCCGTATTGTGTATGCAATGTCAGAACTTGGCTTAAGCAACACTGCAAAATATAAAAAATCCGCCAGAACTGTGGGTGATGTTCTCGGTAAATATCATCCACACGGTGATATCGCTTGTTATGAAGCGATGGTCTTGATGGCGCAGCCGTTTTCTTACCGTTATCCGCTGGTGGATGGTCAAGGAAACTGGGGGGCACCGGATGACCCTAAATCATTCGCAGCAATGCGTTATACCGAATCACGACTATCCAAATACGCTGAAATTTTACTCAGTGAACTTGGTCATGGCACCGTCGATTGGGTACCAAACTTTGATGGTACGCTAAACGAGCCCAAAATGTTGCCTGCACGTTTGCCAAATATTTTGTTAAACGGTACAACGGGTATTGCGGTTGGGATGGCGACAGATATTCCACCACATAACGCCCGAGAAGTGGCTCAAGCTTTGGTTGCTTTATTGGATAAACCTACGCTAAATCTTGATGACATCATGGCATTTGTGCCGGGACCCGATTTCCCTACAGAAGCAGAAATTATTTCTTCCCGTGATGATATTCGTAAGATTTATCAAAATGGGCGCGGCTCTGTACGCATGCGTGCGGTGTGGGAAAAAGAAGATGGTAATGCTGTTATCACGGCTCTACCTCATCAAGTTTCTGGGGCGAAAGTTTTAGAACAAATCGCCAGCCAAATGCGCGCGAAAAAATTGCCTATGGTTGAAGATTTACGCGATGAATCTAACCATGAAAACCCAACACGTTTGGTGATAGTTCCACGTAGTAATCGTGTTGACCTTGAACAGGTTATGACGCATTTATTTGCTACAACGGATTTAGAGCGTAGTTATCGCGTTAACCTTAATATGATTGGTTTAGATAACCGACCTGCGGTAAAAGGGCTTGTTGAGATCTTAAATGAGTGGATTGCTTACCGTCGCCAAACTGTACGTAATCGCTTAAATCACAGGTTAGAAAAAGTATTAAGACGCTTACATATTTTAGATGGTTTATTGATTGCTTATCTGAATATTGATGAAGTCATTGAAATTATTCGTACAGAAGATGAACCCAAAGCGGTTTTAATGTCACGTTTTAATATCAGTGATACCCAAGCTGAAGCTATTTTAGAGTTAAAATTACGCCATTTAGCCAAGCTCGAAGAAATGAAAATTCGTGGCGAGCAAGATGAATTAGCCAAAGAGCGCGATGATTTACAAGCGATTCTTGGGTCTGAAAGACGTTTAAATACGCTGATTAAAAAAGAGATTCAAGCTGACGCCAAAGATTACGGTGATGACCGTCGCTCCCCATTGCATGAGCGTGAAGAAGCGAAAGCAATGAGCGAACATGAAATTTTACCGTCAGAACCGATTACCGTTGTGCTTTCTGATATGGGGTGGGTGCGAAGTGCTAAAGGGCATGATATCGAGCCGACTAACCTAAATTATAAAGCGGGAGATGGTTTTAAAGGGGCTGCGCGAGGTAAGTCAAATCAGGCGGCGGTGTTCCTTGATACGACAGGGCGCAGCTATTCTGTGGACCCACTGGAATTACCTTCAGCGCGTAGTCAAGGTGAGCCTCTAACGGGTAAATTAACTCTGCCTCCAGGTGCATCCATTGAACATGTATTGATGGCGCCTGACGAGCAAAAATATTTAATGGCTTCTGATGCAGGGTACGGTTTTATTTGTACCTTCAATGACTTAGTCACTAAAAATAAAACTGGTAAGGCCTTAATTTCTTTGCCTGAAAATGCAAAAGTATTGGCACCAATTGAACTGCATAATGAACAGGAAGATTTGCTGTTGGCAATTACCAAGGCAGGGCGTATGTTAATATTCCCTGTGGCGGATTTACCCCAACTTTCAAAAGGTAAAGGGAATAAGATTATCAATATTGCAGGTGCGCAAGCGGCAACTGGCGATGATTTATTGACTTGGTTGATGATTTTGCCTGTGGGGGCATCAATGACCTTGCATTTCGGTAAGCGGAAGCTGAAGTTTAAAGCAGAAGACTTACAAAAATATCGTTCAGAACGAGGTCGTAAAGGGACGTCGTTACCGCGTGGAATGCACAATATTGAGCGTATTGATATTGAGCCAGTAGAGTCTGAATAATTAACAAAGAACAAACCTTATAAACCTTTTTAGTATGAACTTCAAAAGGTTTATAAGTAGATAATATTTATCATGGAGCTGAAAAGCTTCTTACAATTTGGGGTTAGTATGTTAGCGCTTATTAGAGCGATCATTGTTATTATTTATACGATTGCGGTGTGTGTAGGGGGGGGGATTTACTGTCTATTTAGCCCTCGTAACCCAAAACACGTAATGACATTTGGTCACATGTTCGGGCGGTTATCAGTCGTTTTTGGGGTTAACATTATAAATCGTGTACCCGAGAAAGCTAAGAGCTATGGCCCGAGTATTTATATTGGTAATCACCAAAACAATTACGATATGGTGACTATGTCAAATGGGGTATTACCAAGAACGGTAACCGTTGGTAAAAAAAGCTTGGTTTATATACCTTTTTTTGGCTTTTTATATTGGATAACGGGTAATATTTTAATTGACCGCGCTAATCGCTCTAAAGCCCATAACACAATCACGCAAGTTGCTGACCAGATTAAAAAACGTAAAATTTCTGTGTGGATGTTTCCTGAAGGTACTCGCAGCCGTGGTCGTGGTTTACTGCCATTTAAAACGGGGGCATTTCATGCAGCGATTGCAGCAGGGGTACCGATTGTGCCTGTTTGCGTTTCTAGTACACAAGGTAAAATTAAGTTAAACCGTTGGAATAACGGTAGTGTCATTATTGAAATGTTAGACCCGATCGATACATCGCGTTATAGTCGAGAGCAAGTGAGGGAATTATCTGAACATTGCCATGCTTTAATGGAAGCAAAAATTAAAGAACTCGATCTCGAGGTTGAAGAAATGGCAAAGCAAGGGAAATAACCCTAACTAATTGAATTTATTTTAAAAATAGGCAATATATAAATATTGCCTATTTTTTTAGGTTGAACACAGAATACACCGACTTGATTATCGTCTACTCTTCTTATCTTCCCTTTTTAATTACTTACCTTACTATTTATAATTCTATTAATTAAATTTTTACATATTAGATAGATATTTTTAGAATTTAGCCTTTTTTCGCGATATCATGGCTCACAAATTATTATGGTCTTAAGTTGTTGCATCTAAGTAGTTATATTACTAGCGCCAACCTGAAATTAGCCATCTTATTGGCTGAAAATTTATAATATTAAATAATAAAATGCGCTGGAATTTTGTTTAGCGGAGAATTTATGTCATTCAATCGATGCCAAACCCTGATAGCGGCAGGGATGGCTCTATGTTTGTCTTATGCACCTATTTATGCGAGTGCAGAAGGGGCGACAGTTTTACCTGTGCCACCGTTATTAGAATCACGGTCGGGACAGCCATTATTTTTAACATTACAAAAAATTCATTGGTCTTTTGATGGAAAATATTCGGCTGATATTTGGGGAGTAAATGGTTCTTCCCCTGGGCCGACAGTCAAAGTAAAAAATGGTGATGATATTAAACTGATTTATAGTAATCGCTTACCTGAAGCGGTTTCGATGACAATCAGTGGGTTGCAAATACCAGGAACACAAATTGGTGGAGCGGCAAGGTTAATTTCACCTAATGCAGACTGGTCTCCGGTGATCCCAATACGCCAAAACGCGGCAACGCTTTGGTATCATGCCAACACTCAAGGAAAAATGGGTGAACAAGTCTATAATGGCTTATTGGGTATGTGGATCATCGAAGATGATGTGACGAAAAACCTGCGTTTACCTAAACACTATGGTGTTGATGATTTTCCTGTCATTATTCAAGATAAGCGTTTAGATAATTTTGGCGTCCCTGAATACAAAGCCGATGAAAATGGGTTTTTAGGCGATTCATTACTGGTTAATGGCGTACAAAATCCATACATTGAAGTTTCTCGAGGGTGGGTACGTCTACGGTTATTAAATGCGTCGAACTCCCGTTATTATGTAATGAAAATCAGTGATGGTCGCCCATTTTCATTGATTGCATCTGATCAAGGGTTATTAACCGTACCTGTTAGTGTTCAGGAACTCCCATTAGCGCCGGGTGAACGGCGTGAAGTCTTGATTGATATGGCGAAAACGCAAGAGTTAACCATTACTGCGGGCGAGTCGGCTACCTTTATGGACCGTTTAAAAGGGCTATTTGAACCATCGAATAGCTTAATTTCAACCAATGTATTAACTATCAAGGCAACTGGATTAATGTCATTGGTAACGGATGGTTTACCGGCACAATTAGTTGAAGATAAAACGCAAGTCACATCCAGTATTACACAACGTAATATTCACCTTAATGATGGTTTTGGTATTAACAATGCGACTATTGATACAAACAGGGTTGATTTTTCAAGCCGCCAAGGCAATTGGGAGCGTTGGGTTGTGACGACGAATGAACCGCAAGCATTTCATATTGAAGGTGTGCGCTTTAAGGTCTTAAACCGTAATGGTAAACCAACACCGCCAGAAGATTATGGCTGGAAAGATACAGTGTGGGTTGATAGCCGAGTTGAATTATTAGTTCAAATGATGCAACCGTCCTATAACCATTTCCCGTTCTTATTTTATAGCCACAATTTAGAGAAGGCGGATTTAGGGTCTGTAGGGCAGTTGGTTGTTGCACCGCAAGACACCATGCAATAATTCGTATTACAACAATATTGAATATCCAATAAGCAGGCATTTAGCCTGCTTTAGGTTGTTGACAAAGCTAGCTTAGCGCCACTCGAATACCAAAGGCGATTAATACAACGCCGAGAACCTTATCAACATATTTTTGCACTTTTGCTAGGCCTTTTCTTACAGGGGCACTTTGGATTAAAAACACTAAAATAGGCCAGTAGATGACGGCTAAACCCCAAATAATAAAGGCAAACCACAGCTTTTCGCCAACAGTGGAATTAATATCTAGCACTTGGGTAAAAACCGCTAAAAAGAACAGCGTGGCTTTTGGGTTTAATACATTACAGAGAAAACCTTGCATAAAGGCTTTTTTGAATGAAACAATTTCGTGTTTACTGGTCGTAAGATCAACGCTATGGCCGGATTGCGGAAGTAAGCTTTTGACACCGATCCAAATTAAATAGGCCGCACCTGCGTATTTTAAGATATTAAACAGCCAAGGTGTGGTGGTAATTAAAACAGCTAGGCCCGCAACGCAGTAGGACATATGCAACGCGATAGCGACTATCACACCACATGCAGACATTAATGCCGCAGAGCGTTGATAGCGAGCTGAGTTTTTGACAATTAAAAAGAAGTCAGGCCCTGGAGAAAGCATACCGAGTGCCGCGATGGTCGCAACCATAATACTCGTTTCGTACATTTTTGATCTTTTTTCCCGTTCAATGTTGGTAAATAAAAATGACCGACTAAATACTCGTATTTAGGCTGATATCAGAGGGTTCATTTTGTTTTTTCATGTTATTTTTAGTCGTAAGTTTATCAATTTGAGTATAAGTGATTCAAACCTGTTTAAGGAAGCTTAAATTTAGTCGACGAAACAATTCTCTTTCCGTATAGTGTGCTCAATTTTTATATCTTGTTTCTAAGGTGAATAGATGAATATTAGCTTAATCGCAGCAATGGCGATCGATCAGGTTATCGGCATGGAAAAAGCGATGCCTTGGAATTTGCCGGGGGATCTAGCGTGGTTCAAACGAAATACGTTAAACAAACCGGTTATCATGGGCCGTGTTACCTATGAATCAATTGGGCGCCCATTGCCACAACGTGTGAATATTGTATTAAGTAGTGCTCCTGGTACTGATTCTGATGTTATTTGGGTAACGTCAGTTGAAGAAGCATTAGCTGCAGCACAAGCAATTGAAAATGTTGAAGAAGTGATGGTAATTGGCGGTGGTAAAGTTTATCAACAATTTTTACCGCTAGCGAATAAATTATATTTGACTCACGTTGATGCTGAAGTTATCGGAGATACTCATTTTCCGGCTTATGAGCCTGATGAATGGGATTCTATTTTTACCGAATACCATGAGGCTGACGAAAACAATACCCATGGTTATTGTTTTGAGATCTTAACTAAAAGAGACTAATTTTTAGTTAGAATGCAAAAATGGCGCTTAATTGCGCCATTTTGCCATAACTTGCAATTAACTAGGCAAAAAATTACTCTTTACGGCTTTTTTGATATGACTTTTGCCGATGGTACTGCTTAGTTTCCCAATGGAATAGCGTTAATTCCCCTCCCCAGCAGCAACCCGTATCTAAAGCATAAACGTCATCAGGAGTGCATTTCCCTTCAAGGGATGCCCAGTGACCAAAAAACACTGAGTAATCCTCAGGAATTTTACTGGGTAGATCGAACCAGGGTTTTAGCGGAGCGGGCGCTTTTTTAGGGTTTTCCTTGCAAATCATATCTAGCTGTCCGTTTGGAAAACAGTAGCGCAGGCGTGTTAAGGCATTGGTACTAAAACGCAAACGAGCTAGCCCCATTAAGCTTTCAGACCAGTTATTTGGCATGTCACCATACATGGAGTCGATGAATAATGGATATGCATCACTAGACAGCACGGCTTCAACTTCCCTTGCACACATTCGTGCTGTTTCGATATCCCATTGTGGTGTTATACCTGCATGGGTCATCAAGATCTTTTTTTCTTCATCAATTTGTAATAAAGGTTGGCGACGTAACCAATTGATCAGTTCGTCAAGATCAGGTGCATGTAATAACTCATCGAGGTGATCTTTCGGCTTGTTACGACTAATTTTACAGTAAATACCCAACAGATGGAGATCGTGGTTACCAAGCACTAAACGTGCGGCAGAACCAAGGCTTTTTACATAGCGTAAAACTTGCAGTGATTCAGTTCCGCGGGCAATGAGATCGCCTGTTAACCACAATGTGTCTTTGGTTGGATCAAAATGGACACTTTCCATCAAGTCACGGAGCTCACGATAACAACCGTGAATATCACCTACTAAATATGTCGACATAATTAATTAATCAGTGTTGGGATAGCAAGACGAAAAGCAGGGATATCAACGTGGAAACTGTCCCCTTGTGTGCTTATCATCACATAATAACCTTCCATTGTACCCATTGGTGTTTCAAGGATTGCGCCACTGGTATAACGGTATTCTTTTCCTGGTGGGATAAGCGGTTGTTCACCAACCACGCCTTCACCTTGAACTTCGGTCTTATGGCCATCACTGTTAGTAATGAGCCAATAACGGCTCATTAATTGAATAGGCTCTCGTCCTAAATTACGAATGCAGATAGTGTAAGCAAACACATATCTCGCAATATCGGGTTGAGATTGGCTTTCTATATAGACACTCTGAACTTGGATGCTTACATTCGGCTCATTAAGCATAGTGCCTCCTTCAACAGACTATTCTGAACGGTTAGAGAGATAGTTTGCCATTTTACAATATTGTTCAACAGAAATATTTTCTGCTCGTGTGCTTAAATCAATACCCAGTTCTGTTAACTCTTCAACGCTGAATAAATCCCCTAAACTATTACGAATCGTTTTACGGCGTTGGTTGAAAGCTTGTGTGGTAATACGGCTTAAAAATTTAATATCTTTTACCGGATACGGGTTTTCACGATGAGGAATCAACCTAACAATGGCTGAATCTACTTTTGGCGCTGGTGTAAATGCGGTTGGTGGTACTTCCAACACAGGCACCACGTTGCAATAATATTGCGCCATAACACTCAAGCGCCCAAAGGCTTTGCTACCTGGTCCTGCAACCAGACGATTCACCACTTCTTTTTGTAACATGAAATTCATGTCAGAAATAGAATTGGTGAATGTGAATAAGTGAAACATTAACGGTGTGGAGATGTTGTAAGGCAAGTTACCAAAAACGCGCAGGGGTTGACCTGCTTGTTTGGCTAATTCACCAAAATCCACTGTCATTGCATCTTGCTGAATGATAGTCAATTTATCTTTTAGTTGAGGATGAACGTGTAAACGTGCAGCAAGGTCACGGTCAAGTTCAACTACGGTCATTTTATCGATTCGGCTACCGACAGGTTCGGTTAAGGCACCTAAGCCGGGACCAATTTCTACAATGGACTGACCTGGCTGCGGGTTCATGGCATCCACGATGCTGTCGATAATAAATTGGTCAGTTAAAAAGTTCTGCCCGAAACGTTTGCGGGCAAAGTGCCCCTGATGGACTCGATTATTCATGTATTCTTAGATGTCATTTGGATAGCTAACTTTAATGCGGTGATAAAACTTCCCGCATCAGCATGACCCGTCCCCGCAAGCTCAAGGGCTGTCCCATGGTCGAGAGAGGTACGGATAAAAGGCAGGCCGAGAGTGATATTTACTGCTCTGCCAAAACCTTGGTATTTTAACACAGGAAGGCCCTGATCGTGATACATTGCTAACACTGCGTCTGCATGGTCTAAATACTTAGCTTGAAATAGGGTATCTGCAGGCAATGGCCCAATCAAATTAATCCCTTTTGTACGTAGGCTTTCAAGTGCAGGCTCTATAGTATCAATTTCTTCGGTACCCATATGGCCGCCTTCTCCTGCATGTGGATTTAAACCACAAACATAGATGGCCGGTTTTTCAATACCAAATTTGGTTTGTAAATCATGGTGTAAAATGGTGATGACTTCATGAAGGCTTTGTTGGGTAATAGCGGCCGACACGTCCTTGAGTGGCAGATGCGTTGTGGCTAATGCAACACGCAGTTCTTCGGTAGCTAGCATCATAACAACGCGTTCACAGTCACTTCGTTGTGCAAAGAATTCCGTGTGACCACTAAATGACATGCCTGCATCATTAATAATCCCTTTATGTACGGGACCTGTTACAAGCGCTGAAAATTCGCCATTTAAACAGCCGTCACATGCTTTTGCTAAGCTCTCCACAACATAGTGGCCATTATCAACATTAAGTACACCTGCCTTTGCAGGCGTTACTAAATGAACAGGTAGAACGGATAAGTGACCTGCAGGCTGTTCTTCATTAATTGAATTGGGGGAATATTCAGTTAATGTCAGAGGCAAATTTAGCGCTTTGGCACGCTGGAGTAATAAATCAGGATCGGCACAAGCAACCAACTCAACAGGCCATTGCTGTTGAGCTAGCTGAATAAGTAGGTCTGGACCAACCCCGGCTGGCTCGCCGGGGGTGATAACAATAGGATTAATTTGTTTTTTCATCTGTAGATTGGCTGTCACGACCATCAACCATTTTCACGTAAGCAGAAGCGCGTTGTTCTTGCATCCAGCTTTGTGCTTCTTCGTTAAATTTACGATTAAACAGTAAACGGTAAGCTTGATCTTTTTGCGCCGCGTCTGTTTTATCAACGTTGCGTGTGTCTTCTAATTGAATTAGGTGCCATCCAAAGTTTGATTGAACAGGTTGGCTTAATTCGCCTTTATTCAGTCTCATTAGCGCATCGCGGAAAGCTGGGTCATAGATATCAGGCATATTCCAACCTAATTCACCCCCTTTTAACGCACTACCTGGGTCTTCAGAGTTTTCTTTTGCTGCATCTTCAAATGAGATTTTGCCTGAACGAATCTCCTGAGCAATTTTGGTTAATTTTTGTCTTGCCTGTGCATCATCCATAATTGGTGATGACTTAATCAAGATGTGGCGTGCTTTCACTTCTGTGACAGAAATAGGTTGGCTGCCACCACTGACATCGTTAACACGTAAAATATGGTAGCCGACACCAGAGCGAATAGGGCCGACAACATCACCTTTTTTCGCATTTTTCAGTTGTTCAGCAAACACAACGGGTAATTCTTGCAGGCGTGACCAACCCATATTACCGCCTTTCAGTGCTTGAGGATCTGCTGAATAAGCGATAGCTAACTTACCGAAATCTCCGCCTTTTTTCAGTTCAGCTAAAATTTTATCCACTAATGCTTCAGCGGTTTTTAGTTGTTCCTGTGTTGGATTTTCTGCTAATGGAATCAAGATATGGCTTAAATTAACGCCCATCTCATAATTTGCTTGTGAGCTCATTTGTTCAGCAAGAGAATCAACCTCTTGAGGTAAAATGGTCACTCGGCGGCGAACTTCATTGTTACGCACTTCAGCGATCAGCATCTCTTTACGAATTTCGCTACGATACTGATTCATATTGATGCCATCAGCGGTTAAACGTTGTTGCATTTGCTGTAGTGTTAAACCGTTTTGACGAGCGATATCAGTAATAGTTGCATCCACGGCTTCATCTGGAATATTGATTTGCATTTGGCTAGCCATTTGCAAAATGATGTTATCCATAACGAGACGCTCAAGGATCTGATGACGCAGAGTTTGATCATCAGGCACCTGTTGACGTGCGTTCTGAGCATTCAGTTTTACTGTGTTGATCATATTCTGGACGTCACTTTCCAGCACAACACCGTTATTGACGACCGCAGCCACTTTATCCATTTGCTGAGGCGCAGCCAAAGCAGTGGAGCTTGCGAACATCAGTCCCAGAATAAGCGTTCTCCAATTCTTCATAATGGTCCTATAAATATTGACTTTGATTCCGCAAAAGCGGGCTAATCTCTTTTTACTCGTCATACTTCAAGTTGCAGTGTTGTTGACTGCGCTCACTCGCACTAGTCACATACTTGTGTATGCTCCTAGCGACTCAGTCACTTGTCGCCTAACTGCCCCTGAGTTATTGACAGTAACTCTATGTTATTTTTATCAGAAAGCACGTTGATAAGGCATAATGCCACTTTCTAACATCTTCTGACTACCTAAACTATGATTGTTATTTAGGCCTCTAAGTTCCACATTGATTGACCATTTATTGTCATATTCACTGCTAAACTTCTCTTTTTGCCAACCAACTATCTTACGTTCATAGCCAAGATTGACTGCCCAGCAACAAGTATTGTATTGCAAACCAACAAGTTGGCTCGCAGGTTGCTGTTGTTTGGTATCATAATAATATGAGCCCACAAAACCCCAGCGCTCGCTTAATGGCCAACTCATGACAGCACCCACTTGTGAAATACCGCGTTGGTATTCAGGCAGTGTATAGGTATAGCCACCATTCGCAGTATCTTCACGACGGAAGGTTGCTTGAATATAATCGCGGTCAACGAAACGGTAGTTCAACTGAACTAAACGATCGGCATCTAAACGGTATTCTGCAACCGCATTCCCCATTGTGACATTACCGAGACGGCGGTCATATTGTAACCCACCACGCAAGCCCCAGTTATCATCAATTCGCCACATAGAGTCAGTGGCCCACAATAATGAACCTGTGTTGCTTTTATCATCTATTGGGCGATTTGAATCACCAGCACGTGGGCGTTCAAAGTAATAAATTTGCCCCACAGAGAAGTTAAAGCGCTCAGCTAAAGTATCGTCATAAACACGTGTTGTGACACCTGTGGTGAACTGGTTTGCAGAGGCGATACGGTCAAGGCCACTGTAAATCCGGTCACGGAATAAACCGCTATAGTCTGACTGCAGCAATGAAGAGTCAAAGTTATTGATATTATCTTGATCTTTATACGGAATATACAAATATTGGACACGTGGTTCTAATGTTTGAACGAAATCGCTGCCTTGGAAAAGGTCTCGTTCGAAGACAACTTTTGCATCGCTTTTAAACATGGGTAGAACACGCGTAACATTTTTTTCTAAGCTAGTATCCGTATTCGAGCGAGGAATATCTTGGTCGTAATGAGTCGCATACAATTTGATGCTGTTATTCATATTTGCCCAACCATTAGACAATGGCAGGTTTACTTCTGGCTCAATGTGTAAGCGAGTTGCGTCTGGGTTATTTTTACCCACACTCGTAAAACGAGCAGCTTGTGCGTAAGTATGCACATCAAAGGCACCTAAATTATTTTTATAATAATTGAAGTCCACTTGTGGCTCTGCTTTATAAGCGCGCTTGTTGGGGTTATCCGCAAAAATTTGGAATTGCTTGTGAGTGACTTTCGCATTCCAGTTTGTATCTGAATAACCTGCACTGAATTTTTGCGTAGCGTAGCCATCAGTGGTGCTACCGTACTGGGAACTAAAGTCAGTAAAATAGCTAGGGTCGCTCACTTTGGTATAGTCAGAGCTGAAGTTCCAATGCCCCGCGTAAGTCCCAGAATGGCGCCAGTAGAATAACCAACGGTCATCGCTATCACGATCTTCACGCTTACCACGTTCTTTGTCTTTGATATAAGCACGGTCATGATTTAGAAAATCAAAGGCCACGGTGCCTGTACCTGGAGCAATAAGGTAGCGGAATTCATTATTTAATTTTACACCACGGTGGGTCATAAATTGCGGTGTAATTGTGGCATCGTAGTTTGGTGCAATATTCCAATAATAGGGTAATGAGAACTCTAGCCCATCGTTACTTGAATAACTTCCCGTCGGAATTAAAAAACCTGAACGGCGCTTATTGCCAATCGGTAATTGCATATATGGGCTATAGAAAATAGGCACGTCACCCACTTTAAAGCGCGCATGCCAAATTTCAGCCACTTCTTCTTCGCGGTCGATAATGACTTCAGAGCCCGCGACGCTCCAGCTATTATTACCGGGTAAACAGGTTGTGAATGTACCGTTTTCCATAATAGAGTAACGGTTTTCACCACGCATTTTCATTTTCGTCGCATCACCACGTCCCTGACGGCCTACCATCATGTAGTTACCGTCATTCACATCAGTGTTTTTATTATCTAAGTTAGACCACGCAGAAGGGCCTTTTAAGATAATTTGTGGGTCATCGTAGTGCACATTACCAGTGGCTGTTACTTCACGCACAGGGAGTTCACCCGCTGTTTCTGTTTGGGTGAGTTTAACCTTATCAGCGGTTAATGTTTGGTTCCCTTGTTGAATATCGACATTACCTTCATATTCAACAAAATTAGGGTATTCACCACGGACATCTTCAGCGGTAATGTGAATCGGCAGGTCGTTAGGGTCACCTTTTACAATCGGTTTGGTGTAAACAGGGACACCCAGCATACACTGCTGTGCAAGGTCAGCATGCGCTTGCTGACTATAAATTGCCGCCCATACCATGGTGGCGAGTAGTGTTGGATAGCTTTTTTTCATCATTAAATATGGGGTTCCGTCATCATTGGCATCGCCAGCAAACGCTCAAAGACTAACTTAGCCAACCACTTTGCGCCAGTATAATGTAAGAAACTTTACGCGCGGGTAGTTATGCATAGAGCTGAATGAATAGTATGATAATGCAAAATTGCATTTTGAGCATTGAAGAATTGAGGGATATATGCACTATTGGGGCAAAATTATTGGCGTTATACTCGCAATCGTCTCTGGATTGGGTTTTTGGGGGGCGCTAGTTGGGTTAATTATTGGGCATGGTTTTGATAAAGCATCGATTCAACGTAAATTTGCAGGAAGAATGAATAAGCGAGATCGCCAAATCATTTTCTTTGCGAGCACCTTCCAAATTTTGGGGCATTTAACGAAGTCCAAAGGCCGTGTAACCGAGACAGATATTCAGCTTGCGACTAATTTAATGGACAGAATGCAATTACATGGAGAAACACGAAAAGCGGCTCAACAAGCGTTTAGAGAAGGCAAATCCCCTAACTTTCCATTGCGTGATGTATTAAAGCAATTACGTATGGCCTGTTATGGCCGTTTTGACTTGATTCAGATGTTTCTGGAAATTCAATTACAAGCTGCTTTTGCTGATGGGCAATTACACCCGAACGAACGAAAAGTGTTGTTTATTATTGCCGAAGAGCTCGGTATTTCTAAGGTTCAGTTTGAACAGTTCTTGGATATGATTCAAAGTGGTCGCCAATTTGGCCAAGGTTACTCTCAGCAGCAATCAGGAGGGTATTATCAGCAATCAAATGGCCCAACCCTTGAAGATGCTTGTAAAGTGCTTGGCGTGTCCCCGAGTGATGATCCAACAAAAATTAAGCGTGCCTATCGTAAATTAATGAGCGAACATCATCCAGATAAATTGGTTGCGAAAGGTTTGCCGCCAGAAATGATGGAAATAGCGAAGCAGAAAGCGCAATCAATCCAAGCAGCTTATGACTTAGTTAAGAAGGAGCTCGGCTTCAAATAAATTTCCCCGTCATATTTCGCGCCGCAGCGTTGTTGGCTGCGCTCGCGAACCCTAGTCACATATTACTGTATGCTCCTAGGAATTCGCTCTCTTGCCGCCTAGCTGCATCACGAACTATTTAGGGGAAATCAGGGGAATAATTAAAATGGATTATTTCGCTCCCGTTTTTTGTTGGCTGCGCTCGCGAACCCTAGTTACATAGTTATGTATGTTCTTAGGATAAAAACAAACGGAAAAATAATCAGCGCAAAAACAGAGTGAGTTAATTTCTGCACTGGTAATATTGAAATCTAATCAATCGATTAGAGACCGTTAAAAATCCGGTGGGCAGGTAAAATGCATTGGTGTGCCATATTCAGGATGGGTGATATATAACTCCTGAGCATGTAATTGTAAGCGAGGGGCGAGCGCTTTGGCTTCATCGTGAGCATAGAAACGGTCGCCTAATATTGGGTGGCCTAAAGCTAACATATGGACTCTAAGTTGGTGCGAACGACCCGTAATAGGGGAAAGCTTTACGCGAGTGGCTTGTTCTTCATATTGTAAAACTTGGTATTCAGTTTGTGCCGATTTACCCGTTTCAAAGCACACCTTTTGCTTAGGGCGGTTTGGCCAATCACAAATCAGCGGTAAATCAATCAAACCTTCTTCTTTTTCTAAATGACCCCAAACACGAGCAATATAGACTTTTTTAGGCTCACGCTCCCTAAATTGGCGTTTAAGCTCTCGCTCAGCCTTTTTGTGTAGCGCCACAACCATGACACCACTTGTCGCCATATCTAAGCGATGTACAGATTCAGCTACGGGAAAATCACGCTGAACACGGCTCATAATGCTGTCGTGGTGCTCAGGGGCTTTTCCGGGCACAGAAAGTAGCCCACTAGGCTTATTCACCGCAATAATATGGTCATCTTGGTATAGCACATGCAGCCAAGGTTCAACGGAGGGATGGTAGGGTTCCATCATAAGGTATATCGCTCCCAAAGCTCTTAAAATAAATTCTCCCTCTAATGAGGGAGAAATTGGTAATGATTTTAAGCTACGCTCATCATAATTTAAACAGCTAATAATAAGTGCATGAATGGTTTAGCACGTAATACGCTTATTGATGAGTCACCACAACTAAGCGGATGGCATCTAGTCGCCATGTAGCTTGGTCGATATTAGTCATCAGTTGTTGGCGTTCTTCCTCAATAATATCAAGTTCTTCATCACGGATATTTGGGTTGACCGCTTTTAGTGCTTCTAAACGAGAAAGCTCCAACGTTAGCGCCTTATCAGCCGCTTCTTTTGCATTCTCTATCAATGCTTTGGCTTCTTTTTCGATCATTGGCTCAGATAAGCGTAATACCGAATGAACCTCATTTTGTACTGCATTGACCAGTTTGCTTGCCATATGGCGGTTAATGGCATTTAATTGGCGGTTAAAACTTTCAAACTCAACTTGAGATGATAAGTTATTACCTTTTAAATCAATTAATAAGCGTACCGGAGTTGCGGGTAAGAAACGGCTAATTTGCAGGTTCTTAGGTGCTTGAGCTTCCACAACGTAAATCAGTTCAGTCAATAAGGTGCCAACAGGCAGCGCTTTGTTTTTCAATAAAGAAACCGCACAGCTGCCGGTATCGCCAGATAGCACTAAATCTAAACCATTACGAATAATAGGGTGCTCCCAGCTGATAAACTGCGTATCTTCACGAGAAAGTGCTTGCTCTCTATCAAACGTGATGGTGCAACCATCTTGAGGAAGCCCTGGGAAATCAGGGACTAACATATGGTCTGAAGGCGTTAGGATAATCAAGTTATCACTTTTATCTTCTTGATTAATACCCACGATATCAAAAAGATTGAGTGCAAAGTTAACCAATTCGGTATCGTTATCACCTTCACCAATTTCTTCAGCCAACAGATTGCCAGACTCGCCACCGTTTGAATGCATTTCAAGCAAACGGTCACGGCCTTGTTCCAATTGTAATTTCAAGCTGTCATGCTCTGCACGGCAGGTTTTAATAAAATCATCAAAACCTTCTGTGACTGTCGGTTCAGCCATAAATTGCAGTAATGGTTGGTAGTATTTATCGTAGATAGCTCGGCCTGTTGGGCAGGTATGTTCAAAGGCATCTAAGCCTTCGTGATACCAGCGGATCAACACAGATTGTGCGGTATTTTCTAAATAAGGCACATGAATGCTGATATCACGGCTTTGTCCAATACGGTCTAAACGGCCGATACGTTGCTCGAGTAAGTCTGGATTAAACGGCAGGTCGAACATCACCAACTGGTTAGCAAATTGGAAGTTACGCCCTTCAGAACCGATTTCAGAACATAATAGAACCTGCGCGCCTTCTTCTTGAGAGGCGAAATAGGCAGCAGCTCGGTCACGTTCTAATAACGATAACCCTTCGTGGAACACGGCAGCACGAATCGCTTCGCGTTCACGTAACACTTGCTCCAATTGTAGTGCAGTTGCGGCTTTCGCGCAGATCACTAACACTTTTTCATGGCGGTTTGCGGTCAAAAAGCCCATTAACCACTCAACCCGCGGGTCAAAGTTCCACCACGTGGCGTTTTCACCTTCGAACTCTTGGTAAATTTGCTCAGGGTAGAGCATTTCTTTTGCTCGTGTTTCAACGTCTTTTTTACTGCCCATAATACCAGCCACTTTAATTGCGGTTTGGTATTGGGTGGGCAATGGCATTTTTAACGAATGCAATTCACGACGAGGGAAGCCTTTGACGCCATTTCGGGTATTTCTGAACAACAGGCGGCTAGTACCATGGCGGTCCATTAACATGTTGATCAGCTCTTGGCGCGCGGCATTGCCATCTTCACCTTCAAGGTTTGCAGCCTTTAGCAGTGGTTCGATATCTTGTTCTTTGATTAATTCGTTAAGTAAATTTTGCTGGTCATTAGTCAGTTTGTCACCCGACAGCAACAGTGAAACCGCATCAGCAACAGGACGGTAGTTTTCTTGCTCAGCAATAAAGTCTTGGTAATCATGAAAACGGCTAGGGTCAAGTAAACGCAGGCGAGCGAAGTGGCTTTCTTGGCCAAGTTGCTCTGGTGTTGCCGTTAATAGCAAAATAGAAGGAATATTTTCAGCTAATGTTTCAATAACTTGATATTCACGGCTCGGGGCGGTCTCACTCCACTGTAAGTGATGAGCTTCGTCGACGACCATCATATCCCAGCCCGCTTCAACTAATTGGTCAAAACGCTGCTTGTTACGACGGACGAAATCCAGTGAACACAGAACGAGTTGTTCTGTTTCAAATGGGTTATCACTATCATGCTGTGCTTCACTGTAACGGCTATCATCAAACAAAGAAAAACGCAGATTAAAGCGGCGTAGCATCTCAACCAGCCATTGGTGCTGTAAGCTATCAGGAACAATAACTAAGACGCGCTCTGCACGGCCTGCCATTAATTGCTGGTGGATAATCATCCCCGCTTCAATGGTTTTACCTAAGCCGACTTCGTCAGCGAGTAATACGCGCGGATGGTGGCGTTTTCCCACTTCATTGGCAATATGTAATTGGTGTGGGATCAGGCTTGCACGAATACCGCGTAGGCCTGTCGCTTGATGTTTGACTTGCTCGCTTTGGAATTTGCGCGCACGGAAGCGTAAAGCGAAACGGTCCATACGGTCAATTTGCCCAGCAAATAGACGATCTTGCGGCTTATTGAATGTGAGCTTGCTGTCGAGGAACACTTCTCTAAGGCTCACACCGGTTTCTTGCGTATCTAAACGTGTGCCGATGTAAGTCAATAATCCTTTATCTTCTTCAATGCTTTCAACTTGAAGTTGCCAGCCTTCGTGGCTGGTAATGGTATCACCTTCATTAAACATCACTCGGGTAATAGGGGCATCACTGCTAGAGTAAAGGCGGTTTTCGCCACTAGCAGGAAAAAGCAACGTTACCATTCGGGCATCAATTGCCACGACGGCACCTAATCCAAGTTCGCTTTCTGTATCGCTGATCCAGCGTTGACCAAGAGTAAATGGCATAGATTTAACTTAATTCCATAAAATTGAGAGTTTATTTTTTAGATTTTTTAAGACAATTTTTATCAGTGTCTTCGCCCAGTGTTGGTGTAGCTCATTAATAGTTACACAAGGAAGAGTTCGAATTATTTTAAAAATAGTCGTTACCTGATGATTAATTATACACATTTTATTATTCAAATTGCAGCAAAGTGAGCACTAAGGCGTTTGCTGGGCTTGTGGCCGAGACAATGAGTCAGTCTATTTGAATTATAATGAGTATTGTTGATTATCACGCATAATTTGTGTAGCCAGACGTGCGAGACACCAAAGGGGCGATATATTAATTCAACCGAAGGCTATCGTCACCTGTTAAAAAAACATCAAAGGTAGAATAAATTTTAAAACAACAGGGTAATTTGCCCAGTTAGCAGGGTATCAAAGTCATCTTGTAAGAAAGGCAAGATAGCATCTGCTATTGGTTTGATTTGCTTGGAAATATAATGTTCGTAATCCGGTTTTGCCGTGATGATTTCCAGCGGTTCAGGCCCTGCCTGAGTGATAATATAGTTTATCCAACCACCATTTTGATATTGCAAAGGGCGCTGTAATTTTAAATTATAGCCATCAGCGGTACGAGCAGCTCGAACATGCGGAGGAACATTTTTTTGGTAATCAGTCAATTTTCGGCGCAGACGCTTACGATAAACTAAACGGTCATCATATTGGCCCGAACGAATATTTTGGACATACTCACGAATATATTCACGGTAAGGTTGGTGATAAAAAATACGAGTATAGAGCTCTTTTTGGAATATTTGAGCTAATGGTGTCCAGTCTGAACGAATGGTTTCCAGCCCTCTAAATACCATGGTGTCTTTACTCAATCCTGCATAGCGCTTTTTGCTCCCCATTTCGGCACCACGTACGGTGGGCATCAAAAATCGGCGGTAATGGGTTTCATACTCGAGCTCTAAAACACCTTCTAATTGCCATTCTTCTGCTAAATGTTTTTTCCACCAACTATTTACGTAATCACGTAAAGCAAAGCCAATTTTTTGTGCTTGTTCTTCATTGTGGGCATCACGTAACCATACAAACGTGGAGTCGGTATCTCCATAAATAACTTGGTAACCCTGTGACTCAATCAAGCGTTTGGTTGTACGCATAATTTCATGGCCACGCATGGTGATTGATGCGGTCAGTCTTGGGTCAAAAAAACGGCATCCTTCAGCTCCTAATACTCCAGCAAATGCGTTCATAATAATTTTTAGCGCTTGGGATAGTGGTGCATTATGCTCTTTTTTGGCTTTATCCCGCTCTTGCCAGATATGGCTGACAATATCGGGTAAACAGTGGGTTGTGCGAGAAAACCAAGCTTGGCGAAAACCGGGAACCGAATGTGCAAGGTTAGGGTGTGCTAACCCGTCAATCATACCTGCAGGGTCGATGAGAAAAGTTCTAATAATTGAAGGATATAGGCTTTTGTAGTCCAAAACTAATACGGAGTCATATAACCCGGGTTGGGAGTCCATGACAAAGCCCCCGGGGTTCAGTTGCATTTTTTGTTCTGTGAGGTTGGGTGCGACAAAGCCAAGGCGGTGTAGACGGGGAATATAAAGGTGTGAGAATGCTGCGACAGATCCGCCCATTTTATCAACAGCAAGGCCAGTTACTGTTGAACGTTCTTGCAAGAAAGCCATTAAATCCGTTTTTTCAAAGATCCGATGGACTAAAATACAATCTTGAATATTGTAGTGTGCTAGAGCGGGTTTATCGTGAGCAAAGCGGCGGTTGATTTCATCCATTCGGTCATAAGGGGTATCAATCGCTTTACCTTCGCCAAGGAGTTCTTGAGCGACAAACTCTAAACTAAATGATGAAAAACTCCATGTTGCTGCTTTTAATGCATCAATACCATCAATAATTAACCGGCCTTCAGCAGCGGCAAAAAATACCCCTTGCTTAAAGCCATGCTCTCGCCACTCCAATTTTTTGTTTTGTCGACCAAACAATAATTGGATGCCATAACGCTCAGCATGCTTTTGTAATACTTGTAAGTCGAATTGGATTAGGTTCCAACCAATGATGGCATCAGGGTCGTATTGGTGAAGCCATTCATTGAGCTTATGAAGTAATTGCGGGCGGCTATTCACATAGATTAAGCGATGTTCAGAGCTCAATGCAGGCCCTTGTTCTGGCCCTAACATAAATACCACATTGTCACCACAACCAGACAGCCCTATAGAATAGAGTTCACCATGTTGGCTGGTTTCGATATCAAGGGAAACAGCTTTGACTAGGGGACGGTAGCCTTCACAAGGTTTTAGTTGAAATTCTCCTTGCTGATTTTGAGAAAACCAGACAGAGGCCGCGATAAAGCGTTCCATTAGATACCGTTCACTTGGGCGAATATCTGTTTCTAATAATTCGACACCCAATTCGTTGCAGCTTTTTTCAAGATTCTGTAATTGTCGATATTGCTGGCAATAAATCGCATAGACCTTTTCACGTTTAAAATCAATTAATTCAAGAAGCCGATAGGTAATATTGGGTTGTTCATCTAATAGGTGTTTTACTCGAGGAAATTGAGATTCAGCTAAAAAACCAATCGCTTTTTGATATGGAACAGTGACCTTTTGTGGTTGGTTATCAGTGAGTAGCCAATAAGAGACCTCGACACCGTGACGGGTGTCTCTCCAGTGCCGGCTAAGAATAAAGCCTCTTTCCGCTGGGGCGATGAGTTGGGTCATTAGGCTACTCGCATAAAAAATAGTTACGATAAATATACGCGAATAGTGTGAATTTATACAGTGCTAATTATTGGAAACGCTTGTGATACTCAGTAAAGCAGACGCAGCGCTTTGTCCCTGTAATAGGTATTGAGTATCACCATCGTAGGCAATATTCCCTTCTGCAATAACCAGTGTCCGCGGGGCAATTTGTAAAGCATCATCAACATTATGCGAAATCATTAACAATGTGATTGATTTTTCTGCACAAATTTCCCTGAGTAATAGTAGCATTTCTCGGCGTAATGCAGGGTCGAGAGCAGAAAAGGGTTCATCGAGCAGTAAAATCGGTTGATTACGGATCATGCAGCGTGCTAATGCCGCACGTTGCCGTTGCCCCCCCGACAGTTGCGCCGGTAACCTATCTAAACATTCACTCAGGCTGACACGACTCGCCATTTGCTCAACTTGCTGAATTTGCGTTTTATTGAGGCGCAAATTGGGTTGTAACCCAAGGCCAATATTTTGCCGGATCGTCAGGTGTGAAAATAAATTATTTTCTTGAAATAGCATAGAAACAGGGCGCTTAGCGGGTGGGCTAAAGGTATGGTCTTCGCCATTAAGCTCAATCGTACCATTATTGGGGAATTGAAAGCCGCTAATCAAACTTAATAGCGTACTTTTCCCTGCACCACTAGGCCCCATAACAGCAACAGATTCACCAGATTGAACAGAAAAATCAAACGACATTGTCAGGTTGTCGTATTGGTAATCTAGCTGAGTCAATTTAATCATGATGTTTTCCTGAAATACGTTCAATCAAGCTAAATAAGCAAAAACAAAGCAATAACAATAGCATGGCTGTCACTGCACCATCGTTTGATCGGTAAGCCCCTATTTGCTGATAAAGATAATAAGGGAGCGTGCGGAAGTTATCATTGCCAAATAACGCGACGACACCAAAATCACCAATTGAGATAACACAAGCAAACGCAAGAGCTTGAGCGATTGGTTTGCGTAGTGCTTTCAGTTCAATAATTCGCAAACGATTAAAACCCGAAATATCGAGTGATTGGCATAACGGGTTATAGCGTTCAGCACTGTCTCGCATAGGGTTTTCTAATACTTTTAACGCATAAGGAATGGCCAACAAAGCGTTAGTCATGATAACTAATGGGTAAGGGGATTCAGGTAAGCCTATCGTTTCATTAAAAAAGATAAAAAAACCTGTCGCGAGGACGATACCCGGCATGGCTAAAATAATTAACCCGCTAAGCTCTATGGCTTGCCCTAAACGAGCTGCTTGGCGTAAGCGCAATTCGCGGCTGCTCCATAACAACATTAAGGTTAGTACCACACAGACAGCGCCAGCACACAGTGCAATAAACACAGAGGTTGCCGTGGCTTGCCATAAGGCGGGTTGCTGCAATACCGCCCAAAGTTGCCCATTTAACCCATCGAAAATAACCGCGAATAGTGGGGGAAGTAGCAATAACATGGCAGCGATAATGAGCAGCAGGTCACGAATACGACGAAATGCGTTATCAGCGGGGTCAACCCATTGTGCTTGGTGGCTAAAACCTACTGAAAATACACTATTTACTTTGTGGCAGATAAACATTAAACCGACACAGAAGAACAGCTGAATTAATGCTAAAATAGTGGCTCGCCCTAAATCAAAATCATAGTTAAGAGCTTGGTAAATAGCCAATTCGATAGTGGTTGCTGCAGGACCGCCTCCCAGAGCGAGCACAGTCGCAAAGCTGGCAAAGCACAGCATAAAAATTAACGCAGCAGTGGGTAATATTTGCCGCCGTAAATAAGGCCATTCTAAAATGGTAAATTGCTGCCACTCATTAAACCTCAGCTGTGCTGCAATTTGCCGTTGCTCAATAGCGATATTTTCTAAAGATTGTAATAGCATACGCGTTGCTAGCGGCATATTAAAGAAGACATGTGCTAGCAAAATCCCCTTTAGGCCATAAGGCGAAAAACTGTAATTAAGCCCCAATAATTGGCACAGTTTAGCCAGCCAACCCGTTTGCCCGTAAACCGATAAAATACCAAATACGGCAACTAACACAGGAAGAACCAACGTCATTGCACATAAGCGTAAAAATAGAGTTCGCCCAAAAAAACGACGGCGATGCAATGCTCTTGCAAGAAAAATAGCAGGGATTACAGAAAAAATAGCGGATAAAAAAGCCTGCCAGAAAGTAAAGCCAATCACATGCCACAAATAGCTATCGCTAATAATGTCAGTCATTGAAATTTCAGGTGCAAAAAACCACAGTGCACCAAAACTAATAAGTGCAACCGTAATCAGTAATCCGGAGGCCAACGCCCCCGGTAGTAGAGACAAATTAATTAGCGACTGACGGCGGTTTGCCATAAACGAGTCCAATTTTGGCGTTCTTTGGCCACTTCTTGAGAACTAAATTGTAAGGCTTTTTCAGGTAGAGGTAACTGGTTGTATACCTCAGGTAAGGGAATATCAATGACCGGATACATCCAGTTGGTTGTTGGTAAAGTATTTTGGAATTCAGGGGTTAAGACAAACTGTAAAAATTGTTTTGCCAATTCAGGCTCTGGACTGTTTTTTAACCTTGCAGCCACTTCAACTTGCATATAGTGCCCTTCATTAAATAAGGCGGCAGCATAGTTATCTTTTTGGTCATTAAGCATTTGATAACCCGGCGATGAGGTATAACTGAGTACAAAATCACCTTCCCCTTTTAAGAACAGGCCATAAGCTTCACTCCAACCTTTAGTTACGGTAAGTGTTTTGCCTGCCATTTTTTGCCATGCATCCGCAGACTTGTCGCCATACAGTTTTTCAATCCATAGCATTAAGCCAAGTCCGGGCGTACTGGTTCGAGGATCTTGGTAAATAATTTTCCAATTATTTTCACTATTTAATAATGCATCCATACTTGTTGGTGGTTGTTTAATTTTATTAGTGTCATATATAAATGCGAAGTAACCATAGTCATAAGGAATGAAAGTTGAGCTATCCCATGAAATAGGCAGCTTCAATGCGCTGGTATTAATGTCAGCAGGGGCAAACAGGCCTGTTTTTTCAGCAGAATCTAATAAATTATTATCTAATCCTAAAATTACATCTGCTTTACTTTTTTTTCCTTCCATTCTGAGTCTGTTTAGCAGAGCTACGCCATCCCCCAGTGCGACTATTTTTAATTCACAATCGCACTGCGCTTCGAAATTCTTTTTAATTTGTGGGCCCGGTCCCCATTCTGCTGCAAAGGAATCGTAGGTATAAACAGTAAGCGTTGGTTTATCAGCCCATGCCAATTGACTTAAACTGAGTGCACTAAAGGTAAGAATAGATGCTATAATTTTGTTTTTAAACATGCTTTTTCCTGCGCTAAAAGATAGTGACACAGGATTTGAGGAGGAACCGGTGCAGATATGCAGGCGGTGGCTCAAATCCCTACGCCGGTATTAACCGGATCAGGTTCTACGGGTTATTTCTCAGCCTAAATAAATTCGGCACCCCGTTGAGATGTTCACTATTGTAGTGACTTCAGGCATATCTGCAAACTGTATTGATATAGGTTTACCAGTTTAGGTATGTGTGAAACAATTAGGCATCTTTCAAATTTGGTTATTGAGGTAGTCTGTGATTGATGATGATGGCTACCGCCCGAATGTAGGAATTGTAATTTGTAATCGGCAAGGGCAAGTTTTATGGGCCCGCCGCTATGGTCAACACTCATGGCAGTTTCCTCAAGGAGGCATCAATCCTGGGGAATCGCCGGAACAGGCGATGTATCGTGAGCTATACGAAGAAGTCGGGCTACAGCGTAAGGATGTCAGGTTATTGGCATCTACCCGTAATTGGTTACGTTACAAATTACCCAAGCGTTTGGTGCGTTGGGATACAAAACCTGTTTGTATTGGGCAGAAACAGCGTTGGTTTTTACTTCAACTTCAATGCAATGATGCCGATATAAACGTGCAGCGCAGTAAATCGCCAGAATTTGATGGCTGGCGATGGGTCAGTTATTGGTATCCTGTTAGGCAGGTGGTTTCTTTCAAACGTGAAGTTTATCGGCGTGTCATGAAAGAATTCGCTCCCGTAGTTATGCCTTTACAGGAACAAAAATTACCACAACGGCCCTCTTTTAATAACCGTAGGCGTGGAGCAAAGTAGCCTATGTTGACGCGTTTACGTGAAATTGTCGAAAAAGTTGCAATGGCGACAAGTTTGACTGATGCGCTAGAAGTGTTGGTGAATGAGACCTGCAAAGCAATGAGAACAGACGTTTGTTCCATTTATTTAGCTGATCACCCTCGCCAATGCTATTACTTAATGGCAACCCGCGGGTTAAAAAAACCTAGCGGGATTGCTATTCGTCTAGGTTTTGATGAAGGTGTCGTAGGGGCCGTAGGGCGCCAGTCTGAGATGCTCAATCTAGCCGATATTCGTGAACACCCTCAATATAAATTCCTGCCTCAGCTTAAAGAAGAACAATTAAAAGCTTTCTTAGGTGTTCCCGTGGTATACCGTCGCCAATTATTAGGCGTGCTGGTCGTACAGCAACGGGAAAAACGGCTATTTAATGAAACCGAAGAATCTTTCATGGTAACGCTGTCGATGCAACTCGCCGTGATTTTGTCGCAAGCACAAGCAAAAGGTATTTTTGGGCAATATAGGCAAAATAGAATTAAAGCGATTCCTGTATCACAAGGAATTGCAATGGCTTATGGATGGCAAGATAGTTCCCAACCTTCTTTAGATAGTATTTTTCAAGCAAGCGCTATTGATATCGACAAAGAAAAACAACGCCTTGTCGCCGCCCTCGAAAGTGCTACAGCGGAATGTCGTCGTATTAGTAAACGTTTTATGGCGAGCTCGGCAAAAGAAAGTGCGGCGATATTTGATCTCTATAATCATTTACTGAGTGACCCGCAGCTAAAAAAACATCTGTTTGCCGCCATCAATGATAACGCAACTGCTGAATGGGCAGTTAAAACAGTTATTGAAAATTATGTAGAGCAGTTTTCTCGCCTGCGTGACCTTTATTTAAGGGAAAGAGGGGCAGATTTAAAAGCATTAGGTCAACGCTTATTATTTCATCTTGATGATTCACTTACCGAAAATGAGCAATGGCCAGAACGTTTTATTTTAGTTGCTGATGAATTAAGTGCTAGTGTATTGGCGGAGTTACCTATTGAGCAACTTGCTGGTGTGGTCGTGCGTGACGGAGCAACGCATTCTCATTCCGCTATCTTAATCAGAGCTATGGGAATTCCTGCAATTATGGGCGCGGATATTGAGCCTTCGTTATTACATAACCGCCATTTAATATTGGATGGTTACCGTGGTGAGCTCTTTATTGAACCTGAAAATTTAATTGTTCAGGAATACCAGCAAATCATTGAAGAAGAAAATGTTATTAGTCGCTTAGCGGAAGGAACTCTTGAACAAGATGCAACACTTAAAGGCGGCGAACACGTTCATATTTACCTTAATGCAGGTTTAAGTCCGCGCTACGAGCAACAGATTAACACAGGGGTTGACGGCGTTGGCCTGTATCGTACTGAACTGCCTTTTATGTTGCACAATGGTTTTCCCTCGGAAGATGAGCAAAAACAACTCTATAAAGAAGTTTTACAACTTTTCCCTACCAAGCCTGTAGTGTTAAGAACCCTTGATATAGGGGCGGACAAACAGTTGCCATACATGCCAATTAGCGAAGAAAACCCAAGCTTAGGCTGGCGCGGTATTCGCATCATGCTGGACCAGCCCGAGATTTTTTTAATCCAGCTAAGGGCTATGTTACGGGCGAATATGTTTTCAGGTAATTTACGTATTTTATTACCGATGGTGACCAGTGTTAATGAGATAGACGAAGCAATTTTGCTGATAAAAAGAGCAAGGGACGAAGTGAGTTTTTTATTAAAAATGCCAGTTGAGATGCCCCAAATTGGTATTATGCTTGAAGTTCCTTCTTTGCTATTTCTATTGCCGGAAATAAAAAAACGCGTTGATTTTATCTCTATCGGGACTAATGACTTTACACAATATTTACTTGCTGTTGACCGTAATAACACCCATGTAGCGGCGCTATATGATAATCTTCATCCCTCAATTGTGCGCTTTTTAGCAAAAGTAAGTGAAGAGTGCCAACGCCTTCAACTCCCTGTAAGTGTTTGTGGGGAAATGGCAGGGCAGCCACTCAGCGCAATGGTATTAATTGCTCTAGGATATCGCTCCTTAAGTATGAGTGGGCGTAGTGTTCCTCGCATGAAATATTTAATCCGCCAGCTTGACCCTGCCTTGATGTCGCAGTTAGTACCTAAGTTATTGGCTGCGGAAACGAGTGATAGTGTCAGGCTAGAGGCGAGTGAATTTATGGAACAACACCATTTAGGCGGTTTTGTACGTGGTGGGATTTAACTTACAACAAGATGTAAGTATTTAATTTGGTTTAGTTTGAAAAATATCAAGTATAAATGACTATACTTTTTGTTGTATGCTTCAGGGGCTTCACAAATTGAAGCCTGTTGAATACGTAATAGTCGACGAGTAGTTGGCTTAATGATTAAAAAGTGGGGAACAATGAGTAACAACTACTTAGCATTTCCGGAAATAGATCCTGTTATGTTCTCGATTGGGCCAGTATCGTTACACTGGTATGGCTTTATGTACCTTGTTGGCTTTGTTTTTGCCCTTTGGCTAGCAGGGCGTCGCGCTGCAAAACCCAATAGTGGCTGGACAAAAAACGAAGTAGAAAACTTGCTGTATGTTGGCTTTGTTGGCGTATTTGTCGGTGGTCGGTTAGGTTACGTTTTCTTTTATAATCTCCCTGTTTTTCTTGATGATCCTTTATATCTATTTAAGGTTTGGGATGGTGGCATGTCCTTCCATGGCGGCCTAATCGGTGTGATATGTGCCATGATGTGGTTTGCTCACCGTACTCGCCGTCGTTTCCTGCAAGTATCTGACTTTGTTGCACCATTGATCCCATTTGGCTTAGGCATGGGCCGTATTGGGAACTTTATTAATGGGGAGCTATGGGGACGAGTAACACTCGATACGCCATGGGCATTTTTATTCCCACATTCACGCAGTGAAGATATTCAACTTGCCGCACAGGACCCTTCGTTATTACCCATATTAGAGCAGTATGGTGTGCTACCAAGACACCCATCACAGCTTTATGAAATGTTCTTAGAGGGAATTGTTCTGTTCCTTATTTTGAACTTATTTGTGCGTAAACCTCGTCCAATGGGGAGTGTTTCTGGGTTATTCTTGATTGGTTATGGTGCATTTAGGATTATTGTTGAATTCTTTAGGCAACCAGACGCACAGCTTGGTTTATTTGGTGGTATTAGTATGGGACAAATTCTATCAATTCCGATGATTATTATTGGAGTTCTGATGATTGTTTGGGCTTACAAATATGGCAAAAATGTGCCAGCCCATAAGCCACTAAAAGAGCCTAAAAAGAGTTAATAAGTACAATTATTGGGGCTAACTTAGTCTGTTGAATATAACTATTTTGTAAATAAAGCAATGAAGTACAACAAGACAAAGGTTAGCCACTTAAGTTATTTTTTTAAAAGAGAGTCTCTATGAAGCCGTATCTTGATTTATGCCAACGTATTATTGATGAAGGGCAATGGGTTGAGAATAAACGAACAGGTGTTCGTTGTTTAACCGTTATTAACGCTGACCTTGAATATGATGTGGGCAATAATCAATTCCCCTTGATTACGACTCGTAAAAGCTTTTATAAAGCGGCGATAGCTGAGCTTCTTGGTTATCTACGTGGCTACGACAATGCGGCTCAATTTCGTGAAATTGGTTGTAATACATGGAATGCCAATGCAAATGAGAACCAAGCATGGCTGAATAACCCTTATCGCAAAGGTGAGGATGATATGGGCCGCGTATATGGTGTTCAAGGGCGCTCATGGCAACGCCCAGATGGAACACATTTAGATCAGCTGAAAAAAGTCGTCAATAACTTAAAAAATGGAATTGATGACCGCGCAGAAATTATCACTTTCTATAACCCTGGTGAATTTGAAATGGGTTGCTTGCGTCCCTGCATGCATACTCATACTTTTTCATTGTTAGGTGATACCTTACATTTAACATCTTACCAACGTAGCTGTGATGTACCGCTCGGTTTAAATTTCAACCAAGTACAATGCTTTGTTTTACTCGCTCTAATGGCTCGTATTACAGGGCATAAAGCAGGTAAGGCTTACCATAAAATTGTGAATGCACATATTTATGAAAACCAACTGACTTTAATGCGTGATGTCCAACTAAAACGTGAGCCGTTTGCTTCCCCTTCATTGTTTATTAACCCCAAAATTCAGTCATTAGAAGACCTCGAAACATGGGTGACTTCGGATGATTTTGCTCTCGAAGGGTACCAGTGCCATGAGGCTATCAAATATCCGTTTACTGTTTGATTAGCGAATAAATTGTTTACTAAGATGGTTTTATCGAAAAGCCATCTTAGTATTGTGTTTTTACATTTCATCAACCTCCCTCCTTTATCTATCCCATCTTTCTTAATGAATTTTATCTTGGTTCATAATTAATTTACTTTCTTGCATTTATTTTGAATTAACTATTTCTTTGCGAAGCAGCTCGCAAATTGACTTGTATTGTTATGCATTTATTTATTTTGTTGCGAAGCGTTATGCAGTTTGTAATGACAAACCTCGCTAGACAGATTTTTTTTGGCAATCTCTGTCTTGCATATAAAAAGTGGAGTCACAACAAAATGAAAGTTGAATTAAATACAACGCAGCGTGGTTTCACCTTAATTGAGATTATGATTGTTTTATTTATTTGTTCTTTTGTTATTTTTTCTGGTTTATATCAATGGCAACAGCAAGTAGAAAGGCAGCGGTTAATCGATGCGGCTAGGCAAGTATCTGAGTTTATTTATAGCCAAATGACAGAAGGTGTCTATTTAAATAGGTATCAAATATTATCCGTTAAGGCTGGTAGAAATGATTGGCAGCTTGATGTTAAAGATGCGAACAGCAAGCAAGAGGTTGGCAAGTTAACAGCAAAAAGGCACCAAGGAATAGAACTTAGTAAAGCAAGCCGTACTTCAATTCAGCTGTATGGTAAGCAGGGAACAATCCGTGCTTTTAGCATAGAGCTAAAAAATCAGGATCAGCAAATCACAATTTATATTTCTTCATTAGGCCGTATTAGAAGCTGTAGTCATAAAAAAATGACAGGGGTACCTAAATGTTGAATCCCTTAAATAGCGATAAATTAAAAAAACAGCAGGGATTTACACTCATTGAAATATTAATGGCAATGGCTATCAGTAGCATTGTTTGTGTATCAGCGATGAGTGCTATTCCTACATTATTTAAGCAAACCTATCGAACTTACATTCAATACCAAATAGACAAGGATATAAGGCAAACATTGATAAATATGGAAAAAGATTTTAGAAGGATAGGTTACTGTAGTAGCCTAAATTGTGGTGAAGAACCTTTAAAAATCACATCAAAATTTTTAAGCAAAGGGAATAACTCGTGCATTATTTTTGCTTATGACCAAGATTTATCGGGTAGGTGGGAAGATATTAAATCCAAATCTAAAGATTCTGATTATTTTGGTTATCGGTTAAATAATGAAAAATTAGAGTCCAATCGAAATGTCCGAAATTGTGATGGGACTCGTTGGCAATCATTATTTGATGAGAAGCTAATCAAAGTTAAAAAATTAGCATTTGATTGGCGGGAAAATACCCAATTACTTGAAATGGAAATAATCCTTAAAACAGAGTTATTACCTAATCAAACATTTAATTACCGAATAGCGGTCTTAGTTAGAAATCTATGAAGAATATAGAGCAACAACAGGGAAACGTTTCTCTGCTTATGGTTATTATTTTTATCACAATAGGCACATTATTGATTAAATCGGTGCATTTTTTCCAAGAACGAGCTCGGGATGAGTTGCATAAGGAAATTAAATATTTCGATGCTTTTAATAAAGCAGAGTCAGCTCTTGCTTGGGGGGGAACATTACATTGGGATAGTCAATATAGAGGATTAAAGCGTTGGGTTTGCCAGAAAGAGGAAAATCAACAATGGAAAAGTTGCTTAAAACATTACAAAGGGGCGGATTTCGTGCTGTCGGGGCAAAGTCATTATCTCTTAGGGAATGATATTAAAGTTTATCGATGGGTAGTATGGGATGCAAATAAGCAACAGTTTTTCTCTCGTAAAAAAGGGTGGTTAGATTATTGCCCAGTGATAAAAAAAGGATTTTGCTAATGAAAACAAAGCAGCAAGGATTTGCATTAGTAGAGGCAATGATTGGCGTGGTTATTTTTGCTATTTCACTGGTAGCTTTGGTAAACTATTCGCAATATATCATATTGAATTTTAATAAATTGTATATGAATTCTTCGGCCATTAGAGTGTTACATAGTACATTAGAGAAAAGCTCAATGTTAGGGGAACCAATATCAGGGGAGAAAAATTCTTCCATAGATCCAAATTTGCGTTACCCTGAGTGGAAAATACAAACAACTCGCTTACCGCGAGCCGATAACTGTACTGAGTTAATGGTATCGTTAACGATAAAAAAACAGCCATTTTCATTAAGCCGTTGGTATTGCTCAACAGGAGAGTACTATGTTTCAAGTGTATCATTCTAATCAATTAGATTTATTAAAAGATCTAATGACTCATTTAATGAAAAATGAACCACTTTCTCACCCTTTTGAGCAAGAAATAATTTTAGTACAAAGCCCTGGAATGTCACAATGGCTGCAAATCGAACTTGCTAAGCAGTTTGGTATTGTTGCAAATATTAGCTATCCCTTACCAGCAACGTTCATTTGGGACATGTTTAGGCGAGTCTTACCGGATATTCCAAAAGAAAGCGCTTATACCAAGCAAGCTATGACATGGAAACTAATGACAATATTGCCAACTGTCATTAATGAGGAAGAATTTGAACCTTTAAAGCATTATCTTCAAGAAGATACAGATAAACGTAAACTTCATCAGCTTGCTGGTAGGATTGCTGATTTATTTGACCAATATTTGGTTTATCGCCCACAATGGGTTGGAGTATGGCAAAAAAATGAACTAATAGAGGGGCTAAGTGAAAATCAACTATGGCAAAAACGTCTATGGCAGTGCCTTGTTGAATATTCAAATGAACTAAAACAGCCACCTTGGCATCGAGCTAATTTATATCAACATTTTATTGATACATTATCATTGAACCCTGATTTAGGAAAATTGCTGCCAAAGCGTATTTTTATTTGCGGTATCTCATCTCTTCCACCTGTTTATCTACAAGCTATCAATGCAATAGCAGAACATACAGATGTTCATTTAATGTTCACTAACCCATGTCGCTATTATTGGGGGGACATTCAAAGCGCGTCGTTTTTAGCTAGGTTGCAGCAAAGGAAACTTCGTCATTATCTTGATAAACATGAAATTTCACGCTTTAAACTCGAAGAGCATATTCCTAATTTATTTAATGAAAATGGCGAACAGGATATCGCAAATCCACTACTCGCCTCGTGGGGAAGGTTAGGTAGAGACAACCTATACTTTATTTCTCAAATCGATAATGCGAATGAAATTTCGGCCTATGTTGATACTGAACGAGCCAATTTATTAGAGAATGTTCAGCAGGATATTTTAGATCTCGAAAACCATGCTCAATTAGGGACAACATTAGAAAATTATGAAACGAGTATTGGTAAACGACCAATCAATGAGCTAGATGATTCGATAACATTCCATTTATGTCATAGCGCACAGCGGGAAGTTGAAGTATTACAAGATCATTTGCTTTCTCTCTTTGAGCAAGATTCATCGCTAACACCGCGTGATGTGATAGTCATGGTGGCCGATATTGACAGCTATGCACCCTATATTCAGGCTGTTTTTGGTAATACGGCATCAACTCGTTATATCCCATTTTCAATTTCAGATAGAAAAGCACTGCAAGCTCACCCAATTTTACAAGCATTTATTATGCTACTCGACTTACCTCAGAGTCGTTTTTCAACGGAGCAAGTTCTTAGCCTACTTGAAGTTTCTGCTTTTTCTCAACGTTTTGGTATTGATGAAAGCGAGTTAAGTTTATTACGCCGCTGGGTTAATGAATCAGGGATCCGCTGGGGGCTTGATGACGATAATGTACGTTCTTTTGCTTTACCAGTGATAGGGCAAAATACATGGGAATTTGGCTTAAGTAGAATGTTGCTTGGCTATGCAATGGATAGTAGAAATGGCCCGTGGAATGGTATTTTACCTTATGATGAGTGTAGTGGCTTAGCCGCCCAGCTTGCCGGGAAATTAGCGCTATTAATTAATACACTAAGAGAATGGCGCTCTTTATTAGCACAAGAACGCCTACTTGAAGAGTGGAAAGAACTTTGTCAGCAACTACTTGATAGCTACTTTATGGTTGATGGGGAAACTGAACTTGTTCTCGCACTATTAACAGAACAGTGGCATCAAATCATTGATAATACGATAACTTCAGGATATGAAGAACAAGTTCCATTGCGTTTAATTCGTGATGAACTTTCAGTTCGCTTTGATGATGAAAAAATTAGTCAACGTTTCTTGGCTGGAGCCGTTAATTTTTGCACTTTGATGCCAATGCGTTCAGTACCATTTAAAGTTGTCTGCTTACTGGGGATGAATGATGGTGCTTATCCACGAAATATACCACCATTAGGATTTGATTTGATGGCTGAAAAGCCTATGCGTGGAGACCGAAAACGCCGGGATGATGATAGATATCTGTTTTTAGAAGCATTGAATTCAGCATCTAAACAACTTTATGTTAGTTATATTGGGCTTTCTATTCGTGATAATCAGCCTTGTAATCCATCGGTATTAGTTACTGAATTAATTGATTATATTTGCCAAAGCTTTTGTTTAGTTGGTGATGAAACTTTGACTATTGATGAAAGCGCTAAACGATTAAGTGAGCATCTGGTCATCCAGCATAATAGAGTCCCATTCGCAAAAGAAAATTTCTTGCCTGAAACGCCTTATCAGAGTTTTGCGAGTGAATGGTTACCTGCCGCAAAAACAACAAATAAAGTTGATGAACCATTTTGTTCAATACTTGAAACTCGAGAGCCCATTACTGAAATTTCTTTAGAACAATTATTACGATTTTATCGTCACCCTATCAGGGCATTTTTTCAACAGCGTTTGAAAGTCCATTTTTCTATTGAAGAAACCGAACTGCCAGAAGAAGAGCCATTTAACTTAGGTAGATTACAACGATATAAAATTAATGATCAAATTTTAGATTTACTTGTCAAAGATAAGAACATTGAGCCTTTTTATTCTGCTTTAAAAGCATCGGGTCAGCTGCCTGCTAGGCAATTTGGTCAACTTTTTTGGGAACAGCAGTTGAACGAGATATCGCCATTAGCTGAAAAAGTTAAAGAATATGATATGCAGCTATTTGATTATCCATTAGATTTTCAGTTAAATGGGATAAAAATTACTGGTTTATTGAAAAATATTCATGAAACAGGAATGGTACGATATCGCCCGGCTTACTTAACTGCTAATGATGGGGTACAGCTATGGGTGGAACATTTGCTATTTAACTCGCAAATTGGTGAAGGGGAAAGCCTTGCACTAGGAAGAGATAATAGTATTTGGCAGTTTGCTGCTATTAGCAAAGAAGATGCATTGGCTTATCTACAAGATTTAGTCGTAGGCTATTGTGAAGGGTTTAATTCCCCGTTAATTCTTCTTTCTCAAAGTGGTTGGAGTTGGGTTAAAGCTTGCTTTGATAAAAAGACAAAACAGTACGATTTTTCGAGTGAAGAAATTCAACAAAAAGCATTATCTGCTTTGCTCCAAAGCTTACAAGGAAGTCAGATGCAAAAAGGTGAGATGGAAGACGATTATGTGTCAAGAACTTGTAGAAGCATTGATGATGCGATGATTAAATCTTTGTTATCAAACACTCAACGGTTTTTATTACCGATGACAAAATACTTGAAATGACAGGAGAGCAACAAAGGATGCAATATTTATCCAAAAATATCGCTCATCTATTTTTATTACTGATAATTTTTTTCGGTGGTCAAGCAATAGCAGAGCAACCACTTTGGCAAGTTTTGCCTGAAACAGTAAATAAAAGTGAAAGAGACCCTAGGGAATATAAAGCCATCAAACTTAGTAATGATATGACGGTTTTATTGGTATCAGATGCCAAAGCAACAAAATCATTGGCTGCGGTATTGATACCTGTTGGTAGTATTGAAAACCCGAATAGCCAATTAGGGCTGGCTCATTATTTAGAGCATATGGTTTTAATGGGTTCCAAAAAGTACCCAGAGCCAAGTAGTTTCTCTGAATTTTTGCAAAAACACGGTGGTAGCCATAATGCAAGTACCGCTTCTCATCGTACTGCTTATTACTTTGAAGTTGAAAATGGTGCATTAAAAGAAGCGACGGATAGGCTTGCAGATGCATTAGCTGAGCCACTTTTAGACCCGATTAATGCAGACAGAGAACGTAATGCAGTTAATGCAGAACTTACAATGGCACGTTCTCGTGACGGGATGCGTATATGGCAAGTACGTTCTGAAACATTGAACCCATTACACCCGAACTCACGTTTTTCGGGAGGGAATTTAGAGACTCTGAAAGATAAACCTAATAGCAAACTACAAGATGAGCTTGTGGGTTTTTACAAGCAGTATTATTCTGCAAACCTAATGAATGCAGTGCTTTACGGCGACCAATCTATCGAATCATTAGCGAATATTGCACAGGAAACATTTGGGCGTATACCTAATTTTAACGCAAGTGTTCCCGCTGTTAATATCCCAGCAGTAACGGATAATGAAAAAGGCATTATTATTCATTATGTGCCAGCGCAACCGCAAAAAGCCATACAAATTGAATTCAGTATTAAAAATAATATGGCAGATTTTCGCAGTAAAAGTGACAACTATATTAGTTACTTAATTGGTAATAGAAGCCCCGGAACATTGGCTGATTGGTTAATATCGCAAGGGCTTGCTGAAGGTATCAGTGCCTCTGCCACTCCAAATTTAGATAGAAACTATGGTTCATTCTCTATTTATGTGACATTGACTGATAAAGGGTTACAAGAAAGAGACGAAATTATTGCAGCTATCTTTTCTTATCTTGAGTTAATTAAAAATGATGGGGTCAATAAAAGTTACTTTGATGAAATAGCAAAAGTTCTCAATTTATCATTCCGTTATGGTTCAATTGTCAGGGATATGAACTACATTGAATGGTTATCAGACCAAATGATTGATGTTCCTGTTAATCATGTTCTTGATTCAGATTACATTGCAGATAAGTATGACCCTGAAGCGATTAAACAGCGTTTATCAGAGCTCACTGCGCAAGAGGCGAGGATTTGGTTTATTAGTCCAAATGAACCGAATAACAAAAAAGCCTATTTTGTCGATGCACCGTATCAGGTCAATAAAATCACAGCAAAACAATTTAAAACCTGGGCAAGTTTAGAATCTAAAATGAATTTTAAATTACCTGCTTTAAACCCGTATATTGCTGATAATTTATCACTAATTAAAGCTGATAAGGTTTATAAACACCCAGAATTCATCTATCAAGATGGCAATACACGAGTGTTATATATGCCAAGTCAATATTTTGCAGATGAGCCAAAGGCGAGTATCACTTTATCATTACGTTCTAACCAAGGTGATAAAGATGCTAAGCAACAAGTAACGGGCTCTTTATTACAATATATCGCTTCATTGAAAATGGATGAACTGCAATATCAGGCATCTGTAGCTGGCATGTCTGTCTCTGTTTCTCAGGGAATCGGTCTGCAATTAAATGCCAGTGGTTACACCCAACATTTACCTGAACTCTTTTTATCCATGATAAAGCTATACCTGAATTTTGAGCCAACGGAACAAGAATTAGTTCAAGCGAAATCTTGGTATAAAGAGCAAATTGAAGTTGCTAATAATGCGAAAGCTTATGAGCTAGCCATGCAGCCGCTTCAGCGTATTAATAGTGTACCTTATTTTGAACAAGAACAACGTTTAGCCGAGCTAGATAAAATTTCATTGCAAGACATCACTAACTACCGTGAAATGATAGTTAAAAGTGCAGCATTACAAGCGCTGGTCTTTGGTAATATGACTGAGTCGCAAAGCATTAAAACTATTAAAGATGCACAGCAATTATTAAAGAGCGAAGGTACCAACTGGTGGCGTGGTGATATTGTAGTTATCGACAAAAATTACCTAGCAGATTTCCATAAACAGGGGAATAGCTCAGATAATGCACTTGCTGAAATCTTTATTCCAGACGGTTATAGCCGCATTGATGGCGCAGTATTATCAGGTATTCTTTCTAAGGTAATTCAGCCTTGGTTTTATGACCAATTAAGAACCAATGAGCAACTGGGTTACGCAGTATTTGCTTTTAAAGCAGGGCTGGGGGATCAGTGGGGAATGGGCTTTTTAATTCAAAGTAATGCCAAAACACCGAGTTACTTGAATACTCGTTACCAACAATTTTATCTTCAAGCATTAGAGAAACTGAAAAAGCTGCCGATAGATGAATTTAATCAATATAAACAATCCATTATCACGGAGATGAATCAACCACCTCAAACATTCTATGAGGAGGTAGGCCGTTATTCATCTGATTTTTCGAGAAATATTTTCAGTTTTGATACTCGTGAAAAAGTTATTGCAACTTTAGGGGCAGCAACGAAAGAACAAGTCATTGAGTATTATGAAAATGCAGTTATAAAGCACAAGGGGTTAGCAGTAAGCTCCCAAGTTATAGGCCAAGGAGTTGATACTAAAGTAGGGTATGCTCATCTGAAAGATTGGGTGCTTTACCCAACAGCTTCTCAGTTGCAAAAGATTTTACCAATAAAGGAAGATGCTGAGTGAATAAAGTGCAGGTAGAGTCCCAATTACTGAATGTTTTTTCCTTACCTCTGCGTGGGCAGCGGTTAATCGAAGCATCTGCAGGAACGGGTAAAACATATACAATTGGTATACTTTATCTGCGGCTTTTATTAGGTCTGGGAGGCGTTAATGCGTTTCCTAGGCCGTTAAGTGTTGAAGAAATTTTAGTTGTAACATTTACTGAGGCTGCGACGAATGAGTTACGGGGACGTATTCGTCAACGTATTCATGATATGCGCTTAGTTTGCTTAAGAAATGGCGTTGGTTTCGAGTCGCAGCCTGAGTATCTTGAATTATTAGCTGAGCTTTCGGGGGAATCCCAAAGAAAATTCGCTGCGCAATGGTTGCAGGCAGCGGAAAGGCAAATGGATGAAGCCGCGATATATACTATCCATGGTTTTTGCCAAAGAATGCTAGTTCATAATGCATTTGAGTCGGGAGTATTGTTCGAACAAACAATGATTCAAGATGAATTTCCGATTCAAAAACAAGCTTGTGCAGACTTTTGGCGCCGCCATTTTTATCCTCTGAATTACTCCATGACGAAAGTCATTCAGTCACTGTGGACTAGTCCTGAAGCATTACTTTCGGAGATTAAACCTTTCTTGCAGGGTGACATTCCTTTAATTATTAACCAACCGAAACAAGTAGAAACTCTAGAAGAACGGCATCAGCGGCTAATCTTGTTAATTGAGTCAGTTAAAACGGCCTGGTTAGAAAACTCAGCGGATTTTGAGAAGCTTATCGCTGATTCAGATGTGGATAAACGAAGTTATAGTACTCGTTTTCTACCTACATGGCTGATAAAAATAGGCGAATGGGCTCAAGAAAAAACAGAAGATTATCAGCTTCCTAAAGATCTTGAACGTTTCTCACAAACGGTATTACATAAAAAATCAAAAAGTGGCTTAGGGCCAGAACATATTGTTTTCCAAAGTATAGATGAGCTACTTTCTCAATCATTAACTCTAAAAGATCTGGTTATTCCACTGGCCATTTCAGAGGTGAGGGAAGCGATTACTAATGAAAAACATAATCGTGGTGAAATGGGGTTTGATGATTTATTGACCCGTTTAGACGGTGCTCTTGTTCAAGAAAGTGGGAAATTTTTAGCTCAAGCTATTAGTCGACGCTTTCCTGTTGCGATGATAGATGAGTTTCAAGATACAGATGCACAGCAATACCGTATTTTTCAAAGAATTTATCGGGAAGTTAATGACAGCGCATTACTTTTCATCGGCGACCCTAAACAAGCTATATATGCTTTTCGGGGCGCAGATATTTTCACCTATATCGAAGCAAAAAATGAAGTTAGTGCTCACTACACATTAGAGACTAACTATCGTTCATCGCAAAATATGGTTGAAGCTATTAATCACTTATTTGGCCGCTGTCAGTCACCATTTATTTTTGAGCAAATTCCTTTTCAACCCGTTAATTTCGCTAAGCAAAATAGCGGTAAAAAACTTATTCATGATGGCGAAGTGGTCAAAGCACTTACATTTTGGCAAGTGGAGGCAGAAGGTGTCTCAGTTGCTGAATATGAACAGGCAACAGCTTCACAATGTGCGGTGCAAATCGCACAATATTTACAAGGCGGGTTTCAGGGTAGTAGCTATTTTGATAATAGAGGAACACATACTCCTGTAGAGGCTTCTGATATTACTGTGTTGGTTCGTAGCCGACGTGAAGCAGTATTGATTCGTGATGCTTTAAATCGGTTAAATATCCCTTCTGTGTTTCAATCTAATCGGGAAAGTGTATTTTCAACACCAGAAGCGAGAGATTTACTGTGGTTACTACAGGCAGTTTTAACACCAGAAAAAGAACGTGTTTTACGCAGTGCATTAGCGACAGGAATATTGGGTTTAACCGCTAAACAAATTGATGACCTAAACCATGATGAAAAATCGTGGGAAAAAATTGTAGATGAATTTGCTCGTTATGGCATGGTGTGGCAAAAACGAGGCGTGCTCCCCATGCTTAGAATGGTCATGGCGCAGAGGCAAATTGCAGAAACGTTGTTATCAGGTGCTGATGGAGAGCGTCGCTTAATGGATGTGATGCATATTGGTGAGCTGTTACAAGAAATGTCATTACAGCTTGAAGGTGAGCACACACTAACACGTTGGCTAGCGCAACAAATTGCCCATCCTGATCATCAATCTGACGTACAACAAATGCGTCTTGAAAGTGATAAACATTTGGTGCAGATCAGTACCATACATAAATCTAAGGGCCTTGAATATAAGATTGTTTGGTTGCCTTTTGCGAGCAATTTTCTACCCCAATCTAAAGGTTTATATCACGATAGAACGGATTATGCAGTACGGCTAGATTTAAACGATAGTGAAGAAAATGTTGCTCTAGCTGATGAAGAGCGTTTAGCAGAAGACCTACGCTTATTATATGTAGCACTCACAAGGGCTATCTATCACTGTAGTGTCGGTATTGCACCATTAATTAAAGGTAACAGAAAAAAAAGTGGTGAAACCGATTTACACTTATCTGCGCTGGGTTACGTCATCCAAAAAGGGCAAGCAGGAGATAGCCTACTACTGAATGATATGCTGGCTGAAATTAGCAATGACGTTATTGATGTTGCAGTGATTAATCAGCCTAAGTCGGAACGCGTATTGTTAGAACAAAATGATAGCGTAAACTTATCGGCAAGAGCAGTGACTCGTCATTTTAATGACCATTGGCGTGTTACCAGCTATTCTGGGTTAAGTTACGGTTCAAGCCATACTGAATCAGAAGAATCAGTTTCAGCATTGCAATTTGCTAATTCATTAGCCCCTAATATGGATATTGAGGCTAGTGTTGATGTGGAGCAACAGGATGACGAGTCTCTTATCCTAACTCCTCATCAATTTCCTAAAGGTGCATCACCGGGAACATTTTTGCATAGCTTGATGGAGGAGATTGATTTTAGTGGGCATGTTTCTCAAGAATGGTTGTCTGAAAAACTTGAGTCCTCAGGGTTTGACTTGCAGTGGGCACCAATGCTGCAAGAATGGCTGAATGTAATTGTACAGGCACCACTATCAGAAGACGGGTTATGCTTATCTGCGTTACAGGCTCAAGACCAATTGGATGAAATGCAGTTTTATCTCCCTATTGATTCTCTATTGAGTGCCAGTCATTTAGATAAGATAACGCACCAATATGACCCATTATCACAACGTTGTCCTCCACTAAACTTTGAGAAAGTTCAGGGTATTTTAAAGGGGTTTATTGACCTCACCTTTTACTGGAAAGGCAAATTTTATCTTCTTGATTATAAATCAAATTATTTAGGGAAAGATGCCAGTTTTTATACCCAAGAAGCCATGGCTGAAGCGATGATAGACCACCGCTATGATTTGCAATATCAACTATATTCGTTAGCGTTACATCGTTACCTCAAGCAAAGAATGCCTAATTATGATTATGAAACTCATTTTGGTGGCGTTTATTATTTATTTTTACGAGGCATAGATAATATTCACTCAAGTAACGGCATTTTCTTTTATCGCCCTATAGAGCCTTTTATTGAAGCGTTAGATAGCTTATTTAAAAATGTTCAGCAAGGGGAAGCAACTTAATGAAATCCCTATTTAATCAAGCTATTGAGAAGCATATCTTTACACCTCTAGATGTGCAATTTGCTTACAGCATTTCTGATGATAAGTGTCCTATAGTACTTATGATTGCCGCACTCCTTAGCGCAGAAACTATGGTTGGGCACGTTTGCCTAGCACTGGCGGATGTTGACCCCGAAAAATTGTTTGCGGGAAGGCACCCAGAGTTAGCAACTGCGTTTTGGCAAAAAATGGGAGAGCCGAGTGAGCAAGAGCTCTATCAAACGCTCAGACAAGCAAATGCAGTGTCATTATCAACAGAAAACAAAATCTCTCCTTTGGTGCTTTCAGGGGAATACTTATATTTTCAACGGATGTGGCAATATGAGCAGTATGTTGCGAAATTTTTCTCTAATACATTAATAGATAAGCAAAATAATGTTCAAATTAAGAATGTACTAGACAGCTTATTTCCCATTACTGATGATATAGATTGGCAAAAAGTTGCAGCAGCAGTTGCTGTAACGAGTAAGGTGTCAATTATATCAGGGGGGCCAGGAACAGGAAAAACCACAACAGTTGCGCGTATCCTTGCTGCATTAATTAAACTTGAAACTAAGTATCACCATAAAATTAGAATAGAGTTGGCGGCTCCAACCGGTAAGGCGGCAGCTAGGTTGACGGAGTCCCTCGGCGAGGCGATGAAAAAAATGCCTTTAACCGATGAAGAACGCGCTGTTTTGCCTAATCATGCAAAAACATTGCACCGTTTACTAGGGGCTCAACCTGAGAGCCAGCAGTTTCGCTATAACCGAGATAATCGTTTATCTCTTGATGTACTGATTGTTGATGAAGCCTCAATGGTAGATTTACCCATGATGAGCAAATTACTTGAGTCATTACCTGAAAATGCAAAGTTAATATTTCTAGGTGATAAAGACCAATTAGCCTCAGTCGAGGCAGGGGCAGTATTAGGGGATATCTGTCAGTTTGCTGATAACGGTTATAGTGCAGAAAGAGCGTCCCAACTTTCGGAGTTAACAGGGCATTCAGTTGAATCTTATGCATCACCAAGCGGCCCAGTTATTCGTGATAGCCTATGTTTGCTACGTAAAAGCTACCGTTTTTCGGCAGATTCAGGGATTGGCCAACTCGCTTTTGCTGTAAATGAAGGTAATGTTTCTAGAGTTCAACAGTTACTAAATCAGCAGCGGCCAGATGTACATAGTTATATTCAAGAAACCGCAGATGATTACGCGAAAATTTTATTAGATGCCGCTGAAAATTATAAGGAATATCTACTAGCGGTTAAAAATAAAGAAGATCCTGAGCAAGTTTTGAAAAAATTTAACCAATATCGGGTACTAACAGCTCTGCGAGAAGGCCCTTTTGGCGTCATTGGCCTTAACGATAAATTGGAAAAATTATTTCATAGGCAAGGGATAATAAACCGTCCATATAATTTATTGAATAAACACTATGCAGGCCGGCCAATTATGATTAGCCGTAATGACAGCCCATTAGGACTCTTTAATGGGGATATAGGCATCATTTTACCGGATGAAGAAAATGCACTGAGAGCCTATTTTCAATTTTCAGATGGGACTATTCGTGGGGTACAACCTAACCGACTTCCACAACATGAAACAGCTTATGCAATGACCGTTCATAAATCACAAGGTTCGGAGTTTGCTCATACCGCATTAGTTTTACCAAATGTATATTCTCCCGTAATGACCCGTGAGCTTGTGTATACGGCGATAACTCGAGCTAAAAAAGAGCTATCTCTTTATGGCAGCCCAAAGGTATTACGTCGAGCAGTTGAAACACCAACCAAGCGGCGAAGTGGTTTAGCGACCCAATTAATGTGACTAGTTTATATGTAAGTTACGTGAATATTTAACCCAAAAGTAAAGGTAATGAGATGGATAACCAGCAAGCAATGACGGCAATTACAGTAACATTAAATGCAAGACTTGAACCGATTAGGCGTGGTGATTTAGAAGATGCATTTAATGAAGTCATGAAAAGCATGGGTAAAAATATCCATGTTACAGGTGGTGGAACATTATTAAGTGATAATGGCGAAGCGCAAGAATGCGATATAGAAATAGCACTTGAAGAAGCTAGTGACGAAAATATCAGTTTAATTATTCAACTTTTTTCTTCAATGTTAGCTCCAAAGGGCTCTCGTTTATTCATTCATGGCGAAGATGTTCGAATCGATTTTGGGGCAGATGAAGGCATGGCTATTTATTTCAACGGGACAGAGCTCGCTGATGACGTTTATGAAAATGGGGATATCAATGAAGTATTCGATACTCTAGATGAAGCAGTGGAAGATATTGGGAGTATTCACGGGGTCTGGGATGGCCCGACAGAAACGGCATTTTATTTTTATGGTACTTCTTTCGCTGAGATGAAAGCTGCAATACAACCGCATTTAGACTCCATTCCTTTGTGTGAAAAAGCAAGGGTTATTCAGATAGCTTAGTGGCTATTCATTTGTGTTAAAGCCATAGCCCAAACTATGCATCCTTGTATAGTTTGGGGTTAAAGTAATTGACTAAATAGTGATCATTTTGAATGTTCTAATATTTACTTATCAGCTTGGTTTTTTAAATCTAAAATCAATATTTTAGAGCGGCGCTGGTAATTATATAAAGCCTGTTTTTTCATTGGTAACATCTCAATCTCCGCGGGGGTAAAGCCACGCTCTTGAAACCAATGGATGCTACGAGTTGTTAGTACAAATAGCTTGTCTAAACCAAATTGTTTTGCTTGTACGGCAATACGGTGCAGTAACTCCTCTCCCCTAGATGAACTACGGTAATCAGGATGAACAGCGACACATGCCATTTCACCTAATTTTTCTTCTGGGTAAGGGTAAAGCGCTGCGCAAGCGATGACTAAGTTATCACGTTCAATAATGGTAAATTTATCAATTTCCATTTCTAATTGCTCACGTGAACGTCTAACTAAAATCCCTTGCTGCTCTAATGGGCGAATAAGTTCTAATATTCCACCAATATCATTAATGTTTGCACGGCGGATTTGTTCCGCGCTTTCCATGACTATTTGGGTACCAATACCATCGCGAGAGAATAATTCTTGAATTAAAGAACCATTTTCTTGGTAGCTCAATAGGTGGCTACGGCGGACACCCCGGCGACAAGCTTTTGCGGCTCCACGTAGAAAACGCACGGTTCCTGAGTAGTAATCGCCCTCAGATTCCAGCTCTTGAATACGGTTTTCTGCTTCATTTGGGAATAATTCGGACAAAATATTGCCTTCTTTATCTACTACACCTTGTGAGGAGCAAAAACCGATCAGTTTTTCCGCTTTCATTTTTACTGCTAATTGAGTTGCAATTTCTTCAGAGGTCAGATTAAAACTTTCTCCTGTGACTGAGACTGCAACCGGCCCAATCAACACAATGGAACCATTATCTAACTGATTATTAATGGCTTCTTCATTAATACGGCGGATTCTTCCGCTGTGGCAATAATCAATGCCATCATCAACCCCTAGAGGTTGAGCAATAACGAAATTACCACTAACCACATTAATATGTGCGCCTTGAAGCGGGGTATTACCTAAGCTCATAGATAACCGAGCCGTGATATCTAATTGTAAAGCTCCAGAAGCTTGTTTTACATATTCAAGTGTATTCGCATCTGTTACGCGAGTATGTTTATGATAAACCGCATCATATTTGTGTTCAGCTAAGATATCCTCAATTTGAGGCCTAGCACCATAAACGACAATAATTCGGATGCCTAAACTATGCAATAATCCTATATCATTGACAATGCTAGGAAAATTTTCATGCGCAATCGCTTCACCACCAAGCATAATAATGAATGTTTTGCCGCGGTGGGCGTTTATATAAGGAACCGAATGGCGAAACTCATCAACCAACTCGGTGCTGCGCTCTTTCATAACAACCCTCTTAATTGAATTTTTATTCGTTAATAATGTATTTTTATTCTTTTTGTTGGGAAATATCAAGTAAAAGATGGGATAAAAAAAGTAACATTTTTATTTTTATCGTTTACATATCTCTAAATTTAACTAGATATACTCTACGAAAATTAAATTGCATAAAATTGACACAGAAAGTCACTCACAAATATTTTCTCTCGGTATGATTAGGTTATACTCATTAATGTAACTCTATAGATGCTTTGATATATTCTTAATGACAGAGTGCAAATGATTAGTTAGAGTGCGTATTTCAAGTCTAATTATTAGCAATTATCCTAAAATCACTTTATTTTTCAGTTCTAGGTTCGGAATTATTGATGAGTCACCAAGATCACAACCCATCGAAGCGTCGTTTTATTCAGGGCGCAGCTGCAGTTATGTTACTGAGCATTAGCCCATTCGGTTTTTCTGCGAGTAGCAGCGTGGTGGCTGTGCGCATTTGGCCTGCATCCAGCTATACCCGGGTAACATTGGAATCTAGTACTCCATTGAAGTACCGCCAGTTTGTGCTTAATAACCCTGAGCGTATTGTGGTCGATCTTGAAGGGGTGCAGTTAAATAATGTATTAAAGGATATGGGAACCCAAATTCAAACACGTGATCCTTACCTTAAACTGGTTAGAGTTGGGCAATTTGATCCGAAAACGGTTCGCTTGGTATTTGAAGTTAAAAATAAAGTTAGTCCTCAATTCTTCTCGATGGCCCCTGTTGCGGAATTTAAGCACCGCTTAGTTCTTGATTTTTATCCAGGTAAAGGTGTTGACACCAATGATGATCCTCTATTGGCATTACTTGAGGATTATAATAAAGGTGATCTTGAGGAAAGCATGCCTGCTCAAGCGAAGAAGCCTGGAAAAGCAGGAACGGATCGCCCCATTATTATTATGATCGACCCAGGGCATGGTGGTGAAGACCCTGGTGCGATAGGCAAATATAAGACACGTGAAAAAGATGTGGTTTTACAGATCGCACGGCGCTTAAAAGCTTTGATAGATAAAGACCCTAAAATGCGTTCCTATATGACTCGTAATGAAGATGTCTTTATTCCGTTAAAAGTCCGAGTGGCGAAAGCACGTAAAATGCAGGCTGATTTATTCGTTTCAATTCATGCAGATGCGTTTACTAACCGTTCAGCCCGCGGTTCTTCTGTTTTTGCGTTATCAACGAAAGGTGCGACCAGTAATACGGCTCGCTACCTAGCACAAACACAAAACGAAGCGGACTTAGTGGGCGGTGTGAGTAAAAGTGGAGATGTGTATCTCGACCATACGATGTTTGATCTCGTGCAAACAGCGACGATTAACGACAGTTTGAAATTTGGTGACGAAGTACTAAAACGGATGGGAAAAGTTAACAAGTTGCATAAAAACAGAGTTGATCAAGCCGGGTTCGCGGTGTTGAAGGCTCCAGAGATCCCATCAATTCTCGTTGAAACGGCTTTTATTAGTAATTTAGAAGAAGAGCGGAAATTGAAAACAGCTAAATTCCAACAACAAATGGCAGAATCCATTTTTGAAGGGGTAAAAGCTTATTTCCGTAATGGCGGTGCATTAGCAATTCGCAACTAATTAATTTAAATCAGATTAAAATAAAGAAAGGTGATAAACGTGTGTGAATCGCCTTTTTTTGTTTTTATCGATGGGTAAAAATAGAATTTATTATAGTGGTACTAAAAAGGTAATTGAATTAGAAAGGGTATTTGAAAGAATTGGTTGCGGGGGCTGGATTTGAACCAACGACCTTCGGGTTATGAGCCCGACGAGCTACCATGCTGCTCCACCCCGCGACTGAAGAGGTAAAAAATTGGTTGCGGGAGCTGGATTTGAACCAACGACCTTCGGGTTATGAGCCCGACGAGCTACCATGCTGCTCCATCCCGCGACTGAATTTTTACGACTTTATACTGCAGATTTTTTGTTAATTTACTGATTTAATCAGTAATTGGTTGCGGGGGCTGGATTTGAACCAACGACCTTCGGGTTATGAGCCCGACGAGCTACCAAGCTGCTCCACCCCGCGTCCGATGCGGGCACTATACTCGGGATGAGATCTGATGCAAGTTTTTTCGTGTTTTTTTTTCAAAATTTAGCATTTACAGAACAAAATCTGTTCTGTCTGGCTGTTTTTTGCTCTTTAGTGAGTAGAGAGAGGAAAATAACCTAACTAAATATATTTACACGTTTCATTCCCTAATTGGGTTTGCTATTGTGCGCTTCATATTGGATTGTTGGATTTATTTGGGTGGTAGAGCATGAATATAGGGCTAACAAAAATCGTCAATAAACAAATAGTAAAAAAATGGTTAGTAACCAGCGTATTTCTTTCCTTATTAGCTGGATGCCAAACCCATCCAACGGATAAAGGCCAACAATATAAAGATGGTCGCTTAGTGCAAGATTTACAGAAAGTAAATCAAGTGAATGTACAGGGGCGACCAATAAATGCACCAGATTTTAATCAACAAGTTAATGAAATTAAAAATGCATCACCGCGATTGTTTAAAAATAACAACGATACCTATCATGCTATAGAAAACTGGTTGATGGCGGGGGGGAACCCGGCTCAATTGGCAAATTTCAATTTAACCGCTTTCCAAATGGAAGGCGCTGATAATTATGGAAACGTACAATTTACAGGGTATTACACGCCTGTGATCGAGGCGCGCCGTATGGCTCAAGGTGAATTTCGTTATCCGTTGTACGGTATGCCGCCAAAAGGAAAAACACGCTTACCTAGCCGAGCGGCAATTTATAATGGTGCCCTGAGTGATCATTTAATTTTAGCTTATAGTAATTCGCCGGTTGAAAATTTTATGATGGAAGTTCAGGGAAGTGGTTATGTTGATTTTGGGGATGGCAGCCCACTGAATTTCTTTGGTTATGCAGGTAAAAATGGTCACGCCTATAAAAGTATCGGAAAAGTGCTGGTAGACCGCGGTGAAGTTCCTTTGAGCCAAATGTCATTACAAGCTATCCATGATTGGACGAATCAGCATAGCGAGCAAGAAGTTCGCCAGCTATTAGAAGAAAATCCGTCATTTGTATTTTTTAAACCGCAATCATTTGTCCCCGTTAGAGGCGCAAGTGCGGTTCCTTTAATTGCTAAAGCATCTGTTGCATCAGATAAAACCCTCATTCCACCGGGAACAGCCTTACTCGCGGAGATCCCTGTGTTAGATAATAATGGGAAATTTACGGGGCAGTACGAAATGCGTATGATGATAGCCTTGGATGTTGGTGGTGCGATTAAAGGGCATCATTTTGATATTTACCACGGTATAGGCCATGAAGCCGGAAAAATGGCCGGTTTTTATAACCATTACGGGCGAGTTTGGGTGCTGAAAAAAAGCCAGCCGCTATTTGGTTCAATGTAGTTACAGTTTTAACTGAGGTTGTTCGTTATTATGCAAGCTAAGCTTTCTGATGCTTGGATGCAGCGTTTTGCTGGGATCGGGCGTTTATATGGGCAACATGCTCTTCATCTTTTTGCACGTTCCCACATTTGTGTCATTGGCATTGGTGGGGTAGGCGTGTGGGCCGCGGAGGCGCTTGCTCGTTCAGGTATTGGGTATATCACATTAATTGATATGGATGATATTTGTGTGACTAATACCAATCGCCAATTACATGCCATCAAGTCGACAGTTGGGCAACCAAAAGTTGATGTGATGAAAAATCGTATTTTAGAAATTAACCCCGAATGTGTAGTGAATGTTATTGATGATTTTATTACTGTTGATAATGTCGCTCACTACCTTAGCACGGGGTTTGATTATGTCATTGATGCCATTGATAGTGTAAGGCCTAAAGCAGCGTTGTTAGCGTATTGTAGACGCTTTAAAATACCCATTATCACCACAGGTGGGGCTGGTGGACAAATCGACCCAACACAGATTCAAGTGACAGACCTAGCTAAAACGGTTCAAGACCCTTTAGCCGCTAAGTTGCGCGAACGCTTAAAATCCGATTTTAACGTTGTTAAAAATGGCAAAGGAAAGCTCGGGATTGACTGTGTTTTTTCTACTGAACAGCTTGTTTATCCGCAAAGTGATGGCACTGTGTGTGCGGCAAAAAGCACTGCGGATGGCTCTAAGCGTATGGACTGCGCTTCAGGCTTTGGTGCGGTGACTATGGTTACAGCCAGTTTTGGGTTTATTGCTGTCTCACATGCACTTAAAAAGATGATAGCAAAATCACAACGGGAAATGGAACAGCAGTAAAGTGAATGAGGCTATTGCGATAGATAGCCTCATTCAATGAATTACGCAGGTGTCATTTCATTGGCAATATTTTGAATTGCCGTAATGAGTGATTGAATACCATTTTGGCGGGATTCGCTGAGCTGGCTAGGTAAGCCGGTTTGAGCTAATAAGTTATTAAAATCAATTTCCATGATTTCTTTCGCTGTTTTTTGCTCTATTGCCGCTAACAAAATGGTAAATAACCCTTTCACCACTCGGCCTTCACTATCCCCATAAAAATGAAATGTTTCATCATCATTGAGAAGTGCTCCAATCCAAACTCGGTTTTCACAGCCTTTAACCTCTTGAGTTTGCAGCTTTTCATCATCAGACAGCGCCGGCAATTTTCTCGCAAATTGAATTAATAAACGGTATTTATCTTCCCATGCTTTATGTGTGGAAAACTGTTCAACTATTTCTTGAATTTTAATCTCTGTACCGAATGGGTGCGGAGCAAGTTCATGGTTAGTCGAAGTCATTAGGCTTCCTTTATTGATTTATTCATTGAGTATAGAAAGTGAAACGGTGACTGCATCGATAAATTTATCGACGTCTTCCCGGTTGTTGTACGGCATCATTGAGATACGCAAGCAGCCACTGATATTTAATGCATCCATTAATGGTTGGGTGCAATGTTGACCATAGCGTAATGCAATATTTTGTTCGGTCAAGAGGGCACCTAGATCACTATGGTGAATATCTTTGAAGTTAAATGATAGCAAAGGAGAATCAGGCACACTATAGCGAATAAAGCCGGGAAGTGCCGATAGTTTTTTAGTGGCATATTCGATTAGTGAGCAAGTATATGTTTCTGCTAGTGTTAAATTTATTCCTTCCAGCCACTCTAGGGTAGCAGAAAAGGCAATTACCCCTGCAATATTCGGTGTTCCGGCTTCGAATCGTTGTGGAATAGGTGCAAGAGTGAAATCGTCAAATGTGACGTGGGTCAACATTTTCCCTCCACCATGCCAAGGGGTCATTTGCTCTAAAAGTTCTGTTTTGGCGTAGCAAACTCCAAGCCCAGTTGGCCCATATAACTTATGTGCTGAAAATGCATAGAAATCAATATTCAGCTCACTGACATTAATCGGGCTATGAACGACACCTTGTGCGCCATCAACAACGACTAAAGCTCCTACTTGGTGAGCGAGCTGAGTCACCGTTTGTATATCGGGTTGATAGCCAGTTACATTGGACATTTGAGTGATAGCGATGACTTTCGTTTTTTCAGATAATTTAGATTGGAGTACATCAAGACTCAATGTCAGGTTCTTTTCAACCGGCCATTTTATAATTTTTGCGCCAGTTTGCTGTGAAAGCATAATCCAAGGTAATAAATTTGAATGGTGTTCTATTTCACTGACAATAATTTCATCGTCAGGTTTTAATGTTGAGCGAAAATAACCTTGTGTAATTAAATTAATTGACTCAGTTGTTCCGCGTGTCCAAATAATATTTTTTTCACTGGAAGCATGAATATATTTTGCAGCACGGATTCGCCCCTGCTCATAATCACGTGTTAATTTCAATGATTCAGATGACTGCCCTCGATATACCGAACTGCCCGACAAGCGATAATAGTCATTAGATACATTGATCATGGCGATAGGCTTTAATGCCGTTGCCGCACTATCAAAAAATAGTGTTGATGAGTCTATCGCTGGGAAGGCGAGGCGAAATGTGGTGGCGCTAAAATGATCCATGAGTATTTTCTTTTTAGTCAAAATTTCAATGTGTTTTGATTTTACTGAGTGCGGTATTAGTTGATTGTACATTTATTAGTACATTTATAGTTACTTTCTGATTAATTTAAACTTATCATTTTTTAATCTAGCCATTGAAATATTTTGTTACGTTTGGTATTAATTGTTAGCAATTCTTCTAGATGTGGTTTCAAGATGATTCAGTGTTTTGCGTTGCAATGCAATGCCTTTTGTTTATAAATTTATTTTTTTAAGTACTTAGTAAATAATTTTCAAGATTTATCTTAAATATCTTACTGAAAGTTTTTTCGGTACACTTACAATTATCTATAGTTATTTGTATTTATTAAGTTAAATTGCTTAAGTAAATACCGAAATAGCATTAAAAAAAGAGTAAAAAAAAGCACCGCGCGTTGGCGGTGCACTATATAAAATCACTATGGACAGACAGGGTAAATGTACAGGAAGTGAAAAAACAGTAGCTAAAGCTACAAAGGTCTGGTTCAACCAGACAACTTGCAAACACAACATCACAACCACAAAGCCAAAAGTTTCAAAGTAACTAAACTCTGTAACTTTTCGTTCCGGCTTAGGAAGTGTGCATACTATAGGTATTTACTAGCGTATCCTCAAGGGACAAATTATAATGCTTCGGATGAAAAAAACTAATGCATAACAAGATGCCAAGTAGAAGTGATTATGTCTAAAAGATTACCGCCCCTAAATGCACTGAGAGTCTTTGATGCTGCTGCTCGTCATTTAAGTTTTACTAAGGCAGCAGAAGAATTATTTGTAACTCAAGCAGCCGTTAGCCACCAAATGAAAAGTTTGGAAGATTTCCTTGGGCTGAAATTATTCCGTCGGCGCAACCGATCATTGTTATTGACAGAAGAAGGTCAAAGTTATTACCTTGATATTAAAGAGATTTTCTCTTCTTTAAACGAGGCGACGCGTAAGTTGCAAGCCAGAAGTGCAAAAGGGGCATTAACGGTTAGTTTATCCCCAAGTTTTGCGATTCAGTGGCTGGTGCCAAGGCTTTCAGGCTTTAACCAGGCCTATCCAGGAATTGATGTGCGGATCCAAGCTGTAGATAGAGAAGAAGATAAATTGGCAGATGACGTTGATGTCGCTATTTTCTACGGTAAAGGTAATTGGCCAGGGCTAAGAACAGATAGGCTTTATGCTGAATATTTAATGCCGGTATGTTCACCATCTTTATTAACTGGAGATAGCCAACTAAAAATTCCTGAAGATTTAGCAAAACATACGTTACTTCACGATTCTTCACGAAGAGACTGGCAAGCGTATGTTAAGCAACTAGAGTTACAAAATGTCGTTAATGTACAGCAAGGTCCCATTTTTAGTCATAGTGCGATGGTTATTCAAGCTGCTGTTCATGGTCAGGGAGTTGCACTGACGAATAATGTTATGGCTAAAAATGAAATTGACGCAGGGCGCTTAGTTTGTCCCTTTAGTGAGGTGTTAGTTAGTAAAAATGCATTCTACTTAGTTTGCCAAGAAAATCAGGCAGATTTAGGCAAAATAGCTGCATTTCGCCAATGGATTCTTGGGCAGGCGGCAAGTGAACAAGAGAAATTAGGTTTTATTACGGGTGACCAAGATGTGGCGCTTATTCAGTAATCAAGTATTTAAATAAAAGGTGTTACTGTGAATAGTCGTTTGATGTTAATTTTTGCAGGAATTAGTGGCTTCTTTACTGTTGCTTTTGGAGCTATTGGTTCACATGCGTTATCGTCAATTATGAGTGTCCATCAAATGGACTGGATTGAAATAGGGCTACGTTATCAAATGTTGCATACTGTTGCACTAATGGTGCTAGGGGCAATTTTATTACGTAAAATAATTCTGTGGTTCTATTGGTCAGGTGTGTTTTTCTCTGTTGGGATACTTCTTTTTAGCGGTAGCCTTTATTGTATGGCACTATTGCAGGTAAAATACTTCTCTTATTTTACGCCAATAGGTGGTGTATGTTTCCTAATTGGTTGGCTGTTAGTGGTTATTGGCGCTATGCGTCTAAGGAAATCGGCGTCACGCAATGAGTAATAAAATTGCACTATATTGCCGTCCAGGCTTTGAAAAAGAATGTGCAGCAGAAATTACAGATAAAGCAGGGCAAAAAGAAATTTATGGTTTTGCCCGCGTAAAAGAAAACAGTGGTTATGTTATTTTTGAGTGCTACCAAGCAGAAGATGCGGACAAACTCGCACGAACGTTGCCTTTTCGAGAATTAATTTTTGCTCGTCAAATGATTGTAATAGGGGATTTACTTAAGGATTTACCGCCTGAAGACCGTATTACCCCGATTGTAAATGCATTGAGTCAGCAAGTTGTGCGGGCAGGAGATCTCCGTGTTGAAGTTGCTGATACCAATGAATCGAAAGAACTCTTGAAGTTTTGCCGCAAGTTTACGGTACCTTTGCGTAATGCATTACGTAAAGAAAAAATCTTATTGCCACTCGAAAACTTTAAGCGGCCCGTTATTCATGTATTCTTTATTGCCCCTGGTTGCTGCTATACCGGGTATTCGTATACCAATAATAGTTCAAATTTCTATATGGGGATCCCAAGGTTAAAATTCCCATCAGATGCACCGAGCCGTTCAACCTTAAAACTTGAGGAAGCTTTCCACGTCTTCATTCCTTATGAAGAATGGGAAGAACGTCTAGCTAGTGGGATGAAAGCTGTCGATCTTGGTGCATGCCCAGGGGGATGGACTTATCAATTAGTGAAACGCAGTATGATGGTGGATGCTGTAGATAACGGCCCAATGGCGGAAAGCCTTATGGATACAGGGCAAGTTAAGCATCACCGTGAAGATGGTTTTAAATTTAAGCCTACTTCCCATAATATTACTTGGTTAGTCTGCGATATGGTTGAAAAACCAGCTAAAGTTGCTGCGCTAATGACTGATTGGCTTGCTCAAGGTTGGTGCCGAGAGGCCATTTTTAACTTAAAATTGCCGATGAAAAAGCGCTATGAAGAAGTTTCACATATCTTAGAAAAGATGAAAACACAGCTTAAAGAGCAAGGTGTTAATGTGTTGATTCAAGCTAAACAGCTTTATCATGACCGCGAAGAAGTAACTGTACATGTGATGAGGATATGGTCGGCAAATCCAATGGCACGTGAGTATTATTAATTTATAGAATCAGTTAATAAAAAAGCCACTTCATCATTAAGTGGCTTTTCTGTTTTCTATTAGTTGGGTGCATAACGCAACTGATTCAGATTCCCTCGTATCGGGATATCGGTTCTTAAAGTCGCAATATCTCGGCAAATCAATGCAATTCCCTGCTGATTGATGAGCTTTTTCTGCCATTTCTCTTCAAGGTTATCTAAATTGGCAAATATATTTTCAATAGAGTGATATTGTTGCAATAGTGTCGTGGCACTTTTAGGACCAATCCCTGCAACACCGGGAACTTTACTACTACTGATCCCTACAAGCCCCCAATAATCAGGAAGTTGATTAGGAGAAACGCCAAATTCCTTTTCGATAAAAGGGATATCTAGCCAGCGCTTTTGAAAATAATCGCGAATTCTTAAGTTAGGGGAAAGTAGTTGGCAGTAACCTTTGTCTGTGGATACGATGGTAACTGTGTGCCCCGATCCCGCAATGCGTGTTGCTAAGGTAGCGGCTAAATCATCGGCTTCATCCCCTTCAGACTGCCAGCAGTGAACCCCTTTTTCTTTAAATAAGGCTATTAGAGTGGGGAGTTCAGCATGCAAATCTTCAGGCATAGGTTGTCGGCCCGCTTTATAATCGGGGAGTTTTTCATGGCGCCAGCTTTGGTGACGTCCTTCTTCATCAAACACTGCAACAATGTGCGTGGCATCAGTATGAGCGATCAACTGCGATATTGCAGATAAACAAGTTTCTCCACACGGGCTTCCTTGCACCGCATGGATACGGCGTATTAAGTTTAATGCATCAATAATTAATAAGTGGATCATAAATACGCCAACATTTACTTATTTCACGATTTCATAGCAAGGTTCGTATGCCGTACCACCCGGTAATTTCATACGATGTTGCTCAACGAAGCCTTGTAATAACACATCCATACGCTTCATTAGCTCACTATCGCCGTGAATTTTGAATGGCCCATGTTTTTCGATGGCTTTCATACCAAATTCCTTCACGTTACCAGCCACAATACCGGAGAAAGCGCGGCGTAAATCTGAAGCCAGTTTCTCAGGTGCTTGCCCTGGGTGGAGGTTCAGTGATGCCATATTTTCATGCGTTGGTTCGAATGGATGTTGTAAATCGTGAGCAATTTTAATTGACCAGTTGAAGCTATAGGCATCACCTGTGCTACGGCGATTTTCTTTAACTTGTGGCATGCTACGTTTCATTACACGAGCGACTTCTGGTGCATCGTCAATAATAATTTGGTAATGCTTACTGGCTTCATCACCTAAAGTGTGACGAATAAAATCGTCTAACACTTCAAAGTATTCTGCACTTTCTTTTGGACCCGTTAAAATCAATGGTAGAACTTGTTCACTGTTGGCTGGGTCCATCAAGATACCAAGTAAATAAAGCAACTCTTCAGCGGTACCAACACCACCAGGGAAGATAATAATCCCATGACCTAATCGAACGAATGCCTCTAAACGTTTTTCGATATCAGGCATAATGATGAGCTCGTTCACTAATGGGTTTGGTGGCTCAGCAGCGATAATTGAAGGTTCAGTTAAACCGATAAAACGGCTATTTTTGTATTGTTGTTGGGCATGGCCAACAGCGGCACCTTTCATTGGTGCTTCCATCGCTCCCGGGCCACAACCAGTACAGATATTGAGTTCACGCAAGCCAAGCTCATTACCTACCTTACGGCCATATTGGTATTCAATTTCATTAATTGAGTGGCCCCCCCAGCAAACAATCATACTCGGGTCTTCATCGATATGCAGGGCACGGGCATTACGCAAGATAGAGAAAATCATATTGGTAATATGTGTGCCATTTTCGAGGTCTAAATTAAATTGTTCTTTGGCATGCGTAATTTGCGCATGGACGAATAGAATGTCACGCAATACGGCAAATAGGTTTGCTTGTAAGGTGCGAATAATTTTACCATCAACAAAAGCTTTTTCTGGTGGGTCGATAAGTTCAAGCTTAACGCCACGCTCACGGCGTAATACATTGATATCAAAATCTTTACTTTTTTCTAATAGCTCTTTACTGCTATCAGTTAAGCTGCCTGAATGCAAAACGGCTAAAGAACAATTTCGAAATAATTGGTACAAATCGCTACTGGCCGTGCGTTTTAGCATATCAACTTCAAGTTGAGAGAGTAGATCCATAGATCCTAATGGACTGATATGAGTAATCAAGTAGTACTCCTTTACCCCATGGGTTCTTGATATGTGAATTGTACTGCAAATGTATTAATTACACTTACTTTTCAACTATATATACTTATTGTCGTGATAAACGACCTAGTTCTGGCGTAAATTCTTCATTACTACGCCATGGGTTTATATCAAGCCCTCCACGGCGAGTATAGCGTGCATAAACACTTAATTTTTCAGGTTTACACAATTGCATAATATCAGTGAAAATGCGTTCAACGCATTGTTCGTGAAACTCATTATGATGGCGAAATGAGACCAAGTAGCGTAATAAGGCTTCACGATCAATTTTGGGTCCACAATAGTGGATCTGCACAGAGCCCCAGTCAGGTTGGTTGGTAATTAAACAGTTTGATTTTAATAAATGGCTCACCAACGTTTCGTCAACAACCTGTTGTTGGGTGCTATTCGCCAAATAATCTCGATTAAACTCATAATTATCAATATCAATCTCTTGTTCATCAATACATTCGCCAAGTAATGGCTGGATAGGTTGATGAGCAAAGTGCTCTAATTTATGAAGTGTAACGCTTACTTGGCCATTAGCACAGCGGCATAAATCATTTTGCAAAGCGCTTCGCACATTTTCCCAAGTTTCAAAACGTGTTTGGTTAAAACTATTTAGGTAAAGCTTAAAGCTCTTAGATTCAATTAAGTTTTCGCTATTTGCATCAACACTAATCGAGCCGATTGCTACTTGGGGAACACCGCGCTGATTTAGCCATGAAAGCTCATACATTGTCCAAATGTCAGCACCGTGAAATGGAAGTGCTTTAGCGTGAATGGCTAAAGGATCACGATTTAAGCTACGAGGGACAGCTTGTAATAATGTGGCATCATACTGATCATGATAATCCGTTTTCTTTCCAAGAGTTAAATTATTAAGTGCGGGATTATTCTGGTAGTGTGACATATAGGTCCTTATACTTCATAAACTGAAAATGAGGCTAATAGGTAAAATTGGGATATTTTCTTCGTCTGTGAACTTCTGTCATAATACCATTTATCGACAACATTGACGCCTTTCTCTTTAAATTGACGACAAAAAACACATAATTATGAATACTTCACATTCTGCCGCACTACATAATTTTACTCAGAAATATGTTTCACAATGGCACCAACAAACGGGGTTACCTCCCGCCTCAACAGACTTATATGGTATTCCATCGCCATGTATTGTCCGCACAGGTGAAAACTGGGTTTACTGGGAACCTCAACCATTTCCAATAAAGGATGCGAGCTTAGATAAAGTTGCGACAGCATTGGAGATTAATTTACAAGGTGATATCCATGCTTTTTATACTGCACAGCTTGCTGGCGATATGAAAGCCACATTTCGTGATATTACGTTGAGTTTAGTACAGGTGTGGAATGAAGATGATTTCATCCGTTTGCAAGAAAATTTAATTGGTCATTTAGTGACTCAAAAGCGTTTAAAACTATCACCCACGCTATTCATTGCAACGTTGGAATCAGAGATTGAAATGATATCAATGTGTAATCTCACGGGGGAAATTATATTAGAAAAATTTGGTAGTCAGGAAAGGCGTGTACTTTCTTCGAATTTAACAAGTTTTCTCGATGAGCTAGTGGTTGTTGTTGAGCCTCAGGGGTAAGTGTTTTTAAGCGGGTTTGTGTGAGTAAATGCCTACAATTAAGCTAAGTAATTTCTTAAAAAATGTTCTTTATATTGTAATGATAATTATTTAACTTTTAATTTCATGGCGTTACTATCTGGTTTGTACTTTTTGCGTATTTTTACCGTGTTATTGTTTATTTTGCTAGGTTGTTTCATTAATAGATTTAATGCATTCTTATCGCGCTGGACAGGGTAAACTCGTTTAGCTTTTTATACCTTCATGTGAGGTGTAAAAATTGTTTAAAACAAGGCGATGGAACGCGATTAGGTGATAAATCTATAAATTTGTTTTAATCAACAGGATGTTGAATGACGGGAAGTCATTAGCAGGATGCGTAAATTTTAAAGTATGAGCCAGTCAGCTTCGGTTGACTGGCTTTTTTAGTTAATACCTATTGTAGCGGAGTGATGTGAAAAAATTAAAGATACTTTAATTTATTTAAATCAATGTTCTAATCTAATTGAATTTTTAGTTAGCGAAGCAATAATATCTTGGGTCATGGAATCTCGGAGCGCTTCTCGGCGGCGAAATTCAGCACGACGCTGGCTTTTCACTGACTCTATATCTCGTACGGGTTCTTGAATAGGTAATTGGAACCAACCATCAGGTGTTTTCGTGGCACCGCATTCTTGCCAAAACGTATCATAGCTTGATTTCAAATGCTGGCTCTTAATATGACACTGGTTTGAAATTCCTAATATTGATTTTACATCAAAGAAGGCTACTACTGCATAAACCGCTGACATTAATAAATTTTTGGGCCTCATACCGTGCATTTGCTTAGTTATCAACCTAACTTGATCGACACTTTGTTCAGTGGAAGGGCCTTGCAAAGAGCACACGTACAATTGTCCTTCTGGGCCGAAGGAAAAACTCATTAAATAAATATCGTCACCGGTCTCATTTCTCAAGTGTAAAGTGAGGTCGCCTTCTCGAGGGTATTGAGAGTAAATCAATGTTAATTGAGCGAACTCTCCTGATTTTAATTCAATGTTTGCCACGAGAAGCCCTTCTCGCTTAGCAGAAAACATAGCTTCAATAGCTTCGGGCTTGAATGTACTTTCAATTAAATTGAGCGTGTAGCTGGCGGTTGATAGTTTTTGTTTTCCGCTCCAGCTTTTATGTAGATACTTATTTATAGGGCGTTCGATAAAATGAGGAACGCCTTCAATAACTGAAGAAAATTGCGCACTACGGTAGTTTTGGCACATAACTTGATAATGCTGATATTGTGACGAAGGCAGCTTTGAAATACGTATTTTTCTTTTTAATTCAATATAGTTAGAGTTTAAAGTTTTCCAGACTTTATTTTCCTTGCGCCACTGTTTTAGTCGTCCCATAGATAAACCATTTTGTTGTTAATTATTCTGTAAGTACTAAATTGATAAAACATTTAATCTTACATGTGCTATCTGCAACAAAATATAAACGAATCTTATTAAATGAATTGTTCGATTAATAGCTACGATAATAATTATTATCGATATGCAAAATAAATAAACTTGTATTTGCTGAGGCTTAACCCCATGTATCCGACAGAATTATGATAGAAAATACCGTATATTTGCTGCAGCCATCACTAAATGAGTTTAAGTATGAATATTGAACAACGTATTATTGAGAAACTTCGTCACTTAGAAGAGGAAATGAAATTAAAATCTCTTTGGAATGAACAGCCACCTTCACCCGAGGCTTTTAACAGTGTAGAGCCTTTTTGTATTGATACGATGGAGGCTATAGAGTGGCTGCAGTGGATTTTAATACCTCGTCTACAAATGTTAATTGAACAAGGGGCTACGCTGCCAACTAATTTTGCGGTCGCTCCTTATTTTGAAGAAGCGTATAAGCATGATGAAGAAGAACAATACACGCTACTTATCAATTATTTGCGTGAGTTAGATGGTTTTTTCTCCACTAAGACCTGCGGGTAATTTATTGATGCTGGAAATTATTTATCACGATGAATATATGGTAGCGGTTAATAAGCCTGCTGGTATGTTAGTGCATCGCAGTTGGCTGGACAGTAAAGAAACCGTATTTGTGATGCAGACACTACGTGACCAAATTGGCCAGTATGTTTACCCCATTCATCGCTTAGATAGGCCAACCTCAGGTATATTACTTTTTGCATTATCGAGTGAGGTTGCAAGGCTGTTGTCGGCTCAATTTGAAAACCATCAGTTAGAAAAAGTGTATCATGCCATTGTTCGTGGCTATTTAACTGAAGAGCAAACCATCGATTATCCGTTGTTAGAAGAGTTAGATAAAATTGCGGATAAGCATGCATCACGTGAGCCTGTTTTGCAGGAGTGTGTTACCCACTGTAAACCGATAGCAACAGTTGAATGTCCCATTGCGATTGGGCGATATGAAACATCAAGATTTAGTTTGGTTGAATTAAAACCTGAAACTGGTCGTAAACATCAATTGAGAAGGCATATGTCTCACCTTCGCCATCCTATTATTGGAGATAGCAAGCATGGCGACTTACGCCAAAATAGAGGCGTGAATACGCATTTTTCAGTATCGCGCTTGATGTTACATGCCAGCGTATTAAATTTAAACCATCCAATAACAAAAGAAAATATATCGTTGGTTGCCACATGGGATACACAATGGTTATCATTAATTGAGCAATTTGGATGGTCAGATACAGTTGCAAAATTAGGGATAAACGTTATTAACTCATCAAGTTAACTATGAAATAGAGGGAATGTTATGTCAAAAATAGGCATTTTTGTTGGAACTGTCTATGGTAACTCTTTAGCTGTTGCTGAAACGGCACAAGAAATTTTAGAGCAGCAAGGGCATGAAGTGGTTGTTTTTGATGAGCCCACCTTGAGCGATTGGCAACTTTATAATTCAGGTAATGAAATTGCACTTATTGTGACTTCGTCTACAGGGCAAGGGGATATACCTGACACCATCGCTCCGTTATATAGTGAAATCAAAGATGTTGTCGGTTATCAACCTGATTTACGTTACGGAATAATTGCTTTAGGTGATAGCAGTTATGAAAGTTTTTGTGGCGCAGGTATTCGTTTCGATGAACTGTTAGCTGAACAATCAGCGACCCGTATTGGCGATATTTTATTTATTGATGCAATTGAGGTGGATGTTCCTGAGGAGTTTGCTAAGCCTTGGGTTGAAGCATGGGCGGAGCTGCTTTAAATGTCTGCACCGTAGTATTACCTATATTAATGATAAATATTGGCAGTGCTACGGCGCAGTAAATTAATCATTTCACCTGTAAATTATTTACGGGTCAATTTTTCTAGATCTGCTTCAATTTCTGCGATCTTATTTGAAACCACATGTTCAAGATGGCGTAAGTCATCGAGAATTTTGTGTTTTAAATCAATGTCAGTTTGATCTGTTTGGCAAATTTGATCTAGTTCTTCAATGGCGTAACGTAGGTTAGTGTTAATTTCATTAATTTCTTTGAAATTATTATTACCATCCGCAATAGTTTTACGCTGGCGTGGGTATTTAAATTTCACGCTTTTAGCGAAAAACTCCCCTTTATCTTTGCGAAAATAAATTTTTAAAATGTCATTATTCGCTTCTTGGCGTAAGGTGTAGCGGTCAATATCTTGAGGGTTACTGATGCCTAAACTTTTCAAATTATCGTACATGTTAGCTCGCTTTACTGTAGAGACAGAGTCGGTGAACAAAGTGATAGTGTGAGCAGGCCGTAACAATATCGGTCTATTTCTCGTTAATAAGCTATCTATCCCATTCGCTTGGGTGATAGATTGAATGATGTTATTACACAAACAGCATCATTATAATGAAAAATAAAATAATACAGTTTTATTAGAGGTAAACGGCAAAAGCCACGGACATATTATGCGCGATTTGTAGAAATTGACAAACTTCTCTTTGCAATTAATGCGCTAATATTAAAAAGTAACACTGATATGGCCACCCGAGTTGCATACGGAGGTATGCGATTCGGGATAGCTTTAGTTTTTTAACCTAATTACAGTGGCTCACTATAAAAGTTTATTATAAAAACCAGTAACAGGTTTGGCGTGAGATTTTAGGCGCTTAATTACTCATCAATCGTTCTTAATAATTCATTAATACCCACTTTACCGCGAGTTTTCTCATCAACTTTTTTTACAATGACGGCGCAATACAGGCTGTAGCGACCATCTTTAGATGGCAAATTACCTGAAACAACTACGGAGCCAGCAGGGACTCGGCCGTAATGAATTTCACCTGTTTCACGGTCATAGATTTTGGTGCTTTGCCCCAGATAAACCCCCATTGAAATGACGGAGCCCTCTTCAATAATCACCCCTTCGACCACTTCAGAACGAGCACCAATAAAGCAGTTGTCTTCAATAATTGTTGGGTTAGCTTGCAATGGCTCTAATACGCCACCGATCCCTACACCACCAGATAAATGCACGTTTTTACCAATCTGTGCACATGAACCAACGGTTGCCCATGTATCTACCATTGTGCCTTCATCGACGTAAGCACCAATATTGACATATGACGGCATTAATACGCTATTTTTAGCGATATAAGCGCCTTTACGAACAGCGGCAGGAGGAACGACTCGGAAGCCTTCTTTTTCGAAGCGAGCTTGGTCATAATCCGCAAATTTCATTGGAACTTTATCGAAATAACGGCTTTCTGCACCGTCAATCACTTGGTTATCTTGAATGCGAAATGATAACAAAACAGCTTTTTTCAGCCATTGATGGGTAACCCAAACACCGGCAATTTTCTCAGCTACACGTAATTCTCCGCTATCGAGTAATGCAATGGTATCTAACACGGCTTGTTTTACTGAGTTTGATACCGTATTTGGTGTGATACTGGCTCGCTCTTCGAACGCTTGTTCAATGATCGCTTGTAAATGCTGCATTGATTGTATTTTCCTCTTGAATGTTATAAAAAGTGAACGTTCACCATAAAGATGTGATGGACGCTATATTTTATCCTTCGATTTTAGGGCCTCTGTCAACCTTTCTGATAACTCTTGTTGCATATTTTTAGTCAACGCTTTGTGTTCCTTATCAGCTAAAACAAAGAAATCTTCCACTTTTTCGCCAATTGTCGTGATGCGTGCGCCATATAGAGAAATTTCCATTTGAGCAAAAATATGACCGATGCGAGCCAATAAACCTGGTTGATCTAAGGCGAACAGTTCCATATAGGTGCGACGGTCGTTGGTGGAATGTAGAAAATTGACTTTTGTTGGCACGGTAAAGTGACGTAATTTTGACGGTAGAGTACGTGGCTTAGGCAGTGATATTTCTGGTTGCTGAACGGCTAATAACAACATTTTTCGGATGTGGTCGTATCTGTCTTTGGACAGAGGACTACCGTTAGGCTCAAGAACGACGAAGGTATCCATGGCCATATTGTCTTTGTTAGTAAAAATTTGAGCACTGTGAATGCTTAAATTTCGCCGATCCAATTCGCTGGCGACAGCGGCAAATAAATGGGGTTTATCATGGCACCAAATAAAAATTTCTGTTCCGCCATGTTTAGGTTGTGTGCTGATTAATACCAAAGGCTGGCTCAAGTCGTGGGCTAGTAAGTGCTTAGCATGCCATGCTAATTGGGATGGCGTATGACGTAAAAAATAATCGGCATGGCAGCGGGACCATAACCCCTGCAGTTTTTCTTCATCAATTGATGATTGGCGTAGTAATGATAAAGCTTGATAACGATGATGACGAATGCGTTCGCGTAAGTCAGGGGTGCTCTGCATGCCTTGATTTAATTGATGCTCTGTAGATAAAAAAAGTTCACGAATTAAACTTTGTTTCCAGCTATTCCACAGTGTGCTATTTGTCGCGCAAATGTCTGCAACCGTTAAACACATCAAGTAGTTAAGCCGTGAAACAGTTTTAACTTCCCCTGCAAATTGTTTAATGACATCGGGGTCTTGAATATCACGCCGTTGAGCTGTCACCGACATCAATAAGTGGTTTTTAACCAACCATGAAGCTAATTCAGCTTCTTTGACAGAAAAATCATGCAGTAAGGCAAAATCATAAACAAAATCAGAGCCAAGGTCGGAATGATCTCCTGATCGGCCTTTAGCTATATCGTGAAAAATGGCAGCTAATCGTAAAAGTTCAGGTTGCAATAATTTGGGATAAACACTGACACACAGTGGATGATCACGACGATTTTCTTCTAACGTAAAGCTATCAATTTTTTGCAGCACACGAATAGTATGTTCATCAACGGTATATGCATGGAATAGGTCGAATTGCATTTGACCAACGATATTGCTCCAGAGTGGGGTATAAGCGCTCAGTACACTATGAAGGTGCATTGGGACAAATGCACCTTTGATGGCGCGAGGGTGGCGTAGAATTTTGATAAACAGTTTTCGGGCTTCAGGGATTTCACATAATGGCACTGAAAGGTTGCGCCGCGCATAACGTAGTTGCCGTAAAGTAGTGGAATAGATCCCTGTAATATTTGGGTAGCGAGCCATTTGGTAAAACATTTTTAAAATAGCGGCTGGCTGCTTGATAAATAACTCTTCATCAATAACGTCAATCAATGATCCGCGTAATTGGAATAGAGAATCAATAGGACGGGGCTTTTCGTTGGGGTTAAGCGTTAAAATAGCTTCATCAAATAACTGCAATAGCATTTGATTGAGTTCCCGAACACGGCGAGTGACGCGATAAAAATCTTTCATCATTCGTTCAACGGGTTGGTTTTTTTCGCCTTCATAACCCAGTAACCGAGCCACACTAAACTGGCGGTCAAATAGCAGGCGATTATCATGACGTTTCACCACTAAATGGAGCGCAAAGCGAATTTTCCATAAAAATATTAGGCACTCTTTGAGTTCTTGGCGCTCTTCTTCAGTGAGAAAACCAAAACCTACCATTTCATCGACGGTGGTTGCACCAAAATGACGCCGCCCGACCCATAGTAAGGTATGGATATCCCGTAATCCCCCAGGGCTACTTTTAATATCGGGTTCTAAATTATAGCTAGTGCTATGGTAGCGTTGATGGCGTTCTTGTTGTTCTTCAATTTTTGCAGCAAAAAAGACCGCGGAAGGCCAAAAATCATCGCTAAAAATAGTTTTTTGTAATTGTAAAAACAGGGCGACATCACCACAAATTAACCGTGATTCAATGAGATTAGTTGCGGTGGTTAGATCTGCATTTCCGGCTTCGATGCATTCAGCGAGGGAACGGACGCTGTGGCCGATATCAAACCGCAAATCCCATAATAGAGTGATAAATTGCCCAATTTCGTTAGCGATGTGTTCTGGAAGCGGTTTTTTACTTAAAACTAAAATATCAATGTCAGAAAGTGGATGTAGTTCATGGCGCCCGTAACCCCCAACGGCGATTAGTGACATATCAGGCTGCTTATCAAATTGAAAGGATTGCCATAATCGAGTGAGTAACGCATCAAGGTAATCACTTCGCAAGTGAATAAGGTCGACAACATCTTTACCTTGGTTGAAAGCCTCTTCCAGCCACTGATCGAAATCATCGACATGTTGTCTTAATAAATTAAGTTCAAGGTCATGAGTACTAAATTGATTAGGGGGGAGGTAGAAAGCTGAATTTACAGTCATCTTTATCTTTCCATATTGATAGCAATAGGGGGTTAGCTACCAGCTTACGGTTTTTTGATAAAAATGAACAGAGGAAGAGCCTTCGGTTAGGAAGGCTCAATGGAGCAGATTATTCGTTAACTAATACTGCAGAGATAAACGGCTCTTCTTCTTTACGTAGAGTGAGGATTTCACAGCCGTTATCCGTCACAACTAACGTGTGTTCATATTGTGCAGACCAACCTCGGTCTTTGGTTTTAACTGTCCAGCCATCTTTCATGGTGCGAATACGGTGATCGCCTGTATTGACCATAGGCTCAATGGTAAAAGTCATCCCTTTTTGTAGAACCACGCCACTGTCGTCAGCATCATAGTGCAGAACTTGTGGTTCTTCATGGAAACCTTGGCCAATGCCGTGGCCGCAATATTCACGCACAACTGAGAAATCTTGTTTTTCGACAAACTCTTGAATGGCTTTACCTAAAGTACGTAAGCGAATACCCGGTTTAACCATTCGGATTGCTAAATATAAGCTGTCTAGTGTGACTTGGCAAAGGCGCTCACCTTGAATGGTTGGTTTACCAACAATAAACATTTTGGAGGTATCGCCATGGAAACCATCTTTAATAACGGTGACGTCAATATTAACAATATCGCCATCTTTTAAGATTTTATCATCACTAGGAATGCCGTGGCAGATGACATCATTGACAGAAATACAAACAGATTTAGGAAAACCGTGATAATTCAGGCACGCAGGGATAGCTTGCTGTACGTCAACAATATGTTGATGACATAGGCGATCTAATTCACCCGTACTAACTCCCGGCACAACGTGCGGAGCAATCATTTCTAACACTTCTGCTGCTAAGCGGCCAGCAACACGCATTTTCTGAATATCTTCTTCAGTTTTGATAATAATAGCCATGAATTTAGTCCATTCATGCCAACATTGAATTTGATGGCATGTTAAAAAAGAGGGGGAAAATAGGTAGCCCATTTTACATCGATGAGATATATGGTAACAGCCACCGCATTTTCTGCCAACTAGCTATCGAGCGGACTCGAAAGTCGAAGTCACTTTATAGTAGATAAGGAAAGGAGTGGAGCTTGTTCATTTTGAGCTTTTAACAGCACAAAATGCAAAATAGTAACGAAGGCCATCTAGAAGGTATTGCAAAAATAAGGCTTTTTTATCTTACCGAATAGCGTCTATAATTGACCTGAGCAATGGTTAAATATTGCTCAGGTCAATGGCTTTAAATCAAAACCACTTTTAGGCATTTTTGTGAGCGAAAAAAGCAACAAAAGTTGGCTTCTAGGTTGGTTTTATGGTATAAAGCGCGCCGGCAATCCATTTATTTCTAATCACCATCATCGAAATGTCATTTTATGGCATCAAGATAAAGTCGTTGATAAAATATTGGATGTGCGAAACTTAAAACTCAATTGTGTAATAACACACACAAATCGACACGTGCACCGGGGTGCTCTTATGCGTTTTAACGCAGCTTTGGAGTCGGTAGCATGGGATTTGTGGAGGCATAACCCCAATTACTTAAATACAGAGGTATTAAATGGCAACTGTTTCCATGCGCGATATGTTACAAGCAGGCGTACACTTTGGTCACCAGACTCGTTACTGGAACCCAAAAATGAAACCTTTCATTTTCGGTGCGCGTAACAAAGTTCATATCATCAACCTGGAAAAAACTGTTCCAATGTTCAACGAAGCTCTGGCTGAGTTGACTAAAATTGCTTCTCGTAAAGGCAAAATTCTGTTTGTCGGTACTAAACGTGCTGCAAGCGAAGCCGTTCAAGAAGCTGCTAACAGCTGTGATCAGTATTTCGTTAACCACCGCTGGTTAGGCGGAATGTTGACTAACTGGAAAACCGTTCGTCAGTCAATCAAACGTCTGAAAGATTTAGAAGTTCAGTCACAAGACGGTACTTTCGACAAACTGACTAAGAAAGAAGCGCTGATGCGTACTCGTGAACTTGGTAAGTTAGAAAACAGCTTAGGCGGTATCAAAGATATGGGCGGTTTACCTGACGCTCTGTTCGTTATCGATGCAGACCACGAACACATTGCTATTAAAGAAGCAAACAACCTGGGTATCCCAGTATTTGCTATCGTTGATACTAACTCTGATCCAGACGGTATCGACTTCGTTATCCCTGGTAACGATGATGCAATCCGTGCAATCAAACTGTATCTGGGCGCTGTAGCAAGCACCGTTCGTGAAGGTCGTTCACAAGATCTGGCTGTTCAAGCAGAAGAAAGCTTAGTAGAAGCTGAGTAATAAGGCCCAAACCCTTATTTAGGTATTGCTATACAGGTACTGCTATATGTTAGAAGGGGCCTGATTTAGGCCCCTTTTATATATGAATCAGAACTATCCACGTGGGGAAGACTCCCACGGGGAATATCGAGGAATAAATCACATGTCTGGAATTACCGCTGCATTGGTAAAAGAACTGCGCGAACGTACTGGCGCAGGTATGATGGAATGTAAAAAAGCACTCGTTGAAGCTAATGGCGACATCGAATTAGCGATTGATAACATGCGTAAATCAGGTCAAGCAAAAGCGGCTAAAAAAGCAGGTCGCGTTGCAGCTGAAGGTGTTATCCTGACTGAAGTTTTCAACGGTGGTAAAACAGGTGCTCTGGTTGAGCTGAACTGTGAAACTGACTTCGTTGCTAAAGACGCAGGCTTCTTAGCATTCGGTAAAGAAGTTTTGGCTTCTGTTGTTGCTGACAAAAATGCTGACATCGATGCGCTGAAAGCAAAATTCGAAGAAGCTCGTACAACATTAGTTGCGAAAATTGGTGAAAACATCAATATTCGTCGCGTTGCTATTCTGGAAGGCGCACAAGTAGGTAGCTACCTGCACGGTGCTCGTATTGGTGTTTTAGTTGCGGCTGAAGGCGCTGACGAAGAATTACTGAAACACATCGCTATGCATATCGCTGCAAGCAAACCTGAATATGTGACTCCAGATGATGTTCCTGCTGATGTTGTTGCTCATGAGCACCAAATCCAGTTAGACATCGCAATGCAATCTGGCAAACCACGCGAAATCGCTGAAAAAATGGTTATCGGTCGCATGAACAAATTCACTGGCGAAATCTCTCTGACTGGCCAGCCTTTCGTAATGGACCCAAGCAAATCTGTTGGTGACTTACTGAAAGAGAAAGGTGCTACTGTTTCTGGTTTCCTTCGTTTCGAAGTAGGTGAAGGTATCGAGAAAGTTGAAACTGACTTTGCAGCAGAAGTTGCTGCAATGAGCAAGTAATCAACTAAGGGCCGCCAATTGGCGGCTCTGTTTTATATACGTATATTCCCTGCGATGTTAGCGTCATAGGCATTGCGCTAGAATTCTTGTGTATAAAAAAATTATATTTAAACTAATTCAAAATTTAGGTACGTAGAACACTGTAATTCTACGTGTGTTACCCCAATAAATATCTGTTAGGACAGAACACCATGGCAACCAATGCAAAACCCGTTTATCAGCGTATTCTGCTTAAATTAAGTGGCGAAGCCTTACAAGGGGCAGAAGGTTTTGGTATCGATGCTAGCGTTTTAGATCGTATGGCTCAGGAAATTAAAGAACTCATAGAACTGGGTATACAGGTCGGTGTGGTTATTGGCGGTGGTAACCTGTTTCGTGGTGCTGGTTTGGCACAAGCTGGAATGAACCGTGTTGTCGGAGACCACATGGGGATGCTAGCAACTGTGATGAACGGACTCGCAATGCGTGATGCATTACATCGCGCCTATGTGAATGCAAGACTGATGTCTGCGATCCCACTTAACGGTGTCTGTGATAACTATAGCTGGGCAGAGGCCATTAGCTTGTTACGTCACGGCCGTGTCGTTATTTTTTCTGCAGGAACAGGCAACCCATTCTTTACAACAGACTCCGCTGCATGCCTACGTGGTATTGAAATTGAAGCGGATGTCGTGTTAAAAGCGACAAAAGTTGATGGTGTGTATTCAGCAGACCCTGCTAAAGACCCAGACGCAGTCCTTTATGAAAATCTGAGTTACCAAGAGGTTTTGGAACGTGAACTTAAAGTGATGGATTTAGCGGCATTCACATTAGCACGTGACCATAACTTACCGATTCGCGTATTCAATATGAATAAACCGGGCGCTTTACGTCGCGTTGTTATGGGCGAAAATGAAGGAACTCTGATTTCTCACAATTAATACTCAGAGACATGACCTGAGTTTAAATGTATTATCTAATATAAATTCAGACAATTTAAGCGAGGTCGCATGCGGCCTTTAATAACCAGTTCTTAAGGGTTGAAAACGTGATTAACGAAATCCAAAAAGATGCTCAAGACCGTATGGAAAAGAGCCTTGAAGCATTCAAAAGCCAAATTAGTAAAGTTCGCACAGGCCGTGCATCTCCAAGCCTATTAGACGGTATCACTGTTGAATACTATGGTTCAGCGACACCTTTGCGCCAATTAGCTAACGTCACTGTTGAAGATTCACGCACATTAGCTATTTCTGTTTTTGACCGTAGCATGTCACCTGCGATTGAAAAAGCAATCATGGCATCTGATTTAGGCTTAAACCCATCATCAGCGGGTACTGTTATCCGTGTTCCACTTCCTCCATTAACGGAAGAGCGTCGTAAAGACTTAATTAAAGTGGTTCGTGGTGATGCAGAGCAAGGCCGTATCGCAGTCCGTAACGTTCGCCGTGATGCTAACGACAAAGTGAAAGCATTACTGAAAGATAAAGAAATCAGTGAAGATGACGAGCGTCGTTCACAAGATGATATCCAAAAGCTGACTGATAGCTACATCAAAAAAGTTGATGAAGCATTAGCGCAAAAAGAAGCAGAGTTGATGGAATTTTAATCCATCATAATAATAAAGCCACCAATGCAAACTGTAAAAGTGTGCGTTAGCGTGGCTTTATTATTTTTCAAGCTTATTAAAAAATCCTTTCTAACCTCTAAGCTGATATAATCTCAGTATTGAATTAATACAGAGTACTCAATCACTATGAAATGTCTGACAATCCTAGGTTCTACAGGCTCAATTGGTACAAATACACTTTCTGTTGTTCGCCAAAATCCCGAAAAATTTCAAATCGTTGCTCTAGTGGCAGGAAAGAATGTCACTGAAATGGCGAAACAGTGCCTTGAGTTTAATCCGAAATATGCCTCAATGGCGGATGAATCGTCAGCAAAAGCGCTAAGAACTATTTTGACTGAGAATAATTGTATAACTGAAGTTTTGTCAGGAAAACAAGCTGCAATTGACCTTGCTGGTCTGGATGATGCTGACCAAGTTATGTCAGCCATTACTGGGGTTGCCGGTTTACTTCCTACTTTAGCGGCAATACGCAAAGGTAAAAGAATATTATTAGCGAATAAAGAGTCTTTAATTACTAGTGGCCGTTTATTCTTTAATGAGATTCGCAAGCACAATGCAACAGTATTTCCTATTGATAGCGAGCACAATGCTATCTTCCAGAGTTTACCTGAAATTATTCAACTGAATTTAGGTTTTGCCGATTTATCAGCTTCCGGTATCTCAAGTATTGTTTTAACCGGATCAGGTGGGCCATTTAGGGATACACCGTTATCGCATCTTGATAATGTGACTCCTGATGAAGCATGTAACCACCCAAATTGGTCGATGGGGCGAAAAATATCAGTCGATTCAGCGACAATGATGAATAAGGGTCTAGAATATATTGAGGCTTGCTATTTTTTTAATGCGAGCGCCGAGCAAATGGAAGTGATTATCCATCCTCAATCTGTAATTCATTCCATGGTTCGGTATAAAGATGGCAGCGTAATAGCACAACTGGGCACGCCTGATATGCGAACTCCAATTTCATACAGTATGGCTTATCCTCAGCGTATCATGTCTGGTGCAAAACCTCTTGATTTTGCAACACTTTCATCATTAACATTTGTTCAGCCTGACTATCAACGCTATCCTTGCTTGAAACTCGCAATCGATGCCTGTCACCAAGGGCAAGCCGCTACGACGGCACTTAATGGTGCGAATGAAATGACAGTTGCTGCTTTTCTCGAAGGCAAAATACGCTTTACGGATATAGCAAAAATTAATCGCAATGTGTTAGATAGCCAAGTTTTTTCTGAACCTGTTTCGATCGAAGAGGTCTTAGAAATCGACGAACGAGCGCGTAAAAATGCAGAAAAAATAATCGCTCAGACAATTTAACGCTGGTATGTGTTTTATTTAGTTGCTGATAGCCATAATAACTCTTTAATATGTGATGTGTTTAAAAAAAGAAAAATAACATAGTACCTCTTAGAGATTTAAGGATGTGTCTTATCAGCAAATTCAATAATAGTAGTTATTATTGGTCTGTATACTCAAAGTGGTACTCACAAGGATTAATATTTAATGAACTCTAGTGGTGAAAATCTCTCTGACTCAATGATGCCTAAGCACGTTGCTATCATTATGGATGGTAATGGCCGATGGGCTAAACAAAGAGGGAAGCTCAGAATTACAGGTCATAAGGCAGGCGTTGAATCTGTCCGTAATTCTGTGCGCTTTGCGGTAAAAAATAAAATTAGTTCGCTCACATTATATGCTTTTAGCAGTGAAAACTGGAGAAGGCCAGAGAAAGAAGTCAGTTCTCTCATGGAGCTATTTGTTTTTGCTCTTGATAATGAAGTTAAGAACCTACATAAAAACAATGTAAAACTAAAAGTCATTGGTGATATTAGCCGTTTTAGTGAACGCCTCAGAAAAAGAATTGATAAGGCAGAAGCATTAACGCAAAACAACACTGGGCTAAAACTGAATATTGCAGCGAACTATGGTGGCCGCTGGGATATTAGTAACAGTGTAAAACAAGTATTTGCAAAGGTACAAAGTGGTGAGCTTTCTATTGATGACATCAATGAAGAAAGTATCGATAACCATATTTGTATGCATGACCAAGAAAATGTCGATTTAGTCATAAGAACTGGGGGGGAGCATCGCATAAGCAACTTCCTATTATGGCAAGTCGCATATGCGGAATTTTATTTCACCAACGTTTTGTGGCCAGATTTTGATGAAATGGTGTTTCAGAGTGCAGTTGATGCTTTTAGTAAGCGTGAGCGCCGTTATGGTGGAGCTGAATCAGATGATGAACTGGGCAAAGAATAGGGGAAAGATGTGCTGAAATATCGTTTGCTTACTGCGATAATTTTAATACCAATTGTTATTGCGGCGCTGTTTTTACTTTCCCCAGCGAATTTTGGGCTTGTCGTGATTGCGGTTTGTGCTTTAGGTGCTTGGGAATGGGCACAATTTGTCGGCTGGTACTCTCAAGCTAAGCGCATAGGCTTAGCGGTTGTTTTTGCTGCAATATTACTTGCAATGCAATTTTCTATTTCCGATATAAATCAGTTCTCCTCTGAGCCTATGATTTTGTATGGTTTATGGGCTGGCCTTATTTGGTGGGGGATAGCGATTATTTTAGTTGTTACCTATCCCGCCTCCGCTTCTTGGGGCAAATCAGTTGTTATTCGCTTATTATTTGGCGTGTTAACGATTATCCCATTTTATTGTGGAATGATGGTTTTAAGAACCGTTGGTTATCAAAGTGATACATTCTTTGGAGCTTGGTGGTTATTGTATGTCATGTTGCTAGTTTGGGGGGCTGATTCAGGTGCCTATGCATTTGGTCGTACTATCGGGCGCAACAAAATGGCACCGAAGGTATCTCCTGGTAAAACATGGGAAGGCTTGGTGGGTGGCCTTATAACTGCTGGGATTATTTCATGGTTATTTAGCGCCTTTGCGCCAATCCCCGTGATGCCTGATTATTTGCTAGTGACTTCAATTATTGTTGTTGTAGTATCTGTGTTTGGTGATTTAACTGAGAGTATGTTTAAGCGCCAATCAGGTATTAAAGATAGTAGCCACTTAATTCCAGGGCATGGCGGTATCTTGGATCGTATTGATAGCCTAACAGCGGCAATCCCAGTTTTTGCTGGGCTAAATTTGTTAGTTTTTAACGGTTTTGGTCTTTAGGAAGATACATGGGATTTATTTGGAGTTTAGTTGCATTTATTATCGCAATAGGTGTGTTAATTACAGTACACGAGTTCGGCCATTACTGGGTTGCTCGCCGCTGTGGTGTTTATGTTGAGCGCTTTTCTATAGGGTTCGGCAAAACCTTATGGCGCAAAGTCGATAAGAATGGTACCGAATTTGTTTTGGCGATAATCCCCTTAGGGGGGTATGTCAAAATGCTTGATGAGCGAGTTGGTAGCGTTTCTCCTGAACGTCGCCATCAAGCGTTTAACAATAAAACTGTCGGTCAACGAGCTGCCATTATTGGTGCAGGGCCAATCGCGAACTTTTTATTAGCAATTGTTGTCTATTGGATAGTCTTTATGATTGGTGTTCCTTCTGTGAAACCTGTCATTGAAGACGTAAAGCCAGGCTCTATTGCGGCAATTGCAAATTTTGAACCAAAAATGGAACTAAAATCTATTGATGGCATCGAAACTCCTGATTGGAATTCAGTTCGTTTAGCATTGGTCGGTAAAATCGGTGACCGTGAACTGACAGCGCAAGTATTACCCAGTGGTTATAATGAACCGATTACTAAAACGGTTGATTTAACCACTTGGCAGTTTGATCCAGAGAAACAAGATCCGATTTTGTCGGTAGGTATAATGCCTGTCTCTGCAAGAATTGACCCTGTTATCCAAAAAGTAACGCAAGGGTTAGCTGGTGAACGGGCAGGTTTGCAGAAAGGCGACAGAATAGTGAGTGTTAACGGGGAAGTTCTGGGCCTGTGGGATCCCGTTACACGAATTATTCGTAATAACCCGGGCGTCCCGTTAAAACTTGAAGTGCAACGGTCGCAGCAATTGATTTCACTCACGTTGACCCCTGATAGCCAAGATGGGCCGCGTGGGGAGAAAATTGGGTTTGCAGGCGTAGAACTTTCAGTGTTACCGTTAGCAGATGAATATAAGATGGTGCAACAATATGGGCCATTTTCTGCGTTTTACCAAGCCAGTGATAAGACGTGGCAGTTAATGAAGTTGACGGTCAATATGATGGGTAAACTGGTTGTTGGGGATGTCAAACTCAATAACTTAAGCGGTCCGATATCTATCGCTAAAGGTGCGGGGGTATCCGCCGAGTCAGGCTTGGTATATTATTTGATGTTTATTGCGCTTATTAGCGTCAATTTAGGTATCATCAATCTGTTTCCATTGCCTGTTTTAGATGGGGGGCACTTGCTCTTCTTATTAATTGAAAAAATTAAAGGAAGTCCGGTGTCTGAGCGAGTACAAGACTTTAGTTTTCGGATAGGTGCAATGGCATTGATTCTGTTAATGGGACTTGCACTTTTTAATGATTTCTCTCGCTTCTAATTTTTGTAAGCTGGGGACCAGTAAGGAATACGCATAACAACGATGGCGATGAAAAAGTTGCTCATAGCGTCGCTGCTTTTCGGCAGCGCCACTGCATACGGTTCAGACGGATTCGTAGTTAAAGACATTCGTTTCGAAGGTCTACAACGCGTCGCCGTTGGTGCAGCATTATTGAACATGCCAGTTAGGGTTGGCGATTCAGTTGATAACGATGATATCAGCCGTTCGATTCGTTCCCTATTTTCAACCGGTAACTTCGAAGATGTTAGGGTCCTGCGTGATGGAAACACGCTGATCGTTCAAGTTAAAGAGCGGCCAACGATTGCAAGTATCACCTTTACAGGCAATAAGTCTGTTAAAGATGATATGCTCAAGCAGAACTTGGAAGCTTCAAATATCCGCGTTGGTGAGGCACTCGACCGCACGACAATTGCAAATATCGAAAAAGGTTTAGAAGACTTTTACTATAGCGTTGGTAAATATAATGCAACAGTAAAAGCTGTTGTAACGCCTTTGCCACGTAACCGTGTGGATTTAAAATTTGTTTTCTCTGAAGGTGTTTCAGCTCAAATTCAGCAAATTAATATTGTAGGTAATAAAAATTACACTACAGCAGAATTAGTTAATAAGCTGCAATTGCGTGATGATGTTCCTTGGTGGAACCTCGCTGCTGACCAGAAATATCAGAAGCAAAAACTGGCGGGTGACTTAGAAACTCTGCGCAGTTTTTATCTTGATCGTGGTTATGCGCGTTTTAATATAGACTCCACGCAAGTCAGTCTGACCCCAGACAAAAAAGGTATTTATATTACTATTAACATTACTGAAGGCGACCAATATAAAATATCGGGTGTCGAAGTTAATGGTAATACGGCTGATCATTTAACTGAAATCCAAGAGCTTATCACTATTACACCGGGAGAATTATATAACGGTGCTCAAGTGACAAGTATGGAAAACAAAATCAAAGATATGTTTGGCCGCTATGGTTATGCATATCCTCGAGTAATGACACAACCTGAAATCAACGATGCAGATAAAACAGTTAAATTGCACTTAAATATTGATGCAGGTAACCGTTTCTATGTGCGTGAGATTCGTTTCCAAGGTAATGACACCAGTAAAGATACTGTTTTACGTCGTGAAATGCGCCAAATGGAAGGTGCATGGCTCGGAAATGATTTAGTTGAACTAGGTAAAGAACGTCTGAATCGTACAGGTTATTTCGAAACTGTTGATGTAGAGACTCAACGTGTACCTGGTAGCCCTGACCAAGTAGATGTTATCTACAAGGTTAAAGAGCGTAATACTGGTTCAATGAACTTTGGTATCGGTTTTGGTACTGAAAGTGGTGTGAGCTTCCAAGTTGGGGTTACACAAGATAACTGGTTAGGTACAGGTAACGCAGTTGGTATTAACGCAAGTAAAAATGACTACTCAACTAACGTTGAATTCTCATTTACTGACCCGTACTTCACCGTTAATGGTGTGAGCTTAGGCGGTCGTATTTTCTATAACGACTTTAGTGCGAAAGATGCTGATCTATCAGGCTATAACAACAAAACGTATGGCCTAGACAGTTTCTTGAGCTTCCCATTTAATGAAAATAACTCTTTCCGCGTCGGTGCCGGTTATGTTCATAACCGACTTTCGGATATGCGTGCTCAAGCTGCCATGTGGGATTACCTTGATTCTATGGGTAAAAATCCACCAGTTACAGAGAACGGACGTAATAAAGAAAGCTTTGATGCGGATGACTTCACACTTAACTTAGGTTGGACTTATAACTCGTTAAACCGTGGTTTCTTCCCGACATCGGGTAATAAAACGAACGTATCGGGTAAAGTGACAATTCCTGGTTCTGATAACGAATACTATAAACTACGCTTTGATACAGCGCAGTATTATCCACTGGACGAAGACGAAACTTGGGTAGTTCTGGGGCGTGCACAAGCAGGTTATGGTGATGGTATTGGCAGTAAGCAAATGCCATTCTATGAAAACTTCTATGCGGGTGGTTCAAGCACCATTCGTGGTTTCCGTTCGAATAATATCGGTCCAAAAGCGGTTTATTTGAAGAAAATTAATGGAAAAGATGGCCCAGAGCCTGGAAGCCCATCAAGTGATGCGGTCGGTGGTAATGCGATGTACGCGGCATCATTTGAGTTAATCACTCCGACTCCATTTATTGACGAGAAGTATTCGAACTCCGTTCGTACCTCTCTCTTTGTTGATGCAGGTACGGTATGGGACACTAATTGGAACAGTATTCCTGCGGCTTGGCGCGAAGGTATGCCTGACTATGGTAAGGCAAGCAATATCCGAGCTTCTGCGGGTGTGGCTTTACAATGGATGTCTCCACTTGGACCACTGGTCTTCTCTTATGCGCAGCCGATTAAGGACTACGAAGGGGATAAATCAGAACAGTTCCAATTTAATATTGGTAGAACGTGGTAATCTATTCCAGTTTCTATCTATGAAGGCTCCCATTTTTTTGTGGGAGCAACCAAAATTTCCAGCCATACGTATGGGTTAAGGAGTTTAGTGTGAAAAAATTGTTGTGTGCAGCGGGTGTGAGTATTGCTTTAGCAATGTCTGCGGGGGCTTATGCTGAGAAAATCGCTATCGTCAATGTTGGTGAAATTTTCCAAAATATGCCAGCGCGTGAAGCCGTTGCTAAACAGCTTGAAAGTGAATTCAAAAGTCGTGCGACTGAGTTACAAAATCTAGAAAAAGATTTGCAAACTCGTGTTGAAAAATTGCGTCGTGATGGTGCAACAATGAAACAAAGTGAGCGCGAAAAGCTTGAATCTGAACTCATGACTAAACGTGATCAATTCGCTGAAAAAGCTCAAAAATTTGAAGAAGACAACCGCCGTCGCCAAGGCGAAGAGCGTACTAAAATTTTAACTCGTATTCAGAACTCTATTAAGGCTGTTGCAGCTAAAGAAGGCTATGATGTCGTTATCGATGCAAATGCAGTTGCTTATGCAAAAGATAGCGTTGACATTACAAGTCAGGTTCAAAAACAGGTTAAATAATAGATGTCTTCAATTCGATTGGCTGACCTTGCTCAGCAGTTGAATGCGCAATTACACGGTGATGGTGATATTACCATCACCGGTATTGCTCCAATGCATTCAGCGAATAATCAACAGATTACTTTTCTATCTGACAGCCGTTATAGTGACAAATTGGCAGATTGCCAAGCTGCAGCGGTGGTTCTCACAGCAAAAGATCTTGAAGCATGCAAAGTGGCTGCTCTGGTAGTGGATAACCCATACCTTGCTTATGCACGCATGGCTCAAATTATGGATACAACGCCAAGCCCAGCTGAAGATATCCATGCATCAGCGGTAATTGCTGATGATGCAAAACTTGGTAAGAATGTCGCAATTGGCGCAAATGCCGTTATCGAAAGTGGTGTTGAGCTTGGCGATAATGTGGTGATTGGCGCAGGTTGTTTTGTGGGCAAAAATACGCGTATTGGTACAGGAACCCGTTTGTGGGCGAATGTCAGCGTATACCACAATGTTGAGATTGGCGAACACTGTTTAGTTCAATCTGGCACAGTCATTGGCTCTGATGGTTTCGGCTATGCGAATGATCGTGGTAATTGGATCAAAATTCCTCAATTAGGCACAGTGATCATCGGCGATCGTGTTGAGATCGGTGCGAGTACAACCATTGACCGAGGTGCTTTAGACAACACAGTAATTGGCAATGGGGTTATTATCGATAACCAGTGCCAAATTGCACACAATGTCATAATTGGTGATAATACCGCAGTTGCTGGTGGTGTTATCATGGCTGGTAGTTTAAAAATCGGCCGTTACTGTATGATTGGTGGTGCCAGTGTCATCAACGGCCATATGGAAATTTGCGATAAGGTCACAGTAACAGGAATGGGGATGGTCATGAGACCTATCACTGAACCAGGAGTATATTCTTCAGGGATTCCTTTACAGCCTAATAAAACTTGGCGTAAAACAGCTGCTTTAGTCTTAAATATCAATGAGATGAATAAGCGACTGAAACATGTTGAGCGTGAATTAGATAGCCAAAATCAAAAAAAACAGTAATCATTTTGTAATTCAGGCTAAAATAGTTATCTGAGTTACGTTTTCCGGCCTGCCAGTTAACCTAATTTAAGGTTAAAGCAGGCCGATTCATTAATTAAACCGTATTAATAGACAGGAAGAGTATTTCGATGAGTGATAATCATACTCTGAATATAGAAGAAATCTTAGAACTGCTTCCGCACCGTTACCCATTCCTTCTGGTTGACCGTGTATTGGATTTTGAAAAAGGCAAATCATTACGTGCAGTGAAAAATGTGTCATTTAACGAGCCATTTTTCCAAGGACACTTCCCTAGTAAACCTATTTTCCCTGGTGTATTGATTTTAGAAGCCATGGCGCAAGCGACAGGAATTCTTGCGTTTAAAAGCGTTGGAAAATTAGAGCCGGGTGAGTTGTACTATTTTGCAGCGATAGACAATGCGCGTTTTAAACGTCCCGTTCTACCAGGAGACCAAATGGTCTTAGAAGTAGAATTTATCAAAGAACGTCGCGGAGTTGCACGTTTTAAAGGTGTTGCTAAAGTTGATGGAGAAGTGGCCTGCGAAGCAGAAATGATGTGCGCCCGTCGTCGTGAGGTCTGATATGATTGATAAAACAGCCTATATTCATCCATCCTCTATCGTAGAAGATGGAGCTATCATCGGTGCCAATGTTCATATTGGCCCTTTTTGTTATATTGGCGCGAATGTTGAAATTGGTGAAGGCACTGAACTGAAATCTCATGTTGTGGTTAATGGCCATACAAAAATTGGTCGTGACAATGTGATTTTCCAGTTCGCTTCCATTGGTGAGATTAATCAAGATCTTAAATACCAAGGCGAACCAACGCGAGTTGAAATCGGGGACAGAAACCGTATTCGTGAAAGTGTAACCATTCACCGTGGTACTGTTCAAGATGTTGGCCTGACAAAAGTGGGCAATGATAACTTACTGATGGTGAATGTGCATATTGCTCATGATTGTATCATTGGAAACCGTTGTATTATTGCAAATAACGGTACTCTAGGTGGTCATGTAACACTTGGTGATTATGCCATTATTGGTGGGATGACCGCAGTTCACCAGTTTTGTAAAATTGGTGCTCATGTTATGGTTGGTGGCTGCTCTGGTGTCGCACAAGATGTGCCGCCTTATGTCATTGCACAAGGTAACCACGCGACACCATTTGGTTTAAATCTTGAAGGTCTAAAACGCCGTGGTTTTGAAAAAGAATCACTACATGCTATTCGTAATGCATACAAGGTGTTATATCGTTCAGGTAAATCGTTAGAAGAAGCTCGTGAAGAAATCGCAGAAGCGGCAAAAGCGAATGAACACGTTAAAGTGTTTAGTGATTTCTTAGAGGATTCAGCGCAGTCTAAACGTGGTATTATTCGTTAATCTAGTATTAATGAATCGAGGCCTTTAATAAGGAGCGAATTTCGGTGAATAATAGCCGCCCACTTACTATTGGCCTTGTTGCCGGAGAAACATCTGGTGATATTCTCGGTGCGGGGCTTATCCGTGCACTTAAAGAGCAAATACCAGATGCTCGCTTTGTTGGTGTTGCTGGTCCTTTAATGCAAGCCGAAGGTTGTGAAGCTTGGTATGAAATGGAAGAGCTTGCCGTCATGGGCATCGTTGAAGTCCTCGGCCGCCTACCTCGGTTATTATCCATCCGTAAGGATCTAACCCAGCGTTTTACCGAATTACAGCCAGATGTTTTTGTTGGAATTGATGCCCCTGATTTTAATATTACCCTTGAGGGGCGCTTAAAATCGAAAGGGATTAAAACCATTCATTATGTTAGCCCATCAGTTTGGGCATGGCGTCAAAAACGAGTATTTAAAATCGGTCGTTCAACGAATTTAGTATTAGCTTTCTTACCTTTTGAAAAAGCCTTTTACGATCGTTTTAATGTTCCTTGCCGTTTTATCGGACACACAATGGCGGATGCCATTCCATTACACCCTGATAAACAAGCCGCTCGACATCGGCTGAATATTCCTGAGCATGTTAAATGTTTAGCCTTACTGCCAGGAAGTCGTCATTCAGAAGTCGAAATGCTAAGCGCAGATTTTCTTAATACAGCGAAAATATTACAGCGTAATATCCCGGATTTACATATTGTGGTGCCGTTGGTGAATGAAAAACGCCGCCAGCAGTTTCATGAGATAAAGCAAAATACTACGCCTGAACTGCAAATTCATACTTTAGATGGCCAAGCTCGTGATGCAATGATTGCAGCAGATGCGACTTTATTAGCATCAGGAACGGCAGCACTTGAATGTATGCTAACAAAATGCCCAATGGTGGTGGGGTATCGTATGAAACCTTTCACCTTCTGGTTGGCAAAACGGTTAGTGAAAACGCCGTATGTTTCTTTGCCTAATTTGTTAGCAGGAAAAGAGATTGTCAAAGAGTTACTACAAGAGGATTGCCAGCCTGATAAACTTGCACAGCAGTTGCTTCCACTCCTAGAGGGTGGCGAGCGGGTTGAAAACCTGAAAGAAACTTTTTTACAATTACATCAGCTTATTCGTTGTGATGCAGATAAACAAGCTGCTGAAGCTGTATTAGATATGGTCAAAAATTAATGGAATTTATCTATCCAAAAGCAAATTTAATCGCGGGTGTTGACGAAGTGGGTCGAGGCCCATTAGTCGGAGCTGTAGTGACTGCAGCGGTGATTCTTGATCCCAATAACCCTATTATAGGGTTGGCAGACTCAAAAAAACTCACCGAAAAAAAACGTGAGAAATTATTTGATGAAATTCAAGAAAAAGCATTGTGTTGGTGTATTGGTCGCGCAGAACCAGAAGAAATTGATAATATAAATATATTACATGCAACTATGTTAGCTATGCAGCGCGCTGTTGCCGGTTTATCCATTATTCCTGAGTATGTTTTAATTGATGGTAACCGTTGTCCTGAATTGCCAATGCCTTCACAAGCAGTAATTAAGGGCGACAGCCTAGTACAAGAAATTAGCGCAGCATCCATTTTAGCTAAAGTGATTAGGGATAGGGAAATGGTTGAGTTGGACAAAGCTTTTCCTGAATATGGTTTTGCGAAGCATAAAGGCTACCCAACCGCGTATCATTTAGAAAAATTGGCGCAGTATGGTGCAACCGAATTCCATCGTAAAAGCTTTGCTCCTGTGAGAAGAGCTTTAGACAGCAATAAGTAGGTATTAGGTCGATGGCATCACCTCGTTTTATTCATTTACGTGTTCATAGTGACTATTCCATGATTGATGGGCTAGCCAAAACAGGACCACTGGTTAAAAAAGTGGCTTCAATGGGTATGCCTGCATTCGCGATCACCGATTTTACTAACCTTTGCGGGTTAGTCCGGTTTTATGGTGCAGCGCATGGTGCAGGGATCAAACCCATTATTGGCGCTGATTTTTATGTGGAAAGTGAATTATTAGGTGATGAAATATCTCACCTAACTGTTTTAGCACGTAATAATGAAGGCTATCAAAACCTTACCTTACTAATTTCTGAAGCATACCAAAAGGGCTATGGTGCGGTTGGGCCAACGATAAAACGAGAATGGCTGGCCAAGCACAAAGACGGCTTGATTCTGCTGTCCGGTGGCCGTAAAGGGGATGTCGGGCAATTTCTATTAAGGGGAAACCAATCCTTAGTGGATGAGTGCCTTGCATTCTATGAAACTCATTTCCCAGATAGCTACTATTTAGAGTTAGTCAGAACAGGGCGGCCTGATGAAGAAAGTTATCTACATGCGGCTGTCGAGTTAGCGACTAAAAAAGGCCTACCTGTCGTTGCAACGAATGATGTTTGTTTTATTGAAAGTAGTGATTTTGACGCTCATGAAATACGTGTTGCTATCCATGATGGTTTTACATTAGCAGATCCAAAAAGGCCTAAAAATTATAGCCCTCAGCAATATTTACGTTCCGAAGAAGAGATGTGTGAGCTGTTTGCTGACATCCCTGAAGCGCTAGAAAACAGTGTAGAGATTGCTAAGCGTTGTAATGTGACGATCCGTTTAGGTGAATACTTCTTACCTCAATTCCCAACAGGGGATATGAAAACAGAAGACTTTTTAGTCATGCGCTCTAAAGAGGGGCTCGAAGAGCGTTTAGAATTTCTGTTTCCTGATGAAAAAATCAGGGCAGAAAGGCGTCCTGAGTATGATGAGCGTTTAGATATCGAACTCAACGTAATCAACCAAATGGGTTTCCCTGGCTACTTCTTGATAGTTATGGAGTTTATCCAATGGTCGAAGGATAACGGCGTACCCGTTGGGCCTGGACGAGGTTCGGGGGCAGGTTCCCTTGTTGCCTACGCACTCAAAATTACTGACCTTGACCCGTTGGAGTTCGATTTACTATTTGAGCGTTTCTTGAACCCTGAGCGTGTTTCGATGCCTGACTTTGACGTCGATTTCTGCATGGAAAAACGCGACCAAGTCATTGATCACGTAGCCCAAATGTATGGGCGTGATGCCGTTTCACAAATCATTACCTTTGGTACGATGGCGGCAAAAGCGGTTATCCGCGACGTGGGGCGTGTACTTGGGCACCCATATGGTTTTGTTGATAGAATTTCTAAATTAGTGCCGCCAGATCCCGGTATGACACTAGAAAAAGCATTCGAAGCAGAGCCACAGCTCCCTGAAATTTATGAAGCTGATGAAGAGGTTAAAGCGCTTATCGATATGGCGCGTAAACTCGAAGGGGTCACTCGAAATGCCGGTAAACATGCGGGTGGGGTGGTTATCGCTCCAACTAAAATTACTGACTTTGCGCCACTGTATTGTGATGCGGAAGGTAATAACCCCGTCACGCAATTCGATAAAAACGATGTCGAATATGCAGGGCTAGTGAAGTTTGACTTCCTCGGCTTACGGACGTTGACGATCATTAACTGGGCGTTGGAAATGATCAACGCGCGCCGTGCTAAGAAAAACTTAGAGCCGGTTGATATTGCGGCGATTCCGCTGCACGATCAAAAAAGCTTTGATATGCTGCAGCGCTCAGAAACCACGGCAGTATTCCAGTTGGAATCCCGTGGAATGAAGGACTTAATTAAGCGATTACGTCCCGACTGCTTTGAGGATATGATCGCTCTGGTAGCATTATTCCGCCCCGGGCCATTACAATCAGGCATGGTAGATAACTTTATTGACCGTAAGCATGGTCGTGAAGAAATTTCGTATCCAGATGTACAATGGCAACATGAATCATTAAAACCTGTTCTAGAGCCCACATATGGTATTATTTTATACCAAGAACAGGTTATGCAAATTGCTCAGGTTTTAGCCGGTTACACGCTTGGCGGTGCAGATATGCTGCGTCGTGCGATGGGGAAAAAGAAACCTGAAGAAATGGCGAAGCAGCGTTCTGTTTTTGAAGAAGGAGCAATCAAAAACGGGGTAGATGGCGAGTTATCAATGAAAATCTTTGACTTGGTAGAGAAATTTGCCGGTTATGGGTTTAATAAATCGCACTCAGCAGCTTATGCTTTAGTTTCTTATCAAACATTATGGTTAAAAGCGCACTATCCCGCTGAATTTATGGCTGCTGTAATGACCGCTGATATGGACAACACGGAAAAAGTGGTCGGTTTAGTTGATGAATGTTGGCGAATGGGCTTAAAAGTATTGCCACCAGATATCAATAGTGGGCTTTATCACTTCCATGTGAATGATGAAGGTGAGATAGTTTACGGTATCGGTGCAATTAAAGGGGTCGGTGAAGGCCCGATTGAAGCGATTGTTGAAGCGCGTCAACAAGGCGGGATATTTAAAGAGATTTTTGACCTTTGTGCGCGAGTCGATATTAAAAAAATTAATCGTCGTGTGATGGAAAAGCTTATCATGGCAGGGGCATTTGACCGATTAGGCCCTCACCGTGCGGCATTGATGTCTTCCCTTGAAGATGCATTAAAAGCGGCTGACCAACACGCTAAAGCAGAGGCAATAGGCCAAGCAGATATGTTTGGTGTATTAGCGGAAGCACCTGAACAAGTCGAAAGTTCATACGCCAGTGTGCCTAAATGGCCAGAGCAGGTGGTATTGGATGGTGAACGCGAAACGCTTGGTTTATATTTAACAGGGCATCCAATAACGCGATACTTGAGCGAAATAGAGCGCTATACTAATGGGCTTAGATTAAAAGATGTGAACCCCACCCCTCGTGGTCAAGTGACAACTGTGGTAGGTTTAGTACTTTCAGCTAAAGTCATTACAACCAAGCGTGGAAATAGAATAGGTATTTGTACGCTTGATGATCGTTCCGGTCGTCTGGATATTATGTTATTTTCAGATGCACTCGATAAATACCAACATATGTTGGAAAAAGACAATATCCTGATAGCCACCGGTCAGGTCAGCTTTGATGATTTCAATGGTGGTAATAAAATGACAGTGCGTGAGTTAATGGATATTAGTGAAGCAAGGGAGAAATATGCACGAGGACTTGCAATTTCACTGTCAGATAAACAAATTAACGATCAATTGCTGAACCGGCTTCGCAGTACTCTTGAACCTCATCGTTCAGGAACGATCCCGGTTCATCTGTATTACCAGAAGGATGATGCCAGAGCCAAGCTTAAATTTGGTGTTGTTTGGCGTGTGACGCCAGTGGATCCCCTTCTGAACGATCTTCGAACTCTGCTGGGTAGTGAGCAGGTAGAATTAGAATTTGACTAAAATAGGAATATTATGAGTCTGGATTTTCTTGATTTTGAACAGCCAATCGCGGAATTAGAGGCGAAAATTGATTCTCTAACAGCGGTTAGCCGTCAAAATAACAACTTAGAAGTCAACCTAGATGAAGAGGTTGCTCGTTTACGTGAAAAAAGTGTTGAACTGACACGTAAAATTTTCTCTGATCTAGGAGCTTGGCAAATCGCTAAACTCGCTCGTCATCCACGTCGTCCATATACATTGGATTATATTTCTCGCATTTTTACTGATTTCCAAGAATTAGCAGGTGATCGTGCTTATGCAGATGATAAAGCCATTGTGGGTGGAATGGCGCGTTTAGATGGTCGCCCAGTTATGATTATTGGGCATCAGAAAGGGCGTGAGACAAAAGAAAAAATCCGTCGTAATTTTGGTATGCCAGCCCCAGAAGGTTACCGTAAGGCATTGCGTCTGATGGAACTGGCTGAGCGTTTTAACTTGCCTATTATTACCTTTATTGATACTCCTGGGGCTTATCCGGGCGTTGGTGCTGAAGAGCGTGGTCAGTCAGAGGCTATCGCACGTAATTTACGTGAAATGTCACGTTTATCTGTCCCAGTCATTTGTACTGTTATTGGTGAAGGTGGCTCTGGCGGTGCTCTTGCCATCGGTGTTGGTGATAAAGTCAATATGCTGCAATACAGTACTTATTCTGTTATTTCACCAGAAGGCTGTGCTTCCATTCTATGGAAAAGTGCAGATAAAGCACCACTAGCAGCAGAGGCGATGGGGATTACTGCTCCACGTCTTAAAGAACTGAAATTAATTGATAATGTTATTCCTGAGCCATTAGGCGGTGCACATCGTAATTATGATGAAATTGCGGAACAGCTAAAAGCACGCCTGAATGAGGACTTAAACGAATTAGATGCATTAGATGCCGAAGCGTTGAAAAACCGCCGCTATCAGCGTCTGATGGACTATGGTTATTGCTAATTATTAACCGCTAATCGTTAATAAAAACGGGAGTTTGCTTTTTGCCAGCTCCCGTTTTTTTATTTTTAAGCTAGTCATTTTTAATGATAACAGAGTGTTTTGATTTAAATTATTCATCTGCTGAAAATAATAATAGATAGGAACTAGGATGCGACAATATAATTATTTGTTATATGCTTTTACTTGCGTATTGATATGGAGCTTTATTCCTATTGTCTCTCGTTTTGGGCAAGAAGGTATGGATAGCTTCCAATTCCTTTTTTGGTCAAACTTAATTTCAGCGATATCTGTAATTATTGTTGCACTTGCTTCTGGGTATCGGCTGACAAAACTGTTTATCTTGCCAAGAGATGTACTAATCAAAGTCTTTGTTCTTGGTTTTCTTGATTGTTTATTCTACTTGTTACTGTATTACGGATATTCCATTGAAAATGGTATCGTCGTATTGGTCATTCAATATAGCTGGCCATTAGTTATTATCTTGTTATCAGTAGTATTGCTAAAAGATAAATTAGCTGGAAGACAAATAATTGGCATCATAGTTGGTTTTATTGCGGTGATTATTACTTTTACTAAAGGGCAAATTACACAGCTACATGTTGAAAACCCAACAGCGTTATTACTGGTTTTTAGTGGTGCATTTTGCTTTGCACTAATGTCAGTTTTTTCTCGCCAATATTCGATAGACCCCTATATTAGTACTGTGTGGTTATTTATTTTTTCAACGCTAACTTCTTTTGCCTTACTGATACTATTTAGTGAAATGCAGTTACCTTCAAAAGCAGCTTTTTGGCCAACACTGGTTAATGGCATTTTAATCAATGGGGTGTCTTATATTTTGTGGTTTAAGGCGATGAATACAGGTCATTCAGCGAAAATAGCTTCTGTGGTATTTTTATCTCCCGTATTATCGGTACTCTGGTTAGTGTTAATCTTAAATGATGTTTTTGAAATTGCGTATGCAATTGGGGTATTACTGGTAATTATTTCTGGTGTTCTGTGTGTTGGCGCAAAAAGCCAAAGTCAGAAGTCGTAAGAAGGGCGAATAAATGGCGCAGCATTCGCAAGTAATTGTTGAACAAGTTCTTAATAAAATAAGTGGTATTCAAAAAATTCTAGTGGGATTCAGTGGTGGTATTGACTCTACAGTTTTATTACATGCACTTTATCTTATTCGGCAACAACGGCTTCCTTCACTAGAAATTCGTGCTATTCATATTCATCATGGCTTGAATAGAAAAGCAAACGAATGGGAGCAGCATTGTGCTCAATTATGTTCACAATGGGACATTCCTTTTATTTGCCGACATGTCGTGGTTGATTCAAGCCAAAAAGGTATTGAAGCAGCAGCACGAGAAGCTCGTTATCAGGCTTACCGAGAAGAATTACAAGAAGGCGAGGTATTAGTTACGGCTCAACATCTTGATGACCAAGCAGAAACTTTCATGTTAGCGTTAAAGCGTGGTAGTGGGCCAGCAGGGTTGTCTTCAATGCCTGAATTATTGGGTTTTTCAGCATGTTGCGGTTCAACATGGCTATTACGCCCATTACTTTCAACACCCCGTATAGCGCTAGAAGCTTATATGCAAGAACAACAATTATCGTGGGTTGAGGACGATAGTAACCAAGATGACCGTTATGATAGAAATTTTTTACGTCTTCATATTATGCCGACTTTGTCTGAGCGCTGGCCACATTTTTCTCATGCTGTCGCGCGCAGTGCCGCGTTATGTGCTGAGCAAGAATCATTACTCGATGAGTTATTAAAAGAGACCCTTGAAGGTATGATGGATTACCGAGGGGGCCTATTTATAGATGATTTGCAAGGGTGTTCATCTTCCAAACGTAATGCGTTAATTCGTCGTTGGGTTGGTTTGCACCAATTGCCAATGCCGCCATTTAACCAATTGGAACGTATTTGGCAAGAAGTCGCGTTAGCTCGGCATGATGCAGACCCTATTTGCCGCTTAGGGCGATTTGAAATTCGTCGTTATCAAGGCGCATTGTGGGTTGTTAAGCGCATTAATAGTCTATTAAATAAACAGTTTGAATGGGTTTTTCCTGAGGTTTTTGAGTTACCTGAATCCTTAGGAGTATTACAAGTTATGGAAGGAGAGGGGCAAATACGGCCACCACTTTCGCATGAAAATGTGACAATCCGTTTTGGGCTGCAAGGCACATTGAAAATAGTAGGGCGCCATCGTTCCAGAAGCAGTAAGAAGATCTGGCAAGAATTAGGCGTAGCTCCATGGATGAGAGAAAGAGTGCCATTAATTTATTATAACGACCAGCTAATTACCGCAGTAGGGTGCTTTATTACCCCTGAGGGGGTGGTTGATGAAGCGTCTCTGGGTATTGCCATCGATTGGCAAAAAGAGGGTGAATTTAAGGTATTAAATTAATGAGAAGCCCCTTATGACTGTGATTACCATAAGGGGCTATAGAAGGACTCAAAATCGTGAGTATTAGTGAGAGTGGTCGACAACAATTGTGCCGATTTCAGGATGACTGAAGGAAATTATGCAATCCAATCTTAACTCCTTGGTTCCATCATGTGTCTCAACAATCAGGTACTCAACTTTTTTTCGTAGGAGTAAATCACTGGCCTTCCCCTCAATATTCACACCGTCATTAAGTATTATTTGCAACTTTAGCTGACGTTGGCATGCGATTTCTAGATATTCGTAATCATCACAATTGATAGGTTGATATTCAGTATCTGTAGACATATTCCCTCACCACTGTGTTAGTGGCGGTTATTGCCGCCTTGAACATGTTGTACTAAGCAAAAATGTGCTTAGTACGATAATAGCACAGTAACTTTAATAACTATAATCACAGCGCAGGGAAAAAGACAATTCTTATTCACTAAATCAATACACAACGTATTTTATCAGTAATGTCCGAATTTTCTTATGTTTGACATATTTTTATTAGATGAAATGCTATGATGTTTATATTGGTTAACAAGTTAAAACACATGGTTTTAAGGGAATTATAATGAAAAAATCACTAATGTTAGTCTTAATGGCGGTTGGAAGCATTACGTTAGCTGGCTGCCAGAGTGCGACAAAAAATATTGATGCAGCACCAGTCGATAAAGTCTATACAGGGGTTTTACCTTGCGCGGATTGCTCTGGTATTGAGGCGACATTGTTAGTTAACCAAGATGGTAGTTATGTTGAACAGCTCGTTTACTTAGGAACGAAAGATGGTGATACAGCTTTCCATGATACTGGTAAATGGGATATAGAAAATAATAAACTACGAGCAACTAATCCTAAAGGTGAAAGTACTTATTTTGCCCAATCAGCAGATGGTCAATCAGTGACCTTGCTGGATTTAGACGGTAACCCGATTGAAACACAGATGAATTATACGTTAGACCAAGTTAAGCCAAGTAAAAAAGTGGGGCAGTACCGCTATATGGCTGATGCAGCTGTTTTCAAAGAGTGCGATAGTGGTCGCCAATACGCTGTTTCTGGTGTTGAATTAGAAAAAGCGTATGGAGAAACTGGGGTAGATGGTGGTACACCTGTCTATGCTGAAATTGAAGGTTATTATACCATTCGACCTTCAATGGAAGATGGCCAGTTTGATTCCGCATTAGTCCCAACAGGTGCAATTAAGTTCGACAAATCTGCTTCTTGCAACTAATTCGTACTTTTTTCTTTCTTAAGAAGACCCACTTCAACTGAAGTGGGTCTTTTTCTTTTTGGGCTGTAAATTACCAATTAAAACGCCGTATTACCCATCTTTAATTTTTTTCTTATCATTATTTGATATCAATATAACTTTTTTATTGACGCAAAATATTTATATAAATGTGAGGATTGTCATGGCTGTTGGTCAATGGGAGACAATTGTTGGTTAGTTTGAATTATCGAAAATGCTGGTAAGGCAGTATACTCAATTCAACTAGAGATAATTAATTGCTTTAGTGTGTAGGGTTGGGTTAGATGATAAGTCTATAAGAAAACTTATAAGTTATAGCGGTAATAAAAATAGAACGAATCAAAGGATAAGGAATGAATAAGAAAAATATTTATCTATTTTGTTCTGCAGGAATGTCTACCTCACTGCTAGTTAACAAAATGAGACAGCAAGCAGAAAAATATGATGTACCTGTCAATATAGAGGCCTTCCCTGAAAGCTTAGCTTCAGAAAAAGGTGTAGATGCGGATGTGATATTACTCGGCCCGCAAATTGCTTGGATGTTATCGGATATCCAAAAATTATTACCTAACAAGCCAGTTGAAGTTATTGATTCACTTTTGTACGGAAAAGTGGATGGGCTCGGTGTACTAAAAGCTGCCGTTGCAATTATAAAAAAACAAACTGCAAGCTAATACCAAAAAGCTATTTACAACCTCTACAACATAATAACTCCATCAACATTAACGTTATTAACATAACGTAATTAGTTAAGAATGGAGCATACTCAAAAAATTGAGGGTATTTTTATGAGTCTTTTTATCACTTCGCTTGAAAAGGTACTCCTTCCATTCGCTGTTAGATTGGGAAAGCAACCTCATGTTAATGCAATAAAGAATGGTTTTATTCGAATTATGCCTCTGACCTTAGTTGGGGCAATGTTTGTGTTAATTAATAATGTTTTTCTGAGTTTTGATACAGGGTCATTTTTCTATTCTTTGGGGGTTAGACTAGAGCCTTCAACGATAGAAACACTAAATGGTTTTAAAGCCATTGGTGGAAACGTTTATAACGGGACATTGGGAATTATGTCCTTAATGGCACCTTTTTTTATTGCGATGGCACTGGCGGAAGAACGTAAGGTTGATCCACTTGCTGCTGGTTTGTTAGCTGTTGCTTCTTTTATGACAGTCACACCATATGACGTCAATGGTGCTTATGCCGTTGGTGCTAATTGGCTCGGTGGGGCTAATATCATTTCAGGGATCATTCTAGGGTTAGTCGTTGCTGAAATGTTCACTTTTATTGTTCGCCGTAATTGGGTGATTAGATTACCAGATAGCGTACCACCATCCGTATCTCGTTCATTCTCTGCACTTATTCCTGGTTTTATCATCTTATCAATTATGGGAATTGTGTCGTGGGCGCTAAGCGGTATTAGTAGTAATTTCCATCAAATCATTATGGACACAGTATCCACACCACTTGCTTCTATGGGAAATGTTGTTGGCTGGGCATATGTTGTATTTACCTCTCTATTATGGTTCTTTGGTATCCATGGTTCTCTCGCATTAACCGCATTAGACAGCGGTATAATGACACCGTGGGCATTAGAAAACGTGTCTTTATATGCAGAGTATGGTTCAGTTGATGCTGCGATTGCTGCGGGTAAATCCTTCCATATGTGGGCAAAACCGATGCTTGACTCCTATGTATTCTTAGGTGGAACGGGCGCTACATTAGGATTAATTATCGCTATTTTTATCGCATCACGTCGTGCCGACCATCGTCAGGTTGCGAAATTAGCGTTACCGGCAGGTATTTTCCAAATTAATGAGCCGATTATTTTTGGTCTACCGATCATTATGAACCCGGTTATGTTTATTCCATTTATTCTTATTCAGCCTATATTGGCAGGAATAATGGTCGCGGCTTATTATTTAGGGATTATCCCACCAGTGACGAATATCGCACCATGGACAATGCCGACGGGGCTTGCTGCATTCTTCAATACTAATGGTAGTATCGCTGCCTTACTACTTGCATTATTTAACCTTGGTGTGGCTGTACTCGTTTATCTTCCGTTCGTTGTGATTTCTAATAAAGCACAAAACACAATCGATGAAGAAGAGAGTGAAGAAGATATTGCTAACGCACTTAAGTTTTAAAATAAGGGGGAGCTTGCTCCTCCCATCAAAATAGAGATAAAAGTATGTTTGAACTTAATGATATCCAAGAAGATGCGACTATGGATGAACTTGAAGAAGTTGTCATGGGGCTGATTATTAATGCAGGGCAAGCAAGAAGCTTGGCTTATACTGCATTAAAAAAGGCGAAAGAAGGTGATTTTGTGACGGCAAAAAGTTTAATGGCACAATCGCACTCTTCGCTGAATGAAGCGCATAAAGTGCAAACTCAATTGATTGAAAGTGATATGGGTGAAGGACGAATCAAAGTTAGCTTAGTTCTGGTTCATGCACAAGATCATTTAATGAATGCCATGTTAGCCCGTGAATTAATTACAGAGTTAATTGAGTTACATGAAAAATTAAACCATTAGAGAGGGAGCCATGATGCAGGCACTGATGAATAGAACCGACACTAATGCTGAAATTAAACTCGTTCAAGAAAGTGAACTTTTTAATAATAAAACCTTTCATGTCTTTATTTATAATAAAGTTGAGAGTGCAAGTGGACTGCATCAACATGATTATTATGAATATATGATTGTTCTAACGGGGCGTTGTTATCAAATAATTAATGGGAAAAAAGTTTTATTAGAGCGGGGAGATTTTATTTTTCTCCCAATAGGGTCGCATCATGAAAGCTCTTATGATTTTGGGCCTACACGGATACTCAATGTTGGAATTAGTAAATCATTTTTTGATAAACATTATTTACCACTATTACCAAGTTATTTTGTTGCATCGCAAGGCTATCAATTAAAAAATGAATTTATGGCTTATATAGAGTCCGTGATTGCATCATTAAATTTTCGTGATAGTGAATTTAATGAATTTATTGAGTTGGTTACATTTAATGTCGTAAATCGATTACGCCATTATCGTGAAAAAAGTATGCGAGATGATGCCCCTCAATGGCTAAAAAATACATTGGAAGAAATGCATGATATCGCTATGTTTAGTGAAAGTGCTCTACAAAATATGATTTTGATAACGGGAAAATCACAAGAGTACTTAACTCGGGCAACAAAACGCTATTATGGCAAAACGCCAATGCAGATTATTAATGATATCAGAATTAATTTTGCTAAAAAGCAACTCGAAATAACTAATTATTCAATTACGGATATTGCTTTTGAATCCGGTTATAGCAGTCCAAGTTTATTTGTTAAAAAATTTAAAGAGCTAACTTCATTAACGCCAAGTGATTACAGAAAAAATCTATTTAGTGTTGAACAAAAAATGGTAGGTTAAATTATTACCTAAATAATCTTCCCATTTCTATGCGTCTCAAGCATATCCATCTTTTTCTATAAAGATGGTGTGCTTTTCTATGTCTATTATAAAGGTACAATGAGGTTAATATGACTCAGAATCAGAAATTAAAAGTTGTCACCATTGGGGGAGGGAGTAGCTACACTCCTGAATTACTAGAAGGTTTTATTAAACGTTACCATGAGTTACCTATTACTGAATTATGGTTAGTGGATGTTGATGAAGGTAAAGAAAAATTAGATATTATCTATAATTTATGCGAGCGCATGGTTAAACATGCCAATATACCACTCAAGATATTTAAAACGCTTGATAGGCGAGAAGCATTAAAAGACGCTGATTTCGTGACGACTCAATTAAGAGTTGGGCAATTAAAAGCACGTGCGTTAGATGAATCAATCCCCTTAAAACATGGTTATTTGGGGCAAGAAACTAATGGTGCTGGTGGGTTATTCAAAGGGCTGCGAACAATACCTGTGATTTTTGATATTATTAAAGATGTCGAAGAAATTTGCCCGAATGCTTGGGTAATTAATTTCACCAACCCCGCAGGTATGGTAACTGAAGCTGTTTATCGCCACACTAACTTCAAACGTTTTATTGGTGTTTGTAATATACCTATCGGTATGAAAATGTTTATTACCGATGTTTTGAAACTATCCGATAGCGATGAATTATCTATCGACTTATTTGGTTTAAATCATATGGTTTTTATCAAAGACGTTATTGTAAATGGTTCATCACGGTTTAATGAGTTATTAGAAGGGATTGCTTCTGGAACATTAAGCGCAAATTCAGTTAAAAATATTACAGACCTTGCTTTTGATGAAGGATTAATTCGTGGATTAAATCTGATCCCATGCTCTTATTTATTGTACTATTTTAAACCTAAGGAAATGCTAGCGATTGAGCTTGGCGAGTATTATAAAGGGGGGGCTAGGGCTCAAGTCGTGCAAAAAGTTGAGCATCAACTCTTTGAACTATATAAAAATCCAACATTAGATGTAAAACCTAAAGAGCTTGAATTAAGAGGTGGAGCTTATTATTCAGATGCCGCTTGTGAAGTCATCAATGCAATATACAATGACAAACAAACGGAGCACTATGTTAATATTCCACATCATGGGCATATTGATAATATTCCTGAAGACTGGACAGTCGAAATGACATGCTTATTAGGTCGTGATGGCGCAAAACCGCACCCACGAGTAAAGCATTTTGATGATAAAGTACTTGGTTTAATTTATACCTTAAAAACTTTTGAAATTACCACTAGCCAAGCTGCAGTAAATGGTCAGTTTAATGATGTTTTATTGGCGATGAATCTAAACCCATTAATTCATTCTGATAACGATGCGCGTTTAATTTCTAAGGAATTACTTATCGCCCATAAAAAACACCTACCGAACTTCGCTAAAGCAATACAACAGCTTGAGCAAGAAGGTTAATTAGCCAAATAGCTTATAGTGTCAAGGGAGAGCATATGGCTGTATTACTTATTGTAAATGCCGATGATTTTGGACTCTGCGAGGCCGTTAATTACGGCATCATTGAATCTCATCGTAATGGAGTTGTTCATTCAACAAGCGCGATGATGAATATGCCTGCAATATCCCATGCGGCTAAATTAAGCCAAGAGAATCCGAATCTGGCAGTGGGGATGCATTTTGTTTTAACGGCTGGGAAGCCTTTCTCATCAATGCCTACTCTCAGCCGTGATGGGCTGTTGGGTAAATGGCTTTGGAATATTGATATTAATGATTTACCATTGATTGAGATTGAACAAGAACTAAATTTGCAATATCAAAAATTTATCGAAATTTTTGGTCAAAAACCGAGCCATATCGATAGCCATCATCATGTTCATATGATTGAGGGTATTTTTCCAATTGTAGTTGCTTTCGCCCAAGAAAAGGGTATTGCATTACGTGTTGATCGCCAATTAGAGAAAAATTGGCCGCCATTATCATATCAAGTGCTAAGCACTGACTGTTTTAGTAGTGAGTTTTATGGTGATCAAATCTCAGAAGCGTTATTTTTGAAGATTATTAATGAAGCTAAAGCACAAGGTAATAATTCTATTGAAGTTATGAGCCATCCTGCTTTTATTGATAATGCGCTATTAAAAAGTAACTATGCTTATCCACGTTTAAATGAATTGGAAGTATTAACATCTGAAAATTTAAAATCACAGATTTTGGCGGATGGTTTTAAGATTGGTTCGTACCGAGACATCTAAAAAAAGAAGCCCAAATTCAAATAACCGAAATTTGGGCTTTATTTTCTAGCTTTTAACTTATTTTATTTACCGAGCTTTCCTTTTAGGAAGCTAATAACATTTTCTAAGCCAACCAATTCTTTATCATCACTACGGCGTGATTTATATTCAATTTGGTTGTTGTCTAAGTTACGGTCACCAATAACGATAGTGTATGGAACACCAATCAGCTCCATATCGGCAAACATCACGCCTGGGCGCTCTTTACGGTCATCGAAAATCACATCAATACCATTTGTTTTTAAGTCAGCGTAAAGTTTTTCTGCAACTTCTTTAACACGATAAGATTTGTGCATATTCATTGGTAAAATAGCCACTTGGAACGGAGCAATTGCATCCGGCCAAATAATTCCGCGGTCATCATGGCTTTGTTCAATAGCAGCGGCAACAATACGCGTTACACCAATGCCATAACAGCCCATGGTGACGATTTGGTTATGTCCATCTTCATTTTGGACTGAAGCTTTCATTGCTTCTGAGTACTTAGTCCCTAATTGGAAAATATGGCCAACTTCGATACCACGTTTAATTTGCAGTACACCTTTACCATCTGGGCTTGGGTCTCCTTCAACAACGTTGCGTAAATCAAAAGCTTCTGGTAACGCCAAATCACGTTCCCAGTTGATGCCAAAATAGTGTTTACCATCAATATTTGCGCCTGCACCAAAGTCGCTCATTACTGCAACGCTACGGTCGATAACAATCGGTAGAGGCATATTGACAGGGCCTAAAGAGCCCGGGCCTGCATTCACTGCATTTCTGATTTCAGCTTCCGTGGCGAATTCTAATGGGCTAGCCACTAATGGGTGTTTTTCTGCTTTGATTTCATTTAACTCATGGTCGCCACGAATTAATAAAGCGACGAGCGTGTGACCTGAATCTTTTTTCGCATGAACAATCAATGTCTTAACAGTTTTTTCAACAGGTAAATTGAATTGTTCAACAAGCTCTGCGATTGTTTTTGCATTTGGCGTATCCACCAAGCGCATCTCTTCTGTTGGAGCGCAACGTGGTGTTGTTGGTGCTAATGCTTCTGCAAATTCAATGTTAGCTGCGTAATCAGATTCAGTAGAGAAAATGACGTCATCTTCACCATTTTTCGCTAATACTTGGAATTCGTGGGATGCGCTACCACCGATAGAGCCAGTGTCAGCTTGAACAGCACGAAAATCAAAGCCAATACGCGTAAAAATTTTGCTGTAGGCTTCGTACATCGCATCATAGGTTTCTTGCAATGATTCTTGGCTAGTGTGGAAAGAGTACGCATCTTTCATAATAAATTCACGCGAGCGCATCACGCCAAAACGTGGGCGAACTTCATCACGGAATTTGGTTTGAATTTGAAATAAATTCAATGGCAATTGTTTGTAAGACGTGATTTCGTTACGCACTAAATCTGTAATCACTTCTTCATGAGTCGGACCGAGAACAAACGGGCGCTCACCACGATCAACAAAACGCAGCAATTCAGGACCATACTGTTCCCAACGACCACTTTCTTGCCATAAATCTGCAGGTTGAACGACGGGTAAAGATACCTCTATAGCGCCTGCATTTTCCATTTCTTCACGGACGATGGTTTCTACTTTACGTAGAACACGCACACCAGTGGGTAACCAGTCATACAGACCAGAAGCAAGTTTACGGATCATTCCTGCACGCAGCATCAGCTGATGGCTGATAACTTCTGCATCCGCAGGGGTCTCTTTTAGAGTTGAGAGCAGATATTTGCTAGTACGCATTGTATAGGTTCCATTAGAACAATAAGTTATGGCAAACGATTTATTTGCCAAGGTATATAGTGAGCTAGTCTACCAGTGACGGAGGCTTGCCAAAAGGGGTTAACGTGATTTTTCGCATGGTTCGATAGCGAATACTTCAGTCACACCACCAATTACTCGCCAACGAATATTAAAATCTAATAAATGAACGGCATAGTCACGTGTTTCAGTAGATTGTTTTTTGTATGCGGGGCGAGGGTCTTGCATTAAGACTTGTGAAATAAATTGTTTAATACCCGGATACTGATTTTGATAAACATCTAATTCAGTTTCTAGTTGTGGGGTAAATATAACCTGCATATCATCTGAAGGTGTGTCTTGTGCATATCCTGCGGTTGCGTTTGATACTGCTTCAGCAAAAGGTAAATAAGGTTTTATATCGATAACCGGGGTGCCATCAACTAAATCAAGGCTACCAAGCTCAAGGATCACCTGGTTGTTTTTGGTTGTTATTCCACGTAATTCAACAAGTGACATACCTATTGGGTTTGGCCTAAAAGTTGAACGGGTCGCAAAAACACCCATTTTTTCATTCCCCCCGAGTCTTGGAGGGCGCACTAGTGGTTTCCAACCATTTTCCATCGTTTGATGAAAAACGAATAAAATCCACACATGGCTAAATTGATTGAGTCCTCGTACTGAATTAGGGTCGTTAAATGGCGAATGCAAATGTAAGCGGCCCACACCAGCCTGAACAAGTCCAGGTTGGCGAGGGATTGCAAACTTTTCTTTATAAGGTGATTCAATGTGCCCAATAACATTAAACTGAAAAGATTGCATAAGATATTTATTCAACAATTTGTAATGCACTGCCTTCACAGATAGTTGCCTGATAACAACCTGGAGAGGTCATGGTTTGGCACTGGTGTAAAAGTACGGCATCAGCCGCAATATAGGCAGCTTGTGTTAACATACTGTTTTTTGCGGTATTCAAATTTGCCGGAGGGCTTTGAACGCTTTCTCGACAAGATTCCCCAGAAACAACACCTAAATCTTTGAAAGGCATCCCTAATAATTCTTCTGGGCTATTCATTAATTTAACGTTTGCTGTGTCTGGCTCTGTTACTTTCGGTACAGGTTTAGACAATTTCATACTAGTGAAACCTTTATTTTGCCCTGGACTCGTGTATTGGTTAATTCCACACCCGGCTAACACAAATGTTACCAAAGTGAGCAATAACAGTCTCATAAGTTATACCTTTCTTATATGATTCAAAATAATGCTGCGTTGTTTTTATAGTCTATAAATTACAAAAAATACTAGACGGCGTTAAGCCGTCTAGTATTTTAATCGTTTTTTAAATAATAAAAAAGATTACCAACCTTTAACTGCACCACCATCGAAGACTTCATTAGCTTTGTTTGCTACTTCATCTGATTGATATGCCTGAATAAATTTTTTCACGTTCTCACTATCTTTATTATCTTCACGAGCAACAATAATATTTACGTACGGAGAATCTTTATCTTCAACAAATAAACCATCTTTTGCAGGTGTTAATTTAGGTGTAGCACTACTTGCCCAAGTCGTATTGATAATCGCTAATGCAATTTTTTGGTCATCTAAAGCACGAGGTAATTGAGGCGCTTCTAACTCAACAAATTTCAGGTCTTTCGGGTTTTCAACCACATCTAAAACAGTTGGCATTAAGCCAGTACCATCTTTTAATTTAATTAAACCTTGTTGTTGTAATAACAGCAATGAACGGCCTAAGTTAGTTGGGTCATTTGGTAACGCAATTTGAGAGCCATCAGCGAGTTCATCTACCGACTTAATTTTTTTAGAGTAAGCCGCAATTGGATAAATAAAGGTATTTCCAACAGGAACTAATTTGTAGTTACGATCTTTAATTTGTTGATCAAGATAAGGCTTGTGTTGGAATGCGTTCGCATCGATATCGCCTTTACTTAATGCTTCATTAGGTAAAACGAAGTCATTAAATGAAACGAGCTCAACATTTAAACCGTACTTTTCTTTAGCAACTTTCTGTGCGACTTCAGCAACTTCTAATTCTTTGCCCATGATCACACCAACTTTGATGCTGTTGGCATCTTTCTCTTTTTCACCACAACCAGTGAGAACGAGTGTGCCTAATAGCGCGCCGACAACTGCGATAGATTTTAATTTAATAGACATTGGTTTACCCCTTTAAAACGGACTTTATAAGCACCTTAACGGCGCAGCTATTTTACTAACTATCGATGTGAAACTTTTTTCATTAAATACTCGCCACCAAACTGAATTAGGTTTACTAAAATGACGAGGAGAACAATAACGGTATTCATCACAACAGGGTTATAGGTTTGATAACCATATTGTAGTGCGATTTGACCTAAACCACCTGCACCAACTGCACCACCCATTGCAGAATATCCGACTAACATAATTAACGTGATAGTGGCTGCATTAATTAAACTTGGCAATGCTTCAGGGATCAAAATCTTACGAATAATCTGAAGAGGAGTTGCACCCATCGCACGGGCTGATTCAATTAAACCGCTTGGAATTTCTAATAACGCATTTTCAACCATACGAGCGATAAATGGTGCAGCGCCAATTGTTAAAGGAACGATTGCCGCTTTTAAACCAATAGTCGTTCCAACAAGAAACGAAGTTAATGGAATAATCCACACCAGTAAAATAATAAATGGCACAGAGCGGAAAATGTTTACTACAACTGCAAGAGCACGATATAGCCCTACATTCTCCATTACTTGGTCTTTGCGTGTAATATAGAGCAATACACCTAATGGTAAACCTAAAACAAAACCCAAAAAGCCGGAAACAAAGGTCATTGTGATAGTGTCAATTGTGCCGTTAATCAGCAGGTAAATCATTCTCTCAGACATAACCCAAAACCTCTACTTTCACATGATGCTCTTTTAAAAATGCAATTGTGGATTCAACCCCACCATTGATGCCATGTAGCTCTGCGAGCATCACACCAAATTTCACGCCGCCGGCGTAGTCAATTTGTGAACTTAAAATATTAATATCAATATCAAATTTGCGTACAGCCATTGAAATTAAAGGTGCATCAACAGACTGCCCTGTAAATTCGAGCTTGAGTAATGGTGATAATTCCTTCCCTGGCTCCGTTTTTAATCGTTCTTTATAATCATCTGGAATATCAATAACTAATGTTGATTGAATAAACGCTTGAGCAACAGGTGTTTTTGGGTGAGAGAATACTTCACTCACTTTGTCTTGCTCAATTAATTGACCGCCACTTATTACAGCTACTTGATCACAAATACGTTTTACAACATCCATTTCGTGGGTAATTAATAAGATAGTTAAGCCTAATCGACGGTTAATATCTTTTAATAATTCTAAAATTGAACGGGTTGTCGCGGGGTCTAATGCACTTGTCGCTTCATCACATAGTAATACTTTTGGTGAATTAGCTAATGCGCGAGCTATAGCAACACGTTGCTTTTGTCCGCCCGAAAGGTTTGCTGGGTATGCATCTTTCTTTTCAGTTAACCCAACTAAATCGAGTAATTCACTTACACGCTCTATAATTTTTTCTTTAGGCGTATTATCAAGTTCTAAGGGGAGAGCAACGTTATCAAAGACGGTACGTGAAGATAACAGGTTAAAATGCTGGAAAATCATGCCAATGCCGCGACGTGCTCTCGTCAACGTTTTTTCAGTCATTGATGTTAAATCTTGTCCATCAACAATAACTTGGCCTGAAGTTGGGCGTTCAAGCATATTCACGCAACGAATAAGCGTACTTTTACCCGCACCTGAAGCACCAATAACGCCATAGATCTGACCAGCAGGCACATGCAAGCTAATATCAGTAAGCGCTTGAATGTTACGGCTTCCTTGCTGGAAAACTTTATTAATATTTGAGAGCTTTATCATTTATAGTTTCTAACTTTATCTGAATTGTTTTTAGATAGTGTATCTAATAAGGTTGGATGTTAAGGCGTCTAGACGTCTAAGTCAATAAAGATTGTTCTATTTATTCTATTCTCCTTTTATTTCTTTTCATGAGATACTAAAAAGATACTAAATTTTAGGAGTAAACAGGTGAGTAACGGGATCCCAGCAGTCTTTTTAGATAGAGATGGAACAATTAATATCGATCATGGTTATGTACATAAAATTGATGATTTCGAATTTATTGAAGGGTCAATTGAAGCGATGCTCGAATTAAAAAAGATGGGTTATGCATTAGTTATTGTAACTAACCAGTCAGGTATTGGTCGGGGAATTTATACAGAAGACCAGTTTATGCAACTCACAGAATGGATGGATTGGTCATTAGCAGATCGCGGTATCGACTTAGACGGTATTTATTTTTGCCCTCATCATACTGAGGCTACAGTAGAAGAATATCGCCAAGACTGTAATTGCCGTAAACCAAAGCCAGGAATGCTACTAGACGCGCAGGCTTTTTTAAAAATAGATATGGCATCATCTATTATGGTGGGTGATAAACTTGCTGATATGTTGGCAGGCAAAGCCGCTAAAGTCGGTACAACTATATTAGTGAAAAGTGGTGAGCCAGTCACCGATGAAGCAATCAATAATGCAGATATTGTTATTAACAGTATCGCAGAGTTGCCAGAAACGCTAAAAAGAATCAAAAAGTAGCCTTTTTGGGTGGTAAATAGGCAGTTAGAAAAAAAATGTAAAAAAACACTTGCCAGATTTTTCTGACTCCCTATAATGCGCCACCACTGACCGAGAACAAGACAGCGCAAAGCGCGATGAACACTGAAACGGCAGCGAGAGATTCTGAAAAGAAAAAAGCAAAAAATTGCTTGACTCTCACGGAGGAAAACGTAATATACGCCTCCTCGCAGCAACGACCGAAAGGTTGGTTTTCATAAAGAAAAGCTGCAACGCTCTTTAACAATTTATCAGACAATCTGTGTGGGCACTCACAGGACACTATCAAAAAAATATTTGATTTTAAGTCTTGAAGAGTGACTAACACGTTAATTCATATATATGAAATAAGGTAGTAACGCTTATTTTGGAAGGATAACGCGAAGGCGAGCAAAGATAACCCGAGACAGTACTTAGGTACGGCGAGGGGAAGCGATGCGAAGCCGACAAAGTTAGCCGAACAAAAGAACGTTACGGTCAGTAAGACATTCTTTGAGCATCAAGCTTTTTAATTGAAGAGTTTGATCATGGCTCAGATTGAACGCTGGCGGCAGGCCTAACACATGCAAGTCGAGCGGTAACAGGGGAAGCTTGCTTCTCGCTGACGAGCGGCGGACGGGTGAGTAATGTATGGGGATCTGCCCGATAGAGGGGGATAACTACTGGAAACGGTAGCTAATACCGCATAATCTCTAAGGAGCAAAGCAGGGGAACTTCGGTCCTTGCGCTATCGGATGAACCCATATGGGATTAGCTAGTAGGTGAGGTAATGGCTCACTAGGCGACGATCCCTAGCTGGTCTGAGAGGATGATCAGCCACACTGGGACTGAGACACGGCCCAGACTCCTACGGGAGGCAGCAGTGGGGAATATTGCACAATGGGCGCAAGCCTGATGCAGCCATGCCGCGTGTATGAAGAAGGCCCTAGGGTTGTAAAGTACTTTCAGTCGGGAGGAAGGCGTTGTTGCTAATATCAACAACGATTGACGTTACCGACAGAAGAAGCACCGGCTAACTCCGTGCCAGCAGCCGCGGTAATACGGAGGGTGCAAGCGTTAATCGGAATTACTGGGCGTAAAGCGCACGCAGGCGGTTGATTAAGTTAGATGTGAAATCCCCGGGCTTAACCTGGGAATGGCATCTAAGACTGGTCAGCTAGAGTCTTGTAGAGGGGGGTAGAATTCCATGTGTAGCGGTGAAATGCGTAGAGATGTGGAGGAATACCGGTGGCGAAGGCGGCCCCCTGGACAAAGACTGACGCTCAGGTGCGAAAGCGTGGGGAGCAAACAGGATTAGATACCCTGGTAGTCCACGCTGTAAACGATGTCGATTTGAAGGTTGTTCCCTAGAGGAGTGGCTTTCGGAGCTAACGCGTTAAATCGACCGCCTGGGGAGTACGGCCGCAAGGTTAAAACTCAAATGAATTGACGGGGGCCCGCACAAGCGGTGGAGCATGTGGTTTAATTCGATGCAACGCGAAGAACCTTACCTACTCTTGACATCCAGAGAACTTAGCAGAGATGCTTTGGTGCCTTCGGGAACTCTGAGACAGGTGCTGCATGGCTGTCGTCAGCTCGTGTTGTGAAATGTTGGGTTAAGTCCCGCAACGAGCGCAACCCTTATCCTTTGTTGCCAGCGACTCGGTCGGGAACTCAAAGGAGACTGCCGGTGATAAACCGGAGGAAGGTGGGGATGACGTCAAGTCATCATGGCCCTTACGAGTAGGGCTACACACGTGCTACAATGGCGTATACAAAGAGAAGCGACCTCGCGAGAGCAAGCGGAACTCATAAAGTACGTCGTAGTCCGGATTGGAGTCTGCAACTCGACTCCATGAAGTCGGAATCGCTAGTAATCGTAGATCAGAATGCTACGGTGAATACGTTCCCGGGCCTTGTACACACCGCCCGTCACACCATGGGAGTGGGTTGCAAAAGAAGTAGGTAGCTTAACCTTCGGGAGGGCGCTTACCACTTTGTGATTCATGACTGGGGTGAAGTCGTAACAAGGTAACCGTAGGGGAACCTGCGGTTGGATCACCTCCTTACCATTGAAGTGTTTTTGTGAAGTGCTCACACAGATTGTCTGATGAAATAGAGTAGCGGTATCGATAGGCTTGTAGCTCAGGTGGTTAGAGCGCACCCCTGATAAGGGTGAGGTCGGTGGTTCAAGTCCACTCAGGCCTACCACTTTTCTCTTATGCTGCGTTATGGCTCAGCTCGTTTACCCAAAAGTAAACTTCGCTAATCCACGCCTTGCCTAAGAAAAAAGACCTCCGAATAAGAAAATCTTATAAAGAGATTCATTGATACCGAAAATACCTTTATGGGGCTATAGCTCAGCTGGGAGAGCGCCTGCCTTGCACGCAGGAGGTCAGCGGTTCGATCCCGCTTAGCTCCACCATAATTTTTCTGATTATTCAGAATAGATTAGTAATAGTCTATTGCGAATAATTATGCTCTTTAACAATCTGGAACAAGCTGAAAATTGAAAACAACGCACATTGTTTATCGCTTAAACAATGTGAGAGTCTCTCAAAATTTCAGACCTGAAATTTTCGGTCACTTTAGCGAGTGGCATGAGCGAGCAGTCAGTCCTTCGCGGCGGCCAGCGCACAGCAAGCGCACATACATAAGTATGTGAGCATTGCGAGCACTGCCCAACAAAGAAGGAATGCACGCACAGCCATGACAGTAAGGTGAACGTTGAAACAATTTCGGGTTGTGAGGTTAAGCGACTAAGCGTACACGGTGGATGCCTAGGCAATCAGAGGCGATGAAGGACGTGCTAATCTGCGATAAGCGTCGGTAAGGTGATATGAACCGTTACAACCGACGATTTCCGAATGGGGAAACCCAGTGCAATTCGTTGCACTATCGTTTGATGAATACATAGTCAAACGAAGCGAACCGGGGGAACTGAAACATCTCAGTACCCCGAGGAAAAGAAATCAACCGAGATTCCCCTAGTAGCGGCGAGCGAACGGGGAGCAGCCCAGAGTCTTAATCAGCATTAGCATCAGGAGAACGGTCTGGAAAGTCCGGCAGTAAAGGGTGATAGCCCCGTATCCGAAGGTGTTAGTGTTGTGAACTCGACGAGTAGGGCGGGACACGTGTTATCCTGTCTGAATATGGGGGGACCATCCTCCAAGGCTAAATACTCCTGATTGACCGATAGTGAACCAGTACCGTGAGGGAAAGGCGAAAAGAACCCCGGCGAGGGGAGTGAAATAGAACCTGAAACCGTGTACGTACAAGCAGTGGGAGCCCCATCACTCAAGTGCCTCGGCAATTGAGTGAGGGTGTAAAACCATCACAATAACAGCGCAGGATTTGCCAACAAGATTGGCTGATTTTTTCAAGCCGCAGCGCAGTGGACATCGAAGTCCATGAGCAGCGGAAGTTAAAAAATCGGGCAAGATTGGCCGCAAAGCCAAGCGGGACATTTGAGGATGGGGTGACTGCGTACCTTTTGTATAATGGGTCAGCGACTTATATTCTGTAGCAAGGTTAACCGTATAGGGGAGCCGTAGGGAAACCGAGTCTTAACTGGGCGAATGAGTTGCAGGGTATAGACCCGAAACCCGGTGATCTAGCCATGGGCAGGTTGAAGGTTGGGTAACACTAACTGGAGGACCGAACCGACTAATGTTGAAAAATTAGCGGATGACTTGTGGCTGGGGGTGAAAGGCCAATCAAACCGGGAGATAGCTGGTTCTCCCCGAAAGCTATTTAGGTAGCGCCTCGTGAACTCATCTTCGGGGGTAGAGCACTGTTTCGACTAGGGGGTCATCCCGACTTACCAACTCGATGCAAACTACGAATACCGAAGAATGTTATCACGGGAGACACACGGCGGGTGCTAACGTTCGTCGTGAAGAGGGAAACAACCCAGACCGCCAGCTAAGGTCCCAAAGTCATAGTTAAGTGGGAAACGAAGTGGGAAGGCTCAGACAGCCAGGATGTTGGCTTAGAAGCAGCCATCATTTAAAGAAAGCGTAATAGCTCACTGGTCGAGTCGGCCTGCGCGGAAGATGTAACGGGGCTAAACTATGCACCGAAGCTGCGGCAGCGAACGTATCACTTAAACTGATTAAGTGATACTCAAATGTATCAAAACGATTGACGGAGCGAAGCGACGTCAATGCGTCCAACAAAGTCGAGGCGGAAACGTCAGGCAGTCAGTTTAAGGATACGTTCGTTGGGTAGGGGAGCGTTCTGTAAGCCTGTGAAGGTGTGCTGTGAGGCATGCTGGAGGTATCAGAAGTGCGAATGCTGACATAAGTAACGATAATGCGGGTGAAAAACCCGCACGCCGGAAGACCAAGGGTTCCTGTCCAACGTTAATCGGGGCAGGGTGAGTCGACCCCTAAGGCGAGGCAGAAATGCGTAGTCGATGGGAAACGGGTTAATATTCCCGTACTGGTGATAATTGCGATGGGGGGACGGAGAAGGCTAGGCTATCCGGGCGACGGTTGTCCCGGTTTAAGGATGTAGGCAGGTGAATTAGGCAAATCCGGTTCACTATATGCTGAGGTCCGACGACGAGTCACTACGGTGATGAAGTAGCTCATGCCCCGCTTCCAGGAAAAGCCTCTAAGCTCTAGATTATCATTAATCGTACCCCAAACCGACACAGGTGGTCAGGTAGAGAATACTCAGGCGCTTGAGAGAACTCGGGTGAAGGAACTAGGCAAAATGGTGCCGTAACTTCGGGAGAAGGCACGCTGGCATTAGGTGAAGTGGTTTACCCATGGAGCTGAAGCCAGTCGCAGATACCAGCTGGCTGCAACTGTTTATTAAAAACACAGCACTGTGCAAACACGAAAGTGGACGTATACGGTGTGACGCCTGCCCGGTGCTGGAAGGTTAATTGATGGGGTTATCCGTAAGGAGAAGCTCTTGATCGAAGCCCCAGTAAACGGCGGCCGTAACTATAACGGTCCTAAGGTAGCGAAATTCCTTGTCGGGTAAGTTCCGACCTGCACGAATGGCGTAATGATGGCCAGGCTGTCTCCACCCGAGACTCAGTGAAATTGAACTCGCTGTGAAGATGCAGTGTACCCGCGGCAAGACGGAAAGACCCCGTGAACCTTTACTATAGCTTGACACTGAACATTGAGCCTTGATGTGTAGGATAGGTGGGAGGCTTTGAAGTGTGGACGCCAGTCTGCATGGAGCCAACCTTGAAATACCACCCTTTAATGTTTGATGTTCTAACGTTGCCCCATTATCTGGGGTGCGGACAGTGTCTGGTGGGTAGTTTGACTGGGGCGGTCTCCTCCCAAAGAGTAACGGAGGAGCACGAAGGTTGGCTAAGCATGGTCGGACATCATGCGGTTAGTGCAAAGGCATAAGCCAGCTTGACTGCGAGAGTGACGGCTCGAGCAGGTACGAAAGTAGGTCTTAGTGATCCGGTGGTTCTGAATGGAAGGGCCATCGCTCAACGGATAAAAGGTACTCCGGGGATAACAGGCTGATACCGCCCAAGAGTTCATATCGACGGCGGTGTTTGGCACCTCGATGTCGGCTCATCACATCCTGGGGCTGAAGTAGGTCCCAAGGGTACGGCTGTTCGCCGTTTAAAGTGGTACGCGAGCTGGGTTTAGAACGTCGTGAGACAGTTCGGTCCCTATCTGCCGTGGGCGTTGGAAGATTGAAAGGGGCTGCTCCTAGTACGAGAGGACCGGAGTGGACGCACCACTGGTGTTCGGGTTGTCATGCCAATGGCATTGCCCGGTAGCTAAGTGCGGAAGAGATAACCGCTGAAAGCATCTAAGCGGGAAACTTGCCTTGAGATGAGTCTTCCCTGACTCTTTAAGAGTCCTAAAGGAACGTTTAAGACTAAGACGTTGATAGGTTGGGTGTGTAAGCGTAGCGATACGTTGAGCTAACCAATACTAATGAACCGTGAGGCTTAACCTGACAACACCGAAGGTGTTTTAGAGAGATGGAGTTGTTTTCGAGAAGTGAGAAGCCGGAAGGTGAAGGACACAGCAGCTTGTTCAAGATTGAAGTTTAGGTTTAGCAAATACCGAAAGTGTGTTGAGCTAAACGTGAACAAACAGAATTTGTCTGGCGGCAATAGCGCGGTGGTCCCACCTGACCCCATGCCGAACTCAGCAGTGAAACGCCGTAGCGCCGATGGTAGTGTGGGGTCTCCCCATGTGAGAGTAGGGAACTGCCAGACATTAATTAAAGGTTTATTGCTCAATAAGCAGTAAACAGCCGAAAGGCAAAAGAATAAGTGGAGCGGTAGTTCAGTTGGTTAGAATACCTGCCTGTCACGCAGGGGGTCGCGGGTTCGAGTCCCGTCCGTTCCGCCACTTATCAAAGCCTCGTGATAAAAATCACGAGGCTTTTTTGTATTACTAACATACTGGATTTTATGGATAATAACCTATTGTAGGTGACTTGGGGCATTGTTTGGAGAAATACAGTTTTACGTCTGCTTTTAATTAGTAATTAGCTTGGTAAGTATATTATCAAATCGTTCTAGGGGTGTTCGTTATTTTGTTGGGGGGTTAAGCTATATTAATATTAAAAATACGCTTTAAAGCTTTCTTACCGTAGGTAGTAAAAGTAATTTCTCGATAACCTTTTGTTTTCTCTATCCATTCTTTTTCTGCAAAAAATTTTAATAGTAAGGTTCCTGCTAGTCCCCCTAGGTGCATACGTCTTTCACTCCAATCCAAACAAGCACATGCTATTTTTCGTTTTGTATTAGGAGCAATGTCGATACCTAATTTTTTAAATTGATTGGCACCAATCATTGATAATTTATTTTCTCTAGCTGTAAACCAGCCATTTTTATCCATAAATTCGTAGATCTGAACGGCAATTTCTCCGGCTAAGTGATCATAGCAAGTACGTGCCTTTCGCAGATGAATAGGTGTTGTTATAGGTGGGGTGTACTCCAATTTCATGGATACCCCCATTAATGTTTCTAATAATTCGGCAATGTCTGTGCCTGCAAGCCTATAATAACGGTGTCTTCCTTGAGATAGACAACTAATTAAGTGGCTGTTTAAAAGTTTAGTTAAGTGTGCACTCGTTGTTGATGGGGCTATATTTGCAGCTACGCTTAATTCTGTTGCTGTCCAAGCCCTGCCATCCATTAATGCACACAAAATACTGACCCTTGAAGGGTCAGCAATCGCAGAGGCAACTTTTGCGATAGATTGTTCTAATGGCTCTTTTTCTTCAATGGGAATACTATCTTTGCTTGGTATCATGGTTGGCTTTCCCACTTTTTTGTTACTTCAGCGGCTAATATATTGTTGTCTGTTATTAATATTAACCTGTTATTGTGGTCGCTGTATTGAACAAGGATATTAATTTGGTGAAGTGCGAGTTGAGAAACAATTTCTCCAAGTTCGCCAGGACGTTCTTGTTTTAATTTGCGGATCACTGGTTGTATGATACTTTCAACCTGTAAACCCTCAGTAGTTAAGGCATCTCGTGCTTTTTCTGGCTGGGTAACAAGAAAGTGAGCATGACTTTTTTCTTCGATAGAAAAAACGCCACCACCTTCAAGGCCAATACCATGTTTCCCTAATGTTGTCGCCAATAGTGCTAAAGCACCTACTTGGTTTTCAATAATCACATGAATATCATACATCAAAGCTATCCTCGTTATTGTATGAGTAATCCTTTAAGGTATGGGCAACTCGAATTCGATAATGGGAAAAAATGGTTTGTTGTCCTTCAACTTGTGCATCGATATGCATGAAATGGTTTTTCCATTGTTTTACTGCTTCTTCTGTTTCCCACCATGAAAGTGAGAGAATTTTTCCTTCTGTTGTAATAGATTGAAAGCGTTCGATAGCAATAAACCCGTCAATGTGCATAAGTTCAGATTTAAGTTTGGCTGCCAATTCAAAATAACGCTCTTTTTGCGCTGGTATTGGGATGGCTTCAAAAATTACGGCAATCATAAAACTCTCCTTAATGTAGAAGCTCAACTATAACGGTTTAATTTATAGATACTTCGATGGTGAGCGAAATATTAAAAATAGGAGAGAAATGTAAAAAATGAGAAAGAAGTGCGTGGGTTACTTTAAGGACTGATATAAACTATAACCTGCTATTGACCCTGCAACATCATAGGCAAAATCATGCCAACTCCACCCAGTACCATTAGGCCTGCTGTCATAAAGCTCTTTTGCTGCGCCAAGAGAAACTGAAAATAGAATACCAAATATGGCAGCATCGCGGTGTTGTATGTTTTGTTTATCTGCATAAGCATTACCAGCCGCAGCCATCGCGGCTGAAAATGCGAAATGCTGCGCTTTATCTTTACCTTGCCAATTATCATTAGCCCAATGAAAACCAGTACATCCTGTTGAAATGAATATAAGTAAGCTAATGATCAGTGATTTAAACATTTTTGGTAAGATACCTAAAAAATTAAAGTAGCAAAGTAAAAGCGCCACCGAAGTGACGCTTTGTTTAAATTCTAAAGGATGCGGCTAATTAACCGGTCGACTCGTATTCGACGTAGTCGTCGGATTAATTTTTTCACTTTAACAGGATAGGTTTGGATGCTATCTAGTTCGCGAAAATGGCTAACAACCTTAGTATGAGTTCGAATGCACTCTAGCTCGTGATTGCGTTGCTCTTGTAGCTGTTGTTTTGGATCGTGAATTAATACTGCGTTTTCAAGATCTAGCCCCCAAGCGCGTGGGTTTAAGTTGTTACCCGTGATCAATTGCCAGTGATTATCAACCCACATCCCCTTTAGATGATAGGTATTGTCTGCGTCTTTCCAGAGCCTTACTGTTAATTGCTGGCTATCAATAAAGCGTTGCAAGCGACTAACAAAACGGCGCAGATTGATCTCATAAAGGTATGGTAATGCACCAATAATTTTAAATGGCTCTTCAGGTGGGATATAGAAGTCATTGGCAGTTTTGTCACCAATGATAATTTCTACTTGTTTGCCATCACGCAGTAACCGACTAATAACTCTAACTAATACCGCAGGCAAATTAAAATAAGGTGTACAGATTGTTAGTTTATTATTTGTTGCACCCATTAAATGCGTGATAACACGGTTTAAATCGTTTTTCTTGCCTAGACCAACAAAGGGAGTGACGGACAGCTCATCATTAGTTGCATTCCCTGAAAACTGATAGGACGCTCCCCGTAAGCCCAAACGAAATTGTTTAATTAAATGCTTAAACTCAGCTGTTTTTGGCCGAGTTGGCGTATTTAATAAATGAATGGCATCAGCTTGTAGTAATGCGTCATCAATAAATTTTTTCATTGATGCGGTAAGTTGGCTATTTTTGATCAGGTGATAGCGGTCGTAACGGTATTTACTATGACGTTGTAAATAGACGTCATTAATACTTGCCCCGCTATAGAGTAGAGTATCATCAAATAAAAAGCCTTTTAGATGCAAAACACCCAGAGCTTCCCGTGTATTTACAGGGATGCCGTAGATAGGGATTTCAATTTCAGGGTAATGTTTTGCAACATCATAATACCAATCGGCATTAGTGGCGTTTGCTGCAACCCCGATGCGACCTCGCTGAGCACGGTGCCAGTCTACGAGAATTTTGATATCCAATGATGTATTAGCTTGTTTTGCAGCGTATAAAGCATGAAGTACGTCTTTACCTGCATCGTCTTTCTCTAAATACAAAGCCGTTATGTAGATAGTATTTTGAGCCTGAGAAATTTGTTTAAGCAGTTCATCACGAAAATCTTCTGTCTTATATAGCGTTTTTACATCAGCAATTTCTTGAGAGAGTTTTGGTAAACTTAACAAATATTGTTGATGTTTTGCTTGTTTTAATTTTGACAACATCACAGTGTAAATTTTCTCTTATTAGTCTAATAGCAACTCGCTTTGCGCACATTTTTAAGCGAATGATCTATGGATGATAGCATATTTAGCTAAACCATTTAGTATAAATTGACGACTTGTTTAATTACTATACAAGTTAAGCCGTGTTCTTAGATATTTCTATAAGTGAAGTGTCAGATTAACGACTCCATCTTCAAATTGAACGTCAATCTCAAAACCAAGTTTTTTAGCTAGGCTTATCATATTGCGGTTTTCAGGCATAGTTATGGCTGTTAGCTTTTTAATGCCGTGGCTTCGCGTATAGTTAAGTAACTTTTGCATAAGTTGATAACCGAGCGTTTGCCCTTTCATATCAGAGCGAACCAGTACTGCAAATTCAGCCTCTTGGTTATCAGGATCAGCCATTGCTCGCGTGACGCCAATAATTTCAGGCGTAGTATTGGGGTTTTTTACCGCAACGAAAGCCATTTCACGGTCATAATCAATCTGTGTCATATTGGCGAGGTCGTCATGGGTAAATTCGCTGATTTCGCTAAAGTAGCGATAATAAAGATCCTCTTTAGTCACTTGCTCTATAAAGGATTTTAGCAAAGGTTCATCTTCAGGGAGGATCGGTCGTAGTAAGCAGGTAAGATCTTCTTTTAAATGAATTGTTTCTTCTAGCTCACTAGGATAAGGGCGAATTGCCAGCCTTGATGTTGTCGCATCATCTGTTGGGCTTAATGCCATGGAGACATCAAGTAAAGTAAATTCATCCCCTGAGGCGAGCAATGGATGAATATCTAACCTTGTAATATTTGGGCAATCAATAATTAAATTTGAAACTCGTACTAATAAAGCAGATAACCCTATGATGTTTAATGGTTCTAAAGCACTTCGGGATTTTATTTTATAACCTTTAATAGCATTAATAACTAGGTAGCGAGCTAAAGCCATATTTAGCGGAGGAAGAGCTACAGCAGCTTGGCTCTCTTGTTGCCACTCAATACCACCTTCTCCTAACATGATAAGAGGGCCAAAGACAGGGTCTAGTTCAACAGCGATCCTGAGCTCTTGAGCACCTGCTCGATTAGCCATACTTTGTACTAGTAGCCCTTCAATTCGTGCATTAGGGAAATTTGTTGAAACACGTTCCATAATCGCTTTAGCTGCATCTTCTACCTCTTTAGCATTGCGTAAATAGAGCATGACCCCTTGTACTTCTGACTTGTGTACAATATCGGGAGAACGTAGTTTTAAAGCAACGGGGTAACCAATTTTCTCTGCGATTTCAATGGCTTCATTGCTCGAATGTGCAATCCAGGTGGGTAAGCTATTTAACCCGTAGGCTTTTAAAATTGGCTGAACTTCATGAGTATCCAAGTGGAGCTTATTATTTTCCAATGCTTGCTGAATATATTCATGAGCCTGTTGCGTATTAGCGGTGATACCTACTGGAAGGGCTGGCGTTTCTTTTAATTGTTTTTGGTTACGGCGATATTCCACCATATGCATATACGCTGTGATTGCCCCTTCTGGAGTGCGGTAGGTAGGGATCCCTGCTTCACTAAATAGGCGACGAGATTCTTGAGAGGAATATTCTCCACACCAGTTGGTTAAAATGGTTAGCCATTTTCCGCGTGGGTGTTGCTTAATAGTTTTAATAATTTTTTCTGCCATGGTTTTACTTTCAGTTATCGCACTGGGAGTGTGGATAAGTAACAAAGCGTCATGGTCATGGCTATCGAGCATTTTGTTCAGTACATTGATATAGCGCTCAACGGTGGAATCATCTCCTAAGTCAATCGGATTTTGTGTCGATAAATCAAGAGGTAATAGTGAGCTTAATTCATTTTCTGTTTCAACACTTAGCGTTGCAAGTTTACCATTACGTAAGAGAAGTTCGTCTAATGCCATCGCGGCTGGGGCAGAGCCATTACTCATGATTGAAAGGCGCTCACCGCGTAATGGAGTCATATAGCTTAATGTCTCAACCGCAGAAAACATTTCGTGAGTATCTTGCACGCGAAGAAGACCTGCACGCTGGATAGCGGCATCGTAAGCGGCATCTAGGCTAGGTTTATCGCCCAGTAGTTTTTGTGCTTTGCGAGTTCGACCACTTTTTATCACTAATATAGGTTTATTGCGTGAGGCACTGCGAGATGATGATAAGAAACGTCGTGCATCACTAATGCTCTCAAGGTACAACAAAATAGCGCTGGTTTTGCTGTCACGCGCTAAGTAATCGAGTAAATCGTCAATATCTATATCGATGCTATCACCAAGGGCAATAAAATAAGAAAAACCGATGTCTCGGTGCCTTGCCCAATCCAGAACGGTATTCGATACAGCAGCAGATTGAGAGATAAAAGCGAGTTTTCCTTTTAAGATTGGTATTGGAGAAAAACTTGCATTCAAACCTTGCCATGGGGCGAGAAAACCTAGGCTATTCGGGCCTAATAGGCGAATTTGATATTGCTGGGCGACTTTTTTTAATTCATTATACTGAATTGAAGGGGATGACAAAATAATAACCACTTTACAGCCAGATTCCCCTAATTGCTGTAAACAGGAGATATTACGTGAGTAATGGGTGCAGATAACGGCAAGGTCAGGTTTGAGCGGCAATTTATCTATAGAAGGATAAGCAAGTACGCCGAGGACAGAGTTTCGGTTTGGATTAACAGGTAAAATAGGACCTTTAAAACCGCTGGTAAGTAGGTTTTTCATCATCACCGAACCTGCACGGCTCGGGTTTTCAGATGCTCCCACGACAACGATAGACTTTGGCCGGAATAAAGATTCTAACTGACTGACTAAACCCATGGTTGATAACCCTTTGCTTTGTTGAACGAGATAAGCGTTCAATAGATAAAAAGTGGCAGAGTGATACTTATGAATACTATGCCTTATCTTTGAGATTGCGCTAGTTTATCTGATGAGTTTAATTAATTTATACAAGCACGTTCACGTTTTATCAGCACGACGATCTAAAAGTTGTCATTTAATGGTACTGGGCTCGAAAAGAAAGAGAAAAACAGTACCAATAAATAGTTAGAGGTGGGATTCGGTAAGTAGCTTTTGTGCAATAGGGTGATGCGGTTTCCCTTCAAGGTATTTTTGACGGAAAAGATTGAAGTGGCTAAAGAGTTGTTGTGAAGCGTCTAAATCTCCCGCTAATTCTAAAACGGTAGCTGCAACTTCGGCGGTACAATGCTGCTCTTCCCTTGATGGTGTACGGAGTAAGTAGTCAGTTTTTGCTTTGGTATTAATTGATAGCATTGGAATATCATTAAGATAAGGGCTCTTTCGAAACATTTTGCGTGCTTCAGGCCAGGTCCCATCGAGTAAAATAAATAAAGCGGGTTTATCCGACAAAGTCGGTTCATTGACCACGATGCGTTCATTTTGAGCGTAGCTTTCTGGAAAAATAAGGTAAGGCTGCCTTGTGGTGTCTTGCAGTGCCGCCAATAGCTGCGTATCAGGCTCTGTTCTTGACCATTGAAAGGCCAAAGTGTCGGGCAAAACATCCGCAATCAACTTTCCTGTATTACTTGGCTTAAATACCTCACCATCAAACATAATCAAGCAAAATTGGCTTTTTGCTTGAGATGATATGGTGTCTTGGCATAGGCATTGTGGGCTAGGTAACAAACAATATTGGCAACGTTTTACTCGGCAGCCTCGTGCCCTAAACGGTTTAGTCGATAATGCGAGGCGCTGTTGACGCAGGTGATAAACGGCATTCGAAGTCATGTTGAATTATATTTTATAGGCCTAAAATTAAGGCGCATATTGTACGCAAAACGATTTCTATACGATAGAAGTATATTCAATAACTTTTAGATGAGATAATAGTGCGAATCGGTAGCGTAGTCATGCAACATCATGTAATCTTCGCGCCATAGCTTAGTAGGGGATAGTGATGAACGACTCGAATGATTTTAGTGGTAAAAACGGCAAAGTAAAAGTGATGTATGTCCGCAGTGAAGAGCAGGACAACAATAAAGGTAATGATAAACGCCGAGGCGGTGGGCGTGATGATAGGCGCGGTAATGACAAGCGTGGTGGTGATAGACGAGATGGTGCCCGTCAAGATCGTGGTGGTCGCTCAAGCCGCCCTGAAGGTGGGCGTGAAGGTCGTCGCTCTGATAACCGTAATGAAGCACCTCGCGAGCGTTCACCATGGCGCACTGTTTCTAAGCCAGATAGCGAAGAATTAACGAATGACCATGGCGGAATTGTTGGTAAGAGCCAGATTGACCCTGAACAATTGCGTAAGCAGCGCCAAGAAGAAACCCGTATCTATGGTGAGAATGCTTGCCAAGCCATGTTTAAAAACCGCCCTGATGCGATTGTTCGCGCATGGTTCTTGCAATCTGTCACACCGCGTTTTCGTGATGCGTTAAAATGGATGGCGGCAAATCGCAAAGCTTACCACGTTGTTGATGACGAAGAGTTATCGAAAGCATCCGGAACTGAACATCATGGTGGTGTCTGTTTTATCATTAAAAAACGCGGTGGAATGAGTGCTGATGCTTACTTGCAGCAAGCGGCAGGTAATGACTGCGTATTAGCACTGGAAGATGTGGGAAATCCACATAATCTGGGCGGAATTATGCGTAGCTGTGCGCATTTCGGTATCAAAGGTGTGATTTTGCAGGATGCAGGCATGCTGGAGTCTGGGGCGGCAATTCGTACTGCAGAAGGTGGTGCTGAACACATTAAAGCGATTGATGCAGATGGATTAACAGATACTTTGGATAAATTCCGCAAAGCGGGTTATACCATTGTGACGACTTCTAGCCATAAAGGCAGTCAAGATCTCGCAAAAGCGAAGTTACCGGCCAAAATGGTCTTAGTTTTAGGCCAAGAGAGTGATGGTTTAAGTGATAGTACGTGGGATCAAGGCGATATGAGTCTCTATATCGGTGGAACAGGTAAAGTGGAAAGCTTGAATGTCTCTGTTGCAACAGGAATTATGTTAGCCCAGTGGTGGCAACAAAACCAAGTTAAATAACCACCTACGTTTTATCAGAAAAATAAGACCATACATAAAAGGATGTATTCCCGCTATGTATGGCTTTTTTATATCTATCACCAAGTTATTCACTGGGTTGGGCTAATTAATGAGCACCACCGTCTTTTGAACCTGCCCCAAATGGTGGCTTAGCGAACCAGACAATGACCATCAGTAGGATAAAAATCCCAGCTGAGAGCCAGAATATCTCATTTGCTGACATAATCAGTCCTTGGTCAGTAATCGTTTTAGCAAGATAGGCCGCACTTTGCTGCTCATTCATGCCTATTTTTGCCAGTTCACTGTACATCTGTTGGGCATTTGGGTTGTATGGGTTAACAAATTCAGCGAGGTTTTCATGATGCATTGACTCTCTTTGGGTCCACATTGTTGTGGTGATGGATGTCCCAATGGCTCCAGCTAGGGTACGAGTAAAGTTAGATAAACTGGATGCAGAGGCCATTTTTTCTGGCGGCAGGCCAGATAATGTAATGGTTGTCAAAGGCATAAAGAAACAAGCGATGGCTAAACCTTGCACAAATTGCGGCCAAGCAGCTTCGGCAAAACTCATCCCAGGTTCGAAAGTATAAGCACGCCAATAGTAGCAAACAGCATAGATAATAAAGCTGAATGTAACTAAATAACGCATATCAATTCGGTTACCAAAACGCCCTATAATTGGCGTAATCAATAGCGGTAATAATCCTACAGGTGCAGAGGCTAACCCAGCCCATGTTGCGGTATAGCCATAAACTTCTTGTAGCAATTGCGGCAGTAGTACAATCGTTCCAAAATAGAGCATGTAAGCAAGGCTTAAGGACAAACAGCCAATCGTAAAATTGCGTTCTTTAAATAGGGATAAGTCGATGACGGGATGGTCATCGGTGAGTTCCCATACAATTAAAAAGGCAATAGCGACAACAGCAATAACGGTCAGGACGATAATTTCAGTCGAGTTAAACCAATCCAGCTCTTTGCCTTGGTCAAGCATAATCTGTAAAGCACCAATACCAACAACCAATAGCACTAAACCAATAGTATCAATGCGCTGAATAGATATTTTAGTTTCACGGCCTTTTAAGGTGCGCATGATGGCAAAAATGATCGCAATACTAAATGGTACATTGATAAAAAATATCCAGCCCCAATGGTAGTTATCACTAATATAACCACCAAGAATCGGTCCGCAAATCGGAGCAATAACGATAGTCATTGACCAAAGGGCGAGGGCCATATTGCGTTTGGCTGGAGGATAATTGTTAAGCAGTAGGCTTTGAGATAAAGGAATGAGTGGTCCTGCGACTAAACCTTGTAAAACTCGGAATAAGATCAGCATCTCTAAGCTGCCAGAAATACCGCACAGCCATGAAGTTAAAGCGAATAAGCCTGTAGACCATAAAAATAGCCTGACTTCACCTATCCTACGGGCTAGCCAACCAGTGATGGGGATGGAGATCGCATTGGCAACGCCGAAAGAGGTTATTACCCAAGTTCCTTGCGAGTTGGATGCCCCCAAGTTTCCCGCAATGGTTGGAATAGCTACGTTAGCAATGGTGGAATCAAGAACTTGCATAAATGTTGCCAATGAAAGAGCAATTGTCATCCATGCGAGTTTTGATCCCGTTAAAGGTGCTGTCGTCACGATTGCACCCCCACTATTTATTTCCTAGGTTATTATTAATTATCTCAGTAACTATTTTGTCCGCAGGAGACATATCTACAGCTAATGCAGCAGTATGGTAAGCAGGGGTATCACGCATCCCTTTAGAAAGCACTTTGCCATTTTTATCTAATGTATCAACCGTAACTTCGGTGGATAAACCGATACGTAATGGGTGTTCTTCAAGTTGGTTTTCATTTAAGGCAATACGTACGGGTAGGCGTTGGACCACTTTGATCCAGTTACCACTGGCATTTTGTGCGGGTAATAAAGAGAATGCGCTACCTGTTCCCATATCAAGTCCCACAACAGTACCGTTAAATACGATATCTTTACCGTAAAAATCAGTAATGACTTTCGCAGGTTGGCCGATACGCATATCCGCAAGTTGTGTTTCTTTAAAGTTCGCATCAATCCACATACCATTGGAAGGAACGATGGCCATTAATGGGGTTGAAGGGGTGATTTGTGAACCCACTTGTACACTGCGGCGTGAAACATAGCCATCAACAGGGCTGACGATTTTCGTCCGTTGCAAGGTGAGCCAAGCGTTTCGAACTTGTGTTGCTGCTTGCTCTACTGCGGGTTGTTTTTCAATTGAGCTATTTAAAACTATGGCTTGATTAGCATTATATTGTTCTATTGCCATGTCTAATGCCGCTTTAGCACTGACGACAGCTTCTCTTGCGTGTTGTAGTTCTTCTTTACCAATGACATGGCTACTACCTAAAACTTCTCGACGTTTTAAATCATTTTGCAACCGGTTTAATTCAGAACGTTTGACCTCAATATTGGCTTGTAGCTGGCGGCTGTTAACCATGTGCTGGCGGGTTTGACGCACACTATTTGCTAATTCTGTTTTTGCTTTATCGAGAGCTAATTCAGCATCACGTGGGTCCAGTTCAACCAAAACAGTTCCACTTGTCACGAAATCTGTGTTGTCCACATTGACAGTCATCACGCCGCCGGAAACTTGGGATTGTATTTGTACTTGGTTTCCCGCGACATAAGCATTATCCGTTGATTCATAGTGACGAAGAACGAGATACCAGTAAACTCCCCAGCCAACACCTATAATAATAAATATTAGAGTCAATAAGATAAGCGCACTTTTACGTTGCCTTTTTTTATTTCGTTGGGGAGTTTGCGTTTGTTGCATTTCCTCAGGGGAACTCATACTCGTATTTCTCCACTTCTCTGGATAAGGATCACGGTTGTTTCCAGTAGTTAGGTAATAACCACTGGAAACTGAGACTACAAATGATTTTGCTGTTTGATGGGATATCGTAAAGCATAAGGGTGAAAGGATAATGAAATATTATGGGCTGAAAAGTTTTTTTTCACCTTTGAGCTTAAGAATGGCTCAAATACATTAACCTTACAAATGTTATGGTCAATCTTTTATAGTATCCAGTTTTGTCAGTAATTTACGCATCAGCGTGTTAAGCTGTTGTTTCTCATCAGCATCTAAAACAGACCAAATATCAATTAATGCGCTGTGTTGAGGTGGTAATAGGCCATTTAAAAATTCCGTCCCTTTTTCTGTGAGGTGTAGATGAAGGCAACGTCTATCGTTGTGACTTTCTTTGCGCTCAATCCAACCATTTTTTTCCAGTTCATCTGCAATTCGTGTTGCATTGGTTCGTGAGGAACCAAGAGCCGCACTGAGTTCAGATGGCTGAATACTGCGGGAGTCTTTTGTATCAAGGATCATAAGTGCCATAAACAGGGTTTCATTAATACCTTGAGACCTTAACATATTATTTCGTGTTTCAAGTAACTTCCCATGAACATGCATGCATAGGCGTGTCAGTAGGATTTCTTGATACGGAATAGGACTTTCATGTGAATCTTGTTGTTCTACACGAGCATTGAGTAGCTCTTCAGTTGGTGTAAATGAACTTTCCATTATTGGGATACCTTATTAGTTTCAGTTGGTAAGATTACAACTGTCATCAACCATCTAAATGGTATATTAAAAGATAGAATTAGCAATTATACTTAATTAATATCGCCGATTTTATTTTGATAATGATACATGATTCATAAATTTTATGAATGTAATTTACCTATTTTTGTATAGCAGGCTGACCTTTTTACACTGATAGTGTCATTTTGGGTTATAAAATAACCAAGCCAATGCTTAATTAAAGGTTAATTTCAATCATACAAAACAATATATAATCACACGACATTAACTCAATACCATTTTTTTTGTTACCCAATAATTACAACTTAGATAGATATTTTTAATGGATAGGTGTAATTACTTATTTTTGTATAATTTAAACATTATCTGATATAGCAATAATTTGATTTATTAACAGTTATACTACCTTTTCATAGAGTCATTGTATTTGTTTAACTGTGTCATTCCCTAATATTTACTTTGTTTACTATTACAGTTGATAATTATTGGCCTTATGATGAACTGTTTATTTATTTAATATTCAACAGATTTGATGGGTAAAATTGAGTCACATAAGTTTAATGTATTATGAGATTTTATATGTTTATGTGATCTCGAAAATTTTCATCATAAAATGTATTGATACAGATATCAGTTATGTTTAGTCATCAGTTGTGGTGATGATGGGATCATAGCGAATACCGATAGCCCAAATAATTAAACTTAGAGTAGTTAAGATTGCACCTGCAATCGCAACTCCCTCCCAACCCGCGTGTTCATAGGCATAGCCTGAAAGTAGAGAACCTAGTGCGCCCCCAATGAAATAGCTGGTCATATAGCCTGCCGTTAGGCGGTTACGAGCTTCAGGTAATATTCGATATAACGTACTCTGACTGGTGACATGGACGGCTTGTACTGCAAGGTCTAGCACCAAAATACCAATGATAAATGCGACCAGGGAATATTTCGCTAAACCGATGGGTATCCAGGATAATAGTAATAACACCAACCCAATAGTTGTAATGAGCTTTCCTTTGCCTTTATCGACAAGATGCCCTGCTTGGGAGGCCATAATGGCACCTGCGGCACCGACTAAGCCAAATAAACCTATAGTCCCTTCGGAATAACTGAATGGCGGACTGGCTAATAAGAAAGCCATTGCGGTCCACAGTAAACCAAAATTGGCAAATGATAATGCACCGAGAGAAGCGCGTACCGCAAGCACTGGAGTGCCGAAAAATAACCGGCCAATAGAACCAATGAGCTGGAAGTAGTTTAAGTTAGTTTTTTGATGGTAACGGGGAAGTTTAATGGCTAGAACAATCATTAACAGCATCAATAATGCAAAGGCCACCCAATAGATCGCTCTCCAGCCACCGACCATAGCAACAGCACCTGAAACCGTTCTTGCAAGTAAAATGCCCAGCAATAACCCACTCATAATCATTCCTACCGCTTTACCGCGTTTATGAGGCTTAGCAATAGATGCTGCTAGTGGGATCAGGACTTGTGCAACAACTGAAAATAGTCCAGTAAGGGCGGTACCTAAAAGGATTTGCCAAATATTATTTGAAAGCGCTGTAATTAATAGCCCTAATGCCGAAAGAAAGGTCATCGTTAAAATTAAACGCTTGCGTTCAAACAAATCTCCCAACGGGACTAAAAAAAGTAAACCTGCCGCATAGCCCAGTTGGGCCGCGGTGACAATAAACCCAGCCATATTAGTGGTTAAATTAAACTGCCCCGCAATGGTGTCTAAAAGCGGTTGAGCATAGTAATTACTGGCAACGACAAGACCTGTGGCAATGGCCATTAAAATAGTGAGGCCCGTTGTTAGCTCTGCAGTTTGGGTCTGTTTCATGAGGATTACCTATTATTAGCTAGGCGACTACTATAAACAAAATTTATTACCTTGGTTTATTTCTTTTTGTCATTGATGTAAAAAAGCCACCGGCTAGGGTGGCTAAGGTGACTTAATCGAGCTGTTTATACTTACTTAGCGGCTTCTTGTGCTTCTTTTACCCAGCCATCAAAAGTGGATTGATGGGCTTTGATCCAAGCATTTGTGTGGCGCTGAATATCCGATTGAGATGCTTCACCATTATGCATTCTTAAGTTTTGCGCATTAATATCGGCAATAGGTAGTTTCATTACTTCAAATAATTTTGCTGCAGCAGGGTTATCTGCAGCCCATTTTTTATTGGCGACAATATGCATGGTATTTGGTGGGAAACCATAGTTTTTTCCGTTAGGTAATGTGGTGTCTGTTTTTTCACCGTTTGGCATTGATGAGAATGGCACTTCTAACCAAACTACATCACGGCCCGGCTTGAGGACATCACTTATCCAATAAGGCGTCCACGTATAATATAAAATAGGCTTACCTTCTTTATATCGGGTAATGGTATCTGCCATCATTGCCGCGTAGTTCCCTTGGTTATGGTCAACCGTTTTTTCTAAGTCATAGGCTTTTAAATGGTTATTGATGGCTGCTTCACAGCCCCAACCGGGGTTACATCCCGTTAAATCAGCTTTACCATTACCATTTGAATCAAAGAGTTTGGCAATTTTAGGGTCTTTGAGTTGTTCAACATTGGTAATCTTGTATTTTTCAGCGGTTTTTTTGTCGATGAGGTAGCCTTGAGCCGCATTGACAACATAATTACCTTGACGATAGAACACATTATCACCACCAGCGGCGTCATATTGCGCATTATGTAAAGGAACCCAGCTGGTGGCTAAGTAAGTCGCATCACCGTTCGCAATTGATGCGTAAGCGACATTATAGTCGACTTCTTTGATCGGTTGGACATCATAGCCGAGTTCTTCAAGGGCTTTCGCAACAATTAGTGTTTGGAATGTCTCCTCACTGATCGTACTTTGCACAGGGTTAATTTTTACCCCTTTACCTGGCAGGTCGTTAGCACCTGCAAATGGGACGGTAAACATGGCTGTTAGTGCAGATGCAAGAATGATTTTATGTTTCATTATATTGTTCCCTCTGTTTTTTCGCAGCGAGCTTGGCTTTAAAGTTAAGAGCCAAGTTAGGTGCCACGTGAGTGGCACTTAGGTGAATGTAGGATGTTCTGATTAATGGTTTTTTTTACAAAATGGGCGCATGACTAGCCCAATAGGGCCTTTTTGATACCAACGACATGATGTTTTGCCGCGAGTATCTTGCCCTAAAGATTGGGTAAAACGGTCTAAGATGATAGCCAGAATAACAATACCGACCCCTCCGACAGACGCGAGACCCATATCAAGGCGACCAATACCCCGTAAGACCATCTGGCCTAAGCCTCCGACGGCAATCATTGAGGCGATAACGACCATCGACAGCGCTAACATTAAGGTTTGGTTCACCCCGGCCATAATGGTTGGCATTGCTAATGGCAATTGCACTTTAAACAGCATTTGGCGAGGACTTGCACCGAATGATTCAGCGGCTTCAATTAAGTCAGCTGGGACTTGTTTGATCCCTAAAATGGTCAAACGAATGATTGGCGGTAAAGCAAATATAATGGTGACGACGACACCGGGTACATTACCGATACCAAATAACATAACAATCGGGACTAAATAGACGAATGCAGGTGTGGTTTGCATCGCATCAAGTAATGGGCGAATAATCTTAGCGGCTCTATCACTACGTGCCAACCAAATACCCAGTGGTAGTCCTATCACAATACAAAACAGTAAAGATGTGAGCACTAGAGATAGTGTCACCATCGCTTCTGACCAAGCACCAATCGCCCCGATGGCTATCATCGAAATAAATGTGGCCACCCCCATTGCGCGTCCGGCTAATTGCCAAGTGAGTAATGCGAAAATAATAATGGCAACAGGAGCTGGTAGTGATGTAAGAAATTGTTCAAACCCGCTCAGAATGAAATCAATGGGGGCGCGTATTCCTTGGAATACAGGACGAAAGTTGAGAACAACCCAATCGATAGCATGCGTAACCCATGAATCAAGGGGGATCAGTGTGTTTTGGAAGGGGTCCATAATATTAAACTGATCGGGCACGATGCTATCAGTCGGTGCGGCATCAAGCCAATCACTCGAACTGGTATCAGCAGGTGTTGTTGTGTCTGATGCATTGCCCCAAGGATCATCCGCAGAGGTATTTGTCTCGCTAGAGCTTGTCGCTGCCCATGGGTCATCAGCTGGTGTATTTTCAGTACCTTGTGTTGGTGTCTCAGTGACTTCAGTATCAGCCCATGGATCTTGCTGGTTCGTCGTTGTTTCTTGATTTTGCTTACTCATTTGGTGTCTCCTTATCCAGCGCTTGTAACAGCATTCCTTTTGAAATCACGCCTAAATACCGGTTTTTTTCGTTAATAACCGGAACGGCGCAAGGGGCTTGTGCTACTGTAGAAATAACTTCATTTAAGGATGTATCACCTTGAATTGGTTCGATATCAGTTAAAATTGCGGCTTCTATACCTGCTTTTTCGTGAAGCGCTTTTTCTAAGGATTCAACAGAAACTACTCCGGCAAAGGTATGTCCTCGGGAAATTAAATAACCGTGATAGCGATCTTCATCATTAAGGACTTTTAACGCGGAACGGGGACCAAAACCCGGTGCGATGTGTAATAGGGCATTTGGCCGCCTACGCGCGATGTCCTTAGCGCTGAATACTTGGCTGATATCCACACCGCGGAAAAAGGTCTTAACATAATCATTCGCTGGATTATTGAGAATTTCATCAGGCGTACCAACTTGAACGACAACGCCTCCTTGCATAATGGCAATGCGGTCACCAATTCTCATGGCTTCATCAAGATCATGAGAAATAAAGACAATAGTGCGTTGTTTATCTCCTTGTAAGGAGAGCAGTTCATCTTGCATTTCAGTACGAATTAATGGGTCAAGGGCTGAGAACGCTTCGTCCATTAACAGAATATCAGGGTCATTGGCTAGTGCTCTGGCTAACCCGATACGCTGACGCATCCCACCCGAGAGCTCATCTGGGTATGAATTCGCCCATTTTTCAAGATTAACTTGCTCAAGTGCATTCATGGCTTTCTTATGGCGCTCTTCTTTTGGAATACCAGAAAGTTCCATACCAAAAGCGGTGTTATCAATGACGTTCATATGTGGCATCAATGCAAAGGATTGAAACACCATACTAATTTTTGTTCGCCTAACTTCGCGCAGTGCTTTGTCAGAGATATTGGAAATATCCTCTCCATCTATCATGACTTGCCCGCTAGTAGGTTCTATCAGGCGATTGAGGAGGCGCACCAAGGTAGATTTTCCTGAGCCAGAAAGTCCCATGACAACAAAGATTTCGCCTTCTTCAATCGTCAGATTAACATCTTGAACACCTACGGTTAGGCCTGTTTTTTCAAAGATATCATCTTTATTCATACCTGATTCTAATAGCTTAAATGCTTGATCAGGATTGTCCCCAAATATTTTATATAAGTTTTTAACTTGTAATTTTATTGCCATATATTATTTACCCAATTTTCAATCAATAAGGAAAATGTATTACCTGTATTGAGAGTGATGAATTCTATAGTGATAGTTAACACTATGTTTCCTAACTATGATTATCCTTTGAAAATTATTAGGGCATAGATTCCTGTATTTAGTTTAATTGATTAGCTAATTATGGATTAAATTCAAATTCCTCCGTTTGAGTTATTAGTAAAATTTGCAAGCAATAAACCCTAGCATAATAAAATCAGCTGGCAACCCTAGGTTAAGTATAATTAATCAAAAAAGTTAGAGGTGAAAAATGATTTTATTAATATAAATAAAAGTGTCATTGAGCTATAGGATAATAATTTTTATGATTTCCATATTAAAGTTAACTTACTGGTGAGGTTGAATTTATTCAAAAATAATACACTTTGCTTTTATTAATATGGGGACTACTGATTTTATTTAATTTTTAGGTGGATAGATGTTGAACTGATGGATGAAAAAATTGAATTTAATAGCTTATTGATTAATAAAATTAATGAAAAATGAAGTGAAACTTGATTGAATTGAAATTAATGGCCAGATTAACTCATTAAAAATGAGTAATCAAACAGATATACATATAAAAAACGAATGAATCAGTCTATTTTTTGAACCAAAAAATACCATGATGAATAAAATCATTATAATTCATCATGATATGGTTTTTGTTGTGAATGATGTTTATCAATAAGCTAAATTAAAGCTTTGGTTAAAAGTCCCAGTCATCATCTTCGGTACTGACTGCTTTACCAATAATATAAGATGAACCAGAGCCCGAAAAGAAATCATGATTTTCATTTGCATCAGGAGATAAAGCAGATAATATCGCAGCACTGACATCGGTGACCGTATCAGGAAATAAGGCTTCATAACCTAAATTCATTAATGCTTTATTCGCATTATAATGAAGGAATTTTTTGACATCTTCTGACCAACCAACTGTGTCATAAAGCTCTTGTGTATATTTTACTTCATTTTCATATAAATCGAATAATAATGAAAAAGAAAAATCCTTAATTTCTTTCTGAGTATTCTCATCATATTGTGCTAATGATTTTTGAAATTTATAGCCAATATAATAGCCATGTATGGCTTCATCACGAATAATTAAGCGTATAAGATCTGCGGTATTGGTTAATTTGCCTCTACTTGACCAATACATTGGTAAATAAAAACCTGAATAAAATAGAAATGATTCTAAAAAGACACTTGCTATTTTTTTCTTTAAAGGATGTGAATCACAATAATAAGATAGGATGATCTTAGCTTTATTTTGTAATGCATTGTTTTCTTCACTCCAGCGGTATGCATCATCGACATCAACCGTTGAGCAGAGTGTTGAAAATATTGAACTATAAGAGCGGGCATGTACTGCTTCCATAAAGCTAATATTCGACAAAACCGCTTCTTCATGGGGGGTTTTAGCATCTGGCATTAAGCAAGGTGCACCGACCGTATTTTGAATCGTATCTAGCAGGGTAAGACCAGTAAATACACGTATCGTCAACTGTTTTTCTGCAGCAGTAAGGGTATTCCAAGACGGAATATCATTAGATAATGGCACTTTTTCTGGAAGCCAAAAATTGCTTGTTAATCGGTTCCATACTTCTAAGTCTTTATCATCCTGAATACGGTTCCAGTTAATGGCTTTTACTGGTGTGTTAGATGCGCTGGTGGTCATAATATTTTCCTATTACAAAGTGCAAGATACGCAGCCTTCGACTTCAGTTCCTTCGAGGGCAGTTTGGCGTAATCGGATGTAATACAATGTCTTGATTCCTTTTCGCCAGGCATATATTTGCGCTCGGTTAATATCTCGTGTGGTGGCATCATCTTTAAAAAATAGAGTCAAAGATAAACCTTGGTCAACGTGCTGAGTTGCCATGGCATAAGTATCAATAATTTTTTCAGGGCCGATTTGGTAAGCATCTTGGTAATATTCTAAGTTTTCATTCGTCATGAAAGGAGCAGGGTAGTAGACACGACCAATTTTACCTTCTTTACGAATTTCAATTCGTGAAACAATCGGGTGAATGCTTGATGTTGAATTATTGATATAAGAAATAGACCCAGTAGGAGGTATTGCTTGCAAGTTTTGGTTATAAATCCCATAGGTAATGACAGACTGCTTTAAAGCTTGCCAATCTTCACGAGTTGGAATTTCGATACCCGAACGTCGGAATAATTCCTGAACGGTTTGTGTTTTTGGTAGCCAAATATTGTTGATATATTTATCAAAATAATCACCAGAGGCATAGGTTGAATGTTCAAAACCAACAAATGCAGTTTTTCTTTCGATGGCTAATTGGTTTGAAGTTTTTAATGCGTAATAGGTGACCGCATAAAAATAGATATTGGTGAAATCGAGCGCTTCTTCTGAGCCGTAATAAATATGCTCCCTTGCCAAGTAGCCATGTAAATTCATTTGACCTAACCCAATCGCATGCGATTGTCGGTTACCTTCAGCAATGGAAGGGACAGAGCGAATATCGCTCATATCGGAAACTGCGCTCAATGCTCTGACTGCCGCAGCTATTGATTGGGCGAAATCCGGTGAATCCATTGTTTTAGCAATATTCATGGAGCCTAAATTACAGCTAATATCTTTACCAATTTGTTGATAGCTCAAATCGTCTTCATAAACGCTAGGGCGATTAACTTGCAGTATTTCTGAGCAAAGATTGCTCATATTTATGCGCCCTGCGATAGGGTTAGCTCGGTTGGCAGTATCTTCAAATAAAATATACGGATATCCAGATTCAAACTGAATCTCAGCTAAAGTTTGGAAAAATTCCCGAGCATTAATTTTGTATTTTTTTATCGCTTTGTTATTGACCATCTCATGGTATTTGTCTGTAACGCTAATTTCAGACATAGGAACCCCATAGATGCGCTCAATATCATAAGGAGAGAACAAATACATGTCCTGGTTATCTTTCGCTAGCTGGAAAGTAATATCGGGGATAACGACCCCTAAAGAAAGTGTTTTAATCCGTATTTTTTCATCTGCATTTTCACGCTTAGTATCAAGAAAACGCATAATATCAGGGTGATGAGCATGCAAATAGACGGCGCCGGCGCCTTGCCTTGCACCTAATTGGTTGGCATAAGAAAATGCATCTTCTAACATTTTCATGACAGGAACAACACCAGAAGACTGGTTTTCAATCAGTTTTATTGGGGCGCCTTGTTCCCGCAAATTGGTCATTAGAAAGGCGACTCCGCCACCTCGTTTGGATAGCTGCAAAGCCGAATTCACAGAGCGGCCAATAGATTCCATGTTGTCTTCGATTCTTAAAAGAAAACAAGAGATTAGCTCACCGCGTTGTTTTTTACCGCAGTTAAGGAAGGTGGGAGTTGCAGGTTGGAAACGACCTGTAATAATTTCATCGACATACAATTTAGCAAGAGATTCACTCCCTTGCGCAAGCGTTAAAGCAACCATACAAACGCGATCTTCATAGCGTTCGAGATAGCGTTTGCCATCAAAAGTTTTCAGCGTATAGCTCGTGTAATATTTAAAGGCACCGAGAAACGTTTGAAAACGGAATTTATGAGCGTATGCCTGTTTAAATAGTGCTTTGATAAATTCAAAGTCATATTGTTCTAATACACTGTTTTCGTAATAATTTTCTTGTACTAAAAAGTCTAATTTTTCTTTTAAATCATGGAAAAATACGGTGTTTTGGTTCACATGCTGTCGAAAATAGTGGTGAGCCGCTTCTTTGTCTTTATCAAATTGAATACGGCCTTCATTATCATATAAATTCAACATCGCATTGAGCGCATGATAATCCACATCTGATATATTTTGCATTTTATCCATTTGGAATAACTCTAGTTGTTTGTACGTTGCCAAAACGTTTTTAGGCCTTGTTGAACGGACTGAACATCTTTATCAGTACCAAGAAGTTCAAAACGATATAGGTAGGGGACATGGCATTTTTGCGCAATGATATTTCCAGCTATCGCATAGGCATCACCAAAATTGGTATTACCCGCAGCAATAACTCCGCGGATAAGTGTGCGGTTGACTTCAATATTAAGAAATTGGATCACCTCTTTTGGGACAGCACCTTTGCTACCACCACCACCGTAGGTCGGCAGTAATAAAACATAAGGTCTTGTCGCAATTAGGCTACTTTCGTGGTTGCCAATAGGCAACCGCGTTGCTGGGACACCTAGCTTTTTAATAAAGCGATGGCAATTTCCTGAGCGACTTGAAAAATAGATGAGTGATTCCGTTTTCATAACACCACCTAAGCGGCTAATAAGCTAATCATGTCTGGTCGAAAACCTGCCCAATGTTTGTCTCCCGCAATAACAACAGGAACTTGCTGGTAGCCTAATTTTCTGACTAATTCAAGAGCTTGGCTGTCTTCAGTAAGGTCAATGATTTGGTAGGAAATAGATTTGCGATCTAAGGCTTGATAAGTTGCATTACACTGAACGCAGTTAGGTTTACTATAAATGGTAATCTTAGCCATGTTATTTACCTTTTGAATGTTTAATAGCAGTAAAAATAAGGTGCGTGACATATAAATACTATATATAGATTTTTAACTTATCAACCACACAATATGTAGTGAATAGAAAATATTGAATGATAATTATTCTAATTATCAGCTAGGTGGTTATTAACATTGAAAATAAAAAAGTATGGTATTGGATGATTCAGATAGACACTCTAAGAAAAAAGATCATTGCAAAGTGGAAATAATTTACTCTATAACTGTATATACAATCAGGTAATTGAGTCCTTTTGAGGAGATACTATGTACCATCAATATTTAGCAACACCGGATAAATTTCCTAAACCGTGGATACATATTACGGCTGATGATGACGGAATAACGAGCCTCTATTTTGTGGATGAAAAAACAGAAAAAGAAACGAAGAATGAGCACTCCAAGCTTTGTGTGAAAGAATTAAAGGAATACTTTAATCATAAAAGAACCGTTTTTACGGTTGCATTAAATCCACAAGGAACAGAATTTCAGAAAAAAGTGTGGAAACATCTTTGTGGGATCCCTTACGGGGAGCGATGGAGCTATAAAGATTTGGCGTTAAAGTTAGGCTCCGTAAATTATTGTCGTGCGGTCGGTATGGCAAACTCACGTAATCCAATCTCATTAATTGTTCCTTGTCATCGCGTACTTGGGCATGATGGAAAATTAGTGGGGTATACAGGGGGATTAGATATTAAAGATTGGTTACTTTTGCATGAGAAGTAAACACTAAATAATTAGTTATAGGTAATACTATTGGTTGTAATAATTACTATTGGTAAGAATTATTGTCGAAATCAGAGCCTATTCTATCGATAAATAATATTTTTTTATCTTTTTAGTCCATTTTCGTGATCTAGGTTGTAGACAAGTAACTGAGAAATCTGATGTACTGAGCTTGATACAGATGGTGTGTCTATTTTATTTTAAAGGTAATATTTGATGTCTAAAGTTAAAGGTAACGTTAAGTGGTTCAACGAATCTAAAGGTTTTGGTTTTATCACTCCAGAAGATGGTAGCAAAGATGTATTTGTTCACTTTTCTGCGATTATGGGCGATGGTTTCAAAACCTTAGCTGAAGGCCAAAAAGTGGAATTTGAAATTACTGAAGGTGCTAAAGGTCCATCTGCTGCTAACGTTATTCCTCTGTAATTTTTATAATTAAGATTAAAACGAACAGCTGAAAACTCGCCCTAGCTATCTAGGGCGAGTTTTTTTATTTATAAAAATAAAAAAGGCCTGATATAAACCAGGCCTTTCCAGCAATAAATTGTCTATAAATTAAACAGTTGAGGTTATTTAACTTCTTCGCCTTTAGCTTGTAAATCGGCATGATAAGAAGAGCGAACGAATGGTCCACAGGCTGCGTGAGTGAAGCCCATTGCCATGGCTTCTTCTTTCATTTCATCGAACTCAGCAGGGCTGACATAGCGTTTGACGGGTAAGTGATGGCGACTTGGTTGTAAGTATTGGCCTAGTGTAAGCATCGTTACACCATGACGACGTAAGTCGCGCATAACCTCGATAATTTCTTCATTGGTTTCACCAAGACCGACCATTAACCCCGATTTAGTTGGGATATTTGGATGTGCTTCTTTAAATTTTTCGAGTAATTTTAAAGACCATTCATAGTTAGCGCCAGGGCGAACTTGGCGGTAAACACGTGGCACATTTTCAAGATTATGGTTAAACACATCAGGTGGTGTTGCGGTTAAAATCTCTAATGCGCGATCCATACGGCCGCGGAAGTCAGGAACCAGCGTTTCAATTTTAATTGATGGGCTTTTTTCACGAATAGCACTAATGCAATCAGCAAAATGCTGTGCTCCGCCATCACGTAGGTCATCACGGTCAACAGACGTAATGACGACATAGCGTAGCGCCATATCTTTAATAGTTTGCGCTAATTTTTCGGGTTCGTTGGCATCTGGTGCATTTGGGCGACCATGGGCAACATCACAGAATGGGCAGCGGCGGGTACAAATAGCCCCCAAAATCATAAAGGTCGCGGTACCATGGTTAAAACACTCAGAAAGGTTAGGGCATGATGCCTCTTCACATACAGAGTGTAAGCCATTTTTGCGCATGGCTGCTTTAATGCCTTGAATACGAGTGGAATCAGCAGGAAGCCTAATTTTCATCCAGTCAGGTTTACGTAGAATTTCTTCTCGTTCAGTCACAACGTTTTTGACAGGGATCAGCGCCATTTTGTCGGCGTCACGATATTTAATTCCGCGTTCTATCTGAATTGGTTTACTCATAATATGACGGTTCCAGTTATCTTTTATGCTGATGGATAAGTGATAATTCTAAATAAAACCGAATGGAGACTGTTATCCATTCATTAAAATATTTTTTAAAAATGTTAAAAAATTATAGCATTATTATTGAACAATATGAAATCCTAGTGTGTCACAGAATTGGCGAATTAGCACAGGCTGAACATCGGAAACTGATACTTTGGGAGCAAGATTACTCATTTGAGTCATCTTTAATTCACTGTAACCACAAGGATTAATACGATTAAAGGGTTCAAGATCCATATCAATATTCAATGCGAGCCCATGAAAAGAACAGCCTTTCCTGATGCGTAATCCGAGGGAGCAAATTTTGTCGCCATTAACATAGACACCGGGAGCATCAGGGCGAGGATACGCTGCAATATTAAAATGGGCAAGGGTATTTACGATGGTATTTTCTAATGCGGTAACTAGCTCACGAACACCAATTTTATTGCGTTTTAGATCGAGCATAACATACATCACTTGTTGCCCTGGCCCATGATAGGTAACTTGGCCGCCTCTATCACTTTGGATAACAGGGATATCACCAGGGGCAAGAACGTGCTCCGCTTTTCCGGCTTGGCCTTGGGTAAATACGCGAGGATGTTCAACTAGCCAAATTTCATCATGGGTTTCTGGCGTACGGTGTTCTGTGAATTGGTGCATCGCATCAGAAACAGTTTGATAAGGAGCAAGGCCAAGTTGGCGTATGGTTATACATCTATCTGACAAAATTTAGGTGTCCACGTTGTCTTTATCGTTGCGGGCAGTATAACGCCTATGTTTGCCATACTTCAAGTTAACATACGACTGGATGCTTGCATAAAATGTGATTTAGATTGGAAACAAATGTTATTTAGGAGTGAATATATTGCATTTTAACGTAGGGCATAAAAATGAAAAAGGCCGAATAACAGTAGACTATTCGGCCTTTGATAACTTTTTGTTTAAAGTACAACTTTCACTAACTCTAATGCACCTAACTCAGTATACAAGGTTTCAACTTGTTCAATATGAGTTGCATTGATAGTAATAGAAACTGAGTGATAATTGCCTTTGCTACTTGGTTTTACGTCTGGGCTATAGTCACCTGGCGCATGACGCTGTACCACTTCAATCACTTGATCAACCAGTTCAGGCTGTGCCAAGCCCATCACTTTGTAGGTTAATGGGCATGGGAACTCAAGCAGTTCACCTAATTTCGTTTTCATGGGCACTCCTAATTTTTAAATTGGGCTGCTGGCTGAAAAAGATTGGCTGGTATTAAACCAGCCAATGAGATGTATTCATCCAACAAACATTTCGGTACTTATCTATTTCGATATTTACTATATGGGGACGACTTATTTTAGTTTCAAGTCTTAACCAAACCAGCGATGAAAGAGTAATTTTATGTAGTCAATTAACCGACTGAAAAAACCACCTTCTTCAACATCTTTTAACACTGCTAAAGGATGCTGTTCGATGATTTTACCATCAAGTTGGAAGCTAATTGTCCCTACTTGTTGGCCTTTGGTTAATGGTGCTTCTAGTTCAGTTGTCGTTAATTCATAGCTGGCTTTTAAATCTTTTAAGCGGCCTCGTGGGATAGTGAGGTATAAATCTTCGGTCACACCTAATTTTACTTCATTTTCATCACCAAACCAGACTGGCACACTGGCAAAATCCACATTGGCTTGTAATGGTTTAACGGTTTCATAAAAGCGGAAACCGTAAGTGAGTAATTTTTTACTTTCGGCATCACGGCCTTTGCTACTTTTCCCCCCCATAACAACGGAGATCAGGCGCATGTCACCTTCAGTTGCTGATGCGACAAGGTTATAGCCCGCGGCATTAGTATGGCCTGTTTTGATGCCATCAACAACTAAGCTCTTATCCCACAACAGCCCATTGCGGTTTGTTTGACGGATGTTGTTAAAGGTAAACTCTTTCTCTTTATAAATTGCGTATTCTTCAGGCACATCACGTACTAGCGCTTGCCCAATAAGAGCCATATCACGTGCTGAACTATATTGGCCCTCAGCATCTAACCCATGAACAGTTTGAAAATGGGTATTTTTCAACCCTAATTTGTTCACGTAACCATTCATTAGCTGAACAAAGTTGGCTTGGTCACCCGCAATATAGTCGGCCATTGCAACACAGGCATCATTACCTGATTGCAAGTTAATGCCACGAGTTAACTGAGAAACGCTAACACGATCGCCTGGTTTTAAGAACATCAATGATGAGCCTTTAAATACTGGGTTACCAGTAGCCCACGCATCATTTCCAACCGTGACAATATCATTTTCACCAATTTTGCCTGACTTAATTGCCTGACCGATAACATAGCTGGTCATCATTTTTGTCAAACTTGCAGGATCACGACGTTGGTCAGCATTACTTTCGGCGAGAACTTTGCCTGAATTATAATCAATTAAGATATAAGCTTCAGCATCAATAGCGGGTGCTGCAGGAATTGATGTATTTGGGAAGGTTTCATTAGCGTTCGCAATGTTAGCAGTCATAAGAAGGAGTGCGGAACCCAGCACAGTATGACGCACGATGCGTGATGGAGCGACATTATTCATGGTTTTACCATTACATCCGAAATTCGGTTAACACAAGGAGGCGCAGTTTAGCAAAAGAACGGGATAAGGAAAAAGTGACTTTTGCGCTGTACCAATGATTTTTTTGTCAGTTGAATATTGCCTGTATTTAGGTTGCCCAAAATATGATTGAGCAACCTAAAGTTACATAGCTCTATGGTGCAACGACCATTGACGATTGGTTTTTTTCAGACTGTAAACGGCCTTGAACCTCAACAGCTTGTTGCCTTGTACTAAATGGCCCTAGCTGTACTCGGTAAATACCATTATAGGGTTGTAGACGGCCTGGAACATTAAATTGTGTTTTCAACTCATTCAGCATATTTTGCGCGTTGGCTTGGCTACTAATGGCACCAGCTTGAACAAGAAAACCACGCTCTGGAACCGGTTCTTCAGCTACAACGGCTGCAGGTGGCGGTGTTGGTGTTTGCAGGTTCATGTCTGGCATAGTAGGCTGCATCGGTTCTTTGGGCTGCTGAACTGGCAATGTATTTTCTGGAGTTGGCAAGTTTTCCATCACAGGGGTGCCCATTGGGCCAGAACCTAATTGTGGACGTCCCGGTAAAGCATAGCTCTGTTTCACAAAGTTAGAACCTACTGTTCCTGTCCCTGATAAGGAGCCATCTTGGGCAACTTGAATGGCATCAATTTTAATTTTTGTCGTAGGCATTAAATTCAGGCGGTCAGCGGTAGCTCTTGAAACAGCAATACTTTTACCTGGAACATAAGGCCCGCGGTCATTAACACGAACAACCATCATGCGGCCATTCATCATATTGGTGATACGTACATAACTTGGGATTGGCAAAGTCGGGTGAGCCGCTGTTAATTCCACTGGGTTAACGCGTTCCCCAATCGCAGTCATATTACCTGCAGACTCAGCACCATAAATGGATGCATAACCCACTTGGCTAAATTGTGATGGGTCACGTACGATTTGGTATTGTTGACCATTACGTGAGTAATCATTATTTGCGGTTGGATGGTACGGCTCATAATGAGGCTCTGCACCTAATACATCTTGAGTGGGTACATTGGTTGGCACTTGGGCTGGTTGTTTAACTTCATCTGTCACACAGCCACTGAGTAGCGCGGCTGTGACGCCAAGCATTATCCATTGTAAACGCATACTAAACCTCATTTTATAAACTTTTAGAAAGGAATTTTCGGTGTGTATGTATCGACATGATAATACCGAATCCAGCCATTAAAACAATCAATGCGGAGCCCCCATAACTCACTAAAGGGAGGGGGACACCAACCACAGGTAATATACCACTGACCATACCGATATTCACAAATACATAGACAAAAAGGATTAAGATCAAGCCGCCAACCATAACTCGACCAAAGGTGTTTTGTGCGCTAGCAGCAATATAAAGCCCGCGAATAATCAGTAAAAGGTATAGGCCAAGTAAAATGAGCACCCCAACTAAGCCAAGTTCCTCTGCTAACACAGCAAAAATAAAGTCGGTATGTCTTTCTGGCAAAAATTCAAGCTGTGATTGAGTGCCATGTAGCCAACCTTTCCCCATTAACCCACCAGAACCAATTGCAATTTTTGACTGGATAATATGGTAACCAGCCCCTAATGGGTCAGTTTCTGGGTCTAATAACATCATGACACGGGCTCTTTGGTAGCCATGCATTAAAAAGAACCACAGCAGGGGAATGAAGGCCGCGAGCGCAATCGCTGCAACAGTAATAAGCCGCCAACTCATCCCTGCAAGGAACAAAACGAACAAGCCTGAAGCTGCAACTAAAATTGAAGTACCAAGGTCTGGTTGCGCCGCCACCAATAATGTGGGTACAAAAATCAATACTAGTGCAATTACGGTATTTTTGAATGAAGGAGGGCATAGGTCTCGGTTCATAAAACGAGCGACCATTAAAGGGACGGCAATTTTTGCAATTTCAGAGGGTTGGAACCGAATGAACCCTAAGTCTAGCCAACGCTGAGCCCCTTTACTTATCTGCCCAAAGACATCAACAAAAACCAGTAAAATAACGCAGAAGATAAACAGGTGAGGTGCCCAATTTTCATACATTCTAGGGGGGATCTGCGCCATCACTATCATGACGACGAAGCCTGTCGCTATCTGCCCTAATTTACGCTCCATCATTTCAGGATCTTGGCCGCTGGCACTCCACATAATAAATGCGCTGTATGCAAGCAACGCGATAATAATTAGCAGCATAGGCACATCTATATGCAGACGTGTGGATAACGAAATTTTTTTCTTATCGTCTGTCATATTCTTTATAGCTCATTGTTATTCATAGAATTGCGCATCAGCGATCTTCTCCTGCATTGGTTGCTGACACTGCGACTTCGGTTCGGTTATCACCAAGAAGAACGTGGTCAAATATTTGCCGCACAATATCACCGACTGCTGGGCCTACGCCCCCATTTTCTAAAATAATCGCAACGGCAATAGTGGGTTTATCATACGGAGCATAAGCAATCATTAATTTGTGGTCGCGCAAGTGCTCTGCCAGCTTACTGGCGTTATAGGTTTCATAGCTGAAGACTTGTGCGGTACCGGATTTTGCTGCAGCTTTATATGGTGTGCCAATGAAACTGCGGCGGCCAGTACCATTTGGTGCATTGGCTACACCGTACATTCCATGCTTAGCTAGTTCCCAAAAACCTGAGTTAATATCGCCAATTTGTTTGGTTTCTTTGTCTTCATAAGGCACCATGGCATTACCCAACTTTGTGCCGTAGAGTAAATGAGGGGTCTTAACTTGACCATCATTTATTAATGTCATCAATGCTTTTGACATTTGAATTGGAGTTGCTGTCCAATAGCCTTGTCCTATCCCAACAGGGATCGTATCACCTTGATACCAAGGTTTTTTATAGCGTTTTTGTTTCCATTCACGGGTTGGCATTATGCCAGAACGCTCTTCAGCCAGGTCAATACCCGTATAATCGCCAAAACCAAAACGGCTCATCCATTCAGAAATACGATCAATTCCCATATCATAAGCGACTTGGTAGAAGAAGGTATCCGCAGATTCAATAATGGATTTCGATACGTTAAGTTTACCGTGTCCCCAACGCTTCCAGTCGCGGTAGCGTTTTTCTGAACCCGGTAATTGCCACCAACCAGGATCAAAAATAGTCGTATTTGGCGTGATTACTTTTTCACTCAATGCGGCGACAGAAATAAAGGGTTTTACTGTTGATGCAGGGGGGTAAAGCCCTTGAGTTGTCCGGTTAATCAACGGCCTATCAGGGTTATTTAATAACGCTTGATAATCTTTATTTGAGATACCGTTAACAAACAAGTTAGAGTCATAACTTGGATTAGACACCAGAGCCAAAATTTCGCCATTACGTGGGTCAGTGACCACAACGGCAGCACGGCTAGTGGTTAACAGTTTTTCGATATAAATCTGTAATTCGAGATCAATGGTAAGGTAGATATCCCGACCAGCTTGCGGTGGTTGTTCATGAAGTTGGCGAATAACACGACCACGGCTATTCACTTCAACTTCTTCATAACCTGTTTTGCCGTGTAAGATGTCTTCATAATAACGTTCAATACCTAATTTACCGATATCGTGGCTAGCGGCATAATTGGGTAATAAACCTTCTTTATCAAGACGTTCAACATCTTTGTCATTAATTTTTGCCACATAGCCAATCACATGGGTTAGTGCAGAACCGTATGGGTAAGAACGACGTTGGTAGCTTTTGACCTCTAAACCAGGAAAACGGTACTGGTTAACAGCAAAACGAGCGACTTGGACTTCGTTAAGCTGTGTTTTTAGTGCAATAGAAGTAAACCGACGTGAGCGCTTACGCTCTTTTTCAAAATTAGTGATGTCTTCGTCAGTTAAATCGACCACACTACGAAGATTATCTAAGGTTTCTTGTAGATTACTGACTTTTTCGGGCACGATTTCTAACTGGTAAAACGTGCTATTAAGTGCGAGTTGGGTTCCTCGGCGGTCATAAATAATCCCACGGCTTGGTGCAATAGGCACCAATTTGATTCTGTTATCGTTTGACCGCGTTTGGTAATCTTCATGACGGACAATTTGTAAGTGATACAAATTCGTCACAAGAATAGACGTTAAAATGACAATCACACCGAAGGCGATAAGCGCTCGGCGGATAAACAAAACTGATTCAGCGGTATGGTCGCGAAAAGGGGTGCGTTGTGTTTTCATCCCATTGCCATTTTGAACATATTTAAACCTGACTATTCCCTGTGATAAGGGTGGTTAGTCGTAATACTCCATGCGCGATAAAGACTTTCAGCAACAAGGACACGAACCAGTGGATGGGGCAGCGTAAGCGGTGAAAGCGACCAGCTTTGCTCCGCGGCTGCTTTGCAAGCGGGTGAAAGACCCTCGGGACCACCGATTAATAAACTAACATTACGGCCATCTTGTTTCCATTTATCGAGCTGTACGGCAAGTTTTGGGGTATCCCAACGATCCCCTGGAATATCCAAAGTGACGATGCGATTTCCTTTACCTACAGCTGCGAGCATTAATTCGCCTTCTTTTTCTAGAATGCGCTTTATATCTGCATTTTTCCCGCGTTTTCCTGCTGGAATTTCCGTTAATTCAAATGGCATATCTTTAGGAAAACGGTGGAGGTAATCCATAAAGCCGGTCTGGACCCAGTCCGGCATTTTTGTTCCAACGGCGATGAGCTGTAATTTCAAACTCAGCTCCAAAGCTTTTCTAATTCATACATACGACGACTTTCTTCTTGCATAATATGAACAATGGCATCGCCAAGGTCGACGACAATCCAATCAGAAATGCCTTGCCCTTCAACACCCAATGGCATTAAACCATTTTTGCGGCAAGCTTCGATTAATCTGTCAGCGACTGACATCAAATGGCGGCTTGATGTCCCTGTACAGATGATCATCTGATCGGTAATACTTGATTTCCCTTGAACATCGATAGTAATGATATCTTCTGCTTTAGCATCATCAAGCTGATCGATAATAAATTGTTGGAGTTCAGTTCCTTGCAAAAGGTTCACCTTTTATTCAAATAAACAGAATATCACGTTAAACACTGTTTGTAGTTTGTAGATAAAATAATGGCTGATAACGAATCAAACACATTAACAGCCTTGTTATTTTACCCTAGATTTTAAGAAAAATCGGCTAAATTATTTTTTATTCATTGTGGAGTGAAATTTATAGGGATATCCGTACATTTGAGCAAGAAGTTTGTGTTAACTTTACAAAATAACTCTAGAAACTGTACTCCTGAAAAACATTTTAGGATGAGATAGGTATTATGCAAATAATTAAGCCAAAAGTTTTTATATTTGAAGGGATTAATCATCTTCCTGTTAATATTCATCGACAAGTGAGTTCCATGGTTGAATTTATCACGGATTTTTCCCATGAGGACAGGCAAAACAAAGTTAATGGTATTATTTGCTTTGGGCAGCAACTCCCTGAATTACAGGGGCTATTCCCTGCTAACATTCCAATATTAACCAGTAATAAACTACAAGATACAACGTTCTGGGACTGCTTTTTGACGAAATTGTATACGTTACAAAGGTTAGATGGCTTATACAACGAGTTAACACATCACAACATTATTCAATTTCATAGCTGCCACAAATATCTCATCATGGCGTATTCCCCTGTTGGCTATCAGTATACAGGGCGTTTAGTGGCGAGTATTAAAAGCAGTACCGACCTCGTGTGTTTTTTTAATCAATATAAAGCTTGTTTAATGGAAATATTGGCGACAGTGCCTGCAAGAAATACGGAAGTTAATGCGCTGAGCCATATGCAAGGTTATTTCAAACACAAAGCCACGAAGGATGAGAAAAAACGCTTATTATGGCTGATTAACGACTATTTAGCGGGGAATTTACCGTTAAACAGGCCGTTAGAGATGATGAAACAATTGCTTATTCAATACCCAGACAACTATTTAATAGAGCAAGTCATTTTTGAGCCATATCCGAATAGTTGTTCAATAAGGGAGCTCCCTTATTGCTGATAAAGGTGATGTTGATGAATATATTGCAGAACTGCATCTGGAATTAAATCGTGACAAGAGTCGCCTGAATTTAATTTTTCGCGGATCTCTGTTGCTGAGATATTTACCAGTGGAGTATCTCCAATAAAAATATACCCATTCGCCACTTGGTTTAAGGCAATAGGGTCTGTTGTTTGATGTTCTAACAGCCAGTTTTGCATTTTAGGATCGGCAAACTGTGTGGCATATCCCGGTCGGGAACAAACCAATAAATGGCAGTTATCAAGTATCCGCTCCCAGCCGTGCCATTTATTAATCGACAATAAGGAATCTTGACCAATAATAAACGCCAGAGGTTTTTCTGGCCCAATTTCTTGGCGTAATTCAACCAGTGTTTCTATCGTGTAAGAAGGGCTATTTTTCTCTAATTCACGTGTATCGATAGCAAATAAAGGCGCATTTTTAATTGCGAGTTTCACCATTTCTAAACGTTGTGATGGCGTCGCTTCTGGTTGTGGGCGATGGGGGGGAACGTGGTTAGGTAACAAGATAACTTTTTCGAGCCCAACTTGTTGAGCAAGCGCTTGCACTGGACGTAAATGGCCAAAGTGAATGGGGTCGAACGTCCCACCGAATAATGCGAGCAAGTTATGTTGTTTTGAAAATGAATTACTCATGAATAAAATTCTCTGCAAATGCTTTACCACATAATAGCATAGACAGTGACTGCAGGTCAGGCCATGGAGAATGGCTAAAATCTTGTTTAATATTGATTTCTGCTTGCGTTAATAACATTAATGCAGATTGTAATTGATGCAATGTTAAACGTTGTAAGGCTTCCGTGAGCACACCTCGGCGGTTTTGCCACACTTTGTGTTGATCAAATAATGTCTTTAACGCGGTTGTTGCAGACTGGCGTTTTAATGTAATAAGCAACATTAGATCGCGTTGGATTGATCGCAATAAAATAACAGGCTCAATATCTTCTTGCTGCAATTGCTCTAAAATATGCCATGAACGGCGGGATTTACCCGCCAATAGGGCATCAACCCAATGATAGGGCGTAAAATGCGCAGAGTCATTAACGGCACTCTCAACCCGAGGATAGGTGAGTTTACCATCTGGATAAAGAAGAGACAGCCGCTCAAGTGCTTGCGCTAAACCAAGTAAATTCCCTTCATAACAATAGCAAAGTAGTCGGTTAGCTTCGGTTTCTAAAGAAAGCCGCATACTGTAGGCGCGTTTAGAAACCCATTGTGGTAACCGCTGATATTCAGGCGTTAGGCAGCTGATATAAATAGCATCTTGGCTAATTGCTTTAAACCAAGCACTGTTTTCTTGTGCTTTAGTGAGCTTATGACCACGTAACACAAGCAGGAGATCTGAATGCAGTAATTGCGCCAGTTGGTTCAGCTTTTCAGCCATGGCAGCGTTAGGGCCATTTTCAGGCAATAACAGCGTGAGAGTTTGACGGCTAGCAAATAGGCTGAGAGCTTGGCAAAGGCTAAAAATCTCATCCCAATCAGTATGTTGCTCTAGAGAAAACGAAAAATGCTCTTCAAAGCCTTGCTCTTGTGCCGCTTTGCGGATGGCATCTTGGCTTTCTTGAAGAAGAAGGGGCTCATTGCCCCAAATTAAATAGCGGCCTCTCAGAGACTCTTGTAACGAAGAGGCCAGCTGTTCAGGGTAGATACGCGTCATTATGGTTGAGTATTCGTATCAGCCGCTTGGTTTTTTGCTTTTTTAAGTTCTGCTGAATGAACAAGCAATAATTTACGCACGATATTGCGTGCAGCTTGTTCTTGCATTTCTTGCCTTACAATTTCTTTTTCAGCATCTTTCGCCAGTGCTTCTAAAGGGTTGTCGAAGAAAGTGCGTTCAACACGGCTTTGTAAAGGATAGATAGCACCATCAGGCATTAACACTTGCACATTCATTACCAGTGTTAATTGTTTCTCTGCCGCTTTACCATCTTGATAAACGGACACAGTTTCAGTGTTTTCATTAGAACTCAGAACTTTCAAAATGGGAACACCGGCTCTTCCAGTTTCGAGAATGGTCACATTATTGAGCCGCAGTTGTTCCCTAAGCGCCCTTGTAAGGTAGCTATATGGATCACTTGAACTTAGCTGCAAAGTTCTCAGTTCCTCAGGAATTTGAGTTGTTCCTTGAAGACGAAAACCGCAACCTGCGGTGACTAGCACCGCCAGGCTCAAAAATAAAGTTATCAGATAACGCACCTGGCCTCCTTATCAGCCAACAACCTAATATTAACCTACAACAAGGTTTAGCAATTTGCCTGGGACATAGATTACTTTGCGGATGCCAACACCTTCAAGGTATTTCGCTACGCTCGGTTCATTTTTTGCCATATCTAGGACAAATTCTTGGTTTGCATCAGCCGGAACGGTGATACGACCACGAACCTTACCATTAACTTGAACGACAACCAGTTTGGTATCGTCAATCATGGCTTTTTCATCAGCAACAGGCCATTGTGCGAAATCGATGTCTGTTTTGTGACCGAGCGCTTTCCACATTTCAAAGCAAGCATGTGGAATGATTGGTGATAACATCAGCGTGATAGCCTCAAGAGACTCTTGAACTAATGCACGGTCTTGTTCCGTTTCTTGTGGCGCACGAACCAATTTGTTCATGAATTCCATGATAGCAGCAATTGCAGTGTTGAATGCATAACGACGGCTGAAATCATCAGAGACTTTCGCGATTGTTTTGTGCAGATCACGACGTAAGTCTTTTTGTTCAGGTGTTAATGTGCTGATATCTAAAGGTGAAGTTGCACCTTTTTGTGAGTGCTCGTGTACTAAACGCCAAACGCGACGAACGAAGCGGTTAGCACCTTCAACGCTGGATTCTTGCCACTCAAGGGTTAACTCTGGTGGTGCAGCAAACATCATAAATAGGCGAACGGTATCCGCACCGTATTTTTCGACCATTAATTGTGGGTCAATACCGTTGTTTTTCGACTTAGACATTTTGCTCATACCGGTATACACCAGTTCATGGCCTTCATTATCTACGGCTTTAATAATACGGTTTTTGTCGTCACGTTCAACAATGGCGTCTGCTGGAGAAACCCAAACACGCTGACCATCGCTACCTGTGTAGTAGAATGCATCAGCCAGCACCATGCCTTGGCACAGTAAGCGTTTTGCTGGTTCATCGGAGTTGACTAACCCTGCATCACGCATCAACTTATGGAAGAAGCGGAAATACATTAAGTGCATGATGGCGTGTTCGATACCACCAATATATTGGTCAACCGGTAACCAGTAGTTTGCTGCCTCGGGGTCTAACATGCCGTCGTCATATTGCGGGCAGGTATAACGAGCATAGTACCAAGAAGATTCCATAAAGGTATCGAAGGTATCGGTTTCACGTAATGCAGGTTGACCGTTAATGGTCATTTTTGCCCACTCAGGGTCAGCTTTAATTGGGCTGGTAATGCCGTTCATCACGACATCTTCTGGCAAAATGACAGGTAACTGGTCTTCAGGAACAGGAACGACAGTACCATCTTCCAATGTTGCCATTGGGATTGGTGCCCCCCAGTAACGTTGACGTGAAACACCCCAGTCACGTAAGCGGTAGTTTACTTTACGTTGACCTGCACCTAGTGCGACAAGTTTATCTGAAATGGCATTGAAGCCAGCTTGGTGGTCTAATCCACTGAATTCACCTGAGTTAATCAGTGCATTTTTTTCGGTCATCGCTTCTTGGGATAAATCAGGCTCATTGCCATCAGCATCGGCAATAACTGCTTTGATGGGTAAGTTATATTTGTGAGCGAATTCCCAGTCACGTTGGTCATGGGCAGGAACGGCCATAACAGCACCAGTACCGTATTCCATTAAGACAAAGTTAGCGACCCAAATTGGCAGCTTTTCTTGGGTTAATGGATGAATAACGAATAAACCGGTTGCCATACCTTTTTTATCCATGGTTGCCATATCTGCTTCCGCAGTTTTGGTATTACGGCACTCATCAATAAATTGGGCTAATTCAGGGTTATTTGTCGCGGCTTCTTTAGCCAGAGGGTGACCTGCTGCAACAGCCACATAAGTTGCCCCCATAAAAGTATCAGGGCGAGTGGTATAGACTGTTAAGGTTTCATCACGGTCTGCAACATTGAACGTGATCTCAGTCCCTTCGGAACGGCCGATCCAGTTGCGCTGCATGGTTTTGACTTGCTCTGGCCAGTCATCTAATTTGTCAAGGTCGTTGAGCAGCTCTTCTGCGTAGTCGGTAATTTTAATAAACCACTGTGGGATTTCTTTGCGCTCAACAGGGGTGTCACAACGCCAGCAGCAGCCATCAACCACTTGTTCATTCGCCAAAACAGTTAAGTCATGTGGGCACCAGTTAACCGCAGAGGTTTTTTTGTACACTAAACCTTTTTCATACAATTTAGTGAAGAACCATTGTTCCCAACGGTAATATTCAGGGGTACAAGTCGTGACTTCGCGATCCCAATCGTAACCGAAACCGAGCATTTTCAGCTGGTTTTTCATGTAATCGATATTGGCATAAGTCCAAGGCGCAGGAGCAGTATTATTTTTAACCGCAGCACCTTCAGCAGGCAGACCAAACGCATCCCAACCAATTGGTTGGAGAACGTTTTTCCCCAACAAACGTTGGTAACGAGAGATAACGTCACCCATGGTGTAGTTACGTACGTGGCCCATGTGTAGTCGACCAGAAGGGTAAGGTAGCATGGACAGGCAGTAGTATTTTTCTTTGCTGTTGTCTTCAGTCACTTTGAAAGTTGCTTTTTCATCCCAGTGACGCTGTACTTTAGGCTCTATATCTTCTGGACGATATTGTTCTTGCATGGCACCGATAATCCTATGGTGAATAAATGCTACATCTGTAGCGTGAATGTCTTTCTTAATTGAGATCGCATAGCATAGCGGATCTACACCGAAAACAACAATAGTTGATTAGCTGAACCTACGAGGGAGGCTGGATATTGCTTTTCGGGGAACGGATCAGGATATTTTACGCTAATAACCAAACAACTTAACTAAAAAGTTTGTTAAATGGTAGTGGTTTATTGATCTATTTCGAATTCAGGTTGTTGCTGTTGATTTATTTGCTAATAGCACAGTGATAAGACGAGGGAGCTAATGAGCTCCCTCTCGAATATTAATGGAGGATTTTTGCGAGAAAATCTTTTGCACGGTCAGATTGTGGGTTAGCAAAAAAGTCTTCTTTTTTACTGTCTTCAACTATCTTGCCTTCATCCATAAAAATAACACGATTAGCCACTTTCTTGGCGAATCCCATTTCATGGGTAACCACCATCATGGTCATGCCTTCATTGGCTAACTCAACCATAACATCAAGCACTTCGTTGATCATTTCAGGGTCTAGCGCTGAAGTAGGTTCATCAAATAGCATAGCGATAGGGTCCATACACAGTGCTCGAGCGATAGCGACACGCTGTTGTTGCCCACCTGAAAGCTGAGCTGGAAATTTATTGGCATGGCTGGATAAACCTACGCGTTCCAATAATTTCAAACCTTTTGCTTCCGCTTCTTTTTTATCGCGGTTTAATACCTTAACTTGCGCTAATGTCAAATTTTCAATAATCGACAAATGAGGAAATAGCTCGAAGTGTTGGAATACCATCCCAACTTTAGAGCGAAGTTTTGCAAGGTCAGTTTTTTTGTTATTAACTTGAATATCATTCACAAAAATCTCACCCTGTTGAATCGGCTCTAAACCATTCACTGTTTTTATTAATGTGGATTTACCAGAACCAGATGGCCCGCACACAACCACAACCTCACCTTTTTTAACTTCAGTTGTGCAGTCTGTAAGCACCTGAAATTGGCCATACCATTTGGATACATTTTTCAGGGTTATCATGAAACAGTCCTTTTCTTAAGATAATTCACTAACATAGAAGCGCCAAAACTGACAATAAAGTACACCAGACCCGCAAACAGTACCATCTCTACTTGTGTCCCATCACGCTCACCAATATTGGTGGCGGTACGGAAAAAGTCTGTCAAACTGAGCACATACACGAGGGATGAGTCTTGGAACAGCACAATCCCTTGAGTTAACAACAACGGCACCATGGCTTTAAAGGCTTGCGGTAACACCACGAGCCGCATAGTTTGCATATTTGTCATTCCCAAAGCTAACGCCGCAGAAGCTTGTCCTCGTGAAATACTTTGAATACCCGCACGAATAATCTCAGAGTAATAGGCCGCTTCAAAAAGAGAGAAGGCTATCATTGCAGAAATTAAACGAATATCATTTTTTGGTGATAAGCCTAGAACATTTTGTAATAAGCTAGGTACGATTAAGTAAAACCACAGTAAAACCATAACCAACGGAATAGAACGGAATGTATTCACATACAAGGCCGCAAACCAGCTAATTGGTTTGAATGTGGATAACCGCATCACGGCAAGGACGGTACCCCACAAAATTCCGACCACTATCGCGGTTAGTGTGATTTTTGCTGTGACAATAAAGCCATCGATTAAAAAGGGCATACTCGGAGCAATTGAGCTCCAGTCAAATTCATACATCATTTTACCGCCCTCCAAGAGTGCCAGGTAAGCGAACTTTGCGCTCTAATAACGTCATCAGAATCATGATAATGACGTTAATACCGACATAAGCTAACGTAATGGCGGTAAATGATTCCCACGCGTGAGCAGAATAGTCCAATAGCTTTCCGGCTTGTGCTGCCATATCGACTAAGCCAATGGTTGACGCAATGGCTGAGTTTTTAACCAAGTTCAACATTTCTGACGTCATTGGTGGCAAAATAACCCGATAGGCATTGGGTAATAGAACGTAGCGATAGGTTTGTGGCAAAGTCAGCCCCATTGCGAGTGCGGCACTTTTTTGCCCTCTAGGTAGTGACTGAATGGCTGCGCGCACTTGCTCAGTCATCCGCGCTGCGGTGAATAACCCAAGGCAAAGCATTGAGGAAATAAAGAATTGATAGTTAGGATCTAAATCCATTTTAAACCAATCCCCGATTGAACGCGGGAGAAGTTCTGGAATAACTAAATACCAAGTAAAAAATTGTACAATAAGCGGCACGTTACGGAATAATTCTACGTATGCGGTACCTAAAAAAGCTAAAAAACGGTTAGGTACTGTACGTAAAATACCGAAGAATGAACCGACTAGAAATGCAATAATCCAAGCGCAAATAGAAAGTGTTACGGTGACTTCGAGGCCAGATATTAACCACCCTAAGTAGGTGGTATTCCCAAATGGGGCTTCCTGAAGGAAAATCCCCCAATTCCAGTTAATAGACATGATATTGACTTCCTGTGGGCAATGTAATTCCCGAATACTGTCGTAAGAGAGGATGCAAGGCGGGGAACGACCGCCTTGCAATTCTTACTTCAGTAATACCCTGTTTGTCTTTTTATTAGTTTAATGCTTTGTCATTTGGTTCTTTAAATAAGGCTTTCATTTCATCGGACAAAGTAAATTTCAGGTTCAGATTTTTTGGTGGAATAGGCTGATTGAACCAGCGGTCAAAGGATTTCTCTGCGACCCCCGAGGTCTGTGCATTCGCAATGGTTTCGTCGATAAGCGCTTTAAATTGAGGATCATCTTTACGCAACATACAGCCATAAGCTTCTTCAGTTTGCGGTTTGCCAACGATTTCCCAGATATCCGGTTTTTTCGCTTTTGCTCGCTCACCCGCTAACAATGCATCATCCATCATAAAGGCAACAGCACGGCCTGACTCCAAGGTACGGAATGAGTCACCATGGTCTTTCGCGCTGATAATGCGCATTTTCATATTTTTTTCATCATTCAACTGATTCAACAGAATTTCAGAAGTCGTACCTGAGGTCACGACAACATTTTTACCGGCTAAGTCAGCAAAGTCTTTTACACCGGAATCACCTTTGGTGAGTAAGCGTGTCCCGACCACAAAGATAGTGTTAGAGAAAGCCGCTTGTTTTTGTCTTTCTACGTTATTGGTTGTTGAACCACATTCAAAATCAAATGTGCCATTTTGCAGGAGTGGAATACGGTTTTGTGATGTAATGGGGATGAGTTTGACTTGCAGATCAGGCATGTTTAATTTTTTCTTCACTGCATCAACAATGGCATTTGAATAATCCTGTGAGTAACCCACCACTTTCTGGCTATTATCATAGTAAGAGAACGGTACGGATGATTCACGATGACCAACAACTATTACACCGTTGTCTTTGATTTTTTTCAGAGTGCCGTTTAACTCTTCTGCTTGGACTGCACAGGTTGCACCTAAAATCATCATCGATAATACAAGTTTACTTATACGCATAATTACAACTCCTTTAGAACATCGGTGTAAACCCGTTGTAATTTTAAGGGGTCATCACGAGATAACACCTGAATTACTGTGGTTTTGTAGTGTTGTGTTTGCAAATGTTTCGCAGATTTAGACAATACCGCGATTATCCGCTATATGTTTTATTGTTGTTAAAAAGTAATTAAATTTGTTAATTAATGAAAACAAATTGTTTCAATTTCGGGAGCTGTCTCGCATATTATTTGGGTAATTTTTGAATTACCGCACTAACATGGTGATTTGCCACTTAATATTGTCCTAAACTGATAGTCACGCACTGTTAAGGTGCAATTTATCTTCATTTCATGTCATATATTGGATAAAGCAATTTACGTGCCTAGTTTTGATGGAACTGCATTTTTGTTCATTGGGAAGAGAATAATATTTGTAAAGTTAGCTGATGACACTTGTACGGAATATTTTGCTGTGTAAGATGTAACCTCTATTTAACTTATAGACGGTGTAACGGTATTAATCAAAGACTGGTTTTTATCGTTATGGTTATCAAAGTCGCATAATTAGTATTATTTCAGGAAGTTATACCAAGGTGCGCATGAACAGGCATTTAAAATTAGGTAAAGGATTAGTGATATTCGCCTGTCTGATGGTATTGATTTGTATGAATCAACGCGCCGTCGGAGAGCGTCTGCTCGCCAATTTTTTTGTGCCAGATGTCTTAGCTCAAGTGCAAATTAATACTGGAGCTAACCTTTCCTATATCGAACAATCACAAGTAAAACAAGGTGATGGCAGTAGTACACATCTTTCTAGTTGTGAACTGAGCGCCAAGTCATTAATGACTTTGTTACCTGCTGTGCTTGAACCATTCTTCTTTATGTTCCTTACTTTGGCTGCGCTAACTTTATTTTGTACTAATCTATTTATATCTAGAGCAAATAATGAAGAGAAGCATGCCCCTCCAAGAGTCAGAAGACACTTACAATTTTGTAATCTTCGGAATTAACACACAACGAATAGGGATTCGGTTGTGTAATTTATTCTGGAGGAAACAATGCGTTTTTTAATTAATTCATTTTTTATATTTTTCGCACTATTTTCGAGCAGTTTATACGCTGCAGATACGGGGTGGTTGCAACCTGCGAATACGGGGTGGATGAATGACAACACTCCACGGCATGCGCAGGTCAGGTTATTAAGTTCAGCACAGGAAAATGGCAAAATTGAGGTTTTGCTTGATGTGAAACTTGATGGGGGGTGGAAAACCTATTGGCGCTCGCCAGGCGAAGGCGGAGTAGCGCCTGAAATTGTATGGTCGTCACCTGTTGAATCAACAGATTGGCAATGGCCAACACCAGGGCGCTTTGATGTCGCGGGTGTTTCAACTCAAGGTTATATGGGCGATGTGGTTTTCCCCATAACAGTAACAAGTAATGAGAAGTTGGACAAACTGGCAGGAACGTTAACATTATCAACATGTAGTAATGTTTGTATTTTAACCGATTACCCATTTGAGCTCGATTTAACAGAACCTGTTCCTGCTGACTTTACTTGGGCGTTTAACCAAGCCAAAGGTGCGGTTCCACCATCAAGTGGTTTAGTTGAGCAAACCAAAGTTGGTTTTGCTAATGATAAGCTAATCATTGAATTACAAAAAAATACAGGGAACTCGTGGGAACAACCGAACATTTTCACTGATGTGGTTGAAGGGGCGGCGTTAGGCGTACCTGTAATAGAAACATCAGGAGAACATTTAACAGCAACAATAGATGTTGGTGATGATTGGGGGGGCGAGTCTCCTGATTTAACCGGAAAAACCATTTCTTTTGTGGTTTCTGATGGTGACATTTCCCAGCAAATTAGCCATCAAGTTAGCACATTTACTGGCACAATAGTGTCAAAAGTGAGCGGTGCTTCTTTATGGCAAGTAGTGTTATTTGCACTTTTAGGTGGCTTGATCCTTAATCTAATGCCATGCGTTCTTCCTGTGCTCGCCATGAAACTGGGCTCAGTCTTAATGGTTCCGCAAGGTGAGCAGAAAACCATTCGTCGCCAATTTTTACTGTCTTCTTCAGGGATTTTGGTTTCCTTCTGGTTACTCGCCTTACTGATGACCTTACTGCGGGTCGGTCAGCAAGCCGTTGGCTGGGGCATTCAGTTCCAAAACCCGTGGTTTATCGGCTTTATGGTGGTGGTAACGGCGTTATTTACTGCAAATTTATTTGGTTTATTCGAAATCAACCTTGGCAGTAAGGCTAATACACGCTTGGCGACCGCAGGTGGTCATGGCAATAGTGGTCATTTCTGGCAAGGGGTATTCGCGACATTGTTGGCAACGCCTTGTTCTGCACCATTTTTGGGCACAGCCGTGGCCTTTGCACTGGCAGCGCCAATGGAAGAGTTGTGGTTGATCTTCACGGCATTAGGTGTCGGAATGAGTTTGCCTTGGCTATTAATTGCCGCTTTTCCTGCTATTGCGAGGTTGTTACCAAAACCGGGTATGTGGATGCTCAAATTGCGTGCAATACTTGGAGTCATGATGCTAGTTTCCAGCTTATGGCTAATTAGTTTATTAATTCCGCATTTTGGTGTCTCTACTTCGACCTCGATTGCTGTCATTTTCTTAGTGTTATTAGTGGTCTTTATCGCGATAAAACGTGGTGTAAGAGCAGCTATCTTGCCATTTATATTATTCGCTGTTTTTGCTGGTGGATTTGTTTGGATGACGCAAGAACAGCACTCAGGTAGCCGTTCTCTCGTTAAAGATACGGTGAATTGGCAACCGCTAACTGAACAGGCAATTGCTGATGCGCTAGCGGATAATAAACGCGTATTTATTGATGTTACCGCGGAATGGTGCGTAACCTGTAAGGCAAATAAATACAATGTATTGCTAAGAGATGATATTCAACAGCTGCTTAGTGAACCTGATGTTGTTGCTTTACGTGGTGATTGGACGAAGCCTTCACCTGAAATTACGGCATTTTTACAAAAACGTGGGCAGGTCGCTGTTCCATTTAATCAAATCTATGGCCCTAACTTGGCCGAAGGCGAAGTACTTTCAACGATACTTGATCGTGAATCGCTAATATCCGTTATGAATCAGGCCAAAGGAGCCACAAAATGAAAAAAACAATTTTAGCTGTTTTATTTTCGTCGTTAATGATGGGGTCAGTAGCACAGGCGGCACCTTTGAGTGCAGACCAAGAAGCACAAGTGCGTAAATTAGTGCGTGATACTTTGGTTGAAAACCCAGAAATTCTTGAAGAAGCTATCGTTGCCCTGCAAGCCAAACAAGGGGAAAAACAACAAGCCCAAATGAAAGAAACGTTAAAAGCGGAGCACGATGCTTTATTCAATGACCCAACCAGCCCGCGTATCGGTAAAAAAGATGCCAAGTTAGTTTTAGTTAACTTTACTGATTTTAACTGCCCATTCTGTAAGCGTTTCGACCCTCAACTGATGGATATTGTGAAAAAATATCCAAATGATGTGGCAGTGGTAATCAAATATTTACCATTTAAAGGCCAAACATCAATGGATTCAGCTCAGTTAACCATGACACTGTGGCAAGAAGACCCGAAAGCATTTGAAGCTTTACACCATAAATTTATGCAAAAACAGGGCATGCTATCAGATGCAAATATCAAAGATGCTCTCAAAGCCACTGGCAACGATAAGCTAAAAGCGAGTGATAAGAGCCGCGATGGTATTCGTACTAATATGATATTGGCAGAAAAATTGGGTGTGAATGGTACCCCAGCAACATTGGTGGGTGATGAAATGATCCCAGGTGCTATTGATGCACAGCAGTTTGAGGCGGTAGTGAAGGAGCAGTTGGCTAAGCTCAAATAATCCTCGTTATCCTCGTCATATTTCGCGCTGTGGCGTTGTTGGCTGCTCTCGACTACGTGAGTCACATACTTGTGTATGCTTGCCACGATAGTCTCGTTTGCCGCCTAGCCACAACGCGAATTATTTAGAGGATAAAGATTAAATAATCCAAACTCTAAAATTAGAGGATAAAGATTAAACAATCCAAACTCTAGAATTAGAGGATAAAGATTAAACAATCCAAACTCTAAAATTAGAGGATAAAGATTAAACAATCCAAAACTCTAGAATTAGAGGATAGGAAAACAAATATTTAATTAAATGCTAAAGCATTCATTTTAAGTGGATGTTTTGGTTTCTTACATCATTGATTTGTACTATTTGATACCAAATAGGTAAGCAACTATATGAATAAAATAAAAAAATGGTCTAAAGAAATTATTGTTTTGGCAATTATTTTATTTATTGCCTTTACAGTGATGGATTTATGGCGCAAGCCACAAACCCTTGCGCCTGTATTATTGGAACAACACACTCTGGCCAACGGTGAGACGGTTTCATTGGCAGAGTTAAGTAAAGAAAAACCGATATTGGTTTATTTCTGGGCGACGTGGTGTGGGGTCTGTAATTTGACTTCGCCAACGGTATCAGAATTAAGCCAATCAGGTATGCCAATTATTTCGGTAGCGATACGTTCAGGTGAAACATCTCGCTTAATCAAGGGGATGGAAAACAAGGAGCTAACCTTTCCTGTGATCAACGATATAAGCGGGCAACTTTCCAATGCGGTTGGGGTCAGTGCGACGCCCACTTTTATGGTGATTGATAACGGTGAGCTAGTCAGTTTTACATCGGGTTGGACGAGTTCTTATGGCTTAAAAATGCGTATGTGGTTGGCATCTTTTTAGTTTTCTATCATCCCCTTTGGGCTAAAAAAGGGGATTTTTCTGCCTATAAGTTTAATTTATCATTATGGTAAACTCATTCGGACATATAAATAATAAAATAGGTGAATGGGATGGCTATGTTTAAAAAAGTGGTTGGATTATTTTATGCGCGGTATTAATCACGGGATGCTCCCCTGATGTGGAAGAAAAAACGACAACGAAAGAACCATCAGGAACAATAGAAAATTCAAAAATAGAACAGCGTTATGATGAAATAAAAGCTAATTCAACAGAAGATAAAATCAATGCGTTTAATGCAAAAGGAGATGATGACCCAACGATGTTACGGGGCATTTTTCTATCTGACATGGCGGAATCATTGCCTATGCTGATTGATGACGTAACACTATTGACGGAAGTGACTGCTAAAAATGGCATGTTATTTTACCAATACACTATCAAAGGGATCCCTGACAATATATTGGAAGGTGATAGTTGGCAGCAAAATATGCGTGAGATTTTAAATCGCAACTATTGCGGTAAAAATGCAGGTATGGATATTTTGCATGAAATGTTTCCCGAAGGCATTACGCATAATTATCATAAGTCTAACAAACTCATTTTTACCTATATTGTTACCCCTGCAATTTGCCAATAGCATTCATTGGAATGCCTGATAATATTTGTTTATCAGGCATATCAATGATTAAAATTCTAAATTACGAATAAAACGGTAGTCCGCTGATTGTGGTTTTAAACGATACAAATTAGCGGGTCGGCCACGCTCGTGGCGTTTTTCTCCGGTATCAATTAACAAATCAGCTTGTTCGAGTCGGCGCCTAAACGATTTATTTTGTAAAGGCTTACCAATCAAAACTTCATGGACATGTTGTAGCTCTGCTAAGGTAAAAACGTCAGGTAATGCAAAACCTGGAACTATCGAATAGAGTGATTTTTGCTTTAGGCGTTCTCTCGCTTGTTGATAAAGTTTGAGGTGGTCGAATGCAAGAGTCAGTTGTTCAATTTCATCAATAGAAACCCATTTTACAGAATCCACGGTATCAATATGGGCTTCGCAGGCTTGGTAAGCAATTAGAGCTGTATAGCAAACAGTGACAGACCAGCCGCGAGGGTCTCGTTGGTGGTTTCCTTCCGTACAAAGTTGCTCAACATAAGGAGGAATAACTCCTGTTTTTTCTTTTAGTTTACGTAAAACAGTCTCTTCTAAGGTTTGATCATTTTGCTCATCAATAAATCCTCCCGGTAAGCCCCATTTCCCTTTTTCAGGGAAACTTGCTCGCTCAACCAGTAATACTTTCAACGTGTTTTCATGGTAAGTAAATAAAACGGCATCGACAGTGAGTAAAGGCGATAAATAATCTTTTCTGTCATAACTAGCAAGAAACTCTTTTTCATTCATATTGTTACCACTTATCGCTAAAGATGAAGTTTAGGGTTAAATCATACAGGTAAAAATAGTTATTGTCATTAAGACATTTAATGCTTGACTTGTTTGTGTCTATAGGACAATAATTAATTAAGGTCATAAAGACAATAATGAGGGATCCACTATGATTAACTTTAAATATTTCAAAGCAGACTCATCAACTTTTGTTATTCAATCGGTGAATGGGAAAGTGCGTAAGCAAGGTAAGGGGCTTAGTTTTTGGTATAACTCCGATAAAACATCCATTGCGGCACTTCCATTAAATGCCCAAGAAGCCCCATTTATTTTTAATTTACAAACGTCTGATTTCCAAAGTTTACGTATCCAGGGGCAAATTTCTTTTCAGGTAAAGCAGCCGGAAAAAACCGCGGACGTCTTAAATTTTAATTTATCTAAGGATGGGAAAAGCTACTCTTCTGAAGATCCCCTTAAATTAAGTGACCGAGTTGTGCGAGCAGCTCAAACAGTGATTCAAGCCAAAATACAAACTACTTCATTGCGAGATGCATTATTGATTAGCCAATCATTGGTGATTTTGGTGAACCAGCAATTAGCAGAGCAGGCGGTTATTGAGTCACTGGGAATTGAAATTTTGGATGTTTCTATTTCTGCCATCGCACCATTACCTGAAACGCTCAAAGCGTTAGAAGCACAAGCGAGAGAATCCATACTGAAAGAGGCTGATGATGCCATTTATGCAAGACGTAAGTTTTCTGTAGAACAAGAGCGAACAATTAAAGAAGCTGAATTAGAAACAGATTTATCTGTTCAGGCCAAAGAACAACAAATTGAAGAGGCTCGTCTTGATAATGAGCGAAAAATATTGCGAGAGCGAGCCGAAATAGAGCAAGAAGAGTTAATTGCACAAGTAAGTGCAGAGGCAAAACGCAATGAGCTGGTTGCGCTTAGTGTTGAAAACCAGCGTATACAGTCTGATGCAGATGCTTATTCCATTGAATCTAAAATGAAAGCTTACAGTCAATTACCCGTTGAAAACTTAAAAGCGTTAGCGTTGGCTAAAATGGGACCTGAGCAGTTGATGGCGATGGCATTCGAATCATTGGCACAAAATGCTGGAAAAATTGGTGAGCTCAATATATCGCCTGATTTATTTAGCCAGTTAATGAAAAAAGGAGGTAAATAATGCAAAGGAATAATGACGTGCGATTTGTATTAGTCATGCGTAAAACGCGTTTACAGGAATTGATTGAACGCTTTAACACCTGGCCTCAAGCCAAATTTTACTTGGAGCATAACCATGTTGAAGTCAGCGATTATTTAAATGAGCATGATTTATATCAGCGCCAATTAGTACAAGCCGAATCGGTATTGAAATCATTGGGTAGATTTCAATTATTGGAACGAAAATTATTGCCTAGTTACCAATTTTCTAAACAGGATATTGTTGTTGTCATTGGCCAAGATGGTTTAGTGGCGAATACCTTGAAATACTTAAATGGACAGCCAGTTATTGCTATTAACCCTGATCCTGAAAGGTGGGATGGCCAACTACTTCCTTTTGAAATAGGCCAATTGCAGGAAGTCGTGATAAATACCTTAAAAGGAAAAATAGAGCAAAAAATAGTGACTTTTGCACAAGCTACAACCAATGATGGGCAATCACTATTAGCGGTAAACGATTTATTCATTGGCCCGAAAAGCCACACTTCGGCACGCTATTTATTGAACTGGAATGGGGAACAAGAGTTTCAATCATCTTCTGGAATAATTATATCCACAGGACTTGGGTCAACGGGGTGGTTTCAATCTATTTTAGCGGGAGCACAGGCCATTATGGGAGTAAGTACTCACCCGTTGGCAAAAGGATTTGGTTGGGGGGAAAGTAAATTACAATTTAGTGTTAGGGAGCCGTTTTTAAGTAAAACGACAGGAACCAAATGGGTATTTGGCACGATTGAGCCGAGTAGCCCGTTAGCTGTTGAGTCATTAATGCCAGATAACGGCGTTATTTTTTCTGATGGCATTGAAGATGATTTCTTACAATTTAATTCAGGCTGTATTGTGACGGTGAAGATTGCGGACACACAGGGGTTATTGGTTGCTTAGCTAATTCCCCACCTCATTTACAGGTACCGAGGTGGGGTCAACATCGTTACTTTTGACGTCTATTCATAGCAAAACCAAGAATACCAAACATAATGGCGATTCCCCACATTGGATGATTACTCCAACGTGCGTAAGGGGTTAGCCCTGTTGTCGGTGTGACTTCAGTGGCTAGAGTCGCTGTTTTAAATTGTGGTAGCATATCTTGTATTGAACCATCCGCACGGATCACCGCAGTTATTCCGTTATTAGTGGAACGTAATAATGGGCGTCCCAATTCTAACGAACGCATACGTGCCATTTGGAAATGCTGCCATGGGCCGATAGATTGGCCAAACCACGCATCATTTGAAACAGTAAGTAAGTAGTCGCTATCAGGTTTAAAATTATCTCTGACCTGTGTACCTAAGATAATTTCATAACAAATAGCGGCAGTGAGGTGAATATTCCCTACAGCGAGTTGGGCTTGTTGGTAATCACCACGGCTGAATCCAGACATCGGTAAGTTAAAAAACGGTGCAATAGGGCGCAGGATATCTTCTAATGGAACAAACTCCCCAAATGGCACTAAATGATGTTTGTTATAACGGTTTTTTGATGGGTAGAGATACGGGTTTTTATCCCCTAATACAATAATCGTATTAAAGAACTCATATTCCCCATCCATTGGCCTTGCATCAACGATCCCTGTGATTAATTGAGTGTTCGAAGCCGCTAACAGCCGGTCGAGGGATTTTAGCCATGCTTGGTTATCCAGTTCAACAGAAGGTACGGCAGATTCAGGCCAGATAATTAGCGATGCTTTACCAATATAAGGACGAGATAACTCCATATAGGTATCTTTGGTTTTTTGTAAAAAACTGGCTTCCCATTTCATTGATTGGGGAATGTTGCCTTGAACCAGTGCTACTTCCATTTTCTGGCTTTCAAGTGGGGTAAACCACTGAATATTTTTGGCAACTAATGGAGCAAACAGTAAAACTACCGCTGTGGCTAATGCAATAAAGCTACGACGTAGGATAGCGAGCACTAACAAACCACTAATGCTAAATAATAGCAATGTGATCATTTCGACGCCGAATATTGGAGCGAGCGATTTCATGGGGCCATCAATTTGGCTGTAGCCAAATTGCAGCCATGGGAAACCAGTGAGAACCCAACCACGTAAAAATTCAGTGACTTGCCACAGGGCAGGAGCAAGAAATACTAAACGCCAAATATTGGCATGTGGGGCAAATTTAGCCATCAATGCCCCAAAAAGCCCTGTATAAAGGGAAAGGTATGCTGCCAAAAGAATGACAATAAAGACGTTAACAGGCCCTGGCATCCCCCCAAAATCCGCGATACTGACGTAAACCCAGTTAACGCCACTACCGAATAAGCCAAATCCCCAAGCGAAACCGATAGCAAAAGATTGCTTGGCGGTGCGCTGCAAGGTCAGTAATTGGAGAAAAAGGATAGAAAGTAGTGCGGCAGGCCAGATGTCAAAAGGCGAAAAAGCCAGCGTTCCACTGGCTCCGAAAATTAAAGCCAGCAGTAACCGCAACCGCTGACTTTGATAAATAGACGTTGAGTTCATTAAGTCTGTTCTTCTTCCAAAGTTGGAACTGGCGCGTCGTCTGGAATTTTCACGTGAAGCAGAAGGATCCGGCGACTATCTGCCATCGCAACTTTAAATTGGTAGTTGTCAATTGTGATGGTTTCACCACGAGAAGGTAGATGACCGAAGGCTTGCATAACGAGGCCACCGACCGTATCAACCTCTTCGTCACTAAAATGAGTCCCAAAGGCTTCATTGAAATCTTCAATCTGCGTAAGGGCGCGCACAGAATAAGAATGGCGGCTAAGTTGACGAATATCAACATCGTCTTGGTCGTCGTATTCGTCTTCAATTTCGCCCACGATGAGCTCTAAAATATCTTCAATGGTCACTAGACCAGAAACACCACCAAACTCATCGATAACGATAGCCATATGGTAGCGTTGAGAGCGGAATTCTTTGAGTAGTCTGTCTACTCGCTTACTTTCAGGGACAACAACCGCTTGGCGTAATACCTTATCGATACTAAAAGGCTCAGCGTCAGTACGCATAAATGGCAGTAAATCTTTTGCCATTAATAACCCTTCGATATGGTCTTTATCTTCACTAATAACAGGGAAGCGTGAGTGAGCAGAGTCAATAATGACATCAAGGCACTCATCAAGCGTTTGGTTACGTTTTAAGGTAACAATTTGGGAACGCGGGATCATAATGTCGCGCACACGCTGATCCGCAATATCCATTACCCCTTCAAGCATTTCGCGGGTGTCAGGATCGATCAAATCGTTCTGTTCAGAGTCGCGGATTAATTCGACCAAATCATCACGATTTTTAGGTTCACCATGGAATAGGTGATTTAACAGTGCAAAGAACCCTTTCTTAGGACCAGGGTTATCGCTACTCGAAGAGTTATCGTCGCTCATGGCGGTTAATTTTTTTTTCCTCAAAAAATACTCGTCATACTTCGAACCGCAGCGTTGTTGGCTGCACTCGGCTACTCGAATCACATACTTATGTATGCTCATCGAGATATCCTCGCTGGCCGCCTACCTGCAATTCGAATTATTTAGAGTATTCACTCGTCGTATCTCGAACCGCAGCGTTGTTGGCTGCATTCGGCTACTCGAATCACATACTTATGTATGCTCATCGAGATATCCTCGCTGGCCGCCTACCTGCAATTCGAATTATTTAGAGTATTCACTCGTCGTATCTCGAACCGCAGCGTTGTTGGCTGCATTCGGCTACTCGAATCACATACTTATGTATGCTCATCGAGATATCCTCGCTGGCCGCCTACCTGCAATTCGAATTATTTAGAGTATTCACTCGTCGTATCTCGAACCGCAGCGTTGTTGGCTGTACTCGGCTACTCGAATCACATACTTATGTATGCTCATCGAGATATCCTCGCTGGCCGCCTACCTGCAATTCGAATTATTTAGAGTATTCACTCGTCGTATCTCGAACCGCAGCGTTGTTGGCTGCATTCGGCTACTCGAATCACATACTTATGTATGCTCATCGAGATATCCTCGCTGGCCGCCTACCTGCAATTCGAATTATTTAGAGTATTCACTCGTCGTATCTCGAACCGCAGCGTTGTTGGCTGCATTCGGCTACTCGAATCACATACTTATGTATGCTCATCGAGATACCCTCGCTGGCCGCACTTGGTACCAAAAGTAGCCCAAGTCAAAGTATTTGGAGCTTAGGTTAGTTAATAAAAACAGTTTACTACATTCTTTTTTAGCACAAAATTGACGGTTTATCTGCAAAATAACCGTCAATTTTTTGTAAAGTAATGCTTTCTTTGAGAAAGATATCTCAAAAAATTATAGTTAAGTCACTCTTTTTCTGCAAGATATGGGTCTTCATAGCCCAACTCAGCCAGAATTTCAGTTTCTAAACCTTCCATTTCTTCCGCTTCATCATCTTCAATATGATCATAGCCTAAAAGATGAAGGCAACCATGAACGACCATATGAGCCCAGTGCTCTTCTGCTGTTTTTTGTTGGTCAATAGCTTCTTGCTCAACGACTTGGCGGCAAATAATTAAATCACCAAGCAAAGGCAGCTCAATTTCTGGCGGAGCCTCAAAGGGGAATGACAACACGTTAGTCGGTTTGTCTTTGCCGCGATAGGTTAAATTTAAGTGATGGCTTTCGGGTTCATCAACTACCCGAATAGTGACTTCACTTAGTGCTTGAAATTTAGGCAAAACAGCAGCTAACCAACGCTGAAACTCGGCTTCCGAAGGCAAGCCATCAGGGTTTTCACACGCAATTTGTAAATCGAGAATAATGTCACTCATTTATAGATTTTCCTGCTTTTCAAATTGCTTTTGTTGTTCTTTTTCTTCACGTAACTGCTGGCGACGTTTATTGTCTTGTTCTTCCCAAGCCTCATAAGCCATGACAACTTTTGCAACGACTGGATGGCGAACTACGTCTTCACTGTGGAAGAAATTGAAGCTTAAATCATCGACTTCGGAAAGCACTTCAATGGCATGACGTAACCCTGATTTACTCCCGCGAGGTAAGTCAACCTGAGTAATATCACCCGTCACAACCGCTTTAGAATTAAAGCCAATACGTGTTAAAAACATCTTCATCTGCTCGATGGTGGTGTTTTGGCTCTCATCTAAAATAATAAAAGCATCATTCAACGTACGGCCACGCATATAGGCCAGCGGCGCGACTTCGATAACATTACGCTCAATCAGTTTTTCAACTTTTTCAAAGCCTAACATTTCGAATAGCGCATCATAAAGTGGGCGCAGGTAAGGGTCGACTTTTTGGCTGAGGTCGCCCGGTAAAAAACCAAGTTTCTCACCTGCTTCAACCGCAGGACGGGTTAGCAAAATACGGCGGACCTCTTGGCGCTCTAACGCATCTACCGCCGCGGCTACCGCTAAATAGGTTTTCCCAGTTCCTGCAGGGCCAATGCCAAATGTAATATCATGGTCTAAAATATTGGCGATATATTGCGCTTGATTTGGAGTGCGTGGTTTGATCACACCACGTTTAGTCTTAATATTCACCGCTTTACCGTAGTCAGGAACGCTATCGGCAGATTGCTCTAAAACACGGCTATCCAGAATGGCTAAGTGAATATTTTCAGGGTCGATATCAGGGATAACACCGCGCACAGGCGCGGTATCGACATACAGTTGACGTAAAATTTTGCTCGCCGCTTGAACATTCAGCGGCTTACCCGATAACTTAAAACGGTTATCGCGGCGATTAATTTCGATAGCAAGGCGGCGTTCTAGCTGCTTGATATTATCGTCAAATGGCCCGCAGAGGCTCATTAAACGCTGGTTATCTGCGGGTTCTAGAAAGATTTCTTGTGTTGCGATTTGCAAATTTTTTGTCTCGGTCACTGAATATCCTATGGTTGTGGCTTAGGGTTGAAAGCTGCCAACACCTAGCTCATCTTCTTTACGAGTACGTGCAATAACAGACTCTGGTGATTCATGAACGCGAAGACCCATTTGATCTTCTGTACGAATGACTTTACCGCGCAATGAGTTGGTATAAACATCCACAATTTCGACATCCACAAATTTACCGATCATATCCGGTGTGCCTTCAAAGTTCACAACACGGTTATTTTCAGTACGTCCAGACAGCTCCATGACGTTTTTACGCGATGTTCCTTCAACTAAGATACGTTGAACGGTTCCCACCATTTGGCGGCTGAAGCTTAATGCTTGCTGATTAATACGCTGTTGCAGTAAGTATAGACGCTGTTTTTTCTCATCTTCGGTTACATCATCAGGTAAATCCGCAGCTGGGGTGCCTGGACGCGCGGAATAGACAAAGCTGTAGCTCATATCAAAGTTCACGTCTGCAATCAGTTTCATGGTTTTTTCGAAGTCTTCGGTTGTTTCACCGGGGAAGCCCACGATAAAGTCTGAACTGATTAGAATACCAGGGCGTGCTTCACGCAGTTTGCGAATAATGGCTTTATATTCAAGTGCGGTATGAGCGCGTTTCATCATTGTTAGAACGCGGTCTGAGCCACTTTGCACGGGTAGATGCAAGAAACTGACTAATTCAGGGGTATCGCGGTAAACTTCGATGATATCGTCAGTAAATTCAATTGGGTGGCTAGTGGTAAAGCGGACACGGTCGATGCCATCAATAGCCGCGACTAAACGCAGTAATTCTGCAAATGAGCAAATTTCACCATCAAAGGTTTCACCGCGGTAGGCATTCACGTTTTGGCCAAGCAAATTAACTTCACGTACACCTTGTGCCGCTAACTGCGCGATTTCAAACAAGATATCATCACAAGGGCGGCTAACCTCTTCACCACGGGTATAAGGCACTACGCAGAAAGTGCAATACTTGTTACAGCCTTCCATAATGGAAACGAATGCGGTCGGGCCTTCAGCGCGAGGTTCTGGTAAGCGGTCAAATTTTTCAATTTCAGGGAAACTGATATCGATAACAGGGCTACGCGTACCTTGAACTTGATTAATCATTTCAGGCAAACGGTGCAAAGTTTGCGGGCCGAAAACGATGTCAACACTTGGTGCACGTTGGCGAATAAAATCCCCTTCTTGTGAAGCGACACAGCCGCCTACACCAATAATAATGTCAGGGTTTTTGTCTTTAAAAAACTTCCAACGACCAAGTTGATGGAAGACTTTTTCTTGTGCTTTTTCACGAATGGAACAGGTATTAAGCAGTAATAAGTCTGCTTCTTCTGCAACTTCAGTGAGTTGATAACCATGGGTATTTTCTAATAAAGAAACCATTTTGGATGAGTCATACTCATTCATTTGGCAACCCCAAGTTTTAATATATAGCTTTTTATTCGTCGACATGTCGTATATCCGGTGTTTTCGAAGCGGCTAGTGTAATGGACTCCGAAACGCGTTGTAAATCCAAAGTCCTACCCTTTATATTTTTGGGAACTCGCATGCATTTTGATTAAGGACATCATTGTATGATGGGATAAATGCAAAGATATTTAAAATGATATCACTACACGAAATCTAAGGGCAGGCAATTTGCCTATTGTTTTAAAATTAGCACGTATTGTATTCATTTGCGGCATCAGTGACCAGAGGATGTTGCAAAATTGTGGTTGTTTTTTGTGCAAATCAAAGTGTTTTCAGCAAAATATACTATTTGTAAGGTTATTAAGGTGGAGGAATGAATGGCCTCTGAGACTTCAATGCCTATATTTCCTGTGAGAACTCTCATTTTTCGGTACAATACCTTTATCCACGTGGTCACTGTTATCAAACAATAACCTTTATTAAACAGTAAATAGTAGCGAACGTATGAATAAATTAATCGAATCTTATGATGTTGTCGTCGTTGGCGCGGGTATGACTGGCGCGGCAGCAGCATTGGGCTTTGCTCAAGAAGGCATGCGAGTTGCTTTGCTTGAAAAAGCACAACCTGTGGCCTTTGACCCACAAAGTGCCCCTGATGTTCGTATTTCTGCGATTAGCCGCGCTTCTGTTGAATTGTTGGAGCAATTAGGGGCTTGGCAACATGTTAAGGCAATGCGAAGTGCCCCATATCGCCAGTTAGAAACATGGGAAGAACCAGATAGCAATGTGATTTTTGATGCTAAAAGCCTTGGGCTACCTGAACTTGGGTTTATGGTAGAAAACAGAGTACTACAGCTTGCGTTATGGCAAGAATGTGAAAAATACAGCAATCTAGACCTTGTTTGCCCGGCGAAACTCATCAATTTATACCAACCTAAGCAGCAAAAAGAATGGATGTTAGCATTAGATGATGGCCATACTTTACAAGCTAAGCTTGTGGTCGGAGCCGATGGCGCTAATTCGCAAGTCCGTAAAATGGCAGGAATTGGTAGCCGCGGCTGGCAGTATCGCCAGTCATGTATGTTGATTAGCATTCAAACACAGCAACCTCAGCAAGATAAAACATGGCAGCAGTTTTTCCCATCAGGGCCAAGGGCATTTTTACCTCTGTATGATAATTGGGCCTCATTAGTCTGGTATGACAGTCCCGCAAAGATTAGACGTTTACAAGGTATGTCAATGGAACAATTGACGGGAGCAATATCCGAAGCCTTTCCTGAACGTTTAGGGCCTGTTACTGCAATTGCGTCAGGGGCATTTCCACTGACTCGTCATCATGCAAGCCGCTATGTGATGGATGGGTTAGCATTGATTGGCGATGCAGCCCATACTATCAACCCATTAGCGGGGCAGGGTGTGAATTTAGGCTACCGAGATGTTGATGCTCTTTTGAAAGAAGTAATTTACGCGCGTGAATATATACAACCTTGGAGTTCCCTTGATGTATTGAAACGTTACCAACGACGTCGTTTGCCTGATAATTTAATTATGCAAGCTGGGATGGATGTTTTTTACATGGCATTTAGTGAAAAGTTACCGGGATTGAAAATAGTTAGGAATCTTGGGTTGATGGCGGCACAGCGCGCCGGAGAAGCAAAAAAACTGGCTCTGAAGTATGCGTTAGGGTTATAGATCTTATCTTAGATATATAAATAGGCCGCAAAATTAGAGGCCTATTTATAATTAAATGAAGAAGTTAGCGCTATTTATTATTAGCTAAATCAATTGGCTGAATGTGACTTATATCTGTATTGATGCTGTCGTCTTCAGTAATCACTGAATCTAAAGTTTCATTTTTTGCTGAAAATGCATGAGCCAGTTTTTCTGTGTCGAGTTCTTTTTCCCAACGTGCAACAACGATACACGCACATGCGTTACCGACTAAGTTAGTTAAAGCACGGCACTCAGACATAAATCGGTCGATACCTAAAATAAGCGCCATGCCTGCAACAGGAACGCTTGGTACCACCATCAAAGTGGCTGCTAAGGTAATAAAACCTGCACCCGTTACACCAGCTGCCCCCTTCGAGCTTATCATGGCAACTAGCAGCAATGAAATTTGTTCCCAGATAGTCAGCTCAATATTGGTGGCTTGGGCAATAAATAATGCGGCCATCGTCATGTAGATGTTGGTACCATCAAGGTTGAATGAATAACCAGTAGGGATCACTAAGCCTACAACAGATTTTTCACACCCCGCATGCTCCATTTTTCGCATTAAACTTGGTAATGCGGCCTCAGAAGAAGAAGTCCCTAATACTAACCAGAGTTCATCTTTGATGTACTTAATCAGTTCAATGATTGAGAAACCGTTATATTTGGCTACCGCTCCCAACACCAGTAAGACAAATAGCAGTGATGTTATATAGAAAGTCATAATCAGCATCATTAAATTGCCGATAGAGGATATTCCATATTTACCAATGGTAAATGCCATTGCACCGAATGCCCCGATAGGGGCGAGTTTCATTAGCATCGCCACCATTTTGAACACAGGTTCAGAAAAGTTTTGCAGTAACTTAACGATAGGCTCGCCGTGTTTACCCGTTGCAGCTAGCGCTAACCCAAAAATAACTGCAATAAACAGAACTTGCAGAATATTTCCATTAACTAATGGGCTGATGACGGTATCAGGGATGATATTCATCAAAAAGCTGACAATCGAGGATTCGTGTGCTTTTTCAACGTAGGTGGCAACTTTGCTGCTATCCAAAGTCGCTGGATCAATATTAAGCCCCGAGCCTGGACGAATGATATTCGCGATGATAAGACCAATGATGAGAGCAATTGTCGAGAAAGTGATAAAGTAGAGCATTGCTTTACCTGCGACACTTCCCACGGCCTTCATGTTTGACATCCCTGATATACCGGTGACAACAGTTAAGAAGATAACTGGTGCGATAATCATTTTAACGATTTTGATGAATGCATCACCAAGCGGTTTTAGTGACTCACCAATGTCTGGAAAAAAGTGACCAAGTGCTATACCCAGAACGATGGCTACTATCACTTGAACATATAATATTTTATATATTGGTTGCTTTATCATGTTTCGCATAAATTTTCTCTGTAAAAATGTTGCGTTTGGCAATTTATAATTATTAGGTTTAAAACTTTTATTAGAGTTTCTGAGAACTAATTTAGTTGGAATGGAAGAAGGGACTGAGTTTATTAGTACCAGAGGTTGATAATAATTTAACTGGTAATAATCATACCTAACTACAATTCGAGCGCAGATTACCACTTTCGATGGTTATATAGAAATGATTGAAGTCACACATTTGATAGAAAAGTTATGCAAACGTAAATTTTATGAGGTAAATGTTGCTTTAACACCACTTTAAACGATTAAGCTGTTGGTTAATCGGTAATATTAGGATTAAATAAATAAGCAAATGACCAAAAAGTAATCATTTAAACTAAAAATAGGGATGTAAATATAGAAAACAGTAGAGAGGGATACTTTACTGCTTAAAAAATGGAGTTATCTGCTAATTTGTTACTTTTTATTTAATTTATCAATAAAATCGATAAGTAAAATTAAGACTGCCTAAGCATAGTAAGATAGAACAGGGAGTTAATTTAAGCGATGTTGAAAAGAGAATGGCTGGGGTACCAGGATTCGAACCTGGGAATGCCAGGATCAAAACCTGGTGCCTTACCGCTTGGCGATACCCCAACAAAAGAAATGGTAGCTACGACGGGATTCGAACCTGTGACCCCAACATTATGAGTGTTGTGCTCTAACCAACTGAGCTACATAGCCATATATGATTTCTTTAGAATGAATTGTGCAACTATAGGTAGGATAGTAGATGGCTGGGGTACCAGGATTCGAACCTGGGAATGCCAGGATCAAAACCTGGTGCCTTACCGCTTGGCGATACCCCATCCGGGAATTCTACTATTGATTGTTTTAAGATGGCTGGGGTACCAGGATTCGAACCTGGGAATGCCAGGATCAAAACCTGGTGCCTTACCGCTTGGCGATACCCCAATCTTAAATTCAATGCTACCGAGAAGGAAAATGGTGCGGGAGACAAGACTTGAACTTGCACACCTTGCGGCGCCAGAACCTAAATCTGGTGCGTCTACCAATTTCGCCACTCCCGCAAAATAATGGTGGCTATGACGGGATTCGAACCTGTGACCCCAACATTATGAGTGTTGTGCTCTAACCAGCTGAGCTACATAGCCATCTTTTTTGCATTACCTTCGTCGGCGTTGCGGGGCGCATTATGCTAATTACAGACACGACAGTCAACAGCTTTTTGCACTATTTTTCAGAAAATGTGTCTGTTTGTTTGATGAATAATCATTTTGTCGATAAAGCCAGCAAAAAACAAGCCCATATTTGAAAAAAATTACTTTTGTCTTACCTGCTAGATAAATGTAATTTGGTGATGACGCGAAATAAAACATCGAAAGAGTCTAAGAATTTGTAAGAGGAGGATAGCTGAAAGAGTGTGAAGTGTTTTAAAAATGACTCATGAAACGAAGCATTCAGTTTATAGCTAATAAAAAAGCAGGTATCTCAACCTGCTTTAAAGAAAATAACGCCAAAAATTAGCTTTCAAACAATTTTTGTAATAATTCACCATTAAGCATCGCACGTTTAGTGAGTGCGAAAGCGCCTATTGCCGAATTATGAACCAACTGCGATGTGACGATGGGAAGATTTTCCCTAAATCCTTTTAAGGCTTGTGTGTCAATACAGCTTTGAATCGCGGGTATCAGAATTTGTTCTGCTTCCGTGATATCCCCTGCAATAACGACTTTTTCAGGGTTAAATAAGTTTATAGAGATAGCAATCGCTTTACCGATTTGCCGACCAACGTGCTGGATAACTTCCGTAGCAAGTGGGTCTCCCTTATTAGCAGCTTGGCAAATATGGGAAATCGTACAAGTTTCCAATGTAAGGGAACTTGAATAGCCTTGTTCTAAACGCTGTTTTACGCGGGCTTCAATCGCTTGGTTTGAGGCAATGGTTTCTAAACAACCAAAATTACCACAGTGGCAAAGTTCGCCAAGGGGGTCAACTTGGATATGGCCGATTTCCCCTAGGTTACCTCGATGGTTGAGCAATATCTCTTTATTGATGACTAAGCCTGCCCCTGCGCCTCTGTGGATGCGAACGAGCAGTGAGTCTTCGCAATCACGAGTTGCACCAAAATAGCTCTCAGCGAGGGCTAGGCTGCGAATATCGTGCCCTGCATAACAGGTAATTTTAAAGTGTGCTTGCAAGTTGTCGATGAGATGCCAATTATCGACCTTGATATGCGGCATGTAGTAGACAATACCACTGTTTGGGTTAACTAACCCAGGGAGAATAATAGAAATCGCGATCAACTCTTTTAAGCGTTTCTGATTGTGTTCGATAAAGTCTTCAAGGGCGGCAATCAGTTTTTGTTCAACCGCTTGCTGAGAGGGCTCTGTGATAGGGTAATGAGCATCGACAATCATTTTGCCACCTAAGTCGTATAAGGCGATGGTGGCATCATAGCGGCCTAAGCGGACGCCAATCGTATGAAAATTTTTGTGCTCAGAAACAATAGATATAGCACGACGGCCCCCAGTGGAGGCCTGTTGGTCAACTTCTTTAATTAAACCACGTTCGAGTAACTGGCGAGTGATTTTAGTCACACTGGCTGGGGCAAGTTGGCTTTGCTCCGCGATTTGAATTCTTGATATCGGGCCATGTTGGTCAATTAAACTATAGACGACAGCGCTATTTAGTTGTTTGACGAGATCAATATTACCAATTTGCTTCAGCGAGTGGCTTTGATTCATTAGCTAGTTACTCATTTTTTGTAGACTTCTGCTCCGTTAACATAGGTTGCAAGGACGTCGAAGTCGTGGTTAAACGCGGTTAAATTCGCAATTTTACCCGGAGCAATAGACCCTATGGTCTCATCAACTCCGATGGCTCTTGCGGGGTAGAGCGTTGCCATTCTCAGTGTTTCATCTAATGGGATACCCACGTACTCTACACTGTTTCTCACTGCTTCTATCATTGTGAGTGATGAGCCGCTGAGTGTGCCATTTTCATCTACACATAATCCATCGCGGTAGTATATGGTTTTACCTGCGAAGATAAAATGATCCATTTCACCAGTTTGAGGATCTATTCCTGCGGGCGCTGTGGCATCAGTCACTAAAATTAATTTATCACCTTTTAAGTGTTTGCTATTACGAATGTTTGCCCACTGGACATGCAAGCCATCAGCGATAATTCCCGCATATACTTCAGGAGTGTCATAAATAGCGCCAACTAAACCTGGGCCACGGCCTGAAATATATGGCATGGCGTTAAAAAGGTGCGTTGAAAAGCGAATTCCGGCTTTAAAACCCAGTTTGGCTTCTTCATACGTCGCATTTGAATGTCCAGCAGAAATAACAATGCCGGAATCTTTCAATTGGTGAATGTAATCAAGTTCTACCATTTCAGGCGCTAAAGTAATTTTAGTGATAGCGTCTGCATGAGCGGCTAAATAATCAATCATCTGCGCGGATGGTTGGCGGATAAATTCAGGGTTATGCGTACCTTTTTTGATAACATTAATATATGGGCCTTCTAAATGAAGTCCTAGAGCTTGGTTCTTGTGGTCTTTTAAGTACTCTGTCATGACCTCAATACCATGTTTCATTAATTCGTCAGAGCAAGTAATCAGCGTTGGCAGGTAACTGGTGCACCCTGTACGCTCATTGGCTTTTTGCATGATATCCAAATTCTTCAATGTGACATTTTCTTTATTATCATTGAATTGGACACCACCACAGCCGTTGACTTGCAGGTCAATAAGCCCAGCGGATAAGATTGCACCTTGTAGGTCATGCAGTGGAATATGGGAAGGTAATTCAGAGACAGGACAAACATCTTTGATGATTTCACCATCAATGACGACCGCATGGTTATCCAGTCTTTCATGACCTGTATAAATAATGCAATTTGTTAATGCATACATGGCTTAAAACTCCTGACCTCTGGAAGGTGGGTCACCGATCAGCCTTCGCTGACCGGGTGATTGATAAACATAATCTTAGTTAAACTTTTCAATAATTTCAGATTCTAGCTGTTTGAAATATTTAAGTGTTTTAACTTTTAATTCGAGTGTTGCTGGTTCATCACAAACGACCAGTGCTTTTGGGTGCATTTGCACGCAACTCACTGTCCACATATGGTTAATTGAACCTTCAACTGCTGCATGAACTGCGTTCGCTTTATTCGCACCCGTAGCGAGTACCATTAACTCTTCAGCATCCATTAACGTGGCTACACCCACAGTTAAAGCGAATTTTGGTACTTGATTGATATCATTATCAAAGAAACGTGAGTTAGCTTGGCGCGTTTCTGGTGTTAATGTCTTAATGCGGGTACGAGAGTTCAATGAAGAACCGGGTTCATTAAAAGCAATGTGACCGTCGTTACCTACGCCGCCCATAAATAAATTAATTTTGCCGTAAGATTTAATTTTATCTTCATAACGTTGGCATTCCGCATCAACATCAGGGGCATTACCATTCAGTAAATTGATATTTTGCGCTTGAATGTCGATGTGGTTAAAGAAATTATCATGCATAAATGTGTGATAGCTTTGAGGATGATTAGCGGGAATACCAATATACTCATCCATATTAAATGTTACCACATGCTTAAAACTGACTTTTCCTGCGTTATATAAAGCAATCAATGCCTTATAAGTGGCAAGAGGAGTGCCGCCTGTTGGTAACCCAAGAACGAAAGGGCGATCAGCAGTTGGGTTGAATGCGTTAATTTTGTCAGCAATATACTGTGCGGACCAAATGCCGACATCATGCGCATTGTTAAGTGGAATTAGCCTCATGTCTCAATTACCTCTAATAAGTCTGTGAAATCTTTCATGTATATATGTATCCCTGATGTTATTCATTAGATATAGGAATACTCGTTATACTACAAATTTATTACGCGCTGGTGTTGGTACACAGTGCCGTTTTAACGGCTACACCTGCATTTTAAACGCGCTGAGAATATACAGGTTAATAACATAAATAAGTTATTTTTAATCATAAAATAAGTTTTCGATAATAGCTAGTAATTTAGTCATATCGGTAACTCTTTCGTTGACATTTATCACAAATCGAACCTATTTATTTTGCATCGCGAAACAATTAATTTAGACTATGAAATTGATACTCTCAATAACCTAAATTATGATTTAGGTGTGTGAACAATAAGATCCCGTAAATGGGGCAAAAATAGGGCGATAAAGGGGGAGTTTGTGAATATTCTTAGCTACTTACAGCGGATTGGTAGGGCACTTATGGTGCCAGTTGCTGTACTACCAGCCGCAGCAATCCTGATGGGGATTGGCTATTGGATTGACCCAGATGGTTGGGGAGCCAATAGTGCAATCGCGGCGTTACTGATTAAATCGGGTGCGGCTATTATTGATAATATGTCCGTGCTATTTGCTATTGGTGTTGCTTATGGGATGTCAAAAGATAAGGACGGTGCGGCTGCACTGACCGGTTTTGTCGGCTTTTTAGTGGTGACAACACTGTGTTCGCCTGCATCTTATTCCATGATCATGAATGTTCCGCTGGAAAGCGTTCCTGCGGCATTCGGTAAAATTAATAACCAGTTCGTGGGTATCTTAGTTGGGGTTCTATCAGCTGAATTGTACAACCGTTATAGTGGCGTAGAGCTACCCAAAGCGTTGTCTTTCTTTAGTGGCCGTCGTCTCGTACCGATTTTGACCTCGTTCTTAATGATCATCTTAGCCTTCATACTGATGTATGTCTGGCCGGTGGTTTACAACGGTTTAGTCTCTTTCGGTGAAAGCATTAAAGACTTAGGTTCTGTGGGTGCGGGTATTTACGCCTTCTTCAACCGTTTATTAATTCCTGTAGGTCTGCATCACGCACTCAATTCGGTGTTCTGGTTTGACGTTGCAGGAATCAATGATATTCCAAACTTCTTAGGCGGTGCTAAGTCTATTGAAGCAGGTCTGGCGACAGTGGGTATCACTGGTCGTTACCAAGCTGGTTTCTTCCCAATCATGATGTTTGGTTTGCCAGGTGCGGCATTAGCAATTTACCACTGCGCTCGCCCGGAAAATAAAGCCAAAGTGGCTGGTATTATGATTGCCGGTGCGTTTGCGGCATTCTTCACCGGTATCACTGAACCACTTGAATTCTCATTCATGTTCGTGGCTCCGATTCTGTATGTGATCCACGCATTGTTAACAGGTATTTCGGTTTATATCGCAGCAACAATGGAATGGATTTCAGGGTTCGGTTTCAGCGCAGGTTTAGTCGATATGTTATTGCAATCACGTAACCCATTAGCCGTTCAGTGGTATATGTTGATTGTTCAAGGCTTAGTCTTCTTCTGCATTTACTATGTCATTTTCCGTTTTATGATCCGTAAATTCAACCTGTTAACACCAGGCCGTGAAGAGAGCGCAGGTGATGAAACGATTGATGGTTATGACGAAAGCATTAGCCCTGCCGATAACAGTGACAGCGATATTCAAAAAGAAGCTCGCCAATATGTTGCAGCGGTTGGTGGTAGTGAAAATATCGTCAGTATTGATGCCTGTATTACACGTTTACGTTTAGGCGTTAAAGATTCCGCGGTTGTTAACGATGCGATGACTAAACGTTTAGGCGCTTCAGGTGTTATCCGCTTAAGCAAACAAAATGTGCAAGTGATTGTCGGTACACGTGCTGAATTGGTCGCAAAAGCAATGACTGAAGTAATTGCAAAAGGCCCTATTGCCGGTTCTGCACCAGTTGCAGTAGCAGAAGAGAAAAAAGCCGCAGAGCCTACAAAAGCAAAGGGCAATGTGATTTTATCTCTGGTTGCGCCAGTCAGCGGCCAAGTGTTCTCCCTTGACGATGTGCCAGATGAAGCGTTTTCTAGCCGCATTGTGGGCGATGGTATTGCCATCAAACCAACAAGCAGCGAAGTGTTAGCGCCGGCATCAGGTACGGTGGTGAAAATTTTTGAAACTAACCACGCATTCTGCCTTGAAACAGAAAACGGTGTCGAACTCATTGTTCATATGGGTATTGATACTGTTGCACTGAAAGGCGAAGGTTGTGCACGTTTAGTGGAAGAAGGAGCTGAAGTAACCGCTGGCACACCAATACTGAACCTAGACCTTGCGTTCTTTGAAGCCAATGCTAAATCAATGATTAGCCCAGTTATCATCAGTAATATCGATGACTTTGCTGGCGTCGAGATTTTAGTTGACGGTGAAGTAAAAGCAGGCGAAACGGTTATTTATAATGTTCTGAAATAGTTCAGTTTAATATTATAAGTTAGTAAGAGGGTGGCTTAGGCCACCCTTTTTTATGGTGGTTAAATAAGAAAAAGATAATCATTCAAGGTATAACAAATAATGATAATCAGTATCAATTGAGTCTAGTGTATAAAGAAAATATAATTAATTGTTAGCTTTGTGGGGAGGTGTTTTTTCTAAAATACGCGAATAATTAAAATTAAAGCGCCTAAAATAATTATAAAAAAAGTATCTATAAGGAGAAAGAAATGGGATTAAAAATTCATTTGGTTTGGTTTGATAAACAAACAGAGGAATATGTTGGGGAAGAGTATTCTCTAGATCTAGGCGATGATGATAGCATTATAGAGGAAACCATTAATCCCGAGGAAAATATTATTAATAATGGTTGTTTTGATATGGTTTCTGACTGGGTTTCTAATCTTCAAAATCATATAAAACATAACATTGAATTTAGTAAATATGATTATCAAGTTTCATTCGATTATCGAGATGAATGGTAATTATCTATATTTATAAATTATTAGTAAATAATTTAATTTACTTGTTTTATACAAATTAATATTTATCTAAAACAAAAACATAAGAAATATGTAATATTACTGAATTAGTGAAATACTTATAACTTCACTCTCGGCTTATGATTTAGGAGAAATTTCGTGAGGTTGATTTCATGGTTTATCGTTATAGGAGCGTTCATTATCGGGACTCCAACTTGGGGGGGAAATATAAATCCTCCTTTAATTCCAACTGTGAGGGATCGTCTATATACCATTGAATATAATGAAACAGAACTTCGTTATGATCCAGACCTACCTAAGCGAGTTCCTTATCCCAAAAACCAACAACAAGTGGTTGAGTTATATCATCGGGCATTAAAAAACAATAATGAAGATGATAATTATGCCTTATTTTCTTTTTTCAGAATTGGTTGCACCGATTTTAAGCATTTACATAATGTGAAAGCTGCAAAAGAAGAGTGTGCACTGGCAAATTTCTTTTTGAAGAGAGTATTAGAAATTAATTCTAATAATGGGTTAGCTCTGTTATTTACAGGGGTAAACCATCAGCATGGTAATGAAGGCTCGAAAAAAAATATGTTAGAAGCAATTTCATATTATGAACGAGCTTACCACCTTCATGGTAATAAGGTAATTGTAGCAGGAAAAAATCTTTCGACGATTTATTTACATGGACTCGGCGGGATCCCTCAGGACTTTAATAAAGCTAAATACTATTTAGAAATGGCCGCAAGAGATAACCCAAAGGGGCAAGATGCATATTACCTCAAGAATTTTGATACATATGTTGATTTACTCAAAATATCAAATGAAGGTGATAAATGTAAGCAACAAAACCCTAATAACCGTATCTGGGTAAAAGAATGTAATGATAAAGTAGAAAAGAAAATAGAAGCGTACTTAAAAAAACATAGAGGAAATCAGAAAGAGAAAGATGCGATTGGTTAATTTACCAAAATTTTATTTTATGACTAGTATGAAAGGTAGTTATGAATAATACGTTAAAAATAGAGTGTAAAAAACACTCTATTTTTCGTATTAAAAAATTGCATTTATTAATAACATTGGCGAAATCTCAAACAAGGTTGTCAAATCTGCATAAGCAAGGGGCTTTTTTCATCGATAAGATATTTTCTCAATGACTGATGAGGAATTTTCTGTGGAACTGCTTCTGTGCTTATTTGGCTTTATTTCGGGGATCACCACCGCACTATTTGGTTTTGGTGGCGGCTTTATCACCGTTCCACTGTTATATGCGCTAATTACCTTAGTATGGGGGCCACAAAGCGATGCAGGAACTGTGGCGATGCAAATCGCGGTGGCAACATCCACTTGCGTGATGATTTTTTCATCAACATTATCAAGTCGCGCTCATTATTTAAAAGGAAATCTCAGCTGGCCAATTATAAAGCCATTTATTATCCCTATTTCAGTGGGGGGGATATTTGGGGCGATTGTGGCGTTATCGGTAGATAATGCATTAATTCGTTGGATATTTATTGGCTATCTCATCATCACTATTTTAGATTGTTTTATTCGTCCCGGTTTTATGAAGACAGAATCTACGGGGATACAACTCTCTCGTGGTGGTATTTTTGCAGATACTCCGATTGGTGTGGTGATTGGCGCGGTAGCGGCATTTTTAGGTGTTGGTGGCAGTGTGATGACTGTTCCATTAATGCGGCGCCGTGGTGCCAGTATGATCCAAGCCGCTGCCTTTGCGAATCCATTGACATTACCAATGGCGATCACGGGTACATTAACCTATTTTTATTTCGCTATTGATAAACACATTGACCTCGGATCGGGCTTTCTGGGGATGATCTATATCAAAGGGGCATTAATTTTAATTGTGACATCGTGGCTAGGGATACGTTTTGCTTCTTTATTAATGCCTTACCTTAGCGATAAACGTCATGCCCAAAGTTATCCACTACTGTTACTCGTGGTTTTAGCTGTTATGTTACTGGTTTAAAATCGCGTATTTCGGTAGGCAAAAATGAGGTTTTTGTCCTAAATTCCTTCTGATCATCGCTTTTGCTGCACTTGGCGCAATCAAACGGTTGTTTCCTGATTGATTATGGTAGAATATATTTAATTACTATACGCTTTTGCGCGCTTTTGGCATTGAGGAATGATGACAATGAATGAGGCAGATGCTCGCCCAACAAATTTTATCCGTCAGATCATAGATGAAGATCTGGCGACTGGAAAACACACGTCAGTGCATACGCGTTTTCCACCTGAACCGAATGGCTATTTACATATTGGTCATGCGAAATCAATCTGCTTGAATTTTGGCATTGCCAAGGATTATCAGGGCCAATGTAACTTACGTTTTGATGATACAAATCCTGTAAAAGAAGATGTCGAATACGTTAACTCGATTCAAGAAGACGTTAAATGGCTTGGTTTTGAGTGGAGCGGCGATGTTCGTTATTCCTCTGACTACTTTGATACCTTGTATCAATACGCGATCGAGTTGATCAAAAAAGGCTTAGCTTACGTTGATGAGCTCAGCCCAGACGAAATTCGCGAATATCGTGGGACACTCAAAGAGCCCGGTAAAAATAGCCCATACCGTGAGCGCCTAATTGAAGACAACTTAGCATTATTCGAAAAAATGCGTGCGGGTGGCTTCGAAGAAGGAAAAGCGTGTTTACGTGCGAAAATCGATATGGCATCCCCATTTATGGTGATGCGCGACCCAGTTTTATATCGTATTAAATTTGCGGAACATCACCAATCTGGCAACAAATGGTGTATTTATCCAATGTATGACTTCACGCATTGTATTTCTGATGCATTAGAAGGCATTACTCACTCTTTATGTACCTTAGAATTCCAAGACAATCGCCGTTTATATGATTGGGTTTTAGATAATATCACGATTGACTGTCACCCTCGTCAGTATGAGTTTTCTCGTCTGAATCTGGAATATACGGTGATGTCTAAGCGTAAACTGAACCAATTAGTGACCGAAAAACACGTAAATGGTTGGGATGACCCACGGATGTTAACCATTTCAGGTTTGCGTCGTCGTGGTTATACTGCAGCCTCTATTCGTGAATTTTGCCAACGTATTGGTGTGACAAAACAAGACAACAACGTTGAAATGGCCTCTTTAGAGTCCTGTATTCGTGATGATCTGAATGAGTCAGCACCACGTGCTATGGCGGTTATCGACCCAGTTCGTGTTGTCATTGAAAACATGCCTGCTGGTGAAGAGATTTTAACAGCGCCAAACCATCCAAATAAACCGGAGATGGGAACGCGCCAAGTGCCATTTAGTAACGAAATTTATATTGACCGTGCGGACTTCCGTGAAGAAGCAAATCGCCAATATAAGCGTTTAGTATTAGGCAAAGAAGTTCGTTTGCGTAATGCATACATCATTAAAGCAGAGCGTGTTGAAAAAGATGCGGATGGTAATATTACAACCATTTACTGTACTTATGATGCAGGCACACTGAATAAAGACCCAGCAGATGGCCGTAAAGTGAAAGGCGTTATTCATTGGGTTAGCGTAGCGCATGCCTTGCCTGCAGAAATTCGTCTGTATGACCGTTTATTCACTGTGCCAAACCCAGGTGCAGAAGACGATTTCTTATCGGTTATCAATCCAGATTCACTGGTTATTCGTCAAGGTTTTGTTGAGCCGAGCCTGAAAAATGCCGTGGCAGAAAAAGCGTATCAGTTTGAGCGTGAAGGGTATTTCTGTGCTGACAGCCGTTTAAGCAGCGAAGATCATTTAGTGTTTAATCGTACTGTGGGGTTACGTGATACTTGGGCGAAACTCGAAAATTCTTAATTTGATGTCCCCGTCATACTTTGCACCACAGGGGTGTTGGCTTCATTAAGTTACTCGAGTCACATACTTATGTATGCTCACGGGATAACTTAATTTGCCGCCTACCTGTGGTACAAATTATTTAGGGGCCAGATCGAGTATTAGCACAAAAAACGCTGACAAATAAATGTCAGCGTTTTTTATAGTAATCTACAAAGCCTACAAAATCTGAAGAACCTATTTGGATTTGCTATCCACTTTTTCTTTTAATAATTCATGCAGATATTCATTCGCGGAAGTCACATTACCTTGAGCATCTTTGACTTGGTACTCTTCGCCAGTAATGGACGATTTTGAGGCAACATTATCAATAAATTGTTCTGTAGTTTTGAGACGTTTTTCTGTTTTACGTAGTTTTAAACGTAAGTGAGATTCTGCGTCGGCAGCAGAATGTTCAGTTCCGTTACGAGTAAAAGTAAGGTTCTGTTGCTTACCAAGCTCTGCTAGTAATGATTCAGTACGAACTTTTTCTTCAGGGCTTAGCGCAAGTGCTTGGGTGGTAACAAAAACGCTTAAAAAAAGTACTAAAGCAGATGAAAAACGGTTTGATAGTTGGGCTGTGAGTGACTGCACGAATTTCTCTCCATAGAAAAAAGGTGAGTAAATTATAGGCAGCCTTTTAATTTAAACTATCGGTAAGATTCCTAGAATTCAATGAATGGTAATCCATTAGGGCATAAACCGATAACCAATCCCTGTTTCGGTTAATAAGTGAATAGGGCGAGCAGGGTCATTTTCCAATTTTTGCCGTAGGTGGCCCATATAGATGCGTAAGTAATGATTATGTTCCACATAATTAGGCCCCCAAACTTGCAGTAATAAATGCCGTTGAGTTAATACTTTACCGCTATTAGCCACGAGTTCACTGAGTAAACGGAACTCAATCGGGGTAAGGTGGAGCTCTTCACCTTGCTTGGTAACAATTCGATTAATAAAATCGATAGTGATATCCCCAAACTGGCATTTTGAGTTTTCTTGGGTGGATTTGCCGAAACGCCGTAAAGCAACCCTAACACGAGCCAGTAATTCGCTAATCCCAAAGGGTTTTGTGAGGTAGTCATCAGCGCCTGCATCCAATGCAGCCACTTTCTGTGATTCTTCTTCGCGAGCGGATAAAACAATAATCGGAATACTGCTCCACTGGCGTAGGTCACGAATTAAATCAAGCCCATCACCATCGGGCAAGCCAAGGTCTAAAATCAATAAATCAGGTTGTCGCGTACCGGATTCAATGAGGCCGCGTTGGTAATTTTCCGCCTCAAATACCTTCCAGCCTTCACCTTCCAGCGCTAAACGAACAAAGCGGCGGATTTCTTTTTCATCTTCAACAACCAGAATTTGATGGCTAGTACTCACAATATTGTTAATCCTTTTATGTTTCTACTTCGATATCAGGTAGTTGCTTTAAAGGTAAGACAAAATGGAAACTCGCTCCACCTTTATTATTATTTTGCGCCCAAATTTCGCCTTCATGTAACTGAATAATAGCACGACAAATGGCGAGCCCTAAGCCAACTCCTGGAATTGCGGACTCTTTTTGCGCCCGAGAAAATTTATCAAAAATGGTTTTTTCTTGTCCGTTTGGAATCGCATTGCTGGCATCCCATATTTCAATATGAATTTTTTGCCCTTCAACTGTAGCTCGAATACCAATCGGGGTATCGTCATGACTGTATTTTACGGCATTTTCTAATAGGTTGATTAGCACCCGTTCAATCAAGTTAGCATCACAATAAAGTAGTAAGTCTGCTGGAATATCAATTTCTAAAGGATGGCTGTGTAAGGTGTAATCTAAGGTTCTAACAGCACTACTGGTAATTTCTTGCAGTGATTCCCACGCTAAATTGGGCTGAATACTGCCAGATTGTAAGCGAGCCATATCCAGTAAATTATTCACCAAGCGCGAAGTGCTAAGTACTTGCTGGCGCATTTGGTTCACTTGTTCTGTTAGTGGTGATTTTTCCGCAGACAAATTCAACATTAAGATTTCGGTTTGGCCGAATAAAACGGTGAGCGGTGTTTTTAGGTCATGAGACAGTGCGGCAAGTAAGGAGTTTCTTAGTTGTTCTCGTTCAATATCTAATTTGGCTGATTCAGCTTGTTTTGTCAGCTGCAGACGTGCAAGAGCACTCGCAATCAGTCCTGTAAAGGTTTGCAGCATGCGTTGCTGTTCTGGGATCAATAACTGGCGCATGTTTCTTGGTTCAATGGCAAGAACGGCAAGGGTTTGATCGGCAGTGATGATAGGTTGCAATTGATAGGGAACGCTTGGTAGTGTATCCGTACCAGCACCGGCGGGTTGCCGCTTATCAAAACACCATTTAGCAATGGCTTTATCAATCAGCATTTCACTGTGGCCTTCACATTTTAATGGTGATAACTGGTCGTTTTCATCGGGGAGCAGTAAGCAGCTTTTGGCTTGAAATGCATTATTAAGGAAATGGTACCCAGTTCTCCCAATATCATCAGTCGTGATAGCTTGTCCTAATTCTTTTGTCATTTCATATAGGTGACGTGTTCGCTGCTCTCGATACCGAGCGATACGAGCTTGGTAGCGCATACCTGCAGTTAAATTCCCCACAACAACCCCCACAATTAGCATCACTGTAAACGTGACTAAATATTGCATATCCATGATAGCAAGGGAGAAATGGGGTTGAACAAAGAACAGGTCAAAACTGATCACGTTAACCAAGGCGGCGAAGACAGAGGGGCGTCGGCCATAAAATAATGCGATTAACACGACACCTAATAGATAGAGTGTCACGAGGTTGGCTTTATCGAGAGCCAATAAAAAGGTGCGCGAAAATAAGGTGATAGCAGCACACATCACAATAGCCATTAAATAGCCATTCATATCCGATCGCCATTTTTCAGAGAACGGCTTTCTTTCTGGTTCTTTGTCCCACTCACTTTTCTCTTCAAGTGCGACGATCACTAAATCCAGATCAGGGCCGAGCTTACCAAGACGATCGGCAAAACCGGGACGTAAATTGAGCTTAAACCATTTGTTTACTTTATTACGCCGACCAATCAATATCTTCCCTAAATTATGTTCTCGGGCATAACGTAATATCGCTTTTTCTTCCGAAGGGTCGGATAAAGTTGCTGTTTCTGCACCTAAGTCTTGAGCAAGACGCAACGCTTTTAAGATAGCTCTACGCTGGGTTTCAGGTAGCTGATGAAGTGAGGGAGTTTCAACATAAACAGCATGCCAGACACTACCGAATTTTGCAGCAAGTCGTGCGGCAGTACGGACTAATTTTTCATTTCCGGTATTATGGCCAATGCATAGCAAGAGCCCATCGCGAGTGTGCCATACGGGGGCTTGGCCTTTACCATCACGAAATTCACGCATCTGGTCATCAACCCGGTCAGCAGTACGCCGAAGAGCCAGCTCACGCAGTGCAATTAAGTTTCCTTTGCGGAAAAAATGCTCAATAGCGCGTTCGGCTTGCCCCGGTATATACACTTTGCCTTCTTTAAGGCGTTGTCGTAGGTCGTCAGGAGGAAGATCAACTAATACCACCTCATCAGCTGCATCAAAAATATGATCTGGAACTGTTTCACGTACGCGAATACCTGTAATACTTCCCACGATGTCATTCAGGCTTTCAATGTGTTGAACGTTGATGGTTGTCAGTACGTCAATTCCGGCATCAAGGAGTTCTTCGACATCTTGCCAACGTTTAGGGTGGCGGCTGCCATGGGGGTTACTAAATGCCAATTCATCCATTAAAATTATGGCTGGATGCCTAGCAATTGCTGCGTCAATATCGAAACCATTTAGGCGGCGACCGTGATGAGTTATGCGCCTAGGTGGCAACAGAGAAAGGCCGTCAAGTAGCGCGGCCGTTTCTTCTCTTTCATGGGTTTCTACTACGCCAATCAGCACATCTAGCCCTTGGGCTCTAAGCCTTTGCGCTTCTTGCAGCATGGCATACGTTTTTCCAACACCAGCACAGGCACCGAAAAAAATCTTTAATTTGCCACGCCCAATGTCATTGGCTTTGACCAAGAGTTCATCAGGGTTAGGGCGAATAGGTTCTTGATTGTCCATCACAGCCCCTAGTGAGTTTGACTGTTTATTTGTTGTTGATATTCATCAAGTGCTAGGTTCAGTTTTAGCACATTAATGACCGGTTCGCCTAAAAAGGGTAACAGTGCTTGTTCAGTATGCGTTTCTATCAATGATTTTACCGCATCCAAAGGAATTTGCCTGCTTTTTGCAATGCGTGGCGTTTGGTACAACGCGGCATCAACGGAAATATTGGGGTCTAAGCCACTGGCAGACGCCGTGAGTAAATCCACTGGGGTGGCGTTATCTGCATCGGGGTTTGCTGCGCGCAGTTGTTCGTTACGCTCAATCATCGTTTGTTGTAATAACGGGTTGCTGACCGCTAAATTACTTCCACCAGAAGCTAATGTATTGTAGGGGCTATCAATAGTTGAGGAGGGGCGACCGTGAAAATAGCGGGCGTCATCCACATTTTGCCCGATCAAGGCTGAGCCAACAGTACGTTCATCTTGCATAAGTAGAGAGCCGTGAGCCTGCCATGGAAAAAAGATGTTAGCGAGACCAGTTACCATTAATGGGTAAGCAATACCTGTAAAAATGGTGAGTATAAATAACATAATCATCGACGAACGGATCATATTCATAATCAATTCCTTATATTCCAAAGAGACTAATAAGCAGATCAATCAGTTTGATCCCAACAAATGGCACAATTAACCCGCCTAAGCCATATATGCCTAAATTACGTTGCAATAATGATTGGGAACTCATTGGGCGATAATGGACACCTTTAATGGCTAAAGGGATCAAGAAGATAATAATCAATGCGTTGAAGATGACCGCAGAAAGGATAGCGGACGCAGGTGAATGTAATTGCATAATATTTAATGCATTTAATTGTGGCCACGTCACGGCAAAAGCCGCAGGGATAATGGCAAAATATTTAGCAATATCATTGGCAATACTGAAGGTAGTTAATGAGCCTCGGGTCATCAGCATCTGTTTACCAATGTGCACCACTTCAATCAGCTTGGTTGGGTTGGAGTCTAAATCCACCATGTTACCGGCTTCTTTTGCGGCTTGGGTACCTGAGTTCATTGCGACTGCGACATCCGCTTGCGCGAGTGCTGGCGCATCGTTGGTGCCGTCACCGGTCATAGCAACTAAGCGACCTTCAGATTGATATTGGCGGATCAACGCGAGTTTGGCTTCAGGAGTGGCCTCTGCAAGGAAATCATCGACACCTGCTTCGGCTGCAATTGCGGCGGCTGTTAAGTGGTTATCCCCCGTGATCATCACGGTTTTGATGCCCATACTACGCATTTGGGCGAAGCGTTCTTTCATACCCCCTTTGACGATATCTTTTAATGCAACGACACCTAAAACCGTTTTATTATCAACCACCACAAGTGGCGTTCCGCCTAAATGGGCCACTTTTTCGACCAGTTGATCCGCTTCGACAGGAAATTTACTGTGATTGGCTTCGATATAACGGCGGATGGCATCCGCAGAGCCCTTGCGGATCATTCGCTCGCCAATATTGACACCACTCATACGTGTCATTGCGGAGAAAGGAACAAAAGTTGCATTCAGGGCATGAATATCTCTTTCACGTAAATTAAATTTTTGTTTTGCCAAGACCACAATACTGCGTCCTTCTGGGGTTTCATCCGCTAAAGACGATAGTTGTGCGGCATCCGCCAGTTGCTGCTCTGTAATACCTGTTAGCGGTAAAAATTCAGAGGCTTGGCGGTTTCCCAGTGTAATGGTCCCCGTTTTATCAAGTAATAGAACGTCGACATCACCTGCTGCCTCTACAGCACGGCCGCTGGTGGCAATTACATTTGCTCCTAGCATGCGGCTCATCCCAGCCACACCAATAGATGAAAGTAAGCCACCGATGGTTGTTGGAATTAAGCACACTAATAACGCTATTAACACTAAAATAGAAACGGCACTGCCTGCGCCTGCATGCTCTGCGGCAAAAACGGTGAATGGGTACAAGGTGGCACAAACTAACACAAAGATAATAGTCAGTGCAGTTAATAAAATAGTGAGCGCGATTTCATTGGGGGTTTTACGGCGTTGTGCGCCTTCAACCATGGAAATCATTCTATCTAAGAAGGTTTCACCGGGATTGACGGTACACTCGACTATCAGCCAATCGGAAAGTACGCGAGTTCCGCCTGTCACTGAAGAGAAATCACCACCAGATTCGCGGATCACGGGGGCGGATTCCCCTGTGATTGCGCTTTCATCCACCGAAGCACCACCTTCGATGACTTCACCGTCACAAGGAATGGTTTCTCCAGCGCGGATCAACACAATATCACCTTTACGTAACTGGTCTGAACTCACTATTTCTTGACTTGCCTCCAGTGAGGGGGAAGCTAAACGTGTTGCACTGCTTTGTTGTTTAACACCTTTTAAGCTTTGGGCTTGTGCTTTGCTTCGTCCTTCAGCGAGCGCTTCCGCAAAGTTAGCGAAAATAACCGTAAACCATAGCCAAAGTGTGATCATTCCACTGAACCAAGCACTGCCTTGTGTGTAATCCATTACCATGGCTAACCAGAGAAACGTGGTGATAATACTGCCAATAAAAACTACAAACATCACAGGGTTACGCCATTGTGCTTGTGGTGTACATTTCTTGATAGATTCAAAAATAGATTGTTTGATTAGCTTATTATCGAATAATTTAATATTTTTATTGTTCATATTTTCCTCCTCATCATCCCGCAAAACCAATGTGTAATTGTTCAGCAATTGGACCTAAAGCAAGGGCTGGTACAAAGGTTAGGGCACCAATGAGAAGCACAGTGAAAATCAGTAACCCAATGAATAAAGGGCCTGTTGTGGGTAAAGTGGCGTGGCTTTGGGCTTGTGGTTTTTTATTGGCCATAGAACCCGCGATCGCTAAAACAGGAAGAATGACACCAAAGCGACCGATAAACATGGCTATTGCAAGTAGCACATTGTAGAACGGCGTATTCGTGCTGAGCCCTGCAAAAGCGCTACCATTATTATTGGCGGCAGAAGAAAAGGCATATAGCACTTCACTAAACCCATGCGCGCCTGGATTTAAAATCCCTGCACGCCCAGCTTCGGTCATTAATGAAATAGTTGTACCAAGTAGCACTAAGGTTGGGGTGACTAAAATCGCCAGTGCGACCATTTTCATTTCACGCACTTCAATTTTTTTACCCAGGTATTCAGGTGTACGGCCAATCATGAGACCAGCAAGGAAGACTGCGAGTAATACAAATAGCAACATGCCGTATAAACCGGAACCGACACCGCCAAATACCACTTCACCAATTTGCATTAACCACATCGGCACCATTCCACCCATTGCAGTAAAGGAGTCATGCATGGCGTTAACCGCTCCACAAGAGGCTGCGGTGGTGACGACGGCAAACAAAGCGGAGCCGACAATCCCAAAACGACTCTCTTTTCCTTCCATATTGGCAGAGCTAGTGGCATGCAGTTCGGCTAAAAATGGGTTTCCCACATATTCCGCTTTAACTACGACTATGGCAGCAACCACAAAAATGATCCCCATAACCCAGAGTAAGGTATGGCCTTGTTTGTTGTTACCAACTACACGACCAAAGGCAAAGCAAAGTGCAGTAGGGATTAGGAAAATCGCTAACATTTGCACAAAATTACTCAGTGCAGTTGGATTTTCAAAAGGGTGCGATGAATTAGAGCCGAAGAACCCGCCACCATTTGTGCCGAGCAATTTTATCGCTTCTTGGGACGCAACTGGCCCCATCGGTAATAGCTGTTCACTGCTATCTAAAGGATGAATAAGTAAATAATTGGAAAAATTTTGGATCACACCTTGGCTGACAAAAAATAGCGCAAAAATAATCGCTAAAGGGAAGAGCAAATACACAGTAATGCGGTAAATATCTAACCACGCATTACCGACAGTTTTACTGCCATGGTGTGAAAAAGCACGAATAATTGCGAAGGCCACAGCAAGTCCTGTCGCTGCGGAAAGAAAGTTTTGTACAGTCAGCCCTGCCATTTGGCTTAAATAGCTTAATGTATTTTCGCCGCTATAGGCTTGCCAGTTAGTATTAGTAACAAAACTAACCGCGGTATTAAAGGCTAAGTCCCAGCTCATCCCTTCAAAGTGTTGAGGGTTAAGGGGCAAACGGCCTTGGCAGATTAAAATAACGAATAATAAAACAAAGCCTAAAAGATTAAATAATACAATTGCTAAGGCATATTGTCGCCAATTCATCTCAGCCATTTCACGCCCTGGTTGTTTGACTCCAGCAAGGCGCCAAAGTAAGGACTCACTGCTTGCTAACCGACGAGGTATATCATTGTCGATTAGCCGAGCAATACCGTTACCTAAAGGTTTTGCTAAGATGAATAAGATCAGTAAAAAACTACCTAAAAATAGCAATGTAGTGGTAGTCATATCAGAAATCCTCCGCGTTAAGCAGGGCATAAATCAGATACGCCAGCAGTAAAACAACGAGAACTGCCCCAATAATGGAAAGTAATGACACAGTATTTTCTCCTTATTATTTCCATGAGATAAGGCTAAAGAGTTCGTTGTAAAGAAGCTGATAAAAATCACGGGTAGGATGTAAAAAAAGTATAAAAATGGTTATTTATCGAGCAAGAAGAGAGTGCTTAATAGAGAAAGTGGCGTGTGGTTTTATTAATTTATTTGTTAAATAATTGTAATTTAAATATACCAATAAAACATTTATTGGTTAAAAAATGTAATAAAAATACGGAATGAACAGATTTTTTAGAAAAATTTACACATTAAGTGGTCAGATGAGTAGTTTTATTACACAATTTGCGATATCCTATCTACAGTCAAGATATTTCATATTATCTGTTCGGTTTTAGTCGCTCTTTACTACTGTGTTAATGGGAAATGTGTGTTAATGGGGAATGGTAGAGCAAAGCTGGAATCGACAAATAAAGTGGCAACTGAAGGAGGATACCGATGTCCACATATCGCGAATATTCCCGTAATCAGGTACTTGCACGCCGCACTGCTGCTGTAACAGCTGGCATTATTGCGTTTCCGGTTATGGTTTTTTATCCAAAAAGAGCAAAGTTTTATAGCCATTTACATAAAGTTTGGGCAAAAACCAGTGATAAACCGGTTTGGCTAGAACGTTCAGAGACAACGCTGGAAAGTCACCGCTAATTTAGTACTTAATGGCGAGTAATAACCCCTACAATGTTGAATTGTGGGGGTTTTGTTTTTTTATTTTCTTACTTGCATTTACTATCCACTTGGGTTTTTCTCGATTAATGCCCTCGATTTGTTCTAAATAACACAGAAAAAAATTATGTTTCCGTTTATGCTTATTGATTATCAGTCAATTACGTTCAAACTGGTGGATAAACCGTTTAGCTGTGCAGTAAAAAGGACAACATAATGCATAATTTAAGATTAGAAGAAATCATTAATGAAGAATTGAAAGTTAGTGAGTTCCAAGATTTTGCACCGAATGGATTGCAAGTTGAAGGGCGGCCCCATGTACATAAAATCATCACAGGGGTGACAGCTTGCCAAGCATTGCTGGATGTTGCTGTTGAAAAGAAAGCTGATGCCGTCATTGTTCATCATGGCTATTTTTGGAAAAATGAGCCAGCCATTATCAAAGGCATGAAGAGAAATCGCTTAAAAACATTATTAGCGAATGATATAAACCTGTATGGTTATCACCTCCCATTAGATGCACATCACCAGTTAGGTAATAATACCCAGCTTGCTTATATTATGGGGGTGCAGGTGAACGGCCAAATCGACCCATTAATGCCATTTGGTTTTTTTGATCAACCTATTACACCTTCAGAATTAACGTCTCGCTTAGAAACTCGTCTTGGCCGTAAAGTTCTTCATTGTGGTGATAATGCAAAAGAAGAAATTCGCCAAATTGCATGGTGTACAGGAGGAGGGCAAGGTTTCATCCTACAAGCGGCAGAATTTGGCGTAGATGCCTTTGTAACAGGGGAGGTTTCCGAGCAAACCATTCATATAGCAAGAGAAATGGGTATCCATTTCTACAGTGCAGGGCATCACGCAACGGAGCGATATGGGATCAAAGCGTTAACTAAGTGGTTAGTTGATGAGCAGGGGTTAGATGCAGAGTTTATCGATATCGATAACCCGGCCTAATCTTCGTCGCCTTTCAAACCACAGCGTTGTTGGCTGCATTCACGAACCCTAGTCACATACTTATGTATACTCCTAGGGCTTCGCTCTCTTGCCGCCTAGCTGTGATTTGAAAAGCATAGAAGATGGATTAATAATATATTTATAGAATTAAATTTTCGTTTTATTCGAGCGGTGGCGGTGTTGTCTTCACTTAATATGTATGTACCTAAGATTTAGTTTGATATTTGAACGTATTATCAATATGAGGGATACTTATCATAAGCTTAGATAAGTATCCCACTGTTTTTCTTTTAATATTATTCTTTAATATAGTGCTTTCTTGCTAAATTATTGTACCGCTCATGTACCACACAGTAAAAATGTAAAACTTACAGTTAGTTAGCGAATTAATTGATATTAATCACTTGTAATTTCATAGTGGGTAGTTAAATACACTATGAAATTAGGCTGATAATTTCACGGCTAGTAGAGAGGAGCTTAAATTCTCTATTTTATTTATTTTAAATCATGTGGTTGCGATAACCTCTTAAGCTGAAATATTTGGTTACATAGTTTATTTCTATGTACATTAGAACTTACTGGGCTTATCGCAGTTTGGTCTATTTTTTGCTCGATGATTATTCGATAATGATTCATTTTTGGTGTTTTTCTGGAGTTATATAGCGATATTTCAACCCGTTTACGCTAAGTCACTTATCCTAGAGAGATACAAACTGGCCCTCCGGTTTACAGTCCATTCATAAGCTTTTATTATCCTTAACTCAAATCTTACCATGCGCACTGGCTGAGATGACGGAAATTAATCGATAATTATGTCGACCTAACCCAATTTGTCATTCTGGATAAAGGATATCGCTATGCCAACTCCATGTTATATTTCCATTGAAGGAAAAACCCAAGGCAACATCACTGCCGGTGCATTTACTGCCGATTCAGTGGGTAACATCTATGTGCAAGGTCATGAAGACCAAATGTTAGTGCAAGAGTTTTCTCACGTTGTGACTGTACCGACAGACCCACAATCCGGCCAGCCTTCAGGCCAACGTGCGCACAAGCCGTTCCGTTTCACCGTGGCGTTAAATAAAGCCGTTCCGCTGCTGTATAACGCCTTAGCGTCTGGCGAAATGCTGCCGAAAGTGGAACTGAAATGGTACCGCACCTCAGTCGAAGGTAAACAAGAGCATTTCTTCACTACCACGTTAACCGATGCGACTATCGTCAATATCGATTGCCAAATGCCGCACTGCCAAGACCCCGCAAAAGCGGATTTCACGCAGTTAATCGAAGTCTCTCTGTCTTACCGCAAAATCGATTGGGAACACACCGTTGCAGGCACATCCGGTGCCGATGACTGGCGTGCGCCGCTCGAAGCGTAAGTTCGAATTTAGCGAGCCTTTCGAGGCTCGTTTGCGTTTTTAGCTTTTTCTCCCGTAGAGGAAATTCCCATGTCTTGGACAGACCCCAATAAAAACAAACGACTCGGCAGCCCCGAAAATAACCCGCTTATTCACGGTGGCGGATACACCGGCGGCAGAACCTATGCACAGGACCAAGCCTTGCAAGAAGCCCATGGTCAACTGCTAGACCGTATTATGAATGGCGAAATGGGGACGGGATTAGTATTCACCTGTACCATTGGTGGGTTACCTGAAAATACCTTTCAAGTGACTCAGTTTGATTTACAAGAAGGGCTTTCCCAACTCTTTTCACTGTCGATTCAGGCGGTCAGCCCGTTACCCGAGATTGATTTTCAAACAGTATTGGGTGTGGCCTCCTCGCTGACCGTAAAACGAGATGGAAAAATTCTTCGCACGGTACAAGGGATTTTAGCGGGGGCTGAACAAGGGAATACCGATGGGGTTAAAACCTGGTATCACTTTGTGATACGCCCTGAAATGTGGGTGATGACGCTTAAGCAAGACAGCCGCATTTTCCAAAATATGACGGTGCCGAACATTCTTGAGACGCTATTGAGCGAGTCTCATATCAAATTTGATAAACAGCTTTATCACCCCGAAGAGCATCTGAAACGCGAGTACATCACTCAAAAGCGTGAAACCCTGTATGAATTCTGGTGTCGGCTTGCTGCCGAAGAGGGAATTAATTACTGGTTCGAAGAAGGCCCACAACTGTTTTACAGTGACCGTCATTTAGGCATGAAAGCGGGGATATCGCTCACCTATAATCCGCAATCTGAAACGGATATCACCGACAGCACCGCCACCACATGGCGCTATGCCGAGCAGTTGTGCAGCGATATTCGCGTGGATAAAGACTACAATCAACTCAGGCCCTCTTACCCGCTGAGTCATCAAGTCACTGGGGAAGTGCATCAACAACATGAAATCTTTGAAAGCTATAGTCGCTTTCAAGAAGATGCGCAGGGGCAACCTTTTAACCAAATTCGCTACGAACAATCACAAAACCAGCGGCAAGTAGGAACGGCTACGACGAACTGCATTGAGTTAGCACCGGGGCGTATTTTTACCTTGTCTAACCATCCTAGCCCTCGAATGAATACGACGTGGCAAGTGATTAGCGTATCCCATCACGGTGTGCAACCTCTTGCTGATAACAGTGGCGGTGAAGGGACTCAATTGAGTAACCAGCTGTCCTTTATTCCCAGCACTCAAGAGTGGCGACCGCCCTATCGGTATAAACCTACAGCGGATGGGGATGAGCTGGCTACCGTTGTCGGGCCACCGGGTGAAGAAATTTACACCAACTCACAAGGGGCGGTTACGGTCTATTTCCATTGGGACAGGCGCGGCAAACCTGACCATAGCGCGTCTTGTTGGGTGCGAGTCGCCCACGGTTGGAACGGCGATGGCTTTGGGTTTATGTCCATCCCCAGAATTGGGCAGGAAGTGATTATTTCCTATCTTAACAATGATATAGATAAACCGATTATTACAGGCTGTACCTATAATGGCCGTAATCGTCCCCCTATTGATTTACCGAAACACAAAACGCGCACGACGTTTCGCACCAAAACCCACAAAGGGGATGGCTTTAATGAGTTGCGTTTTGAAGATGAAGCAGGCCAAGAAGAAATCTATCTGCATGCGCAAAAGAATTTGGCCATCAATGTGCTGAACTCACGGGGTGAACGGATTAATTACGACCGGACAACCAGTATTGGTCATAACGATGAACTGGTTGTTGCCAGTAATCGGACCGTGACGGTTGAAGGTAATCAAGCGCACAAAACAACCGGTAACTACCAAGATAAAGTGGAAGGAGACCACCACCTTTCGGTTGAGGGGGATTTGGTTAAGGCAATACAAGGTGTGGTCAGCGTGAATGCACAAGGGGATATCACCTTACAAAGCAGCAGTAAAATCACGTTAAAAGTGGGCGGAAGCTTTGTCGTTGTTCACAGCGGTGGCGTGGATATTAAAGGACCGGCGATAAACTTAAATTCAGGGGGAAGCCCTGGGGATATCCTGCAAGCAACTAACCCTGCGGTACTTAAAGCCGCTGCGAGCAGTGGCGCGGCCTTTGTGGCGCATTGTCCTATGAAAGAAGGGCAAGAGGAGGCGGAAAATGGTTAAACCTGAAACGTGCTATGCCATTATCGATGCAGCTTCCGAGCCCGATGTCTTTAATTTGTTCGCCGAGCACGAACCGCCGGCGAGTTGCTTATACAGCGAACCGATTCAACCTGAAATTGTGTCATTAGCGCCCTATTTAGTGGAAGTGACCGAAGAGGTGCAACGCTGGTTAAGTACGCGAGAGACGCCTTGGGGAATTTATGTTTATACGCACGCAACCATGCGTGAGTTACGTCAGCATCTGCGCAAATACTTGATGGTGATGATACCGGGACAAGAAAAGCCGGTCTTTTGGCGTTTTTATGACCCTCGCAATGTGTGGGATGTGCTTGGAACCTTTGATAACTGGCGATTGCATGTATTTTTAGGTCCTATCACGCAGCTGAAGACGTTGTTATGGGGAGAGGAAACCGCTTCCCGCTTTGAGCGTGAGCGCCGCGGATTTCCGGATAATGCGAAGCTCGGGGGCAAGCTGATGCGTTTTACTGATGCAGAAATGAAATTATTATCTCAACAAAAAATAGCGTTATTAACAGCGAAAATGGCACTTTTTTTTGTTCGAGCAACTGAAAAATATCAGACTCAAAAAGAACATGAAACGATTGAAAGTTTAATCTTGCAAACTATCTGTAATCCCAAAATACGTTCATTAAAATATTTTACGTCAGATTTGTGTCATGAAAAAACATGGGCATTTTACTTTGAGTATGCAAAAAGGATCGTAGATATTTGTTATGACCACGATATCAATCACGAAAAATCAATAAGTCTATTTTGTTATCTTCTTGTCTATTACGAAATATATGATGTGGATTCTCTTCCTTCGGAATGGCGTGTGATTTTATCAATACCGGATGCAATGGACTTTTATAAAATTGAAAAGTTATCGATGATGTTAATAAATACCATTCCAGATTTTTATCGGCAGTACAGTGCGTAAGGAGATTGCCAGTGTCTAAAGAATATCCAGAGGTCGTTTGTGATTGTAAATTACCCGATGATTGCACACTTGAAGTCGAGATTGAATTTGGTCAACAAAAAGAAACTTATCGCCAAAATGGGATTAAAAAAGATTTTTTTCATATTATCGAATTTAAAGGTAAAAATAGTTTTCTAGCGGCAGAGCTTTCTGATTTTAATAATATTTTCAACATTGAAAAAAATCCTGAATCGTTTTTACCTGAAATCTCAGTGCCTTTTAAGGTAAAGACCTGTTCGAAGGTATGTGTCTCTAATAATCCTGAGTGCCCCATTGGAAATGTCTATGGTGATGTTGCCTATGACTTTGGGCAATCAACATCTTATAACAATAAAGTGGCACAAGTACCTCAAGGTGTAAAACCGATTGGGGAAGTCAAGAATACGTTTGTGGGTAAAGTCACGCCAGCTAAGGCATTAGATATTCCGTTAGTTTACACAAAACAATTTCGTCAATTTGGTGCAGAGGTGATGAATCCGTTTACGGTGTTGGCTGATTTATTCGTTGATTTATGGAATGATTTGGATGATGAATACGCCGTTAGTAGATTGAAGCATACCCAAGAATATCGATTATCGATTGCAGAATGTGGGCACAAACCGTTTGAGCCCAAAATGTATAATGCCTCAATCAACAATAATATTTTGTTAAATGCAGGGGCTTTCGTGTATCAAAAATTTGGTTCGAGGTCGGTTTTTGATACAAAGTTCTATTTAATTTTACAGCAAAAAACCAAAATTGATTTAACGATTGCGTTCAATGAAAAAACAACAGGTCAAAATGATGTTGCGAGAAAAAAATTAACTGCACAAAAGAACCAAGCGTTGGGCCATAACGGCTCAAAACCTCACAGTGGCTGGACAAAATCAGGTACAGAACTGACAACCTCAAGTATTAAATTTGAAGGCTCGATTTCAAAAATATTGGGGATGGACAGTAAAAAATGGAGTGCTGAACTGAAACATGAATACTCACAATTAAAAAAGAAAAAAGAGCTTTCTTTGCTTGAAAAAGTAAATAAAGGCGTCGATAGTTTTAATCGATTATTATCGACCGCTCCAGATAAAAGCCCAAGTAAGTACAAACAACAAGAATATGAATTGGCAAAATTTGAGCTTATTTATCCGACAATCAAAGTCAGTGGTAGCCGAGAAATTGCATTAACAAAAAATAATCAAGTCATGCCTAAATATGATGTGTATTTACGTGGCGACCCGTTTTTTGGTTTCAAATTCACATTTGACATGATACAGGCTTTTGCTGCTTATTTTGGTATCAACACTATTGTCACCGTTATTCGAGAAAGGGGGACACAGAGTGAAGGGAAGGTCAATAGAGGGGAAGATGGGGCATTTATTGGTGTCCAGCTTGATTTAACCTTTAATCTGTCTTTAAACTGCGGCGTAAAATATAAGACAGAGAGTGATGGCATTACAAAATTTGATGAGAAAAGTAGTGATGTCCACTTATCGTTCACAATGAGCTGTGTAACGAACATCCGCGGAGGCTTTCGTTATTATGGTATCTCAGGCTTTTTTAAAGCGGAAGCGAAAGTAACCGCAGTTGTAAAAGCGGCTTGGGTTCCAAATGGAAATGGTGAGATTGTTTTTTATCATGAGGGGATAAAGGCTTATGCGAGTGTTGAATATGGAATGGGGATTGGTGCTCAAGAAGAGGAAGAGAGTAATGGCGCAGTAGGAGCAAAAAAAACTAACATAAAAATAGAGGAAACAACCAAACCATTAGATAAGGAGTGGATTATTCATGAGCCGTTATCCAAAGAGAAGTCTCAATATCGTTGGTTACTTTTTTAACCATCAGGATACTTCCAAGTCAAGATATAGAATTAATAAACGTTTTTTATGGGCCAACACATTTTGTCTGTTGAGTACTATTATCGCCCTAAGTTTTAGTGGAGTCAGTATGGCAAAAAATACAATGAATGAAATTTATGTAATAAACTTATCCTCCAATGACGCAGTTTGCGGTGTAAAAATTAATGAAATGTTAGTGATGAAAAATAATAAGGCTGCCGAAGGTCATTATTCAGCAGGGCAAAATATTTCTAATATCCTGACCGATGGACAGAATACATTGGGTTTAATTATGTACAATGGTTCGATAATTGATGGAAGAGAGAAATTGACATCCGATATGTGGTGTGAAGTAGAGCTAAATAAGTTATCCGAAAAAGGTAATAGCACATTTGTTTCGGGCATTAAATTAACAGGCAACGAAGAGGGAAAACTCGTTGTTTCTGATAAATATAAAAAGAATAATGATCAAATATATTTTGGTGGACCAAATAGGGAAAGTGAATTCGATGTTTTAGAAGCAAAAAATCAATTTAATGTGCAAGGGCTCCCAAAATGGCAGTGGGAAAAAGCAACGCCTGTTACGGAATCTGATATTCCTAAGGTTCAAGCGTTTTATTTAGAGCTACAACAAGCATTTGCTGATAAAAATCTTAACAAATTAAAAACAATGGGTAAAATATCATGGGATGAATTGGCATATGCGGATAATAGTTCTCCTGATATATTTTGGAACTCTTTAGAATTTAAAGAAATGCTAGATGAAGGATATAAGCCAGCTAAAATAGATTGGAGTCGCTATATATTCAGTACTTATGAAGATAAACGAATATTCCGGTATGAAATTGGTTTTAGCCGACTGTCACCAATAAAGTTAGTTAGTCCTGAGGGGCGAACATTTCACTACAATCCCTATTTATCCATTATTGATGGAAAAGTCACGATTGTTCGATAAGGAATTAATTTATGCCAAACATTATTCTTATTGGTGATTCTGATACAGGCCATGGTAAGCATGGCCCTACCCATGTGATTACAGGTTCATCAACGGTAAAAGTCGATGGTAAAGCGGTTGCTCGGCAAGGAGATGCGTTAGCGCCTCACGGTGGGCATTCAAGAACTATCGTTGGTGGATCAAGTAGTGTATTTATTGATGGCAAGCCTGCGGCCAGAACAGGTGATACAGTAAGTTGCGGTGGCGTATTAATTGGTAATTCAACGGTAAAAATTGGTTAGAAAATACGATGTTCTGACAGATAATAATTGAGTTCGCTAGGATTGATGATAGTAAAGAAATTAGTGTTACACCAGATAGTCAATATTAACATTAAGTGGTTAATATAAGGATATTTAATGCGCAAGTTAGCGATAGGTTTGGTATTAGTGATGGTTGTAATTTTTACTCTGTTAGTTAATTCTTACAATACAATCCAAAAAAATGATGAGTTAGTCTCTGCGGCAGCGTCAGAATTATTAAACCAATATCAGCGTCGATTTGATTTGATCCCTAATCTGGTCAGTACAGTTAAGGGATATTCAAGTCATGAAAGCAATGTGTTACAAGAAATTGTAAAGGCGAGAGCGTCTGTCGGGAAAATTAATGTGGATGGTCGCGTATTTGATGATCCTGAAATTTCTGCGAGCTATCAAAAAGCTCAAGATAATTTAGGGCAATCTCTATCACGTCTGTTAGTCATTTCAGAAAATTACCCTGAATTGAAAGCAAACTCACTCTATCAAGACCTGATGGTACAGTTGGAGGGAGCTGAAAATCGTATTTCAGTTGCGAGAGGGCGGTATATAGAGGCGGTACGCCATTATAATACTCAAATTAGGCAATTCCCCTATAACTTAATTGCGGAATCTATGGGGTATGATAAAAAAATTAATTTTAACGTTGAGAATGGGCATGAAATCAAAAGAACACCAACGGTGGATTTTAACTCATGATACGTAATATTTTATTTTCCTTGCTTTTATTTAGTGCTATTGCGAGCGCATCAGTGAATAATACACCCCCATTAAAAATAGATAGGGTCATTGATCGTGCAAATTTATTAACGGCGCAGCAATTCAAAACGCTAAATAATTTATTGATTAATTTTGAAAATAATCGGAATGATGGTTCACAATTTGTTGTTTATATCGTTCCGACTACTGGGAGTGAAAATATAGAAACTTTCGCAAATCGTGTTTTTAATCAATGGGGGATAGGTAAAAAGGGGCTTGATAATGGATTACTGCTTGTTGTGGCAATAAATGACCGCAGTGTTCGCTTTGAAGTCGGGTACGGCTATGAGGGGACATTTACCGATGTTCTTGCTGGGAGAATTATTCGAAAAAATATGTTGCCGTATTTTAGAGCAGAAAACTATTATACGGGGATTGAGCAAGGGATTATAAATGCCATTCATGTAGCTAATGATAGGCCAATAAGCTCAACGAATTCTTTGACAGATCTTATTCCTCTTAAAATATTACAAACACATTTTATTTTAATTTATGTGATAATATTAGGGCTAATTTATTGTTTTCAGCTTGTATTTTCAACGAAAAAATTAAAAAGAAAAATTAATCAAGTGATAGCGCAGTCAGGTAAAAAAAAGAAAAATTCAGAAAAGCGAGGATATAAGATAGGTGCAAATCAGCTAAAACGGTTAAAAAATTATCTGAATTACTCATTCTATTTTCCAACATCATTTTCGCTGTATTTCCCTGTAGTGTTTTGTTCAGTCGTTGTCATTTTTTATACACAAATAATTCTTAGTGGTATTGTTAACCCTTTTATCTTATTACTGATGGTGGTGTTATCATTATTCTTTAACCTTATTTCATTAACCGTGTTGTTTATTGGCATCAATATCTTATTTCCGATTTATCGACAGCAGAGAAAAGAATGGAAAGCGATTTGTGAGTTCAGTCGATTTGGTTCACCTTTTTATCAACCTTCATATTCAGTAAACACATCCCATAAACACGCTTCTAATGTTACTTCCAGTCACGATTTCAGCTCATCAAGTTCATCAAGTTCATCAAGCGGTGGGGGAGGCGGTTCTAGCGGTGGTGGCGGTGCTTCGGGGCATTGGTAAAGTGTCTATTAAGGTCTTGATTTAGGTTTATAAGTAAGCGTCAGGTGAATCCCACCTAGCTGGTCGTGTATTAAATGTATTGATTTAGTTAAATTAATGTTCCGTTTTAGTAAAAGTACCAATAATTTTGTCATGCATTTCAGTAAATTTTGAATACCCCATTGATGAGGAAGGCACCGAATGACGAGTTTATACACCAAATGATGAGTTTATACACCGTAACAAAACACCTCGAACAATTAGAAACCACGCCATTAATTGCGGAAAGTCATCACTACGATGATCCATTGTAGCCTCAAAAACTGGTATTTTTAGATGCGGTCAATAAACAGCGTTGTGTGATAACTCATCACAGCGTAATAGCCAACTCACTAATACAATACCTTTATTTATCATATTACTAGTGTATGTGTGTTTGAAGTAATTAGTTGCATAGTTTGTTTCTATGTATATTAGAACTTACAGGGCTTATCGTAGTTTGGTTTGCTCATCTTGGGAATGTCGTTTATTTTTAAGAAAAAGCGCTTTCAAAGTATATGTATAGACACGGTAACGTTATCCCTCTAAAAACCGAAGAAAAGTTATCCGTGTCTCTGAATTATTGGTCGACCATAGGCTCAAGCAGGCATTATTTGAGCTGTACAGCTACCTAAAAGGGCTTCTCTAAATCTATTTAGTGTACTTGGCTACTCCACTTAAGTGACGCAAAAACCAACACCAAACCCGAAATAGTTAGTACTAAACCTAAGTGTTGGCTCCAACCAGCGACCATTAGACCGATGGCGAGTCCGATGTAGTAAAATAAACCTAAAATTGCTCCGGCGGTGCCTTTTTGCTCACCATAACGGTTTAATGCATGGGCAAGTATGTTCGGGATCGCAATTCCGTAACCAATAACGACACCAATAACCGGTAAAACAAACCAAATAGAATCCATTAGAGCAAAAACTAAGCAGCCACTAACTAAAGAAATGATACTTGATAGCTTAACAAGTTGTTCAGATGTGTGTTTTTTAGCCAATAAATAGCGATTTGATATCGAACCTAAACCGACCCCAAGTGCTAATAATATCCCAGTTAATCCAAACTGTTGTTGAGTGAGCGTTAATTGTTCAAAATTGAAAGGTGCCAGCTGATAATAGCTAAATAAATTAATGTTGAAAAATGCAATCAAGATCACATTTCTAATAATTTCTTTATCCGCAATCATGCGTAAAAATGTCTCAATAAATGAGACTTGTGTCACGTTTTCAGGCTTGGTCTCAGGTAAGCGACAGACGGACCAGAGAAAAAGCACCGCTGCTAAAATCGCTAAGCCGATAAAAACGGCACGATAGCCACCAAAATTGGCTAACCCAGCACCAGATAACATTCCCAACGCAGGGCTAATTGCTAAAGCAACTCCCATAATAGAAAAAACTTTCGCTAATTCATGGCCTTGGTAGCTATCACGCATGGTAGTTTGTGTGCCAATTGAACCTACGGCAGCGCCAAATGCTGACAACATTCTCATTAATAATAATAAATAAAAATGTGTCACAAATAACGCGCCAACAGAGGTAATACCATAAATCAATAAACCCGCCAAAATAGTCGGGCGACGCCCTAAGGTGTCACACATTCGGCCCCAAAACACCACGCCTAATGCAAAAGCAAAGAAATAAAGCGACAGTGTTTGTGAAGCTTGTTCCGCATTTACTGAGAAAGCACTGGCGATATCAGTGAGAGCGGGGCTGTATATGGTTTCCACAATTTGAGGAAACATCATTAAGGCAACAGCAAGCCATAATGAGAGAGGATGTTTCATACATTTTCCTGCCAATCTACTAAAAATAAAGGGTCTAATCGGATACAACGATTTAATAGCAGGCAGTTTAGTGTTATTTTTATTGTCTTATTACAATAATAAAGGCTATAAATATCAAAAAAGAGACATTATGGCTTGGTTAAATCAAACAGATGAATTTCAAACTCACTGGTACCATGCCCCAGTATTGGGAATTGCAGCAAAATTGGGGCAGCATGACTCAGGTTTTCATAAACATGAAATGGGACAGCTTTTGTTTACACAACAAGGGTGTATACGGATTTCACTGGAAAATCGCCTGTCTTTGCTTCCCCCTGGTAGAATGGCTTGGATCCCACCATTTGTTCTTCATCGGGCGCAAATGAGGGCATCAGTGGGGTATCGTTCGGTTTATTTATCAGAAGAATATGCCAAAGAAATCGGGAACGATGTGGTTATTTTAAATATTTCCCCATTGCTGAGGGAAGTGCTAGAACGTATTGCTATTGCTCCGTTTGATAGTGATTGGCAGCAGGGGCGTTTGGCCAACTTATTACCGGTATTTATTGATGAATTACAGAGTGCTGCTTTAGAACCAACACTGTTAGCACTACCGCAAGATAGGCGCTTTAAAGGGGTTGATATCGAACAATTACCACCGAATTTAAACCAATTAGCGCAAACTATCGGTGCGAGTGAGAAGACGATTACACGGATTTTTTTTAAAGAAACAGGAATGAGTTATCAAGCATGGCGTCAACAGTGGCGTTATATTAAAGCCATTGAATTACTCGCACAAGAAAAGCCATATCATTATATTACTCAAGAACTTGGCTTAACAAGTGATAGTGCGTTTATTAGTTTTTTCCGTAAAATGAGTGGGATGACCCCAAGGGAATATCAGCAGCAGTAAGCTAAATGACTTTGGTAAACAAACATGAAAAAGCCCCGAAAATTCGAGGCCTTAGCACATGTAGGAGTTCAGATTTAATTAAATATTATTTTTTTGATAATTCAGAGTTGAATTCACGTTTGTCATAGCCGGTATATAGCTGGCGAGGACGTGCAATTTTCAGGCCGTCATCGTGCATTTCATTCCAATGTGCAATCCAGCCAATGGTACGTGCAATGGCAAAAATAACAGTAAACATTGAAGATGGAATACCCATTGCTTTCAAGATGATACCTGAATAGAAGTCAACGTTCGGGTACAGTTTTTTCTCAATGAAATACGGGTCGTTTAATGCGATACGTTCCAGCTCCATAGCGACTTCCAGCAAGCTGTCATTCAAGCCAAGTTCATTTAGAACTTCATGGCAAGTTTCACGCATTACGGTTGCACGTGGGTCATGGTTTTTATAAACACGGTGACCGAAGCCCATTAAGCGGAAAGAGTCATTTTTGTCTTTAGCGCGCTCGATAAATGCAGGGATGTGCTCAACGGTTTGGATTTCTTCCAACATACGTAAGCAAGCTTCGTTAGCTCCACCGTGAGCAGGCCCCCACAGTGAAGCGATACCCGCTGCGATACAAGCAAATGGGTTTGCGCCAGATGAACCCGCAGTACGAACTGTCGATGTTGAGGCGTTTTGTTCATGGTCGGCGTGCAGAATCAAAATACGATCCATTGCGCGTTCTAAAACAGGATTAACTGTGTATTCTTCACATGGTGTAGAGAACATCATGTGCAAGAAATTACCCGCGTATGACAGGTCATTACGTGGATAAACAAAAGGTTGGCCAATTGAATATTTGTAACACATCGCTGCAACTGTTGGCATTTTTGATAGCAGACGATAAGCCGTAATTTCACGGTGGCGTGGGTTATTCACGTCTAATGCATCGTGATAGAAGGCAGCTAGTGCGCCTGTAACACCACATAATACAGCCATTGGGTGTGAGTCACGGCGGAAACCATTAAGCATGCGAGTAATTTGCTCATGGATCATGGTGTGGCGAGTCACCGTATTTTTAAATACGTCATATTGTTCTTGAGTCGGTGCTTCACCGTATAGCAGGATATAACAAACTTCGAGATAAGAGGCTTCAGTAGCGAGTTGATCGATAGGGAAACCACGGTGTAACAGAATGCCTTGCTCACCATCGATATAGGTGATTTTTGATTCACAGGATGCAGTAGAAGTAAAACCAGGGTCGTAGGTAAAGAACCCTTTAGAACCTAAAGTTCGGACATCGATAACGTCTTGACCAATCGTTGGGCTTAAAATATCTAGGTCAATATCACCCTTACTACCAGTCGTTAGCTTAGCTTTGTTATCAGCCATTACGGTCTCCTTAGCGCTTGATAATCGACACCCAACAACCCAGAAGCCCAGCGTTATACTGCGTCTTCGTGCATTGTTCTACCGGTATGCTTTGGAAATCAGCTAGATATCACATAAAACCTGAAATCTGAGACCGATGACAATGTAGTTAGGTTGTTTATGAGTGTGTAGATGTTATGTTCTTTTTGTTGTTTTCCCTACAATATCATTATTTGTGGTAAGAGGAACAACTTTCATAACTTTTGTTATTAATACCCATCATAGTTCAAATTGAAGAGTACTTAACATTGCAACATTCACGTTTTTTTCTTTTACGATGAAGTGTAAGTGTCAACAGCACCGTTAAGATAATTCTGCCAGACCTATATGTAAGATAAATGTTGAATCATTGTCAAATAAGATAAGCACATTTATACAAAATGTTTAAATCGTGATCCTTCTCACTGTTCGGGCTAAATGTCTCCAAACATTTTGTGTGGGAATTGTAATGGCATTGTGAAGACTTTATACTAGCGGCAGGTCTCCGGATTACCCTGTAGTAGGAGTTCCCAGCGTGATCAGTATGCAACTTTATTTAAACATGATGGATTAGAGTTTGTGTTAAGTTGCATTTTGTACCCCCTGTCGCTGTCTGATTTCCACCCCAGGTCCGGAGGATGGAAAATAATAAAGAGCTGTGTGGGCAAAATTGTGAAAAAACAAAGACCTGTCAACCTTGATTTGCAGACGATTCACTTCCCGATCACTGCAATATCTTCGATCTTGCACCGTGTCTCTGGCGTCATTACTCTCATCGCAGTTGGTATTCTGCTTTGGTTGTTAGGGACATCTCTCTCCTCTCCAGAAGGTTTTCAATACGCGTCTGAAATAATGACTGGCTTTTTTGCTAAGTTCATTCTTTGGGGCATCTTGACGGCTTTGGCTTACCACATCTGTGGTGGTATTCGTCATATGCTAATGGATTTCGGTTGTGTTGATGAAACGCTTGCTGCTGGTAACTCATCTGCAAAAATTACATTTGTCATTACCGTGATTTTAGCAATTCTGGCGGGGGTTTTAGTATGGTAAGTAATGCTTCAGCTTTAGGCCGTACTGGTATCCAGGACTGGCTATTAATCCGTGGTTCTGCGATTGTCATCGCGCTCTATGTACTCTACATTGTTGGTTTTGTTGCTATTAATGACATTACCTATGACGTCTGGCGTGGTTTTTTCGCCTCTTCTGTGACGAAAGTATTCACTATCCTCACGTTGTTCTCGATTCTTGTCCATGCGTGGATTGGCATGTGGCAAGTGCTGACTGACTATGTTAAGCCTTTAGCAGTCCGTTTAGTGTTGCAACTGGCTATCGTTGTAGGTCTGTTGGCTTATTTAATTTACGGAACAATTGTTGTGTGGGGTGCATAAATGAATCTGCCAATCAGAGAGTTTGACGCTATCGTTATCGGTGCGGGTGGCGCAGGTATGCGTGCTGCACTGCAAATTTCACAGTTGGGCCTATCATGTGCTCTGCTGTCAAAAGTCTTTCCAACCCGTTCTCATACTGTTTCAGCGCAAGGCGGTATTACTGTTGCGTTAGGTAATACTCACCCTGATAACTGGGAATGGCACATGTACGATACCGTGAAAGGTTCCGACTACATCGGTGACCAAGACGCTATTGAATACATGTGTAAAACAGGGCCAGAGGCTATCCTTGAATTAGAGCATATGGGGTTGCCATTCTCTCGCCTTGATGACGGAAGTATTTATCAACGTCCATTTGGTGGTCAATCTAAAAACTTCGGTGGTGAGCAAGCTGCACGTACTGCGGCTGCGGCTGACCGTACTGGCCACGCACTGTTACATACCTTGTATCAGCAGAACTTAAAAAACCACACGACCATTTTTTCTGAATGGTATGCCCTTGATTTAGTTAAAAACCAAGATGGCGATATTGTAGGTTGTACTGCAATTTGTATGGAAACAGGCGAATTAGTTTATTTCAAAGCGAAAGCAACTATTTTAGCAACCGGTGGTGCAGGGCGTATTTACCAATCAACCACTAACGCACACATCAATACAGGTGATGGTGTGGGGATGGCTGCTCGTGCAGGTGTTCCACTACAAGATATGGAAATGTGGCAGTTCCACCCAACGGGTATCGCAGGTGCGGGTGTTCTCGTTACTGAAGGCTGCCGTGGTGAAGGTGGTTACTTGCTGAACAAAGACGGTGAGCGTTTCATGGAACGTTATGCGCCGAATGCGAAAGACCTTGCGGGTCGTGACGTTGTTGCGCGTTCTATCATGATTGAAATTCGTGAAGGTCGTGGTTGCGATGGCCCATGGGGTCCACATGCTAAACTGAAATTGGATCACTTAGGAAAAGAAGTTCTGGAATCTCGTTTACCAGGTATTCTTGAGTTATCTCGTACCTTTGCTCACGTTGACCCAATCAAAGAGCCAATCCCAGTAATTCCTACTTGCCACTACATGATGGGTGGTATTCCGACTAAAGTTACAGGCCAAGCCATTCGTTATAACGAAAAAGGTGAAGATGAAGTCATTCCTGGCTTGTTTGCAGTCGGCGAAATTGCCTGTGTATCAGTACACGGCGCTAACCGATTAGGCGGTAACTCACTCCTCGACTTAGTGGTATTTGGTCGTTCAGCGGGTCTGCATTTGAAAGAGTCCATCATGGAACAAGGTTCAATGCGTGATGCGTCTGAATCTGATATCGATGCAGCGATGACTCGTTTTAACCGTTGGGAAGATGCACGTACTGGTGAAGACCCAACTGAAATCCGTAAAGCACTGCAAACCTGTATGCAGCATAACTTCTCGGTATTCCGTGAAGGTGATGCCATGGCGAAAGGTTTAGAAGAGCTGAAAGTGATTCGTGAGCGCCTGCAAAATGCACGTCTTGATGATACCTCGACTGAGTTTAATACTCAGCGTATCGAATGTTTAGAACTGGATAACCTGATGGAAACGGCTTATGCAACGGCACAAGCTGCAAACTTCCGTACAGAAAGCCGTGGTGCGCATAGCCGCTTTGACTACCCAGAGCGAGATGATGCGAATTGGTTATGTCACTCATTATATTTACCGCAATCTGAAACGATGACGCGTCGTGAAGTCAACATGCAGCCAAAACTGCGTGAAGCCTTCCCACCGAAAATTCGTACCTACTAATGCGTGGTGTTAATCCAGTTGCGGAGAAATAAACTATGAAATTACAATTTTCGATTTATCGCTACAATCCTGATATGGACAACGCACCACGTATGCAAGATTACACGCTAGAAGTTCCTGAAGGGCGTGACATGATGTTGCTGGATGCGTTAATCCAAATTAAAGAGCAAGACCCAACATTATCCTTCCGTCGTTCTTGTCGTGAAGGGGTATGTGGTTCTGATGGTCTGAACATGAACGGTAAAAACGGGTTGGCATGTATTACGCCATTATCCGCGTTAATCCGTGGTGGGAAGAAAATTGTCATTCGTCCATTACCAGGTCTGCCTGTTGTACGTGACCTGATCATCGATATGACACAATTCTATACCCAATATGAAAAAATTCGTCCATATCTTATTAATGATAATAAGAACCCACCGGCGCGTGAGAATTTACAAACTCCTGCACAACGTGAAAAACTCGATGGTTTATATGAGTGTATTTTGTGTGCTTGTTGTTCGACTTCTTGCCCATCTTTCTGGTGGAATCCGGACAAGTTTATCGGGCCTGCAGGCTTGTTGGCAGCGTATCGCTTCTTAATTGATAGCCGTGATACTGAAACCGATTCACGATTAGATGATCTGAACGACGCTTTTAGTGTCTTCCGCTGTCATAGCATCATGAATTGTGTCAATGTATGCCCTAAAGGACTAAATCCAACGAAAGCTATCGGTCATATTAAATCTATGTTACTAAAACATAGTGCTTAATGATGCATATTTAACCCGCAGTGCTCAGGTGCTGTGGGTTAAAATGAAATAGCACAAAATAAAAACATAAGTTAAAAGAAACGCGTAAAGTAAAAACAATGACATGATTTAAATGCGCGGGAGCTCACAAAAGCGCGAAAACGAAATACCAACAAAGAGCGTCAGAAAGTAACATTGTCACCCATAAAAAGTAGTACTTATTAAAACGTTGTCATTACAAAAGCGTAAAAAAGTGAAAGCAAAGAAAGTAACAGCAAAAAGTAGAAAAAATAGCCAACTGCAAAAAAAGATGAAGACGACAGCCCAAGCATAGGGGCCTTTAAAAACCGCAGCCAGTTTTTAAAGGTTCCTTAAAAGGGAAACCCTTACTGATAAAGGGCCTCCCAAAGAGAGAACATGCATAAAGCACGTCCAAGAGAACCTTTATCGAGGTCGCTTAAATGCGGCGATTAGTTAACCACGGCGAAAACTAAAGCTTTAAAAGCTTAAGGGATCACAATGCAGAACGGCGTAATGAAGGACTGGCTGGATTCAAGCTTTCTGGCAGGCGCGAACCAGACTTATATAGAACAGCTCTATGAAGATTATCTGACTGACCCTAACTCTGTCGATGCCGAGTGGAAAGCAATTTTTGATCAACTACCTGGTGCAGCATTAGGCACTAGCGGCGAACAATTCCACTCCCAAGCGCGCGATTACTTCCGTCGCTTAGCAAAAGACTCTACACGTTATCACACCTCTGTTAGCGATCCAGCTATCGACGCAAAACAAGTTAAAGTTTTGCAATTAATCAATGCGTTCCGCTTCCGCGGGCACCAAAATGCGAATCTTGACCCGTTAGGTCTTTGGAAACGTGAATCTGTTCCAGATTTAGACCCAGCATTCCACAACCTGACGAAAGAAGACTTCAACGAAACATTCAACGTGGGTTCATTTGCTATTGGCAAAGAAACCATGAAGCTGAGTGAGCTATATGAGCACCTGAAACGTATTTATTGCGGTTCTATCGGTGCTGAATATATGCATATCACAAATACAGAAGAAAAACGTTGGATTCAGCAGCGTCTTGAATCTGTAGACGTATCTAAAATTTTCTCAGTAGAAGAGAAAAAACGCTTCTTAGCAGAATTAACGGCAGCTGAAGGGCTTGAGCGTTACATTGGGGCTAAATTCCCAGGTGCCAAGCGTTTCTCATTGGAAGGTGGTGATTCACTAATCCCAATGCTGAAAGATTTAATCCACCACGCAGGCAAGCAAGATACCCGTGAAGTTGTTTTGGGTATGGCTCACCGTGGTCGTTTAAACGTTCTAGTTAATATCTTAGGTAAAAAACCTGGCGAATTATTTGATGAGTTCGCGGGGAAACATAAAGACCACTCTAGTGCGGGTGACGTTAAGTATCACCAAGGTTTCTCCTCTGATTTTGAAACCGCAGGTTCTCGTGTTCACTTAGCATTAGCATTTAACCCATCTCACCTTGAGATTGTTAGCCCTGTAGTTATTGGTTCAGTACGTGCTCGTCGTGACCGTCTGGATGAAGGCCGCAGCAATATGGTTCTGCCAATTACCATTCATGGTGACTCAGCAGTAACTGGCCAAGGCGTTGTGCAAGAAACATTAAATATGTCTCAAGCACGTGGTTATGAAGTTGGCGGTACTGTACGTATCGTAATTAATAACCAAATTGGTTTCACTACTTCAAATCCAAAAGATACACGTTCAACCGAATACTGTACTGACATCGTTAAAATGGTGCAGGCGCCAATTTTCCACGTGAATGCAGATGACCCTGAAGCAGTGGCATTTGTAACACGTTTGGCACTGGATTTCCGTAACACGTTCAAACGCGATGTTATGATTGATTTAGTATGCTATCGCCGTCATGGGCATAACGAAGCGGATGAGCCAAGTGCAACTCAGCCAGTGATGTATCAAAAAATCAAACAGCACCCAACACCACGTAAAATTTATGCAGACCGTTTAATTGCAGAAAATGTGTTAAGTGCTAATGATGTCACTGAAATGGTTAATCTGTATCGTGATGCGTTAGATGCGGGTAACTGTGTGGTTGAAGAATACCGTGAAATGGGTCTGAACTCATACACATGGGCTCCATATTTAAACCATGAATGGGATGCATCATACAAATCAACCGTTGATATTAAACGCCTAACTGAACTGGCAACTAAAGTCAGTACTATTCCAGAAGGCGTGGTTGCACAATCTCGTGTTGAGAAAATCTATGCAGACCGTGCCGAAATGGCGAAAGGTGAAAAACTTCTCGACTGGGGCGCCGCTGAAACTTTAGCGTACGCAACATTGGTTGATGAAGGTATTCCTGTTCGTTTATCGGGTGAAGATGCGGGCCGTGGTACATTCTTCCACCGTCATGCAGTGGTCCACAACCAAACGAATGGTTCAGTTTATGTTCCACTGCAAAATATTCATAATGGCCAAGGCGTGTTTAATGTTTGGGACTCTGTTCTGACTGAAAATGCCGTATTAGCATTCGAATATGGTTATGCAACCACAGAACCTCGTGCATTGACTATCTGGGAAGCACAATTTGGTGACTTCGCTAACTGTGCTCAAGTGGTTATCGACCAATTCATTAGCTCTGGTGAGCAAAAATGGGGTCGTATGTGTGGTCTGGTCATGTTACTGCCTCATGGTTATGAAGGTCAGGGGCCAGAGCACTCATCTGCACGTTTAGAACGTTACCTGCAACTGTGTGCTGACCAAAACATGCAAGTGTGTGTGCCATCAACACCAGCTCAGGTTTATCACATGTTACGTCGCCAAGCCTTACGTGGAATGCGCCGTCCTCTGATTGTGATGTCACCAAAATCTCTGCTGCGTCACCCGTTAGCGGTTTCTAGCATGGAAGAATTGGCTAATGGTACATTTGAGCCAGTTATCGGTGAAATCGATGAAATCAATCCGAAAAATGTGAAACGCGTCGTTCTGTGTTCAGGGAAAGTCTATTACGATCTGTTAGAACAGCGTCGTAAAAATGAACAAACTGACGTTGCTATCGTGCGTATCGAACAGCTATATCCGTTCCCACACGAAGATATCCAAAAAGCGTTGGCGCAATATACTGATGTAAAAGACTTTGTATGGTGTCAAGAAGAGCCATTAAACCAAGGTGCTTGGTATTGCAGTCAACATAACTTCCGTGAAGCTATCCCAGCAGGGGCAACTTTACGTTATGCAGGTCGAGCTGCTTCTTCATCTCCAGCAGTTGGCTATACGTCCGTACACCAGGAACAACAAAAAGCCCTGGTTAATGACGCTTTGAACATTGAATAATTAAAGGATAGAAAATGAGTAGCGTAGAAATTCTTGTTCCCGATCTTCCTGAGTCCGTTGCAGATGCTACGGTTGCCACATGGCATAAAAAACCAGGTGACAGTGTTCAGCGTGATGAAGTACTGGTTGAGATCGAAACAGATAAAGTCGTATTAGAAGTTCCTGCAAGCGAGGCGGGTGTATTAGAAGCTATCGTTGAAGATGAAGGTGCAACAGTATTGTCTAAGCAGTTACTGGGTCGCATTCGTTTAGGCGATAGCACTGGTATTCCAGCTGAAGTGAAAGAAGCACAAGAGTCAACACCTGCACAACGTCAAACTGCAAGTTTAGAAACAGAAAGCAACGATGCGCTGACACCAGCTATTCGTCGTTTAATTGCAGAGCACGATTTAAACCCTGCGGATATCAAAGGGACTGGCGTTGGTGGTCGTTTAACTCGTGAAGATGTTGAAAAACATTTAGCGGCAAATAAATCTGCGACACCTGCGGCGAAAGCACCAGAAGCGCCACAAGCGCCATTAGCGCACCGTAGTGAAAAACGTGTTCCAATGACTCGTTTACGTAAACGTATCGCAGAGCGCCTGTTAGAAGCGAAAAATACGACTGCAATGCTGACGACGTTTAACGAAGTCAATATGCAACCAATCAAAGACTTACGTAAACAATATGGCGAAGTATTCGAAAAACGTCATGGTGTTCGTTTAGGCTTTATGTCTTTCTATGTTAAAGCTGCGGTTGAAGCACTGAAACGCTACCCAGAAGTGAATGCTTCTATTGATGGCGATGATGTGGTTTACCATAACTATTTCGATATCAGTATTGCTGTATCAACACCACGTGGTCTGGTAACGCCAGTGCTGCGTGATGTCGATGCAATGAGCATGGCTGATATCGAGAAGAAAATTAAAGAACTGGCTGTCAAAGGTCGTGACGGTAAATTAACTGTCGAAGACTTAAGTGGTGGTAACTTCACTATCACTAACGGTGGCGTATTCGGTTCTCTGATGTCTACACCTATCATTAACCCACCACAGAGCGCGATTTTAGGCATGCATGCGATTAAAGACCGCCCTATGGCTGTAAATGGTAAGGTAGAAATTCTTCCTATGATGTATTTAGCACTGTCTTACGACCACCGTTTAATCGATGGTAGTGAGTCAGTTGGCTTCTTAGTCGCTATCAAAGATATGCTGGAAGACCCAACTCGTTTACTGCTGGACGTATAGCAACATAACAGGGCAGGGTACAACTTGCCCGGTCTGAAGTAACCGATGCAACCCGTTCGCGGGTTGCTAAATCAGTAACAATTGCAGGAGGCGAATAAACGCCTCTTCAGACTCAATTATGGATAGAACATCATGAATTTACACGAGTACCAGGCAAAACAGTTGTTTGCACGTTATGGGATGCCTGCACCGACAGGTTATGCCTGTTCATCAGTTGCTGAAACCGTCGATGCAGCTAAAAAAATTGGTAACGGCCCATGGGTAATTAAATGCCAAGTTCACGCTGGTGGACGTGGTAAAGCGGGTGGCGTGAAAGTCACTAGCGATATCAATGAAGTTAAAGCGTTTGCAGAACACTGGTTAGGTAAAAACTTAGTTACCTATCAAACAGATGCTAATGGCCAACCAGTAAACCAAATTTTAGTTGAAACTGCGACTGACATTGATAAAGAACTCTATTTAGGTGCTGTTGTTGACCGTAGCACTCGCCGCGTTGTGTTCATGGCTTCTACCGAAGGTGGCGTGGAAATTGAGAAAGTCGCAGAAGAGACCCCAGAGTTAATCCACAAAGCGATTATCGACCCATTGACTGGCCCAATGCCTTTCCAAGGTCGTGAGTTAGCATTCAAATTAGGTCTAACTGGCAAACAAGTTAGCCAATTTGCAAAAATTTTCATGGGTCTAGCAACATTATTCCTAGAACGTGATTTAGCATTAGCTGAAATCAACCCACTGGTTATCAGCACTGCGGGTGATTTAGTTTGCTTAGATGGTAAATTAGGTATCGATAGCAACGCGTTATATCGCCAACCTGAAATCCGTGAACTGCGTGATGAATCACAAGAAGATGCGCGTGAAGCACAAGCGGCTCAGTGGGAACTGAACTATGTTGCATTAGACGGCAACATCGGTTGTATGGTTAACGGTGCAGGCCTTGCAATGGGTACGATGGACATCGTTAAATTACACGGCGGCGCACCAGCTAACTTCTTAGATGTTGGCGGCGGCGCGACAAAAGAGCGTGTAACTGAAGCATTTAAAATCATTCTTTCTGATGAAAACGTGAAAGCGGTTTTTGTTAACATCTTTGGTGGTATCGTTCGTTGCGACCTGATTGCAGACGGCATCATTGGTGCAGTTGAAGAAGTTGGCGTAAATGTACCGGTAGTTGTGCGTTTAGAAGGTAACAATGCAGAGTTAGGTGCTAAAAAACTGGCAGATAGCGGCTTGAACATCATCGCTGCAAATAGCCTGACAGATGCAGCTAAGAAAGCAGTAGCAGCAGCGGAGGCTAAATAATGTCTATTTTAATCGATAAAAACACTAAAGTAATTTGCCAAGGTTTCACTGGTGGTCAAGGTACATTCCACTCAGAACAAGCGATTGCTTATGGCACGCAAATGGTCGGTGGTGTGACTCCAGGTAAAGGTGGCACTGTTCACTTAGGTCTACCTGTATTTAACACTGTTCGTGAAGCTGTAGAAGCAACGGGCGCAACAGCCTCTGTTATCTATGTTCCAGCACCATTTTGTAAAGATTCTATTTTAGAAGCTATCGATGCAGGCATTAAACTGATCATCACCATCACTGAAGGTATCCCAACGTTGGATATGTTGACAGTGAAAGTGAAATTAGACGAAGCAGGCGTTCGTATGATTGGGCCTAACTGCCCAGGTGTTATCACTCCGGGTGAATGTAAGATTGGTATCCAACCTGGTCATATCCATATGCCAGGTAAAGTCGGTATCGTTTCGCGTTCAGGTACGTTGACTTACGAAGCTGTTAAACAAACAACAGATGCAGGCTTAGGTCAATCGACTTGCGTAGGTATTGGTGGTGACCCAATCCCAGGTTCAAACTTCATTGATATCCTGAAATTATTCCAAGCGGATCCGCAAACTGAAGCTATCGTCATGATCGGTGAAATCGGTGGTAACGCAGAAGAAGAAGCGGCGGCTTATATTAAAGAGCACGTCACTAAACCTGTTGTCGGTTACATCGCAGGTGTAACTGCACCAAAAGGCAAACGTATGGGGCACGCAGGTGCAATCATCGCTGGCGGTAAAGGCACAGCTGATGAGAAATTTGCTGCATTAGAAGCGGCTGGTGTGAAAACCGTTCGTAGCCTTGCAGACATCGGTGATGCAGTAAAATCATTACTGAACAAATAAGTGATTCGCTAGGCAACTAGCAAGAGTAAGAGACGAAAGCCCGTGCTCATGTGAGCGCGGGTTTTTTTATGGTTTACAAAAATATTTCAAACAAATTTTATGTGGTTATGCGGTTTTCTGAAAAGAGTGTCTATACTTAAAAATGCGTATTACAGGCTTATATGAAGGAAAATTGATAATGAGGGGCAATTAGACGAGTAGGGGAGGCGCTAATCGCATTTTGTGCAAAAAATAGCAAAATTGCGGCATGTCAATTTTATAATATTGACGGCAATTCAATTAAACCAATATAACCGTTTAGTTGATAAAAACGGCTATATTAATAAAATTCATAATAAGTTTAAAATAAGATACTATTACAAATTAAATATTCTTTTTTCGAGGCTTTAATTCAATGATTATATTTTTTGTTAATCTTTGGAAAAATTAAGAACATTTGCATCATTATCAATAACAGCATTTTAACAAGTAAATAACCATTAATTGACTGACAGGTATATCAATTAACAACAGGAAAAAAATTGACGTAAATCAATTCATTGCCTCTGGCTTTATTTGTTCAAATTGCTTAAATTGGTGCTCGATCAAATACTCGGTTTTCTATTAAAGGGTATAATTATTGATGTAAATTCAGAATTCAAATCTGAGTCACGTAAAAGAAGTTTATTGTGTGTGAAGATAGGCGTACTATTATTATAGTAACGTTTGTTCTTTTAATTTTGTTAATTATTTGTTGTTTTGAGGCATTTTTTGCTGGTAGTTAAGAGGCTTTCTAAGTATTTAAAACTGGAAGCTGGGTTGCCGCAAGTCGGTGTCTTCCTGCTAGGAGCAAGGAGTCAAGATGTTTGATATTGTCGAACTGTCACGATTACAGTTTGCCTTAACTGCGATGTATCACTTCCTGTTCGTACCATTAACGCTAGGTATGGCGTTTTTGCTTGCGATCATGGAAACGGTATATGTACTGTCAGGCAAACAAATTTATAAAGATATGACTAAGTTCTGGGGTAAGTTATTCGGTATTAACTTTGCTCTGGGTGTTGCAACGGGTTTGACCATGGAGTTCCAATTCGGTACTAACTGGTCTTACTACGCTCACTACGTTGGAGATATCTTCGGTGCACCTCTTGCAATCGAAGGTTTGATGGCGTTCTTCTTAGAATCTACCTTTGTTGGTTTATTCTTCTTTGGTTGGGATCGTTTAAGCAAAAAACAACACCTTGCTGTAACATGGTTAGTTGCTTTAGGTTCTAACTTCTCTGCTCTGTGGATTTTGGTCGCGAACGGTTGGATGCAAAACCCAATCGCTGCTGATTTCAACTTTGAAACCATGCGTATGGAAATGGTTAGCTTCTCTGAGCTAGTCTTGAACCCAGTCGCACAAGTTAAATTCGTCCACACAGTTGCTGCAGGTTATTGTACCGGTGCAATGTTTATCTTAGGTATTAGCTCTTACTACCTGCTTAAAGGTCGTGATGTTGCTTTTGCTAAGCGTTCTTTTGCAATTGCGGCAAGTTTTGGTATTGCAGCGGTTCTATCTGTTATCGTTCTTGGTGATGAATCAGGTTACGAAATGGGTGACGTACAAAAAACGAAACTTGCAGCCGTTGAAGCTGAGTGGGAAACTCATGCTCCTCCAGCCGCGTTTAACTTAATCGCTTGGCCAGATACCGAGAAACAAGAAAATAAATTTGCTATCTCGATTCCTTGGGCGATGGGTATCATTGCAACCCGTTCTGTCGACACACCTGTTTTAGGCTTGAAAGACCTAATGAAACAACACGAAGTTCGCATTCGTAACGGTATGATTGCATACGGTCAGTTACAAGAACTTCTTGCAGGTAATAAAGATCCTGAACTGCGTGCGGCATTCGAAGCAAGCAAAAAAGATCTTGGATATGGTCTTCTGTTAAAACAATATGCACCAAATGTTGTTGATGCAACTGAAGCTCAAATCCAAAAAGCAGTGAAAGATAGTATTCCTAACGTTGGGCCTCTGTTCTGGGCATTCCGTATCATGGTTGGTGTTGGCTTCCTGTTACTGTTGATTATTGGCTGGGCATTCCTGTCAGTAGTTCGTAACCGTATTGGTCAAAATAAACTATTGCTGCGTATTGCACTACTCGGTATCCCATTACCATGGATTGCAATTGAATCGGGCTGGTTCGTTGCTGAATATGGTCGTCAGCCATGGGCAATTGGTGAAGTGTTACCGGTTTCGGTTGCACACTCCAACTTGACAACCCATGACCTGATCTTCTCTATGGTATTGATCTGTGGTCTGTACACACTGTTCTTAATTGCTGAAATGTTCTTAATGTTCAAATTCGCTCGTAAAGGGCCAAGTAGCCTGAAAACCGGTCGTTACCACTTTGAACAGAAAAACACTTCTGCACACGACGTTCAGTAAATAGGAGTCCACTTATGTTTGATTATGAAGTTCTTCGATTTGTGTGGTGGATCCTTATCGGTGTATTACTGATTGGGTTTGCTGTCACAGATGGCTTTGACATGGGCGTTGGCTTCTTATTACCTATCTTAGGTAAAACAGATACTGAACGCCGTATCATGATTAACGCAGTTGCACCTCACTGGGATGGTAACCAAGTTTGGTTAATCACCGCGGGTGGTGCTATGTTCGCTGCATGGCCACAAGTTTATGCTGCGGCATTCTCCGGCTTCTATGTCGCTATGATTTTGGTATTAGCAGCACTGTTCTTCCGTCCGGTTGGTTTCGACTACCGTTCAAAACTGGAGAACCCAAAATGGCGTAATATGTGGGACTGGGGTCTGTTTATTGGTGGTTTCGTTCCACCATTAGTTATCGGTGTTGCGTTTGGTAACCTGTTATTAGGTGTTCCACTACAAATCGATAACCAGCAGTACCTGACTTATACAGGTAACCTGTTTGGTCTGCTAAACCCATATGGTCTGTTAGCGGGTATTGTCGGCTTAATGATGATTGTGACGCAAGGTGCAACTTATTTGCAAATGCGTACCACGGGTGAACTGTACCTACGTGTTCGTAAAGCGACTTATATCTGTGCATTAGTTACTTTAGTTGCTTTCGCAGGCGCAGGTGTTTGGTTAGTAATGGGTATTGATGGTTATGTTGTTACTTCAACTATCGATACATTGAGTGTTTCTAACCCACTAAACAAGACAGTCGCAGTTGAATCAGGTGCTTGGTTGACTAATTTCAACACTTACCCAATTCTGTGGGCGTTGCCTGCTCTGGGTGTAGCACTACCGTTAGTCACAATGCTGTTTAGTAAAGCAGACAAAAATGGTTGGGCGTTTGTGAGTTCTTCATTAACTATCGCTTGTATCATTTTAACCTGTGGTGTAGCAATGTTCCCATTCATCATGCCTTCAAGCATCATGCCAAACGCAAGTTTGACCATGTGGGATGCAACATCTAGCTTGTTCACACTGCAAGTGATGACTGTTGTTGCTATTATCTTTGTTCCAATTGTACTGGCATACACCGCATGGTGTTACTACAAAATGTTCGGTCGTTTGGACAAAAACTTCATCGAAGGCAACAAGCACTCGCTGTATTAAGGAGCATAACTATGTGGTATTTCGCCTGGATCCTCGGCACGCTGTTAGCTTGTAGTTTTGCAGTGATTGCAGCATTAGCATTAGAGCACTCAGAAGACTCTAAAACAGCTAAAGATGGTGAGTAATAAAAATGCTGGTGGATAAAACCTATCAGCTATTGGATAAGGGGCCGATAAGGGCCCTTATCCTTATTTTAGCTTTAGTAACTGCAGGTGCAGTCATGTGGGATCCAACCCTATTTGCTGCGAAAACGAGTTCATTTCAGATATGGCAAGGGCTGTTGTTAATATGGGCAACATGTACCGCGATGATTTTTGGTGTGGGTTTTAAACCTAAAAAAGTTATCTTCCGTGCAATTTTCCATCCATTGCCTGCTGCCATCATTCTTATTTGGGGACTTTTTCAGGTCTTTAGATAATTCTAATTGCTAATTATGGGTCAATGGACCCATAATTATTTTTGATATCTTTACTTTCAAAGTGATTCCAAACTGGCACTGTCTTGCGTATAGTGGCACCGTTAATTAATTTAACCTAAGACGGAGTGATTGTTATGTTATTTCGCTGGCCTGTTCGCGTGTATTATGAAGATACAGATGCGGGCGGTGTTGTTTATCATGCACGCTATTTAGCCTTTTTTGAGCGAGCAAGAACCGAAATGCTGCGAAATAAAGGTATCAATCAACAAAGTATGCTTGCTGAAAACCTTGGCTTCGTTGTGCGAAGCATGACAATTGATTTTGTCAAAGGCGCTAAGCTAGATGACCTGCTGGAAGTTGAAACGCAAATTATTGAAATGAAACGTGCTTCATTAACTTTTCAGCAAAGGTTAGTTGATTCGCAAGGTAACCTGCTTTGTGGGGCAAATGCCCTTATTGCTTGTGTGGACACATCAAAAATGAAGCCGATTGCGCTTCCTAAGTCTATTGTCGCGGAGTTTAAACAGTGACTGACATGAATATCCTGGATTTATTCCTTAAAGCGAGCCTTTTGGTTCAGCTCATTATGTTCGTTTTGATCGGTTTTTCTATCGCATCATGGGCGATCATTATTCAAAGAACGAAAATTTTAAATGCGGCAACTCGTGAGGCTGAAGCATTTGAAGATAAGTTCTGGTCAGGTATCGAGTTATCGCGCTTATATAAAGAAAGCCAAGCTCGCCGTGATGAATTGAGTGGTGCCGAACAAATTTTCCATTCTGGTTTTAAAGAGTTCGTTCGTTTACACCAAGCGAATATTCATGCGCCAGATGCGGTTGTCACGGGGGCTTCTCGTGCAATGCGTATCTCAATGAATCGTGAACTTGAATCAGTTGAAGCGCATATCCCATTTTTAGGTACTGTTGGCTCAATTAGCCCTTATATTGGTTTATTTGGTACCGTTTGGGGGATTATGCATGCATTTATTGCATTGGGCGCAGTAAAACAAGCAACATTACAAATGGTTGCACCGGGTATTGCTGAAGCATTGATTGCAACCGCAATTGGTTTGTTTGCAGCGATCCCTGCAGTTATGGCATTTAACCGTTTGAACTTACGTGTCAGCAAATTAGAGCAAAACTACGATAACTTTATGGAAGAGTTTTTAGCCATCTTGCATCGTCAAGCTTTCTCTGCTGATAAGAAATAAGACGGGGGAGATAAGCGAATGGCGCGCACAAGTCGCAGACGTGAGCTGAAATCCGAAATCAACATTGTTCCATTACTGGACGTATTGTTGGTACTGTTGCTGATATTTATGGCAACAGCACCGATTATTTCTCAAAGTGTGGAAGTTGAATTGCCGGATGCAACAGATACACAAACCGTTTCATCAAGTGATAACCCACCGATTATTTTAGAAGTGTCGGGGGTTGGCCAATATAATATGCGTCTTGATGGTGAGGTTCTAGAATTGTTACCACCAGAGCAAATTGCGGCAGAAGCAAAATCTCAATTAGAGAAAAATCCAAAAGCGATTTTCTTGATTGGTGGAGCAAAAGAAGTCCCTTATGAAGAAGTGATTAAGGCGCTGAATATATTACACAGCGCAGGGATAAAATCGGTTGGCTTGATGACTCAGCCTATTTAGGCTGGGTTATTGTCGTTTGAATAAGTCACAATTCTTTTTTTGGATACCAGAGTGGGAAAAACAAAAGAGAAAAAAGATAACTTAAATCGATCATTAGTGATGTCAATTGTATTGCACGTCCTATTGATCGGCTTGATTGTTATAGGCTCTTTAGTTTCCGTCGTCAAACTTGGTGGTGGCGGAGAAGAGGGAACTGTCATCGATGCGGTGATGGTTGACCCTGGCGTGGTTGTTGAGCAGTATGAAGAAATGCAAAGGCAGCAAAATAACGTCAGACAAGCGGCGAAAGAGCGTAAAGAGCAAGAACAAAAGCAAGAGGCTGAGCTTAGAGAGCAGCAAGAAAAGGAACAAAAGCGTCTTCAGCAGCTTGAAGAAGAGCGTATTAAAACTGAGCGTGCAACGGCGGAGCAACAAAAGCAAGCCGAAGAACAACAGAAAAAAGCATTAGAAGCGGCTAAAAAAGCGAAGGAAGAGCAAAAAATAGCTGAAGAAGCTGCCGCGAAAGCGAAAGCAGAAAAAGAAAAATTAATTAAAGAGCAAGCCGCTGAAAAGGCGAAAGCTGAGGCACAAGCTCAGAAAGAAGCAGAAGCGGCGAAAGCCAAAGCTGAAAAAGAAGCTAAAGAGAAAGCCGAAAAAGAAGCCAAGGAAAAAGCAGAAAAGGACGCTAAAGTAAAAGCTGAGAAAGAAGCTAAAGCTAAAGCCGATAAGGAAGCCAAAGAAAAAGCAGATAAAGAAGCGAAAGCCAAAGCGGCAAAAGCTAAGGCTGAGGCTGCAAAAAACGCGGCTTCCGTTGACGATTTGCTTGGTGATTTAACGGCATCAGGCCCTAGCAAGCAAGGTGGCGAAGCTGCAGCTGGAAAAGGTGGTGGTAAAAAATCAGGGGCATCCAATGCTGATGTGGACAGCTATGCTGGTAAAGTCAAAGCGGCTATTCAAAGTAAGTTTTATGATTCAGATACTTTCCGTGGGCGTACTTGTGAACTTCAATTGAAGCTCGCGCCAGATGGGTTATTGGTGAGTATTACACCAAAAAATAGCCCGGCCAATGACGCGGCACTCTGTGATGCAGCAATCCGAGCAGCAAAACTTGCAACGATGCCTAAACCACCTAGCAGAGAAGTCTATGATACGTTTAATAAAGCAGGTAGCACGGTTGTGTTTAAACCTTAATATTCAATAACTCAGAGCAGTCTGTATTGATATTATTAAGGCAATAGCATAAATAGTTTGTGTGGTATCTAGTTTTGTTATTATACCTTTGTTAAAATTCAGCGAATTATTGCGGTAGTAAATAATCCGCAGTAAGGGAGATAAGAATGAAGCAGGCTTTTAAAGTAGTTTTAGGGTTCCTAATGCTATGGGCGACAGTGGCTCAGGCTGAAATACGTATTGAGATCACTGAAGGTGTTAACTCAGCTCAACCTATTGGTGTTGTTCCGTTCAGATGGTCAGGTGCCGGTGCACCACCACAAGAAGTCGGCCAAATAGTCGGTGCTGATTTACGCAATAGCGGGAAATTTAACCCTATCGAACCAAGCCGTATGCCTCAACAACCGGGTACCGCTTCTGAAGTGATTCCTGAAGCGTGGACAGCGTTAGGTATTAACGCAGTTGTTGTGGGGCAAGTACAGCCTGCAGCAGATGGTAGCTTTGTTGTTAGCTATCAGTTAGTCGATGTCGCGGCTAACCCAGGTGCTGTTTTATCTCAGAACCAATATAAAGTAACAAAAGAATGGTTACGTTATGCAGCGCATACTGCAAGTGATGAAGTCTTTGAAAAATTGACAGGTATTCGTGGTGCATTCCGTACACGTATTGCTTATATTGTTGTCAACAAAGGCGGTCAGTATCCATATGAATTACGTGTTTCTGATTACGACGGTTTTAACCAGTTTACGGTTCACCGTTCACCAGAACCTTTGATGTCGCCAGCATGGTCACCAGATGGTGAAAAACTGGCTTATGTTACATTTGAAAGCGGCAGTTCAGCACTTGTCATTCAAACCTTATCGACAGGAGCGGTTCGTCAGGTAGCATCATTCCCTCGTCACAATGGGGCACCTGCATTCTCTCCGGATGGGACTAAACTGGCATTTGCATTGTCTAAAACAGGCAGCTTGAATTTATATGTAATGGACTTAGCGAGTGGGCAAATTCGTCAGGTAACCGATGGTCGTAGTAACAATACCGAACCAAGCTGGATGCCAGATAGCCAAACTTTAGTCTATACTTCAGATCAGGCAGGACGTCCGCAGATTTATAAAATGAATATTAATGGTGGCAGCCCTGAGCGTGTGTCCTGGGAAGGAACACAAAATCAGGACGCTGATGTTAGCCCGGATGGTACTTTCTTAGTGATGGTCAGCTCCGGTGGCGGTCAGCAACATGTCGCCAAACAAGATCTGGCAACGAATAACGTTGAATTTTTAACGAAAACGTTCCTAGATGAAACGCCGAGTATCGCACCTAACGGCACTATGGTAATTTATAGCTCCTCTCAAGGCTTGGGGACTATATTGCAGCTAGTTTCGACCGACGGGCGTTTCAAAGCGCGTCTTCCGGCTACCGATGGACAGGTTAAATTTCCTGCCTGGTCGCCGTATCTGTGATGCATAATAATAATGTGTGGCAAAAAATATTAAGGATCAAAACGATGCAACTGAATAAAGTGCTTAAAGGGCTGATGATCGCGTTACCAATCATGGCAGTCGCAGCTTGTAGCTCTAACAAAAACAATGACCAAGATGGCGTAGATACTTCTACTAACCAAACTAATACTGGTCTGTCTGCGGAAGAGCTGGCACGTCAGCAAATGGAACAGCTGCAACAAAACAACACTGTTTACTTTGGCTTTGACAAATACAACGTATCTCCAGAATACGCTGAAATGTTAGATGCACACGCAGCATTCCTGCGTAGCAACCCATCTGTACGTGTTGTTGTTGAAGGTCATGCGGATGAGCGTGGTACTCCAGAATATAACATCGCGCTGGGCGAGCGTCGTGCTAATGCAGTTAAAATGTACCTGCAAAGCAAAGGTGTTTCTGGTGACCAAGTTTCACTGGTTTCTTACGGTAAAGAAAAACCAGCTGTGTTAGGTCACACTGAAGCAGACTACGCGAAAAACCGTCGTGCAGTCATTGCATACTAATAGATAAGCGAAATTATCTATTATGAACAGTAACTTCAGACACTTACTAGTCGGTCTGTCGTTATTGGTTGGCGTAGCGGCCCCTTGGGCCGCTATTGCCCAAGCGCCAATCAACAATGTCGGATCTGGTTCAACAGCAGACCGCCTTACCCAACTTGAGACAGCAGTTAGCTCTCAAGGTCAAATTCTGTATCAAATTCAGCAGCAACTCGCTGACAATCAACGCGACATCGACATGTTACGTGGTCAGATTCAAGAAAGTGAATACAAATTGAATCAAGTCATTGAGCGTCAGAAAGATTTATACATGCAATTAGATAATGCGGGCGGTGGTAATTCAGCAACCTCAGGCGATACAGCAACACCTGACACTAGCGCATCAAATGGATCATCTTCCTCAGGGACACCTACGGCAGCGGCCAATACAGGTGGAAATGAGAAAGATGATTACAATGCTGCAGTCAAATTAGCGATGGAAAGCAAATCCAAAGCTCAAATTGACCAAGCAATAGGTGCATTACAAGGTTTTATTAAAGCCTACCCTAAGTCTGGGTATCAATCTAACGCCAACTATTGGCTGGGGCAGTTAAACTACAATAAAGGTAGCAAAGACGATGCTGCTTTTTATTTCGCCACTGTAGTTAAGCAGTATCCTAAATCCCAAAAAAGCAGCGAAGCCTTATATAAAGTTGGGCTGATCATGCAAGATAAGGGACAAAAAGATAAAGCGAAAGCTGTTTACCAGCAGGTATTGAAACAATATCCAAACAGTGCTGGTTCAAAATTAGCCGAAAAAAAGCTGAGCACACTTTAATTTATAGCCCCGAAGCAATATTACCGAATATTTCGGGGTTATCAGTATGATAAGTGCGCATTTAAACTTTTTTTTAAAAAAAATCATTGCACCCTCGTCAGAAATCAGTAATATAGGCCGCCGTTGAGACGAGAATGTGGTTAGCCAAAAATCTCGAGATACAAAAAGAAATTTAGTTGGAAATATTGTTTTAGATGGGTCGTTAGCTCAGTCGGTAGAGCAGTTGACTTTTAATCAATTGGTCGCAGGTTCGAATCCTGCACGACCCACCATCTAAGCAGTAAAAAAATCAGAACTTCCAAGATGGGTCGTTAGCTCAGTCGGTAGAGCAGTTGACTTTTAATCAATTGGTCGCAGGTTCGAATCCTGCACGACCCACCATCTCAAGGCATTCCTAAGCAAATAATTCAATTAAACAATCACCTAAGTAAACATTCAGTCGTTAAGCCAGACCTCGACAAGCTGGTTGCAGGTTCAGCCCGTAGGGCAAATCCGAAGGATTTCAATCCTGCACGACCCACCATCTCAAGGCATTCCTAAGCAAATAATCCAATTAAACAATCACCTAAGTAAACATTCAGTCGTTAAGCCAGACCTCGACAAGCTGGTTGCAGGTTCAGCCCGTAGGGCAAATCCGAAGGATTTCAATCCTGCACGACCCACCATCTTAAGGCATTCCTAAGCAAATAATCCAATTAAACAATCACCTAAGTAAACATTCAGTCGTTAAGCCAGACCTCGACAAGCTGGTTGCAGGTTCAGCCCGTAGGGCAAATCCGAAGGATTTCAATCCTGCACGACCCACCATCTCAAGCCATTATCAAGCAAGCAATCCAAGTAATATTTACCTAAGTAAGTACTTAGTTGTCTAATCGCTCACAACAATAAAAGCACCGCATTCCTTTGCTGTGCTTCATTTATATTTATCTTATTTTACAGTGTTTCAGGGAGTAGGGCGTTATCCTGCAAAATGCCAATAAGCAGTTCTTGCATTTTTTCTGCCATAAGCTGCATATCATTGAAGCCTTGAAGGCTAGCGAGCTCGGTAGCTACTTCATTAAAGCAGCGCATCAAACACTGAAGAGACAATGAAGCGCTGTGAGCCGTTCCACAATTAAAAATGACCTCCAATGCCTCGATATAGGGTTTAGGCATCCATTCGTGATATTGACGGCCTTTATACCAAACATGCTTACATTGCAGAGAAACTAGGTTTTCAACTAGTGTGAGAAAATACTGCTTCATATCTGCACTTCGCGACCATGCCACCCATAACTCATTTCGTGTGAGTGCGATGGCGACTTGATGAGCCTCATGCCAAAAATCGGTGATTATCTCGGCAAATTCAGAGGCAGTAACAGGCTTTGGTTGTAAAGATGTTGAATTGGCAATTTCAGGCAGGCCATTAGCGATCCCTGTTTTATCCAATAAAACAGTAAAGCCCCGTGAAAATGTCGCATCTAAACCTTCACACTTCATTTTTTCGAGACGCTCAGGTTCTGCAAAAGTGAAATCAACTTTGCGGCCTTCTTCATAGATCACCAAGCAAGTAGGCCAGTCTGGCGCATCATTTTCTTCGTTAAGTAAATGAAGAGCAGCCAAGGGGGTACCAAAGTTATTAACCCAATGTGTTTGTTGGAATAGCTCTGTCACCCCGTGGCCAATCAATTCGATATCAATATCAGAATAACTATCGATATGTTGTTCTCGCCCTCGAGAGCCGGTTAATACCACGGCTTCAATTCTTGGATCGAGCAATGAAACTGAAATAATTTTATTTATTAATAATGCAGGTGATTCCATAACTGACCTAATGAATTAAGTAAGGATGGCTACGATACCGATAAAGAGGTAGAAAAGCGAAGGTTCAAACGTAAAAAGTATGAAAAGAGTACTTAAATGACTAAGTTTTTTCTAAAGTGAGGGAAAGTCGTTAACATTTATAGGAGAGGTATCAGAAATTCGGCTGTGTTAGTACCAAAATTGCCTTAATCGCTAAAAGTATATTACATTAAACATGGGGATGAAAAAGATTACAATGATGATATAGCTAATCTGAATTTACTTTAAGTTTTACTTTTTGAAAGCACTCTGAAATTACTCTGTATTTTATTATTTGTAACTATATTTATAAGGTATAATTTACTTTGTTATATATTAAAATGAAATTTGTATTTAATTGCTTAACAAATTATTATTTGTTTTTTAAGAGGGAATTAAAATGGGAATGAGAACAAAGGAACTAAACGGAGATGAATGTTTTTTGGAATTAAAAAAACATTATGAATATATGAATGGAATTATACAAGAACTTCATGTAGAACTAGGTGAGTTAGCTGAAAAAATATTAAAAACAGAAACTAAACGTAAGAGTATATTCGATGCCGAAAGTGACCTGTTTGAAAGTAAACTAACATACTCTGAATATGTTCAATCTAAAAAATATATTTATAGAATTAAAGATTATATCGATACCGTTAAGGATGCTCTAAATAGCTATCAGAAACTGCAAGATAACTTAAGTTTTTATATTAAAAACCCAGCAGAGAAAAAAAACATTACACCAAACATCGCTGAGGATTATGATAATGTGACAGAAAAAATTCGTAATTATCCATATATTGGCTCTAGATTACACCGACTGTTATCCAAGTCTGATGCCAGGGTTAGCCAGTTGGTCATTGATGCTAAAGGGGATACTTTAGCTTTTCACGGTTCCTTGGCTAAAGTAAGATACACTGCAAATGATATATCTTATATGGTAGGATATTTACATTATAATAACCAATTAGATGAGAGTTTAAATACTAGTAATTCTGAGAATGATGAACTTAAAATTGTTGATGAATGTAGACAAGAAATGGACATGTCGAGTGATAAATTAATACAAGATAATACTAAAGAAGGTGAGGTTATCAGTAATAAAAATAAAATAAAATCAGAATGGCATATTGATGGTAGTAATTTAACAGATAATATTGCAGGACTTTATAGCAGAGAGCAAATTCTATCTAATGTAGTAAGTCATGATAATATTATAGAATCCATTCTTCTACCTATACCAATATATTAGTTGCATATCTTCCTTTGATTCATCATACCTGCCTACAATGCAAGTAGGTAGGTTGTTACTTTTTCATTTCATGACATTTATAACCGTAATTCTTCAAGTTGCAGCGCTTTTAGTTGAGGTATAAGTGACTGGGCTACTCTCGCCGAGTCACAGAGTTTATCTATGCATCCCGTCTATTTCCCTTGTCGCATATCACAGTTCGAATTATTTGGGTTATGTAAAATTAACTTGTACGCTCCCTATTACATATACAAATTAACCTTCTAATTAAACACCATTTATTGATAAATCAAAGATCAATCAACTTTTACTTTGATGTCTGGTATATCCTTTGAGGTAAATCGGTAATAGGGAGGAAATGATGCTAGATAAGTAAAAATAGTGAAGACTTATTGAGCAAACTAGCGTATCGTGTTTAGTATATAAAACAAAATGTGTGTAAACTTGCGGTTTTAAACTTGCATAAGGTAATAAAATCGCTTTTTGCTAAACAGAGGCAACCAATGAGCGTGTTTATCGATTTTGACCAGTCAGTTTATCCGTTCCCAGCAAAACCAGCACGATTAAGCTCGGATGAAAAAGAATTTTATCAGCAGAAGATTAAGTCGCTATTGGTGGAGAAAAATGCGGTAATCGTTGCACACTACTATACTGATCCTGAAATTCAAGCACTTGCAGAAGAAACTGGGGGCTGTGTTGCAGATTCACTTGAAATGGCGCGTTTTGGGGCTAAACATTCGGCATCTACCTTAGTTGTTGCTGGAGTGAAATTTATGGGCGAAACCGCAAAAATTCTTAGCCCAGAAAAACAAGTCTTAATGCCAACATTAGAAGCCCAATGTTCCCTTGATATAGGTTGCCCTGAAGAAGAATTTATCCGTTTTTGTGATGAGCATCCAGATAGAACTGTGGTGGTGTATGCTAATACTTCAGCAGCAGTAAAGGCTCGGGCTGATTGGGTAGTCACATCCAGTATTGCTGTTGAATTAATAGAGCACCTTGATAGCTTAGGTGAAAAAATAATTTGGGCCCCAGACCGCCATCTTGGGCGTTATGTCCAACAACAAACTGGGGCTGATATTCTGTGTTGGCAAGGGGCTTGCATCGTTCATGATGAATTTAAAACACAATCATTAGAAAAAATGAAAGCTCTATACCCTGAAGCTGCGGTATTGGTTCACCCTGAGTCACCACAAGCGATAGTCGACCTTGCAGATGCGGTCGGTTCTACAAGTCAGTTAATTAAAGCAGCACAAAATTTGCCTAACCCATCGATGATAGTGGCGACGGATAAAGGTATTTTTTACAAAATGCAGCAAACTTGCCCGGAGAAGACGCTTTACATCGCTCCAACAGCAGGTGAGGGCGCAACATGTCGAACTTGCGCACATTGCCCTTGGATGGCAATGAATGGCTTAAAAGCGATTGCTGATGCTTTGGAAGGAAATTCGCAAGACCATCAAATTCATGTCAGTGAGATATTACGAGAAAAAGCATTACGACCATTAAATAAGATGCTAGATTTTGCAGAGAGTCTAAAATAATAAAATACAATTTGATTGAATGAAATACTGAGCAATACAACATTAACGATCACTTATAAAGGATTTTGGGATGGATTTCTTTAGTACAGCCAATACGTTAGTGCAGATCCCGCTTTGGGGATCAGTTTATGATTTATCTTACATTGAAGCCGTGGGGACCATTGCTGGTTTACTTTGTATTATACTTGCTAGTCTAGAAAAAACGATTAATTATCTATTTGGGTTAATTAACGTTTCTCTGTTTGCAGTTATTTTCTTTCAAATTCAGCTATATGCAAATCTATTGTTACAGATATTTTTCTTTGCCGCCAATATCTATGGCTGGTACGCATGGAGCAGAGTTACTAGTTCGCAGCAAGCGGAGTTAAAAATTCGTTGGTTGAGCTTACCAAAAGCAGCTATAGCACTGGTTATTTCAATTATCGCGATTATTTATCTGACATTTAATATTGATGCGGTATTTGGTGTGTTGGCGAAATGGGCCGTCGAGTTATTAAATCTATTTGGCGCTAACCTCGCAATGCCTGCAATAGAACCTGATGCCTTCCCATTCTGGGATTCGACGATGACCATTCTTTCCGTTGTCGCGATGATTTTAATGACACGTAAATATGTAGAAAACTGGTTGTTGTGGGTCATTATTAACGTCATCAGTATTGTGATTTTCTTTATTCAAGGTGTTTATGCCATGTCCTTAGAATACTTAATTTTATTAGGTATCGCCCTAAATGGCTCTAGGCTTTGGATAAAATCAGCAAAAGAAAACGGCTCCATGCCCATTTCTCGTACTTAGACAGAAAAAATCATCTAAAACAGCTAAAGTGGCATTATCGTCATTTAGCTGTTTTAGTTATTATTTGCTCTAAAAAATGCCAGTTTTGCCTACTTATCATGCTAAATTTCAACATTTCACCTCATTTTATAATTGGCTACTAATAAAGTCCTAGTTTTATCGTGCGCTTGCCTGTTTACAGATGTCTGTTGAACGGTTAGATTAAAATTTCGATGCTAATTATCTTTTATCCTTTCGAGTACAGTGAAGGAATTCAGCTGTCTACTCTGCGCTTTGTTCGGGCGAAACCAACTTGGATAAATTTGGCATGTAAATCAACTACAGTAAAAATAATAAACATTGGATATACAGGTATGAATTATCAGAACGATGACGTCAGAATAAAACAAATAAAAGAATTATTACCACCAATTGCTCTGCTTGAAAAATTTCCAGCAACCGACAAAGCTGCGTTTACCGTTCATGAAGCACGCCTAGCAATCCACAATATTTTAGCCGGTAAAGATGACCGTTTAGTGGTAGTTATTGGCCCTTGCTCGATTCATGATACTAAAGCGGCTTTAGAATACGCAGAGCGCTTGGGTAAATTACGTGAGGAATTAAAAGGTTCTCTGGAAATTGTGATGCGCGTGTATTTTGAAAAGCCACGCACAACGGTGGGTTGGAAAGGGCTAATTAATGACCCTAAAATGGATTGTAGCTTTGATATTAACGAAGGTTTACGTATTGCTCGTGAATTATTGCTGACAATCAATAACCAAGGCTTACCAACTGCGGGTGAGTTCTTAGATGTCATCAGTCCACAATACGTGGCAGATTTGATGAGTTGGGGAGCTATTGGTGCTCGAACCACTGAATCACAAATTCACCGTGAGCTAGCGTCTGGTTTATCTTGCCCTGTTGGTTTTAAAAATGGTACAGATGGCACAATTAAAATTGCCATTGATGCAATTAACTCAGCGCGTTCAGCCCACTGTTTCTTGTCAGTGACCAAGTGGGGCCACTCTGCGATAGTGAACACCAGCGGAAACCCAGATTGCCATATTATTTTACGTGGTGGTAAAGAACCAAATTACAGTGCTAAGCATGTGCAAGAAGTCCGTGAAGGGCTAGAGAAAGCGGGGCTTGTGCCTAGTATCATGATTGATTTTAGCCATGCAAATAGCTGCAAAAAATTCGAGAAACAAATGGAAGTGGCGACGGACGTTAGCGAGCAAATCCGCCAAGGTGACCGTTCGATTACAGGGATTATGATTGAAAGTAATCTTGTTGAAGGTAACCAGAATCTCGAATCTGATGAGCCATTAGTTTACGGTAAAAGTGTGACGGATGCGTGTATTGGTTGGAGTGATACTGAAAAAGTATTGCGTCAGTTATCAGATGCGGTGATCGCTCGTCGAAATAAATAATTTAAGAATAATAAGTACATAAAGCCAGATATTTTAATATCTGGCTTTTTTTATATATATACAGCACGATGGAATTTTATATTTTTTATCATACAAAAAATAAATTAGTTTTTTATTCTAAGCTGCATTATTATTTTTTTGTCATTTTTATTAATGGCATTCTTTAAAGTTAGTTAAGTTTTCATATAAAGGAGTATATAAAATGGCATTAACTGATAAATCAAGAATTAATTATGAAATCAATCTTAGAGTGCTTTCTAATAAATTGAAAGAGAATGCAGAAATAATGCAAGAAAGTATTATGAATGCTAGGAAAGAGTTAGAGGAAGATCGTGTAAGGCTGAATAATGATATTGATATTAGCATTAGAGGAGGCTGGGGGAATGATAAAGATAAAACCGATTCATTTAAATATATTGATTCGTTAAATGATTATCTTAACATAAGAGCAAGTGAATATAAGGATAATATTAAGGTATCTGAGTTAATGAATGAGTACATTGAAAACCCAGATAAAAGAACGGCTATCTTAGAACAAATCCGCCCTCTCGCTGAAAAGGTAAGTCAATTAGATGAAGTGCCTATTTTGTCTCGCAAAAATTATCCTTCAATGAATTCAGCAATTTGGTATGATTTGAAAGCGAATATTTCTGGACCTAAATTAAATAATGATTTCAAGTATGAAGTTGAATATATATTTAATTTAATGAATGCAGAAATAGATAACGATAATGGATATGTTTCCAATAATGTCTATAATTATATGGAGGATGTTAAATATATTCGGGAAGGAATCCCCCGCATTGAGAAATTAATTTTAGAATATGAGGCAGACTATGTATCGGACAAAGAATTATTTCCTAGCGCTGAATATTACAATGAGTTTATATTAAGTTTAAAAGATAAAGTTAAAGAAGATAAAAGAATAGTTTCTATTATTAATGAAACTATTAAAGAATATGCAATTAAAAATCCTAATAGTACAATTCATTTAAGTGGGAATAGTGGTTTTTCTCCAGTAGATATTTTGGGAGAATGGACTGTTTCGTTCATAGATAATCATTTTATTAGTATAGGTTCTCCTAATGAAGTGAATATTATTAACTTGACTCCACCTGTAATGCCTATGATACCTAACGCAAATTAATCGTAACGACTGCCGGCTTGTCAAGCGGCAGTCATTGTGTCGCCCACTTACTGTTTTTTTTGAATTTGGTTAATGAAGGTATTCAATTTTGACTGTTCTTCAGGTGTTGCATTCGCCGGAGTTGCCGTTAATTGCAATCGTTCAGTATCGGTCTGGACATCAAAATGTACTTTGCCTTTCTCGCCTTTTGTATATTCCACCTCTTTTAATGGAATACGATAACAGTAAGCGAAAATGTTTGGGCGAATATAGAAATATGAGTCTTTAATCGCTAAATAGACACCATCACCCGCTTTTTTGCCAAAGTAACCAAGGAAAATGGTGAAAACAAACAGGAACATCCCTAAGCTTTGGCTTAATATAATAAAGGTGATACTGATTAAGCCAAGTGCAACAACTAAAATACGGTTATTGCGTTTGTTGAACTCAACGCGTTGGTCAAATTGAACATTTAAAGAGGTATCAAATTGGGTTAACTGATGGTAACGCCAGCGGATCGCAGAGAAAATCATTCCCATGGTAAATACAATGGTGATTGGCATTAATGCTAGACTACTGAGTACGGCAAGGACAATGGATAACCGAGGTTTATAAGTCATCACCATCATACTAATAATTTGTACTGGGAAGCTGATACAAGCAATGATCATTAAGGTTTTCATCAGCTCGGCATTAGCAGCACCATTTGAACCATCAACGACTAATTCGCCACCTTGGATCATATACAGCAGGGAACCCAAGATACTGGCGCTAAGTACAAGGCCAACCCAAACATACATATTAAATTTGTTCATTTTATTGTTTTATCAACCTTTCAATGTGTTTTCCCTATAATAATCGGTTATTGGGATTTCTTACACTGTGAGTTAAGTTTTTTTGAGGAATAGAAGTAAATGGATAAGAAAAAAGGGCTAAGCATATGGCTTAGCCCTTCAATATTTAGAGATAAAGTTAATAATTACTTCGCTTTACCTTGGTTTGCTACTGCGGCTTGTTTTGCAGCAATTTCATCTTGGTTACCTAAATAGTAACGTTTGATTGGTTTCATGTTTTCATCGAACTCATAAACCATTGGTACCGCAGTTGGGATGTTTAATTCCAAAATTTCATCTTCACTTAAGTTGTCTAAGTGTTTCACTAAAGCACGCAGAGAGTTACCATGAGCGGCAATAATGACTTTCTCGCCACTAGTAACGCGAGGCTTGATGATTTCTTCCCAGTAAGGAACGACACGCTCAATAGTGGTTGCTAAGCTTTCAGTAACGGGTAATTCTTTATCTGACAGTTTCGCGTAGCGAGGATCGTGCCCTGGGTAACGCTCATCATCTTTTTCTAGGTCTGGAGGTGTGATAGCAAAACCACGGCGCCATAATTTAACTTGCTCGTCACCGTATTTTGCCGCGGTTTCTGATTTGTCTAAACCTTGCAGAGCACCGTAGTGGCGTTCATTTAATTTCCAGCTTTTTTCAACGGGTAGCCATGATTGTTCAACTTGATCAAGGATATTCCATAAAGTATGAATAGCGCGTTTCAGAACGGAAGTGTAAGCAAAATCAAACACAAAACCTTCGTCTTTTAGCAGTTGGCCTGCAATTTTTGCTTCTTCGCGGCCTTTATCGGACAGTTCTACATCAGTCCAACCTGTGAAGCGGTTTTCTTTGTTCCACTCACTTTCACCGTGTCTTACTAAAACCAGTTTAGTTACAGCCATAGCTAAAACTCCTATCAGTACACTCAAATTAAAAATGAATTATTGCTGACCTACATTATAGGGATAGTCAACTCGAACGCTAGTAGCAACTTGCATTTTCTCCCTATCAATGCGAAAAACAAATTTTACACGAGAGTGATGACTTGTTTTCTAGGTTCATAGATCCTGTGGATACTCTAAATTTAACTCGAATTGAATCGATACAGCAAGTGGTAAAATGATTGTTTGTGCATTCCCATGATAGATATCAATCTAAGCACTCAATTACCTCTAACAAGAAGAACCAGTAATGGTTGTTTTTTACGAGTTATTGGAGATTATTGCGTCTATCTATAATTTTACAGCATTAGATTCTCTTTTCGTATGATTTTTGTTCAAGGATGCATTCACTCTAAATTTTTTAATGATATAGCTAAGAAAAATGAGCATGAAAGTGACTAATGGATTGATAAGGTTGAATTTTTTAATGTTTATTTATGCGTTATTTTATAATCTTATATTGAGTAATATCATTTAGGTGCTTTAGGGGTATCAATCGAATTATTATATTACTCTATCCTAAATTAATTGTTTTTTGATTTTTTTGTTTCATTGTATCTCTTTAAATTTAGCCAATAAGAAAAATGACATTCTATATAAAAACATATAAAAATAGCTTCTATTGGATTAATATAAAAAGCTCAGATTAATAATTAATAGTATTGCGAAATTCTTAGATTATTATACTTTTAGGTTTTCAGTGAGGTTATTATTTATCTAAAAAATTTATTTTAGATAAATCTTTGATAATCAGGTTTTTATTGAAAAATGAAAATAGCCATTAATATTTTTAGCATTTTAATTTTTATTTAATTTAATAAATGAGGGTGGAATCACAGTAATTTTCTATTTTATACGTTTAGAATGGTACTAGTTTCTAAAGGGGGACACTATGTCTTTACATTTTGCTTTATTTTTTAAAGGCTGCATTTTATTTTTGCTATCACTTGATAGCAAAATGAAAGCTTTATTAAGCAAAATTTGCTGGTTTGTACCAATTGCTTCCCTTGAAAAAGATGAATCTGAGAATTCTAATCAATCTGAAAATGATTTCTCAGTTAATTGGTCACAGTTATGGCAGAGTGCACAGAAACTTTATATTTCTGTATTTGATAGCGATTTAACTAAATTAGAAAGAAATGCTTATGTTAACCCTTTAATATCATTAAATATTCGTAAACGTCACGAATTGATCTTTTTATTCCTTGTGTCCAGTTTGCGCCACATAATGATTTGTCGTCATTCTAGTGGTGCACCTGGAAATATTATTTCTTTACCTTTAGCTGCCTTTAAAAAGCACAATGCGCATTTATGCCATTGTGCTTTTTTTATTGTCTGAATTAAATTTTAAGGAGTTGTTATGTTTATTGTTTGTGTTGCGGCTTGTCCTACTGGTGTTGCTCATACATATATGGCTGCTGAATCGTTGGATATCATAGGAAAAAAAAGAGGCCATGAAATTAAAGTTGAAACTCAAGGGAGTATGGGAATTTAAAATGAGATTACCAGTGACGATTTAGCAAGAGCAGATGCGGTCATTTTGGCTGCTGATGTCGCTGTTATTAATAAGGAGCGATTTAATGGGATGATTAAGCTTGAATGCAGTGTTGCAGACCCAATCAAGTATGGCGATGCAATTATTGATGCAATTGAGGAGGAAATGAAAAATGGGGCAGTCTAATGGAACATCGAAACTAGGCATTGGTACGGAAATAAAAAATGCCATTATGACGGGTGTGTCATGGATGCTGCCATTTGTTATCGCAGGTGCAGTGATTATGGGGATATCTCGTATTGGTGCATCTTTATATGGTATTGATAATATTTGGGATTCTAGCCATCTGGAAGCTACAAATTTCGTCGTCCAAGTGCTTCATAAATTTGATGGTTTTGGAGGATTAGCACTCTCTCTTATGTTACCTATCGTCGCGGGGTATATCAGCTTTGCTATCGCGAATAAGCCTGGTTTAGCGCCTGGAATGGTCGGTGGTTTGTTGGCAAGTAATTTAGGCACCGGGTTTTTAGGGGCCTTAGCAGCAGGGTTTATTGCTGGTTATATTGTACGTTTGTTAGCTAAATATACGAAATTACCAAAATCACTTGCATCAGCAGGACCGATTTTTATTTTGCCAGTAGGTGGTACATTACTCACCTGTATTATTATGGCATTTGTGATTGGTGCACCTTTAGCGGCACTTAATCATGGTATGGAGCAATGGCTTTTATCAATGTCGGGATCTAATAAAGTAATTCTTGCTGCCGTTATTGGCGCAATGGTTGGATTTGACCTTGGTGGCCCGGTTAATAAAGCCGCAGTAACCACTGCAATGGCATTATTAGCATCGGAAATTTACGAGCCAAATACAGCAGCTCAAGTTGCTATTATTATTCCCCCAATTGGGATCGGTTTAGCAACGCTAATTTGGTCAAAACGTTTTCCTGAATCATTAAGAGAAGCAGGAAAAGCTTCTACGCTAATGGGGTTAATTGGCGTTTCTGAGGGCGCGATCCCATTTGCTCTTGCTAATCCAAAGATTATTATCATTAACATTATTGGTGCAGCAACAGGTGCAGCTATGGCGGTCGGTCTAGGTGCGATAAATCATGCTCCTATTTCGGGATTTTATGGGTGGTTAGCCGTAGATAAATGGCCGATATATATATTATCGGTTGCTGTGGGATCTGCAATTATTACTATTGGCTCTTTATTAATATTTCGTGGTAATGAAACGATAGAAACTAAAAAAACAGAAACAGCTATTCCTAAATTTAAAGTTGGTCGTTAATTAGAGAGTTATTTTAATAATGTCGTACAGTGTTAATTAGCGTGAATAACGTGACGGGGCTGTTCTGCTAAAAATATTTTAAGGTCATAAAATGAAAACGGTACATTTAATTCAACATACGCACTGGGATCGTGAATGGTATTTCACTGAGAATGATTCAAAAATTGTTCTTTATTATTTCATGAATGATTTAATTAAACATTTAGAAGAAGATCCTTCTCTTGGCCCCTTTGTTTTAGATGGGCAAACCGTGGTGCTGGAAGATTATTTACAGGTTGCACCAGAAAGGCGTGATTGCTTACAGAAATTAATTAAACAAGGCCGAATTCTTATTGGCCCTTGGTACACACAAACTGATTTTTTAGTCGTTGGAGCGGAATCTATCACGCGAAACTTACTGTTGGGAAAAGTAGATTGTGAGCAATGGGGCGGTTATATGCCAATAGGCTATGTGCCTGATTCATTTGGACAAAGTGCACAGCTACCTATGTTTTTGCAAGAGTTTGGTATCAAACATGCGGTCGTATGGCGTGGATGGTGTGAACATGATGTCGCAAGTAGTGAATTTATTTGGAAATCGCAGTCAGGTCATAGTGTGGCTACTGCTGTATTACCTTGGGGCTACGGCTGCGCGAAATGGTTACCTGATAATCCAGAAAAAGCCTCTGCCGTTTTACCTGCTATCTTGGAAAAACAAGCCCGTTTTGCTCACTCAGACCAAATATTACTACCTAATGGTAATGACCAATCCCCTTTTGAATATGCCGTACCTGCGATGCTTGAGCAATTAAATAAAGCTCAAAAGGAATATTATTTTGTCAAAAGTAGTTTCAGTGCATTTTTTGATGCTTTACAAGCAAATAGCACTGAACTACCTGAATTTAATGGTGAATTGCTGAGCCCGAAATATATGCGTGTACATCGTGGTATTTTTTCTACTCGAATGGACATTAAATTATTAAATGCAAAATTAGAACAATTTGTTAGTCAACAACTTGAGCCTCTTCTATCCATTAACTGGCGGCTTGGTTTACCTTATCCACAAACTGCGATTGACAATATTTGGCGTAAAGCTATGCAGTCACACGCTCATGATAGTATCGGCGGATGTAATTCTGATCGTGTTAATAGCATGGTGAAAGCACGCTTACAAGATGGTTTAGAAAGTGCAAATCAACTGTTTGACCTTAATATGAAGATGCTTGCTCGCGGGATTGAAGCAAAACAAGATGGTAAAAAAATTATCATTTTCAATTCGTTGCCACATAAAAGAGATGCTCAAGTTCGTATTACTCTTTATACACCTGAAAATGATTTTTGTATTAAAGACGATGCAGGAAAACCTTGCCGCTGGCAACTTATTCATGAAGAAAAACAAGATATGTCTTTGATTGTACAAGAATTGGCGAATAGTACGACAACGACATGGTACCGGAAATGCGAAGTCTTGCTTGAAGTGAAAGAGTTACCTTCATGCGGTTATCAGACTTTTTATTTGGTTGAAGGGGAAAATTCAGGTTTTGAAATTCAACAAAACATTCAAACTGAAAATACATTAGAGAATGAATGGCTGAAACTTGAACTGCACCAAGGGCGATTGTTATTAACTGATAAACGTAATCAACAACAATACCCAAATATTCTTAGATTAATTGATGGTGGGGACGAAGGAGATAATTATAACTATTCGCCACCTGAAGATGATTGGTTAATTAGTAGTGATGGACACTTACAGCAATTTAATTGTGTAAGAGCATCGTTAATGGATTCATTTATTCTAAATTGGCGAATTCCAGTACCACAGAATGCAATTGCCCGCCAAACCAAACAGGTTAATGCGCGTTTATCTGCCACAATGCAGGTTTCTTTACCTCATGATAAGGCATGGCTAGATGTTGAAATCACAATTGATAATACCATTGAAGACCATCGAATTCAGGTTGAAATTCCTACGGAAATTCAACAGACATTTCACTTTGCAGACCAACCTTTTGGTTTGATTCAGCGAGAAAATAATCCAGCCAATATGGATATTTGGCAAAGTGAAAATTGGGTAGAGGCACCAACAGCGCTTTATCCAATGCAAAGTCTGGTAATGCAACATGATGATAAAAAAGGTATTTGTATCGTTACTGAAGGACTAAGAGAGTATGAAATCCCAGCCAATCAACCTGACATGATAAGAATAACACTTTTGCGCAGTGTGGGTTGGCTAGGCCAAGCAGAACTAACTTGGCGGCCAGGGCGTGCATCAGGTATGGTTTTGCCGTCACCGGAATCACAAATTCAGGGGCTTCATCATTTCCATTTTGCTGTATTGCCGATAGAAAATGGCCAAAGTGCTCAACTATGGCGTGATATTGAGCATTGGCGTTTACCTGCATTTGGTTACCTAGATTCCGGTTGGTCTCAATTTAAAACGAATCCTCATTATATTGTTTTTCCTGATAATTATAGTCTATTGACGTGGGATAGTGAGCTGCACTTCAGCACGTTGAAAAAAGCACAGAATCAAGAGTCACTGATTTTACGTGGGTGGAACCCAAGTAGTGAAACCAAAACCTATACAGAACCTAAGTCGAATACGTTGATACATCAAGTTACTTTATCGGAGTCTATATGCATAAACACAGATAAAGCAGCTCCTTGTACACCTGTGTCTTGGTTAATTGACTAATTAATAAAGGAAAAATTATGCAAATACTTCCATTTCGTTGTGAGTTACCTAATGGTATTCATGCAAGACCAGCGAGTGCAATTGAGCAAAAAACAGCTTGTTTTCAATCAGATATTTTACTTTTTAATAAAAGCAAACTACGCCAAGCCAATACGAAAAGTGTTTTGGCTCTTGTTGGGGCAGATGTCGCTGTTGGTGATGAATGTTATTTTACAATCAGTGGAGATGATGAAAATCTGGCTTATGAAAAATTAAAGATATTTATTGAGCAAGAATTTATTCATTGTGATGGATTAATGCCAAAAAAAGATAAACCAGAGCAAGGAATGATCCCTATATATCTGAGTCGGACATCATCTCAAATTATTCAGGGTTATGGTGTTAGCCAAGGGATTGCAAAAGGTAGGGCTATCTATATGAAATCTTTTGATTTACAAAAGATTTCATTATTAGAGCCATCAAATTCACAATCAGAACAATGTGAAATACTAAAACGTGCGTTACAAAGTGCTCGTCAACAATTTAGTCTAGACATTCAGCAAACTGATAAAACAGCGGTTGATATTTTAGAGGCACAAAGCCAATTATTGGATGATGAGGATATTGAAGCGTGCTTACTTGAACCAAGAGAGGCAAATAATGCGATTGCTGCGTTATCAATGGCAATTGAAGAGCTCAGCTTACCATTTCGAAGCAGTAGTAATGAATATTTACGCCAACGTGAGTTAGATATTAAGGATCTGGGATTGCGTATAGCAAGGCATCTTGGTATCGAATCTAAAATACAACTTCCTAAATTAACAGAAGATTCGATTATTATTTGCCAAGGATTACTGACACCAAGCGAATTATTGGCATTGAGAGGGGAGTATTTGCAAGGTATTGTGATGGCTTCAGGGGCAGAAACATCACATACCGCTATTTTAGCACAATCTTTCTCTCTTCCTTTAATATGTCTTTCATCTTCCATAATTGAATCAATTCAATCTGCTCATATTTTATTATTAGATACGCAATACGATTTATTAATTATTGAGCCTGATACATATGCAGATAATTGGTTCAAGTTTGAAAAAGATAAACTATCTCGTTTGTCTATCTCTGCTAATACGCCAAAAAATGATTATTCAGTATTGGATCCGTCTTTAATTTTTCTTGATGAAAGAATGGAAAGTAAAGAGGAAGTTATTAAACGATTAACTGATAATTTAGAAGTTAATCACCGAACTGACTCTGGATCACAAGTTGAACAAGCAATATGGCAAAGAGAAGAGATTTTTAGTACGGCATTAGGTTTCTCAATTGCAATACCGCACTGTAAATCACCTTTTGTTAAACACAGTAGTATTTCTGTATTACGTTTACCGAATGAGTTAGCGTGGGGAGATAATGTTAATGTTAAATTAGTAATTATGCTAACAATTAATTATTCAGATGAAAACCAGCATATGCGAATCTTTTCTGTTCTCGCACGTAAATTAATGCATGAGTCTTTTAGAAATGAAATGTTAAATGCTAAAAAATCAGAGGATATTGTTGAATTATTGAAGTTGGAATTAGAGTTATGAGATAAGAATATAAAAAATTAAAATTTTAATAAATTAATTTTCTTTTAGGTTATTTAAAAGGATAGGATGGTTTTTTTCTAAAAATATAAGGGGTATATCTATAAATAAAAGATAGATAATGAATCATTGTTTTAACGATTAAATAAAAAATAAATATTAATTATAGGAATCAGTTTATGAAAAACTTAACTCTAGGTATCTCTACATTATTATTTTGCACAGCAGCGAATGCGACATATATTGACTATCGTCATGAATGGTTAGGGGATGAACATCGCCATGAAGACCGTGTCAAAATTGGCCATAGCATGCAAAATGGAACTTATTTTAGCCTTGAAGGAAAATGGAGAAGTCGAGATGGTGGTTTTGGTGAAAACCTATCATCAAAAGGAAATGAGGTTGAAGTTGGTTATAAATATAAAGCCACAAAAGATTTTGTTTTAACACCTTCTTTTGCTTTAGATTCAGGAGATAAAGATACGGCTTATAAATTCAGTGTCAAAGCTGCCTATAATTTAACGGATGATTTTAATATTGGAACTCGTTTACGTTATGGCGTAAGACATTATGATAACTCTAATAAGCCTAAAAAAGATAATCAGCATTATTGGCAGAGTAATTTTTATTTAGGTTATAAGCTGCAAGATTTTTCATTAAGTTATGACTTTGAATATAAATTTAATACTGATTATCCTGCATATAAAGGTAAAGAAAAGGATTATGCACATAATCTGAATGTGTCTTGGGTTGGTAATAAGACATGGGTTCCTTATGTTGAATTAGGGTATGTGTCCTATGATGATGGTTCATATGTCAAAAATGGACAAACTTACCGTGATGCATGGCAGTGGCGTTATCGCGTTGGCATTGCATATAACTTCTGATAGAAATAGTTAATTATCTAAAGGGAACAAATATGAACAATAAATTAAAATATAGTTTTGCCCTTGCATTAATGTCCATTGGAACTGTCGCAATGGCAAATGCCCCTACGGCTCAACCTTATAATTATCGCGTCGCGTTTATGCCTGATATCCATTTTCATGATGTATATGGGCAGTTTGCTGATAATGCATTTGAAGGATTAAAAAATAGTAAAAGTGGTCAAAATGCCGTTATTCGTTCTATGTATGCACAATTAACATCTACGCGTTTATTTAATGAAAACTATTTTGCTCTACGTGCTGCACTTGATGATGCAGGTAAGAAAGGTATTAAACTTATTGCATTACCTGGTGATTTTACTGATGACGGCCAACCTATTCACTTACGTGGGTTAGTAAAAGTATTGCAAGAGTACGAGCAAAAATATGGTATGCGTTTCTTTGCTACACCAGGGAATCATGATCCGAACCGTCCATTTGATATGCCAGCAGGAAAAGAAGATTTTCTTGGAACTGATGGTAAAACGCAGCGTATCTTTAGTTTAGGGGCAAGTGAGTGTACGGGATATAAAGGAAAGACTGCCGTTATAGAAACGGGAGCTGAGCTGCCAACAATTTGCTCTGAAGAGATGGTATATAGTGGTTATGGTCGAGTGATGGATGCAATGAAATCATTTGGTATTAATCCGTTACCAGAAGATATTTATTGGGAAACACCATACTCAAACTATGGTTCTCAAGGTTACAACTATGAAGCAGCCTTAAAAGCCAGTGATTTTAACCAAAGGCAGTATGAAATTTGTACTCAAGGAACAGGCGGTAAATATAAACAAGAGGGATATGGGCCTTGTTTTAATGTTGCAGACAGTAGTTACCTTGTCGAGCCTATTCCTGGTTTGTGGTTAATGGCCGTTGATGCCAATGTCTATGTTCCTTCTGAAAAAGCGGATATTAATCACCCTAAAGCAGCTAAAAACTTTGCAGGGTCGGGGAATGCGGGTTACAACAAAATGTTGACACACAAACAACAGACTGTTGAGTGGATGGCAGATGTTGCAAAGCGCGCGAAAGAGCAAAATAAAACATTAATCACGTTTAGCCATTTCCCGATGGTTGAATTTGATAATGGTGCAGCAGATGACCTTGAAACCATTTTTGGCAAAGGTAAATTTCAGTTAGAAAGGGCACCAAAAGAAGACACTAGCCATGCAATGGCAAAAACAGGTATCGGTGTTCATGTTGGCGGTCATATGCATTTTAATGATACAGGTGTACGTAAGTATTCGGATGGCAGCTTACTTTTTAATATTCAAGCTCCTTCAATGGCTGCATATGTTCCTGCTTATAAAATATTGAATTTTAGAAATGCGAATGAAATTGATGTACAAACCATTGTAATAGAAGATGTTCCTCGGTTTGATGAGTTATTTGAGCACTATCAGCAAGAGTGGGAACACCTCAAAAATACTAATTCGTCGCATCTTTGGAATAAAGATATCTTAAGCGCAAATAATTATTATGACTTCACTAACTGGCATATTACTGAACTGACACGTTTACGTTTTATTCCTGAGGAATGGCCATGTGAAATTCGTCAAATGTTATTTAGTTTGAATGGCGAAGAGATGCTTATTTTAAGCCAGTTAGATACTAAGAAAGCTTATAATGAAGTATTAACGTCACCATTGAGTCAAAATCATGAAATTTGCGCTAAAGACCCGGGAACTGTCAATGTCACCGAAATCTACTTGAATAAAGACACCGATGCATGGAAAAAAGCCAGTGATAAAGCTGCTACTCTTGCTAAAAATACAGGGTATCAGTTAAATGATTTTGCAAAATGGAATGGTTTTGACCTTGCTGTGGATTTTTATCGTTTACGTAATGCAGACGAGCTTGCGTTGCAAGATATACCTGTAGAAAGATTAAACCAATATCGATTTCTCACAGGAACCTTGTTATCGTCATTACCAAATGAGACTGATAAAATTAACGCGGATAGTTCATTTGAGAATATTTTTAAATTACGCTTTGGCAGTATTTTCACTGTAATTGATAAATATCTACAAGGAAATCCAAGTCGAGATTTTTATCTTAATATTGAGTCTGGGGAAATTAAGCCAATGAATGTTAATCAAACTAGTCATTAGATTAACGATAGATAACATGGCTATAATAATGAAAAATCACTAACATTATTCGTGTTAGTGATTTTTTACGGTGAAGATCATCCAATTTTTGAGTGATTATGAATTTTTAATTAGTTAACACTAATTAGAAACCAACTTAATTGGATAAGTAAAAAATAACAGATGTCCCAAATTTAACCCGAAGTGAATCGATACAGCCAGCCATAATTTACCACTCCAGATCCAAGCTAGGCCATAAATCAAACCCGCTAACGTAGCAAAGAGAATTAACAGTGGTCCACCTGCAAAATGCACAGCGCCAAATAACAGTGAGGTAATCACTAGTGCGAGGTAAGGAGACCTCAACCAAAGGGTTAGACGTTGCTGTAAATAACCACGAAATAGCGCTTCTTCAGCTAATGAAACAAAAAGTAAGTTACAGAGCACAAAAGCAGGTAACCAACTAGGAAAATGCCATTCAAAGGCTAATCCGCCAGCAGCAGTTGCGACCAGCAATAAAAGTGGCATAGAAATAACCAGCAGTGCCCATTGAATTTTAGTTGCATGCTTGGCTGGCCGACAGACAAATAACGTTGGTAAGCAGGCGAGTAAAATAAAAGGGACGAGTGCTTTATCAAAATTAAAATACATTGTGAAAGGGGCGCTATGTTCCCCTACGGTAACGTTATCAAGATATCTCAGGTTATTAAACCCAGGGAATAAGTGAATAAATAACCCAATCGTACAGATTAGTAAGATGATTTCACTAATAATTTTGGCGGATAGATAGTGTTGGAAACGCAAACGAATAATGGCAATTATTGTAATACAAACCAATAGTAGAACCGCTTGCCAATCAATAACGTGTGTAAGTGCTGCGGTAATAATTGTGCAAGCGAGTAAAAAAAGAGCAATTAAACGGTGTGTTGCAAGTACTGCAAGTGAAGAGGCTAACATTAACCAAGCCATAAAAAATATCCATTATGATGTCTAAATTATTAGAATAGGCGCAGTGTAATGATTTTATGTGAATTTTCTAATTTAAACCTAGATTCTACGTCAGTACTTCAAAAAGCATAATCAAAGCCTTGATAAATATGCATTCCTTCGAAATTCAGCTTTCACCCATTGGGTGAAAGAAAAGTGCTCAAAAATATGTTAAATTATCAGCTTTTATGACTCGATATATGGTAAAATAATAGTAAGAAAAGTAGTAAAAAGGGGTTCTAATTATGATTAATAAAATTGATTTCAAAGCTAAGAATCTAACATCAAATGCAGGTCTTTTTCTGCTCCTTGAGAATGCAAAAAGCAATGGGATTTTTGATTTTATTGAAAATGACCTCGTATTTGATAATGACTCAACAAATAAAATCAAGATGAATCATATAAAGACCATGCTCTGCGGTCACTTCATTGGCATTGATAAGTTAGAACGTCTAAAGCTACTTCAAAATGATCCCCTCGTCAACGAGTTTGATATTTCCGTAAAAGAACCTGAAACAGTGTCACGGTTTCTAGGAAACTTCAACTTCAAGACAACCCAAATGTTTAGAGACATTAATTTTAAAGTCTTTAAAAAACTGCTCACTAAAAGTAAATTGACATCCATTACGATTGATATTGATAGTAGTGTAATTAACGTAGAAGGTCATCAAGAAGGTGCGTCAAAAGGATATAATCCTAAGAAACTGGGAAACCGATGCTACAATATCCAATTTGCATTTTGCGACGAATTAAAAGCATATGTTACCGGATTTGTAAGAAGTGGCAATACTTACACTGCAAACGGTGCTGCGGAAATGATCAAAGAAATTGTTGCTAACATCAAATCAGACGATTTAGAAATTTTATTTCGAATGGATAGTGGCTACTTTGATGAAAAAATTATCGAAACGATAGAATCTCTTGGATGCAAATATTTAATTAAAGCCAAAAGTTATTCTACACTCACCTCACAAGCAACGAATTCATCAATTGTATTCGTTAAAGGAGAAGAAGGTAGAGAAACTACAGAACTGTATACAAAATTAGTTAAATGGGAAAAAGACAGAAGATTTGTCGTATCTCGCGTACTGAAACCAGAAAAAGAAAGAGCACAATTATCACTTTTAGAAGGTTCCGAATACGACTACTTTTTCTTTGTAACAAATACTACCTTGCTTTCTGAAAAAGTAGTTATATACTATGAAAAGCGTGGTAATGCTGAAAACTATATCAAAGAAGCCAAATACGACATGGCGGTGGGTCATCTCTTGCTAAAGTCATTTTGGGCGAATGAAGCCGTGTTTCAAATGATGATGCTTTCATATAACCTATTTTTGTTGTTCAAGTTTGATTCCTTGGACTCTTCAGAATACAGACAGCAAATAAAGACCTTTCGTTTGAAGTATGTATTTCTTGCAGCAAAAATAATCAAAACCGCAAGATATGTAATCATGAAGTTGTCGGAAAACTATCCGTACAAGGGAGTGTATGAAAAATGTCTGGTATAATAAGAATATCATCAATAAAATTGAGTGTTGCTCTGTGGATAACTTGCAGAGTTTATTAAGTATCATTGCAGCAAAGATGAAATCAATGATTTATCAAAAATGATTGAAAGGTGGTTGTAAATAATGTTACAATGTGTGAGAAGCAGTCTAAATTCTTCGTGAAATAGTGATTTTTGAAGCTAATAAAAAACACACGTGGAATTTAGGTTTCATTCTGGCGACGTCCGTATTTGCCTTTCGGAAGCATAAAATCGGACGCGTTGTGGCTCGCTTCAGGTAAAATATTGACTATTCATGTTGTTGTTATTTCGTCTCTTCCAGAATAAGGAATCCCATGGTTAAAAAATCACTGCGCCAGTTCACGCTGATGGCGACGGCAACCGTCACGCTGTTGTTAGGAAGTGTGCCGCTGTATGCGCAAACGGCGGACGTACAGCAAAAACTTGCCGAATTAGAGCGGCAGTCGGGAGGCAGACTGGGTGTGGCATTGATTAACACAGCAGATAATTCGCAAATACTTTATCGTGCTGATGAGCGCTTTGCGATGTGCAGCACCAGTAAAGTGATGGCCGCGGCCGCGGTGCTGAAGAAAAGTGAAAGCGAACCGAATCTGTTAAATCAGCGAGTTGAGATCAAAAAATCTGACCTTGTTAACTATAATCCGATTGCGGAAAAGCACGTCAATGGGACGATGTCACTGGCTGAGCTTAGCGCGGCCGCGCTACAGTACAGCGATAACGTGGCGATGAATAAGCTGATTGCTCACGTTGGCGGCCCGGCTAGCGTCACCGCGTTCGCCCGACAGCTGGGAGACGAAACGTTCCGTCTCGACCGTACCGAGCCGACGTTAAACACCGCCATTCCGGGCGATCCGCGTGATACCACTTCACCTCGGGCAATGGCGCAAACTCTGCGGAATCTGACGCTGGGTAAAGCATTGGGCGACAGCCAACGGGCGCAGCTGGTGACATGGATGAAAGGCAATACCACCGGTGCAGCGAGCATTCAGGCTGGACTGCCTGCTTCCTGGGTTGTGGGGGATAAAACCGGCAGCGGTGACTATGGCACCACCAACGATATCGCGGTGATCTGGCCAAAAGATCGTGCGCCGCTGATTCTGGTCACTTACTTCACCCAGCCTCAACCTAAGGCAGAAAGCCGTCGCGATGTATTAGCGTCGGCGGCTAAAATCGTCACCGACGGTTTGTAATAGCGGAAACGGAATGGGGAAACTCATTCCGTTTTTGTTTATCGCCTTAGACGGCAAAAGTGCTGTCGCCCACCTGCGCTTGCGCATACCAGGCCATAAGCTCCGTGGTTCCTGGTTCTCCTTCCGCTGGAGCCCAGTGCGCATAGTCATCGGCAGCCACGGGTTGATAGCCACCGTGTTTTACTTCAAAAATTATGCCACCGGTATCCAGCGACAGCACGGCATGCCAGGTTCCTGCGGCCATCTCCAGCACCGTACAGGTTTCCCCCAATATCGCCCGATGGGTGACGGTACCCCGATCGTCAAAATTCAGCACCACGAAACGACCCCTTAATGGCAACAGTAGCTCGAAGGTGTGAGGGTGTCGGTGCGGGCGCACGTAGGTCCCAGGTTCCATGGCAATAGCCAGACGTTGGACCGAATCGCTTAATTCTGGATGGAAATTACGGTGCGCGCGGAGCCGAGGCGATTGCACAGCCGCTGCGCTCTGTTGCTGCATATCGCTCATGGTAATTTGTTTCATCAGGATGACCTTGTCGATTAATGAATTGGGGGGGATTACCGTATGACGTCAGGGTGACAGAACCCGCAGAGCAAGTGAAGAACTGGGTTTGCCAATTTTTCCCTATCCTGATTTACTGAAATGGTATTGACGGTAGTGCTGATATTCAGGCCACTTTTTTAGTTGATAAAAGTCTGTAATTCTTTTTACCGTCTGGGAAAAATTTACGGTGGTAATCACCCCCCAATTATTTCAGTATGAGTAAACTTGGTCTGACAGTTACCAATGCTTAATCAGTGAGGCACCTATCTCAGCGATCTGTCTATTTCGTTCATCCATAGTTGCCTGACTCCCCGTCGTGTAGATAACTACGATACGGGAGGGCTTACCATCTGGCCCCAGTGCTGCAATGATACCGCGAGACCCACGCTCACCGGCTCCAGATTTATCAGCAATAAACCAGCCAGCCGGAAGGGCCGAGCGCAGAAGTGGTCCTGCAACTTTATCCGCCTCCATCCAGTCTATTAATTGTTGCCGGGAAGCTAGAGTAAGTAGTTCGCCAGTTAATAGTTTGCGCAACGTTGTTGCCATTGCTGCAGGCATCGTGGTGTCACGCTCGTCGTTTGGTATGGCTTCATTCAGCTCCGGTTCCCAACGATCAAGGCGAGTTACATGATCCCCCATGTTGTGCAAAAAAGCGGTTAGCTCCTTCGGTCCTCCGATCGTTGTCAGAAGTAAGTTGGCAGCAGTGTTATCACTCATGGTTATGGCAGCACTGCATAATTCTCTTACTGTCATGCCATCCGTAAGATGCTTTTCTGTGACTGGTGAGTACTCAACCAAGTCATTCTGAGAATAGTGTATGCGGCGACCGAGTTGCTCTTGCCCGGCGTCAACACGGGATAATACCGCACCACATAGCAGAACTTTAAAAGTGCTCATCATTGGAAAACGTTCTTCGGGGCGAAAACTCTCAAGGATCTTACCGCTGTTGAGATCCAGTTCGATGTAACCCACTCGTGCACCCAACTGATCTTCAGCATCTTTTACTTTCACCAGCGTTTCTGGGTGAGCAAAAACAGGAAGGCAAAATGCCGCAAAAAAGGGAATAAGGGCGACACGAAAATGTTGAATACTCATACTCTTCCTTTTTCAATATTATTGAAGCATTTACCAGGGTTATTGTCTCATGAGCGGATACATATTTGAATGTATTTAGAAAAATAAACAAATAGGGGTTCCGCGCACATTTCCCCTTAAAATAACCTAAAAAATATAAATAAAATAAAATCAAAGAGTTATTTGTGTATAACTTAGTTACCATCTATTAAACATTAGATTAATTTGCCAACAGTTTCATCGTGTCTATTGGCAAATAAGTCAAAAATTAAAGTTTTTCAATATCGTAACGGTATTTCCCATTATCAGGGACAAAAGTGAGCCGATGTGTAATACAAGCAGGAGCGTCTTCTTGATGATGGCTGACGAATAAGAGTTGTGTGTTACCTTGTCTTAGCATTACATCAATAAACCGCAGAACTAACAACCTGTTAAGGCCATCAAGCCCTTGCAATGGCTCATCTAGAATAAGCATAGCAGGGTGTTTAACTAGTGCTCGAGCTATCAAGACTAAGCGCTGCTGCCCCCACGAAAGACTGTGGAAAGGTTGTTGAGCTGTTTGCGTCGAAAAACCTAACAGAGCTAGCCATTCATACGCTAATTGTATTTGACGATCAGAGGGGGTTTGGTACAAGCCAATAGAATCATGAAAACCGGAAATAATGACATTGAGTACACTGGTTGCGACACGGTATTCTTGGTGAATGCTATTGCTGACGTAACCAATATGGCGCTTAATATCCCATATAGTTTCTCCTGACCCACGACGGTGACCAAATAAGGTTAAGTCATTACTATACCCTTGAGGGTGATCTCCTGTAATCAAGCTCAATAAGGTGGATTTTCCAGCGCCATTTTCACCGATAATTTGCCAGTGTTCGTTTGGGTTTACCTGCCAATTTAAACCGTGCAAGATCGGTTTGTCATTGTAGCTAACAGTTCCATTTTTCAAAATAATACGAGGTGTCGTGTCATCCAGTTTTTCATCTGCGGTTGGAGCCTCAGTTTCAGGGATAGAAAGCTGTTTAATTTTCTCACTATGCTGTAATTGCGTTATTAACGTGTTAGCAAGTACTGACTCCCTATTTCCCACCATTGCTAGTTTGCAATCAGCGACAACACCTATGTTTTCAATAAAATCAGGGAGTTCATCAAAGCGGTTCAACACTAACACTAAAGTTAAGCCTTTTTCAGACAAACTTGATAGTAGTTCGCTGAGCTGACTTCTTGAATAAACATCTAGGCCATCAAATGGCTCATCAAGGATCAGTAAGTCAGGGTTACCCATCAATGTTTGGCATAACAGTACTTTGCGAGTTTCACCCGTAGAAAGGTACTTAAACCGACGAGACAACAAGTCACTGATACCGAAGCGAGCGGCAAGCTCAAGGCAGTATTCATTGTCTTTATGGTTAAATTGAATGATTTCAGCTGCTGTATATCCCGTGTCATCTTCATCATCACTGAGCATATCTGTATTATTGCGCTGCCACTCTTCATTAATGATTTTTTGTAATTGTTCAAATGATAGACGAACAGGAGAGGTGAATGTATTTTTTACGACACCAGAAAGAGGAGGGAGCTCATTGGAAAGTACTCGAGCAAGTGATGATTTACCACTACCATTGGCACCAATAAAAGCCCAATTTTCCCCTTTTTCGATGTTAAGTTGCTGAATGTCTAAAGTCTGAATTTCGCTGAGCTTAAAGTTGCCATGTTGTATTGTTATTGTGCTCATCAAGCTTCCTTATCATGATTATTTACCTTGTCATCTATCACAAATAATCAGGATTGAAGCTAAAGTCAACAACAGAACGATATGATAAGGAAAAAAGGTGAATGCTTACTTACTTTTATTGTAAGTAAGCAGGGCAAACTAGCAAATTAGCAAAGTGTGGCAACAATCACTTGGTCCGCATTGAATAATGCCATAACGCTATTATTCACTTTCAAAGATTGGGCATCGATTTCGCTATTTGGCATAGTTGAACATAAAGTTTCACCGCCTGTGAGTGTCACAATCACTTCACTGTTCTCATCACCCCGCTCTAAAGTGGTAATTTTGCCTTCAAGGCGGTTATCAAAGCCTGTTGGGTTAGGTTGTTTAGTAATTTTGACCCAAGGTGCTTTAATCAATGCAAGCACTTCCTTCCCTTCCGTTAACCCTAAACGGTTAGCGCTTTGCTCTGTTAGTGCGGCATTAATCACAGTGCTGTTATCGGCTAAGCGAATTTGTACATGTTGTTGAACTTGCATATGGTCACGGGAAATTAAAGTACCAAAAAATTGGTTACGGGCACTGGTTTGCAATGAAAACCGTGAAATAGCCGCCAATAAGCTGTCTAAAGGGAGATTATCTTCTTTGAGTACATCGAAGGCTTTTTGTTGAATTTGCGCCAGTAAATCATAAAGTTGAAGTAATCTTTCACCATAGTGGGTGAGTGTTGTGCCGCCACCGCCTTTACCACCTGTTGCTCTATCAACAAGGATATCATCAGTGAGTTGATTCATTTCATTGATGGCATCCCAAGCACTTTTATAGCTGATCCCTGCGAGTTTAGCGCCTTGGCTGATTGACCCTGTCGCTTTAATTTGTTTTAGTAGCGCGATACGGCGAGGATCAGCAAATAAACTGCCCTGTAGTTTCAGTGTGAGTAAAATTTCGGCCTGCATAAATTTCTCCCTTCCGACGTGTCTGGTGATGACAGACGTAAAAAGCACGTTTAGTATGTCGTTAGTATAATATTTTGTCTAAAATAGTCTCCATTATAACGTAATTGTGCGTTATTATTTTGATTTGATTTATACTCAATATACTGAGAGTCAAGTTTTCCCTCGTCAGCGTATCTTGTAGGCTGGTGGGTACAGTATCACTGAAGAGGCTTTTTCCTATGTTAGAACTAATTAAAAGTTTGGGTTTTGCCCTGATGATGGTTCCAGTTGTTATGTTTTTGATCATGGGTTTGATCTACGGTTTGGGCGCGTTCTTTAACTTACTGTCTAAAGCACACGTACCTCATCATCATAATACTGAAAACAAGTAATTTTTAACAAAATTTCTTGTCTGACTGATTATAGACCCCCTGATTGTAAATGTAGTCAGGGGGTTTTTCATATAGCAGTGGGCATTATAATGATGGATATTTGCTATCATGGTAATTTGAATATAGTTGTCTGCGGTTTTGAATATTAAACTCTTTTTGTTCAGCCATCGTCTTTTTTATAAAACTTTCTTGAAATTCTTTTAATGTATCATAAGGATCTTGCTGAGTATTTTCAGTGAGTTGCTTGATAGCTTCAACAACGAATAATCCACATCCGTTAGGGACTTGTTGTTGGATGTTTCCTTCTATGTAAGTGATATCTTCTTCAGCGACATCGGCCTTTTTTGCTGCCACTGTTATTTCTTTTCGAATATCGGTACTCACGTTATCGTATGAATTAAATAGAATGCATTTTCTTTTATTATTCGCTGATTGATTATTATCCGCTGGTTGATGTATTGGATCTGCTTGATAGAGTACAAACAAGACCCAATGGTTATCATTGACATTGATAGGGAATAATTCGAATTGTTTTAATTTTACACTCTCAGGGGCTTTTTGTTCAATTATCTCTGCTAATAAATTGTCCCCGCTTTGGATGAGGCCTATTGGGCTATTGACCATCATATTTGATGGCAAAGTTGGGTTATTTTTATTACTTGAATCAATCTCATCACAAGTTATCATCCGATTATTACCCCAGAGATTTGATTCATTGCCTAACACTGGAGGTAGGTTTTGCACAAATAAATTGGTTAATTCGATTTTATCGTCGAGTTTTTCTAAGGTTGAACCAATGATATACAACAGTTTAGATGGGTGTTTAAAAACCTCTCGATGGTGTTGAGATTGATACAGAACCTGACTGGTTTTTTGTATTTCTTTATCGATCCCTTTTACTGCAGAACGTTTTCCACTAAATAAATCAAATAGGATATTTTCTGCGTTTTTTCCAGCTGAATCCTGTCTAAGAGCGATATTGTGTAGTAAATCAATACTATTTAGGTTTCCATCACCCGCAGATTCCGCCAAAGAAGCTAAAGCTTCAGGGGAAATATTTTTTTCAAATAACCCATTAAATTGCTCAATGGTTAATCCACTCATATAGTGAGCTTGGGTTGGAGAAAGCGCTGTCGGTTGAATAGCCATATTATCTCCTCTGTTTTTATCTACCTGCAAAAGTTGGATAAAATATTCAATTGTGTACGATTTGTGCCGATAAAGTTACAAAGGATATAAATTGTTCTCTATATAAAAACGATTTTACGGCTGAGGAATTTTTCATCGTTCGTGGGATTTTAGAGAAAACATGCAACAAAATTGCATCATTTCTTGCGCCAGCACACTTTTATTACGAGTTTGACTTTAAGTTATCGCTGTGTCCTGTTATATATAACGTGTCGATTAATACTAGGGTAGATAAAAATGAAAAAAGGTTTGGTATCACTTCTCGCTGGCGCAACATTGACGTTAACGATGGCTAGCAATAGCTTTGCAGCTGATAAAATTACGGTTTTTGCAGCGGCTTCTCTAACTAATGCACTGAATGAAATTTCTGAGCAATATAAGAAAGACACTAAAGTAGAGGTTGTTGCATCCTATGCGTCTTCTTCAACGCTGGCTCGTCAAATTGAGCAAGGTGCCCCCGCTAATTTATTCATTTCGGCTGACCAACAATGGATGGATTATGCTATCGATAAAAAATTGATGGTAGAAGATACACGCTATACATTATTAGGTAATGAATTGGTGTTAATTGCACCGAAAGATGCCAAAATTGATAAAGTTGAAATTAATAAACAAACTGATTGGAAAAAACTGTTAGATGGTGGTCGTTTAGCCGTTGGTGACCCTGACCATGTCCCTGTTGGTATTTATGCCAAAGAAGCATTAAGCAACTTAGGTGCATGGGAAACAGTTGACCCGCTGTTAGCACGTACGAATAACGTGCGTAGTGGTATGGCATTGGTTGAGCGCCAAGAAGCGCCTTTAGGTATTGTATATGGCTCTGATGCTGTCGCTAGCCAAAAAGTCAAAGTGGTAGGTGTCTTCCCTGCTGATACCCATAAACCTGTTGAATACCCAATGGCAATTGTTAAAGATCAAGATAACAAAGCAACCCGTGATTATTATGAATACTTGAAAACCCCAGCGGCTTCAGAAGTATTCAAACGTTATGGTTTTGAACCTCGTACTAAATAAATGTTAAGAGAGTATTTTTTTGCAGATGTTAAGTCCTTATGAATGGGAAGCGATTTATCTAAGTCTAAAAGTATCCAGTGTGGCTGTAATTTTCAGTTTGCCATTGGGTATTTTAATGGCATGGGTATTGGTTCGCTGTAATTTTCCTGGAAAAACACTGCTCGATAGTATTATTCATCTACCACTGGTATTGCCGCCAGTGGTAGTGGGGTATTTATTATTGATCAGTATGGGTAAACGCGGTTTTATCGGTGAATGGCTATATAACTGGTTTGGATTTAGTTTTACCTTTAGTTGGCGGGGGGCTGCGCTTGCGTCTGCCGTGGTTGCGTTTCCACTGATGGTACGTGCGATCCGTTTAGCGCTTGAAGCGGTTGACCAAAAATTGGAATTAGCCGCGAGGACATTAGGCGCAACACCGTTACGTGTCTTTTTCACGATCACCATTCCGCTTTCTCTTCCCGGTATTATTGTCGGAACAGTATTAGCATTTGCACGTTCACTTGGTGAATTTGGCGCCACAATTACTTTTGTTTCGAATATACCAGGTGAAACACAAACCATCCCATTAGCGATGTACACCTTAATCGAAACGCCAGGGGCTGAGGTAGACGCTGCACGTTTATGTGTGATTGCGATTATTTTAGCCTTGATTTCATTACTGATTTCAGAGTGGCTCACCCGTTGGGGTAAAAAGCGTTTGGGGGTGGCTTAGCATGTTAGAACTCGACTTTTCTCAAAAACTAGGGGACTTGCAGCTTGAAGTCACAACGCAATTGCCAACGGAAAGTATTACTGCCGTTTTTGGGCTTTCAGGCGCAGGTAAAACCTCGCTTATCAATGTGATAGGTGGGTTAACTAAACCTAATACAGGGCGCGTTGTATTAAATGGTCGCACATTGGTGGATATGGAAAAAGGTATTTGCTTACCACCTGAACAACGCCATATCGGTTATGTATTTCAAGATGCACGGCTATTTCCCCATTATCGGGTGAAAAGCAATTTGCGTTATGGCATGTCACCCGTAATGAAAGACCGCTTCGATGATATTGTTAAATTGTTAGGGATTGAAAAATTACTCAATCGCTATCCGATAACCCTTTCTGGTGGTGAAAAACAACGAGTCGCCATTGGCCGCGCATTACTTACAGCCCCTGAAATTCTCCTAATGGATGAGCCGTTAGCCTCTTTGGATTTACCTCGAAAGCGTGAATTGCTGCCGTATTTAGAAAAGCTTTCTCAAGACGTGAAAATTCCCATTTTATATGTCAGCCATAGTTTGGATGAAATATTGCGTCTGGCTGACAAAGTGATTGTCATGGCGCAGGGAAAAGTTAAAGCATTTGGCGCTTTGGAAGATGTTTGGGCAAGTAGTGCTTTGCGCCCTTGGTTACAGCAAGAAACATTAAGCAGTGTGGTAAGTGCAACGGTGCATAGCCAACACTCTGATTATGAAATGACAGCGGTGATTGTTGGTAGCCAAAAACTGTGGATCCCTCGAGTTGAAGCCCAACAAGGTGTTGATGTGCGTATACGTATTGACGCTGCAGATGTTTCTTTGGTACTCGAAAAACCACAAGTGAGCAGTATTCGTAATATTTTAGCCGCAGAAGTGGTTGAATGGATTGAAGATGGCGAGCAAGTAGATGTGAAGCTAGATTTAGGCGAAGAACATTATTTATGGGCGCGGATCACTCGCTGGGCAAGGGATGAGCTTTCTATTCGCAAAGGGCGTAAAGTTTATGCGCAAGTGAAGGCTGTATCGCTATCTCGTCATCTATAATCACTCGTCGTTCTTGGCGCTGTGACAATAGAAAATAAGAAAAGGAAAGCTGAGCTTTCCTTGAATTAATAAAATAATTGGACGTTACAGAACGTACTTACGGATAACTTCAGCAATACCCGGTTCAGTATTAACTCGAGTCACGAGCTTAGCTTGTTGCTTGATTTCATCAACGGCATTGCCCATTGCTACACCTAAACCTGCGGTTGTCAGCATACTTAAGTCATTAAAATTGTCACCGAAAGCCACAACATCATTCATCGTCATCCCTTGGGATTCGACCCACTCTTTTAAGCGTTGGCCTTTGCTATTGCCTTTGCGGCCGACATCAACCTGATCCATCCAAGACCATTCACAGTCCAAACCAAAATCATTTTCAATTTCGCTAACGACTTGATGAAGCTGCTCCGTATTTGGCGAGCTAACAGCAAATTTCCAAATAGAATCATAGTTATGCATCACATCAGCGTAATCTTCAACAAATTCAATGGTTGGGCGCTGTGCAACAGGTAAGGATTCGGCCCAATTCAATGTACGTTTAATGCCTTCTGTTTGTGCGTTATAGAGCATTGCATTATCAACATACATTAAATGCTGAATATCTGTTCCACGCAGTTTGTCTATCATTTGTGTGACAGAATCTAGGGTCATAGGATCTGATTTTAGAACTTTTTTGCCTAAATAGTCGTATAGGTAGGTTCCATTACAACAAATGGCTGGAGTATCGAGATCTAAAGTTTGATAAAACGGATGAATCGCAACATGATGGCGGCCTGTGACAATGATCACTTTGACGCCTTGGCGGCGTGCTTCTTGTAAGGCTGCTAAAGATTCAGGCAGAATTTTCTTTTGGTGATCAAGCAGTGTTCCATCAAGATCGAGCGCAATAACGCGGTATGACATAAACGGCTCCACGTGATTTAGTTGTTACCTATCTTACTAAAGGGGTAGAGATAGGGAGATGATGAATTTAACGAATAATGAGAAATTATTGCTATAAAAATAGTCAACTTGATATGTTTTATCATCATAACGTTAACTGAACCGTTTTAGTATCATTATTATTTGTTCTTGGTACGATATGTAACAGCCGCGTCAGTGCTATTTACCCAGTGTAATTTGCATAATATAAAGTATAGTGAAGCCAATATAGTGGATTATAGATGCGGTTTTGTATTTTTATCATGAATTAAGGAGTCAGGATGAATCAGGTTGTTTATATTGCGAGCCCCGAGAGTCAGCAAATTCACGTGTGGTCGATGAATGAGGTTGGGGAGCTTACTCTTCTGCAAACGGTAAAAACACCGGGTCAAGTGCAACCTATGGTATTAAGCCATGATAAAAAACACCTTTATATTGGTGTGCGCCCGAATTTCCGTGTCGTAACCTATGAAATTGAAGAGAAAGGGTTACTACGTTTAAAAGCAGAAACATCCGTTCCGGGAACGCCAGTTCACTTATCATTGGATAACACGGGCAAATATTTATTTGTTCCTTCATATCATCAACATAATCTATCAGTTCTGACTATCAATGATGAAGGTGTACCAAACCAAGTCGTTCAAGTGATTGAAGGATTGCAAAATCCACATTCGTCTCATGTTGATGTTGATAATCAACAGCTTTGGGTGCCTTGCTTAGGTGAAGACCATATCCGTTTATTCGATTTACATGAAAATGGTTATTTAACCGAAGCAACTGCAGACCAAATTACTACGGCTGAAAAATCTGGCCCTCGTCATCTGGCCTTCCATCCGACTGAAAAGGTCATTTATTGTGTGAATGAGTTAGATTCAACGGTAGGCGTATATCGTAAATTCACTCGCTATCGTAACATGCAAACTTTGGCAAATTACCCATTAGGTAATGAAAGCCAGCGCTGGGCTGCCGATATCCATATTACGCCAGATGGCCGCCATTTGTATGTTAGTGAACGTTCTGAAAGCTACCTCAGCCACTATCTGGTTTCTGATGACGGTTGCGAGCTAACATTAGAAGCACGTTACCCAACAGAGACGCACCCAAGGGGCTTTAATATTGATGCGACAGGGCGTTTTTTAATTTCGAGTGGGCAAAAATCAGACCATATTTCAGTTTCTGAAATTGACCCGATTACAGGGAAATTGACACAAATAGGAAGGTATATGGTCGGGAAAGGTCCAATGTGGGTCATTTCAGTCATCCTTTAATCTCCGTCATATTTCGAGCTATAGCGGTGTTGGCTTCACTCGGCTACTTGGGTCACATACTGATGTATGCTCCCCAAGATATCCTCGATTGCCGCCTTGCTATAACTCGAATTATTTAGAAGATTTTCTAATTAAAAATCCAGAAAAAATCACTTCGATTACCATTGAATTTATTGTGCTATCCCAACACTTTTGCCATTGCATTTGTTACTTTACTGAGTTGCTCGGGGGTGATGATATACGGTGGCATAACATAAATAAGTTTGCCGAATGGGCGAACCCAAACACCATTTTCCACGAATACTTTTTGTAAAGCGGCTGTATTGACTGGCTGCTTCATTTCAATCACGCCAATTGCACCAAGAACACGTACATCTGCAACACTAGGGTGGGATATTAAAGGCATCAGTTCAGCCTTAAGTTGTTGTTCGATAGTGGCAATTATTTTCTGCCAAGGACTATTGAGTAACAAACTCAGGCTGGCATCCGCCACCGCACAGGCAAGAGGGTTACCCATAAAGGTTGGTCCATGCATAAAGCAACCTGCTTCACCATTGCTAATGGTTTCTGCCACATGGCGAGTTGTGAGTGTGGCAGAAAGTGTCATATAGCCCCCAGTTAGTGCTTTACCCAAACACATAATATCGGGTGATATATCAGCATGATGGCAAGCAAACAATTTACCTGTACGACCAAAACCAGTCGCAATTTCATCAGCGATCAACAGTAGACCATATTGATCACACAAATGGCGGACTCCCTTTAAATATTCAGGGTGATAGATACGCATTCCACCAGCCCCTTGAACGATCGGTTCAAGGATGATCGCCGCAATTTTATCGCTATTTTCGGCAAGTTGAACTTCAAGAGGATGCAAATCGCCGCTGTCCCATTCGTCGTAAAAACCGCATTGAGGGGCTTCCACAAAAATATGTGGAGGTAAATACCCCTTATACAGGCCATGCATTGAATTATCTGGGTCACAAACGGCCATCGCACCGAAAGTATCACCATGATATCCATGGCGTAATGTCAGGATGCGCTGACGCTTTTCCCCTTTTGCTTGCCAATATTGCAATGCCATTTTCAGAGCAACTTCAACTGCCACGGAGCCTGAGTCAGCGAGAAACACACATTCCAGCGGCTCTGGTGTGATAGCAACCAACTGTTTACATAGATTCACTGCGGGTGGGTGCGTAATCCCGCCAAACATCACATGGGACATTTTCGCTAATTGCGTTGTTACCGCTTGGTTTAATACAGGATGATTGTAACCATGAATGGTTGCCCACCATGAAGACATGCCATCAATTAATTTTTTCCCATCGGCCATGATTAGCTCGGCGCCATGGGCTTCAACAATCGGATAAGCCGGAATTGGCTGGCTCATCGAGGTATAAGGGTGCCAAATATGTTTGGCATCAAACTGAATATCTACGTTATCCATTTGCTATTATCGTCAACTTTTTTAGATCATTTTAGTTGACATGATAATCGCAATATTTAAACTGGCAACAACTTTTTCAACTGGAGAGTCTCCGTGAGCCAATTAAAACAGTGGACAATAAAACGAGCTAATGAACTGTTTTCAATGCCTTTTTTTGAATTGTTATTTCAGGCACAGCAAATTCATCGCCAACATTTCGACCCCCAGCAAGTGCAAGTCAGTACTTTGCTATCGATTAAAACTGGGGCTTGCCCAGAAGATTGTAAGTATTGTGCGCAAAGCGCGCGCTATAAAACAGGACTAGAAACTGAAAAACTAATGGAAGTTCAGCAAGTTCTGGAGTCTGCGAAAAAAGCTAAGCAAGCAGGTTCAACTCGTTTTTGTATGGGCGCGGCATGGCGGAATCCGAAAGAACGCGATATGCCTTATCTTGAAATGATGGTAAAAGAAGTGAAGTCATTAGGGATGGAAACCTGTATGACTTTAGGGATGATTGATAATTCTCAAGCTCAACGCTTAGCAGAAGCCGGGTTAGATTATTATAATCATAACCTTGATACCTCTCCTGAATACTATGGCAATATTATTACGACTCGCAGTTATCAAGACCGCTTAAATACACTCGAAAATGTCCGAGACGCAGGGATCAAAGTCTGCTCTGGTGGGATTTTAGGCTTAGGCGAAAAAGTCAGTGACCGAGCGGCCTTATTGGTGCAACTGGCAAATTTACCTAAACCGCCAGAAAGTGTGCCGATCAACATGTTGATGAAGGTTGAAGGAACCCCGATGGCAGATAACGAAGATGTCGATGCGTTTGATTTTATTCGTACTATTGCCGTTGCACGTATCATGATGCCAATGTCATACGTTAGGCTGTCGGCAGGCCGTGAATACATGAATGAGCAAACTCAGGCATTATGTTTTATGGCCGGTGCGAACTCAGTATTCTATGGGTGTAAATTATTAACGACGCCAAATCCTGATGAAAACAAAGATTTAGCACTATTTAGAAAACTGGATATTAACCCTGAGCGAATTGAAACTGACGAAGGGGATAACCATCAAGCCGCTAAGTTAGCTGAAACGTTGTTAACCGCCGATAACCCTCAATTTTATAACGCAGCAGTATAATGACTTGGCAATCATTTATACAAAACCAGATAGAGCAGCGTAAGCAGGCGTCTATCTGGCGTCAACGTCAGTGCATTGATCATGCGAATGGTAGGTCTCTTTATTTTTCCGGAAAAGAATATCTCAACTTTTCATCCAATGACTATTTGGGGTTATCTCACCATCCCCAAGTGGTTGCCGCTTGGCAACGTGGTGCCGATGAATATGGCGTGGGGAGTGGGGGATCGGGACATATCACAGGGTTCACCAAAGCGCATGATAAATTAGAGCAAGCGCTCGCTGGTTGGCTAGGCTACCCAAAAGCCTTATTGTTTATTTCTGGATTTGCTGCGAACCATGCGGTGATCACCGCATTAATGACGGAAAAAGATCGTATCTTAGCGGATAAGCTCAGCCATGCATCGATCATGGAAGCCTCGATTCATTCGGGGGCTCAATTAAGGCGCTTTCAGCATAATAATCCATTATCATTCGAAAACTTAATCCACAAGCCTATTTCGGGAAAAACGCTTGTCGTCACAGAAGGCGTTTTTAGTATGGATGGTGATAGTGCTCCTCTTCAACAATTGCAGGAAATCGCTAGAAATCAGCATGCTTGGCTGATGGTTGATGATGCACACGGTATTGGTGTTATCGGAGAACAAGGCCGTGGTAGTTGCTTCGCGAATGGGGTTAAACCTGAAATTTTAGTCGTGACATTTGGTAAAGCGTTTGGTTTAAGTGGCGCAGCGGTATTGTGTGATGAGCCAACGGCTGAATTTTTTGTCCAATCCGCACGCCATTTAATTTATAGCACTTCAATGCCTCCGGCTCAGGCTGTCGCGCTTCTATCGGCAGTTGAGCAAATTCAGCTCGCAGATCAAGCACGAGAAGACCTTAACCAACATATTGCGTATTTTAGAAATAATGCTGATTTTAATGGCATGCAGCTGGCTAATTCAATGACGGCTATTCAACCATTAATTATCGGGGAAAACCAAGCTAGCCAACAGTTAGCCAATTTCTTACGCAAAAAAAATATTTGGGTGCAAGCGATCAGGCCGCCAACGGTTCCGCCTGGGAGTGCTAGGTTACGAGTCACATTAAGCGCTGCGCATCAACGTCAAGATATCGATCAATTATTGGAGGCTTTACATGACTTTATCGCTCAGTCGTGAAAAGCATAAAATTGCAGCGGCATTTGGCCGTGCGGCTAAAAGTTATGACTCAGTGGCAAGTTATCAACGATCAACAGGAACACAACTGCTTGGTCAACTGACTTCAGTCTTAAACAGTTCAGAACTCACAGCACCATTACATATTTTAGATGCAGGGTGCGGTACGGGGTATTTTAGCCATAAACTGAAAAATCAAGGACATCACATCACGGCTTTAGATCTTTCTGCTGGTATGCTCGAAATGGCGCAAACGAAAGCTGTGGCTGATCATTATTTATGTGCTGACATAGAATCCATTCCGTTAGATTCACAAACCTTTGATGTGGTTTTTTCCAATTTATCGGTCCAATGGTGCCAAGATCTCAGCAAAGCATTAAGTGAATTATATCGAGTGACAAAACCGGGGGGAGTTGTGGTGTTCACCACACTTGCAGAGCATTCTCTCGCAGAATTATCTTCAGCTTGGCATTCACTTGATGGCTATTCACATGTGAATTCCTTTCTCAGTGTTCAGCAGATACAAAATAGTTGTCAGTCATGGAGACATAAACTTATTTTTCAGAAGGATACCGTCTATTTTCCTGAATTAATAGCGTTGCTTCATTCATTGAAAGGCATTGGGGCGACACATTTGACTGCTGGGCGTAAAGCAGGGTTAATGACCCGCCAGCATTTGCAGCAACTTGCTTTGCTCTATCCAATGACAGAGCAAGGCTTACCTCTAACTTATCATACGGTGTTTGGAGTGATTTACCGTGACTAAAATGTATTTTGTAACAGGAACGGATACAGAAGTAGGGAAAACCGTTGTAAGTTGTGCTTTATTGCAAGCTGCAGGTTATCAAGGTTTGAATACGGTGGGCTATAAGCCTGTCGCATCTGGGAGTGAGCTCACGGCGGATGGCCTACGTAATAGCGATGCGTTGTTATTACAAGCCAATAGTCGAGTAAAATTACCCTATGAGGCGATTAATCCTATTGTATTTGAAGCGCCAACTTCACCGCACATTATCAGTGAGAAATTAAACCAACCAATTGAATTTTCAGTGATAAATAAAGGGTTGGCTTATTTGAAGTCCCAAGCGGATTGGTTATTAGTCGAGGGGGCTGGTGGATGGTATACTCCGTTATCTGTAGAAAAAACTTATGCAGATTGGGTGATTGAACAGCAACTCCCCGTTATTTTAGTCGTTGGTGTTAAGTTAGGCTGTATAAACCATGCATTGTTAACCATGGAATCTATCGAAGCTGCAGGTTTACCCGTAGCCGGCTGGGTTGCCAATGAAGTTGAACCCGCAGGTATTTTCCAAGAGCAATATTTGTCAACACTTAACCGAATGATCAAAGCACCTTGTTTAGGGGTGATCCCACACCAAAAAACACTCAACGGTAAATTAGGAAGCTATTTGGATCTTTCTTTATTAACTATTTGATTATATAAAAATATCAATACTTTTCCCCAAGCCACACTCAATGCTTGGGGCTGATCAATTGTTAAATAGGGAGCCGATCTTTTTTAACGTTCTCAACAAAAATACTGTCAAGTATTTCAGTAAAAATACCACTCAGATCTTAATAAAAAATATAAAATCTGTTTTTCATAGCAGTTACTACTTAAAAATTTTTTCATTAAACTGCCATCTTTTTGTCATTTTGCCTCCATTGAGCAAATCTTAGAGATCCTGTGAATCCATGAGCTCTAAGGGCTTCAAGAGTTATCCACCATTTCTGTGGATAACCTTGTGTATTAACGTTATAAAACAAGTTCTACGCTAGGTGACAAGCGGCTTTGGGTTTATTTGATGTGATTCTGGACTTTAAATTAATCTATAATAAATACAAATGGTTAAATAAAATCAAGCCTTCAATTTGTATTTGAGGTATGGCATAAAAATGCAATAGCATAAAATATAAAGTTTCAAAAAGGTCAAGTACTTTTTTGGGGATAACATTTTTATAAACATATCAGAGCGGAGATTAACAGAAAATTTAGCTTCAATACTTGAAGCTGGTTTTTTATCCAGTATCATATTGGAAGAAACTTGTTAAGGGGCGTTAATATGAGTAAGGATTTTAAGCTGTATTCTGATTTTCAGCCGGGAGGGGACCAACCCGAAGCCATCCATAGATTAAGGGAAGGGCTACAAGATGGACTTGCTCATCAAACTCTATTAGGCGTAACGGGGTCCGGTAAAACGTTCACTATTGCCAACGTCATTGCGCAAGAGAACCGGCCCACCATGCTAATGGCGCATAATAAAACCTTAGCGGCACAGCTTTATAGTGAAATGAAAGCCTTCTTCCCAGATAACGCTGTGGAATATTTCGTTTCTTACTATGACTATTATCAGCCTGAAGCTTACGTCCCAAGCTCAGATACTTTCATTGAAAAAGACGCCTCTGTAAACGAACATATTGAGCAAATGCGTCTATCTGCGACTAAGGCCTTACTCGAACGCCGCGATGTGATTGTGGTGGCTTCTGTGTCGGCTATTTACGGTTTGGGTGACCCTGACAGCTACTTAAAAATGATGTTGCACCTAACGGATGGCATGATCATCGACCAACGCTCAATTTTAAGGCGTTTAGCGGACTTGCAATATACGCGGAATGACCAAGCTTTTACGCGGGGAACTTTCCGTGTCCGTGGTGAGGTTATCGACATTTTTCCTGCGGAATCAGACGAGTATGCCTTACGGGTTGAGCTATTTGATGACGAAGTTGAACGGTTGTCATTATTTGACCCATTGACAGGTCAAATACAACATCGTGTTCCTCGCTTTACTGTTTATCCAAAAACGCACTATGTCACCCCGAGAGAACGTATCCTTGAAGCAATGGAACAAATTAAGGTTGAATTAGCGGATAGGCGAAAAGTATTACTGGAAAACAATAAACTACTTGAAGAACAGCGTATTACCCAACGAACACAATTCGACTTAGAAATGATGAATGAGCTCGGTTATTGTTCAGGTATTGAAAACTATTCGCGCTACTTATCGGGTCGTGCGCCCGGTGAACCACCTCCGACATTATTCGATTACTTGCCTGCAGATGGCTTGCTAGTGGTTGATGAGTCTCACGTTACCATCCCACAAATAGGCGCGATGTACAAAGGGGACCGCTCAAGAAAAGAGACCTTAGTTGAATATGGTTTTCGTCTTCCTTCTGCATTAGATAACCGGCCAATGCGTTTTGAAGAATTTGAAGCTTTAGCGCCGCAAACTATTTATGTTTCAGCAACACCGGGTAACTATGAGCTTGATAAATCAGGCAATGAGGTGATTGAGCAAGTTGTTAGGCCTACAGGCCTACTTGACCCGATAATTGAAGTTCGCCCAGTTTCTACCCAAGTAGATGATTTACTGTCTGAAATTCGTATACGTGTGCAGAAAAATGAACGTGTGTTAGTCACCACATTAACTAAACGTATGGCCGAGGATTTAACGGAATATCTCGAAGAACACGGGGAGCGAGTTCGTTATCTTCACTCAGATATCGATACAGTCGAGCGAGTGGAAATTATTCGCGACTTGCGGCTTGGTGAGTTTGATGTGCTGGTTGGGATCAACTTATTAAGAGAAGGCTTGGATATGCCAGAGGTATCTCTGGTGGCTATTTTAGACGCGGACAAAGAAGGTTTCTTGCGTTCGGAACGTTCGCTTATTCAAACCATAGGGCGTGCGGCTCGTAACTTAAATGGTAAGGCAATCCTCTATGGAGACAGGATCACCAACTCCATGCAAAAAGCGATTGCAGAAACAGAGCGTCGCCGTGCTAAACAAATGGCGTTCAACGAAGAACATGGCATCGTTCCACAAGGGTTGAATAAGAAAATCGGTGATATCCTGCAAATTGGCCACAAAGTGGGTGGCAAAGGAAAAAGCCGCACGAAAGACAATACCAAAAATAATAATTCGGTTGATATTCAATCAATGTCAACAAAAGAGTTGGAGCAACGGATTTCGCAACTTGAAGCGCAAATGTATAAGCATGCTCAAGATCTTGAATTTGAAGCGGCTGCGCGAGTCAGAGACGAATTGCAGGAGATACGCTCCCAGTTTATCGCTAATTCCTAATTTCCTTCATACTTCGCGTTGTGGGGGGGTTGGCTGCGTTTAGTCACTCGGGTCACATATTTATGTATGCTCCCCGAGCTGCCTTCACTTGCCGCCTACCCACAACGCAAAGTATTTTGAAAATAGATTTTGTGGAAATACGGGAAACAAAGGGCTAATTTTAGGGAAGGTTTTCCGCTGCGGGTATTCAGCAGCGGAATAGGAAAAATTATAGCAAGTTGATGGTTTCTTCGATGGCTTGTAGTAACAGCTTTCTATCATGGCGATATGGAATATCGTCAGCTTCGAGTACCCGTTGGATTATTTTGCGGTCAGGGCTGATATTATTGGTTTGTGTGCGTGGGCCAAGGATTAACGCATCAATTTTTTGGCAGCCAATATACTGTTCCATCATTTTTAGTTTGTCAGGTAAAGACAGGTTTGCAGCAGGGGAGCTAATTTCTTTCGCTAAATTGCCAATATAAATCATCGGGGCTTTACATTCGCGTAGTGCAGCCGCAATTTCATCCAAAAGTAATAATGGCATTAAACTAGTAAAAAAACTGCCAGGGCCGATAATAATTAAGTCTGCTTGGTGGATAGCCTGCAAGGCTTCTTTAGTTGCCTTGACTGTTGGATACAAACGTAACTCTTGTGGGATTTCATGTAAGGCATCAACATTCACCTCACCGTACACTTCATTACCCATTTCATCGATAGCCATTAAATCAACAGGGGATTCCGACATCGGGATCAACTGCGCATCAACTTTTAGCATATTACGGATAAGATTTATGGCTTCTAACGGACGAACACTTAGGTGGTCTAATGATTTTAACATTAAATTACCTAAATTATGGCCTGAAAGTTCACCATTACCGCTGAAACGGTATTCAAACATCGCAGAAGCAATGGATGGTTCAGTAATTAGCTGATTTAAACAGTTACGCATATCTCCCCAAGCGATCCCGCCTTCAGAGCGACGAATACGACCAGTCGAGCCCCCATTGTCGGTTGTGGTGACAATACCCGTTAAACGAGAACCTAAAGAAGAAAGTGAAGACATCACGCGACCAAGCCCATGGCCGCCACCTAGAGCGACAACATGTTTGAGATCCGCCAGACTACAATTCGGCATAGTGTTCCTATATCAGTTAATTTTCAGTACTTATAAAAGCAAGTAAACCAGCGAGTTACGAAATACGTTTTTTATGCTAAAGCCCGTTTTATGGCGACTAAAATAAATTGGGCGTTAATCTACCATAAAACATCATTCTTAGCTTAAGTACCGTGACAAAAAACAATAAAAGAGACGATTCTGTATTGGTGTGTACTTCCAAGGTATCCTCATCTGTCGCCTAATCACAACTTGCAACGCAAATTATTTAGAGTTTTGGTTAATGAATTCTGTGCTTCACTGTTTATTTTAATTGATATGCCAATTATTCAATTTGAAATATCGGTTTTGATAAGCGTTAAGTGCTGATATTTATAACGTAAACAATTAGATGGGGAGCTTGCTTCCCTTTTTAGATCTATATCAATAAATGTTTAATTAAATAGTTAGAGATGTTAATCAATTGGTATGAAATTATACGGTTTGAAACCACTCAAAATGGAAAATTGTCATTGATAATAATAGCTTCGGTGATTCAACTATGTCTTTTGTAAGTCGTTGTATATAATGATATATATCGAATTGCAATTCGCTTTTTCAATTTCTATCGGCTAGAATCCTTACATAAATTAAGTGAACAGAGTGACGCATTTTACAGTTTAAAATCAGTGACTCGGTTCCAAATAAAACTCCTAGCCTTTGCGTCTAAGTTTGAACGACTGAATATGATGCACTGGCCGTGGCCTAGAGCCACCAGGGTGCAAGATAGAAATGTCTGCATCTCCCGTACTTGGAAAGGTGTGATTATGCAGCAACTTGTCGATCAATTTGACCGGAAATTTTATTATCTTCGGCTTTCTATAACAGATGTTTGCAACTTTCGTTGCACATACTGCCTACCCGATGGCTACAAGCCAAGCGGTCGCCATGAATTCTTAACATTAGATGAAATTCGTCGTATCAGTACGGCATTTGCAGAATTAGGCACAGAAAAAGTGCGTATTACGGGCGGTGAGCCGACTATGCGCAAAGATTTCAGTGATATTATTGCTGCCATCAATGAAAATGAATCAATCAAAAAAATAGCCGTAACAACCAACGGCTACCGTATGGCGCGAGATGTGCATGAATGGAAAGCCGCAGGGTTGAACGCGATCAATGTGAGCGTTGACAGCTTAGATCCACGCCAATTTGCGGCCATCACAGGGCAAGATAAATTCTTTCAGGTGATGAAAGGCATTGATGCCGCCTTTGAAGCAGGCTTCGAAAAAGTAAAAGTCAATGCAGTGCTCATGAAAAATGTCAATGATATTGCGTTGAAGTCATTCCTAAATTGGATCAAGCACCGACCAATTCAATTACGTTTTATTGAACTCATGGAAACCGGTGATGGAAGTGATATCTTCCAACGCTTTCATATTTCAGGCGAAACTATTCGCGAACGTTTAATCGAAGAAGGCTGGTATATGCTTCCTCGTTCTCGTAGTGATGGGCCAGCTCAAGTCTTTAGTCATCCAGATTACCAAGGCGAAATTGGGCTTATCATGCCTTACGAAAAAGATTTTTGCCAAAGCTGTAACCGCTTACGTGTTTCCTCACTAGGAAATCTCCATTTATGTTTATTTGGTGAAAATGGTATTCCACTTCGTGATTTATTGGGCGCAGATGACCAAAACGAAGCGTTAAAAGCGCGTATTCAACGGGGCTTACACCATAAACGAGAAACCCATTTTCTGCATATGGGCGATAGCGGAATTACACCAAATTTATCCGTAATCGGCGGTTAACTCTTTTTTATTTCAGGAGAAAATATGTCCCAACTGACTCACCTCAATGCGTCGGGCGAGGCGCATATGGTTGATGTTTCAGCCAAAGCTGAAACTATCCGTGAAGCTCGCGCAGAAGCTTATGTCACCATGAACCCAGCAACCTTAACGATGATTGTCGATGGTAGCCATCATAAAGGGGATGTGTTCGCCACGGCACGTATTGCGGGTATTCAAGCGGCAAAAAACACTTGGCAGCTTATCCCATTATGCCACCCATTGTTGTTAACCAAAGTTGAAGTGACCTTGAAAGCGGAACCTGAACATAACCGCGTCCGTATTGAAACTTGTTGCCGGTTAACAGGGAAAACAGGGGTAGAAATGGAAGCGTTAACAGCCGCATCCGTTGCTGCGTTAACGATTTATGACATGTGTAAAGCCGTGCAAAAAGATATGGTGATTGGCCCTGTTCGTTTATTAGAGAAAACAGGCGGCAAATCTGGACATTTTAAGGTGGAATAATGATCACAGTATTATTTTTTGCTCAGGTACGTGAGCTAGTTGGAACGGAACGTTTAGAACTTACAGACTCGTACCAAAAAGTGGAAGACTTGCGCCAAGCACTTTCACAAAAAGGGGATCGTTGGGCGTTGGCACTTGAAGATGGCAAATTACTTGCCGCTGTTAATCAATCATTTGTTTCACTAGACCACCCTCTCTCAGAAGGGGACGAAGTGGCATTTTTCCCACCTGTCACTGGGGGGTAATATGGAAAACACCCATATTGCAGTACAAACTGAAAATTTTAGTGTTGGTGAGCAATATCAATGGCTTGCACAGTGTGATAGTGATGGCGCAGTGGTGACTTTTACGGGGAAAGTGCGTAACCATAATTTAGGTGACAGCGTTGCGGCATTAACACTCGAACACTACCCAGGAATGACTGAAAAAGCGTTAGCGAATATAGTCATAGAAGCAAAAGAGCGTTGGCCATTGCAGAGAGTTAGTGTGATCCACCGCATTGGCACCTTACAACCCGGCGAAGAAATTGTTTTTGTTGGGGTCACAAGTGCTCATCGTAATGCTGCATTTCAAGCGGCTGAATTTATTATGGATTACTTAAAGACCAAAGCCCCATTTTGGAAAAAAGAAACCTTACCTGAAAATGAACGTTGGGTGGAAGCGAAAGAAACCGACGAGGCGTCTGCAAACCGCTGGTAATCGCATTTTTTCCGCTAAAAAATACGAATTTGCTGAATGGTATTGTCAAAAGAATGTGTTAGACTTTGGTTAATTTCTCCGATTGCAGTATTTTTACTGGGTCGATTTTTCTTTTAGCGAAAGGGTAACCATCATGGGTCAGTTTGATCAACGTAATGATTCTCTTGTCCAGGGTGCCAATACTGGCGTTCAGGCATTTATGTCGCAAGTATACGGCTGGATGACAGTCGGTCTACTGCTGACAGCTTTTGTGGCATGGTATTCTGTAAGCAGTGGTTTGTACTACACCATTGCAACCAATAAGATTCTCTTTTTTGGAATGATTATTGCTGAACTTGGTTTAGTGATGGGCATTTCATTCCTGCTGCAAAAAATTAGTGGCATGGCAGCAACGGGCATGTTTATGCTCTATTCATTGCTCACCGGCTTAACGATTTCAGTTATTCTTGCCGCATATACTGGTGAGTCCGTTGCGGGCACATTTGTCATTACTGCGGTAATGTTTGGTGCATTAAGTTTCTACGGCTATACCACTAAACGTAGCTTAACAGGTATGGGTAACTTCCTGTTTATGGCGCTGATTGGTATTGTTGTCGCTTCTTTGGTTAACATCTGGCTGCAAAGCACCATGATGTATTGGGTGATCACTTACGGTGGTGTTTTACTGTTTGCTGCTTTAACTGCTTATGACACTCAAAAACTGAAAGAAATGGGTTCACAAATTGATGAAGACGACAGAGAAACAATGCGTAAATACTCTATTATGGGTGCATTATCTCTGTATTTAGACTTCATTAACCTGTTCTTAATGTTGCTGCGTATCTTTGGTGACCGTCGCTAATTTGAGTGGTTTTCCTCATTACTCAGTGAAATGAGGGGATAGAAGTCGTTAAAATTGAAAACCCTTGTTACTTTGGTAACAAGGGTTTTTTGATCTAAATACTATCGTAAAATATGATTTGAATATTATTAACTTGTTTGTGATTCAAGGCGTTAATGATAGTTCTAATGCTTTTAATTGTATTTTCAAAGTGTAATATTATTTTTTTTGATCACGCTATTTTCTTCCTAAATAAGTAATAGGCCACTGAACTGGTGATTATCGCAATGATGAATAATGGCCATAAACTATGGAAGATAACTGAAAAATCAGCATTTTTTAGGTATATCTGTTTGGTGATTTCAGTGAAATGACGAATTGGGTTAATCCAAGTGATTTGTTGTAGCCAAATTGGCATGTTTTCGACTGGGGAAATATAACCTGATAGCAGCACTGCTGGCATCATAAATACAAATACCCCAATGAACGCTTGTTGCTGAGTTGAACACAGTGCTGAAATAAGTAAACCAAACCCTACCAAGGACAACCCATAGAATAACATCGTGGCATAAAAGAGGAGTAGGGAGCCAGCAAAAGGAATTTGATAGCAAAAGATCCCAATAACTAGGACCAAACTTGCCTGTGCAGTCGCTACTATCAATGCAGGCACCGCCTTACCAATAAATATTTGCCAAGTGGTAAGGGGAGAAACGAGCAATTGGTCCAGGGTGCCTTGTTCTCTTTCCCTTGCGATAGAAAGAGATGTCACAATCAGTACCCCGATCGTAGTTATTAAAGCTACTAATGAAGGCACAATAAACCATTTATAATCTAAATTGGGGTTGTACCAATTACGAACGATTAATTCACTGTTGTTCGGCAGAGTCTGTGATTGCGTTAGCTCATGTTGGTATTGAGTGACAATTTGTGCAACATAATTTGCTGCAATTTGCGCACTATTTGAATTACGTCCATCAAGGAGTAACAGCATATTAGCGTTATGGTGGCTTGCAATATCAGCACTAAAGTTTTGCCCAAAACGGACAACCAGCAGAGCCTTACGGTTATCAAGCGTTTCACGAATTTCATGTTCATTCTTCAATAATAAAACTTGAGAAAACGCACTGGCTTTGGCGAGACGTTGAGTCAACTCGATAGAATGTTCACCACTGTCTTGGTCAAAAATTGCAATGGTGGTGTTAGTGACCTCAAGAGTGGCAGCCAGAGGAAATAAAATCATCTGAAATATCACGGGTAAAATCAAAATAGCCCGTGTTTGTGGTTCTTGAAGTAATGATTGAAGCTCTTTCATAATTAAGGTGTATAGGCGATAAAACATAACTTCACCTCAATCCAAACGACGGCGAGTTTTTAGCGCCGTCAGTCCAATAAATAGTATTGCAGAAGCGATGAGTAGCAGGAAATCTATCAATAAAACAATATAGATATCACCTGCAAGAAAGAGAGTTTGTAAACTGCTGACAAAGTACCGGGCAGGGATAAAATAAGTCACAGCTTGAATAATGGCTGGCATACTATCAATTTCAAAAATAAAGCCAGATAACATAATAGCAGGTAAGAAGGCGGCATTCAGAGCAACCATCGCTGCATTAAATTGGTTACGAGTAATTGTTGAAATCAATAACCCCATCCCTAATGCCGTTGCCAAATAAAGACTGGTAATGACAAATAATACTAATAGAGAGCCGCGATAAGGTACTCCTAAGACAAAAGTGGTGACAAACATGCATAATACCATCACAAAAGTACCAAGCACTTGGTAAGGCAATAATTTTGAAAGTAATAACTCAGTTTTAGTGATTTGGGTTGAAAGCAATGCTTCCATCGTGCCACGTTCCCATTCTCTTGCAATAACTAAAGAGGTCAAAATAGCACCAACTACGGTAATAATGATGCTAATTGCTCCTGGAATAATAAAATGCTGACTAATTGCCGCTTCATTAAACCAATAGCGCATATTAAGTTCAATTAGTGGGTCTGTTGGGTAGCCTTTATTTTCCCCTTGCTGCACCAGCCACGTTTGCCACACACCTTGAGTATAAGCTTGCACAAAGTTAGCCGTATTCGGTTCGCTGCCATCAGTAATGACTTGAATTGCGGCATGACCTTGTTTTTGCAGCAATTGGGCTGAAAAATTTACAGGAATGACGATAATGCCGCGAATTTCACCCGCTTGCATTTTATCGATTAATAAATGGCGGTTATTACTAATAGTCGCATCGATAAATGGCGAACCAGTGAAGGTATCAACCAATTCACGAGCTTGCGAACTTTGTTGCTCAAGTAAAATACCGACACGTAATTTACTTGAGTCTAAATTGATACCATAACCAAAAATAAATAGTAACATCAATGGAATAAGCACAGCTATAAGAGCGCTGCTAGGATCCCGCACAATTTGTTTACTTTCTTTCCAGCATAGTGCTTTAAGCCTACGCCATGAAAAATGAGAAGCGGTGTGAGTCATAGTGCCTCCTGTTGCTTATCATAATTCATGATTAGCTCGATGAATGCATCTTCCATGGATGGGTCAGGGTTTTCAGCACTTGCGACTTGCTGTTTCAGTTCATCAGGGGTTCCTGCCGCAATAATTTTTCCATGGTAAACCAGCCCGATACGGTCACAATACTCTGCCTCATCCATAAAGTGAGTCGTGACCATAACGGTAACACCTTTATCAACCATTCCATTGATATGTAACCAAAATTCTCTACGAGTTAGTGGGTCAACACCTGAGGTTGGCTCATCTAAAAATAAGATATCAGGCTCATGCATTAATGAGCAGGCGAGGGCTAAACGCTGCTTATACCCCAGAGGGAGGGATTCAGTCACCTGATTGATAATCGGTTTGAAATTAAAGGCCTCAACCATTTCTTGGATTTTTTTGGTTTGTTGTTGATGATGTAAACCATAAACACCCGAAAAGAATTTCAGGTTTTGCCCCACTTTTAGGTTACCGTACAGCGAGAACTTTTGTGCCATATAGCCAAGGTGCTGCCTGACTTTGTTTGAACTCGTTTTTAAATCCATTCCAAGAACGAGTGCTTGCCCATCTGTTGGCTTCATTAACGCACACATCATTTTAAAAGTTGTCGATTTTCCCGCACCATTTGGCCCCAATAAACCAAAAATTTCTCCTCGTTTAACTTGGAAATTTACGGTATCAGTTGCCGCAAATTGGCCAAATTTTTTGGTTAAATTACGCGCTTCTATGACGGTTTCTTCAGGATTAGGTGGAATTTGCGGTACGATAGCGGCTAATTCCGAACGATGAGATGGGCCCCCGCCTAATAAGTCAATAAACGCATCTTCAAAACGTGGCTGTGCTTCAATGAGTTTTCCATCTGCCATATTTAATGCAGTTAATAAATTTGTCTGTGATGCATTAGGCTTCAAAATTAAGCGAATATAGCGGCCTTGGATTACACCATCGGTAGTTTCTGGTAATACGAGTGCGTTTTGTAATACAGTACGTTTTTGTGTGGCTGGTACATCAAGTAAAAACGAGCGTCCCGCCATTTTTTCAGTTAATAACTCGGGCTTGCCTGCATAAAGCTGTTTGCCTTTATTTAATAGCAGCACATTTTTACATTGCTGAGCTTCATCTAAATAGGAAGTACTCCAAAGAATGAGCATTCCATCATCGGCAAGAGTATGAACCATTTGCCATAGTTCTCGTCGAGCGATGGGGTCAACACCAACACCGGGTTCGTCGAGTAAAAGGACCTTGGGTTTTCCTAATAATGTACAGGCTAACCCGAGTTTTTGCTTCATCCCCCCCGATAATTTACCGGCTAGCCTATTGGTAAAAGGGGCTAGGCTGGTGAAAGAAAGCAGTTGCTGATAGGTTTTTTGGCGTTCTTCGCCGAGTACGCCACGCAAATCTGCGTACAAATTTAAATTTTCTTGTACGGTCAGGTCTTCATATAAACCAAATTTTTGGGGCATATAACCAAGGCCAGCTCGCATAGCAATGCTGTCGTCGATAGGGTCGAGCCCCATCACGCTAATTTTCCCTGCATCTGGTTTTAATAGTCCTGCAATCATGCGCATTAAAGTTGTTTTTCCTGCACCATCAGGGCCGACAAGGCCTGTTACAGAGCCCCCATGAATATCGATTGTTAAGCTTTCAACGGCTGGAGTATCCAGGCCAACAAATGTTTTCTCGACATTGGATAGGCGGATACTGTAATCATCACTCATAGCAAACTCTTACTGTTTATTATCAGTAAATTGAATAGTTACAGGCATACCTTGGCGTAAAGCATCATCTGCATCATTGACGACGATACGTAGTCGATAGACTAAATCGGTTCGTAAATCCGGTGTTTGTACGCTTTTAGGGGTAAACTCGGCGGTAGGGGAAACAAACCCGATGGTACCATGGTAAGGCTGATTTGGGCGGCTATCCGTATACAGCAAGACTTCTCTACCGGGGATGGCATCACCGAGGTGTGGTTCGCTAACATAAGCTCTGACCCAAACAGGATTTGTTAAAGTGACGCTAAATACGGTATTACCTGCACCGATGATTGTGCCAGGTTCGATTGCTCGGGTTAAAATAGTCCCAGAGGAAGGTGCAGTTAAAACGGTGTCTTGTAAGTCGAGTTCAGCTTGAGCGACAGCCGCTTCGGCTTGTAACCATTCGCCTCGAGCGGCAGCTATCTCTTCTTGGCGAAAACCGCTTTGGTATTGATTTAATTTATCTTGTGCCGCTTGAAGGGCGGCAAATGCTTGGTTTCGATTGTTCTTCGCGTTATCTAAATCATTAGCTGAAATAACGCGGGAGGCAGCAAGCCCTTGCTGACGTTTATAGAAGTTATCTGCATATTGCCAAGCCGCTTGTTTTTGAGCCACTTCAGCTTCAACTTGTGCAACCTCTTGAGTACGGTAACCACTTTCTTTTAAAGCAAGTTGGGCTTTGGCGCTGTCACGCACCCCTTTGGCTTTATTTAACGCGTTAATGTAGGGGGCATCATCCAGTAGGCCAAGTTGCTCGCCTGCAATAATTTTTGCACCTTCATCAACGCTTAGGGATTTGAGCTTACCTGACACTCGAAAACCAAGATTTACCGTTCGGACATCAACATTGCCGTAGAGTGTTAATATTTTGTCTTGCTGTGATTGATAGTAGTAATAACCACCAATTGCAGCACCGATTAATATGAGAATAATGAAAACAACAACAGAACGGTTTTTATTGCTCATAGCTAACCTTACTTAAAGAATCAACGATATGAAAACAAACTTTGTTGTTAGAGGCCGCTGTTTTTAATGGAGAAATGTGGCACCAGCTGCAATAAAATCACCAGCCTCTAGTTATTATCAATGTGAATGAATCACTTTAATTATTTTATCATATCACTTTTCATATTGTTTGCGATGGCGTAAGCCTGCTAATAATATATTTGTATGTTCAATAAGAACTTGATTAATAATTTTAAATTCATTTTCATTGATATGTTTCCAACCCGTTTGGCGTAACAAAGTTTCTCGAGCAATTCGAAATGAAAGTGTTTCGCCAAGGATTGCGTGTGTGTGGATTAGCGTTGTTAAATGATTGGGGTCAGCACCAATGTAAATCGCAATCAAGCGGTTTAGGCGCGAATGTATTGGGCCTAAAGCCTGTTCATGGATTACCGTATAGGCTTCGGTCGGGTTGAGTTGTTCACGTGCTAATATCCGAGAAAAACTTAAATTTTTCTTTTCCAACTGAAAATGATTATAGGCAATGACTGTTTTTTGTAGTAAATCAAGTGCATCATCAGTTACTTGTACTGACAAAGGTTGATTTAGAAAGTTGTCAATTGCTTGAAAAACATCATGGAAATCGTCCCGAATAGTTTTTGCGATAAGCTGAGCTACCGCTAAGTAAAGACCTTCTTTTGAGCCAAAATAATAAGAAATTGCGGCAATATTTTGCCCTGATGCCTGTGCGATCTTGCGTGTAGTAGCGCCATCAAGCCCTTGTTCTCCATATACATCAGCAGCAGTGAGAAGCAATTGCATTTTCGCATTTTCTCCTCGCAACGTTGACGATGAACCTGTATTCATAACCATTCCTTTAAAAATTCAGAATTAAATAACACCTAATTAGCTCTTAATGGCTTTTCATTTTTATAAAAAGTAAAAAACGACATCTCATAGTACAATGTAAGTATATATACTATGTGGGTCGGATTTTATATTAATTTATTAACCAAACTAAATTAATATATTTATCATCTGTAAATAATGTTAGAATTTTACACAGTGTCGCACGGCAGTTTGCGCTTTATCTTCTGACTCACTTCCCCCATAACTGCCACATTCAATTTGAAGCGGTGAAGCCCGGAGTAATTTAATTTGACTACTTTTTCAGACCTCGCGTTAAACGAGGAAATTTTGCTTGCCATTAATGAATTAGGTTATGAAAGCCCTACGCCTATTCAACAACAAGCTATCCCAGCCGTGCTTGCAGGAAATGACCTTTTAGCTAGCGCCCAAACTGGTACAGGTAAAACAGCGGGTTTTACATTGCCAATTTTACAGAAGCTTATTACAACTCCTCGAGCAGGAAAGGATCGCAAGCCTATTCGTACGTTAATTTTGACGCCAACAAGGGAGCTTGCAGCGCAAGTTGCTGAAAATGTAAAAGAATATAGCCGTCACCTGCGTATTCGTTCTTTTGTCGTCTTTGGTGGGGTAAGTATTAACCCACAAATGATGAAGTTACGTGGCGGGGTTGATATCTTAATTGCAACTCCGGGGCGCTTATTAGATTTAGAACACCAAAATGCAGTAGATCTTTCCCAAGTCGAAGTTTTTGTTCTGGATGAAGCTGACCGTATGTTAGATATGGGGTTCATTCATGATATTCGTAGGGTGATTAATAAATTACCTAAAAAACGTCAAAACTTATTGTTCTCAGCGACGTTTTCTGACGAAATCAAACAATTGGCGAATAAATTACTCAATAACCCTGTAACTATTGAGGTTGCTCCGCGAAACTCAGCTTCTGAGCAAGTGACTCAATATGTTCATCTGGTTGATAAAAAACGAAAAGCGGAATTACTTTCGTTTATGATTGGCCGTGAAAACTGGCAACAAGTTCTTGTTTTTACACGTACAAAACATGGTGCAAACCGTCTCGCTGAGCATTTAAATAAAGATGGTGTCAAAGCTGCTGCTATCCATGGTAACAAGAGCCAAGGGGCTCGTACTCGTGCATTAGCTGATTTTAAATCTGGGGATATTCGTGTGTTAGTGGCAACGGATATTGCAGCTCGTGGCCTTGATATTGAACAGCTTCCTTATGTGGTGAATTTTGAGCTTCCTAATGTTGCAGAAGACTATGTTCACCGTATCGGTCGTACAGGTCGTGCAGAAGCAACTGGGATGGCAGTTTCCTTAGTATGCATCGATGAGGCTAAGTTACTCAAGGATATTGAAAAATTATTGAAAAAATCTATTCCATTGATGGCGATCGAAGGCTATGAGCCCGACCCCTCCATAAAGGCGGAGCCTATTCAAAAAACACCACAACGCAATGAACGTCGTTCAGGTGATAGAAACCAAGGTAAACCACCACGTCGCAGTAATTCGCCATCGTCAAAGCCTAGTTCAGGGAAGGGGGCAAGTTCCCCATGGAAAAACGCCCAGAAAAAAGTCAAACAAGGGCGAAGTGACAGCTAATCTTCCATAAAGCTTGTAGCTCTTTTTAATGTTAATGGCATTAACTGGAGCTACCTGTGAAACTATTTCAAGCCTGTCACTGGTCACCCCCATCTTAGAATTTTCCTGCTCATCTATTTAATAAACGGTATGATAAGCAGGTGTTATTACGTTTTTTGTGAGCCATTTATGCGCGTTTTATTAGCTCCTATGGAAGGAGTTTTAGACCCTTTAGTACGTTGTCTATTAAGCGAAGTTAATGACTATGACCTGTGCATAACAGAGTTTGTTCGCGTGGTTGATACCCTTTTACCGGCAAAAACTTTTTACCGTTTATGCCCTGAACTAAAACATGGCAGTCGTACCCCTTCAGGGACATTAGTTCGCGTGCAGTTATTAGGGCAACACCCTCAGTGGTTGGCAGAGAACGCAAACCGAGCGGTCGAGTTAGGATCTTGGGGGGTTGATTTAAATTGCGGGTGTCCATCAAAAACAGTTAATGGCCACGGTGGTGGTGCGACGTTATTGAAGCAACCTGATTTGATTTATCAAGCTGCGAAATCAATGCGTGAAGCAGTTCCAAAAGAATTACCTATTTCGGTTAAGGTTCGTTTGGGGTGGGACAGTTCTGAATTTGCTTATGAAATTGCAGATGCGGTTCAACAGGCGGGGGCAACAGAACTTACTGTCCATGGTAGAACCAAAGAAGACGGTTATAAAGCAGAGAGTATTAATTGGTCTGCCATTGGAGAGATCCGCCGTAAATTATCGATCCCAGTGATTGCTAATGGTGAAATTTGGGACTATGCAAGTGCACAGCGCTGCCTTGAAATCACAGGTTGTGATGCCGTGATGATTGGTCGTGGAGCACTAAACACCCCAAACTTAAGCCGTGTGGTCAAATTTAATGAATCTAAAATGCCTTGGGAGCAAGTTGGCAGGTTGTTATTAAAGTATACAGAACTTGAAAAACAAGGGGATACCGGCCATTACCATGCAGCTCGGATTAAGCAATGGCTAGGCTATTTACGTAAAGAATATCATCAAGCAGATGAACTTTTTTCTCAGGTTAGGTCGTTAAAAAATGCCCAACAGATTGCGCAAGTGATAACTGAAATTGTGAGCAATTAGTTATGAATAATGTTGATTGGCAAAATTTTATAGTTGCGAAATTAACTTATAGGGTCTTTACTTAATTGGTAGGAGAGCGATTTAATTTATTTAAAGCTCTACTATTATATGAGAACATTTTGACATTATAGTGAAATTACCTAGTCTGGGAGGCGTAAGATGGGTGTAATTGCTTGGATTATTTTTGGTCTAATTGCAGGTGTTTTAGCTAAGTGGCTGATGCCAGGTACTTATCACATGGGGTTCATTATGACCACCGTGCTGGGGATCGTTGGTGCCGTTGTGGGTGGTTACATCAGTACTTTCTTTGGTAAAGGAAAAGTTGATGGTTTCAACTTTGGGAGTTTTGTTGTCGCGGTTATCGGTGCGATTGTCGTACTGTTCTTAGCCGGGATATTTGCCAAATAACCATTTCCTCTACTTGGTAAATCTTCATTCTATAAGCCACTTAAATATCAAGTGGCTTATATTTTTATGGAAGAAGAGGATTACGACTCGATTGGCAGGCCGTTATCTTGCCCCCATTGGGCCCATGAACCATCATACAAACGCACGTTTTGGTTACCTAATAATGTTAATGCCATTAATACCACAGCTGCGGTCATTCCTGAACCACAGGTCATCACTGAAGGTGCATGGATATCGACACCTTGTTTAGTAAAAATAGCTTTAAGTTGCTCCGGTGATTTGAATTCACCCTTTTCAACGAGAAGATCCCATGGGACGTTTTTGCTCCCAGGAATATGCCCCATACGTAGACCCGGACGTGGTTCTGGCGCTTGAGCAAGAAAGCGTGGTTCTGCACGAGCATCAATAATTTGAATTTTTCCTTGACTTACAATATCAAGCATTTGCTCTTGATTCAGTGCGTTACTGTCTTTACGTGTGGCATGGAATTGCTTCGCAGCTGGCGGAGTAACTTCCCCGGACTGAACATCAAACCCTGCTGCTTTCCAAGCATCGATGCCACCGGCTAAAATTTTAACGTTTTTGCAGCCCATAGTCGTGAAAGTCCACCACGCTCTTGGGGATGAAAATAAGTTATTCTGCGAATAAATAATAACTTGGGTGTCATTACCTATGCCCATGGCACTAATTGCTTGGCTAAAAATATCGGCACTTGGCAGCATATGGGGTAAATCACAGCTTTTGTCTGCAATTTCATCTTGATGAAAGAACTGAGCGTTAGGAATATGTTCTTCTAAATATTGTTGGCGGCAATCATAAGGTGCGGTCGGTGGCGGAGAAGATGCATCGAGTACAATGATGTTATCATTAAATAGATGTAAATTTAACCATTGTGGGGTTACGAAATAATCGTTGTACATAAGCTATCTCCATCCTGGGCTGATAAATTATTTTAAAATTACTGAATTTGATTGGGGGCTGGCAGTGCTGAAGGGGATTGCGGTTGCCCTTGCTCAAGCGGTGTGGTTGAACGTGTATAAATGTTCATACCCGCTAAAACAATACCGCCTACAGAACCAAAAGCGCATAATGCGCAAAGTGCGATAACAACCTTTTTCATTTTCTATAGCCTGCCTAGTGATAAAAATCCAAATGATATAAGAACTCAAAGTATAACCGGATGAGTGTTGCAAACAAGTTAAAAGCTATTATTTCTGTTGCAGAATGGGCGTTTTGCAAAAAGCTTCCCAATTTTTATGTATAATGGGTATTAATACAGTAGTTTTGCGAAGCGGTTGGCAAAAGCGTTTTTTACATATTCCGTATTGTTGTCAGTTTCGTTATCTTTCATTTTAACTTTGGTCACCTGCATAATTTATGTCCCTGTCGAATAAAACTAAAGAACAAATAACTCAGTGGTATAAAGGGTTGTCCGTACAAATTGACGGGTTTGTTTCCCGATCACCGCAGCGGCAGATGATCGCGCAAGTCGCAAAAAATTTAGCAGATGATGACGGCCGCCATTTGGTTATAGAAGCGCCTACTGGGGTGGGTAAAACGCTATCTTATTTAATACCAGGGATAGCGGTTGGTAGGGAAGAAGGAAAAACCTTAGTGGTTAGTACGGCGAATGTGGCATTACAAGACCAAATTTATAGTAAGGATTTACCGTTATTAAGCAAAATTATTCCTGATCTAAAATATACAGGTGCATTTGGGCGTGCTCGTTATGTTTGCCCCCGTAATTTAGAAGCTATTTGTGCAGCAGAAGGTGAGCAAATAGATTTAATGTTATTGGTGGAAGACAAAACGGAAATTGCGAATAGTGAAGAACGGGCAATTTGTCAGCAGCTGCGGCATGATTTTCAAAGCTTTGCATGGGATGGGCTAAGGGATCACCACAAACGGGCATTTAGCGATAGCTTATGGCGCAAAGTCAGCACAGATAAAATGAATTGTTTAGGTCGTAATTGTCAATTTTATCAGCGTTGCCCATTTTTTATTGCTAGGCGGGAAATCGAAGATGCCGATGTGGTGGTTGCTAATCATGCGTTAGTTATGGCTGCAATGGAAAGTGAATCTGTATTACCTGACCCGAAAAATTTATTATTAGTGCTTGATGAAGGCCATCATGTTCCGGATGTTGCAAGGGATGCCCTTGAAGTTGAAGGCGAAATTACGTTAGTTCAACTAACGGCACAGCTTGATAGCTTTATTCAGCATGTTGGGCAGTACATGGGGCAATTTCGTCCGGCGAAGCCACCAAAGTTAGCTAACCCCGAACGGTTACAGCAACATGCAGAAAAATTACGTGAAACATTTCGTGATTTCTCATTATTAGCGAATGCATTATTACCAGAAACATCAAAAGAAACTGAATATTTATTTCCGCTTGGTGTATTGCCTGAAGCTATGCAACTGAGCTGTCAGGCCTTGTTTAAGCAAACTGATGCATTACAGGGACTGGCGGAAGCCATCTTAAATGATTTGACGGAACAAACTGCGAAGCAAGATATTGTCCGCTTACATCGCTCCATTATTGTGACTAGTAGGGCTATGGGGTACTTTGAAAATATGTCGAAGCTTTGGCGGTTGGCGGCATTAGAACAAAGTTCAGGTGCCCCTGTATCAAAATGGTTAAGTCGGCGTTATGAGAAAAACCAATCTCGCTTCTTTATGCATTGTGCAGGGATCCGAGTCAGCGAACAATTACAACATTTGTTATGGCGAAATGTTCCTCATATTGTGATTACCTCGGCAACACTGAGGTCATTGAACAGTTATTCACGTTTTATGGAACTTACTGGGTTATCCGAAAAAAGTGATGACCGCTTTGTGACATTATCTTCTCCTTTTAACCATGTTGAGCAAGGAAAAATTATTATTCCTAAAATGGAATATGAGCCAACGATAAACACTGAAGCTGAACACTTAGCGGAAATGGCAGTATTTTTCCGTGAACAATTTGCTAAAAATACTCACCGTGGAGTACTGGTTTTATTTAGTAGCCAAAGAGCGATGGAAGGTTTTCTTGAGCATGTAAAGGATTTGCGTTTGCAGCTTTTAGTTCAAGGAGATCAACCACGTTACCGGTTAGTCGAAACTCATTGCGAAAGAATTAACCAAGGGCAATCTAGTGCCTTAATTGGCTTACAATCGTTTGCTGAGGGGTTAGACCTAAAAGGGGAATATTTAACTCAGGTCCATATCCATAAAATTGCATTTCCACCAGTAACAAACCCTGTGATTATCACCGAAGGGGATTGGTTGAAATCATTGAAGCGATACCCATTTGAAGTACAAAGTTTACCTAGCGCCTCATTTAACTTGATACAGCAAGCAGGTAGGTTGATTCGTAGTCATGAGTGCTATGGTGAAATTATTATTTATGATAAACGTTTGCTAACTAAAAATTATGGTAAAAGGCTATTAAATGCATTACCTGTATTTCCTATAGAACAACCTGAGATACCTAAAAACAGTAAATAACTAAGTTAACTTATTTTATTTTTAGGTATTTGAATAACAGTTTGATTATAGTTAATGACTTGCAAATAAAATGGCCACTCTACAGTGGCCATTGGTCAATTTTAATTGACTCTATTTACGACATTACTCAATATTTGCTTCTAAGAACCAGAGGAATTTATCCATATCGCGGGAAGCTGCGGTAAACATATCCGCAGTGTCTTCGTCTTCCACTTCATCAATGGCTTTACGGATATCATTTGCGACAATAGCATAGCGGTCGGCTAACGCTTTTAAGTGGTCTTGTACGCTATGGATATTAATTGGGTAAGCTTCTAACGAGGTGAAGCGGTTAACTTCTTGCGTTGTACCAATAGCAACACCTCCCAATTGAACCGCGCGCTCTGCGAATTCATCTAAATGTTCAACTAACGTGGTTCTAAAGCCATCTAGCATTTCATGGATAGCAATAAAATTACGGCCACGCATATTCCAGTGGGCTTGTTTAGTCATTAGAGAGAGATCGGTAAAATGGACCACCATAACATTAAGAATTCCAATGGTTTCCAATTTTACGCTGTCTTCCATATCATTACGTGTATATAAAAGTTCATTTGAAGATGCTTTAAATAATTTAGCTGTGCTCATGATTCATCCTCTCTTAAATATGAATTTGTTTAGTAACCTCATCTGTCAATAAATATAAAATAACCAAACTAATTTGTCATAATGTAATAAACGATTAATTTAATAGGTCTATTCGATATACTTTATTAACCGTTAATTAATTGTGGATCTTCGGTACTAATCGTTTTTGACAATAAGTGCGATAGAGATGATAAATTTTTATTTAAAGCATAAACTAGAAATAAAAATAGATTATTTCAAATTGATGAATAAAACTTTACACGAAAAAAGGTTAATAAATATCTATATATCGAATTTATTAACCTTGATTGTCTTTGTTTGCTTATAGTTTTTAGTGACTAGGACACTTTTTCGATTTTTGACTTTGGTACCGCTGTTGAGGTGGAACCAATAGAAGCACAGACAATACATAATAATGCCAACCATTGAGTCATCGTTAAGTGCTCATTTAGGAAAACAATTCCTAAAAATGCGCCCATACAAGGTTCAAGGCTCATCAATGTACCAAAAGTTCGGGCTGGTAAACGCGTTAGCGCGATCATTTCTAATGTATAAGGAAATGCGGTTGATAAAATCGCGACTGCTAGTGCAATAGGTAAAATTGAGGGGTCGAACATCACCTCGACACCTGTTTGCATTAAGCCGATAGGGAAGAAGATCATGGCAGAAATAAATGAACCTATTGCAACGGTTGCTGCACCGTAACCCGCTCCTGCACGTTGCCCGAATATAATATATAACCCCCAGCAGACACCGGCTCCGAGAGCATAGAGAGCACCGAGTGTATCAATGGAATCAATATTATCGCCGATTGGAAGTAAGAATAATAACCCAACAATAACAAGGGCTATCCATAAAAAATCAATCGGACGGCGAGAAGAAAACATCGCAACGGCTAAAGGACCAGTAAATTCTAAAGCAACAGCTATCCCTAATGGAATTCGTTCAAGAGATAGGTAAAACAAATAATTCATCGTACCTAGGGATAACCCATAAGCAAGCAATGGAACTAGCGAATTTTTTCTGAATTTTAAACGCCAAGGCTTAAAAATAACGAACAAAATAATAGTAGCAAGCAATAAACGTAAACCAGTAACACCGGGAGCGCCGATAACAGGAAATAAAGTTTTAGCTAAAGAAGCTCCGCTTTGAATAGAGGTCATTGCAAGCAGTAATAACCCTATAGGTAATAGCGGAAATGCGCTCTTTTTAGTGTCGGCAGACATAAATAAGTAAACCTCGGAAAACGTAACTTAATTGATAATAAATATTTAGAAAATAAGTATTCAGTGATGAAAAATAATTTCTTAAAGATTATCTCATAAAACAGCACGGCTTTATATTTGTTTATGGTTTAGCTATAGAGAATAAGGGGGTAAATGTGCTCTATTGGTTGTCAACATGTTGGTTTAGGTGAATAGCAGTGCTATAAACATGAGTTAGTCTCATTTTATTATGGCGAAGAGTGAAGCTTGAGCTTCTGTATTAGGCTCGTATAATTCAGTGCTTTAACTAAAAAGTCACAATAAAAATGGAAAATGAGGAACAAATGGGAAAAATTAAAAGTATTGCAGTGTATTGTGGTTCCAGTATGGGAAAAAATGAGGTCTATCAGCAAAAAGCCATTGAGTTTGCTAAAGAAATGGTTAAACGTGATATCACGTTAGTCTATGGTGGAGCGAGCGTGGGAATTATGGGGACAGTTGCTGATACCGTATTGTCATTAGGGGGAAAAGCGATTGGGGTGATCCCATCATTGCTAGAAGAACGTGAAATTTCTCATAAGAATTTAACTGAGTTGTATAAAGTTGAAACGATGCATCAGCGTAAAAGTAAAATGATTGAGCTTGCGGATGCCTTTGTCGCTTTGCCTGGCGGTTATGGCACGCTTGAAGAGTACGCAGAAGTATTTACTTGGAGCCAAATTGGTTTGCATGCTAAGCCATGCGCTTTATTTAATATTAATAATTATTGGCAGTCATTGATTGATATGACAAATAAGATGGCAGATGAAGGTTTCCTCCATGAAAAATACCGTCATATGGCGATTGTGAATGATTCTCCCGCTGAATTATTAGAAAGTTTTGAATCTTATATTGCCCCATCAATTAAAACCTACGACTAGCATCAATACTGAAATAACAGAGAGGAATGCATGATAAGGGAAGCTATCAAAAATGATGTGGACTCTATTCTTTCACTTTACCAAATTTTGTTTTCGGAGATGGCATTACTTGACCCTGAGCGCTTACAACCCGCTGAACAGGCTAAGGAATTTATTGAAAATGCAATTATTGACGATAAATTTTATGTGTTAGTTGCTGAATTCAACGGTGAGATTAAAGGGTTTTGTATTGCACAACAGCAAATCGCTGACCCTTATAGCTGCATTGTTCCTCGAAATTTTGGTTATATCTTTGACCTAGTGGTTGCTCCTAATTTCCGTGGTGAAAAAGCAGGGCAAAAATTACTAAATGCGATGAAAGCCTGGGCAAAAAGTCGACAACTAAGCCACTTGGAGTTGTCAGTGTTAGCGCAAAACCATAAAGCGATTAAATTTTATGAACGAGAAGGGCTTACTGAAATCAGTCGTACTATGGGGATCACACTATAGTTTGGCAATATAATCGGTCTTTCCTTTCGTGTTAATCAATTTGCTGAAAACAGCACAAGATCTAAGCGGCGTAATATGGCATAATGCGCCGCTATTTATACCTGCCGTACTCTAATGACCATGCATGGAATGCATTTTACTGCTCAAATCATTATTTTGGGTTATTTTGCACGCCGCAGTCATGGGCCTCTAATCATCGCAGGCTATTTTACACCGTTTAATTTAAGGCATAGCAGTGTTAACAACGAACAATATCACTATGCAGTTTGGCAGTAAGCCACTGTTTGAAAACATTTCAGTTAAATTTGGCACAGGCAACCGTTATGGTTTGATCGGCGCAAATGGAGCGGGTAAATCCACATTTATGAAGATCTTAGGGGGCGATTTAACCCCTACAGCTGGAAATGTGAGTACGACCGATCCAAATGAGCGTATTGGTAAACTTCGCCAAGATCAGTTCGCATTTGAAGAATTTACCGTACTTGATACCGTGATTATGGGTCATAGCGAGCTGTGGGACGTCAAACAAGAGCGCGATAGAATCTACGCCTTACCTGAAATGAGCGAAGAAGACGGCTACCGCGTGGCTGATCTAGAGGTCGCTTATGGTGAAATGGACGGTTATAGCGCGGAAGCTCGTGCCGGTGAATTATTGTTGGGTGTAGGTATTCCTGTCGAACAACACTATGGGCCGATGAGTGAAGTTGCACCAGGCTGGAAACTGCGTGTGCTGTTGGCACAAGCCCTATTTTCTGACCCAGATATCTTATTACTCGATGAGCCGACGAATAACTTGGATATCGATACGATTCGTTGGTTAGAGCAAGTGCTGAACGATCGTAACTGTACTATGATCATTATTTCCCATGATAGGCACTTTTTAAATACCGTATGTACCCATATGGCTGATCTAGATTACGGTGAATTGCGTTTATTCACTGGTAACTATGATGAATATATGATCGCGGCAACTCAAGCACGTGAGCGTTTACTGGCAGATAACGCGAAGAAAAAAGCACAAATTGCAGAACTGCAATCTTTTGTTAGCCGCTTTAGCGCTAACGCATCTAAATCGAAACAAGCGACTTCACGCGCACGTCAAATTGATAAAATTCAATTGGATGAAGTGAAAGCGTCTAGCCGACAAAATCCATTTATTCGTTTTGAACAAGAGAAAAAATTGTTCCGAAATGCGCTTGAATTAGAAGCTGTAACCAATGGTTATGACCAAGGGCCATTATTCAAAAACGTCAATTTATTACTGGAAGTTGGCGAAAAAATGGCTGTCATTGGTGCTAATGGTATCGGTAAAACGACATTCTTAAAAACGCTGGTGGGTGAACAGCCTGCAACGAGCGGGATGGTTAAATGGTCAGAAAACAGCAGTATCGGGTACTATGCCCAAGACCATGCAGAAGATTTTGAAACGGATTTAACCGTGTTTGACTGGATGAGTCAGTGGAAAAGTGAAGGGGATGACGAGCAAGCGGTGCGCAGTATTTTAGGCCGTTTACTGTTTTCTCAAGATGACATTAAAAAGAAAGTTAAAGTGTTATCCGGTGGTGAACAAGGGCGTATGTTATTTGGTAAGTTAATGATGCAACAGCCAAATATTTTGATTATGGATGAGCCAACCAACCACTTGGATATGGAATCTATCGAGTCATTAAACTTAGCCCTCGAATTATACAAAGGTACGTTAATTTTCGTTTCTCATGACCGTGAGTTTGTTAGCTCGTTAGCGAGTCGTATTTTAGAAATTAAAGAAGATAAAGTCATTGATTTCAAAGGTAGTTATGATGAATACCTGACAAGCCAAGGTGTGGTTATCTAAATCTGTTTTTTGGGATTAGAAACACAAAAGCCCTCAAAATCTGAGGGCTTTTTAATGGGTGAAGTAAACTTAGTTTTTCTTCACAAACTCAGATTTCAATTTCATTTGACCGAAACCATCAATTTTACAATCGATATTGTGGTCGCCTTCGACCAAACGGATACCTTTAACGCGGGTACCAATTTTTAGCATAGAAGAGCTGCCTTTGACTTTGAGATCTTTAATAACCGTGATGGTATCACCATCAGCTAACAGGTTGCCATTGGCATCTTTTACAATCAATTCATCAATATCAGCTACAGGTTCGGCATCATTCCATTCATGCGCGCACTCAGGGCAGATATACATATCGTTATCAGTATAGGTGTATTCAGACTGGCATTTCGGGCAAGGAGGGAATTGCATATTCATACTCTCAGTAACTTTATCAAAAGAATAAACAGTGGTGATATTTAAACCATCAAGCACCACAAAAGAGAGATAGTATAAGGTGAAAGGGCAATTAAATTATTTTTTCGGATTATTCTTAATTTTGATGTAATAAAAATAGGAAAAAGGCGAGAAAAGCCTCGCCTGAATGATGAGAAAAGCCAACTTGCCCGAAAATTTAGCAGTTAGCTTTTAGCACAGACTTCACAATGCGGGTCTTTGCTAAGTTTAAATTGGCGAAAATCCATGGTCATTGCATCAAATAGCAATACTTTTCCTGAATTAACTTTCCCATAATTAGCTAATAATTTAATGGTTTCCATCGCTTCTAGCGTACCAATGGTCCCGACTAAAGGGGACATAACCCCTGCTTCCACACAAGTTAAGTTATTTTCACCAAATAAACGGCTTAAACAGTGATAGCAAGGGGTGTTTTCTTCATAAGTGAAAACAGATAATTGCCCTTCCATGCGAATAGCAGCACCTGAAACCAGTGGTTTTTTTCGTGGTAAACACAAGCGGTTGAGCTGTTCACGAATGGCAACGTTATCTGTGCAGTCTAAGATCACATCATGATGCATAATTAATTCATCAAGTTGTGCATCATCAAGTTGTGCATTGACGGTGTCAATTTGAATATATGGGTTAATGGCAGCAAGTTGCGCTTTAGCTGAATCAACTTTCGGTGTACCAATGGTGACGTCACGGTGCAAAATTTGCCGTTGCAAGTTAGACAATGACACGGTATCGAAATCCACCAATGTTAGATGACCGACACCAGCAGCAGCAAGGTATTGAGTTGCGGCACAGCCTAAACCGCCAAGGCCAATAACCAGTACTTTGCCAGCTTTAAGTTTTTCCTGCCCATCGAAATCAAATCCACGGAGGATAATTTGGCGGTTGTACCGCAACATTTCCGGATCGCTAAGCTCTTGCACTGTTATTATTCACTTTTTAATAAATAGTTAAACATTTCGACTTCAACCATTTCACCCGCTTCAACACGGCCACGTTCTCTTTCAAGGACAATAAAGCAGTTAGCTAAACTAAATGAACTAAACACGTGTGAGCCTTGGTGACCCGTCGTGGCGACTTGCAATTGTCCTTGTTCATTAGCGGTTAGAATTCCTCGTTGAAAATCTAAACGGCCCGGGCTTTTCTTCAACGCGGTGGTAACCGGAACTTTGAAGCGTAGCGGGGCACGCCATTGGCTGTGTCCTGAAAGGCGTGCAATCAGTGGTTGAACCAATTGGTAGAAGGTGAGTGCGGCAGAAACAGGGTTCCCCGGTAGCCCACAAAACCAAGCGTCACTTAACTTACCAAATGCAAAGGGTTTTCCTGGTTTAATGGCTAACTTCCAAAAACCAATCGTGCCTAATTCATCCAAAATTTGTTTGGTATAGTCAGCTTCACCCACGGAAACGCCGCCACTACTGATGACCAAATCAGCGTGTTGGTTAGCTTCGATAAAGGTTTGTTTGAGTTTTTCTGGCGAGTCCGGTATCACACCTAGATCAAGTACTTCGCAGTTAAGTTTTTCAAGCATCAGGCGAACGGTGAAACGGTTAGTATCATAAATTTGCCCATCTGCTAAAGGAAGGCCAACGGCTTGTAGCTCATCGCCCGTTGAAAAAACGGCAACTTTAAGGCGGCGATATACGGTGACATCAGCAATACCCAGTGAAGCAATTAAAGGTAGCTGAGCGGTCGTTAGTAAGGTGCCTGCAGGGAATACGGCACTGCCTTGGGTGATATCTTCCCCTGCTTTGCGGATATTACTACCTTGTTTAATTGGTTGGGTGAATACAATACCTTGGTCCGTTTGTTGTGTAGATTCTTGCATCACAACGGTATCCACTCCTTGTGGAATTGGTGCGCCTGTCATAATACGTACGCAGCAACCTGCTTTTAGTTCACCTTCCATCGGGTTACCCGCAAAAGATTTACCTGCTACAGGCATTGGCGTTTTACCATCCCAATCGGCGAAACGTAAGCCATAACCATCCATAGCAGAATTATCAAATGGTGGAACATTGATAGGGGAAATCAGGTCTGTCGCAATGATGCGTTGTGCAGAGGAGGTCAGTGGAATGATTTCTGTATCTGTGACGGTTTTCGTTTGAGATAGTAATTTTTCCAATGCAACATCTAGAGAAATCAAATCGTTAGTATGACACTGATCCATAAATAATGACCCTCATTATTGTTATCTGCCTTGAGGCTTTAAAATGTGTTCGTGATGCATATTATGGCAGAAATCCATTAGTGGGTGAATGAATAGAAATTGATTACAGATAGCTTTTGGTTAGATTTAACGAATAGGGAGGCATTACCACAGACAAAATTACGCATGAAATGACCTATTTTTAGATTATTTATTGCGTTAATCATTTCAAGTTTATTCGTTTATCGCCATTCAAGGTTAAAACATTGATAAAAAATGTGCTACTAATCACCTTATATAAGGTGTAAAACCTTTTAATGTATGTATTCATTTGGTGAATAAATTGCAGGGTAAAATGCAAATATTTCACAGCGATTAACGATGTTGTACTGGATTATCTCTACCTGCTGTTTTAGAGTACCGCACACCTGCATTTTATAAAAATAGTTATACCATTTGTGGAGGATCACATGTCATCTCTGAGTAAAGAGGCCGAATTAGTTCATGCCGCGCTGGAGGCTAGAGGCTTAGAAACGCCTTTACGTATCCAGCCAAAATCAGGCGATGAACGTAAGAAACTGATTGAAGGGCACATGACAGAGATCATGACGCTACTGAATTTGGATTTAACCGATGACAGTTTAGCTGATACCCCTCGTCGCATCGCAAAAATGTATGTTGATGAAATTTTTTCAGGGCTAGATTACGCGAACTTTCCAAAAATCACTCTGATTGAAAATAAAATGAAAGTGGATGAAATGGTCACCGTGCGTGATATTACGCTTACAAGCACCTGTGAACACCATTTTGTTACGATTGATGGAAAGGCCACGGTTGCCTATATTCCAAAAGATAAAGTCATTGGTTTATCGAAAATTAATCGAATTGTGCAATTTTTCTCACAGCGTCCACAAGTGCAAGAGCGCTTAACACAGCAAATTTTGGTTGCTTTGCAAACATTATTGGGAACAACAAATGTAGCTGTTTGTATCGATGCAGTGCATTATTGCGTGAAAGCACGTGGTATTCGTGACGCGACTAGTGCAACAACAACAACGTCATTAGGCGGGTTATTTAAATCAAGCCAAAATACACGGCAAGAATTTTTACGTGCAGTGCGTCACTTATAATTTATGACAGCAACGACGCCGTCAAGTCGCATTGGCCAACTTGACGCTGTTCGTGGTATGGCGATTTTAGGTATTCTTTTAATGAATATCTTTGCTTTTGCTTTACCACAAGCGGCGTATTTAAACCCTTATTACACCAATAAAACACCCGACTCAGAGGCTTACCTCTGGGGGATTTTCAATGTCCTTTTTCAAGGCAAAGTTCTCGCTATTTTTTCAATCCTATTTGGGGCAACCCTTGCTTTATTACAACCCCGTTCTCTTCGTTGGAACCAGTGCCGTTTATTTGTTTTAGCCCTGTTTGGGGTGATTCATGGGGTTGGCTTTTGGGACGGTGATATTCTTTTGGCCTATGCATTAACGGGCTTGTTGGTAACCTATTTGCTTAATCAATATGATGATGGTTTTTTATTGAAAATAGCATTGTCACTATATTTGATTGGGCTAGTCATCTTGCTCGTGTTGGGAAGTGGTGTAGATCCCTCAGGTTTTTGGCAAACCTCGGATAAGCAATTAGCATTTGAATATACTATACATACCTCTGGGGGAATGGATGGTGTGTATTATCGAGCATCAGAGATGCTCAAGATGGTTGAAATGTTGGTTATCCAATATGGCTGGCAATTATCTGCGTTGATGATTATTGGCGCGTTGTTAATGATAAATGGTTGGTTACGAGGGCAATTCACCGCTCAACATTATCGCAAAATAGCCTGCATATTTATCTTGCCATCTATATTGGTCCAAATAGTTTCGCTATACATGCAAAGCCAATTCAATTGGAGCTATTTTTCAACATCAATCATTGGTTATATTATTAATGAGCTAGTTATTCCATTTCAATCTTTAGGATATATAGCTCTGGTGTATGGCTTTTGGGGGATAGTGGTAAACAACAAAGTAATCCATGGGCTGCAATATGTGGGTCGTATGGCGTTGAGTAATTATATTTTGCAAACACTAATTTGTACCGTGTTGTTTTATCAATTCGGCTATTTTGGTCAATTTACGCGGGTTGAATTACTTGTCTTGGTTCCCATTATTTGGGGAGCAAATTTATTGTTTTCTTATTATTGGTTGATGTTTTTTAGCCAGGGGCCACTTGAATGGTGTTGGCGCAAATTGACGGGAAAGTTAATAAGTAGATGAAGGTTCATCTACTTATAGGTCTAATTCAATTTATTGACTTCATCCGGTGAAACCGCCGGATAGCCTTTAATTCCTGCTGGCATCTTAATGGGGGCTGGGATGGATTCTTGTTCACCTAAAAATTTAGGTTCCCGTTTTAAGATATATAAATCCGCCAGAGCGCCTAGCCGTGCAAACACTTCACGCACTCTCACTCTATACATTCCAGAAGGTGTCGGAACTGCTAAACATTGTGCATCAATACCTTTATGTTTGGCGATAAAGACCGCGCGTTCACAATGAAAACGCTGGGTAATAATCGTAAAATTATCGGTATCAAACACTTTTTTAGTGCGTACTACGGAGTCTAATGTCCTAAAACCTGCGAAATCGAGCACGATTTTAGAGGCTGGAACCCCTTCTTTAATTAAATCTTTACGCATGTTGATTGGCTCATTGTAATTATGAGCGCCATTATCACCACTGAGGAGCAAATATTTAACTTTTCCACTGTGGTATGCCTCTGCTGCGCCTTTAATGCGATAGGTATAATAGAGGTTATTAACACCAGAGGCATAATATTTGGATGTGCCAAGTACCATCCCAACATCGCGTGCAGGCAATTTTTCTACATCTTCATAGATATAGGGGGCGGTATCCCAGCTTATCCAGCGATCAAGCAACATTATGGTCGTAAATGCGATCCCTGCAATAATAATAAGACCAAAAAACAGACGTTTCCTCATGTCCTAGCCTTGATAATAAAAAGTCATAATCCGAAATTGTCAGCCCCAATAGGCCTGTGTCTTTAGGCTACTTGACTTAAATTAGTGACGCAAGTCGCGTAACGTAAAGTCATGTCAATGTCTGAATACCAATCGAAGTTGACTAATATTAAGCCTAATAATTGAATTAAAATTAATCAGACATTGGATGAAAAAGATAAATCACATTCTCATTAAAGAGTGAGCGGCTTCACATCATGATAGTTTTTATAGAATGAAGCTATATATTATGAAATATTAATTCTATATTTTGCGTATTCCGTGAAATATTGTTTCTTTGGCGGTTTTTTGTGAATAACAGTTCTCTAATCCGATAGATGAGGAAAGTATGAAATTAACGACATTACTAGCCGCGAGCGCTGTGCTTGTTACAGCAAGTGTGGCGGCAAAAGAGTACCAAATTAATCATACCGATCAGTTAAAATCACTCAATGATGCGAATAAAAGTACTGAAGTCTGGGAAAAAGCAGAAGTATTAACCGATTTTACTTACCCATGGGAAAAGGAAGTGGCTCCCAAAACAGATTTTCGCGCTTTATGGAGTGATGACGCACTATATTTCCGTTTTATTGCAGATGATAAAGATATTCAGTTAGGTGATAACCCAGATAAGGACCAAGCGGTGTTAGATTCTGACCGAGTCGAACTCTTTTTCGCGACTAGCCCTGAATTAAAACCTTATTACACGGCTGAAATGGACCCGAAAGGGCGTACTTTCGATGCAAAGGCTAATTATTACCGTGAAGTTGACCCGAGTTGGAACTGGGAAACATTACAAACCGTGGGTGAAATAACGCCAAATGGTTATGTATTAACGGGAAAAATTGATTTAGATGAATTCACTAAACTCGATTTATGGCAAGACGCAGACAAACAGACACTAATGTGTGCCATTTTGCGTGGAGAGTTCAGCGCGGGTGAACCTAAGCAAGTGCGTAAATGGATTAGCTGGATCAAACCTGATTCCGTTAAACCTGATTTTCACATCCCATCAGCCTTCGGAACCTGTAAGTTCGTAAAATAGCATTATCGCCGGTGGCTTTTGTCACCGGTATTTTTCAATACAAACCTATTATTGTGAGAAAGATCATAACCCGCAATTAAGTGGTACGAAATTGCTGTGATTTGAATTGAAATCAAAATTCATTTAATGTATTTTTTAATGAAATTAAATTTCATGAGGGCGTTTGAATGTCTCTAGCCGAAAATACTCTGAGTAACTGTCTACACAATGAATTCAATCAGGAAACGCAGCAGTTTTCACGTTTGGATACGCTATCGATGGTGAACGTCATTAACCAAGCTGATAGCACGGTTGCAGGTGCCATTCAGGCTGTTCTACCTGCGATTGCTCAAGTGGTTGACGCTGTTGCTGAGTGCTTAAAGCAAGGTGGACGTTTGTTTTACATTGGCGCGGGTACTAGCGGTAGGTTAGCCGTATTAGATAGTGCAGAATGTCCACCCACATTTGGTACTTCACCTGAAATGGTGCAATCGATTATTGCGGGTGGCCAAGATGCAATGCTAAAAGCGGTTGAAAATATTGAGGATTCAGCAGAATCAGCGATTGCCGAGCTAAAAAAACGCCAACTTTGTGCCAAAGATGTCGTGGTGGGCATTGCCGCGAGTGGACGTACACCATTTACCTTAGCGGGTATTGAATACGCTAATGAAATCGGTGCGTTAACGGTGGCTATCACCACGCGAGGAAGAGGATTATTAAGTGACGTAGCAAAATTGGCAATTGCCCCCGATGTTGGCCCTGAAGTGTTATCGGGTTCGACTCGTATGAAAAGTGGTACTGCGCAAAAAATGATTTTAGGCATGCTAAGTACTTGTGTGATGGGGAGACTAGGCCGTATTCATACTAATTTAATGGTTGATGTTGTTGCCAGTAATATCAAATTACTGCGCCGCGCAGAACGGATTGTGAGTGAAGTCTGCGGTATTGATGAACACACCGCGGCAGGGTTATTAGCGCAAGTGGATTATCATCCACGACGCGCAATTTTAATGCATGAGCTACAAATTAATGCACAGCAAGCGACGGATATCGTTCAACAACATCCAAATACCACCTTGGATAGCATGTTAGCAATTACCGTTAAGTAATGGGATAGCATGTTGAAGAGCAGGGTTATTGGCTCAGTCAACATCAGGGGGATCATATGGCTAATAAGATAGAACATCTGGAAGTACTCGCCAGAGAAATAGAAAAATATGCGGGCGGCTTTGAGAACGTGGCAACATTAACTCATTGTATGACGCGTATCCGTTTAGTTTTAAAAGATAACAGTAAATTTGATGCTGAGTCCTTGAAACAAATTGAGGGCGTAAAAGGTGTTATTTTTAATGGTGAACAGCAACAAGTGATTGTTGGGATGGGAACCGCAGCGAAAGTTTTTTCGGTGATGAACAAACGTATGCAAGGTAGCACCTCTACGACATCAGAAAATGCAGCACCGGCGGAGAAAAAAGCGTTTTCCATTCGCCGTACGTTGAATACGTTAGCCGCTATATTTGTTCCTACTATTCCAGCGTTGATTGGTTGTGGTCTAATTATGGGGCTAATCAATATCGTCCGCTTGGTTGCTCCGGGGGTTGTCGACCAATTCCCTGAGTTATTTAAGTTATTAAAATTGATTGGTAGCGCAGTCTTTGTTTATCTTTCAATTATGATTGGGGTGAATACCGCGAAAGAGCTTGGTGCATCTACCTCAATTGGTGCGGTCATGGCTGGGTTACTTTCGATGCCGGGGTTAGCGGATATCACCTTATTTGGTTCGAAATTAGTCCCGGGTAGCGGGGGTATTTTTGCAGTGCTCATGGTGGTCGTTTTCTCTTCTAAATTTGAAGTGTGGTTTAGGAGCATTATTAAAGAAAGCTTAGACCTTATCGTGACGCCATTTGTGACCATTTTAGTCTCTGCGATGGTCGCAATTGTGGTGTTCCAACCCGCAGGACATTACTTAAACCAAATTTTGGCTCAAGGTGTTTCTGTCGCTTTATTAAATAGTGGCGGTGGTGCCGTGGCGACTGGCGGTATCTTGGGGGGAAGCTTCTTATTCTTATTACTAACGGGTTTACATCAAGGTTTGATCCCAATTCACGCTGAAATTTTACAAACTTTTGGTCTGAATTACTTGTTCCCAATTTTAGCGATGGGGGGAATGGGGCAAGTGGGTTCGTGTTTCTGGGTTTATTTAAAAACCAAAAACCAACGCTTGAAGAAAACCTTAGTCGGTGCGTTACCTGTGGGTATTTTTGGTGTTGGTGAACCGCTTTTATTTGGTGTGTCATTACCATTAGGTAAACCATTCATTGCAGGTTGTATTGGTGGCGCAGCTGGCGGGGCATTAATGGCGTTCTTCCATGTCGGGATCATCATTCCTTTTGGAACAGCAGGGTTATCATTAATTCCATTAGTGGGTGATGGCCAAATATTGGATTTCTTAATTGCTGTTGCAGGTGCATGGATTGTCGGGTTCATTGCCAGTATGATAATAGGCTTCACTGATCCAGAAAAATAATTAGAAGGAAAAGCCATGTCGACACTGACGGTAAAACTGGAAAGCTTGCAGACACGCGGTAAAGGCACAGAACAACGTATTGCCACATTTTTGCTGGATAACCGCGAAAGTCTTATCGCGATGAATGCAGCGGAATTGGCACAGGCGGCTGGGGTCAGTAGTGCATCTGTTATCCGCTTTTCACGCCAAATGGGGTACCGTGGCTATCCTGAATTTAAAGTTGATTATTTGTCGGATGAGAAGCAACACAAAGCAGAAAGTTTATACGGTAATCTGAGTCGTCACGATGATACCTCTCAGATTATCGCCAAAACAGGGCAAATGTTTATTTCGGCTATTGAAAAATCACTGGATTTACTTGAGCCCTCTGTCGTAGATACCATCGCGCAAAAAATGTTTCAGGCCAAACGTATCGTGCTGTTTGGTGTCGGGTCTTCAGCCATTGTTGCCAGTGATATTTTCCATAAATTAATTCGCATTAATAAACACGCACTGTTTAGTTATGATTTGCATGTTCAGCTAAGTTACTCGGCAAATTTGGGGCCGGAAGACCTAGCTATTGCAGTAACGGCGCGTGGAAATACTCAAGAAATCAATAGTATGCTTCGTGCTGCAAAAGAAACAGGTTGCCCGACAGTCGCACTGACACGTTTTGGTCAAGATGAAGCGATAAAGTTAGCGGACTTCGCCTTGCCTTATTTTTATGATGAGCAACATTCCCAATTAGGCATCATCACCCCCCAAGTGTTACAGATGATTACTTTCGATACATTATTTTTTAAATACCTCACGTTAGCAGATAGTGATGCAAATGAAGCATTACAAAAAGGGCGACGAGCACTGATACAAGGCAAGAGTTAATGATTGTAACGGAGTTAGCGATAGGCGCACTTATTGGGCTGATTATCAGCACAACGGGTGTCGGTGGTGGTGTGATTGTCTTACCGATACTGACCTATTTTTTTGGGCTAAATGCACTAGCGGCAGTAGCCACTGCCAATTTCCTTTCGATGCTAATGAAGGTTTCTTCTTCTTATATGCATTTTCGATTAGGCAATATCCCCTTTAAAGGCGCTATGATTGTATTAGCGATTATGTTGCCGAGCACATTTCTCTCAAGTCTGTTTGTTACATGGTTGGGGGGATTACCGGGGTATGAAAAACAAGTCGAGTGGGGTATTAACCTGTTAGTGGCTGTTGCCATTATTTTTTCGCTATATTTATTTGTTCAGCGAATGTTTTTTGTTTCGATCATCAAGCAAGAAGCGGCAAAAGGGGATCAGCTAAAATCCATGGCTGTGCCGGCTATCCTAGCGGGTGTTGTACTTGGTGCAACTGGAGTTGGTGGTGGGGTGGTTGTTCTCCCTATGTTGCTGCGCTATATGCAACTGAATATTAAGCAAGCAATTGGTACATCGATTTTTGTAACAACCGTGTTGTCTGGTTCCTCTGCTTTAGCTTATGCGCAAGATGGCTATACGGATTTAAAACTGGCGCTGATATTGTGTGCAGGGGCATTGATTGTGATGCCATTAGCTAAATATTTACTGGTCCGTTTATCTGAACGTACTTTCCAATACATTACATTGTTATTAATTATCTGTAGTGCAGTAATGATGACAATGAATTTATTCACTTTCTAGATTTACGCGTCCTATTATTGACGGTATCAATAATAGGACTAATCTCTTACGAAAAAACGGTATTTTTATCGCTGATTAAGTTCTTTTGCCATTTCTTGGTAAATAAACTGGCGCTCATAGTTCAGGTCTTCGTCTTGTAGGGAAGAAAACTGGCTTAGTGTTATGGCCAGTAAGGCGGCAGCTATAAGTACAATGACACCGCTAGAGAGTAGTTTTGCCCGGACGGTTGCTTGGGGCGCAAGTACAAAAGCGCCACTAATAACAGCGCCAAGTACTGCTCCACCAATATGAGCAGCGTTATCAATACCTGACTGCAAACCATTGATGAGAGTTAGCGCAATCATCCCAATAATATTATATAGCGGGCGTTTTAATTGGTTGCGCTCTTCAAGAGAGAGGTTTGGGTTATTTATCCCTTTTAATAAATAAATTACGGAAGCGGCAGCTAACCCCATAATGGCTCCAGATGCGCCAATACCAACGGTAATATATACCGTGTTGTCAGGTAAATATAAACTATTCCATGCATTCATTGACGCGCGGTTTGCTGCGGCGTTAATGGCTTCACTGTATTGCCAATAAGCGCTAAAAAATGCCGCGCCAATACCTGAAAATAGGTATATTGCGAGCATCCTAAATTTTCCATAGGTGCGCTCGCATTCAATCCCAATAACAAACAAGGCCAATGTATTTAAAGCAAGGTGCATACCACCTGAGTGCAATACCATACTGACTGGATAACGCCACCAATCCCCCGTTAATGAAAGTTGGTAAACATTGGCACCAAATAACAATAAGTTATTTTCTTGGGAATCGAGTGGGGCGGCATAATTGAGCTGGTAAAAATAAACAACAATATTCAGCACTGCAATAAAAAGCGTTAGGGCTATTGCCCATAGGGAAAACTTAGGTTTCTGTGGAATAGCAGCATTGAGGTCGCCAGTCATGTCAATATCCTATTAATCAGTCATGGCCGTTATCTTAAATAAGTGATTTGTTTAGCGCAATTTATCATTATCTGAGAAAACAGACATTCGTTTTTTCGGATCTATAAAAAACAAAAAAGGAGCTCTAAAGAGCCCCTTTCAATCAATACCGTTATGACAAATTAAAACGAAGTCCGTTTATAGGTACGGTACTCTGGTTTCCAGAAATTACGATCAATGGCTTCATCCAATGCGCTATCAGAGGTGACCGTTGCCACACCTTGGATCTGTGCTTCTTTTGCCACTTGTTTAGCAATAATGCGAGATACATCTTGAATATCAGACAGTAGAGGTAATAGCGCACCTTCACCATTTTTGGCTAGTGGCGAACAGCTGGCGAGAGCACGGCTGGCAGCCATTAACATGCCATCAGTGACACGTTTAGCACCAGAGGCAATCACACCAAGACCAATACCCGGGAAGATATAGGAGTTGTTACATTGTGCAATTGGGAACACTTGGTCTTTGTAAGACACTGGGTTAAATGGACTTCCTGTTGCGACTAAGGCCTTGCCATCAGTCCAATTGATAATGTCTTCAGGGCGAGCTTCAACACGTGATGTTGGGTTAGATAACGGCATCACAATAGGGCGTTCACAGTGCTTATGCATCTCTTTAATGATTTCTTCTGTGAATAACCCAGCTTGGCCAGACACACCAATCAATATGGTTGGTTTGGCATTGCGTACCACATCTAACAGTGAAATTGAGTCACTGTTAACATCCCAGTCGGTTAAATTTCCACTGCTTTGGGTTAATTTGGCTTGGAAATCGAGTAAATTAGGCAGTTTATCGGTTAATAAACCAAAACGATCAACCATATAAATGCGCGAACGCGCTTCTTCGTCACTCAAGCCTTCGGATTTCATCTGGGCGATGATTTGTTCTGCAATACCGCAGCCTGCTGAGCCTGCACCCAAGAAAGTCACGCGTTGGTCGCTTAGCTTACTGCCTGCGGCATGGCTGGCGGCAATTAAACTACCTAATGCAACTGACGCGGTGCCTTGAATATCATCATTGAAACAGCATAGTTCATCACGGTAACGGGTTAATAAAGGCATCGCATTTTTCTGTGCGAAATCTTCAAATTGCAATAATACGTTTGGCCAGCGGCGTTTAACTGCCTGAACAAATTCATCAAGGAACTCGTTGTATTCATCACCAGTAATACGTGGGTGACGCCATCCCATATACAGAGGGTCATTCAGACGCTGTGGGTTGCTGGTTCCTACGTCAATAACAATAGGTAAGGTATAAGCAGGGCTGATACCCCCGCACGCGGTATAGAGAGAGAGTTTCCCAATTGGGATGCCCATACCACCGATACCTTGGTCACCAAGGCCTAAAATACGTTCGCCATCAGTAACAACAATCACTTTCACATTTTGTTTAGTGGCGTTTTGTAGCATGTCGTCGATGTATTCACGATTCGGATAAGAAATAAATAAACCACGTGCACGACGATAAATGTCAGAGAAATGCTCACAAGCTTCACCCACGGTTGGGGTATAGATAATAGGCATTACTTCAGTGAGGTGAGCATCTATAAGGCGATAAAATAAGGTTTCGTTGGTGTCTTGAATATTTCGCAGATAAATGTGTTTATCAATATCTGATTTAAAATCAATTAATTGGCGATAGGCGCGTTCAACTTGTTCTTCGATGGTTTCAACTTGTTCAGGAAGTAAACCATGCAAGTTAAAATTTGCACGCTCTTCTTCGGTGAAGGCGCTTCCTTTATTCAGCAAAGGGAATTCAAGCAAAATTGGGCCAGCGTAGGGTATATAGAGAGGGCGTTTTGTTTCGTACTCATGTTCCATGAAATATCACTCTTCGAACGATTAATCAACAAAGTCAGGGTAGATCCTAAGCTAAACAGCAAATATGTACAGTAAATAATGATAAAAAAGCGTTAAAAAATTTACTGAAAAATATTGTGCATATGATAAGGAGTTTATGCGCGGAAGGGAATGAAAGCCGATAACGGCATACGCATTACGGTAGGTAGATCACGCTTAGGCAAATAATGAATGTCTCATCGTTATTTTTACGTTTTCAAACGTTAGTTTAGCTTTTCTGCGGGTTCAATTTTTTCATGTTTTTTCTTATTTTTAGTCAGTTACAGAGAGAAAAAACGGATTCAATGAAAGTTAAATTATATTTTTAAATATCATATATTGCTGCAAGTTTTAAATTTATATAAGTTAAATTTTATTTTATATTTCATTTTTCACTAAGGAGTTTTATGAATTTAATTAATGGGGTGTTAAGAAATAAGCGTATTTATATATTAATTATTATGGCATTTCTAGGAGGAATGAATCATTCAAGAGCAGACTATAACCCAATCGAAACACTAAGGAATATTGACAGCTATTTCTATGAAAACAAATATGGTTCATCAATTTTTGGTCGAGTTATAACAGATTATTTTTATTTGGTGATGAAAGAAAAAAACAAAACAATTAATAAAACATTGATAGACAAAATAAATTATGACCATGCATTAGAAATGCTTCAAGTATTGAAGCGAAAAGCGAAGAAACAGAGTACAGGTGAAAAAGTCTCTCATGATATGACTTATAAAGAAGCAGATGAAATACACTATCTGGTCATGTTACGTAATAAAATACCCGAAGAAGCTTGGGTTTTAGGTGTGGTATTTTCTGTATTAGATGAAAAAGAAAAAGAATTTTATTGGCAAAAAATTATGGCAGCTTCCGGAGACCGTGGCCATGAATTATCGGTAATATACAGCTTGATGAAAGTGATGTTAGAAAAGGAAAAGAAGGCCACTAAAAAACAGAAAATAATTATTAATAAATGGTATGAACGTATGAGTAAAACATTAGCTTCTGCTAAATCATAGTTTTCATTTAAATAAGTTTGAAAACTAAATGTTATATAAGTATTAAGGTGTCAATTATTATGAAATTATATTTTTGTTTAATTCTACCGTTATTATTATTTTCCTGCATTGTTAATGGCGAGAACCGCCCCGGTTTTGTTTGTGGACAGTTTAATAGGAATATTATCGAAGTTCCTAGTAAGTATGTTTTTCCATTTGCTGAATATGAAGGATATAGCTATTTTGACCCAAGGTTTGTTGAAAACAAAAAAGGGTGTGAGGCTAATTTTAGAATTCTGCCAATGAGGATGTCATGGCCAGACTTAAAACCATTTAGTGAAGTCAGTCATGATGTTAGAATGATAGAAGTCTATGTTGAGCCATTAAATGGAGACCCTGAAAAATATTTTAGTCATAAGAAAAATATATATCTAAATATGGGGGTTATTAAAAGGAAAGGTGAACTATATTATGATGAAGAATTAGAGTTGTATTTTAATGAGGTTTTTATTGAGTCTAAACATATTAATGGTAATAAAGTTTATGTCAATATAATAAAGTATGGTTACTATTGGGATGAAGATAATGGTGAAGTTAATGTTTTAATGGAGTGTTCATGGAGACAGTTAGATGATAGTTATCGGCGTTGTAAATTATTATCATTAATGCCTGAATTTGGTCTTAAATATAGTGTTTCATTTGAATTTTCAAATCTTGTTAATTGGGAAGCTATTCAAGACAAGGTAAGGCTATTTTTATCTGAATATATTAAAAATTAGGGGCTAAAAATATGAATGGTCGTGATCGTAGGCAGGGAGACTTAGAATTAATATCAATAGATTTATCTAATGTTACCCGAATTTTAATAGTTAGTAAAAATCCAGAGCTTATGTATGATTAGTTTATTTTAATAGGTGTAAGTATGAGATTTGAACTAATAATTAGTTATCTAATTAAATTTACAGTTAATTGTCTTATGCTATTAATCTCAATAAATAGTTACGCTGATAATCGTCCCGATTTTGTCTGTGGGCAGTTTAACGGAACGGTTATAGAAGTTCCTGACAAGTATGCTTTTCCATTTGCTGAATATGAAGGGTATAGCTATTTTGATCCGAGGTTTATTGAAAATAAAGAAGGATGTGATGCTAATTTTAGAGAGTTAACATTAATAACGCATTGGCCTTATATGACAAGTGTTGATCCCCAAAAAAAATTTCATCTTGAAATAGATGAAAAAACGATAAGAATTATATTGAGACCAATTAGAGAGAAAGATTATTCATTAACACAAAAAATGAAAAATTATCTAAATGCATCATATTTAGGAAAGCGAAGTCAAATATTTTATGACGATGATTCCGAACTTCAATATGTTGACTATTTTGATGAATATAATGTATCTGAAAAACTATATAGTGGAAAAAGAACTCAAAAGAAAAGAACTTTTTTTTGGTTCGAAAATGAAAATGAAGTTATTGCTATCTTAGAATGCTTATGGCTACCATTGGAAAATAAATATTCAAGTTGTAATATGATTTTTTCAATATCAGAAATAGGTATACTTGCAGAGATTAAATTTAGTTTTGATAAGTATAATCAATGGAGAGATATAATGAATGAAGCTAAGGTTTTTGTCTTCGGTTTTATTAAGGATGAATATTATGAGTAAAGATATGGCTAGTTTTTCAATTAATTATAATGATGTTGTAAATTTGAAAGCTATTTTAAATGAAGGAGGTTTGGAAGAGTTTTACAGATATCTTGCTGATAAGGGAGATAGGTATTCATTAGCGGCGCCTGGGAGTTATAATGAGCATAGTTTCTTAAGTCGATTATACTTTCATTATGGTTTAGATGTTTATAGTGATGAACTGAAATACATGTATTTAAGAGAAAAATTATATAGGGTTCAACAGGACCTAGCTAAAGAGTACATGGTGTTAATAGAAAGTAAGTTTAAAAATAATATGGATAAAAGAGGGGTTATAAATATATCTAGTGAGGATATTTATAAGCACTATATGAATGTTTTAGAAAAAAATAATATGTTTATGGGATATTGGGATACTAATATAGCAATGTTATTTTTTACTACTGAAGAAAGAGGGGAGTATTGGGATAGTAAATTAAATAATAGTGATTCATTCAAAGGCCAAGTGATTCATTATTTTAAAACTATAAATTTCCTATTGGATATTTATGATAAATATACTGATAAAAAAGGTACTCCTATAGCGTGGTACTTGAAAAATAACTATGATCTATTTATGTATGAAAGGGGTTATGAGCTAATTGAAGAGCAAAAAGATATAATCTTAAAAGATAAAGATCTTTGTGATTTAATATATACTGTTCATATGAAGTATGTTAAATACAAAGATGAAATTGATATTAAAATAGGGAATGTGCATGATTTAATAAACTATCAAGAAAATGAATTATTTTACTCTGACAAGATTGATTTGAAAAATAAAATAAAATTAGAGGTGTTGGAAAAAGATATTAATAATAGAAGGAAAAAAAGGTCAGTTGGTAATTATACTGATGAGTTTGTTACGAAAAAAGATGATGCTATTAGAATATATGAGGAGTTTAAAAAAATACAAAAGTCTGAAGTTATTTATGATTATTTGGAAAGTGAAGGTTCCAAGTACGCTGTTATTGCAAATGGATTGATTAAAGAAAAATCTTTATCTGGAAAGGTTGCAAGTAATTTTATAGATACAGAGTTGAAAAAAAATGGAATAAATGAAAGTAAAATTATTTTGGATAAGTTAAAATTGGATTTGGCAGAAGACACTCTTTTAACATTTATATCACGAAGTGATAGTGATGGGGTTATAAGGGGAGATTTAACATCACAAGAAACACAACATATTCATTATAATGCTTTTGAACGTAATGGTATATCAAGGTATGGATGGACATTAACAATTCCTTACCAGATTTTACCAGAAAGTAGACATAAAGAAATTCATCTTGAAATGTTAAAATCTGCCGGTAATGATCAGGCTGAATTTCAATTTTCTATTTACTTAAGTGATGAAATGTTTCTTGAAATAATTAAAAATCCAAAGATAGATTCAATAAAATATTATACTAATTGGGGAGGGACATTATTAACCATTGATAATATAAAAGAAGCGGGGGCTGTTTTTGGTGATTATTTTGTAGAAAGTGGAATAACACTCAAGGAAGATATAGCAGCCTACGTGAATGAATTAAAAAAAGTTATCCCTAAAAGCGATTTAGATATTTATGGGGTTGAGAGCAAAATATCGCAAACCAAAACCCAGCCTATCAATCAAGGAGCGCCATCAACACCTCCAATTAAGTATCCACATAATATCGTTGATAAATCAATATTGGAAAGCTCTTATCCGAAAGCCGAACCGAATAGGCAATTAGCACCGCTTACAACAAATTTGCTGGATAGTTCAAAGTTTGAAAATAATGAAGCACCAACAAATTATTATCTAGAACGCCCGAGTGTTGTTCTTCCGGGAACTTCCGGATTTAAAGACTTCCCTACAGATACCATAAGAAATAATAATCATTTTGAAAATATGATTGATAATTTAAGAGACAATATGTCATCAATGAATAATTCAATGGACTCATTTGAAGATAAATACTCAATACCCTCAATGCCAAGTATACCTGAATTTAGTTATAGTGGTTATTCTTCTGGAGGATCTTTTAGTTTTAATTAATATTTAAAAAGTCCGCTTATAATAAAATAAATTATTTTAATTACTAGTAATCGAATGGTGATTGCTGATGTTTGTATGTTGGAAATATTTTTTTTACATAATTTTTTTTAAGATTATTGGTTTCTAACTTTATGAATAACAAGGATGTATATGAATTATAAATTAATATTTTTGCTTTCAGTTTTTCTTCTCAGTGCTTGCCAAAATCCTCAAGGAAATAATGTAAAATATAATAAAAAGAATATAATTAGTTTTTGTGAAACAAAAGGTGTTAAAACGCCACGTCTTTTCTTTATGCTACAGATGTTATACTTTTCTGAATCTAAGGATTTAATATTTGATAGAAAAAATTAGTCATTTTTAAGGGTGAAAAAGATAATAACCCAATGTTAGCATTTTTAAAGTATCCAAAAGAAGCATTTATTAAAAAATTAAGCCATGAACAGGCAATGGATTTTTATCGTGAGAATTTAAATGAAATGGGAATGTCTTATCATGCTTGGATTTTAGCAGATGTTTTAGATGTTATTAATGAGAGAAACCGAGAGGCACTATGGCAACAGTTCGTTTTTGTGATGAATAACAACGATCCTGCGAAGGAAGCTAAATTATTCATGATGCTTTGGTATGCAATGGTAAGGGAGGCTTCCAAACTACCATCAGACAAGCAAATTAAAAGCAAAAGATGGCTGGAGAAGATGAGGCGGATTACTTTAGTTAAAAATATAGAAAAAGAATTAGACTTTATGTTTGAAGAAATGATTAATGATTCAATGAATTTTAATAAGAATAAAAGGAGTTCTAATGATGGTTTCTAAATCTATTATTCCTAAATTAATTTTTATAATTTTATCATGTTTAATTCTCATAAATAAAGGTTACTCTTTTAATGAAAAATATAACCCTCAAAAGGTAAATGATTCAAGTGATAAATATTTTAGTGTTTTTATTTATCTAGAAAAAGAATTTTTAAATAATCATATGAAGGCACAGGGTGAATCATTCACCAGTGAAAAACGGAGTCGGTATCAAAAAGAAGTCAAATTAGCATACGGACGAATTATGAAAAATCGCAAAGAAAGTGATAACATCCCAATTGGTGATATTACACATCAAGAATTTATTAAAATAAAAAAAGAAGCGATGTTAAATTCAGGAATTCCTTATGAAGGTTGGTTGTTTAAAGATGTATTTGAAGTATTATCTATAGATAAACAGAATAAAATTATAGGGAAACTATTAAATAGCTTTTCTAATAAATCACTTAATGGTGAATCAGCGTTATTTGCTAGCATTTGGCTAGACATGAAAGAAGAAGCCGCGCAATCTGCATCGATAAAACAGCAACAAAGCCAAGCTTGGCTAGAAAAAATGCGAAAGATCCCTTTAGTTATTACATTAGAAGAGACGATAAATGAAACAGAAAAATTGTTTAATGAATTCACTTACTAGGGCATATATTAATCAAAACTAGTGAGTTCTATTATGGATGGCCACTTTGCAGGTAAATGGTTTTGTGAACAAGATTAAAGTTCTAATAGCAACTATACGGTTATTGCTGTTTATTCAAGCTCCCAGCAATAACCGTTATATTTAAATAAATATAAAATTAATCCAAATAAGCTAATTCAATATTTTGGCAACCCAGTGCTTGTAATGTATTTTCGGTAACACACCAATGTTTGATAATCGCATCTTGTTTTTCAACAAACTTAGCTTGGTCGATGGCGTGAATATCTTTACCTGCAAGGTTAATCATAATTAAAGCGGCTTGTAGTGGCGGTAAACTTGGGTTGAATGCGGCATTTTCTGCGTAGCGGCCTGTAAACAGTGAGCCATCTTTTAACTGTAACGCAATACCTGAATGAGATTGACTATAAGGTGCATGAGATTGGTTTGCTGCTTCAATTGCTGCACTTAATAACCGGTCACGGCTTTGGTTTTTATAACCATGGTCAACAGGGTCTAGCAGTAAAGTGGTAATATTGAGGTCAGAAGGCCCAAATGAGTCAGGTAAATAGTGGTGTAGTACCGCAGGTGTACGGCCTGGTAAATTCACCATAATTTTACCACCTTCACGTAATTCATTCATAAATTGGCGGCAGTGGCCACAAGGTGTGTAATTTACAGTAATTGAGGTAATCTGCGTTTCACCTTTCATCCAAGAGTGTGTCACTGCACACTGTTCTGCATGGATCACTTGGCCCATTGATACATGGCTAAATTCCATATTGGCACCAAAATACAAGTTACCACTTGCTCCACGTGCGATTGCACCCACGTTAAAATGGGAAATAGGAGTGAGGGCATAGGCAGCAGCAAAAGGCAATAATGCAAAGGCTAACTCAGCGTCGTCTACACTTGTTTCAGCTTTAATCTGTTCAACTTGTTCCGCCGTTAACATGCCTTGAAAATCAGATTTATCAATGATAGGTCTAAGTACCGACTGTAACTTTTCTGGAAGCTCGGCCCAAGCGGCCTTAAATCTTGAATGCATGAGTTACTCTCCCTATTTTAATTGTTTTTATTCTATTCAATAATACGTAGAACTATGTGTGATAATTATCACTATTTTGAATGTAATACATGAAACATATTCTTTTGTTGTGAGATATATCTCATATTTTATCAGTGTGCGTATGAGCAAGAGGCTATTGAACCCTCTTACTCATATATTTGGTTATTGGCTTAATGAATTAAGCTTAGCTAAAAAGATGTAAAATGACAGGGAATATAAACGGGGCAATAAGCGAGGTGATAACCCCACAGGTCATTAATGCAAGAGAGCTATAAGCACCTTCAATGTAATTCACTTCGGCACAGCGGGCAGTACCTAGGGCGTGGGAAGCGGTTCCCATCGCGAGCCCTCTTGAGGCGTGGGTTCGTACACGTAGCACATCAAATAAGCTATGGCCAAACATGGCGCCTAAGATCCCAACAAACAACACGCAAGCGGCACTAATCGCAGGGATCCCACCAACAGAATCAGCGACAGCCATCGCAATAGGAGTAGTTACTGATTTAGGTAAAATAGAACCCGCGATATCTGGGGTTGCCCCCAACCATAGTGCGATGGCAGCACCGCTGAACATGGCCACTAAACTACCTGCAAAACAAATGCTTAATAAAGATTTCCACTGGGCACGAATTTGGTGCATTTGTTCGTAAAGTGGAAAAGCGAGCGCAACCACTGCGGGTTGTAGTAAATCATTGAGTATTTTGCTACCTGCAAAATAGTGCTCATAAGATGTATTCGTGATCACTAGTAGTGCAATCAATACCGCAATAGTAATTAATAGTGGGTTTAAAATCGGTAACTTAAATGTGGTCGACAATTTACGCGCTAAATAAAACACCACAATGGTCAGCGGTAATGACCACCAAATATGTTCTAACATTATTCATTCCCCTTAGTTTTATCATTATTAATGACCGAAGAAATTGGGTCTTCGGGGGGTAAAGGAACGTCATCAGGTTGAGCCCCAACGACAGGGCGTTCCTTATGAATATAGTTGGAACTGATGGCGACAACCACCATAACGATTAAGGTACTAACTACACAGGAAACGATGATAGGAACCATTTGTTGGCTGAGTAATTCATAGTAATTCATTATGCCAACACCAATAGGAACAAACAGGATGGTCATATTTTTCAACAAAATGCTGCAACCGGGTTGTGCCCACTTCGCGGGGATAATTTGTAACGCAAGCAATATGAATAAAATTAACATGCCGACAATGCTGCCAGGGATGGAGAATGGAAGTAGTGTTGAGATAAGGTTTCCAATAATCAGGCAAAGGTAGAGTATTGCGAAAGCTCGCAAATATTGCCATCCCGTTATCAGTACCTGTTTAAATGACATGAGACTGGTCCTGTAATGTAATATCTATTCATCATACAATTAACTTTATTATTGTGCTACCGATCACAATAAAAAGCCAATAAAAAAGTGGGAAGTATTTAGCTTCCCACTTTTGATGAATAACAGACTAGAGCAAGTATGGGTTATTTAACTTGCATACCGGGTTGTGCGCCACTGTCAGGGCTGAGTAAGAAGATATCTTTACCGCCAGGGCCAGCAGCCATTACCATACCTTCAGAAATACCAAAACGCATTTTGCGTGGTGCGAGGTTGGCAACCATCACGGTTAAACGGCCTTCTAATGCTTTAGGGTCTGGATAAGCGGAGCGAATACCAGAAAATACTTGGCGCGTTTCACCACCGATATCTAATTGTAATTTCAGCAGTTTGTCTGAACCTTCAACAAAATCAGCTTGCTTGATTAATGCAATTCGCAGGTCAATTTTCGCAAAATCATCAAAAGTGATGGTTTCTTGAATTGGGTCGTCAGCGAGTGGTCCTGTGAGTTGTTGTACGGGGTTAATGCTCTCTTTTGAGGCTTCAACCATCGCATCCACTTTTGCCATTTCAATGCGGTTAAATAGCGCTTTGAACGGAGCGACGCTGTGGTTCAATAATGGGGTATTAATCGCATCCCATGACAGTTCACTATTTAAGAAGGCTTCAGCACGCTCAGTGAGGCCGGGTAAAACCGGCTTCAGGTAAGTCATCAGAACGCGGAACAAGTTGATGCCCATCGAGCAAATGTCTTGCAGTTCTTGATCTTTACCTTCTTGTTTTGCCACAACCCAAGGGGCTTTTTCATCAATATAGCGGTTTGCGATATCGGCTAATGCCATGATTTCACGGATCGCTTTGTTATATTCACGGTTGTTATAATCCTCGCCGATAACTTTAGCTGCATCAATAAATTGTTGGTATAGCTCAGGCTCAGCCAGATTTGCCGATAATTTGCCATCGAAGCGTTTAGCAATAAAGCCCGCATTACGTGATGCCAAGTTAACCACTTTATTGACGATGTCGCTGTTGACGCGCTGGACGAAATCTTCCAAATTGAAATCGATGTCATCAATACGCGAAGACAGTTTTGCTGCGTAGTAATAGCGCAAGCAGTCGGCATCTAAATGATCTAAATATGAACGCGCGGTGATGAATGTTCCGCGAGATTTAGACATTTTTGCACCGTTAACCGTGACATAGCCATGAACAAATAGGTTTGTTGGTTTACGGTACTGGCTACCTTCTAACATAGCAGGCCAGAACAGGCTGTGGAAATAGACGATATCTTTACCAATGAAGTGATAAAGGTCAGTTTTCGAATCTTTATTCCAAAACTCGTCAAAGTCGAGGTCGCCACGTTTGTCACACAGGTTTTTAAAGGAGCCCATGTAACCGATAGGCGCATCTAACCAAACATAGAAATATTTACCCGGCGCATCAGGAATTTCAAAACCGAAATAAGGTGCATCACGGGTGATATCCCATTGTTGTAGGCCTGATTCGAACCATTCTTGCATTTTATTAGCGACTTGCTCTTGTAGCGCGCCTGAGCGAGTCCACGCTTGAAGCATGTCGCTAAATGCAGGAAGATCAAAGAAAAAGTGTTCTGAATCACGCATGACAGGTGTGGCGCCAGAAATCACTGAACGTGGGTTAATCAGTTCTGTTGGGCTATAGGTTGCACTACAGACTTCACAGTTATCACCATATTGGTCTTCGGCTTTACATTTTGGACAAGTGCCTTTAACGAAGCGATCCGGTAAAAACATGCCTTTTTCTGGGTCGAAAAGCTGTGAAATAGTGCGGTTTTTAATAAAACCGTTATTTTTCAGTTTCCCGTAAATCAGCTCTGATAAAACTTTGTTTTCTTCACTGTGTGTGGAGTGGTAGTTATCATAACTAATGGCGAAACCAGCAAAATCGTTCTGATGCTCTTGGTTCACTGCCGCAATCATCTCTTCTGGCGTTACGCCAAGCTGTTGAGCTTTAAGCATGATTGGAGTTCCGTGCGCGTCATCGGCACAGATAAAGTGAACCTCTTTGCCGCGCATTCGCTGATAACGGACCCAAATATCAGCCTGAATGTGTTCCAGGATATGACCAAGATGGATTGAACCGTTAGCATAGGGTAACGCACAGGTTACCAGTAATTTATTCGCGACTTGAGACATAGTAACTTTCTTACTTCCATTATTTGAAAAGGGTCTTTGATGTTAACCGATCAAAACCATCGCTGCTAGGGGTATAAAATATTAATTGGAAATTTGTTTGAAAAAGAATTTTTACCTCTTCGTGGCTTTTCCTATCTCGATATAATAACTTTCTTCCTGTTCTCTGTTATGATTAATCTCAGTCAAAGTATATCCGCCCAATTTTCTGTAACTTATTCTAGGATATACATAGTTCAAAAATATAAATAAAGGAGCCGGGATGAACGATAAATCCCCCGAGCAGAACAAACCAGAACTGCTGACTGAACAAGTCTCCAAAGTTTTGGCTTCATTTACACACCCAACACTGCAACGTAATTTGATTTCTATCAAAGCGTTACACCATTGTGCAATGTTGGACAACGTGCTGCATGTCGAATTAGTTATGCCATTCGTTTGGAAAGGGCCGTTTCAAACTTTAATTAGCGAAAAAACTGCTGAATTAAAGCAACAAACAGGGGCTCATGCTGTTGAATGGAAACTGCGCCATGACATCACCACATTAAAACGTGCAAATGATTTGCCGGGTATTAATGGTGTTCGTAATATCTTAGCCGTCAGTTCGGGTAAAGGTGGTGTTGGTAAATCCAGTACTTCTGTGAACTTAGCGCTCGCACTGGCGCAAGAAGGGGCGAAAGTGGGGATCCTTGATGCGGATATTTACGGCCCATCAATTCCAAATATGTTAGGCACAACATTAGAACGCCCAACTTCCCCAGATGGTCAGCACATGGCGCCAATTATGGCGTATGGCTTGGCTACCAACTCCATCGGTTACTTAGTAACGGATGACAACGCCATGGTTTGGCGTGGCCCAATGGCAAGTAAAGCATTAATGCAAATGCTACAGGACACGTTATGGCCTGATTTGGATTACTTAGTTATCGATATGCCACCAGGAACAGGTGACATCCAATTAACACTTTCTCAAAACATCCCTGTTACAGGGGCGGTGGTGGTGACAACACCACAAGATATCGCCTTGGTCGATGCCATGAAAGGCATTGTGATGTTTAAGAAAGTCAATGTCCCAGTGCTGGGTGTTGTTGAAAATATGAGCGCACATATTTGCAGTAATTGTGGCCATGTTGAGCCAATTTTCGGTACTGGTGGTGCTGAGAAATTAGCCGAAAAATACCATACTAAATTATTGGGGCAGGTTCCTCTGCATATTTCTTTACGTGAAGACCTTGACCGTGGCCAGCCTACTGTTATGCGTGATCCTGAAGGTGAATTTGCAGATATCTACCGTGAAATTGCTTCGGGTATTTCAGCTTTGATGTATTGGGAAGGGGATAAAATCCCAACAGAGATTTCTTTCCGCGCCGTTTAATCGGTTATAGAGAAAAAAGGCTATTTAGTTTATCACTAGATAGCCTTATTTATTGTTGATACTTTTCTTTACTAAACGTGTTTTTTTAACCTTCTATTTTTCTGAATTGTTTGCGGAACATTTCTTTATTGAGTCATGTTCGCGTAGAATAACCACATCTTTTATTTAATCAGTTTTCTTTCTACGGGCAACCCGAAAAGGTGACTATGAAATTTTTAATTTTTATTGTTGTCGTGGTGCTGATCGTTATTTATTTTTATAACCGTATCGTCGCATTGCGAGAAGCTGTTATTTCGAGTGAAACAGAAATTTCAGTTCAATTAGATCGTCGTGGAAAAGTATTTGATAGCTTATTGGCAACAGTTAAAAAATATTTAAGCCATGAAAGCGAGGTGTTCAGTAAAATTACTGAGCTACGGACGCAAGCACAAACGGCGACTGGGGATAAAGCCCGTGAAGCCGAAGATGCGTTATCAAAAATGGTAACAAGTGGGGCAATTAATGTCGCGGTTGAAGCTTATCCTGAGCTAAAATCCGATGCAATTATGGCAAATTTACAAGAAGAAATCGTTTCTTCAGAAAATAAATTGTCATTTGCTAAACGTGGTTATAACCGTTCATTAGAAACTTATAATGCGTATATCGCTTCTATGCCTGCGGCACTCATTGTTGGCATTATTCCTAGCTTAAAAATTTCAAAGGAATATTGGCGTCTTGATGAAGAAACCATTAAGACTGAGGAATCACGTCGAATTAATTTTGATTAAAAGCCTTTAGACCTTTGAAGTGATAAATCATCGGGATGCCTTATGGTGTTCCGATATTTTATGAGTAGTAGATAACAGGTTACATTATGGATTTTAGAAACGTCATTCGTAAAAATAATATTCGCACACGTTTGGTGGTGATGAGCTATATTTTTTTAATGCTAATCATTGGATTACTGGCGGATATTGCAACACATCCAAATGAACAATTGGATTTGGTCGACAATGCGATGATGTTTGTGACACTTCATGAATTACCTATCGCCACTTTCATTGTTTTAGGTTTAACCTTCCTTGGGCTAATTTATATTCATTTTAGAGGCCATAAAATGATGTTAGCTGGGGTGAATGCCAGAGAAATCACCCAAGAAAATGCGAATATTCCCCAAGAAAAGCAACTTTTTAATATTATTGAAGAATTAAGTTTAAGTGCCAGCTTAGGCTATATTCCTCGCTTATATATTTTAGAAACGGACGAGCCTAATGCTTTCGCAGCAGGGTGGAATAATCGTAATGCACTTGTGGGGGTGACAAGAGGCTTATTACAGACACTTAATCGGCAAGAGGTTCAAGCCGTTCTTGCTCATGAAGTTGGGCACATTATTCACGGTGATTCAAAATTAACTCTGTACGTGGGGATTTTGGCGAATGTGATTTTAACCGTGACCAATTTATTTAGTCAGATTTTTATTCGAACAGCAGGGCGCAGTCGCAATAATGCGGCGAACAAAGCGCAAATGATCCTATTAGTTCTGAATTTTGTTTTACCGTGGATAACACAAATTCTCTATTTTTATTTATCGCGTACCCGTGAATATATGGCGGATGCCGCAGCGGTCGATCTCACTTCTGATAACCAAGCGATGATCAGCGCACTGAAAAAAATATCGGGTAAGCACGAAACCCACGAGTATGATAAGGCGAGTACAGGGCAAGCTTACCGTAAGGCCGCTTATATTTTTAATAAGGGCGATTCTGTGTTTTCAACTCACCCTTCGATTGAAAATCGCATTGCGGTATTAGAAGGAAAAAAACAGTTTTAGTGTATAAATGACATTTTGTACGCTCTGATTTACGGCATTTCCTATCTAATGGGTGTTTTTTTAGCGAACTTTGCCTAGGGACGCTGGAACAACACGTCATTACCCCCTATAATTCCGCCAACATAACATTTTTGATGTTATGTATTTTCATTTCTAATATTTAACCAGGTTATCATTTTATGACTGACATAGCGCATCACTGTACCATTGTAGGTATATCGGGAGCCTCTGCATCTGGCAAAAGCTTAATTGCCAGTACGTTATACCGTGAATTAAGGGAACAGGTTGGTGATCATAATATCGGTGTTATTCCAGAAGATTGTTATTACAAAGACCAAGCCGATGTCCCAATGGAAGAGCGTCTTAAAGTAAATTATGACCATCCTAACTCGATGGACCACAGCTTGCTTTATGAACATCTCAAATCACTGAAAAATGGCCAAGCAGTAGAAATTCCGCAATACGACTATGTCGCTCATACCCGTAAACAGAAAACCATCACGTTTAAACCTAAAAAAGTTATTATCATTGAAGGTATTTTATTATTAACAGATAAACGTTTACGTGGTGAAATGGATTTTTCTATTTTTGTTGATACACCGCTCGATATTTGTTTGATGCGCCGTATTAAACGTGATGTTAATGAAAGGGGCAGAACGCTTGATTCCGTTATTGACCAATATAATAAAACGGTTCGCCCAATGTTTTTGCAATTTATTGAGCCATCAAAGCAATATGCCGATATCATTGTACCTCGCGGTGGGAAAAACCGTGTTGCGATTGATATCTTGAAAGCGAAAATTGGCGAATTCTGTCAAGATTAAACCGCGCAGAAATTAAAATAATGAAGGGGGAAACAACCATGCGTCTTTGTGACCGCGATATTATTCAATGGATGGATGATGGTAAATTAGTGATTAGTCCACGCCCACCAGTTGAACGAATCAATGGTGCAACTGCAGATGTTCGTTTAGGAAATCAATTCCGTGTTTTTCGAGGACACACGGCTGCATTTATTGACCTTAGTGGCCCTAAAGATGAGGTTAATGCCGCATTAGATCGCGTCATGAGTGATGAAATTGTGCTTGATGAAGATGAGCCCTTTTTCCTACATCCAGGTGAATTAGCACTTGCAGTGACGCTTGAGTCTGTTACGCTCCCTGATAACCTTGTCGGTTGGCTAGACGGGCGCTCTTCATTAGCGCGGTTAGGTTTGATGGTGCACGTAACCGCACATCGAATTGACCCCGGTTGGCATGGGCAAATCGTGCTAGAATTCTACAATTCAGGTAAATTACCGTTAGCGTTGCGTCCTGGCATGGTGATTGGCGCATTAAGTTTTGAGCCGTTATCTGGTAGTGCTGATCGCCCTTATAATAGCCGACAAGACGCTAAATATAAAAACCAACAAGGTGCTGTTGGTAGCCGTATCAGCGAAGACTGATAACCGGTGAACTTTGCGGAAATTGCGGCGTTTAATGGAGATTAAACAGGTAATTTCCGCCCATTTTCAGGGATAGGTGTGAGTTCATTTTTGTGGCGAGCGCAAGCGGAATTTAAGAGAGGGAAGGATGAAACGTTTTTTGACGACACTGATTATTTTACTCGTGGTAATTGTTGCAGGGTTAACCACACTTGTAATGTTGGTGAACCCGAATGATTTTCGTCATTATATTGTTGAACAGGTAGAGAAAAAAAGCGGTTATCAACTTGAATTCAACGGTGATATGCGTTGGCATGTATGGCCAACTTTAAGCATTATTACTGGCCCTGTTTCCCTTACTGCACCGAATGCCGCTAAACCCATACTAAGTGCAGATAATATGCGCTTAGATGTTGAATTATGGCCACTTATTTCCCATAAGCTTTCTGTTGAGCAAATTGTGATTGATGGTGCTGTTATCCGCAAAACACCGGATAGCGAAATCCAAACTCACCGTAATGCTCCTGTCGCGCCAGGTGGTGTGCCTACATCCTCCCCTTTACCAGAGAAAAATAGCTGGTTATTAGATATAGAAAAAATTAATATTTCCAATAGCTTAGTGATTTGGCAAACATCTAAAGATGAGTTTAACCTACGTAACATTGATTTATCACTGAAGAAAAGTGATAAAAAACAGGTCGCCGTTAAATTCAGTGGAAATCTAAATAAAAACCAACAAGAGTTTGTATTTAATTTACGTGCAGATATCGATTTATCGGATGTAAATCAAAAGATTAGTGGGCAATTAACGCAATTTGATTATAAATTGAGTGGTGTTGATTTGCCTGAAAGTGGAATTGAAGGGCAAATAACAAGTGATTTTCTATACACCAAAGGGAAAGTAGAAAGTGCCAGTTTAAGCCATTTGGTGATAACGGCTAATGAAAGTGCCCTGTCAGGCGATGCCAGTATACAATTAGCCGATACCCCCAAAATAATGGTCAATTTAGTGGCCGAAAAATTAGATTTAGATAACTTACTGGGGACTATGCCTAGCAGTACCCATATCGAATCAGAGGTGAATAATAACCGTGTTGGTGTTAAACCGGTTATTTCTGGTGCAAATCCTCAACAATATGATTTATCTGGCTTGCAGGCATTTTCCGCCAATATCAATTTAGCCATTAACCAGTTAATCTATCGTGGAATGATGGTTAGTGACGTAGTTTTTGAGGCACAAAACCAAACACCTCGTTTGACGGTTTCAAAATTACAGGGTAAGGCATTTGGTGGTGCCTTCTCATTACCAGTGACATTTAATTACAGTTCAACGCCGGCATACGTTTCCGCAAGGCCGGATTTTAAAAATATCGACCTAACACCACTATTAAAAGCCTTCAATATGCCACAAAAATTAAGTGGGGTAATTTCGTTAAATACTACATTATCGGGTGTAGGTTATGATGACCATGCAGTAAAAAATCAATGGCAGGGGCCTGTTAATTTTGAGTTAAGAAATGCAAAATTGCAGGGATTGAATATTCCTTTATTAATTCAGCAATCCGTTTCCAGAGTAACCAATAAAATTAATGCACCAGTGAATACGGGTAACGTCACTGAGGTTGATTCTTTCATTGTGGCAGGTAAATTAAATAAAGGTAATTTGAATATTTCCTCTATGAATGCAACGTCATCCTTAGTTAACATTAGTGGGCAAGGTCGTATAAATATCCCTAATGAAACTATTGATGTCAATTTAGGGGTTAATATTGCTAACGGCTGGGGCGGTGATTCACGTTTAGTCCAGCAATTGCAAGCAATGACTATTCCACTGCGTATTTATGGTAGTTGGAATAATTTAAAATACCAATTAGATGTGGAAAAACTACTGCGTAATGAGTTACGAACTCAAGCCAAAGAAGCCCTTGGTAATTTTTTAAAGAAAGAAGAAAATAAAGGGCTTAATGATTTATTGAATGCATTGTAACGATATATGTCATCATGGAGCCACCTAAAACAGGTGACTCCACTTAATATTTATGGTTCAAATTTGGATGGGGCTTTGTTCCCCTCCCTTAAATCAGCCGCTTTTTGCATATTATCAAAATGAGCTTGGTTACCTCTACTAACATTAAACTTATTGTTACTTTCTGCCTTACTCATCTTTTCAGTGATTGTTGATAATTTAGTCTCTAGCTTAGTGATTGTTTTTTGCTTTGAACTATTGTGTTTATATGATGAGGAATCTAGTTTATCCTGATACGATTTAACAGAAGCCGTTAGTCTAACTAGCTGTGACTTTAACTCTTTGATAGAATCATTTTGGAAAGGTCCTGATGCTTTGTCACTTAGAATATTACTTAGCTTCGATTTAATGTGACTTAATCCAGTAGTAATATCTTTATTCAGCTTAGTAATCTCTTTTTTATGGACTATTTTTTCTGAAGTTGCCACAGGGCATTTTTGATTATGATTACTAACGCTACTCGTGTTTCCACTTACACCTTTTGATGAGTTATTTATTTTTACATTCTGACTAGTATTATTTGGTTGATTGCTATTGATATACATAATATGACCTTTATTAAAGCTAATTGTATTTTATTGGTCGAATTATTCAGTGTTTCAATGCTATTTTCTTTAATAAAACGCTACTGTTTTTATTGTTAACGGGTAAAGAGATAACATCTGCGGTTTTTAGACAAAAAAATACCGACTCTATAGGCCGGTATTGCGTAAAGAAATAAAACTAATTAATCATCTTCAAATTCATAGCCATCAGCTTCAGGGGCAGGTGGCGTGATTAACACTTTATTGACTCGGTGGCTGTTAACCTCAAGAGGTTGGAATATGCAACCATTGATAGTGACTTGCTCACCGACTTCAGGAACCCTTTGCAAGTGCTCCATCAAGAGACCAGCTATAGTTTCATACTCACGTTTATCATCTAATTCCATAGGGATAAACATGATCAGGTCTTCAAGTGGCATAAAGCCGTTGGCAATCCAAGTACCATCATCGAGTTTTTGAATGTCGTGGCGAGAGTCATTTTCTTCATCACCAACGGGTAAATTACCCGCGATGGTTTCCATTACGTCGGTTAATGTCACTATACCTTCGATAGAACCAAACTCGTCCACAACAAAGGCAAAGTGAGTATGCGCCTTACGGAACTGCTCTAACGCTTTTAACAGAGATAGCCCTTCAGGGAATATCAATGGCTGGGTAATCAGTGCTCGTAAGTTTAATGGCTGGCCTTTTAATTGCTGTTTAACCAAATCCATTACATGTACCACCCCAACAGGTTCATCACTAATCGTTTCATCAATGACAACTAAACGTGAGTGTGGGTTTTTCTCCATTAATTGCAGTAAATCCGCAGAAGACTTATTAATGTCAAGGTAATCCACATCATGGCGTGATGTCATGATGCTTTCTACGTTACGTTGTGCCATACCTAACACTCGAGCAATCATCAAGCGCTCTTGTGGGTCAAAAACCGATTGATTATCAGCGATAAGGTCAGAAGTGTGCGGGTCTAATTCCCCACGCTCATTATTACCGCTAAGAATACGTAAGACCGCTTCTGCCGTACGTTCACGTAGTGGACGTGAGCCTTTAAGGAACTTACGACGGTTAAATTGGGCAAATTGATTTAGGACTTCAATCATGATAGAGAAGCCAATTGCAGCGTATAAGTAACCTTTCGGTATGGCATAGCCAAACCCTTCGGCAACTAAGCTGAAACCAATCATCAGTAAGAAGCTTAAACACAGTATGACAATGGTTGGGTGCTGGTTAACAAAGCTAGTTAACGGTTTACTTGCCCAAATCATTAATACCATAGCAATGGTTACAGCGGCAATCATTACGCCGATATGGTCAACCATGCCGACAGCGGTGATCACGGAGTCCAGTGAGAATACGGCATCAAGAACAATAATTTGTGCAACAACAGCCCAGAAATTCGATGTCTTTCTTTGAGTATTGGTGTGTTCGTCTTTCCCCTCCAACCGCTCGTTTAGTTCCATTGTGGCTTTAAACAAGAGGAATAGACCACCCACCAACATGATTAAATCTCGAGCACTAAAAGGATGCTCAAAGAGGGTTAATATTGGTTTCGTGAGGGTAATGAGCCATGACAAGCTAAATAGAAGCACAACACGCATAATCAGGGCTAATAAAAGTCCAGTTACACGGGCTCTATCACGCAGCTTTGGCGGGAGCTTATCTGCCAGAATGGCGATGAAAACGAGGTTATCAATACCAAGAACGATTTCTAGAACGATAAGGGTAGCGAGGCCCGCCCAAATCGAAGGATCTGCGATCCATTCCATACAGTTTGTTTTACCTTCTGATATGACGGCTTATACCGACGAATGAATAATGCGGTTTGTTGAATGAAATATCAATAAAAAATCACGCTAATTGGACAATTCTTGACAAAAATGGCCTTGTATACGTCATCGATTGCATCAATAACTACCATGCTGCCCAATCCTAGGTTAATATGTGATCCCGTTAACAGAATGTCAGCACGGTCGAGGCTGACTTGGTCCTAATCAGACAGGAGTTGTTCATGTCAAAGCAGCAGATTGGTGTTGTCGGAATGGCAGTCATGGGGCGTAACCTTGCGCTCAATATTGAAAGCCGCGGTTACTCAGTGTCTATCTTTAATCGTTCTAAAGATAAAACAGACGAAGTGATTGCCGAAAATCCAGGGAAAAAATTAGTTCCCAACTATACAATTGAAGAGTTTGTTGACTCTCTGGAAAAACCTCGCCGCATCTTGTTGATGGTTAAAGCGGGTGAAGCGACGGACAAAACCATTGCCTCGCTGACTCCTCATCTGGACAAAGGGGATATCTTAATTGACGGCGGTAATACCTTATTCACTGATACTATCCGTCGTAATCGTGAATTATCCGAGCAAGGTTTTAATTTCATCGGTACTGGTGTTTCAGGTGGTGAAGAAGGCGCACTGAAAGGCCCTTCAATTATGCCGGGCGGGCAAAAAGAAGCTTATGAATTAGTTGCGCCAATCTTAAAAGAAATCGCAGCACAAGCCGAAGGCGAACCTTGTGTGACCTATATTGGTGCAGATGGTGCGGGCCACTATGTGAAAATGGTTCACAACGGTATTGAATACGGTGATATGCAATTAATCGCAGAAGCCTATTCATTATTAAAAGGTTCTTTGAACCTGAGCAACGAAGAGTTAGCAGGTATCTTTGCTGAGTGGAATAAAGGTGAGCTGAGCAGCTATTTAATTGAAATTACAGCAGATATTTTCAAGAAAAAAGATGAAGATGGTAAATATCTCGTTGATGTGATCCTTGATGAAGCGGCTAATAAAGGTACAGGTAAATGGACTAGCCAGAGTGCGCTGGATTTAGGTATTCCTCTGACTTTAATTACTGAATCTGTATTTGCGCGTTATATTTCTTTCTTAAAAGATCAGCGCGTTGCGGCATCTAAAGTATTAACCGGTCCAACCCTAAAAGCTGTTGAAGGTGATAAAAAAGACTTTATTGAAAAAGTTCGCCGTGCACTGTATTTAGGTAAAATTGTGTCTTATGCGCAAGGCTTCCAACAACTGAAAGCAGCATCAGAAGAATATAATTGGGATTTAAACTACGGTGAAATCGCAAAAATCTTCCGTGCAGGTTGTATCATTCGTGCTCAGTTCCTGCAAAAAATCACAGATGCGTATAACCAAGATGCGAAAATTGCCAACTTGCTGTTAGCGCCATATTTCAAGCAAATCGCTGACGAATACCAGCAAGCACTGCGTGATGTTGTCTGCTATGGCGTACAAAATGGTATCCCAACACCGACATTCTCAGCGGCTATCTCTTATTATGATAGCTACCGTTCAGCAGTATTGCCTGCAAACTTGATCCAAGCGCAACGTGACTACTTCGGTGCTCACACTTATAAACGTACGGATAAAGACGGCGTTTTCCACACTGAGTGGATGGAATAAAATTCGTTATCATTAATTTTTGATAACACAAAAGGCGCTAGGTTTAGCGCCTTTTTTGACTTTGAAGAGCCGTAAAATATTTAATTTATTATTATAAGTAAATCATTAATTCGACGGTGGCTTTAGCTTTTCTATAATTTATTGCATCTCATATTTTAAAAATTAACTTTATCGAGTCTGGGCATGGTTTATGCGTAATTTTCTTATCTTATTACTTTTATTGGTATTACTTGGTCCATTAGGGATTGATTTATATTTACCAACAATACCTGATATTGCGAGGGATTTGGGAAGTAGTGAGTCAGTGATTCAGTCTACAATTGCCTTGTTTATTTTAGTTTTAGGCTTAGGGCAGTTAATTTCAGGCCCATTAGTGGATAGGTATGGCCGAAAACCTATCGCGATTTTGGGCATAGTGCTGTACATCATTGGTGCAGGTGTTGCTATTGCAGCAACAACACCCGTGGTATTTATTGCCTCGCGTTTATTGCAAGGGGTTGCAGTCTGTTGTACTTCGGTGGTGGCATTTAGTTGTGTACGTGACCGAATGAATGGTACAGAAGCGGCCCGCGCTTTTGGCTTCTTAAATGGGACATTGAATATTGTTCCTGCGTTAGCGCCATTACTTGGAGGCTTGCTGGCTGAGGCATGGGGCTGGCGGGCACCGTTTTGGTTTCTTGCTTTGTATGCATTGGTCATATTAGTGCTAATTGTGGTTTTTTTACCCGAAACACGCCCCGCTAATTTACCTAAAGTAAAAGTTATTCCGCTGAAAACTTATTGGCGAATTTTGGGGAATCCTCAATTTATTATTTTTGCCTTAGTAAACGCAGGCACGATGGGTATGGCATTAACATATGTGTCACTTGCACCAACTGTGCTGATGGGGGATGCCCAATTAAGCCCGCTCGCGTTTTCTATAGTATTTGGTGTTAATGGTTTTTGGATCATGTTTGCCAGTTATATCGCTAATTATTTTATTCATAAAATAGGGCGGCCAACCTGTTTATTGGTTGGTAGTTCAATGATGGCAGCTGGCTGTTTAGGATTATTGCTAGGTTTTGTCGTATTACCGATAGAAATACAAAGCCATTGGTTAGTCTATATGTTGCCTGTCGCTTGTGCTTGTACAGGGCTGGCCTTTATGATGGGAACGGCAACCAGTTACGCTTTAGAACCTTTTGGTAATGAAGCAGGCACCGCATCTGCCTTAGTGGGGTTTGTTCAAATGGCAGGGGGAGCAACTCTCGGACTTTGTGCAATCGGTTTGCCTATCGCACCAAAAATGTCATTAGCATTAGTTATGCTAGTTGGCTGTTTGTTTGGATTGCTTGCAAGAAAAAAGAGCTTATCTCTTGTTAAATCAATATAGAGTAGACCGTTTGAAGATTTTATTTTTCATTATGTCGTATATAGTTATCACTAATTAATTTAGTAATTAGTGATAACTTAGATAAAATTATACAATATCACCATTAATCGTTGTTAGGAGTCTATTCTTCTTTATTTCAACTTCTCTAGAGTGGACAATTTTATTATTAATATAAAGATTAGCTTTTATGGGGTTTAAACTTCGCTCAATATTAACATGAAATTTATTCATCATCTCTTCATTTGAACGGAAGTTATGAAGTTGGTACTGGCTTATTTTCCCATCTTCAAAAATAACCTCTAAATATGGCATTTGAGTGTCTATTTTTTTATCATGGCTATAAACCATACCATAAGAACCATATAAAGAAGGGTAGATATAGCTATCGATTACGTCTTTAGGGTCATAGAACCCCATTAAGGTCACAACAGGCACTCCTTGTTTATAGGGAACTTTATAGAGGATTGTTTCATTGTTATCTTTTCGATTCCAAGTGTAGCCATCTGAAATATAACAAATTGAATCATTTTTTTTGATTAATTTAATCTTGTTGTTAACATGAAGCTCACTATTGTAATCCGCGACTGATTCTATTCTTAAAATAGCATTTTTATTATTTTCATTTGCTAATGGAATGTTAATTTTTTGGGCGTGATAACCATTTCCATTATAAATAATAACATTTTTATTTTTTTTCAATAGTGAATTTAAATCGTTAGTTGTAATATCTGAACCATTTATTGCAGTAAACTCGATGGCGTTATATTGTGATAGTTCTAAATATGCATCTACCATCTCTTTTATTTCTGGATCCCATTTTTTATATCCTGTTTTTGATTCTTCACTAAATACATGCTGATTTTCAAATCTATTTTGAATTTCAATAAAAGAATTAGGTGTATAAGCGGTGTAAACGTTGTAACGCGCATCATAAGCTTCACCTCCATTCATTCCATCATGATTTAATGTACCATTTTTATACATATTTGGAATAAAATAGTTATTATCTGAATCCCACAGCCAGGTTGAATTTTTTTTATTTGCAGCTGCATGGGAGCCGCCTTCAGCTCCCCCGTGATGATCACCTAAACCAAAATTGTGACCGAATTCATGGCTGATCTCATTATTATCTGTACTATATAATGTAGCTTTACCTCTACCACCAGACCAGCCGTGAACGACTCTACCATTTTTATACATTCCGACAGAGTTATAGGCAGTTATTTGGGGAGTTAGAACAAAGGAATCAGTGTCCGGAGCAGAACTATTTACACCATAATTTGCGGTGTTAACACCATCAGCATAAAAAGATTTAGTGATCAACTCTCTCATGCTGCCACTATGGCCTCCTCCCTCATCCGGTGCATTTTTTGTAAAAACTTGGCCATCAGGCATGACTACTTTTAACAAATGGATGGGTTCGTAGCGAGAAACAATTAGTTTACTGACTGGAACCGTTTGATAATATTGGCGATTTAGTTCGAATTTATTTAGGAAAAGATGTTCATTTCTTGGTGGTGTAAGTAACCCGATATCAAAAGTATTAATGAGTAATTCATTTGGGGCACCTACATCAATGTTAGATAATGTACTTTTCTGACCTTGATAAGTAAATTCAAGTTTTATTTCTGGATGGATATATTCTTTTAGGATTGTAGTAGACCATGTTTTTTCGATATATTCCAAATTGTTAATGAAATTTCCTTTATTATTATGATGATTAATAGGGATCCATTTTTTATCTAAATCATAGACAAAAAGGACGTTTTCACCTGTTTGTAACTTTATAGTGTTTTTTCCATAGTGGATGTAACTGTCAAGTGATGCATTAGAGCTAAACAGTATTTTTTTATTATGGAATGCATCATTTTTATCGAGTGTGAAGTTACTGCTCCAATTACCATCACTAGTCAATACTTTTATTGAATCATTATTCTTTATTAGGTTATTTAAATGATTTGTTTTTCTTGAGGCCTCAATAATTAATTCATTTTTATCTAAAGTTAGATCAAATTTATTAGGGTATGAATAGTCGATTTTTGATTTGTTATCAAAAATAGGAATGTTTTCCCATTTGCCATCTGAATTACAATGGAATAATAATACACTGTCTTTTTTAGCTCTAAAACTTTATTTGTAGTGTGGATGAATGTTGACTCTTTAGCTTCTGATGTGAAAATTATTTTTTTAGATGTGAATTTTTTATTCTTTTTTAGTGTGAATTTTTTGACTCTATCATAATCCATTTTCATTATTTTTAAGGTGGAGTTTTGTTCTAGAATTTCCTCAAAAAAATCTGCATCTACTTTTTTTCCATCGATATCTGGTAGGTTGCCAATTTCAAAATCAATAATTGGAAGAGTATTTGAGGTTGCTTTTCTAAGGGGGCTGTAATATTTTATTTGTTTAGCATCATTTTTTGTTAGCCAATGTCCATTTTCATCACATATAAAAAGGGTAGATGATTTTGACGGTAATATAGAAGTGTTATTGCCATAATTAACTTTAATGTTGTTATTATCAGTGTTGTGTAATGTGATAGTTTTACCTTTATATTTGATGCTATTATTTAGAATGAAAGGTGTTTTTATATTGTTATGATTAAGTTTTAAATTTATTTTGTTATTATCTAAAATTGTTTCGTGTAAGTAATTTTGATTTTTGGATATTTCAATTAATTCACTATTAGATCTCATGACAAGGTCGAAATTTACCGGTGATTTGAAATCACGAGGTAATAAATAGTTTCTCTTATACTATTATTTGCAATTTTTGGTAGTTTAGATGGGGGAGATAGCGGTTTTTGCATGATTAAATTATTATTTTTATCATAAATATTTAATTGAATTGGATTTTCTTCTGGGATATGAGTATGCGGTTTAAACATAATTAAAGTCTTACGTTCCTTAACTAGTTTAGGCTTACTATCTCCATTTATATGGAGTTTAGATGGGATAATATTAGCTTGGGCGAAAAGTACATTTCCTTTTAATTCACCATCTACATCACTAGAGTACAGGTTGTTATTAAAGTAATGATTAGTTTTCCCATTTTCAAAAAATGAGAGATTACCGAAGGATTTGTTTATTTCTGTTATTAAATGCCAATAATCTAGAATGGAGTTGGACTTATTTATAGCATCTATATAATAATCATTGTTTCCTATTGATAAAATATGATTTTTTAAGCTGTTAATCAATAATGATGGTGAAGTTGCACTTAGGTTTTTATTTGGCATAAAATATCATCTTCTCTATTTGTTGTTTCGTAGATCCTAGTCAAATTTTTATTTGATGGTAAGATAAAATATCTTTTAAAAAAAGATGAATGGTTTAATAGTTACTCCTAAATGCTACTCTAAGTATTGGAGTGCTCACCATGAGTGAGGAAATTAATATTATTTGAATTAGTGAGGTTAAAATGAATAACTCATTACTAAAAAAGCCAATGATTACTTAGTGTGATGTATTTTGAACGCGGATACATCACCATAGAATGCGTTCTATGGTAAATATAAACGAATTAAAAGGTTTAGTACCATGAATCAAAAGCATTGGTCAAAATACGAGCTTCTTCATGAGGTTGTACAAAATCCCAATATCCATATTAAAGGTAAGCATAGTTATTATAGCGACTGCTGGGATAACGGGTTTGAGCGGTCAGTTGTGCGTTATCTACAAGGCGATGAACAAAGCCGAGATTGGCAGCTAGCATGGAATGTTGACCAACTTTATATTGGTGATTATGTCTGTATTGGTTTTGCTTATATCCTTTTCTTGAATTTATTGAAGAAGCTTATGTAGGAAAAGGCGACACAGTGATTGGCGACGGAGCCTGGGTTGGCATGCGAGCCTTTATCATGTCCGGAGTTAAAATAGGTGAAGGAGCTGTAATTGCTGCTAATAGTGTAGTGGTCAAAGATGTCGAGCCTTACTCCATTGTGGGAGGGAACCCTGCAAAGCCGATTAACTACCGCTTCTCACACGATGTAATTACTGAACTATTAGCATTGAAAATCTATGATTGGTCGGAGGAAAAATTTACCGCATTAAAGCGGTTTATTTGTGGATCAGATTTTGTAGCATTAAAAAATGCCAGTCAGGAATATGATCAGCGATTGATTGGTTAATTTTACTTATTGATGGGTATTCTGTGGAATACCCTTTTTTAATACAAAACTATTTTTCTTCTGTGCGAATAAACTCAACTAAAGTCGGTGCGGCTATTCTTTGATAATCTTCTGTATTTAAAATAATAGAGCGCTCTAATGTACCGGCATTAAAAGCTAGTTCCTCAAAACGTTCAAATAATAGTGGGTCAGCAATTAACTTTAAGTTAGGGTGAAAACTAAAAGGCGGAATAGCCCCGAACACACATTGAGTGAGCTCATCGACTTCCTTTGGGCTTGCTAAAGATGCGCGGGTTCCACCAATGGCTGTGGCAACCTTACTTAAATCAGCCTGTTTATCAGCAGGTAAAATTGCCAGTACGTATTGGCGGATCCCATTTCCTTTTACATGGCATACTAGTCCTTTTGCCCCTTGCCCAAGCTGCGTGCCACGTATTTTTGCCACTTCTTCCGATTTCCCTGCTGTGGGGTGCTCCATCACACGATATTTTGCATTATTTTTATCAAGTAACTGTGTGAGTTGCATAAAAATAGAATTTTCAGACACTGTTTTTTCCCTTTAAAACCACATCAATAATAAGAAATGATAACAAGTTAATTAAGAGATACAACCGTGAAATATAGCGAGCCAAAAACACAAATTTGGGAAATATTATAAATTGCATATCAGGTGCGATTTTTAACTATATTGTTAATCTATTCTTGGGTTTTATTGTCATATCTTCTGGTGGATTAATTATTCAAAATAAAATCAATTAGTTATTTTTCTTTTTTTTATTATGGTTGAGAATACATCTTATTAAGAATTGAGTTTGATCATTTACGCTGCATTGTATTATCGGTAATATAAAATTTTATATAACGAAAAGATAATATGACTCGTAAATTTGATTTATATCTCATTATGCCGCTTATTGCAGGGATCGCACCGTCTATTGTTGCAGCACAAGTTTCTGAGCAACTGGCTAAACCTAAGCAAGATACAATGTTAGTCACCGCAGCGCCAAGTGATGTAACCATGGAAGCACAGGCTGGTGCTGGCTTTTTCACATCGCAAATTGATATTGGCCCATTAGGCAACCGTGAGTGGATTGATACTCCGTATTCTACAACCACGATTAGCCGCGAAATGATTAATAATCAACAAGCTAAAAGTTTGAGTGAGTTATTGAAATATGCGCCAAGTACACAAATGCAAGCCCGTGGAGGGATGGATGTAGGGCGTCCACAAAGCCGAGGCATGCAAGGTGGCGTGGTAACGAATAGCCGGATTGATGATCTGTATATGGTGTCAACAACGGCATTCCCCGTGGAAATGTTGGATAGAGTGGACATTATTAATAGCTTGACGGGAGCATTGTATGGCCCTGCAAGTCCCGCAGGGCAGTTTAATTTCACCACAAAACGCCCTGAGGATATTCAGCGTTTTTCTTTAGGTTACCAAAGCCGTAATGCCTATAGTGGCCATGCTGATTTAGGTGGTTATTTTGATGCTGATAAACGTTTTGGATATCGCCTTAATTTGTTGGATGAAGAGGGAACAGGCAGCCTTAAAGAGAGCACATTACGCCGCAGATTAGCCTCTGTGGCGCTTGATTGGAATATTCAGCCGGGTACACAGCTTCAGTTTAATGCCAGCCACTATAATTTTGTGCAAAAAGGTTATGTGGGTAGTTTTAGTTATGGCTCTGCTATCAAATTACCAAAATCACCTAATCCACAAGATAAAAATTTAGCATTGCATACCGCAGGAAATGATTTAACCACTGATACCGTTAGTACTCGATTAATTCATGATTTTAATGAGGATTGGACACTAAAAGCGGCAATTGGTTATCAGCAAGCGGATAGGGCGATGCGTACGGTGACGAGTGCCATTCAAGATAACAATGGAACCATTAGCCGCTCATTAAGTGATTCCCCCGCATCGGGACGTTTTCGTGTGTTGAGTAATTCAGTGGTAATTAATGGTCATGTAGACACGGGCTCTATTGGTCATGATTTATCATTAGCGACGAATGGCTATGTTTGGTCGATTTATAGTGCAAAAGACAATAGCGTGAGACGTGATTTGGGGCAAACCAATATGCACCGCCCGTCGCCAATGGAAGAGCCATCGGATGGCAAAATTCATACGGGAGGTTCACGTTATAAATCAGCTGAAAATAGCCAACAAAGTATCACTGTCGGTGACACAATCACGTTTGATTCACAATGGTCAGCCATGTTTTATCTCAGCCAAAGTTGGATTGAAAGCCGTAGCTTTGATAAACAAAACCACAAAACCAGCCAGACCAATAACCATGGCCTCAGCCCTCAAGCAGCATTGATGTATAAAATCACCCCTCAGGTGATGACTTATATTAGCTATGCTGATTCGTTAGAAGAGGGGGATACCGCGCCGATGAATCAAAACCTGAAAAATGAAGGGCAGACTTTAGACCCTTATCGTAGCAAACAATATGAATTGGGTATTAAAGCCGATGTAGCAGATTTAAACCTTAGTGCTGCGGTATTCCATTTGGAGCGGCCATTTGCCTACGCGGGGGATGACAACGTGTTCCGCAAACAAGGTGAACAAGTAAACCGAGGGCTAGAGCTCACGGCAACCGGCCATGTTTGGCAAGGGCTAAATGTCTATAGCGGCGTGACTTTCTTAGATCCAAAACTCAAAGATACCAAGTTCACGACAACGCGTGATAAACGTGTTGTTGGTGTGCCGAAAGTTCAAGCCAATATGTTAGTGGAATACAGTTTACCGACAATGCCAGAACTGGTGTACAGCGCTAATGTGCACTATACAGGAAAACGAGCCGCTAATGACACCAATACTAGTTGGGCAGGTAGCTACACAACATTGGATTTAGGGACTCGTTATAGTACAAAAATCAATCAAGTGCCAACGACAGTCAGATTATCCGTCAATAACGTAACGGATGAGCGCTATTGGGCTTCCATTTTTCCATCAGGTATCAATGGAGAAGGGAAAGGGGGGAGTGCTTTTCTAGGTTCAGGCCGTGAAGTTCGCGCAACGGTTACGTTTGATTTCTAATTATAACAGTCTAGGAGTATGCCGTTTTACGTTAAGGTGAAACGGCTTGAAAATATGAGAAAAACCATTTTTCTGCAATCGGCCATTTTACTGTTTGGACTGCTAATGGGCAGCGTAATAGAGGCGAAGACAGATAACCCCGAATTGCGTATTGCAACACCGTGGCCAGCACAAAATACCATTATTATGATGCTAGGTTACGGCGAGCAAATTGTCGGTACCTCGATGATCGCAAAAAAAATTCCGTTGTTTCGCCAAATGCTGCCAAATATTGATGATGTTCCAGTGATCAGTATTAGCAATCAATTAAACCCAGAACAAATCATTTCATTACGTACGGAGTTACTGTTCATTGCCAAAGGAATGGAAGTCCCACAACGTGATTTATTAGAAAATATAGGGGTGAAAGTGGTTGAATACCCAGCGAATTCATTAAAATCGTTACAAGAAAGGGTTCAAGCCACAGCAAAAGAGCTGGGTCCTGATGCGCAAAGTAAAGCTATTGAATATCAACGCTATTTTGACCGTAATATCGTATTAGTTAATGAACGACTAAAAGGGCTCACTGATGCAGAAAAACGGACGGTATACCACAGTATGGGGAACGTGTTATTTACGTCTGGCCGCCCATCATTAAATCAAGATTGGATGGATTTAGCAGGGGCGAAAAACGTGGCAGAAACCTGGTTTTCTGACAAAAAAAATTACTCTGGTGAAGTCCTGTTAGAAACCATTATTAGCGCAAACCCTGATGTAATTGTGGCGATGAATAAAGAAGATGCCAATATCATACGAACATCTTCCCAATGGAAAGCAATGAGTGCAGTAAAAAACCAACAGGTGTATGTAAACCCAAAAGGGATGTTTTGGTGGTGCCGTGAAACTTCAGAAGAGGCCTTACAATTTCTTTAGTTAGCACAAACTCTTTACCCAGAGCGCTTTGTGGATATCGATATGAAACAAGAAACGGCTGATTTCTATCTGAAATTCTTTGGTATTTCATTGAGCGATGCGCAAATCGATAATATTTTGCACCCATAAAATAAAACTGCCAGCGAGGCTGGCAGCCTGTTATTTATTGATGACGCTCTTTTAAACGTTTGATTATCGTGCTTAAATCTAGCTCTTGGTCTTGTAGTAAGACTAATAAGTGGTACATCAAATCCGCGGCTTCGTTAGTCAATTCAGCGCGGTCATTAACGGTTGCCGCCAGAGCGGTTTCAACACCTTCTTCACCCACTTTTTGAGCAATACGTTTAGTACCGCTAGCATATAAACGCGCGGTATAGGAGCTTTCAGGAGAAGCGGTTTTTCGCTCTTTGAGTAATGTTTCTAACTCAAATAAAAAGCCCCAGTCACTTTGTGCGGGCGCGAAGCAGCTTTGTGTACCGTTATGGCAAGTTGGGCCATCCGGCAGTGCGAGAGCCAGTAGCGTATCACTGTCACAATCAGGGTAGATATCCACCAAATTTAGAAAATGATTGGAGGTTTCGCCTTTCGTCCACAAACGTTGTTTTGTGCGAGAAAAAAAAGTGATTTTACGGCTGTCTAAGGTGACTTGCAATGCTTCTGGGTTCATATACCCAAGCATTAGCACGTCACCTGAAACGGCGTGTTGTACGATAACAGGCATCAGGTTATCGACTTTTTGCCATGCAAGTTGGCTGCATTGTTCTGTGGTTAACATACTCTAATTTGAACTCCGTTTTCGGCTAGGTATTGTTTTAAATCACCGATATTAATAATTTGTTTATGAAATACAGAAGCCGCTAAAGCACCATCAACACCTGCGTCAGTGAAGGCATCAAGAAAATGTACTTTTTCACCTGCGCCGCCAGAGGCAATCAAGGGCACTTGGCAGACTTCACGGACTTTTTTGAGTTGTTGTAGATCATACCCTTGGCGTACACCATCTTGGTTCATCATATTTAACACAATTTCACCCGCGCCACGTTGTTGTACTTCTTTTACCCAATCAAGGGTTTTCCACGTGGTTTGTGTGGTACGTTTTTCATCGCCAGTAAATTGGTAAACGAGATATTCACCTGAGCTATCATCGAACCAAGTGTCAATACCGACAACGATACATTGTACGCCAAAGCGTTCAGCTAAACGGCTGATTAAAGTAGGGTCGGATAATGCCGGGGAGTTGATGGAAATTTTATCTGCACCAAAAGACAGAATTTGCGCGGCATCGTCAACGCTTTTAATCCCACCTGCAACACAAAAAGGAATATCAATCACTTCGGCGACTTTGGCAACCCAGCTTTTGTCTACCACTCGGCCATCAGAAGAGGCGGTAATATCATAAAACACCAGCTCGTCTGCGCCTTCTTGGGCGTAGCGTTGTGCTAATGGAACAATATCACCGATGATTTCGTGATTACGAAATTGGACACCTTTAACCACTTGCCCATCACGGACGTCTAAGCAAGGAATTATGCGTTTTGCCAACATTTGATTGCCTCCGTAACGGTGAATTTACCTTCTAATAGTGCACGACCAACAATCACGCCAGCTGCACCAGATGGTGGAATAGCCGCAATATCATCTAAATCGCCAATTCCCCCTGATGCCTGAAAGGCAATATCAGGGAATTTTTGGCTAATTTCTTGGTATAAATTCACATTAGAACCCGCCAATGTTCCATCTTTGGAAATATCAGTACAAAGGACGTGTTTTAAGCCATAAGGGCGATATATTTCAATGGCTTGCTCTAAAGTTAAATTTGAATTCTCCTGCCAGCCGCTGATGGCAATTTCTTTTACGCCTTTGTCATTAATGCGTACATCTAACGCAAGCACAATGGCTTCCCCACCATAGGTTTCAAACCATGTTTTGACTAGCTCCGGTTTGGTCACTGCCGTTGAGCCGATGACGACACGGGTTGCTCCGGCTTTCAGTAAGGCTTTAACATCTTCTTCGGTACGAATACCACCACCAACTTGTACGGGAATACTCACGCCAGCTAATAATTTTTTGAGCAGTGGAATTTGGCGTTTTTGCGGGTCTTTCGCACCCGTTAAATCCACGAGGTGCAATAGTTTTGCCCCTTCTTTTTCATATTGCTGCAAACGTGGGAGTGGGTCATTGCCATAATCAGTTTGTTTGGCGTAATCCCCTTGATGCAATCGCACCACAGTGCCATCGATTAAATCTAATGCGGGAATGATCATGGTAATTATATCTCCAAAAAGTTTTGAATCAAACGTGAACCTGCTGCGCCAGAACGTTCTGGATGAAATTGGACACCATAGAAGTTATCGCAATTCACGGCACTGCTAAACGGATTGCCATATTGAGTTTGCGCGATGGTATTGCTGGAAATAGGCATCGAATAACTGTGTACAAAATAGAAATAGGCATTATCAGGGATATCCCTAAACAAAGGGTTTCCTGCTAAGGCTTTGACTTGGTTCCAACCGCTATGTGGAACTGGAAGCCCATTGGCACCCATTTTTTGTACAGGGCTATCAATTAACCCCAGTAGAGGCACTGTAGATTGGCCTTCTTCACTAAAAGAGCCGAGTAGCTGCATGCCTAAACAGATACCTAACACCGGTTGGGTAAGTGCTTTGATTAACGGAACTAATTCACGTTCAGTAAGCTTTTCCATGGCTGCGCTAGCAGTACCAACCCCCGGCAAAAAGACTTTGTCAGCTTGTAAAATAGTATTGGTATCACGGCTCACCACAGGGTTATAGCCTAGGCGTTTCACCGCATAAGCCACGGAGGCTAAATTTGCACAGCCGGTATCAAGGATGACAACGTTCATTACAGAACCCCTTTCGAGCTAGGTAACGTATCCCCTTCAACACGAATTGCTTGGCGCAATGTGCGGCCGAAAACTTTAAACAAACTTTCGGCTTTGTGGTGATCGTTTTTCCCTTTGGTTTTCAGGTGTAATGTGCAACCCATGGCATAGGAAAGTGAGCTAAAGAAGTGCTCAATCATTTCTGTGCTTAAGTCACCGACGCGTTGGTATTTAAACTCGGCCTTGTATTCAAGGTGCGGGCGACCTGAAATATCCAGTGCACAGCGCGCTTGGCATTCATCCATTGGCAGAACGAAACCAAAACGTGCGATACCGCGTTTATCACCCAGTGCCACTTTCAATGCTTCACCTAGTGCAAGACCAGTGTCTTCAACCGTGTGGTGGTCATCGATAAATAAATCGCCATTCACTTCAATGTTTAACCGGAAACCGCCGTGAGTCGCGATTTGGTCTAACATGTGGTCAAAGAAGCCTACGCCAGTGCTAATTTTGCTGCCGCCTTCTTGGTCCAGCCACACTTCAACTTGGATATTGGTTTCTTTTGTTACACGCTTCACCAGTGCATGGCGGTTGCGTTTGGTTAATTGCTGGGTGATAGCTTCCCAGTCAAGTTCAGCTGGGTTATAACGTAACCCTTTGATACCCATATTTTTAGCTAATTGAATATCTGTTTCACGGTCACCAATCACATAGCTGTTTTCGTTGTCTAATACGTTGCTGTCTAAATAGCGCTCAACTAACTGCAATTTAGGTTTACGGCAAGAGCAGTTATCTTCGGGCTTATGTGGGCAAATTAACACTTCATCAAATTTAACGCCTTGGGACTCAAATACCTGCATCATTAAATTATGAGGGGGTTCGAAATCTGCTGTTGGAAAGCTATCGGTGCCTAAGCCGTCTTGATTGGTTATCATCACTAAACGGTAATTGGCTTTTTGCAGAGCAAGTAAGCTAGGAATAACTGCTTTTTCAAAGGCGAGTTTACTTAAACTATCAACTTGAAAGTCAGTTGGCGGCTCGGTAATTAATGTTCCATCACGGTCGATAAATAAAATTTTCTGGCTCATGAATCATTCCTAATTAGCAAAGTGCTGCAATAGCTTCAATAACACGGGTATTTTCTATTTCTGTCCCAATAGTAATACGCAGGCAATTAATGAGACCGGGTTGTTTACTTTGGTCACGTAAAATAATGCCTTGGTCCCACAGGGCTTTAAAGACTTTATTTCCATCAGTGAAACGCACCAAAATATAGTTGGTTTCACTTGGGTAAACGTGTTCAACCACTGATAAGTCGCGTAGCGCTTCACGAAGTGCAATACGGTTTTCTGTTACCGTTTCTACACGGCTTTTCATCGTCTCGATACCTTGGGGCTCAAGGGCTTGAGCTGCAATCATCGCAACAGGGGTTGATAAAGGATAAGGGGCGATAACCTTTAATAGCACTTCAATCACTTCAGGGGATGCTAAAGTAAAACCACAACGTAAACCTGCTAATGCAAAGGCTTTGGATAAGGTTCTTAAAATTACCAAGTTTGGGTATTGTGCTAACCAGCTTGCCACACTGTATTGTGGGCAGAACTCAATATAGGCTTCATCGACAACGACTAATGCACGGCCCGCAGCCATATCTAGCACTTCGCGTAAATCTTTATTGTCGATGATATTGCCTGTTGGGTTATTCGGGCTGCAAATATAAATCAGTTTGGTATTGGATAGATTTTCACGGATCGCGTTAACGTTTAATGCCCAGTCTGGCAACGCCATGATTTTCTTTTGTTCAACACCAAAGGTTTCTGCACTGACGCTATACATGCCATAGGTTGGCGGGCAAAACATCACCGCATCTTTCCCCGGCTCACAAAATGCGCGGATTAACAACTCGATGGACTCATCGGCCCCACGGCAAACGAGCACTTGTTCTGGTTTGACTTTGGCATAAGCTGCATAGTTATTGATCACCGCAACTGGTTGGCATTCAGGATAACGGTTAAGGTTGCGTTCACTGAATTGGTAATCAGGTGCAATTGGGTATTCATTGGCATTGAGCCAAACGTCGCCATTTCCCCCTAAACGTCGTGCAGACATATAAGGCGTCATGGTTTTAACATTTTCACGTGCAAGACTGGCGGCATTAAATGGTTGGCTCATGACTTACTCCTGATTTTGTTTTTTTAGTTCGTTAACGCGTAAGGTAACGGCATTTTTGTGAGCGGTGAGTTGCTCTGCTTGGGCTAAGGTTTCGATGGTGTCGGCTAAGCCTAATAAACCTTGCTTCGACAGTTTTTGAACTGTCATTCGCTTCATAAAATCGGCGAGGCCAAGGCTTGAATAGGTTGCGGTATACCCGTAAGTGGGTAATACGTGATTTGTGCCTGATGCATAGTCGCCAGCCGACTCCGGTGACCAGTCGCCAACAAACACCGAGCCCGCGCTAGTAATTGCATCTACTAAATCATCTGCATTGCGAGTTTGCAGTATTAAGTGCTCAGGGCCATAACGGTTACTAATTTCAACGCATTGAGCGATGGAATCAGCGATGATGACACGGCTGGCGCTCAATGCTTCTCGAGCAATTTCTGCACGTGAAAGTTGCGCTAATTGTTTTTCTGTTTCTTCGATCACGCGTTGGGCAAAGTTTTCATCATCAGTTAATAAAATAACTTGTGAATCAGGGCCATGCTCTGCTTGAGATAGCAAATCAGATGCAGTAAATGCTGGGTTTGCACCGTTATCAGCAATGACCAACACTTCGGAAGGTCCCGCAGGCATGTCAATAGCGGCTCCATCATGGTTTTGACTCACTTGGCGTTTTGCTTCAGTGACATAGGCATTACCAGGGCCAAAAATTTTATCAACCGCAGGAATACTTTGGGTACCAAATGCCATTGCAGCAATCGCTTGCGCACCGCCTACTTGGAAAATATCACTGATGCCACACAGTTTCGCTGCATACAAAATCTCATCGGCAATAGGTGGGGGCGAACACAAAATAATTTTGCGACAGCCTGCGATATTCGCAGGGGTTCCCAACATCATGACCGTTGATAACAGGGGAGCAGACCCCCCCGGAATATATAAACCGACCGCATCTATTGGGCGTGTGACTTGTTGGCACACGACGCCTGCCTGTGTTTCTACTGTAATCGGAGTGGGTTTTTGGGCTTCGTGAAAACGACGAATGTTACCAATGGCGGTTTTCATTGCTGTTTTGATTTCATCACCAAGACGAGCCTCTGCCGCGTTAACAGCATTTGCAGGTACACGCACTGTTTCGATTTCAGTTTTATCGAAACGACGGCTCAGTGCTTGGAGGGCAGCATCGCCCTCGTTACGGACTTGGTCAATAATTTGGCTAACCGCAGTACTAATGCTACCAGAAGCCGCTATTGCGGGGCGCATTAATAAAGCGCTTTGTTGCTCTTGGTTACAAGCCGACCAGCGAACAGGTTGGTTAAATCCCATTTTCATGACGGCTTACTCCATCATTTTTTCAATTGGCAGGACAAGAATAGAGCTTGCCCCTAAAGCTTTGAGTTTTTCCATAGTTTCCCAGAACAGCGTTTCTGAGCTTACCATGTGCATCGCTACACGGCTTTGTTCGCCAGCTAACGGTAGAATTGTTGGGCGTTCAGCGCCCGGCAGCAAGGCTATGATCTCTTCCAGTGTTTCACTTGGCGCGTGCAACATGATGTATTTGGATTCACGTGCTTGGATAACACCTTGGATACGGGTCATCATGCGGTCAATAAGCTGTTGTTTTTCCGGCGACATCTCGCCATCACGTTGAATTAAACAGGCTTTAGAGCGATAAATAACTTCCACTTCTTTTAGGCCGTTTGCTTCAAGTGTTGCACCTGTAGAGACGAGGTCACAGATAGCGTCGGAAAGGCCAGCACGCGGGGCAACTTCAACTGAACCATTTAACAGGCATGATTTAAATTGAATGCCTTTTTGGTCGAAATAGCGTTTTAACAAGTGAGGGTAGGAAGTTGCAACACGTGAGCCATTTAAGCACTCAGCACCGGTATAGTTGAAATCTAATGGGGCAGCGAGAGATAAGCGGCACCCACCGAAATCAAGACGACGCAGGGTTTTATACTGCGGGTTTTCCCCTTGAGCACGGCGGTTTAATAACTCTTCTTCAAGAACGTTTTCACCGATGATCCCTAAGTCAACGACACCGTCCATGACCAGCCCCGGAATATCGTCATCGCGAACGCGGAGTAAATCAATAGGCATATTTTCTGCATAAGCAATCAAACGTTGTTGTTGTAAATTGATTTTGATGCCACAGCGAGAAAGCAATTCTCTTGATTCTTCACTCAAACGGCCTGATTTTTGTATTGCAATACGTAAACGTGATTTATCCAACATGACTTTACCCTTATCCCTTTTAAATTTTTTTGTTTAGTAACTCTTTGTTCAAGAATAAAAAAACCCTCGGAAGATTATCTTCCGAGGGTTCTCTCAATTCGCATTTCAGCCACCGGAAGATTCGTTGAACGTCTTCCAGCACACATCGCCCGAAAGACTAGTCAGGATGATGGTGATGATGATGGTTGCGTGAAATACGATTCATAATGTCTTCCGTTCTGTTATTTAAGTGAATGACTAAACATTCATTGTGCTAACTAAATACTCATTGGTATTCAACCTATCCGATTTCCCCCTATGAATGCAACCTTTTTTTAAAAAATAACCAATAATAATTAGTTGTTCACTTTTTATAGTGATAAATCTCTCAGAAATTGTATTCGGAAGTTTTATGGTTTTCAGCTACTCTGTGATTAATTTCAGCTGGTTGGTCGATTAAGGAGCCATTGTATGAAAAAAGTCACTGTCATCGGATTAGGGTGGGTTGGGTTACCACTCGCCCAAGCCTTATTGTCTCAAGGCATTCATGTGGTTGGAACTAAAACGACACCAGATGGTATTGAAGCCGCTCAAGCGGTTGGAATTGAGTGTTATGCATTGAAATTAACCCCAGAACTTGAATGTGATGACGACGATTTAGCGCAGTTGATGGAACAAAGTGATGCTATCGTTATCTTGCTTCCACCCTCTAAAATTAATACCGAATACTATGTGATGGCGATTGAAACACTGGTGAATAGCGCAATAGCATTTCAGGTGCCTAAAGTTATTTTCACGTCATCTACTGCGGTTTATGGGGAACAAAATGGTGAAATGACCGAAGACAGCCTATTGGATGGGGTGACGGATTCGGCTAAAGCCTTGGTGGCGACAGAACAGTGGTTGCATCAGTTACCGAACATATCGGTGGATATTCTGCGATTAGCGGGATTAGTCGGTGAAAAACGCCATGCAGGGCGTTTTTTAGCGGGGAAAACCGGGGTAAAGGGGGCAAACCAGCCTGTGAATATGGTTCATCAAGATGATGTGATTGCTGCCATTTTATTATTGCTCCAGCAACCGCAAGGGGGGCATATTTATAACCTCTGTGCGCCAGTCCACCCAACACGAGCCGAATTTTATACTCATGCAGCACAATCTATCGGGTTAGTTCCGCCTCAGTTTATTGAGGAAGAGAGTGCATTAGTGGGGAAAACCATTAACGGTAATAGAATTTGCCAAGAACTCGGGTTTGAATACCAGTACCCAAACCCAAGTTTGATGAATATGACCCTGTGATTATTTAATCGGGATCATGACAATTTTTTGGAACGCAGGGCGTGTGGTCAGTTGCTGGTACCAGCGTTCCAAATTGTTAAATTCGGGGCGTTCAGTGACAATTTCATGCCAAGGGTAAAATAGTGGTGCGATAGCAATGTCAGCGATACCAAATTTATCACCACTAAAATAGGCTTGGTTAGCTAATGCATTATCAGCAATGGTTAGTAACCGATTGATATTGCGATAAATAATTTTAGCTTGTTCTGGGTCTCTATCCGCTTCTGGGACACGAACAATTTTGTTCATCATCTGTTTAATTTGGTCGAATAAATTAGCACCACTCCAATCCATCCATTTATCTGCGGCAGCTCGTTCTTGTAGGTCTTGTGCGAGCAATAAGTGAGAATGATCAAACTTTTCCGTAAGGTAACGTAAAATCGCATTCGATTCCCACAGCGCAAAGTCATCATCCTGTAGAGTTGGAATTGTGCTGTTTGGATTCATTTTTATATATTCAGGTGTATCTAGCCCACCAAATGGGCCACCCACATCTTTTTGATTGTAAGCGATATTTAATTCTTCTAAGCACCAAAGTACTTTTTTGACATTGGAAGAGTTGACGCGTCCCCAAACAGTTAACATGGCAGTCTCCTAAATTTTGATTTTTTGGCATCGACCATGGTTAAGATAGATTAAATTTACTCAGAGGCAAATGTTTATTTGTTATCAGTGGCCTCAGTGAAATTAAAGTCTTATATTAGGTCTAGTTATCAAATTTTGTCACAGCGATGGGTTCTCGTTTAGTGATGTTGAGTCAATGACAGTAATTTAAATGTGTAGAATTAAGTGAAGGAATAACCGATGAGTAAGAAAATGTTGTCTTTAAAAACCCGCCGAGCTGGTATTGGGTTGAGTCTTTTGGTTGCCGTAAGTACCAGTGCTTATGCGGCGCAGACACCGGTTGCTCCTCAAGTCGATGCAAAAGCGTTTGTTTTGATGGATTATAATAGCGGTAAAATTTTAGCGTCTGGGAATCCAGATGAACGTTTAGATCCCGCAAGTTTAACAAAAATTATGACCAGCTATGTGATTGGGCAAGCGGTGAATGCGGGGAAAATTACCCCTCAGGATATGGTTACGGTAGGTGAAGATGCATGGGCAACGGGAAACCCTGTTCTTAAAGGCTCTTCTTTGATGTTTTTAAAGCCAAAAGATCGTGTTTCCGTATTGGATTTAAATAAAGGGATTGTGATCCAGTCAGGGAATGATGCCAGTATTGCTCTTGCCGATTATGTTGCAGGTAGCCAAGACTCATTTGTGAGTTTAATGAATCAATACGTGCAAAAGATTGGTTTAAAGAATACCCATTTTAAAACCGTTCATGGCCTCGATTCAGAGGGGCAATATAGTACTGCACGGGATATGGCATTGTTAACCCAAGCAATGATCCGTGATGTTCCCGATGAATACGCACTGCACAAGGAAAAAGAGTTTACCTTTAATAAAATTCGTCAACCAAACCGTAACCGTCTGTTATGGAACCAAAATTTAAAAGTGGATGGCGTAAAAACTGGGCACACGAGTGGAGCAGGCCATAACCTAGTCGCCTCTGCAACAGAAGGCGATATGCGTTTGATTTCAGTTGTGTTGGGAGCGCCAAGTGACCGTGTGCGTTTTTCTGAAAGCGAAAAATTACTCACTTGGGGTTTCCGTTTCTTTGAAACTGTCACGCCAATTAAGGCAGATGCCACACTGAAAAAGCAGCGTGTCTGGTTTGGTGATACTTCAGAAGTTGATTTAGGTGTTGCCGATGATGTTTCAATTACGATTCCTAAAGGGCAATTGCAAAACTTGAAAGTGGATATTCAACTAACTAACGATTCACTTGAAGCGCCTCTTGCTAAAAACCAAGCGGTAGGAACGATTAACTTTATTCTGAATGATGAAGTCGTCGAACAGCATCCTCTAGTTGCAAAAAGTGCCGTTGAGGAAGCGGGGTTCTTCGGTCGTATTTGGGATTACATCATGAAAACGATTAGCGGCTGGTGGAGTGCCATTTTCGGTTAATAATGATTAAATGAAAATGATGTGAACAAAAAAATGCCTGCATTAGCAGGCATTTTTATAGAGACGATAGATAAACAAATGCTATTCGCAGTGAGCCAATTTAATCGCTAATCCCCCTTGGGATGTTTCACGATACTTAGCGTTAATATCTTTACCAGTTTCATACATGGTTTCAATGACTTTATCGAGGCAAACACGTGGGTCACTGACACGGCGTAATGCCATGCGTGCGGCATTTACGGCTTTAACGGAAGCAATGGCGTTACGTTCAATGCAAGGTACTTGAACTTGCCCTCCAACAGGGTCGCAGGTGAGACCTAAGTTATGCTCCATGGCAATTTCTGCTGCGATACACACTTGCTCAGGGCTACCGCCCATTAATTCGGCGAGCCCCGCAGCGGCCATCGAACAAGCAACACCCACTTCTCCTTGGCAGCCCACTTCGGCGCCGGAAATTGACGCATTCATTTTATATAATGCACCAATGACACCGGAAACTAGAAAATAACGGGTATAGGAATTTTCATTCACAGGGCGAATAAACTTATCATAATAAGCTAATACCGCAGGAATAATGCCACATGCACCATTCGTTGGTGCCGTTACAACACGACCACCCGCTGCATTTTCTTCGTTAACGGCAAGCGCATACATATTGATCCAATCTATGACGGCCATTGGGTCCATATTGGTGTTATCGGTTGTTACGAGTTGACGACGTAACGCTGCTGCTCGACGTGGCACACGTAATGGGCCTGGTAGTAAACCTTCGGTTGTCACTCCCCGTTCAATGCCGGATTTCATGACATCCCATACGGACGAGAGATATTGCTGAATTTCTTCTTTACTGCGTAACGCTAATTCATTCTGCATCACGAGTGCGGAAAGTGATAACCCTGTGTCTTTACAATGTTTTTGCAGGTCGGCCGCATATTTAAATGGGTAAGGGACTTGAACTGCATTTTCGTCTGACTGGCCAAAATGTTCTTCATCGACAATAAAACCACCGCCGATAGAATAGTAATTTTTGCTGTAAATAACATCATCACCACTGAATGCCGTAATACTCATTCCATTTTCATGGAGGGGGAGATTGGTTGTATGAAAATTCATCCCCCCTTCAGTAGGGAAATCAACTTCATGTTGCCCTTGTGCAAGGGAGAGCCTTTCAGTTTGCTCAACATTACGCATAAAAGCAGGAATAGCGTCAATATCAATGGTATCCGGTAAGTTACCCGCAAGACCCATAATAATCGCCATATCCGTTGCATGGCCTTTACCCGTTAAAGAGAGCGAACCATATACATCAACTGCAATTCGTGTTGTGCGAGAGAGTAATTTTTGCTGGATAAGGTCGTCAACAAACTGTTTGCCCGCTTTCATTGGGCCGACGGTATGGGAACTTGAAGGGCCGATGCCAATTTTGAAGATATCAAATACACTAATCATATTCAGTGCTTCCTTTTGTAGAAAGTCATTGAAATTAGGTAGCTTCCGTTGTTGGTCGCTACCTAGTGGCTTCAATTAGAAGAATAACTTATATGTTGCCGCAGAGATAGCGACCAGACCCATAATTACGATAAATACATTACTGATTTTACCTGAGTATTTACGCATTGCTGGTACCTTGCTAATTGCATACATTGGCATCAAGAACAGTAAGATAGCGATAACTGGGCCACCGAGGCTTTCAATAATATCCAGCACACCTGGGTTCAATGTTGCCACTAACCAAGTTGTGACTAACATGAAGATTGCAGTACCGCGGTTTAACTTGCGAACATCAATTGTTTTACCTTTTGCACGGTAAGCACGTTCAACTAGACCATTGAAACCTTCACGAGCACCTAAATAATGACCAAGGAAGGATTTAATAATTGCAATAAAGGCAATGATTGCAGCTGCATATTTAATGAATGGCTGGTCAAAATAGCCAGACAGGTAGTCAAGAATACTGATATTTTGTGCTTTAGCTTGTGCAAGATCCGCTGAAGATAAGGTAAAGACACAGCTTATCACGAAGAACATAACTGTCAGCACCATCAGAATGTGTGCAGAAGCAAGGATCCGTGAACATTTTTGTTCAGCTGCATCACCGTATTCTTCACGTTTTGCAACGGAGAAAGCGGAGATAATTGGCGAGTGGTTAAATGCGAATACCATCACTGGGATTGTTAGCCAAATAGTGACCCAGATGCTTTGTCCGCCGGTATTTTTTGTTGCTTCAGTGATACCTTCCCAAGTTAATGTATTTAGTACATCACCAGACCAATGTGGGATCATATACAGTGAGAATGCAACCAGCACGGCGATAAATGGAAACACTAACATACTCATGACTTTTACGATGTATTTTTCACCGAATGCCACAATCGCCATTACTCCGCCTACAAGGATCAAGGCAAGTAACCAGCGTGGTGGTGCGCCAACGCCCAATAATTCGGTTAAGAATTTATTGACGTTATTGGTGATGGAAACACCATAAACAAGAAGAATAGGGTAAATAGCAAAGAAGTAGAGTAGGGTGATCCAGTTTCCTGCTGTGCGACCAAAATGTTCTTCTACAACTTCAGTGATATCACCATCAGGTTTTGAACCAGAAAGAACGAAGCGTGTTAACCCACGGTGAGCAAAAAATGTCATTGGGAAGGCTAATACCAGCATCAGTAAAACAGGTAATAAACCACTCATACCTGCATTGATTGGCAAAAACAATACCCCAGCACCGATAGCTGTACCATATAAACCCAGCATCCATACTGTGTCAGTTTTGCGCCAAGCACTACTATTTACTGTTTGCGAGGCCGTTTTGTCGATGGAACCAACTTTTGTTGCATCCATAATAGTCTCCGAAAATATAAGTCAAAAAAATCATTTAGCGTAACTGCAAATGCGTTACGACCTTTTAATCTTTTGGTACGAACAATTACTCAATAACAATTGTTTTCTTTTGCGTAACAATCTGATTGGAAATAAAACTAAAATTGACGGTAAATTGATTTTCAATCAGTTTTGTATTTTTATCATTAAATTTTAACATTGGATTTTGAGTGTGTGAATTTATAGTTTACCAGAATAAAATGCCGTGATCATTATCTCAAAAGAGAAATATCCCCCAAGATTGCGAGATATAATTATATTTTATAAAAATGTTAAATAAATTTGTGTTAAGTTTGTATTTATTAGCAATTAAATAGTGGGTGAATAAGTTAAGCTTTACTTAAATGTGAGCAGAATTAAATTCTGTTAGAAAAATATTATTATATTAATGATTAAAATTGAGCTGATTAAAATATCATCCATATCAATATAAATATTGAGCTGTACTGTAATAATAGTACAAGTAAATTGTTATAGATAAATGATAACCAATTGAAAATAAATAAAATATTTTTATCTTTTAGATTGGTTTATTGCGTAACTAATTAGTTTGAAAATTGGAGGAAAGATAACTATATATTAATTATTTTACGTTTTTTTTGTGCTTATATTTGCCACTTTTTTTGCAACGAAAAAAATAATTAAAATAGGTAACAAGATATTTGTTAAGTAATTGTTTTAATAATTTTATTGATAACTTCAAAAAAGTTTTAATCATGAGAATGGAAATAAACAGAAACTTTGATTTAGCGCAATTTTTATAATGCTAAACATACTGGCATTAATTAATGCCAGTATTTGAATATACGTTGTTATGGTTGAAACCAACCTTTACGAATAAGAGATGCAAAAATAAAACTATATAGCCGAGTGATAGGTAATTGAATTTTATACGCACCAACAGACCAGAGGATCTGGGCCAAACCGCATGCGACAATCGCCAGTATAAAGGCACCTGCCATATCTAAAGGCCAATGAACACCGAGGTAAATACGTGACCAAGCAATAACGACAGCGGGGATCATCATCACGAGGCCAACCCAAGTTCTTAGCCAGAAAAGAAATGCAAAAGCGAATGTAAAGACAATCGTGCCATGGTTACTTGGGAATGAAGGCGTGGCTTCATGCTCGGAGAAATTAGTGCCAATTCCCATGACAAATGGGCGGTCATGCGGCGCGAAATAGCCCACTAGCCATGAAATGGTTAAGCCAATGACGATAGCAATGGCTGCTTTACAAGCAAAAGCACGTTGGCGAGTCATATTTGGCTGGGCGCCCCAAAACCAACAAGCAACAGTAAATAGTGGAAATAATAGAATTAAGCGTTTCGCAATCACGTTCGCTACAGCAATGGTTCCACTAGCGGTTTCTGGAGTCGCATTGATCAAATTGAATAGATCAAGGTTAAGTTGTTCCAGCACAGTTCAGTACCTCGGTCAGATGGTTAGTGAGACAGAATAGATATAAAAGGGGGAGATTAAAGTTTCTTAATGAGCAGGTAAAGTCCCTTTGTCTTATTATTGAAAGCTATATGCGACAAATTTACTTGCGGTTTAACATTTACTCAATAATTATTTAGTGCAGTAATGAGTTTAGATAAGTCAAGGGAGAAAAAGTGATGTGGTGGCAAAAAGAGATACAACTTAGCGCAAAAGCGAGAGGGTTTCATTTAGTGACAGAAGAAATTCTCAAGCAACTTCCTGAACTTAGCTTAATCAAGGTTGGTTTAGCGAATATTTTTATTCAACATACATCAGCATCTTTAACAATCAATGAAAATGCAGATTACACTGTCAGGGAAGATTTCGAGAGCTTTTTCAATCAGGCCGTTCCTGAAAATGAACCTTATTATAAGCATGATTATGAAGGAAGTGATGACATGCCTGCGCACTTAAAAAGCAGTTTATTGGGTGCAAGTTTGACTATTCCAATTACTAAAGGGCGTTTAAACATGGGGACGTGGCAGGGGATTTATTTATGTGAGCACCGAAATTATGGTGGAAAACGTAGGTTAATCATTACATTGCAAGGCGAACTCAGCCGTTAAAAACAAAAAACCCGATAGCAGGAAAACAAAAAGTTGGCTATCGGGCTCCTCAATATGGGGACATCAAAGAAAAGCAGTGGCATTAATTAAGACTCCGTCTAAAAAAGAAAGTTCTCACTTAGATGAAAAAAAGTGCAATATTTTTATTAAATTTGGCTTAAATAGCACAAAAAGAACAAGCAAAGTGTTAACACCTATAAATAAGTGAACAACTTTGCTTGTTGAGATGAAAAACGGAAAGGGCTAATTATTTGTATAAATTCAAATTTTCTTTTGCGTAAGCTTCGAAATCTGTACATCCACCAATATGTTGCTCATCAATAAAAATTTGTGGAACGGTTTCAACAGGTTTGCCAACAGTTTTAGATAAATCTTCTTTAGAAATACCTTCAGCTTGAATATCAACGTAGCGGTAGTCAAAATCTTCACGTTCATTTTTCAGTTTTTCAGCGAGTTCTTTTGCACGAACACAGTATGGGCAGCCAGGACGACCAAAAATAACAGTATACATAGTATCTCCTTTTTATCTTGAGCTCAGATTCTAATTGCAATGCTCAATACTATGCCTACATAAGTTATGAAATAAAAGTCGAATTTTCCTGTTATACCTATAGGTATGACATATAATTCTCAGTTTGAGAAAGTGACACAATAATGAGAGGAGAAAAAGAATGAGCAATAAACCTCAGTCTAAAGGGACAATGCGTTCACTGGCGGACATGCCAAAGCCCATTATCGTGTTAGAAGGTGTGGGGATCATTCTGCTTATTATTGTTTTGTTAGCAACAAATGACTATATCACATTGCCGGAGCCTTTAATGCAGCCAGGGGCGATCGTGAGCATGATTATGGTCGGCATTGGCTGTTTGGTGCCCGCAATGGTCAATATTGTCTGGCGAGCAATTCATGGCCTGAGTTTTTTGGGCATTGATAATAAACAACCAGAAAAGAATGTATCTAAAAAACCAGACTCTACAGATAATAAACCAGATGAATAAGTAGATTGAGCGTGGTTTTACTGGTGTTTCGCTCTACAATGTGTGAGAATTATTCGTTTTTTAGTTAGGGGGAAAATGTGCCAGAACCCTAACAAATCGATATTGCACGACTATTTTGAGTTGAAGAAGGTTACTATCCATGGATTCTATTTGTTACCCTGACATCACTAAGTTACGTGAATGGTTAGACCAACTCAAAACCTCTTATTTCGAGTGTGATTCCTGCTCTGCATTACATTTACCTCATATGCAAAATATAGACGGTATTTTTGATGCAAAGCTTGATATTTTAAATAATGTTTTGGTGTTGTCTGCATTAGCTGAACTCAAACCGACAGCGATTGTGACGTTAGTGGCGAATATCAGCCAAATTAATGCCAGCTCATTAACGGCAAAAGTTTTCCTTGAAATAAACAATGAAAACTTGCCTAAATTGATTGTTAGCCAATCATTTTCATTAGAAGCAGGAATGACGTATCGTCAATTCTGCCATTTTTTACAGCAAGCGGAAGAGCAAATTTCAGCTATTGTCTTTGAAATCTTTAGTAATAATTTGTTGTATGCAAATCAAGATGACTTTAGTGAAGATGATGACAGCTCTGAAGAAGGCTCTGAGCTTTCTCTTGATGACAAACCTTCAGTTATTCTCCACTAAGTTTTTGCTATGCATTGTGAAAAATATGCCACTGGGCAATGCCATTCATGCCAATGGCTAACATTAACGCCTGAACAGCAAATTATTGAAAAGCAGAGCCAACTACAGGCTCTTTTGCCTGCTATTGATACTTATTTATTTCAGCCTCCAGTGACAGGGCCGCAAACGGCTTTTCGCAATAAAGCCAAAATGGTCGTTAGTGGTAGTGTTGAGAAGCCAATTTTAGGTATTGTTGGGCGAGATGGGCAAGGTGTAGATTTAACGGACTGCCCGTTGTATCCAGATGCCTTTTCTGATGTGTTTAGTGCCATTATTCCTTTTATTGCAAGGGCAGGGCTGACGCCTTATAACATTGAGCGCAAACGCGGTGAATTAAAATACCTATTATTAACCCAAAGTCATTACTCTGGGAAATTCATGCTGCGGTTTGTGTTGCGCTCAGAGAAAAAAATTGAGCAGTTAAAAAAGGCACTGCCATGGCTACAAGAACAGTTGCCACTGCTTGCGGTGATCACCGCCAATATTCAACCCGTGCATATGGCAATACTTGAAGGTGAGGATGAGATTTTCTTAACGGAGCAGCGCACACTTCGTGAAGAGTTTAATCAAGTCCCTTTATTTATTCGGCCACAAGGTTTTTTCCAAACGAATCCTATAGTGGCTGCAAAATTATACCAAACCGCGAGGGAATGGGTTAAAGCGTTAGATATCGATAGCTTGTGGGATCTGTTTTGTGGCGTGGGCGGCTTTGGGCTGCACTGTGCTGAAAAAGACACTCACTTAACAGGGATAGAAATCAGTGCGCCAGCGATTGCCAGCGCACAGCAATCAGCGGATGAACTTGGATTAAAGCATGTTGAGTTTAAAGCACTTGATTCAACGCGTTTTGCCACGGCGAATCAGGATATCCCTCAGCTTATTTTAGTCAATCCGCCACGCAGAGGAATTGGTAAAGAGTTATGCGATTTCCTTTCCCACGTGCAGCCCGAATATATTTTGTATTCTAGCTGTAATGCACAAACCATGGCGCAAGATTTACAACTGTTGGCTGGCTATCAAGTCTGTAAAGTACAGCTATTTGACTTATTCCCTCATACTGCACACTTTGAAGTGCTGACGTTGTTAAAGCGTATTGTACAGTAAAATCCATGTGATGGTTTTTACTGTATAAAACGACAATTCAATATTCGTTATATCATTTGGGTAATTAATTTAATGTTTCAGCAGGAATGAATCCATGGATAATACTCTGAACTTAAATTCATCGATATGATTCGGTATAGGTTTATCACTATGATAGGAGAGCAAATGTTTTAGGTTTTCTAAAAAATCATTTTCGTTATCATATTTTTTTATACCTCTGTTAGGGTCAAAAAACTTATATATATAATTATTTTTATCGTGTTTAATTGAAATTGCCATACAATGGCCATCATAAGAAATCAGTGAATAGTAATCATTGTTATATTTTAATTTATTCTCTATATCAGCTTTTAGTTTTTCAATATTTGATTGGTTTTTATTTATTTGTAAGTTTGCATAGTCACAAATAGGTAGGCTTATATCATTGATTAACCCAGAATTTATATTCTTAGCTGTATTTTTATACATTTCTAGCTTAGATATAAACTCGAAAGCATTAGCTAGAAAAATTTTAATTTCTTTATCATCTAATGGTAAGTCAGATATTATTTTGTTTTTTATATTCTCATTCAATATTTTATGACAATAATAAATTTCTATTGAGTCTTCTTTGTTTTTTCTAACTAAATTATAGTAAAAGGTAACCAACTCTATAATTTCGTATTTACTATCTAAATAACTTACATTTTTATTTACACGAGATATATTTTTCATTAGTAGATGGGTTATATCGTATAGATTTTTTATATTAAGGTCATTTTCCTTATTATCTAATGATATTAAATTTTTATCTACTTTAATATCTGTGCTTTTATTGATTAATGATGTTTTTTTCTTTTTATTATCAATGAGTAATGAATCTATTTTGTGTGCAATTTTATTGAAATCATATGCGCGTTCATAACTGATCTGAATATTCAGGCCATTGACTATCTGTTTATTTAATAAACTTACTTCAACATCATTCGGCTTTCTGTTTTTTAAATGGTAACTTTGTGCTTTTATGGATTTTAAAGCGGCCCCCATCGATTCAATTAGTTTATCCCCATCACTCTTGTTTTCATTAAGAAGGTATAGGTTTGATAGACCATGGCAAATTCCATTGCTAGCATTAGAGGTATTTCTGACTTGAGTGAGCTTTTTTCTTAGGGCATTATTTTCTTTTTTATTAAAGTATGTAAGCAGTTTGTCTTGATCAAAAGGAATGTCAAATTGAATTTTTTTCATAATAAACTCATCAATCATATCTATTTAATTAGTTTAATTAGTTTAATTAGTTTAATTATTACATTTTCAAATAAAGTGTTCTTTAAAAATCCGATTGAGCGAATAAAAAAAGCTTGGTATAAGACCAAGCTTTTTTTACTTGTCGGAGAGAAAGAAAGACTAACCTCTGTGCTCAAATTCCAACGCTTTGCGTTCAATTAAACGCATTAGCACTGTTAAAATTGCATTGACCACTAAATAAATAATCCCCGCAGCAACAAACGCCATCACATTCCAGCTTTGACCAAAGATCAGTTGGCTATAGCCCATGACATCTAACATTGTAATCGTACTGGCAAGTGACGTACTCTTGAAAATCAGGACGACTTCATTGGAATAGGACGATAACGAACGCTTAAAGGCATAAGGCAAAATAATACGCATGGTTTGCATTTTGCTCATACCGAGGGCTTGGCAAGACTGCCATTGGCCTGATGGGATGGCTTTAACTGCACCGTGGAATAACAAAGTGGAATAAGCCGCACTGTTTAAGGCCAATGCAACCATTGCACAGACCCAAGGCGTGGAAATAATCTCCCACAACATGGGATAATCTTGCAATGATTTAAATTGACTTGGACCGTTATAAATTAAGAAAAATTGTACCAATAACGGCGTACCAGTGAAAAGCGTGATATAGATTTTAACGGCTTGAGAAACCACAGGGGTTTTCAGCGAGAGAACTAAAGTAAATAATATCGCTAAGATAAAAGCCACAATGAGTGCGCTAAACGTTAGTGATAAGCTGGTTGGTAGCCCTGGAAGAATATCTAAAATTAAATCCATCATTTTGATTCACCTCGCTCAAAGCGAGTAGTACGCAATTCAATACGTTTTAAGATAACTTGACTGACTAACGTAATGGCAAGGTAAATCAAACCCACAATGGCGTACCATGTGAATGGTTCGTGAGTTCTATTGACGATTGTTTTTGTTTGTAGCATCAAATCATTAACACTGATGAGTGAAACTAACGCGGTATCTTTTAATAATACAAGCCATTGGTTGCCTAAGCCTGGAAGCGCATGGCGCCACATTTGCGGCATAATGAACCGAAAGAAAATAGTGCGTTTGTTTAAACCTAATGCAAAACCTGCTTCCCACTGGCCATAAGGTACCGCTTTTAAAGCTCCTCTTAATGTTTGTGATGCATAAGAGGCGTACAACAAGGCAAGGGCAATAACACCACAAACAAATGGGGTATAGTCAAATTCGCCACTATTAGCAAAGAAAATGCTGGGGTCGATTTGAATAGTGGTTTGCCAAAAACCGAGGTTTATATCGAACCCATCACCAAACAAATTGATCAGTTGTAATGTACCGAAGTAGACAAATAATACGACCAATAATTCAGGTAGACCGCGGATCAAGGTAACCCAGCAGGTCCCTAAAAAGGCAATAGGTTTAAAACGAACGGACTCCCACGCAGTAAATAACATGGCGAGGATCAGCCCCAAAACCAGTGCAGAAACAGCAAGGCCGACGGTGATACCGGCGGCACTTGTTAAAAATAGAAAGTTGCTCATTAATTATATCAATTACTGTTGAAACCATTTTTTGTGGATAGCATCATAAGTGCCGTCTGCTTTAACTTCAGCTAAGGCTTTATTCATTTTATCCAACAGCTCTTTATTCCCTTTACGAACCGCAATACCTAAACCAATACCGAAATATTGTGGGTCAGTCACTTTTTCACCAACAGCAGCTAAGTTTTCGTTACCTTTAGCTTTTAACCATTCGTCAGCAACTGCGGTATCACCGAAGACGGCATCGATACGGCCATTTTGTAGGTCTAAAATAGCAGATTGGTAGTTATCATAAGGAACGGTTGTCATCCCTTTATGTTGTTCCATGATGTATTTTTGGTGAGTGGTTCCGTTTTGAACACCAATTTTTTTATCTTTTAATTGGTCTACTGAGCTGATTTTTTCTTTTACAGCAATAAATTCTGCTGAGTTAGGGTAGTAAGTCTCAGTGAAATCTACTTGCTGTTGGCGCTCAGGGGTAATATCGATACCTGCCATTAATGCTTCAAAGCGACGGAATTTTAAGCTAGGAATTAAGCTGTCGAAAGATTGGTGAGTAAATGTACAAGTTGCATTCATTTTTTCACACATTGCATTGGCTAAATCAACGTCAAAGCCAACGATTTGGTTATTCTTATCGAACATTTCAAAAGGTGCGTAAGTCGCTTCTGTTGCAAAACGGATGGTTTCTTTTTCCGCAGCAGTTGCAGATAGGGTTACAGCGCCCAGCAGTGCAGCTAATATAATTTTTTTCATTGCTTAATCCTATATCTATTAATGTGACAGATAATTTGCAAATGCTTCTGTTTGAGGTGCAGTGAAATGGCTTGCATCCCCTTGTTCTACTATATGGCCGTTTTCCATATACACGACACGACTAGCGGTTTTGCGAGCAATTTCCACTTCGTGAGTGACGATGACTTGTGTAATCCCAGTTGCAGATAGTTCACGAATAATATCAACAACTTGAGCAGTGATTTCTGGGTCAAGTGCAGCGGTTGGTTCATCAAATAATAAAACTTTTGGTTCCATCATTAGCGCTCTTGCAATCGCAACACGCTGTTGCTGACCACCCGATAAATGTAAGGGGTAGCGATCAGCAAATTGCGACAACCGTAAGCGTTCTAATAACTTGGACGCTTTTGCTTGCGCTTCTTGCTTTGATAATTTTAACACGCGGCAAGGTGCTTCAATTAAGTTGTCCATAACGCTCAGATGAGGCCACAGATTATATTGTTGAAATACCATCCCTACATTTTGACGCAGCTCACGAATCGCTTTCGCATCTGGAGCTGAAGAAAAGTCAAATTGCTGACCCACAATATTCAAGTGGCCTGAACGTGGCATTTCTAATAAATTGAGGACACGTAACAATGAGCTTTTACCAGCCCCGCTTGGCCCAAGTAATACCATAGTCTCACCAGCAGAACACTCTAGATTGATATCAAAGAGTGCCTGATGGGAACCATAGAAACAGTTGATGTTTTTTAATTGAATGCTCATGTGTACCAATAATATCTTATTTCACTACCCGCGATATTAATCCTATAAGCATATTTATGCAATAATTTCTGCATAAAAATTTGGTTTTTACGCTAAAATTATTCCGATTTAACGGTCAGTTGCTCTGCTTGCTGTTCTTTAGCGAGTTGTTTATCTCGCTCATAAGCCAGTTCGCTGATGCGTTTTGCCATCCCCTTAAAAATAAATAAATGTGCGGGCATCATGGCAAACCAATAGAGTAGGCCGCAAAAGCCAGCTGGGTGCCACCATGCTCTAACATCAATTGAACGGCGGTTCCCGCTATCATGAATAGTAAAAGTTAAGCGGCCAAGTCCTGGGGCTTTCATACCAAATAACAAGCTAAGTTGTTTATTAGGTTCAAGATTAATTACGCGCCAGCCGTCAATCTCATCACCGAGTTGGAGCTGTTCACGATCGGGGCGGCCGTACTTCACTTTATTTAACATCATATCGTCCATGATGGCGCGAGTTTTCCACAGGCCATTGGCATAGAAATAGCCGTTTTTTCCGCCGATTTGTTGCACTGTATACCAAAGCGATTCTGAACTGGCTGTTGTTCCAAGGGTTGCTCCCGCTTGTTTTGGGTAATAGCCATAGCCGGGACGCCAGCGTTTTCTGACTTCTGGATCATAACCCCAATCTGCGTTATCAACGGCATCGGCTTCTTCTGCTAAAGTCGTTCTAACGGCATCATCAAAAGAAATTAAGGTTTGGGGGATCAGTTCTCGTAACGCTTTATCATCCGCGGGGAGGTCGTGCTGCAAGCCTTGAATTAACTCCTTAGCGATTGACGGTGGTACGGAGGTGATCAAACTGATGAAATGCACGGAAATCATACTGATGGGGATCGGAATAGGAATAAGTAAACGCCGCTTACCACTGACTTTAATAAAGCGCTTAAATAGCTCTTGGTAGCTAATAAACTCAGGGCCACCTGCATCAAAAATCCGATTCTCAGTTGTTGGTATTTTTGCCAGTTGCGTTAAATAATACAAAATATTCGATAAGGCGATAGGTGACGATTTAGAACGAACCCAACGTGGTGGCGTTAAAATCGCTAAGTTGTAGACCATATCACGCATAATTTCGAATGCGGCAGAACCAGACCCAACGATAATTGATGAGCGGATTTCGGTAATAGGAATTTGGCTTTCACGTAAAATATCACCGGTTAAACGTCGAGCAATTAGGTGTGGTGAATAGGTATGCCCGTGTTGTAATGCGCTGAGATAGATAACATGTTTAACGCTTGAGCCTTCAAGGGCTTGTTGCACGTTGCGAGCGGCTGCACGCTCACGCTCGACTAAATTGGCTTGGTCGGCCATGCTATGAACGAGGAAATAAACAATATCGATGCCTTCCATGACACCTTTTAGTGTTTCAGGGTCGTGAAGATCCACATAAATGCATTGGGTATCTTGCCAGCCTTGAGATAACATCCAATCAACACGGCGTGCACCTGCTGTTACGTCATATCCTTGCTCAATGAGTTTAGGGATCAGATTCTGACCAATATAGCCACTAGCGCCCAACACTAAAACACGTTGTTTATCTGTCATGTTAATTTCCTGATTCACGCAAATTAACAGCTATTGTGACTGAAATTTTACCTATGTAAAGAAGGCCATGAGAATTGGCGTAATAAGACTCAGTACGAAGCCGTGAACAATAGCAGCAGGGACAATTGAAACCCCACCACTGCGTTGTAAAACAGGCAGTGTAAAATCCATTGATGTTGAACCACAAATGCCAAGAGCGGTTGAGCGGTAACGGTTAATAATAATTGGGATAAGCATGATTGCAGCAAGTTCCCTTGCTAAATCATTGAAAAAAGCTGCGCTCCCCATGACTGGGCCATAAGCATCGGTGAGGACAATCCCTGTTAATGAGTACCAGCCAAAGCCAGAAGCCAGTGCTAACCCCATTTTCACGGGAAGGTCTAGTAAGAATGCAGCTAACGCACCACCCGCTAATGCACTGACTGCCATGACAAACGCAATGGTTGTGCCGCGTCGGTTGATTAAAATTTGCTTGATGCTCATGCCGCTGTTACGTAGCTGGATACCGACAAGTAATAACAATAGCATTAACGCCAGTTGGCTGCCTTTGTCGGCATAGTGTAGAAAGTCAAAATGAGTTAGGCCAACGACAAATCCGAGCAGTAGCACACCGCATAGCTGTAAGGATTCGAGAACCATTTTGATTCGTGAAGGTGGTTTTTCTTGTTTATGTTGCGGAATTTTCCAAGGATCAAATTTATCCAGCAATAACAGTGAGATTACATTCAATGAAAATATGCAACCAAAAAAGGTAACTGCATAAATTAAAATAGAAAATAAGTGAACACTTAAATTTTCAAGAAGTGCAAGAGTAATTCCCATTAAAAATAAAATAACATACACCATTGAATTCAAGGATTGGTGTACTCGATGGAGAATTTGCTTGTTTTTAATAGGAATAAGATAACCAAGCGTTAATGGTAGAAGAATAATTAAGAGTCCTGAATACATGGCCGCATCCTTAGAGGTTATCCCATCGACTAGCTAAATATAAACAAAGGGTTATACAATTTTATTTATTTAGGTTATTGAAGTACAAACCCGATTTAACGCCCCGTGCTAAAAGTTCTTTTTGTTATAAAATGTTTTTATTGGCTAACTAATAAAAAATAGGTCAAAAACACTAAAAATAAAAGTTTTACTATTTTATAACACTGCAATTAGATGCTCAACATAGTTTGCTATTTTGCTATGAAGAATTTTTATTTTACATACATAGTTATAGTAATAAAGAAGGTTAATCGGTAAGCTCTAAATATTGTTCTTTAGTATATCCAATTGACGGAATCACCCGATATGTAATGAAAACTAATAATATTTAGGGTGAACTAAAAATATTCCAAGGAGAGTGATATGTACCTGGAACGTGTGGAAATATACGGATTTAGAGGGATTAACCGCCTTTCATTAGAACTGAATAACAGTACAGTTTTAGTTGGCGAGAATTCATGGGGAAAGTCGAGCTTACTTGATGCACTTGACCTTCTTCTTTCTCCTGAACATATAGATTACCAATTCAGTCTTCATGATTTTCACTATCCCGCAGGGAATGATGAGTCACGTTACCGTTCATTGCAGATAGTCTTAAAATTTTGTGAACGCCGCAAAGGGCGTCATCAATCCTATCGTTTTCATAACTTAGCCTCAGTTTGGGTAGATAACGGTGATGACCTTAAACATATTTTTTATCGTGTTAGTGCGGAACTTAAAGATGATGACACGATAGTTGTCGATAAAAGCTTTTTAAATGCAGGTGGTAATAAACTTTCATTGGACAACGTCGGTAAATATATTAAAGAAATTATTCGGTTGTATCCTGTTATTCGCCTTCGTGATGCGCGTTTTTTACACTCACTTAATCCAGAAACGATTGTTTCAGGGCAAAAAGAGGTACGTGACTTATTTAATGCTCGTATTAAGGAACTCACTAGCGCATTGGTCAACAACCCTGAACGCTTAAGTGATGAAGATCTCTGTGATGGGGTTGATGCCATGCAACAGTTGCTTAGTCATTACTTCTCTGGGCAAAGCTCCCATATTATTCGTTCAGATAATTCAATGGTTAAAATAGAACCGCGTAAACGCGGTTGGAAAGCGCTTGATAATATTAACCGGTTAATTGCCAAGCCAAATCAACGTAATATTCGGTTAATCATTTTAGGGATGTTTTCTTCTTTATTACAATCAAAGGGCAATATTCATTTAGATAAATACGCTCGGCCATTGATTATTGTTGAAGACCCTGAAACGCGTTTGCATCCAATTATGCTTTCCATTGCATGGGGCTTATTTAGCTTATTTTCTCTACAGAGGATCACCACGACGAATTCAGGGGAGCTACTTTCATTAGCGCCTTTGGAGGATTTATGTCGTCTGGTTCGTAATACGAATAAAGTTTCAGCTTATCGTTTAAATGAAAATGATTTGAGTGCTGAAGAATTACGTAAAATTTCTTTCCATATTCGCTTTAATCGTCCGTCAGCCTTGTTCGCTCGCTGTTGGTTATTAGTTGAAGGGGAAACTGAAATTTGGCTGATGAATGAATTCTCGCGCCAGTGTAACTATTACTTTGAAACAGAAGGAATAAAAGTTATTGCATTTGCGCAAAGTGGTTTGAAACCACTGCTAAAGTTTGCCAATAAAATGGGAATTGAATGGCATGTTTTAACTGATGGTGATGAGGCAGGGCGTAAATATGCGGCAACAGCGACGCATTATGCTAATAAAATTAATTCCTCAGATAGGGATAGGCTAACGATGCTACCCGCACCAGATATGGAACATTTCCTATATCGTGAAGGGTTTCGAAAACTTTATCATGAAATTGCTGATATTCCAGATAATGCGAAAGTTTCAACAAGGCGAGTGATTATTAAGGCGATCTCTCGTACATCGAAGCCAGATTTAGCGTTAGCAACTGTTAATCGGGCGGCTGAGTTAGGTCCAGATAGTATCCCTCTACAGTTGAAAAGTATGTTTTCTCGTGTGGCATGGTTGGCAAGGGGTAAAGCAAATTAATGGTGATATCGATAAATTTTACGGGTTGTTGATGGATTATTGAGAAATCCCACTCTTAGGTTTATCTCATGTTGAATCAATTGATAACTTAAGTGATATATAATTTGATCATTAGTTTTTAGCTGGCAACAAATTGGAAAGTCACCTCCTTTTACAAGTTGTCAGCGATCTTAGAGGGCAATGCCCTCTTTTTGTTCATAGGAAGCGAATAAACATGAAGGCAAAGCCTAAGAAAAAGTGGCCGATTTATTTGGCAATCATTATTGTTGCCCTAGTCACTGCTGGGTTTCTTTTTAATCGTGAGGAAGAAGAGGTTTTTCAAACCGTAGATGTCACTCGAGGCGATTTAGATAAACAAGTGCTGGCAACGGGAAAACTTGACGCTGTACGTAAAGTCGATGTGGGGGCTCAAGTGAGTGGGCAACTACAAACTCTGTATGTTAAAGAGGGTGATTATGTTAAAAAAGGTGATTTATTAGCCGTTATTGACCCGAAAAAAGCCCAAAATGATGTGACTGAGTCTGAAGCGATGACTCGTGAACTTGAAGCGAATCTATCATTAGTTCAAGCGGAACTTCGCCTTGCTCAACTGACTTATCAACGTCATTTAAGCCTAGCGAAACAGCAAGCCGTTTCCCAACAAGAGCTTGATAAAGCCAAAACGGATGTAGAAGTGAAAAAAGCGCAAGTTGCCACTTATCAAGCGCAAATTAAGCGTAACCAAGCCACTTTAGATTCGGCAAAAACAAATTTGAAATACACTCAAATTACGGCTCCAATGGATGGCATTGTCACCTTTATTAAAACATTACAAGGGCAGACGGTTATTGCTGCTCAGGAAGCACCAACGATTTTAACACTTGCGGATTTAGACACGATGCTAGTAAAAGCGGAAGTTTCTGAAGCAGATGTGATTTATTTGGAGTCTGGGCAAGATGCCTCGTTTACCGTCTTAGGCGCTCCAGATAAAAAATTCTCAGGGCAACTAAAAGATATTTTACCAACACCTGAAAAAATCAATGATGCCATTTTCTATTATGCGCGCTTTGAGGTACCCAATCCGCAACATTTATTGAAATTACAAATGACCGCTCAGGTCACTATTGAATTAGAGTCACGTAAAAATGTTCTGTTACTACCGCTATCTGCATTAGGCAATGAAATTTCACCACAAACCTATGAAGTGGATATCCTTCAAGGCAATAAAGTCGAGAAAAAACATGTTGAAATTGGTGGTCGAAATGATGTGTATGTGGAAATTACCAAAGGCCTAAATGAAGGTGACAAAGTGGTCATTGGCCATAGCGAGACGGAATACTAACTATGTCTGCGTTAATTGATCTTCAAGGGATCACTCGCCGCTACGGGGAAGGCGAAAACCAAGTTACAGTCTTAAAAAATGTCTCACTGCAAATTAATGCAGGTGAGATGGTGGCGATTATTGGTGCTTCTGGTTCAGGTAAATCCACGCTCATGAATATTATTGGGTGCTTAGATAAACCAACTGAAGGGAATTATTGCATTGATGGTCAAAGCGTTGCAACGTTAGATAACGACCAATTGGCAGAACTGCGCCGAGAGCATTTTGGCTTTATTTTTCAACGTTACCATTTACTGAGTCATTTAAGTGCGGAACAAAATGTTGAGGTGCCTGCGGTGTATGCAGGGGCGGGTAAAAACCAACGTCGTGAGCGAGCAGCCCAGCTATTACAGCGTCTAGGGTTAGGGGAGCGAGTTGATTATCGTCCAAGTCAGTTGTCTGGTGGGCAACAACAGCGCGTGAGTATTGCTCGCGCTCTTATGAATGGTGGGCAGATAATTCTCGCAGATGAGCCAACAGGAGCACTGGATAGCCATTCGGGGGAAGAGGTCATGAATATTTTAAAAGACCTCTGTGCCCAAGGGCATACCGTAATTATTGTCACGCATGACCCTGAAATTGCTCAACAAGCGGAACGTATTATCGAAATTAAAGATGGCGAGATTTTGAATGACTCGGGTAGCAAAGCCACGAAACGAACAAATTCATTACCAAAAGCTCCCCCACGAAAATTCTCTTTAGCTCAGGCGTATGGGCGGTTTAGTGAGGCCTTATTAATGGCTTGGCGTGCCATGGTCGTTAATAAGATGCGTACATTGCTGACTATGCTTGGGATTATCATTGGCATTGCGTCGGTGGTATCAATAATGGTGATCGGTGATGCTGCTCAAGGCATGGTCCTTAATGATATAAAATCAATCGGGACGAATACCATTTCAATTTATCCAGGGGAAGACTTTGGGTACGATGATGCAAAAAATCGTCAGTCCTTAAGAGCCTCAGATATTGATGCATTAGCAAAACAGCCTTATGTGTACGCGATTTCTGGCGAGCTCAACCACTCAACACGCTTAAGAAAAGGGAATGTTGACGCTTCGGCACAGCTCACCGGTGTTGGTCGGGATTATTTTAATGTTTATGCCTCTAAATTTTCAGAAGGTATGAGTTTCACGCAAGATATGGTGGATAAGCGCGCACAAGTGGTGGTTATTGATGCCAATACTAAGCGCCGCTTTTTCCCTAAACAAGAAAATGTTATTGGCGAAACTTTGCTCATTGGTAATATGCCTGTAACGGTTATCGGTGTGCTTGAAGAGAAAAAATCGACTTTTGGTTCGAGTAAGTCGCTATCGGTTTGGTTACCGGATACTACGGTGAATAGTAAAATTCTGAACCGTCCATACTATGAGAGCTTTGTTGTTAGGGTGAAAGACGGTTACGATGCGAAAACGGTAGAACAGCAACTGACCCGCTTACTCACGTTGCGCCATGGTAAAAAGGATATTTTCACCTATAACCTTGACACTTTTGTAAAAACAGCGGAAAAAACCACCCAGACTATGCAACTGTTTCTAACATTAGTCGCGGTTATTTCGCTGGTGGTTGGTGGTATTGGTGTGATGAATATTATGCTGGTTTCTGTTACCGAAAGGACGCGAGAAATTGGTATTCGCATGGCGGTAGGGGCTAGGACTAGCGATGTGATGCAGCAATTTCTTATCGAAGCCGTACTAGTCTGTTTAATGGGCGGGTTGATGGGGATTGGCCTATCGTATGGGATTAGTTTATTGGCTCAAATGGCACTACCAGGCTGGACTTTTTCTTTTGACCCGGTGGCATTAGTCAGTGCCTTTGTTTGTTCAACAGCCATTGGCATTATTTTTGGCTTTTTACCTGCTCGAAATGCAGCTCGCTTGAACCCAATTGATGCGTTGGCGAGGGAATAAATTGTTCGTATAAAGCTCTCCATGCACATTTATCAAAATAGTGCATGGAGCATTGTTTATATATTATTTCAGTACTTTAAGTAATGCTTGCATATATCCCATCGCATAAGCCATACCTGCGTGCCATGGCGCATCACATGACATTTGTGGCGTATGGTCAGGGATTAATACACCTGTATAATTATTTTCTTTTAATATTGTTAATACCTTCAACATATCAATATCGCCCTCATCAATGAAGGTTTCATGATAGTGTGGCACTTTACCTTTAACGTTCCTAAAATGGACGTATGCCATCGTATCTTGACTTGCATATTGTTGTACTGCTTCGTAAACGTTGCCCTCAGACATTTCGGCAATGGTTCCAAGACAAAACTCTAGTGCATTTGATTTACTTGGTTTTATATCTAGTAATTTTTGATATAAGTGAGGTTGATTGACGAGCCTTGGCTGGCCTCTGACAAACTCTAGTGGAGGATCGTCTGGATGAGCAGCTAGGCGAACGCCTGCTTCTTCAGCGACAGGGATAATATGGTTTAAGAACCAGGTTAACCTTTCCCAGAGTTGCTCTGTTGTTGTTTCAGGACGATAACCAGCACTATGGTTATTGATTTTCATATTCCATGCCATATTATCCGGCATTGGCTCTAGAATGTCTTCATTGATGCCAGATAAACCAACAGTTTGAGCACCTCCTCGTGCTTTGTTTTCGATAACTCGCCCTGCGACTCCTGCCAGACTGAAATTATATCCAAAGACAGGAATACCTGCTTTCCCTACATTTCTAATAATGTTTTTGACGACTTCAAGCTGTTCTAATTTTTTAGGGCCGTCAAACAAAATATCATCCCAGTGGCAAGGGTCGAAATTTTCAATTGCATAAAATGTTAAGCCAAACTCTTGCATCCGGTCACGGATTTTTATTAGTTCATCTACTGTCCAGACATCACCAACAGCCGTTCCCCAGCCATCATTATCGCCAATTGGCTGGTCGCTACGTGAAAATCGTTCATTACTGTTAAAGTAGTCGACCATATGAACAACAATATGAGTTGCTCCACATTGTTTTGCGAAAGCATAATGTTCATCATTAAGCATATGTAGATATAAACCAAATCCTAGTTTTATAATTATTAACCTTTTAATTTGAAAATTTCTTAGTTAGTGAGATTTAGTGGTTTTACATATAATGCGACACTGATTGCGCCAACAATACCGATTCCACCTGCCACAAAAAATGCGATGCTATACATTCCAGACCATTCAATGATATAGCCTGTAATAATAGGGCCTAAAATTCCGGCAACATTTGCCATTGCGTGTACAAATCCACCAACTGCACCAATATTATTTTTTGCAACGGTATCTTGTAGGATTGCCCAATAGGTTGTAGCAGATAAATATAAGAAAAATATTCCGAATGCCATGAGTGCTACGGCACTTTCAACACGAGTAACATTACCGACAAGAAAGACAAGGATTGCCGATATTCCTAGACAACTAACCAACACGATTTTTCTGGAGAATAATGGTTTATTTGTTTTCTTTAAAACAAAGTCACAAAGTATTCCCCCTAGAGCCATTCCAATAGCACCTAATAGCCAAGGTATAATACTTACTATACTCATATCTTTTATACTGAGATTTTGAACATTAGATAAGTAACTTGGAAACCATGATAAAAAGAAAAATAAAATATAATTCAAACTGAAGAATGCAAGAGTTGTTGCTAATATAGTCGGACTCTTTATATAAAAAGATAATGGTTTAGATATAGTATTTGTGGTTTTTGATTCTACATTATTATCGTCAGATAAAATATATTCTAATTCTTCTTTTGATATTTTTTTATGTTGTTCCGGTTTATCTTTGGCAATTTTTAACCACCCAATTAGCCATATAAAGCCTATTGCAGCAAGTATAAAAAAAGCAACACGCCAACCAGTTGTAATTATTAATATTCCCATTATAGGGCCAGCAATAGCTCCACCTATTGGATTACCAGCAGTTGCTATACCTATAGCAGTAGCAACTTCTTTTTTAGGGAACCAGTTATTAACCATTTTATTGAGTGTTGCTGCAAAGGGGCCTTCAGCTGCACCAAATAAAGTTCGGATAATAAGCATAGAGATAAAACCAACAGTTACCCCAATCATGCCGCAAAAGATAGACCAAAGAGCCATACTTACGGCAAAAACCTTTTTGGGACCATATTTATCTGATGCGTATCCGCCAATGAAATTAAATAAAGCATATCCAATAGAAAAACTACTGAAAAGTATACCCATTTCACTTGGTGTTAAGTTTAAATCTTTAGAAAAAACAGGAGCTGCAATAGCAAATGCAGAGCGATCCATATAGTTTATCATTCCTCCAAGAGAAATAAATAAAACTAAATTCCATCTTATTTTTCTAAACATAAATCACCTTTGATATAATGATATGTTTATTATTAAATTTAATAAGACATATCTATTTTTATGTTTATCACATGACGCCAAATTTATTATATGCTTCTACAGCACCCATTCCATTTGCTATTTCTTTTTGTACTTTATTCTCCATTTTTTGTTTTTCAAATGCATTTGCAATAACGTAAGACTCTACATTTTTAGGAATAATTAATACGCCTTCTTCATCGGCAACAATTAAATCACCTGGTTCAATTAAAATATTATTGATTTTGATTGGAACTCGATAATCTAATACTTTACCTCTTATTTTTTGATCTTGAGCATAACTACCTAATGAAAATACAGGGAAATCAAGTTCTAGTATTTCTCTCTTATCTCTTGAATCGCCATAAATAATAGCGCCCGCAGCGTTAAGTTTTTTAGCTCTTGTCGACATTAATCCACCCCACAGGGCGTAATTATGCGAAGAACCGGAAGCGATATAAACTTCACCTTCCTTTAAGCCATCTAGTGCTTCAAACATAATACCGAAATCTTTATTTCCTAATGGCCCATTAGATGTAACGTCAGGCGGTAACATGTAATCAGCTTCTAGTACAGGCATTGCTCGACCTACAATCTTCATATCCTCAGATAAAGGTTTGAGTATAGGAGGCAAGAACTGATGGTGTAATCCTATTTCATCTAAAATATCCCCTAGAAGAGCTACGGGTAATTCCTTTTTAATCTTGTCAAACAAATCATTATCTTTATTCATTTCATATTCCTATGTATCTAAGGTTTTAATCTTACTGTTTGGCTGCCAACCTGTCATACGGGCTAACAGTATGGCCTTAATATTAAAAGAGGGTTAATATAGGTTTTGTGATACGACTCTAGTTTTATTATTGTTTTAATCACAGGAAGATTATTTTTTGATTTTAAATCAAATGGATATTGCTAATTTTGGGGGTTAGATTGCATCCTTTAATTGAAAAACAAACACTTTCAGAGCAAGTTAGAAGCTATGTTCTATCTTTAATATCTCAATCAAATCTAAATCCAGGTGATGAAATACCGAGTGAAAAAGAGATTATTGAACGTTTAGGGGTGAGCAGGGGGGTGGTTAGAGAGGCTTTTCAAAGCCTTTCTATATTAGGTATTTTAGATATTAGTAGTGGCAAAAAACCTAAAATACAAAAAATTAACTCAAACCCGTTAGAAACTATTTTTAATCATGCCATTGTGACTCAGCAGGTTAATTATAAGCAAATCTTAGGCCTTCGACGTGCGATTGAAGTTGATTCTGCAGTGTTGGCTGCAATGCATGGAAATAAAAATGATTATATCAAGTTAAGAAAAATTGCAGATAAAATGAGGAAATCCTTGTTGAGTTCTAATGATTGGGATTTGTTCATTGAGAGTGATATTGATTTCCACTTAACATTAGCTGAAATGTCACAAAATCCGTTATATGCATTGATGCTAAAAGCATTAAGAGGCGCATTAGGTGGTTCTATTTCAGCTGGTTTATTAAACCAAAACAACCATGATGAACATAAAAAGATCATTGATATTCATTTTGATATTTTAGAGTCAATTGAAAAACAAGACTTTGTGGCAACTGGGTTAAAGATGGATACTCACTTTAAGTTAACCATGGATAGTTTTTAGATCAGCCACCCATAATAATTTTTCTTAGTGAGATTTTTGAGTGGCGAAGGATAAGCTAAATTCCTTCGCTCTACTTTCTGTGTAACTCAGTTTTAAGGTCAATTATCAATATGTGAATCATCTGCTTGTAAATAATTTGATTTAGGGGTGGTCTCATTTTTCGGAACCAAGTTCCTCAATTAAATTCTGCTAATTAAATGCGTTATTTTTAACTCCTTCATTTCCCGATAATATTTTTTTCAGTCTGTATATTCCCTCGTTTCTTAAAATATTTCATAATAAAAAACTGTCTGAAAAGATAAATTCTACTTGCGAATTGGTATCGATCATGGATATGATTTGCCTTGTAGAATAAATGAAACCTAGTTCCATATAATGGAACTTATAATAAAGCCAGTAAAAAACTAAGCAAAGACAACCACACAGCAGGTGCGATATGGCGAATAAAGCAGGTGAAGATTATTCTTTGGCTCGGGTACCCCAAAGTGCTCGTAGGCCGTTCTATGAAGTGTTAATTCTACGAATTGGCGCACTAGCTTGTGTTTCACAAGTTATGTTAGGTGCGGCTCTTGGGTATGGGTTAACTTTTTGGCAGGCGTTTTGGGCAACGATGCTTGGATCTGTAATTTTACAGGTTGTCAGCTGGGGGCTTGGAGCGGCTGCGTGCCGCGAAGGAATGTCGATCAGCCTACTGTCTCGGTGGGCGGGTTTTGGTAAGTTAGGCTCAGCCCTCATTGGTGGTGCGATTGCTATCTCCTTAATGGGTTGGTTTGGCGTCCAAAATGGTTTCTTTGCGGATGGAATGTATAAAGCGACTAATGTGCTAACACCAGGGACTTGGTCACTTATTACAGGTATTGCGGTGACGGTTATAACAGTATATGGGTATCGATTTTTATCTATTACTGCCAATATCTCAACGCCGCTATTTTTATTCGCGTTAGGTTGGGCGACATATAATTTATTATCAGGTCAAGACATTGGTACGCTTATCAATGACACTGAACCCGCCGGGCCATTAATGACTATGCCTGCTGCCATCACAATGGTTGCTGGTGGTTTTATTATTGCAGCAGTGACAACACCCGATATCAGCCGTTTCATGAAAGGGCCTAAAGATGTGTTTTGGATGACGCTTATCGGCACATTTTTTGGTGAGTTACTGGTCAATATGATAGCGGTACTAATGGCGCTGTCATTACGTACAAGCCAAGTATTTGATTTAATGATGGCGCTGACAGGCCTATTAGGTGCATCGATTGTTATCTTCTCAACAATAAAAATGAATGATATCAATTTGTATTCATCATCGTTAGGTTTTTCAACACTGTTAAATGCCATATTTAATAAGCGTTTTGACCGTCGTTATTTAACGTGGGTGATTGGTATCTTTGGCACAATCGCTTCAATGTTAGGGATATTAGATAACTTTATCGGTTTCTTAATTTACTTAGGAATAGCCATTCCTCCTGTCGCAGGGATTATGGTTGTTGACTATTACTTGTTAAAACGTGATCGGAAAGAACTAGATATCACTCGAGAGCAAGGCATATTACCACCGAGCTGTGAAGCATATAACCCAGTAACACTCGTGGTGTGGGTGATCGCAGTACTGGTTGGCTGGGGGACATCAGAGTTAGGTCCGCTGCATGCAGACTACGGTATCCCAGCGCTTAACTCTTTGATTACTGGTGCAGTTGCTTATTGGATAGGCATGCGCTGGCAGGCGAAAGCGAGAGGTGTTGAAACGGTACACTTTCGCAAAGTCTCTCATTTAGATTAAGGATTAAACAATGTCAGGTACAAAAGTTAAAGTTGCTCTGGCTCAGTTTGATTCAGAACTTGGCAATAAAACCAATAATTTACAACGCATGGCACAGTTGTGCCAACAAGCCGCAGATTCAAGGGCAAAACTGATTTGTTTCCCTGAGCTGGCGACAACGGGTTACCGTGGTGACTTACTGACCACTAAGTTGTGGGATTTAAGCGATTCCATCGGAAGTGAAACTTATACGCTATTTAGCGAACTTGCTACTCGTTTAAATATCACTATTGTTAGCGGTTTTGTTGAGCGCGGTGAATATTTAGGCGATATCTATAACTCTGTCGGTGTTTGGAACCCGGGGTGTGAAGGTATTAGTGGTGTTTTTCGTAAAGTTCATGCTTTCGGCATAGAAAAACAATGGTTTGGACGAGGTGATAGTTTCCCTGTGTTTGAAACGCCGATCGGTAAAATCGGTATCATGATTTGCTATGACATGGGGTTTCCAGAAGTCGCACGAATTTTAACATTACAAGGCGCGGAATTGTTATTAGCCCCTTCAGCTTGGTGTGTTCAAGATCGAGATGTATGGGATATTAATAGCGCCTGTCGAGCACTAGAAAATGGAACTCACTTACTTGCAGTGAACCGTTGGGGTCATGAAGAAGATCTGCATTTATTTGGTGGTAGCAAGATTTTAGGTCCTCGCGGCCAAGTACTTTGTGAAGCGAGCTGTGAGGGCGAAGAGCTATTAATCGGTGAGGTTGATTTTTTAAACCAAGCCCATACACGTTTAAAAGTGCCTTATCTGAGAGACAGAAAGCCACAAAGCTACAGTGTATTAACCCAAGGTTTAGGGTCATGAGTATTTTATCTAGCGTGGTTGATGTTTACCAACTGTTCTTACGTTCAGGCAATGAACTGACGGTGACAACGTTGGTTAATGAATTAGGTATGCCAAAAAGCTCGGCCTCCCGTCTTTTAAAGCAAATGGCTGAACTCGGATTGCTGGAAAAGAAAAACAATGCACCGATATATCGACCTGGCTTGCTGATTATGGAATTAGCTCATCGGGCAAGGGGGATGAACCCGCTAATCGATATGATGCTTGAAGCACTTGATGAACTTGCGAAAGATAGTGGGTTTACCAGTTATGTGTCAGCACTTGATGATGATATGGTTCGTGTTGTTCATGCTCGTTTTGGTAATAGCATGCTGCAAGTGATCACTCAACCGGGTACCCGCTTACCCATACTGGGAACGTCAACGGGGCGTGCACTATTAGCAAGGTTACCGCTAAATGAGCGGTCAAAAATTATCGACCGTGAACCAAAAGAAGAACGGGGTAAATTAGTTGAGCGTTTGGACTTAGTGGCAGATCGTGGCTGGGAATTTTCGATGGATGAATCCGTTGCTGGAGTCGCTTCCATATCCAGCACGGTGTTCGACCCTGCACAAAATACGTTATATGCCTTGTGTTTAAGTTTGCCTGCTGCACAAATGAATGATGAGGTTATGGTGCAGTTATCTAAGAGCCTTTGTCATAAAGCCGCTTATCTTGGGTGTATGGTGGGTGACCCGTATTGGTTGCAAAAAAGCATGAATAAGTCATGAGATTATTTCATGTTATAAAAGCAAAAAGTAGTAAGTAGTTGAAGTAAGTAGTTGAAGTAAATAGTAAATTATAAATATTTAATATTGTTAGCATTTTAAGTGCGTGAATACGCCTTCATCAGGAAAAATGGAACCTCTATTACGTGAGATTCCATCTAGAGTGAAATGAGATTAACTCGCTATTCTATGCGAGTTAATCTCAAAGTAGCTCTTTACTCTCATAAAAAATAATTAAAATTAAAGGAAGTACAATGAGTCTAAAACAAACTCTTTGCGTATATGATCTAATCGATTGCGCTAGTGTTAAAGGTGAAGACATTGTTGCATTGTTCCAAGATTTCCCACACATTGAAGTCATGTCTAAAACGGTTAAGGATCACAAAGGACAAAGTGACTTTGTTCGCATTCTTATTCCAGGAACACAAGGTAAATCACAGCATAAAGACGCGCCAACACTGGGAATCATCGGGCGTTTAGGTGGAATTGGTGCTAGGCCTTCTCGAATAGGTGTTGTGTCTGATGCAGATGGTGCGATTGCCGCACTTGCAGCAGCGCTTAAACTGGCACAAATGCATGAAAAGGGTGACCAGTTACTCGGTGATGTCGTGATCACGACCCATATTTGCCCAAATGCACCAACACGTCCGCATACACCTGTTGATTTTATGGACTCGCCCCTTGAAGATGCCACGATGAATCAACATGAGGCGATCCCTGAAGCGGATGCTATTTTGTCCGTAGATACCACGAAGGGAAATCGTTTACTCAATCATAAAGGGTATGCACTGTCTCCAACAGTAAAAAATGGTTATATTTTACCTGTATCAGAGGATTTAATTCGTTTGATGGAGTGGAGTAGTGGCCAAAAAGCGGTGACATTTCCATTATCAATTCAAGACATTACGCCATATGGTAATGGTCTACATCATATCAACAGTATATTACAACCTGCGGTATCAACATCTGCACCAGTGGTTGGTGTCGCTATTTGCTCAGAAACGGTAGTACCAGGTTGCTCTACAGGGGCTAGCCATGAGGTTGATATTGCGGCTACTGTAAAATTTATGATAGAAGTGGCTAAAGCATTCACAGGAAAACAATGTGCGTTTTATGATGTTGAACAATATGATTTATTGACATCATTGTATGGTGATATGTCACACCTGCAAACAGCAGGTAATAATGCAGCAAAAAATGATTAATTTATAAATAGTCACAGTTAATTATTAGCGTTGTCAGTGTTATTAAAATAATTAACTGTGCTCTATTGGTGAGCTATAAATTCGATTCTGTTGTGTTGTCTGGAACATCCTCATTTTCAATAGGAACAATGAGGTCTGCATGATTACCTTTTGGGCCAATAGTCACACTAAATTGAACTTTCTGGCCTGCTTTTAGTGTCCTGTAACCGTCCATTTGGATACAGGAATAATGAGCAAAAATATCTTCTCCGCCATCAGCCGGGCAAATAAAACCAAAGCCTTTTGCGTTATTGAACCACTTAACGATACCCGTCTCCATATTTTATCCTTCAAATTTACCAGTATTTGCATTTAGAACGATGTATAAAAAACACATACAAAATAAGTATAAATACGATGTTATTTGTTCGTAAAATATACTGTAATAAATTACCTTCTAAGGTCAAGAGGTACGGTTCAGGAATTGCTGGAAAGTGTTAAGAATTCGCTAATCAATAGCGCTCATTTTCTATAATATTTGATATGGCTCACAGATTGCTAACCATGGAAGCAAAGGTGATTCCCATGATACACTGTCGCTTGATGCAATATAGACAAAAAACAGCATAGTAACTAAATGGTATAGTTTTATGATGTTATCAATATGATTGATAGAAATCGTTGATAATAAAGACTATGCTTAAATTGAAGTTAAACACTGAGCAAGAAAGCAATGAGTGATTTTCTGGGCACATTTAAAACTGACGTCATTTTTAAAGATGAAATAGAACAAACCTTACAGCCACCATCGATGTATAAGGTGCTATTAAATAATGACGATTACACCCCGATGGATTTTGTTGTCGAAGTGTTACAAAAATACTTTTCTTTTGATGAAGAACGCGCTACACAGATAATGTTAGATGTCCATATTCAAGGAAAGGGAGTTTGTGGAATTTTTACTGCAGAGGTTGCTGAAACTAAAGCGGCGCAAGTCAATACTTTTGCTCGTGAACATGAGTACCCTTTGCTTTGCACTATAGAGAAAGTCTAATTTGGCTTAATATCAATTTTGGGAGGTGCTTATGCTCAATCAAGAACTGGAGCTTAGTTTAAACGTAGCTTTTACGAAAGCGAAAGACAGTCGCCATGAGTTTATGACTGTAGAGCACCTATTGCTAGCGTTACTGAGTAATATCTCTGCTCGCGAAGCTTTAGATGCTTGTAAGGTTGATCTTGTTGCATTACGTCAAGAACTTGAACACTTCATCGCGCAAACTACACCTTTGTTACCCGAAAATGATAGCAGAGACACCCAGCCTACGCTGAGTTTTCAGCGTGTATTACAGCGCGCTGTTTTTCATGTGCAATCATCTGGGCGCAACGAAGTCAGCGGTGCAAACGTATTGGTCGCGATTTTTAGTGAGCAAGAGTCCCAAGCTGCGTACTTATTACGCAAGCATGATGTAAGCCGTTTAGATGTAGTTAATTATATTTCTCATGGCACGATAAAAGGCGAAGAGTCGTCATCAGAACAAGATATCTCCTCTAATAGTGTGCAAAACGAAGAGCAGCCGGTCCCAGAAGACCATATGGACAACTTTACGACCAACTTGAACCAGCAGGCCAAGAAAGGGAATATCGACCCTCTGGTTGGACGTCAGGCTGAATTAGAGCGTACGATTCAAGTATTGTGCCGCCGTCGTAAAAATAATCCACTATTAGTCGGTGAGTCAGGTGTCGGTAAAACCGCGATTGCTGAAGGGCTAGCATGGCGTATTGAGCAAGATGATGTACCTGACGTAATGAAAGGCTGCACAATTTTTTCATTAGATATTGGTTCATTATTGGCTGGAACCAAATACCGTGGTGACTTTGAGAAACGTTTCAAAGCATTATTAAAAATGCTGGAAAAAGATCCGAAGAGCATTTTATTTATTGATGAAATTCACACTATCATCGGTGCAGGAGCCGCGTCTGGTGGGCAAGTTGACGCAGCGAACTTAATTAAACCGTTGCTATCAAGTGGTCGAATTCGTGTTATTGGTTCAACAACATACCAAGAATTTGGCAGTATTTTTGAGAAAGATAGAGCGTTGGCTCGTCGTTTCCAGAAAATTGATATTGTAGAACCAACTCCCGAAGAAACAATTCGTATCATCAATGGGTTGAAGCCTAAGTATGAAGCTCATCATGATGTTCGTTATACCGCAAAAGCGATCCAAGCGGCGGTGGATTTATCCATTAAATATATTACCGACAGGCATTTGCCAGATAAAGCCATTGACGTGATTGATGAGGCCGGGGCGCGAACGCGACTGGTTGCACCAAGTAAGCGTAAAAAAACCATTGGTGTGCCTGAAATTGAAACAGTTGTGGCGCGTATCGCCCGTATTCCTGAAAAAACGGTTTCCTCAAGCGATAAAGATAAACTCAAGACACTCGACTCTCGTTTGAAAATGTTAGTGTTTGGACAAGACAAAGCGATAGATTCATTGTCTGAGGCAATCAAAATGAATCGGGCAGGTTTAGGGTTAGAAAATAAACCTGTGGGTTCTTTCTTATTTGCTGGTCCAACAGGGGTGGGTAAAACCGAAGTGACCGTCCAGTTAGCGAAAGCGTTGGATATCAAATTGCTGCGATTTGATATGTCTGAATATATGGAGCGCCACACGGTTAGCCGCTTAATTGGTGCGCCTCCTGGCTATGTCGGCTTTGACCAAGGTGGTTTACTGACCGATGCGGTTATCAAACATCCGCATTCAGTGGTGCTGTTAGATGAAATCGAAAAAGCGCATCCAGATGTGTTTAATATTCTTTTACAGGTAATGGACCACGGAACGTTAACAGACAATAACGGTCGTAAGGCGGATTTCCGTAATGTTGTTGTGGTAATGACAACCAACGCTGGGGTGCAAGAAACTCAGCGCCGTTCTATTGGTTTTGCTGAGCAAGATAATAGCACTGATGCGATGTCTGAAATCAAAAAGGCGTTCTCACCAGAATTTCGCAACCGCCTTGATGGTATCATTTGGTTTAACTCATTAACTCCAGAAATTATTACGCAAGTCGTTGATAAGTTTATTGTGGAATTACAAGTTCAGCTTGATGAAAAGGGTGTATCAATTGAAGTTAGCGCCGCGGCTCGCCGCTGGTTGTGTGAAAAAGGTTATGATAAAGCGATGGGTGCCCGACCTATGGCTCGCACCATTCAGGATAACCTGAAAAAACCATTAGCAAACGAGTTGTTATTTGGTTCACTAACCAATGGTGGCTCTGTAAGTATCGGGCTTGATGAAAAAAGTAACACACTGACATACAGCTTCAGTAGCGTGCACAAGGCCTCTCCGGAGGATGCGGTATTCTGACGAATAGACCACAGGTGTATCAATGCACCTGTGGTTGTCAGGCCTTGCCTGAAGAGAATATCAACGGCTACGGAAAATGATTCGGCCTTTGCTCAGGTCATAAGGTGTTAACTCTACAGTTACCTTGTCGCCTGTCAGGATGCGGATATAGTTTTTACGCATTTTTCCAGAAATATGAGCAGTCACCACGTGACCGTTTTCCAGTTCAACACGGAACATTGTGTTTGGCAGGGTATCTAAAACTGTGCCCTGCATTTCAATATTGTCTTCTTTGGCCATCTAATCCTCTAAGTTTAATAACCGTGATTTTTAACGGGCAAGATAATGCCCAAAAACCCGCACTAAGTAAAGAAGTGTCGCATTTTAACGCGATCTTTATTTTTAAGTGAAGGAATAAAATTAATGTAAAACCAAAATTCATTAATCGAAAATTGGCGGTATTTCAATCGATTGCGGTATCCAGCAGGCGGGGTCAATCGCTTTGTCACGCCACCGATAAAGAATATGTAAAAAATCCCTACGGGATATCTCTTTTGCGCCCATTGAGGCGGTATGGTGGTTAAGTACCTGACAATCAAAAAGTTGCCCATTATAGCGCAAAAAATGAAAATAGAATGTAATAAAAGCAAATTTGGATGCATCATTCATTCTACTGAACATAGATTCCCCACAAAATAGGTGCCCCATGTTCACGCCATACAGGCCTCCAACGAGTTTATCGCCATACCAAGCTTCAATGGAATGCGCCATACCTGCTTGGTGTAGCGCTAAATACCCAGCTTGAACTTCGGGTAAAATCCATGTGCCTTCTTGGCGTACAGAACAAGCTGCAATAACTTGCTTGAATGCATGGTTAACAGTAATGCGATAAGTCTGCTTTTTTAAAACTTTTTTCATTGACCGGCTAATATGGAGTTCACCAACCATGAGTACTGCTCTAGGGTCCGGAGACCACCATAAAGGCATCTCTCCAGGATTAAACCAAGGAAAGATACCATCATAATAGGCAGCTTGCAGCCTTTTTGATGAAAGATCTCCGCCAATCGCTAATAAGCCATTGGGCTCCCGCATGGCTTCAGACACGGGAGGGAATAAATAGGAGTCATCATCTAATTGGTACATATACGCCTCAGAGCGGTTGCTGTGCCCAGTGGCGCTGGCGGAACTGATAATACTGGCCTTGCATACCTAACAGCGCTTGATGGGTACCTTGTTCGATGATTTTACCATTATCCATCACACAGATGTTATCCATTTCCTCTAAGCCCTGCATACGGTGAGTAATGACAATTAACGTCTTATCGGCACATTTTTCTTTTAACAGTGCTAAAATTTGCTGTTCAGTTTGTGCATCAAGCCCTTCCGTTGGTTCATCCATTAGAATTAATGGTGTGTTATGTAATAAAGCACGGGCAATACCTAAGCGGCGTTGTTCCCCTCCAGAAAGTTGTCGGCCGCCTTCACCCATCCACGCATTAAGCTTTAATTCGTTTTCTAATAAATTACCTAGACCAACTTGCTGCAATACTTCGCTTAATTCGGTATCCGTCGCTTGTTCATTGGCGAGCAACAGATTATTGCGCAATGTATCACTAAAGACATGAACCCGTTGTGGTACTACAGACATCATATTACGTAACGATTTTTCGCTAAATTCGTTAATAGGCGTGCTATTTAAGTAGATGGTTCCGCTATCAACATCCCAAGCACGGGTTAATAACTGCAGAAGAGTGGATTTACCACAACCTGTTTTACCTAATAAAGCAAGGTGTTGGCCTTTATTTAATGTTAAAGACACATTTTGAAGAACGGCAAATGGCTGTTCTGGATAGGTAAATGAAATATTATCGACAGTCAGATTTTCCAATGTTGCGATTGAAGGGCTTTCACTTGGGAAAGTTACCTCTGGTTTTGCGGTCATTAATTGGGAAACGCGAGTGGCAGATGCAATCACTTGACCCATATGTTGGAAGGCAACAGCAACAGGGCCTAATGCTTCGAAAGCCGCTAGCGCACAGAATACAAATAAAGCAATCAGTGCTCCCGGTTTTGTATCGCCCCCTACATGGTCGGCAGCCATCCAAAGAAGTAGTGTTGCTGTAACACCAGAGGCAAATAAAATAATGGCTTGAGATAACCCAGTGAGTGCCGCTTGCTGTTGTTGACGCACTTGCCACTTATTTTCGATATTAAGCAAGTTTTGGCGAAAACGTTCAGTGGCGCCAAATAATGTTAACTCAGCTTGCCCTTGCAGTGCGGAGGTTAAAATAGTGCGATAACTTCCACGTAATTCGGTTAGCTCACGGCCAATGGGTTTTCCTGCACGATAAAATATAAATGGCATTGTAAATAGCAAGAACAGCATGATGCCACCCAGTGTCCAAGCAAGACGAGGGTCGAGATAACTTAAACCAAAAATAAGGACAAAAGTAACAAAAAATGCAGTAATGATCGGCGATAAAACACGTAAATAGAGGTGATCTAGGGTCTCTACGTCAGCGACCAGACGATTGAGTAACTCCCCTTGACGAAAACGACTGATACCACCCGGCGAAAGGGGCAATACTTTACTAAAAGCAAAAACCCGTAAATGAGCAAGTACTTTAAAAGTAGCATCGTGGCTAACTAGGCGTTCTCCATAGCGGCCAGCGGTACGAAAAATAGCGGCACCACGGACACCCGCAGCGGGTAACATGTAATTAAAATAGTAAAGACCCGGAAAACCAGCAATGGCGGTTCCGGCTAAAAACCAACCAGAAAGGGTAAGTAAGCCAATACTTGCCAGTAAGGTCACAATCGCCAAGATAATGCCTAATGTAATTAAAAACCAATGGCGGCGGTAAAGGGCTAAGAAAGGTAATAAAATTTTCATTATCAAAGCTCCTCACTGCGATGGGCAAGTAACTGGGCAAAAGCGCCTTCTGACTGGCTTAACTGTGTGTAATTACCTTGTTGAATGATTTGCCCGTTAGCCATTACCCAAATTTGGTCATAATCAAGGGTTTCTTCCAGTAAATGGGTGACTAAAAGGGTCGTTTGCTGACTTGATAGCTGGTTAAGTGTTTGCATAACACGTTGTTCGCTGTGGGAGTCTAAGCTCGCAGCAGGCTCATCTAGAAGGAGCATACGAGAGGGTTTCAACAGGGTTCGTGCAACGGCAACTCGCTGAGCTTGCCCGACCGAAAGGCGAGCGGCATAGTCACCCAGCTTGGTATTTAGGCCATCAGGCAAATGGGCTAAGAATTCGGAAACATATGCATTATCAATCGCCTGTTGAATTTCCGCTTCTGTAGCATTTGGCTTGCCTAAACAGATGTTTTCAACCAGTGTTTGCTCTGGAAGGTGAGGGTTTTGCCCAACCCAACCGAGTAATTCACGCCATTTATCAGGGCATAATTCACGAAGTTCAACACCATTTATGGTGATGGAACCGCGATAAGGCAAAAAGCCTAACAATAAATTCAGTAATGAGCTTTTTCCCGCACCACTTTGACCAACAATTGCAATACGTTGTTGTGGCTCAATATTGAAATCTAATGGCCCAGCAAGGCGCACACCATCATGGGATAAAATTTCTAATTGTTTAGCTTGAATATAGATAGCCTCATCACTCAGTGTTTGGGTTCCTTGTTGAGCTTTTTGTTCGCCATCACTGTTTAATAGCGTTTCGAGTGTTTCAGCGGCACCAACAGCTTGCGCCTTGGCGTGGTAGTATGTGCCAAGGTCACGTAATGGTTGGAAAAACTCTGGCGAAAGTATCAGGGCAAGAAAACCTGCAAATAGCGTGACAGGTAAACCATAGCTACCGAAGTTCATTTCGCCCAAGTAGGAAAAACCAAAATAGACAGCAACAACAGCAATAGAAATCGACGCAAAAAATTCAAGAACGCCAGAAGACAGAAATGCCATCCTCAATACTTCCATCGTTCTGGAACGAAAATCTTCTGTTGATTCACGAATTTGCTTAATCTCTGCTTTTTCACGAAAAAATAACCGTAAGGTATCAAGGCCCCGTAATCTATCGAGAAAACTCCCGCTTAAACGACCTAAGGCAATAAAGTTACGACGGTTAGCATCCGCAGCGCCTAATCCGACTAATGCCATAAAGATAGGAATCAGCGGGGCAGTGACGAATAAAATAAGTGCTGCAGCCCAGTTAAAGGGGAAAATAGCAATCAGGATCATAATGGGGATGATCCCAGCTAAATACATTTGAGGAAGATAGCGCGAATAGTAGTCTTGCATATCTTCAATTTGTTCAAGAATAATTGTAGCCCAGCTACCCGCTGGCTTACCTTTAACCCACACAGGGCCGAGTTCTTGAAGTTTATCGAGTACCATGGTACGTATTTCTTGGCGCACCACTTGGCCACAACGAAAGCCAACGCGTTCTCGTACATAAGTGACAATTGCGCGTAAGATAAAAACGCAAAGCAGAAGAACAAAAGGGGTTAATAACTGTTCTCGAGGAACGTTATCCATAATCAATGCTTGTAAGATAACAGCTAAGAACCAAGCTTGAGCAATAATCAGTAATCCACTCAAAATGCCTAGTAACATAGAGATCCGCAACCAGCGCTTGGCAGGGGCACTGTATTGTTTTAACCAACGTACCAATTCAGTCTGTCTTGATTTATCCATAATGATTTAGTTAGCAGGTGTAGTTTTAATGTCATTGAGTATAGTTAGGAAACATCACCCTAACGTTGTTTTTACCATGCGTGATATTGCAGTTGACCTGTTTTAAACCGCATGAGAACGATAAATTTTGATCTGGTAACGCAATTGGTGATTATAAGAAAATCTGCGTTTTTGATCTTACCCACAAATTCGAGTATTAGAGTACATCATAACAGCTTCACCGCGATATGTTACCTAATAAAAGTGGGTTATTTAAAGTGAGTTGTGCTTTGTTATTAAATTGTTTTATAAAGGTAAATTTAATATTTCAGTAAATTTTTAGATGTAATGATATTGGGATATTACTGTATTTTTACGTAATAAAAAGGTGGCTTAACAAAGAAATGTTAAGCCACCGGCATTTTTCACTACAATTAGAATGTGGGGTCTATCATTAACCATTCTTTGGGTTTTAATCTATAGTTTCCTTTTAATAAATTATCCCAAGCCTGATCTTTTTCTTTCATGGTATTAAATGAGCGAGTTTGCGTATCCATTAACTCCCAGGTTTGTTCCGTTTGTTGCCATATATTGCAATCAATACTAGAACTACTTGGATAGGAATAGCACATAACCACATCATCTTGATTGTTTTGGTTAACATCGGCCATAAAGCCCACACACGGGTATGGGTCGTATTGTGAGGTACAATACCAAGCACTGCTAAGGTTTTCCCCGAGGTCGAACCAACTCTCCGGTATTGCAGGGCTATTTTGAGCTTGAATTAATACTGATTTTAGCGATCTGCGCTGTTCTTCTTCATAAGGGCTGGTTTGGAATAGTTTTTGATATTCAGGGTTATTATTGAGTTTTTCAAAAGCTTGTTGCCCTTTCTCACCTAATTGTTTTAAGTCATAAGCAAGCGAGCTATTGACTTTGATTTTGCCATTTTCAATCCCCGCAAGAATACTGTTCAGTGTGATGCGTTTAAAATCAGCAATAGGGCTGTTAATGACCAATATAATGGCAATTAGAGACAAAATTCCCGCTTTATTGATAGGGCCTAAATAGGACATCCAGGCTGATTTTTTATAGATAATTGCGATGCTATAAGCAAAAACCAATACAAATAGGAATAGGGCAATAGTAAAGGCGTATAGGCGCTCAACACTCCAACTATACTGGTTAACTCGTACTAAAATTCCATAGAGCGAAAGCACTGAAAATGCATTAAGTAACATAATGCTAATTAAGACAAAACCGTTGAGACCCGCACGGAATTGATATTGGGTTGTGCCATCGCCATACACGAAATTGATAAAAATAAGGTTTAAAATTAAAAACCACAGCATTACTGCGGAGCCTAAGCCTGCAGAGGTTAAACCTGAAAAGAATGAAACAACGAAACCGCCTAAGAAAATAACAGCAACAATATTCAATAGAGGTAAGAAAAAACGCGCAATAAAGCTAACAAAATTACTGAGTTGTACATTCAGTGCTGTGCGTAAAAAAGCTAAACTCACGTTGAACCCAAGGGCAAAGCTCACCCAATAGATAACGTCGTTATCAAGAGCTTCACTCAAAAAAGTTAGGTTAACAATGCCAAATAAAAAACTGGCTATTTTTACGATTAATGTTAGCAACCCACCGATTATAGAAGCGAGAATACCCAGAAAGGTATTTTTAATATATAGCCCCATTAAGCAACCGTAATCAATTTTCCATGTTTTTGTGGTTTGCCACGATTGCATCCAAGGAAGTATAAAAAAGAGCAGGACGGTGAGGGTGATAAAGGCGAAGAATGGGTCTGTATCTGAAGAATTTAGAAAGTCTTGGGCATGCCAGTAATTGAGCCAGAAAATTAACCCAATAATGACCGCAATGTTGAGATAAAAAATAGCGGATTTTGCATTGGTAATTAGGTAACTGATTGCTGAAGGAACAAAAATGGCGAGCAAAATAGGCAGATATAGGGTGGTGGCGCTTAGTTGGCTTTCTAGGCGGATAGAGTAATCAGTAGTGGCTGTGATGACGATGCCTTGAATCACGGCAAGTATGACAATAATAAAATAAGAATAACCGCGAATGGCATCACGTTCTAATTGTTGCCCCATACCTACACCTTATATTAATTAATGTTATGTAAAAACAGTATAGGCAGTATTAAAAAAGTACAATATAAACTTGGTCTTAAAAATATATGCAAAACCAATAGTTAGGATGGGGAGTATAAGTAATAAAAAAGGCTTCAATTGAGGAAAAATTGAAGCCTATCTAAATTACAATCACTTATTGATTATTTTGATGCTAAGCCATCAAGATAACGTTCTGCATCTAAGGCTGCCATACAACCTGTGCCCGCAGAGGTAATTGCTTGGCGGTATATATGGTCCATAACATCACCAGCCGCGAACACACCTTCAACAGAAGTTTGAGTTGCATTGCCTTGGGTGCCAGATTGCACTTTAATATAACCGTTGTCTAAATCTAATTGGCCTTCAAAAATAGCTGTATTTGGGCTGTGGCCGATGGCAATAAATGCCCCCATAACAGGGATATCTTCTGTTGCATGTGTTTTAGTACATTCTAAGCGCACACCCGTCACGCCCATATCATCACCTAATACTTCATTTAATGTGCGGTCGGTATGCAGAATAATATTACCGTTCTCAACTTTATCCATTAAACGATTAATCAGGATTTTTTCTGCACGGAAACTATCACGACGATGAATTAAATGAACTTCTGAAGCAATATTAGAAAGGTACAATGCTTCTTCTACCGCAGTGTTTCCGCCACCAACGACAGCGACTTTTTGGTTACGATAGAAGAAACCATCACAGGTTGCACAAGCTGAAACGCCACGGCCTTTGAACGCTTCTTCTGAAGGTAGGCCGATATAACGAGCGGAAGCCCCTGTTGCAATAATTAATGCATCACAGGTATATTCATTTTCATCGCCAATTAAACGGAAAGGACGTTGTTTTAAGTCCACTTTTTGGATATGGTCAGATATGATTTCGGTGTCAAATTTTGACGCGTGCTCATGCATGCGTTCCATAAGCCCTGGACCGGTTAAACCTTCTGGGTCACCAGGCCAGTTTTCAACTTCAGTTGTGGTGGTCAATTGACCGCCTTTTTCCACCCCAGTAATCAATGCTGGGTTTAAGTTTGCACGTGCAGCATAGACAGCCGCAGTATAGCCCGCAGGGCCAGAACCAAGAATGATTAACTTGCGATGTGTTGTTGTGCTCATGAATTCCTCTTTAATCTAAAAAGCATTTATCAGATTGTAGGAGAAATAAGAGGTTAACAAAAGTGGTTTAAGTGCGACTTAGTTTCATTTGGCTTATTTCATCAATAGGTAACACCGACAAAATGTAAAAAAATATGACAAAAGTTGCTTGTGTCACGCATCACAATTTTTAGGAATTATCTTGAATTAAGGCTGCGAAACGTTTTACTGGAAAAAAAAGCGAAATCTTGTACTGATTTTTATTCATTTGCTTTGACAATCGGCTGCGCATTTGCGAAAACATCAGTGTAAGAGTTAATTATCTAGCTGATCAATGGAAATAGCGCATTTTTGTTCTTGCTGGAAAATTAACTTTACACTACTTACAAATTTAAAATACAAGTAAACATTGTGGGTGATAATTACATTCACACTAACTTCAGCATTATGAATAAAATTTGCTCCTGAACACGAATTCCTAAATAAAAAAGGTGGTGGCTAAGGTGCTTATTTTTAGATGTAGAAAATAACAATTAGAGAAAGAGAGATAAAGAGATGATTGACAATAAAAAGCGTCCTGGCAAAGACCTTGACCGTATCGACAGGAATATATTAAACGAACTACAAAAAGACGGGCGAATTTCTAACGTAGAGTTATCTAAACGAGTTGGTTTATCTCCAACACCTTGTTTAGAGCGTGTACGTCGCCTTGAGAGACAAGGATTTATCTCTGGCTATACTGCGTTATTAAATCCACACTACTTAGATGCATCTTTGCTCGTGTTTGTTGAAATCACACTTAACCGTGGTGCTGCGGATGTATTTGAGCAATTCAATACAGCAGTTCAAAAACTGGAAGAAATTCAGGAATGCCACTTGGTTTCTGGTGACTTTGACTACCTGTTGAAAACGCGTGTGCCAGATATGTCCGCATATCGTAAACTGTTAGGTGAAACTCTGTTACGTTTACCAGGCGTAAACGACACTCGCACCTATGTAGTTATGGAAGAAGTTAAACAAAGCAACCGCTTAGTGATCAAAACTCGCTAATTAGTGCTTTTTAACCTCGCTTCAGCACAGCATTTCAGCTTTGTTGCCGCACTGCAGTTTCAACGCTGAGTTTACTCAGCGTTGTTCCGTTTTTCTCGCCTCATTTGTTGCTTTATAAAAACGTAATATTTTGCTGTTTCACAGCTTCAACTGGCTGCTATCCATGCCTTTCTACCTTGTTTTACGTAAATTACTTAGCAACTGATAAGTTTTATTTCCAATTTATTGATTCTAAAGCTATAAATATTTAGGATTTTTGACGAGAAATAGAAATTGAATCATCATACATTAGATGGAATACTGCACCTTAGTGCTTTTGTGAAGCCTTGATATCTCTTAGTCGCTGTAAAACAGGCAGAGTCAGGCGTTTAATGGTAGAATAAACCTAGGTTAGTCAAGAACATCAGTTAGCAAAGAAATAATAATGAGCCAAGAATATACAGAAGATAAACATATCAAATTTAAAAAACTAAGTAGCGGAAGACGGCTATTAGAGGTTATTTTGCTCGCAATATGCTTGAGCGCACTCTTCTTAATGGTGGCTTTATTGAGCTTCAGCCCTTCAGATCCAAGCTGGTCACAGACCACTTGGAATGCCCCAGTGAAGAATTTAGGGGGTAGTGTAGGTTCATGGAGTGCAGATATTCTTTTCTCTGCTTTTGGTATTCTTGCATTTGCCATTCCTGCACTATTACTCCTAGGCTGCTGGGCGATTTTCCAATATGAAAGTCGGCGCCGATATATTGATTTTTTCTCTTTATCGTTAAGATTAATAGGTGGTTTAGCACTTATTTTATCTTCTTGTGGGCTTGCGGCTCTCAATTTTGACGACTTACCTAATTTCGCCTCTGGTGGTGTGATTGGCAGTGTATTTAGTAATGCAATTATGCCGTGGTTCAATTCATTAGGTGCTACGTTAGCATTGCTGTTTTTATGGGCGATAAGCTTTACGCTGTTTACGGGATGGTCATGGCTTACAATCGCAGAAAAAATTGGTGCAGCGGTACTTCTCCCTATTACTTTGCTAACAAATCGAGCGAGGGGAGACGATTTAGATAACTATGATTACGACGTTGAAGAAACTGAAGGAGCTTTACAGCGTGCGCAAGAAGCTGAGCACAGAGCCAATGACAGCCTAGAAAATATTGATGCGGATGATGTTTTGTTTTCCGCACCCACTGTGGCTGAATTAGTCACTGAAGTCGCTCCAACAACGGAAAAAAATACGGGTGAAGCGGTTGTTACTACAGAAAACCCAATTCCTTCAGTGAATCAAAACACATCAGAGCAAGATTCGGTACCTGCTTTCTCTGCAGTGGATGAGCCGAGCACATATCATTTTGAAGTACCAGAAGATTACCAGCCTAAGCTCGGTGCAAGTTTTGATTCAACATCAGATACCGTTAATGAGCCGTTAGTTCAAGCGTCACCGTATGTTGCACCAGAAGAACCGATATTTAGTGTTCAGCATAATCAACAAATAGAACAACAAAAACAAGACAATACCGCTTATCAAGAATATTCGGATAAACAAGAAACACCTGTTAATCAAGCTGCGTTTGAAGCTCAAGCAACATCAGTGCTCCCACTTGACTCTTCAAGTACAACAGAAAGTTTTATTCCATCATCAGTTACTGAAAGGGTCTCTAATCCAGCTGCATTAGCGGCTGCGGGTATTTCAGTCGCTGCACTGGAGCGCCATGCTCAGGTTAAACAAAATATGGAGCCAGAGCTTCCACGGCCAAATCCTGTTCGTTTGCCGACTCGTCGTGAGTTATATGGTATTCGTATTCCATCGTTACGTGATGCGGAACTACAGCGGCGCGAAGAAGAGGCCTCTAAACGTGAACAAATATATCAGCAGTGGTCTACGAGTGAGTCTGAGCAACCTGAAACTGATGATGAGGCACAACAAGACGAATTACTACGAGCGCAGTTCTTAGAACAGCAACGTGAACGTTATGGTGAAGTTGATGAAACTGATTATGATGTATCGCTTAATAGCCTGCACTCGCATGATGAGCAATTACAAAATGAGCCAATGACTGACAATAGAGTCAGCGCATTTACGCAGCCAGAAATTGAACACCGTTGGGCGTCAGCTTCACAACAATCCAATAATACGCATACAATTCCAGAGCCTGATGAGGCCGTGCCAGTCGTGGATAATGGCTATCAATCTCAGTTTACACAAGAGCAAGAAGACTTTGAGCCTAAAATTGATTTAAGAAAAGAGTTCTCTGTGCTGGATAGTTTTACCCCTGTTGATGATTTGGTTGACAACGAACCAGCTGACCCATTATTTATGCCATCATTTAGCGCGACTTCTGTTACAGCAGGTACCCCACAAAATAATATCGCTGAAGGGCTTGCTAGCTCACCATCAGTAACACAAACTTTTGCGCAGCCACAGCAGCCACAGCAGCCACAGCAGCCACAGCAGCCACAGCAGCCACAGCAGCCACAGCAGCCACAGCAGCCACAGCAGCCACAGCAGCCACAGCAGCCACAGCAGCCACAGCAGCCACAGCAGCCACAGCAAGATAGCTTATTCCACCCGTTCTTAGTGCGTAATGACCAACCATTACCAAAACCAACAACGCCAATGCCATCTCTTGATTTGCTGGCAAGTCCGCCAGCACAAGAAGAGCCAGTGGATATGTTCAAACTAGAACAAACAGCAAGGTTGATTGAAGCAAGGCTTAATGATTACCGCGTTAAAGCTGAAGTGGTTGGTTTTTCTCCAGGCCCTGTCATTACTCGGTTTGAACTTGACCTCGCACCGGGAGTAAAAGCTGCACGGATATCCACATTGTCACGTGACCTTGCTCGTTCGTTATCAACCGTAGCCGTACGTGTTGTAGAAGTGATACCGGGTAAACCTTATGTAGGCCTCGAACTCCCTAATGAGAAACGGCAAACCGTTTACCTAAGTGAAGTCTTAGACTGCGATGATTTCCGCAAAAACCCATCTCCTCTCACTATTGTATTGGGTAAAGATATTGAAGGTGACCCTGTTGTTGCGGATTTAGCGAAAATGCCTCATTTACTCGTTGCGGGGACAACCGGCTCTGGTAAGTCGGTTGGGGTGAATGCAATGATCCTCAGTATCTTGTATAAAGCCAAACCCGAAGATGTTCGCTTTATCATGATTGACCCGAAAATGCTGGAGTTATCCATTTATGAAGGTATTCCGCATCTATTGACTGAAGTGGTTACTGACATGAAAGATGCGGCGAATGCCTTGCGCTGGTGCGTGAATGAAATGGAACGCCGTTATAAACTCATGTCTGCATTAGGGGTACGTAACCTAGCGGGTTATAACGACCGCATTAAAGCAGCAGAAGAAATGGGGCGGCCAATTCCTGATCCACATTGGAAACCCGGTGATAGCATGGATGTAGAACACCCAATGCTGAAAAAAGAACCTTACATTGTTGTCATGGTTGATGAATTTGCCGATTTAATGATGACAGCAGGTAAAAAAGTGGAAGAGTTAATTGCACGGTTGGCACAAAAAGCACGTGCCGCGGGCATTCATTTAGTATTGGCAACTCAACGGCCATCGGTTGATATCATTACTGGACTAATCAAAGCAAATATTCCAACGCGGATTGCATTTACGGTATCCAGTAAAATTGACTCACGCACGATCCTTGACCAAGGCGGCGCTGAATCTTTACTAGGCATGGGGGATATGCTGTATTTACCACCAAACTCTTCAATTCCTGTGCGTGTACACGGTGCTTTTGTTCGTGACCAAGAGGTTCATGCAGTTGTGAATGATTGGAAAGCTCGCGGTAAACCACAATATATTGATAGCATCACGACCTGTAGTGACGATAGCGAAGGTGGTGGTTATGATAGCGGAGGTGAAGAGCTTGACCCACTGTTTGACCAGGCAGTTGAGTTTGTTGTTGAGAAACAACGCGTTTCCATTTCTGGGGTTCAACGCCAATTTAGGATAGGTTATAACCGTGCTGCAAGGATTGTTGAGCAAATGGAGCTCCAAGGTATTGTCAGTGAGCAAGGGCACAATGGTAACCGTGAAGTTCTTGCTCCTCCGTCAATGGGACATTAATAATTTAGTGTGCTAATTGCTGGTTTAATTTAAGGGGTGTATAAAGACGTAACACCTCTTATGGTAATAATTTTAAGGTCTCTCATCGATGAAAAAAATGATGTTATTGGGTGCGTTAGCCCTGAGTTTACATATTGGCCAAGTATTGGCAGACGCAAGCAAAGACCTTCAAGAACGTTTGAATAAGGTCAATAGCTTCCAAGCTAGCTTCTCGCAAAAGGTGACGAGTCCTGAAGGGGATTTGGTTCAAGAAGGTGTTGGGGATTTATGGCTTGAGCGCCCAAATTTATTTAATTGGAACATGACATCACCTGATGAAAGCGTATTGGTGTCAGATGGTAAAGATTTGTGGTTTTATAACCCGTTCGTAGAACAAGTGACGGTGACTAATTTAGCAGATGCTACGCAGGATACGCCATTTCTACTAATTACACGTAACGACCCGAAAGATTGGAAACAGTACTCAATCATTCAGCAGGGAAATACGTTTGATTTAAAACCAAAACAAACTAATGGGACTTTAAAACGTTTCTCCATTACGGTTTCTCCCGAAGGGACGATTGAGCAGTTTTCAGCGGTTGAACAAGATGGCCAAACCAGTGCTTATCAATTAAAAGAGCAAAAAAATGGTCGCGTTGATGCGAGTAAATTCAAGTTTACAGTACCAAAAGGCGTCACTTTAGATGACCAGCGTTCAAATGCTAAATAAGCTTGATTAGAGAAAATATTAGCCAGCAGTATTCATACTTGCTGGTTAATATATAAGATATTTTAAGAAGTAAAAAAGAGGATATAGTGGGTAACCTGTCTCTTGATTTTTCGCAGAATGAATTTCAACCTTTAGCAGCAAGAATGCGGCCTGAAACCCTTGAACAGTATATTGGCCAAAAGCATTTATTGGCTGAGGGGAAGCCGTTGCCACGTGCGATTAAAGCGGGTCATCTGCACTCCATGATTTTATGGGGGCCCCCTGGAACAGGTAAAACAACCCTTGCCGAAATTATTGGTAATTATGCACAAGCCGATATCGAACGTATTTCAGCAGTTACTTCTGGTATTAAGGAAATTCGAGAATCCATCGAAAAAGCCCGGCAAAATCGCAGTGCGGGGCGGAGAACCATTTTATTTGTCGATGAGGTTCATCGTTTTAATAAAAGCCAGCAAGATGCATTTTTACCTCATATAGAAGATGGCACGATTACATTTATTGGTGCAACAACTGAAAACCCATCATTTGAATTAAATTCCGCGTTATTATCACGTGCTAGGGTGTATTTGCTTAAATCCCTTGAAGAAAATGATATTGAACAGGTCTTGTTACAAGCACTGGCAGATTCATCTCGTGGCCTTGGTGGGCAAAATATTGTTCTGCCTGATAACACGCGCAAAATGGTCGCTCAGTTGGTTAATGGGGATGCTAGGCGTTCATTAAATCTGCTGGAAATGATGGCAGATATGGCAGAGGCTGATAGCCAAGGGCAGCGTATTTTAACCGCTGATCTGTTAAAAGAAGTTAGCGGTGAACGTACTGCACGGTTTGATAACAAAGGCGACCGTTATTACGACTTAATCTCTGCTCTGCATAAGTCGATTAGAGGCTCAGCACCAGATGCCGCACTGTATTGGTTTGCAAGGATTATTACTGCGGGTGGTGACCCTCTGTATGTTGCCCGTCGGCTACTTGCAATTGCATCAGAAGATGTGGGGAATGCGGATCCTCGTGCGATGCAAGTCGCCATTTCAGCTTGGGATTGCTTCACGCGAGTGGGGCCAGCCGAAGGCGAGCGTGCAATTGCCCAAGCTATTGTTTATTTAGCTTGTGCGCCGAAAAGTAACGCGGTTTATACCGCCTATAAAGCAGCGATTAAAGATGCACAAATGCAACCAGACTACGATGTGCCAGAACATCTTCGAAATGCCCCAACTAAACTATTAAAAGAAATGGGTGCTGGGAAAGAATATCGTTATGCACATGATGAACCTAACGCATATGCTGCGGGAGAAAATTATTTTCCTGAACCTATGCAAACAACACGTTATTACTACCCTACGAAACGGGGCCAAGAAAGCAAGTTTGCTGAAAAATTAGACTGGTTAGCCCAACAGGATCAAATTAGCACCACAAAACGCTATCGCTAAACTAGGCAATGCGGTAAGGTTATATAGCGAAATACTTTACTTTATTTGTTGTGCTGGAATGCACCTCAAAAAGTATCATTAATTACTAACAATAATCACAGGATAAGCATGCTCGATCCCAATTTACTGCGTACGGAGCTAGACGCGGTTGCTGAAAAACTGGCTCGCAGGGGTTTTACCCTTGATGTGGAAAAGCTGCGTGAATTAGAAGAACGCCGCAAAGTTTTACAAGTTGAAACTGAAACCCTGCAAGCAGACCGTAATTCGCGATCGAAAACTATTGGTGCGGCGAAGGCACGTGGTGAAGATATCGAACCATTACGTCTGGAAGTTAACCAATTAGGCGAAAAATTGGATTCTGCAAAAGCAGAGCTAGATAAGCTGCAACAAGAAATCCGTGATATTGCCTTGAGTATCCCGAACATCCCTGATGACCAAGTACCTGATGGTAAAGATGATTCTGACAACGTTGAAGTTGCTCGTTGGGGTGAACCTCGCCAGTATGACTTCGAAGTTAAAGACCATGTTAGCCTTGGTGAGTTATCTGGTGGCTTAGACTTCCCTGCTGCGGTAAAACTGACAGGAGCACGTTTTGTTGTCATGAAAGGGCAAATTGCTCGCATGCATCGTGCCTTGGCTCAATTTATGCTTGACTTACATACTGAACAACATGGTTACCAAGAGTTGTATGTTCCATATTTAGTCAACCATGACACACTGTACGGAACTGGCCAATTACCAAAGTTTGGTGAAGATTTGTTCCATACTAAACCACTGGAAGAAGAAGCAGACAGCAGTACTTATGCGTTGATCCCAACCGCAGAAGTTCCAGTGACTAACTTGGTTCGTGATGAAATTTTAGATGAAGACTCACTTCCTCTGAAAATGACGGCACATACGCCTTGTTTCCGTTCTGAAGCAGGGTCTTATGGCCGTGATACACGTGGTTTGATCCGTATGCACCAATTTGACAAAGTTGAGTTAGTGCAAATCGTACATCCAGAAAAATCTATGGATGCATTGGAAGAGCTGACTGGCCATGCAGAGAAAGTATTACAATTACTGAACTTGTCTTATCGTAAAGTGATTTTGTGCGCCGGTGATATTGGTTTTGGTTCACGTAAAACCTATGACTTAGAAGTGTGGTTACCAGCGCAAAATACTTATCGTGAAATTTCATCTTGTTCAAACATGTGGGACTTCCAAGCGCGCCGTATGCAAGCGCGTTTCCGCGGTAAGAGTGATAAGAAAACACAACTTGTTCATACCCTGAATGGTTCTGGTTTAGCGGTTGGTCGTACATTGGTGGCGATTTTAGAAAACTACCAATTAGCAGATGGCCGTATTGAAGTTCCAGAAGTATTACGCCCATATATGAAAGGGTTAGAGTACATCGGTTAATTTCCGTTACTCTTTCAAACATAAAGCGCGACTGACGACAGTCGCGTTTTTTTGTGTAAATTTAAAGTGTTCTGGAAAAAGCATCCTCAGGTTAAACCTGATCCCCCCTCAATATTTTCCAAATAGCAGCATTCAATGCATGACATTAATCTACGGTAAAATAAATTTATCGGGGTGATATTGATGGGTGTAATTATTGGTGTTTTCTTATTAGCGGGTATTGTAAAAGGGGTGATCGGGCTAGGCCTACCAACAATCGCGATGGGGTTATTAAGCACATCAATGGAGCCTGCTGCAGCTGCGAGCTTATTAATTATTCCGTCATTAATTACTAATATATGGCAATTATTGATTGGCCCACAATTTATAGCACTAATCAAACGGCTCAGTGGTTTTATTATTGGGGTCATGCTTGGCACATTATTCAGTTTTTTACCTTCTTTAACCTCGGCATCTCGTTGGACACTACCTGCACTGGGTATCGTGCTTATTATCTATGGAATTTGGGGCTTAATTGCTAAAAAAACGCCATCTTTCGAGAAACATGAAACATGGCTTTCGCCAACAGTGGGTTATATTACAGGTGTAATTACAGCAGCTACAGGAGTATTTGTTATTCCAGCAGTCCCTTATTTGCAAACCTTAAAATTAAATAAAGATGAGCTTATTCAGGCTCTAGGGTTAGCATTTACCGCATCAACAGTTGCATTAGCCATCAAGTTATCTATTGACCATCAACAATATGATATTAATTGGAGTTTATCTGCCTTTGCCTTAATACCTGCTATTGGTGGAATGTATCTTGGTCAATATTTACGCAAGATTATTAGCGAGAAATTATTCCGTCGTTGCTTTTTTATTGGGTTAATCGGATTAGGGATTTACATGACGGCAAAATTAGCTTTCAGATGACCAGTTAATTAAAAAATGAATAAACTCGTTGGTATAATCAGGTAATTGGCTGAAATCTCGTGCGCAGATAACTAATTTTCGGCATGCCCAATCTTCGGTCAATTGCAGTATTTTACTAGTAGAAAATTGACTACGCTGTGCCGCTTGTTTGGGAATAATAGCAATGCCAATTCCATCGTTAACCCCTTGCATTACCGCATCTAGTGTTGGCATGCGTACCCGGTAGTTGAGCCGTTTGCCTTGTTGTTTAGCGTTATTATCAATATGTTTTTGTAATGGGTTATCTTCCATTAAACCAATAAATTCAGCATCAATAATATCAGAAAATAGAACGCTTTTTTGGCTTACCCAAAGGCTATCTTTATGGGCAAAAACGACTAATTCATCTGAGCTGAATGGACGAATATCCAGACCAGTGAGGTCAGTAGAATCTGCGATAATACCAATATCTGCAATTTTATTTTTGATGGCAGTGACGATATTAGCACTTGGCATTTCTTTCACGGATACAGACATAGTGGGTTGTTGTCGTAAATAAGCGCTAACACGGGCGGGTAAAAATTCCATTTGAGCTGAAGTATTACAAAGAATATTAATATGCCCACGCAGGTGTCGACTATATTTTCGCAGTTCATCTTGCATTAATTCAATTTGCTGCAAAATTGTTTTCGCATGCTCGATAAATACATGACCTGCATTCGATAATGAAACCCCTTTCACTGAACGAATAAATATATCGATGTTTAATTCATTTTCTAACCCACGTATTCGTTCACTTGCAGATTGCAGTGTAAGATAAGTTAGTTTTGCTCCTTGGGTGATGCTTCCTGCATTGGCTACATTAACACACAGTTTTAAATCAGTGATATCGAAATACATGGAAAACAACTCCAAATTATGAAAAGAAGAGGGAAATTATCATTTAAAGGAATATATGTGAATTTTTTCGGGATAGCAAAAAGGAAAGCAATTGCTTTCCTTTTTTTAGATTTAATGATTTAACAAAGTCGTCAAATCATTAGATTTTGGTTTATTTTACTTGTGAGAAAAACAGGCTGCGATAGCTGCTGTAATAGCAAACATACATAATTGGCATAGAAACTAATAAACCTAAACCTAATGGGATAACTGAAATTATCATTAAGATTGATAAAACGATAAAGAACAGGATACCTGGTAGGAGGTTTTTCTTAACAGCTTGTAAGCTTGCTGAGATTGCAGCGCCAACAGTGAAATCATGGTTCATCACTAATGCAGGAGCAAACCAAGTTAAGGCTGTACCCACTAATGCTGCAATGGCCATTATGATGATTGCAAAGAAGAATGTACCTGAAGACGCAAGGATAGCCGCGTCAGATGGCGAACCGTATTGGTTGCTTTCCATCAGTAAACCGAACATTGCAGAACCACCGATAATAAATGCGATGATCATTCCTACTAAGTTAGCAGCAAAGTTGATGGCTCCAACGGCAAATAGGGTACCAAATTTATTTTGGAAGCCTGCAAATAATAAGCCGATTTCTGCTTGGCCTGTTTTACGTTGATTTTCACTGATAGCAATAATACCACCGATAAAAATAGGTGTAATAAAAGTAATCAGTAAGTTCAAGAATGGGATCATTGAAATGATAAAGATCACCGCAAACAGAACGATGTTAATTAGGATCCACATTCCCAGTTTTTCTTTAACGAGAGACCATGATTGGCTGATCCAGTTAACACCTTCACCTGCATCTACTGCGCGAGGTTCTGCGTGAAAAACGAATGTATCGGCTTGAGTTTGTGCGTTAATTGTAGGTGCAGGGTTGTTATCTGCACTGAAGTTTTCATTATTCATGATAAAAAAGGAACCTGTTAGTCGTAGTGAATTAGCGATATATTATTATTAATAAGTTTTTTGAGCTTATACTCATTCTTGTAACTTATCGGCAGTAGTATGCAGATAAGTTAGCTTATTATAAAGCAGACTATTCTGGTAAGGTATTTTTGATTAAAATTTTCTTGTATAAAATATTTTCTATCGAAATAAGAAGGTTATCTATTCCTTAATGTACTGAATAAAATACGAATATTTAGTATATTTAGTGAAAAAAGCTATTTTTTGGTTCTATCAACAAGGTTAAATCGTCAATTAAATAATCACGATTCATAATAATTAAGTAAGATTTTATTTAATTTAAAAGCTAAATAAGTGATATTGGGTAAGCATCCAACGGCTTAATTTCTTTAAGTACAAACATACTTTGCATTTCTTTGATACCCGGTAACCGGCGAATAACCGTCATAGCAAAGTCGGCATAGGAGTCTAAATCATGGGATACAACCTGTAATAAAAAGTCAGTATCACCACCAATACTGTAGCAAGCGACGACATTTTCTAGCTCAGTCACTTCTTGTTCAAATTTTTGTGCTTCAGCCTCGCTATCACTATCAATAATGACGCGAACAAAAACCATCACACCTAAGCCAATCTTTTTACGATTGAGAATGGCGCGATATCCTTGAATAATATTTTCTTCTTCTAATTTTTTAACCCTTCGCCAACAGGGAGAGGCTGACATGCCTACTTTTTCGGCAAGCACTTGGTTAGTTATTCGAGCGTCATCTTGTAGTAACTTTAGTATTTTTATTTCTGTCTTATCTATTGCCATAAATGAAAATCTCTACCTTAAAAATGCTTTAAATGGGATAAATTTACCTAAATCTTAGCGTGTAATGACTGAGTTAGAAAGCCTATTTCTTTCTTTAAATGCCATAATTATTGGGAAATTGAATACAGATAAAATCATAGGGGACAGGAATGATATTTAATCCAGCTGAGCATCGTTGCGCTATCGTCGTTAATCAGGATTTATCTAACGGGTTGGCAATGAATGCCGCTAGTGTGATTGGCGTGAGTTTAGGAAATAAAGTTAACAATATAGTAGGGGAAGATTTGAACAGTGCGGATAATATCAATTATCCCGGTGTGATTTATGCGCCATTACCGATTTTAAAATCACCGGAGCAGTATATTAAAGAGATTGAAGTGGCTGCATTAAAGGTAAATGAAATATACATTATTCCTTTTAGCTTATTGGCACAATCGTGCCGGACTTATGATGAGTATCAGCAAAAATTATTAGAACACGAATATAAAAATATTCAGTTAGCTGGTATTGGGTTGGTAGGAAATAAAAAGGCGGTGACGCAGCTTATTGGCCACTTACCTTTGTTTAGATAGGAATAATGGCAGATAAAGCAGAGGCTCTATAAAGAGCCTCAAATTGGTTAGTACATTACTTTGTGACCATAACTTTCTAGAATACTTTTAACTCGTTCCATCACTTCTTTTGATGGTGGTCTAACGCCATCTAGTTTGTATTCTTCACCCATGGTTTCCCATTTGTGTTTACCGAGTTCGTGGTAGGGCAGTAATTCGATTTTTTCGATATTGCTCATATCTTTGGTAAATTCGCCCAGTAAATGTACTGAATGGTCATCATCACTCCAACCCGGCACGACAACATAGCGTACCCAAGTTTTCTGGTTGCGTTTGGCAAGGTAACGAGCAAATTCCAAAGTACGATGGTTAGAAACCCCCACTAATTTTTGATGAATTTCATCATCGATTTGCTTTAAATCTAACATCACTAAGTCAGTGACATCCATCAGTTCATCAATCACTGGGTCGTAGCGGCGCACGAATCCATTGGTATCAAGGCAAGTATGAATATTTTCTTTTTTACAGGCACGGAACCAGTCACGTACAAATTCAGCTTGTAAGATAGCTTCTCCGCCTGAGGCGGTAACACCTCCGCCAGTCGCATTCATAAAGTGGCGATAGGTTACGGCTTCTTTCATTAATTCTTCAACGGTAACAATATTGCCACCGTGGGTATCCCAAGTATCGCGGTTATGGCAATACAGGCAGCGCATTAAGCAGCCTTGGAAAAACACAATAAAACGGATCCCAGGACCATCAACGGTTCCGCATGATTCAAACGAATGAATACGGCCGAGTGTGGTTGGGGTTTCTGTCACATTAGTCGTCGCTATTGTTTTGGTTTTAGTATCATTGATAGACATAGCAGGCACTCCAAAATATCCTTCATACCGCAAACTTTAGAGCAAAAATATCGTTGCTGGTATAGATAAAAAGCCCCCGTGAGGGGGCTCAGACTGCTGACAAACATATTATGTTTGGCTGCAAGTCGAATAGGTTTTGAAAATAAACTAGGAAAATCAATTTATTGATTTTCGGCTGATAACACAAAGCGGGAAAAATCACGCTTTTATCCCGCTTTGTCAACAACCTCAGACCCCGTAAAGCGGGGTCTTTAATTTACTTTATTTTAATGAGCTAATTATTACATTGTACTGGTGAAAGTACGAGTAATAACGTCTTGCTGTTGTTCTTTAGTCAGTGAGTTGAAACGTACAGCATAACCAGATACACGGATAGTCAGTTGTGGGTACTTCTCTGGGTTTTCCATTGCATCTAACAGCATTTCACGGTTCATAACGTTAACGTTCAGATGCTGGCCGCCTTCGATAGACGCTTCGTGGTGGAAGTAACCATCCATCAGACCCGCTAAGTTCGTTTTACGAACATCATCATCTTTACCTAACGCATTTGGTACGATAGAGAAAGTATAAGAAATACCATCTTTCGCGTAAGCAAATGGCAGTTTAGCAACAGAAGTCAGTGAAGCTACCGCACCTTTTTGGTCACGACCGTGCATTGGGTTTGCACCTGGTCCGAATGGCGCACCTGCACGACGGCCATCTGGTGTATTACCTGTTTTCTTACCATACACAACGTTAGATGTGATGGTCAGAATTGACTGAGTTGGTACCGCGTTACGGTAAGTAGGCAGTTTCTGAATTTTCTTCATGAAACGTTCAACTAAGTCACACGCGATATCATCTACACGAGAATCGTTGTTACCAAATTGTGGATATTCACCTTCGATTTCGAAGTCGATAGCGATACCGTCTTCATCACGAATTGGTTTAACTTTCGCATATTTGATTGCAGACAGTGAGTCAGCAGCAACAGATAGACCCGCAATACCACAAGCCATGGTGCGATAAACATCACGGTCATGTAACGCCATCAGCGAAGCTTCATAGCTGTATTTATCGTGCATGAAGTGGATGCAGTTCAGTGCAGTGACGTACTGAGTTGCTAACCAATCCATGAAGTGGTCCATTTGGTTCATCACAGTATCGAAATCTAAGACTTCGTCCATGATTGGTGCATGTTTAGGACCAACTTGCATTTTCAGTTTTTCATCAACACCACCGTTGATGGTATACAGCATGGTTTTCGCTAAGTTTGCGCGAGCACCGAAGAACTGCATTTGTTTACCAACAATCATTGGGCTGACGCAACATGCAATTGCGTAGTCATCGTTATTGAAGTCTGGACGCATCAGGTCATCATTTTCATACTGAACTGATGAGGTATCGATAGACACTTTAGCTGCGAATTTTTTGAAATTCATTGGCAGTTTTTCTGACCACAGGATAGTCATGTTTGGCTCAGGAGATGGGCCCATGGTATACAGTGTGTTCAGGAAACGGAATGTGCTTTTCGTTACCAGAGTACGGCCATCAAGGCCCATACCTGCTAATGATTCAGTTGCCCAGATTGGGTCACCAGAGAACAGCTCATCGTATTCAGGAGTACGTAAGAAACGTACCATACGCAGTTTCATGACTAAGTGGTCAATCAATTCTTGCGCTTGTTGTTCGGTGATTTTACCTGCTTCTAAGTCACGTTGGATATACACGTCTAAGAAGGTAGAAACACGACCAAATGACATTGCAGCACCGTTTTGTGATTTAACAGCGGCTAAGTAACCGAAGTAAGTCCACTGTACTGCTTCTTGTGCGTTTGTTGCTGGTGCAGAAATATCGTAACCGTATTTTGCAGCCATTTCTTTCATTTGACCCAATGCACGGTGCTGTTCAGCAATTTCTTCGCGCAGTTGGATAGTCATTTGTAGGTCTTCACCTTTTTCTAATCTTTCTTGCAAAGAGGTGAATTGGTTAAATTTGTCTTTCATCAGGAAATCAATACCGTACAGTGCAACACGACGGTAGTCACCGATGATACGACCACGACCATATGCATCAGGTAGACCAGTTAAGATACCTGATTTACGGCATTTTAAGATGTCTGGCGTGTAAACGTCGAAAACACCTTGGTTGTGAGTTTTACGGTATTCAGTGAAGATTTTTTTGATTTCTGGATCTAAAGTACGGTTGTAAGCTTTGCATGAGCCTTCAACCATTTTGATACCACCGAATGGGATAAGACCACGTTTCAGAGGTGCGTCAGTTTGCAAGCCAACGACTTTTTCTAATTCTTTAGTAATGTAACCTGCATCATGAGAAGTGATGGTTGAAGCGACATCAGTGTCAAAATCAACTGGCGCATGAGTGCGGTTTTCGATTTTGATCCCTTCCATGACTTTATCCCACAACGTGTCAGTTGCTGGAGTAGAGCCTGCTAAGAAAGATTCATCACCTTCATATGGAGTGTAGTTTTTCTGGATGAAGTCACGTACGTTGACGTTATTCTGCCAGTCACCTTGGTTAAAACCTTGCCATGCTAAAGCGAATTTTTCATTTAACTCGGACATGATACTTTTACCTTTTAACAATGGATCTTTTAGGGATCTTAATAAATCTTTTCGTGTGTGTCAGTGGCTATTAATGTTTTTGGCCACTACGTAAATGCATAAACCAATAAATGAGGCCGACTAAAATCGCACCGCCAATAATATTTCCGATAGTGACTGGAATTAAGTTATCTGTAATAAAGTTACCAACCGTTAGGTGTGAAAATTGGTCAGGAGACATATTTATTTGAGACCAATATTCAGCGGGGGCGAACTCTTTAATCATAATGCCTAACGGGATCATGAACATGTTTGCGATACTATGCTCAAAACCGCTCGCTACGAACATCGCGACAGGTAACACTAGAACGACCAGTTTATCAGTTAAACTACGGCCGGAGTAACTCATCCAAACCGCAAGGCAAACCATTAAGTTTGCTAAAATTCCTAATGTAACCGCTTCAATAAAGGTATGGTGTAATTTATGGCTGGTGGTTTGTAATACATTTAACCCCCATTGACCATTGGCTGCGGTGTATTGTCCTGCAAACCAAATCAGTGCAACAAAGAATAACGCACCAATTAAGTTACCAATATAGACATTAAACCAGTTACGGAACATTTGCCCCCAAGTAATTCTTCCTGTGGCTTTTGAGACGATAGTGAGTACGGTGGAGGTGAAAAGATCTGCGCCACATACAACCACTAACATCAGACCTAAGGAGAAACAAATCCCGCCAATAAGTTTAGTGAAACCATAAGGCGCTTCAGCTGCCCCAGTTGTTGCTGTGATATAGAATACAAACGCGATAGAGATAAAAATACCGGCAGTGAATGCTGACAAGTAAGTAATTGCAGGATGTTTATTTGCCTTATAAAAAGAGGCATCATCTGCGACTTGCGCCATTACAGCAGGTGGCAATAAATTAAAAGGGTTGTCAGCTTTCATACCAACACTCTCTTACAAAGTTGATTAATTATAGCACGCAATAATAGTAACAAAGGGGTGAATTGATAAATTTGATATGGATCATGAACTCTCTAGAGAGAGCGGTGAAAATGGTTAGTAAATTGTTAAATTTGAATGTATCTTGTTGATATATAAGGTATAAATATTTTTTAAAATTTATATAAAATTTTTATAAAGTCAGTTTTGAGCATTAAAATAAGTAAAAATATACGCGTAAATGTTAACTATTTAAGATGAATATGATCCTTTTGGCATACAATTTAACTTATGTTTGCATAATACCCTATTTAATTCGGGGGGATTCCGATATATATTCCTTAACCAAACCTTATTTCTGCAATATTTATCTAACAATAATGTAAATAATAAAAGATTCGTATAAATGAATCTACAAATGAAAGTGATATATGTTAACTAATCAAACAGCTTTTAATGTTATGGCTAGGTATAAAACTCAATATCTTCGAGTGTGTTCAATTCTTGCTCAATACGTTCACGACTTGCTAAAAGTGTTTTGATGACTTGGTTCACTTTGGATTCATCAATGCGGAAAGTTGGGATAGACACACTAATTGCAGCTATGATTTTATCCCGCTGACGCAATGCAACAGCATAGCAGGTCGTTTCTTCATTTATTTCTTTATTATCAACGGCATAATTATTTTCACGAACTGCGTTAAGCTTTAGGCGCAGTTCAGCCAAAGTTTGCACACTGTATTGGGTTAACGGGGTAAAACCTGAAGGATAAAGCTCGGAAATTTGTTGGTCACTGTAGTTAAAAATCATGGCCTTACCCAGTGCCGAGTAAATAGCAGGCAAACGAGTACCAATATTAGAGATTAATTGGACCTTTTGGGCTGATTGGACTTTATCAATGTATAGTACATCGGCACCGTCTAAAATCCCCATTTGACACACTTCATTGCATTCATCAACAATATGTACCATTTCCCGATGAACCATTTTTAGCCAATAGGATTTTTCGAAAAATGAGCGGGAAAGGAGTGAGCAGGCGATACCTAAATAATACAGCTGGCTATTGTCATCATAATTAATATATCGATGTTCAACCAACGTTTTTAAGATAGGATAAATAGTCCCCTTTAAGATTTGTGTTTTATCAGAAAGTTGTGTCAAAGAAAGCCCAGTATTTTCAGCCGATAAAACTTGCAGTATTTCTAATACCCGAATTGTCGGCATGTGCCCCGTAGACATTAAACCACCTCACTGATTAATTTTGTCGCTATTCTAGGTTTAAAATACCACTATGTAAATCATCTCAGGAATACGTTTAATCTCAAATTGGTCACTCTTAATAATGGGTAAAGTCATCCAAAAGGCGTGACCTTGCTCAAAATTTAGCAATAAAAAAATTATTCTTTAGTTAGCTTTATGACCACTTAATCCCTTCAAATATCTTTTTAATCAGATTATTACATAAAATTTTCATATGAGTTGTATGAATTTGACTCAATCCATGATTCATGATTTCTTGTTTATTGTTTTTATTTATGAATTCAGTTTGTATATATGAACAATAATAGGTAAGGAGATTACCGGTATGGAAAGTCGTTATATCACTCCAGTAGTGACCATCTTTGATGACAAAGGTCGAGTGGATATAGAACAAAATATACGTGTTTATGACTCATTGAAGGGCAAAGTCTCCGGTTTTGTCACTATGGGAAGCACGGGGGAGTTTTTTGCGCTCAATATGCAGAGCTCAAAAAAACTCATCGACCTATGTGGTCGTTACCCAAAGGAGGAAATGCGTGTTTATGCAGGGGCAAGCCGCCTTGATGTGGAAGAGTCGATTGAATTGGCTAACTATGCATATGAAAAAGGAATTGATGGGGTGATGATCATTAGCCCATATTATTTCCCGCTAGATGATGAAGGTGTTTTTCGTTTTTACAGTGCGATAGCAGCAAAAACATCTGCTAACATTTTCATTTATAACTTTCCTGAACGAACAGGTTATTCTGTCTCCCCTGATGTTTGCCTACGTTTAGCGGATAAATATCCCAATATCATCGGGTTGAAAGATACCATTCCTGACACGACTCATACCGCCCAAGTGATTGAAACGGTGAAATCACGCTTGCCTCATTTTGAGGTATACGCAGGTTACGATAATAACTTTGCTCATGTGGTTTTATCGGGGGGAAATGGTTGCATTGGTGGGCTTTCAAATATTGTTCCACAGTTTTTTGCATCGTGGATGCAGGCGTTTATCCAGGGTGATTTAGCATTAGTGGCAAAACACCAACAACAAGTAGACCAATTGATGGCTATATATAGTGTCAATGCACCATTTATCCCAACCTTTAAAAAAGCATTGCAGCTAAAAGGTGTGGTTAATTCAGACTATTGTACAGCGCCATTTATTGGCTTGAACAATATACAGATTGAGCAACTTCAGCAGTTATTAACCCTTGCTGATTTACCGCTCTGACCTTTCCTGAATCAAACACAATAGAACATCTTACCAACAGGGAAAAATATCATGGCGACAACGAAAGCTTATAACAATCCTGTTTTAAATTCTGCGATAGCCAAATCGTGGAAACGTTTAGTACCCCTGATGTTTATTTTGTATTTTGTTGCCAACTCGTCGCATCGAAATCTCAGTGCTGTGTATGTTAGCCGCAGCATTAGGTTTGGCATTGTCAGCATTTGCAAGCCCTGTTTTTGCTATTGCAGCATTATATTTAAGCGCTGTTGGTTTTTTATCCGTTCAACCAGTATTTTGGACGTTTCCTCCTCAGTTATTAAGCGGCCCTGCATTAGCAGCAGGAATTGGTTTCTGTACCACCATGGGGGCATTCTGTTCATTCCTCGCACCAATCATTCGCGTGGAAGTCGATAAAATGATGAATAGCAATACCGCAGGTATCGTGATATTAGCGGTGATCACCGTCGGTTGTGCCGTTTTAATCGCATTACTTAAAAAAAACACTCATAACAACAACCTCAAAGCATTGTCATCTAACTAATGACAATTTTTAGGAAGGTGTGACATGCAAAAAATTCTCAAAATTGATGAGAGCGACAACCTAATTGTTGCTTTGAAAGACCTGCAAGCAGGAGATATCTACCACTGGGGAAGTGAAGAAGTGACCCTAGTGACCGATGTGAAAGCAAAACACAAGTTCGCCATGGAAGCGATACCCGTTGATGGTATTGTTTCGATGTATGGTACTGCAGTAGGAAAAGCCACAAAGCCAATCGCAAAAGGTGAAGTTATCACAGTCGATAATATTCGCCACTATGCAGCTCCGGTTTCTTTAGAGCAAGATGCGCCATATGAGTGGAATGCGCCAGATGTATCGGCATATCAAGGACGTACATTTAAAGGCTATATACGTGAAGATGGGCGAGTGGGAACTGCAAACTATTGGTTAATCTTTCCATTAGTATTTTGTGAAAACCGCAATGTAACAAAGCTCACTGATGCCTTAAATGAGGCATTAGGTTATACCAATAATAGTTTGAAAAACTTTGCGTTAGATTTAACCGCAGGCGAGCAAAGGGAAGCCGCAAAACCTAAATTATTCCCACATATAGAAGGTGTGCGTTACATTACGGTCACGAGTGGTTGTGGTGGGGCGACTTCTGACAGTAAAACGATGTGTGATGTGCTTGCTGCTTATGCAGATCACCCTAATGTGATAGGTATTACGGTGTTTAGTTTGGGCTGCGAAAAAGCACAGCGCAAAATGTTTAAAGAGTCACTGGCTGCTCGAAACTCCAATTTTAATAAGCCTGCACTTTACTTCCGCCAGCAAGAATGGAATAGCGAAGAAGAAATGATGCAAACCGCTTTGAAGCAAACTTATGAGTGCATGAAGGCTGTCGAACCACAGTCCCGTGTGGATGTTCCGTTGTCTCATTTAAAACTCGGTGTGAAATGTGGCGCTTCTGACGGTTTTTCTGGTATTTCGGGTAATCCTGCGATGGGGCTAGTTTCTGATTGGTTAGTGACCTTGGGGGGCGCATCAGGTTTAGCTGAATTCCCTGAATTGTGTGGTGCAGAAGGGGACATGGTGAAACGGTGCGTGTCTTTTGAGGATAAGAGAAAATTCTTAGACTTGATGGAGCGTTATGAAAAGACAGCAAATTTCTTTAATACTACGATTGCCGATAACCCGAGCCCCGGTAATATTGCAGATGGACTAATAACAGATGCAATTAAATCGACGGGAGCGGCTAAAAAAGGCGGAACGTCGCCGATTAGTGCAGTGTGTGACTATGCGGAGCCTATGCCTGACAGCGGGTTATCATTAGTTTGCACGCCGGGTAATGATGTTGATGCGGTTACCGGCCTTGTTGCTGCGGGGTGTAATGTGGTTATTTTTCAACAGGACTTGGAACTCCTACAGGGAACCCGATTGTGCCAGTTTTAAAAATATCGACTAATAGTGCCATTGCAGAGCGTCTGTCAGACATAATTGATTATGATTGCGGGCCAATTATTGATGGGGTTCCACTACCAACAATTAGTAAAGGGTTATTTGAACGGGTGATTGAAACGGCAAGCGGTGACTATCAGGTTCAAGCGGACCGATTAGAACAGTTTGATTTCTTATTATGGAAACGTTCATTGGATTTATAATTAATATAAACCAATAAATTGTGAAAATGTTGACGGGGCAAGTTCCCCGTCAACGATTTAATTCACATTATGCATTATCACGCTTTGCTTTTTGCAGCTTTTCATAAGCAGCCAGCAAGGCTTGATGCGCAGGAAGTGCTTTAAGTTCTTCGTCAATAGACCACAAGCCATAGAAGCATGATTCCCCAGCGATAGCGGCTGATGCAGCATTTACTGCCTCTTGACCATACATACGTACAAAGGCGTTGTAGTATTGTGCAGGATCACGTTCTTCTTCTTGGGATAACAACAACAGGGTTTGCAAGCAACGATAATAATTTGCACGCTCAGCAGTAAATACCGAGCTATTGAAGTCTTGTGTCCATTCAACCCAAGTAAGTGCTTGCTCGAGATCACCACCAGCCAGTGCCAACATGGATTTTAGTTCGCCAATACGCAGGTTACTCCACCCATTGTCTTTACCTACAGCCAAACCAAGTAATTCACGAACACGGGTAAAATCATCTAAACCATCATCATCTAATTGCTCGATAAGGGCAAGATAATCTTGTTTTTCCCATTGGCTATCAGGTAGGTTGATAATGGTGTCACGTAAATAAGCGCCCATCGCGTTATTGGCGATATGTAAGTCTTCTACTGGGTAAATATCAGACATACCTGGGACTAAAATACGGCAAGCGTAGACACCCAAATGGTTATAATCTGCAATATAGATTTCAGCATCTAATTTATTGAAAATACTGATAAGTGTTGCAAATTCTTCTTGAGTTGTGCCTTTAAAACTCCAATCTGCAAAGGCATAATCGGCATTATCTTTAAACAGATCCCAGCTAATTAAACCGCTTGAATCAATAAAGTGAGTTTCAAGATTCGTATGCTCTGCTACTTCTTCGTCATCAAAGGTTGGTGCATTAAACACATCGAGGTCTTTTAAGCCACGGCCTTGCAGCAATTCTGTGACAGTACGCTCAAGGGCCACACCAAAGTCAGGATGAGCACCAAATGAGGCAAAGCAAGTCCCGTTCTGTGGATTGAACAACACCACACAAATTACAGGGTATTGTCCGCCTAGTGATGCGTCATAACAGAAAATTGGAAAACCTTCTTTCTCTAAGGTTTCAACCGCTTCAACGACTGCAGGGTAGCGCGCCATAACATCTTCTGGGATAGCTGGCAGGCTAATACTTTCAGCGATGATTTTATTTTTCACAAAACGTTCAAAGACTTCGGAAAGACCTTGTACACGAGCTTCATTGGCTGTATTTCCCGCAGACATACCGTTAGAGACATACAAATTACCGACAATATTCATTGGAATATACACGGTTTGGTTGTCTGATTGACGGGTAAATGGCAGTGCACAAATACCGCGTTCTTCATTACCAGATTGCAAGTCAATTAATTGGCTGGCGGCTAAGGCGTTGTCGGGGTCATAAAACTTAATCAAACGATTGTCTAATAACCCTTCAGGTAAGCTATCATCTTCGGTTAATGGGAACCATTTTTCATTAGGGTAGTGGACAAAATCCCCTTCAGCAATAGATTTACCTAGGTAGAAATCCGCAAAGAAGTAATTCGTTGATAAACGCTCAAAATACTCACCAAGCGCTGAGGCTAATGCAGCTTTCTTGCTCGCCCCTTTACCATTAGTAAAGCAAAGTGGGCACGCTTTATCGCGGATATGTACAGACCAAACGTTAGGTACAGGGTTTAACCAAGAGGCTTCTTCAATATCAAACCCTAATTTCTTTAATTTGGTTTGAAATGCATCAATGGAATCTTCAAGAGCGGCATCTTTGCCGGGAATAAAAGTTTGGCTCATTGTCAGTCACTTGTGAATAGAGTGTTTCAAACGGGCTATGATACGGATTTTTGCTGCAAGCCTCACGCTTTTTATTCATTCATAGATAAATCATCTTAAAATTCATTATTTATCCTAAAATAATTGTATAGGTCACATAAAATTCAGCACAATTCCACATAATAACCGAAGTTTATTAATGAAAGGAAAATAGGATGAAAAACAGAAATAAAGCGCTTTTGGCGACATTGGTTTCACTGTTTGCCGTATCCGCTATCGCTCAACCGAATATTACGGTATTGGCGACAGGGGGAACGATAGCAGGAGGTGGTGATTCAGCCACATCTTCCAGTTATCAAGCGGGTAAAGTAGGGATTGATGCTTTAATTAATGCGGTGCCAGAAACCAAAAAAATCGCTAATTTAAGCGGTGAGCAATTGGTGAATATTGGTTCGCAAGATATGAATGACCAAGTTTGGCTGGCACTGGCGAAAAAAATTAACCAAGATTGTGATAAAACAGATGGTTTTGTAATCACTCACGGTACTGATACTTTAGAAGAAACGGCATTTTTCCTTGATTTAACCACGCAATGTAAAAAGCCAATTGTTTTGGTTGGTGCAATGCGTCCTTCAACAGCTTTGGGCGCTGATGGTCCTTTGAACCTGTATAATGCAGTAGTTTTAGCGACGGATAAGTCTGCTGGAGAGCGCGGTGTTTTGATGGCAATGAACGATAAAGTCGTGCAAGGCCGTAATGTGATGAAAATGAGCACCACTGAAGTACAAGCGTTTGATGCCGTTAATAGTGGGGCAGAAGGCTTTATTCATGATGGTAAAGTTACTTATTTCCAAGCAGCGCAACCTCGTAGTGACAAAGCGGCATTCGACGTCAGTAAGCTCGAAAAGCTCCCTGCGGTAGGTATCGTTTATAACTATGCCAATGCATCAGCAGCTCCTGTGAAAGCCTTGAGAGAAGAAGGGGTTGAAGGAATTGTAAGCGCGGGTGTGGGTAACGGTAATATGTATAAGACTGTCTTTGACGCTTTAGCAAAAGCAGCGAAAGAAGACGTGGTTGTCGTTCGCTCAAGCCGTGTACCAACAGGGTATACGACAAGAAATGCCGAAGTGGATGATAACTTATATGGTTTTGTTGCTTCAGAAAGGTTAAATCCGCAAAAAGCGCGCGTATTGCTGCAATTAGCCTTAACTCAGACTAAAGATCCTCAGCAAATTCAGGCATTATTCGAAAAATATTAATTATCAAAACGAGTATTTATTTCATACAGCGGGGTGCAGTAGCCTGTACCCCGTTAGCTTTATTGTTTGTTAAGAAATTTTATACTTACGTATGTTATTTTTCAGTACAACAACATTTATCCTAATTATTTGACTCAGTAATCTGAGCTTTTTTAAGGCAATTAGGTCAATGTGGTGATAGAACTTTGAGAATTCCTACAAAATAGGAAAAATTAAGGTACAAACAGTTAATTTATTGATTTTATCTTGAACCCTTTCTTATGTGTATTCTCTATATATTTTTTATATTTATCAATTTATTACATTTTATTTTTAGCAAGGTCATCACTGGTGATAATGGCAATTAATTAAAATTAATGTGTCGTTGATCATATTTTGGCAACAAAGCCTGTATCTGTGTTGATAATTCGCGTTGCAAAAAATAGGCTAAATACATCGCATGAGGCATAACTCATTGTGAATATTTAGATTTAAATGGAAAGTTAAATCGTATTTCGGCCGAAAAATAAAATTAAAAAATATTAGAGGAATACAAGAATGGTTAATAAAAATGTCAATACTGGCAGGAAATTGCTCGTCTTAAAAATCGCAATAGCGATGCTGCCTATTGGTTACCAGCCAATCATGCATGCGGAGCAATTTCTTGAAGATTCAAAACTTACTGGTGGCCTTTACTACTGGCAACGAGATCGTTCACGTAAAGATTTAGACCCTAATAGTGATAAATATAAAAAGTATGCGGATAATCTTAAACACTCAACGTTTAATGCCAGCCTAGATTTCTCATCAGGCTATTTTCAGGACATTATTGGGCTTGATTTAGCGGGTTTTACAGCTATTGAGCTATCGAACAGTGGGCCTGCTGCACCAAATGAAATCGGTTTTAGTGACGCAAAATCACGTTGGGATGAAAAATGGACAGGGGATCGTAGTGGTGTGACTTTTTATAAAGCGGCTGCAAAATTGAAATATGGCCCTTTCTGGGGGAGAGGCGGCTATATTCAACCAACGGGGCAAACGCTATTAGCATCCCATTGGAGTTATATGCCTGGAACATACCGTGGATTAGAGGTGGGCGGGGTGTTTGATTTTGAGCAAAATGGTGAACTCAGCATGTCCTATATGTGGACCGACCGCTATAAAGCACCTTGGTACCGCAGTATGTATGATTTTCGTGAAGCGGATGGTAAAACTGGGATCAGCTATTTACAATCAATTGGTTTCAAATATGACTTTAAAAACAACTTAGTTCTTGAAGGGGCATATGGGCAAGCAAAAAGCTATATGGACCAATATTTTGCCAAGGTTTCCTATGCTGTTCCTGTTGTAGACCGTGATTTACGTATGTCTTATCAATTTTATGGAGCAAAAGACAAGGTTTCAGACGGCGGAGTTAATGATGTTTATGACGGTTTAGCTTGGTTGCAAGCGATGACATTAGGTTACACCTACGATGAATTTGATTTTAAATTAGAGGGAACCTATGTAAAAGCTAAAGGTAATCAAGGTTATTTCCTACAGCGTATGACCCCTGGTTGGGCAACATCAAATGGCCGCATGGATATCTGGTGGGATGGCCGTTCAGACTGGAATGCTAATAATGAAAAAGCCGTTATGGCTGGTGTTATGTATGATTTAAAAAATTGGGATTTAGCAGGATGGAAAGTCGGAACCTCATATATTTATGGTTGGGATGCTAAACCAAGTACGAATAGCCAATATGCTCAAGATGTACGCTTAAAAGAAAGTGCATGGAACTTTGATATTTTATATACCGTGCAGTCAGGTAGAGCAAAAGATACGCTATTTAAGCTACATTTTACCAAATATGATAATCATACAGATATTCCGAGTTATGGTGGTGGTTATGGAAATATTTTCCAAGATGAAAAAGATATTAAGTTTATGGTAATGATGCCATTTACTGTATTCTAGAGTAGAAAATATTTTAGTAACAAATGACTGCTATAGGGGAACTATGGCAGTCATTTGCCTAGATAGGAAAGAGGTTTGCTATATATTTTAATATTAATGAGATGTTTTAATGGGTGTAAATACTGATATAAAAATTGAAAATAAGGTGGGTATATTCACCTTATTTTTATGGTGACTACAAAGAAGCGTTATTTACACTTTCATTGGGTATGATAGCGTCTTGTTTTAACTTATCTTTTAATATGGTAACTTTTTCCGATTGATGAGGAGGATTTTTAATTTGAGCATGGCCAGATAAAACCCCACCTTTTTTAATTGATAAGCTACTGTAATGGATAGTACCGTGGATTTCGCCATTATTTTCAATACAAATAGTATCAGATAAGCATTCACCTTCAATACGACCATTAACCACCAGTTCTTTGCAGGTGATATTTCCCGTAACTTGGCCGTTTAACATAACTTTAACCGTATTTTCTTTTCCTGTTATATTTCCAATGACTTTTCCATAGATATGTACTTGCTCATTAGAGGTAATATTCCCTTCAAAAATAACGTCCCTAGAGATAACCGTATTCGATTTTTCTTCACTAATAGTAGGCGTTGATAGTGTAATTTGTTCTTCTATCTTTGCAGTCACTTCAGGCTCATTACTTATAGAAGGGGGCGTCGATGTAGGCGTGGGCTTGTTTTGTCTTTTGGTGAACATTTTACTTACCTTTTTTTGATTGAAGTATACGATCAAGAATAGCACTGATAATACGAACGAAAATAAGGTGATAGAGAAATAGCTAAAAAACCACCCTATTAAAGTAAGAAACCAGAAGAAAAAACTTGTGTTGAGAAAAAGATATGTTTTTTTCATCAGATAATCTCTTACAAATTACTAAAATACGTAATTAGTTTAGTCAATAAATGTAATTGTACATTTAAAGTGTATTTTAACTTTATGACTACATTTGAATCATCAACTTTCTAAATTATAGTTAAAATAATAGAAAGGAAATAAAATAATTTTTATATAGTTAAAATAATAGAAAGGAAATAAAATAATTTTTATATAGTATGAAAAATTAGAAAACATCTATAATGTTATTTATATACCACTTTGATATATAAGTATAATTCTAGATGATAGAATATATTCATCAGTGAAATAATATAAGGGTTTTGATTTGAATTGCAACTATTATAGTTTCTAGGAAAATTTTTTTTAACTAAAAATTGTAGTGATAAATAGTTAAATTTAAGTTACTCATCATAAATTATCACTAATTGAGTGAAAAAAATATGGATATTTGAAATAAAAAACCCTGATAAAGTTTATTATCAGGGTTTTGGTATTTTTAACCATTACGTTTTATCAGCGATGGTTGAATACTATTACTCTTTTGCTTCGTGTGCGTCAGCATTATCACGGCAATCACCATCTGCGCAATGACCATATAGATATAAACTATGGTTAGATAGTTTAATGCCATGGCGAGCAGCGATATTTTTTTGGCGAGTTTCAATGGATTCGTCAGTAAACTCAATCACTTTTCCACAATCTAAACAGATTAAATGGTCATGGTGATGTTGCTGAGTTAACTCGAATACAGATTTACCCCCCTCGAAGTTGTGACGGGTTACGATACCTGCATCATCAAATTGGTTTAACACGCGGTATACGGTTGCTAACCCGATCTCTTCGCCCATATCGATCAGCTTTTTATAGAGATCTTCCGCACTGACGTGGTGGCACTCAGGCTCTTGAAGTACTTCCAAAATTTTTAATCTTGGAAGAGTGACTTTGAGTCCAGCATTTTTCAATGCTTTGTTGTTGTCTGTCATGCGGGTTTGTCCTGTATCTTAAATCATAAATTTAACAATAATGAGACATTTTTAACATCAATACAGTTGTCTTCTAAACTGATTTACAATTATAGGCATGGAAAATAAAAATAGAAACCATGCATTGTCTCATTATTTTGATAATCTCTTGAGAACCTATCCTATTAGGATACCTTATCGGTTATTTTAGATTACGCCGCTGGCTTAGTGATTCATTTTGTACAAGGCAGTGGTGTAATCTATGGGTAAGGTTTCTTTATATGATCTATTAGCCTAAAATTTCAGCTAAAGACATTTCTTCAGAGATTTGTTTTACCCATGCATCAACACGTTCATCAGTTAGCTCAGGTTGACGATCTTCATCAATAGCTAAACCAATAAAGTGGTTGTCATCTGCCATACCTTTGGATACTTCAAAGTGATAACCTTCTGTTGGCCAATGACCAACAATAACAGCACCACGAGGCTCAATAATATCGCGGATCGTACCCATAGCATCACAGAAATATTCAGCGTAGTCTTCCTGGTCTCCACAACCAAATAAGGCGACAAGTTTACCTTCGAAATCAATTTCTTCGAGAGTAGGGAAGAAATCATCCCAATCACATTGAGCTTCACCATAATACCAAGTTGGAATACCGAGAAGTAGAATATCAAAAGCTTCAATATCTTCTTTACTGCATTTTGCGATATCGTGAACTTCTGCTACATCTTTGCCCAATCTTTCTTGGATCATTTTGGCAATATTTTCTGTGTTACCTGTGTCACTTCCGAAGAAAATGCCTATGACTGCCATAAAGTGATTAACCTCTTGTTTTTCTAAGAGGACTAGAAGTGAAAATTCGCCTTCTAGAGCCCACTTAGAACGAAAATAGATAGAATATTACGCCTTATTCTGGCGAAAAAATGATGCTAAGTCTGTCAAATTTGTGTGATTTATCAAGATAACGTTATTTGAGTATTGATGTGTTAACATGCTCAAGTTGTGACATCAAAATTTCTTCGATCAATTCACTACGGCTTATATTTTTATCTTCAGCTAACTGATTCAATATCACGACAGCTTCTTCGTTCAGTTTCAATTCAACTCTACGCAATCCTTTCACTTTATCTCGTTTCAGTTGGTTGCGTTTGTTGATCCTCAGTTGTTCATCCCGTGATAGCGGGCTTGTTTTAGGTCGCCCAGGCCTTCGTTCCTCAGCGAACAAATCTAGTGTAGTTCGATCCGTTTGTTCTTTTGCCATGTCTATAACTGCTAAAAGGGTGTGCCAGTAATTCAGCGCGCCATGATACCCTAGCTAATCCCCTTGTGCTATAGCTTCATCTACGATGATTTGGTTTAATCGGTTGTAAAATGAGCGCTTTTAGTAAAAAAGCACCACTTGCTATAGGTGTGATGCTTTTTTATCCGTGTTATTGCGTTTGTTGGCGCCATAAATTGGCGTATAAGCCATTTGATTTGAGCAAGTTTTCGTGTGTATCCATTTCGTGTACTTCTCCTTGGCAAATAACACATATCCTATCAGCATGCATAATCGTGTTGAGTCGGTGAGCAATACTAATGACTGTTCTTCCTTGCGTAATTAAAGGCATATTTTCCATAATGGCAGCTTCTGACTCGTAATCGAGCGCAGAAGTGGCTTCATCGAGAATTAAAATGTCTGGTTCGGTGAGTAAAGCGCGCGCAAGTGCAATTCTTTGACGTTGACCACCTGAAAGGTTCAAGCCTTTTTCTGATAAGGGATAATTAAAATTATCAGGCAATGCCATAATAAAGTCATATGCTCCAGCTAATTTTGCTGCGTGAATAACTTGTTCGTTAGTCGCTTGCGGGTGGCTTAAACGGATATTCTCTGCGATAGAACCGACGAATAAAGTGCTTTCTTGTAATACAACGCTCATTTTTCGACGTAATGACACAGTATCTGCGACAGCTAAATCCATGCCATCAACAATAACTTGCCCATGTTGTGGTACATAAAGTCGTTGTAATAATTTCGTTAAGGTGCTTTTTCCAGAACCAGAAGGGCCAGTAATCCCAATAAATTCACCAGAATTAACCATTAATGACAAATTATTGATAACTTCAGGCGTATCAGGTTGATAACGAAATCGGATGTTTTGAAACTCTATTTTTCCGTGAATATTTGAAGTGTTTGCAATCCCTTTACGTTCATTTTCTACAGGTTCATCAAGAATATCTCCCACCCGACGCAATGAAATGATGGTATGTTGGAAATCTTGCCAAACTTGAGCAAATCGCAATACAGGTTGTGTAACATGCGCGCTTAGCATATTAAATGCCACTAATTCGCCAGGAGAAATCCCACCGTTTAATACCTCCTTGACACCAACCCACAAAAGAATTGCGGTAGTTATTTTACTCACAAGTGTCATTAACTGAGAGGCAACTTCACTGCGCATTGATACTTTAAAGCTTTGAGTTAGCTGCTTGCTAAATATTTTTTTCCAGCGTTGATTAAAGTATTTTTCTGTTGCTGTCGTTTTTATGGTTTCAATCCCAGTAATACTTTCGGTGAGAAAAGTGAGACCATTTTCATCGGCTTGGTAAGATTTTTGAGTTTGTTGGCGAATGATTGGGCCTAAAATCATCCATAAAACAAAAAATACCCCCATAGAGCCCAATAAAATCCAAGCCATCAAACTACTGTAGGAAAATAAAACCGCGACAAAAAGGATAACAAAGATAAAGTCAATGAATAGCATCAGTGTCGAGCCCGTTAAAAACTGCCTTATATGAGCTAATTCACGGATCCTTGCGATAATTTTCCCTGTTGGCCTTAGCTTAAAATAATTTAAAGGTAAGGCCATTAAATGGCGATAAATTTTCCCTGATAATTCAGCGCTTATCTGGCTACTACTATGACTAAAAATCTTATTACGAATAAAACCATATATCGGCTCTGCAACAGCAATGGCAAAAATCGCCAATGCAATAACGTGTAAATTTGAGAGACTGCGGCCAACTAACACTTTGTCGATTAAATTTTGAAACAACAGTGGGCTAATTAAGGCGAAAAGCTGAATAATGGCAGAGAGAATAAAAATATTTCGTAATTTAACATGTTGTCGCAAAATAGAGGGAATAAACCAGCTAAAACCAAAGGCCTTTTTTTGCTCCGGTTCTAATTGCTCCTTAATGAGTACTATGTCAAATTCAGCTTGTTGATGCCCAATCGAATTATAAATAGGTTTTCGTTCATCATTAGTCGGGTTAATGAGTACCAATTCATTTTCTTGGCTAATTACTTGCCAGAAACCATCTATATAGATTAAAGCGGGCAAAGGTAGTGTTCTTAATTGCTTATATTGTGCTGCAATAAGCTCGGTTTCATACCCCAATATTTGTGCGCATTCTCTAATTTCCCACTCAGTAGGGGATAAAGTTTGCATACCAATAGCATGTCTTAGTTGGTCAGATGAAACATTGTTTTGATAATATTTAGCCACCCAAACTAAGGCATCCAAACCATGATTATTTAACTGTTCCATCGATTATTTTTCTCTCATCGCGTTTGAGGTGTATTCATTGATTGGGCTAAGTAAGTAATCAATAATACGGCGTTTATCTGTTTTTATTTCTGCCACAATGGATAAACCGGGTGTCAGTTCAATAGACTCACCATCAACTACTAGTTCTTTTTGCTTAAGACCGATTTGCCCTAAGAACACTAATCCAAGATTTTCATCGAGAGTACTGTCACGAGAGACGGAAATCACTTCCCCTTCAACTGTGCCATAACGAGTGTAAGGGAAAGCATCTATTTTCACCTCTGCTCTTAACCCTTCATGGATGAAACCAATATCTTTATTTAAGATTTTAATTTCAGCTAGTTGAACATGATTATTAGGTACTATAGCCATTAACTGCTGTGCGGGTTGTAACACTGCACCTATAGTGTGTGTAGCAAGTTGTTGTATCGTGCCATCAACGGGAGCCCGTATGATTTCTAATTGGTTTCTTTCTTTATTTTTTAATAGTTCTTGCTCAAGGGAAGCCCGCTTAAAGTCAGCTTGTTTGTATTTTTCATCCCACTCTTGGTTTTTTTGGGCTTTAATTCTGTCTACCTTTTCATTTAAGGCTTGATACTGGCTTTTCAGAATGGAAAGCTCAGATAATTTGGTGACTTTTTCTTTTTTAGCGATTAATAGTTCTCGCTCTTGTTCTAAAAATTCCTTCTGGCTGATCAACTGCTTTTTAGTTAACGAATGGTGTGCATCGAGACGCTTTTTGATGTTTACGATGAGGGAATTGATAGTGAGTAATTCGTCTTTTCTAGCTTGCTGATTGACAGTATTTAATTGAATTTCATTATTAAGTTCATTAATTAATGAATCAAATTCTATTTTTTGTGTTTGATAGCTAGCCCGTGTATTGTTTTGTTCTAGTTCAGTTAATTGGTTAAATAAAGGTAATTGCTCAATAGGCTGTTGTGAAATCAATGCTTGATAAATTAATATTTCGGCTACATGGAAGTTATGTTGGTAATTTAAACTCAGGATATCTTGGTCAACACCTAATACATTGACAGTTATTAAAGGATCCCCTTGTTTTACTACTTGCCCATCAGTGACATGAATATGTTCTAAACGACTTAATTCAAACGCTTGAATTAACTGTGTTCGTCCTGAAACAATAAGTTTACCTTGCGTGGTTGCTTGAATATCCAACTTACCAAAAAATGACCAAGTCACAGCAAGAAAAACGCCTACACTAATAGAAATAGCGACGTATAGTGCCAAGTAAGACGGTGGTGTTTTTAATATCGCCAAGTGTGAAGGCAAAAAGCTGTTATAACGGTTTTTGTCTAATCGATGTTTCATTTTACGTCCATGTCTGATTTCAGAGACTGTTGTAGAGTCCACAAATGTTTATAAAAATTACCTTGTTCAATAAGTTGCTGATGGCTACCTTGCTCGATAATTTCACCATTTTGCATCACAATGATCCGCTGGTGATGGCGAATAGTTGATAGGCGGTGAGCAATTGTGATGATGGTCCTTCCTTTTGCAATAATATGCATATTTTCTTGAATAACGGCTTGGGATTCGTCATCTAAAGCGCTAGTTGCCTCATCAAAAATAATCACTTTAGGGTTGGAAAGCAGTGTTCTAGCAATAGCAATACGTTGGCGTTGGCCGCCAGAAAGTGATGTTCCCCCCTCGGCAAGAACGGTGTCGTAACCTTTTGGTAATTTCAAAATAAAATCGTGTGCTCCCGCCATTTTGGCGGCATGAACGACTTCGTCCATGGAGGCATCCGGTGAGGTTTGAGCGATATTGTGAAAAACAGATTGGCTGAATAAGAAATTTTCCTGTAAAACAATACCAATTTGTTGTCTAAGGGAGTGCAAGTTAATCGCAGACATGGGGGTTCCATCCACAAAAATAGCACCACTTTCAGGGGTATAAAGCCGTAGTAATAATTTAGCGAGGGTGCTCTTACCTGACCCTGATGTCCCAACAATACCAATAGTTTCTCCCGCTTTAATATTTAAATTAAAGTTTTTTAGAACAAATGGCATGTTAGGTTGGTAGCGGAACGAGATATTTTTTAGATTTAAATGCCCTTGAAGAGATAACTTATTTTCTTGCTGTGATTGTTCGGTAGGTAAGTTAATAATTTGGGAGAGTTTTTCGATAGCGACACTGGTTCGAATGTAGTCCCCCCATAGTTTAGTTAGTTTGATGAGGGGCTGGTTAGCGTGGCTAACCATCATGTAAAAGGCAATAAGCTGGCCAATCGTCATCTGCAATGCTAAAACTTCAGAAGCACCAACCCACAAAACAATAGCACTGGTGATTTTTTCAATAGCCATCACTAGATGTTCAGAGCGGGAGCTTATTTGCCCTGATACAAAGTTAGTTTGGCTCATATCAGCGGTTTGGCCGTCCCAGCGACGAGTGAAATTTGGTTCGACGGATAAGCTTTTGGCTGTTTCGATCCCATTGATACTTTCGGTCAAAAAAGAGGTGTTGATGGCAATATTGGTGAACTGTTGTTGTGCAGCAGATTCAATTTTAGGCGTTAACCACCAAGCTAATAAAAGATAAAAAGGAATAGAACACAAAAATATTATTGTGAGTGTTGTGGAGATCAAATTCATCACAAAAATAAATACAAATAAAAATAGCACATCGACACATAGAGTAAAAAAGCTGCTGGTTAAAAATTCACGAATAGTTTCGAGCTCTTTTACTCGGGTGACAATTGCGCCTATTTGCCTGCTTTTAAAAAAGGGAATAGGTAGTCTCAGTAAATGATTCACCAGCTTCAAGCCAAGTGTCATATCAATGCGGTTAACAGTGTGATGATAAATATACTCACGTAACCCTTTCAATGTCACTTCTATTAACGCCGCAATAATTAACCCAAAAATTAAAACGTCCAATGTGACTAAGCTATTATGAACGAGCACTTTATCCATAATAACTTGCATAACAATAGGGGAAACTAATGCGAGTATTTGTAATATAAATGAAAAGAATAAAACCCACAAAATAATAGGTTTGTATTTCATAAATTCAACTTGGAACCAGGTAATGTCAAATTGACCCTGCTTAAGGTTTACTTCTAACCAATGACCATTCCATTGTTGATTCAGCTCATCAATACTCCATATCTCTGGCGGGGTATTCCCAAATTGCTGAATGAGTACTTGTTCTTGATTGCAGTTAGCTAATAGAATGGCTTCTCCTTTGGTATTATATAAAATAGCAGGGCATACGATTTTAGTTACATTTTTATTCTTCTGATATTTATTCCTACAGCGAATGGCATGTTTCGATTTAATAATGTTAAGTTTTTCATTATAACCAATAGATTGATTGAGTGTTTGTTCTAGTTCTTTAGGATTTACTTGCCCTGATAACTTAGCAATAACACTAATGAAGTATAATGTTGATTTTGATTTGAGACTATCCATTTTCTATATTAATAAATTCCTTAAGTTATTTGAATTTTTAATTCCAAATTTGCATTGATAAAATATGCACTAGATAGTAATAAGGTGGAGTAGAATTTGGATAATACAGGGTTTGTAATTCGCTGTGTATTGAAGTTAGTCTTATTATGTAATTAATAAAGTAATTATATTTAACTACAAATATATTTAAAGATATTGAAAAGTTATATATCTTTTCAATATCTATATTTAAATGTGAACAATTATTCAGGGATAGATAAAAAACGATGAATGGCTCTTAAAACATGGTCTGGTTTTTCTGCATGAACCCAGTGCCCTGTATCAGCAACAACCCACGCTTTGGCTTGCGGAAATTGTTGTGCGATTTGTTCTTTATATTCAGCTTGTACATAAGGGGAATTTCCTCCTGGGATTAACAGCACGGGTTTATTCCAGGCGGGTACTATTTCCCAACCAATAATACTTTCATAATTAGCTTTTAGGGCAGGTAAATTAAATTTCCACTCACCCTGTTTAAAGGATTTAAGCAGAAATTGGATAACACCATCCTCATTAATGTAATCACGCATAATCACAGTAGCTTCTTGGCGAGTTTTTGCATTTTTTGCTGTGACGGCATCAAGCGCCGCGAATATTTTATCATGACGACGGACTTGGTAAGCGACAGGCGCCATATCAATAGCAACGATACTATTAATAAAATTAGGGGCTATTGCTGTTGCCGCCATGGCGATTTTGCCACCCATAGAGTGACCAATTAAAATAGCATTTTCGTAACCTAAAGACTTTATTAGAGTAATAACATCTTGGGCCATTTGTTGGTAACTCATTTGCTCATCACGAAATGAGTCACCATGATTACGAACATCAATTTGAATCGTATCGAAATATTGTTGTAGATTACGTCCTAAAACACCTAAGTTATTGAGGTCACCAAATAACCCATGTATGAGTACAATAGGACTATTTGAGATTGGATTTTCAGGTTTATGGATAGTATGGTTAAGTAACACAGTCATATTTGTTTGATCAATTCGTCAGCGGTACATGTGGTCTTATCATGTCACGGCTATGAATAAAATCCAAATGGTCAAATAAGCTGCGATTTTGGCTGAGGTAAGTCAATGAGTCGATAATCAAAATATCCTTAGCCAATGAATTTCAGAAAATTGAAGTTGATCACTGAGACAAAATACTGGAAGTCATGGCATGATAACCCACTGAATTATCTTTGAACTTAGAATAATGTTTACTTTAAGTTATTGAAATTTTAATTGTTTTGTTTTTTTTAAATCTGTCTTATAATCACACCGCAAATTTTAGTTAAAAAAGTACTGGGAAAAAATGAAAACGATAGAAGTTGATGAAGAGCTTTACCGCTATATTGCGAGCCATACACAGCATATCGGTGAAAGTGCATCGGATATTTTGCGCCGTATGTTAAATTTCAAATCCGGGCAGCCAGTACAAGCAAAAGAAATTAGTCAGGAACATGCTGTTATTAAGGCTGAACCTGCGATGAGTACACCTGCTGTTGCATTAAACCCTGTTAGAGTCATTAGAGAGCTTCTGTTATCTGACGCTTATGCAGAAAAAAGTAAAGCGATTGACCGCTTTATGTTGATTTTATCTACTTTATATAGTTTAGATGCGAATCGTTTTGCGAGTGCAACAGAGTTAATGCATGGCCGAACTCGTATTTATTTTGCTGGTGATGAACAAACATTACTTGCAGCTGGTAAGCAATCTAAGCCGCGTCATATACCAGGAACACCCTATTGGGTGATCACGAATACGAATACGAATCGTAAACGTAGCATGGTTGATGCGATCATGCAGGAAATGCAATTTCCAACCAATGTGATTGAAAAAGTTTGTAATACTATTTAAAAACTGAAAGGCCACTGATGTTGATAACAAAGCATCAGTGCTTTGGGAGAAAACAAGTGACAATACATGAACGTGCAGGGCAGCTTCCGTTTCAAAGTGACTTGATCAATGTCGCTCAATTAACCGCTCAATATTATACGCAGCAACCACAACCCGATAATACATCTCAAGCTGTTAAGTTTGGCACATCAGGGCATCGTGGTAGTTCGTTGCGTAAAAATTTTAATGAAAACCACATATTAGCCATTGCACAAGCAATTGCCGATTTACGCAAAAAGCAAGGTGTAACAGGTCCTTGTTTTGTAGGGAAAGATACCCATGCGTTATCAGAAGCAGCGTTTATTACAGTGGTTGAAGTGTTAGCGGCAAATCAAGTTCATGTAATTGTTCAGGAAAATAATGGTTTTACGCCAACTCCAGCTATCTCTCACGCTATTTTAAGTTATAACCAATCACACCAAGATGTTGCGGATGGCATTGTGATTACGCCTTCACATAACCCACCTGAAGATGGCGGTATTAAATACAACCCTGCGAATGGCGGGCCGGCTGATACCGATTTAACTTCTGTTATTGAAAAAAATGCAAACCAATTGCTAGTCAATAACCTGGAAGGGGTTAAAAGAGTCAATTTTGATACAGCGATGGCGAGTGAATACGTTATTCAGCAAGATTTGGTTATGCCTTATGTCTCTGCATTAGGCGAAGTTGTTGATATGCAAGCGATTGCTAAGTCTGGTTTGAAAATTGGTGTTGACCCACTAGGCGGTTCCGGTATTGAATACTGGAAAAAAATTGCTGAATATTATCAATTAGATATTGAAATCGTAAATGACCAATTAGACCAAACGTTCCGTTTTATGCCTTTGGATCATGATGGTGTTATCCGTATGGATTGCTCATCAAGTTGGGCAATGGCGGGTTTGCTTGGGATGAAAGAAAAATTTGATTTAGCTTTCGCTAATGACCCTGACTATGACCGTCATGGCATTGTTACCCCCGATGGTTTAATGAATCCAAATCACTATCTTGCTGTAGCAATCGACTACCTATTCCAACACCGCCCTCAGTGGGGAAAAAATGTTGCGGTAGGGAAAACACTTGTCTCAAGTGCGATGATTGACCGTGTTGTTAATGATATCGGTCGTGAATTAGTTGAAGTGCCTGTAGGGTTCAAATGGTTCGTTGATGGGTTATTCAGTGGACAACTAGGTTTTGGCGGTGAGGAAAGTGCTGGGGCATCATTCTTAAAATTCGATGGCACACCTTGGTCAACAGACAAAGATGGTATCATTCTTTGCTTACTAGCTGCGGAAATTACGGCGGTTACCGGTGAAAACCCGCAGCAGCGTTATAATAACCTTGCCAAAAAATTTGGGGCACCGATTTACAACCGTATTCAAGCGAAAGCTACTCACGAAGAAAAAGCGAAGCTGAGTAAATTATCACCGGAAATGGTTGCAGCAGATACATTGGCAGGAGATAAAATTACACAGCGTTTAACCGCAGCCCCCGGTAATAATGCGCCAATTGGTGGTTTAAAAATCATGACTGATTATGGCTGGTTTGCAGCAAGGCCATCAGGCACGGAAGAAGCGTATAAAATTTATTGTGAAAGCTTCCGTGGAGAAGAGCATTTATGCCAAATAGAAAAAGAAGCGATTGAGATCGTAAGCAAAGTTATTCGCTAATTTTTAATCTTCAATAAAAGACATTTCAATGAATATCCCGAAACACAGCGCAATGATGTAATTCGGGATATTATCGCTTATTTATTGTTAATTTCTCCATAAAATGGTGCTTGTCGAGAGTGTGACAAGATTAACAAAATTCTTTTCCCCATTATCAAAAAATAACCCCCCTTTCATTTTTGGGATTGCTGACAATAACCGTTGCAGCTAAAGGCTTGGAGTGGTACAACTTTAATTATCTGAGTGAATTTTATTAACCATAATTGAAGATGGATAGGGTGAGGTCAATGAGTCAGGTTTATAATTTCAGTGCAGGTCCAGCTATGCTACCTGTTGAAGTCATGCGTCGTGCTGAACAAGAGTTTTGTAATTGGAAGGGTTTAGGCGTTTCTGTCATGGAAGTTAGCCATCGCGGAAAAGACTTTATCGAAGTGGCAACAGAAGCAGAGCAAAATTTACGTGATTTATTAAACATCCCTGATAACTATAAAGTTTTATTTTGTCACGGTGGAGCTCGAGCCCATTTTGCAACGTTACCAATGAATTTACTAGGTGATAAAACGACCGCAGACTACATTGTAAGCGGCTATTGGTCAGAGTCAGCAGCAAAAGAAGCTGAAAAATACTGTACACCTAATGTAATTCAAATTACTGAAGAAAAAGATGGCATTGTTAGTTTAAAACCTATGAAAGAGTGGCCATTAAGTGATGATGCCGCTTATGTTCACTATTGCCCAAATGAAACCATAGGCGGTTTAGCTATTCATGAGGAACCTGACTTCCCTGAAGATAAAATTATTGTTGCTGACTATTCCTCTTCTATCTTATCTAAACCGATTGATGTAAGCCGTTATGGCGTAATTTATGCGGGAGCTCAAAAAAATATTGGGCCAGCTGGATTAACTATCGTTATTATTCGAGAAGACTTGCTCGGTAAAGCTTCGCCTCAGACTCCATCTGTATTTGATTACACGGTATTAGCAAAACACGATTCAATGTTTAATACTCCACCGACCTTTGCTTGGTATCTCGCGGGGATGGTCTTCAAATGGTTAAAAGAGCAAGGTGGTTTGCAAGAAATGGCTAAGCGTAATTATGAAAAATCACAATTACTCTACAATGCAATTGATGATAGCCAGTTCTATATTAACCGTGTTGCGGTTGAGAACCGTTCTTGGATGAACGTACCGTTCCAAATGCAAAACCCGGCACTTGATGCGAAATTTATTGAAGAAGCCAAAGAGCAAGGCTTACTTTCTCTAAAAGGCCATAAAGTGGCTGGTGGTATGCGTGCGTCAATCTATAATGCGATGCCATTAGCTGGTGTACAGGCTTTGGTTGATTTTATGGCTGATTTCGAACGCCATAACGCTCAATAATGAGATTTGCCGACTGAAATAGGATGTTCAGTCGGTTATCTGTGCTCTTCTTATTTGACTTAAAAGAAAATAGAGCCAGATTTTATTTACTTGCAAAACTTCACTGGAGAAACTGCTTTTTATGCAATCCCTGACATTACAACCTATTTCTTCAATCAACGGCACAATTAATTTGCCAGGGTCAAAAAGTGTCTCAAACCGCGCACTATTATTAGCAGCGATGGCTAAAGGAACGACCACACTCACTAACTTATTGGACAGTGATGATATTCGCTATATGCTGAATGCATTAAGCCAGCTAGGTGTTAACTACCAATTGTCTGAAGATAAAACACGTTGTCGTGTGGAAGGTTTAGGTGGAAATTTATCTCATCCAGATGAAACAGAAATCTTTTTAGGCAATGCGGGAACTGCAATGCGCCCACTGACCGCAGCACTATCACTAAGCCGTAATAATATTATTTTAACGGGTGAGCCTCGCATGAAAGAGCGCCCAATTGGGCATTTGGTTGATGCGCTGAGGGAAGGCGGTGCAGAGATTGAATATTTGGAACAAGAGAATTACCCACCATTACGTTTAAAAGGTGGTTTTATTGGTGGCCAAATTTCAGTTGATGGGTCTGTTTCCAGCCAGTTTTTAACTGCGCTGTTAATGGCGGCACCGCGTGCAGAGCAAGACACAACAATTACAATTATTGGCGAGTTAGTCTCCAAACCTTACATTGATATCACATTAGCATTAATGAAAACGTTCGGTGTTAATATCGAAAATCATCAATATGAATATTTCGTTATCAAAGGGCAGCAACAATACCAATCACCAGGCGAATATTTAGTGGAAGGTGATGCTTCATCAGCGTCTTATTTCCTCGCTGCGGCCGCCATTAAGGGGGGCGTAGTGCGTGTAACAGGAATTGGGCGCAATAGTTTGCAAGGGGACACTAAATTTGCCAACGTATTAGAAAAAATGGGCGCGACTATTCGTTGGGGTGATGACTACGTTGAATGTGAACGCGGAACGTTGACAGGTATTGATATGGACATGAACGCGATCCCTGATGCGGCAATGACCATTGGAACGGTTGCCCTGTTTACTGAAGGCGAAACGGTTATTCGTAATATCTATAACTGGCGGGTAAAAGAGACCGACCGGTTATATGCGATGGCGACAGAGTTACGAAAAGTTGGCGCTGAAGTGGAAGAGGGGCATGATTATATTCGTGTTGTTCCACCGAAAAAATTACAACATGCTGAAATTGAAACCTATAACGACCATCGTATTGCAATGTGTTTTTCGTTAGTTGCATTATCAGATACACCAGTAACAATTTTGGATCCGGGCTGCACTGCAAAAACTTTTCCTGATTACTTCGAACAGTTGGCACGTCTAAGTCATTAATCTATTGATTGGGTTGATATTATTTTCTTTGATATCAACCTGATTTTTACGATTCAAATATCAACTTTTTCTTATTTTTTAGCAATCATCAGAACCTGCTTATTTCACAAATCTACTGAATTGGTATAATACCTTCACAGATTTTAATTGCGGGTAGCTAGGCTATTTGCAGAAAAGGAGATTTTTTATGGTGGCGATAGCCCCTGTAATCACCGTTGATGGACCAAGCGGAGCAGGTAAAGGTACGCTTTGCCAAGCATTAGCAAACGAGTTTGGGTGGCAACTTTTAGACTCTGGCGCGATTTATCGTGTATTAGCGTTAGCAGCGTTACATCACCATGTTGATATCCAATCCGAAGATGCGTTAGTTCCGTTGGCTGCAAATTTAGATGTGAAATTTGTTCCTGAAGATAATGTACTGAAAGTCATTCTGGAAGGGGAAGATGTTTCGAATCAAATTAGAACCGAAACAGTAGGAAACACTGCATCCCAAACAGCCACTTTTCCTCGCGTACGTGAAGCTTTACTCCGACGCCAACGTGCATTTAGAACCCATCCAGGGCTAATTGCTGATGGCCGTGATATGGGAACGGTGGTTTTTCCCGATGCACCGGTAAAAATTTTTCTTGATGCCTCCGCGGAAGAACGGGCTCATCGGCGGATGAAGCAGTTGCAAGAAAAAGGTTTTGATGTTAATTTTGAACGTCTTTTAAGCGAAATTGAAGAGCGGGATTTTCGTGATCGTAATCGCTCTGTTGCACCTCTTATTGCCGCGAAAGACGCATTAGTGCTGGATTCCACAAGTATGTCTATTGAGGAAGTTATTGAAAAAGCACACACCTATGCAAAAAAAATTCTACAATTATCGTGATAATAGGCTTTATTTTAGCTTATAATTAGATAATATACGCAGTTACCGCTATGTGATTATATTATTAGCATAGCATCAACCTTGCGACATGGAATGTTGTGGGGTATGTGAAACAACCCCATTTGGCGGGAAGCTAAGTGGACGTTAATTTAAAACTCTTGAAGATCATTAATATGACTGAATCTTTTGCTCAACTCTTTGAAGAATCCCTGCAGAATATTGAAACTCGTCCTGGTTCTATCGTCCGTGGTACTGTTGTTGCCATCGATAAAGACGTAGTCCTTGTTGACGCAGGTCTTAAATCAGAATCTGCTATCCCAGTAGAACAGTTCAAAAATGCTCAGGGTGAGCTAGAAATCCAAGTTGGCGACGAAATCGATGTAGCTCTGGATGCAGTAGAAGATGGTTTCGGTGAAACTATCCTGTCTCGTGAGAAAGCTAAACGTCATGAAGCATGGCTGATGTTGGAAAAAGCTTACGAAGAAGCTGAAACTGTAACTGGTGTTATCAACGGTAAAGTTAAAGGTGGTTTCACTGTTGAGCTGAACGGTATTCGTGCGTTCTTACCAGGTTCACTGGTTGATGTACGTCCAGTTCGTGATACTACTCACTTGGAAGGCAAAGAGCTTGAGTTCAAAGTAATCAAGCTGGATCAGAAACGCAACAACGTTGTTGTTTCTCGTCGTGCTGTAATTGAATCTGAAAGCAGCGCTGAGCGCGATCAACTGCTGGAAAATCTGCAAGAAGGCATGGAAGTTAAAGGTATCGTTAAGAACCTTACTGACTACGGTGCATTCGTTGATCTGGGCGGTGTTGACGGCCTGCTGCATATCACTGACATGGCTTGGAAACGTGTTAAACACCCAAGCGAAATCGTCAACGTTGGTGATGAAATCAATGTTAAAGTTCTGAAATTCGACCGTGAGCGCACTCGTGTTTCTCTGGGTCTGAAACAACTGGGCGAAGATCCTTGGGTCGCAATCGCTAAACGTTACCCAGAAGGTACTAAACTGACTGGTCGCGTTACTAACCTGACTGACTATGGTTGCTTCGTAGAAATCGAAGAAGGCGTTGAAGGTCTGGTTCACGTTTCAGAAATGGATTGGACTAACAAAAACATCCACCCATCTAAAGTTGTTAACGTTGGTGATGTTGTTGAAGTTATGGTTCTGGATATCGATGAAGAACGTCGTCGTATCTCACTGGGCCTGAAACAGTGCAAATCTAACCCATGGCAGCAATTTGCAGAAACTCACAACAAAGGCGACCGCGTTGAAGGTAAAATCAAGTCTATCACTGACTTCGGTATCTTCATCGGTCTGGACGGCGGCATCGATGGCCTGGTTCACCTGTCTGACATCTCCTGGAACGTTGCAGGCGAAGAAGCAGTTCGTGAATACAAAAAAGGTGATGAAATCGCAGCTGTTGTTCTGCAAGTCGACGCAGAGCGTGAACGTATTTCTTTAGGTGTTAAACAGTTAGCTGAAGATCCATTCAATAACTATTTAGCAGCAACTAAGAAAGGCGCAATCGTAACTGGTAAAGTAACCGCAGTTGATGCTAAAGGTGCAACTGTTGAGCTGACACTGGGCGTTGAAGGTTACCTGCGTGCATCAGAAGCTTCACGTGACCGTGTTGAAGATGCAACACTGGTTCTGAACGTTGGTGATGATGTTGAAGCTAAATACACTGGTGTTGATCGTAAAAACCGTGTAATCAACCTGTCTGTTCGCGCTAAAGACGAAGCTGATGAGAAAGACGCTGTCGCAGCTGTGAACAAACAAGAAGATACAGCATTCGGCAACAATGCTATGGCTGAAGCTTTCAAAGCAGCTAAAGGCGAATAATTAAGTGGGGGCAACAGTAGCGTTGCCCCTTTGTAACGGTAGTTTAGGGAGGTACTATGACCAAGTCTGAATTAATTGAAAGACTGGCTAGCCAGCAGTCTCATCTTTCAGCAAAAACCGTTGAGGAAGCTGTAAAGGAAATTCTTGAGCATATGGCGGATACGTTAGCTAACGGTGAGCGTATTGAAGTCCGTGGTTTCGGCAGTTTTTCTCTTCACTACCGTGCTCCACGCGTTGGCCGTAACCCAAAAACTGGTGATAAAGTGGAACTAGAAGGTAAATATGTTCCTCACTTTAAACCAGGTAAAGAATTACGTGATCGTGTAAATATTTACGGCCAATAATCGGGCTGTAAATCTTAATTATTACATCAAAACAGTGCTTGTATTTTATACGGCACTGTTTTTTATTTCTGATCAACACCAACCCCAACCCCAACCCCAACCCCAACACCAACCCCAACACCAACCCCAACACCAACACCAACACCAGCACCAACACCAACACCAATATATTTCTAAACTCTTAATGTAATAAAACAAATTCAAAACTACTTTTAGAGATATATACATGTTTTGCGAAGCGCTTCGCAAACTAATATGTACCTTTTTATAAAGAAAAAATATTTCGGGAAGGGCTACATAAAAGAGATGATAGAAACTTAAAAAATTTAGTATGAATAATTAAACTAGAGCTAATAAATCTATGTAGGGATACTAAAATTGATAAAAAATATCATCTACATAATGAGATGGTTAAATAATCCACTCAAAAAATATAATTAATCTTTAATAAAAACTCACCTGTTTCGATGACGCTGGCTTCTATTGCTTTGATTTTAGGTACGTTACCACTTTTATTTATACCTGAAATTATAATGTTGAGTGAATTATTCCTTATCGTGTTATTTATGGTGCTGTTAATAATGCTCTTTCTATTGGGTAAGTTAGGAAAGTTCCTTGCATTAACTATTATGTTTTTCTTATGGGCTAATTGGCATGGAATTAATATCATTAACCATATCAATTATCTATCTACAAAAAATAACGATATTAATATAGTTATTGTTGGTATTTCATTAAGTGACAAAGAACAAAAAATCAAAGTACGTATTGATAAAATTAACAACCGCATTGTTTTCCCTCCTTTATATGCTACGTGGAAAACAAAGGAAACAGTTTGCGCTGGGCAGTTGTGGCGAATCGATGGCACTGTAAAGCCACTACACAGCTCACTAAATGAAGGAGGATTTAACCTACAACGTTATTATTTGGCTAATAGAATCATTGGAGTTTTGAAAAGTAAGAAAATAGAATTATTAAAAAAGGATTGTTCTGTAAGACAAAAAGTTATCCATAATTATATGGAGCTAATTAATTCATTATCTAATAAAGGGATTATTTATGGACTAATGTTTGGAGATAGAAGTTTGTTGGCAGTAGAACAAACATATTTACTACAGAGAACAGGTTTGACACATTTAATGGCTATATCAGGCTTGCATATTGGGTTAGCTTACTTGTTTGGTTTTCTTATCACTCGAGGGATTCAATATTTTTTACCAATAAAGTATGTCAATGAAACACTACCAGTAGTAATTGGTATAGGGTTAGCAATTTTTTATGCATGGATCTCTGGCTTTGCTATCCCTGCGACTCGAGCATTATTTGCCCTACTATTATGGGTATATATCAGAAATAAGCCTGCAAGGTATTTTGCTTGGCAATGGGCACTGTGGAGTATCGCAGGAATATTATTATTAGACCCATTAGCTATTTTGTCAGATAGTTTTTGGTTATCTAGTTTCGCTGTGCTAGCCATTCTTTATTGGTTAACCATATTTCCACTACCATATTATTTATCTAAAGGTGTAAAGGGGAAAATTATAGGGTTAACCCATTTACAAATTGGCTTACTAGTCTTACTGATCCCAATGCAACTTAGTTTATTTAATGGTATTAATGTAATGGGGTTAGTGGCAAATATCTGGTTTGTCCCGTTAGTTTCTTGGTGTGTTGTTCCTGCTATTTTGCTCTTGTTTTTAGTACCAATAAAAGTGGTTCAGCAACCTATTTTATATACGATAGATAGGGTTATAGATATAGGGCTAAAACCATTACCTTATTTAAGTACCTTTTGGTCAGAATTTATCAATGTTCCCTATTATTTATTTTTAATATGTTGGTTAAGCATCATTGTTGCCTTATTTAAGTGGTACAAACGTTATTTTGGGCTTATTGGTTGTGTGGTTATTTCAATTTTCTTAGAAAGGGGAAGTGGTAAGCAATTCAAAGAAGGCTGGAAAATTACGGTATTAGATATCGGCCACGGGTTAGCGGTTGTGATAGAACAAAACAACTTGGCATTACTTTATGATACTGGAAACGCTTGGAAAGGGGGAAGCAATGCACAGCGTCAAATTGTTCCTTTTCTTAAATATCACGATATAACCCCAATTGGGGTAATTTTAAGCCATAATCATTTAGACCATACTGGTGGCACAAATTATTTAATCCAGCAATACCCATGGCTAAGTGTAAGAAGTAGCTTTGGTCCACAAAAAACGTCGGTAAATAGGGAAAAAACTAATAATATAAAAAGTATGGAACACCTTCCGTGTTTTAAAGGCCAAAAATGGCAGTGGGGGATATTAACTTTTGAAGTATTATGGCCTGAAAAGCTAGCGCCAATATCACATAATGATGATTCTTGTGTTATTCAATTAACGGATGGGTTTCATAAAATTTTATTAACAGGAGATATCGAAAAACAAGGGGAAAAATCACTGGTCGCAATGTACAAGAATCGGTTACGTTCGACTCTTCTTTTCGCTCCTCATCATGGAAGCAGCACGTCATCAACTGATTTATTATTAAGAAATGTTCAACCTTCAATGGTGGTAGTCTCATCAGCAAGGTATAGTGCATGGAAAATTCCATCGCCAAAAGTCTATTTTCGGTATAAAAATAATAATATTAAATGGTTAAATACAGCGGAAGATGGCCAGTTAACTATATGGTTTAAAAAGGAAAAAATTAAAATTTCACGTTATCGCTATGAAATTCAGCCCCGCTGGTATCATCTGTGGTTTGGCTTACCGCTATTTCCCGAGTAGAATAGTGCGCTTACATTAAGTCTGGTAATTAAAAGTATGAATGATAAAGACCTTTCGACAAAACAAACTTTTCGTCGCTTGTGGCCGATAATTGCGCCTTTTAAAGCGGGTTTAATCGTTGCAGCAATAGCACTTATCATAAACGCAGCGGGTGACGCGTTTATGATTTCTTTATTAAAACCTTTATTGGATGAGGGCTTTGATAAAGCAGATAATGACGTTTTAAAATGGCTTCCGCTTGCGGTGTTAGGTTTAATGGTTGTTCGAGGTGGGTCTAGCTTTGTTTCAACCTATTGTGTTTCCTGGGTTGCAGGTAAAGTCGTGATGAACATGCGGCGAAAATTATTTGGTCATATGATGGGAATGCCTGTTAGTTTTTTTGACCAGCAATCAACAGGAACACTATTATCTAGAATTACCTATGATTCAGAACAAGTTGCATCTTCTTCTTCTGGAGCATTAATTACAATTATTCGTGAAAGTGCTTATATCATTGGGTTGTTTGCGATGATGTTTTATTATAGCTGGCAACTTTCTCTTATTTTAATCGTAATTGCCCCGATTGTATCAGTCACTATTCGTATCGTCTCTAAACGTTTTCGTAAGATTAGTAAAAACATGCAAACCGGTATGGGGCATGTGACGGCAAGTGCTGAACAGATGTTAAAAGGCCATAAAGAAGTTTTAATTTTTGGGGGACAGAAAGTTGAGACTGAACGCTTTAATAAAGTCAGTAACAACATGCGCCGCCAAAATATGAAAATGGTAACCGCTTCAGCAATTTCAGATCCTATTGTTCAGTTAATTGCATCATTTGCACTAGCATTTGTCCTTTATGCAGCGAGCTTTCCTGAAATTCGTGATGAATTAACATCGGGTACAATTGCAGTTGTTTTCTCATCAATGTTTGCACTGATGCGTCCTTTAAAATCATTAACTAACGTTAACTCTCAATTCCAACGTGGTATGGCGGCTTGCCAAACTTTATTTGCTATCTTAGATTCCGAACAAGAAAAAGATAACGGAAATAAAGTACTTAAAGAGGTTAAAGGAGATATTAAATTTGAACATGTTACCTTTACCTATGCAACCAAAGAGCATCCTGCGTTAGACGATGTTTCGTTTACTTTGCCAGCAGGGAAATCAGTTGCTCTGGTTGGGCGATCAGGTTCAGGTAAGTCCACAATTGCAAATTTGATTACACGTTTTTATGACATCGACGAGGGGTCTATTCAAATTGATGGGCATGACATTCGTGAATACACGTTATCTTCATTACGTAGCCAAGTCGCGTTAGTTTCTCAGCATGTTTATCTATTTAACGATACGATAGCCAATAATATTGCCTATGCAACAGACGGCAGCTACAGCCGTGAGCAAATAGAGAAAGCTGCAGAAATGGCTTATGCAATGGATTTTATTGCTAAACTTGAAAAAGGCTTGGACACGGTTATTGGTGAAAATGGTGTTATGCTTTCTGGAGGGCAACGTCAAAGGATCGCGATTGCTCGAGCACTGCTACGTGATGCCCCAATTCTTATTCTTGATGAGGCGACATCCGCGCTAGATACAGAGTCTGAACGTGCTATTCAAGCTGCTCTTGATGAGTTACAGAAAAATAGAACATCTTTGGTCATTGCCCACAGGTTATCGACGATAGAAAATGCAGATGAGATATTAGTTGTACAAGATGGCCGAATCATTGAGCGTGGTGACCATAAATCGCTATTAGCTCAAGATGGCGCATATTCACAGTTACATAGCATTCAGTTTAAACAATGATAGAACGCATTTGGTCTGGTAAATCATGGCTGTATCTCTTATTACTGCCGTTATCTTTCCTTTATGGGTTAGTAACGGTAATTAGAGATATGGTTTATAAAATCGGGCTAAAACGTTCATGGAAAGCCCCAATTCCAGTAGTAGTGGTTGGAAACCTGACAGCGGGGGGAAATGGTAAAACCCCTGTTGTTATCTGGTTAGTGGAATCACTTACTAAAGAAGGCTACCGTGTAGGGGTTGTTTCTCGAGGTTATGGTGGTAAATCTGAAAAGTACCCGCTGATACTCGATGAAACAACGACAACTGAAGTTGCAGGAGATGAGCCCGTATTAATTTTTCATCGTACTAAATCTCCTGTAGCGGTTGCCCCCAAGCGTAGTGATGCAGTTAAAGCCTTATTAGAGAAATTTCCATTAGATGTGATTATTACTGATGATGGGTTGCAGCACTATGCATTGCAACGTGACTACGAGATTGTCGTTATTGATGGCCAGCGTCGTTTTGGTAATGGTTGGTGGCTACCCGCAGGGCCTATGCGTGAAAGGGCTGGGCGTTTAAAGCGTGTTAATGCTGTCATTGTTAACGGCGGTGAAGCTCAAGAAAATGAAGCCTTAATGGCCCTTGAAGGTGATGTTGCTTGTAACCTTGTTAGTGGGGAAAAACGAGCGGTTACACAGTTACCTGCGGTTGTCGCAATGGCAGGTATTGGTCATCCTCCTCGTTTTTTTACCTCATTAGAAAACAAAGGGGTCGAAGTTATTAACACTCATGCTTTTGCTGATCACCAATCGTACGAATTAAAACAGCTTTCACCGTTAGTTAAAAATGAGCAAAACTTATTAATGACCGAAAAAGACGCGGTGAAATGCCGTGCTTTTGCACAACCAAATTGGTGGTTCCTGCCAGTACAAGTACAATTGCAGCCGATTGACGCTGAAAAAATCTTAAGCGGAATAAGAAAACTTATCACAAATAACAAAAAAACTTGTCTATAACGTTCCTCTGTGATAATAATATCGCCAATGTGATATAGATCCACTTATTATGTATCTAGATGCAATACATTGATAATTGGATTTTATACTAGCTTAAATTTCACGCCCCGTTCTTTAGTTAGTCTTCATATCCTCGCGTAATCTACATTGTAAAGTCGCTGTCACTGCGTTTTGTCATCATAATGTCAAAATAGACTGTTAACTTCGCAGTAGATTAGCGGTGTCTGAAATCTATATATATGGGCGTTATAAAATATGCGCAATGATTTGTGCGCATGAATTGGTAAAGTTTAATTACTCTTTGATGTATTAATAGATCGGCATTTTATAAATGGGAAGCAAGAAAGAGTAATGATACAAAGATAAAAAAAATATTGTTCTCAGAACAAAAGGAGTTTTAATATGAATTTTCAATTACATATGGGTCGAGTTAAATGGTTTGACGCAAAAGAAGGTTACGGTTTTATTTCACCATTCAATGGTGGTGATGATGTATTTGTGACAACAAAGTCAATTGCTAATAAAAAAATCAAATCATTATTCGAAGGTCAAAACGTTGAGTTCTCTGTTACTCGTAATTCGGATGGCATAACGGCAGCTGACGTTATTGCTTATTAGATAATAAACAGAACAATTTCTTCTGCTTTTATCCTCTCATCTCTCGCAGGAGATCTTATTCAGGAAGATTAAAGTTAACGGTGATATCTGCATGTGATATCCTGACTCCAAGTGAGTTAAAATCCATTCGGGAGAAAACATGGATCACCGTTTACTTGAAATCGTTGCCTGTCCTGTATGTCACGGCAAATTAAGTTATAACAAAGAAAACCTCGAACTTATCTGTAAGTTTGATCATTTAGCCTATCCCATTCGTGATGGCATCCCTGTATTACTAGAAAATGAAGCGCGCCCCGTTTCATTAGATGAAGGTCAGTAATCCTCATGTTTACGGTTATTATTCCTGCTCGTTATGCCTCAACACGCTTACCAGGTAAACCTTTGGCTGATATCCATGGCAAGCCAATGGTTGTTCGAGTAATGGAGCAAGCTGTTAAATCGGGGGCTAGCCGAGTGATAGTTGCGACAGATCACTCTGATGTTGCTAAAGCGGTGATTGAAGCAGGTGGTGAAGCTTGTATGACTAACCCAAATCATCAGTCTGGGACAGAAAGACTAGCTGAAGTTATTGATACCTATGCTTTTTCTGACGATGAAATCATTGTGAATGTGCAAGGTGATGAACCTTTAATTCCACCTGAGATTATCAGCCAAGTTGCTCGTAATCTTCAGGGGAGTAAAGCTGAAATGGGGACGCTAGCTGTACCTATTAATGATGCTCATGAAGCGTTTAATCCAAATACTGTCAAGGTTGTAACTGATCACGAAGGTTATGCATTGTATTTTTCTCGGGCAACTATTCCTTGGGATAGAGACAACTTTGCGAAAAGCCATGATGTAATAGGGGATACCTTTTTGCGTCACATTGGTATATACGCTTATCGAGCAGGGTTTATTCGTCGTTATATTAAGTGGGAAGCAAGCCCATTAGAGAAAATCGAAATGCTAGAGCAACTTAGGGTGCTTTGGTATGGCGAGAAAATTCATGTGGATGTCGCGAAAACTACGCCAGGTGCTGGTGTTGATACCCCTGAAGATCTTGAACTCGTTAGAAGTCAATTTATTCAGTAGCCCACATTTTCCTAATAGCTCAAATAGCCAATATGCGATTTAGCTAAACAAAAGGTGTAATCTCAATAGATTACACCTTTTTTGCTACTATTCAGCGGTAACTGACTCAGGCGTAGCAAGTTGCTCTTCTAACGCCTGTGTATTATTGGGTTTTAAATGCCACCAAAGCGTACCAAGAAATTCATACCAAGCACGTTCACTATGGCCAAAGTAATAAGAGGAAGGGATATATTTCTCCCATGGATTAATTTCACTCGTGATAACTAACTGGTTTGCGGGTGCAGGGAAAGGGTTCATTCCTCGTTGAGTAAACATAGTCATCGCTCGAGGTAGATGGTTAGCAGAAGTGACTAATAAAAAAGGAGATTTCCCAATGATTTTTTCAACTTCATAAGCTTCCTCTTGTGTATCTTTGGGTTCAGTGAGGGGAATTATATCTTGTGCGGGGACACCCAAGGATTGAGCAACTTGTGCAGCAACTTCGGCACTGCTAATAGGACTACTCGCTTTACCGCCAGTGAAAATTAGTTTACTACCAGGGTGTTTAAGGTAAAGACGAACACCTTCAGTCACTCTAGGTAGGCTATTATTCAACAGATTGGAACTTGGACTCCAATCAGGGTTATACGTAAAACCGCCACCGAGAACAACAATATAACGTACATCTTGAGGTGGATTATCAGTAATTAATTCATAGCGCTTATTGAATAGTTTTTCTGCTGGGGCAAGTAAAGTATCTGAAACAGGTTGTAACCCCAACAGAGTTATTAAAACTAAACTTAGGGTAGTAAACGCCTTTCCACAACGCTGCCAGCGTGTAAACCAAAGCAAAAGCAATCCGATAAACCCGATGATGAGTAATAATGGTAATGGCATCAATAGAGAACCAATATATTTTTTTAAGATAAATAACATAACTAAGCCTATTTTTAAGGGTTATCGATTAATCATTGTGGCAGAATCTACGGAAAAATATGCAATAACGCAGCGAAATTAGAGGGAAAATAACAGAATAGTGTTTAATAGTAGCAAACTGAAATTTGCTGAGCACAATGAAGTACTATGCAAAAATATAGCTATTATCTGTTATAATTCCTGTTTTAACAGTCGCCTCGCATTGTATGTGATAAATACGCTGCAATATGAGAATATTTCTGGTTAGAGTTAATTTTCTCAATATCAGGATGTAATCAACCATTTTACGTTTTTTCGCGACAAATTGGCTCATAAACCGCTTTAAATAATAGATGATAGGCAACCGGATAGCACATGGCAGACCGCAACTTTGATGATATTGTCGATAAATTTGCAAAAAATATCTACGGAACGACAAAAGGAAAAATACGAGAAGCGGTAGTTTGGCAAGATTTAACTCAATTATTAAGCAGCCAATTTGAGGGTAAAACTCTAAAAATACTTGATGCAGGTGGTGGTGAAGGACACTTTTCACGCAAACTCGCCGAAATGGGGCATCAGGTGATACTTTGCGATTTATCTGAAGAGATGTTGGAACGAGGCAGTGAGCTTGCCAAGGAACAAGGTATTAGCGATAACATGCGTTTTGTTCATTGTGCAGTGCAAGATATCGCACAATATATTGATGAACCTGTTGACCTTGTTTTATTTCATGCGGTACTTGAATGGATTAGCGATCAAAAATATGCAATTGAACAACTGGTAGATATAATTAGACCAGAAGGCGTATTTTCTGTCATGTTCTATAATGCAAATGGTCTGGTGATGCGTAATGCAATTTTGGGAAATTTTCATCTTGCAACGCCACATATTCAACGTCGTCGTAAACGCTCGTTATCACCACAAAACCCGCTTTTTCCTCATCAGGTTGATGCTTGGTTGGGCGAGTGTAATATGCAAATCATCGGTAAAAGTGGTGTCAGGGTATTCCATGACTATTTACAAAGTCGGCAGTTACAACAAAAAGATTTTCCGGCATTGTTGGCATTAGAACAGCAGTATTGCCGTGAAGAACCCTATATTAGCATGGGGCGTTATATTCATGTCATGGCACGCAAACAAATACAAAAGGACGATTTATGAGTGATTTTTCCCAGACCGTCCCTGAACTTGTGTCTTGGGCACGAAAAAATGATTTTTCGATTTCACTTCCCGCTGAACGTTTAGCATTTTTGCTCGCGGTAGCGGTATTAAACAGTGAAAGAGTCAATGGTGAAATGAGTGAAGGGGAACTGGTTGATGCCTTTCGTGAAGTTTGCAAAGGGTTTGAGCAGACAACTGAATCATTGTCAGTAAGGGCCAATAATGCCATCAATGATATGGTTCGCCAGAAGATTTTTAACCGTTTTGCCAGTGACATTGTTGAAGGTAATGCAATTTACCGGTTAACCCCTTTGGGGATTGGCATCAGCGATTATTATATTCGTCAGAGAGAGTTCTCAACATTAAGACTTTCCATGCAACTTTCTATTGTTGCAGGAGAGCTGCAACGTGCCGCTGAAGCCGCAGAGGAAGGTGGTGATGAATTTTATTGGCATCGTTACGTGTTTGCCCCACTAAAATATTCAGTTGCTGAAATTTTTGACAGTATTGATTTATCCCAACGTATTATGGATGAACAGCAAAATTCAGTAAAAGAAGATATTGCCGCATTATTAAATCAAGACTGGCAGGCAGCTATTGCTAACTGTGAGCAATTATTATCAGAAACATCAGGTACATTGCGTGAGTTGCAAGACACATTGGAAGCCGCAGGGGATAAACTGCAAGCGAATTTATTACGTATTCAAGAAGCCAATATGAATGCGCCAGCGTTCTCTGATTTAGTGGATAGGTTGGTTTTTGACTTGCAAAATAAACTAGACCGTATTGTTAGCTGGGGTCAACAATCTATCGATTTATGGATTGGTTATGATCGTCATGTTCATAAGTTTATCCGTACAGCTATCGATATGGATAAAAATAGAATATTTTCTCAGCGGTTACGTCAATCCGTTCAGCATTACCTTGATAGCCCTTGGGCACTCACTTACGCTAATGCGGATCGGTTATTCGATATGCGTGATGAAGAGCTCGCGTTGCATGATGAAGAGGTCATGGGTGAATTACCACCAGAGCTTGAGTTTGAAGAGTTTAGTGAATTAAATGACAAGCTTGCTGAGCTAATGGAAGTTGAGTTAGCTATTTATAAAGCAGAGCAACGGCCGCTCGATATTGGCCGTGTGTTGCATGAGTACTTACTGCAATATCCACAAAAACGTCATTTTGATGTTGCTCGAATTATTATCGACCAAGCTGTTAAATTAGGTATCGCAGAGGCTGATTTGGCGGGATTACCGGCAGAATGGCAAGCTATTAATGATCACGGAGCCAAGGTACAGGCACATGTCATCGACAAATATTGAACAATTTATGCCAGTTAAGCTGGCTCAAGCATTAGCTAACCCGATTTTTCCAGAACTAGACAGCCAATTGCGTTCAGGTCGCCATATTAGTGTTGATGACCTTGATAACCACGCATTTTTAATGGATTTTCAGGAAGCATTAGAACAATTTTATGCACGATATAACGTAGAATTAATTCGTGCCCCTGAGGGGTTCTTCTATTTACGTCCGCGATCAACAACCTTAATACCTCGCTCTGTGTTATCTGAATTAGATATGATGGTTGGGAAAATTCTTTGTTATCTCTATCTCAGCCCTGAACGCTTGAGTAACCAAGGTATTTTTACCTCACAAGAGTTATTTGAAGAATTATTATCATTAGCGGATGAAAGCAAACTACTTAAATTTGTTAATCAACGTTCGACAGGCTCTGACCTAGATAAACAAAAATTGCAGGAAAAATTAAGAACATCACTCAATCGTTTACGTCGCTTGGGAATGGTGCATTTTCTGCAAAATGATTCGAGTAAATTTATTATTAGTGAATCTGTATTCCGTTTTGGCGCCGATGTGCGCAGTGGCGATAACCCACAAGATGCACAGTTACGGATGATCCGTGATGGTGAAGCTATCTCTCTTGACGGTGAATTATCACTAAAAGATAGTGATGAAGAGGATGGCGAAGAGAGTCAAGAACCGGCAGAAAGTGATGAGGATGAAGAATAATGATTGAACGCGGAAAATTTCGCTCACTGACGCTGGTGAATTGGAACGGTTTTTTTGCCCGAACTTTTGACCTTGATGAATTAGTGACCACGTTATCGGGTGGTAATGGTGCAGGTAAATCAACAACCATGGCGGCATTTATTACCGCGATGATCCCAGATTTAACCTTACTTCACTTCCGTAACACAACGGAAGCCGGCGCGACCTCAGGTTCTCGTGATAAAGGCTTGCATGGTAAGTTACGTCCTGGTGTCTGTTACGCTATTTTGGATGTGTTAAATTCGAAGCATCAGCGAGTCATGGTGGGGGTGCGTTTACAGCAAGTCGCAGGGCGCGATAAAAAAGTCGATATTAAGCCATTTATGGTACAAGGCATTCCATTAGCGACAGTTCCAACGGAAATATTGACGGAAGTTATCGATGGCCGCCAAGCAAAAGTGATCCCACTCAATGAGCTAAAAGAATGTCTTGAAGAACAGGAAGGCGTTTTGTTTAAGCAGTTTAGCTCAATTACCGATTACCACTCGACACTGTTTGAATTAGGCGTGTTACCGAAACGCTTACGTTCTGCGAGTGACCGAAGCAAATATTATCGACTGATTGAAGCGTCACTATATGGTGGTATTTCTAGTGCCATTACTCGCTCATTACGTGATTATTTGTTGCCAGAAAACAGTGGGGTACGTAAAGCATTCCAAGATATGGAAGCGGCTCTGCGTGAAAACCGTTTAACATTAGAAGCCATTCGTGTCACTCAATCAGACCGCGACTTATTCAAACATTTGATTAGCCAGGCGACTGATTATGTTTCTGCGGATTACATGCGCCATTCCAATGAAAGACGCATTCACCTTGATGCAGCACTGGCTGCGCGCAATGAGCTATTAGCTAGCCGTAAACAATTACGTGTTGAACAAGTTCGTAGCGTCGAAATGGCGCGTGAATTGAATGAGCAAAATGGGGCATCTACAGAATTAGAAGCTGACTACCAAGCTGCCAGTGACCATTTAAATTTAGTGCAAGCCGCGCTGCGTCAACAAGAAAAAATCGATCGCTATCAAGCAGATATCGAAGAACTGACTTATCGTCTTGAAGAACAAAGTGAAGTTGTTGCTGAAGCGACTGAAACTCAAGAAGAATATGAAGCACGAGCTGAAGCTGCTGAAATTGAAGTTGATGAATTAAAAAATCAATTAGCTGACTACCAACAAGCACTGGATGTACAACAAACTCGTGCCATTCAGTACCAGCAAGCCTTGCATGCCTTAACGCGTGCTCGTGAATTGTGCCAGCTTCCTGAATTATCCATTGATAACGCAGATGAATGGTTAGATACCTTCGAAGCGCGTGAGCAACAAGCTACCCAAGCGTTATTAGCGCTTGAGCAAAAAATGAGTGTGGCTGATGCCGCACATAGCCAATTTGAGCAAGCCTATCAATTGGTTAGAAATATGGTAGGGGAAGTTAGCCGCAGTGATGCATACCAACAAGCGCGTGCATTATTACGTGATTGGTCATCACAACAACATTTAGCGGATCGTGTACAACCATTACGAATGCAGCTATCTGAATTGCAACAACGTCTGAATAGCCAGCAAAATGCAGAACGCTTATTGGCGGAATTCTGTAAACGTCATGGCCAAAGCTATGAGCCAGATGAGCTTGATGCACTGATGGCTGAGCTGGAAGCGCAACAAGAAGAGCTCAGTATTGGTGTGAATGAGAGTGGCGAAAGACGAATGCAAATGCGCCAAGAACTGGAACAAATTCGCCAGCGGATTAGCCAACTTTCATCTAAAGCCCCTGCATGGATTATGGCCCAAGAAGCGCTAACACAGCTTAATGAGCAATCCCATGAAACGTTTGAGTCAAGTACTGCTGTGACTGAGTTTATGCAGCAACTCCTTGAACAAGAAAGGGAAATAACGGTTGAACGAGATGAAGTTGCTGCGCAACGTAAAGATCTCGAAAAGCAAATTGAGCGGTTAAGTCAGCCAAGTGGTGCGGAAGATGGCCGCATGTTAGCGTTGGCTGAGCGTTTTAATGGTGTTTTGTTATCAGAAATTTATGATGACATTACCATCGAAGATGCGGCTTATTTTTCTGCGTTATATGGCCCAGCTCGTCATGGTATTGTGGTTCAAGACTTATCTGTGGTCCGTAGCCAGCTCGAAACATTACAAGATTGCCCTGACGATGTTTATTTTATCGAGGGGGATCCTCAATCGTTCGATGACAGCGTTTTTGATGCGCAGGAATTTGAAAATGCGGTATTAGTCCGTTCGTCTGAGCGTCAATGGCGTTACTCTCGTTATCCTGAATTGCCTTTGTTTGGTCGTGCTGCTCGTGAAAGTCATTTAGAGTCATTAACTGCTGAACGTGATGAGCTTGCTGAGCGTTATGCGAATCTGTCATTTGATGTGCAGAAAATTCAGCGTTCGCACCAAGCATTCAGTCGGTTTATAGGCCAACATATTTCCGTGGCCTTTGAAGATGATCCTGAAGCTGAAATTCGTTCGCTTAACCAGAAACGCACGGAAATTGAACGTGCTTTGGCACAATTTGAAGAGCAAACTCAGCAGCAACGCCAACAATTTGCACAAGGCAAAGAAAGCCTTGCGGCTCTTAATCGTTTATTACCTCAAATGGGGTTATTACTCGATGAAACATTGGCGGACAGAGTCGAAGAGATAAACGAAGAACTAACGGAAGCAGAAGAAGCGGCACATTTCCTGAATAAACATGGTCATGCGTTAGAAAAGTTAGAACCGATTGTGACAGTGTTACTCAGTGATCCTGAACAACATGAACAATTACGCAAAGATTATGAGTCAGCAAAACACAGCCAACAAAATGCAAAACAGCAAGCCTTTGCATTAGTTGAGGTTGTTCAGCGTCGTGCTCACTTTAGTTACAGTGATTCAACAGGAATGGTGAATGAAAACGCGGACTTGAATGAAAAATTACGTCAGCGTTTAGAACAGGCAGAAACCGAGCGTACACGTGCTCGTGAACAATTACGCCAGCACCAAGCACAAAGTGCACAGTTCCATCAAGTTTTTGCCTCGTTACGCAGTTCTTTCGATACCAAACAAGAAATGTTGAAAGAGCTCGAGGTTGAGATGCAAGAGATCGGCGTAAAAGCTGATCCTGATGCTCAAGAGCGCGCTCGTATTCGACGTGATGAGCTGCACCAGCGCGTCATGGAAAATCGTAGCCGTATTAACCAGTTAGAAAAACAGCTGACATTATGTGAAGCTGAAATGGATAACTTACAGAAGCGCCTTCGTAAGTTAGAAAAAGACTACTATATGCTGCGTGAGCAGGTAGTGACGGCAAAAGCAGGTTGGTGTGCGGTAATGCGCTTGGTGAAAGACAATGGTGTCGAGCGTCGTTTACATCGCCGTGAGCTGGCCTATACTGACGGTGACAGCTTACGTTCCATGTCGGATAAAGCCTTAGGTGCGTTGCGTTTAGCGGTTGCGGATAACGAACATTTACGTGATGTACTGCGTTTGTCCGAAGATCCAAAACACCCTGAGCGGAAGATCAAATTCTTTATCGCGGTATATCAACACCTACGTGAACGTATTCGCCAAGACATCATTCGTACAGATGACCCGATTGATGCAATCGAGCAAATGGAAATTGAGCTGGCGCGCTTAACGGAAGAGCTAACGGCGCGTGAGCAAAAATTGGCGATCAGTTCAAAAAGTGTGGCGAATATTATTCGCAAAACCATTCAGCGCGAACAGAATCGAATTCGTATGCTAAACCAAGGGCTGCAAGCCGTGGCATTTGGTCAGGTTAAAGGTGTTCGCCTCAATGTGAATATTCGAGAAAGCCATGCGCTGTTACTCAGTGTCCTTTCTGAAGAAAGTGAAATGCATCAAGACTTGTTTACCAGCCAACGGTTAACTTTCTCTGAAGCGATGGCGAAATTATACCAACGCCTTAACCCTCAAGTGGATGTTGGGCAGCGGTTGCCACAAACCATCGGTGAAGAATTACTCGATTACCGCAACTACTTAGAATTAGAAGTTGAGGTTAATAGAGGTTCAGATGGCTGGCTAAAAGCAGAAAGTGGTGCGTTATCCACCGGTGAGGCTATTGGTACGGGTATGTCCATCTTAGTGATGGTAGTACAAAGCTGGGAAGAAGAGTCTCGCCGTCTGCGTGCTAAAGATATTATTCCTTGCCGGTTATTATTCTTAGATGAAGCTGCGCGATTAGATGCTAAATCAATTGCAACCTTATTTGAACTGTGTGACAGGTTAGAAATGCAGCTAATTATTGCGGCGCCTGAGAATATTAGCCCTGAGAAGGGCACAACCTATAAGCTAGTTCGTAAAGTGGTTGGTAATCATGAGCATGTGCATGTGGTTGGCTTAAAAGGCTTCGGGCAAGAAACCCCGAACGTACAAGCACCAACATTGCAGTAATAGTTTTTGTGAATGAAATGAAAGCCGGTATTTAGGAATAAATATCGGTTTTCTTGTATTTAACAAATAGTGCAAATGCAATTTAACAAGATTATTAATTAATTTGAATAAAACCCGATGTTTAAAACATATTTTTTCATGATGAAAACCTCTTTTTCTATATGGAAATTAAGTGAGAAAGAAAGCGTTAGCTAAAGCTTTTAATTAAAATAAAATTCATCTATGTTTAAAGCACCAATAAATACCCACTAATAATGAAAATAATTCTTTTTCTCATTAAGTGCTTATCTGTCTATAATCCGAAAAAAGGAAAATTAGTCTATTCCTATAACATTACTGCTAAAATTAAATACAATAAAATTGTAATTATAATAAAAAATATTGTTATCCATGTAGTTAATTAAGGTGGATGTATGGCAAAGAGAAGAGTGCGAGCTCTGCAAGTCTCAGTAATATGCGGGTTGATGGCGTTACAGTTTCCTGCATTTTCAAATGAAGAAAATACGCAGCAAAGTGTTTCTGAAGTTCAAGCGGTAGCTCCAGTTACACCAACAGAAAGTTTAGTAAAAATAACACAATCACTTCCTACGGATGTGAAACCTATTTTTTCTACGCAATTAGCAAAACTATATGCTGATAGGCAAATGCAGCTATTGTGGCAAGATGAAACGGCAATTAGCCAATTTCAACAACAATTGGCAGAATTATCCCTTGCTGGGGTTCAGCCTCAATTTGGGGAATGGTTGGCAATACTGGAAAATAACCAGTTAAATGAACTGGGCCGCGACGTTATTTTATCTGATGCCATGCTTGGCTATTTACAGTATTTGTCATCAATAGAGGCGAGCGGGCAGTACTGGCTATATACTAATCGGCCATATAAAATTATTGCTCCAACAACGGCTCAAATGAAACCATGGATAGACGCCGTTGAATCTAATAACCTAAGTAGTTGGGTAAGATCACAGGCACCGAATCATCCAATGTATTTGCCAATGCGCAAGGAAATGTTGAAATTATTGGCGATGCCTGAAGATAATTTGGAAATTGTGGGAACGAAAACATTAAAGCCAGGGCAGTCTAGCGATGATGTGGTTATGTTACGTCAAATCTTACAACGTGAAGGGTTACTTGAAGGTGGAAGTGTAACCGAAGAAATTGAACCTCCTGAGACAATGGCTCAAGTCGCAGAACAGGCGGTTGAACAAACAGTCGAACCATCAGAAACACCAGCGAGCGCTGTGTCGAAAGTCTATGACCAAGAACTCGTCGAGGCTGTAAAAAAATTCCAATTACAATATGGTTTAGAAGCAGATGGTGTGGTTGGAAAAGGTACGCGTGTTTGGCTAAATATGCAGCCTAAGCAGAAAGCGGGTTTAATGGCACTTAATATTCAGCGCTTGCGTATTATTCCTGCAAGTAGTGGTACCGGAATTTTAGTCAATATTCCTGGCTATTCTTTAGATTTCTATTTAAATGATGAAGTGATTTTAGATTCAAAAGTGATTGTTGGTCGTGCTGATCGCAAAACACCAATCATGAGTAGTGCACTAAATAACGTGGTTATTAATCCGCCTTGGAGCGTGCCAACCAGTATGGCTCGTAAAGATATCGCACCAAAAGGAAAGCAAGATCCAAGTTATTTTAGCCGTAAAGGGTATACAGTGTATTCAGGTTGGGGCTCCGATTCGTACGAAATTGATCCTTATGCGATAGATTGGGAAAATATCACCCCAGCGAATTTCCCATATCGCATTCGACAAGCCCCTGGCCCTACCAATTCATTAGGGCGCTACAAGTTTAATATGCCGAGTTCAGATGCGATTTATTTACACGATACACCAAACCATAGTTTATTTAATCGTAATGCACGTGCAATAAGCTCTGGATGTGTGCGAGTGAATAAAGCAAGCGAATTAGCCAGTATTTTGTTAGGTGATGCTGGTTGGGAACAAAAACGAATTGATGGTGCATTGAAAGAAGGCGCAACACGGTATGTGAATATACCCGATAGGATCCCAGTTTTTCTGTATTATCAAACTGCTTGGGTAGATAAAGACCAGCAACCACAATATCGAGCCGATATTTATCAGTATGATAATTCTATTAATAATGCAGATAAATATTTGCCAATATTGAAAAAGATTTTACACTAATTGTGGGTTTTAATTTGTAAGGGGGAGTTTTCTCCCCTTAATTATTTTACGTATTAACGGCCTGAACATAGTTCTTCGTAAATTTTCATTCCGTGACGTTTCCTCTATTCTCTGTTTTTATCCTGTTTATTCCATTATTTTATAGTTATTCAGCTATGGCTATTTTACTTACTTTGATAAAGGCAGCATATTTTGTGTCTAAGATTGCATGTTTCGAGCAGTTTGAGTGACAAAACTCTATTACTGACGAAAACTGCAATAAAATTCCTGTTAAGTATGCATATCTTTACATAATTATACATTAAAGCTAAGCATGATTTGCTAGACTCAATAGATTGCCAAAATTTTATCGATTAATACTGAATTTATTAGAGTCTGAGCTATTACCTATGGATATAATTGATCAATCCCGCAGAAAGTGGTTAGGTATTGGGGCTGCAACGATTGGCCTTAGTTTATTACCAAGCCATGTCTTTGCTGCAATGACGACCCCTCGACCACGAATTTTGCGTTTTCAAAACATTAATACAGGCGAATCGCTAAAAACTGAGTTTTTTGACGGGCGCCGTTATAATAAGTCTGAATTAGCGCGTTTAAATCATTTTTTCCGTGATTACCGTTGCGACAAAGTAAAAACTATTGACCCAAAACTGTTTGACCAAATCTATTTATTACAAATGATGATGGGAACAAACAAACCTGTCCAACTGATCTCTGGTTATCGTTCTTTAGAGACTAACAATAAATTACGCAGTAAAAGCTCTGGCGTAGCAAAGAAAAGCTACCACACACGCGGGCAGGCGATGGATTTCCATATTGAAGGGTTACAATTGAGTAATATCCGTAAAGCTGCGCTGAAAATGAAAGCAGGTGGTGTTGGTTATTATCCACGAAGCAATTTTATACATATTGATACAGGGCCTGCAAGAACGTGGTAATCTGTGCATAGGTGACACAGATTATGGAGTAATTGCTCGATGAAATATACTATTATCCCAGTAACACCGTTTATGCAAAACTGCCAAGTTATTTGGGATGAAAATACGTTAGATGCAGTTGTTGTTGACCCCGGTGGAGAAGCAGAGAAGTTAATTTCTGCTATTGAAAACCTTGGGCTGAAGTTAACTAAAATTCTGTTAACGCATGGTCACTCTGATCATATCGGTGCATCGGCTACCCTCTCTAAGCACTTTTCAGTGCCTATTTATGGTCCACAAAAAGAAGACGCTTTTTGGATTGAAAACCTCGCAGAGCAAAATGCAATGTTTTATATAGGCGAATGCCCTGACTTCACACCAGATTACTGGTTAGAAGAAGGGGACAAAGTGACTTGTGGCAATATTACATTTGATGTACTGCATTGTCCTGGCCATACGCCCGGTCATATTATTTTTGTGAACCATGCTGATAAATTAATTTCCATGGGTGATGTATTATTCAAAGGTGGTGTTGGTCGTAGTGACTTCCCACGAGGTAATCATCAAGATTTAATTTCATCAATTAAAAACAAAGTATTACCGCTTGGCGATGATTATCAATTTATTCCTGGTCATGGGCCGATGTCTAATCTCGGTTTTGAACGAAAAACAAACCCTTTCTTGCAAGATGAACAGCCTATCTGGTAATCATCTCATCTGATTTGAACCCCTTAAATATAGGGGGTTTTTTATAGTTTGATATTTAGCAAGTTATAAAAATAATAATCAACACTATGTCCTAATTGTTCTCAATCTAGTTTGGGAATACCTTGAATTTTGCTATTTTCCTATCGAACAATAATTATTTTTTTTAATAATAATTAATTGAAATGGTAAGTGAATTTGTAATTTTTAGGGAAATAAGAATATGAATGATCAGGATGTCAAAGTAACAACTCAAGGTAATAACAAAGCAGGACGAGGTTATTCGAGTATCAATCTACAGCTGAAACCGTTGGCAGAACCTGTCTCGCAGGTTAAAACGGGCATTCCAGTGAGCCATCAACGCATTTTTACGAAAATAGCTACCGAAGAAAATATTATTATTGGTATACGGCCAGTAGATATTAAATCAACGAGTTTAATTGAATCGGGAATGTACAGTAGTAAAGGTTTAGCCGTTAAAGGTAAAAGTGCAGATTGGGGACCTCACAGTGGCTTTATTCCAATTCAACAACAATTTGCAAAAAAATCAGGTCGAGATAATAGTAGCCAATTTAATGACCAAATTCAGGGGCTACTTGGCACTGGTAAGGTCATTAGTGTTCATTTAGAGATTAGTACTGAGCGAATTGATGAATTATTGCGATTTCGTGCCATTTCACCATTAGAACCCATCGATAATGGTGGCTATCAACGTATTACATCTATTGTTAATGGTAACGAAAAAGTATTTTTTCTGAGGAAAAATGAAAATAGCGCTTCAAATAGTTGGAAAGTTTATCATCAAGATAGCGGAAAATTCACTGAATTTCTGGTTGTAGGAGATAGCAAAACTGGCAAGCCGATAACGGCTGATTATGATTTATTTAGTATTATATTTCCAATATCGGATTTGGAACATTATATCAAAGTCAGCGAAATGCCATCTTGGGAAGAGTGGAAAAAAAGTGTTAATTATGATGAATTATCCCTCAAGCAAAAAAAATTATTTAATAACAAGGCGGAATATGATCGTTATGAGGGGCAAGATAACGGAGTTATCAATAAAAAAATAAAACAGATTAAAAATAATATTAATCGCCAACTAGGTCGTGAAAATGGGTTTGAACTGGTTCACCACGGTGCTGATGATGCTAACCCTGCCAGTGTGATGAGTGAAAATTTTCCGATAACGTTTTTCTTACCTGAAAACTTAAAGGGGAAAAATAAACTTAAAGGGTCAACGGAATCAATTGAGACGTATTTTCCAATGAATTCTAATGGCTCTATTATTATTGATAATGTAGAACAGTTGTCTAATTTTCAGCAATTATTAATTAATCAGGGCTATCGAGCTCCGTTAAACAAAAAATGGAGTGAAGGTGATAATGGAGAATTATTTGAACCAAAAAGAAAAATATCAGAGAGTTATTTAAGAGGGGTAACAGAAATTAGTCGAAAAAAAAGTCTGAACGACAATGCGGAAAATAATCAACAAGCTAATGATATTGACGATGAATTTAAAGATATTCATTTAGATGATGATAATAAATGTAAACCCATTCTTGCAGGAGAGCATTCATCCGAAATAGAAAATATTGATATTTGGGAGAGGCCTTTGCTGGAATATAGTTTTGAGAAGGCTTTAGAAACAAAAAAAAAGCAACAAAGTAGTACTGATAGCGAACGATCAAATAAGTATACTTATAATGTCATTGTTCAATTAGAAGGGGACAGTGTAACTGCGGGTGCTGCAGCTAATGCATTTTCTAAACACCCTAGTGATACGATGGTTATTCAATATAGTTTAACGACACGGAAATATCATGTTTTACATGGTGATGTTACCCGAGCTCAGTCAGGAAAGGTGCGGTGGATAACTGTAGGGCATGGTGATTATTTTGGCGCAAATAATCCAACCGTCTATGCCTATAAGTCAGCAAGTGAATATACCGAAGGGCTAAATTATTTAAAACAAAAAGTGTTCAATAATCATAATCCAGATAAGTTAGTCATGTTGGGCTGCGAGCTAAGCCGCGGCGGGATAAATGAAAACTTTGCATTGAAAGCCGTTGTACTGCTTGGTGAGAGCCATACTAATGTGCCAGTTGTTGCTTACAAACGGGAAATTAATGTGGCAAATAATGGTCAGAAAAGAATTTATCCTACTGGGAAATATGGAGATTCAGTTACTACAGAGGGGTATAAGATGATTTATACATATCATTCTGAGACTGGCCAAGTAGAGATAAATAATCGGTTCGCAGCACTACATTTTATTAATGAATTACGTCGTGGCGAACTCACCTTTGCCCAGTTAATACAATCTTCTAAGATAGACCCGTTGCGTATGTTTAGAGGTATAGATTCTCGAGTATTTGATATCAATTTATTAAAACAAGTGTGCTATAACCCTGATGCATATAGATTATTCAATGAAGAACTAAAAAAAAGTAATGGAGTTTTACCGGCGGATTTTCACACAAAGTTTTCTAAGAAACTTTGTGAAATGAAAATTACTGATGTGCCTTTTTGGGAAATGGTGGACGCTAAACGCATTCTTAAAACACCGACTAGTAGACAGCCGACGAGCTCAGAGCAGGTTGTTGTTATTCGCTTGTCTGAGGGTGAGAGTGGCTTACATCTAGCAGAAAAAATAGCGACTAGAGACCCATTGGGTACGGTAATATTTCAAATGGATGTAGACCGCAAAAAATACATTTTAGAGTATGGTTCATTAGATTTAGCCACTTCAGCTCAAAGGCAACATAAGGTCAGTTGGTTACTTATAGGGGATGATGGCGTTATTCAACAATCAGCGACTAGGTTGGCCGCTGAATTATCGGTATTAAGAAAGAAGTACCCACAAATAGATGCTCAAAATATTATATTTCATTTAACCGATCCTTCAATGAAAGAGACAGGAAGTAGGCATAGGCAATTTATCTATGAGCTTTCTAGTAACCTCAAAACTCGTGGAATTCCATTGACAGTTAAATCTAACTTTAATGATGAAACTCAAGGTCATTTGTTAGAGCCACATAATAAAAAAAGAAAGGAAACAGTACTCAGTAAAAAATCACGCCATGCTATTATTGATATACTTGAAAAAATAGCGTTAAAAGAAATTTCTATTCAAGATATCAATAAGACAGATCACGCTTATTTATTGACGTATTTTTCAGATGAAAATGGAAATATAGATGTTAAAAAATTAAACATCGCAGTATCAGACCCGTTAATTAACCGGAAACTAAATGAATTTCTAAGTCATAACGCTGAAACGAATACATTATCACTAGAGCTGCTTCTAGAACCCACAATATCAAGTAGTCATCAACAACAAGCGGGCGATATTCAGACATTATTGACCGCAATAAAAAATGACATATCAATATTAAATCACTTAAGTGGGCGTTCGCAGAAGATATTAATGAAACTATTTCCTGCAGGGGATGGAATAGATAAAGGAAAAATTTTAGCATTAGTGACAGATAATCATGAATTCATTTCATTTAGCAATAGGTTAAATGACTTTAGTAAACTCTCCACAGCTAATTTTACTGGCGATAATGCGCCATTAAAAAAATATTCTTTTGCGGATGCATTTAGTATTTATGAACAGAACCAAGTACAGCGATTGACCCAATTTAACCAACAGCTAATGTATGGCAATAAGGTTGAGCTAGTGAACCATGGGGTTATTCGTTTTGGCTCTCAAAGCCGCGAGATGGATCAAACTTTGGGGGGAACATACGCAGTTGAATTTTATTTAGCAGGTGGTCATTTAGCACGAGATTTTATTGAACGTAAAGGGCAAATAGAGCAAGCCACAGTGAAAAATGCATCGACATCAGCAGAAAACTCACTGTTGATAAAGATGGAGCAGTACAGCCAAGATATTAATACTGTACTCCACAAAAATGGGATATCAGTAGCGGACCAATCACTTGGTAGCCTATTTACAACGTTTAGCGAAGTGAATAACGCAATAATATTCTTAAAGGGGAAATCGGTCACTTATACAGTAACTTATGTACAACGTAATGGCGGTTATAAAATCAGCTTATTTGATCCCCATGGGCTCCAATTTAGTGTAAAAAATAGCTCTCCTCAACAAGCTCAGCAGCAATTCCAACAGCAAATTAAGCATTACTTTAGTGAAAATAACCAACTTTCTGAAGGGGAATTTAGAGCAGACTTTCAGCTTATTGACTTAGACTCAGCTGGCTTTAAAAGCGCATTGTCTTCTTTACGTAGCCAGCGACAATCAATTATTGAACAACCTGAATTTACGTTACCAAAAAACTGCTGGGTCACTATTAATGGTGAAAAAATTGCGTTTGCCAAATTACAACAATTAGGTGCCACTATTGATGGAAAAATGATTTCCTTAAGTGATATCAATAGCCCTGATCTACATCATAAAATTCGTTTTTCCCCAGATAAGCTAGCGATGTATTTCACATTAATGGAAGGTGGGAAAGAAGATCTCTCTTTTATTAAAGTGTTCCATGAGCAATTAAAATCTGCGGATATCCACCAATTAATTGAGCGCCAAGCTAATTTTACTGAGTCGGGCGTATTAAGAAAACAGTTTAAATACTTAGCGAATAGCATTGATATTCAGCAAGATGCTATCTCTTCTTCTGTTTTATTTAAGGTTCGTCAAGAAGGTAAGAGGCTTTCTCAACTTCGACGTTTGGCAAATCGTTCAGGGCAAATAATGGGGACAGCCGGAGCTATTCAAAGTTTGATTAGTGCTTATGCTATTTTGGATAAACTAGATAACCCCGATATTAGTGATGAGGAAATTAAAGAGTTAGAAAAACAGTTTTATTTACTTGCTGCGTCAGCCTTGTTTAATTACGGCGATATGATAGTGCAACCGATGCTATTAAATATTGCATCCAGTAAGGGAGCAACTTCGTTAGTCCGTGCGAGGATTGCTTCGGGGACGGTGGTGATTTTCAATTTGGTAGGGATGGGAATTGATGTTTACCAAGCCTACGACAGCTTATCTAAATTAGACAATGTCACAGACCCGAAACAACGCCAAGATCTTATCGTAAATGCATCTTTCTCTATTGCTAATGCTGTGATCAATGGGGTCACTGTTATTGGCATCTTAGTGGGCTCTTCCGTTATCCCCGTCGCTGGGTTAGTTATTGGAGGTATACTGCTGGTTGGGGGCTGGGCTTATAGCGGTGTTCGTGCGGTTCAAAACATCAAAGAAGTTATTGATATTGACTGGGATCGTGAATTAGAAGAGGGGATCCGCGGTGCTTTAGGTTTAGACCCAACCATACGTAGCCAGCAAGAAATGAATGTACAACATTATATTAATGCTTTCAAAGAGCAAGATTGGCATATGGATCTAGCTCTATTTGAAAATAATATTCTACAGGCAGGATTTGCTCATCACCTCAGTATTATTGAAAAGCCCACCTATGAAAATGAGTCTCGATATTATTTAGTTGATAACTATGATAATTATTTCTACGGTAAGCTGGGAAATCTATATCTAGGGGCGGGAAATACGACGGTGCGTTTTTTACGCAAAGGGGCACCCTCGTTTACTGCTGATGAAGTTAAATTTATTTTACAAAATAAAATTGTCAGAACGACGGCGTGGTTTAAAAATTTAAAACATCTTTATGAAAAGATAGGATGGTCTATTCACCATGACTTTCATCTGCAAGCAAAAGAGAAAGAGATATTTGACCTTAGAAATACGGGTAGCATAGCGACTCATGAGCGTTACTCTTTAAATTCTACCTATAAGAACTCGTTATTAGATGAATTTAAATTACGACACCAAATTTTAGATGATGAATTATCACAGCCTCTTCAAGACCAGTTAATAAATTCTAACCCGGAACAAATTAGTTTTTATTCGAAAAAAACGGAATTTGGTGTATTAGGGCAACAAATGCTAAGGGAAAATGAACGTGTTTTCAGTGAACATTTAGTGAATAACAGACAACGGACAGCGTTATATATTGAAAATACCAATAGTGAAGGGACTAGCTGGAATACGGCTAATGGTAATGACGTTGTAATCGGTAAAAAATCACAGAAGAATGCCTTTCAAGTATTATCAGGTGAAAAGTATTTTGCAGGGGGAGATAAAGACGATCTATTTTTTATTCGAGATAGCTGTTTAGCATCGTTAACTTCACTAGGGGGAAAGAAGCCGACTAAGTATCTAGATGGCCAAGACGGGCAGGACACAATTATTATTGATAATCTACCAGATAGCCACCGTGTATATGTAAACTTAAACAAAAATACGGTGCTTTATCAGCGAGAGCGAAATCATTCTTTTATTCCCGTTGCCCATTTGCAAAGTATGGAAAATGTGATGATAAGAGGGAATAGCAATGATCATTTACGGGGAAATGATACGGCGAATATATTGGATGGCGGGTTAGGAAAAGACATCGTAGAAGGAAAAGGGGGGGATGATAAACTCATTTTAACTCAAGGTATTGCAGCTGGTGGTGACGGTAATGATAGTTATCATATTCGCCGTTATGAGTGGCTTGACCATGCTGACGATTTGTACCTAACAGAGCGCTATTTTGATAGAAAAGAAAAATCAGTTAAAACGCGAAAATACCTAAACCCTATTTATATACAAAATAACCACAAGTTTCAGGCGAAAGTGGTTATTAAAGAATCTAATTACCAACAAAGCAGAGTCGCTTTAGAGTATTTTCTAGATGAAATAAAGCAAGTTCAGCTGGACGGCAACCACTTGGTTTTAACAATCAGACAACCCAAAAATAGTATTGATGGCCACTTTTTTCAAAATGTAGAAAGTGAAGTCAATATTGTCCTCGAAAATATTCAAGATGCAGATTCGAAGGTGCCACATCATGTCTATCGATTACAAACCCTTGATGGTTGGATGATAACAACGGTAATAGATGAAAAATATCCTAACAAGTATTTTAGTTTAAGCTATATACAAGAAGGGGATCAATTATCATCTATAGACGGAAAATCTGTCAAAATAGATGAGTCAATGGGTACCATAACGATAAACCAATCACGTCATTATAAGGAGCCTAATTGGGGATGGTTTACGCCCATAGGACGTGCTGAACACTTAACCTACCGTGGAAATAGTCAAAATAATATATTACCCCTAATAAAATTAGGTAGTTATATTGAAGTTAGCCATGGAATCGATACCTACCAAATTGTACAAAATAAAGAGGAATATGGTGAGGTCGAATTTGATTTTTCTAAAGTCAATGACAGTTTTACGGATAAGGACAGCCTGTGCTTATTGTTGTCTACAGAAAATGGTTATTCGCTGTATATGGATGATGGGCAGCTATACCGTTTAGATAAATTCGGGCAAAAACAATTGACTATTAAGTTTACTAATGTAGGCAATAAGCTCTGTGATGTTGTTTTAATTCAAGACAAGCATAGCAATTTATTTAAAGTCAACTTACAGGAAAACCGCTTAACACCAGTAAACCCAGTTAAAGAAAGTAGTGCGGGTGACGATCAAATTATATTGTCAATGGGCTATCAATCTGAAAAACATGTCATTGATGCTCAAAATGGCGATGATACTATTATCAATAAAGGCTTAGAAAGCTATGTCCTCTTGGGAGGGGATGGTGATGATAATATTAAAGCCAGCGGTGGAAATAATCTCTTATATGGTGGTGCTGGGGACAACTTTATTAGTGGTGGCTCGGGGGATGATTTGCTGTTATCCAGTCTAGGAAACGATACGTTAATGGGCGAGGCTGGTGATGATCACTATTTAATTGATGGTCATCAGGCAGGTGTCGTTTATATTGAAGACCAGATTGGCAATAACCATATTCATTTGGTCAATTTTAAACGTCAACCAATTGAAGAAAGTGACTCAATATACCAATTTTATGCTTCACCCGCCGGTAAACTGGTAAAAATTAAGGCTTCTAACGATGATGGTGAGGGGAACTTCAATATTCACCATTATGAGCGGCTGGACGAAAAATTTAACTCCTCCACGAGACACGGGATGACTCCGCTCGTTAATTATCTCTCTGAAAAACTCCATAAAGCCAAACAGTCAGGGGCGTTCACCACTTGGAAACCCGTTGATGAGCTTGCAAGCACATTAAATGGCGTGGTAGTTGATGGTGTAGCAAGGCCTTTAAAACTAACGTTGAGAGATGATGGCATTCTATTACAGCAGGATTGTACAAGAAATAATTGGCTTATTGATACCTTAGGTGGCAATGATCATGTCATGGATATGTCTAAACAAGGGCGCATTATTAAGGGGGGGAGTGGTCACGATAAGCTGATTACCCAAGGAGGTGAAAATGTGCTGTATGGCGGGCAAGGTGATGATATTTTATTGGCACAAGGGATGCATCAAGATGTACTAATCTCTTTAGATGGAAAAGACCAATTAGCGGGAACTCAAGGTGATGACCTCTATATTGTCAGCGGTCATGGAAAAGGTGATGTGAAGATCACGGATGTTGAGGGGCGCAATCAAGTGGTGTTAATTGATTTAGAGGAAACTAATTATAAACAATTATCAACTAAAATTGCTGAAACAACATATCGCTCAAAGAGTGGAAGGGAAGTAACGCTGATTCATAACAACCATATTGGGTCAAAGAATCATGTCATGCAGGTGCGTCATCTCAATAGTTACCAGCAATTATCGGAACAACATATAGAGAAAACTATTGACCGTTTGGTTCAGCTACTCGTTGAAGAGCGCATTGATTATGAACGAAATCTCGACCTTAGCATCCCTAATGATAATTACCGGAAGAATTGGGGAGCGGTACAAATAACGGAGCGCTTCCTTAGCCATCTTAAATAGTTTTTTATAAAAAATGCCAGTCAGTAACGCGACTGACTGGCATGATATTAAATACGCTGCTTTAACATTTTCAATGCTTAATTTTTAACGCATCCGAACAATTACAGCACTTTAACGATGGCATCACATAATGGAACCATGTTCTCTAATGTTAAGCCTGCCACGTTAATACGGCCAGAGCTTACGGCATAGATACCAAATTCGCTACGTAGACGCTCTACCTGCTCTTTTGTTAGGCCACTGAAGGAGAACATACCGTTTTGGTTGATAATGAAGCTAAAGTCCTGTTTAGCGCCTTTTTCTTCCAATGTTTTCACTAACAGTTGGCGCATGCGTTTAATACGCTCACGCATTGCGGTTAACTCTTGGATCCACTCAGCTTTTAATACGTCATCAGAAAGGATGGTTGTTACCACTGCAGCACCGTGCGCTGGTGGGTTTGAGTAGTTTGCGCGAATAACCGCTTTCGCTTGACTAAATGCACGCTCTGCGTTGTCACTGTCTTTGGCTATGATGGTACAAGCACCAACACGCTCATTGTATAGACCGAAGTTTTTAGAGAATGAGCTCGCCACAATCATTTCAGGGTTGTTTTTGGTGAAAATACGCAGGCCTTCGGCATCTTCATCTAAGCCTTTTGCGAAACCTTGGTAAGCAAAGTCAAAAACCGGCAATAAACCTTTTTCCGCACATAATGCCGCCAGCTTTGTCCATTGCTCAGCAGTTGGGTCAATACCCGTTGGGTTATGGCAGCAACCGTGTAGAACAATCACATCGCCAGCAACAGCGGATGACAGGCTGTTAAGCATACCGTCGAAATCCATACCGTGGTTGGCTGCATCATAGTAATTGTAGGTCAGCACTTCTAAGCCAGCCGCTTCAAAAATATTTTTGTGATTAGGCCAAGTTGGGTTGCTGATCCAAACGCGTTTTGCATTAGTTTGCTTCGCAATAAAATCAGCTGCGATACGCAGGGCACCAGTACCGCCGGGTGCTTGCGCTGTACGTGCACGTTTTGAGGTGACAATTTCATGTTGTGCACCGAATAACAGTTCTTGTGTTACACGGCCGAACTCTGGCATTCCGCTAATCGCAAGATAGTTTTTGGTGTTTTCGTTATCCAGCAGGTATTTTTCTGCTTTTTTAACGGTATCAAGCACAGGGGTTTTCCCTGATTCATCTTTATAGACGCCAATACCTAAGTTAATTTTATTATCGCGGGGATCAGCACGGAAACTATCAGCAAGACCTAAGATTGGGTCAGCAGGGGCAGAAGTAATTTTTTCAAACATGTTGTCGATTCCAAAGCTCTGTAGTGGTACCCACACAGTTCCTAAGGTATGAAGGCGTAAGTGAGAATGCGGTTGGCTATCCTTGCTTGTAATCTGCCCATACCATACGAAACTCGCGGGTGTAGCTGAAAACGGGTTTAGTCGAACGAGTCGAGTTCTCAGGGTAACGTGATAAAGGCTTTTTGCCAACCGTTTTACCAAAAATTGGCGAGATCTTGTGAACTAGGTAGGAATTGCATGTAATCTGACCATAAATATCTATAAAGATGGTGAATCAGTCTGTCTTATTGATAATTCTGGTGTTTTCGTGGAGGAGGAATTTATGCTAGAGATGAAAAAGAGAAATAAAAAAGCAGCGCCGAAGCGCTGCTTACAAAAACATGTTACCGTTTTCTAACTTATCAGTTAACTGATAATTAGAATTGGTAAACTAAACCTAAACCAACTACGTTATCAGTGTTGATACCAGCAGCTTTAGTGAAGCTGTTGTCATCTAACAGGTTGATTTTATAGTCAACAACTGCAGACATGTTTTTGTTGAAGTAGTAGTAAGAACCAACAGAAATATATTTCAGTACGTCTTCATTACCATAGCTAACACCAGTACGGCTGTTCAGGCTCTTACCTTTAGACTGTACATAAGCAACAGATGGTTTTAAACCGAAATCAAACAGATATTGACCTACTAACTCAATGTTTTCAGTTTTGTTAGCAACTAAATCATATTTACCGTAGTGAGTCATGTTCAGAGTTTGACCATACATCGCTGCTAAGTAAACGTTGTTAGCGTCGAATTTCGCACCAACGTTCCATGCTTGAGCACGGTCACCAGTAGCTTCTGATGTTTTCTGGTTTTTAGTACGAGCTGAGTTAGAATAACCACCACCCAGTGTTACACCCCAGCCTAAGTCATAAGCTGTTGAGAAACCATAACCATCGCCGTTGTTTTTGTAAACTTCGGAAACACCAGATTTGTTAGTTTCGGTATTTTTACCTTGATATTGCAGAGCGAAGCTTAAGCCATCAACATAACCGAACATGTCGCTGTTGCGGTAAGTTAACAGGTTACGGTTACGACCAGTCATGTAAGTATCAGTCTGAGCCATAGAGTCGCCGCCCCATAATGGCAGAACGTCGGTCCATGCAGCTGTATCATATACCACACCGTAGTTACGGCCGTAGTCGATTGAGCCGAAATCAGCAAATTTCAGACCCGCATACGCTAAACGGTTTTTGTTGGTATTATCGTCTTCGCCTTTATTGGTTTTAGTTTCCCACTCGAAACGACCAAAACCAGTCAGTTGATCAGTGATTTGAGTATCACCTTTCAGGCCTAAACGAACGCGTGAATCATCACCATCTTCACTTTTTCCATTACTACCTTTGCCATCTGCAAAGTAGTGACGAACGTCAACTTTACCGTAAACGTCTAATTTGTTGCCGTCTTTGTTGTATACTTCAGCTGCGTTTGCTGCACCAGCAGCTAACAGAGCTGGGATAACCATTGCAAGAATATTGCGTTTCATCATTATTATTACCCTCATTGGTGTTATTCGGACACCTGCCACTGCCAAAAATAATTCGCAAAAAATAATTGGAACTATTTGTGAGAGATTAGTGTCGTCTATGTCGGCGACCAGTGTTCCATTGCTAAATAAAATTATCCACCCTCAAAGTGCTACAAAATCAAAGATTCTGAAACAAATGGTAACAAGGTGTTTCAAAATGTAAAAAATAGACCAATAAATAACCACTCATCGTACCAGTTTAAAAAATATTACAAAAATTAGGGAACTTTTTCAAAAGATAAATTGGGTTTTTTTTGAGCAGTTTAGCGAATGTAAAGTGGTTATTTATCACCAGTAAAAAGAGGATCGTGAGATTAAAAAGCAGATTATTCTTAGCGGTAGCAGATTGGTGCCATTTTGGGGTGAATTATAAGGTGATAACGTAAAAATTGTGATCGGGTTATCATGTAGCTGCAATTTTATGTAATGGACTGAAATAGTCCGTAGTTAAAAATATATTAGAGTGAAAAATAACGGGTCAACATTAGTTGACCCGTTATTTAGGGGGTTAATACAGAAAAGCGGTTATTAGAACGCAGCATTTCTTGGGGTACGTGGGAATGGAATCACTTCACGTACGTTACCCACACCAGTGACGTAAGCCACTAAACGTTCAAAACCAAGGCCGAAACCTGAGTGAGGGACGGTGCCATAACGACGCAGATCACGGTACCACCAGTAATCTTCTTTATTCATACCCATTTCTTCAAGACGGGCATCTAGCATATCAAGACGTTCTTCACGTTGTGAGCCACCGATGATTTCACCAATACCCGGTGCTAATACATCCATCGCAGCAACAGTTTTGCCATCTTCATTGAGGCGCATATAGAAAGCTTTGATGTCTTTCGGGTAGTTTTTCACAACCACAGGGGCTTTAAAGTGTTGCTCAGCAAGGTAACGCTCGTGCTCAGACGACATATCGACACCCCAATAAACTGGGTTTTCGAATTTTTGACCACAAGTTTCTAGGATTTTAATGGCATCCGTGTAATCAACTTGTGCAAAGTCTGAGTTAACAAAGCTTTCTAAGCGGTTGATAACGTCTTTATCAACACGTTGTGCAAAGAACTCTAAGTCATCGCGGCGTTCTTCAAGAGCAGCTTTGAAGGCGAATTTCAACATTTTTTCTGCCAGACCTGCGACATCATCTAAAGATGCAAATGCCACTTCAGGTTCGACCATCCAGAACTCAGCTAAGTGACGGCTAGTATTTGAGTTTTCAGCACGGAAGGTTGGGCCAAAAGTGTAAACTTTGCTAATTGCTGTTGCATATGCTTCACCGTTCAGTTGGCCTGAAACGGTTAAGAAAGCTTCGCGACCAAAGAAATCTTCGCTGAAATCGACTTCACCTTTGTCATCACGTGGCAGGTTATTGTAATCCAATGTAGAAACACGGAACATTTCCCCCGCGCCTTCGGTGTCTGAGGCAGTGATCACTGGAGTTGAAACCCAGAAGTAGCCTTGCTCATCAAAGAAACGGTGGATAGCTTGCGCTAAAGTATGACGCACACGTGCAACGGCACCAATTAAGTTAGTACGTGGGCGCAAGTGTGCGGCTTCACGTAAAAACTCAACACTATGACGCTTCGCTGCCATTGGGTAGGTGTCAGGGTCTTCAACCCAACCAACAACTTTTACAGCAGTGGCTTCAAGCTCAAATGATTGACCTTGGCCTGGGGATTCTTTTACGGTACCCGTAACTTCAACAGAACAACCCGTTGTTAGGTGCAGGACTTCGTCATTATAATTCGGTAAATTATTATTAATGATAGCCTGTAACGGATTAAAGCAAGAACCGTCATAAACGGCGAGGAAAGAAAAACCAGCATTTGAATCTCTCCTTGTACGTACCCAGCCTTGAACGGTGACTTCTGTGCCTACCGCCACTCGGCCTTGCAGTACGTCGACTACAGGCGCTACTATCATATAATTCACTCTCTTCATATTTAACGATATCTACTTCGACTATCTCAATCCGTCATACTTCGAGCCGTAGATGCGTTGACTTCACAAACCGACCCTAGTCACATACTTATGTATGCTCCTAGGGCTCACTTTGTTTGCCGCCTTCCTACAACTCGAATTATTTAGGATGTAATTCAAATTGTTTTAAATCCATTCGACCGCTTATATCTATGAATATTATTCAAAAAATGTCATCGGTTTATGGCGATTAAAATAGTTAAAGTAGGGATATTAACGAAATCCCATTTTTCAGGGGCCAAAGCTCTATGTTACTTGCCATTTATTAGGAAACAAGTAAAAAATCGCGATAAAACATTTCTGTTGAAGCGAAGCGTGGTTATTGAGCTTAAAAGCTATAGTAATAGTAAGTGAATAAAAGAAAAAGGGGTTTTGAAGCTCTGGGCAAGAAAAGTGCAAATTCTTACTCAGAGCTAGGGAAAAGTGACTTAATTAGCTGGCTTTTTCCATTTTAGGTAGGTCGAACGCTTTTCTGAGTTGATTGACGAACTCATCATCTTCACAAATGGTTTTTCCTGGGCTATCTGAGAGCTTAGCGACAGGCTTACCATTGCACTCTACCAATTTGATCACAATATTTAGCGGCGTAACATTGGGAATATTGCAGGTTAGACGAGTGCCGATACCAAAAACAAGGTTAATCCGTTGGTGGAAATAACGATATAATTCAAGTGCTTTTTGTAAGTCTAAGCTGTCAGAGAACACCAGTGTTTTGCTCATAGGATCGATACCCAATTTTTGGTAATGAGCGATGGCTTTTTCACCCCATTCGATCGGGTCCCCCGAATCATGACGCAACCCTTGGTAGCGGTTCGCAAAGTTAGCATCAAAATCACGCAAAAAGGCATCCATGGTGATACAGTCAGTTAATGCGACACCTAAGTGATTAGGGTATTCATCTAGCCAGCTCTGCAATGCCTCGCGTTGGCTATTTGCCAATTCAGGGCTGATTTGCTGGTGGGCTTGGAACCACTCATGGGCTTGTGTGCCAACAGGGGCTAGGTCTAACTCGTGAGCAAGTTTGTAATTGCTCGTCCCCACAAGGTAAGGAAATTCTTGTTTAAGCATTGAAACAATGGCGGATTGCACATCGTAGGAGAAACGGCGGCGTGTCCCGAAGTCCATTAGCTTAAAATTAGACAAGTCGAGTTGGTGCTCATCAGCTTGTTGATAAAAAACATTTAACAGCTTTTTAAGTTGCTGAACAGCATCATCAGGATGAATGTTTGGGTGCCTATCTTTTTGGATGATTTCACTGACCAATGCAAGGAGTGGTACCTCCCACATGATCACTTCACGCCAAGGCCCACTAATGCGAATAGCCAATTGGCCTTCGTCGGTGGTACTGACAACGACTTGTTCAGGGTTAAAGCGGAATGGTTTTAACCACGTAAGATAGTCTTCTTGGAAGAAAGGTAAGCGGCGGAGAAAATTCAGTTCATTATCAGAAAGTGATAAGTTAGCCATCAACTGAATTTGTTGCCTGATTTCATTGGCGTAAGCACCTAAGATCTCACTGCTACGACAGCGGAACTCAGCGACAACCGGTACCTGGTGGTAACGGTGGAAAACGGCCTGCTGCATATGAAGCTTGTAAGCATCGGTATCAAGCAGTGATGTAATAATTGGTGTAGCGTCTAAATTCATGGCACGCAGACATCCTCGCGGAGCTTATCTTTACCACTAATGCTATTCATTTTTACTCTTGTTTCCCTTGAAACCTGTTTGATTTTTCAAAAAGTCACAATGAGATAAAAGCAGCAATAGTCGTTAGCTAAATCGTTAAAGTTGCAAAAGTATACCCACTTTAGCAAAAGATAGAAGTGTTATTCTACCACTTGGTTTCAAGGAGCACGGCAACCTAAATTCTCGCATTGCCTTTTTGTATTACTATAAAATCAAATAAATACGTTTTATTCGTATTATGTTCCATAGAAATAGACAAAAAGCATTAATCACGAAAAGATACTAACACGCTATAAAATATTTAATAGTACTATAGCACCAACAAACAAACGAATTTTTAACAAAATTAAGCAGGGTGTGACATACAAAGCTAACATTGCCATAAAAATAGATAACATTTTTTGATGAAAATGTTTCTCAAATCCATTCACATTATTGTGGCTTATAGTATTGTATAAGTAATAAAGCAGTACGATATTGAATATAACGAATTAAAAGGTTACTTATGACCCAGCTAAGACAAGCGAAATATCGTCAGGATTATCAAGCACCTGATTACACAATTACAGAAATTGACCTCGATTTTAATCTTGATCCAGTGAAGACAGTGGTTACCGCAATAAGCAAGGTAAAACGCCTTAATCCGCAATCTTCAACGCTTGAACTCAATGGCGAAGATTTATCACTAGTCAGTATTGAAGTCGATGGCAAAGCATGGCAGGACTATAAAGAATCTGAAGGTAAATTGATTATTGAGTCATTACCTGAATCATTCACACTACGGATTGTGAATGAAATTAGTCCTGAAAAAAATACAGCGCTAGAAGGGCTATATGTTTCAGGTGAGGCGTTATGCACACAATGTGAAGCGGAAGGTTTCCGCCATATTACCTATTACCAAGACCGACCAGATGTGCTGGCTCGCTATACCACTACAATTACAGCGGATAAATCACGTTATCCTTATTTATTATCAAATGGTAACCGTATCGCAGAAGGTGAGTTAGAAGACGGCCGCCATTGGGTGAAATGGGAAGACCCATTCCCAAAACCAAGTTATTTATTTGCCTTAGTCGCAGGCGATTTTGACGTTTTAAAAGACATATTTGTCACTCGTAGTGGTCGTGAAGTTGCGTTAGAGCTCTTTGTTGATAAAGGCAATTTAGACCGTGCTCCTTGGGCAATGCAGTCCCTTAAAAATGCCATGAAATGGGATGAAGAACGCTTTGGTTTAGAATATGACCTTGATATCTATATGATTGTTGCTGTTGATTTCTTCAACATGGGAGCAATGGAAAATAAAGGGTTGAATGTCTTTAACTCGAAATATGTTTTAGCCAAAAGCGAAACCGCGACAGATAAAGACTATCTGAATATCGAATCCGTGATTGGCCACGAGTATTTCCATAATTGGACAGGAAACCGCATTACTTGTCGTGACTGGTTCCAATTGAGCTTAAAAGAAGGGTTAACTGTTTTCCGCGATCAAGAATTTAGCTCTGATTTAGGCTCTCGCTCTGTTAACCGTATCAACAATGTTAAAGTGATGCGTTCAGCCCAGTTTGCTGAAGATGCAAGCCCAATGGCGCACCCGATCCGCCCTGACAAAGTCATTGAAATGAACAATTTCTATACTTTAACAGTGTATGAAAAAGGGTCTGAAGTCATTCGCATGATCCATACGCTGCTCGGTGAGGAAATGTTCCAAGCGGGAATACAACTTTATGTTCATCGCCATGATGGCAGTGCGGCAACCTGTGACGATTTTGTGCAGGCGATGGAAGATGCGTCAAATGTTGATTTATCACTATTTCGTCGTTGGTATAGCCAATCAGGGACGCCAGTTTTAACTGTGCGTGATGAATATTCACCAGAAAAACAACAATATACGCTACATGTTAGCCAAATGACGCCACCTACGGCGGATCAAGCTGAAAAACGACCATTACATATCCCATTGGATATCGAGCTCTATGATGAGCAAGGTGGAATTATTACGCTAAAACGTGATGGTAGTGTGGTAAATTCAGTGCTAAACATTACGCAAGAAACTCAAACGTTTGTTTTTGATGAGGTGACAAGTCGCCCAGTTCCCTCCTTATTGCGTGAGTTTTCAGCCCCTGTAAAATTAGATTACAACTACACAGATGAGCAATTAGCTTTCTTGATGCAGCATGCAAGCAATGAATTTGCTCGTTGGGATGCTGCTCAGCAACTCATTAATAATTATGTAAAAATTAACGTGGCTCACTATCAAAATGGCGAGACTTTAGTTTTACCTGAGCCTGTGGTTGATGCTTTTCGCGGTGTATTATTAAGTGATTCGATTGACCCTGCGTTAGTCGCCTTGATCTTAACGTTACCTTCTGAAAATGAGCTGGCAGAATTATTTACGGTTATCGACCCTGTTGCGATCCACGAAGTTATAAACTTTATTCATCATCATTTAGCAGTAGAAATGCATGATGAACTTCTCTCGGTTTATCGCTCCATTAATATTGATGGCTATCGTGTTGATCACCAAGATATCGCTAAACGCTCATTGCGTAATATTTGCCTGCAATACTTAGCCGCGGGTGATGATAGCGAGCTGGCGAACAAATTAGTGTTGGAACAATACCAATCTGCCGATAACATGACGGATTCATTGGCCGCATTGACCGCAGCTAACGAATCACTGTTACCTTGTAAAGCACAGTTAATGGCAGACTTTGATGAGCGTTGGCACCATGACGGGTTAGTTATGGATAAGTGGTTTACCCTACAAGGGGCGAACCCTGCAAAAGAAGCGCTTGCCAATGTACGTGAATTATTGGATCACCGCTCATTTAGCATGAGTAACCCTAACCGTGTTCGCTCACTTGTCGGTGCTTTTACAGCAGGGAATCCCGTTAATTTCCATGCGAAAGATAGCAGTGGTTACCAATTTTTGTATGAAATTTTAGTTGATCTCAATACGCGCAACCCGCAAGTGGCTTCAAGATTGATTGAGCCGTTGATCCGTTTAAAACGTTATGATGAACAGCGCCAAGCACAGATGCGTAAAGTGCTTGAGCAATTAAAAGCACTTGATAACCTGTCTGGTGATCTATTTGAAAAAATAACCAAAGCGTTAGAAAGCTAGTTTATATATAGCTAGCTAGTTGTTGGTTTTAATAAGCCGCTAAAAAATTTCATTTAGCGGCTTATTATTGTTTATGACAAAAGTGGAATATTAAATGAGAGATAACTCTCATAAAATGCTTGTTTTCCCTCGAAAACCCAGGCAAACGCATTTTTATTGATTTTTTCATAGTAAAAGGATGGTGAGATAGGGTAATCTATAGCGCGTTTTATCCGACGAAAAAACCGCATGTATGAATGAAAGCTCGGCAAATTGTATTTGGCGAGGTTTTAGCGTGCGATATGATGTCTACTCTATTGAAACGTACTAGTAAAAATAGGTTATTGGATATGCTATATCACCTTGCCCGCAAGGCACTGTTCCAGCTCGACCCTGAAAAAGCACATGAATTGACTTTTCGCCAGCTTCAACGTTTGAATCATTCCCCTTTCCAATGTCTTATTCGCCAATCTGTTGCCACTAAACCTGTTCAATGCATGGGGCTTTCCTTTAAAAACCCACTAGGGCTCGCCGCGGGTTTAGATAAAGATGGTGAATGTATTGATGCATTTGGTGCCATGGGGTTTGGGTTTATAGAAATTGGTACGGTAACCCCTCGTCCTCAGTCAGGTAATGACAAACCGCGGTTATTTCGACTTGTAGAAGCTGAAGGTTTAATTAACCGGATGGGGTTTAATAATAAAGGTGTCGATAACCTTGTAGAGAATGTTAAAAAATCGAATTACGGCGGGGTCATTGGTATCAATATTGGTAAAAATAAAGATACGCCTGTTGAACAAGGTAAAGATGACTATTTAATTTGCATGGATAAGGTCTATGCTCATGCAGGTTATATTGCTATTAATATTTCCTCACCAAATACGCCTGGGCTACGAACATTACAATATGGCGAAGCACTGGATGATTTATTAAGTAGCATAAAAGCAAAGCAACTGGAATTACAATTACAGCACCAAAAATATGTGCCTATTGCTGTAAAAGTTGCGCCTGATTTATCTGAAGAGGAAATTATCCAAGTTTCAGATAGCCTAGTTAGGCATAATATTGATGGCGTTATTGCAACGAATACCACGCTAGATCGTTCTTTGGTTCAAGGGATAAATCATTGTAATGAGGCTGGTGGGTTAAGTGGCCGTCCTGTGCAATTAAAAAGTACACAAGTTATTAAGATTATTTCACGTGAGTTAAATGGAAAGCTGCCAATAATTGGAGTCGGTGGAATTGATTCCCTTACCGCGGCGCGTGAAAAAATGGAAGCGGGTGCCTCTTTAATTCAAATTTATTCTGGTTTTATTTATCATGGGCCAAAATTAATTAAAGATATTGTTAATCATATCTAGTAATAAATTGTAAATTTACGTATCAAGGGGGTTTATTTATTCCCCCTTTTAAACTATATTGCTAATAGTGGCTATTTTTGTATCAAGTTGAACTCAATTTTCAGTAGATTTGCTATTTAGATAACAATATTATCCAGTTATTTCTAACGCATCTTCTTATTTAGCAGATCCAATTTTTAGCATATAAAAATAGCCTTAGAGTAAATTTAGAAAGGATCATTATAGAGATCATTTCTACTTTATTTACCGGTAAATCGCTAAAGGATCGTTTATGAATATTAAACCTGATGATCATTGGCGTTGGTATTTTGATCATGACCATAATAGGGTGATGTTAGATCTCGCCAACGGCATGATATTTCGTTCATGTTTTCCTGCTAAGATGCTAACGGTTTTTGCTCGTAATGAGATGCCTTTTAGTATCGAAGATGCAGGTGAATATTATTTATTTGATGAGCAGGCTAAAAGGCTAAATATTACTCAAGAAGAAAGAGCTGAATTAGTCTTAAATAGTTTAGTTGCTTTTCGTTTTTTAAAGCCACAGATGCCAAAGAGTTGGTACTTTTCTTCATTTCACTATATTAATGCGCCTAAGCAAGGGCAAATAATTCAAGTGTGTTTAGAAAATACGAACCGTTACTTCACATTTATTATTGCGGAAGCTGGTCCATCTGCGAGTTTATGTTTATTAGCTGAACCAATATTAGAATTACCCGATCGAACTTTACGATTTTGCGATCCAATTAAGATCATGAATGATCGCATGCTTGAATATTCATCTAAAGTGAAGCGTCAATTATACGGTAATGCTATTTAAATGATCGCTAGAGATCAAAAAAGAATAACTAAATAAATAGGCTTTTTGCTAATTTAATGAATCCCAGTTTGCGTGTTTAACACCATCATAGAATTGAACCCTTGATGGTGTTAAAAATAAAACCAGTGCTTAGTTAAACGCTAATTTAACAGATGTTTTCGGGATACAACTACAGGCGAGTATATAACCGTTTTCTTTAATGGCGCTTTGTTTTAATGGGGTGACTTCTCCTGAAATCAGTTTAATTTTACAGCGGCCGCAGATACCAGCACGACATGAATAAGGGATAGTTAAACCATTGGATTCTAATTGCTCAAGGATCACATTTTGGTTATCACCTTCATATTCTGTTTCTTCAAAAACTAAACTGACATTATTGGCTTGGGTCTTCAAGCTATTAGCTGCTAGGTCACTTTCACGTTCTTGAACTAAATATTGTTTTGCTGGTTTAGTTTCTAGTACCGTCAGGGTATCACCAACACGAATAACCCCCGTATTTTTAATAATCACATTTTGTCCGAAATCGACATCACCAGTTTCATCTGAACGGAAGGTTTGCAGTGTCGCAAGTGGCTCACTGTGGGGATGTTTAATTCCTTTTTCTGGGCTAACGGTCGTTAAAATGCACCGGCTACATGGCCTATCTAATGTAAAAACGACATCACCAATTTGAATGGTTTTCCATGTGTCTTCTTCAAAAGGCTTGGCACCTGTAATGATTAAATTGCCACGAAACTGCTCTAATTTAATACTCGCAGGGCAACGGCGCTGTAGTTCTTGGACTGAAGCTTCGTTGATCAGTAAGAAAGGGTAGCCATCAGCAAAAGACATCGGCACATCTTGGTGTTCTTTGACACGGCGAGAAAGCTGTGGGCTCAGCCAGCGTAGTTGTACGGGCTCATCAAAAAAGCTACTTAACCAGCGATTTATTGCTTCAGGTGCAATAAGTGCATGAAAATGATTACCCCAAACTTCAGTAGGGCTCTGCTTCTCGTTAAAGTCCTGATACAATACCGTTGCACTTTCGCCATTTGGTGCTCGCAAGTGAAGACCATTATTGAGCATTACCGGTGTAAAAAGTAACATTTGTGGATATTTTCTCGCCGTAATAAACTTACCTTCCAGCGTGGTTACCATAAAATTACGATCAAAAGTCAAACCGCTAATATCAGCGAAGGCGTGGGATAAACGAACTCCTCGCATAGATTTAACTGGGTGTGTGTAAAGGCGCGAAAGCGTTATCATTTTTTAATCCTTATAATTGTGCGTAGCAACTTTATGACAACTGCATAAGATTAGCTATAATGCGCAACAATTTTTCATCCAAATTGGTAATAAATACTATGAATTCTCTGTTTGCCAGCACAGCTCGCGGCCTTGAAGAACTACTGAAAACGGAATTAGAATCGCTTGGCGCTAGCCAATGCAAAGTGGCCCAAGGGGGGGTCTATTTTCAGGCCGACGAACGTGTGATGTATCAAAGCCTACTGTGGAGTCGGCTGGCATCGCGTATTTTATTGCCACTGAATGATTTTGATGTCTACAGTGACCTAGATTTGTACCTCGGTGTACAAGCTATCGACTGGAGTGAGATTTTTTCAGTCAATGATACCTTTGTTGTTCATTTTACGGGGACTAACGAAGAAATTCGCAATAGCCAATACGGCGCATTGAAAGTGAAAGATGCTATCGTAGACAGCTTTGTACGCAAGCTTGACCAGCGGCCTGATGTGGCTCGCCAGCAAGCGGATATTCGTATTAACGTCTATCTGAATAAAGAGAAAGCCAGTGTGGCTCTCGATTTGAGTGGTGATTCATTACATATTCGTGGCTACCGCGATTTGGCAGGCCAAGCCCCCTTAAAAGAGACACTGGCAGCAGCAATTATTAACCGTTCAGGTTGGCAGCAAGGAACTCCCTTGGTCGACCCGATGTGTGGTTCAGGAACATTGTTAATTGAAGCCGCAATGATGGCAACGGATAAAGCCCCCGGTTTACACCGTACTCATTGGGGGTTTTATGCATGGTCTAAATTTAACGCGGAACTTTGGCGTGAATTAACCACGGAAGCGCAAGTGCGTTTCCGCCAAGGTTTGAAAGAGACGACATCGCGCTTTTATGGTTTTGATATCGATAAGCGTGTACTTGAAATGGCTCGTGCGAACGCACGCCGGGCAGGGTTACAAGATTTAATCACCTTTAAGCAAGGTGATGCCGCTGCATTGGAAAACCCAGTTAAGGTCGATACGTTAGGCACAATTATTAGCAATCCCCCGTATGGTGAGCGTTTAGAAAGTGAGCCTGCTTTAATTGCGCTACATAGTCAGTTAGGGCGGATCGTGAAGGCCCGCTTCCCTGGTTGGCGTTTATCGATTTTTAGTGCTTCTCCTGAGTTACTCAGCTGCTTGCAACTGCGTTCAGAGCGTGAGTTTAAAGCTAAGAATGGTCCTTTAGATTGTGTCCAGAAAAACTACCAGCTAGCGGCTACGCCATCAGAAACGATAGCGGAAATTTCACCTGATTTTGCAAATCGCTTACGTAAAAATATCAAGAAATTAAGTAAATGGGCAAAACAACAAGGCATTGATAGTTACCGTGTTTATGATGCTGATTTACCTGAATACAATGTTGCGGTTGATATTTATGGCGATAAAGTGGTGATCCAAGAATACGCGCCACCGAAAACCGTTGATGAACGCAAAGCTCGTCAACGCCTATTTGATGTGATCACTGCAACAATGAATGTGCTAGAACTGACATCGAATCAGCTAGTGTTAAAAACGCGCCAGCGCCAAAAAGGCAAGCAGCAGTATGAGAAATTAGCGCAAAAAGACGATTTCTTTTTAGTGCAAGAATACAATGCGAAAATGTTGGTGAATTTGACGGACTATCTGGATACAGGGTTATTTCTTGACCATCGTATTGCCCGTAAAATGTTAGGCCAGATGAGTAAAGATGCCGATTTCTTAAATTTGTTCTGTTACACCGGCACTGCCACTGTGCATGCAGGGCTTGGCGGCGCGAAAAGCACCACTTCCGTAGATATGTCACGCACTTATCTTGAGTGGGCTGAGAAAAACCTACAAGCGAATGGGCTAACAGGTCGCCAACATCGTTTAATTCAAGCGGATTGCTTGAGTTGGCTGGCGAATAGCCGGGAACAATTTGATTTGATCTTTATTGATCCCCCAACATTCTCAAATTCAAAACGCATGGATGGTACGTTTGATGTGCAACGGGATCATATCCAATTGATTACCCACCTAAAGCGGTTATTACGCCGTGGTGGAACCGTAATGTTTTCTAATAACAAACGTGGTTTCAAAATGGATCTTGAAGCAATTAAAGAATTAGGTTTACAAGCGCAAGAAATCACAGCGAAAACACTGTCAGAAGATTTTGCTCGTAACCGTCAAATACATAACTGCTGGCTAATTAGCCACGCAGAGTAAGGATAGAATCAATGGCTTTAATTAATTTGTCGGGTGCATACCTTTCGTTTAGTGATGCCCCATTACTGGATAATACCGAAATTCATATCGAAGATAACGAACGTGTATGTTTGGTTGGCCGCAATGGTGCAGGTAAATCAACGTTAATGCGTGTGTTAACGAAAGAACAGCCGTTAGATGATGGCCAATTGGTTTATGAGCAAGATTTAGTTGTTGCACGCTTGCAGCAAGACCCTCCGCGTAATATTGAAGGCACTATTTTTGATTTTGTGGCTGAAGGTGTTGCAGAACAAGCTCAGTACCTCAAAGATTATCACCATGTTGCGAAAGAGGTCGAAACCGACCCGAGTGAAAAAAATCTAAATAAATTGGCTGAATTGCAAGAGGTGTTAGATAACCGTAATTTATGGTTATTAGATTCTCGTATCAGTGATGTGCTGAAAAAACTCGGTTTACCTGCAGATGCAGAACTGTCTTCATTATCAGGTGGTTGGCTACGTAAAGCGGCTTTGGGTCGTGCGTTAGTGAGTAACCCGCGAGTACTCTTTTTAGATGAGCCAACCAACCACTTAGATATAGAAACAATTCTTTGGCTGGAAAATTTCCTAAAAGATTTCCAAGGCAGCATCGTATTTATTTCCCATGACCGTTCATTTATCCGTAATATGGCAACCCGTATTATTGATTTAGACCGTGGGAAATTAGCATCTTGGCCGGGTAATTATGATGACTACTTGGTGAATAAAGAAGAAGCTTTGCGTGTTGAAGAGATGCAAAATGCGGAATTTGACCGCAAATTAGCCCAAGAAGAGACGTGGATCCGCCAAGGTATTAAAGCGCGACGTACTCGTAACGAAGGTCGTGTTCGTGCGCTGAAAGCGCTACGCGTAGAGCGTTCAGAGCGTCGTGAAGTGATGGGCACAGCGAAAATGCAAGTGGGTGAAGCAGCCCGTTCTGGCAAAATTGTGTTCGAAATGGAAAATGTGAATTACCAGATTGATAATAAAGTACTGGTAAAAGATTTTTCAGCTCAAGTATTACGTGGCGATAAAATCGCGCTAGTTGGGCCAAACGGTTGTGGTAAAACAACATTATTGCGTTTGATGTTGGGGGATTTGCAAGCAGATAGCGGACGAGTGCATTGTGGGACTAAGTTGGAAGTTGCTTATTTCGACCAGCACCGCGCAGCATTGGACCCAGATAAAACCGTGATGGATAATTTAGCGGAAGGTAAACAAGAAGTCATGGTGAATGGTAAGCCACGCCATGTTCTCGGCTATTTGCAAGACTTTATGTTCCCGCCAAAACGTGCAATGACACCGGTTAGGGCGCTTTCTGGTGGTGAGCGTAACCGCTTGTTGCTTGCGCGTTTATTCCTAAAACCAAGTAACTTATTGATCCTCGATGAACCGACTAACGACCTTGATGTCGAAACTTTAGAGTTACTCGAAGAGCTAGTTGATGGTTACCAAGGAACGGTTTTGTTGGTTAGCCATGACCGAGAGTTTGTTGATAACAGTGTGACAGAATGTTGGATCTTCGAAGGTAATGGGGTCATTAACCGTTTTGCTGGTGGGTATTATGATGCTCAACAACAAAAAGCACAAACCGTGAGTTTGAAAGCAGAACAAACAGGTAAAGTGGCTGGCCAAGATAAACCAACGAAACCGAAAGAAGCGGTAAAGCGGTCAAATAAGCTCAGTTATAATTTATTACGTGAATTGGAACAGTTGCCAGCAAAATTGGAACAACTTGAAAGTGATATTGAAGCACTACAAGCTCAAGTTGGCGATGCAGATTTTTTCAACCAACCGCATGATGTAACAGAAAAAACGCTGACTCAGCTATCTGCAAAAGAAGCTGAATTAGAGCAAGCGTTTGACCGTTGGCAAGAGCTTGAATTACTGAAAAACGGCGAATGACGCTTTAATTAAAGGAGCAAATACACTTTGTGCAACCATGAGTCTCATGAACATGTGCTTTGTCCTCAGTGTGACATGTTGGTTGCAGTTCCTGAATTGGAACAAGGGAGCAAAGCAACGTGTCCACGCTGCGAAACCACATTGGTCTCAAAGTGGCGATATCCGTATAAGCAGCCAGCAGCATATGCATTTAGTGCATTAATTATGCTATTTATTGCCTGCTTATTCCCCTTTGTTAAGATGGGCGCCGCAGGGATTGAAAATGAAATATCGTTATTCCAAATAATTGAAATTATAGCTACCACGCGCTATAGCGGTTTGGCGCTATTTTTTCTGTTTTTTTCATTGGTTATTCCTGCATTTTGTATGGTCACAATCATCCTTTTAGGGGTGCAGGTTCATATTCCTAAAAATATTAAAGTGGTGATCACCCGTATTTTGTTCCAAATGAAAGCGTGGTGTATGGCTGAGATTTTTCTAGCGGGGGTCTTAGTCAGTTTTGTTAAATTGATAGCTTACGGCGATATTGGCATCGGGTTAAGTTTTTTACCTTATTGCGCGTACTGCATGCTGCAAGTAAGGGCTTTTCAATGCTTAGATCGTCACTGGCTATGGAACCGAATTGAAGCGGCTCCGAAATTAGATAAGCCGTTAATCGTGGGCCAGACGGGTATTAAACAAGATGTACGCTTATGTCTTGTGTGTACGGCAATTTTACCGGCTGAACAATCAAAATGCCCACGCTGCCACTCCCATGGTAGTGTACGTAAAAAACAAAGTTTACAATGGACTTTGGCTCTTTTAATGACATCAATTATGTTGTATATCCCTGCGAATGTGTTGCCGATGATGACCACAAATACGTTAGGTACAGCATTAAATTCGACCATTATTGATGGCGTCATTTTACTGTGGGAAGACGGGTCATATCCTGTTGCTATGGTGATTTTTGTTGCCAGTATTATGGTGCCTACATTGAAAATGATAGGAATTGCATGGCTTTGTCTAGATTCCAAAGGGTATGGTAATCGAGACCCGCATCGTATGCATTTTATTTATGAGCTGGTGGAGTATGTTGGCCGTTGGTCAATGATAGATGTGTTTGTTATCACCATTTTAGCCTCTTTGGTTCAAATGGGGCAATTGATGAATATTGTCCCTGCGATGGGGATTATTTTCTTTGGTGTGGTTGTTATTCTCACAATGTTTGCAGCGATGACCTTTGACCCCAGATTAACTTGGGATCGCTGTGAAAGAAAAAATGCAGTAAATACTGTTGAACAAGAAGGAGTCATCGGGTGACTGATAAAGAAACACCACAGGCCAATGCCAAAATTAGTAAGTTAAAAAGTTGGTCGCCTGTATGGGTGATCCCAATAGTGACAGTCTTGCTTGGCGCTTGGGTCTTATTTTACCATTTTAGCAACCAAGGCCCTGAAGTGACATTAATCACTTACAATGCTGAAGGAATAGAAGCAGGTAAAACCAAAATTAAAAGCCGTAGCGTCGATATTGGCGTTGTGGAAAGTGTGACACTTGATGACAATTTTAGTCGAGTGGTCATTAAAGCGCGTTTGAACAATGAAATGAAAGAATTACTGCGTACTGATTCTGCGTTTTGGATTGTAAAACCAACAATTGGGCGTGATGGCGTTACTGGGCTAGGTACATTACTTTCAGGTGCTTACATTGAGCTTCAACCGGGCTTAGCGGCAAAAGAGCATTTCGAGTTTACCTTATTGGATACCCCACCTCTTGCATCACCTGATGCTAAGGGAATTCGTGTTGTATTGGTGAGCGATAAGGCAGGACAATTAAATCCAGGTGATCCAGTGTTATTCCGTGGTTACCGGGTCGGTTCTGTTGAAACGAGCGACTTTGATATGGATAAACGCGATATGCGTTATCAATTATTTATCAATGCGCCTTATGACAAATTGATTAGTTCAAATGTACGTTTTTGGAAAGATAGCGGTATAGCTTTTGATATGTCATCCCAAGGCGTGCATGTTGAAATGGGCTCAATCGCGACATTATTGACCGGTGGTGTGAGTTTTGATGTTCCAACCGGGTGGGTTCCTGGTGCTAACGTGAAGGAAAATGCTGAATTCCAACTGTTTGACAACCAAAGCAGCATTCAAAATTCCTTGTATACACAGTATCAAGATTTTGTCTTATTCTTCTCAGACTCAGTGCGAGGCCTACAACCGGGCGCGCCGGTAGAGTTCCGTGGTATTCGTTTAGGTACTGTTGCACAAGTGCCTTTTTATACCGAAGGTTTAGACCAATCACTGGATAATGACTTTAGAATTCCTGTTTTGATCCACATTGAACCAGAACGTTTTTCTAAGGATGTCGGTAAGAACTTTAATTTAAAAAATGAATTAAATTTAGCTTTGAAAGATGGCTTAAGGGCATCACTAAAATCAGGGAATTTATTAACGGGCGCGTTATTTGTTGATCTGGATTTTGTGCAAAATGCAGAGCCTTATAAAGGCCCAACCGTGGTTGCCGGCTATAAAATTATCCCAACAACCAGTGCAGGTTTAGCGCAAATTCAACAAAAAGTCATTGCGGTGTTGGATAAAATTAACAATATGCCAATTGAACCGATGCTTAACCAAACGACACAAACATTGGCTGAAGGGCAGAAAGTTGTTAAAGAAGCTAATGCGATGTTGGCTCAACTCAACAAAGTTATGGCGAGTAAAGAGTTCCAAAATTTACCTCATGACTTACAAAAAACACTGCAAGAAATGAACCGTGCAATGCAAGGTTTCCAACCTGGTTCTCCAGCTTATAATAAAATGGTGGATAACATGCAGCGTTTAGACCAAGTATTAAGAGAAGTTCAGCCGCTTCTACGTACTTTGAATAATAAGAGTAATGCGTTAGTTTTCGAAGCTGAGCCAACGAAGGATGTTGAGCCTAAAGGAGTGAAAAAATAATGAGATATTTACTATCAATATTTGTTTTATTATTGGCAGCTTGTAGCAGTACCCCAGAGAAAAAGTACTACCAACTGCCAATGAAAACTCCTCAGACACAATCTGCAGAGGTGATGAATAAAGGCCAAGTGTGGTTACAACGCATCATGTTATCAGATGTGCTGACATCAAATGGGATTACTTACCAAACGACAGATGTCAGTTATACCAATGCAAGTACGCATCTATGGGCGAGTCCTTTAGAACAACAGCTTGGTCAGTCGATGGTGAGTGAATTATCTGCAGCGTTACCTGAAAAACTCGTGTCTTTGCAGCCATTACAAAACTCACCGGATACACTTGATATTACTTTGACGGCCTTTAATGGGCGGTATGATGGTAAAGTATTAATCCAAGGCTTTTGGACTTACACTCATGATAAAAACGTGATCCGTCGTAATTTTGATGTACAGCTAGACCAAAATGAAGATGGCTACCCTGAGCTAGTTCGCACGTTATCAATGGGGTGGCAGCAAGTCGCTGAGAGTATTGCGAAAGAGATAGATAAATACTAATCATTGGTTATTACTTAAGTAATTTATATTAAATGCACCTTGAATATATGTGGTTTATATATTCAAAGTGCATTTTTAATTTCATTAAATATAGATATTCTTTTTATTTATATATTAGTGAATAATAATTGATTTTGTTCGCTAATACTATGATAAATAAAAGAATGTTTTTATTTTTAAATCAAATCAATAGGTTGTGTTAATTGTCATATACAAGTCACATTTATGCCATTTATGACAAATATATGAAAATCTTTACTTGATTTTTTTTTCAACGGGCGCTATTTCTATAGTGTACCTATTAAAAATAGTAGGTACTGTTTTCTTTTCCATTTAAATGATGAGGGAAGTAAGGCATGAAAAGACAGAAGCGAGACCGTTTAGAAAGAGCTTTATCAAGAGGTTATCAAGCAGGTTTAGCAGGGCGCTCTAAAGAGTTGTGCCCATATCAAGCAGTAGATGCTCGGTCGCATTGGCTAGGTGGTTGGCGAAAGGCGATGGAGGATCGAACCATAGCGGTGGTGTAACCCCAATATTCTTTGAACGTTTAGCTTAAATAGCCTGAGCTCGTTTTCTTGCATATTTTTGGGTTTTTAAGCTGAAGGTATTCATTCATTTAAAAACCTCCGCCATTGCGGAGGTTTGCATTTCAAATATTTAGAATGCGCTGGTGTCTTTAAAAAGACCCACTTTTAAGTCTGTTGCAGTATAAATTAATTTACCATCAACTAAGACTTCACCGTCTGCTAACCCCATGATCAGTTTACGGTTGATCACGCGTTTAAAGCTGATGCGGTAAGTAACTTTTTTCGCGGTAGGGAGAACTTGGCCAGTAAATTTAACTTCGCCAACACCTAAAGCGCGCCCTTTACCTTCACCGCCGAGCCAGCCAAGGTAGAAGCCAACTAGCTGCCACATTGCATCGAGGCCTAAACAACCAGGCATGACAGGGTCGTTTGTAAAGTGACAGCCAAAGAACCAAAGGTCTGGATTAATATCCAATTCAGCTTCCACATAACCTTTGTTAAATGTACCGCCATCTTCAGTCATACTGACGATACGATCCATCATCAACATATTTCCAGATGGCAATGGAGGACCATTTTCTCCAAATAACTCACCTTTACCAGAAGCAATTAAATCATCTTTTGTGTAGGATCCGCGTTTCTCAACCATGTTCTTAAGATAGCCTTTATTAAGTGTAGGTCTACAGGATAGCTTACACTTGTACGCTGAACAACTCCGATCTGCTATTTTTTACGCAATCTTTACTTAACTTATCCATTTTAAGAACCAAGGAAGTCGGGCTTTATCAGGTGAGTTTGCTTGATTGATCCGTTCTTGAATTAAAGCTAACAGGTGTACATTTTCTTCTTCAGCTTGTTGTTCAAAGTAAGGTTGCTTAGTCAATATAGTAATGGCTTGGGCGACATGTTCAACAGGCCAAATGTGGAATTGACCTTCTTTTACGGCTTCAACGACAGCAGACTTGGTGCATAAATGGCGAACATTTGCCATCGGGATGATGACACCTTGGTTGCCAGTTAACCCACGTTTTTCACAGATATCAAAGAAACCTTCAATTTTCTCATTCACCCCGCCAATAGGTTGGACATAGCCAAATTGGTCAACTGCACCCGTGATAGCAACTTGCTGGTCAATAGGTTGCAGTGATAATGCGCTAATTAAAGCGCACAGCTCTGCGAGTGATGCGCTATCACCATCAACTTCACCATAGGACTGCTCAAAGACGATAGAGGCGGAGAAAGGCTGAGGCTGCTCTAATTTCAGCTCGTAATTTAAATAGGCTTGCATGATCATCATGCCTTTGGCGTGGATATTCCCACCCAGCTCTGCTTTACGTTCTACATCCGTGAATTCACCGTCACCTAAATGTGCGACACAGGTAATACGGGATGGCTCACCAATAGCGTCAGGGTGCCCTGGATATTGTAAGACAGACAAGCCATTAACTTGGCCGATAACTTCGCCTTCAGTTTTAACGAAGATTTGTTCTTGCAAAATATCGTCCTGAGTACGTTCAGCAAGAAAACTGTGGCGCCATTGGCGGTTTTCATTTGCTTGCTTAAATGACTCTTGAGTCAGCAAATGGTTAACATGGTAGTGGCTGGCATCAACAAGAGAGCGAACTAACCAAAGAATATCAAGAGGAAGATTAAATTTATCTTCACAGTAACGAACAGCTTGTTGGATGAAAGGGACCCAGCCATCAGCAGAAATATGTGGTAATTTATTGGATTCAATAATGGATTTGACATAACGCATCCATAAGCTCAATTGTTCTTCATCTTCGAAGAACATAATAGGCTCATATTCGCCATAAATTGCGCAGCTAAATAGTTCCGGTGATGTAAATTCAAACTCTTCTAAAGCTAATCGGTCACCAACAATAATGACTTTAAGTTCTAAAGGTTGTGGTTCAATTTCAATCGGTAAAGGCTGATTCTCAGAATAAGGTAACCATTCAAGTTGTTGACGGTTAACCATATTTTTTAGGCGAGCCCACATTAAAGGTTGGCTAATTAATGCGCTAGCTGCGATAACTAAGATCCCGCCATTAATTTGGTGAAGTAATCCTGGCACTAAATTCAATGAAGGGGTGACATAGCCAAATAATTGTTCGGGTTCTATCCAACTACGGTAAGCAATTTTTTCATGGGAAGAGAAACGGCTTTTAACACCACTTTTCCATTGAAAAAGACGGCTATCTTCAGATAATTGATAATCACCATCAATGGTATTTATCTCTGCCAGTAAAGGGGTAATTGCATTAGCATAAAGGCTAAGATACGCCTCACTGTCATCAGACTTGATAAACATGAAGCGTGTTTGGGCAAATTCATCAACGAAATGTTGTATGCCATCAGATAGCCTAGGCTGAATGTCTGATAAAATTGCAGGGGTCAACGTTTCTGAAGATACAAATTTCGTCTGAAATGACGATAAGTTAGGAATTAGGCCTTGCCATGTTAGTTCTTGACTGATCACTATAATTATCTGCTATTAATAGAGTTATAAATAAAATGCCTGCCAGTAAGCTGGGCGTATATGCCTGAAAAAGGTTTATTGAATAAATTTGCTAAATAGCATTGTTTGTTTTATAAACAAATTTCAGGCTAATTCATTACCCAATGGGCAAGCTTGTTATATTAGCCTTTGATAGGCAATCTTGCAGCAATAATTGTTGAATTATCGACTAGAATAACGAAAACATAAATACAATGGGTAGTGTCATTGGCCAAGTTAAGCCAATAAGTATGGCGCTCAGTAGGCGCATAAAAAAGTTTGGATCTTTTGTTACGAGTAGGGTAAATAGCATTGCGCATACACCGCCAATCCCATAGATGACGAGTATGTATTCAAATGTGGACATGCAGTTTTATTAATTTGTTAACAGATAGGGGCGGATTGTACACTATTTTTACAAGGTAGGCTTACCTTCTTTATTGAAAAAGTGAATATTCCACTAAATCGAATATCTGCATGAGTATTTTGTTTATAATCTTGCTAATATAAAAATAGGTTCAATTTTCTTCAGGAAAAATTATGAAATATCAGCAGCTTGAAAATCTTGAATGTGGCTGGAAATGGGAATACCTCGTCAATAAAGCAAGAGGTGGCGAAGCAATTACCCGCTATATAGAAAGAAGCGCAGAAAAAGAAGCCATAGACTTGCTGCTAAAAATGGAAAATAGACCGGTTGATGTACTAAAGTGGATCACTCAGCATATGAACCCAGAGCTTGATAACCGAATGAAACAGAGTATTCGGGCGAGGCGTAAGCGTCATTTCAATGCCGAGCATCCACATACACGTAAGAAATCAATAGATTTAAATTTTTCAGTATGGCAGCGTTTGTCTAATCTTGCCGTGAAGCGTAATAAAACGTTGTCTGAAACTATTATTCAGTTGATTGAAGATGCGGAACACAAAGATAAATATGAAAGCCAAATGAGCTCATTAAAACAAGATTTGCAAGCGATCCTTGGAACATCAAAGGAAAAAGATAATTAAAGAAGATCTGTGAGGATCCGTGCTGGCAATTCAAGCTATATGATGATTGCGGGAAGTTTAATTTTAAAAGTTAATTTTTGTATCGAGCCTATTATTTTCAGTAATAAAAAACCCCAATATTAATTGGGGTTTTTGTATTTCAGTTCGAAATTCAAACTAGGGCTAAGAATTAAGCACCTGGCTGAGTTACAACTTCAGTTGTACCTTGGATTTCGATTTCAACGCGACGGTCTGGCGCTAAACACTCGATCAGAGCTGCACGACCTTTAACGTTGTCACATTTGTTACCAGTTACTGGATCTTCTTTACCACGGCCTTCTGCAGCGATTGCGCTAGCTGGAACGCCTTTAGCAACTAAGTAGTCAACTACAGACTGAGCACGTTTTTGTGACAGTGGTAAGTTGTAGTTTTGTGAACCGATACGGTCAGTGAAACCAACTACCAGTACGCGACCTTGAGTTGGGTCGATGCTGCTCAGTTCGTTGTACAGCTCATTCAGAGCTTCTTGACCTTCTGGTTTCAGGCTTGCTTTGTTGAAGTTAAACAGAACGTCTGAACGCAGAGTAAAGCGTTTGTTTTCAACAACTGGAGCTGGAGCAACAACTGGAGCTGGCGCAACAACTGGAGCATCAGCTTGACCGAAACGGTAAGCAACACCAACGCTCAGCATGCCGTTGTCTGGACGAGTACCGATGTTGTCTTTATCACCTAAGTTGCTAACCCATTGGTAGTCTAAACGAGTAGCCCACTCTGGAGTGATTGCGTACTCAAGACCCAGTGCGTATACAGGTGCAACGCCAGTGTCAGTTTCTTTGAAACGACCTTGAGTTTGGTTAGCTTTAGCTTCTGTACGGTAAACCATACCACCTAAACGAGTGTAAACGTCTAAGTCATCCATGATTGGATAGCTTAATTTAGTAGTTAATGAAACACCCATAGATTTCAGGTCACCGCTGTTACCAGCGCCTTTGTATTTCATTTTACCGAACCAATCGTAACCAAGCTCGAAGCCCATGTATTGGTTATATTGGTAACCAGCGAATGCACCAGCACCGAGAGTATCACGGTCAGTAGTGTTACCTACGTGAAGATTAGTTTCAGGTGAAGTGAATTTAGTGTCTTCATAGTGAGACCAACCTAATTTAGCACCGGTATACCAAGTGTTATCTTTTGGAGCTGCTTGTGCAACGGTTGCAAAAGCTGCTACTGCCACTGCTACTGCGATAGCTGTTTTTTTCATTTTTACGCCTCGTTATCATCCAATATTGGCTTGGCTTCGCTGAGCCTTATTATATGCCATTGGTTTAATTTACTTGCTAGGTTTCGCAGACATTATCTACAAAAAAATAATAAAAGTAAAAAAATAATGCCATAAGCCGAACAAGCTAAAGTCTACAACGAACTTAAAAAGATACAAGTAGAGTGAGCAATAATCGTTAAAAAAAGTATTTTTTTAGTGTATAAATCAGAGAGATATGTATATTTTCTGTAATGATTATATTTAATCTATCTGATTGATCTACAATACTTTTAATTTAACTTTAGAGACAAATATGCCTAAAGGTTAAATTTAGTAAGAAAATTCTTAATCTTAGCTAGTGGTAATGATTTGAATGAATTTTTAAGTGGTTTGGCTGTCCTGCTAGTGTATTAATCATATTAAACGTTTTCTGTGGGCGCATAATTAAACCGATAGAACGGCCTTCTTGAGCTGCGTATTGCAAGCGAATAAAATCTTGCTCGCTTATTTCCGGTAGCCACCCTAGAACCACGCTATAATTCCCACTTCTTAAGGCTTTTTCCATGGCATCAATCGTGGTGATATCTTCCATATGATTTAATTGCATAACTTTATGAGTTGGTATTCCTGATTGTTCTAACCAGTGCTTACTGAGTTTCTTATTAGGGCTTAACCAGAGCAACCAGCGTGATTGAACCCCAAACTGGCGAAGCATTGGCAACAAAATGTAATCCATAATAGGGTGTTTTTCATCGTAAACAAGTTCGCTCACCATACCTTGTTGTATAGAGCTGTTAGTAAGCCCTGTAGCAGGGATTGATTGTGCGTAATTATTAAGAGAATGTTCTGTTGAGTTGTTCCAAGAATAGATGCTCATAATTTACCTCGTTACAATGCTGTATGAACATACAGTAACTGTATATCCATCCAATATCAAGACTATTTTTTCAAAGCGCTTCGCAACTTTGTTGTTTTTTTCTGCATTCTTCTTGGCATTTTTTATGGAAGCTCTCAAAATTAGTTATGCGTAATTATCTGTAAAAAAAGAAGTTATAAAATTATTTTTCTCAAGGATGAAAATTGAGCATACCCAAAAAGGAGTTTGGTAATGTTGTTAGAAGAAGAAAAAATTTTTTATTTATCTCGTTTGTTAAGTCAGTTTGGCGAGCTAAAACGCAAAAATCATTTTGGTGGATTTTGTCTATTAGTCGATGATGCCATTGTAGGATTGGTACTCGACGGTTGTTTTTATTTGCGTGGCTGCTTAGTGGCAAGAAGTCACTTTGAAGCGTCAGGGTTCAATCGGTTAGTTTATAGTAAAAAAGGCATTCCATTGGAAATGCGCTACTATCTACTTTCGGAACAAGTTTGGCATGACGAGCCCTTGTTTCTCCAATATATTGAGTTGGCGTACCGTTCAGCTATCGAGGAATTAAAACAAAAGCAATCAATAACTATGCGCATAAAAGATTTGCCTAATATGAATATGTCGGTTGAGCGCGCACTAGGGAAAATCGGAGTATCGCATGTTGATGAGCTGCGTATGATGGGGGCAAAGGCTTGTTTTATGAAGCTAAAAAAACATGGTAGGAATAACCCAAGTATTAAGTTACTCATTGGCTTAGCCGCTGCAATAGAAGGGTGTCATAGTGCTGTTTTACCCAAGGATATCAAACAAGAGTTAATTGCTTGGTATAATAGTTTTGAGTTGACATCAGCCTAAACCTGCGGAAAGCGACTGTTATTATAATTAATATTACATTACGCGATATGAAATGGGTGGGTATTTAGGATTTTAATACCCGCTCATCGGTATATTTATGACGCACTAATGGTTCGAATTATCTGTTTTATCTCAGGGATTAATTCGAGTAATAACTTAGTTTGTTCCATGATAAGTAACGTTTTTTCGTCATCACTAGTTGAAATATTATCTATTCGGTTTAATAAACTATGGCGAAGCTCATCTGATTTTTTATCAATAACGAGTGGGTCAATGGTGGTGATTTGTAACGACGATTCAACATAGCAAATTGCGTCGTTGAGTAATGAAAGGTTACCTTCATTTTGCATTTTTTCACGATGTGCGCCTAATGCAGAAATATAACTGAGTAAGGTATGGTTTAAGCAGAGTAGGCGAAAAGCTTGTTCTTGGGTGATTCGATAAGACTTAGGGTCAGAAGCCATATTGGACACAATAGAAGCGAACTCTGCATCATTATTATGTGCATCTCTACGTGCAATTCGGTACTCAAGGCGGTTGTCTTTACCTTGGTAGTATTGTTGTAAAATAGCATCTAAATAGCGGCAGTTGCTATCCATAGTTTTTTGAATGACTTGGGGAAGTTGGCGGAACTTCCAGTCTGGCCAAATAAAGCTAACGGCAAGTAATGCAATAAAACAACCAATTAATGTGTCAATGATCCGTGGAAGTGCAACATCAAACCCCTCGCCCAATAGGTTAAAACAAAACAAAACGAGAAGTGTGATAAATAATGTTGCTTGGGCATATTGGCTACTGCGAAACATAAAAAACAGTAAGCCAGAAATAACGATTAGCGTAAGTTGCCCTTCCATTGAGGGGATTAAATTCAGCAAAGGTAAACCAATGAGAATACCAACAATAGTTCCTATTATGCGAAGGGCTAAGCGGCGTTTAGTGGCGCTGTAGTTAGGTTGGCATACAAATAAGCTAGTGAGTAATATCCAATATCCTCTTTCCATATCAAATAGTTGGATAATAATATAGCCAGTACAAAGGAGAATTGACATTCTTACTGCATGGCGAAATAAAGATGATTTTGGCGTTAAATGGTGCTTAACCCGCGAAATAATATCACTAATACCGGATAACGATTCATCAGATAACTGTTCTATTTGCTTATTATTTTGCTGCCATGAACTCTGCTCAAGGCTTAGGCCTTTCAGTTGGACGTCAATTCCTTTTAAGTTTTTAAGTAAGTTATATAGGGCCTTAATTTCATGAAGCTCAGGCGATTGCTGTTTTAGTAGCTGTAGCGATTTTTCAATGTAAGTGAAAGTACGCTCAAAACGAGGGTTATGTTGGTATTGTTTACGCCATAAAACAGATTGAGCAACTTGCTGGCAGGCTCTCGCTTGCATAGTTAATAGGCGTTGGAAACGAAATAAAATATCACAATGACGTAAAGTACGGCTAAGTTGTTGATATTGAATATGAGACGAACTCGCTCGTTCGTGAATATCTTGGGCAACAAAATAGTATTGTAGCGAATTTCGGGTACCTTTTTGTCCCCGGTCTCCTTTTAACCGACTCAGTAATGCAATTTTTGCTTGGTTCATGGTACTGACCAAATGACTGTTTACTAATGCTAAATCATAAACTGAGCGTTGATAGTCATCTTCTAAGTCAGGGTCAAATAAGTTGGCTTTTGCATCTAGATAAGCTGAAAGTTGCTGATAGCATTGGGTAATTGCATCTTGTAATGGCCTAACAGGAAATAAGATATGCCCAATCAAGGTTAAAATATTATACCAAATAGCCCCTGTGAGTAATAATGTGGGTTGTTGGTACCAAGTATCAAAAATGGGTACGCCGAGCATGGTATAAATGGCAATTAACAGCGCACCAAATGCGATGGTTGCGTATCGCTGCCCTAAAGCGCCGAGAAGAATAAAGCCACAGGTAGAAAATGCGAGGCCAAAAAAGAAAAATAAAGGATAGGGAAAAAGTAGTTCAATAGAAACTGATGCAATAAAAAAACAAAAAAGTGTAATAATTAAATTTTTTATTCTGCCAGTTAGCCTATCATCTAAGTCAGTTAGTGCTGCAGCAACCACACCCAATGTCAGTGGGATGGTGATTTTAGGCTCTTGGTTTAACAACCACGGCACTAAGGTTGCGCCTGTCAGGGCTATAAAGATTCGGATATAATATAAAAAATGGCTGTTATATAGCACACGACGATAACTGGTAAGCAGTGTTAACACAAAGTACCTCAAAGGTAAGACAAGCCCTAATCTATATAGGATAGCTTGTTTGCCAGGAATAAAAAACCGTTTGGAATCAAGCTAACCGTATTTTGTCATTGATTTTCTCAGGTGCAGGACGTATGGAACTGAAATCAACACAGATTGGACAGCGTCTGGCTCAGCATCCCTACAATCGGGTTCGCTTACTCAACGCAGGTATTGAAGTGAGTGGTGAAAACCACCAATATCTTATCCCATTTAATGAACTTATCGATCTTCGTTGTAAGAGAGGGATTGTTTGGGGGGAGTTAGAATTTGAAATTGTGAATGCACAAGTTGTTCGTTTACATGGTACTGAATGGAAGCAAACTCAGCGCTTTTACCATTATTTGAATGAAAAATGGCAACAATGGAGCACTGAAATGAGTCAAATCAGTGCTAGTGTATTGACTGAATTAGTGAATTCGATTGAACAATTGACACAACAAGACAGTTGGCTAACTTTACGCCAATTGGCTGAAATAAAAGATAAAATATCACAAAACTTTTCGTCTCTGCCTATGCCTTTGGCGCGCATTTCATTATATGAAAATTGTGCAGCACAATATCACGAATGTCTGAATTGGCTGAATAGCGGTCAAGAATGCCGAAAACAAATTAATGATCACTGGTGTGAGTCTGTATTAGTTCGTTATCACGATTTTTTCCAGCAAGTAGAAACATCACCACTCAATTATTCACAGTCCTTATCTGTGATTAATGGTGAGGATAATGTATTAGTACTGGCGGGGGCTGGAAGTGGTAAAACATCAGTCCTAGTTGCAAGAGCGGGTTGGCTAATCTTGCGAGGTTTGGCAAAACCAGAACAAATTCTTTTGTTGGCTTTTGGCCGTAAAGCTGCAGATGAAATGAATGAGCGTATTCATTTACGTTTACAACAAGATATTGAAGCTAAAACTTTCCATGCGCTTGCTCTACATATCATTCGTGAAGGTAGCAAAAAATCGCCGGTGATTAGCGAGTTAGAAACAGACACTCAAAAACGACAAACACTGTTATTAAACGAATGGCGAGAACAATGTTCAGCAAAGAAAGCGCAGGCAAAAGGATGGCGAGAATGGCTTTCTGAAGAGTTGCAATGGGAAATTCCAGACGGTGAATTCTGGAAAGACGAAAAAATTAGCACTAAAGTCACTGCCCGTTTAGACCGTTGGCTAAGCTTAATGCGTATGAATGGCGGTAGCCAGAAGGACATGATTGATAATACGTCGGAAGAAATAAGAGATCTTTTTCAAAAACGTATTCGTTTAATGGCGCCGCTATTAAAAGTGTGGAAAAGCGCTTTGAAAGATGAAGGTGCAATTGATTTTTCTGGATTAATTCATCAAGCCATTAATATTTTAGAAAAAGGACGTTTTATTAGCCCATGGAAACATATTTTAGTTGATGAGTTTCAAGATATTTCACCTCTCAGGGCGAGGTTACTGCAAGCACTACGTCAGCAGAATAAGCAAACCACATTATTTGCGGTTGGAGATGATTGGCAAGCCATTTACCGGTTTAGTGGTGCAGAATTAGACTTAACGACATCGTTTGAACATAACTTTGGTATTGGGGAACTTTGCGCTTTAGACACGACTTATCGTTTTAACCAACGCATTGGTGAGGTTGCAAATCAGTTTATTTTACAAAACCCTATGCAGTTAGATAAGCCATTGAATAGTTTAACTAAAGGGAATAAAAAAACTGTTATTCTTCTTTATGAAGATGCCTTGGAACGCTTATTGGATAAAATGAGTGGTTATGTCCTTGATGATGAAACGATATTAGTACTAGCCCGCTACCATTATTTAAAACCTAATATTTTAGATAAAGCCAAAACTCGTTGGCCAAAATTAAATATTCAGTTTATGACTATTCATGCCTCAAAAGGGCAGCAAGCAGATCATGTGATAATTTGTGGTCTGAATAGCGGAAAGGATGGTTTCCCTGCTCCTGCGCGCGAATCAGTTATTGAGCAAGCATTATTGCCTAAGCCCGAAGATTTTGGTCATGCAGAAGAAAGGCGTTTGCTATATGTCGCATTAACACGGGCTAAGCAGCAAGTTTGGTTGCTTTATCACCCAGAAAAACCGTCAGAATTTGTCGATGAACTCAAGCAATTGGGCGTTCCAAAACAAAAGAAACCTTAAAGTATATTATGATCTATTAAGTGCCAGAATACTCTGGCGCTTAATATAGATAGAATTAGTTAGTTCGTTTGGTTAAATAGCTTTCGTAATCAGGAATAACGACGTCTATCGTATTATCAAAATAGGGTGAGGTGATTAAAAAATCAGCGGTTGCAGAGTTGGTTGCGACAGGAATATTCCAAACGGTGGCTAAACGTAGTAGTGCTTTAACATCTGGGTCATGAGGCACGGCATTAAGAGGGTCCCAGAAGAAAATTAATAGGTCAATTTTTTGCTCCGCAATCATTGAGCCTATTTGTTGGTCTCCCCCCATTGGGCCACTTAGCATACTCGTAACAGGCAAGCCAGTATGCTGCTGGATTAAATTGCCTGTAGTTCCTGTTGCGTATAAATTGTGAGCTTGAAGCCGTTCATTATTTTTCTTAGTCCAAGATAATAATGAAGGTTTACAGTGGTCATGGGCAACCAAAGCAATATTTTTTGAGGCTGTAATTTTACGGGTAGTTGATTCCATGATGTTCCCTTAAATAAGATGCGAGATAGACATCTTTAAAAATTGAATGAGCAAAGATATACAACATATATCATAATGCTAATGAATAGTTTATAGGTTTTGGGAGATATTTTGATGAGAGATCAAGAAATTGCTGAAATTTTAAAGCGTGTCCGGACAATCGCTTTAGTGGGAGCGAGTGATAAGGCAAATAGGCCGAGTTATGAAGTCATGGAATATCTTTTACATCAAGGCTATACCGTTATTCCTGTGAGCCCTAAATTGGCAGGTCAAACCTTGTTAGGGCAGCTAGTATACGAAAAGCTTAGTGATATACCTGGGCCTATTGATATGGTCGATGTATTTCGTAATGCAGAAGCTGCAGTAGGAGTGGCCAGAGAAGCCGTGGAAATTAAAGCTAAAGTTTTGTGGTTACAAAAAGGAGTGATTAGCGAAGAAGCACAGCAAATCGCTTTTCAGGCTGGTTTACAGTTTGTTATGGATAAATGCCCAAAACAAGAAATACCTGCTTTAGGTCTTGAAAAATAAAGTATTTCTAGCGTTAAAAAGTAAAGCAGCTAGTGAGCTGCTTTACGGTTGCGTTCATAAATAACAATATAGATATTTGAAGGTTAGTTGCGAAGGCGAGGAGCTTGCAACTGAGACCTTATGGATTCCGCTAGTTCATCCATTGATGGTTGTTCTGGATGGTCTTCTACGGTTTCATAAGTAATTTGAGCTTCAGCCAAATAAGTATGAACAGCATCCCCATTGTCATCTTCCATAACAACATGATACCAAGGTAGATCGCGTAGTGTGCTGTTAGCGGCAATATCATCATCATGTGGTTGTTCGAGCGAATACTCAGCGTCAACATCTACAACGACGCCTAAGTAGCCGAGAAGTTTGTGCCTAACTTGTTGCCCGATTCCATATTTACTGGTGATCATCATAGCGACCTCCTAAAAGCCTTGCTTATACTTCAAACTATATATGGGCAGTGCTACGCGTTTTCAAGCTAATATATGGACAATTATTAATAACGCAATACACTGTCTTTATACGCAACTATGAAAAGCAGTGCCTCATTTAGCAGATTATCTGTTCAATGAATAAAAAACAACTGTTAAAAAGAAGGTATCAATACATTATGCTCTGACAACGGAGGCTCACATGACTGCATCAGGTCGATATTTTTATATTTATGGTCGTGTTCAAGGGGTTGGGTTTCGTTACCAAACCTATCATTGGGCTAATCAGAACGGCATAAAAGGTTTTGTGTGTAACCGAGATGATGGCAGTGTTAAGCTAGCCGTTTACGGAACAGAGCAAGATATTGAATTTGTTGATGAGTGGCTAAAAGCTGGGGGACCACCGGGAGCAAAAGTAGACCATTTTTTCACAGAAAACTGGAAGACCGAGCCAATAGCGGACTTTAGTGTCCGCTATTAGTGAAAAATTAAATACATTTCACCGGTTTTGGCAGGCCAGCAAGTTTAGTGGCTTGCTTAGCTGGCCCTTTTGGAAATAGCCGGTATAGATAGCGGCTATTGCCTTTTTCTTCGCCAAATTGTTGAGAAACTGCTTTAACCAACATGCGAATAGCAGGTGAGGTATTAAATTCCAAATAGAAGTTCCTGACGAAACGGATAATCTCTAGGTGTTCATTGGTAATTTCAATATCTTCTTGCTGCGCTAGCAAAGGAATTAATTCTTCGCTCCATTGTTGGCTATCAAGCAGGTAACCTTGCGCGTCTGTTTCTATCTCTTGATTATTAAAAACCAACATACTCTTTTCAACTCAAATAAAATTAGAACGTAAATTTAGCAAAAATCGAGATATAACCCAAGTAAAGTCGTTAGAATGTCGATATTTTCACCCAACAGTATGAAAGGCGTATATTTTTAAAGCGAATGATCAAATTAGGGGTTTACATACAATGAGAGGATGTTTATAGTGCACGTCATTGCGGAGGGGTGGCCGAGCGGCTGAAGGCAGCGGTCTTGAAAACCGCCGATGGGAAACCATCCGAGAGTTCGAATCTCTCCTCCTCCGCCATCTTCACTTCTAGCAACATTTTCTAAAGTCTTCCAATTCCCTGAAGTTATACAAACAAACAAACAAGCAAACAAGCATTCCAACTAAATCCCATTATTCCAACGTCTACTATCGTCTATTGAAAACTACCCCCTTTAGGTGGTACATATGGGGGTACATTTATACCCCATGATTTGAGTACCCCCAAATGAAGCTAACCGTTAAGCAAATTGATTCCAGTAAGCCTAAAGAAAAAGACTAAAAACTATCTGATGGTGGTGGGCTGTATCTATCGGTTTAAACTAATGACGGAAAATATTGGCGGTTAATATACCGAATCGATGGTAAAGAGAAACTTTTAGCTATTGGAATTTATCCAACCGTTAAACGCCGTTTCACAATAGTTTGTGTGATGACATAAAAGCCCCGAACAGCGGGGGACGCTGCTCTGGTGGCGTATGTTAGACAATGAACGGTGAATCAATACTGTCATGAGTCAGTACAGACACAAGCAAGCCCAGTTTTTCATTACTGCATTCACGTAAAAACGCTAAATCGGTATCTAATCGGTAAGTTGCCATCAGTGTTATTCCCTAGCTTGAAAAAGAGAACACCACGATAACAACCTCACCAGGCAGGTTATGTCCGGCTATTTGGCTTTTTTTCGAGAGAAAAATGAAGGGAAATGACAGGGGGTGTCATGGATTTAATTTAACTGATTGATATTAATTTAATTATTGGGTTTCGTGTCAGTGATATATATTTGAAAAATCGTTGAGTATCAATAGGCATAAAAATACGCAAGAAGCGACATTGAACAAAATAATAACACTTGACTTAAGTTAAATTAACATAACGACCTTTGACACAGGAGGTCGTTATGAAAATGCCCGCTTCTCTATGGGTTATATTAATTGTTTTTTCCCTTTTCATGCTTATACATATAACTGGCGCTTTTTTTTACGTTTCTAGCATGTTGAGATTAAGTTCATCAGTTGATGTCTGGAGTAGCTCTGATGGGGCGTTCTTAATTATTGGGTTGACATTGTATCAACTTGTATTACCGACAGTAGAAGTTTTAACTGTGGTTTTAGTTTTAATGAAGAAAAAAATTGGAGCAGCTTTATTGAAAATTCTATGGTCAATCATAACGCTAATGTCAATTTTTTCTGCATTTAAAGGGATTAATAACGCACTCGAAGGAAATGGGTTTTCAAGCATGGCAGAGAAAACAGGCGGTGTTATAGGTGCATTATTATTACCAATCATAATGATTTTCTTGACTTATATTCTTTTTAAATCCTCTAGAGTTAAAGATTGTTTTCAGTCAGTATCAGCAAAGTAATAAAAACAAATGCGCCAACTTGAGTAGTTGGCTCATTTTGATCACCTATCAAAATATTCCACTTCGGCTTCTTCGGTTTCAGAAAGACAGCCACCGGACTTACCGATTAACGGAATACCTTGACCATAGCTAATGCATGAATATGAAGAGAGGTATAGTCAACTCTGGTATTCATTCTTCATGATAAATTAAGGAATTAAAGTTGATGAAAAGCCGTTATCAAATTCAATTTTCACCATCAAGATTGGAAGCAGAGAAAATACGAAAACTCATTCAAATGCCTGTTACTGTAGATAAGGAAAAAATGCCATACAGATTATTTACTAATCTATGGAATTTATTAGCTATAGCATCGATTGTATCGGGGATCGCCTTATTGATGATTGGGTATAAGGCTTATTCAGTTGTAGATGGTTTTTCTGGCTTAAAAAACTTAGGTCTTTTTTCTTTTTGTGGCTTAGTCAGCTCGTTAGCATGCTTGTATATAACCTTTCGAATAGAAATGCATTACTTATATAGAAATGAAGAAAAAGAACATAGCGATCCTGATTCTCTAGTCAAAGTTAAAATTAACAGGAAATACATAGACAATATGACGAGGGGCACCTTAGTCAGGTTTTTTGGCAAAATATAGAAGAATGTTATATCAGGGAAGAGTATCTGTTTATTTTTGCTTCTGATGGTGAAGGCTCTGTTATCCCTGCGAGGGTTTTAGCTGATGGCGAGTTTGATAAATTATATCAGTTTGTTATGGAACAGATTGATAACCATAAACCATGATAGATACTCAAAGTACAGTCTAGTTATTTATTATTGGACTTGTACGCCTTGACCGTAACTAATATACGTACACGATACAGATGATGTAATTATTATCGCTATGAAAAAATGATTCTATCAGAGCTAAATGAAATTAGTTTGATTTCATATGAATTTATCCACCAAGAAAATAGATATGTGCAGATTAATACACTATTAAAATAAGGAGGAAAAATTAAACTTACAAGACTTGTATGGTGATTGTGGAACTATTTTAATAAAATCAATTTGTTGTAATTACTTTTTCGATTGAAATATTTGGTTACATAGTTTATTTCTATGTACATTAGAACTTACTGGGCTTATCGCAGTTTGGTCTATTTTTTGTTCGATGATAATTCGGTTATGATTCATTTTTAGTGTTTTTCTGAAATTATATAGCGATATTTCAACCCGTTTACGCTAAGTCACTTATCCTAGGGAGATACAAAAAGGCCGCTAGGTTTACAGTCTATCCATAAGCTTTTATTATCCTTAACTCAAATCTTACCGTGCGCACTGGCTGAGATGACGGAAATTAACAGTTAATTATATTTATTTAACTCAATTTGTCATTCTTGATAAAGGATATCGCTATGCCAACTCCATGCTATATTTCCATTGAAGGAAAAACCCAAGGCAACATCACTGCCGGTGCATTTACTGCTGATTCTGTGGGTAACATCTATGTACAAGGTCATGAAGACCAAATGTTAGTGCAAGAATTTTCTCACGTTGTGACTGTGCCGACAGACCCACAATCCGGCCAACCTTCAGGTCAGCGTGCACACAAGCCGTTCCGTTTTACCGTGGCGTTAAATAAAGCCGTTCCGCTGCTGTATAACGCGTTAGCGTCGGGCGAAATGCTGCCGAAAGTGGAACTGAAATGGTACCGCACCTCAGTGGAAGGTAAACAAGAGCATTTCTTCACCACCACACTGACCGATGCAACCATCGTCAATATTGACTGCCAAATGCCTCACTGCCAAGACCCTGCGAAAGCCGATTTCACGCAGTTAATCGAAGTCTCTCTGTCTTACCGCAAAGTGGACTGGGAGCACACGGTTGCAGGCACATCGGGTGCTGATGACTGGCGCGCACCGCTCGAAGCGTAATACCTTTTTGACGGGCTCTTTTGGGCTCGTCATCGCTTTTATTTCGTTCCCCGCTTCTTATCCATTTTGTCATGGAGACTAGTGATGTTTAGCAAAGACCCCAAAAAAACCACCATTGACCCCGTTTCTATTGTCAAAGATGAAGCGGTAAATCAAGTTAAAAATAAAGTGCAATCTAAAGTCAATGAGTTGGTGTCCAGTAAAGTGCAAAAAGCGGCAGCATTAGCCCAGCAAGGAGGGGCTTTGGTATCAACAGCGGCATCTATGGCAACTCAGGCGACATCCCAATTGAACAGTGTAGCCAATAACCCGCTTATCCATGGCGGTGGATTTGGTGGTGGATTAAAACTTGGTGGTGGGCAAACTTTTTCAGAAAGTCAGGCATTACAAGCCGCTCACGGGGCATTGTTAGATGCACTAGGCATGGGAAGTCTGGAAAGTGGCTTGGTGTTTACATGCTCAATTGCTGGGCTACCCGATGAAACTTTTCAAGTTACCGAATTTAATTTAACGGAAGGGTTGTCTTCGTTATTTTCCCTTTCAATTAGTGCTGTTAGTGCCTTACCGTTTATTGATTTTCAGAAACACCTTGGCGTCGCCTCTTCTTTAACAGTCAAGCGTGATGGTGCCCAAGTCCGTAAAGTGAATGGCATTTTAGCAGGGGCGGTTCAAGGGAATACGGATGGCGTAAAAACGTGGTATCACTTTGATATTCGTCCAGAAATGTGGGTGATGACCCTGAATCAAGATAGTCGTATTTTTCAAAATCAAAACGTACCGACCATATTAAAAACCTTGCTGGATGAAGCGCATGTGAAGTCGGACTGCAAGTTTTACCGTGATGACTTACATCCCAAACGTATTTACACCACCCAAAAGCGAGAATCCGCCTTTGATTTTTGGTGTCGTCTCGCCTTTGAGGAAGGGATTAACTTTTGGTTTGAAGAAAACCAATTGTTTTACAGTGACGAACACATGGGGATGACGGCGGGAATTAACCTGATGTATAACCCGCAAGCGGATACGGATATCAGCGACAGTACCGCCATGACATGGCAGTACGGTGAATACTTGTGTGTGGATGAAACCATTCATAAAGACAATAATTTCATTCGCCCTTCCTACCCACTTCAACATGAAAATAAATTGGAAAAGGGTGGGCAGCACAGCATCTTTGAAAGTTACGGCCGTTTTCAATTGGATGAAGAGGGCAAACCACTCACCCAAATTCGTTTTGAACAGTTACGTAATGGGAGCAAGGTGGGTAGTGCCACAACAAACTGCTTTGCCTTGATGCCGGGTAAAATCTTTACCTTATCAAATCATCCACACCTCCCGATGAATGACAGCTGGCAAGTCATTAGCGTGAGCCATCATGGTGTTCAACCTCTGGCAGACAATGGTGGCGGAGAAGGTACTCAGTTGTCGAACAGTGTTTCTTTTATCCCTGGCACGCAAGAGTGGCGGCCACCTTATCGTTATAAACCAACCGCGGATGGTGATGAAGTTGCGACTGTCGTGGGCCCTCCGGGTGAAGAAATCTATGTCAATGAACATGGTGCGGTGAAAGTCCATTTTCACTGGGACAGACGTGGAGAGCCTGACCACAGTGCCTCGTGCTGGGTGCGTGTTGCAATGGGCTGGAGCGGCGGCGGCTATGGTTTCTCTGCGGTGCCACGCATCGGAACGGTCGTTCAGATTAGTTACCTCAATGGAGATATTGATAGGCCGATTATCACGGGCTGTACTTATGATGGTCGCAATGCGACCCCAATCAGTTTTCCTGAAAATAAAACCCGTACCACATTTCGGACGAAAACCCATAAAGGGGACGGGTTTAACGAGCTGCGCTTTGAGGATGAAAACGGCAAACAGGAAGTGTTTATTCATGCCCAGAAGGACATGAATACTAAAGTGTTGAATGACCGGACTACGCATGTGTTGGCTGATCATTTAGAGGTGGTTGAAAAAAATCAAATGGTCAAAGTGACCCTAAACCAAGATGAAGAAGTGGGTGAAAGTAAAAAATTGCACGTCAATGAAAATTATCAACAAAGGGTTGGTGCGAATAAGACGTCGATAGTCAAGGAAAATATCCAATATGTTGCGGGCGATTCATTTGAAATAGTGTGTGGAAAATCGATATTGCGAATGGATAAAGACGGATATATTCGTATTCAGGGTCATGAAGTTATTATTGAAACGTCAGGTGATCAGTTCCTTAAAGCTAATGGCGATATTACATTTAAAGCTAAAACTATTTTAGGTAATTAGTCATGACAAAATTATCCATAACCAATGAAATACGACCAAATGATCCATCACTTCTAGATGAAATCATTGAACAAACAGAACCTCTTTCTTTGGCTGAAGAGCAAGCAAGACTTCCATCGATTCAATTAGCTCGGCTTGTTAGCTACAGTGAGAAAAGTGTATTTATTGTATTAAATGAGATTGATACACCTATTTTAGCGTTGAGTTTAGCGCCGATAGTGGAGTCAGACATAGGTAAAATTTGTGCAATTCAATTTATCAATGGTAATAAGCAGAACCCACTAATCATGGGGCTGATCCAACAAAACAATCATTCGATGATATTGCCAGAAACTCCGTTAAATAACATGATGTTTTCGTCTCCAGAGCATGGGCAGTTACATATTCAAGCAAGTGAATCTATTACATTACAGTGTGGTGAGTCGAGTTTAACTCTTACTGCGGATGGTTTTGTGCAAATAAAAGCGCTTTATATTGATAACTATGCTTCAGCAACGAACCGTATTAAGGGCGGTTCAGTGCAAGTTAATTGAAGGGGACTAGGAATATGGAGTTGATAAATAACGCTAAACATACGACGGCTAAAGCGACAGTGATGATTGATAAAGCGGGATTTGAATATCTGGTTGTGGTGATGAAAGCTAGCTACCATTTACCTGATGATAATCAACTTGCACGTCCAATTATTCCTCCTAAAGCACTGGCTTATACGGATACATATACTGGTGAAGTGGGAACTTCTGTTCCTCTTTATGATGCTGACTTTGTCTTAAGAAAGCATAAGTGTGATGTGATCTTTAATGCTAACGCGTTTGCACCGAATGCCGAACCGACTCAGCATTTAATGGTATCGGTACAGGTCGGTGAAATGAAAAAAAGTCTCTCTGTCATTGGTTACCGACAGTGGCAACAGGGAACTGAACATTATACGGCAGGTGATGTGACTCCGTTTACAACCGTTCCTTTACATTATGGTTTTGCTTTTGGTGGGCAGTATCATTTCCAAGATGAGATGATCTCTCACTCTATTAATCCATTAGGAAGAGGTTATTTTTCTTTAGAAAAACCGAATGGGGAGATGATGATGCCCCAATTAGAAAACCCAAAAGAACTAGTCGATGCACCTGATAATGATGTTAAGCCTATTGCCCTCTCAGTATTACCCCGCCATTACGGGGAGCGTGTGAAATACGCGGGAACTTTCGATGATAAATGGCGTAATGAAACGGCACCGTTTCTACCGGATGATTTTGATGAATGTTATTTCCAATCTGTACCAGATGACCAACAGATTGATTTTCCTGTCGGTAATGAAGTGATTACGTTAACCAATATACATCCGACTCGTCCAGAAATTCATTTCAAGCTTCCAAGGTTAAATAATGTCCCCGTACGATTATATCAGCGTGATGGCGAGGTAGTATTGCTAACACCTAAGGTAGATACCCTCTATTTTGAACCCGAAAAGAATTATTTCTCTGTTATTTGGCGTTGTCATCATCAGATCCGTACTATTCAAGATGTTGAACAAGTGCTTGTAGGGCCATTATTAGATAGTTACGTATCTCGCCAAGCACCAGTGTCGACATGTCGGGGGTAAGATGAAAGATAAACCATATTTGTCAATTATTTCTGCTGGACTATGTACCCCTGTGGGAACGGACCTATTTTCTGCTACCGCGGCTATTCGAGCGGGGCTAGACCATTTCCGGGAAACTCATTTTCGAGACACACTAAATCACCCAATCATTGGCTCTCTGTTATATGACTGCCAAATATGGGGACCTGCACGATTTATTGCTTTAATTAACGATGTCATTGAGCAATCACTAAAAACCATCACGGTAGATAAAGAACACATTGTAGTGTGTTTATTATTACCGGAAGAAGATAGGCCAGGAATGTTCCCTCAATGGCTTAAGATGATTTCAGAGACAGTCTTACATCCTTTTCATACTAACTCGATAGCATTTAACCGAGGTAAAGCCGGGATCGGTGAAGCCCTGCCTTTTGTACAGGAAATATTGTCAACTCAAACAGCTGACGTGGCATTACTAATTGGGTGCGATAGCTATTTTAACGCAGAAACTATTCGCCATTATATGGACACACATCGGTTATTACACTCAGAAAACAGAGATGGTTTTATTCCTGGGGAAGGTGCAGCCTCAGTCGCCTTGACATTAGCAGACAATAGGCACAGTCATGTAAATATTCTTGGTTTTGATACTCAGCTAGAAGCGGCACATATTCTTCAAACTAAATTACCCTTAAGAGTAAAAAGTTTATCAGAGGCAATTGAGCATGCTTGCCAAGGCTCATATCTTTCATTAAGTGATACTCAATTTCACATTAGCGACGCTAATGGCGAATCTTTTTATTTTAAAGAAATATCGTTGGCAACAACTCGTACGTTAAAAGAAAAAGTTGCACATTATCCTCATTATTTAATTGCTAAAAGCCTAGGTGAAACAGGAGCAGCAAGCAGTGTGATGATGTTGGCAACCTTGTTTGAATGGATGAAACATCTAGAAGGACCCGGAGATAGCGGATTGGTGATATCTAGCGCAGATAGCGGGGAAAGAACGGCGATTATTTTACAATATCAAGAGGTTAAATAGATGGATACACGTGTCTATGTTAATGATCGAGAAGCATGCTCTAAGGCATCTGATGGCGTATCAACGGCCGCATTTCCAGACCCTTGCTGGTCTCCAGGGCCAAGTGTAGTTCCTTATCCAAATACGTCAAAAGCGGATGCGTTATCAAATGGCACCGCAACGGTGTTTATTCAAAATACCATGGTAGCCCAGGAAGATCGTTCATTTTTTTCTACTAGTACTGGCGATGAACCTGCCACTTATGGGTTAGCTAAAGGGGTGATGACGGGAGTAATCAAAGGTAAGGCTTATTTCCGTTCATGGTCATTGAATGTGAAATTTGAAGGATATGGCGTTGCCCGCCATCAAGATTTAATGACACACAACCATGGTTCTTTTCCGTCTAATACACCGACTTTTCCTTATGTTTCCCGCGGTGTTTTTGGGGGATTAAAAGCGTGTGATAAAGAAAATACGCAAGTTGAAAAACGTTGTGAGCCGGATAAAGATAATTCAGAGACACAGCAAACGCTCAAAAAAGAGAGCAAGCTCAGAAAAGCTTTAGCAAAAAAAAAGCAACGACAAAATAAAAAGAACAGCAAAAAATGGCATTGGACGGATGACCATTGTGCTGGGCTTGAAATAAAAGTATCAGGAAATACCCCTGAAGAAATGCAGGAAATGGCGAAAGAATACATGGATGATATGTCTGAGTCGATACAGACATTAAAGAGTGAGTTGGATTACGTTAATGCATTAAAAAGTAAGCTAACGGACATGGCTGAAAATGCAGCAATGAAAGCCTTGGGGAAAGTAGGGGCGAAAGCAGTTGCAAAACAAGCTGTGGGTAGTGCTGTTCCAGCGTGGGGAAATGCGGCAATGGCCATTTGGACATTGGGCGACCTTGCTTATTCTGGCTTTGAGATTAGTTCTATTAAATCAGCGGCTGAAGAAGGGCTTGAGCAAATCAAAGTGTTATCCGAAAAAGCCGAAGACATCAAGAAATTGATGAAAGAAGCGGAGAGTTATAAAAATCTGTCACCTGAAGAACAAATAAAAAGAGCCCAAAAGTTAGCCGAAGACACGCAAGAAATATTAGCCTCATTAAATGCATGCGCACGGGCAAGAAAATGCAATTTAGTGCCCTATTCTGTAAAAAATGCCATTAAGGGGGCTAGAGGGAGTAAAACGGAGCCGGCCAACAACGGCGGGTGTTGCAAAGGGCAAACGGGGCATCATTTAATTTATTCCAATATGATAAAAGACGCCTGTCCAAATTATGATGCGTCAATTGCCCCAACTGTTTGTGTCGAAGGAACTTCTTGGCATGGTGGAAGCCATGGGCGTATTCATACGGCGATGGATGATGAACTTAGCCGCTTAGTTAAAAATAATAAATTAGATAATAATACACTGAGTATGGATCAGGCGATTGATGCGGCGGTACGTTCCCACAAAAAAACATTTCCATATGCCAACTGTTCTAATCATTGCATAAGAGAACAACTTAAGGGCTACTACTTGCCGATGTGTAAGAATGCACGATTGCCTGCCAAAGACTCTCGAGGTAATCCAATAACAGTTGAAAAAGAGAGGGAAAGATAATGAGTTATGTTACTAAAGAACATTGGGCTAAATATATCAAAGGGTATATTTTTACTGGATGTGCAATCCGAGATAAAAATATCGTGTATTTTTGCTTACGCAAAGATGTTCCCTATGAAAAAGCCAGAAATCTCTGGAATAGTGAAATACCTTCACAGTTGTTATGTATTTATTTAGATACACCAGATGACCCGATTGATTATATTAGATTTGAGGGGTTTGATAGTCCTAAAGTGGGAGTTTGTTTCAAACCAAAAGAACAAGGGATGCTTGCTTCTAGAGGGGATGATGGGTTTGTAAAATCTATGGGTAGTGGTTCTAAGTTTCCCTTAGAAAAGGTCATGGAAGGTGATTTTGCAAATCCTAAAAATATCAAATGCATTGAAGGTTATGCCTATTATGTCGGCTCTGCACGTGAAATTTATAAACGTGTCGACATTGGAAAATGGGTGCGACTTCAAAAAGGTATTCCAGGTGGAGAAACAGATACCGATATGGGATTCACGGATCTTGATGGTTTTTCAGAGCAAGATATGTATGCCGTTGGCGGTGAAGGGGATGTCTGGCACTATGATGGTGAACAATGGATCCCCTGTGGCTTTCCCTCCAATGAACAATTAAGCGCAGTGCTGTGCGCCCCAGATGGTTATGTGTATATCGGTGGTGAAGGCGGCAGCCTATGGCGTGGCCGTCAATTCCAATGGGAAAAATTGTACCACGGGGGCTCGACGATTTTACTGAATCAACTGCGCTGGTTTGAAGATAAAGTCTGGGCTTGTGATGACTATCGTTTACAGTGTTGGGACGGCAATGAAATGGTACGCCCGATGGATGGTGATGAATCTGTTCTTCTGTCTGGCCATATGGATGTGCGTGACGGCATTTTAGTGGTAGCGGGTGATTATAGTGTAGACCTGTATGATGGAACGGTATGGCATAAGATTGTTAGGCCTTATAGTTAATAAAACATGTTTAGTAGATAAAAATATGTCAACAGTAATCTCTATTGATTTTCTAAATCCAACTCCGATTATTCGGCAGCATCTGAATAATGCGACGTTTTATTATAAAACGCTACATGAAAGCCGTTATTCTTCATTAATTAATGTAGAGCGATTTAATCACTTTAATGCACTATTAAACGCGAACCTTGACGGTTTATATCATGCCGGGCAGCTTGGTTTACATGAAGCATTGTCCGCATTAAAACGTTGGAAAGGTTATGAGGATGCCTTTATTTATGCTTCGCTTTTTAATGAGTTAGATAATGAGAAAGACGTTGATAATTTTTGGCGAACGATAAAAACATTAGGCTTTGATGCATTTATTGGTGCTATAGATGCTCTAGTTCGGGTGGAAATCACATCTAGAAATGCGCAATTAGCAATACTTAAAGATATTGATTTATTTATGTTTTATATCGCGCTATTGAAAATAAAAGCATATGATGCTGAGGTTATTCAATACGAAACGTTTTTACAGTATTTAAGTTCCCCATCAAAAGAGGTCAAAATAGCGCTATGTGACTATACGAAAAATATGGGACTAAATAGCGTATCTGAAGACCTATGGCAGCTCTTTAATCATGAAACAGACCTTACAATAAAATATGCCGCTATAGAGGCAATTAGTTGGCTTTCAGATGACTATAATCGTATTTATTCCGCATTAATTCAACTCATTCAGTTGTATTTAAATGAAAATAGCTTAAAAGGAAGTAAAGGTTTAATTCATTCACAAATAATAGAGAATATCGCTAGATTGATGGGTTATACATCTTCTATGCTTGATGGAGTTGTATTATCAGAACAAATACAATTACTGCCTGATTACTTAAAGATTGTTTATTATGCTAATTCCGGTAATACCGCTTATCTTCAAAATCTTATTGGTTATCTTGATGTCCCTGAATTATCGCGCTTAGCATTTAAAGGTATTTGTTTGATTACAGGCATTGATGTGAATTCACCTGAATTGACATTTGCCTCTGTAGAACAGACCGAATTAGCGGTTGATAGCCGAGTTCGTTTTCTTTCATCAAGTGTTAATCAAGTTAATCAAGAAGCAGTAAAAAGGACAGTACTATCACTGAATTTTAAAGGGAAAGTACTTTTAGGTAAAACTATTTCTATTTCTCATTGTGAGGCGGTTATTCAAAATGGTTGTCAGCTTGAAAGACATATAGCAAATTGGCACTTATTTCATCTGAGTAATAAAATTAAATACAATAATATTTGTTACTTTAATCGAATAAATATAAGGAGTAGAGGTGATTAATTATCCAGATTTAAATAAAGATAATATTCGTTATCAATCAGCCTTTGGAAAAAAACTGGTGATAAGCTTTTGTGCTTCTTGGTGCCATAATTGTGAATCATGGAAAGACACTTTCACACTTTTGTCTGAAAGATTTGTTGATGATTGTTTTATTTGGATTGATATCGATGAATATCCTGAATTAGTGAGTGAAATTGATCTAGATGTAATTCCGGTGGTACTGATACAAAAGAAACAAAATATTCATTTTTTAGGTCCCATTAGGCCAGGACTAGACGCCATCATAAGTATCTTAAACTCAGATAAAGTGATGGATGTTGAGTTTGATCCTGGCGTAAGAGAGTATTTAAGTGCACCTGATTTCCAACAGAGAACACCGTATTAATATGGTTATCAGGATACCTTGCCTTACTGTAAATCAAACAATTTAATAAAAGTAACGATAGAATTAGAAGTCTGCCGAGGAAAAGGAAAATAAGATGCGCGATGAAGCTTTTGAATTATTTGTTGAAAAATTTGGAGAAGCCACTATATCTCGTTTTGTTTCTGAGGAAGAAATCGATAAGTGGCGAGGAAAGTTACCTGAATTACTCTTAACTTATTGGCACAATGAAGGATGGAGTAGTTATTATAATGGATTATTTACAATTGTAGATCCTGATGACTATGAGGATATTGTCGATGAGTGGTTGGAAAACACTTATTTAGAGGAAATTGATAGTTTTCATGCGATTGCTATTAATGGATTTGGGAATATCTATTTATGCGGTGAAAGAACTGGCCAGTGTGTAGTTATTAATACGGCATTTAATACTCTATTTGTACAAACTAAAGAATTGAAAAAACAGCATACTGAAAAAAGTTTAAACATTAGTATAGAGACTCTATTTGCATTTTCTAAGATAGATAGACATAGTAAAGAAGGTCTTTTTGAAAAAGCGGTAAAAAAACTTGGGCCTCTTGGTGATAATGAAATATTTGGTTTTGAACCTGCGATTATTTTAGGTGGGGAACTTGATATTAAACATATCCAAAAAGTCGATGCACGTATTCATTTGTCTATTTTAGCCCAATTGGCTGAACCAGAAATTAATGAAATTAATATTTAGATTCAAAGAGAAAATATAATGAGAGATCTTTACTTCGCATCAATAATCGATAGTCTTGGTGAAGCAACAACTTCTCGTTATGTTTCACCTGAATATATTGTGAGATGGAAAACTATTTTACCCGATAACTTACTTAATTGTTGGGTAAATGAAGGCTGGAGTCGTTATCAATATGGTCTTTTTTCTTTAGTTGAAAAATATGGGGGATTAAATGAAAATGAAATTTATTGCTTTGATCCCATTATCCAAAAACTAGAAACATTAAATTTTAATGCATCTAACAAAGTAAATGCTATTGATTATTTATTAGAATTAAGGAAAATAATTACACCTGTAATCAAGTTTATCTAAAATATCATTCTTATTTTCTATGATATATTTACTGAAATAATATAAATTAAATAATAGACTGAGTTCTTGTGATTGTGAGCTGAATAATGAGTTTGGGCAAGAATACCTTAGCCGCAGTGAGGCGGGTTTTATGAATTCTAACCATTAAACAGAGATAGGATTATTAGCCCTTTACAACAGCGAATCACTGCAACCTTGAAACTTTAAAAGCAGGCAGCGTTGCCTTATAAGTTCATAGGGCGGGGATGCAATTGAAGCGTTTTTGCGCCACACTTTCTATGCTCCCCTTTACTATATTGAGATAGTCTTTGGGATACTTTAATTAGTTACTCATTAAGAGAGATAATTAAATCATTGACTTATGTCCTTTTAGGGGGGATGGGGATAAATGCCACATTGTTTTTTTCTCATCATTCAGTGTCACAGACATCTCTAATAACATATTTTCAGATAGGCAAAATGGAAAAAAGTGATAGAGATGAGTGGTAAATACAAAGGCCTCACCTTCGCTTTCATATTGGGCGTTATCAAGTAGTAGAGATAAAGATAAACACCGGTAGGGTTTACCTTTTAAGATATGGTCATATAAATGTGTTTTCAGCTCAATGAGCCCAGATAATAATCGCTCACATCTTCGTGTCACTTGCCTATCAGTATCTCGATAGAGAATATAATCAGCAATTAAGTGTTTTACGCTTTCTAATGACATTAGCATTGAGGCATTAGCACTGTAATGGGATAATAATTGCCAAAAATGGTGGTTATTAACGATGGGAGGATAGCAAGGTGACAATAATGTGATATTTCCTGTTTTAATTCCGTCAGGCATTTTTTCACTGTGTTGGTTTAATAAGCCAATTTCGTTTTTTTGGTTACGTTCAAAGCCTATATAAACACATGAAAAATGTAAGCTGGGCGGTGTTACCATAGGGGCGCCTTTATTATCAAAAAAGTTTAAATAATAAAGAGTATGCCCCGTGATATTTTTCTCCATCGTTAAGGAGTAAAAAAGGGTTTTATGGTATTGAGGCATAAGGCGTGAAGATGCCGTTAATTCTGTCGTAGGATAAAAATGACAATATATGCCTCTCTCTTGTTCATGTGGCTCAAGTGAAAGTTGAATTTCAAAGAGGTCAGCCAAGTAGTGATGGCTAGGGATAGGAAGTAAATAACTTGATTTATTTTCTTTAAAATCAATTAGCAGGGTGTGTTGTGCTTCGGTATCCATTGCCGGAGCACAGTTTAAATAAAAGCTATTTTCACATTCCTCTTGTGTCAAAGGAAGCTGTTGATTGAAATAGATGTTAACTGTAAAACGCCTTTCTTGCTCCCAATCTAACTCAGTGACAACTTGGGGAATATTGAGCTCAACAAAATGATGAACATGAGGTAAATAAAGGCCTTCCAATAATTGCTGTGGAGCGCTGAGTGATGCATTTTCTTGTGGGAATATTTTATAGGGTTTTCCGATTTTGGGCTCGAAAGCGTAGTTAAGTGGATCTCCCTCATAGCGAATATGATTATGGACGACTTCAATTTTTTCAAAATACTGGCTAAATGCGAGTAGTAAGGTTTCTGATGTTTTTTTATTGGCTCCTAAAAAAACATCAAGTGAACTTGTTGAATGAAATTTAGTTTCACCTCGATACTGTAATTCAAGTGAAATACAAGAACGATTTGGGTGCTGAATCACTTTTCTAGCGAGAAGGCTATAGGGTGCTACGACGAATTCATGACAAAAACTAAAGCGAGCCCCATTATTACCTAAGACAAGATGGTCTTTATTTATCTCTACTGGAAAAGAAAGCAATTCACTTTGGTCAATTTGTACAATAGTCGTTGCTGGAAGCCCTTTTATAGCTTGGGAGTCTAGTCGTTGCAGTAGGGGCAATGTAATTTCAGGAAATGCATCGTCAATTTTATCCTGTAAACGCGCAGATAAAAAAGCAAACCCTTCTAATAGGTAGCTTGTTTGCGGATCTTGAGGATCTAATACATCAGCTAAATGTGGCTTTTTATCTGCATATTCACTGTATAGCTTTTGTAAGTATTGCTTTTCTTTAATATATTTTATTTCACTCATGACTTAATCCAAAAGATGAATATGAGCTGGGTTTTAAACCTTTTTGCTCTGCTTGTTTTTGTAATTCATAGTAACGAGCTAATAATCCATTAATTTTATTATCAATATTGATGAGTGTGGCAGGGGGAACCGGCTGCCCATTTTTAATTTGTAGCGATAATTGACGGAGCTTTTCTTCAATAGGCTCCACTTTATTGTGCTGTTTTTGAATGTCATAGATGGCAGTTTTTAAATAGGATAATGTAAAACTACCTCGGTTTTTTTCTTGTTGAATAATTTTATTTGAAAGTTGCTGCAACAACATTGCTGTTTCAGACCAACTATCATTAATAGGCATATTTTCTAAACGCGCCTCATATTGGTTTTGCCAATTTCGGCTGAAGTAAGCCTGATCAGCATCCGCAGGCCAATAAGATTTTGCTTTTTCTTGCATGTTCTCGATCAGTTTCAAGTTAGCGAGAGGGGAACGCTTTTCGAGCAAAGCTAAATGATATTCATAGGTATTTATTTCGGGTTTAAATAACCATTTGGCAACAGCACCTTCAGGAATGGACGTTATAGCCTCCATCTCATGTTTAAAATAAACATAGGCGCTAAATCCACTGACTAAAAAGAGTGCACTACTGAGCACACAACCCCATATAAAACCACGGGTAGCGCTCATTTTTTTAGTTGTTACTGTTAATGTTGATGCGGGCTCTGGGGGTTCAAAAATAAATGTTGGTGATGGTTGCTCTACCTGTTTAGCAGGTTGTTGGATATACACTAAAGGCGGGAGCGTGACAGATTCGGATGTAGTCTGTTTTGCATATTCTTCCTGTTTTTCAAGTTGTTTGGCTAAATTTTGAAAGAACCATAACAAGTTTTCAATTTTAGGCAGTTTTTCCCACGTTGTTTTAGCCAGTTTATCAATGATTAATTGTAGCGCGCGTTCTGAGCGGTAAACCAAACGGAGGTCTTTTGTTTCATAGGTTTGCTGGCGTAGCAGGGCGCTAGCCTTTGTATTAAACCAGTTGAGTGCTTCTGTTCGTTGATTCGGTTTTTCAGGCCATAACGCATCCCAATGAGTAACAATAACACTCGCTAATAATTCGCAGCCTTCAGTAAAGCCACTGAGTCCATGGCGTTGTAGTCGTGCAATTGTGTAATAAGCACCGCTTTGTAGGTCAATACCATGATTTTTAAAAAGAGACAAACAAAGTGATTCAATAAGCGTCCAACTGACCTCCGGACGTGCAGGATGACTTAACTTGTTAAATTCTGTTTTAAGAGCAATAAATTCAGGAGTATCTAAAGGGGAGCTCCCGATTTTAATGACTAAATGTTCTGATTTCATCTCGTTGAATATCCTATGCCCCCACATAAAGTGGAGGCAATCACATTAATAAAGGGTTTCAGGTAAACGGAACTTTGTGAATAATCCTCCGAAGAAAGGATTATTAGACTCATCAACCAGAACTCGATAAGTCATATCCCCACTATCAATCGTGAAACGAATATCGAATGAATTGGATTTGATATTCATTAACTTCGCACTGTCGACTAAGCGCATTTGTGCCCACGGTCCTGAGAAACTAATTGAACGAGGCGATTTATCGCCGGAAAGCGGAACTAGAGTCAGTTTACTTTCAATATTTGAACGCATCGAGTTTGGCCAAACGAGATGCGTGACATGGCTGCGGCTATGGGCATAATCAATAAGCTGACCGTCAAGATTTAAGATACTACGGCGTTTATTGCCACTTAATGAAAGGGGTTCAACTGCAAATTGTGCTTCTAAATTACCTTGTGCATTAAAGAAGGTTTCTCTTATGCGATTTGCAGTTTCTATTTGCGCTAAAACATCAGAACGGATCAGTGATTGACTATCCTTATTATCGACTAAGTTATTTTCAACAAATAAACGTAAGTTCTGTTGATAGAAGCTATCGAGTGTGCCATTAGGTTTAAAGAAGCGTTCGAACTCACTTAATGGAACATCTTGTTTTGAGTTTGGATTAAACGGATAGCGACCAGCAATATAGGTATTATATTGTTTTACAACATTTTCATTCCATTCAACTTCCATATGTCGAATAGCTTCTTTCTGGACAACATTCCAGGCTTGTTCTGCAAGTTCATCTACCCAACGATTGAGCGGTTCAGGCAATGTTTTAGCCATTTGTGATAGTTCAAATATGGCATCTTTATTATTATCATTGAGTCGCATGGAAACTGCTTTAAGTGCCGCTTTGCCCGGTACTGGAGAGTTTTGTATTCCCAACAAATATCGATGCAAATCATTCAATTTTTGATTGAGATTCTGTAAGTTTTCTCCTTGATTACTGACCAGTATTTCTGTTTGGGGTGTGAATTCTCTATCTAAACGTGTTAATAAACGGTAAGAAGGTTCTGCCATCGAGGCTTTTTGTTTCTCAATAGGTAAGTTTTCATCAATGGATGGAATGACCGTATTATCACGCAAAACTTGTAAGGCACGACGCAAAGGCTGCTCTCCGCTGATGATTTGTTCAAGAGCGATGATTTCATCTTGGATTGAGTCAAATTCACGAATTTCTAAATTACTCATTCCGTTACGCCATTGAGCGATATAATCACTGATATATTGCTCACTGATTTGACGTTGAATTTCTTTACGGTCATTCTCACTATATTGGGTATTTGATGTGAGATTGAGCACCCAAGCATCAAGCAACGTGAGTTCAACTAATTTGTCATTTTGGCGAATAAAATAGTTTAATAATCCTGAACGTGTTAAAAACTGTGGGATTTCTAATTTATCCTCATCAATAGCGGTAAAAACAGTATTAAAACTTGGGCCTATCTGATATTGCAAATTTAAAGGCGCTGAAAGTTCTTGGTTGGCTTTTAGCCGTAATGCCTGGTACACACGTTGATAAAGCGATAACACACTGAGTTCTTTCTGGGCATTTTTAATGGGGGTCGCAAAAGGCGTGAAGGCCTTAATCGCAGTCATCAGACCGTTGTCTCGTTCCGCTTTCCAATCCGTGTGTTCAAGCGCATAACGTAAGTGTGCTTTTAATAGCATTTGTTTTTCACGTTGCCCAGTGAAGAGATGGCTCCAATAATTCGCCATAAAGTCTTCAACCATGCCATTATTGCGCCCTGTTTTATCTTCTAACATGCGCATAATGCGTAAAATTTCGAGTTTATCTTCACTGCCCTTATCTGCATTATTAAGTTCAATTAAAAGCCCTGACATAATTGCGGGTAAGAAACGTTCGGTCAGTAATTGCAGATAAACTTGCTCAACTTGTGGGCCGACTTTTTGGCCTTGATACAGCCCCATATCAGAAAACAGCGCATTTTTATCGCGGTGGTTCCCATAGGCAAGTGTCGCTTCACGCAATGGGTTGAGGACGGGAAGTTGTAAGCTACCATCAGTATCTTTTTGGACGTTATTATCTATCGTTCTAAAGGCTTTAACCTCATTAAGCACACTCTCACCGGCGCGGTAGTTTTTATCATAATAGTGATTCCAACCACTCCAAAGCGCAATTAAACCGGCAAAACTGGCCAGTGTTGTGACTAAGAGACGAGAACGGTGTTTTTTGACCCAATATTGATTTTCAGCTGCTAAATTGGGCTCACTGAAAAGGACTTGGTCAAATAAATTATGTGTAAAGTAAGGGTGGCTATCATTGATTGGCCAAGTTGTTAGTGGGGCTGTCGGTAAATGGTATTGCACGGATGCCGTTTGGCTAAAGACATCGTCTATTTGGCCAATCTGTAATGCAGAGGTGAGATAAACACCCCTTAAACAAATGTTATGTTGTTCGTTATTAATCAACAGTGCATTAATTAATGTTATAACGTGGCTCTGTAACCCTTCTATTTGACGTACAAAGCTGAATAAATCACTACGTTGATTACCTTCTGCTCGTTGTAGCATCATTTCAGGTAGTGCGCTATTCATTTGGTTAACCCACTGTAACCAGAAGTGCGTTAAACCCGTCTTCCAATCTTTTTGAGATTTAAGGTCGAAAGAAACACCCAATACTTGGTTACGTTGTTGCGCATCCAATGACTGGTACATTGAATCGAAACCACGTAGTAAATCGAGCTTCGTTAATACGATATATAATGGTAGTTGACTATTAAAAGTCATTCTAATTTCTTCAATACGCATTTGCAGGTCGGCAATCAATTGGCTATTTTGCTCTTTCGTATTGGTGAGTAGGGATAAGGTCTCTACCGTTAAAATAATCCCGTTCATGGGTTGTCTTGAGCGATTAGTCTTTATCCAATTAAGTAACTCTTCCCACAACCGATGATAGAGTTGAGGTTTCTCATTATGTTCATTTGGTTGAGTCAATAGCTTGCCGTTAGGAACAAAAAGAACGGCACTATCCGTCAACAAGCACTCAATATTTAAAGGCAGCTTTTGTTCATTAACGATATTGTCACTTGGCGCGATATCCAATGGATTCAGCGTATTTTTCAATAAGCTATGTTTTCCGCTTTGGTTTGCACCTAAAACAAAATACCAAGGGCGCAAATAAACAGCCTTAGAATGGCCATTTAAGTGACGAGTAAATTGAGATTTCCAATAGTCTAAATAACGATTTTGGAAGTCAATATCCTGCCTAACGGGGTCAACAACGGTTAACTCAACATCGAGTTTTAACGCTTCAAGTTTTTTTACTCGACGCCATGTAACTAAACCTATCCAACTGACGACAAGCAAAATAATAATTAGCGTAGCAAGCCAGCGTGAGGTGAGTGTACTAAATGGCATTGAGTCTTGATAAGTGAATGTCGGCCCCCACCACCAAATCCACACAATGACGAGCGCAGGGAGTAACGCTAATAAAAATAGGAAAAAGGAGGCAATTTTTGGCCTATCAGCAAAAAACAGTTTTTTTACCGAATTGGTTATGTTTGAAATGGAGAAAAACGGTAATTTCATTATTGTAGATCCCTATCCATAGTCATTGTTGTTTCTGGTATTTTGTCTGTTTTTTGAACGAGTTGTCTTACGAGGCTGGGTTCCCAATCCTTGAGTGAAAAGTGTAAAGTAGCGGTATAAAGTTGCTGATATAAGTGGGCCGCCATATAGCCCATTCCTGAGAGCTCGAATAGTTGCGCTGACAATAATTGCCCATAAAATTTATCTCTAGGCTCTATTGCAGCTACAAGGCTTGATTCAATGAGCTTCAATGCGGCTTCAAGCCCTTGTTGTTCATAGCACAGTAAAACGTCTTGCTGTAATAATGTGGTATTTGAATGAAATAATTGGCCACTCTCTGTTTTGCGACAATCTTCTAACCATTCTTTCACGCTGTCGGGGACGAAAGGGCTCATATCAGAAAAATGCAAGTTGACGAGGTTTGGAAGGCGAGCTAAAAAAAGACGTAACTCTTCTGCGATACCATCCGCGACTTCTGAATAACCCAGTTTAGCTGCTGCTTGTGCTGCGAGCATGTGGCCTTCTAGCCAATAAGGCGATAGTGATAAGCTTTGCTCTATATTATTTAATAGGGAGTTTGATGGTTGAGAAAGTTGGGCTCTGTAATCCATTATGCGATCCATCGAAACCGGCGCTAATGGGGTTTTACCTTGACGATCGGCTTGGGGCAACATTGTAATGGAATGCCAGATAGCATAACGTCGTAAGCGATAACCAACTGAACTTTCAGGCATTTGTAAACAAATAACTTCTGAAACTTGGAGTAGCGTTTGCTTCCATTGTCTTTCGTCATGCTGATTTATATTGATTGCTGGCATGACAAAGCTATTTGCTGGTGGTTGTACAGTTTCAGTAATAGGCATTGCGGCTTCTTTTGGCGCTGAAGCTAACACTATGGGCTGTTCGCTTTCTTCAATTCGCTGATAACCTCGACTCAATGCATCAATTTGTTCAGAAAGTTCGGGGCTCTGTTCATGCCAAGATTGCGCTAAATAGGCAAAAGAGCCCAGAATATCATCACGCATTTTGCTATTAGCAGAACGGCAAAAAATATCGTTTACTGACTCGAAGCGTTTTATAATTTGGTTCGCTAAGCGTAGCTTGAGCTTAATATTCGTTGGATAGCAGACATGCCAATACTGGCGCGTAAAATCAGAAAGGATCTGCGCTGCTAAAACTAATTCTTTAGGTTCACCTGCATGCTGTAAGGTACGTAATAAGTGCACGATTAAGCGGAAATCCTTTGTCTGTGTTTCAAGCAACCGCAAACACCGACGTTGAATTTCTTTAACATCTAATTGGCTGTGACTGAGAGAGCCGAATTTTATCATTTCACTATCGATATACTCCCAGTCGGGGTCACTATCGTTCACAGCACTACACACCAGCTGTTCATCAAGATGGGCAAGTAACTGTTCTTTCCAAGAATAAGGGGTATTGTTTGTCATTATTTTTACCAGTGGCAAGCGGCTCTTAATGGTTTAATTTCTTGGGACATCCCTGAAATATTGAACGTTAGTTTTTCGTTATTAGTTAATTTTAAAGTCAATTTTTCGCCATTTAATAAACGCTTGATTTCATCTATGCCAGGTAAACCACGGCTTGATTCCAATACATAGCCATTTTCGCGTAAAAACCATTCTGCAGTGAATTGCGTTCTATCAGTCGAGACCATCACACTGCCTGCATCTTGTTTATTGGGTAAAATAATTTGCATACGGGTAATGTTGTCGATGCAGCTCAACATGAGAACAGGGCGCGGAGGTTGAAAACCAATGGCTGGGATAGTCATAATGACGGGGTAATCACCATTTTCAGGTACTGAGACTAAGAAACCCGCACTATTTTCGACACGTTTCATTTCGTGTTCATAAGCTTGGCGCCAAGTTTTCCCCATTTGAGCAATATTAGGTGAAGTATTTGCTGCAGGCGTCGAGGACAGCGCTATTTTGTCATAGCAATCTAAGCGAATAAGCTGAGAAGATTCTAGACGACACTGGGTGAGTTCTTCAGCGATCTTCTGGCTAATATTGCTTTCAGCTTTTCCAGACAAAGCGAAGAAAACTAGCATCAAAGAGCAAAAAAAGAGTTTCAGTATTTTCATTTTATACTCCGTACTTCTTCAATTTATATATCAGCGCACGCTTAGATATGTTGAGGTGTTCTGCCATTGCGTTGATATCTCCCTTTAGCTCACGCCGCTTGTTTAATAAAATTTCTTTTTCATAGCTCTCTACAGCAGCCTCTAAATCATTAATATCTTTTGGGTTATTTGTTATTGGTTCCATACTTGTGATTGATGCCGTTAATATGTTTAAGGCCGCATTGAGGCTTACTTCCTTTTCTTTCTGCAACTGATTGAGATATTGCAAGTGCGAAATTTTTTGTTGCGTATTTGCCAATTCAAGAATGCGTTTTAATTGCTGATGAAAGAGCTCGCAATAAATAGGGAAAATGCCTTGTTCGAAATTTTCTAACTCTTTGGCCTGCCCTAAAAGAATAATGGCACCGCATGGTTTATGGTTCAGATCATGCAGTGGTAAGCTATACAGCCCAGTATTAACAGGAAGCTGCGAAATAAAATCACGTAATGACGCGTTATTAATGTAGCTACCTTGCTGTAAATTCTTCCAAAATGTGGGTTCACCCTTTAATACAAGTTGAATTAAAGGGTGATCGGCATCAGTAATATCAGTGTCTAAAAAATGGCTTTGAACTTGGAGTGAGTGGTCAATGTTCCAGCTTTCTAATCTATTTTCGGTTTTATTGACCAATGAAATAATTAGCCCGCTGAATACGCTACGCGAAAAACTATATGTCAAAAATTGAACGGCTAGCGCTTCTACGTCACGGCACTCAAGAAGAGCAAGTGCATTTTTTAGTCTTGCTTTCATTTTTCTTTGTTAACCTTCGCAATAAATTCATCATTTTCCGTTGTTAAACGAATATGGGAGATGGTTTCATTACGGGCACTGAATTGAAGGAGCAACAAAGAAAGAGGCGGTAATAAGGCACCGTCAATAATTGATTCTAAGATACGAGCACCATTTTCAGCGCGAGAAGCTCGACGTAAAATTTCATTAGGGACGCTATCTTCTAACTGGATTTTTGCATTAAAACGTTGTTTCAATAAGATCATAAGACGCGTCAGCTTACTATCAACAATTTGCCGTAAAATATCAGCCGAAAGAGGTAAATAAGGAACAATTTCCATGCGGGCCAGTAGGGCGGGTTTAAAAAATGTGGTGAGCTCAGGATAAAGTGCATCTTGCAGCTCATCAGGCTTGTCCGCATACGCGGTAATCACATGGTCACCTAAATTAGACGTTAGGAAGAATACGATATTTTTACAATCAATGACTCGTCCTTCACCATCGGCTATCTCGCCTTTATCAAATGCTTGATAGAACAAATTTAGAACGTCTGGATGGGCTTTTTCGACTTCATCAAGTAGTACAACAGAATAAGGCTTCTGACGAATAGCTTCTGTTAATATCCCCCCCTCACCATAGCCGACATAACCCGGTGGCGAACCGATGAGACGAGATACCGTATGCTTTTCTTGAAACTCAGACATATTAATGGTCGTTAGGTATTGAGTTCCACCAAACATTAATTGTGCAATTTGGATCACAGTTTCTGTTTTACCGACACCACTTGGCCCTGCCAATAAAAATGCACCAAGAGGGCGACCTGGGCGGCGTAAATCAGCGCGTGCCGTTAACAAATGTTTGTGTAAGCACTGTATTGCTAATGATTGCCCTTTAATACTTTCTTCTAAGTAGGTGGGAAGATCGGTAACAATAGATAAAGCATCTTGTGATAATCGATTTAGTGGCACACCAGTCCATTCTGCGATGACAGCTGCAATTTGCTTTTTATCGACGTGTGGCGAAACGAGTAAGTGTGTTTCATGGAGTTGAGCAAGTTGCTGGTCTAATGTTTGCAATTCCTGTTTCAGTTCATCTGAATGACGAGCATCTTCGGACTGGAGCTCGGTATTTTCATTGTCTAATAATGTTGAGCGCAAAGTTATAATTTGTGAAACAAGCGCTTGTTGTTGTTCCCATGCTTGTTGTATATCGGAAGCTTTTTGCTCAATCTCATTTGCTTTTGATGCTAATTCCTCAAGGCGTTCTGAGTGATTATCCAAGCCAAGATGATGTTCTCTTTTTAATATCGCTGTCTCCATCTCTATTTGCTGGAGATCTGTTTTTAATGAAGAGAGCATTTTTGGCGGCGAAGATAAATTGATCGCTGCCCTTGCACATGCAGTGTCTAATACGTCAATGGCTTTATCAGGTAATTGACGTCCTGAAATATAACGTTCACTGAGTTCAGCACTGGCTCGAAGTGCTTCATCATCGATAAAAACATTATGTGCTTTTTCATAAATAGCGCGTAAACCACGCATAATGATAATTGCGTCCGCAGATGTGGGTTCTTTAACTTGAACTAATTGAAAACGGCGGGCTAATGCAGCATCTTTTTCGAAGTATTTTTTATACTCACTCCAGGTGGTTGCGGCGATTGTTCTCAATTCACCGCGCGCTAATGCAGGTTTCAATAAATTGGAAACATCTAGGCCACCCTGTTGATTACCTGCACCAATCAATGTGTGCGCTTCATCAATGAATAGAATTATGGGGTGAGGAGATTGAGAAACTTCTTGCATGATGCCTTTAAAGCGTTTCTCAAATTCACCTTTAACCGCTGCACCAGCTTGTAATGCACCTAAATCTAAGGTTAGAAGTTCACATCCTCTTAATTTTTCAGGGATTTCACCGGCGATAATACGCAATGCGAGGCCTTCAATAAGCGCGCTTTTCCCAACGCCTGGTTCCCCAACGACGACAGGGTTATTTTTCCGACGGCGGCAAAGGATATCAATCATAAGGTCGATTTCATGATCGCGACATAAAACAGGGTCGAGCTCATTATTTCGAGCTTGTTCGGTCATGTTTTGCGTAAATTTTGCTAACAATGAGTCCGACGCGATTTTGCCGTTATTTTGAGGTGCTTGTTCGTCAAAAGGCGATTCAGCAGACCCTTCTGTCCACTTATCAAAACTGAGTTTTAATTGCTCTCGATTAACTTGTGAAAGCATGTCTGCAACCGGTTTTGGGAGGTAACGCAACGGCATTTGTAATAATGTGAGAAAGAGAACACCTGAGCGAAGTTCACTGTGGTTGAATTCTGTCGATGCAAGTAACCAGCTGTCTTTCATCCACTCTACCAATAAAGGAGAGAAGCTCGGATAGCTCTGTGTAATGGCTTGATGAGGTGGAATTTGAATATCTAATAATTCTGACAGCTTATTAATATCCAAAGTGCTCTTCTGGCTGATTAGGCGAATGTCAGTTAATGGCGTTTCAATGAGTTTCTGAAGAAACTGAGCAATCGTAATTTCAGGTTGTTGATGGCTTACACAGTAGGCTGCTGCGCTTTCTAACGCATGCTTAGCAATCGGGTGTAATCGGTTAACAAGTGTTGAGAGATCAATTTGGATCATAATGCGTCCTAGCCGAGTAAAGTATTAAGTTGTTCCACAATTCTGAGTGTTTGGTAATTCAGTTGGGATGAGTAAATCTGATAAATAATAAATGCTAATATTGCCGCACCAATGATGATGTAACGTACGCCTAACCGCTTACCTAAACGGTAGCGGCTCTGCTTGTTATCCCCTTTTTCAAACAGGATAATCGGTTTTGCATCGCCTTTAAGTTGTTGTATTTGTTTTTGTAAGCGTCTAAGCAAATGGTTGAATTCATCATTTTGCCCCGCAGATACTTTGTAACGACCTCGGTATCCAAGACAGAGACAAAGGTAGATAAACTCAATGAGGTCGAGGTAACGTTTGGGCTCACCTAATAATCTTTCAATTAAGATAAAGACCTTTTCGCCACCCCATGACTCATTATGAAAGTGGACAAGTAATGACTGTTTTACCCAGCCATTTTCTTGATCCCAGCCCAATCCAAGCGCTGTTTCATCAATGAAAGTGCACAAGACATAACGAAACGAAACAATGGCCCCAGGCTCGTAACCTTGTATTTGCAGTTGCTGTTCAATAGACGTGATGTCCATGACCACTTGCTGGTAAAGTTTCTCTGAAAGTGGCGTTTCAGACATCGCTTTCATTCGTAAAACCATACCTAAAAGTGGCGTTGCAGCATCGATCATTGGGTTAATGTTGTTACCCCTAAGTGGGATTTGGTAATTCTTCTGTGAAATACCGCTATCAACATCGTGATTAAGCAAAATATTATCAGTCATAGAGTGCTCCATCTCTTATTGCCCATAACTGAATATCTAAATCAGGGAAATTGCCAGAAACGTGGAAGGCGATATTGCCATCCTGCTGGATCCCCTTCCATTCATTACCTTGTTGATCAAAATGGAAGTAGTTATACCCAGAATGATAAGGTAATTGCCGTGGAGCAGTTGAAAGAGGGGATAAAGGGACCCCCGGTATTTGAACACTGACCAAGCTACGAATATTATTTACCGTGGTCACTTTAGTTTGCTGTGGGAACTGCCGGCGTAGTTGTTCCTGTGGCATCTGTGACTTAACTGCAATAATAAATTCCGCTTTTTGGAGCAGTTGTTTGTCATGAATAGTCGCCACTCGAATACCGTGTTCTTGGATTTGTAACGGAATAGGAATTGCACGCGGCGTCAAGACAACACTTAATGCTTCACGGATACTTTTTATTAATGGGAGAAAGCTATCTGTTAAATCAAAGTGCTTATATTTTGCAATGGTATCGGGTAAGCGAGACGAATTCGTGAATGTTTGCAGCTCGCCACAAAGTTCCAATAAATCCCGAAAAAGCTTTTCAGGGTGAATGACTGGCTCTTGCGCATAATGTGAATAAAGTGGATAGGTACGGTTGAGTACTTGTAGCATCATAAATTCAGCGACATCCGCAACACCTTGCTGGCCAGGGGCACCAATTCGGGAGGCTATTTGTTTACCTCGTTCATACAAAGTGCCTTCAATCTCAGTAAGAAATTCATTGAGTAATAGCGATGCCCGAATATTCAGGAGGCTTGGAATATAATCGTTATCAAGCGTTAAGCTTCCGTTGGCATTACGTTCTCTAATACGGCATATGGGCAATGTCACGTAAGCGTCTAAGCCACTTTTACCTTGCTTGAGGATAGGGTTTAATCGTGCAACGTGGATAGTACTTAAATCACCATTTTCAGTATGTAAATCACGAACATTTTCTGTACTTTCACTATAACGTGAAAGTAAACGGCTCCCATTATGCTCATTTGAGATTTCACCAACGTTCCCATTAGCTAAAGGAAAGGCAAGGTAGATGACATTACTATCACTATCAGTAATGTTTTTTATATCAATTGGTTGTGGTGATAAATCTTGGTTTGGAATAGAGAAAATTGTGCCGTCTGGCATAACGCCAGAAGCTTCTTGAATACCAATACGACCTAACGAATATAAATCGTTACTTAACGATAACGTACTGAATCCCCAAAAATGAGAGATAAAGCTCTTTAAAATACTTTCAGTAACGTAATCTTGATGACGTTGCTGTTGCTGAAAATGTTGAGGTTTGATAAATAGCCCTTCACGCCAAATTACTCTATTTTTAGTCGACATATTAATCATCCTCTTCTTGTCTAAATTCGATTTCGTTTTCTCTAATGTGAGCTAAAATAAAGTAGTGTCGTCCTTTTCCTCGGGCTTTAACTATTTTTTTCCATTCCGCATTATCAGGGGCTGAATAATAGGCAATAATGCCGATATAACGATTAGATGCCTGTAGTGTCATCGTCGGGAAGGGCTTATATTGGCCCGGCAAGATAGTGTAATCTTGGTGGTCTATATAATTTTTCTTCAGAACTTTCTCTAAGTCCCCATCTTTAGCTTCTATCTGGTCATGATCTAAAGAGCCAAATAAAGAATCTTCATTAAGATAAACAATTTGGATATTTATCGGTGCAGCTTCATCTTCCTGATTAGGATTAATATAGGGTTCAGCGAGGATGGTTAAATCAACAGTGGATGGCTGATCTTTTGGATAGCCAACGGGAATCGACGGGTCCAATAGAATTTGCCCCACTTTTGACGCTGTCTGTAACGTTTTACTGCACCCACTCAAAATGAAAAATGAGGCAAATAACAGTAACACTGAGAAAGTTCTAAGCTGCATTTTAAGCTTCCTCTAGGCCTTTTCTTAATGCTCGGTCATAAGCATGGGAATAAACTTCATAGAATAATTTTTCAAAACCCTGCTGCCGCGATGAAGAAAGCTCTTTGTAATAGTTACTGTACATTTCCCATGCCCAGCCATCAGTCATTGGCGTGTTATCTGAAGCACGTCGGTATTGGGAAAAACGGTTTAATAAATGTTCTGGAGAAAAAGCCGCAAGCATTGTTGCTAAAGCTGTCGATATCGCTTCTTGATTTGCATGGTAATGTAACTGCATATTGTGCAGACTTTCAGTGACGGCGGAAGGTGCTGAAAGGTGAACAGGGCTACGTTCATCTGTAAACATCAATTTCATCGTATCTTCATAACTACTGTTTAGACGTAGCGGGTTATCTTCAATAGGGCGAAGTTGCTTATCCTGTAAACTCTCCTGCTGTTGCTGCAAAGCGAGTAAACCTTCAACAGCAGCTTTCATTGTTTTACCGAGTTCTATGAGAAAGTCATTAGCTTGTTGAGAGCTCGCTAAATTAAGATGGATACCTAAACCATTCATGAGAGGGTTAATTGCAACATGATCAATATCGGTCATGTGTTCATCTTCGAAAGGTGTAATTTTGGGTAAATCAATAAATTCTTGTACCATGGTATTCTCTTGATTATCTGATATCGCAAGGGCAGGTGAATAAGAGAGTGGGTCACTCAATAAAGAAGGTTCTGAGACGACGGATTGACTCTTAGAAATTAAACTGAGATTTTCATTTTCTAGCGCTTGTAAGGGATCTGTAGTGAGAGCACCTTGAACAGTTGGAACAAATGGGGACTCTTTGTTTTCATTATTTACTGTATCAATATCAAATAATGAATCTAAAGGATTATGATCTTTTGCAACAATAGATTGCGGTGTCGCTGCCATCATATTTTGTACAGGCTGCCCAGTTAAACTAATATTGGTTGTAATAACCAGTTTGCCCACTCTAATTTGATCTCCTTGGGCAAGCTTCACCGCATCAAGATGTAACGGTATAATTGCGTGATTAATGTAAACAGAGCCTGAGTTTACTTTTAAACAAAAATGCTGATCTTTCCAGAAAACAGTAAACTGGCTGGCAGAAATAGCACCATCACCGTCTTGAATTTTCCAGTCACATTGATTGCCACTACCAATTAAGCCACCATGTTGGGTCAATGTTGCACTCGGTAGGTAACCACTTTCTAGTTGTTCACTATTCGTTATGCTAAATGAAATTGTTGGCTGATGTTTATCCATGTCTTTTATTCCAATACCGTAATGGTGACACTTGGCTTTTTAGCCGGTTTCCCTAAAAAGCTTTGCCAACCTAATTGGTTATGATTTTTTTTACCTAAACAGAAACCTTCAGCTTGATCTTCGGCAATACTAAGACGTAAATCCCAAGCTAATTGCTCATGAAAAATGTAAGAAACGAAGGCGACGAGAGGAGCGAAATCACTACCGTTAGGTAAAAAACGCATATAACGCTCTATAGTTAACTCACTAATTTCTATAGTGCATTTTCCGTTGCAATCATGTATGTGAGATCCAAGACTAAAATTTTCACCTAATAACATTCGAGGGCGAGATTTTTGTCCGGGTTGATGAGAAATAATACCTAACTTATTTTGTTGTGATTCTGGGATAGGAACACGGCGCGTTTCCCAACCAATAACCGATACATTTTCTAAGTCAAAACAATGGGATATTAGACTGCTAATGACATCTGCTGAACGGCTCGGACTCGCTAAAAGCCCTGCATAAGCGAGCATTTTGCTGTGATTGATTTTAATCCGTCCGCGATTAACTCCATTTCCTAAACCAACAAGAGAAAACATATATTGTGAGAAGGAATCTTGGCCTTTATTCTCAAAACAGATGTAGTAGCGATATTTCCGCCAGATACGATAGAGCAATGAGATCAATCGATGATTAAAGATATTTAAAAAATCAGAAATCCCTGGGATTTGCTGTGCATCTTCCCAAGCAAATTCATCAAGGTAATAACCAGGAAGTGGTGACTGGCTTCCTTGTAGCCCGAGAAAAGCAACTTCTAGCTCATATTGATGAGTGGCATTTTTTTCAAAAGACACGACATCTCTCGTTGGGAACGCAACATTAGAGTGTGATTTAAAGCGAATAATATCGCTACTATCACGAGTGATATCCATGTCTTGATGAATCATTTTATTTAATAATTCAACAAGTTGATAAAAATTATACTCTGTAACCGATGGGCCAGCTTGTTCCAGCCAGCGATCGATTATTTCAGTATGTGCTGGTTGATTTGTGCTGGCCACTGATAAATTTCCTTATTATCAAGGTTGAGAACCTCTAACTCATGGAACATATTAATGCTGGTATACAAGGTAAAAAATTGAGCAATAACAGTGCAAAACAAGAACAAGCTTCCCTCAGAAAGAAAAGCGTTCTGACGTACTACCAAGGTTGTTTTTAAACCACGAACTGGCAGCCCTTTGTAGATACGTTCGATATGCTCTGAATGTAAATCAACTAATGCATCTAAACGCTTTTGGGATTGCCTTGCGGTCTGCTTGCCATAAACTGAAGGTAAATCATAAAGTTGTAATATTTTTTTTAATGAATCTAGGTTCAGTAAAGATTGATAATTTAGGGATAAATTAGTTAGTTCTGACCAATACAACGTTTTATCGAGCAGTGGGTATAAGGGAACTGTTGGTTTGAATAAATTTTTAGCTGATAAAGGCCCATAAGGCATAAATGAACGGTCTAAATCAATTGAGCGTGTAGATAACTGGGATGCGATATAGCGATTAGTACAATTGAGCGAAATCGAAACCGTTTCTTCGCATTGTTGTAATTGGTGTTCGTGTTGACGAACAAAAGAAAGCCGATGGGCGTAACCATAGGTACGCTCTTTTTGAGTTATTTTTAAACGATAATATCCATCATTTTGCTCGTGATGGTTTTGATGATAAAAACTTTCAAATGCGGTATAGGTGACTGGGTAAGCTTTAGCTTCAGATGGATAGCGTAATCCATAAACTTCATTAACGGAAAAAATATCAAAACAGTGGGCGTATTGGTAATTAGGGCTTAATACATATTCCTCGTCTTTTCCTGTGAGATTGATTGCTTCACTGTCAGCACGGAATAAATTCACTATGGGAGTGCAATTCAGTTTAATACTATCGTTATGAAGAATAACCCCATCGGGGATTTCTTTATCAAAATTAATAACAAGTTTGAATTGCTTGGTTTGGATAGCTAAGGGAATATCATCCATTCCTTGAATATCCAAAAATAGAAAGGCTTCAGGAAAACAGAAAAACTCTTGTAAGATGCGGTAGCCATCATAACTATTTTTTGGGTAAGGGAGTAATGCATCCTGTTTTTGAAAACCGACAGGTTTCACTGCAAACTGGTTAAGTGGCAATACATGCTCATCTGTGACTAGTGAGGCATTCTGTATATGCTGACTTAATAAAAAATAAAGCTGATTTGTTGTAAATGGAGAACCATTTAAATAAAAACATAATTTATTTAAACCAATGTTTGCGAGAGGTTGTATTCCATCCAATTCAAATGTTATTTCAATGGCGGTTGTTCTTTGTAAAGTTTGCGTAATTTTCGCTGGTATTAACCAGAGATCACGACTTTGGCTAAATCGACATTGAAATAAAGTTTCTTGGTTGGTATTTTCATTTTGTACATAAATAGGTGTTGCATTAAAGAGTTGGCCTGCTGAAATTTTTATCGCGTGGTGGCATTCAGAATAATTAGGCTGGTATTCAACAATTGTCATACTAGGCACAGGACGTGCGTAATTTGGCCATAGCATATTTGCTAAGCTATTGGTTAATTCAGGGAATTGCCTATCGATTTGCTGCCGTAAATTACCCGATAAATATGATAATCCGTCGATAATACGGGCACTATCAGGATCTTGAATTTTATTGGATAACAGATTAACAAGCTGCGGTTTTTCTTGCGCAACTTGTTCTGCCAAATCCTTTAAGTATTCTGATTCATTCGTAAAATAGTTTTTTGATGACATAAGAGTGCTACTTTAACTGATATCTACGATTACTATCCAAATACATATTAAACTCAATGAGTTGCTGTTGATTATCTAAGTCAATACAAGCATTAATACTGAATTGTAAAGATAAACTATCTGCATCATTTTCAATGAATTGCACATCAACACTTGTGATCCTAGGTTCATAAGTGAGGATGCAACTTGCAATGCTATTCTCTAATTCGGTTTTAAAATCAACCGCAGATTGAGTCGCATCATTTAAATCAGGTATCCCTAGACATGGTGAGCCTTGGCAACCATTCGGCCGACTATTCAGGACATAATTTAAATTTTGTTTAATTGATTCAATGAGTGTATTTGTGCGTGAACGAGAGGAAAAACTCGCATTTTTCCTCTTAATTCGATCGAATAAGCTGGCTCCGCTGTTAGGGGACCAGCCATGATTGAATGACATCACTGTTACTCTTTATCAAGGCGACCAACAAGTGATAATTCAAAGTTTGCGCCCATATATTTGAAGTGTGGACGAACTTGAATTGCGACTTGATACCAACCTGGATCACCTTCAACATCAAGCACTTTAATTTCAGCTGAACGAAGAGGGCGTTTACTACGAACATCTGCTGGCGGGTTTTCTTGGTCCGCAACATATTGTTTAAGCCAGATATTCAGTTCACGCTCAAGGTCTTGGCGCTCTTTCCAAGAGCCAATTTGCTCACGTTGTAGCACTTTAATGTAATGAGCTAATCGGTTGATAATAAACATGTATGGCAGTTGTGTTCCTAACTTATAGTTAGTTTCTGCCATTTTACCCTCTGGGGTATTTGGGAAGGTTTTGGCTTTTTGAACTGAGTTTGCAGAGAAGAATGCCGCGTTATCACTACCTTTACGCATTGTTAGGGTAATAAAGCCTTCTTCTGCCAGTTCAAATTCTCTACGATCAGTAACTAAAACTTCAGTTGGTATTTTAGTTTGTAATTCACCCATCGCTTCGAACATGTGTACAGGGAGGTCATTGACGGTACCGCCACTTTGTGGGCCAATAATATTTGGGCACCAACGGTATTGTGCAAAACTATCATTGATACAGCTTGCGAGTAAGAATGCGGTATTACCCCATAAGTAGTGCTCATGGTCTTGTTTAACATTTTCGGAATAGTTAAACATTTTCACTGGGTTTTCTGTTGGGGAGTATGGTAAGCGTAATAAGAAACGTGGTGCGGTTAATCCTAAGTAACGCGAATCCTCTGCTTCTCTCAGAGAGCGCCACTTCGTATGTGCAGGGCCTTCGAAGACAGATTTAAGATCTTTAATCGCAGGTAATTCAGCATAACTATTAATGCCGAAGAAATTAGGGGAAACAGATGATAAGAATGGCGCATGTGCCATCGCTCCGACAGTGCTGACATATTGCATTAACTTCATATCAGGCGCTGTGTTGTTAAATGCATAGTTCCCAACAATTGCTGCAACTGGCTCGCCGCCAAATTGTCCATAACCTGAAGAATAAACGTGCTGATAAAAACCAGACTGAACAATTTCAGGAGAAAATTCAAAATCTTCTAATAACTCTTCTTTTGTTGCATGAAGAATATTGATTTTGATATTTTCTCTAAAATCAGTACGGTCAACGAGTAATTTCAGGGAGCGCCATGATGCTTCAATTTCTTGAAATTTAGGCGCGTGAATAATTTCATCAACTTGGGCGCTTAGTTTGTTATCAAGCTCAACCAGCATTTTATCAATTAATAATCTATTGATTTGTTGGTCTTCTGATTCATTTGCGAAAAGATTACTAATGAAAGCTGCAACGCCTTGCTTTGCAATATCATACGCTTCAGTCTCAGGTGACATACGTGACTGAGCCATGATTTCATCTAAAAGAGAGCCGTTAGATGCTGGGGCTTGTTGGCCTAGAGCTTCTGTATTTAGTGACATGAAATAATCCTCTATAAACATTATTTTTGATTAGCGGCAATATCGAGTTCTTTTAGAAGTTGTTCGCGTGTTTCTTTATTTTCAAGTAATTCTTGAAGACGCTTTCTAAAAGCAGGGACATTGCCTAGAGGACCTTTTAATGCAACTAAAGCTTCTCGTAATTCAAGAAGTTTGTTTAACTCAGGAACTTGGCGAGCAATATTATCGGGTGAAAAATCTTGCAGAGATTTTACATCTAGATTGACATTAAGCTCAGAATCATTGGTGTTTTCAAGTGTATTACGGACGTTGATATTTAAATTAATACCTGCACTTTCCATAACTGAATTGAAATTGTTTTGATTAATTGAAATTGCTTTTCGTTCTTCTATTGGGGTATCTTCAGTTTTACCTGTCATATCACCCACAATCAGCATATTTAAAGGAAGTTCAACTTCAGCCTGAGCTCCACCTGTATTAGGTGTATATTTGATATTAATTCTTTCTTTAGGGGCAACACTACCGAGATTTTTCTTACTCATTTAAGTGAATCTCCTTGTATGAGTATACGATAACTTCATTCCATAAATTCAAATGCCTAAATTAAAAATTAATAATAAATTTAGAGCATACAGTTCCCTACACAGAACAGATTCTATGTTAAGAATTTTTTTTCCAGAAAGGTGTTTAAACTATCAAATTTTTATGTTGTATTTTTTAGTTTGTTAATAATATACAAATTTAACTTAGGATCAACATGTAAATTGTTATTTGAATATAATTTCGTGATATTTAGTTTGAAATGTATTCTATTTTCATGGGGTATTTTAGTTGAAAATTTTACTCATAATCTAATAATGCGTATTCATAGTGTATATGGCGATTTTTTTATCATAATAATGACAAGTATAAGTATTTTTGCACGCTAGATAAATCTTGTTCAAGAAAATTAAGTATGAAAAGTCTGTGATGTAAATCAATTTTTTACAGCATGTAACATATTCATATATTTTTCTTACATAATTTAATTTGATTATCTATTTAATTTTATTAAAGAGAAATGAGATTTATTTTTTTACAAAATTAATATGAAATTTATAGGGGGATCATCTTATGTTTTTATATGAAAAGTTTGAAAATGAACGGAAGTATTAATGTTGACATGATGAAGTCATAATTACCTCTTGATTGAGTAAGAAATGAAATTGTAAATCACATAAATTAGGATAATAGGGAAACTCTATGAGGTAAAAGAAAAATTTCAACAAGTTATAAAAATAAATATTTTATTATTTGTAACAAACCCTATTCAGCCAACGGAAGAGCCTAGACTATAAATTCAATAACTCTTTTTCTTTTAACGCCTTAAGGTAAATTTATTATCACAAATGATTATCATAATCATTTGTGGGCAATGTATCAGTTCTATTATTGTAGTTGTTGGCTTCATTAAAATGGAAAAATTTCAAAGTGAATGATAAGCCGAAGGTTTCCTATCTATTAGCTGGCAGGAACATAAGTAGTAACTTGTTGAAATTGTTTTATAAAGATAATATTTAATATCTTAATGCCATGGATTTTATCAAGATGAATAAATTATTAGTTCCAGTTTTTTGTATTGTTTCTTTATCTGGATGTGCAGTGACTGAGTATAACTATGTTCCTGAATCACAGAAAATTAGTGAACCCCGAATAGGTCAGGTGAACCATATTACAGTAGGGCAACCCTTAGTAAGAGAAGGCAACATTAGCGAAATAGACGGAATTAAAATATTAAACCCTGTGCAGATAGATTTGGCTTACAAAATTATTCCAGGTGTATTCAAAAAAGTGGGGTCAAGTGATAAAGGCGATTTTTATATGCCAGACCAAATAGTTGACTCTGGTTCGGTCGTTGTTGAGGTTTTAGGGCAGCCTTGGAATTCACTTTTAATTAAAAAAGACTCTACTCCTAATGAGATTTGTATCGTAACAGATGTTAATGTTGCTGTTTGTAGTGATAAAGCACAAATCGAACAAGTAAAACTAAATAATACTGATGGTAACTCATTTGAAGAAGCCTTAATTTTCAATGGGATAGATGGCCATGTTGTTGATGTTAGTTATCAGAAAATAGGTTCGAATATTGAGAATCAAGGGTTTGGCGATACTATTCAGTATAACCTCAAGAATAGCGATATTATTTCTTATCGAAATGTAAAATTAAAAGTTATCGATAGTTCAGAAAACTCATTAACCTATACAGTGATAAGTAATTTTTCTGAAAATTAATGTGCTGAACATTAATCAACCAATTGAAAAACAGCGTTAAACTAAATTTAATCTCTAGTTAAGCGCTGTCGCAACATTTTTTCTCCTTTTATCCACATTCTAACTTCAAAATATTTGGATCACATCGACAATTGTAGAATATTGTCTTTTTAGCATACGTCACATACTCTAAGTTAAATTGATTTAATTTAGAGGGCGTTATTTATGATGAATATCCCATCTGATCACCATAGCTTTTTTATTTTATCTGATGACAAGCAAACTCGCATTGCTGAGATAACCTTTGTTTATACTGGCGATGATCTGGTGATTATTGACCATACGGTGGTTGATGAAAGCTTAAAAGGACAAGGCATTGCAAAGTTACTAGTTGCTAAGGTTGTTGAGCGAATAAGAGAGGAGGGACGAAAAATTATTCCGTTATGCCCTTTTGCAAAAGCAATATTCGATAGAACACCTGAATACAATGATATCCGCCAATAATATTTGCTAATTACTGATGAGGTCAGCATGAGTATTCAAAATAATGATAAAATACTTAATTTACAGTTGATTACAGCACGCTCGAAAGATGTTGGTGGGCTTCCTGTTGCACGAGTTTTACCGACAAGAGAACGTAGATTAATAGGTGCTTGGTGCTTTCTTGACCATGCTGGACCTACGGTTTTTAAAGGGGATTCAGAGGGAATGAAGGTATCACCTCACCCTCATACCGCTTTACAAACATTCACTTGGATGATTGAAGGTGAAGTATTACATCGAGATAGTCTTGGTTATGAACAGGTTATTCGGCCAGGACAGGTCAATTTAATGACGGCAGGTTATGGGATCAGCCATTCCGAAGATACCTACGGAGAAAGTCGCCAATTACATGCTGTACAACTGTGGATTGCTTTACCGGAAGCAGTTAAAGATATTTCTCCACGTTTTGACCATTATCCTACGCTACCTCGATGGGCTGAAGGAGAAGTGCATTTCAACTTATTAGTTGGGGAATATGGTACTTATAAAGCACCAACACTGACATTTTCCCCTTTGGTTGGGCTCGATATTATTGCGAAGAAAACCGCTCGACAAGTTTTAACGTTATGCTCTGAATTTGAATACGGTATTTTTGTCATAAATGGAAGTGCCGTTATTGAAGGGCAGCAAGTGAATAGTAATGAATTAATTTATTTAGGCAAAAGTATCACTGAAATTTCTGTAGAGCTAGTTTCAGATAGCCATATTTTATTGCTCGGTGGTGAGCCTTTAAATGAATCTGTACTAATGTGGTGGAATTTTATTGGTCGAACTAAAGCGGATATTCATGCTGCTGTTGAGGAATGGAACCAAGGAAACCCACGTTTTGGCCGTGTTTTTAATGATGAACGCAACCCTACACCGGCTCCAATTATGCCATAATCAATTTAAGTAACTTCCTTGTTATTATTTTAAGCAAACCGAGAATGGTTTTAAATTTAATCTAAGGCTCGTTTTTAGTACTAAGTTTATGAGCTCATAACCTGACTTTTATCGAAAAACTGATAATATGTATACAAAAGGCTATTTTTAAGTCAAAACAAGCCGTAGCCGTTAGAGGTAGACGATAAAAATGAGTAAAAAATACCTATTGGGAATCATTTATTTAAGTTTATTCCCTGTTTCTTTTGCATCATTAGCGTTTCAAGAACAGCAATATAACCCAGTGGTGTTTAATCTGGCTCAGCTTTATGATTTCAATCCTGTTAGAGGTACTGTTAAGCAAATAAAATCAGTTGTTTATAATGAGGATAAGTCAATTAATTATGAATCAATGTTAAAAATTGGTCATGATGGTTGTGTGGAAAGTTTTACTTTTGATCAAAAGAAAGATGAGTATTTAAATGGTGCTCATAACTATCTTTTTGTAAAGCGAGTTAAAAATAAATTGATTGGTCGAGATGTTAGTGGGCCAGTCGAAATGGTGATAGGTGATAACTGTCAAATAATATCTAAAAAAGATTCGAATGGTGAATTAATCTACCAATATAACCAAGATGGCATTATTGCTGGTTCACTGCTTGCTGACACGAAAAAACAATATAGCAAAAATGATTATAATGAATTTAAACTTCCAACAACGATAAAATATTTTAAAGATAATGCAATCATATCAGAGGCTATAGTAACTTATGGGAAGGATATGAGTAAGCCGTTTGATCACATGATGGACATACGCGCGTTGGGGCAAACAATATTACTCGTCAATTCTAAGTGTGATTATAACGCTAAGAATATTGCCTATAAATGTGACTTTATTTTAAGTCTTAATTCGAATGGCAATGAGATTAAACTACTAAAAAACAGTACTACTGAAGTCGACTTTTATTAAGTATAGGAGATATTCAATGGCTATTTCTGCAAGAAACCAATTGTCAGGTGTTGTTGATTCAATTGTAATGGGAGCGGTAAATGATGAAGTTATACTCGATTTAGGTCATGGTGAAAGCATTGCGGCAGTGATTACCAAAAATAGTACTAAACAACTCGGTTTAGAAAAAGGCAAACTGGCGACAGCAGTAATAAAAGCGCCTTGGGTTGTATTAGTATCTAACGCTGAGGAGTATAATTTCTCTGCTCGTAATCAATTTAATGGTGTAATTGAATCCATTGAAAAAGGAAGCGTTAATTCTGTGGTAAATTTAAAAACCACTGCAGGAACTTTGTTATCTGCGGTGGTGACAAATAATAGTACCGTAGAGTTGGGGTTAAATGTTAAAAGTAAAGTGACTGCGATTATCAAAGCTTCTAGTGTTATTTTAGCAACTAAGAAGTAGTGCAAAATATTGAAGGGCTGTCATGGCAGCCTTTTGTAATTCGTTTGTAATCATGACGCGCTTTCTAGGTCAATAATTTTAATGTGTTTACCTTTAAGTTCAATAAGCTTTCTTTCAATTAATTTCACTAGTATACGGTTTAATTGCCTGACAGATATACCAAGCATAGCAGCTAATGAATCGCGATTTTCCAATTTAAATTCAGAACCATACTGGCTTTCGGCAAAAATTAAATAGCGCCTCAATTTATATTCAGCAGAGAATGAAGAGGAAGAGTGTAGCTGTGATGCATTAAAAAGCTTTTTGCTAAGATGTTGACAGATAAACTGTAAAAAAATAGGGGAGTTAAGCTCTTTTTTCTGAATAACCTGTAACGGAAATGCCAGTAAATAACACTCAGTAATTGCCTGTATTGTACTATAGATACGGTTTTTTTTACTGTCATTATTCTGAAATAACTCTAAATCACCAATAACTGAAAAGGCATTTTCAAATGAAAAAATAACATGTTCACCGTTTATTTCATAACGTTCAACCTGTAGTTTTCCCGCAACAAGAAAGTAAATAAAATTAATTTTGTCATTTTGTGATATTAAGTATTCAGACGTATCTATTTTAAGCAGTTTTGCAGACTTTATTGTTTCCTCAGATAGAATTTTATCAAGCTGATAGAGAGTAAAATATTCTTCAATTTTTTCAGAAGAGGTAATTTTTTTCACTATTTATTCTCTTAGTATGGGTCTTTTCGGATAACAGTATGACATAAATTGGTGTGTGCAATAAAGGACATATGTCCTTTTTAAAATGGCAATAATCCTGCAAGCTTATTCAAAAATAACTCGCAGGATACTAACATGAAAGCGTCTTTAAAACCTTTAAGCGGATTTACTCAAAGTATAAAAACAGCAATTAATGCTATGCCAAAAGTGGAACTACATGTGCATTTAGATACGTGTTTAAGTTTTTCTTATGTTAAACAAGCTATTCCGACACTCACGTTTAATGAATTCAAACAAGGTTTTATTGCGCCAACGAGATGCGAGGATCTTGGCGATTTTCTACGTTGTATTGAACCGCAACTTAATATATTACAGACAAAATCTGCAATTGTGCTGGCTGTTGATGATTTGTTTGAGCAATTCAAAATGGATAATGTGATTTATGCCGAAATTCGGTTTGCTCCTTTATTACATACTCAGCAAGGCCTTTCAAGCCGAGAAGTTGTTGATATAACATTAGATGCGATTAATTCAGCAGTTAAAAAGTATGAAATAGAAGCGGGCTTGATTTTGTGTACCTTGAGGCATTTTACTGCCTCTCAAAGTCTTGAAACGGCAAAGTTAGTTGTGGAGTATCAATATCGTGGTGTTGTAGCACTAGATTTAGCAGCAGATGAGGCCCGTTTTTCACTAGGTAATCATGAAATGGCATTTAAGTATGTCAGGGAACATGGAGGGAATGTTATCGCACATGCTGGTGAGGCTTTAGGCTATGAAAGTGTGATTGAAACATTGGATATATTAAAAGTGTCACGTATTGGACATGGGGTAAGAAGTATTGAAAATTCAAATACGATTAAAAAGCTCAAAGCGTTAAATGTATTACTTGAAGTTTGTCCAAGTTGCAATTTAGTGTGCAATGTCTTTGACAGTATTGAAAACCATCCTATTAATGAGTTGAAGAAGCAGGGCGTTAAATTAAATATAAATACTGATGCGCGAACAGTGGCGAATGTAACATTAAATAAAGAATACCAATTATTGCATGATATATTTGGTTGGGGTATTGCTGATTTTACTGAGTGTAATATAAATGCATTACAGGCAAGCTTTATTGAGGAAGAAAAAAAAGCCCTATTGATTAAAAGGGTATTAAATCAATAGGGTAGAATGAAAGAGAAGGAGGGCTTTATCTTCCTTCTCCGATTAGTATCAGATAATAATGAGCATAAATTAAAATTTGCCACATTACGATTGACTGAGATTTACCCTATGCTCATTTTTAGGATAAAATATAATGTAATTAAAAACCAATCATATTATATTTTGATTTCACACTATTTTTGCAATATGGTGATATAATTGAAATTAGAAAAATATTTTCTAATTTATAGAATAATAAAGATTAAATTCTAATTTAGAATTATGTTATAAATAGATGAGTTGAAGTTATCTATTTATAACAGGATGAGCTTATGCCAGAAATAAGAATTGTTGCGACAGTAATTGCAAAAGATAATGAAGTCGAATTTGTGAAAGCAGCAACTAAATCAATCGTTGAGCCAAGTAATAGGGATGAAGGTTGTCTTCAATATGAATTACATCAAGATAATGCTAATCCAAATATTTTTATTTTCTTTGAAATTTGGAAGGATCAGGAGTCATTAGATAAACATAATGTTACAAAGCATTTGCAAGATTTTATTAAGAAGATAGAAGGTAAAGTCGATTCATTAGATGTGAAATTAATAAGTAAAATTGCATAATGTTAATTAATGATTACTAAATAATAATAAAATGGAATACAAATGTATTCCTTTTTGAATATGGATTAATTAAAAATTTCAGTGAGATGTATTTTATAATCATTGATATATTTTTAAATATTAGGTTCTTTGATCACGTCGTTAACCATAAAGGTTGGGAATTTTTTCAATCCGAGAAATTGTTGTGATTTATGAAAGGCAAAATAGACACCATCTACACCTCGACCGTCAAAAAAATTATCAAATTCATCAAATGCATCGATAGGGGCATTCCAAGTCACTGAAAGAATATACTTTTTCCATGAAGTAGGCCCCCGGTACCATATTGCTTGCTTGGATTTTGGCGGGTACGGCCATCATTTGCATATAAATGACCGTGACGGAGAGTATAAACGTCATCCATATATTTTGTTACCGTCCAAGGCATCATCATCCACCAGCCAGGTATTTGGTAAATAATCGCATCTGCCTAAAGAAACTTTTTAACCTCATTCTCCTCAGCAGTTAGATCAATTTACCTTGTGGTGCAGTTAATTAAATTGACATCCAGTTATTCTTCCAGTTTTTTGACTATTCGGCTTACCGCGAAATTTGCTAAATTAAGTTTATCAGCCGCTTTACTAAAACTTTTTTGTTCTACCACTTCAATAAATACACGGGCTTCTTCAGATGTTGCTCTCATAATGATTTTGTTAGCCAATAAGGTGATAGAAAAGGTGTTTATTATAATAACAAAGATAGGCATTAAAATTTAAACTAAAAGTTTTAAAAGATGGAGTTTTATTAGGCTTTTAACCTAATCATATTGGAGTCTGATCTATCGCTTTTCTTAAAAGAACTTTTAATGCTTCTATTTTGTTAAATTTTGACAAAAATCTTACAAATTATAGAATAAGAAGGAATTGGTCATAGGACTCGTAAGCGTTTACGTTAGCCAACGCATATAACTTTTGGCCACACATAGGTTATGTGCTTTGTGTGTCTGTTAACCTTGGAGTTTTTTTATGCCACATCGAGACCGTAATTATATTTTAGGTATCCCAAAGTTACCTGCTCGAGCGATGATTTTTCTTGTTCCTTTCTTTTTATCCCTTGTCATGAGTGGAATTGTTTCGCTGATTAGTACCATAAGAGCCTTGGGCTTCACGAGTGACGTGTTTTCATCCTGGTTGAGCTCGTGGATGCTTTCTTGGATGATAGCTTTCCCAACCGTATTTTTTGTTTTACCAATCGCAAGGCGTATTTCATTGATGTTAGTGAAAACCACATAACCGTGTTGATAAAAGTTGCTAATATAATAGTGAATTTATGGGTATTATTTTGAATGGGTTGCTATGTCGATAAAAATTATTGGTTTGTTCTTTATCACTGCGTTGGCTGAAATTGCAGGCTGTTACTTTCCTTATCTTTGGATGAAAAAGCAAGGTGGGGCTTGGCTATTGATCCCGGCAGCCTTAAGTTTAATGCTATTTGTCTGGTTACTCACATTACACCCAGAGGCAAGCGGACGAATTTATGCGACTTATGGTGGAATTTATATTGTCACGGCATTAGCTTGGCTAAAAGTGGTTGATGGTGTTTCTCTTACCGTGACTGACTGGGTTGGTGCTTTAGTCGTACTGATCGGAGCCGGTATCATTATTAGTGGTTGGAAATAGAATTCAGTGTTATCACGTCACCTTAAAAAATTAATTATTTATTTTAAAGTGACGTGGAATTTAAGCCGACAACAGAATTATTCCTTTATGTGGATTTCAGTAAATGATTACTAAATCCATAGTTAAATTTTAAATTAAATACAAGGGTTATTCTTTTCTAAGAAATAACATTATTTTCTTTTACGAAATGTTAATTGAAATGATGTTTAACTTAAATTTTTAAAATGTAACATTTGATCCAAATCAATTTAACAATAAATACTCTATTGGTAGTAATTTTAATTGATGTTTAACTACTCAGTTAATATTAATTAAACTTTTATTTTCACTTTCATTGATTTTAGGCAATATCTAATCATATTAGGCTGCTATTCTCTCACCGATTTATACAAAAAATATAAAGAGGTAGCAATGAACGTTAGTCGCAGAAAGTTTTTTAAAATCTGCGCTGGCGGGATGGCAGGTACAACTGTAGCTGCGTTAGGTTTTATGCCTGGAATGGCAATAGCTAATGTACGTGAATATAAATTACTTCGTTCTAAAGAGACGCGTAATACCTGTACTTACTGTTCTGTCGGTTGTGGATTACTAATATATAGCATGGGCGATGGCGCCATGAATGCTAAGTCCGCGATATTCCATGTCGAAGGTGACTCAGACCACCCGGTAAACCGTGGTGCTTTATGCCCTAAAGGGGCTGGCCTACTCGATTATATCCAAAGCGAAAATCGTTTACGTTATCCTGAATATAGAGCACCAGGCTCTAATAAATGGGAACGCATTAGTTGGGATGATGCTTTCACTCGCATTGCACGCTTAATGAAAGATGACCGCGATGCAAATTTCATTGAAAAAAATGCGGAAGGAACAACCGTAAACCGTTGGTTATCAACAGGGATGCTTTGTGCATCAGCTGCCAGTAACGAAACGGGAATGTTGACGCAAAAATTCGCTAGATCGCTAGGAATGCTAGCAGTTGATAACCAAGCGCGTGTCTGACACGGACCAACGGTAGCAAGTCTTGCTCCAACATTTGGTCGCGGTGCGATGACCAACCACTGGGTTGATATCAAAAATGCCGATGTTGTCGTCGTAATGGGCGGTAATGCTGCGGAAGCACACCCTGTTGGGTTCCGCTGGGCAATTGAAGCGAAAAATAATAATGATGCCACACTGATTGTCATAGACCCGCGTTTTACGCGTACTGCATCAGTTGCTGACCATTATGTGCCAATCCGTTCAGGAACCGATATTACCTTTTTATCGGGCGTTTTGCTGTACCTGATTGAAAACCAAAAAATCAATGCTGAGTATGTTCAGAACTATACCAATGCGTCATTGATTGTTAGAGATGATTTTGACTTTAACGATGGCTTATTTAGTGGTTATGACGCTGATAAGCGTAGTTATGACAAAACCAGCTGGAACTATAAGTTTGATGAAAATGGTCACGCATTACGCGATGACACATTACAAGATCCGCGTTGTGTGTGGAATTTACTTCACAAACATGTATCACGCTATACGCCTGATATCGTTGAGCAAATTTGTGGAACGCCAAAAGCCGATTTCTTGAAAGTCTGTGAAATTTTAGCAACAACAAGTGCAGCAGATAAAGCTGGGACTTTCCTGTATGCATTAGGTTGGACACAACATACTGTTGGCGCACAAAATATTCGCACTATGGCGATGATCCAGTTACTGCTAGGTAACATGGGGGTTGCTGGCGGCGGAGTGAACGCGTTACGCGGGCACTCGAACATTCAGGGCTTAACCGATTTAGGGTTACTATCAACTAGTTTACCGGGTTACCTGACATTACCTTCTGAAAAACATCAGAACATTGATAGCTACCTGACTGCGAATACACCGAAAGCGACCTTGCCAAATCAGGTGAATTTTTGGAGTAATTATCCTAAATTCTTCGTGAGTTTGATGAAGTCTTTCTATGGGGATTCAGCACAAGCAGAAAACCAATGGGGTTATGATTGGTTGCCTAAATGGGACCAAGCTTATGATGTGATGAAGTATTTTGACATGATGAGCAAGGACCAAGTGACGGGTTATATCTGTCAAGGGTTTAACCCTGTGGCTTCATTCCCTGATAAGAATAAAGTGGTTAGCTGCCTCAGTAAATTGAAATACCTGATTGTCGTTGACCCATTAGTCACTGAAACAGCGAACTTCTGGCAAAATCATGGTGAGATGAATGACGTTGATACGGCTTCGATTCAAACCGAAGTGTTCCGTTTACCATCAACTTGTTTTGCAGAAGAAGATGGTTCGATAGCCAACTCAGGCCGTTGGTTACAATGGCACTGGCAAGCCGCAGATGCCCCAGGCGAAGCGCGTAACGATGGCCAAATCTTAACCGGTATTCTGTATAAGATCCGGGAATTGTATGAGAAAGAAGGTGGCCAAGGCCAAGATCCTCTGATGCAAATGAAATGGAATTATAAACAACAATTCCATCCTGAATCAGAAGAAGTGGCGAAAGAAAACAACGGTGTTGCACTGGTTGATCTCTATGATGCAGACGGTAACTTACAAGCGAAAAAAGGCGAGCTGCTCAGCTCATTTGCCTTATTACGTGCGGATGGTTCAACGGCATCTTCTTGCTGGATTTACACTGGTAGCTGGACCGAGAAAGGCAACCAGATGGCTAATCGTGATAACAGCGACCCATCCGGTATCGGTAACACATTAGGTTGGGCATGGGCATGGCCTTTGAACCGCCGTGTGATTTATAACCGTGCTTCTTGTGACACCCAAGGTAAACCGTGGAATAAAGACCGCGTGCTTATCGAGTGGAATGGTAAAAAATGGGTCGGTAATGATATCCCTGACTTCAATGCTTCTGCACCTGAAGTGGGAACAGGGCCATTCATCATGCAACCAGAAGGTTTAGGTCGTTTATTTGCTATCGATAAGATGGCAGAAGGGCCATTCCCTGAGCATTATGAGCCATTTGAAACACCACTTGGCACTAACCCGTTGCACCCGAATGTGGTTTCTAACCCAGCGGCGCGAATTTTTGATGAAGACAAAAAACGTCTTGGCGACCACAAAGATTTCCCTTATGTAGGTACCACATACCGTCTAACAGAGCATTTCCACACATGGACCAAGCATGCTCGCTTGAACGCGATTGCTCAGCCAGAGCAATTTGTTGAAATCAGCGAAACACTAGCGAAAGCCAAAGGAATTGCGTTAGGCGATAAGGTCAAAGTCAGCAGTAAACGTGGTTTTATCAAGGCAGTTGCGGTTGTCACTCCTCGATTACAAGCGCTGATGGTGGATGGAAAACCAATTGAAACTGTTGGGCTACCGATTCACTGGGGCTTTGAAGGCGCGACTCAAAAAGGGTTTATCACCAATACGTTAACGCCGTCTGTCGGCGATGCTAACTCTCAGACACCTGAGTATAAGGCATTCTTAGTTAACATTGAGAAGGCGTAAGGGAGGGAACATGTCCATGCAATCTCAAGACATTATTAAACGTTCCGCGACCAATAGCATTACGCCTCCGCCACAAGCGCGTGATGATAAACTTGAAGTCTGTAAGCTCATTGATGTGTCATCTTGTATCGGCTGTAAAGCTTGTCAGGTGGCATGTTCTGAGTGGAATGATATCCGTGACGAAGTTGGCCACTGTGTTGGGGTTTATGATAACCCAACGGATTTAAGTGCAAAATCGTGGACGGTAATGCGTTTTAGCGAAACCACCGAAATGGGTAAGTTAGAATGGTTGATCCGTAAAGATGGCTGTATGCACTGTACCGACCCTGGATGCTTGAAATCTTGCCCATCAGCAGGAGCAATCATTCAGTACGCAAATGGTATTGTGGATTTCCAATCAGAGCACTGTATTGGTTGTGGTTATTGTATCGCAGGTTGCCCATTCAACATTCCTCGATTAAATCCGAAAGACAATCGAGTGTACAAGTGTACCTTGTGTGTTGATAGGGTGAGTGTAGGCCAAGAGCCAGCATGTGTGAAAACCTGTCCAACGGGTGCTATCCGTTTCGGTACGAAAAAAGAAATGTTGGAATACGGTGCAGAGCGCGTAACGAAATTGCAAAATCGGGGTTATGCGCAAGCGGGAATTTATGATCCTGAAGGCGTTGGTGGTACGCATGTTGTTTATGTACTTCACCATGCTGATAAACCTGAACTGTATCATGGCCTGCCTAAAGACCCACAAATTGATACGCCAATCAATCTGTGGCAGGGCATCTTGAAACCACTTTCTGTCGTTGGATTTATCGCGACCTTTGCAGGGTTGATTTTCCACTATGTGGGAATTGGTCCGAACAAAGAAGTGAGTGATGAAGAGGAGAAAGATGACCATGAGTAAGAAAAGCAAAATGATTGTGCGGACTAAGTTTATTGACCGCGCGTGTCACTGGACGGTTGTCATCAGCTTCTTCTTGGTTGCTTTGTCGGGGATCGCGTTATTTTTCCCAACACTGAAATGGTTGACGGAAACCTTTGGTACACCACAAATGGGGCGGATTTTACACCCTTTCTTTGGCGTACTCATTTTCGTCGTGCTGATGTTTATGTTTGTTCGCTTTGTGAAGCACAATATTCCAGATAAGCAAGACTTACCTTGGATCAAAAATATTGTCGAAGTATTGAAGGGCAATGAACATGAAGTGGCTGATGTCGGTAAATATAACGCCGGCCAAAAAATGATGTTCTGGAGTATCATGAGCCTGATTTTTGTGCTCTTGGTCACCGGTATCATTATTTGGCGCCCTTATTTCGCACATTTATTCCCAATGTGGATGGTGCGTTGGGGGCTGTTGATCCATGCTGTTGCTGCGATTGTCTTGATCCATGCCATTTTAATTCATATGTACATGGCATTTTGGGTTAAAGGTTCAATCAACGGAATGATCGAAGGGAAAGTTAGCCGCCGTTGGGCGAGAAAACATCACCCTCGTTGGTACCGTGATGTCGAAGCGAAAGAAGCTAAAGCGGAAGCTGAAAGTAAAAAATAATTTACGCAGCAGACGCTAAATAACTTAAAGCCATCACATTGTGATGGCTTTTTTGTGGGGGTTTTTGCGAGTTTAGTTTTTATTGATGAGACGATTTTAAATAGTCACTTGCCTTGATGCGATACAGCACATGTTCTTGTAACCAATGGCCATCAGGAAGTGCAGGGTGATAAAAATTATTTGGGTGTTTTATCATTCCAAGTCTTTGCATTACGGATTCTGATGGTAAATTGACCACTGCGGTGAACGCAACGAGCTCTTCTAGTTTTAGTTGTTCAAATGCAAATTTGATCGCGGCGTGAGCCCCTTCAGTCGCATAGCCGTGACGCCAATACTCGGGAAGTAAACGCCAGCCAATTTCAACACAAGGGGAAAAGGGCAGATTAGCAGCAGGAATATTTAAACCAATAAACCCAATAAATTGTTTGTTGGATTTCAATTCAACAGCCCATAGTCCCCACCCTCCTTGTTGAGCAAATTTATCTATGATGGTTTCCATAAATTGTGCATTTTGCTGCTCATTTAGTACTGAAGGAAAATAGCGCATGACATCGGGGTGGCTATTCATTTGGTAAAGTGGTTGCTTATCTTCTTCTTGCCAGCCACGTAACCGCAAACGTACAGTTTCTAATCCAGTGATTTTCATGCCGACTCTTTATTAAGGCGCATGTGCAGAATAGGGAATGGATTGCCTTCACCATCTAATTCAGAACGTGCGTATTGTTTAAAACCCATATTCTGATAAAACCCGATAGCTTGAGGGTTTTGTTCGTTAACGTCCAACTCAGTAATACCTAAGGTATCAATAGCATATTGAAGAAGTTTCTTCCCTGTGCCTTGGCCTCTATTTTCTTGAGAAATAAATAACATTTCAAGACGGTGTTTATCGCACCCTAGAAAACCGGTCATATTGCCTGCGCTATCGAATGTCACAAAAACAGCTAAATGTGGTAAATAAATATCTTTGATAGCAATTTTTAGTTCAGCAATTTTTTCTTCAGTTAAAAAATGGTGAGTTGCCCTCACTGAAGACTCCCAAACACGAATAATATCATCATCGTGTGCACGTGTAGCGCTTTGGACTATCATTATATTGTCTCCGTATATTGACTGGAAAATATTAACTTTTGCTTTTCTTATGTCAACCGCTGGTTTTAAATTTACCTTAAGGTTGTTTTTGAGATATTTATCGCAGAAAAAAAAGTCAACTTCGTCATTATTAGATAAGTTACGGCGTAATTTTCTCGCCAAATTTTTTATATAGCGATAAACGTATTTTTCTTTGTTGATTTAATCGTAGGGGTATCTTAATGAAATATAAATTACTAACTCTCTGTTTATCCGCGGCATTATTAACACCTATTGCACCTGCATTGGCGAATACAGAGACCAAAGCAGATATGGTTTTGGATCAAGTTTTAGTCCTTAGTCGCCATAATTTACGTACACCTATTGTAAATACCGGTATTCTTACTGAAGTAACTGATAAAAAATGGCCTGCTTGGGATGCACAAAGTGGATATCTCACAACGAAAGGTGGCGCACTTGAAGTCTATATGGGGCATTATTTTAGGGAATGGATAGACCAAAATAAATTACTTGCAGATGAACTGTGTCCAACGAGTAACGAAGATATATACCTTTATACAAATAGTCTACAAAGGACGATAGCAACTGCCCAATTTTTTGCAGCAGGAGCCTTTCCTGGATGCAAGGTAAATATTCATCATCAGCCTGAAATTGGTAAGATGGACCCTGTTTTTAACCCAATTATTACGAATGCCTCTCCTGAATTTAAGCAACAGGCACTCGCTGAGATGGAGAAATATTTTAAAGGTTTATCACTAACTGCGGGTTATGAAGAATTAGATAGTGTATTGAACATTAAAGATTCTCAAAAATGTAAAACAGATAAGTTATGTAATTTAAATAGTCAAAAAAACAGTTTTATTATTGAAGCAGAAAAAGAACCGGGCGTCAGTGGTCCATTAAAAATTGCAAATTCAGCGGTGGATGCAATAGACCTTCAATACTATGAAGGTTTTCCTGCAAATGAAGTCGCTTGGGGGCTTGTGAATACCCCTGAAAAATGGAAAAAACTGAATACGTTAAAAAATGCTTACCAAGAAACGTTATTTACACCAAAAATTATTGCCAAAAATGTCGCACATCCAATATTAAATTATATCGATAAAGGTTTTGTTTCGGCCGATAAAGGAGAAACTGCAAAATTTATATTCTTAGTCGGTCATGATTCGAATATTGCGTCATTGATGTCAGCAATGGATTTTAAGCCATATCAATTACCAGAGCAGTATGAGCATACCCCGATTGGGGGGAAATTAGTATTCCAACGCTGGACGGATAAGCAAGCTAATAAAGATTTTATGAAAGTAGAATATGTTTATCAAACAGCAGATCAGCTGAGGGATAACACCTATTTATCATTACAGACCCCTCCTAAACATATCACATTAGAGCTAAAAGGGTGTCCAATTGATAAAAGCGGCTATTGTTCTTGGGAGGATTTCCAAAAAGTCATGGCGACAGCCCTAGAGCAGTAATAACAAAGCCTAAGTGCCCCGCTAACTTGAGTGGGGCATTATTTTTTGTGATGATAGCTAAATTATATTTTCGGTTTATGAATCTCTTATGTGGACAAAACAGTCACGATGCCTATTCAGTTTTTACAGCTAAATCAAATTAGTATTGCAGATCTTATCGCATTAAATACTCATCCAGCCGTACTCGAACATATGCCTTTAGGGAGTAATCAATTCGATGAACAGGCCTGCCGTCAGTGGGTCATAGGAAAAGAGCAGCATTGGGAGCAATATGGCTATGGCGTATGGGCCATTATAGTTGATGGCCAGTTTGCTGGTTGGGGAGGGCTACAAAATGAAGCGGGCGATGCGGATTTAGCTTTAGTTTTACATCCTAAGTTTTGGGGAAAGGGAAAATATATTGTTAATAATATAATTAATAAGGCATTTACATCATTGAAGGTTGAGTCAGTCACGATACACTTACCGTTAACACGTAAGAAAGTATCAGCAATTTTGCGTTATGGTTTTATTGAGGAAGCCATCGTTGATTTTGACGGTATTCCTTTTAAGCGTTTTAGATTAAAACATTCATCAGTTTTATAGCATAAAAAAACCCTGCTAAAAAAGCAGGGCGTGAAAGTCACGAAAATGTTTATGAGTCTTTAATTTACCCTAAATGAGTGCATAAATAGCCTCATAAAGTGTGTGTCTTTGCTGTTTTTTGTAACAATCATTAAGGCTAAACCTTTTATTTGTAAAATGCGTTTATTTGGCAGCAAATAGCACTTTAGCCTTTATTATCGAACGACTAATACGCTAGTTTTCGCATAGCGAACTACTGATGCGGCATTAGAACCGAGCAAATAGGTTGACATACTCGGGCGGCGCGAACCTAATAAAATTATATCGGCGTTAATATCTTCTGCTGTTGCCAAAATTTCGTCTTTAACAGAACCGACGGTTGCTTTTGCCTTTACTTTATCTGCAGGGATATCAAATAATTTAATTTTTTCTTTTAACTCGCTAAGAATGATTTCAGCTTGTTTTTCATCATCAGGGAAGTCCCCTGGTAAGATTGTGCCACCGTAGCGCAAATAATTTGAAATTGGTGCGGTTACGGCAAGAAAGTGTACTGTTGCATCGTTCAATTTTTGTAGTGAGTTAACATGAGGAACTAATAAATTAGTGAGAGCATCTTCGGTTACATCGATCGGTACTAAAATTGTATTGTACATAATATCTCCCTTTTTCTTTTATATTATAAGCTTAGACCAATATCATACATTGTGAATTTGATTATTAATAGTAATGAATTTATTGGTGAAAGGGTGTGAGCAAGTAGCCGTAATAAGATTTTTTATCAAAAAATAGAAGTGCCCGATGTCATTATAATGAGCGACATCAGGCAAATGGCGGGAAATACTAAGTCAGATTTATTTTTTTACGCAGGCTTCTTTTAAACCAGCTTTACAGGCTTGAGCTAGATATTCAGCTGCAGATTTTTCGTTTATTTCAATTCCTTCACCACTTTCTAGCATTTTACCTACTTGATATTGCGCTGGTGGGAATTTTTTATCAGCAGATTTTTTGAACCATTCAAAAGCCGTAATATAGTTTTGTTTTACACCAATACCTTGATAGTAAAATTGGCCCATATAATTCTGAGCTTCAACATTGCCTTTATTGGCTGATTTCTCAAACAGATCCATGGCAGTTTCGAGGTTGGCTTCAACACCATTACCGTTTAAATACATATCACCTAAAAATAACTGAGCATCAGAATTACCTTTATTTGATGCCATCGTTAGCCATTTTTTTGCTTTACCATAGTCCTGTTTAAGCTCATTCCCAAGGTAATAGCCAATTCCCAACATGACTTGCGCTTTTATATCCCCTTTTTGTGCCTCCTGTTCGATACGTTTGATGGTTTCTTTGGGAACTGCAGCAACACTTAGGTTAATTGAAAAAGCACATAAAATAATAAATGAGAGAATTCTAAGCATGATTGATGTCTTATATTAGCGTTGTTTATTTCTATTTTTTAATAAAATGTCTCGATGAGATTTACTGTCAACAAAGTGTATTATACAAAGAGAATTTACATCAAAATACGTAATGTAAAATAAGCTACACGCTCATCTTTTTACGCATTTTTAGGATAATTGATTACTTCTATACTCTACGATTTTAATTGAAAAATATCAATATGTAATAAAAATTACAATATATTGAAGTATGAAGTTTAATGTTTCTTAGTCATTTTATGTGTTTATTGTAACAAGATCTTAATAAAGAAAGTGGTTGAAAAATCATATAAGTCAGGTGGTAATATAAGTAAGCTTTGGGCGATTATTTTAGAAAAATATCTTATGCTAATAAAATCTCAATATAAAACACATAAAAAGTGAAAAAATAAATTAAATAGTATGTGCTATAAGAAAGGTGTGAATCGAAATTTACAGAATTCACACCTTCAGCAATATGCGAAAAATTTTTACTTTAACGGCTTAAGAAAGCTTATGACTCAAATAATGGCGTGGGTTTCCCGTTGTTATCAATTGCAACAAAATTAAACTGGCCATGTATTACTTCTTCACGACCATCTGAATACATATCTTCTAGAAAAATCGATACGTTGACCGTTAAACTGGTTCTTCCGACTCGAATAACTTTACCTACTAACTCAACAATGGTCCCTGAAGGGATTGGGTGGGTAAAGTTAATTTTCTCAGTTGATACCGTAACGAGGCGTTTACGGCTAAACCGTGTTGCGGTAATAAAAGAAACTTCATCCATCCAAGCTAGGGCGGTACCACCAAACAAAGTACTGTGGTGGTTAGTCGTTGTTGGAAATACGACTTTAGAGACGCGAGAAATGGATTGCTCAATTTTTTGTGCGATGACATCGTCAGCGATGGAGCTCATGGTCTGCCTTACAATTGTTACTGGGTGTATTAGAAATGTTAAAGACCAAGTGTAATACTCCTCTCAATTTAATTCAGCAATAAATGTGAAGTGAATCGTTCCAGTTGAAAAGTTTTTTCATATTTTCGTATTTAGGAAAAATAGGGGGAAATATTAAAGACTCAAAACTAGACAATGAGCCTTTAAATTGCTGAAAAAAGATGGAGGTTAATTATCTAAATATTCGGCGCTCATGCGAACTGCTTTTGCATTGCTGCCATTTTTAACGCAAGAAACTAAAAACGCATTAGATTCAGCCCAAATAGTGGCAGAAAAATCTTCGCCATCAATATCTTTTTCAATGGTAACAGGGTATTTTTCAACGCCTTCAAGCCACTCGATTAACCCTGATTTACACGTTGGAAAGTCGTCTTTTGCTATTGAGCCATTTAAAACTGGCACGGCAATTTGTGGTTTATTGTTGTCAGCAATCATGTCCTCTAATTGCTCTACGGTATACGTTTTTTCAGCGAAAGCAGTGGCGCTTAATAGTGAAATCGTTATTGCTAATAGTAATTTATTCATAATCACTCCATTTGATTTAAGTTTCGAATACTAAGCAATAGAGCCACAATAGGCAATAAAAAAACCCTTCATATAGAAGGGTTTTTGTGAGCAAATTTTACAAACATGTATTAACTAAATCTGTACAGACTAAATGGTTTCACATTCAGTGAGGGTTCTTTGCCTAATAGCAAGTCAGCTGTGAGCTCGGAAGAAACTGGGCTTTCGGTCATCCCCCAGCCTGTGGCAGTATTGATAACTAGACCAGGATATTCATTGACTTGAGAAATGATTGGATGCTCATCTGGTGCGATGGCCATAGCACCACTCCATTGGTCAATCAGTTTAGAATCCTTAAATGCGGGGAATTCTGTTTTTAATTTCTCAAATGATGCATTCAGCTCTGGTAAATCAGGTAATGCCGTCATATTTCTGTGTTTTTCAAATGGTGAAACTTCATCCAGTTTCCAGCTTGTTGGCTCAGTAAATGAATTAATTAATTGTTCATTTAATGAAATATGCACAGGGAAATCAGGCATAGATAGCAGTGGAATGTATTTATAGCCATAGACGAAGGAGTCTTTAACAACCGGTGCAACAATCACACGAGGGGATGTTGCATAGGTACCATCTGCTTGTTCACGGAAGAAAATATTACCCGGTAAAGCAACGTTACCCCCCGGTGCAGTTGGTGAACCGGTGATCAGTTGTTGAGATTGATAAGCCGGTAATGTTGGGACATCCACACCTAAGTTTTGCATAAACAGCCTTGACCAGACGCCACCTGCCACAACAACACGTGAGGTCTTGATAGGCCCTTTCTCGGTGACGACATCAGAAATTACGCCTGCTTGAGTTTCTAAACCTCTTGCTGCACAGTTAGTATAAATTTTTATTCCTAATTTTTTCGCGTAATCAGCCATGACAAAGGTTGCAATTTCAGCATCTAAGCTACCAGAGTCTTCTTCAAAACCTGCGATTGTCCATTTAGACTGTGCACCGTTTAAACGTTGGTTGAGTTCAGCACCTTCGATAATGCGTGTTTTGAATGGAATATCTGAACCGACATTTTTACTGCGAGTATCAATCCACTCTCTAACATTGACAAGATCTTCTTCATCGAATGGCACTTCAACGCGGCCTTGAGTACGATAGCTTGTATCTGCACCGACTTTCGCGTTCATCTCTCTCCAACGTTGTTTGCCTAAGTGGTGGAGTAAGAAGGTTTCATCTGGCATTTTATAAGTGATAACTTGGCCGTAGAAGCGGGATGATTGCTCGCCTGCGATGTTACCTTTTTCAACAATAACAACATCTAAACCACGTCCAACCAGCTCAATTGCGGTCATGATCCCCAAAATTCCAGCACCAATAACAACGACGTCAGCTTGCTGTGGTAGAGGGCCTTCAGTTCCTGCAACAAAGCCATGTCGTGGCTTACCAGGAACAAATCGACCTTCACGCGTTAACATTGGAGTTAAAATTCCAGCCCCTGCAGCAACGGCAACAACACCACCACCAATCAAAAATTTTCTTCTCGTTATAGCCATCTTATTAAGTTCCTTATATCGAATGAGTTTTTAACAATTGACCAAAGCTTCAATTAGAAATGTTTATAATTGTAATTATATCTTTAATAATAATTATAATTGTAAACCAAGTTGAGTTGAAATTAAAAGATTTGTTTAAATGTTAAAAAATTTATTTTTAGATAAGAAATGGACGCCAATATTTCGAGAAAAATAATGGCGCTGGTAGAATTCGGATAGAGAAACAGATAGGAAAATAAATAGTTTTGCATCTATCCATTTGATTTATAAGATTTAAATGTGAATTTGGCCTGTTAAAAATAAAACGGCTTTACCTGTTAATTTTACTCGGTCAGAGGTTAGCTCACATTGAACTACCCCTCCGCGCGATGAAATCTGTTGGCCTATTAACTGCGATTTATTCAGCTGTTTGGCCCATATTGGGGCAATGGCACAATGTGAGGTGCCTGTTACAGGGTCTTCGTCAACCCCTTTGGCGGGAGCAAAGTAACGAGAAACAAAGTCACAATCGCTATTAGCACTTTCTGCTGTAATTGCTAACCCAGGTAGAGAAAGCTGCGAAAGTTTTAACATGTCTGGCTGACAGTTTTGAACGTGCTCTGCACTTTCAAGAAAACACAGATAACGGTCTTTTGCTATCCAAAGATCTTTGATTTTGACACCAAGGATATCGACGAGGTGTGGGTAATGGTTTGGATGGCTTTGTTCGGATTCAAAAATTGGAAAATCAAGTGTAAATCCTTGTGCATTCTGTGTCACAACGAGGTCACCCGACAGAGAATTAAATGTTAAAGGATGAATGTCTTGCTCGAGTACTTGATTTAACACAAAAGCAGCGGCAAGTGTTGCATGGCCACAGAGTGTTACTTCAACTTTAGGGGTGAACCAGCGAATATGATGGCCGACTAAAAATGCGGTTTCTGACAAGTTAACCTCTGCGGCAATGGCAATGAGCTGTTCATCTGGTAACCAGTTATCGAGTAATACAATCGCTGCTGGGTTACCGCGAAAAAGGGTATCTGTAAAAGCATCAACATAGTAAATAGGGGCGGAAAGGCTCATTGTATGATTTCCTAAAGTCATTATGGGATGATGAGAGAGCAGTATAGCGCCTATTTTATCAGAAATAATAAGCAAACTATTAAGTGGGGAATGATGCGGAGGATCCGGTAGCGTGTGGGCTGCTACCGGATAGAAGACAATTAATCAGCGCTATTAAGCATTAGCTTCATTTTTGTCTGCATTTTTAAGCATTTTTCTAACAGGGATAATCAACGCTGCTAATACGACCGCACAGATCACCAGTGCAATAGAGACGTGGGAGAATAGCTCAGGCATCGAATCTAATTGGTCTTTGCGAATGTTACCCCCCATGATACCAGCTGCAAGGTTACCCAATGCGCTAGCACAGAACCATAACCCCATCACTTGGCCGCGCATTTTTTGTGGTGCGAGCAAGGTCATGGTTGCTAACCCGATAGGGCTTAAGCACAGTTCTCCTAACGTCAGCAATAAGATACTGCCAACTAACCAGAAAGGTGAAACGCCACTTTGGGTTGCGAGTACTTGGTTTGCTGCCACCATCATGATAGCAAAGCCGCCCGCAGCAAATAAGATACCAATCACGAACTTGGTCATACTGCTTGGGTTCATATTGCGTTTAGCCAACGAAGGCCAGAACCAGCTAAATACTGGGGCTAACAATATAATGAACAAGGCATTGATTGATTGGAACCAAATGGTTGGAATTTCAAAACTCCCCATTTGGCGGTCAGTATAGTCCCGAGCAAAGATATTAAATGAAGTGGGTTTTTGCTCAAAGGCTGACCAGAAGAATGCGGCTGCAATCAGTAAAATCAAGCATGCCAGTAAACGAGAACGTTCGCTGCTGTTTAAACCGCCAAGGAAGAACATAAATAAGAAATAGATGCCCACACAGGTCGAGATAACATAAGCAGAACTTTTCGCAATTATTGAGGCATTAAATGGGATCGTACCATTATCAATCAAGATAACCAGTATGGCTAATAGCACCATGGCAAAGGTAACCCATTTCCCCACGTTTTTGCGCTCAACCGTTGGACGGTTCCAAGTGGAATCAAGGCCAACTTCTTTATCATAACGGCGCATTTGAGGAATGGCGTAAAAGCGGAAAATTAACAGGGCAATTAACATTCCTAAACCACCAAGGCCAAAACCTAAATGCCACCCATATTTTTCATGAAGTGGGCCAATAATTAACGGGGCAATAAAGGACCCCATATTGATACCCATATAGAACAGGGAGAAACCGCCATCACGGCGTGTATCTTCTTTCTTATACAGGGTTCCTACCATCACGGTAATACAGGTTTTAAATAACCCTGTACCTAATACGATGAGCAATAAGCCGACGAAAAAGAAAGTATTTGATAAAAACGCAGACATTGCGATGGATAAATGGCCAAACGCAATGATTAATGAGCCGTACCAAACGGCGCGGCGTTGGCCTAACCAGTTATCGGCTAACCAACCACCCGGTAACGAGGTGATATAAACCCCTCCAGCGAAAATACCGACGATAGCCGAAGCTTGTTCAATAGGTAATTCCATTCCGCCTTGTAATAATGCCGCACTCATAAATAAGATAAGTAACGGTCTAACTCCGTAAAAAGAGAAGCGTTCCCACATTTCTGTGAGGAAAAGCGAACTCAATGGGTATGGATGCCCAAAAAAAGTTTTTGTTTTAGTCGCAGAATTATTCATCTGTGAACTCCCATAAATACTCTCTTGAGAGGTTGTGCATGATATAAAACACCAAGCCGTGCGCCTGAGTGCCAATTGTTATTGATATGTTAACATGAATATATGAAACATATTTTTAACATACATTATTATAGAATCACCTATATACAGAATGAATTTATTGTAAAAGGTGTGTTTTTAAGGTGAAAAGTCGATATAACTCTCATTTCTCACGATAAGCTAGGGGAAGATACAGGATTTTAGTTGACAATAAAAGAAAGAATTTTGAATCGATTAAGTTATTTAAAATCAAGTGGTTATATGTACTAAAATTTGATTTTAAGGAAAGTAAGGCAATAAAGCTTATAAATCATCAGGTTTTTGTACAAAAAATAGCAAGAGGCTTATTGGTCGGTAGGGGAGGCTCGCAGGCCATCGGGTTGGCGCCTGATGACTAACCATGAATAAATTAAGTTGAAGAGAACTAACGCAGCGGTGAAAAAGAATACGGCTCTGAAACCGTAAGTTGCAGCGACAAACGACCCCATCAATGGCCCTGTCACATTCCCAACATCTCGCAATGCTTGGTTATAGCTGAAAATACGTCCCGTTACTTGATGGGAAATATTATAGATAATTAACGTTTGTACTGCGGGTAATAGCGCAGCATTCAGAGCCCCAAGCATAAATCGGAGAAAGCCTAGCTCCCAATAACTACTTACCAGCCCCATTGGGAATAATACAAAAATAGATGCGCCCAGCACGGCGAGTAAAACTTTTTCAGGGCCTATTCGGTCACTGAGTTTACCTAACATGGGCGCACTGATTAAAGCCGCAACACCAGGAATGGAAGCTATCACACCACTGACAAAGGCCAAGTTTTCAAGGGAATCAGATAAGTCACGTACATAAAGCGTGATGACAGGGTTGATTGAGCCCATAGCAGCTTGAATAATCATGGTGGTAAAAAAGAGGCTGATAACTAAGTTTTTATTACGTAAAGAGGCAAAAACTTGTTTGCTCGTTAATGCATCTTTGCGAGAAACAGGCGTGAAGCGTTCTCTGACATAAAAAAGCGTGACAAAAAAGCAGATAAACAGCACCGTTGCGGTAATAAAAAAGACGGGACGTAAGCCATACTGGTCAGCAAGAAAACCGCCAATGAGTGGGCCAATAAGTGCGCCACTTACTGCACCAGTAGCGAGGACACCCATAGCCCAACCACTTTTTTTCACGGGAACTTGAGTTGCAATCAGCGCGTTAGCATTGGGAACAAAACCACCCAATAAACCTAATATGGCTCTTAAGGCTAAGAGCTGCCAAATATTTTGTGCAAAACCAATAAGCACCATCACGATAGCCATCCCTAGTGCTGAACGCAGCAGCATGAGTTTACGGCCTTTACGATCGGATAATCGACCCCAAAATGGCGCAGCAATCGCGGAAAATAAGAAGGTGATACTAAAAACTGCCCCTGTCCATAGGTTCAAAGAGGCATGGTCTTTAACGCCTAGTTCTTCAATATAGAGGGGGAGAAAAGGCATGATCAGGCTAAAGGCGGCACCTGTTAAAAAACAGCCGAACCACACGACGTATAGGTTACGTTTCCAATACTCTGTTTTTCCCGTCATAATTTTCCCGTTATATTCAGTTCTACAGCGTTGTTGGCTTCATTTGCCTAATGTACGCTCTTTGGGATGTCTTCATTTTCCCGCCTAGCTGTAGACCCGACTATTTAGGAAAAACAGTATGAAAAACAGCAAGAAAAGCATCATAAAAAACAGTTGAAAAATCACGCCATATATTTAGAGAAAACAGTATAAAAAACAGTAAGAAAAGCATCATAAAAAACAGTTGAAAAACCACGCCATAATTTATCTGCTTACACTAATTATTAATGATGGATTTTATCTAAATCTCCGTATAACGAAGGCTCCCCTTCAGGACGTGTTTTAAAACGGCGATGTAGCCACATATATTGTTCTGGTGCTCTGAGGATTTCTTTTTCAATAATTTGGTTCATCATGGTTGCGGTAGCCACATTATCTTCAATTGGGAAATCATCAATGGCAGGTTGAATGATTAATTCATAACCTTTACCTGCAGGTAAACGTCTTGGTGTAAAAGGCACCACTAAAGGGGAAGCCAGACGTAAAATAATTTGCGAGCCATTGGTTGTCGCTGCATCTTTTACGGCGAACAAAGGCGCAAATGTACTATTGCGAGGGCCGTAATCATGGTCGGGGGCATACCATAAAATTTCCCCATTTTTTAAGTCACGAACCATGCCTTTCATATCTTTGCGATCCAACATATATTTGTTGGAACGTAACCGCCCACGGGTTTGTAGCCAATCGAGGAGGTCATTATCATTGGCGCGATATACACCAATGCCCGGATTTAACATGCCAAAGGCACGCGCACCCATTTCCAAGGTTAAAAAATGAACACCAAGCGCGATAATGCCTCTACCTGTTTGGCGGGCAGCAACAGCATTTTCTTCCCCAATGACTTTGACCCAGCGACGAACGCGCCAATCAGGCCAAAACCAAGCCATGCCCGTTTCAAATAAGCCCATGCCGACAGATTCAAAGTTTTTGTCAACACAGCGTTGCCGTTCTTGCTCACTCATGTCTGGAAAACATAATTGCAAATTTCGCTCTGCGACTTTCACCCGCTTTTTCAAAAAGCGTTTAGAAAATAACCCTAAACGCGTTCCCATCCAATAAATGAGAGGATAAGGCAATAATACAAGAAGATATAACACGCCAATGCCTAGCCAAGTTAGCCAGTAACGAGGGTGGAGAAACCGTTTTTGAAATTTTGGAGCTAGTATCATTGTTATCCGAATATATTAGTCACAAATTAATAAAAAGGCATGATTAAACTATATCAAATTATTCGTTTAAAGCGTTAATTGCCTGCATGGTGCTCATTAACTCAGCTAAGTTACGAACCGCCATTTTCTCCATGACGCGAGAGCGATGAACCTCAACGGTGCGTACAGAAACACAGGTTGCCTCAGCAATTTCACGGTTAATTAAGCCTTGCAACACATAACCACAGATATCTTTTTCACGAGGGGTGAGCGTTTCATAACGCTGCTTAATTAAATGCCCTTCAGTGGCTTTGGTGGTTTGTGATTGAGCTTGTTCTAAGGTCTTAGCAAGTTGTTGGCTATCAATGGGTTTTTGTAGAAAATCAACAGCGCCAAGTTTCACTTGTTCCACCGCCATCGGGATATCGCCATGGCCAGACAAAAATATCACAGCCAATGTACTGTGTTGTTCCCTAAGGTATTGGTGAACTTGTCGTCCATCTAATTTAGGCATGCGCATATCCAATAACACCACACCTTCTTGGTGTAATGCCGCATTTTGGATAAATGTTTCACTGTCATTCCAAACGGTAACGCTATAGCCCAATGTTTCTAGTAAGAATTGGCAGGCATCCGTCACATCGGGGTCATCATCCACGAGATGGATTACTGGCATACATATACCTCGTCGTGTAGAGGGTGACAAATAAGGTGCTTTATATAATGAGCATTGATTATCGCAATAAAGCCATTGTCACATATAGTTAATGTGAATGTTATCAATTACGTGGCAAAACATGCTTAATCTACGATTTTATTGTGATAATTGAAAATAAGAGTGACCATTAAGCCATGTAACCCATCATCACTTAGGTTATTTTCGATACGAATGTCTCCGCCTTGGCTTTGTATCAAACGCTGGCAGATCACTAAACCTAATCCTAAACCTTCTTTTTTAGTTGTCGCAAATGGCGTGATACCTTGCTCTAATTGACCCGCAGGCATCCCTCCAGCATTGTCCTGTAAAACAAGTAAAAAATGTTGCTGCGAAAAATGAAACTCGAAACGCAGTAGGGTTGCCCCTGCTTGCAAACTGTTACTGATTAAATTAGAAAGTAATTGTTCTAGTAACGTGTCTGGCAACATCAGGGAGACGTCAGGGGTTTCAGGTAAAATTAACCTCGAATTGGGGTAGTGCTGGTCTGCACGCAATAATTGCCAAATATGATTAATAGCCTGTTTAACCGATTGCTGGCTCAATGTGATTGCGGGGTCATGGCTTGGTTTACCCGCCCAGAGACGCAAATTGCGAATGATATCGGCTCCACGTTGAGCTTGGTCGTCGATTTTAGTTAATGCGCTAATTAATGGGTGGCTTTCAGACTCTTTAGTCAGGCGTAGAATACACCCTTGGGCATAATGGCGGATTGCAGACAGCGGTTGGTTCAATTCATGGGCAAACCCAGATGCCATTTCCCCCAAAATATTTAACCGTTGTGCCTTTTGTAAATTGGCTTCTTGCTCTCGCAAGCGATTATGCGCTTCTTCTAATTGGCGGCTGCGACGTCTCACCAAAAAGGCAATCCAAACATGATTTATCCCAAGTAATACAAAAAATAAAGCGACAAGGCTGATAGTGATTTGGTTTTGAATGGTCCAACTGACGATATCCTGCCAGATTTGACGCTGTTGCGGATGTTGGTTAACGTCTCTGAGTAAGGTTTCGACTTGAGTCACCGACGCGGGAGCTCCCCAACGCATAGCGGCTTTATCTGTTGATAATAATGTCTTGGTGACTTTGTCGACTAAATTGTCCGGCACTTCACTTAAGGCGGCAAAAGACCAATTTGGATACAGTTCTGTGCTAGTTAAACAAGAGAGAGAGCTTGGATGTTGAATTAGTGGACGAAATTGTGTTTTATCAATCAGCCCTTCGCTATGCATATTTTCTAATAAACAGACAGGAACAATTGCCGCAGATAATGAATCATCACGCAGTGCATATAATAATGCATCAGCAGGAAAGCCTAAAAATTGCATCTTAAAGTCTTTGGCAGCGTCGTAGCCCATATCCCTCAACACTTTGTAACCTAACAAATAGCCACCAAAAGCATCTGGTGAAATTGCTCCGACTTTCTTGCCTATTAGGTTTTTAACTTCTGAAATATCACTGTCTTTTCGAACTAATATCAAGCTGCCAATAACATTACGCGTTGTGCTGTTGGGCTCCACGTCTGAGCGAAGGGAGAGCAACCAACGTAAATGATAGCGGTTATCTAACTGAATAAATTGGGCAGGATTCGTCAACAAAAAATCTATCTTGCGATTGGAAATCGCCTCTTTCATCTCATCTAAATTGAGAGGTTGTAACGTAAAACGCTCCCCAGGAATCGACTCATTGAGTGTATCAATCAAAGGCTGCCAATGAGATTGGGTTGAACTGGGGCCACGTAAGGCCAATACCCCGATAGTCCACTGGACCGAAATTGCTGGCAAAGACCACGTCAGTAGCATGATTAACAGTATGTGATACAACGGTCTAGACGATTTTTTTAACATATTTGAGTTATTCGTTGCGTTAGATCAATTTAGCTACGGGTATGTGGTAAACCACAATAGGGCAGTGGCTCCACTCTTCTTACAATGGCACTACAAGCTTTATCAAGATAACCCATCGGGTTTAAAGAGAAATAACAATTTCAGTGGTTATCTTAACGAGACTGTACCCATTGTCAATAACGCATGTAATACAAATAACATATTGATTAATAACTTTTATTTTCGCATTAGCAATGTCAATACTGGAGCCAATTATGGATCTGAGTAAACGAAAATTTCTACAACAAATTGGAGCCGTAACTGCGGGGGCATCGTTGATTCCCATTGCAGAAGCAGGGCTCAATTTTTCCCCGACACGTCGAGAAGGCAATCCAGAAAAACGCTATGGAATGTTGATTGATTTGCGCCGTTGTATCGGTTGCCAATCTTGCACGGTAAGCTGCTCGGTTGAAAACCAAACCCCACAAGGTCAATTTAGAACGACAGTGAATCAATATCAAGTCGCAGTGAAAGGTGAAGAAGGGTTCACCAACGTACTGTTACCCCGTTTATGTAACCACTGTGATAACCCTCCTTGTGTACCTGTATGTCCAGTTCAAGCGACTTTCCAACGTGAAGACGGCATTGTTGTCGTTGATAACGAACGCTGTGTTGGGTGTGCTTATTGTGTGCAAGCCTGCCCATACGATGCTCGCTTTATCAACCACTCTACGCAAACTGCAGATAAATGCACATTCTGCGCTCATCGCTTAGAAGTGGGTTTATTACCTGCTTGTGTTGAATCCTGTGTCGGTGGTGCGCGCATTATTGGGGATTTAAAAGACCCGAACAGTACTATTCGTAAAATGCTGACAGAGCACGAGGCTGAAATCAAAGTACTTAAACCGGAAAGTGGCACATTACCACAAGTTTTCTATATAGGTTTAGATGACGCATTCGTGCAGCCGCTGCAAGGCAAAGGGCAGCCCGCATTATGGCAGGAGGTGTTCTGATGAATGGCCAAGTGACTTATATTTCAGAAATAATGGCTCAGCCACAAGAATTCTTTTGGCTTCCTTGGGCGGTACAATATTTCTTCTTCATTGGGATTGCGTCTTGTGCGGTTCTGTACGCGTGCTATCTTCATTGGAGAAACAAACCTGAAAACAGCCGCTTAGAAATGATCGCTGTATTTATTGCTATCACGATGGGGATCACCGCGCCGTTAGCACTAACCGCAGATTTACACCAAACCGCAAGGGTATGGCATTTTTACGCTCATCCAACAATATGGTCTTGGATGTGGTGGGGCTCTGTATTACTACCATTATTTACCACATTTATTGGTTTATATTTTGTCGCATTAGTGGTGAAGCTGATTTGGAAAAAAGAATTCAAAGCAACGCGTTGGGTTGCCTTGTTGGCCGCACTTTCAGCTATCGGTTTATTGTTATATACCGGCCGTGAAGCCTCAGTGTTAAACGCACGTCCAATTTGGTATAGCTGGTGGATACCGGTATTGATGTTCCTTAGTGCTCTGCAAGCATTACCAGCACTGGTTGGTTTAGGCGCTCGCCGTGAACCTCAATATCAAAACCGCTTAGCGCGTTTTCAAGTTGTGACATTATTATTGTTTGCGGTGTGCTTTGCGTTGTGGTTATCAGGTGACACCACTTCAGGTATTGCAGTACGCCAACAGTTAGATACTGCAAGCCCAGGCTGGTGGATGCTAATGGGGGTTTGTGCACTGTGGTTAATCACTTTTGCAATGTCCGTCAGTAATTTAAAAGCGACCCGTTCTGTTCCATATATTACTATTCTAGCTTTAATTTCAATGGCTTTTGCTTGGTCATTACGTTGGATTTTCCTGATGGAAGTTCAAGCGGTTCCAAAATATAACATTATCGCGAACCCATACCATTTCCCACTGGGAACAGATGGATTATTGGCTATCGTCGGTACATTCGGTTTATGGATTGCGTTAACAATTATTGTTCGTGAAGGTGTTCGCTGGTTTGCGAGGAGAGTGCAACATGGCTAAATTCTCAAGACGTCAATGGCTTAAAGGTGGTTTGGTTTTCGGTGGTATCGCATTATTTGGTGCAAGCTACCGTGATGTTGCCAAACGTGCAGTCGATGGTCTGGTTAATGGTACGTCAGGTAAAGTCACTCTTGATAGGCTTAATGGTAACTCTTTACGCCCTGAAGGACAGGCACTTAAAGGCTGGCAAGAAAACCCAGAACAAGTAGTTGCGATGACCCAGTGTTTTGGTTGTTGGACCCAGTGTGGTATCCGTGCTCGCGTCGATACAGCAAAAAATGAAGTATTGCGTATCGCGGGGAACCCTTATCATCCACTTTCCCATGAAGAGCACTTTCCTTATGGAATGCCACTGAAAACGGCATTTAATAAAATGAGTGGAGAATCAGGCCTTGAACACCGTTCGACAGCCTGTGCTCGTGGTGCGACGTTAATGGAAGGTTTAACGAGCCCATTGCGTATCCTTGAACCGATGAAACGTGTGGGTAAACGCGGCGAAGGTAAATGGGAGCGCATTAGTTTTGAACAACTGATTAAAGAAGTGGTTGAAGGGGGCGATTTATTTGGTGAGGGGCATGTGGATGGCTTACGGGCGATTCGTGACTTAGAAACGCCTTTAGACCCATCTCAACCTAAACTGGGGCCAAAAGCTAACCAATTATTAGTGACCAACGCAGGTGATGACGGCCGTGATGGCTTTATCCGTCGCTTTGCACAAAATGCCTTTGGCAGTAAAAACTTCGGTGCTCACGGTTCTTATTGTGGACTGGCTTACCGTGCGGGTTCCGGTGCATTAATGGATGATTTGGACAAAAATGCCCACGTTAAACCCGATTGGGATAATGTCCGTTTCGCGCTATTCCTAGGGACATCACCTGCACAATCAGGTAACCCATTTAAGCGCCAAGGCCGCCAGTTAGCCACAGCGCGTTTACGTGATTCATTTAACTATGTGGTGGTATCACCTGCATTACCATTAACAACCACTTTAGCGAATGACCACGGTCATTGGGTTCCTGTGCAACCGGGTACGGATGCGGCACTGGTGATGGGGATGATCCGCTGGATCATTGAAAATAACCGTTACAACGCAAAATACCTCAGTGTGCCAAGTGAGAAATCCATGGAAGCCGTGGGGGAGAAAAGCTGGACTAACTCAACACATTTAGTGATCACGGATGATAACCACCCATTAGCAGGTAAATTGTTAATTTCTTCTTATATCACAGGGGAAGGTGACAATGAGAAAGCTTATTTAGTGCAAGATGCTGCGGGTGAATTAAAACTGGCTGATGAAACGCCTACAGCCGAGCTCTTTGTGACACGCCAAGTCACCTTGCACGATGGCAGTGAAGTGATCGTTAAATCTAGCTTCCAGTGTTTAAAAGAAGCGGCAAATCGTATGACTTTGGAAGAATACAGTCAGCGTTGCCATGTTCCAGTGAAAACGATTGAATCGCTGGGTAAAGCATTAACTTCTTATGATAGAAAAGCCGCTGTCATCTCTCATGGCGGTATGATGGGCGGTAATGGTTTCTACACTGCATGGTCAGTTATCATGCTTAACGCATTGATCGGTAACTTGAACTTGAAAGGCGGAGTCTCTGTTGGTGGTGGTAAATTCAATGGGGAAAACGATGGGCCGCGTTATAAAATTGCCAGCTATAAAGGCAAAGTGAAACCTAAAGGTGTGGTGCTGTCGCGCAGTAATGAAGTGTATGAAAAATCAGATGAGTTCAAAGCACGTCAGGCAGCGGGTGAAAACCCATACCCAGCAAAAGCCCCTTGGTACCCGTTTGCTAAAGGTCAACTGACCGAGCAACTAGCATCTGCCTTGATGGGATACCCCTACGCACTGAAAGCGTGGATCACCAATATGACTAACCCTGTATACGGTATTGCAGGTATTCGTCAGGTGATGGAAGAAAAACTGAAAGACCCTAAACACCTGCCGCTGATTATTGGTATTGATGCCTTTATGAATGAAACCACGGCATTGGCAGATTACATTGTTCCAGATACCCATAACTTCGAAAGTTGGGGGTTTAGTGCACCATGGTCTGGCGTGCAGGTCAAAGCCAGCACAGCACGTTGGCCGATTGTTGAGTCACGTACTGCGAAAACTGCGGATGGCCAGCCAGTTTCGATGGAAAGTTTCTGTATCGCTGTAGCGAAAGAACTTAATTTACCCGGCTTTGGCGATAACGTGATTGAGGACATGGATGGCAACATGCATTCACTCAATACAGCGGAAGACTATTACTTAAGAGTGGCTGCCAATATGGCATGGTTAGGGGAAAAACCAGTCCCTGAAGCCGCAACAGAAGATATCCAAATCAGTGGCGTGGAGCGCATTTTACCGGCTATTACACGGACTTTAAAACCAGAGGAAGTTCGCCGTGTTGCCTATATTTTCACACGAGGTGGCCGTTTTGCGCCTTATGAAAAAGCGTGGGATGGCGATGCAACAGGTCCTCAATGGAAAAAAGGCCTACAAATATGGAACCCAACGGTGGCCGTTAATCGCCATGCCATAACCGGTGAACGTTATAGCGGTTGCCCGACGTATTACCCGCCTCGTATGGCGAATGGGGATGATGTGAATGCGGTATTCCCAGAAAAAGAGTGGCCGCTGAAACTGATGTCATTTAAATCCCACGTCATGAGCAGCTCAACGACTGTTATTGAACGTTTACGCCATGTGAAACCGACCAATCTAGTTGCTATCCACCCTGATGATGCAGCGAGAATGGGGGTAAAACATGGAGATTGGATCCGCATCACCACACCGGGTGGCCATGCTGAAGCCCAAGTGAGCGTGCTTGATGGCGTAATGCCGGGTGTGCTAGCAATTGAGCATGGCTATGGTCACACCGAAATGGGGGCGAAGCAGCATTACCTTGATGGCCAGCCAATGCCAATGAATGCGGCAAATGGCTCAGGAATTAACTTAAACGACCTTGGGTTCGCTGACCCGACACGTGAAGTTGCAAACACGTGGTTAGATTGGGTTTCGGGGGCATCGGTACGCCAAGGCTTACCAGCTCGCATTGAGTTAATTGGTTAAATGAAGTAGTAAGGATGGCTAGTGGTGGGGACCTGCATAGCTTCACCATTAGCCATCTGGTAGTTGGCAATAAAATTGGACGTTGTAATAAGTAGTAAGCAGTTGACATTGCGCATAAAACGGTGTGTTACTGCACCGTGACTTCGGCAAATGCCTGGGAGGGGGAGCCCTCCCTTTTTTAATGGTTTATCGCAAGAGTGGCGAAACCGACTGTTCTAAGCCGATGCTTTGTAGCATCAGAACCCCCATCAAAACGAATAAAATACCCGCCAAAATTTTTAGTGTGATTGCCCAATAAGGGGAAAGTGACTTTCCTTTTAAGCGTGATACGCGAACCGCATTATCACGCATTAAATGAACAAAAAGAGCAATTAAACAAATAGTTAATGCTGTCCCCATTGCCATCGCTAAGGCTGCGATAACTCCCCATGCATATACTTCAATGACATAAGAAAACAGCAAGACAAGAATTGCTCCAGAGCAAGGACGGATCCCCATCGATAGGATAATCAATAACTTGCTTTTAAAACTAGATTGTAATTGATGGGATTGGATAACGTGCTGATGACCACAGTCACAGTTGTGCGAGACATTATGGGGCTGAGTTTTAATTATTGCCTTACTTGCTGAATTCAGTGGTTGAATGCTTTTTATCTTGAGTGGTGCCAAGTGTCTTGATTTGCGGATTGACCAGCCACGACGCAATGCGCTGATGCATAAATAGCTACCCAGCAAAATGACAAATAGATAACTCGTTTGCTCTGCATATAAACTGGCTTGGTTGAGATGCTTAGTAGAGAGTTGGAATAGGATCAAGACTAAGGAAACTAAAGTAATCGCAACAAGCCCTTGTAAGAGCGATGCAAGTAAACTAATGATAACACTCTGTTTTAAATGAGTCGCTCGGGTGGCAATATAAGTAGTGATAATTAATTTGCCATGTCCCGGGCCAAGTGCATGTAAAAAACCATACGCAAAACTAGCAACCACCAGTAACCCGCCTGCATACCATGGGCGAGAGGTGGTTTCTTGTAATAGGTAAGATAGCCCTTGGTTTAACTGTTTTTGCCAAGCTAGGCTAAGTTGTAACCATGATCCCCAGTGGGTGTATAGCTGCCAAGCGGCATAGGTAATAATCCCCATAAACAGCGCAGTAATTATTAGTCTTTGCGTACGTAAAGGCATTATGGACATTGAATATCAACCCGTTGTGCAAATTGTTTGCCAAGTGCCAAATCTTCTTCTGGGCTATCACTTTTGTCTAAAGAGAAAGCGTAGGCGCGCATTGAGTCGGTGACATTTGCTTCTTGTAGTTCCATCTGGCAATTTGCGGCAATATCCAAAGGCAGGTGAATTTGCTGTTTATTTGGGTAAGTCATGCTGACGTAGAACGTTGGGTCGTAAGTTTGAATTTCTACATGGGAACCTGCAATAGGCAAGGGCTGCATAAAGGAAGCGCTAAAGAAAAAAACTAAAGAAAAGCCTTCTTTTTCTAAATGATAGCTATCAGGAATACGTTTAAAGCTGACTTTCTTTCCTTGATAATAAAAGTCAGTGAAATAATCCTGCATCAATACATTCGCCATAATAATAGCTTCTTGCTGTTTCCAACGCGGGTCATCCGGTTTAATGCCTTTTAATTCATACGCGATATCCGCTGATGTCATTGGATCCATTTTCCAAACATAGCTAATCCCTGAGTACTTATCTTGTTTACTTTCAAGGGAAATTTGCATCTCAATAAAACTATGAGGGTGTGCCGCTGCGTGTGGAGCAACGATAAACAGAAATAGAAAATAGAAAGGAAAAAATCGCATCATTCAGTCAGCTAAATTGGTTTATCAAAAAAAATGTTATAACATAACGAAATGCAAACTAAAATATCTCGTAGTGATTTAAAATTCAACCTAAAACGATTGGTTAATATTTTTATCACGATAACCCTACAAATAAAGGGTTTTTTATTAACATAATAAGAGGGATAATACTCACCAAGATTTAAATAGGGTGGCAGCTCGCCTGAATTTATTTAAATTAAAATATTATCAATGAGTTAAATAGGATTAAGAACACCATGCCAGTGTTACACAACCAAGTTTCAAATAAAATTTTAAAAGAGCGTATGTTGGCTGAAACGGAGCCCCGTACCACAATCTCTTTTTATAAGTATTTTAATATTCAAGACCCAAACGCATTTCGTAATCAATGGTATCAACAATTTAAAGCATTAAGCGTTTTTGGACGTGTTTATATTGCGAAAGAGGGTATTAACGCGCAAATCAGTGTGCCTGAATCTAATGTGGACGCATTGCGCGAACTTATCTATGCAACAGATCCCGCATTAGAAAACCTACGTTTAAATATTGCCATTGATGATGACGGTAAATCGTTCTGGGTGCTGCGCATGAAGGTCCGTGAACGTGTGGTGGCTGACGGTATTGATGACGAAACATTTAACCCTGCAAATACGGGGCAATATCTAAAAGCTCATGAAGTGAATGAGATGATTGATGACCCAAATACTGTTTTCGTCGATATGCGAAATCATTATGAGTACGAAGTAGGGCGTTTTGATAACGCGATTGAAATACCTTCAGATACATTTAGAGAGCAACTGCCAATGGCGGTGGAAATGCTGCAAGAGCAAAAAGACAAAAATGTCGTAATGTATTGTACTGGTGGGATCCGTTGTGAAAAAGCCAGTGCTTATATGCTGCATAATGGCTTTAAAAATGTTTACCATGTTGAAGGTGGGATTATTGAATACGCACGTAAGGCGAAGGAACAAGGGTTGCCTTTGAGGTTTAAAGGGAAAAACTTTGTTTTTGACAACCGAATGGGAGAGCGTATTACAGAAGACACATTAGCACAATGCCACCAATGTGGTGCACCTTGTGATACACACACCAATTGCCGTAACGATGGCTGTCACTTGCTGTTTATCCAATGCCCTAGCTGTGCAGAAAAGTACGAAGGTTGCTGCAGTTCGTCTTGCACTGAAGAAATGAAACTTCCAGAGCAAGAACAACGCGCACGCCGTGCAGGTCGCGAAGTCAGTAATAAAATCTTTAATAAGTCACGTCACCGTTTATCCGATGGATTATTAAATAAAGATAACTAATTATTGATGTTCTCTATAATAAGAAAGCCCTGTAATTAGGGCTGATTAGAGCAAGATAAAATTAATTGAAATAAAAAATTTATTTCATTCGATGTCATTACGTTGCTTATACCCCATACATTTCGTATGAAATTCATGGGGTATTTGTTTATGGTTTACAGCAGGTAACGCTATTTTGTAAAGAAGTGTAATTTAAGACTTGAAATACGCGTAACTGGCACTATATAAGAATTGCACCAAGAAAGAGCATTATCCCATACTAGGTACACAGGTAATGGTGCATAGTCGTATGTGTTTAGTTTGATATAAAAATATTGAAGGAGAAATTATGTCTAACATTAGATCTTTTTCATTATTCCCAACATTATCCGATAGCTTACTTTCTAACAGATTTGACCAAATGGATCGTTTGTTTAGCCAGCTAACAGGTAATAGGCCTTTAACTTCAGAGCATCCGTATAATTTAAAACAAATAAATGAAACAAGCTATCAATTAACGGTTAGTGTTCCAGGTTATAAGGAAGAGGACTTAAGCGTATCCCTAAAAGGCGGGAAATTGTATGTTCAAGGTGAGCAATCAGCAGAATTAGTTAATGATTCTGAGAAATGGATCCATCAAGGAATAACACAAAATAAGTTTTCCCTTGAATTTAATCTCGGTAAAAATGTGAAGATAGAAAGTGCTGAGTTATCTAGTGGTTTACTAACTCTGGATATTGAATATGAAATCCCGGATGAAGAAAAACCTCGAGTTATCGCTATTGAAAATAAAGATATAAAATCATAGAACTAAAATTTATGACTCGTCAGCAGCAGTTAGAGTGACTTTATAATATTGGACACTTTTGCTGACCGGTTTGTAAGGCCTGATTTCGTTATTCAAACGGAGTCAGGCCTTTTAGTTTTGTTTTAGTCGATTTAAATTAAAACATTTTTAATATAAATATTTAAATACATTATATATAAAAAACAACTCAATTCTATTTTTGACGAAAACTTTAGATGCGATATGTCTTTTCTGTGAATAGACAGTACTATTGCTAATTCCTAGTTTTCGAGAAATAATATGATTGGGTGTCTCATTCATCCAGTTATTAATAATATTTTGTTCTTTAATCGTGAAAATAGATGACTCAATATTATTAGCAAGTTTGGTGATTTTTTCTATTTGTTCATGGTCACGAATAACTTTATCAAGCGTTTGAATAATAATGCTTTTTGATAGAATAAAGTAATTATCCTTTAATAATAATGGGTTGTTTGTTTGCGGATAAGGAGCATTAATATAAATATAAAAGCGTGCATTATTAGTATTACTTAATAACTGCTGTAGAGTAGGGCAGTAATCAGAGTAATTACAATAGTAGGTTAGATTCACCAGTATAATGCTTGGTAGGTTTGTGTTCATAAAACCAATGGCTTCTTTTATACATCCTGTACTAATAAATTCGAGTTTTTTATTTTTAGATAAATATTCTGTAATGCCAAGACGTGTATAATAACATTCATCAATAACTAATATTCGCATTGGAACATCCTTGTTCAAGAAGATGACTTACAATAAATTGGAATTGATAGAGAAGTCAACCAAGGATTAATAAAAACAATAAATAGTGTTCTTATTTGAAATTGCTAATTAGTAATTAATTAATAAGGTAATTATATAAAGACATATAGTTATCTATATAGATGAATAAATTAAATGGATATTAGTGGCACTAATATCCATTTATTTTCCTAGTGTGTTTTAAAATCAAACTCAACATATTCCCCTGATTCTATCTTGTCTACGCCTGCTTGGAGAATATGAATAAGTTGTTTAGCCACATCAGTCGTTAGCCACATGGTTTTATCCACAATAGCATCACCTGTGTGTTTATCTTGCTCGGGGAGGTAGTGCAAACGCAACATCATAGCGTCGTAATCATCGACTGTGCTGATGTCCCAGCCAACTACTGGGTGGGTTTGAATGACATCATTTTTTTTATTCATATAAACCTCCTAATCAAACATCGTGATAAATAATAAATATCTATAACTGACTAAGAGCAATGACCTCGTGATGAGTCCACTTTTAGTATAAGGAGATTTCGCTAATAAGAAAGCAAATAAAACATTTTTTTTGTTTATATAGCAGAAAATGCATAAAACAGATAATAAGGATTGTAAAAATAGAATGGGAAGCATTTTGAACTTCCCATTGGTGTATAAACTACTGACCCAGAGCGACACTCCAGCGAGCATCTTCCCCTGCTAAGAAAGGAACTAGTTTATCATTACAGCAATCAATCGATTCGCAAGTAATATTTTGTTCTTTAGTTAGCGTAATGGTTCCTTCATTTACGGGTAAGTTATAGAATTTAGGACCATTTAGTGAACAAAAAGCTTCGAAATGTACCAAAGCACCAAGCTCTTCAAAAACAGTCGCGTAAGCCGCTAATGCAGTGGGAGCATTAAAGACCCCAGCACAACCACAGGAAGACTCTTTACGTGATTGTATATGTGGTGCGGTGTCGGTACCAAGGAAGAAACGGTCACAACCTGAAGCAACGGCTGCACGTAATGCTTCTTGGTGTACATTACGTTTCAAAATAGGCAAGCAAAATAAGTGCGGCCTTATACCACCAACTAACATATGGTTACGGTTAAACATCAAATGTTGAGGTGTTAAAGTTGCTGCGGTGAATTCATTTGCTTCTTGGACATATTGAGCCGCTTCTTTGGTGGTTATATGTTCAAAAACGACTTTGAGTTTTGGAAACTGTGCCCGTAATGGCGACATAACTTGCTCAATAAACAACGCTTCGCGGTCAAAAATATCGATATGGCTTGCGGTGACTTCACCATGGACCAGCAATGGCATTCCTGCTTGTTCCATCGCAGCTAATACGGGATAAATTTTTTTAATATCAGATACGCCATGACTAGAGTTTGTTGTTGCATTAGCCGGGTAGAGTTTACAGGCAGTAAATACCCCTTCGTTAAAGCCACGAACCACTTCAACAGGATCTGTGCTATCAGTAAGGTAGCAGGTCATTAAAGGGGTAAATTGATGCCCTTCTGGAACCGCTTTTAGGATGCGTTCACGATAAGCTTTTGCGGCTTCAATCGTTGTGACTGGTGGCACTAAATTCGGCATGACAATTGCACGGCCAAAAAATTCACTGGTATAGGGAACGACCGTTTTTAACATATCATCATCGCGAAAATGAACATGCCAATCATCAGGGCGGCGGATCGTTAGGGTAGTTACAGTTGACATTAAACCGGCTCCATAGGGGAAGAGTGAATGATGAGCGAGTGCTCAAGCCGGAATAGAATGATAAAGGTAAAGTAAAAAAATAGCTATGAGAAATCACGATTATAGCTTATTTCAGGGATAGATCGCGCAAATAACGTAAATAGGTGGCTTATTTAGTTCGTTCAATAGCAAAAAACCTGCTTAAGTTTCCTTAAGCAGGTTTTTCTAAATTTTGGCTCCTCCAGCTGGACTCGAACCAGCGACATACGGATTAACAGTCCGCCGTTCTACCGACTGAACTATGGAGGAACTCCTTGGTACGCAGAGGATATTAGCTTTCTCTCACCGCATTGTCAAAGGAGAATATCGAAAAAATTGTTTGTTTGCCTGTTATCTGTGCGAACTGTCGGAAGTTTGATCGAAAATAGAGTAGTGGTGATTAATCAAGGCCATACACTAACGAAAAGACTGAGACAAATCTGAGTTGATGAGCGGTATATTATTTCAAGTTTAGAGGTTAATCGTAGTTAATCACTACTAAGTCATGGATGGATATAAAGTAGTTTAATTTTTATCGCGGAAAGTGATACTGAAGATGATTCCTTGCGCAGTGGCAAGGTGGATTTGGTTATCGGTTCCTCTCGAGACTGGCATCCTGAAATTAAGGCTCAGAGCTTATTTAATAGTACTTTTCAGGCATTAGTTCGCCCAGAGCATCCAATTATCGGGCAGGTGACGCCTGAAAGCTTAACGCATTACCCACATATTAGCGTATCGCGCCGAGGGCGTACATTGGGGCCAATTGATGACGCATTACGCGACCTTCAATTACAGCGTAATGTTGCATTGACTTTACCTAGTTTTCATTCAGCCATGATGTTAACTATGAACTCTGACTATATTTTGCCGCTCCCTCGTCATGTGCTGCAAGGGGTAAAGAGTGTTAATTTGCCATTGGTTGAAATTGAACTTCCTTTGGGATTGGTGCCTATATTTATCGTGCAAGCATGGCACCCAAGGTTAGATAGGGACCCTGCGCATCAATGGTTACGCCAGACGATTAAACAATTTTTTCTAGAGAAAGAATAAGTATTTATTTTATGGTGGGAACTCTTGTATTTGCCGTAAGTAAAGTAATGCTAAGAAGAGTGATTTTTAGGTAGATAGCAAAAAGCCCGCATTAAGCGGGCTTTTTAAATTTGGCTCCTCCAGCTGGACTTGAACCAGCGACATACGGATTAACAGTCCGCCGTTCTACCGACTGAACTATGGAGGAATTGCTTTGTTCCTGAGAACGAGGCGCATATTACCCATCCTGTTCACTGTTGTAAAGTATAAAAATGAAAAAAATAGCCAAGTGGGCGTTAAGTAATCGATTTGGTGGTTATCTATCCTAATATATGATGCGTAATGCATACCAGATGGATTATGAGAGGTGCTAGGAGATCATTGATAGTAGAGATGAATGATATAATGGTGATATATATTTAGCAGATAGCAAAAAGCCCGCATTAAGCGGGCTTTTTAAATTTGGCTCCTCCAGCTGGACTTGAACCAGCGACATACGGATTAACAGTCCGCCGTTCTACCGACTGAACTATGGAGGAATTGCTTGTTCCTGAGAACGAGGCGCATATTAACGATATCATCTCAGGCTGTCAATCATAAAAACAGAAAAAATATCCAACTGCTCATTCAATGCACATTGTGACGAAGTTTTACTCTAGTTAATTGATATTGAATTAATTTTGAGTTGCAAGTGTACCAGGTAATTGCGTAGAAACTTCAGGATAAGCGACATGATAGATATCATAAAAGGAAATCATTCCTTTTAATGCAATTAAACGCGATATTTCTTGTTTTATAGCAGAGCTAACATCTTGTGAATCAATGATTTTGCTTATCGCATTATCAGAAACTGGTTCAGTAACAAACCATTCCCCGTTATAACAGACACGTAAATCTAAGACGCCAATATCTTCAAAGTGATAAACAGGTTTGATGTCAAAAAGTAGTACACTTGCTAATACAATAAAAAGAATGGTGATACCCAGAGCCCAATAAGGACCAAAATAAGGGGCGTACCAAAGAATAATGGCTAGGGGGACATAAGCCGCAACCATACCAATACATAAATAAGGGTGGTTGGCGAGAAATTGGCTATTAAAATAAGGTTTCCCATCACGGTTTTCACGTTTATTGATGGTATCCAAATCTTCGACGAGTATTTGTTTGATAATATCCATGTGTATAACTCTCTGTCAGATATCTATACTAGGAGGGTATCACGAGCCGTTGAGATTGTTATATATCAGTTAAAAAAAATATTTACACAGATTGTCATTGTATCGGATAATTCTTACTGACATTTATTAGGTTGTTGGCTTTTTAAATTAAAGTTTTCTTTAAACTATCAACTAAATGCAGCATTTTTGTTAACGTTATAGCCGATAAAAGTGACGCAATCGAAAAAACAGCATATTTTTGAGGTTTGCTCGTATAAAATAGTTGCTATTATCTTTAAGTCATGAGTTAATGAGTGTCGGCCTGTTTAGCAGTCCTATTTGATGTATGATTACTGAGTTAGTGTGTTCTAAAGAAGAAAGTTATCACAGATAGCCTTTGACCGTGACGCTTCATCTTGGTGTTTCCCTGATTAAATAGTTGACTCTGGCCCGTATATGCCAAAAGGCAAGTTTTTTTGATGTTATATAGGAAAAGTCAAATGTCCGACAAAATGAAAGGTCAAGTTAAGTGGTTCAACGAGTCTAAAGGCTTCGGTTTCATCACTCCAGCTGATGGTAGCAAAGACGTTTTCGTCCACTTCTCTGCCATTCAGGGCAATGGTTTCAAAACTCTGGCTGAAGGTCAGCAAGTTGAATTCACCATTGAAAACGGTGCAAAAGGCCCAGCAGCTGCTAACGTAACTGCTATCTAAGCTAATTGCTTAACTGATTTTCTAAAGCCCGTCATTTTTAATGACGGGCTTTTTCGTATGCGCTACATTTATGGTTAATATATTTTGTTGGAAAAGAATGTTATGAATATTAATGACCGTGTTTATGTAAAAACAGACGGAGAAGAGCGTCGAGAAGGAACTATTTTACTTATTGAACCCTTCAATGAAGGGGTAATGTATTTAATTGCATTACCTGATTACCCTGAAGGTATTTGGTTCTTTAATGAAAAAGAAGGCGATGAAGGGATTTTTGTTACGCCAATTGAAAGATAAGTTCAATTTAATGGGCACTTTGTCCTTTACTTAATAATTTTCCCCACTTATACTCCTTCCATCTTTTACTTAGGAGATTATTACTTGGACAGTCAGAGTTGGAATAAAAACTTAATTTAATGGCAAGCCAGTAATCGTCTTTTCTTTTCACTGCTTGCCACAACGGCGGGCGGTGTCTGATGTTTTCTCATCATACTACTCCCTTATAATTGTATTTCATTAGATAGCGTATTATAGCTGTATTGAGTGTGTATTATGTTGGTCTATATTTATTCTTTATTTCCTCCAGGCAATAGCTAATGGTTTTTGAGTAATTATTTTACTCAAAATATGGCTATATGCTTTTTATTAAGCATATAAATCATTATCCAAGTTATTTTTGGAGGGATTATCATGCTTTTTTCCCCTGATATTTTAAATTTGCTGTCTGCTATGTGTTTTGGTGCATTAATTGGTGCTGAGCGCCAGTGGCGTCAACGAATGGCGGGCTTGAGAACTAATGCACTGGTTGCAACCGGAGCGGCGGTATTTATTTTAAGTTCTGTAACAACATCACCTGATAGTCCTGGTCGTATTGCTGCCCAAGTGGTGTCAGGAATTGGTTTTCTCGGTGCGGGAGTGATTATGCGTGAAGGCATGAACATCCGAGGCCTAAATACTGCGGCAACGCTTTGGTGTTCCGCGGGGATCGGTGTTTTATGTGGATTAGGCCAGTATTCTTTGGCCTTGATGGCAACGTTATTAATTTTATGCGCCAATATTTTATTAAGAGAAGCCGCTTCACGAATTAATAAACAACCACAACAGCAAGCACTCGATGTAGAGCAACGTTATAAAATTCGCGTGATGTGCCATCAAACGGATGAAATTTTAGTAAGAACTCTTATTTTACAAGCAATTAATGGACTGCATATTCGGCTGCAATCGTTAAGTAGTGCAGACACACTAAAGCCTGAGCAGCTAGAAGTGTGTGCTGAATTTCTTGCGACACCTGCCGAGCAAAAAGAAATTGAAGCATTGGTATGCAGAATAAGCCTTGAGCAAAGTGTTAGTGCTATCAATTGGAAAGTGGCATCAGAGCTACCGGCCTGATGACTTTAAATTAACTCACTATAGGAGCTGAAATGGACGACCACCCTCCGTCATGGAGTAGTAAATTGGAACTATCTAACTGATAATAAACTAATTTTATTTCAGTTGGATAGCGTTAAAATCACGAGTGTTGTATTCGAGACAACGTTATGACTGAAATAAGACAACCGCGCAAAAGCGTCAAAGCCGCTGCACGCCAAAAATTTATTGTTGGCGAACAAGCGAGTAAAAATATTGAGCAAGTGCTCAGTGAATATCAAACAAATCTATTAGGCTTATCAGAGAATGAGGCGATGGACCGTCTTGTGACTGAAGGTGAAAATGAAGTTGCTCATGAAAAAGCCCCTCCAGCATGGAAGCAACTACTCACTTCTTTTAAAAATCCATTTATATTCGTACTGATTGTATTAGCTGTTGTTAGCTTTTTTACGGATTATGTTATTCCTGAACGCCAAGGCGAAGAAACAGATTTAACCGGCGTGATTATTATTGTCACAATGGTTTTATTGAGTGTTTTTTTACGTTTTTGGCAAGAGTATCGTACCAATAAGGCTGCGGAAGCATTGAAATCTTTAGTTCGTACGACGGCTACTGTATTTCGTCGTGATAATAAAACGGGGCGTTCTGTTAGAAAAGAGGTACCGATCAAATGCTTAGTACCTGGGGATATTGTGTTGCTATCCGCTGGAGATATGGTTCCTGCTGATTTAAAGCTAGTCGAATCAAGGGACTTGTTTATCAGCCAAGCCATTCTAACAGGGGAATCAATACCTGTAGAAAAATACGACACATTAGGTGACGTTTCAGCCAAAAATTTAGATCCCGTATCGCCAACTGAAAATGAACTGTTAGAAATTTCAAATATTTGTTTAATGGGAACCAATGTTACCAGCGGGACGGCGCGTGGAATTGTGGTGGCAACGGGTGGGAAAACCTATCTAGGCTCGCTGGCCAAATCTATTGTGGGGAGTCGTGCGCAAACTTCGTTTGACCGTGGTGTGAATAGCGTAAGCTGGTTATTGATTCGCTTTATGTTAGTCATGGTACCAATCGTCTTACTTATCAATGGGTTTACAAAAGGAGATTGGTTCGAAGCAACACTATTTTCACTGGCGGTTGCCGTGGGTTTAACACCGGAAATGTTACCGATGATTGTTAGCTCGAATTTAGCCAAAGGTGCAATTGCCATGTCAAAGCACAAGGTGATTGTTAAAAGGTTAAATGCTATCCAAAACTTTGGCGCAATGGATGTGCTGTGTACGGATAAAACGGGAACATTGACGCAAGATCGTATTATTTTAGAACATTATTTGGACAGCAATGGGCAAAAAAATAGTAAAATTTTGCAACTAGCTTGGCTAAACAGCTTCCACCAAAGTGGGGCTAAAAATATGATGGATCAGGCAATTATTCGTCGTGGTAGAGGGAACAGTGAAGTTGAGCAGCTAAAAGTATTCCAAAAAATTGATGAGTTACCCTTTGATTTTATTCGACGCAAATTGTCAGTGACAGTACGAACACCGAAAGGCGAAGCTCTACTTATTTGTAAAGGTGCCGCGGAGGAAATGTTAGCTGTCTGCCAAAGTTACCAACAAGATGGTGAACTGCATTTACTTGACGACCAAGCAAGGGTAAAAATTACTGAGCTAGTGAGTGATTATAACAGACAAGGATTTCGTGTATTGTTACTTGCAACTCGTCGTTTGAATGATGCTGAAGCCCGCATACCGCTTTCAACTCAAGCTGAGCATCAGTTAGAACTACAAGGCATTTTAACTTTTCTTGACCCAGCAAAAGAAAGCGCAATTTCAGCCATTGCAGCGCTACGTGAAAATGGTGTTACGGTGAAGGTGTTGACGGGTGATAATGCGATTATTACCGAAAAAATTTGTCGTGATGTTGGTCTAAATATCAGTGAAATCATGACTGGTCTGGAAATTGAGGCTTTGACGGACGAAGAGCTCGGTCAGAAAGTTGAGCAGGTTTCAGTTTTTTGTAAATTAACACCTTTGCAAAAATCCCGTATTTTAAAGCGGTTACAAGCAAATGGGCATACAGTTGGCTTTCTTGGTGATGGGATTAACGATGCACCGGCATTACGTGATGCTGATGTGGGAATTTCAGTTGATACAGGGACGGACATTGCTAAGGAATCTGCGGATATTATCTTACTTGAAAAAGATTTAATGGTATTAGAGCAGGGGGTGATTAAAGGACGTGAAACTTTCGGCAATATTATTAAATACTTAAATATGACAGCGAGCTCTAACTTCGGTAACGTATTTTCTGTATTGATTGCCAGTGCATTTATTCCCTTCTTACCGATGCTAGCCATTCATTTGCTCGTTCAAAACTTACTGTATGATATTTCCCAGCTTGCATTACCCTGGGATAAAATGGATAAAGAGTTTTTAAAACGTCCTCGCAAGTGGGATGCGAAAAATATTGGCCGCTTTATGATTTGGATTGGACCAACCTCATCTATCTTTGATATCACAACTTTTGCGTTAATGTGGTATGTATTCCAAGCGAATAGTGTCGCCCATGAAGCGCTGTTCCAATCAGGTTGGTTTGTTGAAGGATTACTTTCACAGACGTTGGTTGTTCATATGTTAAGAACACAAAAAATACCGTTTATACAAAGCACTGCCGCATTACCTGTTATGTTAACAACAGGGTTAATTATGGCTCTTGGTTTATATATTCCATTTTCTTCATTTGGTGAAATGATAGGGTTACAACCGTTGCCAATAGAATATTTCCCATGGCTCGCTCTCACATTAGTCAGTTATTGTGTTGTAGCTCAACTAATGAAGCAATTTTATATTAAACGTTTTGCAACGTGGTTATAAAATAATGTTAAAAGGTGTGAGGCCAAGGGGGGCTTGCACCTTTGGGTAGCTATATCGTATGGGTTATTTGATATTTATTGTAACTCATTAATATTCATAAAATAAAAAGAGCCATAATAATAATGGCTCTTTTTGATTACAGAATAAAAAGAATAGGGCTTATTGCAGGCCTAAAGCAGTTTTCATCTGTTTCATTGCATCAATACCCTGTTGGCAAGCTTTATCTTGCTGGTCTTTAGGTAGTGCAGCAACCTGTTTTTTACCCTCTTCCAGTTGACCTTTCATTGCGTCTAACTGAGCTTTTGCTTGCGGGTTTTCTGAAGCTTTAGCAATTAAGCTATCAACTTCAGCGAAGTAAGCGTTACAAGTTTCAGTTGCGCCAGCAACTTCACCTTTTTTCTCTTCTTCTGAACAAGCAGTGATTGTCAGTGCCAATAAACCCATACCACAAGCTAAAATCAACTTTTTCATAATCAACCTTATTAAAATTATTTATATAGCGAATTGAGTATATAAGAGATGTTTTTAATATCAAACGTGACAAATCCTAAAATAATACATCGGTTAATTAATTAAATTTCAATTTAATTGGGCTATCGTATTTTGTTTTAGCTCATTTCCGTTACATAAATTCACGGGGACAAATAAGTTGTTTTTTATCATTATGTTATAGGTTGTCTTTAACTATTCTATGTTTGTCTAGAGTAATTGGTAAGTGGAAGAAAAATGGAAAGCAGATAAAAGAAGTATGAGGGCTATTAGGGTAAGGGGATAATGGTTAGTTAATTTAATAAATATATTTTTTGACGAAAATTATGTTTTAGCTACCAAGATAGAATAATACGTCATACGTGTATTTACCTATAAAAATGCCTATATAAGCCTTTTTAATATCGTTATAACGTTTTTTTATATGCGATTAAATATATTAAAAAATCGTTTATTTGTAACAAAATGTTTACGGTCGAATGATAAGTTTTCACTATGAAATATTTATAGAATTAATGGCTGTTCATTTAAGATGCAATTATAGATGTGAAAGGTGAGCTAGTTCACAAATTTAAGAATAAAACCTTTGTATAGGTACCAGTTTGATTTTTAAATTAAATTTTCTTTGTACGAAGATGAAATTATCAGGTAGAGTCTTTGTTTTTAAGCGAACTAATGAAGAAATATCGCTTAACTTATGGTTAATGATAAGTGTACAGGGTTAACGACAATTAAGTTAATTTTGTTGACGCTAACTCAAATTCATACCAAAATTGACTCACCGTAGAAATTCGCCAAAGAGCGAGAGACGGGTTAGAATGTTTTTAACAAAGGGCGATAACTTTTCTTACTGTACATTTTTAGAATGATGAGTTCTCTAAAGGTAAAGTAAGGATATATGATATGGGTTCACCATATCGCAATGCAACATAGCAGATATTATATTAATGCTATGGGCATACAATGTATGTAGCCTGACTTATCTGGTTACAATTTTATATTTAGACTTACACACAGGGCTTTACCATTATGTCTGCTTCTATTGTAAAGAAACGGCCTCTGAGTCGTTACATCAAAGATTTTAAACACAGCCAAACTCATTGTGCACACTGTCACAAAACCCTTGATCGCATCTCTTTAGTTTTCAACGATGACATCTTAAATAAAGAAGCTATCGCTGACATGACTGAATTGGTTGATGAAGGCACTTGGGGGGAGCTGCAAGATAAATTTACTGCACTTTGTCGTTTTTGTAGTGAAATTTATTGCAATAGTAATACTGATTATTTTGATATTATGTCATTTAAACAGTATTTATTCTTACAGACTGAGATGAGCCATAGTACGGTTCGTGAATATGTTGTTCGCTTACGCCGTTTAGATGAATTGTTATCTTCCTCTAATTTTTCTATGAAAGAATTTACTGCGAGTAAAGTTCAAGAAGAGTTGAGTGAAAAAATGACAGATTCTGCATTTAGTAATTACAATATTGCATTACGTAAATATGAACAATATTTATTCTGGGAATCAGAAAAGTGCAATAATTAGAATGACATATTGAAAATAAGCATTGCTATTTTCTTTGTTGTTTTTAAGTAATGGTGTCCTCGTGGACACCTTTTATGTTTTTAGCTGACAGCTCTTTGGGATAGCACTTATCTGATAGGAAGCACGACAGTTATTCTTATGAGATAAGTGTATTTTTAAATAAATATGTAATCATGTATGGCCTGGCCTTCGTAGATAACGAAGCCAGGCCTTTTACTTATTACCCAATCGTCATTAAGCTAGCATTACCACCTGCTGCAGCGGTATTGACACTCAATGAACGTTCATGAAGTAGGCGTTCAGTCATCAGGTTAGTTTCACCACGTTCAAAGCCTTGAACTGAAATAATTGGCCCTTTACGTTGTGCAACCACCGCGCAAACTTCTTTTAACTGATCGCTGTCACCATGATAAATAACCCCTTCGATTGGCTCTTTCGATTCTATCCAGTTTTTGGTTATCGATATGGTTTTTCTCACTTTTTCAGGTAGTGACTTAAACAGCTTCTGATGGAGCTCACTATCTGACCATAACACCTGACAACCCGCAGAAAGTACAGCTGTTAGCTGGGTTAAGCAATCTTGTTCATTATCGCTAAGGCATAAAATCAAACCACGCGGGCGCAAGGTATAGGTATTTCTTTCTCCTGTTGGGCCCGGTAATACACGGGTGGTTCCTGTTTGACTATGGCGTGTAAATAGCTCAATCACGGAAGGCGAAATAACCGAGTTTTGTTTTTCAGACCATTGTGTAAGTGCTTCAAATGGTTCAAGTAAAACAGTTTTAGCACTGGCATCCATGGGTAAATGGCTATCTTGTCGCTCTAAGGTATTTGAAACTGCGTTATCTGGACGTTCGCTTAATAAACGGTAAAGGTATAATGGCCCACCTGCTTTAGGCCCAGTTCCAGATAAACCTTCACCACCAAAAGGTTGCACCCCAACAACGGCGCCAACCATATTGCGGTTTACGTACAGATTGCCAACTTTAGCTTTTGAAACAACTTGGTTGATAGTTTCATCGATACGAGTGTGAACACCAAGTGTCAGTCCATAACCGGCTGCATTAATTTGTTCAACAAGTGCTTCTAACTCATCTCGTTTAAAACGTACAACGTGCAGAACAGGACCAAAGATCTCTTTTTTCAGCTCACTAACATCATCAAGTTCTATTAATGTTGGCTTAATATAGGTTCCTTCCTGTTGCTCTTGCTGATCATCATGGTTCTCAAATGCTGCTTGGAAGACCGATTTCCCTTTGCTGCGCATTTTTTGAATATGTTGATCGATATTCTCTTTTGCTTCATGGTCAATCACAGGGCCTATATCGGTTGATAAATGCTCAGGGTTCCCCATACGGCACTCTTCCATTGCGCCTTTTAACATACGAATCGTTCTATCTGCGACATCCTCTTGGATACATAAAATGCGCAGTGCCGAACAACGTTGGCCCGCGCTATCAAAAGCAGATGCGACGACATCAGTGACAACCTGTTCTGTGAGTGCAGAAGAATCAACTATCATTGCATTTAATCCGCCGGTTTCTGCAATCAGCGGGGTAGGCCGTCCTTGTGCATCTAAGCGCCCTGCAATATTACGTTGAAGTAACCCTGCGACTTCTGTTGACCCTGTAAACATGACCCCGCGAACACGAGTATCACCAACGAGTTGAGCGCCAATGGTTTCACCTTTACCCGGTAAAAATTGCAGTACATCGCGAGGAATGCCCGCTTGATGCAAAATAGATACCGCGATAGCGCCGATTAATGGTGTTTGTTCAGCTGGTTTCGCGAGTACGGTGTTACCTGCTGCGAGAGCCGCAGCAATTTGGCCTGAAAATATTGCTAACGGGAAGTTCCACGGACTAATACAGACCACAGGCCCTAAAGGACGGTGTGTGTTGTTATCAAAATCATTCTTGACTTGGGTTGCATAGTAATTAAGAAAATCTACCGCTTCCCTAACTTCCGCAATCGCATTGTTGTAGGTTTTACCGGCTTCACGTACTAAAATATCTAACAGCGGTTGTAACTGTTGCTCCATGAGGTCAGCGGCTCGTAATAAGATGGCCGCTCGTTCAGAAGGAGGCGTTGCGAACCAGATAGTACCTGCATTGTTAGCGGTATTTAATGCATGTTCAGCTTCTTGTTCTGTTGTTTCACGAACGTGGCCGACAATATCTTTGTGGCAGGCAGGGTTAATAATTGGTGTCGCATCGGGCAATGTTTGCGAAGCTTGGAAGTCGCCCCCTAACAGTGGTTCTGCCATTTTTTGCTGCATAGCCGCACTCAGTAGGGCACTTGATAGCGAAGCCAGTCGATGCTCGTTTGATAGGTCAAGCCCCATCGAATTCACACGCTCTTGCCCATATAAATCACGTGGTAACGGAATTTTTGGATGCGGTAAACCAATTTGTCCTTCAGTTTTAGACAGTTCTAAAACATCTTTAACTGGGTCGGCAACTAATTCATCTAGAGGAATAGTGGTATCAGCGATACGGTTTACAAATGAAGTATTTGCGCCATTTTCTAACAATCGACGCACCAAGTAGGCAAGTAGCGTCTCGTGAGTACCGACTGGTGCATAAATACGGCAAGGGCGGTTTAGTTTGCCATCAGCAACTTTACCAACCACTTGTTCATAAAGTGGCTCACCCATTCCATGTAGGCATTGGAATTCGTATTGACCAGGGTAGTAGTTTTTACCTGCAATTTGGTAGATAGCAGAGAGAGTATGTGCATTATGTGTTGCAAACTGCGGGTAAATTAAATTGGGAACCGACAACAGTTTTCGTGCACAGGCAATATAAGAAACGTCAGTATACACCTTACGCGTATAAACTGGATAACCTTCTAGCCCATCTATTTGTGCGCGCTTGATTTCACTGTCCCAATAAGCACCTTTTACTAGGCGGATCATTAAGCGACGTTGGCTGCGTTCAGCTAAATTTATGATTGAGTCAATCACAAATGGGCAGCGTTTTTGATAGGCCTGAATTACAAAGCCAATCCCATTCCAACCCGCGAGTTGTGGCTCAAAACAGAGTTTTTCTAGCAAATCTAAAGAGATTTCTAAGCGGTCGGCTTCTTCTGCGTCAATATTAATCCCTACATCGTATTGGTGCGCTTGTAATACGAGGGATAATAGGCGTGGATAAAGTTCTTCCATCACGCGAGAGTATTGTGCGCGATTATAACGTGGATGTAATGCAGATAGCTTAATTGAAATACCAGGGCCTTCATAAATGCCGCGGCCATTTGATGCTTTACCAATCGCGTGGATAGCTTGTTGGTAAGACACCATGTAATCTTGTGCATCTTTTTCCGTTAATGCGGCTTCACCCAACATGTCGTAGGAATAGCGGAAGCCTTTATCTTCGAGCTTTCGCGCGTTAGCGAGTGCTTGGGAGATAGTTTCGCCAGTAACAAATTGCTCTCCCATAAGGCGCATCGCCATATCAACACCTTTACGTACCAGTGGTTCACCACTTTTACTAATGATGCGATTAAGTGAGGTTGAGAGTTTAGCTTCATTATGCGTAGAAACTAATTTCCCCGTAAATAGCAGACCCCAAGTTGCAGCATTAACAAACATTGAGCTACTTTGGCCGAGGTGTGATTGCCAGTTTCCATTGCTGATTTTGTCACGGATAAGTGCATCACGAGTTGCTTTATCAGGAATACGTAATAAGGCCTCTGCGAGACACATTAATGCGACACCTTCCTGAGATGAAAGTGAAAACTCTTGAAGTAAGCCTTGAACCAAACCTGACCGGCCGATACCATTTTTTTGATTACGCAGTTTTTCAGCGATTGAATAAGCTAATTTATGAGCAGCTTCAGCTTGTTCTGTAGGGAGCTGTGCTTGTTGTAACAACATTGGTACGGCTTGTGTTTCAGGAATTCGGTAAGCAGAAGTAATTGCAGAGCGTTTTACAGATTGTGGTAAAATGTGCTCTGCGAAATCTAAGAATGGTTGATAGTTAGATTCAACGGTGGTGTCTTCATCAGAAGTTTGATTTTCTTTTACATCGATACCCGGTGCGAGCTCTGGAAAGGCTTGGCCATTATCGAGTTGTTCTAGGTAATTATAAATAGCTTGTTTGATAAGCCAGTGTGATGTGCGGTCAAGACGCTGAGCGGCATTTTTAATGCGTTCACGAGTTGCTTCATCAAGTCTCACACCCATAGTTGTTGTGCTACTCATCTTAATTCCTCTAGGTCACGAGTCATTTTAATCAAAAAGTTACACCACATTATCTTAATGTTGCAACTTTGTGCAACATTGTTAAGCGTGATTTCTGAAGAAAATGTGAAACATATCGGGTTTTTTAAGTTTTAATATTTTCAAGTAAATCATTTTTGATTTATTTATTATATTTTACATGTAGTTATGTTTATTTTGTTTTAGGTGGAATAGTTAAACATTCGATTGTGAATTTAAGTTTAAATTTTAACATTTGTGATATGGATTCTATTTATGCAATAAAAAATAGTTAATTTCTTGTTAATTTAATACGACTCTGTCTAGGATGGGGCAGCTAAGATATTAAGTTAGTGCAACACAAACAATCACAACCTATTTGGTGTTCGCACAGATAAATTAAATATGTGCAATAAAGTGCAACACTATGAAGTTACAAGTTATCAACGGAAACTTATAAAGATAACTAACAATTTTAAAGCTACTCAATGGAGAAAACAGGATGACTGTAAGCACTCCGATGATCATTATGTTCGTCGTATACATTACTGGCATGTTATTAATTGGCTATATGGCCTATCGCTCAACGAAAAACTTTGACGATTATATTCTGGGTGGAAGAAGTTTAGGCAGTGTTGTAACTGCATTGTCTGCTGGTGCTTCAGATATGAGCGGTTGGTTACTCATGGGGTTGCCAGGTGCGATTTTCTTGGCCGGGATTTCTGAAAGTTGGATTGCTATCGGTTTGAGTCTCGGTGCATATCTTAACTGGTTATTTGTTGCTGGGCGTTTACGTGTCCAAACAGAAAAAAATAATAATGCGTTAACATTGCCAGACTACTTTACTAGCCGTTTTGAAGATAACAGTAAGATTTTACGTATAATTTCTGCTGTTGTGATTTTAGTTTTCTTTACGATTTATTGTGCATCAGGTGTGGTCGCTGGTGGTTTGTTATTTGAAAGCACATTTAATATGAGTTATGAGAAAGCGATGTGGTTAGGGGCATTAGCGACAATTGCTTACACTTTTTTAGGTGGCTTTTTAGCCGTAAGTTGGACCGATACTGTTCAAGCTTCATTAATGATCTTCGCATTGATTCTTACACCTATTGTTGTAATCCTTTCTTTAGGGGGAATAGATACCTCTATTGAAGTGATCAAAGCTAAGAATCCTGAATATCTTGATATGTTTAAAGACATGAATATCATCGCAATTCTGTCATTATTAGGTTGGGGATTAGGCTATTTTGGTCAACCCCATATCTTAGCGCGTTTTATGGCGGCGGACTCTGCTCGTACTATTCGTTCTGCTCGACGTATTAGTATGACATGGATGGTGTTATGTTTAGGCGGAACGATTGCGGTCGGTTTCTTTGGTATCGCTTATTTTGAAAATAACCCGGCTTTAGCGGGTTCGGTTATGCAAAATAATGAGCGTATATTCATGGAACTAACGGGAATTTTGTTTAACCCATGGATCGCCGGTATTTTATTGTCAGCTATATTAGCAGCGGTAATGAGTACGCTAAGTTGCCAATTACTAGTTTGTGCGAGTGCGCTAACGGAAGATTTATATAAGCCTTTTATCCGTAAAAGTGCCAGCCAAAAAGAGTTAGTTTGGGTAGGGCGTTTTATGGTGTTATTAGTCGCTGCGATTGCCATTTACATTGCTCGTGACCCAAATAATAAAGTTTTGGCTTTAGTGAGTAATGCATGGGCGGGCTTTGGCGCTGCATTTGGCCCTGTTGTTTTAATTTCTGTAATGTGGAAACGAATGACGCGTACAGGTGCACTTGCAGGAATGATAGTCGGTGCTGTGACAGTATTAGTTTGGATAAAATACAAATGGTTTGATTTGTATGAAATCATCCCAGGTTTCTTATTAGCAACAATCGCTATTGTTGTTGTGAGTTTAATGACTAAAGCACCAAGTGCAGCAGCTCAAGCTCGTTTTGATGAGGCTGAGGCAGAATATAAAGCAAGCTAATCGAGCAAGTTTATAAACGAAAAAGGCCGAGTAACGATACTGTTATTCGGCCTTTTTGCTATTTATTATTCATCATTATTGGTTCTTTCTGCGCTTAGCGAACTGGTAACCAATGAATAGTAAAATAAACCAAACTGGTGTGGCAATTAAGGCTTGTCTTGTATCGTGCTGGAATGCCAATAGCACGACCATAAAAGCGAAAAAAGCGAGGCTTAGCCATGACATCACAATTCCAGCAGGCATTTTGTAATGAGATGCTTTGTGCATTTCAGGGCGTTTTTTACGGAAATTTAAATAGCTATATAAAATCATGCTCCAAATAAACATAAAGAGAATAGCAGACACGGTGGTGACTAGCGTGAATGCATGCATGATATCAGGAATAAAATAGATCAGAACAATACCAAAGCTGAGGCAGATACAAGTAAAAATTAGCCCAGTAGCCGGCACGGCTTTTTTTGATAATTGGCTGAACTGCTTTGGTGCATCCCCTTCTTTTGAAAGCCCAAAAAGCATTCGGCTGGTGGAAAATACACCACTATTTGCGGAAGAGGCTGCGGAAGTTAGCACCACAAAGTTAACAATGCTTGCCGCTGCGGGTAGGCTTATCAAGACAAACATCTCTACAAATGGGCTTTTATCGGCCAATATGGTTCGCCAAGGTGTAACAGCCATAATGACAATTAAAGATAAGACATAAAATGCAATAATCCGGATAGGGATCGCGTTGATAGCTTTTGGCAAAGATTTTTCTGGATCGCGTGTTTCTGCTGCTGCCGTACCCACCAATTCAATTCCCACAAACGCAAAAATAGCAATTTGAAAGCCAGCAAAGAAACCACTGATCCCCATAGGGAACATTCCGCCATCATTCCAAATGTTACTTAAAGATGCCGTGTGACCCGTAGGGGATTGGAAATTCATGGCAATTAATGTGCCACCTACTGCAATGAGAGCCACAATGGCAACAATTTTTATCATAGCGAACCAAAATTCGAGCTCACCGAAAAGCCTGACAGAAACTAGGTTAAGCGTTAATAAGGTGACCACGCAAATAAATGAGGTTACCCATTCAGGAAAATCAGGCACCCAAAAGCTCACATAGGATGTAATGGCAATGATATCGGCAATACCGGTGATAACCCAGCAGAACCAGTACGTCCAACCGACAAAAAAACCTGCCCATGGACCGATAAGGTCAGCAGAAAAATCACTGAATGATTTGTAGTTCAGATTAGAAAGTAGCAGTTCACCCATTGCGCGCATCACAAAAAATAGCACAAAACCAATTATCATATACACAAAGATAATCGATGGGCCTGCGAGTGAAATGGTTTTGCCAGACCCCATAAATAAGCCTGTTCCAATTGCTCCACCAATCGCAATAAGTTGTATATGGCGGTTACTAAGGCTGCGTTTTAGCTGATTACGATCAGCATTGGGTTGTGTTGATAGTGAATTCGCATTTTCTTCCATACTAAAGATGTCCGTAGTGGTTTGTGATAATTAGCCACAGTCTTTTTTTTAATTTTGTGGTTATGTTTGCGTGAAATATTGTGACACAAATCTCAATTAGAGTAAGGAAAAGTTATCTTGTTAGGAGCGAAGTGATGTTTATTCAAGCATTAGTTTTCTTAAATTTTACATTCGCAACTTAAAATTAACTTAGGTAATAAAAATAGCAGAATCATATTGACTGTAGCAATTGTTAGGCGTTAAATATTTTGTATCGGGTTGTTAGCTCAGTTGGCAGAGTAGGTGACTCTTAATCACTCGGTCGTGGGTTCGATCCCCACACAACCCACCAATATTTTCAATGAGTTATGAGCATGCTGCGGAACCTATACTGACTGTATGGGACGTATTTGGGACGCACCCATTGAAAACAGTATCAATTTGTTTGGCATGTTCGGTCATTAAATTTGATACTTTACATCCGTTCTCATTGTTTATATCAATAATATATTTGATATTTAGAGGCTATGCTATCATATCCTTCATAAAGCTATTCTTTCAATTTATTAAATCTCAATACTGGTTCAATAAACCAATGAATAATTGAGTTTGATGCTAGTAAAAGTGCAATTGTAATTGTAGATAGAGTAAATGCTATTATTAATAATAAATTTAGTTCTATATCTAAAAAACTTGATATTTGTAATATTACAAAACAAATAATTGGATGGATTAAATAAACACCTAAAGCATTATTTGATATTTTTGCATATTTTTGAGTTGATAAAGCAAAGTAAATAATAATCGAACCTAGTATTAGGCTTATTACAAAATCGAAAATATAGATAATGAATGAGTTGAGAATTAAATTAGTCTTGATTGCACCGAAAATTATCTCATAAAAATCGTTTCGATAATTAAGAAAGGTAATCGCTAAAAATGCTATACAAAAAATAGTGATAATAGGCTTTTTCCTTAACGAAAATATATTTTGATTATGAATAAAATAAGCAATAACAAAAAATGGGAAATATAAAATAATTGAAAAAAAGCTAGAAATCGGCATTAGATAAGTCTTTGTTATAAAGGATATTATTAGTGATGTAATTAAGGTTGCAGATAGGTTAAATTTGTTTGATTTAAAGCTCTCTGGTAATAATAAAAAAACAGCTTGCCATATAGGTGTTGCTAAAAAGAACCAAACCCCGTACTGAGGAGAAAACAAATATTTTTTTAAAGTTAACTCACCGGTGAAGTAAAGTGGAGCCATGTCGATTGTTTGAAACGTAAAATAAATTATAAGGGCAGGAAGAAGGTGAGATTTTAACTCTTTCCATGTTGTATTTTTTGTTATAAATGCGACTATAAATACAAACATAGGAATTAATGTTAAGTCAAAAACAGTAATAAGCAACGAATATTTGCTTTTATCAACTAAATTTAAATAAAAATTAAAAACAATTAATGAACTTAATATTAATTTTAGTGTTGGCCAATATGGTTGGCCAACGCTTTTTATATTCAAGATTAAGTGATTTTTTTTCATATATATGCCCTATATAAAAATTAATTTATTGTACCTCATTGGGGTTATAATTTAAAAGAAATTATTTTAGTAATTACGAAATGAGAGATAATAAGTCTAATATTGATTAGTCTTTTTCTGTTAATATTTTATTCTTATTGTAAGAGGGAACATGATTTAGGAATTGAATATAAGTTTATTGCACAATTTTGTATCACTTAATGGCTAGATAAAAATCACAAACTTTTAGGTCTAAGAACTAAAAAATGAGAGGTAACTGAAAGCAGAGTTATTTTTGATTGGGTAAAGTATGATTTGATTGAAATTTAACCAGTTAGGGGAGGGGTGTTTGAAATAGAACGCAGTTGTTTTTTAGCACGTGAAATGTACAGGGAAAACGATTGAATAGCAGAGGATGAGAATAGGGAGCTAAATTTAACTCAAGTCTCTGCTATTACATAAGCAGCTAATGATACTTTTTAGTATCAGTAAGAAGTAAATCAAGAATTTTAGGGCTATTTCAGTGATAACTTTATTATATAGTCCTTGGATGATGATTAGCTTATATTGTTATCAAATATTTTTTGAGTCACTGTAATTGAAGGCTCGACGCCCAATATGTATAAGGCTTGTTCTAAAAGGTCAATTTTAGATGTGTAATGAATATCCAGTAAGCGTTCTATCTGTTGTGCATTGATATTCAATCTGCGAGCGAGATCGACGCGTTGCATTGCAGAGTTGAGAATGGCGTTATGCAAGGCAATTTTTAAGCAACAGATTATGGGTAAATAAACCGTAAATGCTTCACCATTTTTTTGTTGTGTTGCTAATGGAATTGGTTTTCTGAGTTCGATATGTTCTGCAAAAGAGGCTAGCAAAATTTCTTGGGCTTCTAATTCAACATCTTCTCTACAATAGCTAACTCCTTGAAGGTCAGGAAAATCACTAAAATTGATTTCATATACGTTTTCTTCCTCAATAAATTCTATTGTTGCCTGATAATTGAACATATTTTTCCTTCAAATTATATTTCAGAGTGCTCAGTGTTGCACTGGAGCATGAGGAAAACAAGTTTATCAACTAACTTATGTGGTCATTTCTTTCTTCATTTTTGTATCTATTGCTCCTACATGTTGTTATGAGGGGGTTGTTAGTACAATTAATGTGATTTTCCTAACATAAATTCAGCAATGTGAGAATCGCTTTATTCGGAAATTATTGAGAAACAAAGAAAACAAGTGTGAAGTTTGTCTCAAATTGAGAAATATTTTTTTCCATAAAAATCCTAATAAATTAGCTTCTTTTATAAGCAAATGTCTCACTGAATTATTTTAACTAAAAGTTATTTATTTTTTAATCTTTCATTATCTGATTAAGCAATTCTACTTAAGATAACTTGATGGCTAGGGGGTTTTGTTAAAATAAAAGTATATAGTAATCATTTGTTATTATAACACTGAGTTATTAAAATTATTATGGTTACGTGAAAATGGCTAAAAATGATAAGTACGAAGACAATTAATAATACCTTTAGTGCTTTTTATTTTGAGCACTAACTGAATATTTTAAAAATGATATAAAAAATATTTGGAAAATAGAATGTTCTTAATTGAAACCTACATTTTTTGCTCTTAACACAAAAGTGATAGGTTAGCGTAGGTTGATCTTTTTATTAAAAAAAATGAATTTTTTGCCATTTTACATAAAAAATAAATATTAATTAACCCAAAAAAACTACTTTAATGAATTAATAACAAAATGATCACTTGAAATAATAAATATGCAAAAATATCTTACAAAAATATTTAAGCTGAATAAACTTTCATTATTGGTAATCGACGTAAATTTTATTAGTTTTATTAATATTATAGGGTGATGATACTTATTTTATAGTTTAATGATTCTAATGAAAGTGGAAGTGAATACTTAATATGTATGACAATATAATGGTTGTTTATATGATAACTGCGATTGAATAATTTTGAACGATGGCTGTAATATATATCAAACTTATTGAAAATTAATGATTAAATTTTATTCCAATAATGCCGATAACGCCTTAATACAGTAATGTATAACTCAGTTTCTTAATACTAAAAATTGATTTGGATCAATATGTTGTTTTTGATGTTATGCTTGGTTTATTAGGCTTAATAATCACATGTAAAGAGTGATTGGTTTGATTAAAATCCTGGCATTTTGCTTAGGTTGACTCAAAATGTTGCGGATATTTAGGATAAGGTAATAGAAGATAAAGAAATAATGAAGATTATTTAATGAATTAATGGGTAATCACCCTATTGATACAAAAAGAAACATAAGTACCTTGAATGGTTAATTTAGTGGTGCATAATAATTGGCGACTAATAATGACATCAGCAATTTCTGATTTTTATGGAAACCGCTAATTTTTTAGTCATTCTTTATTGTTGTAGGTATTCAGGAAATATATTTAATTTAAGTTTGGAAGCTTGTGTATTTGTACTCCAAATTGGGTATTTTTAATGGATAACATGGGGAAATTAATGGAATTACATTTACCCAATTTAATTAATTTTTTAATTTAATAATTTGAATACACAATACTTTTAAATTCATATTTGTTCTTTTTGCACACAGATCGCACAGATGTTGATAATATTCGGAAAGGAAAAAAAATGAGCTCGACGACAGATTTTCTGAAGCATATATACGATATTAACCTCTCATATTTGCTATTAGCCCAAAAACTCATCTCTCAAGAGAAAGCCTCTGCGATGTTTCGTCTAGGTATCTCTGATGCAATGGCAACTACTTTAGCAGACCTTACACTCCCTCAATTAGTCAAATTAGCAGAGACAAACCAGCTAATCTGCCAGTTTAGATTTGATAATAGTGAAACAATTGAAAAACTAACTCGTGATTCAAGAGTTGATGAATTACAACAAATTCATACAGGTATCTTACTTTCGACCCGATTATTGCAAACGCATAATGAGGGCGACACTGAAATAGCGAGAAAAAGATGAGTACCGCAGCTGAAAAAAGTATAGTCCAAGAAGCGAATGACATTCGACTAGCCATGGAATTGATCTCTTTGGGCGCTCGCCTTCAAATGTTAGAAAGTGAAACGCAAATCAGTCGCGGTCGTTTAGTTCGTTTATACAAAGAGCTAAGAGGTAGCCCTCCACCGAAAGGAATGTTACCTTTTTCTACAGATTGGTTTATGACATGGGAACAGAATATTCATTCATCCATGTTCTATAATGCTTATCAATTTTTACTGAAAAGCGGCCAATGTCGTGGTGTTGACGCTATATTAAAAGCCTATAGGTTATACCTTGAACAGTGTATTCCAGAACCCGGCGAAGAACCTTTGTTGGCTTTAACACGTGCTTGGACGCTAGTCCGTTTTGTGGAAAGTGGCATGTTACAAAGTTCACAATGTAGTTGTTGCCATGGCTCTTTTATTACTTACGCACATATTCCTGAAAATAGCTTCACTTGTAGTTTATGCCAACCGCCATCACGCGCAATAAAAAAACGTAAACTTTCCGAACATCTAGCCGATATTACGGTATATCGACAGGATGGCATTACTAAAGCGGTAATGTAATTGGATTGATTTGGTTAGCAGGCAAAATTTTTTGCCTGTCACTCCTAATATTCCCTTTGACTGCCATCTGTTAACCAACGGAGTGAAAGGGAATATTGTGTTAATACTCATCGGGTATATCATTGTTACAGTTGCGGTTATTGGCGGATATATAATGGTCGGCGGCCATTTAGGTGCGCTTTATCAACCCGCTGAATTTGTCATTATTTTAGGGGCAGGTTTAGGTGCTTTTGTTGTTGGTAACAGTGGCAAATCCATCGTCGCCTTGTGCAAAGTATTACCAAAACTCTTTCGTCGTTCCTCTTACAATAAAACAATGTCAATGGATTTAATGGCATTGTTATTTCAATTACTTAATAAATCGCGCCAACAAGGGTTACTTGCACTTGAGAAAGATATTGACAATCCAAGTGAAAGTGAAATTTTCTCCCAATATCCCCGTATTTTAAAAGATGAGTCCACCATGATGTTCATTGTGGACTATTTACGTCTGATGGTGAGTAGTAACTTACAAAGTCATGAAATTGAAGCATTAATGGATGAAGAATTAGAAACTTTTCGTCAAGAAAATGAAGTACCTGCTTCGGGGCTAAACATGGTCGGTGACTCTATGCCTGCATTTGGGATTGTTGCGGCCGTTTTGGGTGTCGTGAATGCCTTGGGCTCAGCAGACCGTCCCGCAGGTGAACTTGGTGCTTTAATTGCTCATGCAATGGTTGGTACATTTCTAGGTATTTTAGTGGCTTATGGCTTTATTTTGCCTTTAGCTGCTCTGATTAGGTTGCGCAGTAGTGAGCAATTGAAAATGATGGAGTGTATTAAAGTGACTTTCCTCTCTGCATTGCAAGGGTATGCTCCTCAAATTGCGGTTGAATTTGGCCGCAAGGTGTTATTCAGCGCAGATAGACCTTCATTTGTTGAACTTGAAGATAAAGTTCGAGAAGTGAAAGTAGGTGCTCGCTCACAAGAAACAACTGAGGAGTAACAAACGAATGGCAGCCAATACACCTCATGTTATTCGGGTTAAAAAGCGCAGTTCACATCATCAAAACGGACACGGCGGTTCATGGAAAATTGCTTATGCCGATTTTATGACGGCGATGATGGCGTTTTTTTTAGTGATGTGGCTGATCTCAATTTCAAGTCCTCAAGAATTAACACAAATTGCTGAGTATTTTCGTACTCCCTTGAGTACAGCTATCAACCCGGGAAGTAAAAGTGGTGATGCTACAAACCCTATTCCTGGTGGGGGTAAAGACCCGATTTTCCGTGATGGGGATGTGATGCCGGAACCCAATAATATTATTGATGGAAATGCAAACTATCGTTTTGAAAAATTAAAAGAGTCCCTTGAGCAGGCCATTTTAAAAGACCCCCGTTTGAATGAATTAAAGCCACATTTATTGATTGATATGATTAATGATGGGCTACGCATTCAAATTGTTGATAGTGAAAATCGCCCAATGTTTAAAGTCGGTTCGGCAACGGTTGAACCGTATATGCGCGATATTTTGCGTGCAATAGCACCACTTCTTAATGATGTTCCTAATCGAATTAGTATCTCCGGTCATACTGATGATCTCGCTTATGCCAACGGCGCCAATTACAGCAACTGGGAGCTTTCATCAGATCGTGCAAATGCTTCGCGCCGTGAATTGATTCGCGGTGGAATGGATGAAAATAAAGTATTACGCGTGGTTGGGATGGCTTCAGCCATTCATTTAGACAAAGAAGATGGTTTTGCCCCGATCAACCGCCGGATAAGTATCATTGTGTTAAATGATGAAGAAACCAAACAAATTCTCCGCGAATACGATGGCACCAAGCCGATCAATGATGTGCTGAATAAACCGCAAAAACCCATGCAAGAAACGGCTGTGGGTGTTGTCGCTGCGGTGAAAATACCGTGATGAATTGCTGTTATTTGAATTTATTACATAACTTGTTTAGTTGTCTGCCGGGGGTTCCGGCAGTCAGCGTTAAGTGAAACTTAAGCGAAATTGGATAAAAACCATGGATATTACCGAGTTTTATCAAACATTTTTCGATGAGGCTGATGAGTTGCTCAGGGATATGGAACAACATTTACTTGAGCTTGATCCTTTTGACCCGGATAGCGAGCAGCTAAATGCCATCTTCCGCAGTGCCCACTCAATCAAAGGAGGGGCTGCAACCTTTGGTTTCACTCAGTTGCAGAATACAACTCATACATTGGAAAACCTTTTAGATAAGGCGCGTCATGATGAGTTAACCCTCACGCCTGACATAATAGATGTTTTTCTTGATGCTAAGGATGTCATGGCATCACAGTTAGATGCCTATAAAAATGATTCTTTGCCGGATGAAGATACCTTTAAGCGTATTTGTGAGGTGCTTAGCCGGGTTGAAAATAGAGCGGAAGAGGTCGCTGAGACAGGTACTGCGATATCTGAAACTAAAGTTGAAGATGCGGTTGTTGAAGACACACCCGCGAAGCAAGGTGAATATTCACACTACTTTATGATCTCGTTAAATCAGCTCAAAGAAAATGAAGTTGATTTATTGGCGGATGAGCTCAGTTTATTTGGGCATTTATATCATACTGAAAAAACAGCAAATAGTTTACAAGCATGGGTAGGAACTAATACGGATATTGATGATATTAGTGGGGTGCTATGTTTTGTGGTGGATGAATCGCAAATTAGCCATGAAGTAATTTCATTTGCCGATTGCCTCGCTTTTTCAAAGGAAGAAACGTTATTAAATGATGATAAAGTTGCAGCGAATGAAGTCACAGAGCCTCAAGTAGATACTCCGCAAAGCTCGGCAAAACCTGCTGCACCCACCACGGCTAAAAAAACGGCAATCGCTAAACCGAAAGGGGATTCGAGCAGTATTCGTGTGGCTGTAGAGAAAGTTGACCAGCTGATTAACTTAGTGGGTGAACTGGTGATTATTCAATCAATGTTGACCCAACATAGTCAACATGTCGATCAGAACGAATACAGTGATTTGTTAAGCTCAATCGTACAGTTGGAGCGTAATTCCCGCGCTTTGCAAGAATCCGTTATGTCAATTCGCATGATGCCAATGGATTACGTATTTAGTCGTTTCCCACGCATGGTACGGGATATAGCATCGAAATTAGGTAAAAAAATCGAGCTGAAAGTGGAAGGAAGTTCAACTGAACTCGATAAAAGCTTGATTGAGCGCATCGTCGATCCCCTGAATCACCTTGTTCGTAATAGCCTCGACCATGGGATTGAAAAGCCAGAAGTTCGCGTGGCAAATGGTAAGCCAGAAGCTGGCACATTGACCTTAGCGGCAGCACATCAAAGTGGCAATATTTGCATTGAAGTTCGTGATGATGGCGCAGGGCTAAACCGTGAACGTATTTTGGCAAAAGCGAAGTCACAAGGCATGAACGTGCATGATGGTATGAGCAATGATGAAGTTGCGATGCTGATTATGGCTCCAGGATTTTCAACCGCAGAGGTAGTGACAGACGTTTCGGGACGCGGTGTTGGAATGGATGTGGTGAAAAGAAATATCCAAGACATGGGCGGTCGTATTCAAATCGGTTTTACCGAAGGTAAAGGTACCATTATCCGCATTTTATTACCGCTCACTTTAGCCATTTTGGATGGTATGTCTGTGAAAGTAGCGAAAGATGTTTTTATCGTTCCATTGAGTGCCATTATCAGTACCTTGCAGCCTCGGCAAGAGGATATTTATCGCTTAGCGGGAGAAGAAAAAATGCTGCTTGTGCGAGGGGAATATTTGCCACTTGTTGAATTACACCAAGTATTTTCCATCGAAGAAGCCGAGCGAAATTTAGATAACAGTATTGTGCTGATTATTCAAAATGCAGGCCACCGTTTTGCGTTGTTAGTTGACAAGCTCGTCGGGCAACAGCAAGTGGTGGTGAAAAACATTGAAAGTAATTATCGCAAAATCCCTGGTATTTCCGCAGCAACGATTATGGGCGATGGCTCTGTTGCATTGATTTTAGATGTGGCTGAGCTGCAAAAAATGAATAACAGCATTTTGATTAAAAAGAAACAGCAGGTTTCTCAACCTGTCGTGCACTAAATAGAGGCCATACACCATGTCTATGTTAGATGATGATTTAAATAAACACGAAGAAGAAAAAAACGGCGAAGGCTACCTCATTTTTACCTTGGGTGAAGAAGAGTATGGCATTGAAATCTTAAAAGTGCAGGAAATTCGTGGCTATGAACAAGTGACTCGTATCGCGAATACCCCTGATTTTATCAAAGGTGTGACTAATTTACGTGGAGTCATCATTCCAATTATTGATTTACGGGTGAAGTTTTCCCATGAAAACGTGGTGTATAACGATAACACGGTCGTTATTGTGGTGAATTTAAAAGATCGCGTTGTCGGTATTGTCGTCGATGGGGTTTCGGATGTGCTGGTCTTGAATGAAGAGCAAATTGCGCCACCACCTGATTTTGCGGTGACATTATCGACCCAATATCTGACAGGGCTCGGAACATTAAATGACCGTATGTTGATTTTAGTCGATATCGAAAAATTATTAACTAGCGATGAAATGGCGCTGATTGACAGCATGGCTGAGTAATTCTCAGCCCCAATAATTGTTCAAATAATAATAAGTCATTAACTAAAGTTTTTGGTTGGATGACCGATATCCAAAATACAACAAAATTATGTTAGTAAAACGTCATGTACAGTCGAATTAAAATCGTATCGGGACTTTTGTCCGTCATTTTTATCTTTATTTTGCTGCAACTGGTATCCAGTGGGTTGATGTTTACCAAACTGGGCGATAACAGCGACAGCATTAGTTATTTGAATTCCTTACAACGCCAAAGACAAGTATTAACAGAAAGTTGGGTTAATTTGTTACAAGCCCGGGCGAACTTAAACCGCTCTATCAATGCCTATTTGCTCGAAGGTCGTAAAATTCAAGACGATGCAACGACAGAAGACTTGATTAAAGCCGCTAAACGTAACTTTAAATCAGCGGATGACGCTTACGCACGTTATAACAAGCTGATGCAAAGTTCAGATTATGATAAAGCCAAATTTGAAAAGCTGTTTAGTACCTATGAAACCTATCGTGATGCGTTAATCAAGCTAAGTGAATTCGCTGAAAAAGGTGACCTTGAAGGTTTTTATGCACACAGAACCTCAGGGCACCAAGTGAAATTTGAAGAGCAATTTAACGCTTATTTTGCGGATATTTCAGCAGATTTCCAGGCCGAAGTTGTCAATGCAGATAATAACTATCGCCAATCATTATACATGTTGGTGACGCTATCTATCTTACTCGCTTTGATTGGTTTCTTCAGTTATCGCTATGTTCGTAAAGGTATTATCGAGCCACTCGGTATCTTAATTGAACGTATTAAAGTCTTTGCTTCAGGGAATTTAACACCGAATGTGACAACAATTGCCAAAAATGAAATTGGTGAATTGGCCAATGGTGTTCAACACATGCAACAAGAGCTGATTAATACGGTTCGTGGTGTGCTAGATGGTAGCGAAACTATTTACCAAGGTACAACCGAAATTGCAGCAGGTAACAATGACTTGTCAGCACGAACGGAGCAACAAGTCGCTTGCTTAGAAGAAACTTCAGCCAGTATGAGTGAACTGACTGCCACTGTTAAACAAAATACCGAATACGCCCACCAAGCGAGTGAATTTGCAAACCAAGCTTCAGTGATAGCAAAAGAAGGCGGCAAAGTGGTATCCAATGTCGTTAGCACCATGCTGAATATTGCGGATAGCTCACAGAAAATCTCTGATATTACTGCAGTTATCGATAGCATCGCTTTTCAAACTAACATCTTAGCGCTTAATGCGGCAGTTGAAGCGGCAAGGGCAGGTGAGCATGGTCGTGGTTTTGCCGTTGTTGCTGATGAAGTGCGTAATTTGGCACAACGCAGTGCAGATGCCGCTAAAGAGATTAAAACGTTAATTGAAGATTCGGTGTCAAGAACTGGGACAGGCGCTCGCCAAGCTGAGGATGCAGGCGAAACAATGACCAAGATTGTTGAATCTGTTACACGTGTTACTGACATTATGACGCATATTGCGACCGCATCAGACGAGCAAAGCAAAGGAATTGCACAAGTCAGTATTGCTGTCGCTGAAATGGACAAAGTTACGCAGCAAAATGCGTCGCTGGTTGAGCAATCCGCGGTTGCAGCCAATGTATTGGAAGAGCAAGTGGCAAAACTGTCGCAACTGATTTCTATCTTCCGTTTACCACCATTAAAACAAAGTGAAATACGCAATATTCAGCCGGCAGCAAGAACGGTTTCAAATATCGTTAAAACACCGGATCTGACAAAACTATCATCGAAAGAACATAAAGATGATGACAATTGGGAAACTTTCTAAGGGTTAAGCTCAGTTTCGCGCTGCAAAGCTACGGTTTTGCAGCGTTCCTGCGCATTAGAAAACAAGGCAATGTTTCAGAGGTTCAGTTCTCTTAGCTGGCACAAGTGGGGATTTCTATGTTTGGTAAAAATATCCGGATTTCGGTGAGTTTATATCTTCTTCTCATTTTATTTTGTGGGATGCAGATTGTGTCTAGCGGGGTTTCTGTTGGGATTGTTGTAAGCGAATTAAAATCCTTAGAGCGCATTGATTTGGGGTCTGATAAGCGTTCGATGCTTGAAGAAACCAATAAACACCTAATGCAAGCACGCAATAGCCTAACGCAAATTGCATTGCTGCATAAAGTCGGTGGTAATGAACCATTGATTGAAGAAACAAGAGTGACTTTTGACAAATTACTCGCAGAAGCTGAGAAAGACTACACTATGTTTAAAAACCAGCCTCTTTTAAGTGAGAAAGAAAATCTTGCGGCTTTAGAGGCTCGGTATCAAGCATTTGTCTTAACACTCAAAGCATTAAAAACACATTTAGATAATAACGATATTGCAGCTTATATTGAACTTCCTGCTCAAGAAAACCAGGATCAGTTGGAGCAAGTTGTTGAGGAATACCTTGAATTACTGAATGCTGAAAGCGACGAATCTCTTGCGGTAGCAAGAATGTATAACACCTTCGCTTGGAGTTCATTTTGCTCAGTGATCGTCATTATCATCGCGGTTATTGCATTTGCTCATTATTGGATGAAACGTAAAGTAATTAACCCACTGAAGAGTATGGGAGAGCACTTTGCATTAGTGGCTGATGGCAAACTCAATCAGAAAATTGAAGTGACGACCCGTGATGAAATCGGTGAGGTATTTGGCAAGCTAAAGGATATGCAGGAGTCTTTAGTGACTTCAGTGACCGCCTTGCGTTCAAATACTGACCAAATGTATACCGGTATTCGTGAAATTGCTTTAGGTAATAATAACTTATCTTCACGTACTGAGCAGCAAGCGGCATCACTCGAAGAAACTGCGGCTAGTATGGAAGAGTTGACAGCAACCGTTAAGCAAAATGCGGATAACGCACGTCAAGCCAGTGAACTTGCTGTTAGTGCATCGAAAACCGCAACGAAAGGTGGAGAGATCACCGAAGACGTGATTGACACCATGACTTCCATTTCTAATAGCTCACAAAAAATCAGTGCCATTATTAGTGTGATTGATGGGATTGCTTTCCAAACCAATATCTTAGCATTGAATGCTGCCGTTGAAGCCGCTCGAGCAGGTGAACAGGGGCGCGGATTTTCTGTGGTTGCTGGTGAAGTTAGAGCGCTAGCTCAGCGCAGTGCGGAAGCGGCAAAAGAAATTAAAACCTTGATTGATGAGTCTGTCGGTAGAGTGAGCCAAGGTTCTCAGCTTGTTAATGAAGCGGGAGAAACTATGAGTGAGTTAGTTGCAGCTGTTAACCAAGTTACTGAATTAATGGGCAACATTGCTTCTGCTTCCAATGAACAAAGCCGTGGTATTGAGCAAGTCGCCACAGCGGTAAGCCAAATGGATTTAGTGACACAACAAAATGCGGCATTAGTGGAACAATCGACCAGTGCGACGGCGGCGTTAGAAGACCAAGCAAACAACTTAGTTGATACGGTTGCATTCTTTGAATTACCCGAAAGTCATTTAAATCGTAATCGGCGTTAAGTGTTGTGAAAATTCGTTTCTGAATTTTCGGTGGATAACCGTAACAGGTTATTTTTCCTTAGGTTATCCATCCTAAAAGGCAGCCAAATAACTGGCTGCCTCTGGGTTTTTATTGAATAGGACGACAAGTACGATGCTTTTTGTACCACAGGTAGAACCACTGACTGATGATGAGTTTGGTCGGGTTTGTCGATTTATTCATAAAAAATCAGGCATTGTCCTCACCATGAATAAAAAAAATATGGTCTATAACCGGCTGTTAAAGCGGTTACGTGATTGTAATATCGACAATTTTTCCGATTATTTGCGGATGTTAGAGCGTGAGCCTCACCATGCAGAATGGCAAGCTTTCGTGAATGCTTTGACGACAAATTTAACTGCATTTTTTCGTGAACCACACCATTTTGTGACGTTAGCGGACTTTGTTCGTACGCGTAAAAATAGCGCCATTAATATTTGGTGTGCCGCATCTTCAACGGGAGAAGAGCCGTATTCGATAGCAATGACATTAAGTGATGTACTTGGGCCGAATGCCATCAATGCCAAAGTGATTGCCAGTGACATTGACACGGAAGTGCTAGAAAAAGCGAAACAAGGCGTGTATCGCGTAGAAGAGCTGAAATCATTGACGGCATTACAGCGACAACGTTATTTCATGAAAGGGGTTGGTGAATTTGACGGTTATGCACGAGTCAAACCTGCATTGCGCCAAATGATTGAATTTCGTTACTTAAACTTGAGTGACCATGACTGGCAGATGCAACATCGGTTTGATGCGATTTTTTGTCGTAATGTCATGATTTATTTCGATAAAGAGATGCAGATAAAAATGCTAGAGCGCTTTGTTCCATTGCTTAAGCCTGACGGATTACTGTTTATCGGGCATTCCGAAAATTTATCGCAGTTATCACAAAGTTTCGTTATTAAAGGGCAAACCGTCTACAGCTTGCAAGCGGCGAGGAGGGGGTAATGAAAAAGATTAAAGTGCTATGTGTGGATGACTCAGCACTGATGCGCCAATTAATGCGCGAAATTATTAATAGTCACGAAGACATGATTGTGGTTGATACTGCACCAGACCCTTATGTTGCACGTGACTTAATCAAACAACATGAACCGGACGTGATCACGTTAGACGTGGAAATGCCGCGAATGGATGGTATTGATTTCTTAGAAAAACTAATGCGCTTGCATCCAATGCCTGTGGTAATGGTTTCAACATTGACGTCGAAAGGTTCGGAAGTGACGTTAAAAGCGCTGGAATTAGGTGCTGTGGATTTTGTCACGAAACCACAAATTGGTATTCGTGAAACCATGATGAGTTATCGAGATATTATTGGTGAGAAAATTCGCGCAGCAGCCATGTCTAAAATTACTCAGCGCAGCCGCTTTGCCCGCCCTGACAAAAAGGTTAATGAGCCAGTTTCTCAAGCGAAATCACTCTCTCCCTATGTTTGCAATAGCCGTGTGATTGCGGTTGGCGCATCGACCGGAGGAACGGAGGCAATACGGCAATTTCTGGAAATGTTACCTCATGAATGCCCTCCGGTAGTGATCACTCAGCATATGCCAGCGGGTTTTACGCGTTCTTTTGCTGATCGCTTAAATAAGCTCTGTGTATTGACCGTAAAAGAAGCTGAACACAACGAACTATTACAAAAAGGCCATGCATATATTGCCCCAGGCGATTCGCACATGTTGATTGCGGATAAAGGCAAGGGATTTCAAGTTATTTTGCAGCAAAGCGAACCTGTTAACCGGCATCGTCCTTCTGTTGATGTGTTGTTTGATTCAGTCGCTCAATGTGTTGGGCGAAAATGTATTGGCATTTTATTGACAGGGATGGGGATGGATGGCGCGAAAGGGCTATTAAATTTACGTAAGCAAGGGGCTATCACTTACGCACAAAACGAAAGTAGTTGCGTGGTGTTTGGTATGCCTCGCGCGGCGATTGAATTGGGGGCTGCGGATGAGGTGCAAGATATTCTCAAGATTGCCCCAAGTGTTTTAGCAAGACTTTCTTCTGTCACGGTTTAAACCGTGACAGGAATTCACAATTGTATTTTGAAGGAGTGGTTATGGCCGCTAAAGATCTCAGTTTTTTGGTTGTCGATGATTTTTCTACAATGCGACGTATCGTCCGTAACTTATTAAAAGAGCTCGGATTTAACAAAATAGAAGAAGCAGAAGACGGTGTTGATGCATTAGAAAAAATCCGTACAGGTAGCATCGATTTTGTTGTTGCTGACTGGAATATGCCAAACATGGATGGCCTTGAGCTGCTTAAAACCATTCGTGGTGATGATGCTTTGAAGCATATCCCCGTATTAATGGTGACAGCAGAAGCGAAAAAAGAAAATATTATTGCCGCTGCACAAGCGGGGGCGAGTGGTTATGTCGTTAAGCCGTTCACTGCCGCTATCTTAGAAGAAAAACTGAATAAAGTATTTGAAAAAATGGGGCTGCAATAACAGTGCGTGCCAAAGGAGGTTTTCATGACTGAGCAAGTGGGTATGGAAGGTATTCGCAATGGTAATGATGATTTAAAACAAGTCATTACGCGCATTGGTACGCTAATGAGAACGCTGCGTGAAAGTATGCGCGAATTGGGGCTAGAAAAAAGCGTTCAACAGGCAGTGGCGAGTATTCCAGACGGAAAAGATAGGCTGCGTTATATCGCCCAAATGACGGCGCAAGCGGCAGAAAAAACCTTAAATGGTATTGATGTCATCAAACCACTGCAAGTGGAAATGAATAAAAATGCGCAGGTATTGCAACAGCAGTGGCAAGAAACCGCTGGAGATGGGGTTCCTGCACAATTGCGTGAGTCAACAGAAGCTTTTTTAGGGCAAGTGATCCAAGACAGCGAAACCACCAAAGCAGAGCTGTTAGAAATCATGATGGCGCAAGATTTCCAAGATTTAACAGGGCAAGTCATCAAAAAAATGATGGAAGTGGTTGAAGAAGCTGAAAAGCAACTGCTCGCACTGTTAATGGAAAATACACCACCTGAAATGCGTGCGAAAACGCAAAACGAAAGTTTGCTCAATGGCCCACAAATCAATAAAGAAGGCGTAAATGTGATGGCATCACAGTCTCAAGTTGATGATTTGCTTGATGAACTGGGCTTCTAATCGCCGACAAGTTTTTAATTCAACTACTCTAATTACATAGGGTTAGGGTAGTTTTATTGTATTTGCGTTACAAGGAGAGGATTGCAATGATAAATAACGATTTAATTTCTACTTTTGTGATTAAAGAAAAAAAAGAACCAAAAGAAATAGTTCAAGAAAATGATGGAGATATTAATGAGTGCTCTACTGAATTACAGATGAGACAGGCGTTAATTAATCAACTCAAAAAAGCACGTTTAGCCAATAATTTAACCCAAATTCAAATTGCGGAAAAAATGCAAACTCAGAAGCAGAACGTGTCCCGTTTGGAAAAAGCGCAGTTCGACCCAAAATTAGGTACATTATTAAAATATGCAGAAGCGGTGGGGATGCGGATTACCTTGGATTTTTCCTCTAAACCTTGAATTATATAGAGCCTATGAGTATTCAGCTGAACAATTTAATTGCTAATCATGTTGATAAACAGCAATGATTTTACTACCAAGTATTTGCTCAAATTCCTCGATAAAATTATCGCGTATATCCCAATTATGAAAACTAAAACCTAAATTGCCGAATGCCCATTGAGGGTCAAATTGCCATTTATTAAGTGAGCCATGAAAATCGCAATAAAAACAAGCGAGATTTTCTGGTTTTCCTTCATACCAGTCGGATACCGCATCACCCCATGCGTGACTCTGTTCGCTTTGTTCATTTGCACATTGTGGGCAGTAAATACCGAGACCATTTCCCCCTGCATGAAAAACTGTTCGTTCTGTCACGATAGACAGGTAGTTTTTTAGCGTATCTTCAGGAAGTTGAGTTGGGACGATTTCATCATTAATTACGTACAAAATGGGTTCTTTGTGAGTGGGGGTAGGACGATAAATCACTTCACCATACTCGATACTTTGAAAGTCAGGGTCGATAATACCTTGATGTTTTAGCCAATTAAGCATACGTAAGGCTTCTTTTGGGGCATCTTCTAAAGTGATATCAGGGGCAACAAGGTGACAAATATCCATAATAACCCTTCATTGTTAAAAGCCATCAATCAGTAAGTCAATTGCGTGTTTAATGGTGTCTCGTTGGCTACTTAAGTCAACGATTTCTTTCCCTAATAATGAATGAGGGACGCAAGCCATTTGGTGAGTCATTAAAATAAAAACCTGCCCGTTGATAACTAATTGGGGGTTTAAGCGAGCGGGTAATGGCTTTTTAACTAGCCTGCTATCGAATAACGGGATGACTAAGCGAGTATTCAATAAATCAATAATATTACTTTGAATATCCAGTAAATATGGGTATTTGATAGCATCATCTCGGTTTTGATAGAGGCGATATTGCATTAAAAATCCTTGTATTTATCTGAGAGTAATCCATATTCTTCATTTATCCTGTTTAACTCATTAAAGCCTTCGGCATTGTCATTTTTCCATTTTTGCGCTTCGAGGCGTTTTAATTCAGCTTGTAAGGCACAAGCCAGTATTGCTGATAAGTTAAGTTTAGCCCGCCTTGCTTGTTCGTAGAGTTCAGGCGCGACAGTGACACTGACGGTTTTTTTTGTTCTATTCATAGATGCCCCTTATACACGTGTTATGACACGTGTACTTTAGCACAGCTCATCGATCACGATAGGGATTTTATCAACAAATATTGCCATTATCAGAGTATCTTTAATTTATTGCGATTACTTGCGAAACCCTTCGCAAAGTTGCCGCCTTATTGTTCAATAGCCAAATAACCCCCTTGAACTGCGTCTATTTTCCACCATTGATTTTTTTACACTCTGTCATGCTATAGCGATAACTCGTATTTTCATTACATTTTGGAACCGCGGTGTCCGACGAGAGTGATGTAGAAAAAACCGAAGAGCCCACGCCCCATAAAAAGCAAAAAGCCAAAGATGATGGGCAAATCGTTCGTTCAAAAGAACTTAGCTCGCTAATGATGATGTTAGCAGGCGTGAGCTTGCTATGGCTAAGTGGTGGACACCTCGCGGCACAATTGCGGCAAATTACTCGTCAGGGTTTTATTTTTGATGGCCACTATTTACAAAATACAGGCTTGATGATCAGTTACTTAGGGCGTGTGGTCAGTGAGGCGTTATTTGCCTTATTACCAGTCATTGGCGGGTTAGCTTTGGTTGGCATTTCTGCATCATCATTAGTCGGTGGGCTCGTTTTTAATAGCAAGTTGATTAAATTTGATTTGAAAAAGTTAAATCCAATCAAAGGGCTAAAACGTATTTTTTCGATGAATGCCTTATCTGAGTTATTTAAAGCGATTTTGAAATCCTTATTTGTTGGTTTGGGCGCATTTATTTTTCTTTGGCAAAGTTGGCCATCGTTACTGCATTTAGTGATGGAATCACCCGTTACGGCGCTAAGTAATGCACTGCAAAAAGTGATTTTTGCTGGTTATTTGATTGTTTTCTTGCTGATCCCAATGGTGGCTTTTGATGTTTTCTATCAGTTTCGTTCTCATTTGAAAAAATTACGCATGAGCCGTCAGGAAATTAAAGATGAATTCAAGCAGCAAGAGGGTGACCCGCAGATTAAAGCCAAAATTCGCCAACAGCAGCGTGCGATTGCGCGTAACCGAATGATGGCAGATGTTCCGAATGCAGATGTTATCGTCACTAACCCAACACATTATGCGGTCGCCCTTAAATATGACGACAAAAAAATGGGGGCACCAAAAGTATTAGCGAAAGGAGCAGGTGTATTAGCTCAGCGCATCAAAGAAATTGGTGAAGAGCACCGAATATTACAGTTAGAAGCACCGCCTCTTGCTCGTGCGCTATACCGCCATGCGGAGATAGGACAAAGCATTCCTGTTGCATTATATGCCGCGGTTGCAGAAGTTTTAGCATGGGTTTACCAATTGCGCCGCTGGCGCCGAGAAGGTGGGCTCAGACCCAAAAAACCGAAAAATTTACCAGTGCCACCGACGCTGGACTTTGCTGGAGATAACAATCGAGATGGCTAATTTGGCTTCATTATTAAAATTGCCGAAAAATTTACAAGGAACGCAGTGGCAAATACTGGCCGGCCCGGTTCTGATATTAATGATCCTGTCGATGATGGTATTGCCATTACCGGCTTTTTTATTAGATTTACTGTTTACCTTTAATATTGCACTTTCCATTATGGTGTTATTAGTGGCGATGTTCACAAAACGCACATTAGATTTTGCGGCATTTCCTACCATTTTGCTATTTGCAACTTTATTGCGCCTCTCTTTGAATATTGCCTCGACGCGAATTATCCTGTTAGATGGCCATACAGGGCCAGATGCTGCTGGGCGAGTTGTCGAAGCCTTTGGTCACTTTTTGGTGGGCGGCAACTTCGCCATCGGTATTGTGGTATTCATTATTCTTGTGCTGATTAACTTTATGGTTATCACTAAGGGGGCAGGGCGTATCGCGGAAGTGGGCGCTCGCTTTGTGTTAGATGGCATGCCAGGTAAGCAAATGGCCATCGATGCCGACTTGAACGCGGGTATCATTAATGATGATGAAGCGAAAAAACGCCGCGCGGAGGTTACGCAAGAAGCGGATTTCTATGGTTCGATGGATGGTGCGAGTAAATTCGTGCGAGGAGATGCTATCGCGGGGATCATGATTATGGTGATCAACGTGGTTGGCGGGTTAATCGTTGGTGTAGGCCAGCACAATATGTCTTTGGGAGATGCCACCAGTGCCTATACCTTGCTGACTATTGGTGATGGGCTTGTCGCGCAAATTCCAGCTTTGATTATTTCCACCGCTGCTGGGGTTATTGTCACTCGTGTGGCAACAGATGAAGATGTGGGTGAACAAATGGTCACTCAATTATTCAATAACCCAAGAGTGATGTGGTTGAGCGCTGGGGTTCTAGGTTTAATCGGTTTAATACCGGGTATGCCTAACTTTGTATTTTTACTGTTTACCGCGGCACTGGCTGCCCTTGGTTGGTATTTAGTCCGCAAATCCCAACAACCCGAAAGTAGTGCGGGGGATAATAGCCAATCTCAGCATTTTCAAGAAGCCAATAAAGTGGTTGAAGCCACGTGGGATGACGTTCAATTAGAAGACTTGTTGGCGATGGAAGTGGGGTATCGGTTGATCCCATTAGTCGATAATGACCAGCAAGGTGAATTATTAGGGCGACTACGTGGTTTACGTAAGAAATTTGCTCAAGAAGTGGGGTATTTGCCACCCGTGGTGCATATCTGCGATAACTTAGCGCTTTCCCCTTGTGAATACCGAATTCTAATTAAAGGCGCGGAAGTTGGGCGGGGAGAAGCACAGCCAGGGCGTAGTCTGGCTATTGACCCAGGTAATGCGGCTGGGTCGTTACAAGGGGATGTCACTAAAGAGCCAGCATTTGGTTTACCCGCCATTTGGATTGATGATGATTTGCGTGAGCAAGCACAAATCCAAGGGTATACCGTGGTATCCGCGAGTACCGCGGTGGCAACTCACTTTAATCAAATTTTACTGCAAAACTCCAGTACCTTATTTGGCCGTCAAGAAGCCCAAATGTTGTATGACCGCGTGAAAAAAGAGATGCCAAAATTGGCAGATGACCTGATCCCAGATACGATTTCATTAACGATTTTGCACCGCGTTTTACAAAACTTATTAATGGAAGATGTGGTGATCCGCGATATGCGTACCATCATTGAAACCTTGGCTGAAATGGCAGGAGAAAATGGGGAAAACAAAGATACTGATTACTTAACATCCCAAGTGCGCATTGCATTAGGGCGAGCAATTACACAGCAGTGGTTTGGTAATGCAGAAGAAATTCAAGTGATTGGTTTAGAGGCTAGCCTTGAGCAGATTTTGCTGCAAGCCGCGAAGAACGGCGGTGGGTTAGAGCCGAACTTGGCGCAGTTTATTCAAACTCAAGCGGAGCAAGCTGTAGCTCACCAAGAAGCGATGGGCGCGCCTACAGTGCTGTTAGTTAACCATGGATTACGCTTGATTTTATCGCGTTTCTTGCGGCGCAGTCTGCCGCAGTTGGTGGTCATGTCGAATTTAGAAATGACGGACCACCGTAAGATAAGAATGACGTCGATGATTAGTGGTAGTTAATCATCTTGCTTTTAGTTATATGGTTGTGTAGGATAAATATGTAGTCGCTTTGAAGCTAAATTGTTCTTATACCTAAGGTGTGTATTTGAATGCTCGTCAAAGCGCAAAGAAAGTATGAAGAGGCCGCTCTTTTAAGAGCGGCCTCTTTGTATTTAACTGACTAAAAAACGCCCTACAATTCTGCCTTTATCCGTTAGTAAGACAGATTGCCCATCACGCAGGACTTTTTTCAAATTGTGCTTTCGTCCAATTTTACTCAAAGCTATCTTTTTTGTGCTTGATGCGAGTTTAAATGCGGTTAATCCATCTATGTGGATAAGCTGAACTAGATCTTTATGAGTAAAGCTATTTAGGTAATAGGATTGCATATCGCTAGATAGCCAGCCAAGTAAGTCAATTAAATGGCGATATTCTAACTTTAGTCGACTTAATGTTGAAGCTATATCATTAGGGGCACTCTTAATTATTGAACTATCAAATTCATTTAGATCTGTAGTTTTGAATATGGTTCGGTAGTTAAAAAAACGTTCAATGCTAATGTCCAAAATATGTGAGTTTATATTTATAGGTGGTGGCCTAAACATATCCTATCCCTTTGATAAATTTATTTTAGTTAAGGCGATGAAATTTACCTAATCTACCATCAAGAGGAATATGAAAAAAAGAGATTGCAGCAGCAACTTTGTCTGTATTTTAGTAATTCTATTGAGCGAGCTGCCTGACGAGCCTCAGTATGAAAGGAGAGGGTTGTGAACTAGACAAAACACACCTTAAATTGAAATTTTCTTACCTAATGCAGGGCGCTTTGACTCTAAACCATCAGCACCATAAGTGGATTGGTTATTATGTTTTTTCACAAAGTTTAGGCGCTGAGCATTCAGCTCAATGTGCAGTTGCAGCATTTGGTGATTACGATAATTCAACTCTTTTAGCTCAGTTGTTAAGCTTTTAATGGCTTCCCATACACCTGCTAGTGCATCATTGCCTTCATAAGGTGCACTGATCTCAGATTGTGCTTCTAACGCTAGGCGGTTTGTTTCACCATGGCCGATCGCAGCAACTAAAAACCGTTTTTGTTCAGTGGTTTCCTGAAAAGGCGAAGGCGGCACACGGTGATAACCTAGTAATAGCTCTTCATTTTTCATCACTATTTGTAATGATTGCAAATGAGCGAGTTGTTGCTCAAGTAATATCAGTAATTCGTCAGTCATAGTGGTTATTTATTTCATTGATAACATGCATTCATGAGCATCGCGCAAAATGCCATCAGCAATTTTTTCAGCATCCATTGTTAGGGTGCCATCTTTGATTGCTTGTTTAATTTGTTCAACTTTAGCACTATTAATATCACTTGCTTGAGGTTGCAATAATTTTTTTTGTAGCTCACTAGGAGCAAAAGAACTTTCTTTAACGACTTCATTAGTGGACACTTTTTTGTCCCGCATCGGGGCAGCCGCATCTTGTGGGTCGCGGTTTGTCACCTGAGCCAGTGCAGAAATTGCAGATGTTTGCTCAATAGCCATAATGTATTTTCCTATTTCCGATTTTTTTCATATGTCAGTTATCGGCTTATGTTTATGAATCTTTAGTGTATATAGTGTTACAAAATATTGCACTACTCGTCATACTTCAAGTTGCAGCGTTGTTAACTGCGCTCAAATAGCCGAATCACATACTTGTGTATGCTCATCGGTCTATCTTCACTTGTCGCCTAGCTGCCACTTGAATTATTTAGAGTAAATACTCGTCATACTTCAAGTTGCAGCGTTGTTGACTGCGCTTCGCTAGCCGAATCATAGATTATGTATGCTCATCGGCCTATCAATGGAGGGCGCTTTATTTTAATGCCACTTGAACGCTGCCATTTTCTAGCGCTTCCCCATTTACAATTTGCCCATTTAACAATCGTACGCGGGTATTTTGGCCGGCAGTAGCATTATTTATTGCTCTTCCTTCGTATTTCACTGAAAAATTATCACCACTAGCGAATACAAATACAGTTTGCCCTGCTTTTATTGCCCAAGGCTGCCTTATCATTGATTTTGTGAATGTTTGACCTGCTGGAATATTACGTAGAGCTATTGCTCCGCGAAGTGCAATTTTGTCTGTACTTGCGCCTGCGGGGAGTTTATGCAATAAGCCTTTTTTGGTTCCGATATCAACAAATTGTATGGGTTCCCCTCTATTTATATTGCGTGTTGCCACGTAATACTGGCCTGTCACATTCACTGTTAGCTGAATAAATTGCTTTTTTTTACCACATTGCACAGGAAGGGACACATTCCCCATATTACGCCCGCCAATAGGTGGGTTGATTTGTGGCTTCTCGCAAATAGGCCAACGTTCAATTGGTGTTTTGATTTCGATTGAAACTTGGGTTTTCTTGCCATGAATTTGGCGAAAATAATGGTTAATATCTTGGGGTAATGACGCTTGAGAAAGCGCTGGAGTAAGACCTAACAAACTGATTACCATATATAAAGGCAATTCCTTAGTGTAATACATCCCGTTTTATCCCCCCAGTAAGCAAACTTTTTCACAATTGCAGTTTACGCAGCTGCGTAATAATGAATGAGCCAAATAGGTCAATTATTTTGCCTTTATCCCGCCATTAGATTTTTTAGTAAGCCGCTAAGATATGCGGGTCGAATTTTAATTTTTACTCGCGAATGTTCAAATTCAGGGATCGCGTTATCTCCATTGAGGACCACTATGATTGATAAATTAAACGCCACGTTTGCTTTCCAGCAACAGGCTTTGTCAATACGCGAAGCAAGGCAGACTGTATTAGCTTCAAACATTGCTAATGCCGACACACCCGGCTACCAAGCACGTGATATTGACTTTAATCGTCAACTTCAACAAGCCATGGATAAAGGTGTGGTAGGGGGAAAAGGTGTGACTCTTGCTGTCACTTCGAAAGGGCATATTGAAGGCCGAGGGGGCAAAGCGCCAAATATTGACCTGAAATATCGTGTTCCTTACCAAACCTCAATGGATGGTAATACGGTAGATATGGACATTGAACGCAGCCAATTCGCAGATAACACCCTGAAATATCAGGCCGACCTTACATTCATCAATAGCCGCGTCAAAAGTATGTTGGCTGTCTTACAGCAAGGGTAATTGCCATGGCTTTACTAAGTATTTTTGATATCTCTGCATCGGCATTGACTGCGCAATCTCAACGTTTAAATGTCAGTGCGAGCAATATGGCCAACGCGGAAAGTATCGCGGGACCAGATGGCCAACCATATCGCGCAAAACAAGTTGTTTTTCAAATGGCACCGCAAGGGCGTCACGAAGTGGGAGGCGTGCGTGTGAGTGAGCTGATAGAAGACCCTACGCCACCCCGTATGGAATATAAGCCCGGTCACCCGTCAGCGAATGAAAAAGGCTATGTGCAAATGCCAAATGTCGACATGGTTGGTGAAATGATCAATACCATTTCAGCCTCTCGTAGCTATCAAGCTAACTTAGAAGTGATGAATACAGCAAAAACATTGCTGCAAAAGACACTGACTATAGGCCAGTAAGGGAGCATTTTCATGGGAGTTGCAGCCACAATGTACGACTCTTTGGATAATACGACAGCTGGCCCTCAGCCAGCTGCGAGTAATGTGCCAAAGAAAAGTCAAAGTGACGATATGCGTGACACTTTTTTAAAAATGATTGTCACGCAAATGCAAAACCAAGACCCAACAAAACCAATGGAAAATACGGATTTAACCAGCCAATTGGCGCAAATAGCGACACTTGAAAGTATGAATAAACTCAGCGACAGCGTGAGTGGTATTTCCCAACAAATTGGTTCAGGTCAGTCATTGCAAGCCACTCAGTTGGTAGGTAAAGGTGTGCTTATTCCGCGCAATGAAATCATCTTAGCGCCGCTCAAAAAAGCGAGCACAGGTGAAGACAGCAATGTGATTAAGCCATCAAACCCGCTTCCAGACGAAGGCATCAGCCCAAATAGCCCTTCAATGTTTGGATTAAGTAACAAAGATGCCATTGAAGGTGAAGAGGGCACTGAAGAGCCGCAATCTGAATATATTTCCTCGCCGTTTGGCTTCTTTTTGCCGAAATTGGCGGACAACGTTGAAATTACCATTCGCGATAAAAACCGAATGGTTGTGCGAACCATTACCTATGATACGGAAGTTAAACCCGATATCTATGATATGGCATGGGATGGCCGTGATAACAACGGGAACTTAGTCACCGATACAACAGGAAAATATTACTTTGATGTGAAAGCTGTTAGTTCAGGAGCTGAAATCGAAGTGACCAAACTGGGGTATACCCGTGTTAACGGTGTGACTCCTGGAGCTGACGCACCATTACTTGATGTTGGCATTGGGCAAAGCGTCCCGCTGAGCAGCATTTTCAAAGTTTATCCATCTTCTTAATTTACCCCCAATACTCATGGAGAAAATATGTCTTTTTCACAAGCAGTCAGTGGCTTAAATGCAGCCTCAGCGGGGCTTGATTCAATTGGTAATAATATTGCCAACTCCGCAACAAATGGTTTTAAAGGGGCGACGACCTCATTTGCAGATATGTTTGCAGGTTCAGGTGTTGGCCTAGGCGTTAATGTGGCCGCGGTGACACAAAATTTTAAAGATGGTCCAATCACGCGTACGGATAGAGCGACAGACGTTGCCATCTCCGGAAATGGCTTTTTCCGTGTACAAGACCAAAACGGTGATACTTACTACAGCCGTGATGGTCAATTCTTACGCGATAAAAGCGGTAATTTAGTCAATAACCAAGGGATGGTAGTCACAGGTTACCCTGCGAGTGTTGATGAAAAAGGCAATGTTACCATCCAAAGTGGTGGTGTACCTGAAGGCTTGAATATCCCAACGGATATGATGGATGCGAAAAAATCTGAGTTAGCGAAACTGACGATAAACCTTAATTCTGAAGATAAAGTTAAAGATAAGAAATTTGACATCACAAAGCCTGATGATTCAGCAACGTATAACTTTAGCACCACAATGACCGCTTTCGATAGTCAAGGTAATACCCATGAAATTTCAGTGTACTTTGTTAAAGAGTCAGATAACAAATGGACCGCTTATGCGAAAGACGCTAACGAAACTGAAGCTAAAAAACTGGGTGAACTAGAGTTTGATGGTAATGGTAAGTTAAAAGACGCAGATAAAGCCACATTTGCTTTCGCGTATAACGGGTTAAATGGCGCTGATAATGGAATATTAAACGTTGATTTAAGTAAGACTCGTCAACAAAAGGTCAGCGAGTCTTCTGTTAGTGCAATTGATGTTGACGGTTATCCAGCCGGTGAATACACCACCTTCAAAATTGAAGATAACGGCTTAATTACCGCTAACTATTCTAACCAACAAAAACGTGTGGTTGGTCAAGTGGCATTATCTGCTTTCGCAAATCCAAATGGTCTGGTATCCCAAGGTGGCAACGTTTGGGCCTCTTCTAATGCGTCAGGTAACCCGATGGACGGCGTTCCGGGTGTCGGTCAGTTCGGTAAATTAACCAGCGGTGCGTTGGAGTCTTCTAACGTGGATATGAGCCAAGAGTTAATTAGCATGATTGTGATGCAGCGTAATTACCAATCAAACGCGCAAACCATCAAGACACAAGATCAGATGTTACAGACGCTGGTTAACTTACGATAAAACAAGAGGGTGGCCATGGATCACGTCATTTATACCGCGATGGGAGGAGCGCGTCATGCGCTGGAAAACCAAGCGATTGTTTCAAATAACATTGCCAATGTGTCAACCGCAGGCTTTAAAGCGCAATTGTCCGCAATGCGTGCCGTGCCGATACATGGTGACAGCGAGCAAACCAGAACGCTGGTGGTGGCATCTACTCCCGGCGCTGATATGAGCCAAGGGCCACTCAATTATACGGGTAAGCAAACCGATGTTGCGTTAAATGATAAGCATTTTTTGGCTGTTGAATTAGCGGATGGCACAGAAGCTTATACCCGTAACGGTAACATTCAAGTGTCTAGTGAAGGTGAGCTTGTTATTGGTGAGCGCCGCTTACAAGGTGATGGCGGGCCGATTAACGTTCCGCCAAATGCGGAGTTAACTATTGGCGCTGACGGTACCGTTACTGCGCTTTTGGCGACTGACCCCCCGACTATGTTAGGGCAAATTGGGCGCTTGAAAGTGGTTGAAGCACAGCCGCAAGACTTGATCCGTGGCGAAGACGGTTTGTTTCATTTATCACCACAAGGGCAAGCGGCAAATGGCAATGCTTTGCCACAAAGCGAACGAGGCATTGTCACTGCTGGGGTGATTGAGGGCAGTAATGTCAATGCCGCAGAAGCCATGGTTTCGATGATTGCCAATGCAAGGCACTTTGAAATGCAAATGAAAGTTGTCCGCAGTGCTGATGAAAATGCACAACGCGCCAATCAACTGCTCGCGGTTAGTTAAATACAGTAAGGAATTATTATGATCCGCTCATTATGGATTGCTAAAACAGGGCTCGATGCTCAACAAACTAACCTTGATGTTATTTCTAATAACTTAGCCAACGTTAGTACCAATGGTTTCAAACGCCAACGCGCTGTTTTTGAAGATTTAATGTACCAAAATATTCGCCAGCCGGGCTCAATGAGTTCAGAACAAACTTCATTACCATCCGGCTTACAAATGGGAACGGGTTCGCGCCCTGTTGCCACCATGCGTATTCATGCGCAAGGCGCATTAAATAAAACAGGAAATACCAACGATATCGCTATCCGAGGCCAAGGTTTTTTACATGTGCAAATGCCTGATGGTACGGATGCTTACACCCGTGATGGCGCATTGCAGCCAAACCAAGATGGCCAGTTAGTGACCTCAAGTGGTTATCAAATCGTTCCTGCGATTATGATCCCCGATAACGCGAATAGCTTGTCGATTGCGCGCGATGGCACCGTGACGATTACCGTCTATGGCGATAACCAACCACAGCAAATTGGCCAAATTACATTAACCACCTTCATTAATGATGCTGGTTTGGAAAGTATGGGTGAAAACCTGTATATGGAAACCGCAAGTTCCGGCGCACCAAATGAGAGCGCACCGGGGACCAATGGCGCCGGTTTACTTTATCAAAACATGTTAGAAACCTCTAACGTCAATGTGGCAGAGGAGTTGGTCAACATGATCCAAACTCAGCGTGCTTATGAAATCAACAGTAAGGCGGTATCCGCTTCTGACCAAATGTTACAGCGCTTAACGCAATTGTAATTGGTAAAAAATACGTAAAAATAACTCATTGCGCTAGTGATGAGTTATCAATGAGAGGGACCTCTTCGTGATGATAAAACGTACACAGCAGCAAAAGAGTAACATGATGATTGAAAGTGGCACGATTTCTCAACAGCAAAAAGCAGCGTTACTAACGCGTTTCATAGCGCCTAAACAGGCAGGGTTACTTGCCATTTTGGTCTTAGTTACCAGCGGTTGTGCACAAATCAAATCGCGTCCATTAGTGGACACACAAACCACGGCAATCCCAACAGCGCCGACAGCACCAGCACCCAATGGCTCGATATTTCAAAGCGCTCAACCTGCTTATTATGGCTATCAGCCATTATTTGAAGACCGGCGCCCTCGTAATGTTGGTGATATTTTAACCATTAACTTGCAAGAAAACGTGAGTGCGAGCAAAAACTCCTCAGCGAATGCCAACCGTAGTGGGAAAACAGGTTTCTTAGCTGCGATATTACCGGGTTTCATGCAAGGGTGGATTGGCGGTAAAAACACAGAATTAGATATTAAAGGTAACAGTGACTTTAGCGGCAAAGGCGGTGCCAATGCCAACAACACCTTTAAAGGCACCATCACTGTCACAGTCGACCAATTATTGGCGAACGGTAATTTACATGTGGTTGGTGAGAAACGCATCGCGATAAACCAAGGTACTGAGTCGATTCGTTTCTCTGGGGTGGTTAACCCGCGCACTATCGGTTCAGACAATCATGTGAGTTCGACACAAGTCGCTGATGCACGCATTGAATATGTGGGTGACGGCTATATTAACGAATCGCAAAACATGGGATGGCTACAACGCTTTTTCTTAAATGTTTCGCCTTATTAATTAAACATTAGCGAGAAAACAGCCGAGATAATTCAATGAAAAACAAAGTATTAATTTTGCTATCACTATTTTTTTGCTTCACTTATTCAGCATACAGTGAGCGTATTAAAGATTTAACCACCGTTCAAGGTGTGCGAGATAACGCCTTGATTGGCTATGGTTTAGTTGTGGGCCTAGATGGGACAGGTGACCAAACCATGCAAACTCCATTTACCACTCAAAGTTTGAATAACATGCTGTCGCAAATGGGGATTACGGTGCCGCCGGGTACCAATATGCAATTAAAAAATGTGGCGGCGGTCATGGTCACCGCGAAATTGCCGCCTTTTGCGCGTACTGGGCAGTCCGTGGATATTGTGGTTTCCTCAATGGGTAACGCGAAAAGCTTACGTGGCGGTACGTTGTTGATGACTCCCTTAAAAGGGGTTGATGGACAAATCTATGCGATGGCTCAAGGTAACATCTTAGTGGGTGGTGCGGGTGCCAGTGGTGGCGGCAGTAGTATTAAGGTTAATCAACTCAATGGCGGCCGTATTACCGGTGGAGCAACTATTGAACGCGAATTACCGAGCAGTTTCGGGCAAAACGGGGCAATTAACCTGCAATTAAACGAAGATAGCTTCACATTGGCACAAGATATTGCGGATGCAATTAACCGTATGGGCGGTATGGGGACGGCGTCTGCGTTAGATTCTCGGACAGTGCAATTACTGGTTCCTGCCAATAATCGCGACCAAGTGCGCTTTTTAGCACGGGTACAGGAGCTTAATGTACGTGCGCCAGTGGCCGAAGCGAAAGTGATCCTCAATTCACGCACCGGTTCTGTGGTGATTAACCGCAGTGTAACACTAGACAGCTGTGCTGTTGCACATGGCAGTTTAGCGGTCACAGTCGAAAGACAAACTCAAGTGAGCCAACCGGACACCCCATTTGCAGGTGGGCAAACCGTAGTCACTCGTAATACGAATGTTGGGGTACGTGATCAGGGTGGGGCACTCCAAAAAGTCAACGCAAGTGTGCAATTAAACCAAGTTATTCAAGCCCTAAATACACTCGGTGCAACGCCAAACGACTTGATGTCGATACTGCAAGCGATGGAAAGTGCGGGTTGTTTACGTGCAAAACTGGAGATCATCTAATGAGTGACATGCAGCTATTGCAAGGTGCCGCATTTGATTTACAGTCACTGGGACAGTTAAAAGGTGAACTGAATAAGAATTCGGCGCAAGGGCTGCGCCATGTCACGCAGCAACTTGAGGCAACATTTGTTCAATTGATGTTAAAAAGTATGCGTGACGCACTCCCACAAGATGGCTTATTTTCCAGCGACCAAACACGCATGCTCACCAGTATGTATGACCAGCAAATCGCCCAAGATCTGTCGCAAAAAGGCTTAGGTTTTGGGGAAATGATGTACCAGCAGCTTACGCGAGACCAGCACACTTCAAGTGAGCCAATACCCAATAGTCTGCTACCGTTAGATGAAAAAACAGCGCAATCATTACCGCCATTTAATATGGAACAAATGATGCGGCACTTTGCCCCAATGGGCGATGCGCTATCGGCACCATTCCAAAAAATCAAAGCGTTATCGCTAAATAGCAGTAATTTTATTAGCCGATTAATTGAACCTGCAAAAGCGGCAAGCCAAAACAGTGGTATTTCACATTTTCTGGTATTGGCACAGGCGGCATTAGAAAGTGGATGGGGCCAGCGCGAAATTCTGAAGTCAGATGGAAAAACCAGTCATAACCTATTTGGTATCAAAGCGGGAAAAAACTGGCAAGGGCCTGTTACGAATATTATGACAACAGAAGTGATTAACGGCAAAACCATCAAAATACGTGATGATTTCCGCGTTTATGGCTCTTATGAAGAGGCGATTGCCGATTATATCAATTTATTGACGGAAAACCCGCGTTACAAAGACGTCAAAAAAGCGCCGACACCAGAGATTGCTGCGCGCCGTTTACATCAAGCCGGGTATGCCACAGACCCAGGTTATTCGGACAAACTGATCACCTTGATTAACCAGATACGGGGGCATCAACCCGCAGCGAATACCTCTGCATCAAGGGCGGTTCAGGCATATACCATAGACTTAAACGATATTTTCTAAAAATCCGGAATTATTGCGCGTTTGGACTAAATAATTACGCTGAATTTCCGATAACCAAATATGCACTAAATAATTTGCGTTGCTATCGCTCTCATTGTGTCAGCCAATGATGGCGATAAGCATCCAGAACAGGAAAAGCTTATGCTGAACAATGTAATGAATAATGCGCTCAGTGGTGTGAACGCTGCACAAGGCGGGTTAAGTGTTATTTCTAACAACTTAGCTAACGCAGGTGTGGGTTACTATCATCGCCAAAGTGCTGTTTTCGGGGAGAATCCCGGTACGATGACACCTAATGGCTATTTTGGTAACGGCACTTATTTCAGCCATGTTCGCCGTGAGTTTGATGAATTTATCAATGCGCAGTACAGCCAATCCCGCGCACGTAGCGGTGACTATGAGGCATACGTTAAGAACTGCAATAAAGTTGATGATTTGCTTACTAATGATATTGAAGATATTTCAAGTAATATCGGTAGCTTCTTCACCGCGTTAGACGCTGCCTCCAGCGATGCAAGTGACAAAACCTTGATTGACGTTTTCTTAGGAAACTCAAATGCATTATTAGGCCAGTTTAAAGAAGCGGATCGTCGTTTGCAGGAAATGGAACGGGATATTAATCACCAGATAGAAAATAAAGTGAAAGATATCAATATTTACGCTGAAAAAATTGCAGGTTTAAACCAACAAATTTCTCGGATCCGTTCTGTGAGTGGTTCTGAGCCTAACGACTTATTAGATGTGCGTGACCGTTTGGTCAATGAAGTTAACTCATTGGTTGGTGTGAAGGTTATTGAGCAAAACGGAAACTATAACGTGACGTTTGCCAATGGCTTACCGTTAGTCACGGGTGAAAAAGCGAATCGCTTAGAAGCCGTCCCTTCTTCTAAAGATGATAGCCGTTTTAGCATTGGCTTTGTGGGCGCGAATGGCCAAGCACGGGAAATTCCTGATGAGTCATTCCGTGGTGGGGAACTCAGCGGTATCTTGCGTTCTCGTCAAGAAGTTATGGACCCGGCTTATCAAAAACTCAATAAATTAGCATTGGTTTTTGCGACCAAATTCAATGAAGTGCACAGCAAGGGGTACGATGCCAACGGCAACACCGGTAAAGACTTCTTTGAAATTGGTAAAGGCTCTGTTGTTAGCAACACTCATAATAGTGGTAAAGCAGACTTTGATCTCAGTTATAGCGATGTGTCTAAAGTCACAGGTAATAACTACGAAATGCGCTTTGACGGCAATGAATGGAATGTCACACGTTTGCCAGAAGGTATTAATGTTCCTGTGGATTCAAATACGGCAGGTACACTGAAGTTTGATGGTTTAGAGATCAAAATCAGCAACAGTACTGGTATGTCAAAAGGTGACTCATTCTTGGTAAAACCAGTAAGTGGTGTAATCAACGGTATGCAGACCTTGGTCAGCAATGCATCCGATTTTGCGGCGGCTGGAAGTAAAGACAGTGGCCCAGGTGATAATGAAAACATTAAACAACTGGTTAAACTGCAAGACGAAAAACTGATTGATGGTAGTTCTACGTTCTCTGATTTCTATGCGACGTTAGTTAATGATGTGGGCAGTAAAACTAAACAAGCGCAAATTGATTCTGAAACACAGAACAAAATGACCGAGAGCTTCTATGAGCAAGAGCAAGCTATCTCGGGCGTGAATATGAATGAAGAAAGTATTCAGATGCAGAAAATCCAACAGTTTTTCAATGCCAATGCACAAGTATTAAAAACGGTGGACGATTTATTTAACGCATTAATGCGTGCATTCTAAATATTAGCGATAGGATAAGGATTTAGCGATGCGTTTAAGTACCAACATGATTTATCACCAACGCTTGCAAGACATGAATAGTGCGCAAGCGCGTTGGATGGATGCAGGGAGCCAATTAGCTTCTGGTAAGCGTGTAAGCAAGCCTTCTGATGACCCGCAAGCATCTTCGCAAGCGGTGCGGATTAATCAGTCAGAAAACCGTAACCAACAATATGTAGCAAGCCGTGGATTTGCGAAAACGGGAATGACATTGCAAATGAGTATTTTGACTCAGATGACGGATGTGACGACGCAAATCGATACCACGATTATTCAGGCATCAAACCAAGGTGCTTTAAGCGATAAAGACCGCAATACTTTGGCTGAACAGCTAACGGGTTTAAAAGAGCAATTAGTGGCGTTAGGTAACTCGACAGATGGAAATGGTCGGTATATTTTTGCGGGTTTTAAATCAGATAAACCGCCATTTGAAATTGATGCTAACGGCGAAGTGCTTTATCACGGTGGCGACAAAGCGATTATGCAGAATGTGGCGAGTGACCGTGAGATGACGACTTATTTCACCGGCGCGCAAGTGTTTGATACGGACAGTAAAGGTGTTGTGAATATTTTCAAATCACTGAATACGGGTATTGAGTCACTGAAAAAACCACTGCAAGGCGCACCACAAGCAGATTTAGACCAAGCGCAATCTGAGTTGGGTGAAGCGAACCGTGCCATTAAATCCGCATTAGATCAAATTTCCAATATTGAAGCTAAGCAAGGTTTACAATTACAAGAAATTGATAAATTGAATTTTTTAGCTGACACGCGCTCGATTCAAAACGCAGCCCGTAAAAGTGAGTTGTTAGAAACAAATTGGACTGGCACCACCACAGATTATTATAAAGAAAAAGCGATGTTTGAAGCTTCACAAAGTATTTTCAAAGACTTAAATAGCATGTCACTTTTCGGCAGCCGTTAATTATTTAATATTCTTTTTACTCACCGCGCTTTGGAGCCATTCAAGCGCGGTTTTTTGTTTGGGGGGTTTTTAGTCACCACAAAAAGGGGATTTGAGTTTATTATTGTGTCTTTTTTATATTGCATAAATTTGCTTTTGTTTTACCCTTATTTGACCTTTCATTTTTGCTCTTTAAAAATCCGCTGATTTAACAATTAGTTATAGGATTCACTAAAAACAAAGGTATTTTTTGTATTTTAAAGCTAGTCAGTTGTTTTTATTTGTTTTAATCTATTTTTGTTATAGTTCACTGCCGTATAGGCAGCTTAGAAATGAAACAGATTCGGTAAGAATTTATTTACAAGGTTCACTGCCGTATAGGCAGCTTAGAAAGTATTTTCCCACGTTACATTGTACTCCCCCGCGTTCACTGCCGTATAGGCAGCTTAGAAAGTCCTTGGGAGGGCGTCACGTTCCATGCCCAGGTTCACTGCCGTATAGGCAGCTTAGAAAGCATGGAAAGACCAGGAGGTTGAGGTGATAATGTTCACTGCCGTATAGGCAGCTTAGAAAGTTAAACCTAAACTCGCCAGTCCCCGTATTTTGTTCACTGCCGTATAGGCAGCTTAGAAAACCACCGTATTGGCTTGGGGCTCCTATTGAGCGTTCACTGCCGTATAGGCAGCTTAGAAAGTAAGGACAGGTAAGAGGGTACGTTCTGTCATGTTCACTGCCGTATAGGCAGCTTAGAAAAATCACAAAGCTCATCATGGTGGGCTTTTTAATGTTCACTGCCGTATAGGCAGCTTAGAAATACACCTCAATATCTATCTTTGACCGTATCTCGTTCACTGCCGTATAGGCAGCTTAGAAAATATGGGGAAGAAACTACCAAGGAGACGATTCGTTCACTGCCGTATAGGCAGCTTAGAAATTGTAGATATTCGGCATATATTCATTACTTAGGTTCACTGCCGTATAGGCAGCTTAGAAAACTGAAATTATCAACTGTAATGTTATATGGATGTTCACTGCCGTATAGGCAGCTTAGAAATGTAATTTTCGTTGCTGTTGAATAATACACGTGTTCACTGCCGTATAGGCAGCTTAGAAAGTTCCAATTATCAACAAAACCACCTGCTTGATGTTCACTGCCGTATAGGCAGCTTAGAAATAAACCAGAAAGAACTAAAGGCGGTACGTTTTGTTCACTGCCGTATAGGCAGCTTAGAAAGTGGGTGTGGGTTATTGAGTTTAAGCGAGTGTGTTCACTGCCGTATAGGCAGCTTAGAAAATATAGACATTACAGATTTCAAGACAGTTGTTGTTCACTGCCGTATAGGCAGCTTAGAAATAAACCAGAAAGAACTAAAGGCGGTACGTTTTGTTCACTGCCGTATAGGCAGCTTAGAAAGTGGGTGTGGGTTATTGAGTTTAAGCGAGTGTGTTCACTGCCGTATAGGCAGCTTAGAAAATATAGACATTACAGATTTCAAGACAGTTGTTGTTCACTGCCGTATAGGCAGCTTAGAAAAACTTCAAATCATGCCAGCCGTTTGTATTCCAGTTCACTGCCGTATAGGCAGCTTAGAAATCGAAAGGGTTTAGTATCACACTGGGCAAGCCGTTCACTGCCGTATAGGCAGCTTAGAAATAGTTCTGCACGAAGTTGTTCAGTACGTTCGGGTTCACTGCCGTATAGGCAGCTTAGAAAAACCTGAACTCTAATATATGCAGAATATTGCCGTTCACTGCCGTATAGGCAGCTTAGAAAGCGCTATCGATTTTATGTATAAAGATAATCAGGTTTATGGTCACAAGGATGGTATAAAAAGAGCATCAGTGAGTATTTTTTTACTGGTCATTCTGTGAAACCCTTCGCAAATTTGGCTTTGGTTGAAAACAAGGACTTGTTTCGTGGGATAAAGCTTATTCTAATAGATTGATTCAAAAATCTTATTATTTAAGGACAGAATCCAACTATTATGGACGATTTTTCACCAAGTGAATTAAAAACTATTTTACATTCGAAACGCGCCAATATGTATTACTTGGAACATTGCCGAGTTATGCAAAAAGACGGCCGTGTTCTTTATTTCACTGAAGCTAAAAACGAAAACCTCTATTTTAATATTCCAATCGCAAATACCACGGTCTTACTTCTGGGCACTGGAACCTCTATTACTCAAGCAGCAATGAGAATGTTATCTCAAGCAGGGGTATTAGTTGGCTTTTGTGGCGGCGGCGGTACACCGCTGTATATGTCTACCGAAGTAGAATGGTTAACGCCACAAGGGGAGTATCGACCAACGGAATACCTGCAAGGGTGGTTATCCTTTTGGTTTGATGATGAAAAACGTTTAGCGGCTGCTAAAGAATTACAACAGTCACGCATCAAATACTTACAACAAGTATGGCAAAGTTCTCGTGAGTTACAAAATGAAGGGTTTATTTATAACGACAGTACTATTCAATCGGCGTTAAACACTTTTCACCAGCGCACAGATGCTGCCAAAAACACGCAAGAGCTACTGCTTACGGAAGCTCAACTGACTAAAACCTTATATAAGTATGCTGCGAATAATACAGGGCAAAAAAATTTTACTCGTCAGCACCAATCGGCTGTCAAAGCGAATGACTTTTTAAATCATGGCAATTATTTGGCCTATGGATTAGCTGCAAGTTGCTTATGGGTATTAGGGATCCCCCATGGCTTTGCGGTAATGCACGGTAAAACACGGAGAGGCGCTTTAGTATTTGATATTGCTGACTTAATTAAAGATGCTATCGTTTTACCATGGGCATTTATTTGTGGTAAAGAAGGTGCCAGCGATCAAGAATTCCGCCAGCAAATATTACAGTCCTTTGTTGACCATCAGTCCCTTGATTTTATGTTCGATATCGTAAAATCATTGGCATTACCGCCAGTGGAAAACCCGTAACAGGTAACACCGCTATGATGGTTACTTTTGTTTCCCAATGTGAAAAGCACGCGTTAAAACGAACTCGACGAGTATTAGATGCTTTTGCTAACCGAATTGGTGATAACACATGGCAAACCTTGATCACCCAAGAAGGTTTGCAAATGGTTCAGAAGTTGTTGCGTCGTAGTGCCAGTCGTAATACTGCGGTAAGTTGCCACTGGATACGCTCTCGTTCGCGCAGCCAATTACTTTGGGTTGTTGGGAACAGAAATAAATTTAATTCAGAAGGGCACGTCCCGGTTAATCGCACAGAAAAATCGTTGTTGGGTAGTGAGCGTGAAAATAATTGGAAGTATCTGCCGTTAATCAATGCATTAACGCGTTTAGCTGCATTGCTCCATGACTGGGGAAAAGCCTCACAACTGTTTCAAGATAAATTAAACCCACATGTTAAAACCCCTTTTAAAGGGGATCCGCTGCGCCACGAATGGGTTTCATCATTATTATTTAGTGCGCTGGTAAAAAGCCAAGTAGAGCCGCAACGGGATGAAAGCTGGCTTGATGCGCTAGTCACACAGCAATGGGATGAAGTGCAGTTACAACAGTGGGCTAAACAAAATCAACAAGCGGCATTACCATTATCTGGGTTACCTGATGCGGCCTCGTTATTGGTTTGGTTGATTGTTTCTCATCATAGATTACCGTTTTTAGCGAATGATAAAGAACGTTTATTCTATGCAGATAAAGCCTGTGATTCGTTAGCAAAACTGTTAGAGACAGTGGATAAACAGTGGGGCTACCAAAATTACTATAATGAAGATGAATATTCACAACGCATTAATCAATGCTTTGAATTCCCATATGGCTTATTGAGTGAGTCAAAAGTATGGCGACAAACATTAAGTCAGGCGGCAGAGCACCTTAAACACCAGCTCCCTTTGTTAAATGAAGCGATAGAGAATGGCTGTTGGCGGTTAGTCGTGGAACAGGCACGCTTATGTTTGATGTTAGGGGATCACAATTATTCCTCAAAAGAAGCTGATTCAACATGGGAGTCAGGTATTCCATTATATGCCAATACGCAGCGTTTACATGGGCAAACCGAATACAAGCAACGGCTCGATGAACACTTGGTGAATGTGGCTAGTGTTGCGGCAAATGTCACAGAATATTTACCATTTTTCGCAACAGAACCGCCTGTGGCAAGTGATATTAACAAACTTAAGCACAATAAAAATGCTGCCGGTAAATTTAGCTGGCAGGAAGATACAGTTAGCACCATTTACCAATATCGAGAAGAACAGCAAGATAAAGTTCAAGGGTATTTTGTTGTTAATATGGCGAGTACTGGCTGTGGTAAAACAGTCGCCAATGCTAAAATTATGCAAGCGCTAGCGGAAGATAAACAAAGTTTGCGATTTATTCTAGCGTTAGGGTTTCGTACATTGACGTTACAAACAGGGGATGAATATCGTGACCGGTTAGGCGTCAAAGATGACAACCTTGCCGTATTGATTGGCTCCAAAGCGGTATTAGAGTTGCATCAAGAGCCTCTTGAAGAACAAAAATTAATCAAAGAAGAGCATCAATTAGCGGGATCGGGTTCTGAGTCCCAAGAGAGCCTTTTTGATGATGAAGGACTAGAATTAAACTGGCAAGGCAGTTTACCGGAGGAAGAACTTTCAACGGTATTGACGAGGCCAAAAGATAGAGCTTTGCTCTATGCTCCGATCTTAGCTTGCACTATTGACCACATGATGGGAGCGACAGAAACCATCCGTGGTGGACGCTATATCCTTCCCTATTTACGGTTAATGTCATCTGACTTAATCATTGATGAGATTGATGACTTCACGGGGGATGATCCCAAAGCGATTGGGCGTTTAGTCTATTTAGCGGGGGCTTTGGGTCGAAAGGTCATGATCTCTTCTGCAACTATCCCGCCAACGTTGGCACTTTTCTATTTCAAAGCTTACCAATTAGGTTGGCGAATTTATGCACTGAGTCAGCAAAAGTCACTGAAAGTGGGCTGCATTTGGGTGGATGAGGGGCGATATGACGAGAAAAAAGATAAATGTGTTCATTCGTGCCAAATTGCCACCATCACAGCGAGAGATGACGCTGCAACGCTTGAACATTACCGTCAATATCATCATGCATTTATTGAAAAACGTATTAAAGTTTTACAATCATTGGTCGCACGTCGAAAAGCATTTATTTTGCCGATGCAAAAAGGGCAGGGAGGTGACCGACAAACGCAATATTTTTCATCTATTCAGCAAGGAATTCTCGGGTTGCACCAAGCCCATTCTTGCACTGAGATGCAAACTCAATTGCAAGTCTCTTTTGGGGTAGTACGTGTTGCCAATATTTCAGTTTGTGTTGCACTAACCCATTATTTATTAGCTAATGAATGGCCTGAAGAAATAGAAATTCGTGCTATGGCTTACCATAGTCAGCAAGTATTGTTGTTACGTCATGAGCAAGAAAAACACCTTGATGCGGTATTGAAACGTAAAGAAAAAGCAGGGGAACAACCTGAAGCTTTCCAAAACTCCATAATTCGAAAGCATATCGATCAGGTTCACCTGCAAGATAAAGCTAAACACCTTATTTTTATTTTAGTGGCAACGCCTGTGGAGGAAGTGGGGCGAGACCACGATTTTGATTGGGCGGTGATCGAACCGTCATCCTATCGCTCTATAATTCAAATGGCAGGGCGAGTACGTCGGCACCGAGAGGGCGAAATTATCCATCCCAATATTGCGTTATTGCAATATAACTGGAAGGGCTTTATCGAAGAAAAACCTCAGGATGTTTTTTGTAAGCCTGGTTATGAAAATGGCAATTTAAACTTACGCCTATCTACTCATAATTTATGTGACTTGGTGGATGAAGAACAACTGCTGAAATCCGTTGATGCGATCCCTAGAATTCAACCTATTCCAGACTGGAAAAAGCAGCAAACCACCAATTTAGTTTGTCTAGAACATGCATCAATCGAACGATTGATGGGCGATACTACCGATCTTAAACCAAAAACGGCCACTCGTTCACGTCTGTTCTCTCAAACAGTAGAGACTCCGTTAAATAGGCCGACCACGCTTTGGGGATATACCTGCGGTGCTTGGGGATTAACTGCGCTTTCTCAGCAGTTTTTTTCATTTAGAAAAAGCGAGCCAACAATACGTTTGTCGCTGATTTTATCAGCAAAAAATGAATCTTATTTCTGTGAATATGATAATGACAATGGTTGGGTAAATAAAAATAATGAATATGGGATAGGTTTTCAGCCACTTGCAGAACAATTAAAAGAGAGGTTATGGCTAGTACGTGATTATCAGCAATCATTAGAAGGCCGTGAAAATGAATACCAGTCAGTTGAACAACTTTCTCGGCGTTATGGCGAAATTAGTTTTTCACCACATGAAAAAAGTGGGATTCATTTTTATTATAACGACCAAATGGGACTCAGCACATTTAATGTTTCCGAGTAAAAATTTCAGTCACAAGGACCATTTACTATGTTAGATCCAGCAATAGAGGCCTTTTTTGCTGAGCGCAAAGAGGGATGGCTTAAAAAAAATGCAAAGGCATCGATGGGTGACGATGAGATGCTGCAATTGCAACAGGAATGTGATGTCGTTTTTTCATTGTCACAGTGGTTGCCGAATGCGGCAAAACGGGCAGGGCAAATATCATTATCTACTCACCCTTGCACCTTTAGCCACCCAAGTTCCCGAAAGAACAAAAATGGTTATGTCACTGCGATACTTGCTAGTTGTGAACAAGAAAATGATGGTTTTTTACGAACCGGAAACGTTGTTGTGGAAACGGATGCATTAGGTAATGCGGCAGCCCTTGATGTATATAAATTCCTCACACTTGAATTACAAGATGGCCAAACATTATTGACTCATATTAAGGATGAAACTCCATTAGCAAAAGAGTTACTTAACCAAGGGGATGAAAGCTATCACGTTATGCGGGATGGTTTTCTCGCTATGGTTGTGACAGACAATACGGTAGTGACAAGTTCTAAAATCAAACAAGTTTATTTTCCTGTTTGGTTAGAGGATTGCGAATATCACTTATTATCCCCATTAACCCCCTCTGGTTTGGTTTTTGAACTACGCGAACGCATTGATGCGATTCGATTTTCTGAACAGACTAAAGCACTGCGAGATTTAAAACGTAAAGGGGAATTTAGCGACATTGGCTATCAAGAAATTTATGGTCTTACTACCATTGGTTACGGGGGGGCTAAGCCACAAAATATTTCCGTACTCAATAATCAAAATGCAGGTAAAGCCCATTTATTACCCTCACTTCCCCCCCAAATTACTCAACGAAAACTGCGTTTACCTACTCATGATTTCTTCTCAAATACGCTAAACCCTTGGCAGGTAAAAGATACGTTAGAGGCATTTCATAGCTTAATTTCATTACCGAAAGAACAGCGTGGTAGTCGTTTTATTGAATATCGTGACAGGCGCATTCAAGAGTATCTGGATTACATTATGTTAACCATGTGGGAGATCCGGCGTGAGTTTGAACGAAATGGCGCTCAATTACCGACCCAACTCGCCAAAGTGCAACAAGTTTGGTTATTTCCAGACCAACAGGGGCGTAATAACTCAGATGAATGGTTAGAGGGGGTGATCCTCCTTATTGCCCAGCAATTTATGCGGCATTATAAAAAAGTACTGGGGAAAAAAGCGATTAGTCTAGGTGATGATGAGTTGGCGGCTATTGCGGACGTTATTGCCATCAATAAGGAGCTATTACGATGAGTTCCACTTATATACTTAAATTGCCTCATTTAAACATTCATAATGCGAATGCACTCTCTAGTCCTTATACCATTGGTTTTCCAGCTATGACGGCCTGGTTAGGTTTTATGCATGCTCTAGAGCGGAAACTCCGAGTTGTGAGTGAACTAGATATTGTTCTCGACTCTATCGCAATGGTCAGTCATGACTGTGACTTACAAACCTATCGTGGAGCTAATGATTATGTTAGTTCCATTGTGGGAACAGGCAATCCATTAAATAGTGATGGCTCGCGCTCCGCATTTATCGAAGAGGCTCGTTGCCATTTAGACGTTTCTTTATTGATTAAATATGGCATTAAAAACAATGATGTGATTGAAGGGCTACCTGAACATTCCCCCTTACTAGATATTATCCATGATTTAGTAATGACAATGAAATTGGCTGGTGGCGATATTCTGTCATTAGGTAAACCCGCTGCATATATTCTGCCATCGGAAGATGCGGATGGGAAATATAGGCAAGGCTTATTGAATAGTGTGATGCCTGGCTACGTATTGATTGAGCGTCGTGACCTGATGATTGAAGCCATGGAAGAAGGACAAGATGCTATAGATGCCCTGCTGGGGTATCTGGTCGTAGAAAATAACTGCGTTGAAGTGGGAAAGGAAAATGGGAACAAGGCGTCATTTGAATGGCAAGCGCAACGTAAAACGGCAGGCTGGATTGTTCCAGTAGCAACTGGATATCAAGGTATTTCCCCGTTAGGGCAAGCAAAAAACCAGCGAGACTCAGAAGTGCCACATCGGTTTGCCGAAAGCGTGGTCACGTTAGGGGAGTTTGTATTAGTAAATCGCGTGAATAACATTCATGAAATTTTATGGGAATTTAATTTTGTTGAGTCCCAAAACCTGTATTTATGCCAACAAGTGGCAGCTAACTTTATTTCGAGTGGAGAGTAACTAATGGCGAAGAATAATGATGTTGCATCGGTTTTAGCATTTGAAAAAAAACTGGTTCCATCGGACGGTTATTTCTATGGCACTTGCTGGGATAATAAATCGCAATTTGCGCCATTATCGTTACAAGAAAAATCGGTAAGAGGCACTATCTCAAATCGCTTAAAAGGCGCTGTAAAAAATGACCCGTTAAAATTAAACTCCGAGGTGGAAAAAGCTAATTTACAAACAGTAGATGCTTGTGCGTTAGGGACTGAACAAGACACCTTAGTGCATCAATTTACCTTGAAAATTCTTGGCGGTGTGGAAACGCCATCGGCTTGTAATAATGCATTACTCAAGCAAAGTTATACCCAAGCGGCAAAAGAATATATCGAACAACAAGGTTTTCAGGAGTTAGCTCGCCGTTACGCCCAAAATATCGCGAATGGGCGTTTTTTATGGCGCAACCGTGTGGGGGCTGAACAAATCGAGGTAGTTGTCAAAGTACTCAACAAAGGGCAGCCACTGGAATGGGTGTTTGATGCCACACAATATAGCATTCATCAATTTGATGCTAAAGATGAAAAAATCAACCAATTGGCTGAAAAAATTGCGGCGGCTTTAGCGCAGCCTCAAGGCGCATTATTACTGGAAATCACTACATATTCACAACTAGGTAAAGCTCAAGAAGTGTATCCAAGTGAAGAACTGGTGATGGATAAAGGCAAAGGAGATAAAAGCAAAATTTTGTACCATGTGAATGGGCACGCCGCGATGCATTCGCAAAAAATTGGTAATGCTTTGCGTTCTATTGATACATGGTACCCTGCGTATGGTACTGAAGGCGGTGCAGGCGCTATCGCGATTGAGCCTTATGGTGCGGTCACTAACCTCGGAACAGCCTATCGTACACCAAAAGATAAACAAGATTTTTATACCCATTTTGATAAATGGGCGCGAGGTGAAAAGCTATCGCGTATTGAAGATGAACACTATGTGATGGCGGTTTTAGTTCGCGGCGGTGTATTTGGCGAAAGTGACAAATAAGGTGGGCTATGAATTATTATCAGGAGGTCACTTTATTGCCGGACTCAACCGTCCCATTGGATTTTCTTTGGCAAAAGGTTTACCAGCAAATTCATATAGCGCTGGCGGATAATAAAACGTCTCAGGGGCACAGTGCGATTGCGGTTGCCTTTCCTGAATACGGCAGCGTAGGCTTTCGCTTAGGTAGAAAAATTCGTTTGCATGCGACAACACAAAGTGAACTTGAGCAGTTAAATTTGCAAAAGTGGTTAGCACGGTTAATGGATTATGCTCATATTAAATCGATTCAGGCAATACCAGAGCAGCATGTTCAAGTCAGTTATATTCGAAAGCATGTAAAAGGGCTGAGCCGAATTGAAGCCGATATGCAGCAAAAAGCACGGTTATGGTCTGAAAAATCAGGGCAACCATTGGAACAGTGTTTGAAAACATTGTCTGAGAGTAAGCCAAAAGCGAACAATCGTTTGCCATTTATTTGGGTTGAAAGTTTACATGCCAGAGATAAGCAAGTCGAAAGCCGGCCTTTTCCTTTGTTTATAGAAAGGATAGAAGCTACACAAAAGCAAATTGGGGTGTTTAGTTGTTATGGTCTTAGTCAAGCAACTAGTGGCTCAGTTTGTTTAGCAACGGTTCCCCATTTTTGACCTTTGCTTTTTGCTCTTTTAAAATTAGTCAGTAAATCAGTAGGTTATAACTACCAGTAAATAAAAGGGTATTTTCCAATAAATACCCTTAATTGATTGTTATCACTTATTTTTATTTTAAAGTGCATCGTTCACCGCCACACAGGCGGCTTAGAAAAATTTTTATTGATAAATTGAAATCGGTATCAAGTTCACCGCCACACAGGCGGCTTAGAAATTCCGGTACTCAATCCAATTTCTCCAAGTCGTGTTCACCGCCACACAGGCGGCTTAGAAAGATAATTGTATTGACCTAATTGCAACTGACCCGTTCACCGCCACACAGGCGGCTTAGAAATTCCGGTACTCAATCCAATTTCTCCAAGTCGTGTTCACCGCCACACAGGCGGCTTAGAAATGTTAAACTGTTAGCCCCTAGCGCATCTGTTGGTTCACTGCCGTACAGGCAGTACAGAGAAACTGATCTATTTACTGCAGTCGGTATGTAGTACAGACGATACAATGGAATGTGATTTGCACTAAAAAGCAATTTGCATTACAGTGCAAATTATGATGAGGGTATATGTATACTGTAAAATATCATTCTGAGGCTGAAAAAGAAGCAAATGCACTGCCTTTAAAAATCAAGGTGAAATATGACCGCCTCATTAAAAAATTAGATTTATCAGCTAATTATTTAAGAGAACCAGATACTAAATCATTGGGCGATGGATTGTTTGAGATAAGAACTATGGGAAGTGAAATAGCTAGGGGGTTATGGGTTTACCACAAAGATAAAACAATTTTTATGCTCAGGATCTTTATCAAAAAGTCACAAAGAACCCCAAAGTCTGAGTTTTATTTAGCGAGAAAACGTTTATTGGAGCTATTAAACGATGAAAACACATAAAGAGCTACATGATGAATGGATGAAAGATCCAGAATACCAAGCTGCTTATGAAGAAGAAATAAGAACTGAAAAATTGCAGGCTATGCTTAAGGAGTGGAGAGAGTCTGCTGGGTTAACGAAAATTCAAATAGCTGAAATTATAGGAGTTAATCCATCAACTATCACAAGGTTGGAGAGTAATGTGAATAATGCGAGCATTAAAAGCATTGTAAAGTATGCTGCTGCATGTGGAATTAAAAACCCAATAATTGCCCTTTAAGATTATTTATTTTTGTCGTAATTACTGCACTGCCAGCTTAGAAATTTGGTTAAATAACATAAATAGCAGTGAAGGGGCTCTACTACACGGGGCGTTTTTACATGATTAAATTGAAAAAATATGACCTCAAGGTCGTTTTTACGTGATTTTACCATCTTTTACCTAAGTTAAATTTAGTGTTAGATGTATTCGTAACTATCACTTGTTTTGATAGCTTAGAAATGAAATAAATAATGGGTATCGTTACCGCCATATAGGCGGCTCTCTTTCTTTAATTTATCGCCTGAAAAAAATAATGGGTGTTAGTACTTAAAATTAGGAGTAAACAATGAATTTTGAATTAGAAATAAGCTTTTATAGATTTACCTTAATAATTAGAGTTACCAAATGGTTTTACTAACTAATTAATTGATTAAGTATCGATACTCAAACAAACAAATTAAACATCAACGATAACTGCTCGAAAGCTTGGTGGACCAAACGCTCGGTATAGCGCGGGAGGATAGAAATAATCAGCCCTAACATACTAATTCCAATGGTAAGCGTTAAAGGAAAACCGACCACAAACACCGATAGCTGCGGGGTCATGCGGTTTAGAATACCCAAAGCAAGGTTTAGAATTAAAAATAAGGTGATAAACGGTAAAGCCAACATTAACCCATTAATAAATATGGTGTTAGCAAATTGGACAAATACCCAAAAACCATCGCGATTTAATGGTGCGGTTTGAATTGGGAGCAGTTCAAATGAATTGACTACAATATAAATAAGCCACAAGTGCCCATCGAAAGCGAGAAACAATAAAATAGTAATTACGTTAAATATGCGACCTAAAATTGGCATATTGGGCCCGCCAGTTGGGTCAAAAAAGGTGGCGAAAGATAACCCCATTTGCAAACCAATCACTTCCCCCGCATGACGCACGGCAGCAAATGCCATTTGCATTGTGAGTCCCATCGCAATACCAATCACCATTTGCTGCACGATGACCCATAACCCCATAGCAGAAAATAGAGGAATATTCACGACAGGAAGTTGTGGGGAAACAATCAACACAACAAAAAAAGCCAATGCAACGCGAACTTTGGTAATCGCCTGTTTTTCATTAAAAAAGGGTGCTGTACCAAGCAGCGCCAAAAGGCGTATGAAAGGGTAGAAACCTTGGCTGAGCCACAGCGTGAGTGTTTCACTGGTAATGGTTAGCATTGTTAGCCAATAATAAACGGTAAGTTGCTAAGCAATGACCGCATATAGTCGGTAAGCAGATTCAGCATCCAAGGCCCTGCAATAATAATCACAGAAATAACCGACAAAATTTTAGGAATAAAAGACAGTGTCATTTCATTCACTTGCGTGGCGGCTTGCAGTAAGCTGATAATTAAACCCGCCGCCAAAGCGGCTAATAACAAAGGGGCAGCTAGCATCAGCGCAATTTTCATCGCTTCAGTTCCCATCGCCATTACTGATTCAGGTGTCATAACTACTCCGAGTAAAATAATCCTAATTAAAAAAGCTTTGCGATAATGAGCCAAGCAATAGTTGCCAACCATCAACTAATACAAACAACATTAATTTGAATGGCAAGGAAACTGTTGCGGGGGGAACCATCATCATCCCTAATGCCATTAAGACACTGGCAACGACTAAGTCGATGATTAAAAATGGAATAAAAATAGTAAAACCAATTTGGAATGCGGTTTTGAGTTCGCTGGTAATAAAAGCCGGCACTAAAATACGTAAAGGAACATCTTTCGCTTCTTGAATTTCACCTACCTTAGCTATTCTTGCGAATAGGGCTAAGTCGGATTCGCGTGTTTGCCCTAACATAAAGGTTCTTAAGGGTGCTGTCCCTTTCTCTAAAGCGGTTTCGAGGCTAATTTTGTCTTCGCTAAAAGGCTGGTAGGCTTCACGATACACTTGGTCGGCAACGGGTGACATCACAAAAAAGGTCAAAAACAGTGCTAAACCCAATAAGACTTGGTTCGGTGGAGCGGAGGGCGTTCCGAGTGCGTTACGCAATAAACCTAAAACAATAATGATGCGGGTAAAACTGGTCATCATTAATAATAAGGCGGGAATAAAGCCTAATAAGGTCAAAAATAAAAGCGTTTGAACAGGTAAAGACCAAGTTTGTCCGCCATCAGCCATTGAATGGCTAATAATGGCTGGTAGTGCCGCAGAAGCGGAGTTTGGCAATAAAAACAAGAGGGTAGTAATCGTGAGTAAAGATTTTAGAGGTAACATGAGCCCTTCCGATTACTTATGCATAAGTGTAACTGAAGCCGCACATTTTGCAGCCTCTTGTTTTTTCTTTAATAAAGACTGAAAGGTGAGCGGTTCAGTTGGCAATGTCTCAACGACTTCAGGTGCAGCCGGGTATTGGTGTAAGAGGCTGATATTTTGTGTGGTAACACCTAATACCAAACACTCATTATTCACCTCAACAACCACAACGCGTTCTTTATTACCTAATGAGCAACGGCTTTTGACTTTTACGATTTGCTCCTTGCCCATTTTTTGGGGAGCAAATCCTAATTTTTTCACCAACCAAGCACCTGCTAGTATCAATAAAATGATCCCCCCTAAAGCCCCTGATATCTGCGTTAAGCTATCATTGTGGTCAATAGCAGGAGTATTAGGTTCACCGGAGGAAACGGTTGTTGATAAAAAAGGCACAGATATCGGTGCCTGCTCAGTTTGATTGGGTATTGCCATTATCAGCGACTCACGTGGTTAATTAACGACTTAAACGGCGCATACGTTCGGAAGGCGTAATGATGTCAGTAATACGAATACCGTAATTATCTGAAACCACGACCACTTCTCCCTGCGCAATTAAATAGCCATTGATCAGAATATCCAGTGGCTCACCCGCTAAGCCATCCAGAGAAACTACAGAACCTTGGGATAAGCTCAGTAGTTTTTTAATGGTCATTTTAGTGCGACCCAATTCAACTGAAAGACGGACAGGAATGTCCATGATCATATCGATATCAGACAGTTGATTTAGCGGGTTTTGTCCATCAAAGTTGTCGAAAGCCTGTGCACCAGCTGAGGCGGATTCCGCTTTTTTTTGCTGTTCCAGCGCTTCAGCCCACAGGTCTTCACTGTCGTGATTGGTTGATGCATCAGGAGAGTTCTTCGCCTCACTCATTGGTACTTTCCTCATCTAGAGTGTTTAATACAGGGTTAATCAAATGTTCTACACGCAATGCATACTGACCATTTTGAGTACCGTATTGACTGGTTAATACGGGAACGCCATCAACATTAACGATGAGGCGGTCAGGTTTCTCAATTGGGATCACATCCCCTTTTTGCAGTTGCAGTAAGCGAGAAATTCGCATTGGAATGTCAACAAAGTTGGCAACCAATTCAAGTTCAGAACGTTTCACTTGGGTGACAAGGTTGGTGACCCAAGTTTCATTTTCTTGGTGGCCTTGTTCCATTGGTGGGTTTATTAAACGTTCACGTAATGGCTCAATCATGGCGATCGGAATACAAATACTGAATTCACCAACGGTATTGCCTATCTCCACTAAAAACGGTGTGGTAACGACAATGTCATTAGGGGAGGTGGTGATATTAGTGAATTTGACTTGGATTTCAGAACGTACATATTCCACTTCAATATCAGCGATTGGCTTCCAAGCATCGCGATAAGCCCCTAAAGCTAACTTGAGCATGCGATTGATAATGCGTTGTTCAGTATTGGTAAACTCTTTACCTTCTTGCCGTACAGGAAAGCGGCCGTCTCCACCAAATAGATTGTCGACAGCGATGTAAACTAATGCGGGCTCAAAGGTAAACAGTGCCGTGCCTCGTAAAGGCGGCATATGGATTAAGTTTAAGTTAGTCGGTACGGGTAAATTACGCGCAAACTCATGGTAAGGTTCAATTTTAATACCGCCCACCGTAATATCTGGGCTGCGACGTAACATATTGAACAAACCCATACGGAACTGGCGAGCAAAACGTTCATTAATGATTTCGAGAGACTGCATTCGCTCCCGAATAACTCGACGTTGAGTATTCGGGTCGTAAGGGCGAACATTATCTTTCCCTTGAGTCTCTGGCACAGGCGTACTGCTTGATGGTGCATCATCATTAAGCAGCGCATCAATTTCGGCCTGAGATAAAATATTATCGCTCATGAATATTACCGCAGAATAAAAGTAGTAAATAACACATCAGAAATATCCTGATCGGTATCACCTGGGATCAGGGTAGGGGTGAGTGTTTGCTTGATATCTTTCATTAACTGCAACTTACCTTCATGCGTCTCAATATTTTTTACTTTTTGCTCTGAAAGTAGCAGTAACAAACGGCTACGCACTTCAGGGAGGTATTCATGAAGTTGTTTGCGCGATTTTTCGTTCGCAAGTCGCAAAGTCACATGGATATAAAGCACACGATCAGGTGCATCGGCTGCACCTGCCAAATTGACGGTAAATGGCTCTAACTCCATAAAAATGGGTTGTGGCATGTTCGGGCGCTTTTCTTCCTCACTCGCCGTTTGCGTGCCTTGTTGTGTCGTCCACCAGGTATAACCCCCAAACCCTGCGCCAGCAAGGGCAAGAAGGGCAAATAGAATAAGCAACCCTTTGTTGGAACTTTTTGATTTTTTGCTCGACGACATTTAGCTGAATTCCTGTTTCTTGGATGCTAAACCCAAATGGGTTTTTACGTTATGATCTCTAGCATTATGGCTTGGTTGCCAAGAGTTAAAGGAGTGAAAAACGAAACAAAAAGGCGGTAACTCGGCGCTTTAGCTAGGAAATTACCGCGATTCGTTTGTTTTTTATGCAAAAGTGTTAATGCCACCCTGTCTTGATGCCACTGTTTTAGGTGAAACTGTCGAATTTGTTTCGCTGATACCAACAGCACCAACGGATGGATGTGTCGCTTGAATTTGGCCATCGTTTTGGTGCGCATTTTGCTGAGAGCTATCGGATTGCTGGTTCAAGTTATCTTGGCCAACAGAGCCTTGAGCAAGATGAATACCACTTTCTTGTAGCGCACTGCGTAGCACTGGCATCATGGATTCCATGGCTGCACGTACATGACTATGTGGAGAGACAAAATGCATTACTGCTTGGTTATCTTCGATACGTAAATGCACATTTAGTGAACCTAACTCTTCAGGATGCAAACGAATTTGCGCTTGAGAAACCCCTTGGCGAGAGAAAAACAGCATATGTTGGCTTAATTGCTGCTGCCATGCTTCGCTGCCTAATTGGCTGGCTAAATGCAGAGTTGGTGTAGAGGTTGGTGCATTCATCGTTGCCGCTTGGGCTGTTGATGTCGTTGGCATCATGCTAACTGGCGCGGTCGTTGTATGCTGTGAGGATGTGGTGGTAAAAGCACCAGTCTCAGTTTGTAGTGTAAATGCGCCTTTTGCGGTTTGGTTCAGGGCTTCACTTGAAACATTTTGTAGGTTTAATACTGGGTCTTTATCACTCACTTTTTTATTCAATGGCATGAAATCAGCAGTTAAATTTTTACTGCGTATATCTCGTGGGTTATCAAAGGGAAAAAGAGGCTGGTCACGACGTTCTTCTTTTTCATTCTTAATAAATACCCCAAGTTCTGGGCCATCTTCTTCGCCTGCGATTTGTTGCTGTGAACCTTCCAGATGTTTGCCATCATCTTCATTAATGATGCCATCTGCATTATCCGTTAGGTGCTGCATTTTTTGGGTAAATGCGCCTAAAACCGGGTGTGCTTCTGTTTTAATAGTTGTATTTGCCGTTGCTTGTACTTGGCCAGTTAATGACTGTTTTAGGCTATTTAACCACGCTTGCTCGTTGGCATCTTTGCCTGTTAGTAGCTCAGTGTTAAGTGCAGTTTGCACGCTATCAGCACGCAAGTTACGGCTAAAGTTCAGTTGCTCAATGGCATTTTCAGCCGTTTTTTGCCCAACCTTGGTTTGTTCAATCGTTTCTTTACTCGCTATTGCCAGTTTGTTATCAACAATGTCTTTGTTAAGCGCTTCTTCATTGATCGGTTGATTAGTGACATTTTGTTTTTCAATTGGTTGCTGGTTATCAAGCATGGCTTGAAAGGGGAGTGCAGGGGCTAGATTTTCATCAGCGCGCGATTCATTTTGTTGTATATTGCCATTTTTAGTCGATGATGCGGTTGGCACATTCAGGGCGTTGATGTCCATTTATTGAGGTCTCCGTAAAGTCGCTCGTTGAGCAAATTCATCCATTTGCTTTTGTTCTAAGCGGTTTTGACGTTGGTATTCAGTATGTTCAGCACGTTGAATTAACGTATCGAACGCATTGACACGCTGTTGTTTTTCTTGCCAATGGCGGTTAGCTTCGTTAACGCGTTGCTCCCATAAATTTAGCTGCTGTTGCTGTTGCTCAATGGTCAGTTCCAATGTGACCAAAAATTGCTGATAATTCTGCCACTTATCCGATTCCATCCCCGTATGCAAGGTTTGGTTGAGTTTTTGACGATATTCGGATTGGTAGTTTTCCAACATATTTAGTTGCTGCGCCATTTGGGTGTGGGTTTGGCGTACTTGAGCTAACACTTTCGCTGCTTCTTCCGAGGCTTCAACAGCTAAGGTGAGTAATGTTGTTAAGGCATTATTTTTGGCCATTTATCCCCTCGTTATTCGTTGGGAACCACTTGTGTCAACTGTTCGCATGCGGTTTGATAATCACATCGCTCATCAATATCTTGCTGCAAGAACTTCGACATCCGTGGGTAATATTGAATTGCTGTATCCAACATGGGGTCACTGCCCATGGCGTACGCACCGACGTTAATTAAATCTCGGTTGCGTTGATAACTAGACGTTAACTGCTTGAAACGTTGAATTTTTCGGTAATGCTCTTTAGGAATGAGCTCCGTCATTGCTCGGCTGATAGATGCCTCGATATCTATTGCAGGGTAGTGCCCTGACTCTGCCAGTGAACGTGAAAGTACAATATGGCCATCCAAAATGGCGCGAGCCGAGTCAGCAATTGGGTCTTGTTGGTCATCCCCTTCCGTTAAAACGGTATAGAAAGCGGTAATTGACCCACCATTTTTCCCATTCCCTGCACGCTCAACTAATGCTGGTAATTTGGCAAATACAGAAGGTGGATAGCCTTTCGTTGCTGGTGGTTCACCCACGGCTAACGCAATTTCCCGTTGTGCCATGCTGTAGCGAGTGAGTGAGTCCATAATCAACAGCACATTTAAACCTTTATCGCGAAAATACTCAGCGATACGAGTGGCATAAGAGGCGCCTTGCATGCGCAATAGAGGAGACACATCGGCTGGCGCTGCAACGACAACGGCACGTTTTAAGCCATCAGCCCCTAAGATATTTTCAATGAAATCTTTGACTTCACGACCACGTTCACCAATCAACCCGACTACGATAATATCGGCTTGTGTAAAGCGTGCCATCATGCCAAGTAATACGCTTTTACCCACACCAGAGCCAGCAAATAGCCCCATACGTTGGCCGCGACCGACGGTTAATAATGCATTGATTGCACGAACACCGACATCCAATACATTACTAATAGGCGTTCGTTCTAATGGGTTAATTGGTGGGGTAATTAATGGCGCGCGTGTTTTTACCTCTAAGGGGCCTTTTCCATCTAATGGATTACCTTGGGCATCAAGTACTCTGCCTAATAATTCATTACCAATAGGGAGTAAGCGGCTAGTTTGTCCGTCATCACCGGTTGATTGTGCATAAATACGGGCACCCGGGGCGATCCCCTCGAGGTCGGCCAATGGCATCAATAACATTCTTGGGCCGTTAAAACCGACGACTTCACACACCACTTCATCTGAGCCGCCATTAATTGAGCGTTCAATAAAGCAGGTTGCCCCCAAAGGCATTTTAATGCCTTCGGCTTCCATCACTAAGCCAGTGATTTTTGTGAGGCGGCCATAACGACGCACCATCGGGATCCCTTTCATCCGCGATTCTAAATCGTCCAACGAAGCAATCCAGCGTCCCAATCGTGCCGTCATGAAAAGCTCTCCGGTGCATATAAACGGCACAGTTCTTGCCAACGTGTTGCCACAGTCATATCGATTTCACCGTCTTCTGCGACGACTCGGCAACCACCGATATGCAGTTTAGGGTCAGCCACTAAGCGCCAGCCATTCAAGTTGAGTAGGGAACCGAGATGCTGCTCGATTAATTCAAAATGATTTGGGTTGACGTGTAGTTCAGGCCGCCCAGCAAAAATCGGTTTTTGTTGGAGTAACTGGCTGATTTCCTCCAACAATGCGGTGCCATCACAAACGGTGGATTGACCTAAAACTTGCTTAGCCGCAGTCAACGCTATCTGCAACAGTTTAGTGGTCACCACCGTATCAAAGGTATCGAGAGAATAATTGAATTCAGACAGCAGTTTTTGCCATGTTTCAATCACAGGTTGTTGCAAAGCAAGTGCCTGCTCACGCCCTTGTTCTTCTCCAGCTCGTAAGCCTTGCTCAAAACCAGCTTGGTAACCTTCTTGCTGGCCTTTTTCATGCCCTTGTTGGTAACCCGTCCGCTGTGCATCTTCCTTGATGTTATCGAGCAAATTAATTTGCTCTAACACTTCTTTTGGTTCAAGGCATGGGACTTTGGGGGCGTCAGGTTCAGGAACATCGCTTAATGCAGGAATGCCTGAGTTGAGATCCCATTGATTAAGCTCACGAAGCTGCCAAGGTTGCCATTGGTCATTTGGAATTGTTGACTTAGACATAGACGTCGTCTCCACCACCTATCGCGATTTCGCCTTTTTCGACTAAACGACGAACGATAAGCAAAATGGCTTTTTGTTCGTTTTCCACTTGAGACATACGCACAGGAGAACGTGATTCCAAATCGTCGCGCACGATTTCTGCAGCGCGAGCGGCCATATTGTTGAGGAAGTGGTCGCGTAGTGCTTGGTTGCTACCTTTGAGGGCAATAACCAGCGAGTCTGTCGAAACATCCTGCAAAATACGTTGAATGCTGCGGTTGTCCACCTCGATAAGGTTTTCGAATAGGAACATTTCGTCAATAATACGTTGAGCAAGCTCACCATCGTAATCACGCATTGCATCGATAACGCTTTCTTCTTGCTGGCTTTTCATCAGGTTGATGATTTCTGCCGCAGTTCTCACGCCACCCATTTTGCTGCGTTTGAGGTTTTGGCCATCCAGTAAGTTGTTCAATACTTCGGTCAATTCCGCCAATGCAGCAGGTTGGACACCACCAAAGGTGGCGATACGTAGCATAATATCGTTGCGTTGGCGCTCTTCGAATAATTCGAGGACATCCGCTGCAAGATTGCGTTTTAAGTGAACCAAAATAGTCGCGATAATTTGCGGATGTTCATCACGGATAATATCGGCAACGGTTTGGGGTTCCATATAGTTGAGGCTTTCGATCCCTGACGTGGTTTCTTGTTTTTCAAAGATGTCCTCAAGTAAGCTTGCGGCGCGTTCTTCGCCAAGTGCTTTCACCAATACAGAACGCAGATAGTCATTCGTGTTGATATTGAGAGCTGCGAATTGAATTGCGGACTCTTCAAATTCAGTTAATACTTCTGCCAATTCATTATTTGAGATTTGGCGCATGTTTGACACTGCCATACTCAATTGCTGAACTTCTTTAGGATTCAGGTGCTTAAATACTTCCGCAGCCTGGTCTTCACCGAGCGTCATTAACATCACGGCACTTTTTTCTGTTCCACTTAAACTCATTGGGATTTTCCTAACCACTGACGGATAACCATTGCCACGATTTGTGGGTCTTTTTCTGCCATTTCACGGATACGTTGGCTTTGGATCTCAGCACTAACACGTTGACGAGTCAGGCGACGGCGTGTTTGCTCATCCATTTCTTCATCAATCGCTTCATCAACCACGAGCGGTGTTTTCAGTTGTGTGGCAACAAAAACCTCGGCTTCAGCTTGGGCTTGTTGTGCTTTTCGGTATTTAACCCATTGAGGTTTGATACCGAAACGCCACATAAACCAAGCAATAATGGCAATAAGCAGTATTTTTCCGTAATCCAGTAACTGAGCAATAAATTGTGGGCTTTCAAGCAACGAAGGTGCTTCTTCAACCGGAGCCTCATTGGTAAACAATGAATTAGTAATGTTGAGAGAATCCCCACGTGCAGTGGAAAAGCCCATTGCTTCGCGTGTCAATGCTTCAATTTGTTGCAGCATCTCTGGTGGCAATGGCTTCATTTCTGGGCCATTTTCACCATCTTGTGAATGGTAATTGACAATAACTGCGACCGAGAGCCTATCGACGACACCAATTTGCCGTTGAGTGTGACTAATTTTGCGATCTACTTCGTAATTTGTGGTTTCATCGCTTTGCGAGTTCGAGACACTATTACGGTTATTCGCCGTTTGAGCGCCATCTTTATTGTCTTTATTGGTTTCAATAGGTGCACTTGGTGCACTAACGGGTTGATTTGAAAGCGCACCTGGCACTCCACCGGTTCCGACATTGTTATTTTGCATACTTTGGCTGTTTTGGCGGGAACGAATGGCCGCACTATCTGGCGTTTGGTTAGGCTTATATTCCTCTGAAGTTTGTTCGACTTTCGAGAAATCCATTTGTGCGGTGACTTGGGCATGAATATTGGCACGACCCACTAACGGTGACAGAATATCTTCAATGCGCTGTTTGAGATGGGATTCCATCTCTTTAGTCATTTTGATTTGTGCGCTGTTCGCCGATTGCTGGCTATTATCGTTATTGGTGAGTAAGCGACCCGCTTGGTCAACAATAATGACATTACTAGAGGTTAGGCCTGTTACGCTACTTGATACCATATGGACAATAGCGCTGATTTGCCCTTCATCAAGCATTCTTCCCGGTAGTAAACCGACCGTCACAGAGGCCGTTGGTAGCTTTTGCTCACGCACAAATAAGGTGGGTTTAGGAATTGCTAAATGCACCCGAGCACTTTGTACTGGGCTTAGGGATTCAATAGTACGAGAGAGTTCACCCTCTAATGCACGTTGGTAATTGATTTGCTCACTAAATTGGCTGATACCGAATTGTTCTTTATCTAATAATTCAAAACCAGTATTGCCACCTTTAGGTAAACCTGATTGAGCGAGTTTTAAACGTAATTCATGCACTTTATCTGCAGGAACTAAAATAGCGCTGCCATTATCAGCAATTTGATATGGCACATTCATCTGAGTTAGCTGGCCAACAATATCGCCACCATCTTTAGCACTTAAATTGCTAAGAAGTACACGGTAGTCAGGGCTGCGTAGCCAGAGGAGAAGGGCGACAATAATTGAAACAGCCGCAGCCGCCGCAATCATTAACGGTATTTTAGGATCAGCTTTAATCCTTTCAACTATAGAGGCAAAACCCTTTTTGGCCTCCCCTGTGTCTTTAGATGCGGCACTCATAAATATTCCCTGCTTGGCAGACTACTAGACGGATGAAAATACTTTTGGTGAAACAATGTTATTTCCCTCTTCGTAACGTCACTTTTTCACTTTGCTATTATTTCTTGTTTTAAGGGGTTCTAATGACGGAATCAGCCTATAAAATTGGTGTTATTTATCGGCTTCAAGTTAAAAAGGGTGTGGTAGGCTAAGCTAGCCAATATAGGTTATTGATAAATTCACATTAATTTAATAAGAAGAGAATCGAATGACAGTTCAAGCGATTGAAGGGGTTATTTCACAATTAAATGTCGTGGCAACCCAAGCCACTAACCCAATTAAACCCGTAATAGAGCCAGTTGGATTTGCTGATCACCTAGTTGCTTCCGTAAATCAAATTAATAAAACACGTAATGATTCAGCTAAGCAAGTTGAAAACTTTACGTTAGGAAAGCAAGATATTTCCTTAAATGACGTGATGGTTGATATGCAAAAAGCAAGTTTAAGTTTACAAATGGGAATTCAAGTACGTAATAAGCTCGTGGCGGCGTATCAAGAAATTATGTCTATGCCAGTATGATTTTACTATCTATTCGAATGTAATAAATTAATTGATTTTTCAGTACTCTGTTGGGAAAGTAATGGGGTAATTTTTTATTGCCAATAATAATCGGTTTGCATATTTTAATTCGATGATCAAGCATAGGAATAACAGTATGAAACGATTTATTGATAAGTGTTTTGTTATGGTTTCGTTCGTTATTGTTGGGTTATCATTTGTATTTGCTGGTGGGCTTCCGTTTGACCCAACTGAAAAAAGTAGTCAATCATAACTGTAATGGATTACAAGCTTTAAAAGCTGCGTGATGCGGCTTTTTTGTTATCTTAAATCCTACTTTATATATTGTTATTGTGAATTATCAATGGTCATTTTACCAATGTAGTATCCAAATAATGATTTAGATAAATGATAAACATCGGTATCATGATTAAGTGTTTTTACTTAATCACTGTATTGGAAAAATAAAAGCCATTATGAAAGTAATCTCTTCGCTATTTTGTCTATTTTTAATTACGGGTTGTACATTTACGCCTTCTTTCGAGCCTGATAAACCAACATGGCCAAAGCCGCATAAAGACGCCCGTTCATCCGAACAAAAAAGAGTCGATAGAGAAGCGGTACATGAGCAACAGCGAGCGGTGATGAGGGGAGAAAGACCTGATTATGGTGTTTTTGATAGGTACTAAACCTGAAGATGTGCTTTCTTTTAGGTTCGGATAAATAGCAAACTATTTGTTTCTTGAATTGATGTGAAAATAAAATTTGCCATTTGGTTATAAGTGTGGCTTAATATGCTCACTGGTTTGGAAGTACAGGCCTATTTATGTTAGTCAGTTTTAAGATGTTCACCATTAAGCGTTATCTCAGATACCACTTCATTGCGAATTCCTTCTAATTAATTCCCATAAGTACCACAAGAACAAACCGCAACATGCCTTATGGCAATTTTAAAAAATTAAAGGAAATTCTATGTCTAATACAATGACTGGTACAGTAAAATGGTTTAACGATGATAAAGGTTTTGGTTTTATCACTCCTGCAGACGGCAGCAAAGATGTATTTGTTCACTTTTCTGCAATTCAAAGTGATAACTTCAAATCATTAGCAGAAGGCCAACAAGTTTCATTCACCATTGAAAATGGTGCTAAAGGCCCTGCAGCAGCTAACGTTATCGCTAAATAACGATAAACGAATCGCTAAGCATTCAAAAACCTCGCTAAATGCGAGGTTTTTTCGTTTTATCGTCTGTTATCTTCAATAAATATAGAGTTAATATTGTAAAAGTTGTTTGATAAAATAATTCGCACCATCACGAATTGCTTCATCTGATATTGGCATCATGCGAGAGTAATGTAAGAAAGCATGCAAAGTTCCTGGGTACATTTTATATTCACAAGGTATATTGTTAGCGTCGAGTGTTCGGAATAAAGCCAAGTTATCATCTAATAGAGGGTCAAATTCTGCACTAGCAATAAAGCAAGGTGGAATATCATAGGTTAAGTCATTATTGAATAAGCAGTAATAAGGGGCTTCTCTATCACCATTTTCCCCGAGATAGGCATTATCATAATTTTCTAAGTCTTCTTTTTGTAACCCATCCCATTCCCCACCATATAGCCGCCGACTGATTGAATCCTGTAAGCCATAAAGCCCATACCACAATAAAACGGATTTAATATTGGCACTTTCTATAGTGTTATCACGCAACCAAAGTATAGAAGCAAGAGATAACATTGCGCCAGCTGAGTCACCTGCAAAGCCAGTTTGTTGCATATTGATATTATGCTCTGCGGCATTTTGTTGATAATACTGGTAAACGGTGGATATTTCTTCAATGGCTTGGGGGTAGCGAGCTTCAGGGGATAACGAATAATCTATTCCAATAACGGTACAGCCTGAATAACAGGCTAGTAATCGCATTATGCGGTCATGAGTTTGTAAATTACCTAAAATAAACCCGCCTCCGTGAATATAAAATAAAGTTGCTGGTGGTGACTTCAGGGGGTGAAATAGACGAGTCAAAATATTGCCATATTGAGTTGGTACTTGAATATCGTAAATATTGTGCATCATTGGCGCTTCTGCATTCCAATATTTTCTATCTTCAATATACGCTTGTCGCATTCCGTAATAGCTGGTGTCAATAGGGGAAGGGGATGGGTTTTCTGCATAAAATTGCATTACAGATTGCATTTCAGGTGAAATGTGGTCTAACACATTAATTTTATTTTTCGGGTTCATTATGCTCTCCTAGCTGGATGGCTTCCATTGTAAAAGAGAGGCATAATTAAATTGTGATCCTGTTAGCCAATATTAAAATGTTCTGTATTTCAATAGAGTAAGGTTTAGGAATTTATAGGCTCTTTAATTTATATACCAAACGGCGAAACTGTCACCGTTTGGTATATATGTCAGTTCTAGTCGAGGTAGCTAATATTTAAGGATGATGGTTGTTAGCCATCATTTAGCAGCTCTTTGTATGGCTTCGCCACCTGCTTCTATATCTTCACCAACACCTTTGGTGGTGTTGCATGCGCCTAAAGAGAATACGACAGCTAATGAACAGGCTAAAAAGCAAATTTTTTTAATCATATCTTCTTCCTTTCGTTACATTCAGTTATAGGTCTTAAGATATTCTTATTCAAGTATAGCAGAGGAATGAAAGTGCGTTTTTCAAATGATTCTGATTTTACGTTCTAGCCATATAAATTTAATTAGTTTATTACGCTTTTATTTCACTTTTTATTGGTGTAATATTCTAAGTTATAAATTAATAAAAGAAAAACATATTGGTGCTTAGAAAAGGTTTTACCTTTTTATTGATAATATAAGGATGCAGAAAAATCTGAATTTCACTATATGATTATATTAAAAAGAATTAATTCGACTGATGTTTGACCAGTTGTATAAGCTTTATTAATCTAAATTGGAATTTCAAGTCCAAATTTTATCATTTTATTAACAAACTTATCATTATTATATTTGTGGGTATAAGTAAGGGTACTTAGTTTAATGTTTGATTAATTACTAGTTAAATCAAAATGTTATATATTGCTGTTAGACAATTTTAATGTAATATCGAATCTGTTTGAAATTCCCTTGGTTTCATTGATTTATTTAAACCGCCATATTGGCGGTTTTTTTTAGTTTTTATCCGATAAGTACTTTTCAAATAACCAAAGTCCACTTTTTTTCATTGCAAAACCAAATAGCACACCGATGAGTAGTGATTGCATCGTTACCAACCAAGCACCTTCAGTCGCAAAAATAGTACAGGTGCCGACAAAAGTGCCCGGTATATAAGAAAGCCACTGCTTTTTGGCTTGCATACACATCAAAAAGGCAACAATACCCGTCAGGAAGTACCCAACAAAATGAGGTAAGTGTTGCAGGTAGTCACCGCTATGCAGGATCACCAACCCCCAAACCACGCCGCTACTGACGGTTAGTGCAGTAATACCTAGTCCTTTAAGCCCATCTTTGGGGTAAGCAAAATATGCGGTACAGCCTAAAAATCCGGCCCAACCGATTAACCCTAAGCTATCTGCAACCCAAGCCCATATACCAGAGAGAATGGCGGTTGTTAAAGAAAGAGAGAATAATAATTTCACAATTTGTACTTTACGTTATGGTTATTTGTTAACAATGAGATTGGTGAATGCCTGTTAGTCCACCAGTTAGTTACAAAATCCACTCGTTACAAAAGCAATTAATTATAAAGCTAAGTTGTAACGATTCAGCTATCTTGTTATTCAAGAACCATCTAGAGAGTTTCAAGTATTGCTAGAGGGGTAACTGACTAATAATATGATAGTTATCTGTATTGCAGTGGTACTGGGATCGTGTAAAGCAGAGCATTGTATAGACCCAAAGTAAATCTGGCAATCTGTATACGATGGTTTATCTGTATTAACTTTATCTTTTTGATAATAATTAATTGTATGTAAATTTAGTGTTAAATAAATAGCTTAAAATATAAATATTAATGTTGATTGAGTTAATAGCTGATGACTTTTTTACTTCAATTTAGCCTCCTCACCCTGTAGCATGAGATAAATTGATTAGTGAGGTGAGAGTATGAAATGGATGATAGCTGGGGTTGCTGCGTTGCTATTAGTAGGGTGTGATACCACATCGACCGCACCATTTGGCTTAAACTGGGGGCAAAGTATGGATAGCATCAGTTTTATTAAGGCGGGGAAATGCCAAGCAAATGGCAGTAAAACAGTTTGTACTTTTGGGCAGCAAAAACCTTTTAATGATTGGAGCTATGAAAATCAACTCACTTTTGATGATGGCGGACTCATTCAAGTTGCCACTACACTTGTTGGGGTTGAAGATTATACCTCGCCAAAACCAGATTTTACAGACTTCCAACAAAAGTTAGAAAATGAAATGGGTTATTTGACAAAGCAAGGGCTTAGTCCGCAAGTCGCCAGTGGGTTTCTCTCGAAATGCCAATCTGAAACCAGTTGTAATAAAGTAAGTGAGTCATCGCCAACTCATGTTGGTATGTCTAATCTTTGGGTTACCATTAACCCAACACCAATTGCGATTGTGACTTATCACCAAGATTAATTACAACTCAGAGCTAGTTAATTTAGATATTGGCCGATTAGGTCGATTAAAAATAGCACCAATGTATCATTGGTACTATTGGTTAATGCTTATAAATAATTTATAAAGGTTATATGAAAAATAGGAGTTAGAGAGTTACCAACCGAAGGCGACACCCGCTCCGATAACGGCAGCATCAGAATTGTTCCAAGAAACAGAACTGCGTAAGTTAATATTTTCTTTTAATTGATATTGAGCTCCAGCAGCGATCGCAGAACCATTTTTGTAATTACCTACGCCAACCCCGGCACTAAAGCGGGTATTTATTGCATAAGGGATATTGCTCATTGCGGCAACGGAGGCAATACCCGCATTGGCTTCTTGGGCACGTTTATCTATTTTGCTATCAAGCTGGCTGACCTCATGGTCAAATTTATTTTCTAACTTTGTGAATTTAACTTCGTTTCCTTTTTGCGTTTTGGCCGCGTCACTTTTTAGGGTTTTTATTGACGAGGTGTTTCCAATAACTTTTTTATCAAGATTCTGAATATTGGTATTTAATTGTTCGGTGACTTGATCCGCCGCATTTACACCAATTAACGCACCCTGTACATATAATTCGACTTCTTTTAATTTTGAGTCAAACGCATGGTGTTCTGTTTCATTATCTTTTTGTATTGATGTGATTTGGTCATTAATTAAATCAGTATTGTCTTGTATTTTTTCGGCGTTTATGTTGTAAGAAGTGAGTATAGAGCTGTCTACGGTGTTTTGTAACTCCACTAACTCATTTCGTATATCTCCCGTTTCTAATTTAAGATTAAGATGCCTTATATTTAATTTATCAATATCACTACTGAAATTTGAGTTCATCTGGTTAATTTCGCTATCTATCTCATCGATTTTTTCATTGATATGAATGATTCTTATAGTGTTATTATTAACACCTTTAGTATTATTATTAATCCTTTGTGCATTGATATCACTTAATATTGGTGCGGGATTTGAATGTGTAGTGTTGGCTACTGCAGTGAAAGACAAACCGCTGAGTAATATAACAGCTAAATAACGAGCTAATGTTTTCTTTTCCATGTGTTAATTTCCGTATTATTTAAAATATTATCTAAAGAAGAATGAAGAGGGGATTTGTTTTTCTCAACTTATTTATAATAGGGTCATTTTTCTGGCGGGTAAAATCGATTTTTTAAATTATAATTATTCGGGATATTCGTGTTTGATTGGAATAAAGACGGTGAAATTTTTATTATAAATATATCTGAATTTTTAAATTAATTAAATTATAAGATACTCTGCTTATTATTTGTTGTATATTAATTTGAAAATAATTTGAATGTGGCCCAACTGTATTTTTATGATGAAAAAACATAAAATTAAATATCCATAGGAAAATAACTGTGACTAGCCGATAAAACAGAAACAGTTGGAAACCTACAAAGGAGCACCATTTTTCTATTTTAGATGTTTTTTTTAAAATAACGTGTTATTTTTCTGTGAAATTTTATGTACCTTGTGTGGCATAAAGGTTTAAACTAAACAGCTTAGTGATAATTTATTGATGTTTAAAGTGAAATTTTCTTTCTGATTAACAATGCCATTTTTTGCATGTTGTTGATGAAATAGAAAGACGATAATATTTTGTCTGTTTGCCATACTTCACTGGCAGGGCAGTGACGGCAGTTAACGCCGTTAAAACCGTGGTTATTGCATGTCGTCACTGTAGTTTAAAGTATTTTGAATTATTGATATTTGAATAAAAGCAATCGAATTTATAGGGTTTAAATTATGGCAGTAAGAGAAATTATTGAAATTCCAGATGAACGACTGCGTATTAAATGCAGCCCAGTGACAGATTTCGCTGCAGTACAAACCTTAATCGACGATTTGTTAGATACCATGTACAGCACCGATAACGGCATTGGCCTCGCTGCTACGCAAATTGCTGAAACTAAATCCATTATGGTGATTGATATTTCAGAAAACCGTGATGAGCCGATGGTATTTGTTAACCCTGAGATTGTCGAAAGTGAAGGGGAAACCAGCTACCAAGAAGGGTGCTTGTCAGTACCGGAGATCTACGCGGATGTAGAGCGTTTCCTGCGCGTTAAAGTGAAAGCGTTCGATAGGCACGGTAAAGCGTTTGAAGTGGATAGCGACGAGTTCTTAGCGATTGTCATGCAACATGAAATTGACCACTTACACGGTAAAGTGTTTCTTGACCACTTGTCACCGTTAAAACGCAATATGCTGTTGAAAAAACTGAAAAAGCAGCAACGTCTAAAGCAGCAACAATAGGCTGTAATCCCGAAGGGAAGAGGGTGTCAGGCTTGTTGGCCTGACACTTAAATTCATTCCATGGGGCGAACGACTAACGGGGTGTCTGGCTCATCAAATTGGCCATAGCTATTATTGAGTACCCGTTTTTGGTCTAATTGCTTAATTTCTTTGCTTAAAAAGTTTAAATGCTGTTGTAAATATTCTTTAGTAACGCGTTCATTTTCAATAATTTTATGCAATAACTGAATAAACTCTTCAGTTATTGGCTGCTGTTTTTCGAACGCTTGCGTTAACTTGGTGAGGTTTTCCACCGCAAGGACATATTCTGTCTCTCGGGAGACTAACGTCTCCCATTCCCCGGATTGCGCTAAGGCAACTAAATTTTCACTTAATACTAAGACATTACGGTATATTTCTTGTAAATCGATAGGATTTTTATTGTCCACCTGATTATCTTTCATCCACATTTGCACCGATTTGTTGCCACGCAGAGGCGATATCGGAGAGTAATTGGTAAACTTCTTGGACATAAGCCACGTTGTTTTCGAGGTTGGCACGGAGTAGCTGCATAGTCATATACTCATACAAACTTGCTAAATTTTCTGCAAGTTCGCCGCCAGCTTCATAATTTAACGACTGCTTTAACCCAGTGTCAATGATGTCGATAGCTTTTGAGATTTCTTTACCTTTTTCAGCCACCTTACCCTGTTGCATAAAAATTTCCCCGCGTTTTAGGGCACTTAGCGCCCCTTTAAACAGGATTTGGATCAGTTGGTATGGGGTCGCGTTGGTGATTTCACTCTCCAAGTCGACCTGCTGATAGGCTTGCTGTGCGTGTCGTTGATACATGTTTTTAACCTAAAAGTATTAGCCTAATAATCGGCCTAATGAATTACTGGTGCTGTTCAGTGACGTCATCATTTTGTCCAAGTTTTGGAACTGACGGCGGTGTAAATCCATGGTGTTTTCGATCTGTTTATTGGTCTGCTCAATACGTTTGTCTAAGCTTTTCTTTTTCTTTTGGATACCATCGGTGGCGTTGTGCAGGGTGCCTTCTTTACTGTCTAAGGTGTCTTTTAAAAAGTTAAAATTTTGCGTACCAAAGCCTGTTTTTTCACCGTCACCCGCAAAAAATACTTTAACGCTGGTTGGATTTTCTTTTAGCGCTTTATCCAGCACTTTATTATCAATCTCTAAGGTACCGTCCAGTTTTTGCTTGATACCCATTTTATTGAGTAAATTCATCTCTCCGCTATCTTGTGCGGTACGCACTTGGGAGCGCAGCGTGCTTTGAATACCCCGTAAGGTTGAATCACCAATCAGTGGGCCATTGCTTTTATCTGGTGCAGTCCCTTTTTCTGTTGGGGTATATTTGGTGAGTTCACTAGCAAGAGTTTGAAATTCATTATAGGCATCCACCCACGCTTTAATTTTAACTTTAGCGGGCTCGATATCTTCAGAAACGATTAAATGGTCAGCTTTATTATTTTCGCTTTCTTTTTTCAGTGTGAGGGTTAAACCAGGGAAGAGATCTTTGGCTTCATTGGTTTGTGATTCCAACTCAAAACCGTCAATTTCCAGTAAAGCCGTTTGTGGGGCAACTTTTTGCACCATACCACTGTCTTTATCAGTATTTAAGGTAACGACACCTTTATCATCCATCACCGACTCAACATTGAGTATTTTAGCAAGTTCATCATCACCGTCGACTTTAATGCTAATACGGTTTTCTGTACCTTCTTTTTTGGACGTCACGACGAGGTGATATTCGTTATTTTTATCTTTAATGACGGAGGCAGTGACACCTTTATCAGTTTTATTAATTGCATCTGCAATCTCGATTAAAGAGGTACTCTCTTTATCAAGTTTGATAACGATTTTGTCTTTAGCTTCTTTTTGTGAAGGTTGAGTGATGGTAATGGTGCGTTCACTGGCATCACTGCCTAATAATTTTTTATTATCAGTTTGCCCTTGAGTGGCAATAGTTTGCGCTTTTGCCAACCGTGTAACTAACACATCATGTACACCTGCAACGGCTTTACCATCGGTTTTCACGTCAAAGGCTTTATATTCGCCATTCACTTTGGTGGTGCTGATATCGCCATATTTTTTTAAATCTTCAGCGGCTTTTTTCAGTTTTTCTAAGGACGACTGCATTTTACCAAAGGCGCTAATTTGGGCATCATAACTGGCTTTTTGGGTGGTTAATGGCTCTAAACGACGGCGCTCCATCGCTTCTAATTGATCCATTTGTACGTTTAAATCTAAGTTTGACCCGATACCGAGTGTGGATATTCCTGCCATGTTTTCTCCTACGCTATGTCAGCGACATAAATCTTGAATATAAAAACTATTTAGACTGATATCGGCCAAAGGGAGGAAAATTTTAGACTATTCTGAGAAACAACGATGGCGGGAAGTAACGGGGTAAACCTAGGTATTTATTCTTATTAGGGTTAAATAATCAGAAAATGGATAAAAATAAAATAGTTCCAAACAAAATAATAAAGTAAAAAGCGGCTTCCCGTGCAGGTTTTGCCGTTATTGATGAAATTTTTATGCAAAAAGCCTAAAGGGGTTTTGGTTACAGCCGATAAACATATTGCTGACGAAAATCACTCAGTTAAGCACATAGGCTTAACTTATTAATTTGAATAACAAGGACATTACCATGGCACAAGTTATTAACACTAACATTCTGTCTCTGACCACTCAGAACAATTTAAACCGTTCACAAGGCGTATTAGGTACGGCGATTGAGCGTTTATCTTCTGGTTCACGTATCAACAGCGCAAAAGACGATGCGGCAGGCCAAGCGATTGCTAACCGTTTCACTGCAAACGTGAAAGGTTTAACCCAAGCAGCACGTAACGCGAACGACGGTATCTCTATCGCACAAACTGCTGAAGGCGCAGTTAACGAAATCAACGATAACTTACAACGCGTTCGTGAACTGACTGTTCAAGCACAAAACGGTACTAACTCTAAGAGCGACATCGAGTCTATCAATAAAGAAGTTAAGGCTCGTATGGACGAGATCAACCGTATTTCTGAACAAACTCAGTTTAACGGCGTGAAAGTATTAAGCCAAGATACTTCAATGAAGATTCAGGTTGGTACTAACGATTCAGAAACTATCGCTATCAACTTGAAAAAAATTGATAGCAAAGAGTTAGGTTTGACTGGTTTTGATGCAAGCTCAAGCAAATTCGGTTCAGAAGTCACTGCTGATAGTTATGTTAAGAAGTTACAAGGTGACCTTGATGATAATGTATCTGCAACAGCAGCGGCTAAGAAAGGTTTTGATGATATTAAGGTTGACGGTGCTAAACTTACTGGTGCTAAAGTATATTATGCAACCAACGCCGATGGCACAGATAATACCGCACAAATGTTTATTGTTGGTAAAAATGCAGCAGGTGAAGAAGTCACAGCTAAAATGGCTGCACCTACAGTAACTGCTGGGAAGAAAGAAACTAGTGCTGGTGCTGGTGATGAAGTTGAACCAGAATTAACATTTGCCGCAGCTACCACTTTAACTGAAGCTGAGCAAGAAGCACTGGATGCTAAAGGCCCTCTGGGTACTTTAGACAAAGCATTAGCAACTGTTGATAGCTTACGTTCAGATTTAGGTGCTATCCAAAACCGTATGCAATCTACCATCAATAACCTGAACAACTCTGTTAACAACCTGAGTGCTGCACGTAGCCGTATTCAAGATGCTGACTTCGCGACAGAAGTTTCTAACATGAGCCGTGGTCAGATCCTGCAACAAGCAGGTACTGCTGTGTTAGCGCAAGCTAACCAAGTTCCACAAGGTGTTTTAAGTCTGTTACGTTAATTTAGACTTGTATTCCCGATTAAAGGCCAGCAAGCTGGCCTTTTCTTTGCCCGTCATACTTCGCGCTGCAGTGTTGTTGACTTTAGTCGCTCACCCGAATCACGTACCTATGTACGTTCATCGGGATAATCTCCTTTGTCGCCTAGCCGCACCACGAATTATTTAGGGCTCGCTTTAGCATTTTCAGACAAGTTCTGTATGGCTTTTAGCGCTGGTTTTGGCACAGCTGTAAATTAATATATTTGATAACAGAATAAATATAATAATAACCAAAGGGGTGTTAACCAGAAAACCAGACTCATAAACATAGGGTAGGGCAATTCCGCCAAAGATATCCCCTGTCAAAAACGCGGTTTGTATTAAACCAAAAATATGTTCGGCATTCCCTTTGCGTGCAATCTCCATCTCAACCAAATTGATCAGCAGTGAGCAAACGGTTCTAAACATATACATGGCAATAATCGAGATGGCGAAAACAATCGGGGAGCTAAATTTTATTGACCAAAACATACCATAGAGCATCAGCATGCATAAACCAGAAAAAACGAGTAATGAGATAGGTTTATCTTTGTCAGAAAAAATAAACATAAAAAGGTTTTTGAGTACTAGCCCAGAAATAATGCCTAATGACATCACAAGGCCAACATTCGCATCTGAAAAATGCATGTTTTTTAAATACACTGGGATAATGGGTAAGATCAACGCCCAACTGGTGCCACTGAGAATAAATGCAATAAATAAAACTAAATCTGCTTTATTGAGAAAATGAAAAAATGAAGTGCCTTTTTGGGAGCCTTTTTTTACTAATGGTTTCTCAGTTTTTGGTATTTTTAATGAAGGAATGGCTACAATGGCGATTAATACCATGACCCCGCTAATCAATAAGGCGGAACGATATGGAGTTTGATCGATAATTGATAAAATCGTCACTAGCCCTCCTGCAATAAAAGCCCCAAGGCTTTGTGCAATTGTGCTTAAATTATCAGTGTGCAACAGGACTTTATTTTGTTCCTGTTTATCAATATTAAAAATCAGTGATTTTAGCGCAATAGCGATAATACTTGCACCCATCCCTGCCATCAAACCTGAAGTCACGGCGATAGCCATCCCTGTGGGATAGGCTCTAAGAACAAGGCCGCCTCCATATAGAAAAAAGCCCACCATTAACCCATGCTTAGTGCCAATTTGGGACAGTCCTTTGGCATAAAGTAGTGAGCAGGCCCCCGCAATTGCCATCATTACGTACGAAATTGAAAATAACGTTAATTGCGCCTGCTGTTCCCAGTAGATAGGCTGCAATGTTTTGGATATCCACATTGGGAAAAGATAGAAAAAATAAAAGAAATATATTTTGTGTATCATTTTTCTTCTTAATTATTTAAGTTTAAATTAAAAGATAATAACCTCAAAATATCTATGTGTTATTTTACTTTTTAATTAAACTAATATGCTATTACATTAGTGAATGTAAAAATACATTATATAAGTTAAATCTGTCAAATAATAAGTTGTTTACCTTGTTAGTCCGAATTAACTTAATGTTTAATTAATATTAATTGTATTTAATAATGATATTATTTATATATAATCCATTAATCTGATTATTTTCTTTGTCATTATTTTCCATATCTAGTGCTATGTTTACTTTGGTTCTCATGCTTAGTGTTAAGCTTGCTTGCTGCTTACCGATAACTTTACTTGCTTTAAGAAGGCTAATTTAGTCAATAACAAAGTCTAAAGTCCAAATCTGCAATTTAATGACAAAATCACTTCTCAATAAAACAACCACTCCCTCTTGTATTACCAGTAAAATTCCCTAAAAATTGTGTTAAAACAATCGTTAACATTGCAATCATTCAAATTTTACCTATTTAGGATAAGGCAAATAAAGCCATATTTAGTGCCTTACTCTACGGATTGAATTCAAAACCAACACAGATAATGAATAACTTTTATAGAGCTTGAAGGGTGATTCAGGTTGTGAGTGATTTGTATACTGCCGAAGGTGTGATTAATAAAAATAGCCTATGGGAGCGTTATTACCCTCTAATACGCCATGAAGCCCTAAAACTGCAAGTTAGACTACCCGCTAGTGTTGACATTGACGACTTAATTCAAGCGGGGGGCATAGGCTTACTGCATGCATTGGAACGTTTCGATGTGACTCAAGGGGCATCGTTCGCTACCTATGCGGTGCAGCGTATTCGTGGCTCAATGCTAGATGAATTGCGCAGCCGTGACTGGGTGCCGCGTAGTGTACGCCGCCAAGCGCGTGAAATGACCAAAGCCATTGGTGCGCTGGAGCAATCATTAGGGCGCAGTGCCACCGAGCCGGAAATCGCCAAAGCGCTGGATATTGACCTTGCTGAGTATCGCCAAGCGCTGCTAGACACCAATAACAGCCAACTGTTTTCCTATGATGAATGGCATGAGGTTCATGGGGAAAGCTGTGAGCCGCAAATGGATGAAGATGACGGCGGTAACCCGTTGAGTCTGTTGCTAGATTCCAGCTTGCGTGACCAAATCGCGGCGGCGATTAATCAATTACCAGAACGCGAAAAAATGGTGCTGACACTGTATTACCAAGAAGAGCTGAATCTGAAGGAGATTGGCGCGGTGCTGGAGGTGGGGGAGTCAAGGGTGAGTCAGCTGCATAGTCAGGCTATTAAGCGTCTCCGCGGCCGCCTCAGATAGATGCTCGTCATACTTCGCATTGTGGGGGTGTCGACTGCGCTCGGCTACTCGGGTCACATACTTATGTATGCTCCCCGAGATATCCTCTCTGGTCTTCTACCCACAATACGAATTATTTAGAGCATCAGCATCGAGGGATTTTTAATAAAACCTAAATCGAAACTGTTTTTTAGATATTTCCAGTGTTTTTCATACTGATGTATGCTATTAGGGCTAAACTAGCTTGCCGCCTAGCTGTAGCACGAATTATTTAGAGCATACGCATAGGGGTATTTTAAATCTCATTTAAATTTGTTTTTTCTACTATATTTCTACGCTTTTAACGATGTTACTTTCTATTATTCATCCAGCTCTGCCGATCTAACCAAAAAATTCTCTGCCGTGGTGTGCCATGCTCTTGGGGATTGGGTGAACCCCAGTTTTAAGTATTCGGTGAGGTTGCTGTCGGTGGAGAAAAATAAAATCTGGCAGTCGGCGGGGAGTTCTTCAGCGACGAGGCGCATTAATTGGCGGTCGATACCGTGTTTTTGATAATGCATATCAACGGCCAGTTCGCAGATATAACAGCAAGAACTAAAATCCGTCACCGTGCGGACAAAACCGACCACCTGTTCGTCATCCCATGCACTAACCAATAAATCCGCGTTATTCAGCATTGCATCTAATTGAGTAAGATTATCGGTTGGCACCATTTCTTTAAATGGTGACTGGCGAATTAATCGAATAAAATCCTCAATAGAGATAGCAAAATTGACTTTATAGTTCAGGCGATTGGCAAGAGCATCCATAGAGTTCCCCTATTAATCAAACGGCACTCTTATAGGTTTAGCCTGAAATAGCGTAAATTTCCTGTTTTTTGTGGAATTTTATCATGGCCTAGCTATTCCAATTACTGCGTAAATGTCCTAAGTTAAATTCAAGGTCGTTGTGATGTTTAACCCAATTGGGTAAATACCATAAGAATTCTATTCAACAGATAAGTGAACGAGATATGACTATGGAACTAAAGGATTATTACAGCATCATGGGTGTTAAGCGCACCGATGATTTAAAAACCATTAAGACCGCGTATCGCCGTTTAGCGCGAAAATATCACCCCGATGTCACAGTAAAGAGCCAAATGCAGAAGCGCGATTTAAAGAAATTGCAGAGGCGTGGGCGGTACTCAGCGACAAAGAAAAACGCGCGGAATACGATGAAATGTGGGAGCACAGAAATGACCCCTATTTTAACCAAGCCAACCAAGGTCAACAAAGCCAGACATATTCTCAGCAAGGGTTTGATGCGGGTGGTTTTGATGACATTTTTTCATCGATGTTTTCCCAACGTACACGTGGTGGCACAAGGCAAACACGCAGTCACCGCGGGCAGGACTTAGAAGTTGAACTGGCTGTTTTCCTTGAAGAAACCCAAGAACCACATAAACGTACCATTAGCTATAACTTACCCGTCTATAACGCTTTTGGTTTTATCGAAAATGAAGTTCCCAAAACACTTAATGTGACTATCCCGGCAGGGGTGATTGATGGGCAACGTATTCGCTTAAAAGGGCAAGGCACAGCGGGGGAAAATGGCGGTGAAAATGGCGATCTATGGATAACCATCCGCATTGCACCACATCCATTATTTGATATCAAAGGCCATGATTTAGAAGTGGTCGTGCCGCTTGCGCCATGGGAAGCAGCCCTCGGAACTAAAGTCACCATTCCAACATTAAAAGACCCGATTGTGATCACCGTTCCTGCTAATAGCCAAGCTGGCCAAAAATTACGCCTTAAAGGTAAAGGGCTGAAACATAAAGGCACAGCTGGGGATCTGTATGCGATTATAAAAATCGTGATGCCGAATAGCAGTAATGCAGAGTCGGATGCGCTATGGCAGAAGTTGGCTGAGAGCCATACGCACTTTGACCCGCGTAAAAATTGGGGAGGAAAATAATGGAACAGTTAACCACATTAACCGTTATTGATTTTTGCATTCATACCGGTATTGCTGAAGATGAATTACAAGAAATTGTCGGCCTTGGGATAATTCAACCTATTGAAACTACCAATGAATGGTTGTTTGACGACCAAGCGGTAGTCATTGTGAGAAGAGCCGTGCGTCTTTACCATGAATTAGAAATTGACTGGCCGGGCATCGCAATGGCGATGAGCCTAATGGATCAAAATGAAATACTCCGACGCGAAAATGAGATGTTGCGTTTACAGTTAAAACGTTTTATTGGTTAGTTAGCCAATAATTTAATTATTCACCACCACAAGCCTTAATAAGTAAATTAGGTTTGTGGTGGTTATAGTTGCTATTTGTTTTTTAAACTAATCATGTTTTTAATTTTTATAAGACATATAATAAATTTGATGCTTGCTTGATATATTTATCATCGTTATTTTTTATGCTAGGTCATATAGGGACATATACATGAAAAATACTATTATCATTTTTATGAAAATAATAAGCTTGATATTCACTTTTAATAAATATGCTTATTCTTTTTTGACGTCACTATCAATTTTCAGGGATATCCATGCTCAAGATAAAAATCCAAGATTGATATCAGAATTAAATCAAAGAAAAGAATTATAAAACCAGCCGTTAAAAAAGAAGGAGGAAATGAAAATAGTATTAAAAAAATGGAATTAAACTCATCATATGTTTTAGTTAATGAAGTTAGAACACAAAGAATTCTAGCACTCCCTTGTATTATCCATCGAAATTAAAGGTAAATAATTGGTCATTACATTGGAATATTCAAGTTAACTCATAATCTATGTAGGAGAAGTTTATGGTTGAACATAAAATACCACGTTTGAAGCGTTTTATTATCTACTATCTGATGTGTTTATTTATATTATTTCCGATTAATCCATCTTGGGGTAGTAATGTTTTAATTTCAGGGAATGACTCTTCAGTTTATCAAAAAAACAGCACCACTATTGTTAATATAGCTACTCCAAATGAAAATGGTATTTCGCATAATAAATACCAACAATTTAATGTTCTTGAAAAAGGTATTATATTAAATAATTCAAAGAATACAGTAAAAACTCAACTCGCAGGGGACATAAATGGAAACAATAGGTTAAGAGAAATTAATGCAGAACTGATTATTAATGAAGTTGTAGGAAATAGTCAGTCCCAGTTACTTGGAAAATTGGAAGTGGCGGGAAAATCTGCGAATGTGATTATAGCAAACCCAAATGGAATAACGTGCAATGGATGTAGCTTTATCAATGTTCCCGCGCTCACCCTAACAACAGGAAAACCATTTCTTGGTAGCGACGGTCAATTATCTGCTATTGAAGTAAAAAAAGGGACGATCACCATTGGCAATAAAGGAATGAATGCCGAAACCCCAAATTATACGGATATTATTAGCCAAGCAATGGTTCTTAATGGACAAATTAAAGGGAAAAATGTCTCATTGATGCATGGGAATAATCGTATTGATTTCCAAAAAGGAACTGTAACATCAATTAATGGCGAAATACAAAGCCCTATTATTGCTATTGATACAAAAGCACTTGGAGGCATGTATGCTGGCCAAATAAAATTAACGAGTACAGCATCAGGTATAGGAGTCAATTTAAATAACATTTACACCACTCAAGGGAGCTTAATACTAACTGCTGATGGGAAAATTACAACAAATGGTAATATTCAATCAAAAAATGAAATTAATGTTAGTGGTAAAGAACTCTATATTAAGAAAAATGCAAAATTAAATGCGGAAAATGATATTACCCTTGCGACAAATTCTTTAATCAATAAAGGCGAGATTATAGCAGGTAAGGACATGCGTATTTTTTCTAATACAATTAAAAATACGGGTGAAAAAGCACTTGTTCAAGCGAAAGAAAATTTGTGGATACAGAAAAATGCAATTGGAGATTTAAGTCAATCTATCGTAAACAAGTCCGCAACGATTAAAACAGAAAAGGGAGACTTGGTTGTTAGAGCGAAAGAGGTTGCAAATAACCGAAGCTTAGAGGGACTATATTTTACCGCTCAAGGTAGTGATGATAAAAAATCTGTTTTTTCCAATGATGCAGTGGGTAAGGAATTTAAAAATCCCATTATTTTAAACCCGATAAAAGAAGGAATAACAGATGATGGAGTTCTTTATTTTCTGACACATAATTATGATGTGCCCGCCTATGATTTTAGAGACTGGCAAAATAGTTATTTTGTCAATTCTGGGATTAGTGACCCAAAAAGAAACTTGGAGTTTTTAAATAGATTGCTTGGTGGTACAGTTCCCATTTCTTCCCTACCTGTTATTAATCTAGGAAATTATAAATATGCCTATAAAACCATTGGTAAAACAGGTGATATCTTGGCTGGTAAGAACTTATATATATCCGCTAATGAATTATTAAACTATGGTAGTAATATAAAATCAAAAGAAAATATGATATTGACAGGGAGGAGCTTCATAAATAGTAGTTTATTAGTTCAAAACGAACATGAGCGTTATTATAGGTTTACACCAAATGCCATGCGGAATGAATTAACATTCACAGATAGCCCTGCCATTAGCAATCAATTTATAGATTATAGTATTACTGGGTATAGACTACCTGATGAGACTTTTGCATTACGCCAAATAGACTACCCTATTTATGCTCCTGCCAGTATTTTCGCAGGTAATAATTTTATGAGTGATTTCTTAGAGGATGTGGATTTTAGATATACATCCAATGATAGAATATCACTAGGTAATGGCTTTGTTAAAGGCATTATTAATAAACCTGATTATGGCAACTCAAAAGCAAGTAAGCTATATCCATCTAATCGCTATTCTCACCTTGATTATTATGATGATAAACCTTTCATCGTTCTACCAAAAGATAAAGAAATCATTCAGGATGTACCTAATATTGTTACTGCTAAAAATGTTTTTATCAAGGGGGGAAATGTTAAAATTAATCATGGGTTAAAATCCGAACAGGATGTATACATATTTTCTAATACAAATATTGATTTAGAAAATGCAGAAATAGATACAAAGCATGATTTTATTCTTTCAGCTGATAAAAATATAGAAGTAAGGAAAAATAGTCAAGTAAATGCAAATAATGCGTTTATAAAATCTTTACAAGGCAGTGTGTTGATTTCAAATGACTCGCCTGAAAGATATTACAATAAAAATGGGAAAGCATATGAAGGAAATATTTCAGTTAAAAATGATATCTTAGTGCAAGCAAAAGGAAATGTAATTTTCCTCGATTCAGTGATAAAACCTCTAAATAATTTCTCTGTAAATGCAGGTGAAAATATATTGTTTTTGGAAAACGATATAAATACCCCTAAGATACGAGTTAAAGAGTTATGGGATAGTGAAAAATATAAAACTAATTTTAATAACTTTCTTAACAATAGAGGGAAAATACAAACAAATAAAGACTTATTGCTTCAAGCGGGTGGTAATTTATTTTCATCAGGTTATGGTTTTTATTCTAATAATAACATTAATTTTATAAATGGCTCTGAGCTTTCAATTAGACCTCGATTCTCGTCTGGTGAATATGATGCTGTTCTTACGGACACACTAGATGCATATTTTTTACCAGAAAAAGCGAATGAATTAACGCGAGTATTATCTCATTCACAAATACAGAAACTAATTGCTCCCATTTCCGCTAAAAAAGATCTCACTATGATGAGTGGTGAAGATATGGGGATTATTTCAGCTAACCTTTCGAGTGGGGGAAACATCACACTATCAGCGGGCAAACAACTTACTCTTGATTCTACATCATATTCCTTGACTGACTTCCCAACTAGGAATTTTTATGAAAGGAAAAATTTAGTCACTTCAATAGAGAGTGTTAAAGATATTGTTTTAAGTTCTGCTGGAGATTTTGTTAGTCGAGGCGCTAAGTTAGAAGCAGGTAAAAATATCACAATTACAAGTGATAACAATATCAAGTTTGAAGCATTAACAGAGGAAAGTCGAAAAAATAATACAGATAAAAGGGAACAACGTAGATCAGAAATTCATAGCGGGAAAAATATCACTTTATTGTCAAATGGTAGTACATTATTTCAAGCAACAAAACTTGCAGCGAAAGGCTTTATTGATATTGCAGCTAAGGGGGGGATCCTTTACGCACAATCTATGATTGAAACGACTAAGTGGGAGGAAGAGCGCAAATATTGCAATCGTTTTTTAGGTATAAAATCATGCTTCTGGGGTTCGACCCATGAAATAAAAAACTTTCAATCTGCTACGAATAAAGTCTCTGAATTTGTCGCAAATAAAGATATCAACTTATTTGCCAAAGACGATATCACATTAGAAGCTACAAAACTCAACACCAGACATAATGCAAAGATAACTAGCCAGACTGGTAAGGTGAATTTTAAAGCAGTTAAAAATAGTAAGTTTGAGCAAGTCATTTCTAATTCAACTGGCTTTTATATTACTCACCGGGATAAGGGATATAAAGAGGACTCATGGGTATTACCCTCATTACATATTGGTGGTGCATTGACTGTTGGTGCCGCGAATGGTGTGAGTGCAGATGTTAAAGCTAAAAATGCTCAAAATTTAGAAAGTGTCCTTAATGAATTAGGGAAAAGGGATGAAACTAAATGGCTAGCCAGTTTAAAAGATCGTAAAGATATCCAATGGGATATTGTTAAAGATGCTTATGAGCAATGGGATTATGAAAGTCAGCATTTAAACCCTGTAGTGTCAGCATTGATTATGATTTCAATTGCAGCAATGACTCACGGAACGGCAACCGAGTTTGCAGCTTGGGCATCATCCGGATCTAGTGGTGTGACAGGAGGTGCAATATCCGGAGCGGCTTATAGTGGCGTGATGGCTTTATCAGCTCAAACAGCTAATGCATTGGTTGAAAATAAAGGAGATTTAACAAAAACATTTAATGCATTAGGCCGGAGCGAAACGGTTAAATCGATTATTACCCAGATGGCTGTTTCCGGCGCACTCAGTGGTTTAGATGTTCATATGGAGTGGGGAGCAGGAACTGGGGCTGAAGCGAAGCTACCTTTATTGAGTGATGGTGATTGGAGTAATGTGGCACAACGTGTTGCGGCACAATCTGTTGTTAGTTCAAGCATTAATACATCAATTCAAGGTGGCAGTTTTACTCAAAATTTAAAAAATGCATTTTTAGGTAATGTCGCTAATCAACTGAATGCAGAGGGTGCTAGGCTAATTGGCGATAATGGGCAAATTTTAGGTCAATCAGGGAAAATGCTCAGTCACGCTGCTGTGAGCGGGCTTGCTGCTGAGCTTTCAGGTAACAATACAAAAGGTGCTGTTGTTGGTGCTCTCGCTGCGGAATTTGCAGCGATTGCTCTAGATGATAATTTAATTCAGGCGCATGAATGGAAAAAGAAAGCAGAACAAAAAGCTCAAATGGCGAAAGCTTTTGGCGGATTTGCAGGTGCGATATTTACTGGCGAACCCGGAGGGGTTTATAGCGCAGCAAATAGTGCTGAGAATACTTTTCGTTATAACTATTTATCTCACAAGCAACGTGAGTTAATGGAAAAAGAGCTAGCTGCTGAGCCTAATCTTTTTAAGCGTGCTGGGATCCATATCAAATGGGGATTAGCCAGTAGTCATCAGGATGGTATTTTTGCTGCCGGTTTCGTTGCGGGAGTTCCTGCAGAGTTATGGGATACATTAAAAGATGTTGTAAATGGAACAATAAATTATGAAGAAACATGGGATGGGATACGTGCTTTATTAACAAGTGAAACAATGTTCAGTGATATAGCTGAGGGTGAAAAACAAGATATTCTAAATCGAATTAATAAAATTGAAATCGAATATCAGAAAGCTGGAGCTGATGGTGCGTTTAATGCGGGTTTAGAAACTGGTCAACTATTTACTAAGGTAGCAGGATATATTGTTACTGTTAAAAGTGCTGCTAGCATATCAGCGAATTCAGGCCGATATGTTGATGCGCTATTGAATGGTAAAAAATCTTGGCCTATTATAGATATCAAAGAAATATATAGAATTGAGCCGGACGGTAGAAAAACCTATATGGCTTTTGGAGAAGGCGTTTACAAGCAAGGCTATCCATTTGAAGATTATATTGGTAAATCTAGAAAACTAGCGGATAGTGAAAGGTTACCTGCGGGGACGGAAACATTTGACTATTTTACAAAAAATAAAGAAGCGATAAGTGTAAAAACATTAGATACGGGAGCTAAAACATATCAAAACCCAGTTAAGATCAGTTCAAAAATAAACGGATATATAAATGATGTGGTTAATTTCAAAGGAATAAACAGCATTAAATTTAAGCTTGAAAAGTCAAGTGTAAAAAATAAAACGATAGAGTTAGCTATACCGTGTAAAACTACTCCAGCACAATGGATTGAAATTAATAAATCAATAATTTACGCTAATGATAAAAACATAAAACTTAATATAACGGTTGTTAAGTAAGGAACAATATATGCTTGATTATGATTCTGGGGATAATGTATCAATCCGAGTTAACGAACGATTTTATTTTATATTTGTTCTTTCGGGATATCATTTTTTTGTTAGAGATAATGAGACGCCCGTTTATTGTTTGGAAAAAGATACTACTGAAGAAAAGTTAGGTGAAATGTTAAAGTTAGCATTAAGTCAGTGTCGAATTATAGATCCGTATGAAAATTCTGATTTTTTTGATAGAAAGAGGATTGATGAAGACTATAAAGAGTGGGTTGGTGATGTGTTAATTAAATGTAAGTTTAAAAGTATAAAATCACTTTTTTTAAATATGATGTCATGCAGTATTAAACGAATTAATGGTAACATTATATTGCAACCTAGTTTGCATAAAAAACTAAAAGATTGGACGAGAGATGGATATAGTGATGATGATGATATTATTTTACCGGATACAGTAACAAACGCAGAATTAGGTAAAGCCATAAAGGAAGTGCTTTCTCGTTGCCGAAGTGTGGTCAAGTAAAATGTCTAGGCTGTAGTGAAGGTGTTGGCAAGCAAGGCTATCCATTTGAAGATTATATTGGTAAATCTAGAAAACTAGCGGATAGTGAAAGGTTACCTGCGGGGACGGAAACATTTGACTATTTTACAAAAAATAAAGAAGCGATAAGTGTAAAAACATTAGATACGGGAGCTAAAATATATCAAAACCCAGTTAAGAACAGTTCAAAAATAAACGGATATATAAATGATGTGGTTAATTTTAAAGGGATAGACCAATCAAGGCTCACACTGTTAAATTCAGATATCAAACTAAGGACTATAGAAATAGCAATCCCAAGTAAAACAACTTCAGAACAATGGGTGGAAATTAATAAATCCATAGCTTATTCTATAGAGAATAATATTAATATGAAAATTACAATAGTAAAATAGGGGGGGAGATGGAAAACTATGACTCTGGAAATAATATATCCATTCGAGTAAATGATTTGTTTTATTTTATTATAGTTTTGTCAGGGTATCATTTATTTGTAGTAGATGATACGGTTCCTATAGTATCAGTTAATAAAAAAGTCACAAATAGTGAGCTAGGTAAATTATCTAAAGTTGCTCTAAAAAAATGTAGAGTTATAGATCCTCATGTAGATAACTTTTTTTTTAATAGAGATCGCCTTGCAGAGTGTGAAAAAAAATGGCTCAGTGAAAACTTACCTTCTCTTGGTTTCAAAAATAAAAAAATTTTTTATCAATCAATGATGTTATGCAATATTAGAGAGAAAAATGGTTTTTTAACATTAAGGCCAACACTCCATAAAAAACTAGAAGCATGGACGGGGGATGGATTTACTGAGGATGACTATATTGTTTTGCCGGATAGTGTTTCTGATGAAGAACTCGGTGAAGCCATAAAGGAAGCTATATCTCGTTGCCGAAGTGTTATTTGAAATTTATATTATTAGATAGTTAATAAGATTTTTAATGGGGGATATAAGTAGTATTAATAAAATAAACTTTATTGGTTTTCTTCTGCGAAAATAAAATGTATGCAGTTTCATTCAACTCTTATTTATTTGTAAATTATTTAAGTAAATCTATAATCTAAATTATTAGTAAATTGTATTATATTCTTTGACTAATTTGATAAAGCTAATAATTAAACAATATTTTAATGAACACGAACAACAAAAAAGCCCTTACCATCCAGTAAGGGCACAATAACAACAACGAGATTTTTATTGTTAATTAAATAGTTGCGGCTTCGGCAATGAGTTTGCCGAGCTCTTGCCAGTTTTCACTGTCAATTAATTCATTCGGTACCATCCATGAACCGCCGCACACTAATACAGACGGTAATGCGGTGTATTCTTTTATATTTTTCATACCAATACCGCCAGTTGGCATAAATTTAACCGGGTAAACGGCGCTGAGTGCTTTGAGCATGGCAACCCCGCCAGAGGCTTCGGCTGGGAAGAATTTCAACGTGGTGAGATTAAATTCAAGGGCTTGCTCCACTAAGCTTGGGTTATTCACCCCAGGAATAATAATCACGTTCTTTTGTTGGCAATAAGCCACAATTTTTGGGTTAAAACCCGGGCTGACGATAAAATCTACACCCGCTTCAATGGCTTGGTCAACTTGCTCTGTGGTTAATACCGTACCTGCAGCAATCAATAATTCAGGGTAGGCAGCACGCATATTTTTAATTGCTTGTACTGCGGCAGGGGTGCGGAAGGTGACCTCTGCACATGGCAGGCCATTTTCTACTAAAGCTTTTGCTAATGGCGCACCATGCTCTGCATTATTAATGGTGATAACAGGAACAACATTGAGTTTCTTAATTCTTTCAAGTAATTGATTCATGGTTAAAGCCTCTTAACATGTTTCTAAAGCAGTGGTTGGCATAGCTTCGGATGGAATAATCGCTCCCCGGTGTTGGATGACGGTTCCAGCCAGTAAATGACCTGTTTTTGCCGCTTCGCATGGGTTGCCACCTAAAATACGGCAAGCAAGGTAGCCGGCACTGAAAGAATCCCCTGCTGCAGTGGTATCAACCACGTGGTTGATTTTATTCGCAGGGACTTCAATACGTTCGTTATCGATAATCACAAAGCAGGCACCAGCACCGCGCTTGATCACTATTTCGTTCACATCATATTGTTGGGTACGTGTAATTGCATCAGTTTCATCAATATCACCATAGAGCAGTTGTTCGTCATCAAAGGTCAGAAAAGCGATATCGGTTAAGCTTAAAATTTGCTGATAAGCCTGTTGTGCCGCTTGTTTGGAAGACCAAAGTGCGGGGCGATAGTTATTATCAAACACAATTTGGGCACCATGCTGTTTAGCTTGCTGTAACATTTCAAATAACAACTGGCGTGAAGCGCTAGGTAAAATGGCTAGGCTGATGCCACTTAAATAGATAAATTGTTGCGAATTTAGGATTTGCTGTGTGTGGGCTTTGCTGTTGTGGTCAAGACAAACTGCATCAAGCCAAAATTTTGCCGCGGCATTATCTCGCCAATAGAAAAAGCGGCGTTCGCCATCAGCAGAAGTTTCGATTAAATACATCCCAGGCAAATGTTTGTCCGAAATAAAGACCTCTTCAGTATTGATGCCTTCTTGTTGCCAACTGCTTAGCATTTGCTGGCTGAATGGGTCCTGACCTAAACCGGTGATGTAACGGGTTGTCACACCGTGATCTTTAGTTAAACGAGACAGGTATAGCGCGGTATTGAGTGTATCCCCACCAAATGTTTGTCTATAAAGTTCACCCGATTTTTGCAACTCAACCATGCATTCGCCAATAACGGCAACTTGCGGATGTGTATTCATTTTCACCACCTGCGCGATTACGACTTAGTAAACTATTGCTACTTAATGATGCTATTAAAACCCATTTTAAATAGAACTTCAATAAAAATGAAACGCCGTTTTAAAAATATCGAATCGCCGTTCTTGTTTTTATCATGATAGCCACTTATGCTATTAGTTAGGATGTAATGTCGATATCAATTTATAGGATGATGGAAAAATAATGGATAAAACGACTCAAACGGATGCTGTTTCAGCAGTGGTTAAGGTATTTAGCATTCTTAGCGCCCTTGGTGAGCAAAAAGAGATTGGTGTGTCTGAGCTTTCACAGCGTTTATTGATGTCAAAAGCCACGACATTTCGTTTTCTGCAAACGATGAAACAGTTAGGATATGTGGATCAAGAAGGTGAAGCAGATAAGTATTCACTGACCTTAAAACTCTTCGAATTAGGGGCAAAATCCCTCGAGTATGTTGACCTGATAGAAATTGCAGATAAAGAAATGCGCCGTATTGGCCAATTAACCTATGAAGCGGTGCATTTGGGTGCATTAGATGAAGATGCCATTATTTATATCCATAAAATCGACTCGAGTTATAATTTACGCATGTATTCACGGGTTGGGCGTCGTAACCCATTGTATTGCACCGCAATCGGTAAGATTTTACTCGCTTGGCAAGATGAAGAATCCATTCGTTTGGCATTGAAAGATGAAACTTTTAGTCAAAAAACGGCAACAACAATTTTAACGATAGAAGACCTGCTGACGGAATTAGCTACAGTTCGTGAATGCCATTATGCACAAGACAGAGAAGAGCAAGAGTTAGGCCTGCGCTGTATTGCTGTGCCAGTGTATGACCGCTTAGGTCATGTGGTTGCAGGGCTATCGATTTCGTTCCCAACGATTCGTTTTGATGAGCAGCATATTGATGACTATGTCCAATTACTGAAAACGGCGGGGCGTAATATTTCAGAGAAAATGGGCTATCACCAATATCCATCATAGGGTTGATATAACAAGGCTAAGCTAATTTCAATGATGTATCAATCAATTGATTTAATAACTTATGTAAATTATTTATTTGAATATTAAGGATTTTATAAATTTCACTTATTATTATTCAACACCATGTGTTTCTGCTGACATATAATATTTACTTATGGATACAGCAGGAAATTGATATGTTTAAAAAGGTTATTATTGTTATTTTTCTTTGTTTTACTTCTTATGGCTTTGCCAGCGACTTTACATTTAAAGAAAAGTCACCCGCTGATCGCGAGTTTAATCAAGACTACCAAGGAATTAAAAAATTACAGACACAACAAAAGTTTGTCTTTGATCCCAAAAAGAAACTTCCACAAGAAGAACAAAGTTATCAAGCTTTGTTAGAGCAGCGAAATGCAGATGAAAATGCGTTTTCAAAACATTTTAATGTGTGTGATGTTAACCCGACGGGAGCGGGGTGCCCTCATTCAATGGCCTGGATGAATGACCGCCAGAAAATGAAGAAAATGCTAGAGCAAGCGGGCCGCCCTTATTGATAAGTTGTTCATTTGTTGACTCTAAGGGAGCATCGCTCCCTTAGAGTTCAAGCTAGACAGATTCAGGGAATGTTAAGGTTGCCCCGGGGGCTTCACGGCTTAAATGAATGAAATTCATATGTTTTTCATATTGGTCTAGAATATCGCTAATCACTTGTTCTTTGGTGTAATCCATTAAATCATTCCCTTGTGAGCCTTCCCATAAGAAGGTTTCTAAGCGGTAATAATGGGATTTCCCTGAACGTGCGCGATAGGTAAAACCGGGAACTGAATAGCGCTGTGGCCACACTTGGTAAATAAAGCTTTGTTCTTCGCCTAGGTCGACCGTTAATTCTAAATGGTCTAATCGCTCATCAGCAATGGGTGGCAAGGTGTTAAATTCCACTTTTGCTCCCCTTAAACTGAGCTCTTTTGCCACTTCTTGCATGGCAGGAATGCAGACCAAATCAAGCATCCGCTGGGTATAAGTCGTTCCCGGGAAATTCATCACTCGTCCCAAACGCTGTTTCCAATTGAGTGTTCCGTTGCCATATAGTGGTGCAGGGGCATTGGTATTTAGCGAACTAACGCGTCTAAAGTCCTCAACTTTTAATGACTTATATAGCCCAGCCATAATAAAGAAGATAACAAAACTAAAGGGCAAGCCCATGATCACCGTCGTATTTTGTAACGCAGCGACGCCATCCGTCATTAACATCCCTAAGGTAAGTAAGCCAATTGCGACAGACCAGAAAATTCGCAACCAATTAGGGGCGTCATTGTTAATATCACTGAGTTTTGAGGTGAAATTGCCTAATACTAATGAACCGGAGTCAGCAGAGGTGACATAGAACAACAGCCCAGTAATGGTTGCAACAGAAGCGGTTAGGCCAAAGCCGGGGTAAAGTTCAAGCAGTGAATAGAAGCCTTTTTCGGGGGCGTCGAGGACGGTTTTTGCAAGTTCACTATTGCCGTGAATGATTTCATATAATGCACTATTACCAAAAATAGATAGCCATAATAGTGTGAAAACAAATGGAATAATTAATGTGCCAATCACAAACTGTCGAATCGTTCGGCCGCGCGAAATACGAGCAAGGAATAACCCAACAAATGGTGACCATGCTACCCACCATGCCCAGAAAAACAGCGTCCAGCTATTCATCCAATCCGTTGGGCGGTCAAAGGCAAAGCTGTTGAGGGTCATACCCATAAAGCGGTTAATATAGTCCCCCACATTCAGCACTAAGGCATTGAGTAGGAACTCAGTATCGCCGACAAATAAGATAAATAAAATCAAACCAAATGCTAAAAGCACATTGAGCTCGGATAACACCCTAATACCTTTATTTACCCCAGATGTGGCGGAAATTACAGCCATAATCACCGATAGCAGGATCAACCCACTTTGCACGGGGAGCCCTTGAGGTAAGTCGAATAAGACTTTGAGACCATAATTCAGCTGAACAACCCCAATCCCCAATGTTGTTGCGATACCGAAAATCGTCCCTAATACCGCAGCAATATCCACAGTATGGCCAATTGGGCCGTCAATCCGCTTGCCAAATATTGGATAAAGTGCGGAGCGAATGGTCAGCGGCAAGTTATAACGATAACTGAAATAACCCAGTGCAATCCCCATTAAGGCATACATAGACCAGCCCGTTAGGCCATAGTGGAACAGTGTCCACACCATCGCCTGACGAGCTGCTTCTAAGGTTTCGCCTTCGCCCGTTGGCGGCAGCATATATTGGGTGACCGGCTCAGCGACAGAGAAAAACATTAAATCGATACCAATTCCTGCCGCGAATAGCATCGCAGACCAGCTGAGCACGCTAAATTCAGGTTTAGATTGTTCAGGGCCGAGTTTGATATTACCAAAGCGTGAGGTAGCAACGAAAATGACAAAAACAATATAAAGCGTTGCTGCTAGCAGGTAATACCAACCAAAGGTTTTAGATACCCACCCAAGCGCGGCAACGATCCACTGATTTGCTGTTTCAGTCATCAAGATGGTGAAAAAAGAAAACGCCAGAATAAGACCGGCGGAAGTAAAAAAAACCACAGAATTCAATTTATCCTTCTGCTTATTTTTTGGGCTATTTTGAGTTGTCATTGGACATTCCACATTTTTATTTATTTAACAGGTTAAAATTACTTTCTAAGCTAATCTATTGATTTATCAGCTAAGATTTGGTTTTTGTTATCTTCTCTCTTATGTTAATTGTGAATGAATTGTTGTAAACAATAGTTAATATTGATTGAACATTCAATCAAAAAAACGTTTAATAAAAGGGATCAATGTATTTTTTAGGTTCAAATACCATGCCGAAGATAGGAATGCAGTCGATACGTAAACAACAGTTAATTCAAGCCACATTGGCTGTGATTAATGAAGTTGGAATGCAGGAAGCCAGTTTTGTGTTAATTGCCCGTAAAGCCGGGGTTTCTACAGGGATCATCAGCCATTATTTTCGTGATAAAAATGGCTTGCTTGAAGCCACTATGCGCCATATTCAATACCAGTTGGGTTTTGCGGTGGCAATGCGTTTACGCATGTTAACCGGAGCGGAGCCAAAACGACGAATTCAGGCGATTGTTGAAGGCAACTTCGACCCAACGCAAACCAGTGAGGCCGCGATGAAAACGTGGCTAGCCTTTTGGGCTAGCAGTATGCATCAACCGAATTTAAACCGCTTACAACAGGTTAATGACCGGCGTTTGTATTCAAACTTAAGCTATGAGTTTGGGCGGGTATTAAACAAGGCAGATGCGCGGATGGCAGCGAAGGGGCTGGCTGCTTTAATTGATGGCCTATGGCTACGTAGTGCTTTGAGTAATGAACAATTTCCTGTTAAGGATGCACTCAAAATCACTAACGAATACATCGATATGCAACTACAACGTGCTGAGGTTTTAGGAACCTAATAACCAATTCAGAGGAGATAATATGCAACATCCACCGATACATAAGCTTTATATTCATGGTGGTTATGTCGACAGTTCACAACCTGAATGCGGGCGATTTCCTGCAATCAACCCTGCCAATGGGGAAACTATCGCGGATCTGCAATCTGCGACCCTTGAAGATATCCAATGGGCGGTAGAAAGCGCTAAACAAGGCCAGAAAGTCTGGGCGGCAATGACTGCGATGGAACGCTCACGTATTTTACGCCGTGCGGTGGATATTTTACGAGAACGTAACGACGAATTGGCTTACCTCGAAACCCTTGATACGGGCAAACCGCTTTCTGAAACTCGTTATGTGGATATCGTTACAGGGGCGGATGTTCTTGAATACTATGCAGGTTTAATTCCGATGCTGGAGGGGCAGCAAATCCCTTTGCGTGATAGCTCGTTTGCTTATACTCGTCGTGAACCTCTTGGGGTTGTGGCAGGTATTGGTGCATGGAATTATCCTATCCAAATTGCGTTATGGAAATCAGCTCCTGCACTAGCAGCAGGTAATGCTATGGTGTTCAAACCCAGTGAAGTTACTTCGTTAACAGCGTTAAAGTTGGCTGAAATATACACTGAAGCGGGCGTGCCAGCAGGGGTATTTAACGTAGTGACAGGCCAAGGCGGTGAAGTGGGGCAATGGTTAACAGAGCACCCTGATATTGCCAAAGTTTCATTCACAGGGGGGATCGCAACCGGTAAAAAAGTGATGGCGAATGCATCAGCTTCTTCTTTAAAAGAGGTGACGATGGAACTAGGCGGTAAATCGCCTCTAATTATTTTTGATGATGCAGACTTAGATAAAGCCGCGGATATTGCCATGATGGCGAATTTTTATAGTTCAGGCCAAGTGTGTACCAATGGAACACGGGTTTTTGTGCCTGAATCGCTTAAATCACAGTTTGAGGACAAGATCACTGAACGTGTGGCTCGCATTAAAATAGGTTCACCCGTTGACGAAAACACCAACTTTGGGCCATTAGTCAGTTTTGCTCATATGGAAAACGTGTTGCGTTATATTGCGTTAGGCAAACAACAAGGCGCGAGGTTATTGTGCGGTGGTGAACGCTTAATGGATGGCGATTTTGCACAGGGAGCTTATGTTGCACCAACCGTATTCACCGATTGCCACGATGAAATGCAAATCACACAGGAAGAAATTTTTGGCCCTGTTATGAGTATTTTGAGTTATCAATCGGAAGACGAAGTGATTGCTCGTGCGAACAATAGTGTGTACGGGTTAGCAGCAGGATTGGTGACACAAGATTTAACACGTGCACACCGTGTTATTCATCAATTAGAGGCTGGGATTTGTTGGATTAATACATGGGGTGAATCACCAGCACAAATGCCTGTGGGCGGATATAAGCATTCCGGCGTTGGCCGCGAAAATGGCGTTATGACACTGCAAAATTATACACAAGTGAAATCCATTCAAGTGGAACTGGGGGAATTTGCATCCGTTTTTTAATCACATCATTTTAATTTGACTGAAACAGAGGAGATAACAATGGTCTATGACTATATTATTATCGGTGCTGGTTCAGCCGGTAACGTTCTTGCTACCCGCCTGACAGAAGATCCTGATGTTACTGTGCTGCTCCTTGAAGCAGGAGGACCGGATTACCGGTTCGACTTTCGCACACAAATGCCAGCGGCATTAGCGTACCCATTACAAGGGCGACGTTATAATTGGGCTTATGAAACTGACCCTGAACCGCATATGAACCACCGCCGTATGGAGTGTGGTCGTGGAAAGGGGCTTGGTGGCTCATCATTAATTAATGGGATGTGTTACATCCGAGGGAATGCTCTAGACTTTGATGGTTGGGCGAAAACGCCTGGGTTAGAAGACTGGTGTTACCTTGATTGTTTACCTTATTTTAGAAAAGCGGAAACACGTGATATTGGCCCGAATGATTATCACGGCGGAGATGGCCCCGTTAGTGTGGCAACACCGAAAAATGGCAATAATGTGCTATTTCATGCGATGGTGGAAGCTGGCGTACAAGCAGGATACCCGCAAACAGATGATTTAAATGGGGTTCAACAAGAGGGTTTTGGCCCAATGGACCGTACAGTCACACCGCAAGGGCGACGAGCAAGTACAGCAAGAGGGTATTTGGACCAAGCGAAAAAGCGTAATAACCTGACTATTCTTACCCATGCCACGACAGATACCATTGAGTTTGAAGGGAAAAAAGCGGTTGGTGTTAAATATTATCAAGGTAATAGCACTACGCCTACGGTGGTGAAGGCGAGTAAAGAGGTTCTTTTATGTGCAGGTGCGATCGCCTCACCGCAAATTTTGCAGCGTTCTGGAGTTGGGCCTGAGGATGTTTTGGCTGAGTTCAATATTCCAGCTGTGCACGTTTTACCTGGTGTTGGGCAAAACTTGCAAGATCATCTTGAAATGTATTTGCAATATGAATGCAAACAACCAGTTTCATTATATCCAGCCTTAAAATGGATAAACCAACCTAAAATAGGCGCTGAATGGCTATTTAAAGGGACTGGAATTGGCGCAAGCAACCAATTTGAAGCAGGTGGGTTTATCCGCACTAGCGAAAAATTCGCATGGCCAAATATTCAATTCCACTTTTTGCCTGTGGCGATTAACTATAATGGTAGTAATGCAGTCAATCAGCATGGTTTTCAAGCCCATGTAGGCTCAATGCGATCGCCTAGTCGAGGGCGTGTTCGCTTGAAATCCCTAGACCCAAACCAGCATCCAAGTATTTTGTTTAATTACATGTCATCGGAGCAAGATTGGGAAGAGTTTCGTGCCGCTATTCGTATTACTCGTGAAATTATGGCTCAGCCAGCACTTGACCCATATCGTGGGGATGAAATAAGCCCTGGCAAACAGATTAGCACTGATGAAGAGCTAGATGCATTTGTGCGCGAGAGAGCAGAAACTGCTTTTCATCCGTGTGGAACCTGTAAAATGGGTTACGATGATATGGCTGTCGTGGATGGTGCAGGGCGAGTTCACGGTATTGAAAATCTACGGGTTATCGATGCATCGATTATGCCGTTGATCATTACAGGGAATTTAAATGCAACGACCATCATGATTGCAGAGAAAATTGCCGATAAAATTCGAAACCGTCCTCCGTTACCCACAAGCGATGCAGATTATTATGTAGCAGGTGATAGGCAAGTGAGAAACCCGCCATTACGAGATTAGCTTATTCAGGCTGTTTTTTATACACAAAGCGGTTGGTGTTAATATCAGTCGCTTTTTTCTTTAAGGAGAATACCGATAATAATAACAGCTGTCTAACCATGTAATGCCAAAGGGGCGAATAAATCGGACTTTTAGCAGGTTGAAGGAATATACGCTAGTCAATTTTAGACAAAAAAAACCTCCAAATATTAAGGAGGGAAAATAAATATAAAGCGAGCTTATTTATATAGCACTAATTTACGGTAAACCATAGCCGACCAGTTGAATTAATTTATACAAAAATGATATTAGCTCACAATTTATAACGCTATAGTTATTAAATTCAGATTAATACCTATTATTTGACAGAGTTAATCAGCCATTGCAGATAATTGTCTTCAACTTGGCTTGGGTCTAAGCGAATGAGTTCTGGAGTTTCATATGGGTGTATTTCTTTTATTGCATTAAATAGATTAAGTTGGTTTCCTTGGGTCGTTTTGATCAAGAGTAAAACATCCTTATCTTGCGTGATATTACCATGCCATAGATAAACAGATGTTATTTCAGGCAGTAGGGAAACACATGCTGCTAAGCGATTAGCGAGTAAGTGTTGGGTAATTTTAATTGCACTTTCATGGCTATTGGTTGTACATAATACAATACATGGTTGTTGAGAGTTTGTGATGTAAATGTTATCGGTGGGCATTTCGTTTCCTTATTAGTCGTATTTTGATAAGTTTGATTACTCACATTTAGATTAGAGATAAAAATGGTATTGAGAATAGAGCATAATCACTATAAGTGTTTTTTTAAATTATCAGATTAGATAATAACTAATGTTAATTAAGCAGAGGTATTAATTTAATAGTAATATGCGTGTTTTTTAATCAATGTTGTCATTGTTATAATTTTTTATATATTCAATATAATTTTGAATATTCCTTGGTTTTATTTTATTAATTCGATTCAGCAATCATAAATTGAGGATGAACTATAAAAAAAATTGAAATTTTAGTATATTACTAACCAAATTTGATCATGTGACAAATGTGATTGTGTGTTGTTAACCTAGTAACAGAGCAAATAATAATCCCAGTTTTATTCTTACTCTTATTAATGTAAGTGTAGGCTTATCTTTTTGTGCAAGAAATATGGAACGATTGATATCTGAAATAATATATTACACATCGTTACAAACTGGCTTAAAATTTATCATAAAAGAATTCACGTACTGATAAATATCAAGGTTTTTGAGCTATATATTGTTAATCTAAAGATAAAATTAGAATATATAACTGAAATTACTCTGTATTTCCATCTTTATACGTGTATGGATAACCTTATGAATAAACTAACACCTTTAAAACCTGTACCAACTCTAATCGCAGTTGCAATAACATTAATTATTTGGTTCTTAATTCCTGTTCCCGAAGGTGTTAATCCAAATGCGTGGCATCTTTTAGCATTATTTGTAGGTACTATCGCTGCTATTATTGGTAAAGCTTTACCAATAGGAGGTGTATCTATTGTCGCTATTTCATTAGTTGCAGTAACCGGGGTCACTAACCCTGAATCAACTAAAGGGGCAATTGCGGATGCTTTAAGTGGCTTTTCTAATGATCTAATTTGGCTAATTGGTATTTCTATCATGGTTTCCATGAGCTTGAATAAAACAGGCCTGGGGGCAAGGATAGGTTATTATGTCATTTCTTTATTCGGTAAAAAAACATTGGGTATTGCTTATTCATTGGCAATAGCAGAAACAATATTGGCGCCTGTGACACCAAGTAACACGGCTCGAGGTGGGGGAATTATTCACCCAATTATGCGTTCGATCTCGGATAGTTTTGGGTCAAAGGCTGAAGATGGAACCGCAGGTAAGATAGGGCGTTATTTATCGCTCGTTAACTACAATATTAACCCAATCACTTCTGCAATGTTTATTACGGCGACAGCGCCAAACCCATTAATTGTCAGTTTGATTATTAGTGAAACAAGCCAAGAAAATGAATTAACTTGGGGTATGTGGGCGATTGCGGCGTTTGTTCCTGCCATCGTGTCATTAATATTAATGCCTTTGGTGATCTATTTGATGTATAAGCCGGAAATTACTTCAACACCGGATGCGCCAAATTTTGCCAAAGAACGTTTACAACAATTAGGCCCAGTTTCATTACCTGAAAAAATAACTCTCGGTGTTTTTGGGTTGTTACTTTTGTTGTGGGCTGGTGTTCCTGCCATGATTTTTGGGCCTGCATATAGTGTTAATGCAACCACCGCGGCGTTTATTGGGTTGAGTGTTCTATTAGCGACAGGGGTTATTAATTGGGATGATGTTCTGAAAAACAAAGGGGCATGGGATACTGTCGTTTGGTTCTCTGCCTTAGTCATGATGGCGAGTTTTTTAGGTAAGCTCGGTCTCATAAAGTGGATGTCATTAACCGTCGGTGCAACTATTGATGGATTAGGCATTAGCTGGGTATGGGGAATGCTAATTCTTGTTTTAATTTATGTGTATTCTCACTATTTCTTTGCGAGTACAACCGCGCATATTACGGCGATGTATGCAGCATTTTTCTCGGCAGGTTTAGCTCTTGGCGCTCCACCAATGTTATTAGCTTTAACATTAGCATTCTCATCGTCACTAATGATGTCATTGACACACTATGGTACGGGTACTGCACCTATCATTTTTGGTTCGGGTTATGCAACCCTTGCGGAATGGTGGAAAACAGGTTTCGTGATGAGCGTAGTTAACTTAGCCATTTGGTTCTTTATTGGTAGCGTTTGGTGGAAATTCTTAGGTTACTGGTAATTAGTTGAATTAGCTATTTTAGCTATATCAAAGAAAGTTAATAGAAATCGGGCGATAGGCTCGATTTCTTCTTTTTAAAAGCTCATCCTACAAATAAGTGGTTATTGTGATAACAAGACCACTAATGATAGAAATTAGCATCACTTTTCCCCAACTGAAGACTGACGATGATTTTAAAGCGTGCTGCCATAACAAACTTATTTCATCGGCATGTGCATATTTTCTCTTATTGATCGCAGTCTTAATTTTTTTGATTTTATCATTATCTATCAGTAATGTTTTTTGAATAACCATGATATAACCTTTCATCAAGTTGTGCATTGTTTGTCTACCCTTGATTATCTCAGGCTATGTAAGAAGATAAATTGATGAGATTCTATGCAAACTTCCCCATTTATCGCGTTTAAAATCAGACTTAGTCTAGTTAATAAGAAAAAAGCAGCCTAGAAGTAAAATTATCTTTATTAAGAGGAAATGGCTCTTAATTTAAGGTCATATTTATCGTTCTTTGGCGAGATATTTTTTATTTAGGGGAGTCGGAGAGAAAGGCCATAAATGTGATTGGTTTACATACAAAAGCCAGTATGATGTATCTGCGAGTCAGTTAATTTATCCAGAGGAACACATGTATTCACAAAGAAAGGCAGAATTTTTCTTGGTGCTTACCACGATAATCGCGGCTTGGGGGTGGGTATTTTCCCGAGAATCAGTGCAGGGAATGCCTATTTTTGCCTTTCTTGGTAGCCGTTTTTTATTTGCAGCCATCATTTTAGCCCCTTTTTGTCGAGGGAAAAAAAATAGAATAACGGTGAAGCAATTACCAAAAATATTAATGACAGGCGGTTGGATGTCATTAAATATGGCGCTCTGGATCCACGCGGTGGCAATAACAGACTCAATTGGCGAAGGGGCTTTTATTATGAGCCTCGCTATGTTATTTGTTCCGTTAGTTGCATGGGTTATTTTAAAAAATAAACCTGTTCGTTATTTCTGGGAAGCACTCCCTGTTGCGGTATTAGGGCTGGCATGCTTAACCCTATTTAAGGCTCAACTTGAATTTAAAGCAAGTCAACTGTGGTTTCTTGGCGCGGCAATTGTCCAAGCTATCTATTTTTGTTATACCAGTTTATATACCCGAACAATTCCTCTTTTACCGTTAACGGCCATTCAACTTGCTTGTACAGGAATGACAGGGCTAGTCTTGTCATTCTTTTTAGAAGAATGGCCGAGCAGCATGACAACGCCTACCATGATGTGGTTTATTGCTAGTGTGGTGATAGCAACGAGTTTGCGCTTTGTGTTACAGCTTATTGGTCAAAAAAATACCACAGCAGGAAATGCGGCAATTATTATGATCCTTGAACCCGTGATGACCGTTTTTGTCGCGGCGATTTGGTACCATGAAAGAATGCCTTTTATCCAAATTGTGGGTTGTGTGCTAATTTTATCGTCATTATTCTACTATCGATGGCGCTGTTCTAATTCATTGCCAAGGTAGAATATACATAATAAAAAATGGGTTAATACAGCTTTTTTACCAGAAAACAGCTATGATTGTTATGAATAGTCAGTGATAGGGATATTAATCTTAATAAGAGCGTCTTATTTTGCGTATTAAGATTAATGGTATTGAAAATATAAACGATATATCCAAAATAGCGTGAACTAGGAATAATAGCGGTTTATTATTATCACCTTAGTTAAAGCTGAATAGGAAATGGGCATAAAATGAAAAAATTAGCATTAATATTAGGTATGGCGGGAGCGATGGTTGTGTTGTCTGCATGTTCTGATGAAAAATCAGAAATTGCGGAGTACAAAGAGAATTTTGTGAATACCTGTGTTGTTGCATCAGGAAACCCGCAAGGTGAAACGGCAAATGCGGTCAGTGCAATTTGTGGTTGTGCCTACGATAAAACAATTGAAAAATATGGTTTAGCTGAGTTTAAACGTATGGATGCGGAATTAGAAAAATCAGGTACTGCAGAACCTGAATTCCAAAAAACCATGATTGAATTTGTTCAACAGTGTTCGACTAACGCGCGTTAATTGTTTATTACTCGCAGCTATTTATTATCAATCAACAATAGCTGCGAGTTTATTATTTTTATTTAAATAAATGTTTAAATTGATGTGGAGCACTGCGCAAGTATTGTGGCGCAACATCTATCTGTTCATTCAATTCGCTCGCTGCTCGCCAAGGCCAGCGTGGTTCAAATAATATACCTCTACCGATTGCCACAAAATCTGCTTGGTGAGTTGCCACAATGGCTTCTGCTTGCAAAGGTTCAGTGATAAGACCGACAGCAATGACAGGCATCATAGTATTCTCATGAATAGCTTGTGCTAAAGGGACTTGGTAATTTGGGCTCAATGGTATCTGTTGTTCAGTTGATAACCCGCCAGATGAGACGTGGATATAGTCACAACCTAAATCTTCTAATAATTCTGTTAGCTCAATTGATTCAGGTACGCTCCAACCCGATTCAAGCCAATCTGTTGCGGAGATCCGTACACCAATTGCAACATTAGGGTTAATGGCTTCTCTCATCTCATGGAAAATATTAATCAGTAAGCGAGTACGATTCTTAAAGCATCCACCATATTCATCTTGTCGTGAGTTTGAAACTGGCGATAGGAATTCATGCAGTATATATCCATGAGCAGCATGGATCTCAATAACGTCAAAACCTGCTTTTTCTGCCCGAATTGCTGCCTCAATAAATTGCTGTTTGAGCTGAGAAATTTCTTCAATAGTTAATGCATGTGGAATTGCATTATTACCAAAAGCCAGTGCTGATGGTGCTACAGTCTGCCAGCCATTAGGTTGTGTGGACTGAATACTATTACCTCCTAACCAAGGTAAATCTGTTGATGCTTTCCTACCAGCGTGAGCGATTTGTACTCCTAAGCGTGCATCTGAATATTGCCGGATATCGCTGAGCATTTGTTGCATTGCTGTCATTTGCTCTTCATTCCATAAGCCTAGGTCTTTGTAGGTAATACGACCTTCAGGAACAACAGCACTGGCTTCTACAATAACTAAAGAGGCACCTGATAAAGCAAGGTTCATGTAGTGGGCTTTATGCCATGCTGTTGGCATACCATTTTCTGCAGAATATTGGCACATTGGGGGAACAATAATACGATTTTTCAGCGAAACTTGGCCTATTGATGCGGGTGAAAAAAGGTGGCTCATTGGAACTTTCCTTATTAGCAAACTTAAATTATTTTAATATTATACCCAGTTAGCCAAAATTTTTTTGTGAGATGGTGTGGTATTAAGGGGGAAAATTTGTTTTACAGCGAATTATTGAAGGAAAATCAAGTAAATTTTTGCAGATTTGATCAATACCATAAAAAGTATATTTCCCTAGCAATATGATGCAAAAAGAGGAAAAAAATATAAAAAAATGAGATAAAAAATAAAATATAATAATAACTATTATTTTTTGATTGTTATAATTCTGTAACTTATAAATAAAATAATAACTCCCACGCCAGAGTGGTGTTAATGTCTGCTTATGGTTTTAATGGTTCTAATAGAGAATAAAACTATTTTTTTATTTTAAATGATAATTTAAATAATGATTAATACGTTGTTTGTGAAGCAAAAATATAAAATATTCCTTGCGGTTATATTAAATGGTTTATATAAGAAATATGCTTATTAAGCTAATGCGAGCCAAGCTGAAATTTGTGTTCACCTGAAAAATATAATTCTAAGAAGGAAGTTGATGTGCTGACAATTATTGGTATTTTAATCATTATATCGATAGTAACATTATTGATGATGGGGAAAGTTAGCCCAATTATCGCAATGTCTTGTATTCCCTTTATTGGTGCTTTATTTGCTGGTTATTCGGTTGCTGAAATTTCAGTATTCTTTGAAAGTGGAATTAATAAAGTTTCAAAAGTCGCAGCGATGTTTTTATTTGCGATTTTATTTTTTAGCTTAATGAAAGACCTGCATATCTTTGATCCATTGATCCGTTTAATGGTTAAAATGACGCGTGGGAATATTATTGTTGTTTGTATTATGACAACGTTAATTGCAGGAGTTGTCCATTTAGATGGTTCAGGCGCTGCGACATTTTTAATTATCATTCCTGCATTATTACCTTTATACCGTCAGTTGGGGATGAGCCCATATCTCATGTTGCTGCTGATGTGTGCCAGCATGGGGGTCATGAATATGGTGCCTTGGGGCGGGCCGTTAGGCCGTGCTTCGGCTGTCACTGGCATTGATGCTTCGACCTTATGGCAACATTTGATCCCAGTACAACTCATTGGTATGGGGGGAGCAGTGGTATTTGCTACGTTAATGGGATTTCGTGAGAAAAGACGCATTGCCGCAGCGAGTTTGAAAGGAACAACACCATATGAAATGGATTCTTTGTTACCTGTTAGTGATGATACTGCCGATATAACCGAAACGGTACAAAAACCTAAGAAACCACTTATCAATGGTGGGTTAATTGTCGCCTCTGTTGTCTGTTTAGCATTTGGTTTATTATCTGCACCTTATGTTTTTATGATCGCACTTTCCATTGCCTTGATGGTTAACTTCCCTAACCCTAGGGACCAAATGAAAATTTTGGCAGCCCATGCGCCACAAGCATTGGGAATGGTTGCCATTATCTTAGCGGCAGGAGCATTTTTAGGTATTTTATCTGAAGGTGGCATGCTTGAGTCAATTGCAACAGACTTAACCGCTATTTTACCAACAGAATGGGTTTCTAAAGTCCATATTTTTGTCGGTATTTTAGGCGTGCCGATGGATATTTTTACCAGTACCGATGCTTACTATTTTGCCTTACTACCAATAATTCAACAAATTGCCGCCACAGTTGGTGTTGACCCATCTTCCGTTGTTTATGCGATGGCGATAGGTAACAACGCAGGGACTTTCGTGAGCCCATTTTCTCCAGCAGCATGGTTAGCAATGGGATTAGCTGGAATTGATATGGGGCGCCACTTACGTTATTCGTTTGGTTGGATTTGGTTGTTTAGTTTCTTTTTGTTAGCAGTTGGTTCAGTTATCGGTCTTTACTAGGTTTTTCTGTTTTTAAATACTTGAGAACATTGAAAGATGTTCTCAAGTATTATCCAAAGATGATTATTATTTTTTCATCTTTATAACTATTTATGATAGATTAATATCCAACCTTAACGAAAGGTGTTCCGTAGCTCCTATCTCTATTGATTACCTTTCCTACATAAAGTTTACGCACTGAGTCTTCAGCTTTACGTCCGATAAATTCCCACCTATCACTATCACGTTTAATATTGTCTCGAGTAAAATATTGCTGTGTACCTGCTTTTACCCATCCATGTACTTCATAAACTTCTTTAATGATATTGTTATAAGTTGCATAGGCGTATTTGATATTACTGTCATTTCTTGGGATATTAGCCCAAACCCCACGGGTTACTTCAAATAAAGAAAGTTCATCCATGCCTGATTTATAGAGTTTGTTCAAAAGAAAGGCTAAACCGGAATGTTCTTTTTTAATGTCAACTTGTTGTTCAGTATGTAGATCATGTATCTCGTTTAAACTCAATCGTCCTAGTTTAGTTGTTTTGCCTCTCACTTTATTTGTTAAGCTATCGACACCCAGTAGATCGATACAAGTAGCTTCCACAACAAATGCGGTATCTTCATCCATGCCATGTCGTAAAATATCAATGCCTAGTTTATTTTGCTTGTGTAATTTCTCTATTTTTTCTTTTTTCTCATTTAATTCTTCAACTAGGTATTTATCTATTTCTTTTGAGTTTATATCAATAGCTTGGTATATGTGTTGTAAGCAACGATCATTAACTCCTTTTCCTATATAAAAAGGGCGACGCTCTTCATCTGTTAGCTCGCATAATGCGTATACGTAGTATTTTAACTTTTTCAAGGTTGTTTTATATTTATCAAAATCAGTCATTAAGTTACTCCAATATTTTTGAAAACCACGTTATACAGGTTAACAAGTGGTTTCAATTCACTGATAAACTAAATAAATAGGCTTATTTGGGCTTCTAGATTAATAGGGAGTAGGTGATTTTTGTGTGTAGAGCTAAATTAGGAATAAATTGATAGTCTTCTTCTTGACAATTAGACTAAAATTCAACTGCTTTCCTTCAATTTCGCTAATTTTGACCCTTAGCTAAGTAAAAATGAGGCCGTTACTCGGAATAGATATGTAATACCTACACTTGATTTCTCAACAATTAAAGACGCAAATCTAGCAAAAAGATTTGTAGTTATTTCTATTTCTTTAGAGAAAGCATGATGAATATGCAATCAAGAAAGTATGGTAGAACGTATCACTATCCGTTCTCCCCAGGTACGACGAGTGATGATCGCATCAATAGCGATTGGTGGTCGCACATCCAAAATATAGACAAACTGGTTCATACAGAAAAACTGGATGGTGAAAATAATTGTTTAAACCGTCACGGGGTTTTTGCTCGCTCTCATGGAGCACCAACCCAATCAGCATGGAGCCAGCAAATTCGCCAACGTTGGCAGCTGATTAAAGATGATTTAGGGGATATTGAACTATTCGGTGAGAATCTTTACGCAATACATTCCATTGAATATCAACATATTGAAGATTACTTCTATGTATTTGCGGTGAGGCAGGGGGAGTATTGGCTCAGTTGGGAAGAGGTGCAATTTTATGCAGCTCTATTTGATTTTCCAACCGTCCCTCAATTAGATTTATCACTCAGTAAACACATAAACAAGCAAGAATATGCAAGTTCATTAATTACTGCTGCATCATTAGATAGCCAATTTATTGCGTGTGATACTCATACAGGGAAAGCCTGTAGCATGGAAGGTATTGTGAGCCGCGATAGCCAAGGTTTTCATGTGGATGATTTTATGGCGCATGTTTTCAAATATGTGCGTAAAAACCATGTTAAAACGGATATCCACTGGAAGCGGCATTGGCAGAGAGCTAAGCTGGCCTTTGAATTACAAGGAGAACAGCCATGAGTTGGCAATTAACCCAATGTCGTGATTGGGCGCAGCTTGAAAAACAGTTCGATTTTGTGCGTGATATGCAATATGTGCCGCAAGACCGTTTGCACCATGCGGAAGGTAATGTGGCCATTCACACTCAAATGGTATTAGCGGCTTTGGAAGGTTTGCCTGAATATCAACAGCTTCCAGCTCTTAAACAACAAATCGTTTGGGCGGCAGCGTTGCTGCATGATGTTGAAAAACGCAGTACGACAAAAGAAGATGAAGAGGGGCGGATTCATTCGCCTGGACATGCTAAAAAAGGTGAGTTATCTGTACGGAATATATTATTTGGACAAATAGAAACACCTTTTGCTATTCGTGAACAGATTGCGGCTTTAGTTCGATTTCATGGCCTACCGCTTTGGTTAATGGAAAAGCCAGATCCTGAACGTACCTTATTTGCGGCGTCATTGCGTGTTGAAATGCCTTTATTGTGCATGTTAGCGAAAGCCGATGCGATAGGGCGTACATGTGAAGATAAAGCGGAATTATTAGTTAGAATCGAGCTATTTGAATTATTTTGTCGTGAGCAGGGCTGTTGGGACAAACCTAAATCATTCGCTTCACCAGCTGGGCGCTTCCATTATTTTCATCATCAAAAGGGCACTACGGATTACCAACCTTTTGAAGAGATAGGGAGCGAAGTGATTATGCTATGTGGTTTGCCGGGGATGGGAAAAGACCATTTTATCAAACAGTTTTACCCACAAACGGCAGTCGTGTGTTTAGATGATATTCGCCGAGAACATAAAATCAACCCAGCAGATAAAAATGCACAAGGGTGGGTGGCTCAGCAAGCTAAAGAGCAAGCAAAACGATTGTTACGCACTAAAACGCATTTTATTTGGAATGCGACATCATTAAGTGCCTCTTTACGGGGAACCATGATCAGCTTATTTGAACGTTATCAAGCCAAAATCCATTTAGTTTACTTGGAAGTGCCATTTAAACAGTGGCGGCAACAAAATCAACAACGTAAGTATGCAGTGCCGGAGCAAGTTATGGAAAAAATGGCAGGGAAGTTGGAGTTGCCAACGCCAGATGAGGCACATCAAGTTTCCTATTATATTGATGGCAATTTTGAACCATTATTTGCAGAAAAATAAAATTAATCACCTGCCTCTAGATAAGAGGCAGGCCAAGATATTAGTTTTAAGGAACGTAGACATCGCCTTCAAACAGTTTTCTTGCAGTTCGAATAATTGAAGCTTGAAGCTCTTCCGGTGAGTTGCCTTGTTGGTTTAACGACACGTCAAATTTGCCACTTAAATGCTCAATAGCAATGTTTTTCATATCAACAGAGTGAACATATTGCTGGGTAATACTATTAGGAACAATAGTACTTGTGGCAATGGCAATAGCACCCGTCACGGCAAGAGCGCCATGGCATTTATGCGGCATAAAATAGCGGACATTAATGGTTCCACCGTGAATGGCGGGTGAAATCAATATGGGTTTAGGAATAACTTTTTTGCTCACATCACCAAGCCCCATCGCTGCCCCGGCTTTTATACGAATAGTTTCCAGCTTTTGCATAAATTCGGTATCGGATTCAAGTTGCTCCGCAGTTTCATAACCAGTTTTATTGAGCTGAGGAGCATCAATTAATACCACAGGCATTGCCATATCAATACAACTGACATCAATGCCTTCAATGGTATCAATAGCATGACCAGTAGGAAGCAATTTTCCTGTTTTTGTTCCACTCGCATTTAAAAATGTCAGGGCAACAGGCGCGGCATGGCCGGGTACATTAGCAATTTCGGTATCACCATCATAATCCACATGGCCATCAGGCGTTTGCACCGTAGAGTTGACGAAAGTGTTCGTATTGACATTACGGACCCTGACAGTGGTTGTTTTACCAGTAATAGGAACTAACCCCTTTTCAATCGCAAAGGAACCCACGGCACAAAGAATATTTCCGCAATTTGGTGCGGTATCAACAATACGTTCAGTAATAGAAACCTGAGCGAATAAATAATCAATATCAGCATCAGGATGAGTTGAAGAGCTAATAATAGCGACTTTGCTGGTTTGTGGGCTCCCCCCACCAATACCATCAATTTGCAAAGCATGACCAGAACCCATAATAGCAAGGATCAGTTCATCCCGTTGTTGAGTGTCTTTAGGGAGAGAGTCCGCTAAAAGGAATACGCCTTTCGAGGTGCCGCCACGCATTAGTGTACAAGGAATTTTTTTCATCTGTTTACCCGTCATATTTCACGCTGTAGCTGTGTTGGCTGCACTCAGCCCCCCAAGTCACATACTGATGTATGCTCCTTGGGATACCTTCGTTTTGCCGCCTTGCTACAACGCGAACTATTTAGGGTAAACCCGCTAGATATATCTAGGAATACCTGTTAAGTATTACGCTGTAGCTGTGTTGGCTGCACTCAGCCCCCCAAGTCACATACTGATGTATGCTCCTTGGGATACCTTCGTTTTGCCGCCTTGCTACAACGCGAACTATTTAGGGTAAACCCGCTAGATATATCTAGGAATACCTGTTAAGTATTACGCTGTAGCTGTGTTGGCTGCACTCAGCCCCCCAAGTCACATACTGATGTATGCTCCTTGGGATACCTTCGTTTTGCCGCCTTGCTACAACGCGAACTATTTAGGGTAAACCCGCTAGATATATCTAGGAATACCTGTTAAGTATTACGCTGTAGCTGTGTTGGCTGCACTCAGCCCCCCAAGTCACATACTGATGTATGCTCCTTGGGATACCTTCGTTTTGCCGCCTTGCTACAACGCGAACTATTTAGGATAAACTGGCTTAATATTATTAAGTAACCCTATGAATTCGATTAGGTTAAACCCGTCAAGTATTATTACGGTAAACCTAACTCATATTATTAGGGTAAACTTAAGTCTGAGTTAAGGTTGCTCCAATAAAGTTCACGTTATAGCGCCAAGACTGCAAATAACTCTGGAACAGCGAGAAATTAATAATTTTGTTGTTAAATAGGGCACAATCATGATTGTGCCCGTCGTGTCGGTTTATTGACGAAGAATTAAATTAATCCAGTACTAATTAAAATTTCCCACCAACCTAAACCGATAGTCATGTGAACGAATAAACTAATGAAGGCCACTAACCCGCCGATGATCCACCAAGAACGGATATCGTTATAACCTGCACCGAATACGATAGGTGCTGCTGCACCGCCATAGTGCGTTACGCTTCCGCCATAAGCATTCGAGAACAGTAAGCCCAGAGCGAGCAACATCGGAGGTGCCCCTGCAACCATACCTACAGTGGCAAATACCGGCACCATGGCTGCAACGTAGGCACCACCAGAGGCGAATAAGTAGCGAATGGCAACACTGATGAACATGATGACAAAGAACGCCAGCATCGCTTGGTCACCGAAAGAAAGGTATTGGCTCATGGTATCTGCGAGCCACTTGAAGAAGCCTGCTTTTGTGAGTACGCCTGACATACTGATAATACCACCGTACCAAATCAGGGTATTCCAGCCGCCTTTATTCTTCAGTACGTCATCCCAAGTTACAACACCGAGGATCAGGGTTAATGCCATGACCGCAATCGCGACGCTAGACGCGCTAACACCGATAAGGTCAGAGAAAATCCAGCCGCACAGCGCGATAACAAAGACAATCCCCAGCAATTTTTCACGCATAGTCATTGGGCCTAAATCTTCAAGACCTTTAGCTGCGATCTCTTTGTTATTCACCTTTTTCAACTCAGGCGGATACAGTTTGTAGATCATTAACGGCGTCAAAATCAGCATGATTAAACCCGGTACAGAGGCGGCAAGTGCCCATCCGCCCCAACTTAAATGGATGCCCATAATGTCACTCATCATGGCAAGGGCGAGTGCATTCGGCGCCATTGCAGTTAAGAACATATAGCTGGTGGTTTTGGTCACCATATAGACGTTGACGAGGAGGTAGTGGCCTGCTTTACGTGGGCTTTTTTCTGGATCAGATCCTAAAGCAACGGCCACACTATTGATGATTGGGAAAACAATTCCCCCAGCACGCGCGGTATTCGATGGGGTTGCAGGCGCGATAATTAAATCAAGGATTGCGGTCACATAACCGAGCCCTAATGTTGTACCGCCTAACTTGCCAATCAAAATATAAGAAAGACGTTTACCTAAACCAGTAATAACAAAGGCAGCACTCAGAGTAAATGCAGCAAATACAAGCCATGTCGTACCGGATGCATATCCGCTTAAAACTTCACTTGCTTTGACATCTTTAGTCCCTGTTACCCCAATAATTACCGCACTCGCAGCAATAGTGGCTAATAGAATAACAGGCTCTGAATAGGGTTTAAGTACCAATCCAACAATAGCGGCAAGGTAAAGACCAAATAGCAACCATGCAATATGTGGTAGCCCCGCAGGTGTTGGTATTAAAGCAATAATAATTGGAATGGCTATTAAAACTAATAGCTTCCATATTTTTTCTTTTTGCATAAGCCAATTTCCTTGATTAAATCAATATTAAATTTATTTAATATTAAATTGAATGAACTTTAATATTAGGAATTTGTTAAAGTGACAATGTTTTTAATATGGCTGTATCTTGAATGAATATAATGAATCTTATTTTCATTACTCATTCACTCTAAGGTATATAATTTATTTAAATAATTAATTGGTTTTTATTTGGTTAATTCGTTTTAATTTTTTAAATTATCCCTGTGTTAATTAATATTAAAATAGTTACTTTATGTTAATTAAAGACTGGTTGGGTAATCGGGCAAAAAACCAAGTCAAAATTAATAAATCCGCACTTCCTCCTGGACTCATGTTTAGTTGAATACATTCACTGTCGAATTGTTTAACCTTAACTAAATCATCATCGGTATTAATACCTGAGATTAATAGCTGTTTTGCGCGTTGCTTTACCCATGTTAATCCTTTGACGCCACCGCGATTGACAATGTTTGTATCGTCATTCAGGCTCATGAGGAGAATTAAAGTATCAAGTAGGGCGATATCCGCGAGTTTGCCCTTGGTGAGTTGCTGCAAATAATAGGGAAGTGAATGTTTGATTACTAACGAATAACCGCCTTCCGCTTCACCTCTTGCGCCTGTTAACCCATGTTCCTGATATAAGCGGCGGCCTGCGGTAGGGTTTTCGGTTTTTTGTTTAAGTTCATTGGTAATTCCCTTACACATACTGGCAACCAACAAGCTCACACTTTCAGGTGAAACAAATTGTTGCTGTGCAATCAAACGGCCTATTACGGTTAAAACTAAACCCAAGGAAAAGATACTGCCTTTATGGGTATTAACCCCTTTAGTCGCACGGAACATCGACTTTTCGCAATCTATGCCGATAGGGCGAATGAGGGGTAATAGTTGTTCGATAGGACAATCTTTATATTGAGCACCTGCCTGTAAAAACCGAGGAAAATGTATTGCGATGGCATTGGCACTTAAATGAAAGTCAGTAAGGGCCATATCTTTATGGGCACCAGTATTGTGTCTGTCGACTAACCCAGGCTTAGGAGTCAAATTCACTTCGGCTAACATCGCATGCCATGCTAATTGGCTGTAATAGCTAGCTAATTTCTCATTTATATGGCTGAGCTGTTTAGTAGGTTGCATTCGCTAGCGCCTCAATACGATTAAGTATCTCAACCAATGAATGTGTTCGCTGACGAGCACAAATTTTCGCTTCATTTTCACAAAGTAAGCACTGCCTTGGTGGTAAATTTAACTGGGAGCGCGAATATTGCTGCCCATTCGCATCAAATACATCAAAATCCCATAATCGACCAGCAGGAGACGACTCTTCTAGGTAAATTAACGCTTTTTTAATCTCGATAGCATCGCCATCAACAGCGACCAAACATTCTGGTCCAGTTTTTAACGCCCACGATTGTTGTGATAAAAACACCCACTGCCCGCATGAAGCAATTTGCTTAAGCGCATTTAGGCCCTGATTAAACACATGTCTAACAAGAGAGTTGTCTTTGACAGCTCCAGGAAAAACGACAGTAAATGAAATCAAGGTTACCTGATGGAGACCAATCCATGCTTGTTGACGAGCCAGACGGGCATCTCGGCTATCCAACAGTTCAGGTAAAGAAATTTCAAATTGCTCTTGAGTATCAGGCAGTGGGCAAAACATAGTTTACTCCTTCACTTGATGAACAACATCAATGACTGAGCCATCACGATAACGCACAACAGCAACGACTTTATCTGTAAATTCAATTGGGTTAGGCGTTCCAGTGAGTAATTGTGCTCGTTCTCTTAACCAGCTCATTGAAACGGTTTTGATACCTTGGTTTTCAAGTTGCTGTTTTAATTCAGGACGAGCAGGGTTAACGGTGATCCCATGGTCAGTGACCAAAATATCTACACTTGACCCCGGCGTTACACAAGTGATCACCTCGTCCACTAAAGTTGGAATGCGTCCACGCACCAGAGGAGCAACAATGATAGACAGTTTAGAGGCAACGGCAGTATCGCTATGGCCACCAGAAGCACCACGAATAACCCCATCAGAACCCGTTAACACATTGACATTAAAGCGTGTATCGATTTCTAGCGCACTCAGCACAACCACATCAAGCATATCAACAGAGGCACCTTTTGAGTCAAAGCACGCATATTGATTTGCACTGATTTCAATGTGATTTGGGTTGCGAGCGAGCGACTCAGCCGCTGCTTTATCGAAGCTTTGAACGTCTAATAATTTGCGAATTAAGCCTTTTTCATGCAAGTCGACAATGGTTGATGTAATGCCACCTAAAGCAAATCCCGCAGTAATATTATGGCGTCTCATTTTATCTTCAAGGAAACGAGTCACGGCAAGAGAAGCACCACCCGTGCCGGTTTGTAGTGAAAAACCCTCTTTGAAGTAGCCCGACTTTTCGATCACATCAGCGGCAGTACGTGCGATCAGAAGTTCACGAGGGTTTGATGTCATGCGAGTCGCATCTGCCCCGATTTTATCTGCATCACCCACGCGTTTAACTTTGACGATATAATCGACTTCATCTTGTTTAATACTGGAAGGGTTATGAGGGTAATCTAATACTTCTTCAGTAAGCATCACCACTTTTTTTGCGGTTTCAGCATCAATTTTGGCGTAACCTAACGAACCACAGCAGGCTGTTCCTGTATATCCATTTGCATTACCGTATTCATCACATGATGGGACGCCAATAAAGGCCACATCAATAACGAGTTCACCATTATGAATTAGATTGGCTCTTCCTCCATGTGAATGGATTTGTACAGGTTCTTCTAATTCACCCCGTGAAATAGCTTCAGCGAGTGGACCCCGGATACCTGAAGTATAAATTTTACGAATAACGCCATGACGAATATGATCAACAAGAGGTGAGTGGCAAGCACTTAATGAACTGGATGCAAGTGTTAAGTTGCGAAAGCCCATTTCTGCAATAACTTGCATCACCATGTTGACGGTAAGATCGCCGCCACGGAAGGCGTGATGGAAAGAAATTGTCATGCCGTCTTTAAGGCCAGAACGACGAATAGCGACTTGTAAATCATCACACAATTTGCGGTTTCTCGGTTTTTGCACTTGCTGCTGCACTTTACCGATATCTTTGAATTCACGTAGTACATCATCAGTACTTGGTTGTAAGTAGGCTGATACGCGAGCCTGGCGCTGAGTATTATTTGTCATTTTTATTGCCTCACTCTTCCCTAATTCCTGATAATGCTGCTCGTGATAACACGAGACGAGCTCTGTCAATAACTGGGCCATCGACCATTTTTCCGTTCAATGAAACTACGCCTTTACCTTCAAGGGCTGCGGCATCAGCGGCTTCTACAACACGCTGCGCATGGTCGACTTCTTTTTGAGTTGGTGCATATAAATTATGAAGTAACTCAATCTGTCTTGGGTTAATTAATGATTTGCCATCAAAGCCGAGTTGTTTAATGTGAGCGGCTTCGCGTAGGAAACCTTCTTCATTATTCGCATCAGAATAAACGGTATCAAATGCTTGAATACCGGCTGAACGAGCGGCTTGTAAAATGGCGCACCGAGCATAGAGGAGTTCTACGCCGTCTGGAGACCGCTCGGTGCGCAAATTGCGGACATAGTCCTCGGCACCTAATGCGATGCCTATAAGTCTTGGTGATGAATGAGCAATATTCACTGCTTGAGTGATGCCCATTGGTGATTCGATAGCCGCTAACAACCCTGTACTACCTTCTTCACGGCCACAACTTCTTTCTATACGTAAGATTTCACTTTCAATATCAATCACATCTTGCGCAGTATCTGTTTTAGGAAGACGGACGACTTTCGCACCACCACGAACAACGGCTTCAAGGTCAGCAACACCAAAGGCGGAATCTAATGCATTGACCCGTACAATGGTTTCAATATCTTGATAAAGTGGATGTTGCAATGCATGGTAAACCAAGCGACGAGCCGTGTCTTTTTCGCGTAAAGTGACCGAGTCCTCAAGGTCAAACATTAAAGCATCGGCTTTATAAATAAAGGAATTACTCAACATCGCTGCATTGGAACCGGGAACAAACAGCATACTTCTGCGTGTACGTGATTTTTGTTCTGGAGTCATTACTTATCCTCCCAAGGCAGATAGTCGATATCACAGGCGCGAGCCAATAAGGCTTCTAAACGCGCTTTAAGTACGCATTCCAGTGCACCTTTATCATCTACAATGATTTGTGCCCCTTGAATATCATGCAGCTGAATCATTTCTTGTACGATTTTTGCGATAGCATCTCCAAACTGTTTTTCAACGCTACTGGTAATTTGTATTGAGACCTCTTGAGTGTCTTCTAGTGGCTCTATGCGAACCATGACATCACTTGATTCAAGTGTGCCAGCTACTGCTGCGTGCTTTATCTTCATATTTCACCTATGGCTAATTCAGAACTTTCGGTGTGGCTTTGAGCAGATGCGACTTGATTGGCGACCATCTCTTGTAAATATTGATAGGTTGCCTCAGGCACAATCGGCTTAATCGCCGCAAGATCTTTTTTAGCGAGCAATCGTCTAACTTGTGAGGCAGAAACTGCCGTTCCATTGATGATTGTTCGCGGAAATTCAACGAGTTCTATAGGTGGAAAATTCATAGCATCGGTTTTTAACCAAAAGCGCATGTCTTGGTTATATTGGTTGGTGACTTGGCAAAAAGGTTCCGAGCCTACGAATCGATGGGTTATCCCCAGAGCAGGGGCGATATATTGGCGAAATATCTTAATGTCTATTTCGGTGTAACAGTTATTGGCAACCGTTTTGTCTTTAATAAAGTAGCAAGGAAACGTCGCTCGAGAAATAATGTATTCGGAGCCTTTATGAATAGTGAGGTTTTCTATTCCTTTTGTCCCTGCTTCGATTAAATTTAATCTCACTTTATAAGGAAAACGCGATGTATCTTCTTTGACAACAAATAGGTGTAGCCAGTCACAGGCCTTCGCGGCTTGCTCGATTAAATAGCGATGGCCAAGGGTGAAGGGATTGGCATTCATGACGATTGCACCAATCTTTTTGCCTTCTTTACGTTGTGCTTTTAAACTTTCGATATAACGCTTTAGATAACAACAACTGTTCTCCATCAACACCATAATATCAGGAACGGTGGCAATGGTATGAAAACCACATTGTTGAAATAAGCTTTCATTTTGGAATTTGGTATAAATAAATAAATGCGTTGTATTATTTTCGTAAGCAAGATTAACCAGTTCTGTTGCTAATTTTAATGCAAGCCCTTCACCTCGAGCATCATCACTGATAGCAACGCATTTAATAACGTTTTTTGCTAAACCACCACACGCAATTAATTTTTCATTGCGAGAAATCGTAATAAAAACGTCAATGCTTGAATCAAGCTCTAAGTCGTTTTCCTTTAAAAACTGAGTTATTTCAGCAAGTTTCCTGTTCTCATGACGTTTTACTTGGTTAAACGTTATGTTTTCGAACATAATAGTATCCTGCATCTCATTTAGAGATGTTTTTAAAATGTTGCTAATGTTAAAGTTAATTAAATAAATTCTCTTTCGTTATTCTTATAATGATAAATAGATTTTCTTATTTAATTACCCTCTTTGATATTTATATTAAAGGTACTGTATTTAATATATTTGACCTATTTCATGTTTCTCAAATGAGATTGTATTTGTTTAATGGTTTTAAAGTTTTTAATTATTTGATAAGTTTTTTATTGCTTGGTTTTAATGTGTTTAATTATTAATATGTGTATTATAACTTTGGCTTGAATCCGATTTATCGGTTATCCTACCATTTCTGAGTTAACAAAATTTTTACTTTTCAGCCAGTAACGAGATATAACATGAAAAAAGAATATACGTTCTCCTCATTGAAAAAAGTAAATTCAGTTTCATTTTCAGTACGAGTATTTTTTCTGTTATTAATAGTTTCTGTTTTTTTAACTCTCGGGTTGGGTAAATATTTTACGGACACAGCTGAAAATCGATTGATTGCGAACATTCAATCGTTAGCAATGAGCCAAGCAAAGCTGATTGCTTCTATTGATGGTGTTGTTCAATCCGTAAAGTATAGAGATATTCCTGGGTTGAAGGTTATCGCTGATAAACTAAACCAAGATTCTAACTACGATTATGTTGTTATTGGTGATGAAAATTCGATTCGTTTGTATCACCCAAATAGTCAAAAAATTGGTTTTCAAATGCAGTGGAACAAACCAGGAGCCTTAGAGAAAGGGGAAAGCTATTTTATCAATGGCGAAGGTTCAATGGGGAATGCTGTTAGAGCAAAAACCCCCATTTTTGATGAGCAAGGTAAAGTGATCGGTGTTGTTTCTATTGGCTATCTATCCAACAAAATAGAAACATCACTCAGTGAGTTATTTGTACAAACAGGAGCCACTTTTTTAGGGATACTGATTATATTGCTCTTCTTATCATGGGCATTTTCACGTTTAATTCAAAAACAAATGTTGGGTATGGAACCTGAGGAAATAACCCAATTAGTCTTAGTACAAAAAGGGATATTTGAAGCTGTTTTTGAAGGTGTTATCGCAGTGAATATACAAGGGCAGATTATTAATATTAACTCTAATGCCCGGAAAATGTTATCTCTAAGCAAGCCGCTAGGGCAGTTAACAGGGACTTTTGTGTCGGAGCATATCTCGCCAGCCGACTTTTTTATTACCGATATTGAAACGACTAAGCATGATGTGATTTGCGAATTTAATGGCCTAAACGTGATTGCAAACCGGGTGGCCATTCGTGATGGGGAACATCTTGTGGGGGCGGTTATTAGCTTTCGTAGCCAAAATGATATTGAATCGCTAAACTCTCAGTTGACTCAAGTTCGCCAATATATAGAAAGTTTACGTACGTTACGGCACGAGCACCTTAATTGGATGTCAACATTAAGCGGTTTATTGCAAATGAAAGAATATGACCAAGCGTTGGCGCTAATTAAAGGGGAGTCAGAATCTCAGCAACAATTAATTGATACACTCCGTGGGCAGTTTTTTGATAAGCAAGTTGCTGGTTTATTATTTGGTAAACACCACCGAGCCAAAGAATTAGGCTTACAATTAAAATTTACTGCGGGTAGTCAGTTACATGAATTACCTGATTCATTAAATAGTACTGAATTTTGTGCTATTTTGGGTAATCTACTCGATAATGCGTTTGAAGCAAGTTTGAAAAATAATCAGGGTAATAAGCAAGTTGAGTTATACCTTTCAGATGAAGGAAAGGAGATTGTCATTGAAGTCGCTGATCAGGGATGTGGTTTTCCGTCAGAAATTCAAGACAAATGGTTTGAGCGTGGTGTCACAACGAAAACAGATATAGCAGATAGCCATGGTATCGGGTTATATCTCGTTGCATCTTATGTTAAACGCTGTAATGGTGCAGTGATTATTGAAGAAAATCAACCGCATGGTACAGTATTTTCAATTTTTATTCCGAAAGTGAAGATATAAAATGATCAAGATAAAAATCCTCATAGTGGAAGATGAGTTGCTGCTTGCCGAAATGCACAGCGAATATATAAAAGCCTATCCTGCATGTGACAAAGTTTGGCTTGCAGGTAATCTTGCGGAAGCGAGAAAAATGATTGAATACATGAAGCCAGATCTTATCTTGTTAGACAACTATTTACCTGATGGAAAAGGCATTGACCTAGTTCATGAGTTAATACAAGAAAGAAATAATGCAGATATTGTATTTACGACGGCCGCAAGTGATATGGACACAGTCTCTGAAGCTATTCGTTTAGGCGTTTTTGACTATTTAGTGAAGCCAATTGCTTATGAACGTTTAGGCCAAACATTGGATAGGTATATTCAACGTAAATCTGTTGTACAAGAAAATAGCAAAACCAATCAAAGTAAAATTGACGATATGTTTAATACCTATGCGAGAGGGGAATCAAAGGAAGAACTTCCAACAGGTATTGATATCATTACACTTGAAAAAATACTTGCGTTATTTACTGAACCTGATGTGCAATATACGGCAGAAAGTATTGCTGAAACCATCAAACTTAGTCGTACTACAGCAAGACGTTATTTGGAGTATTGTTTAGCGAAAGATAAAATTGAAGCTGAAATTGAGTATGGCAAAGTTGGCCGACCGCAACGGATTTACCGTGCCAAGTTGTGAGTGTTTGAATTAATAGTATATATAGATAGAAGTTCTGCATTGGTTATAAACAATGCAGATTTTCTTTATCTTACTTATATCAGTGGCACAGCAGTAAGTTGAAAAAATAGAGTTTATTGTTGCTGGTTTTTTAAAATTAACACTTTCTTTTCAGCCCGCTCATGGCCTTTAGCGGCTGCGAGTTGATACCAGCGTAGGGCTTTTTTATCATCGGCTTCAACACCCATACCATATTGGTAGCAAGCTCCTGCTGCATATTGCGCATCGGCACTATTTTGCTGAGCGGCTTTGATAAACCAGTGACAGGCTTTTGCTTGATCAGCTTTGATACCATCACCGCGCGCATAGATAAGCGCAACATTAAATTGAGCTGAAGCTTCACCTTGTTCAGCTGCTAGGGTTAGCCACTTTATAGCTGATTGGATATCTTTTTTGGTACCTTGTCCAGTTAAGTACAACATACCTAAACTGTTTTGGGCGGGGGAAAAACCTAATTCTGCGGCACGGGTAAAGTATTGAAACGCGAGAGGGTAGTTTACCTTATCATACATACCTACTGCTGCTTGGTAGCCTAATAAATACAGCGCTTGTGGATGGTTTTCTTCAGCAAGAGCAAGATATATTTTTTGGGCTTTTTGCGGGTCTTTTGTGATAGCTTTTCCCTCTTCATACCAATAGGCGAGGGTGAGCATCGCAGGTTGAAAATGCTGTTCAGCCGCTTTTTTTAGCCACCGTTCAGCTTCTTCTGGGTTTTTCTCTAATAAATCATTGATGCCATACAAGGTATATTCGGCCATATTCATCTGGCCAATAGGGTCACCACTTTCGGCTGCTATTTTCATCCAATGCAGCATTTGTTTTTCATCTAGCTCTACCCCAGTTCCTTGCTGGTACATCAGGCCAAGGTTAATTTGTGCTTTTGTAAAGCCTTGATTGGCAGAAAGAAGGTACCAGTGTAAAGCTTGGTCAAACTGTTGATGAGACTGATAAAACATTCCTAAGTTAAATTGCGCTTCGGCTTGGCCTTGTTCCGCAAGTGCAATTAGCGTTTTTTCATTTATTAGTGGCGTTGTTTCTTCTGCAAAAGCAGGGAGGAAAAATACGTTAATAAAGACAAAACACAATAAAAATATTTTTTTCACATGACATCCTTTGGACTAAGCTCTTAATGGCTACGTTATCTTGTTAGATAAGTTCCTGCAATGATATGAAAGATATTTTATATTAATTCTAATAAATCAAATGGTTAATTATTGCTATTAGCACATTGGGCAAAGAACAGATAAAAATTTTAAAAAAAGATGAACTTTTTTCCTTCTTAGCCAGTCTTATTAGTATCTATATACTGTTTGCTTGCGTAAACATTCATATATTTACCCTCATCATTCATTTCTTTACACGAAGTAATGTAATAATGCACCTACGTAGTGATAGTTTGAATTTAGCAAAAGATCCTTGAGTAGAATGCATTATGCCCAGTTTGTTACTGGGCTTTTTTTTATCCAAAACTCCAGTTTGAATGCTTCTTCAGCGACATCTTCTAACGTCTTTCCTACCAATAAAAGTAAAAATAGAGTTACCTTGAAATGGATATTTTTAGCTTTCCATAACATATACAGCAATAAATCATAGTGTGATAAATAGCGGCATTATAGTTTCAATGCAGTACAATATTCTTAACATTTAACGAACAAATGATTAATTAGTAATCGATGATAATTTGGTGGTTTTGTAAAAAATTGAAGTAAATCACGATTAAATTTAATTGATGTAGTAATTAATACTAGCTAATTCTTTAATTTTGGTGCATAAATAACGTATATGGCTTAATTGATTATTGGGTTCTTGGCGGGTTATCTGCCAGTTAATGTTGAATAAATAATCAAATATGCTTTAACTCATTGAATTTATGTTTGAGATCCATAAACAAGTCTACACACAGTTTTGTTTGTTTTGAGGTCAGGGAATGATACTCCTCCTACCAAAAGTGAATCTTTTCAACTTTGAATTCTTGAGATCATAACAATGCGAGAGCGCATAGAGCGTTCCGTGGTTTTTTTGCATATGTACAGGTTGTACTAGAGGTAACTTGTGTCCACAACAAATAACAAAGAGGAAGTTAGTCTTAACGCGTTTAAGCAACCTCGCTCATTCTATCTTATTTTTTCTATCGAGCTCTGGGAACGTTTTGGTTACTACGGTCTTCAAGGGATCCTTCCAATATACCTAAGCCAAGTGCTGGGTATGTCAGAAACAGAATCAATTACACTTTTCTCAGCGTTTGCAGCATTAGTTTATGGCTTTGTTGCAGTTGGCGGTTGGTTAGGGGATAAAGTCCTTGGAACAAAACGTGTCATTGTCCTTGGAACAATCACTCTGATTGCAGGGTATGCATTTGTTGCTTTCTCAGGGCATGATGTATCGATGGTCTATGTTGGTTTAGCAACCATTGCAGTTGGTAATGGTTTATTTAAAGCGAATCCATCATCACTCTTATCGACCTGCTATGAAAAAGATGACCCACGGTTAGACGGCGCATTTACCATGTATTATATGTCCGTTAATATTGGTTCATTCTTCTCAATGATTGCAACACCATGGTTAGCAAAACATTATGGTTGGGATGTCGCGTTCTCTCTTAGTGTTGTGGGCCTGATTATCACATTGATTAACTTCTATATGTGTAAAAAATGGGTTTCTCAACATGGCTCAAAACCTGACTTTGCTCCTGTTGTTCTTTCAAGATTAGTTGCTACAGTAGCAGGGGTTATTGCATTAATCGCGATTTCTACATGGCTATTGCATAACCTCGGTATTGCTCGTACAGCATTAGCGATTATTTCTTTGGGTATTTTAGTTATCTTTATCAAAGAAACATTAGCACTGAAAGGTACGGCGCGTCGCCGCATGATTGTTGCATTGATTCTAATGCTTGAAGCGATTGTATTCTTTGTTCTTTATAGCCAAATGCCTACATCGCTAAACTTCTTTGCATTACATAACGTAGAGCATGAAGTTTTTGGTTTTTCTATTGAACCTGCACAATACCAAGCTCTGAACCCATTATGGATCATGATTGGAAGCCCAATTTTAGCTGCAATTTATAATAAAATGGGCGACAACTTACCGATGCCACATAAATTTGCTATTGGTATGTTGCTATGTTCCGCGGCATTCTTAGTTTTGCCATTAGGTGCGAAATTTGCAAATGAAGCTGGGATTGTTTCTGTTCAATGGCTAGTTATCTGCTATGGCTTCCAAAGTATTGGTGAGCTGATGATCTCAGGTCTTGGCCTTGCGATGGTAGCTCAGTTAGTTCCACAGCGTTTAATGGGCTTTATTATGGGCGCATGGTTCTTAACAAACTCAGCGGCCGCATTTATTGCAGGGTACGTTGCTTCAATGGCAGCAGCACCAGAAGGTGAACTTACCAGCAAAGTCGAATCTTTGGCTGTGTACAGTGACGTATTCTTGAAGATTGGTTTAGTGACTGGTGTGATTGCAATTTTGATGGTTTTAACCGCTCCGATGTTAAATCGTATGACTCTTGAGCGTTAATTTTCATCTTAAATCGCAGTAATCAAAAGGGCTAAAAAGCCCTTTTGATATATGTGACATACGGTAATAGACGTATTAATTAAAATAGCGATTATTAATCAGTTTTAGCGAGCGGTCACTACCATTAACCAAAATGGTATTTGAAATACGGCTGTACGCATCTATTGATACACCATCCATCAAGATGGTTGGTGTGATAGCTGTGGCGGCAAATATGACATCAGAAGTACTCACCATCTGGTCTAAAGATAGCACTTCACCAATTTCTAACCCCATTTGTTGACAGCGCAATATTTCTTGTGCCGCGAGTTGTTTGTTTTCTTCGCTATCACCTTTGGCTTTATCTCGAGAAATTAGCCTTGCTTGCATATCACCGCCTAAAGCGCGTGCGATGGCTGCACTGATAATGCCTTCAGGAGCACCACCAGTCCCATACATCATATCAATGGGATGCTCCGGAAGAATGGTAAGTAATGAGGCGAGTACATCACCATCAGGGATGGTAATCACATTCGCACCAAAATTACGGATAGTTTTAATAATATGTTGATGGCGAGGTTTATCAAGCACTGCGATTGAAAGATTTGAAATGGGTTTATTCAGTGCGGAGGAAAGAAATTCTAAATTTTTTTCTAGGGGATTTGCTAGGTGAACAGCTCCTTTCGCTGCGGCACCAACAACAAGTTTTTCCATATACATATCAGGTGCTTGAAGCAGTGTTCCCGTTGGCGCGGCAGCAAGTACGGCAATGGCATTTTTTTCATTACAAGCCACCATACGTGTTCCATCAATAGGATCTACTGCGATATCTAACCCAACAGACCCGGATTGTTTGCCAACTTGCTCGCCAATATATAGCATGGGAGCATCGTCGATTTCACCTTCACCAATGACAATTTTGCCATGAAAATCAATTTCATTTAGGCGATTTCTCATTGCTTCAACAGCGGCTTTATCTGCGGCATTTTTATCTTGTTTACCTACCCAATCGAAGGCAGCTACAGCAGCGACTTCGGTAACGGAAGCGATAGCGGAAGCTAACTCATCACTAATTTTCATTTTTTGTTCGTATCCTAGGTGTATAAAAGAAAAGTACTTATCTCTATGATACGTTTTTTGTGATCTGTCTGGCAAATTATAGGTGATAAAAGCAACAGAGAATTTAGTGCCGTAATGAAATGGCAGCCTATGTTTAGGCTACCATTAATTTGAAAGCTAAAGCATTTCGACGATAGTGATACCGCCAATAATCGAAATTAAGGCAGCAAGTGTACTTAATAACACGGTTCCAGCAGAGGTTTCCGTATAGGCCTGATTACTAATTGCTAATGCAGGAACAGCGGTCGCGGTGGGTAATACACCAATGATAAACGCGGCTTTAAGTAAATCATCTTGTAATCCTAAAGCGAGCCCAGTCCCTAAAATAAGAGCGGCTTGAACAAAGTTTTTGATAAAGACGTTAAATATAATTTCCTTACTTATTGTCAGTTTGATTCCTGAAAGGAGCAATCCAAGGAAGAATAAAGCGACTCCGCCTGCTGTTTTACCTAATTCATTAACTGAGTTTTGTAATATTTCAGGTAATTTAACACCAAAAATAGCCAATAATGCCCCTAGAATAGGAAGAAAAACTAAGGGCTGGGCAATGGCTTTTCCAACAGATTTAAAGACACTATGCCCTTGTTGTGAGCCACTGATCATTAAGAGAGTAAATGGGATAATAATGACAGTATAAATAAGGTTGCCTAATACCATAGCGATTAAGCCTGATGACCCGACAGTTGCGAGCAAGACAGGTGGCCCACAGTAGGCCATATCAGGAAAAGACACCGACAATGCTTGCATTGCAGCATCTTTCTTATTGTGACGAAAAATAAACTTACCAAAAATAAAACCAATCACGTATGTTGCAATTAGTCCTACGGCTAATGCTAATAAGTAGTCAATATTGAGCAATACCGAGGGTGGAGCCTGTGCAGCAGCTAGAAATAATGCAAATGGTAATGCTATTTTAACTACAAAGTCAGCAAAGGCTTGGGAATACTCTCTTTTGATAAACCCATATTTACCCGATAGCCAACCGACGGCTAATCCAAGAACAATGGGCCCTAAAGCAGCAAGTATAATGTGAGTTAACATTAAAAATTCTCCCGATATTATGCGATAGGCTTTGTCGAATAAAAAATCTGTGGAATGACAGTTAACATTTTCCCGTGTGTTAACTTTATTTAAATTAAAACATTTATGTTTTTATCAGTGCTTAATTAAGAAACTAATTAACATAATTATAAATGACTTTAGTCATTTAAGGATAATAAGTATTAGAGTAATGTTTGCAGATAAAGCTATTATATAGATAACATAATAAAAAAAATTGTACTAATAAAATTTTAATGACTAATTTTTTGAGCATCTAAAAAGGAACATTAAGAATAGATAGTTATATCAGTTACCTATTCTTTATGAATGAAATTATCATTAAATGATGATTAAGGGGTTTCTTAGTTACTAAAATAACTAATGGGAGTATTAATAAGTCATACATAAAAGAAGGGAAGTATCGCTTCTTTTTTGTCTAAGGTATACCTAAAAGCAGCATGTAATGAATTATTTTGTAACAGTTTATTACATTTGGTTGGCAAGGGGATCAATGCTATCTACACTAGCAGTAATCACAGCCTTTATTTTCCAGATTCTAAATTGTGAATTTTTTTATGAGGAAACCTATTTGTGGACACTTGGATACTAATAGGACTTGTATTCGTTTTCCTGCTAGTGCTAGCTCCGATACTTGCTATCATTGCCATCAATCGAACAGGTCGGATGCAGTACCAAATTTCGATGTTAAATCAGAAGGTTTCTTCATTAGAAGCCCAGCTTTTAAACGCTAAATACACGCCAAGTATATCTGTCGATAGTGTGACGTCTTCCCAATCAGGTTTAGATGAAATACAAAATACGCACATAGAGCAAGAGGGGAGCGAATCTCTTTCGGGTGTTGATGCTAAACAAGACAGACAGCAAGAAATTTCCTCAATGAGCCATGTGACTTATCTGCCAGTTGAAAAAGAGCATGATTTATCGGATACAGAAAACTCGCCTCTCATTAGGGAACAAACTACCCATGAAAATTCCCTTAATCATCCTTTAAGTAATGAAAGTATCAATCCGAATAGGTTTGATAACACGCAAGCACAGCGAGTAGACGCAAATCGGTTTAATCAAAATCAACCTGAGACAAAGCAAAATACTGCCAGTGATGATAAATCAATATTCAATCATTTCTTTAGTTGGTTAATGAAAGGAAACCCGGTTGCTAAAATTGGTATCCTACTGTTATTCCTAGGTGTCGCATATTTGCTGAATTACAGTGTGCAAAATGAAATTATTTCACCTCAAATGCGTTTAATCTTCAGCGCAGTAGGGTGCTTAGCTTTATTAGGTACTGGCTGGTGGCTACGGAATAAAAAGGCATTATTTGGGTTGATTTTACAAGGGGGGGCAATTGGTTGCTTGTATATCACTATTTTTGCTGCTTTTAAACTGTATACGATGATGCCTTATGGGATGGCATTTGCCTTTATGTTACTTATTTGCGCGGCAAGTATTGCTTTGGCATTATTGCAACGTACAATTAGTTTAGCTATTCTTGCATCGATAGGTGGGTATTTAGCACCTATATTGCTTTCGACTGGCGGTGGAAGCCATGTTATTTTATTTTCTTATTATTTGATGTTATCAATTGGTATCTTAGTTATTAGTGTGTGGCAAGCTTGGCGACCTTTAAATTTAGTTGGTATGGTGATGACTTATGGTGTTGCCATTTTATGGGGGCTAGATAATTACCAGTCAGACTATTATTTATCTTGCCAACTTTTTATTATCGCTAATTTAGTGGTATTTAATGCCTTAACACAGCTATTCTCACTACGCTTTGAACACAGTAAGCAATTGGTTGTTGATAATACACTTCTATTTGTCCCTCCTTTTATCAGTATTGCACTTCAATTCTTTATTTCAGAAGGGGAAGGTTTGCTGCCAGCCTTTATTTCACTGATAGTAGGTTTGTTATATCTGATTACTGGTTTACAAGTGCATAAACGCTATAAATCCGCAGGCAAGAATATGGCGCTAGCAAATATTATTATCGGTGCTGGGTTTATCACTTTAGCTATTCCATTAGCGCTAACATTTGAGTGGACCTCGATTATTTGGTCATTAGAAGGGTTGTTAATCCTCTGGTTCGGTTTACAGCAAAACCAGAAAAAAATGGCGGCTATCGGCTCGTTATTAATTGTTATTAGCGCAATCACTTTGTTAAGTGATTATCCTTATTTATATTGGAGCCGTAGTAGTACTTATATGGTTCCAGTGCTATTAATAGCCTGCTTTATGGCTGGTGGGCTTTTCCATATTCGTCGTAAAGAAGACAGTAACTTTACTTTATTTAGTTATGGTTTCTTAATTATTGGTTTGGTGACTTGGTTGTGCTGGTTACCGTTATTTACTGATATTTTATCATGGAGTCGTGAGTCTGAAGGCTTTATTATTCTAGTTTTGGTTGTTATTTCAGTTTGGTTCTGGCGTTTATATGCTATCTATATTAATTGGGTTCCTTTGCTACTTTGCCAGTCTATTTTATGGATTGCAGGTTATTATTATCTCGGTTTAGATTTCTTAAACGACCAAAACCCAATGGGGCGTGGTGAAGGTTCTCTCATATGGCCAGTTGTTTTAGGTAGTTCTATTTTATTTGTTATTCATGCATATAAGCTTCGTGATCGTTGGATGCAAAGAATACTCCATAGCGCCAATTTATGGCTAATTCTTGCGTTTATTGCCACTCAAGTGAATTGGTTCGTCTCCATTTTACCTTGGGGCATGCACGAAATGGGATATTTTATTTATGTCATGGCCATAACGCTAACTGTTATTGTTCTCTATTGGCTACAACAAAATAGAATGCCACCGATGAAACGTAATGGGCTGATTTATTGGTATTCGATGACTCCTGTTGCTATCGGGCTAATTATATTGTCTGGCTATGCTAATTTAGAAGATGGTAAATTGACATTTTGGAATTATATACCGCTAATCAATCCATTAGATGAAGCTGGGTTATTTAGTATCGCTACGTTAGTTTTAATACGTAAAGGGCTTTCTCAAAAAATACGTAAAGTAACAGCGGTTAACTTTTGGGTTTTACGTGGTTTGTTAGTAGTCACAATTGCACTTTCTGCTTATTGGTTTAACGGTATTTTAATTCGTGCAATAGCAGATTTTGCTGAGCTAAATTGGAACTATGACACACTTTATGATTCACGCTTAGTGCAAACTGTACTTTCTATCAGTTGGGCACTGGCTGCCTTAGTCTGTATTATTATTGCCTCTATTAAGAAAAATCGAATTTGGTGGTTTATGGGGGCTGGTATTTTTGCTTGTGTTATTGCCAAGTTATTCTTAATTGATATATACGGGCAAGGTGGTATTTCTCGTGCAATTTCTTTTATTGGTGTTGCATTATTAATTTTAATTGTTGGGTATTTTTCGCCATTACCACCAAAAGATACAAAAGGGAAAGTTGATAAGGAGATACAACCATGAGTTTAATTAAAAATACAGGACTAGTAAGGCTCATTGCAGCCTTCTCATTGTCATTATTGTTTTCAAGTCATTTGAATGCAGAGGCAGTAGAAGAGGTTACTCCTTATAGTTTTTATCAAGGCTCAGAAATAAATGTGCTTGATTCATCGGCTCCTTTTTACTGGTTAGAGCTTCCCGTAAATGCGTATATGAACTCAGCGTACCCCAAAACGTTGCAAGATGTTCGAGTCTTTAATGGTACTGGTAATGAAATACCTTCAGTATTATTTTCAGATACGGAAAAATCCGTTTCAAATGAAAAGATCATTTTTACACCACAGCGTTTGGTCACTCAGGTTGATAGCGTTAACTCCCATGATGATGTGCGTAGAGAAAAGCAACATCTATTAGTAGAATCTATCCCTGGCAAAGTGAATAGAATTGAGTTGCCTAGTATGCAAGTTAAAGACAACGTGGCTTATCAGGCTTATTTATTAACGAAAAATCAAAGTCAAACTAAAGATACGCCAATTAAAAACCTAGTATTAGACTGGGCTAAAAGCGAGAAAGAATGGCAGGCAAAGGTATTTGTTTTTGCCAGTGACGACAAAGAAAATTGGCTAAATATAGCAACAAATCAGCCGATTATGAATTTGAAGTTAAATTCAGAAACTATTGCAAGCAATAATATTGAGTTATTAAATGGCAACTCAAAGGCATTGAATGCACCTTATCTTATGGCTGTAATAGTAAGTGGTCCAGATATTGTTATACCTGACTTATTAAAGGTCAATGCGACCTCTAGCGTGCTTAATTCAACTTATCGTCAAGAACTATTTCATTTTGAGATGACGAATGATGGTGTTTCAAAAGATCATATAATCTATCAATTACCAAGAGCACAGCCACTGAGTGAATTACAAATACAATTGCAACAATCAAACCGCGTGATCCCACTAAAAATAGAGTATTCATCTGATAGAGGTGAAAGCTGGAAATTACTCACTAACATTGTTGCATATAATCAAACAATAGATGGTGATTTAATTAGCAATCCGAGCACAGCGCTCTATGGTGAAATGGTGGGGAAAGTAAGAATTTCAGCCCTCAAAGGGAGTTGGGAAGATCAGCCACCAAGGCTAACGGGAAAACGAGATGCTTATAACCTTATTTTTAATTTGCAAGGTCCCGCTCCGTATTTACTTGTTTGGGGGAATAAACAAGCTAGTTTTGATGAATTGACCACAAGCCAGCTTGTAGGGAAAACAGATAGCGTTGATGAGTTAATGACAAATTATCCTCAGCTATTTCTTGATAATACAATCATTGAGTTGGGTGGTGTAGATAGGCTAACTATAACGGAAGTGGTTGACGGTAGTTTTAACTGGTTGACGATTACCTTATGGGTATTGTTATTTGTTGGAATATTAGTATTAATATATTTCTGCTGGTATTTGTTAAGAGAAGTCAATTCTACAGATAAGGCGAATCATGAAGAATTATAACTAGATATTGGTATTAACCAAATAGGGAATAGTACCCTATTTGGTTTCGATTTACGTCATTGACAGTTCTGACGTCTCTTTACTTAATCATGAGAACACTTACTTATAGCCTGTTTTTTCTGACAGGGATTTGCGCTAAAACAGTCATAACGGAATAGGAGATAATGATGAAAAAAACATTACTAGCTCGTATATTTATTATGATCGTTATTTTGACTGGCTTTTCAATAGCGGCTCAAGCTGCGAATAATACAGTATTAACAGAAATTATAGCGCACAATAAAGTAGCGTATGAGTATGTGTTACAAAATACAGATCAAAATGAAGCAGATATAGAGTTTGAACGGGAAGCGAAAGAACTTGATAGTTCTCAGTTGCGTAATATTGTTAACGATAAACGTTTTACTGGCCGACAATTCAGAATACATGAAAAGTAAGTCATATCTGAATTTTTTGCTGTAAACATGCGTATATTGAGTAATAAATCTACGACCTACATAAAGGAAATTCTATGCATCAAGGCCAATGTTTGTGTGGTTCTGTAAAAATCACAACAGCAAAAGATATTAGTCATGTCAGTGTATGCCATTGTGGAATGTGTCAAAAATGGAATGGCGGCCCTGGCTTTAGTGTTGATTGTGGTAACGATTTAATGGTAGAGGGGCAAGAGTCTGTGTCAATTTTTGCATCATCTCAATGGGGAGAACGTGCATTTTGTAAGAATTGTGGTTCACACCTTTTTTATCATTTACTCACACCTTCAACATATTATGCATCAGCAGCTTTATTTAAAGAGAGTAAAGATGCGCAAATGAGTATGCAAATTTACATAGATAGTAAGCCCAAATATTATAACTTTGTTGAAAGAACACCCATGTTGACAGAGAAAGATATTATGGAAATGATGTCCCCATCATCGGATTAAACTCTGTGGCTATAGATTTAATAGTAAGTAATAAGGAATACAGTGGCAGTCGATCAGACTATATTTTTTGATTCTATTCGTTAAATTGACCTCTTATTTGTCATGCGGTCGACTTAAATTTGTTTTACAATTAAGGTAATGACTAGGTTTAGAAGTTGTTCAGAGGAATAACAAATGAATAGTATGAAAGGAATGCGTCATGCGAGTAATATCGCGTGGGTACTACAATGGATATTAAATATTGGCTTGATCTCACTCGCTGCCGTACTTGTATTCTTTTTAGCTAAAGAAACGGTGACAATGGCCTCATTAATGTTTGGTAGCTCAAAAGGGGCGACGGCCTATGAGTTGTTAGAAGGCATTGTCATTTATTTTTTATACTTTGAGTTTATTGCCTTGATAATAAAATATTTTATGTCGGGCTATCATTTCCCGTTAAGGTATTTTATCTATATTGGTATTACTGCGATTATTCGTTTAATTATCGTTGATCATAGTGACCCTATGACAACTTTGTTGCATGCAGGGGCGATTTTGGTACTAGTCGTTGCACTTTATATTGCAAATACTGAAAAATTAAAGCGTGAATAACATACATTAGTGTAATTTACTTGCATACAAAAAAAGTGTAATTATTATTCCTTTTTTTGTATGCGCAGACTCGAAGTCAAATACTTAAGTGATATACCCTACATTTAAATCTATAAGTTAATAAAATTTAAGATATGTAATTTTTGGTAATTAAAATTAATATAAATAATTCTAATATTTTATTTTGTAACTGGTTTATCCTGTAAAAACTAATCACAAAAATATTTTACTTTTATATATAGGTTATTTACTGTTATAAAGTTTCTATTCTAATAACATAAGTAGCTTGTAAATATGACAACAAAAACACTTCCCAAGAAAAAAGGGTTCTTAAACCGTGTCGAGCGCATCGGTAATGTTATGCCTGATGTGACTATGCTGTTTGTGTACGCCCTGATTATATGTTGGTTTTTATCTTATCTGCTTTCTTTCGTAGATTTTAGTTATTACCATCCTATTTCAAAAGAAAAAATTGCTATAGTTAATATGTTTCAGTATGAGGAAATCATATTATTTATCACTGCGGCAGTTAAAAACTTCATTAATTTCCCTCCTCTTGGTATCACGATAGTGGCAACATTAGGTATTGGTATTGCTGAAAGCAGTGGTTTCATTAATACCGCATTGAAAAAAATGTTGTCGTTTATTTCACCAAGAATGTTAACGCCTACAGTGGTGTTTGTGGGGATTGTTTCTCATATTGCTTCAGATTCTGCCTATGTCATTTTAATGCCAGTTGCAGCAATGATGTTTTATGCGAGTGGTCGTCATCCATTAGCTGGGATTGCTGCTGCATTTGCAGGCTTAGCGGGGGGATTTACTGCAAGCTATACGCCATCAATTATTGACCCAATAATGCAAAGTTTTACGCAAGATGCTGCACAAATGCTAGCGCCGGGTTATAGCGTAAATGTTTTATGTAACTATTTCTTTAGTTTGGGTGGTACATTCGGGGTTATTTTTACCTGTTGGTTTATCACTGAGAAGATTGTTGAACCATGGCTAAATAAAAACTGCCCAATCAGTTCAAACGAAGTTGATACTGATTCTGAAAAAAATTTAGGTAAAATTACTGCTGCTGAGAATCGTGCTTTTCGTATTTCTGGTTTAGTACTAATTGCTTTAGGTATCGGATTATTTGCACTATTATGGCCAGAGAACTCTCCATTACGTGGACCTGATGGTAGCTTAACTAGCCCTAAAGCACCTATCATGCAAATTGTTGTGCCTTTATTATTTATTTTCTTTGCTTTGCCAGGCATTGTTTATGGTTATATGACGAAATCTTTTACATCAACAAAAGATGTTGTCAAGGCAATGGAAAATATTACTAAGTCACTTATCCCATTTATTGTTTTTGCTTTTTTTGCTGCCCAATTTTTATATTCATTCCAACATTCTAATTTAGGCACATTATTAGCGCTTTCAGGGGCAGAGTTATTACGTACACTTGATATGCCATCTGGAATGACCGTTTTTGGCGTTATTCTATTAACGGCTATCTTAAATATTATGATTACTTCTGCGACATCAAAATGGGCAATTATGGCGCCAGTATTAGTGCCTATGCTAATGGCAGTCGGAATTTCACCTGAATTAACCCAAGCGGCATTTCGTGTCAGCGACTCTGCAATGAATGTGAGCACACCGATGTTTCCGTTTTATCCGTTAATCCTGATGTATTGCCAGAAATACTATAAAAATGCAGGAATAGGAACATTGTGCTCAATGATGATCCCATTCACCGTTGGGCTATTAATTATTTTAACTTCAACATTATATTTATTCTGGGCTTTTGATATCCCAATTGGTTTCGACAGTGGTTACACATGGCATCCTGCACCATAAGTAGGGCCAATACCCTACCTATTAAATAGGTAGGGTAAATATAGTTAATGCAAGGAATATAAAATGAACGAATTAGGTAAGCAATTAGAGCAGCGTTTTTATCGCTATCTCGCTATTGAAAGCCAAAGTGACGCAGCAAGCACGGTTGTTCCAAGCACAGAAGGGCAACGTGAGCTGGCAAAATTATTAGCGCAAGAGCTTGAAAGCTATGGTCTTAAGGATGTTTATATTGATGACCATGCCATCTTATATGCAATGCGACCAGGAAATAAACCTTCTGCACCCAAAATAGGTTTTGTCACTCATCTAGATACGGTCGATGTTGGTTTATCTCCCATCATTAAGCCTCAAACCTTGAAGTACGAAGGTAATGACTTATGTTTAAATGAAAAAGAAAATATTTGGTTTAAGGCAGCAGAGCATCCAGAAGCCGCACCTTATGTGGGTGACGATATTATTTTTAGTGATGGTACTAGCGTACTGGGCGCTGATAATAAAGCCGCTGTAACGGTTGTTATGGAATTAATGAATAAGCTGCAATATGCCGATTTTGATTGTGGCGATATCTACGTTGCGTTTGTACCGGATGAAGAAATTGGCCTGCGCGGCTCTAAAATTATGGATTTATCCCGCTTTAACGTTGATTTTGCTTATACGATTGATTGCTGTGCACTTGGTGAAGTTGTGTATGAAACGTTTAATGCTGCTTCTATTGAAGTTTCAATTAAAGGTATTACCGCACATCCTATGTCAGCTAAGAATGTATTGTTGAATCCTATTCGTGTAGCTCATGATTTTATTGGGTGCTTTGATCGTTTTGATACTCCAGAACATACAGAGCATCGCGAAGGCTACTTTTATGTGACAGATTTAATCGCAAACCCAGATAACGCTAAAATTAAAATGGCGATCCGTGATTTTGACCGTCATAGTTTTTCAGCTCGAAAACACTTTATAAAACAAGCGATTGAATTAATAAAAGCGCGTCATCCGCGTGCAAAAATTGAGTGCAACATTGTAGATGTGTATAGCAATATTAGCGACTCATTAGGAGATGACCGTACAGCGATTGATTTAATTTTTGATGCATTGAAAATTCAAGAGGTTGAACCTAAGGTGATCCCAATGCGCGGTGGTACGGATGGCTCTGCTTTATCAGCAAGAGGTATCTTAACCCCAAATTATTTTACTGGTGCACTTAATTTCCACTCATGTTTTGAGTTTTTACCAATCAGCTCTTTTGAGAAAAGCTACTTAGTATCAGAAACCATTTGTCGTTTAGTTGGAAAAAAATAACCTATCATTTTATTTTTAATATAAAGACCATCCAATAAGGTGGTCTTTAATTATTAATAACCATGAATCATTCTTTTAAATTATAATTCAATGTTATTTTTAATAAAACAAAGATAAATAAAAAAGTGTATATAAATTTTTTATTTATTCATTTATTATTTTTGCAATTAATTTTAAAGTCCAATAGGTGAATTAATTGATTAATATAATAATAATTGATGATAATAAAATTGCAATTCGTGGTTTTGAGGCATTTTTTTCACGTCACATACGCTATAAAGTTGTTGCTTCTTTTCCATCAGTAGAGCATGTGGTTACATGGAATCGATGCCAAAAAGCAAATATGATTTTAATCAGTAGTGATAGTTTTCGTTATGACTCACTAAAAACCATACAAACACTTCGCCGAACTCAGCCGGATGTCGGGATCATTATTTATAATGTCAGAAATAATCCTTCGTTTTTTTTAAAAGCGTTAGATATCGGTATTTTCGGTTTACTTAGCATCAATGTGACAGAAGAGGACATCATTGAAGCTATCCAAATAGTGAGTGCTAAGCGGCGGATAATATCTCCAGATATTGCCCAAGATCTTGCTCTTCAGCGGTTAACTTGTAGTAATCAACAAGATTTATATGATTTATTATCGGGACGTGAGTTAGAAATTATGTTGATGATCACTCAGGGAATGCCTATCAAACAGGTGGCAGAGTCACTTTCCTTAAGCCCTAAAACAGTCAATACCTATCGATATCGAATGTTTAGTAAACTTAATATCTGTAGTGATGTAGAATTAACTCATATAGCCATCAGTTATGGTTTAATTACAGCAAAACAGGGTTTATTCGCGTGTCAGAACAGTTCGAACCAAAAGCTTTCTTAAAAACAGTGACTAATCAACCTGGTGTATACCGCATGTATGACGCTGGGGAAACGGTTATTTATGTAGGAAAAGCAAAGGATCTCAAAAAGCGCTTATCAAGTTATTTTCGCGAAAATGTGGGGAGCCGCAAAACAGAGCAGTTGGTTAAGCAAATCGCCTCTATTGATGTGACGGTGACTCATACTGAAACAGAAGCGCTATTACTTGAACACAACTATATTAAGTTGTACCAACCACGTTATAACGTATTGTTACGCGACGATAAATCGTATCCTTATCTATTTTTAAGCAGTGAAGCACACCCTAGAATTTCGATGCATCGAGGGGCTAAACATGCGAAAGGTGAGTACTTTGGCCCCTTCCCAAGCTCTTATGCGGTGAGGGAAACATTAGCATTAATGCAGAAGTTATTTCCGATACGTCAATGTGAAGATAGCATGTATCGAAATCGCTCAAGGCCTTGTTTACAATATCAAATTGGCCGTTGCTTAGGCCCCTGTGTTAACGGTTTAGTTTCTGATGAAGACTATAATCAACAAGTTGAATATGTTCGTTTATTTTTAACTGGAAAAGACAAACAAGTTTTAGCTGGTTTAGTTGAACGTATGGAAAAGGCGAGTTTAGAGCTACGTTTTGAAGATGCAGCCCGCTTTAGAGATCAAATTCAAGCAGTCAGGGCAGTTACCGAGGAGCAATATGTATCGGGTGATAGCGATGATCTGGACGTTATTGGTGTTTCTTTTGAATCGGGCCTTGCTTGTGTGCATGTACTTTTCATTCGCCAAGGAAAAGTACTTGGAAGTCGCAGTTATTTCCCCAAAATTCCAACAGATACACAGCTTGAGGAAGTGGTTCAAACCTTTTTAGGTCAGTTTTATTTGCAAGGAAGTGAAAATAGGACGTTACCTGGCGAAATATTATTAGATTTTGCATTAACAGAAAAAGAATTATTAGCTGAGTCTCTTTCTGAGGTCGCTGGGCGTAAAATTAATATTCAAAGTCAGCCTCGTGGTGTGAGAGCTCGCTACTTAAAATTAGCGAGAACGAATGCATCAATTGCACTTTCAACTAAATTAGCACAACACTCGACAGTACAACAGCGCATGGAAGCACTTGCTAAAGTGGTTCATTTAGAAAATATCAACCGTATGGAGTGTTTTGATATTTCACATACGATGGGGGAGCAAACCGTCGCTTCTTGTGTTGTATTTGATAAATCGGGTCCAGTTAAATCTGAATATCGTCGTTATAACATTACTGGTATCACTCCTGGTGATGATTACGCGGCTATGCACCAAGTTTTAACGCGTCGATATGGTAAACATATTGATGAAAGCAAAGTTCCTGACATTATCTTTATCGATGGAGGAAAAGGCCAATTAGGGCAGGCAACGGATGTATTTAATTCACTTGACGTTGATTGGGATAAAAAACACCCATTGTTAATTGGTGTTGCTAAAGGTAGTGACCGGAAAGCGGGGCTTGAAACGTTATTTTTAAAGCCTGAAGGAGAAGGTTTTTCATTGCCACCTGATTCGCCAGCTTTGCATGTAATACAGCACATCCGAGATGAGTCGCATAATCATGCGATTACGGGACATCGACAACGACGAGCAAAAGTCAAAAGTACGAGTGCATTAGAGTCAATTGAGGGGGTTGGCCCGAAACGTCGGCAGATGTTGCTAAAATATATGGGCGGGTTACAACCTTTACGTAATGCAAGTATAGAAGAAATCGCAAAGGTGCCCTCGATCTCATACGCCCTTGCAGAAAAGATTTATAATGCATTGAAACAGTGAGTGTCTTAGGGCAACATATTCATAATATCCAACTTGGTCAAAAAGTTAGTGAGCGTGATGAAATTAAACATACCAACGTGGTTGACATTATTTCGCGTCATCCTAATACCGTTTTTTGTATTAGCCTTTTATCTCCCTACCGCTTGGGGGCCGTTTGCATGTGCGCTTATTTTTGTTATTGCAGCGGTAACTGATTGGTTTGATGGTTTTTTAGCAAGGTTGTGGAAGCAAACTACAAAGTTTGGTGCTTTTTTAGATCCTGTTGCTGATAAAGTTATGGTCGCAACAGCGCTAGTGTTAGTCACAGAAAGTTATGATGTTTGGTATGTAACGTTACCTGCAGCAACTATGATTGCACGTGAAATCATTATTTCGTCTTTACGTGAATGGATGGCAGAGATAGGTAAACGCAGCAGTGTGGCAGTTTCTTGGATTGGTAAATTTAAAACAACGGCTCAAATGATGTCATTAGTCGGTTTATTGTGGCGTCCAACACCATTAATTGAAAACCTTTCAATTGCACTAATGTATGTTGCGGCTATCTTAACATTTTGGTCAATGTTCCAATATTTAAAGGCAGCATGGGGCGATTTGAGCGAAGCGTGATCGAAATGATTGAAAAAACAGCGAACGATCCAATTATTTCAATATTTGTATTGACTCGATAGGTGAAATCAGTAGAATGCAACGCATCGAACGGCAACATGGTTTACAAAAATAAATAAGTAAATCAGCCAGTTTGAAAGCATAAGCTGAAAAGTGAAGCTTAATGCGGGAATAGCTCAGTTGGTAGAGCACGACCTTGCCAAGGTCGGGGTCGCGAGTTCGAGTCTCGTTTCCCGCTCCAAATTTCGAAAGAAATTCGGACAAGGCGCGTTAGCAAAGCGGTTATGCACCGGATTGCAAATCCGTGTAGCTCGGTTCGACTCCGGGACGCGCCTCCAAATTTAGCCCAGGTGGTGAAATCGGTAGACACAAGGGATTTAAAATCCCTCGGCCTTTAGGCTGTGCGGGTTCAAGTCCCGCCCTGGGCACCAATTTAAAGTAATTAAACGCTATTAAGTGTTTAAGTTTGCTAATCACAGTGTATTTTATAGAATGCATGGGTTAGTTGGGTAAGTTAATAATTGCCCAAATTTTAGAGAAAGACAATTTAGCCCAGGTGGTGAAATCGGTAGACACAAGGGATTTAAAATCCCTCGGCCTTTAGGCTGTGCGGGTTCAAGTCCCGCCCTGGGCACCATATAAATTTCCAATCAGCTATGATTTGAAATTAACAATTAACCACCTTTAGGTGGTTTTTTTGTATCTAATTTCCTTAAAGTGTTTTGTATCCGCTCAATTAATATCAATTCCTAGTAGTATTTCTTATTTTTATTCAATGGCTTATTAAAAAACAAAACGTTTTTTTATTGTGTCAATTAACGCGTAATTCGTGTAAAAAACCGTAAGTCAGACCGTTCCGTTAGTGTTTTATGTCACTATTCTGGTTCTTGAAGAGGAGCGGGCTATGTCTAACATGAAAACTGAAGTTGTAGTTGTACGATTAACTAAACATGAACGAGCATTATTAGATACAGTAAAAACAAAACCTTTATTGGCTGACTGGTTGAAGGAAATTGCTATGGCAGAGGTTAAGCAACAGGAAAATAAAAAGAGTAGTTAATTATGCAGAAATCAATCGAGTCATTTAATGTGATTATAGAAAAGTTAATTTTTTGATTAATTATTCGTTTTTGATAGTATCAAATTAGATGACTTAATTGGAATTTGAGAAGTGATGATAAAAGGACTTTTGTTTACGTTAATACTCGTACTTGTGTCTGGTTGTACAACGAAAAAACTGGATGCCCCTTATGGTTTTAGGTGGGGGCAAACCCCCGAACAGATACGTAAATTGCATTTAAAAGAATTACAATGTACTGAATTCCAAGAGGGAGGTGCATTATGCTCATCAACGGACTCCCCTCAAATAGCAAATAAGCTGTTTTTATTGATGTTTTCCCGGGAGAAAAATACGTTAATGCTAGTTTCTTCCCAAGGAAAAGTGAGTCGAGACCAATCAGTCATTTTGGCTGAGTATGATGCAATTAACCAGAAAATGTTTGAAGTTTATGGTTTACCAAAGCAAACAATCGAACGCTATAAACGGGATGTTTATTTCTTAGATAAGATATCGGATGACGAAACAACGCCATTTAAGCGAGTCTATGAAAAAGATGGCATGCAGATTATGGTCGGTATTGTTAGTAATGCCCATTTTCGCAAAATTCACGATAGAAAAGACATTGTTTACTCAGTGATGGTTATCCATAATTTAATACCAACTAAACCACAATAAGCAGCTATTAAGCTGCTTTACACTCGTTAATGCTATTTGTTCTTTCATTTGGCAATGCGTTTTCATCTATTGTTTTGTCTCTAGATGCGCTCTTGGCTTTGTTAGGCAATCAGCCCAGAGGAAAAATAATTAACTTGAATCGATAATTAGATTCATGACGACGTGTTATTGAAGCTATTAATGATTTTAAATGAGCAATTAATGGGAAAATCATCAATAAACTGGTCTGTTCTCCTTATTTATTGTCACTCTGTCTTAAGTAAATGGATAATATCAGGTATATTAGAGCCTGATTGTTAGCTACCAAGAAAAAAATACTATGATTATCAAACCTAAAATTCGTGGTTTTATCTGCACTACAGCTCACCCAGCAGGCTGTGAAGCCAATGTGCGTGAGCAAATTGCCTACGTGAAATCACGTGGCGAACTGAAAAATGGCCCTAAGAAAGTTTTAGTTATTGGTGCATCCACCGGTTACGGTCTTGCCTCTCGTATCAATGCTGCATTTGGCAGTGGTGCGGCTACCATCGGTGTATTTTTTGAAAAGCCAGGCAGTGAAGGTAAAACAGGCTCTGCGGGTTGGTACAATTCTGCAGGTTTTGACAAGGCAGCAAAAGAAGAAGGCCTGTATGCAAAAAGCATTAATGGTGATGCTTTTTCTGATGAATGTCGTCAAACCGTTATTGATTTAATTAAACAAGATTTAGGCCAAATTGATTTAGTTGTTTATTCACTGGCCTCTCCAGTGCGTAAAATGCCTGAAACGGGCGAAATTGTACGCTCGGCCTTGAAACCTATTGGCGAGCCGTATAAATCTGTTGCGTTGGATACCAACAAAGATGTGCTGATTGAAGCTGTTGTTGAACCCGCAAACGAACAAGAAATCGCAGATACAGTAAAAGTCATGGGTGGCCAAGACTGGGAACTGTGGATGAATGCGTTAGATGAAGCGGGTGTTTTAGCCGATAACGCACAATCTGTGGCTTATTCTTATATTGGTACGGATTTAACATGGCCAATTTATTGGCATGGTACATTAGGTAAAGCAAAAGAAGATTTGGACCGTGCGGCTCATGCAATCAATCAAAAATTGCAAGCCAAGGGTGGGGCAGCGTATGTTGCTGTATTAAAATCTGTTGTAACACAGGCCTCCTCTGCAATTCCTGTCATGCCGTTATATATCTCTATTGTCTTTAAGATTATGAAAGAAAAAGGGATCCATGAAGGCTGTATTGAACAAATTCAACGCTTATTTGCCACTAAGTTATTCAATGACGCAGTGCCAGAGACCGATGAAAAACATCGTCTACGTTTAGATGATTGGGAATTGCGTGATGACGTACAAAACACATGCCGTGAAATTTGGCAGCAGCTTAATGATAACAACATCAATGAATTAACGGATTACCAAGGCTATAAAGCTGAATTTCTCCGTCTGTTTGGCTTTGGCCTAAATGGTGTTGATTATGATGCTGATCTCAGCGGTGAAGTGAATTTTGAAGTGAAAGAGCTAATTTAGTTATATTCGTCTTCATTTTCAATTTATTAGAAACCCGCTACTTGCGGGTTTCTATTTTTAGCTATCTTTGTAAATCATACGCATCTGTTTTATCTTGTTAGTTGAATTATTGCAATACGGTAATTTCACCATCGCGGATAAGAGCTTTAGAAATAACCGTTCCATTTTCATCAAATTCGGTCACTATTCCAACGAGTTTTTCATTTTTAAATGTGCCCGTAATATTGGGTTTATTACTAGGTGTGTCGTGATAAATTATAAATGGCCCTGATAATTTACCTTGCAGTGTGTTGACTTCGATATCGTTACGGCCACTCTCATGGTAAGTGCGGACAGTTCCATGTACCTTGCAGTCTTTGAGTTCAATATGGGATTCAGGCTTGCCATTTTCATAGTAGGTTTTGATGTATTTATCAAAGCATCCTTTAGATACCCATGTTTTAAATTTTGGCTGACCATTATCGAACTCAGTCTCAAATGCTCCTTCAGAAAGGCCTTTTGGAGCCTCTATGGTCGGAAACTCTATCTTTTTTAATTCACTTAACTCCCCAAATTTCGAATCTGAGTTTGAATTAGAATTTGGAGATCCTCCAAGTTGGCACCCAGAAACTAATAAAACTAAAGAAAATAATGCAACAGATTTAATTGGTTTTAGTTTGAACATGTAGCCTCTATTATTGCTGTGAAAAAATAATGGATTCAATTGCATATAAAACTATAGCCTTTTTATGACCACATAGGGTGAGAATTATCCTAAACCATTTATTTTTAATGAGTTCTGGATATTTTAAAAGGGGAATTCAGGTGAATAAAAATTGATGTTAGTCATCTTGATAATAAGGTAGTTTAGTAAGTTAATACGATTTGTATATTCAGGGAGCCATGAATGTTAGTTATTGAAATGTTGAGTACTGGTGATGAAGTTTTGCACGGACAAATAGTTGATACAAATGCAGCTTGGTTAGCAGACTGTTTTTTTCAGCAAGGTCTCCCTTTGAGTAGCCGAACCACTGTTGGCGATAATTTAGAAAGTTTAGTAGCTACTTTTCTTGAACGTAGTTTATCTGCAGATGTTCTGATTGTGAATGGAGGGTTAGGGCCAACGAGTGATGATTTAAGTGCTTTGGCTGCGGCTAAGGCTGCGGGAGTTCCATTAGTTGAGCATTCGCAGTGGATTGAAGTTATGGAGCGTTATTTTATTGCCAGAGGGCGGGTTATGCCTGAAACAAATCGCAAACAAGCACTACTCCCTGAAAATGCTGAATTAATTGATAACCCTGTAGGAACGGCTTGTGGCTTTTCTTTAGTCTTGAATGATTGTCTGATTTTTTTTACTCCTGGTGTTCCTTCTGAATTTAAGGTTATGGTGAATGAGCAAATTTTGCCAAGGTTACGAGCACATTTTACATTGCCAGAGCCACCAGTTTGTTTACGCCTAACCAGTTTTGGCCGTAGTGAAAGTAGTCTTGCGAAGCAATTTGATAGCTTACCTTTACCTGAAAACTGTGTTTTAGGCTATCGTTCTTCAATGCCTATTATTGAATTAAAGCTAACGGGACCTGCGTCACAAAAAGAATTGATGGAAAGAGATTGGCAATTAGTGAAGCAAGGAGTAGGGGATAATTTGATATTTGAAGGTACTGAAGGTTTAGCTCAAAAAATTGGAAAATCCCTAAGAGAAAGGAAATTACAAATAATAGTCAGTGAACAATTTAGCGCAGGGCTGTTAAGTTGGACATTAGATTCAGCGGGGATCGCTATTTCTTCCAGTCAAATTTTGCCATCTGACGTGGAACAAACATTGAAAATTTTAGCGCAAAGAGCTCAAAATATAGCAATTAATCATCCTTTATCTATTGGTTTAGTGGTTGGCGAATATAATGAGCAATATTTAAACGTTGCTCTATCAACACCAGATATGTGTTATGCGCAGAGAATTCATTATTTACCAAATAATCATTCACAGAAAGAAAAACAAGAAGTCAGTGTAATGTTAATATTAGATATGTTGTCTCGTTGGTTAAATGGTCGCGAGGTTATTGGCTACTATGAATGGTTAGTACAAACAGAAACACTTATTTTTGAGAGTTAGGTGGTTATGAAGTTAAAAGATTATAAGTATATTCCTGTTCCTGAAGAGAGGCCGTTTCAACCAGAATTTCAGTCAATAATAACAGAATCTATTTATTGGCTGAGTTGCATATTAAAAGACAAGCTCCATAGCATGTATGTGTATGGTAGTGTTGCAAAAGGCTGTGCGAAGCCACAGCAATCGGATTTAGATCTATGCATTATATTATGTGGTGCCCTTACTCAATTAGAAACAACCAGATTGAATGAAATACAAGTTCAATTAACAGTTAATCATATTGAGGTCAGCAAAATTGATTTTGATATTGGTATTCTTACGGATGTGATGAGTGAGGCTAATCTATATAGTTGGGGATATTGGATTAAGCATCACTGCCGTTGCATTTATGGGGATGATTTAGCAACATGTTTTAACCAATTTACCCCTTCACGAGCAATAGCCGAAGCCGTTAATGGTGATTTTGTTGATGTGCTTAATGCTTATATCGACCAAATCAATAATTGTAATGATGATGCTGAGTTAACGTTATTATATCGGGCGGCATCGAGAAAGCTCATTCGTTCGACTGATATTTTACGTTGGAAAAATGATAATGACTGGCCAGAAACATTATCTGAATATGCACAAAAATTCGTTCAACGTTATCCAGAACGACAAAATGAAATAAATTATTTTTTATGTCAAAGTTTACAGCCTTTTGTTGATGAGCAATTCTTGGAACATTTAGTCCAGTTTATCTGCTGGTTGGATGTTGAACATTCTAATATTATTAATAAATGAGACAATTATGGCTCATCCGGTTGTAGTGCATTAATGATGTAATTAATACTTGAAACCCCTTTCTTGCAGGCTTTGTCTTTTAAAACAGTCGGCGTTTTATCAATGGCCATTTTTACTGAAGATAATTGTTCGGTGTAGGTTTGTGCTCCAATAATCTCTGGATTATTATGTAAGTATTCAATAACTACATCGACTTTTTGATAAAACTGGTCACACGAGTTGCCACCCGTTTCTAAGATTTTTAGTTCATTAAGAGAATTTGGAATAAGTTGTTTCGTATGCTGTTGTACTTGCTCGATATACTTTCCTGACTTTGCTTGCTCAATTATAGTCATCACCTGATTTTTCATATTTAAAAACGAGTAGATAACTGTAATTAAAGCGATAGCTAAAATTATATTGATACTAATACTGATCCAGAGTAAGTGTTTTTTCATTACATTCCTTGAGTGAAAAATAAATCTGCAATAGATAGATAGCTTAGTCGAGTGAATAATCCATGTATGTAAGATTAACACGAAAAAACAAGGTAACCCAATAATAGGCTACCTAGATTACTATAATTAATAGCGGCTATCGGACAGTCAAAACAGAAATTTTTGAATTTTGAATAACCATTGATGCTGTTGAACCTAAAAAGTATGTGGACATACCTGGGCGCCTTGACCCAATAACGATTAAATCAGCAGAAATTTCCTCTGCAACACGTAAGATTTCATCTCTTGGTGTTCCCATTAAAACTTGAGCACTGTATTTATCATTTGGAATATTAAATTCTTTAATTATTTCAGCGAGCTGCTTCGTGACGTTTTCTTGTTCACTATCCGCTTTTTCAGCAAAACCAAATCCCATTGTGGTATAGAAAGGAACAGTAGGAATAATTGCCAAAAAATGAATATGTGCTTTTTCATATTCAGCAAGGTATTGAATATGAGACATAACTAAATGTGCTAAGCTTTTTTCTGTTATATCAATAGGAACTAAAATTTTATTATACATGTTTTTCTCCAGCTTTTATTTATTGAGTTCATGTTGTAATCGGATCATTAGTTTATTAATAGTACGGAAGTTAAACCAGCACATGGCCGAGTTAATCAAAATAATGCTAATTTACGTATAATCATTACATTCTTCGGAATTTATGATAGCGGATCAACGATTCAAATACTTTGACGGCGGAATCAACTTAATCAACTTAAAGTAGTATTTATGGGCTGTTTTTCATGCGCTTTGTGCTATACAAAACGTGAATGCTTTGAATCATCATCTTCCTGTTATATGATCTATACATGATTTGTATACATATCATATTGTTGAGGTTGCTTTGGGTATCGTAAAAATTTCAGATGAATTGCATGATTATCTGCGCCATGCGAGCCAGGTTATGTCCCGTTCGATTAATTCACAGGCAGAGTTTTGGATTAAAATTGGTATGCAAGCTGAACTAAACCCGAATAAGACATTTACTATGTTAGTCAATGAAATGTTAGAAAAAGAGTCAATTGAATTAAAAGGAAAAGTTCATGAATAATATTACAATTAAAACAGCAGAAGAAATTGAACTGATGCGTGAGTCTGGACGACTTTTGGCTAGCGTTTTTAAGATGTTGGATTCATTTATTGTACCGGGTATTTCCACAATGGAGATTAATGATAAAGTTGAAAGCTATATCGTTAATGAATTACAAGCAAGGCCTGCTAGTAAAGGGCAATATGGCTACCAATATGTTTTGAATACATCGTTGAATGAAGTCGTTTGTCATGGTGTTCCAAAAACAGATGAAATTTTAAAAGCAAAAGACATCATTAACGTTGATATTACGCTAGAGAAAAATGGCTTTATCGCTGATTCAAGTAAAATGTATGTAATGCCAGAAGCTTCACCACTAGCACGTAAATTAGTTAAAGATACTTATGCTGCTATGTGGGAAGGAATAAAACAAGTTAAACCGGGTGCGACATTGGGTGATATTGGTTCCGCTATTCAACATTATGCGGAATCTAAAGGTTACAGTGTCGTACGCGAATATTGTGGGCATGGTATTGGCCGTGAAATGCATGAAGATCCGCAAGTTCTTCATTACGGCGTACGAGGGAAAGGGGTTGAATTAAAAGAAGGAATGACATTTACGATAGAGCCAATGATTAACCAGGGTGGGATGAAAATTAAAACAAAGAAAGATGGTTGGACGGTCGTAACAAGAGATAAAAAATTATCTGCTCAATCTGAACATACGGTATTAGTCACTAAAGATGGGTATGAAGTTTTAACATTACGTGATGAAGAAAAATAGTGTTAAAAGTAGAATTTACAAGCTTGCTGCCATAAAGGTAGCAAGCTTTTTTTATACAAATTTTTACTATTGTCTCAGTGCTATTGCTATACGGTTAAAGGCACTCATTAAACCAATAGCGATAGTTAAATCAGAAATTTGTTCATCAGAAAAATGGTGTTTTAATTCATTAAAGAGAGCATCTGATGTACCACTGGTAGCTATATTAACGACAGCTTCGGTCCAAGCTAATGCAGCGCGCTCTAATGAATTAAAATGATGACTAACCTGCCAGCCAGCGAGTGTGTCTATTTTTTTGTTACTGACACCATTTGAACGTAATGAGCTTGCATGCATATCTAGGCAAAATGCACAGCCATTGATTTGTGAAACTCTTAAATAAACAAGCTCTATTAGTTCTTTACCTAACCCGCTTTTATCCAATGCATTTTTGCATTCAATAAGCCCTTTATACGCTTCAGGTGATAAATTGTTATAAGCTAATCTCAGTTCGCTCATGGGGGTTCCTTACATATTTTGTTGTCAGATGAAATGTAATGTTTGGTGCGGTTTGGTTGGAAGGTTGAGCTACTTTATTTTATAAAGAAATCAAGTTCAATAGCATTAAGTGGCATTTGTGGAAACCAATATTAGATTAGTACGACAAGAATCTATAAATTTTTGCTGAATATCGAGTGGAAGTTGGTTATCTGTAATAATATCTGTCAATTCGTCTATTTGAGCGACACGAAATAATGACCATTTACCGTATTTACTACTATCAGCAAGCATAACAGAGCGTGTAGCATTTGTTATTAGGTCACGTTTTAGACCTGCCTTTTCTTCTGTTGGTGTTGTAATTCCTTTTTCTAAACTCCAAGAGTTACAACTAATGAATGCGATATCAGGATAAATGCTACGTAATAAAACACGCCCATGCTCACCAATACAAGATTGGCTACTATCGTCAATTCTTCCACCAACAATTGTGACTTCAATTTGTTTGAATTCAGAAAGAAAAAGGGCAATATGGAGGTCAGAGGTGATAACACGCAGGGGCATATGAGTGAGCTCTCGCGCTAGCTCAAGCATGGTTGTTCCTGCATCAAGTAGAACCGTGCTACCTGGTTCAATTAAACGGGCTGCCGCTTTCGCAATAGCCCGTTTCTCTCTTAGATTACGCTGGTTTTTTTCGGACGTAGTGGGCTGAACAGGAATGAAACGGTTTAGGGTTACACCGCCATGCGTGCGAGAGATAACCCCAGTTTCATCAAGTTTAATGAGATCACGCCGGATAGTGGCCGCTGACACGGATAATGCTTGTACTAGTTCTTCAACAGTGACGAGGTTATGCTGTTTAAGATACTCAAGTATTAAATCTAATCTATCCATTGTGCTCATTAGTTATACTACATTCATCGCAAGTTTAAGTGAGATGGCCATACTTTCAGGATTTGCTTTACCCGTCCAAGCAATATCAAATGCGGTTCCGTGATCGGCTGAAGTGCGCAAGAACGGGAGGCCCGCAGTGATATTAACACCATCATAAAAACCTAATAATTTCAAAGGAATATGACCCTGGTCGTGATACATGGCAACAACCATATCATATTGCCCTTGATAGGCTTGTAAAAATACAGTATCTGGAGGACAAGGGCCATAAATATTAATACCTTCAGACCTTACCTGTTCTATAGCTGGTTGTAAATATACGATTTCTTCATCACCAAATAAACCATTTTCCCCAGCATGAGGATTAACGCCAGCGATCGCAATACGTGGTTTTTCATAGCCAACGCGTTTTAAAAAGTCTGATGCGATACGAGACACGGTTATGATACGCTCGCTATTTAATGTATCTAAAAATTTACGCAATGCAATATGTGTTGTGACATGGATGACTTTTAATTTTTCGGTATAAAGCACCATGGCATAATCTTTGGTATTGGTTAGCTGGGCAAGTAGTTCAGTGTGACCTGGGTAGTTGTGCCCGGCAAGGTGCAATGCTTCTTTATTTAAAGGTGCAGTGGCAATCGCTTTCACTTCACCTGCGAGAGCTAGTTCAGTCGCACGTTTAATACAACGAAATGCTAAGTCACCAGCTTGAGCTTGGACCTTCCCCGCAATAAGTGCGCTAGGGTCGGCTAGGGGTTCATCAATAATATTGATGGTATCCGCTGAAAATTGAGCTTCTTTGATATTTTGTATCACATTGATTTTTATCTGAGGAACTACCCCTGATTTAATTAATCGCTGCATTGTTGATGCACAACCGATAACAACGGCAGAGGCTCCTGCCAGTTCACCTTCTGCAAGGGATTTGACGATAATTTCTGGGCCAATACCTGCAGGATCTCCCATGGTAATAGCAACAACATTATTTTTCACAATAAATTTCCTCAATATATTTGATGGCTTCGCATAAAGTGGTTATTTGACCAAACCCTCCCGCTTTGGTGATCACGGGTAAATCATCAATTTCACTGTCAATAAAAGTGCCGCAAGGTATACATGGCAGTACCTCAGATTGAATTCGATAACCTTTTGCTCCCAAAGTATTGGCAACCGCAATCGCAATATCTCCACCTGTTAAAAAAAGTCCCCCGATGCTGGCAACAGACAGCGTATTTAAGGTCAGCAAACTAATAAAGTCGCTGATATTTTTCCCCAATTCATTACGAGTCATATCGTAGGTATTGCATAGGTCATCAATATGATGCCTATCTTGCACATCTCGGCTGGTTCGTATGATGGTGTGTTTTTGTTGGTTTAATGTTTGACTAATTTCTTTGATGAGCGCAGCCATGTAGTTATCTTGTGTAGTGGCTGCAAGTACTTGTGTGACATCAACATCAATGACACTGGCATCACAATGTGTTTGTGCATAGTTTACCTGTTCAATTGTTGCGCTGCTCATTGAGCCAGCGACAATAAATAACGGTAGCCCTTGCTTTTTATTCATGAAAATATTCTCAGGCAATGCATTTGCAAAGCCCGCAGCTCCAACGAGTAGGCAAGGTTGAACTATTGAAAATACGGCTTCAGCAATTAGTGCTAAATCTTCATCATTTTCAGCGTCCGTGACGATGATACTGCCTTGCGTTGGCTCTTGTGCTTGTAACCATGTTGCGAATCGCCCTGAACGTATTTGGTCTAGATTCACTTCAATAACGGGCAGGGTAGTCTGCTGATGGAGAATAGTTTGGATACGTGATGAAACTATTGGTGTTTTAGGGTCAGAAGCAAATTCAGTTTCAATAAGTGCTTTTCCATGAACGAGACATTCACCATTTAACGTTACACGTCCTGCCGCAGGAATAGCTGCGGCAACAATAGCAAGTTTTAAGCCTGTTTCTGACATAATTGTCTCTATTTCTGCCCCAATATTACCGCGAAATGTTGAGTCAATTTTTTTATAAATGACAGGTTTATCCTTCTGAGATAAAAAAGGTTTCAGGCTATTTCGTAGGTTTTCTGAAGCAACCCGTGCATTTAATGCGCGACTTTCTGTATTAAGCACAACGACATCAGCAAACCAAGAATGTTTTTGTGTATTATCAAGAAGTATCTCTGTGCGCGCATGCTTTTTAGCAAATTGAACACCGGTATCATTTGCCCCTGTAAAGTCATCCGCAATAACTAAGAGTTTCATAAATAACTCCTTACTCTTCAGTTTGTTGGGGATGTCTTGCTTGTTGGCGTTTAGCAACCCAAGAGGTCAGGATAGGGGTTAGAATAGCGGTGGTGATCACGGATGCAGCAATCAAAGGAGCCGCAGAAAGCGCAATAGCCTCTAAGGATGGGTCGGCTTGTGCGATAGCGAGTGGTGTTGCCACTGCATTTCCTGCGGTACTTGAGGCTGCAGCGCCTGCGATACCTGAACCTCCTACTAGACGGTCTGCTCGAATATTAAACCAGCCGCCAACAAACGTAGTCAGCACACCGAGCAAGATACCTGCGAGTCCACCTTGTAATAGCATTTCTAAGTTGATCCCTGCGCCTAGTGCAAAAGCGAAGAAAGGAATTAATATTGGCCCACCTTTTGTTAGAAAATCGCGCATATGTGGGTCTAGATTTCCTAAGATCATGCCAACAATTAACGGAACAAGAACCGCAACTAATGCCATTAAAGGGATATTTGCCATACCAGCTGCGCCTAGCGCAATCATGGTAAAGAAAGGCCCATCATTAAGAGATAAAATTGAGATAGCACCAACGTCTCGTTTATTACCAAACTCCCCAACTAAAGCGGCATATAAGCCACCATTTGAATTGCTCATTGCTGCAATAATTGCAACACCAGTTAAACCAAAAATCCCTTCCATTCCAAAGAGATAATCGACACCTAGACCAAGAGCAATCGCAACGACTAGTTTTGTTAAGGTAATTGTACCTCCTTGTAATAAAGCTTGTGGCGCCGCTTTAAAACTAATTCCTGCACCCATACAAAGCAAGAATGCACCAATAAGAGCAGGGGCACCATTTTTAAACAGTGATGTTGTAAAGCCACCGATTTCGAGGGCTTGAGGAGCAAAGGTGTTGATTAGGGCACCGAGTACTAATGGCACAACCATCATGCCACCAGGTATACGTTCAATCGATTTTTTTATTTGCATGGTTTTCTCCGCCATGATTTATTTTAGTCATAATGATTATATTTAATCAATTAAAAACAACAGTGATCAAGATCGCAATAATTCCCTTTACCATCAATTGAAGCTATACTCTAATATTCACCATTAACTTGGCTTAAAATAATGATAATTTGGCTTTTAATGGAGTGAATGTCATTTAAACTGAGCGAGAGAGTGATTATAAATAATCACACATGTGTTTTGTGATTGAAATTAAGCATTAATAATTTAAACAGATAAAACTAGGTTTATAACAAAATTATCTGTAATGGCTCAGCGATTCATTTTTACCAAGATAGAAACAGCAGATTTAGTGCTTTTAAATTTAGGATTATTAGACTTGTAGTTAGAAAATAAGTGGTGACAATAAGGCGCTTTATTATAATTATTAATTTGATAGGGATTAACTCATGCAATTTAAATCAATGATTAAATTGGTTGTCGGTGCTGCATTACTTCTAGTTATTGGTCTCGTAGGGATCAATTCATATACTATTGTACAAGATGGCTCGGTTAAGGTGGGGACATTTTTAGGAAAAGTCGACCCAGTTGCTTATGATGCAGGTTTACATTTTCCAATTAATCCGTTTACAACATTTGATACGTACTCAACAAAAGATATTCGAGTATCACTAAAAGAGCTAAGAGTACCTTCGCAAGATAAATTAAAATCTATTGTTGATATTACGGTAATGCTTCAATTTGATGGTGCGAAAGCTCCTGTATTACGTATTAATGGTGGTACAGAAAGCGAAGCTTTAGATAAATATGTACGCCAAAAGCTGATTTCAACGATTTTAGAATTTGGTAAAGATGTTGCTAATGCACAAGATCTTTATACTGCAGATACACAAAGAAAATTACAAGAATCTATTCGTGATGCTATTCAAGGGTATGCTTCCCCTTATGGCTATACAATAAAAGAAATCATGATCCAAGATATTACTTTGCCTGAGGTTGTACAAGAGCAAGTGGTTAATACCAAAATGCGCCAAGAGCAAATCAACCAAGCAAAAGCAGAGGCAGAAAAAGAGCGTGAATTAGCTCAGAAAAAGGTTGTTATTGCTGAAGCGGAAAGAGAGTCTGCTGAACAACAAGCCATCGCCAGAGAACGTAACGCACAAGCAAGTTCATTTGCGATGCGCCAAGAAGCAGATGCAAAATTGTATGCTGCTCAGAAAGAAGCTGAAGCGAATGCGATATTACAACGTACTATTACCCGTGAAATGATCAATTGGAAACAGTTAGAGATTGAGCAGATTAAAGCTCATAAATATAAAGGTGAGGTACCTAATATTGTTGTTGGTGCAGATTACGATGGTAAAATGATTATGGATATGCGTAATAGCCAGTAATATTAATTAAAAGAATTACCGCAGTTAAAACCTATTCTATTAAGTTAGCATGGGTTTTTATTTTTATGTGCACCATATTGATATATTAGACAAAAACTCATCTGGTTTGGTCATAAAAATTAACCGTTACCTTGAAATATCGTGATGAAAATATACTGTGGTGGTCAATTTAAGGTAAATATAGTGAGTCAATTCTGTATTAGGGGGGTTGTGCTTTATTGTTAGCTAATTGGATGTCGTATTATGATACCTGATTGTTGTTATTATCTGAAATTTAGTAAAAAAATAGTACTGTCTAGGTAATTGTATTGCAGTTGTGTTATATCATCAGGAAATAAATTTCATGAGTTTATACGATGTTTAATATTTCTGAGTTGATCAATGATTCTCCAATCGATTCCATTCTTTTATTTGTTATCACATTTATCTTGTTAGTTATTTCTGCCTACGTTGGTAAATATATTTTTAAGCGTAAATCAGCCCACGAAGAAGCGACGGATGATGAAGCTAAAATTATTTTAGGGGCGATTTTATCTTTATTGGGTTTATTGATAGGGTTTGTTTTATCAATTTCGATTAATGGCTATAACAACCGTCAGCAAACAGAAGAAAATGAAGCTATTGCTATTGGTACGGCATATCAGAGAGCACAGTTATTGAGCACTGATGATAGAGGAAAAGCCTCTCAGCTTATTCAACAATACTTGGAAGCTCGGATTGAGTTTTTTAAGTCAGGTATCAGTGACGAAAATAACCAATGGCGGATGACTTCTTTGGAAAAGCAGAGTCAATTATGGGAAATCGCGGTAAAAGAAGCAAGTCAAACACCAAACCCTATTGTGGCTTCTGTACTCAGTGCATTTAGCGACCTTTATCTTTCTCAACAAAAAACGATGGCAAGTTGGCGACACCAAATTCCAAATGCAACTTGGTTTTTACTGATCTTTTTTGCTATCTGTTCAAATATTCTTATTGGTTACAATATACGCGGGACAAAAGGGAAAAATTGGTTGATACTCATATTGCCGTCATTAACCACGTTGGCTCTATTTATGATTGCAGAAATTGATGTTCCTGGTGAAGGTATGATCCACGTAACACCTGATGATTTAATTTTATTACAGGAATTCTTATTTAGGGATGGTGCTTGGTTGGGAAAGTAGGGGCGTTGTAAAAAAACTCCCCACTAGCAAATTTGCCATGGGGAGTTCTGTTTTAGCGGACGATAATGCCTAATAAAATTCCGATTGCGCCAAAGTCAGCGTCACTGAATGTAGTATTAGCAATACCAATATCCCCAAGAACAGGTAATAGGAATACTGGTAGGAAGGTAATAAGCAGCCCTTGAGCAAATGCACCCAAGATAGCTCCACGACGACCGCCTGTTGCATTACCAAAAACACCGGCAGCAGCACCTACGAAGAAATGCGGTACAACGCCTGGAATAATAACCGTCATATTTAATGCATACAGAACGAACATTCCCAAAACACCGGCAGCGAAACTACTTAAAAATCCGACTAATACGGCGTTTGGTGCATATGGGAATACCACTGGGCAGTCTAAAGCAGGCTTCGCATTAGGGACTAATTTGTCTGAGATACCTTTAAACGCAGGGACGATTTCTGCAATAACCATACGTACACCTTGCAGAATAATGTATACGCCTGCAGCAAATGTAATGGATTGCATTAATGAGAACATGAACCAATTCTTACCACCACTGACTTCGCGAACGAAATCACCGCCTGCGAATAAGCATGTAATGATAAAAATAATGAACATGGTGAAAGAGATAGCGACAGGTGTATCTCTTAAAAATAGTAAGCTTTTCGGGACATTCATGTCTTCTGTTGAATGTTCTTTATTACCGAATTTGCTTCCAATGAACCCAGCTAGGACATAAGAAATCGTTGAAAAATGCCCAATCGCAACATCATCTGAGCCTGTCACTTTTTTCATGTAAGGGTGGGCAATTGCTGGGAAAAATACCATACAAAAGCCAACAATCAGTGAGCCAACAGTGACTAATAGAGTTCCTTCCATTCCAGCGGTAGCTAAGATAACTGCTATCATCATGGACATGAATAACGTATGGTGCCCAGTGAGGAATATAAATTTCCATGGTGTTAAGCGAGCAATCAAGATATTGATTAGCATCGCAAAGAACATAATCATTGCCATTTCACGACCGAAGCTTTTTTGTGCAATAGAAACAATAGCTTCGTTATTTGGTACCACACCATTAATACCAAAAGCATGTTGGAAAATAGCGGAAAAATCACCTAAAGAGCTGACAACTAAGCCAGCACCAGCGCCTAAGATCACAAAACCCATTATGGTTTTAATGGTGCCTTTAATGCATTCAGTGACGGGTTTTTTCTGCGCGATCAAACCAATAAGTGCGATTAGACCAACAAGAATGGCTGGTTCAGATAAAACATCCTGCATCAGAAAACGAAAAAATGACATAGTGCCTCCGCTTACATCGCGCCGAGTTTTTGTAAAGCAATGGTGAGACGTTCTTTCATTGCAACTTTATCAATCATATTTTCGAGAGCAACGATTTCGCCACCAACTTGTTGAGCGACTAATTGTTCAGCAATATCGCTTGTACCAACAAAGATATCACTCACAGTGCCTTTTGCTGAGCCTAGATCAACATGGTCAACATCTGCATTAACTTGCAAATCTTTTAAGATATTTTTGATGCTCATTTCCATCATCAAACTAGTACCTAAACCATTTCCACAAACAACAGTAATTTTCATAATATTTACCTTAATATTTAGCTTATTCGTATTTAGCGATGATTTTTAGAATGTCATCTACGTTTTCTGATTGCATGATGTTATCTACATCGTCTTGATTATCAAATAGTTCTGCGAGTTTCGCGATAGCACCAATATGGCTATTGCTATCAGTGGCTGCTAGTACAATTAATAATTTGATTGGGTCATTGCCATCGGAGCCAAATTCAACACCTTGTTTGATAACGGTTAACCCAAGAGATAATTGGTTTACTCCGTCTTCTGGACGTGCATGTGGCATGGCAATACCTGGGCCTAATACATAGTAAGGGCCGATTTTTTCGTGTGATTGAATTATTGCATCAATATATCTTGGTTCGATGAACTTATTATTAATTAATGGATTACAGGCGATTTTTATCGCTTCTTGCCAATTATTGGCACTGTCGACGACTTGAATGACGTTAGGGGTCAGTAATGTCGTTAGCATCGGGTTGCTCCTGGTAGAGTGAAATTATTATCTTTGTAATGGTTGAATGAATAGTAGTGTTCTATGGTAGCGCTATCTAGTTGAATCTTTCATTTTCGTGATAGCGCTATCATTTTAAAAAAATATAGCGAGCAAATATGAAATGAACACACTTCTCTGCTGATTAACAAATTCAACCTGTGGTAAGTTAACTAGGACTGGTGATATTGACTGTTTCTTTAGATTTAATAGAACCATATTGGCTATTTTTAGCGCATTTAATCTAGAACATGAGAAAAAGCAAAAAACATGCTTGATTCGAATGAAAATTGACCATCAAAGATCAATAACCTTAGGGTTAATAATCAGTTTAGGCTAAGTAAAAGTATTACATGCAAAAAATACGAAAAAGAAAAAATACAGGGCGAGTCACGTTGCAGGACGTCGCAAAATTCGCAGGCGTTGGCTCCATGACGGTATCTAGGGCTTTGCGTACACCCGAATTAGTGTCTGATAAGTTACGTGAAAAAATTAATGCTGCTGTTGAAGAACTTGGTTATATACCTAATTCCGCAGCAGGTATTTTAGCGTCAGGCCAAAGCCGTACCGTTGCTGTTTTAATTCCGTCTTTGCGTGATAATGCCAGTTCAGTTTTTCTGCAATCTTTACAAGAAGCACTGAACAAAAATAGTTATCAAGTTGTTATTGGTAGCCATGATTACCAGCAAAAAAAAGAGTCTGAGGTTTTATCGACATTATTGCAGAGTAACCCCGCAGCTTTGATTGTTTTTGGGGCGATAAACTCAGAAAGCGTTTCGAATTATTTGAAGAATTTAGATATCCCTGTAGTCAGTGTTGCGGGGGAATCTAATCATCCAGTCACGTTGAACATAAAAAGTAACGTTGGAGATGCGGTTAATTTTTTAACCAACTATATGTTACAAAAAGGGTATAAGAAGATAGGTTATATTGGTGCTCAAATGGACAGTAAAATGCAAAGTCAGCAATTAAGTGGCTGGAACCGAGCGATGCTGGCGTATAACCAAAGTGCAGATCAAAGTATTACAACTCCGTATGTCGCAACGATGGATTTTGGTCGTCAGGCAATTAGTGAGATGTTGACCCGCCAACCTGAGCTTGAAGCTGTGATTTGCAGTCATGAAATGATTGCACTTGGTGTCATTTTTGAGTGCCAAAGACGTTTAATTCAGATACCAAAAATGTTAGCAATTGCTTGTGTTGAAGGTACTTCAAATTGTGATCATATCCATCCGTCACTGACATCTGTGCGAATTGATTACAGTAAAATGGCACGAGAAACAGCGAAAAGGCTACAAAAATGGCTTGCAGATGTCGATTGTGACTTTGTTGAACGTAAAGAAGGGGTTGTTTTCCCATATAAATTTGAAGCAAGACAAAGTGCGTGAAATATAATTTATCGTATGTTGATCACGTTTTCTTGAATTTCTTGCTTATCCTTAAGTGAATAGGAGTGCGATAGCTCTCTATTTTGACGGTCAAAAAGATGTTTTTTTTTCTCTCGAAATAAGATTGTAGACTGGGTCACTATATCTTTTTTATTCTCTGTTAATGTATGAAAACTGCAAGTTAACGGGGGTTAGCTCCGCGAGAATTTTATTAAATACTTGCACTATTCTGTTGTATTAGTCATTAACAGGGGAAAACAATGAAATTACTAAAAACAGTTATTTCCACCACAATTCTAGTTTCTTGTGGTGCGATGGCAACAATGTCGGGTTCCGAAATTCTGAAAGTACAGGATGGAGGAACTCCGAATAAAGTTTACACTTCGAACAAGCCGACCATTAAAGTCGCAACGTATAACATTGGTAAAAATGAGTTGTCACCAGATGTCAGTAATCTTGATGAGCTAAATAAGGCGATTGCGAAAATAGATGCTGATGTGATTGTTTTAACTGAAATTGATAATAAAACCGCTCGTAGTAAAAAAGTTCACCAGCTAGAAGAAATAGCTAAAGCCAATAAGATGGATTTTGCTTTTGGTAAGGCATTAGATTTTGATGGTGGAGAGTACGGTGTAGGAATTTTGTCAAAATATAAAATTGATAAATCTAAAGTAATTAATTTACCTTCTGGTGATGCAGAACAACGGGTTGTATTAATATCTCAAATATCAAAGCCAGGTTTTGATGCACCAATTATTGTGATGGGAACACATCTGGATTGGCAGAAAGATCCAACCATTCGCATTGGGCAAGTGCGCCATATTTTAGATGCGAGTATTGGGGATACAGATACGGGGTTTGATAATATTGCGGCCTCAATAAAAATATTAGCGGGAGATTTCAATTCAACAGCTAATGAACAGCCTATCCAAGAAATTCGTTATATGTGGAACCCAGTTGAGTTTAAAGGTGTTGATTATCGTAGTTGGCCAGCGGTAAACCCAGCCATAGACATCGACCATATTTTTACATTTAAAGGGCAAGTTTGGGATGTGAAAAAAATGGAAATTCCAACGGATAGTAAAGAGTTTCAATGGTCAAGTGTTAGCGACCACCTACCTATAATTGCTGAATTAGAGCTACAAGAGCAATAAACACTTACAGAGAAATTTTCGATAAAAGGCCTTATTTGGTTTGTAGGCCTTTCCAACTGTAATGCTAAGTTAATTGCCTAGTATTTTTTTCCTTTCAATATAGCGTTTTTCAGCTATTTCTAAATAATACTCAACTGTTGAGTATATCTGCTGCCGCTGTTCTGCTAATTGTTGTGATGCATCTAATATTGCGCTCGTCTGCTGTTTAAATACAGTAAGAAAATTTTGAATGCTGTCGAAGTGACCTACGACGTTAGCATAGTAAAACTGGTATACATAAGATTCCTGAGTGTGGCTTAGATCTACGTTATTTCTGATGTTATTAGTTGCAAGTAATAGTAATTGAGTATTTGTCATGGTTAACCCTTTTTCTTTGGAAAGCAATGCTACATGAGATAAAAAAAATATTTTGTCAAATTTAGTCGGATAATTTTATGTATTGGTTAAATGCATCAATTATCCTAGGAATATTCTGTAATTTTGATTGGTCAGATATATCAAAAATTGTGTAAAAGAAGAGATATAGAGGCATTCAATGGTAAATTACAATATGCATATAGTTAAATATTCTTATGTTTCTTAAGGTGGGTTGATGGTTTTAACTATTTTTTATCATATGGTTAACGTCGTTTTAATCAATTTATTTGTTATTTTTGTTTTATTAATCAATTGATTAGGTTGCGTTGCATTTTAACGGGTACTATAAAATTGCTAATTTAGCCTGAAATAAAGATACTCGTTAACGATATGCTAAAAATTAAGCTAAGAGATGATGCAAATTAATATGTTATTTCGTAGTGAATTGAATTTTAGGTATTTTTTGTTTTTATAATATCTAAATAAGCTAGATGAATTTTAATTGAAAATAACGGATTTATTATTAATTAATTCTATTTTACGCTTATATTGAGTGAAAATACTCATTAAGTGGGTTAATTAACATTTAGACATGACTATTATTGAATTGAATTGTTTTATTACATATTTTTGTTTATTTTTGTTAAGTTATGATAAACAGTTAAGGCTTATTATTGTTTCTGTTTTTGGGTAATTGAAACTATTTTAGTTAAAAAAATACAAATTGAAACAGTTAATGTTTCGAGTACTATTTATATTCTTAGTTTAATACTGGTATACTTACTCATTAGGTGTGTAAAATAAAGTATAAATACGAATAGCCCATATCAATCTAATTGTACTTATTCGCTTTGTTGGTAGCAGTTATCTGGGGTAATAATTAGAAAAACAAGTTATCTAATAAGGTATTCTTATATAGATAAGGTTGGTTGTTATTAAAATAATTATTATTTATTTACAATTGGCTGAAGATAACTGCTTAAGTATATTTTGGGGCGAAATTATTAGGTCATTTTGGTCAATTGGCTTGTTATTGAATAAATGAGAGCTTAGTAATATGAATATCATAAAGTTGCTCACAATTTTATTGTTAACTGGGGGCTCTTTTATCTTAGGTGTGACATTGAACTATACCCCTACACCTGATCTTGTGAAAATGGCTAAGAGTAGCGTTGAAGACTATTTATCTTATCCAGAATCTGCTTCATTTAAAAATGTGAAATATAATTTTATTCGCCAAACTGCGGATAAAGGGGATTTAGGTTATGTATGTGGCGAAGTGTTTCGAGTTAAGAATGCAAGGCTAGAAGGCTATAAAAAATTCATTGTGAAAGCTTACAGTGATAAACAAGGGAAGGTCTCCTTGTCTATTCCAATGGTCGAGGGAGATTACGATTTGGTACCAAAGGAAATGGTCGATTCGTTATGGACAAGATATTGCTTCTAAAAGTGAGCTATAGCGCAGGTTTTTCTATTAAATTAAGCTCGATAAGCAAAACGAATTCTATTAAAGAAAGCCGGTTTACGGCTTTCTTTAGCCCAAATATTACTTGAGTGTCATATCAACGTGATTAACCTTTTAATTCTCTAGCACATTGTTGCAAATGCAAGAAAGAGGCGAATCTTGTATCATGGCGGTTTTTATATGCTTCATTGGTTTGGTAGGTTAAGTCGATAGCACTAAATTGGTCCATAGCTTGCGAGACATCTTCACAGATTTTCCCTGCAACGGCACCAAGGATAGCAGAACCTAGCAATACTGGTTCACTGGCTTGTGTTGAAATCACAGGAACGCCACAAGCATCAGCAAGTAGCTGGCGGATCAACGGGTGCTGTCCTGCACCGCCACTAACAACAATATTTTCAATAGCAGCACCAGATTTTGCTTGTGCTTCAATGATTTGTCGTAATCCATAGCCAATTCCACACAGACCAGCAACATAGAAAGAAAGTAAATTTTCCATGCTGTTATCCATGGTTAATCCAGCAATGACAGCTCTGGCATGAGGGTCAGCAAAAGGTGCTCGATTCCCTAAAAATTCAGGAACCACATGTATTTTTTCAGCTAGCTCAACAGACTGTGATGGTGAAGATGATTTTTCTAATACTAAATCCGCTAACATCACAGGCAAGGGTTTACCTTGCTCTTTTGCCGTAAGTTTTGCTTGTACTGAAGCGGGATGTAAGGAAAGTAACTGGTCAATTGCAGCACCAGCCGCACTTTGGCCTCCTTCATTTAGCCACATGCCCGGAACCATTGCACTGAAATACGGACCCCATACACCCGGTATAAATACGGGTTCTTTAGTGGTTGTCATCGTGCATGAAGATGTGCCAAATACGTATGCCATATTAGCGGTTGCATCACCATTTACGCCAACGGTACCAATACCGCCTGCATGAGCATCTATCATGCCTGCAGCGACAGGTGTCCCTGCTAGTAATCCCATTTGTTGGGCTGCGGTTTCCGTTAAGCCTTCACCACAAGGCGTTCCTGGTTCTACAATAAGTTGACCAATACGTGCGAAGTTTTCATCGGCAAGTTCAGATAGACCAATCTGTTGAAAGTAGCCTGCATCCCAACGTTTTTCATGGGCAAGATATGTCCACTTACAGGTGACAGTACAGGTTGAGCGAGCTAAGGAGCTAGTTGATTTCCAAGTTAAAAAATCGGCTAAATCAAAAAATTGCCATGCGTTATCATAGGATTGACGTAAATTTTCTTTTAGCCATAAAATCTTAGGCGTTTCCATTTCGGGCGAAATCTTACCGCCAACATAGTTTAGAACAGGGTGCTTTAATTGATTAATGCGCTCAGCTTGTTCTGTTGCACGGTGATCCATCCAAACAATAATATTGCGCTCAGGGTCATTCGATGGGCTAACCGTAATAGGATGTTTATCTGAACCAATGACAACCAGTGAGCAGGTTGCATCAAAGCCAATACCTGCAACTTGTTGTGGTTTTACTGTTGATGATGCTATCGCTTGCTTGACACAATAACAAACCGCTTCCCAAATTTCGTTACTTGATTGCTCAGCGAAATTGGCGTTATCACGGAAGAGCGTAATATCGCGTTTGGCAGATGCTAACATATTGCCGGACATATCAAAGACCCCGGCGCGTGCACTGCCTGTGCCAACATCGATACCAATAACGACTTTATCGTTATCTTTTAATCGTGCATGTGAATTATTCATTTTCCCTCCAAGGTGCTAACTGCAATGAATTGCGAGGTGACAAGTTAGAGATCAACACTGTTTGGCACAATAACAAGGTCACGAATAGTGACATTGCGTGGGCGAGTTAGCATAAATAATACGGCTTCAGCGACTTCAATCGGTTGCATTAAGCTACCATTTGCCAGAGCTTCTTCCATTTTTTCTTTCGGCCAATCATCGAGTAAGGCTGTCACTACAGGGCCAGGTAATACCGCACCAACACGGACACCATGTTCAGAAACTTGGCGGCGAGTTGAATGGACGAAGGCTTGGACAGCAAATTTTGATGCAGTGTAAATCGGCTCCCAGATTACTGGAACCACACCTGCAATTGAGCTGGTGAATAATACATCACCTGATTTTTGGGCAATAAAATGAGGTAGCACTGCGCGAACACAACGGAAGGCCGCATTAATGTTTAAGTTTAAAACTTTATCCCATACATCTGGGTCACCCTCAGCAACAGGGCCGCCAATATAAGCACCAGCATTAGCATGGAAAATATCTAAGCCGCCTGCTTTTTGTAAGATGGCATCTAACATTCCATCAACTTGTTCTGGCTTCATTAAATCGACTACTAATGGAATCGCATTTTCACCTAGTTCCTCAACAAGTTGGTTTAATCGCTCTTCAGCACGGTCAATTAGAACGACTTTTGCCCCTGCTTTGATCAGTGTGCGAGCACATTCAAGCCCGATGCCTGAGGCAGCTCCGGTAATTGCTGCGACTTTGTTTTCAATAGAAATGGCCATAATTTACTCCAATCGGATATTTTAGCGAAATATAAGAATGAAAAGCGTCTGAAATTAATGAAACAGCAATGAGTCACAACAATGGATAGGTGGCTACATGTGATGGATTGATAGTATTTATTTTGCAGTTTATCAACTCATACATCATCAATTTCAATTTTGCTCAATCGATGTAGCAGTATTGCGACTTTTCGACTTTGGTGTCAAGCTAGTAAAAAATGGAGATAAGAATCTGTGACAAAGATCAGACAAAATAAGAAAACAACGATCTATGACCTTGCCGAATTAGCTGGGGTTTCAGCAAGTGCAGTGAGTGCAATACTCAACGGTAATTGGCAAAAAAGGCGAATTAGCGCACAACTTGCGGAAAAAGTGATCCGCATCGCCGAAGAACAAAATTATGCAGTTAACAAGCAAGCCAGCTTATTGCGCAGTAATAAATCCAAAATAATTGGTATGTTGGTTCCGAAGTATGACAACCGCTATTTTGGTTCGATTGTCGAGCATTTTGAAGAAATGGCGCGTGAAAGGGGGCTGTTTCCTATTATTACTTGTACGCGGCGTGACCCAAAGTTAGAAATAGAAGCTGCACGCGCAATGATTTCTTATCAGGTTGATTGGTTGATTTCAACAGGGGCAACGAACCCGGATAAAATTACTGAAATTTGCCAAGCTTCGGGGGTTTCGACCTTAAATTTAGACTTACCGGGCTCGTTGGCGCCTTCGGTTATTTCAAATAATTATCTTGGTGCAAAAAATTTAACCCAACGTATTTTAAGCAAAAATAAGTCTCAAACATCAATAAACGAAGCTTTAATTTTTATTGGTGGTCGTGAACATGACCACAATACACGTGAACGTATTCGTGGGTTTATTGATGCGCATAATGAAAAAGGTATCACGGTTCCACAAGAAAATATTTTGGCTTGTGGTTATGCCCCCGAAAAAGCTGAAAAATCACTCTCACAGTTTTTTGAACAGAATAATGATGATCCACAGAAAATAGTGAAATGTGGTTTGTTTATTAATTCAACTATTTCATTAGAAGGGGTTATTGAATGGTTAGGTAAAAAGGGCTATATCGGTTCACAGCAACCCCACTTAGGCTGTTTTGACTGGGATCCTTTTGTTGCTCTTTTAGGTAATGACATCGAAATGGTCAAACAGGATGTGCCAACGATGTTAAATCATATTTTTAAGTTGATAGATAATGAAAATAGCAAAGCACAATTAATTGAAGTGTTACCTGTGGGGGTGGTTAAAGAGTGATATTAAGAAAGTGCCGCTTATCGTTGGTGACCAATAAGCGGCGGAAGGTTATTATTTATTCAGAGTTGTAACCAATAATTGGTGGCGTTGGTTATAGAATTTTGTATAGGTCATATACCCAGCCAGTATGGTTGAAAGGCTTGCTGTACCTAACAACATAAAAGTCACCATAATCTGATACTTAACAGCTTGTAATGGGTCAACTCCAGCGAAAATCAACCCAGACATCATGCCCGGCAAGCTGACAATTCCCACTGTTTTGGCAGAATCTACCGTTGGGATCAATGATGCTCGGATACTGTCACGAATAATAGCAGCGGAAGCAACTTTGGGCGTTGCCCCTAAACTAAGCATTTCTTGAATTTGTTGTTGCTGGCTTGAAAACCGTTGACCAAGGTTATTAAAGCATAACCCTACCGCAATCATGGCGTTACCCGCAATCATTCCAGTAATAGGAATTACCTGCATAGGCGTAAATGCAATGGCATTGGTTAATATCAGAATTAACAATGTAAGAAATGTGCCAGAGGTAATGGCAATTAATGCAGTAACATAAATTTTATCAATATATTTGCTTCTTTTCTTAGCGTTCCACGCAGCATTGACACAAATAAACATCACCAATGCAATCGTGAGCAATTCGTGATCAACATTAAAAATATATTTTAGAATGTAGCCAGCGATCAATAGTTGAATAATCGCTCGGCAAGTACTCCAGATAATATCTTTTTCAAGGGATAGTTTTTCTTTATGGCTAATAAAAATAGCTACTAGGACTAACAGGATTGAAAAGGTTAAGGATTCATTGGAAATAGTTGGTTGATGCACAGTGATATCCTATGATTCGTTGTGATGAACAGGAAGGGTGATAACTTCATTGGTATGAGCGATTTCATCTTGGTCATGAGTTACCCATAGCACGCCTATTTTTTTGTCACTCGTTAAATGATGGATAAATTCATTCACTATAATTTTGTTTTCTTCATCAAGGGCACTGGTGATTTCATCTAATAGCAAGACTTGCGGAAGAAATTGTAAGTTTCTAATAAGAGAAATACGCTGTTTTTCTCCTCCAGAGAGTTCATTGATCCCTTTATCCAAAATAGATTCATGTAGAGAAAATTGGTGTAAATCACTGATGACTTTGTCTTTATTAAATGGCAACTTTCGAATTTGATAGGGAAAAACGAGGTTGTCATACACAGTTTGCCCAAATAAAGTGGGCGTTTGAGTACAGTAAGAAACCTGCTGACGATAAGTTTCTGGGAGGATGGTATTGATATCTTTCCCTTGAAACTTAATCGTTCCTTGAGTAGGTGAAATTAACGAGGCCACTATTTTTAATAAGGTACTTTTACCGCAGCCGGAAGGACCCGTAATCAGTTTAAAGTCGCCTGCCTGTAAGTTAATCTGCACATTATCAAGAATTGTTTTTTGCTCAATGCTATAGCCAATGTTATTAAGTTGTAATAGCAAGTTGCTTTGTTCCATATTATCAATGACCTATAAATTAAGTGCGCAGCATTTAGTGTAAATGATATTCATTCAATATCTTACTCAATAATACAGCGCTGATATTGTTCAATATCAATTTAGATATAACTAATATTATGCGCCAATTAATTGAAAAATTATAGGGGAAGAAAAAATACACTTCTAATGAAGTAGGACAACGTAGATGAGTTCTAGGAAAGATTTGTACAGTTGAAAATAAAGCACAAATAATCATTCAAATTATTATTTTGAACATATGTGCATTCAGAATTTAGGATGGTATTTAATTTGAGAGATATCTCTTTTTTTTACATAAATAATATAGAGTTTAACTAGTGATGATATTATATTAATAATACCAAGTAATCTAATCTGCACTTAATATTTTGTTGTCTCTCTAAGGCAACACTATATTTATTTCATCTATATATTAAATATCACATCATGACATTAAGGAATTAAAATGAAAAAATTTAGTGGCTATAACACCAACTTTTCACTTGATGGCAAGGTCGCTTTAATTACAGGGGGAGCTGCAGGCATTGGGTTGGCGATTGCTCAACTGTATGTTGAAAAAGGGGCTAAAGTTGCCCTAATCGATAAGTCAGATAACGTAATAACGACTGCAGAGAAATTAGGCAATTCAATTGGTATTCAATGTGATATCACAAATTCTACGGCGGTTTCTCAGATGGTAGAACATGTCATTGAGCATTATGGTCGGCTAGATATTGTCGTCAATAGTGCTGGAATTGTAGCACTGGCTCCCGCTGAAAATTTAAGTGAATCCGATTGGGACTTAACCATGAACGTGAACTTAAAAGGGACTTTTTTGGTTTGCCAAGCTGCGGGTAATGTTATGATTAATAATGAAAAAGGAAAAATTATTAATATGGCATCTCAAGCGGGGGTGATTGCCTTAGACCAGCATGCGGCCTATTGTGCGAGTAAAGCGGCAATTATTGGTTTAACCCAAGTATTAGCACTGGAGTGGAGCCCGAAAGGCATACAAACCAACGCTATTTCACCAACGATTGTTATGACTGAACTCGGTAAAAAAGCGTGGGAAGGTAAAAAAGGTGATGAAATGAAAGGAAAAATTCCTGCTAGGCGTTTTGCGGAACCATCTGAAATTGCCGCCTGTGCGTTATTTTTGGCCAGTGACGCATCTGACATGATCACAGGGCATAATTTAGTGATTGATGGTGGTTATAGTATTCAATAAGGATATTAAATTAATAATAAATAAAGCGAATATGAGAGGCTATTTGCTTTATTTTTATTTTAAATAAAAATAAGCCAAATAACATAGACACTATTTGGCTTGTAATAGAAAATTACAAAGTAGGATAACAGATATTAATTATTGCTAGGTCAATTAACCATTAGGTTTTAATAATGAATGTGACATAGTAATAAGCTTTTCTACGGTGAAACCAAAATGCTCAAATAATTCATTTGCAGGGGCTGACTCCCCAAAGCTATTCATTCCCATAACTAATCCATCAATTCCTACATATTTACGCCAGTAATCACTAATACTGGCTTCGATAGCAATACGATGGCGAATGTGATTTGGTAACACGCGCTGCTGGTACTCTAAAGGTTGTTGGTCAAAGGTATCTGTTGATGGCATCGAAATGATATTCACATGAAAACCTTGTTCAGTCAGTTGCTTCCATGCTTCAACCGCTAATGTGATTTCAGAGCCAGTGGCAATTAAGAGTAATTCAGGGGTTTCACTACTACTGCGCAAAATATATCCACCACGTGCGATATTGGCGAGCTGTTCCGGTGTTCGCGAATGCTGTACTAGGTTTTGACGGGATAACACAAGTGCTGTTGGGTTTTGTTGATGAATGATAGCCTGCTTCCAAGCCACGGCGGTTTCTACTTGGCAACAAGGGCGCCATACTGACAAATTAGGTGTTGCACGTAGTGACACAAGTTGCTCAACAGGTTGATGTGTTGGGCCATCTTCACCTAAGCCAATTGAATCATGGGTATAAATAAGCACTTGCGGTAATTTCATTAATGAGGCCATTCTCACGGCATTTTGTGCATATTCCGAGAACATCAAAAAGGTTGCCGTGTAAGGGCGGAAACCGCCGTGTAATGCAATCCCATTTGCGATGGCGGTCATACCGAATTCTCTGACACCATAATGAATATAGTTGCCAGCAGGTTGTTTATTAATCGGCAGTGAACCAGACCAATAGGTAAGGTTGCTTGGGGCTAAGTCTGCGGAACCCCCGATTAACTCAGGTAAAATAGGGCCAATAATATTTAAGGTATTTTGTGATGCTTTACGTGTAGCTATCGTTGCAGGGTTATCATTTAATTTTTGAATAAAATTATCAATGATATCTGTAAATTTTTCAGGGAGTTGATTAGATAATCGTTGAGTTAGCTGCTCAGCGAGTTCTGGGTATTGTTTTGTGTATTCTCGTAATGCTTGTTCCCAACGTAATTGTTGCTCAGCACCACGTTCTAGGGCATTCCAAGGTTCATATATGTCATCAGGGATCACAAAAGGAGGGTACTCCCAACCGAGTTGTTGGCGAGTCAGCGCTATTTCGTCTTGCCCTAATGGAGCACCATGAGAATCGGCTGTCCCGGCTTTATTGGGAGACCCATAACCAATAGTGGTTCTGCAAATAATGAGGGTTGGTTTCGAGGTTTGTTGGCGAGCTTGTTCAATGGCCGCTTTGATTGCAGGCCGAGAATGTCCATCGACTTGGCGAATAACATGCCAGCCATAGGCTTCAAAACGCTTTGCGGTATTATCGGTAAACCAGCCTTCCACATTTCCATCAATAGAAATGCGGTTGTCATCATAAAACGCAATGAGTTTATTGAGTTTTAATGTTCCTGCTAATGAACACACTTCATGGGAGATCCCTTCCATTAAACAGCCATCACCTAAAAATGTATAGGTATAGTGGTCAACAACGGGGAACCCCGAGCGATTAAACGTAGCCGCTAGGGTTTTTTCTGCGATTGCCATACCAACCGCATTGGCAATGCCTTGCCCCAGCGGGCCAGTCGTGGTTTCAACACCGGGTGTATAACCTAATTCGGGGTGACCCGGTGTTTTGGAATGGAGTTGTCGGAACTGTTTTAAATCATCAATGGATAACTCATAGCCTGTTAAATGAAGCAAACTATAGAGCAGCATTGAGGCATGTCCGTTTGACAATACAAAGCGGTCACGGTTGGGCCAATGCGGGTCCGCGGGGTTGTGCTGTAAATAATCTCGCCAAAGAACTTCAGCAATATCAGCCATTCCCATTGGGGCTCCGGGGTGGCCTGAATTAGCTTGTTGTACGGCATCTATTGAAAGAAATCGAATGGCATTGGCTAATTTATTTTGTGGTTGAGTGGACATTACAAAGCTCCCAAAGTAAAAGCGCCTAAAGTAAAACTAACGTTCCCCATTTTCATACTCACTGATTCGAGCCACTTTCGGCGCTGACCGTCCCCCTTCATAATGGGAAGCCAGCCATGTGTCGACAATGGTTTTAGCCAGTTCAGGGCCAATCACTCGTGCCCCAAAGGTAATAATTTGCGCGTCATTACTTTTCTGAGCTCGCTCAGCGGAGTATGTGTCATGGCACAGTGCTGCACGGATCCCTGTAACTTTATTGGCAACAATGGACATACCAATTCCGGTACCACAAATTAGAATACCGCGCTGGTGCTTACCTTGTACGATTGCAGTTGCAACCGCATGGGCAACATCAGGATACATTTCATCTGCAACCCCTGTATTTAAGCAGTAATCAGTCACTTCAATGTTTAATGCTGCTAAGTGAGCCTTAATCAAATCTTTCATTTCAAATGCAGCGTCATCTGCGCCAATAGCAATAGATAGCATGATAGAGATCCTTATCGTTGAACAAAAGTTCATTAGTCAATCAAATGTACTACTTAGAAAATAGGATCTTATGAACAAATAATCAATAGGCGAACATATGTTTTTATTTTTGTGATGATGAATTCTGTGATCTACAGCTTCAAATTTAATTTTTTTTGCCAAAAATGTAAAAAATAGGCGTTTCAAGACGATTTCATGAGAATTTTTGCACTGAATCACACTTTGACACTCTCACTATGGGCAAGGAGGAAGAAAAGAGGGTATGGTTAATTTGTATCTTCATTGAACTTATGTTCATTTTACAAACCGCCGAGGATAGAACTATGTGTGAACACTGTGATTCAAAAGCAACGATGATCGCAGGCATTCCAGAAAAAATGAAAGCCGTGGTTGCTTATGCACCAAAAGACTACCGTTTAGAAACTGTCGATGTCCCTAAAATTAGTGAAGAAGAAATTTTGGTTCGCGTAGAAGCTTGTGGTATCTGCGCGGGTGATGTGAAGGCTTTTGAAGGTGCCCCTAGTTTTTGGGGTGATGCAGAACAGCCCGCTTATATCAAAGCGCCAATGATCCCAGGGCATGAATTTATTGGCCATGTTGTAGGCTTTGGCTCAAAAGTTGAAGGTTTTGCATTAGGTGACCGTGTTATTTCTGAGCAAATCGTACCTTGTTGGGAATGCCGCTTTTGTAAACGCGGTGAATACTGGATGTGTGAAAAACATGACTTGTATGGCTTCCAAAACAATGTGAATGGCGGTATGGCGCAATATATGAAGTTCACCAAAGAAGCCATCAACTACCATGTGCCTGTTGAGATGCCAATTGAAGACGCTATTTTAATTGAACCTTACGCCTGTTCTTTACATGCGGTGCAGCGTGCCAATGTCAAATTGGGTGATGTCGTCGTGCTTTCGGGGGCGGGAACATTAGGCCTAGGCATGATTGGAGCAATTAAAAAATCCGGTGCAGGCAAGTTAGTCGTTCTGGATTTATTTGATAAACGTCTTGAATTAGCAAAAGAATTTGGTGCTGATATCGTATTAAACCCTAAACGTGATGATGTCGACAAAATTGTCAAAGAGATGACTGAAGGTTATGGCTGTGACATTTACATTGAAGCGACTGGGGCCCCTAAATCGGTAGAGCAAGGTCTTAAGATGATCCGTAAATTAGGTACTTTTGTTGAGTTTTCTGTATTTAAAGACCCTGTGACCGTGGATTGGAGCATTATCAGTGACCGCAAAGAACTGGATTTATTAGGTTCTCACCTTGGCCCATATTGCTACCCGTTAGTGATTGAAGGCATTGGTAATGGTGATTTCCCAACTAAAGGGGTGGTGACGGATATCTTACCTTTAGATAAATTTGCGGAAGGTTTTTCGATGATGGCGAAAGGTGACCCGCACATTAAAGTGGTTCTCGACCCAAACCTGTAGTGCTGTAGTGGGTTGAAAAAAATACGAAATTAAAAATATAACGATAAAAATTGGACCTGAATAAATGTCACCCTACCAAGGCTTGTTATTCAGGTCCTAACCCAGCGAACAAGCACTGAGGTCAACAATATGATAATCAATAAACTGTCTAAAGTAACGGGGTTTTCACCAAAGTTACTACTTGGCTATTTTGGCGTCCTGATCTTTATGATGGGGGAAGGGCTTGAACAAGGCTGGTTGTCGCCTTTTATTATTAGCCGTGGAATGAGTATTGAAGAGTCTTCATTACTGTTTAGTGTGTATGGTTTTTTTGCTGCTGTCGCCGCGTGGTTATCCGGTGTGTTGGCTGAAATTTATACTGCTCGTCGTGTGATGATTTTTGGTTTTGTGATGTTTGTGATTGGCTCGGTTATTTTCTTATCTGTTGGTTTACCGAGTAACAGCCTGTCTATCATGATCCCAACCTATGCGTTGCGTGGTTTTGGTTATCCAATGTTTGCCTACGGCTTCTTAGTTTGGGTGGCCTATGAGGCGCCAATTAAAAAATTGGGCTCTGCTGTCGGGATCTTCTGGTTTGTTTATAGTGGCGGACTCGGTGTTTTAGGGGTGATGTATTCGAGTTATGCGCTGCCAATTTTAGGTGAAATGGCAACGTTATGGAGTGGACTAATTTTTGTCACTATCGGGGCATTTATTGCTATCGCGCTTAACCGCAACAAAGCGGGAGATACACCGGACTCACCGAAAGAAAAAGTTTCACTTAGCTATGTGTTTAAAGGGATCACGATTGCGTTTGAAAACCCAAAAATTGGTTTAGGTGGCATTGTTCGTACTATTAATACCTCTGCAGCGTATGGTTTTGTGATCTTCATGCCAATGTTTCTTGCCGACTTTGGTTTTTCCCGCACAGAATGGTTACATATCTACGCAGCACTTTGGACAGTAAACATCGCTTTTAACCTGATCTTTGGTGTTGTCAGTGACCGTATCGGTTGGCGCAATATTGTGATTTGGTTTGGTTGTGTCGGCTGTATGGTTTGTACCTTAATGTTTTATTACGTGCCTTATTATTTTGGGCACAATTATACCCTGATGATGATAGCCGCTGGCTTATTTGGTGCATGCCTCGCTGGATACGTACCACTTTCAGCCATCATGCCGAGTTTAGCGCCTGAAAATAAAGGTGCAGCAATGTCAGTCCTTAATTTAGGGGCAGGGTTAAGTACTTTTGTCGGTCCTGCATTAGTTGGGCTCTTTATTAGTAGTGTAGGTGCTTTTGGCGTGATTTGGATTTTCTCGGGGCTCTATTTATTTAGTGCGATATTGATGAAATTTATTACTGTGCCGGCGGAATTACTTGAAAAGTCGGCAGAGATGCAGCTAACACCAGAAAATAAGTAAATGAGGGAATTATGAACAGAATCATTAATGAACCTGATCTTGTTGTTGAAGATGCCATTCAAGGCTATTTGAAAGCGCACCCTGAATATTTTGCGCAGACTGATAATGCACGCGTATTAAAATACCCAAAAGCACCAATACAAGGGAAAGTGGGCATTGTTACTGGTGGTGGCTCCGGCCATGAACCTGCATTTTTAGGCTATGTGGGCGAAAACATGTTAGATGCGGTGGCAATTGGTGAAATTTTCTCCTCGCCAACCGCTGGGGCATTTTTAGATGCGTTCAAAGCCGCAGACAGTGGGGCGGGCGTTGCTTGTTTATATGGTAATTATGCAGGCGATAACATGAACGTCAAAATGGCGATGAAAAAAGCTGAAAAAGCGGGTATGAAAGTTAAAACCGTGGTTGCTACCGATGACGTCGCTTCAGCCCCTGCGAGCGAGAAAGAAAAGCGCCGTGGTGTCGCGGGTGAAATACTCATGTGGAAAGTGGGTTCTGCCGCAGCAAGTAAAGGCTATGATTTAGACGGCGTGATTAATGCGGCACAAAAAGCGATTAATAACTGCCATTCTATTGGTGTTGGGCTAACGTCTTGTACCATCCCAGCGGTGGGTCATCCAAATTTTCATATTGAAGACGGGATGATGGAGCTCGGTATTGGCCACCATGGTGAGCCAGGCATTGAAATCATGCCAATCCAGTCTGCAGCGCAAATGGCACAAACTATGTTAACGCCAATCTTAGATGATATGCAGGCAAAACAAGGTGATGAAGTCGTCGTATTGGTTTCAGGATTAGGTGCCACACCCGTAATGGAATTGTATATCTATTATGCAGAGGTTGAAAAACAACTCAGCGAAAAAGGCGTGCGTATTGTTCGTAACTATGTTGGTAACTACTTTACCTCATTAGAAATGATGGGAGTAACACTGACATTAATGAAAGTGGATGATGAATTGAAAACATTGATGGATGTTCCTGCGTATTCATTGGGTTTAACACAGGTCAAATAAGGAGACAACTATGCAAGTTATTTCAACGGGCAACGGTAAGGAAATTACCCTTGATTTAGTGAACATTATTGTTTCTAACCGTGAATATCTAAGCGAAATTGATGGTGCAATAGGGGATGGAGACCATGGCATCAATATGGCGAAAGGCTTCAATTTATGTGCGAAAGCAATTGCAGACCGTGAATTATCACTCAGTGAAGGCTTTGAAGAGATTTCTGATGCCTTGATGGAAGGTATTGGCGGTTCAATGGGGCCACTTTATGGCAGTTTCTTTATGGGAATGTCAGACAGCATTTCAGGGAAAAATGAGTTATCGCAACAAGATTTTCTTGCTATGTTGAAAAATGGGCTATCCGAACTGCAAGACATCAGTAGTGCAACAGTGGGTGACAAGTGCCTAATGGATACATTGATCCCTGCGGTTAATGCCTTTGAAGAGGCAACAAAAGCAGGAAAAAACTTTAAACAAGCGCTTGATGTGATGCAGGCCGCTGCAGTTGCAGGTCGTGATTCCACGGTAGATTTAGTGGCTAAAATTGGCCGTGCAAGCCGCCTTGGTGAGCGTTCAAGAGGCGTATTAGATGCAGGCGCGACTTCTTGTTGCTTATTATTATGCCAATTAGCGCAAAGTGTTGAAAAACAGAGCGCATTAACCAATGCATAATTGTTTTATATAACTCTTTTCGTGGATATATAGTCAAAAACCATTGCTATATATCCATTCTCTTTTATAACTCACTTATTAATTGCCACTAGAAACGCTATACTAAAACCTTATCATCCTTGTTGCGATTAACACCAATAAAGAGGAAACCACTATCTTATGGATAGATCACAAACATCTTCCGAAATCGAGCTACTGACTGAAATTGCGATAGCTTATTATCGCGATGAAATTACTCAGGAAGAGATCGCCAATAAGTTTGGTATATCGCGAATTAAGGTGGGGCGCTTACTTAAGCGAGCAAAAGAAGAAGGTATTGTTGAGATCAATGTTCGCTATCATCCTATTTTTAGCACTCAGCTAGAGCAACAGCTACTTTCTCGTTTTCCGATTTCCCGTGCGTTGATTGCCCTCGACCATCCCGATGAAGAAGAACAACGCTATCAAGTTGGCACACTTGTCGCTAATTATTTATCGACAACATTACGTGACAATATGATAGTCACCGTCGGTCAGGGGCGAAATGTCGCGGTGGTAGCCGATAGCGGCGGGGCCGTTCCTGAAAAAGATTGCCGTTTTATTTGCGGAATCGGCGGAACACACCGGCCTGGCGACTCTATCAATGCGGACCATATCAGCCGTCGCTTAGCGAAGAAATTTGGCGGAACCAGTGAAACCCTATACGCCCCTGCTTATGTTGAAAATAACGAATTAAAGCAATCTTTTATGAAAAATGGGACCATTAAGGAAACCTTAGATCGCGCCCGTAAAGCGGATATTGCCTTAATTGGTATTGGCGATATGAATGAAGATAGCTATATGGTCAAACTAGGCTGGTTTACACCGCGTGAAATTGTTGATGCGAGTTTGAATCAAGGGGTAATTGGTGATATCGCAGGTTATGATTTTTTCAATGCGCAAGGGCAACATGTTGATACCGTGATGAATGATCGCGTGATAGGCCTAAGTATAGACGAACTCAAGAAAATTCCTTGCGTAATAGCGATTGCCTCAGAGTCATCAAAAGCGATGGCGATTATGGGGGCCTTGCGTACGGGGGCGATTGATATTATTGCAACGAGTGCGAGTAATGTGCGGACGATTTTAAAGATGTCCCAATAGCTCGTCATACTTCAAGCCGTCGCGTTGTTGACTACGTTCATTCGCATTAGTCACATACTTGTGTATGCTCCTAATGACTCATTTACTTGTCGCCTAGCGACAACTTGAATTATTTAGAGCTATTATTTGTCATACTTCAAGCTGTAGCGTTGTTGACGATACTCACTTATTCGTTTTCTGCTTAGTTATGACCCCTAACTATTTAGGGTATCTATTATAAAATAGGTTTGCATCACCTAATTAGTTGCCTTATTATTTTTATGTAAACCTTTGGGAGATGGCATTCCTCCTTATATAAAACCGCCCGTAGAGGGCTGATGATGCCTACGTTAACCTTTTCATTTGATGGGGTACGTAGGTATTATGTGCCCTAATTTAGGGCATAAATGATCTATACTCGTCATACTTCAAGTTACATGGGTGTTGACTGCATTGCGCTAGCCGAATTACATACTTGTGTATGCTCATCGGACTATCTTCGTTTGTCGCCTTCATGTAACTCGAATTATTTAGAGTATAACTGGGAGACTTTCCTTTCATTTATCCCGCCAGACATTAAAGGAAGTTTCTATGTATGCCTCATTATTTGCAATTGCGATTGGTTCAGTGCTTGGCGGATGGCTAAGATGGTTTGTTAGCCTAAGACTCAATCACCTTTACCCAAATATTCCTCTAGGTACCGTTGCGGTCAATTTGGTTGGCGGCTTTGTCATTGGTTTTGCCATTTCGTACTTTGCCAATGCAAATATTAGCCCTGCCTATAAATTATTCATTGTGACTGGCTTCTGCGGCGCATTTACCACCTTTTCGACCTTTTCACTAGAAGTGTTGGTGCTAATCCAAGAAGGTAAATTGGGTTTCGCTATTAGCACCATTGCTATCCACGTAATTGGTGCCTTAATATTTACCTTGCTTGGTATGTTATGCCATCATTGGCTGACACAGGGATAATTTATTTATTCGCTAATAAATGATGCGCAGTGGCTTCATCGGTCACTAAACCTGTTACCCAACCGCCATTCATAATGGCTTGAATGGCTTTTGTTTTGTGCACACCACCCGCAAATGCGATCACAGGTTTATTTGGGGAAGGGAACAGTGGGACACTGGTGTGTGTGTCATCCAAAGCCGTAGAAAGTCGTTCACCGTTAGCTTGAATAAAATGCCCCAATAGTTCTGCGGCGACACCTTTTTCTAACAACATTTCCAATTGTGCATCCGTGACGAAACCTTCAGAATTGAGTGGGCATCCTTTGCCGACTTCGCCAATACCAATAAAGGTAATATCTGCATTCAGGGCTTTTTCCGTGACTTCCTTATACACGCGATGTTGGCACCACATTGCTTTATCTTCTGGGCTATCAGCATAAAGTGGTGCAGGTAGAATATAGTGTCGGCATTGTAATTTTTCTGCAAAACGTAATGGAATATCATAGCGTGTTGCTGAGCTATCACGGGCAATAGCACCTATTAATGAAACACATTGGTGCTGGGAGGTTTCTAGGTAAGGAAGGGCATCAATAATACTGCGTAATGTTCTGCCTGAACCGATACCAATAACTTGAGGTTTATCGGGTTCGATTAATTGCTCCATGAGCTCAGCACCTGCCACTGAAATCATGTCGAGTGTCGCTTCTGTATCTAGTTGCCCTGACGGGACAACAAAGCAATGTGTTAGGTGATACTTTTGCTGGATTTCATTAGCGAGTTTTAAACACTCCGTAATAGGGTGCGTGATTTGCACCTGAACCATACCTTGTTCTTTTGCTAGAGAAATAAGGCGTTGGGCGACTTGTCTCGATAGCCCAAGTTCATGTGCAATTTCCTGTTGTGTTTTGCCTGCCACAAAATATAGCCATGCCGCACGTGCAGCTTGTTCCATTTTTTTTAATTCTTTCTGCATGGACATTCTCCTGCTGGTTTCGCTTATTGTAATTCTGGGCAATTGTTTATTAAAAGGGCAAAAGTCAATACTGTGAGCATTATCGCAGTAATTGTGATCAGATTGAAACTAAAATATAACAAACGGGCATATGCCCAAGAAAATAGCAATTATTTAATTTTAGGGTAAGGAGTCACAATGTTAAAGCAGAAATCAGTGTGGATGCACATCGGTGCTGGGTCATTTCATCGTGCTCACCAAGCGTGGTATTTGCACCGCTTGTGTCAACAAGGGGATGATAGTTGGTCAATTGCCTTAGGGAATATTCGCAATGATGCGAATGCATTGCTTGATAACTTAACCAAGCAAAATGGGGAATATACCCTTGAAACAGTTTCACCTGAAGGTGAGCGTCATTATGAAAAAATTACTTCAGTGCGCAAAGTATTGCATTGGGATGAGAATTTAAGCCAGTTAGTGGAACAAGGTTGTGATAAAGCAACACGTGTTATTGCTTTTACAGTCACAGAAGCGGGCTATTATTTAACCCCACAGCATGAGTTAGATGCAGAACAGCCAGACATTAAAGCAGATTTAACGGGCAAAATGAGCACCATATATGGTGCATTAACACAAATTTTACGTGCACGTTTAGCGGCTCATGGTGAACCTGTGACCTTGTTAAATTGTGATAATTTGCGCCACAATGGCGAACGGTTTAGACACGGCTTTTTATCGTTTTTGCAATTAAAAGGCGAAACCGAGCTGTACCAATGGGTGAAAGAAAATACGCGTTCGCCGAATACCATGGTTGATAGGATCACGCCTCGTCCAACCCCAGATGTGGCTGAACGTGTAAAACAGCATACTGGTTGGGATGATAAAGCACCTGTTATGGGAGAGGCATTCATTCAGTGGGTGATTGAAGATGACTTTATTAATGGACGTCCTGCATTAGAAAATGTCGATGTAGAAATGGTTGAGTCCGTTTTACCTTGGGAAGAAGCGAAGATTCGTATTCTGAATGCAAGCCACAGTTGCATTGCTTGGGCAGGCACCTTAATCGGTTTGAGCTTTATTGATGAAAGCACCCGCCAATCTGCTATCAAACAAATGGCATGGAATTATGTGACACAAGATGTGATCCCGTCATTATCGCCGAGTCCTCTCGATTTAGAACAATACCGTGATGTGGTACTCGCGCGCTTTAGTAACCCGTATATTCAGGATACTAATCAACGTGTTGCTGCCGATGGTTTATCAAAAATTCCGGGTTTTATCACGCCAACTTTACAAGAATGCTATCAGCGCCAGCAGACTCCGGCGGCGACGGCTGTACTACCCGCTTTATTTTTCGTGTTTTTACAGCGTTGGACTCGTGGTGAATTACCTTATGAGTATCAGGATGGTGTGCTGGATGTCGAGCTATATCAAAAAATGATGAATAGCAGTGACGCATTGTCGCAATTTGTCTCAAGTGAAATGTTGTTCGGCTCACTCGCTCATTCTACTGAATTCCACGAATTGATGAGCAACACGGTTGAAAAAGTTGAAAATTGGCTCAAGTCACCTCAACAACCTCTGTAAGGAGAAAGGCGATGTACCTCGGAATTGACCTAGGCACTTCAGAACTTAAGGCCGTATTAATTAATGCTCAGGGCGAAATTGTTGCCTCAAGTCACATGGCATTAACAGTACAAAGGCCACATTCTCAGTGGGCAGAACAATCACCAGATAGTTGGTGGGAAGCCACTAACGCGGTTGCGGCTACCTTGCGCCAAAAAGCCCCAGAAGCATGGGCAGCGGTGAAAGCGATTGGTTTATCGGGCCAAATGCACGGCGCAGTATTATTAAACAGCGAACACCAAGTACTTCGTGACTGTATCTTATGGAATGACACCCGCAGTGCGAAGGAATGTGAATGGCTCATGGAAAATCACCCTGAGTTTCTAACGATTGGCGCTAATTTAGTGATGCCAGGTTTCACGGCGCCCAAGTTATTGTGGGTCGCACGCCATGAACCAGAAATATTCAAACAAGTTGCTAAGGTATTGCTTCCTAAAGATTATTTACGTTGGAAAATGACTGGTCAATTTACCAGTGATATGTCTGATGCATCGGGCACATTATGGCTAGATGTGGCTAAGCGTGATTGGTCTGATGAACTATTGGCTGCAACTAATTTAACTCGTGAACAAATGCCTTCTTTAGTTGAAGGCGCTGAAAAAAGCGGTGTGTTACGGGCGGATTTAGCTTCCCAATGGGGGCTTAGCGCCGATGTAATTATCGCTGGTGGAGGCGGTGATAATGCGGCTTCTGCTGTTGGTGTTGGTGCGGTTAATGACGGTGATGCTCTAATTTCTTTGGGCACCTCTGGCGTCATTTTTGTGGTTAATAATCAGCTACAAGCAGCACCACACCAAGGCGTCCATGCATTTGCTCATGCATTGCCAAATCGTTGGCACCAAATGAGTGTGATGTTAAGTGCTGCCAACTGTTTGCGTTGGCTTTGCCAGCTTCTTTCCACAACGGAAAACCAGCTAATGGATGAAGTGGGGCAATTGACCGATGACGAGAAGAAGCAAGCGCCAGTATTTTTGCCTTACCTATCAGGGGAAAGAACACCCCATAATGATCCTTACGCAATGGGCTCATTCTTTGCGTTAAGAAATGAAACAACGCGTGCTCAGCTTGGTTATGCGGTGATTGAAGGAGTGACCTTCGCTCTGGCGGATGGCATGCAGGTTTTAACGCAAACGGGAACACAAATTAGCCGGTGTAGCTTAACGGGGGGAGGAGCACGTAGTCCTGTTTGGGCGCAGCTTATTGCTGATGTTATCGATATACCGATTGTGACTCACCCGGCGAGTTCGTCGGGGGCTTTAGGTGCGGCTCGTTTGGCATGGCTGGCGGACGGCGGTAATACAGAAACCGTGTGCCAAAAACCAGAAGTGCTGAGTACCTATTTACCACAAAAACAGTGCCAAACTTGGTTAAATCAACGGCTTGATGTTTTCCGTTTATTATACCAACAGCAAAAACAAGCAAGGGAATTATTGCCGCAGTAGGCGAGTGTGGCGGTGTTTCCCTACATATCACCGCCACGGTTATCTCTTCGCGATTGATTAAAATAACAAAATTACAATGAGGAAACTGCAATGGAACAGAAGCAGTATTGGCTTGGTCTACCTAAGCATTTGTTCTGGGGTTTTATTGCCATCGCTATCTTTATGAGTGGTGATGGCTTTGAAATGGCTTTTTTATCAAAACATATTACTGATTTAGGGTTTACACCGGCGCAATCCGCGATGGTATTTACTGTCTATGGTTTAATGGCAGCCGTTGCGGCGTGGGCATCTGGTGTTGTGGCTGAAATTATCACCCCCCTAAAAGCCATGATGATCGGGTTTATTCTCTGGATTGTCATGCATGCCTTATTTATGGCATTTGGTCTCGGTATGAAAAGCTATACCTTGATGCTGTTATTCTATGGTATTCGTGGACTGGCTTATCCATTGTTTATTTATTCATTTATGATGATGCTGGTGCAAGTCATCCCTCGAGCACATCTTGCTGCGGCTACGGGTTGGTTCTGGGCGATGTACTCGGTAGGCATTGGTGTTATCGGCAGTTATCTGCCTAGTTTTTCAATCCCAATGATGGGTGAAACAGGAACATTATGGATGGCCATCGGTTGGGTCGCTATTGGTGGCGCAATTGCTTATTTTAGCCTACGTAACATTCCAGTTGATCGCTCTAAAGTTAATTTACCCATGAAAGATAAAATGGCTGAATTATCGCGGGCTGCCACCATTTTATTTACCAACAAAGACATCTTTATGGCAAGTTTAATCCGCATTATCAACACTATTTCGTTGTTTGGTTTTGCAATCATCATGCCATTACTCTTTGTTGACCGCTTAGGATTCACCATCTCTGAATGGTTACAGATTTGGGCTGTTTTCTTCTTTGTCACTATTTTTACGAATATTTTTTGGGGAATTGTTGGTGAACACATTGGTTGGGTTCGCCAAGTTAGATGGTTTGGTTGCCTAGGTATGGCAGTATCTAGCCTGATGTTCTATTACTTACCGGTTTATTTTGGCCATAATTTTGCGATTGCGTTAATACCTGCGATTTTATTGGGGATCTTTGTGGCGGCTTTCGTGCCGATGACAGCCGTTTTCCCAAGTATTGAACCTCACCATAAAGGTGCTGCCGTCTCAATTTATAACCTTTCAGCGGGGCTGAGTAATTTTGCTGCACCGGCAATAGCTAGTTTAGTATTACCTTTCTTTGATATTGTGGGCGTTGTTTGGGCATATACAGGTTTGTATATCTTTGCAGGAATACTGACATTCTTTATTAAAGTGCCACAACCTGGGTTTGAAAATAATCGCAAAATGAAACCAGCCAAGGTAGCGACTGAACAACAAACGAGTCATTAAATTATTTTATCTATTACTCATTACGCCCCGTAGGTAGTTAATTATCTATGGGGTTTTTCTTTATTTAAATAAACTTTATTGCCAAAACAAACTAAATTGGAGAGGAAGGTGTATCATCCTTTTCAACGGCAATATAAAGAGAAACGGTTTAAAAATAAAATAAAGTAGAATATTTTCTATAAATAGAAATATTGGTCATCTTTATAAGGCGATTTTTCGTCATATTGCGATAATTATTGAAAATACAGCCATGGACAATAGAATATAATTTCATAGATTAAAAAAATCAACTACAGTTGATTTGTTTATAAAAAATAACTTAAATGACATAAAATATTAACTTCTAAACCTGCATTTAGAGAATATTAAGGGGCTTGGCCCCTTTCAATGTTATATCTGACTATTTAGTTCACTGCATAGCTTTATTCCAAGCTGTTTAAATCCGGTTTAACTCTCTATACATCTGAATTTTCGGTGTTATGATGAATTTTGTTGCAATTTTGTATGTTTGCAGCGAAATACTCTCTATATTGGTGTTTTGTTGTACCAATTAAAATTTATAATTCAATCTTAATTAAAATTAACAGTTTATAATATTAAAAAACAATCTAATAAAAAAAGATAAATGCGGGGAAAAAGTTATGTCACAGATGTTAGCTCTGTTTCTGATAGTTGGGATATTATATATAGGGGATGCGATAGCCGTTAGGACTAAGGCTTGGATCCCCTCTGTATTTGTATGCGCAGTGCTCTTTCTTTTAGGTTATTGGACTATTTTCCCGAAAGATATTGTGAGTATTGCCGGTATTCCTCAAGTAGTTGCGGTGACCTTGATGTATTTGTTAATTACAAATATGGGAACCTTATTATCGCTAAAAGAATTGTTGCGCCAATGGAAAACCATTCTTATCTCCTTAGCTGGGATTTTAGGTATCATTTTCTTAACCTTTATTATTGGGGTTGCCTTATTTGATTTAAACACGGTATTAGTTGCAGTTCCTCCGCTAGTTGGCGGTATTGTTTCTTCGTTAATTATGTCAAAAGGTGCAGCTGAGGCAGGTTTGGTTGACCTTTCGGTTTTCGCAATCTTAATTTACGTTATGCAGGGATTTGCGGGCTATCCATTAACAGCCATAATGTTAAAAAAAGAAGGACGCCGGGTTCTAGAGAAATATCGAAGTGGCCAATGGCAGGAAACTTTATCAGTTGAAGGCGCCAAAGAGGTTGAAGTGAAAACGGTGGTATCTGAAGATGAAATGCCACGTATGTTTAAAAAAATTCCTAATCACTATAACACCAGCTATTTTAAATTCTTGCGCTTAGCGGCGGTAGGGTATTTGGCTTATTTGGCGTCGTCCTTTGCTGCTCCTTATGTGAGTATTAGCCCATTTGTATTGTGTTTATTATTTGGTGTTATTGCCTCTTCATTAGGTTTCTTAGAAAGACAGCCGCTACAAAAAGCCAATGGCTTTGGGTTCGCAATTATGGCTTTAATGTTGTTTATCTTTGATACATTAAACCATGCGACCCCGGATATGTTATTACGCCTAGTTTATCCGATGGTGGTGTTAATTTGTGCTGCGGTTATTGGGATGTACCTTGCATCATGGGTCGTTGGTAAAATATTAGGTGTTACCAAAGAAATGGCGTTTGCCGTTGCGCTAACGGCATTATATGGTTTCCCTGCTGACTACATCATTACTAACGAAGCGATCAACGCATTAACGAAAGATGAAAAAGAACGCCAAGTATTAACTAGCCATATGTTAGGGCCGATGCTAGTTGGTGGCTTTATTTCTGTGACCATGGTTTCTGTTGTATTAGCAGGTATTATGGTGGCTTATATTGTTCCAATTGCAGGGTAAAAAATAATGGAAACAAGTACTTCAAGAATTCAGCGCCATTTAGAACAGTTGGCAGAATACACCGCGACTCCGGGTCAGGGTACTACGCGGATGAGCTACAGCGAACAAGATAAACAAGCTCGTGCTTATCTCAAACAAGAAATGGCTGCGCTAGGCTTGCAAGTCCGTGAAGATGCAATTGGCAATATCTATGGGCGTTTAGAAGGCCTGCAAGCTGATTTGCCTGTGGTGATTGTGGGTTCTCATTTTGACTCTGTTCCTCATGGCGGGGCATTTGATGGCCCGGCAGGGATTGTTACAGGTTTGGATGTCGTAGCGCGTATTAGTGAACAAAACTTAACTCCGAAATATCCCTTAGAAGTCATTGCCTTGGTTGAAGAGGAAGGGACCAGTTTTGGCCGGGGCTTGATGGCTTCAAGTGTGATAACGGGTTTGATTGGTACAAAAGAATTATACCAACTCAAAGATAGGCAGGGTGTAAGTGCGGCGCAGCGTATGGCAGAGGCAGGGTTTAATGCTGATCATGCATCACAAGCTGTGCTCGACCCTAAAAAGGTCAAAGCATTTTTAGAATTACACATCGAACAAGGTCCGGTGTTAGAACAGGCAAGTGAAGATGTAGGGATCGTAGAAACTATCGTAGGTATCAGTCAGTTAGAGATTAAACTGACAGGTAAAGCAGGCCATGCAGGTACTACGCCGATGAATATGCGAGCCGATGCATTAGTGTGTGCAAGCCAAATTATTAGTCATATTCCTGAACTAGCAAAGGCGGCAGGGGATAATACGGTTGCGACTGTAGGCCGGTTATCAGTATTACCTAATGGGGCGAATGTCATCCCAAGCGAAGTCACTTTTAGCGTCGATATTCGCTCTAAAAATGACGTTGCGTTACGTAAAGTGATTGAACAAATAATCGAATTAACAGAACAGGTTAGCAATTCGTTAGCGATTTCAAGCGATATTGTTCAGCCGTTATATGTTCAGCCAACGGAGCTCAATAGTGATATTCATCAACTAATGCAACAACATGCCAGCGACCAAAACTTACGTTTTCGTTCAATGGTCAGTGGCGCGGGGCATGACACTATGATTTTTGCAGGTATAACTCAAACGGGACTGATATTTGTGCCAAGTCGTAATGGGTTAAGCCATCACCCAGATGAATGGACGGATTATGCACAAATTGCACGCGGGGCAGATGTGATGTTTGCTACTGTTAAATCATTAATAGAATGTTAATAAATTAGCTAGATAAAGTATCTGGCTGTGTAATAGGGTAAAAGGTAGAAAAATGATCAACAAAACAATTGCAGCTGCAATCAAAAAACATACACCTGAAATGATTGCTTTTCGTCGTGATCTACACGCTCACCCTGAACTACCGTTTGAAGAAATACGCACGACAAAACGTATTGCTGAAGAATTAGACAAAATTGGAATAGAGTATCGATTAACTGAGCCTACAGGTGTCATTGCTGAAATTAAAGGCGGTAAGCCAGGTAAAACGGTTGCTCTACGTGCAGATATCGATGCTTTACCCGTTTTAGAGTTAAATGATTCATTAGAATATAAATCAACAATTGAAGGAAAAATGCATGCTTGTGGCCATGATGCTCACACCGCAATGCTATTAACCGCAGCCAAAGCGCTATATGAGGTGCGTGAAGAATTAGCGGGTAATGTACGTTTAATTTTCCAACCTGCTGAAGAGATTGCTCAAGGCGCATTAGCTATGATCAAGCAAGGTGCAATCGAAAATGTCGATAACGTTTTTGGCATGCATATTTGGACAACCACACCATCTGGAAAAGTGTCTTGCAATGTGGGCGGGTCTTTCGCATCTGCGGACTTACTGAAAGTCACTTTTAAAGGACGGGGTGGCCATGGTTCAATGCCAGAGGCCACCATTGACGCTGCGGTTGTTGCGTCTGCATTTGTTATGAATTTACAAGCGATAGTTTCCCGAGAAACGTCTTCTTTAGACTCAGCGGTGGTCACGATAGGTAAAATGGATGTCGGGACTCGCTTTAATGTCATCGCTGAAAATGCGGTGTTAGATGGCACGGTACGTTGTTTTGATATTGAAACTCGTAACCGCATCGAAGCGGCTATCCGTCGTTATGCGGACCATACGGCGGCTATTTATGGGGCGACGGCACACGTTGATTATATCTATGGGACATTACCAGTTATCAATGAAGAGCGGAGCGCGTTACTGGCTCAATCAGTCATTTCACAAGCTTTTGGTGAGCAAGCGCTGATTAATGAAAGACCGACACCGGGCGGTGAAGATTTCAGCTTCTACATTGAAAATATCCCAGGATGCTTTGCTTTACTAGGCACAGGAAATGCCGAAAAGGACACTCAATGGGCACATCATCATGGCTGCTTTAATATTGATGAAGACACGATGGCGACAGGTGCTGAGCTTCATGCTCAGTATGCATGGAGCTATTTACAGCAACAGGAGTTTTAATTGAGCCTGTTAATGCTATTAGGGTTAGTTGTTTTACCAATACCAGGATTACCACTAACCCTACTGCCGATTTATTTTGGTTATTAAGATAAGTTAAGAGCGCGAATAGCGGCGAGTTGTGTGGCCGCTATTAATTATGATGAATAAAAATAGCGTCTCTTAAACGTTGTTGTTGTTCAAATCGTTGTTCTTGGTTGATTTGCGGATCATGGGATAGCTGCATTAGCATTTCATTCATATTATGAACTGAGTTTTCATCAATCAATCGATTTACTTTTTCAACAATTTCATCATAGTAGGACATCACACAGGCTCTAATTAATATTCACTACAGCTATCATAACGCAAAATCTATTGGGGTAGATAGGTGGTTAATTCTGTTTATCGATCACCATAACCGCCATCGTATTCGGTTCTAAGGCTCGCATTATATGGGGCTCATCTCCGGGGTAGTGAATATAGTCACCGACTTGTAATTCAACAGGGTTATCCAATGGGCCGACTAACGCTCTGCCAGACATAATAATGATGTGCTCGCTAACGCCACGCATATGAGGCTCTGAAATACGGTCTCGCCCGGGCTGGGCCACCACAGTGTAAATATCGCGTCGCGAATCAGCAGGGGCAGACGAGAGCAAAAAGGCCAAATAATTTGCGTGCTCAGCACTAACAGGTATTGCCTCCCCATGGCGGATCACTGTGATAGTTTCTTGTTTATCTTCAATTAATCGTGCGAAAGGAATATCTAACGCCACACAAAGTGCCCATAAGGTTTCAATACTTGGATTACCACTACCCGATTCCAATTGAGAAAGTGTCGATTTAGCGATACCTGCTTTGCGAGATAGTTCTGATAGGGATAGCCCGCTTTTTTGTCTTTCACGAACAAGGGCTTTCGAAATCAACTCAATGGGAGGAGAAGGTAGATTCAATTTTCATTTCCTATTTAGATTGCACTGTACACTACATATCGACATAATGAACGAATGTATTATATATCGAACGGTCTAGGAATGCTAACGTCAATAAGCTCAACATTAAATCATAGCACAGTGAAAAACATAGCTCTTGTCTGTTTTGCTGACTTAATTGTCGGCATTTCTTATGGCGCATTGGCGCTTTCACAAGGATTTGACTGGTGGGTACCACTCACTTTATCTATTTTAGTGCTCGCAGGGGCGTCTGAGTTTTTGTTTATCGGTGTTATTTTTGCAGGAGGTAGCCCGCTTTCTGCTGCACTTGCAGGGTTATTAGTGAATTCACGACATATTCCTTTTAGCTTTGCGACCAGTGATTTAACGGGTAAGGGAGCAAAGTCATTACTGGGCTTTCACATCATGAATGATGAGAGCGTTGTATTTGGTTTAGCTCAAGAAACTGAATCAGAAAAACGTGCGGCTTTTTGGTTGTGTGGAATAGGTATTTTACTGTGTTGGCCAATAGGTGTCGTAATAGGTGAGGTATTGGGTAGCTTTATCAGTGATACACATATATATGGGATGGATGCGATGTTTCCTGCGATTATTTTAGCGCTTTCCTTGCCTGCACTCTCAGATAAACGCGTGCGGTTAACTGCAATAATTGGTGCGGTCATCGCGGTTGCAACTACACCGATATTGCCTGCAGGGATCCCTGTATTACTCGCACTATTGAGCTTGGTTATTTATATAAGGAAATAAATGATGACAAATAACCCATGGTTAATTATTAGCGGTATCTTACTGCTGGCGGTTGGTACTTATTTAATGCGAGCATCAGGGGCTTTGCTGCGCGGTCGAGTAGTCCTTTCGGAGAATAGCAAAGTATTATTTTCAGCAGCAGCTATTGTTATTTTATTCTCGGTTGCGGCCACATCTACGTTATTTTCCGGTGATGAAGTTTCTGATTGGCCTAAAATTGTAGGGGTGCTAGTGGCAGGGATACTGACGTGGTTTAAAAAGCCATTTATTATCATTGTCTTGTCAGCTGCGATTGTGACTGCGTTACTTAGGTTAATTTGAGACTAACTTGAGGTTAATCTGAGCTATTTAACCTGAAGAGAGGTTACTATGAACAATGGACTGAACCGCCGCTAATTTGAATCGTGCTGATTTATGTAAGCTTTATAACCAACAGATAAAATAGCCAACAGATAAAAAAAGTAGCCCCGACTTGAAAGGAGTGGGGCCACTGAAATTTACTCAGTTAGATCTTTTATTGTTTCAGAAGAGCCATTTTTTTGGACAGAGGCAATCCCTTTAAGCGCAGATTGCTTCGATGCATACATTTCACTTTTAGCAATCACTTCGTGATTTGCTGCTTTTAAAACGAAATAGTAAGGCTGAGCAACGTCTTTAGTGGATTTTTTTAATTCAAAATACCCCATGATAAGCTCCTGATTTTCTATTGAAAGGATGTCAAACAAAGTGTTAATAAGTCGCAGTTATTAACAATCTGCTTGAATTAAGATTAGTCGCTATTAGGTGTTATTACTAGGGGAAAGGGTTCAATTCAGATAAACTTTTTTCTAAAAAAAAGCCCCTGTGATACAGAGGCAATCGTAGGATATATAGAACTCTTTATTATTTAACTAAAATATCGGTTTTTACTCTCTACAGCTATCTGGTTGTACTTATCGATATAAAAGGTTTTGCCGATAACTTAATTAATATTCATTAATATTAACTATTGATTTGCTGCTGGCGCGCTAATTGGTTTCGGTGTTGGCATAGCATTCATTGGTTTATATTCAGGGACTTCCATCACTGTAACTTTGACAACATAGCGTTTGCCATCTTCAATTTTGGGCGCATTATTGGCCAGCTTTTTTGCAGTTTCATTTGGTGTCATCGTTTGTTCCGCAACGCTATATACCATATTGTGATGATTACCCATGTGCTGACGAGGCATTTTGTGGTTAACGCCATTTGCTGCTGCGGTAAAGCCGACGGTTAATAATGCTAAAGCTAATAAACCGGTATTTAATTTTTTCATTTCAGTATCCTCTGTATTGGTGATGGGCAAATCATTCACCAATTCATATTGTCTCGCAATCGCTTTTACCTCCCCTGACGGAAGCTCCATAATTACTGCACTTTTTATTCAAGTTTGTTCCATAGTTTTATAAAACAGTAGGTTAGTAGACGGTAGTTTACATTTTTAGACCGCTTGTGCTAATTCAAATTTCAGTTCTGGAGACATCAAGAAGGATCGTCTAGGATGATAAGTTAGGTTCCGTAAAACTCTTACAAAGTGAGTGTGTATGTCAGATAAAAAAATCCCCCTTTCTTTACTCGATCTTGCGCCAATCATTCAGGGTTCGACGGCGAAAGAGGCCTTTGCTCATTCCCTTGATATTGCTCAGTTAGCAGAAAAACTCGGTTACCACCGCTATTGGCTTGCGGAACACCATAATATGACTGGGATTGCCAGCGCGGCGACCTCGGTGTTAATAGGCTATCTTGCAGCAAATACTCACAATTTACGTTTAGGTTCTGGTGGCGTCATGTTGCCGAATCATTCCCCTTTGGTGATAGCAGAGCAATTTGGCACACTAAACACACTTTACCCTGAACGCATTGATTTAGGCATAGGGCGTGCTCCTGGAAGTGATCAGCGAACGATGCAAGCTTTACGCCGCCATATGAATACGGATATCGATAATTTCCCGCAAGATGTTGCGCAAATTATTAATTGGTTTGATGCTATAAACCCAGACCCAGCAGTGCGCCCAGTGCCAGGCTTTGGCGAAAAAATTCCGGTTTGGTTGTTAGGATCGAGTTTATACAGTGCAAGGTTAGCCGCGCAAATGGGGCTTCCTTTTGCTTTTGCTTCTCATTTTGCCCCTGATTTATTATTACAGGCATTGGAAGTTTATCGTGCTAATTTCCAGCCATCTCAGAGACTCTCTAAGCCGTATGCGATGGTTTGTATCAATATCATTGCCGCGGATACTCAAAGTGAAGCAGAGTTTTTATTTACGTCGATGCAGCAAGCCTTTGTTATGTTACGTCGTGGTCAACCTTCTCAATTGCCTGCACCTGTTGAGAGTATGGAAAATATTTGGTCACCCGCTGAAAAATTTGGTGTTCAACAAGCATTAGGCATGTCATTGGTAGGGGATAAAACCAAGGTACGTCATGGGTTGGATACGATATTACGGCAAACTCAAGCGGATGAAATTATGGTAAATGGCCAAATTTTTGATCATCAAGCTCGTTTATACTCTTTTGAGTTGGCGATGCAGGTAATGAACGAAATCATGTAATTTAAATAGCTGGATGATTGACACGTGTGCAAGGACGCATTTTTCAGATTTGGCTCAAAAAAGAGATAACCCAGAAAAATCTGGGTCATTGACGGCTAGCACGCTATTTGTGGTTGATGAGGCTCTAAAGGGGGTAAACCATGAGCAGCACGTGCTCTATCGCACGCCTCATTGTAAATACCATCTTGCCAAGATTGTTCAAACTCGCGGCAAGGTGTAGGCCTTTGTGTGTATATCGAACAAGACACGCATTCTCCAATGGTGCCCTCTAAAGCGCTACAACGCGTATTATGTTTTTGGTTTGTTCCCTGCATACAACTCATAAATGGGGTTATTTGCTCAGTTAAATGTTGTGGTACAACACCACCCCCACTTTCAGCCTCAGCCCAATAAAAAGAGACACGAAAATAGGCACAACATGCACCGCAGCTTACACAAGGGTTATCTGAAGGATCAGTTTTTAGGATATGGACATTATTAGTCATATTAAAAAACCATAAATGATGTTGATAAAATACCCATAGAAAATGGGTTGACGCAACACAAGCAGGAAGCTCAAGAAAACGTTGCTCAGGCTTTATTATCTTACGTTATTCCAGTTTATTGCAATATTATTCAGCACAAAAAACTGATTTTTTTGATATTCCCCAAGGTAAATAAATTTCACATACTTATCATAATCATAAAAAAACCTGCCAGAAGGCAGGTTTCGTTTGAATCATAATGATAAGTTAAACGTGTTTTAAATCTGCGTCATCATTTTGATTGAATATCGCTTTATCTGTTTCACCCATCAACTGGCTAGTCACTGTGCCTGCTGTCATTGAACCACTGACATTCAATGCAGTACGACCCATATCAATTAATGGCTCCACTGAAATTAACAGAGCAACTAATGTAACTGGTAAGCCCATCGCTGGTAGTACAATTAACGCGGCGAAAGTTGCACCGCCACCAACACCCGCGACACCTGCGGAACTAATTGTCACGATACCGACTAATGTCGCAATCCACAGCGGGTCGAATGGATTAATACCCATTGTCGGTGCGACCATCACGGCTAACATTGCAGGGTAAATACCCGCACAACCATTTTGCCCAATTGTTGCTCCGAACGATGCAGAGAAGCTAGCAATCGATTCAGGAATACCGAAACGACGTGTTTGTGTTTCAATATTTAGTGGAATACTTGCAGCACTTGAACGGCTAGTGAATGCAAAGGTTAAAACAGGGCCCGCTTTCTTAAAGAATTTAATGGGGTTTAAGCCAGTCGTCGCCACTAAAATACCATGTACAACAAACATAATGCCTAACGCAACATAGGACGCAATAACAAAAGTGCCTAGGTTGATGATGTCATGCAAGTTTGAACTTGCTACGACTTTAATCATCAGCGCCATCACACCATATGGCGTTAAACGCATGACCAAGCGAACTAATTTCATTGCCCAAGCTTGCATAACATCAATCGCTGCTAAGGCTTTTTCACCACGCTCTTTATCATCTTTAAACAGTTGCAGTGCGGCAACACCTAAGAAAGCAGCAAAAATAACGACACTAATAATTGACGTTGGGTTTGCACCAGTTAAATCTGCAAATGGATTTTTTGGAATAAACGATAAGATTAGCTGAGGCACGGTTAAGTCAGAAACTTTCCCAATATAGTTGCTTTCTATTGCTGATAAACGTGCTGTTTCGGATTGACCTTGCACTAAACCTTCGGCAGTCAGGCCGAATAAATTGGCAATTAAAATACCAACTAACGCCGCAATAGCTGTGGTAAATAACAAGGTGCCAATTGTTAAAAAGCTAATTTTACCTAGCGAAGAAGCTTTATGTAGCCTTGCCACTGCACTTAGTATTGAAGCAAATACCAATGGCATAATCACCATTTGTAATAGCTGCACATAACCATTTCCGACAATATTAAACCACAGAATGGAGTCTTTTACCGTTTGGTGGCCACTACCATACACGAGGTGCAGTACTACCCCGTAAGCAACACCGAAAACCAGACCGACTAACACTTTTTTAGATAGGCTCCAGCCTTTAGCCCCTAGTTTTGCCAACAGTATTAGTAGTGCTACAAAGCCGAGCACATTAATAATTAGAGGAATATTCATTCCGAACTCCAAATCATATTTTTATAAGGTATGTTACTTGCCCTTTAGTCCTTATTGGTTATAAGGATTTAGTTGCTTCAAACAACTGGTTATATGTTATCAGTTGATAAAATACATTTCTTATATCAAAAAGTAATAATATAGTATTATTCATACTTACATTATATTACAAAACTATAATTTATGTGGGAATGTGTGTATCTATTTGATTATGAATATATTTTATAATCATATCAATGTGGTTATAAAAATCGAATTGGTAACCGGCAGGTAAAAAACAGGCACAAACAGTCAAAATAATGGCAATAAAGCGTTCCCCTCGTTGGCTATTTTTACCGCGGATCATGGGAAAACAAAAGCGTTGAGGGAGTGGCCATAGGAATGGTACTCCTGAAGGGGTGAGCATGTCAGCGACTAGATGACTGATATAACCTAATAAAAAAGCTTGGATAATATCATTTGGAATTGCCCATTCGGTTGGTATCCATTGATAACAAGAAATCATCAAAAGTAACCATGCAACTAGGCTATGAGTAAACCCCCGGTGCCCACACAATTTGGAAATGGGTAATGAAAAAATCCGTAGTAGTCGACCAGGAATTGAAGATGGGTGGTCAATATCGGGCAATAATGCGCCTAACAAGACCCCTGGAACCATGTGCAACCAATCACCATGAGCAATCTCTGGGGTGATTTGAAGTTTATTAGCCATTATTAAAGAGGCGACGGAAAAAAGCAGATGCCCTTCAGCTGTCATGGTGGATAAAATACCATCTGTTTATCTATACAGTTGATTGGCAGTATAAAGTGTTTGAAAAGAATATGATAGTGGTAGAAAGATAAAAAAACTCTTATTTATTAGCAAATAAGGGAAGTATTTTATAATTTAACACAATACCCCTACCTAAATTAGATAGGGGAGAACACTTATTAGACACTCAAGGTATTCTTAACGTAAATGTTCAGCCTTTAAGTCATTCAGTGAGGCTAATTTGATATCCGCTAAACCAAAGCGCGGGTCATTAAAATGCTTGCTGTCAGGCACCACAATTGAACGCATTCTGGCGGCTTTTGCAGAAATCATACCGTTAAATGAATCTTCTAATGAAACGCAATTGACGGGTTTAGTCGATAACTCAGCTGCTGCTTTAAGATAAACTTCAGGATGAGGTTTACTCAAGGGTAAATCAGATGCGGAAATAACCGCGGAGAAATAATCACGAATATCCAGAAGGCTTAATACTTTTTCCAACATGTACAAAGGAGAAGCGGAAGCCAGCGCAATTTTTAAATCCATTGAACGGCAAAGTTCCATCGCATGTTGTACACCCGGTAGAATAGGACGAGTTTCTTCAACTAAGCCAACAACACGGTCAATAATGCGTTGTGTGGCTTCTTCTTGGCTGCATCCTTGCCAAGGGGAAGCGTGGTACCAAAGCTCCACCACATGGTCAATACGTAAACCCAAGGTATCAGGCAGGGTATCCGCAATTGAAACGTCAACACCCAATTGTGAAAAAATCTCAAGTTCAGCCTGTGCCCAAAAAGGTTCCGAGTCGATCAGTAAACCATCCATATCAAAAATGACCGATTGGATGGGAAGATTATGGTACATGTCAAAACTCCATTCATGTCGTATTTATTAACGAAGAAGTCATGATACCAGTAAACTGACTTTAAGCGTATTACTTGAAATCAGTATTAGTCTAATATTGAGGAATATTCGGACAGTATGAAGTAAAAGTATAATGGTAATGAATAGCCTCACTATTTTGATTAGTCTGAAAGTCTATATATTATTATTAATCGTGAATTGAGATTTGGAGGCAATGAATATTTTCAGCTATGATTAGCGTTGAATAATCATTGTAAAAATTTATCAAAAATCATAACGCTGAGGAAAAGCAGTAATGAATTACCATAATGCCAATTATGTCGCAATCGGCAAACGTATTCTGGGTTGGGTTGTTTTTCTGTTAGCATTAATTTCGACATTGGCGTCTTTAATTAAACTGGCAGGCATGAAGGGGCTCGCAGGAGAAGGGATTAATGCAGTCGCTAATGATTTTATTAAATTAATGGCGGAAATGACCCGTCAAAGTACACCATTCCTAAATTTCTTTTGGAATAACTCACCAGTACCTCAAGTCGCTAATGGGTTTTCCGGCAGTAATATCAGCTTTATCATCATCTTTATTTTTATTTTTGTTGGGCTCGCGTTAAGTGCATCAGGTTTGCGCATGTACCGGCAAATTAAGTTTATTCGTGAAAGCCTAGAAGATCACGTAATCATAGAAAAAGCAAAAGGGATAGACATCTCAAAAGAAGAGCTTGAAGCTAAGGTGACTATTCCTCGTCATACGATATTCACTCAATTTTTTCTTCTTTATTTTTGGCCAATTGTATTGGGGCTAGCGTTGTATTTTCTTCTGCGTTTCCTTAATTGGTAATTTTCGAATTTTCGTCATACTTCGAGCTGTAGCGGTGTTGGCTTCTTTCGGCTATTTGGGTCACATACTTGTGTATTCTCCCCAAACTATCCTCAATTGCCGCCTTGCTACAGCTCGAATTATTTAGAAAATTAATTATTCGTCGTACTCCATACTATGAGGGTGTTGGCTGCGTTTAGCTTCTCGGGTCACATACTTGTGTATGCTCCCCAAACTATCCTCAATCGCCGCCTTGCCACAGTTCGAATTATTTAGAAAATTAATTATTTGTCGTGCTAAATGCTAAAAAACAGGAGCTTATTTTTCGTTGAGTAGATTATCAATAATCGTGCGTGCTTGCTGGTAGCTTTGTTCGTTACCAAAGATATGGGCTTGGTTAAGTAAATAGTAAAGTTGGTATATTGGTTGTCTATCTAAAAAGCCATTGGGGAGCGGCCAAACACTTTGGTAGCCATCAATAATTTGGATCGGAAGATCTTGATATAATGGCAACATCGCAATATCACACTCCCTATCACCCCAATAACATGCGGGGTCATATAGCACACCTTCAAGATTTTGAGTGATAGCACAGTTAGCTGGCCATAAGTCACCATGTAATAAAGAGGGTTGTGGCTGATGCCCAGCAAGTTTCTCTTTAACAATATCGACAATTTGCTGAATATCAGCAAATACCATTCCTTTTTCGGAAGCGAGTTGTAATTGCAAGCCAATACGCTTTTCTGCAAAAAATGAATTCCAACGCTTTTCCCAGCCATTAGGTTGCACAATTGTGCTTAGCATAGTATCAAAATCAAACCCGTAGCTAGGCTGCTCTTCCCATTGATGTAAACGTGCTAATTGTTGGCCAAAATGCCATGCATTGGTGTTGTCGAAAGGCTTAAGAGGGAAGTATTCGAGCAGAAGGAAACTGTGGTGCTTATTACTACCAACACCGTAAACCTTAGGAACGGTTATCGTTTGGCTTTTAGCGAGCATTTCAAGTTGCTCAGCCTCTTGTTTAAATAAAGGCAAAAACTCACGCCGATTTTGTTTAATGAACACGGTGTGTTCGCCATAGTCAATTCTTAACGTATGGTGAATATCACCACCAGACAGAATGACTTTGTTACGTAGCTCCGCCTCACCTAAGTGTTCACTTAATAAACGACACATTGCTTGCCACATGACTCACCTCGCTCTGCTTTGGTCTTCATTAATACAATACTATAGCGACAGTTTAGGAATTAACAGTGATAATTGTTTAAAAAGAAGAAGCTATCACGAAATTATTGAACAATTATCAGACAATAAACACAAACCTGTTCTGCTTTAAATTTAGCCTATTTCTATCTAAATGAGAATGTTCAGATAATACGGTATGAGTTCAAGATCTTGACGCCATTTGCTAGTGATTTCAGGTAAACTGCAAAGAATGCTTTCATACTCAAGGGGTGCTATGAACATGGATTTTCAAAAACCGCGCTGGTTAAGAGACTTACTGCGATTTATTCCACTGAAAAGTCAGTTTGTTCTATTTGGCAATGTTCGAGACCTACAAGCCAGCGAAATTGCGCCTAGGGTAGTGACACCACTGCCGTTTAACCAAGCACTCTTTAATAACTTGTTTCAGGCAGGGTATGCCTATGTTATTACCTATACACCACTGATTGGTTTTCAATGCGTGGCGAGCCCCACAGAAAACTCGCAAGCGAGTGCTACATTGATGCAAAACTTAGGTTTGCATATGGCTGATGATAAAGCCGCTGGTGGTATTGATATGTTGAATCATTTGCTGGAAAAATTTATTAACTATAAGCAGCAGCCAATTGCATTATGTATTGATTTCGCCTCTTGCTTGATTTCCCATCGCGATAACCTGACTCCCGCTGAGCACAGCTTATTTACTCGGGCTCTGGTGGTTTCTCACCAAGCAAAAACGCGACCAGCAGGGGAAAATAACCAGCCGTTCTACAATTCTATTTTTTGGATTGTGGAGAAAGAAACCGATTTACCTGATTGGTTTTTAGTTAATAACCCACGAGTGAGAGCCATTCCTGTTGCGAAGCCTGACAGCCAAGTTCGTCGGGTTCTTACGCCAATGTTGTTAGCTTCATTATCTGATGTTAATAGCATAGAACAAGCGGATAAAGACAGCTTATTTAATGACTTTATTGATGAAACAGAAGGGCTCTTGTTACTGGACTTAACGGCGATAGTGCAGCTCGCACGGATTGAAAATGTCCCTGTGACACGTATTAGTGATGCGGTACGACGTTATAAAGTAGGCATAACGGAAGACCCTTGGAAAAAAATTGATAAGCAGAAAATACATAACGCACCAGAGATTATTTCTCGCCGAGTTAAAGGACAACAACATGCCGTCACTCATTTATTGGACATTATTAAACGTGCAATGACCGGAGTGGGGGGGCATAAAGGTGGGCGACCTCGAGGCGTTTTGTTTCTAGCGGGGCCAACGGGTGTCGGGAAAACGGAACTGGCGAAAACGGTCACTCAATTGCTATTTGGTGATGAAAGTGCGTATATTCGCTTTGATATGTCTGAATTTAGTGCAGAACATGCAGACCAACGTTTAATTGGCGCTCCTCCTGGCTATGTCGGTTATGATTCTGGTGGTGAATTGACGAATGCCATTCGTGAAAAGCCGTTTAGTGTGGTGTTGTTTGATGAGATAGAAAAAGCACACCCTCATTTAATGGATAAATTTCTACAAATTATTGATGATGGTGTATTGACCTCAGGACGTGGTGATCGCGTTTATTTTTCAGAATCGTTGATTATTTTTACGTCAAATCTTGGCATTTATCGTTTGGATGCAAATGGTGAGCGGGTAGCGAATGTCCAGCCGAGTGAGCCTTTCGAAACGGTGACGCGTAACGTGAAAAGTGAAATCGAACGTCACTTTAAATTAGTGTTAAATAGACCAGAGCTGCTCAACCGAATTGGGGAAAACATTATTGTTTTTGATTTTATTCGCCCCGATGTGGCACAACAAATATTCGAACAAATGGTGGGAAATATTCTTTCTGGTTTGGAAAAGCAATCACTGACTATTTCAATTTCACCACAAGCCAAAGAAACGTTAAAACAACATTGCTTAGCTGATTTATCTAATGGCGGTCGAGGTATACGTAACCAATTAGAAAGCTATTTAATTAACCCATTATCTCGCGCTGTTTTCGACCAAGATTTACAACCTAATTCGGCTTATCAAATTGTCGAAATTGCCACAGGTGAAACAACGCAAATCACGTTAGCAGCGATGAGTAATTGATGTGCTGAATGTTAATATTTCACGAATTCATTTTCCAATTACGGCTCTAGGCCCCGGAAAACGTATTGGTATCTGGTTTCAGGGATGCTCATTACGTTGTAAAGGCTGTCTTTCTCCTGATACATGGCAAGTGAAAGACAATAGCATCACGGTGAAACAATTACTGGACCAGATAACGGAGTGGTTACCATTCGCAGATGGCATCACGATTTCAGGGGGAGAACCGTTTGAACAGCCTGAAGCCTTATCCGCATTAGTGAAAGGGATTAAACAGCTAACAGATGCGGATATTTTAGTCTATAGCGGTTATCAATGGGAACACATTGAAGAGCGTGTTTTACAAATGGCTCCCAATATTGATGCCTTAATTAGTGAGCCATTTATTGTGGATCTTCCGCAAACCCAGATGCTCAAAGGCAGTGATAATCAGCAATTGCATATGTTAACGCTATTAGGAAAAGCGCGATTTATGGCATATCAGCGCTCGATAACACCAGAAGATAAAGTACTGGATTTAGCGTTTGATGAAACAGGGCGGCTATTTTTGGCGGGTGTTCCTGAACGTAACGATATGTTGCGTTTGCGGACCTTGATTGAACAGCAAGATCAATCCTTGCGACAACTAAAAAAATAATTAATTGGATGAATGGATGACCATGATACGTTTTTGCCCACATTGCCAAACAGAGCGACCGTTAACTGAAATTTTTTGTGCTGGGCAAATTAAAACACCACAAGGAGATAATCAGTTTTGTGGTTGGGATTTAACCCTTGAAGCTATTCATGAAACGGGTTGGCGCCCCATTGATGAGCACAATACCTCGATGGAGAGCCCAAAACTCAGTATTGATGAGAATAATCAAAATAACCAAATTATTGAGCAAAGAGTTTGTGTGAATGGGCATTCCATGGATGAGGGGGATTTTATCTGCCTTGAGTGTGGAGCGGATGCAGCTCTTGAACTAAGCAATATTGAGGAGCAATCTCAACGACTGATTGGTAATTGGCGGCTTGAACGACGTATTAACCAAAACGATAGCCCACGGGAACGTTATTTAGTCACACATATTGAAAATGACAAAAATGGTGTGCTTACCTTATATCAAAAAGGTGAAGAACCTGATCCTACGATTTATCAAGTACTTCAATTGATCCCAACAGACCATGTGCCTGAGTTTTATGAAACGGGACGCTGGGAAAACCGCGCTTGGCATGTGACTGAATTCTTGGAAGGTGGCTCATTGAGCCAATTTATTCAGCAAGGGGAATTTTGGCAGTTACATGAAATTCCCAAATTGGTTGAAGAAATGGGGCAAGCGATAGCGGCATTTACTGAGCATGGCTTACGTCATCGCAATCTATGTCCCGCTAATTTATTGATCCGCAGCCGTGAGCCTTTAGATATTGTGGTAATTGAATATGGCTCTGCGAGTTTGTCTGAATTTGACCTTGATATCGTAACACCCTTAGATATTTCCCGTTATAGCGCACCAGAAACCTTAGCAGGCGGTGTGAGCGCCGCATCAGACTGGTGGAGTCTTGGGGTTATTTTATTAGAACAACTGACCCAAGGGCAGTGTTTTGCTCAAGTTCATGATAATGCGTTCTTAATCCAAGTCATGACTAATGGCGTTGATTTTCCTGATGATTTAGACCCCAACTTACAACTATTATTGCGCGGGTTATTGTGCCGGGATCGTTTTTTACGTTGGCAATGGCCGCAGGTGTTAGCATGGCTAGAGGGGAAAGCGGTCCAAGCACCGCAAAGTGCGATAGCAGGCTCGCCAACTCAATACCATCAAGTCCAGTTTGCAGGTCAGCAATTTTCTCAGCCAGATACTTTTGCCATGGTTGCTGGTGAACAAGCTCATTGGGATGGTGCAGTCCAATTTTTGCTACGCGGGGAATTAACATCGTGGTTAGCAAAGTTTGATAATAGTCAGGAACAACTCAAACAACTTCAGGCTTTTTTAGATAGTCCAAAAACGCTAGGTGGAGCCTTGCAAAGTGAAATTAATCAAGATATTAAACTCACTTTAGCTTTAAAAATCCTAAACCCGAATATGCCATTTATTTACCGTGGTGAAATCATCACACCAGCTTGGTTATTAGAACAGCCTATTCTTGCTTACGCATTAATTAGTGAGCCATTAACTCAACATATTCAGAATATCGACCCACAACATTGGTTAGTGCAGCTCTACCACCGCCAATGTTTAGTACGTCAACGTGCTGAACAGTTGAATATATTACTCAATGAAGAAAGCTTGAAACTGTATTTGTTAATCACGTCAATAAGCCAGCTCGCTGCGCGTTGGGAATTACTGCATAGCCAATTTCCTGACTCACATAATGAAAGCCTACAAACCTTATTAGATAGACAAAATCTGCAAGAAATTGATTATCTTTTATTGCTAAGTGCCGATATTGGGCAATTTGTTTCACTGACTACATTAGTCGAGCAATCTTTTGAATTAGCAAAACACAATGATATCCACAATTTTGATAGCGAAATAGCCAAAAACCAACTTTTGTTACCAAGAGGGGAACTATACCAGCTCATTAGCCACCGAGTCAGTGATTTCAAACGTATAGGGATCCCTGAATTAGATGGTTGGGTTGATGACTTTTTATTAATGCGTCGCTTGCCGTTAGTCAAAATCCTCGTATTGCTGGCTATTCCATTCGAACACTGGCAAGTACCCGAATCACAAAAATATGTTCTTGAAGTTCTAAGGTTTTTTACACAAAAGCTCACGTCAGTGACACAACGTGGAAACCTGGTACGTATGCGTTTAACGCAAAATACTGGGCGAGTCGATTTAATGGAATGCGATAGCCCCGTTCGCCCTGCAAGTGCATTACTTGAACATTTATTGAACCGCAAAAAAAGCACGGTTACCATTGATAGTGATTTGCTATTACAGCATAAAGGCGTCAATGGCCGATTACGGATCCTACAATCAGATACGCAGTTATATCAACGGGATACAGGTATTGATGGCATGTACCTTGGTTTCCCATTCTTATTATTGCACACACAGCCGAATCAAATTAAACCACGAATTGCACCTTTATTTTTATGGCCCGTTTCATTACGGACTTCTTTAGCTCAAAACAGCCCTATACAGCTTAGTTTTGATCATGAGAGGGCGGCAATACGCTTAAATCCAGCACTGGCAAGCTTTGCGGGTATACCTCCGGTGAGTGAGTGGCAAACAATATTAGATAATTTATTATCTAAAGCAGGTTTAGCCATTGAAGATATGATGGAGACACTTACGTCTTTATTACCGATACAAGGTACAGAACTCGCGCCACTTCCGTCGATCACTACTCCAATTGCAGAGAATAGTGCACAAATCTGTTGTTCAGCGGTACTCTTCCATACCTCGTTTATTGGACAGGCGGTGAGTAGCGATTTACAGCAAATTGCTGGGCTACCTATTTCCCAAACAGCCTTAGCGACAATGCTAAAAGTCTCACCGCTCAATAGCACGAGTGAAACACAGCCAGATAATTTACTTAATCAGTATGCATTGTCATTGGCAGACCCATCACAAGAACAAGTTGTTCAAGCTGCACAAGCTAACACGGGGCTGCTGATTGAGGGGCCGCCAGGAACAGGGAAAAGCCAAACCATCGTGAGTTTGATTGCAGATGCGATAGGGCGTCAGCAAACCGTTTTAGTGGTGTGTCAAAAACCTGCTGCACTAGAAGTAGTCTATAAGCGTTTGATTGCTAATGGATTAGGGGATAGAGCACTATATATCAGCCAAAGCCAAAAAGGCCGTGAGATTATTTTGGCGGTGAGAGAACAAATTGAGCAACTTTGGGGACAAGAAAAAAGCCAGTTCGTTGAGCTTGATTGGCAGGGAGAGAGAATTCATCTTGTAAATCGCGTTCAGCTATTTGAACAAAAAATAGATAGGTATTTTCACTCGCTCAATAATATCGACGAAAAGTTTCAAGTTTCTTATAAACAAGTATTAAGCCAATTGATTGAACTTGAAAAGCTTCCTCATTTTGATATTGATGAACAGCACATTAAGCCTTTATTAGCACAATTTGATAGCCATACGATTGAGCAACTAACGGATGATTTGAAGTCACATGCGTATACTTGGTGGCAATTGGATTATGAAAATAATGCACTAAAAGCCTTATCGCAGTTTACGGTGAATGACCCTCAATACTTATTGTTTAATCAATCTATTATGGGATTGATCGATACTGAAAAGCTACGTGATGAAGCTTATAAAACGCCATATCAGCAAATTACGTTGACTCAATTATCGACTCATGAGCAATGGTTATCACAGCATGAAGCACAATTTAACCAATTAACGGCTGAACAATGGCAGGATTTCTCCCGTTGGTTAACGCTATTTAGCAGTGAAACGGGAAATTTAGTTATTAACCAACTTGAGCTGTTGTATCAGCGTTTATTATCGATTAATGAAGAAAATATCGACCCGTTATTATTCCCTGTGTTTAGGGGGATTGATAATGACCATCTTGCCCAATTATCGCGAGCATTGATGGAAACAATGCAAAGGTCATGGTTACGTTTCTTGAACCCGTATTACTACCGTCGGCAAAACCAATTGCAGTCATTTATGGCGGCTAGTGGCTTAGCGCCTAAGACTGAAAAACAGACGTCAGTGCTTAATACCATTGCCGTTGAACAACAATGGCGTTTACTTGAAAGGGAATTACAACCATTATATCAACAGCTTGGTCTTGAGCTTCAGCCAAACCACCAGTGGCGTAGCACATTGCAACCGTTGGTCATGCAATTAAAACGAGTGGCAGATATGGCTGAGCTTCTCACTCAGTACCCTGAACCTTTGCATTTTATAGACGCGATTACTCAGCAACAAAAAGCCGGGTTTATCCATCAATGTCATGAAGTCAGGGCGGCAATAGCTAAGTTACGTGCAAAAACGGAAAGCTTAAACCAATTAAGTCGGCTAGATAGCGTATTTTCATCAGAAACCGTTGAACGGTTTAAGATGGCCATCGTAAACGGTGAGTCATATACGACTGAACTGGTGCTGATAGCGCAACAGAAAGAAAATTTACAGCGTTACCAATCGTTTCGGGAAGAAACACAACATTTTACCGAGCAGCATTGGGGGATCTTAACGCTATTAAAACCGGCTATTGGACAACTTATCGCAACTGAAGGGGGCACAACACAATGGAGAGATCAATTAATTCAAACAATTAACTATTATTTCTGTCTGTTTACTAAAGCTCAATTGCTGGCAATATTGCCTGCATTAAGTACTAATCACGGCCAGCTGATGTCAGACCTAGCTGAATTAGAAAATGCTCAAAAACAATTACAACAATTCAATAAACTGGCATTGACGGCCAATATAGATATCAAAACGTTAGGGAACCGCCGAGAATGGGAAGAAATTACTCGTTTAGCAGGGCCAAGAGCGCGACGTTTAAGGGAATTTATACAAGAAGGTCGAGATATTGGGTTAATGCAACTACGGCCGGTTTGGTTGATGACACCCGATGTAGCGAGCCAGGTGCTCCCTCTTGAAGGTGCCATGTTTGACAGTGTGATTTATGATGAAGCTTCACAGATGCCGATTGAATTTGCCTTATCGACTTTATTTAGAGCCAAACAGGCCATTGTTAGTGGCGATGAAAAGCAAATGCCACCTTCAAAATTTTTCACAGGTAAGCAAATTGAAGACGATATTGATGAAGAAGACGATGACCAACAAGAATTGGCAGGAGAGCAATGGGATTACCGGCAAATTAGTGATTGCCCTGATTTATTACATTTAGCACGTACAGTATTGCCTATTCATACATTGGATATTCATTACCGTTCTGCTTATCGAGAGCTGATTAATTTCTCCAATTTTGCTTTCTATGAAAATAGGCTTAATATTCCAGCGCAGTTTTCTTCTAAAATGGTCAGTAAAATTAAGCCATTACAGCTTATTCAAGTCAATGGTACATATGTTAACCAAAGCAATGAAGCTGAAGCAGTCGCTATCGTGGATCATTTAGCTTCAATGTGGCAACGGCCTTTCGAACAACGACCCTCTGTGGGGGTAGTCACGTTTAACCAAAAGCAAGCAACATTAATTAATCAAATAATTCAATTACGTGCAGCACAGGATGAAGATTTTCTTCAGGCGTATACGCAGGAAAACCAACGCACTCACAATGACGAAGATATGTCATTTTTTGTGAAAAATGTGGAAAATGTGCAAGGCGATGAACGCGATGTGATTTTATTTTCTACCACATTTGGTCGCAATGCACAGGGGACATTCAGGCGTAACTTCGGGGTATTAGGGCAAACCGGTGGTGAACGGCGTTTAAATGTCGCCATCACTCGTGCTCGTCAGCAAGTCGTAATAATGTCATCAATGCCAATAGATGAAATTTCTGATTTATTAGCCACTTACCGCAAACCGGAAATTCCAAGAGATTATTTACAAGGTTATCTGGCTTATGCGCTAAATGCGTGTAATCCATTAATGCAAAAAGAAAATAAAAAATTACTTAGTCGCATGTGTCATACACAGTCAGCGGTTGATAACGAAACGCTCCCGCAAAATGCCTTTGTCGATTCGGTAATGAGTTTTATTCGACAAAGTGGCTGGCAGGTGACCACAGCAAGCCAAAATGGGGTATTCCATTTTGATGGCATTGTTGAGGACCGAACCAGTGGCCGTTTGCTCATCGGTATTGAATGCGACATACCATCACACCCACTATTGAAAACAGCTCGTTCTAGAGAGCTATGGCGCAGTGCTGTTCTGGCACGAGTGATACCAGCGCGTTACCGGGTTTCTATTATCGAATGGTATCAAAATCGCGATTTGGCACAGCAACAACTACACGATGCCATTTCTCAGGCTTTATTAACCTCATCCCTCTCTCAAATAGAGAGTCAAAATCCGCAAGAAGGTGCGTTATGAGTTCATCGGTTCATCGTATAACTGTTAGGGAAATGAATGAAATTCAGTGTCGGCGTCAGCTTGCGGTAGTTAAACGTCGATTTAAACAGTGGAATGCATTGGCAAACCGCAGCCAATATCATCAGCCGCGTATTGCACAAATCAAACAAGCATACCAGCAGTTAATGGAAAATGAGGCACAGGTTGCCACATTGTCAGCACACAATTTAAGTTTATTAAATAACCAATTGGTTGAGTTTACTGGGACACTGAATAACGAAGTACAGGAAGTTCGTGAGCAACAAATTGAAAAACAAGCGTTATTAGCCCGAACAAAAAAGTACAGAGAACATAATTTGGCTGAATTAATCGCACTGGTACATGAAAAACTGCCAAATGAGACCGAACTTCTTACGCAATTAATTTCGGCTAGTGAACTGGATGAAAACCAATCTAATAAATTAATTTTTAAAGTATTAGCTTTATTGAGTTCACAATCAACTTCACTAACACCATCGGCAGCGGCATTATTGAGCCAGCTAAAAGCACAATCTGAAGGCGTGAAGCAATTTTGGCAATCAGGCTTACCTCAAACGCCGTTTGCCAAGCAACGTGAACAGCTACTATTGATGATTGAAAAACTGAAATTAATCGCTTCTTCTAATGAAGCTCAGCGTGCGGAACAACAACTGGTTGAGCTTCAAGAATTTAAAGAAGGCACACAGCGCCATTTACGTGCCGATTCATTGATCATGACATTGGCAGAACAATTGAAGTTAAGTCAGCAACGAATTGAACTTATCGATAAAATTGAACAACTTTGTGATGAATTGGCTATTTTTGCGAGTAATGAAAATGAAGCCATGATTTCGAATGCGCTAGCGAGTATACAATCAAGCTCGATAGAAGTGTTAACTGCATGGATAGATAAGCTGAATAATGCCGTAAGTACTGCAGAACGACAGGTTGTTGCCACTGCACAAAGGAAAACGGTATTAGAAGGGTTAGGAAAACTCGGTTATCAAGTTCAAGATACTGATGTTAAAGCATGGCTGGATGATGGCAAAGTGGTCGTCACACACCCTGCAACGCCGGGGTATGGACTAGAATTAGGTGGAAAACAAGCGCGTTTTCAAGCGCGTACAGTGGCTTTTTCTGCAAGGCGGGATAATTCACGAGACCAGGATGTTGATGCAATTTGGTGTAATCAACATCAACAATTACAAGATATTATTGCTCAGACAGATGCGGAACTTGTTGTTGAGCAGGCGTTACCAGCGGGAAGAGGGGAAATGAAGGTGTATGAAACTCAATCTGAAGATCAACGTCATAATATTGCTGTAAACCACCTCAAAACACGCAGTAAATAGGTATCACTAAAGAAGATTTAGTCACATATTAGGGCATTATTTAAAATAAAAAAGCTGAATTCATTATGCGTGAATTCAGCTTTTTTGTTATATCTGCCATTTATTATGCGGTATGTATACTTTGTGGGTTAGTTTGACTTCTTTTGCGTGCTAGTACTAGCTTGCTATAGAGCAGGGCTATCACAAAATAAACTGCCTGCGTAACAACAATGGTTGGCCCAGTCGTCGCATTAATGTGAAAACTCAAGATGGTTCCAATAACACTTGATGTTACAGAAGCGATGATAGCGACGACGAGCATTTTGCCGAAGCTCCGGCATAGGACAAATGCAATAATTCCCGGGGAGATCAGCATGGCAATAACTAAAATGATCCCAACCGCTTGCAGTGAAGCGACAATGGTTAATGCAAGTAAAGACAGTAAACCATAATGTATCAGCTTGACGGGGAGGCCAATCACACGGGCTTGGTTTGGGTCAAAACAATAGAGCATAAAATCTTTACGTTTCAGTAAAATAATTGCGATAGTGATTCCAGCAAACAGTAAAATCTGTTTAAATTCGCTATCGGTTATCCCTAATATATCACCGAAAAGAATATGTGTTAGGTGTTGCTCTGTATCGATTTTAGCGAACATCACTAAACCGATAGCAAACATCCCAGAAAATACAATTCCCATGACGGTATCTTCTTTTATCCGACTATTTTCTTTTAAATACCCTGTTGCGACAGCGCAGAATAAGCCAGATGCGAAAGCCCCTATCGCTAATGGGATACCGAGTAAAGAAGCAATAATGATCCCCGGTAGAACGGCATGGGAGATTGCATCGCCCATCAATGACCAACCTTTCAATACTAAAAAGCAAGAAAGGATAGCGCATACCGTCCCACTGACAATTGCGGTAATCAATGCTTTTTGCATAAAAGGAAATGCAAACGGAGCCATCAATAAGTCAATGAAATCACTCATGAGATGCTCCTTGTCGGTGTGACTGATGCAGCCGAGCTACTTCCTTTTTTGCATTACGTTTTGAGGCCAAAATACCGTGCTTAGGTGCAAAGAAAAATGCCAACAGGAAAATAATAGTTTGTAGTGTAACAATTAACCCACCTGTAGCACCGTTGAGGAAATAACTGATATACGCACCAACAGCACTGGTTACGGTGCCAATTGTGACTGAAATAATGAGTAAACGCTTAAATTGGTCGGTCAATAAATAAGCGGTTGCCCCCGGAGTGACGACCATTGCGATAACAAGGATTGCGCCAACTGTTTGTAAGGCAGCAACAGTACAAGCACTTAATAATGTAAAGAAAATAATTTTTAGGCGTAATGGGTTCAAGCCAATTGAACGAGCGTGGCTTTCATCGAAAAAAACGGCTAATAAATCTTTCCATAAGCACAGCAGTACAATGAATGAAACGCCAATAATAATTTCTACTTGTAATACGTCAGAATCCGCAATACCTAAAATATTACCAAAAATAATACTTTGTACATTCACAGATGTTGGGTTCAATGAAACAATCAACAAACCAGCAGCAAAAAAAGTAGAGAAAATAAAGCCAATGACAGCATCTTCACGTAAACGAGTTAGATGCTTTATTAATGTCATGGCTAGTGCCGCGAGGATCCCAGTAAAAAAGGCGCCAGCCGCATAGGGTAAACCTAAAGCATAAGCACCAGCTACCCCAGGAACAACAGAGTGGGAGAGCGCATCTCCCATTAATGACCAGCCTTTCAACATCAAATACGCCGATAAAAACGCACAGACAGCACCAACAATGGCGCTGACCCAAATGGCTTTTATCATAAAATCATATTCAAAGGGCTGTAATAACATCTCAATCATTCGGAACCCTTAGCTTGGTTTTTTCGAACGGGGGCATCATGGTCATGACCATAGAATACAGCCGCTCTTTCATCATCGGTAATGACGGTGACAGAGCGAGGGTCATCATCGTCATGAAGCTCTTGACCTGACAGGTTAATATGACGCAATACGCCGCCGAAAGCTTGCTGCAGGTTTCGTTGCGTAAATGTTGTTTCTGTAGGTCCACTCGCTAAAACAGTGCGATTGATTAAGATAACGTGGTCGCAAAACTCAGGCACACTACCCAAGTTATGAGTTGAAACGAGGATTAGATGGCCTTCGTCACGCAAACTACGCAGTAAGTCAATAATGGCATTTTCAGTTTTAACATCAACCCCAGTAAAGGGTTCATCAAGGAGTAAAACTTTACCTTCTTGTGCGAGCGCTCGCGCTAAAAAAACCCGTTTTTTCTGACCACCTGAAAGCTCGCCTATTTGGCGATGTTCAAGCCCTGCAAGGTCAACCCGTTCTAATGCCATTTTGACAGCATCTTTATCGGCTTGTTTAGGGATGCGGAAAAACCCCATTTTGCCGTAACGGCCCATCATCACAACATCAGAAACGAGAACGGGGAAATTCCAGTCAACTTCTTCTGTTTGTGGGACGTATGCAATCACATTTTCTTTAAGCGCGGTTTTTATCGGCTGATCATTTAATGTCACACTGCCAGAAGATGGGGTGACAAGCCCCATAATGGTTTTAAATAACGTTGACTTGCCACTACCATTTACGCCAACTAAGGCACAAATAGAGCCACCTGAGATAGTAAAGCTTGCGTCATAGATAGCGGTGTGACCGTTATTATATGTCACAGTCGCATCATCGACGATAAGATTCGGGTGTTCGAATTGACTTGAGTGGTTCATATTACTGTGAAAATCCTTTCGCTATCGTGTCTACAGTCGTATTTAAAAGGTCTATATATGTTGGTACTGGGCCATCGGCAGTTGATAATGAGTCAACATATAACACGCCACCGTATTTTGCCCCGGTTTCTTTACTGACTTGGCGAGCAGGTTTATCAGAAATGGTACTTTCACTGAATACCACGGGGATGTTGTACTTACGGACAGTATCAATCACTTTTTTCACTTGTTGAGGAGAGCCTTGCTCTTCCGCATTGATTGGCCACAAATACACCTCTTTAAAGCCGTAATCTTTCGTTAAATAGCTAAATGCGCCTTCACTTGAGACTAACCAACGTTCATTTTCTGGAATGCGATTTAAACGTTCACGTAAAGGGGCATCAAGTTCAGCAATTTGCTGCGCATATTTTTTGGCATTGGCATTATATATTTCTGCATTTTCAGGATCATATTTGACCAGAGCTTGACGAATATTTTCAATATAAATTTTAGCATTGGCAGGAGACATCCATGCATGTGGATTTGGGTTATCTTTATATTCACCTTCACGGATTGGCATTGGCTCAATGCCCTCAGTGACTACGACAGCAGGAACATTTTTAAAATTTTCAAAGAAACGTTGGAACCAAACTTCCAAATTCATCCCATTCCATAAGATTAAATCTGCATCATAGGCTTTCATAATATCTTTAGGAGTTGGTTGATAACCGTGAATTTCCGCACCAGGCTTCGTTATAGACTCGACAATTGCTGCATCTCCAGCTACATTTTGAGCGATATCTTGAATAATGGTAAAAGTGGTTACGACTTTAAACTTTTTAGCAAAAGCAGGTTGGCTAAAAAAGATGACTGCTACCAAAGCAAACATACTGGTTAGTAAAGGTGCAGATAATCGAGATACGTTCTTCTTCATAAAAGTTGACCCTGACATTATTGGTTTAGCGTTTTTTAACATACAGTTGTTAAGGTTTATAACAATTATATTTTATATCCTAATTGATAATGATTATCAATATCAATTGTGAAAAATAAATACAAAAAGTGTGGAATAGCATTATTCGTCATTATAGGCTTCTAAGTCCCATGGCTATTTGTATGACTAAAACACGTCCTGAAGTAAAAGTTAAGTAAAAATTATTTTATTTTTCTTAGGATTAGTTATTCTGCCATCGGCTTCCATCGTAGAGGATTCGACAGTGAGAAAAATAATTGGCGGTACTTTTATGCTACTGCTACTAGCAGGTTGTTCAAGTGAGCCAGATAGGCCTGTAACAAAACAGCGAATGTTAGAGCCTACAGGGCCAATAGCCACACAAAATACGACATTTCCAAGAACGCCTTTTGATGAATTTATTCGTGACTCTGCGGTTCGTTATAGTGTTGATGAAGCTTTAATTAGGGCTATTATTGAGGTCGAATCCAATTTTAGGCCTGAAGTTGTCAGTAAATCCAACGCAATAGGTTTGATGCAGATTAAAGCTTCGACAGCGGGGCGTGACGCATACCGTTACCAAGGGAAGTCAGGGGAGCCGAGTACTCGTGACCTAAAAGATCCACAAAAAAATATTGATATTGGCACAGCCTATATTCGTATTTTAAGGGAACAGCACCTTGCTGGAATAAGCCACCCTCAGACGTTATATTATGCAACTGTTGTCGCTTATGTGAACGGGGCTGGAGCGTTATTAAGAACATTTGATAATGATAAGGGTAGGGCGATTGCAATGATTAACAGCTTATCGCCGGAAGAATTTTATCAACATGTACAAACAAAACATCCTGCACCGCAAGCCCCACGGTATTTGTGGAAAGTTAAAAATGCTTACAATGCATTAGCTATGTCTTATTGATATTCACGCATTAAGTGTGGGAGTTGCGCGACAATTTCAACAATTCCGTTGATTACAAATTGCACTCCCATACAGATTAATAAAAATCCCATCACCCGTGCGATTGCATCAATACCGCTATTTCCTAGCCACCTCATAATAGAAGTTGCGCCTCTTAAACCAATCCAAACGATGAGACTTGCAATAAAAAAGGTAATTACGGGGGCGACTTTTAAAACCCATGGGGCAAAACTAACATTACCTTGTAATGATGCAGTGGAGCTGATGATCATAGCAATAGTACCAGGGCCTGCGGTACTTGGCATAGCAAGAGGAACAAAGGCAATGCTAGGTGATTCTTGGCGTTTTTTAGGGACATTTGGATCATCAAGGGCATTGGCGGTTGGGTCTTCCCCAACATCACTGCTAGGAAACAGCATGCCAAATCCAATAAATGCCACAATTAGCCCGCCTGCAATTCGCAGTCCTGGTATTGATATTCCAAATGTGTTCATGACTAATTGGCCTGCATAAAAAGCGATTGTCATGATTGCGAATACATAAATAGAGGCCAATAACGATTGATGGTCACGCTGCTCTTTTGTCATATTAGCAGAGATGCTTAACATGACTGCAATTGCAGTTAAAGGGTTGGCGAGAGGAAGTAACAGTACTAGACCAATACCAACGGCTTGAAATAGCTCAAGAAAATTTGTCATGGAAGTTAGATTCAAGCTCCTGATTAATGTGAATAAAACACCTTATCTCAAATGATAGCAAAATTTCTTATAGATCTGTAGGTTAGCATTTATATCTAGTGAGATATTTTATGGTAGGAGGTGGTTAGCATACTGATGAGTAAGAGTTAATATTAACTATCATTTATTAGTTTGTAGATAATAAGAGTTGTTCACATTAATTGTGGATAACAATGGCTTTCATCTGTGAATAACTTATTTTATTTGTTAAATAACAGCAAGATGAGTGATTGTGGTAAAAGTATTCAATTTTTAAAGGCAAAAAAAAACCTTTTTATGGGGGATAAAAAGGTTAAGGGCATTTCGTAACAGGTTGTCTTTAAGTTGATATGGGATACAGTATATCTGCTGCAATGTTATTTACTGATAATTTATGTAAATTCATTAAAAGAATTCACTGTGACAGACAAGTAAAGGGTAAAAAAATATGTTAAACGGAATCAACCATTTAACTTTAGCTGTAACTGATTTAGAAAAAAGTATTGGTTTTTATCAATCACTACTTGGTATGAAGTTACATGCGAGTTGGAAAAAGGGCGCCTATATTTCCTGTGGCGATTTATGGTTATGTTTATCATTAGATATAACTCGCCAATTTTCGTCCCCAGAAAAAACGGATTACACACACTATGCCTTTAACGTTGATGCGAAAGACTTTCTTATCGTTGTTGATAGGCTAATGCAAGCAAATGTCATTGTCTGGAAAGAAAATAAAAGTGAAGGAGATTCTTTTTACTTTCTTGATCCAGATGGCCACAAATTAGAATTGCATGTAGGCGGCTTATTACAGCGCTTAAAGAGCTGCCAAGAAAAACCGTATGAAGAAATGAAATTTTATTAAAAAGAGTTATGGATTTCTTTACAAAGGATTTTTAGTTTTAAAAATAGCTTTACGCAGAGTTGGTTATCCTATTTTCAGTTAATTTTGAGTAATAGGAAAAAGAATGAAAAAACTTATAGCGACATTAGCCGGGGCGTCGATGCTATTAGTTTTGGCTGCCGCCATGTTACTAATCGTTTTTCCTCAGCAGTGGAGGCAAAGCATTTATCCGAATATATCCCAAGTCTTACCAACATCGCTCAGTGCTATTTTACCGCAGAGTTTAGCCAGTAATGATATTTGTAATAGTCTAGAGGATAACCTGCAAAGTTTTACTGATTATCTTAAAGTGAATCAGGACATTGTTGATGTAAAGGGAATGAATAGTTTAGATGAACAACTTGCCAATATTCAAACCAGAATTGATTCTATGCCCAGTGATGTACGAAATTTAGTTTGCCAGCAAGAATATAGTAAATTAGAAGGTTTAAAGAGTGTGTTTTCCTTAACTCCCAATAACTAATTATTTTTGTAGTTAATATCACTCCTCTATATGTTCCTCCACTCAAATTTATATATTCATTTATGGTATGCTAATAGCATCATTTTGGCTTACAGGTAACGCAATGAATATATTTAAATTGCCATTATTGAATTGGTTAGTCGCTAATGGGGTCGCTGTATATTTTCTTTCCAAGCAAGATCTTTTAGACTGGACGTTTTCTGGTTGGATGGGAATTTTAGGTATATTAATTGCACTGGAGAGTGTGAGTTGGGTCGCGACAAGCCTTTACTACTTTTATAAACATAAAACATCACCAAATCCTACGGTTAAGGCAACGCATTTAGTGACTAACGGGCCTTACCGATTTTCACGTAATCCAATGTATTTAGCTTTTACATCAATGAGCTTGGCTTTAGCTTTCTTTTCACATTCTCCTTATTTTTTGGTCGCAGGGTTAGTATTTTGGCTGATTACTGATTTATATACGATCCCACAGGAAGAACGTTTTTTATCTGCATCATTTAAGAATGAGTGGGAAAAATATAGCAAGCAAACGAGACGTTGGTTATAGATTTATGGAAATGAGACGCTTTATCATTTAATCTGTTTTGTACACTTCAAATTTAGAATTTACGCAAAACATATTAAGGATAATCATGAACTATCAGGTGGCGCCATTTTGGATATACTCCAGTAAACTCGCATGTTTTATAATGTTCAGTGTATTTTTTGCTTTTTTTTCAGTAAGTGGTTTTATACTTTATTTATTTACCATCGGGGTTGTTTGGGCTGTTGTTGTTTCATTTAAAATTCATGGAATGAAGGAAAAAGGAATAGTCTTAAAAAATAGCGATACTTCTGATTGGATAGTATATGTGAATGGTATTCCAGTCCAAGAAAGAAGACAAACTCTCTTCAATCCCTGTTTTGCAACGATACAGCATGCGAAGTCATTCTTTAGTATTGCCTTTATTATTCGGGCGTTAATTCAAATTATCTTTTGTATTTATTTATTTTGGCAAATAGAGAAATTAGATAATATTTATGTACTATTACTCTCGTTAATAGCTACTTTCTACATCATTTACTCTTTATGGAAATCAATTCAATCGGTTATTATTCTTCAACAAAATAAGATAATCAGTGAAGAGTTAATCGCACCTAGTGGATCCCGTTGGTATCGTGTATTTTTCAAGCAAAAAGAGAAACTATTTCCTGCATTGGATAACTTATTCACCATTTAATCGGGAAGGTATTGATTTTTCATATGAAGAAGAACAATTAGCGGCATTACGCTATCACCATAAAATAGGTCTGTGTTATCATTAGTAGTTGAGTTACTCACGATGTAACGAAATAGGGCACTTAAATTGCCCATATTTGTGTACATGTCTTGCATTGTGAAGTGAGAAATCGTTAGTAACGTATTGATTTATAACTTTGGAATAATCAAGCAAGTGATCTTTCGTGTGGGTCACCACTGCTGATAAGGATTTTTTAATGCCTGTTATTACTCTTCCTGATGGAAGTCAGCGTCAGTTTGACCACCCCGTTTCTGTGATGGATGTTGCTCGTGATATCGGCGCAGGTTTAGCTAAAGCCTGTATTGCGGGTCGAATTAATGGCGAACGTGTCGATGCATGTGAAATAATTGAACATGATGCAAACGTATCCATTATTACGAGTAAAGATGAAGACGGACTCGAAATTATTCGTCACTCTTGTGCTCACCTGTTAGGTCATGCAATTAAACAACTATGGCCAAACACGAAAATGGCGATTGGCCCTACTATCGATAATGGTTTTTACTATGATGTCGATTTAGACCATATGCTGACGCAGGAAGACTTGGAAAAGCTTGAAAAGCGTATGCTTGAGCTTGCCAAAACAGATTATGATGTGGTGAAAAAACGTGTTTCTTGGAGCGAAGCTCGTGAAACTTTCGTTACCCGTGGCGAAGACTATAAAGTTGAAATTTTAGATCAAAATATTAGCCAAGATGACCGCCCTGGTTTATATCATCATGAAGAATATGTTGATATGTGTCGTGGTCCACACGTACCGAATATGCGTTTTTGCCACCATTTTAAATTACAGAAAGTGGCTGGCGCATACTGGCGTGGTAACAGCGATAACAAAATGCTGCAACGTATTTACGGCACCGCATGGGCCGATAAAAAACAATTAGCGGCCTATTTATTACGTTTAGAAGAAGCAGCTAAGCGTGACCACCGTAAAATTGGTAAACAATTAGATTTATACCATATGCAAGAAGAAGCGCCGGGTATGGCATTCTGGCATAATGACGGTTGGACAATTTTCCGTGAGCTGGAAACCTTTGTACGCACTAAACTGAAAGCTTATAACTATCAAGAAGTTAAAGGCCCATTCATGATGGATCGTGTGCTGTGGGAAAAAACAGGTCACTGGGATAACTATAAAGACGCGATGTTTACGACTTCTTCTGAAAACCGTGAATATTGTGTGAAACCAATGAACTGCCCAGGTCACGTACAGATTTTCAACCAAGGTTTGAAATCATACCGTGACTTACCATTACGTATGGCAGAGTTTGGTAGCTGTCACCGTAATGAGCCATCAGGTGCACTGCACGGCTTAATGCGTGTGCGTGGCTTTACTCAAGATGATGCACATATCTTCTGTACTGAAGAGCAAATCTTAAGCGAAGTAACTAGCTGTATTGAAATGATTTATGATGTTTACGCAACTTTCGGTTTCGAAAAGATTGTCGTAAAACTATCAACCCGTCCTGAAAAACGTATCGGTACTGACGAGATGTGGGATCGGGCGGAAGAAGACTTAGCGAATGCACTGAAATCAAAAGGTATTGAGTTTGAATACCAACCAGGTGAAGGCGCATTTTATGGTCCGAAAATCGAGTTTACACTGTACGACTGCCTTGACCGTGCATGGCAATGTGGTACTGTCCAGTTAGACTTCTTCTTACCGGGCCGTTTAACAGCTTCCTATGTAGGTGAAAATAACGAACGTATCGTTCCTGTTATGATCCACCGTGCAGTGTTAGGTTCACTAGAACGCTTCATTGGTATCTTAACAGAAGAGTATGCAGGCTTTTTCCCAACATGGTTAGCACCACAGCAAGTGGTTGTAATGAACATTACTGATAGCCAAGCAGATTATGTTCAAGAATTAGTAAGCAAGCTGCAAAGTGTTGGCATTCGTGCGAAAGCGGACTTACGTAACGAGAAAATCGGCTTTAAGATCCGTGAACACACGCTGCGTCGCGTCCCTTACATGTTAGTATGTGGTGATAAAGAAGTTGAATCAGGTAAAGTTGCTGTACGTACCCGTCGTGGTAAAGACTTAGGCAGCCTTGATGTCAACGAATTCATGACAAAACTGCTTGAAGAGATCCGCAGTCGTCAACTCAATCAGATGGAGGAATAAGGTATTAAAGGCGGAAAAAAACTCCCAACGGCGCGCCCAAATCGTATTAACGATGAAATTCGCGCAACAGAAATCCGTGTCACTGGTTTAGACGGTGAGCAACTTGGTGTAATGAGTGTGCGTGAAGCCCTCTTTAAAGCAGAAGAAGCAGGTGTCGACTTAGTCGAAATCAGCCCAAATGCTGAGCCACCAGTTTGTCGTATCATGGACTACGGTAAATATCTTTATGAGAAAAGCAAATCTCAAAAAGAACAAAAGAAAAAACAAAAAGTTGTTCAAGTGAAGGAAATTAAATTCCGTCCGGGAACTGACGAAGGCGACTACCAAGTTAAACTACGTAGTTTAATTCGCTTTTTGGAAGATGGTGACAAAGCTAAGGTGACACTGCGTTTTCGTGGTCGCGAAATGGCTCACCAACAGATTGGCTTAGAAGTGCTTAACCGCATCAAAACCGATCTGGATGAACTGGCATCAGTAGAATCATTCCCATCAAGGATTGAAGGACGCCAGATGATCATGGTATTGGCACCAAAGAAAAAATAATTAAGCCAGTATGGTTATAGCGAAGTAATTGCTAGAGTCTAGCAGCGCTCATTTGGGCGCTGCTTCTCTATTTTGTTTGTCTTATCTAATGAGTAAAAATAATTGCTTCAATGCTACAAATTTCCCTCAAAATCCAAGTTTTCAAACAGTTCAGTGTGATTTATTGCAAGATTTACTTGAGTAATCCGGCAAGAAGCATTAAAATCCGCGGTCGAATCACTTTGTCGGCGCATAGCGCATAAAGACAAACAAAGAATATCGTACACGCGTCAAGTAGTAACTATTGAGTGACGAGTGTATTTGCTTGAGAGAAGCAAATCTCTTTATCCAATTGGAGGAATGAAGTATTAAAGGCGGAAAAAGAATCCCAACAACACGTCCAAATCGTATCAATGATGAAATTCGTGTTCCAGAGGTCCGTTTAACGGGTTTAGACGGTGAACAGTTAGGCATCATGAGCGCACGCGAAGCGCTTGAAAAAGCTGAAGAAGCAGGTGTAGACCTAGTGGAAATCAGCCCAAATGCTGAACCGCCAGTTTGTCGTATCATGGATTACGGCAAATTCCTTTATGAGAAGAGCAAATCTCAAAAAGAGCAAAAAAAGAAACAAAAAGTTGTTCAGGTGAAGGAAATTAAATTCCGCCCTGCTACAGATGAAGGTGATTATCAGGTCAAACTACGCAACCTGACTCGCTTTCTGGAAGATGGTGATAAAGCTAAAGTTACACTGCGCTTTCGCGGTCGTGAAATGGCTCACCAGCAGATCGGTCTGGAAATGCTTAACCGTATCAAAGCTGATCTGGAAGAACTAGCATCCGTGGAGTCTTTCCCTTCAAGAATTGAAGGGCGTCAGATGATCATGGTGCTGGCACCGAAGAAGAAATAATTAGGCCTGCAAGTAATACTCGTTTATAGCAATATAGATGTTATTCGCCTAATTAATTCGTAGTTAATCACAATGCGAAGTTGGAAATAAAAGAAATGCCAAAGATTAAAACTGTACGTGGCGCAGCAAAGCGCTTTAAAAAAACTGCAGGCGGTGGCTTTAAGCGTAAGCATGCAAACCTTCGTCACATCCTGACTAAAAAGTCAACTAAGCGTAAACGCCATTTACGTCCGAAAGGAATGGTATCTAAGGGCGATCTGGGTCTGGTAGTTGCTTGCCTGCCTTACGCATAAGTAAACAATTTAGTTAATATAAGATAAAGACGATAGGAGATAGCTTATGGCTCGCGCAAAACGTGGTGTAATCGCCCGTGCACGTCACAAAAAAATTCTGAAGCAAGCGAAAGGTTACTATGGTGCACGTTCACGTGTTTACCGCGTAGCATTTCAAGCGGTAATCAAAGCTGGTCAATATGCTTACCGTGACCGCCGTCAACGTAAACGTCAGTTCCGTCAACTGTGGATCGCACGTATCAACGCTGCGGCTCGTCAGAACGGTCTGTCTTACAGCCGCTTCATCAATGGCTTGAAAAAAGCTTCAATTGAAATCGACCGTAAGATCTTAGCAGACATCGCAGTTTTCGATAAAGCAGCATTCACTGCTTTAGTTGAAAAAGCGAAAGGCGCTTTAGCTTAATTGTTTGCTTGGAAAGAGGAAGGAAACTTCCTCTTTTCATTTATAGCTATTTGTGTTAATACTTTAGATACAGTTAGTTATTGAGAGTTTACTACATGCATTCTGTGATTTTTCGTTTCTTTTTTTACTTTAGCACCTGAATTCCGGGGGCTTTTTCGCGTAAATAGAAAAAAGAAATGAAAAGTTACGCTAAAGCCTCCTTAGGGAGGCTTTTTCATTTCTAGTTTTAGATTAAGTACAGTAAAATCAGTTAAGTATTCATTCATTACCAAATAGAATGTGAAGCTTAATATATATAGTGAATAACTAGCAAAAAGACCAAGTGGTCATAAAGGGGAAACAATGCCACATCTCGCTGAGTTGGTTGCACAGGCAAAAGCAGCCATTGAACAGGCCCAAGATGTTGCTACGTTGGAATCAGTGCGTGTTGAATATTTAGGCAAGAGCGGCCATTTCACACTACAGATGAAAACGTTGCGTGATCTGCCTGCTGAGGAACGTCCAGCAGCAGGGGCTGTGATAAATGAAGCTAAAGTACAGGTTCAAGATGCACTGAACGCCCGTAAGGACGCGATGCAAGCTGAAATTCTTAATGCACGTCTAGTATCAGAAAAAATTGATGTGTCATTACCTGGGCGTCGTATGGAAAATGGAGGGTTACACCCAGTGACCCGTACAATTCAGCGAATTGAAGAGTTTTTTGGCGAATTAGGTTTCTCTGTTGAAACTGGTCCAGAAATCGAAGATGACTATCATAACTTTGATGCGTTAAATATACCAGCTCACCATCCCGCGCGTGCTGACCATGATACTTTTTGGTTTGATGCAAAACGCTTACTGCGTACGCAAACATCGGGTGTACAAATCCGTACAATGAATGGCCAACAACCACCGATTCGTATCATTGCTCCTGGTCGTGTATATCGTAATGATTACGACCAAACGCATACACCAATGTTCCATCAAACAGAAGGCCTGATTGTTGATAAAGATATCAGTTTTACCAATCTAAAAGGCACATTGCATGATTTCTTGAATAACTTCTTTGAAGAGGAAGTTCAAGTACGTTTCAGACCATCATATTTCCCATTCACCGAACCTTCAGCGGAAGTTGATGTTATGGGTAAAAATGGTAAATGGTTAGAAGTATTAGGCTGCGGAATGGTGCATCCAAATGTATTGCGCAATGTAGGTATTGACCCTGAAGTCTACTCTGGATTTGCCTTTGGTATGGGGATGGAGCGCTTAACAATGCTACGCTACGGTGTTTCTGACCTACGTGCATTCTTCGAAAATGATCTTCGTTTCCTCAAACAGTTTAAATAAGGCGGGGTTATCTCATGAAATTCAGTGAACTATGGTTACGCGAATGGGTAAACCCGGCGATTAGTAGTGAAGCATTATCTGACCAAATCACGATGGCGGGTTTGGAAGTTGATGGTGTAGATGCAGTTGCTGGCCAATTTCACGGCGTTGTTGTTGGTGAAGTGGTTGAGTGTGGTCAACACCCAAATGCAGACAAACTGCGCGTTACAAAAGTTAACGTAGGCGGTGAGCGTTTATTAGATATCGTCTGTGGTGCACCAAACTGCCGTCAAGGCCTAAAAGTTGCTGTTGCAACGGTTGGTGCGGTATTACCGGGTGATTTTAAAATTAAAGCGGCAAAACTACGTGGCGAGCCTTCTGAAGGTATGCTGTGTTCTTATTCTGAACTGGGTATTTCTGATGACCACAGCGGAATTATTGAATTGCCGCAGGATGCCACTATCGGTACCGATATTCGTGAATATCTAAAACTTGATGATAATGCAATTGAAATCAGTATTACACCTAACCGTGCAGATTGCTTAAGTATTCTTGGGGTTGCACGTGATGTCGCTGTTATTAATAAATTAGCGCTAAATGAGCCTGCTATTAATACAGTATCTGTGACCATAAAAGATACTTTCCCAATTCGAGTAGAAGCACCTAATGCCTGCCCACGTTTCTTAGGTCGTGTGATCAAAAATATTGATGTGTCAGCGCCAACGCCAATGTGGATGAAAGAAAAGTTGCGTCGTGGTGGCGTCCGTTCTATTGACGCGGTTGTGGATATTACCAACTACGTCTTATTAGAATTGGGTCAGCCTCAACACGCTTATGATCTAGACCGTTTAGATGGTGCTATTGTTGCTCGCATGGCAAAAGAAGGGGAGAAACTAGTTCTCCTTGATGGCAGTGAAGCAACGTTAAAATCAGACACATTAGTGATTGCTGATGAATCAAAAGCACTGGGGATTGCAGGTATTTTTGGCGGTGAACACTCAGGTGTTAATACGGAAACCAAAAATATTTTATTAGAGTGTGCATTCTTCGACCCATTATCGATCACAGGTCGTGCACGTAATTACGGTTTGCACACTGATGCATCTCACCGTTTTGAGCGTGGTGTTGACCCTCAATTACAGTTTAAAGCGATTGAACGTGCTACTGCGCTAATTGTTGAGATTTGTGGTGGTGAAGTCGGTGAAATTATTGATGTAACCAGTGAGCAACATTTACCAAAAGCCGCAAATATTAAACTGACACGCAATAAATTAGACCGTTTGATTGGTCATTTTATTGAAGATGAGTTAGTTACGGATATTTTGACGCGTTTAGGATGCAAAGTCACGGCTTCTGCTAATACATGGGATGTTGTCGCTCCAAGTTGGCGCTTCGATATGCAAATCGAAGAAGACTTAGTGGAAGAAGTCGCTCGTGTTTATGGTTATAACAGCATCCCTGATGTGCCATTACGTGCTGATTTGACCATGACTAATCACAAAGAAGCTAACCTACCTTTAAAACGTATTAAAGCAATGTTAGTTGACCGTGGTTATCAAGAAGCAATCACTTATAGTTTTGTTGACCCTAAAGTTCAAGCTTTACTGCATCCACAACAAGATGCGTTGCTTTTACCTAACCCGATTTCTGTTGATATGTCAGCGATGCGTTTATCGTTACTGACTGGTTTATTAGGAACGGTTGTCTATAATCAAAATCGTCAACAAAATAGAATTCGTTTATTTGAGACAGGTCTGCGCTTTATTCCTGATAATCAAGCAGAATATGGAATTCGCCAAGAACCTATGTTGGCAGGGGTGATTACAGGTAACAGATTTGAAGAACATTGGTCATTAGATAAACAAGTTGTTGACTTCTTTGACTTAAAAGGTGATCTTGAAGCTGTTTTTGAATTGACTGGGAAACTAAATCAAATTACATTTAAATCTGAGGCACATCCTGCATTGCATCCAGGTCAAAGTGCTGGGATTTATCTGGAAAATGAACACATTGGCTTTATTGGTGTAGTTCACCCAGAATTAGAACGCAAACTCGATTTAAATGGTCGTACGGTGGTGTTTGAGGTTCGTAGTGATGCGATAGCACAACGTGTCATCCCTGAAGCTAAGGCGATTTCGCGCTATCCATCGAACCGCCGTGACATCGCTGTTGTCGTGCCAGAAGATGTGGCTGCTGCTGAAGTTTTAGCAGAGTGTAAAAAAGTTGGCATAAATCATATAGTTGGCATAAACTTATTTGATGTGTACTGTGGTGAAGGAATAGCGGATGGCTATAAGAGCCTTGCTATCAGTCTTGTCTTCCAAGATACCCAGCGTACTATGGAAGAAGAAGAGATCACTGCTACCGTTGATCTGTGTATTGCTGCGTTAAAACAGCGATTCCAAGCCTCCTTGAGGGACTAAACCTATGGCGCTTACTAAAGCTGAAATGTCAGAAAATTTGTTTGAAAAACTGGGTGTTAGCAAACGTGATGCTAAAGACCTTGTCGAAACTTTCTTTGAAGAGGTTCGCCTTTCCTTAGAAAATGGTGAGCAAGTAAAATTATCTGGATTCGGTAACTTTGATTTACGTGATAAAAATCAACGTCCCGGACGTAACCCAAAAACTGGGGAAGATATTCCAATTACTGCCCGCCGTGTTGTTACCTTCCGCCCAGGCCAAAAATTAAAAAGCCGTGTAGAAAAAGCAACGCCGAAAGAGTAATTATATCGTTTGATATGAAAAAAGACCGCCTAGGCGGTCTTTTGTTTTTGGAAACTGTGATAGTAGTTGAGAGTTGATTAGACATCATAGGATTGCAATTTTAAATCGTGATTAATTAGAGCTTCTATGTAAATTTGTGCGTCACTATTTAATTTAATCTGAGAAGCAAAAGGTAGGCCTGAGCTAGTGACTAAACTTGGTGCAAAGCAAGTTGCTAAGTTGTAAGCATCCATTTTATTTGTTTGCTGATTTTTTGTGATTTCAGCGAATAGAGGAATGACTAATTGTAGTGTTAACGGTGTTTTTTCAAGAGATAAAAATGCATGTTGAGCATTTTTATCTAGTTCTTTCAGTAGCTCTCTTTTGTCTTGATTGATTGAGTTTTGAGCGAAAATTTCCTTTAATAACGCAGATTTTTGTTGTACTACATCGGCTAATTTATGAATGGATTTTGGAGAGGTTTCTAATGAATGAATATTTTTTTCTATTAGATTAGCAGCAATCTTTTTGTAAGCTGAAGTAAGAATTTTAATATCAACAATATCTTTGTTTAAAAGATATTCTTTAAGTGGCTTGCCTGCGAGTAGGTGTGAGACTAATTTATCACGCTCAAGCGCATTTGCTGATGTGCGAAAAAGACCAATTGTTTCCCTGTAATTTGGGTGAGTTAAAATGGCGCTACCCAGTTTATTAAGCTGAAGATAATTCATTTTTTCATCGCCAGTGAGTTCTTTACAGTAATCGATAGCCTTTATGTTTTCTTGCTCTATCTTTTTCGCAGCTAATTTGTCTTTTTCACAAATTGGTGAGGTTGGGGGCATTTCAGTAGAGAAGGTGGGATAGTGTTTGACCGTATTTGATTGAAACTTGCGTAAGATATAGTTTTTTATACTAGACAGAACATTAATTTTTCTAATTGAATTTATAAATCCTTTCTTCTTCTCACTAGAGGGGCGCATATTTTCGTGAGGATTTGTTATCAGTGATGATTTGAGTGCATTGTTTCTAGCTTTCATAGGTTTCCATAGAGATTATGTTAAAATTAAAAATTAATTTAAATCTATGGTGATAATATATCTTGCATAAAAAACGGTAATTTTCTAACTCAATAATAAATAAGTAAATATATATATGACTTATTCTTTGCTTGGATTACAAAAACAACAAAATAAATCAGACATACGTTTAATCGTATTTTTGTTTTTCTCTCTTTTTATCATTGCAATATTGTCGCTCAGTGCTGGGGAGATTTGGTATTGGCCTAGCCAATGGATGGATGATCCCGCGCAGTTGTTTGTCTGGCAAATTCGCTTTCCCCGCACACTAGCGGTCATTGTCATTGGCGCAGCTCTTGCAGTCACAGGGGCTATAATGCAAGCTTTATTTGAAAACCCTTTAGCAGAACCAGGCTTATTAGGGGTTAGTAATGGTGCGGGTGTCGCGGTGGTGCTGACTGTATTATTATCATCAGGCGTGACGCACTATTGGCTATTAAGTATTAGCGCAATTATGGGAGCACTATTTTTTACCTCCATATTGCTCTATTTTGCTCGCCGTAAAAACTTGAATAATTCAAGTTTATTGCTTGTTGGTGTTGCTCTAGGCGTGATTAGTGGTGCCTGTATGACATGGATGGTGTACATGAGCAGCAACCTTGATTTGCGACAGTTACTCTATTGGATGATGGGGAGTTTTAGTGGGGTTGATTGGCGACAATTTGGTCTTGTTATTGGTTGCTTGCCATTTTTAATTTGGGTGCTTTTCCAAGGAAATATACTGAATTATCTTTCATTAGGAACGGTACAAGCCTATCAATTAGGTATCTCAATTTATAAATGGCGCGTTATATTGATTATTATTAGCGGTGTATTAATTGGCCTCAGCGTTGCTATTGCGGGGGCGATTAGCTTTATTGGCTTAGTTATTCCTCATATATTGAGATTAAGTGGTTTAACAGATAACCGCGTATTATTGGTTGGTTCTGCAGTGGCAGGGGCATTAGGGTTATTAACAGCAGATATTCTGTCTCGGTTATTAATCGCCAATGCGGAAGTTCCCATTGGTGTTATTACGGCAACCTTAGGGGCTCCGGTATTTATTTTCTTGTTAATTCGTCACCAACAATGGCGGTAAAAATGATGGAAAATAAATTAATTATTGATATTAAAAACATTACTATCGATACACGCTTGGTCAATGTTTCAGCTCAAGTGCTAGCTGGTGAACAAATTCATATATTGGGTGCCAATGGGGCCGGAAAAAGTACATTATTAGCTGCGATAAGCGGTTATTTGCCTGTAGGTGGCGATATTTTAATTGGTGGGCAAAGTATACGGCAATATCATATTGCTCAATTGAGCCAACAACGTGCTTATCTTTCACAATTAGTTAGTTACATTCCAATACTCAAAGTTTTTCAATATGTTGGCCTGTTTTCACCTAACATAGTGTTTTCTGCTGGTGTTTTTGAGCGTTTATGTAGCGATTTTCAACTAACATCATTATTAAGTAAACCTATTAACCAACTCTCGGGTGGTGAATGGCAAAGAGTCCGAATTGTAGCAGCATTTTTGCAGGTCTGGGATAAACAGCAATGCGAGGGGAAATTTATACTATTGGATGAGCCGACCAATAATTTAGATATTATTCAGCAAGCAATGCTTGATAAATGGATTAAATATTTTTGTGATTGCTTAGGAACCGTTATAATGAGTGGTCATGATCTTAGCCATTCGTATAAAAATGCATCTTGTATTTGGATGATAAAACAAGGACAGTTAGTCGCAGTAGGGAAACCAGAATGTATAATGACAGAAAAAAATTTATCTGACATATTTATGTCTGAAATTAAGTTAAGCCACAGTGCATCTCACCGGGTGTGGCAGGTTATAAATTTAACGGATAAGCAATAAGGTGTTTTTATCACTTATTTTTACATGATAATCCCGCAATGTTTGCAGGTGTTGAGGTTCGGTTAAAGTATAATTAACTAGAATATTCTATTCACAATGAAAACTAGGCTATAAACAATATGAGCAATTTCTTACCATTTTCAAAACCGGCAATCGGTGATGAAGAGGTCAAGGCAGTTGAAAAAGTTCTGCGTTCAGGCTGGATAACTACAGGCCCACAGAATCATCAATTAGAAGAAGATTTTTGTAAGCGTTATGGCTGTAAGCATGCGATTGCACTTTCTTCTGCAACAGCGGGGATGCATGTTGTTTTAATGGCATTAGGTATTGGCCCTGGTGATGAAATTATTACACCATCACAAACATGGGTTTCTACGATTAACATGATTGAATTGCTTGGTGCAACCCCTGTGATGATTGATGTTGATCGTGACACATTAATGATCCAACCCGATGCCGTAGAAAAAGCGTTAACAGAAAAAACAAAGGCCATTATCCCAGTTCATTATGCGGGGGCTCCTTGTGATCTTGACGCATTGCGTTTGATTGCTCAAAAAGCCGGTGTAGCTTTAATCGAAGATGCAGCACATGCAGTGGGTACTCGTTATAAAGATGAGTGGATTGGCGAAAAGGGAACGTCTATTTTTTCTTTTCATGCCATCAAAAATGTCACCTGTGCGGAAGGGGGATTAGTCGCAACAGATGACGATGAACTTGCTCAGCGTGTACGTACACTCAAGTTTCACGGTCTAGGGGTTGATGCGTTTGATAGACAAATGCAAGGCCGTAAGCCGCAAGCCGAGGTTGTTGAGCCCGGTTTTAAATATAATTTATCGGACATTCACGCCGCGATTGCAGTGGTGCAGTTATCACGAGTTGAGCAATTAAATCAGCGTCGTGCGGAACTTACAGCTCGTTATCGTGAGTTGCTGAAAAATTCTCCTTTACAAATGTTGAGTGTCCCTAGTTACTCACATTTACATGCAAATCATTTATTTATGGTACGTGTCGATAAAGCAGCATGCGGTATTGATCGCGATACATTCATGGAAAAATTGAAAGAGCATGATATTGGAACAGGGTTGCACTTTCGTGCCGCGCATACACAAAAATATTATCGCGAAAAATACCCTGAGTTAGTTTTACCTGAATCAACATGGAATAGCGCCACATTGTGTTCGTTACCTTTATTTCCCGATATGACTGATGCAGATGTTGAACGGGTCGTTAAAGCTGTAGAAGCAGTTCTTTTGGAGTCAAAATAGTGTCACACGCAGATGAATTTGATGAGATTAAAAAAGTCTCAGTGGTAATCCCTGTCTATAATGAAGAGCAGAGCTTACCGCAATTACTAGAACGTACTATCAAGTCATGTAAACAATTAACTCAATCCTATGAATTAATTCTAGTTGATGATGGTAGTAGCGATCGTTCAGCACAAATGCTTACAGAAGCAGCGGAAAATCCAGAAAACCACGTTATTGCAATTATTTTAAACCGTAATTATGGGCAGCATTCTGCTATTATGGCAGGTTTTAACCAAGCGGATGGCGATTTAGTAATTACCTTGGATGCGGATTTGCAAAATCCGCCAGAGGAAATCCCTCGTTTAGTGCAAACAGCGATGCAAGGTTATGATGTAGTTGGTACACGCCGTGCGAATCGCCAAGATTCTTGGTTTCGCAAAACAGCGTCTAAAATGATTAATGCGATGATCACCAAAGCAACAGGCCGCTCTATGGGTGACTATGGCTGTATGTTACGTGCGTATCGCCGTCATATTATTCAAGCTATGTTGCAATGTCATGAAAGAAGTACATTTATTCCTATTTTAGCAAATACATTTGCACGTAGAACCATTGAAATTGATGTAGCGCATGCAGAACGCGAGTTTGGTGATTCTAAATACAGCTTTATGAAGCTGATTAATTTAATGTATGACTTATTAACATGCCTGACTACGGCACCACTGCGTTTATTGAGTGTTGTCGGTAGTATTATCGCCGCTGGCGGTTTTTTATTAGCGGTATTGTTAATTGCATTGCGTTTAATTTTTGGCGCAGAGTGGGCCGCAGATGGCGTATTCACGCTGTTTGCAGTACTCTTTATGTTTATTGGTGCACAGTTTGTTGCCATGGGTTTATTGGGCGAATACATTGGTAGGATCTACAATGATGTACGCGCGAGACCTCGTTATTTTATTCAAAAAGTCGTTGGAGCAGATGCGAAATCCGACAAAAATCAGGAAGAAGACTAATGAAAGCTATTGTTTTTGCCTATCATGATATTGGCTGCGTAGGGCTAAAAGCGCTTGAAAAAGCAGGTTTTGATATCCAAGCAGTGTTTACCCACACTGATGACCCAAATGAAAACCACTTTTACTCCTCTGTTGCGCGTTTAAGTGCTGACATGGAGCTTCCTGTTTTTGCGCCTGAAAACGTTAATCACCCATTGTGGATTGAACGTATTCGCGAAATGAAACCTGATGTGATTTTCTCCTTCTACTATCGTGATATGTTGAGTGAAGAGCTGTTAGCTATCGCGCCTAAAGGTGCGTTTAATCTACATGGTTCATTACTCCCTAAATATCGCGGTCGTGCGCCTATTAATTGGGCATTATTAAAAGGCGAAAGCGAAACAGGTGTAACCTTACATAAAATGGTAGCTAAAGCCGACGCTGGCGATATCATTGCTCAAGAAAAAGTGGTTATTACCGATACAGACACTAGCCTAACTTTACATGCAAAAGTCCGTGAAGCGGCGGAAGTTTTGCTGGATAAAACACTGCCATTAATCGAAGCTGGTAGCTACAAAGCGGTTGCACAAGACGAAAGTCAAGCAACGTACTTTGGTCGTCGTACCGCTGAAGATGGTTTAATTAATTGGAACGACAGTGCAAAAGACGTTAATTGTTTGATTCGTGCAGTGACTGAACCTTACCCAGGTGCGTTTACCTATTTAGGTGCACGCAAAATGGTTATTTGGCGCGCACGCGTTTTAGATGATAACCAAGGTAAACCAGCAGGTACGGTACTTTCGAGTGACCCACTGCGTATCGCTTGTGGTCAAGGTGCTATCGAAGTGATTAGCGGCCAAAGTGAGACGGGTTTATATATGCAAGGTAGCCGCCTTGCTAACGAAATGGGTATCGTGACAGATGTTCGTGTTGGTGCAAAACCAACGGCACAAGTAAAACGTCGTACACGTGTTCTGATCCTTGGTGTTAACGGCTTTATCGGTAACCACTTGACTGAGCGCCTGTTAAAAGACGGTAATTACGATATCTATGGTATGGATATCGGTTCTTCCGCAATTGAACGTTTTATTGGTAACCCACGTTTCCACTTTATTGAAGGTGACGTTAGCATCCATACAGAATGGATTGAATATCACATCAAAAAATGTGACGTTATTTTGCCTTTGGTTGCGATCGCGACGCCAATCGAATATACCCGTAACCCACTGCGTGTTTTCGAGTTAGACTTCGAAGAAAACTTAAAAGTTGTACGTTACTGTGTGAAATACAACAAACGCATCATTTTCCCATCAACTTCTGAAGTTTATGGTATGTGTGATGATAAAGAGTTTGATGAAGATGAATCACGCCTGATCGTAGGTCCAATCAATAAACAACGTTGGATTTACTCAGTATCTAAACAATTACTTGACCGAGTGATTTGGGCATACGGTGCAAAAGAAGGTCTGAAGTTCACCTTATTCCGTCCATTTAACTGGATGGGACCACGTTTAGATAGCTTGAACTCTGCGCGTATTGGTAGTTCTCGTGCAATTACACAGTTGATCTTGAACTTGGTTGAAGGTTCTCCGATTAAACTGGTTGATGGTGGTGCACAAAAACGCTGTTTTACAGATATTAAAGACGGTATTGAAGCACTGTTCCGTATTATCGAAAATAAAGATGGCAAGTGTGACGGCCAAATCATCAATATCGGTAACCCAACGAATGAAGCCAGTATTCGTGAATTAGCGGAAATGTTGCTGGAAAGCTTCGAAAAACACCCACAACGTGGAAAATTCCCTCCATTTGCAGGTTTCCGTGAAATCGAAAGCAGCAGCTATTATGGCCAAGGGTATCAAGACGTTGAACACCGTAAACCAAGTGTTGAAAACGCACGTCGTTTACTGGACTGGGTTCCAACTATCGATATGAAAGATACCATTGAAGAAACATTAGATTTCTTCTTACAAGGTGCTGTTGAAGAGTTAGGTAATAAAGACTAATGAAAAAAGTTGGCTTGAGAATTGATGTGGATACTTACCAAGGTACATTAAAAGGGGTTCCACAGTTACTCAAAGTGCTCAAAGAGTATAATATTCAGGCCAGCTTTTTCTTCAGCGTAGGACCCGATAACATGGGGCGCCATTTATGGCGCCTTTTGCGTCCTAAATTTCTGTGGAAAATGCTTAGGTCTAATGCAGCATCCCTTTATGGGTTAGATATCTTATTAGCGGGCACAGCATGGCCGGGTAAAAAAATTGCTAAGGATTTAGGTTACTTGATGAAACAAACCTTGGATGCTGGCCATGAAGTTGGCTTACATGCATGGGATCATCAAGGCTGGCAGGCTAAGGTTGCGAAATGGAGCAAACCGCAACTGACAGAGCAGGTTAAGCTAGGTGTTGATGCATTGGAGCAAGCTATTGGGCATCGTGTGACTTGTTCAGCCGTCGCTGGTTGGCGAGGCGATGAGCGCGTATTGGAAGTTAAACAAACGTTTAACTTTGACTACAACAGTGATTGCCGTGGTAAATATCCATTTAGGCCAATTTTAGCGGATGGCTCATTAGGGACAGTTCAAATTCCTGTAACACTGCCGACTTACGATGAAGTTGTGGGAACAGTCGTGAGTGATGAGGCATTTAATGATTTTATTCTTCAAGCAATTAAAGAAGATCAAGGCGTTCCAGTTTATACTATTCACACTGAAGTGGAAGGGATGTCTAAATCGGAACAATTTTCACAATTATTGGAACGAATTACACAAGAAGATATCCAATTCTGTACATTGAGTGAATTACTGCCAGACGATTTGAATTCATTGCCAAAAGGGCGTGTGGTGAGGGCACCATTCCCTGGGCGTGAAGGCTGGCTAGGCTGCCAAGAAGAGGAATAAGCAACCTATGTTGAATAACCGAGCGAGCAAAGTAGGAGCCTCTCTGCTGGCTCTTTTTTTTATCTTAACCTATTTATTGCCGTTGGATAGCCGTTTACTTTGGCAACCAGATGAAACACGATATGCGGAAATTAGCCGTGAAATGTTACAGCGTGGGGATTGGATTGTTCCTTACATGCTGGATGTACGTTATTTCGAAAAACCAGTAGCAGGTTACTGGATAAACAATATTAGCCAGATGATTTTTGGTGAAACTAATTTTGCTGTTCGCTTTGGTTCGGTTTTTTGTATTTTCCTCAGTGCATTACTTGTCTACCGTATGGCAAAAATGATGTGGCGTAATAACCACGTTGCTTATGTTGCTAGCCTCATTTATATCTCAATGTTCTTGGTATTCTCCATCGGAACTTACAGTGTACTCGACCCAATGTTGTCTTTATGGATAGCGGCAAGCATGTTCTGTTGTTTGTGGGCAATGAAATCGAGAGAAGTAAAATCTAAACTAGCGGCATGGCTTTGTCTTGGGCTGGCTTGTGGCATGGCATTTATGACTAAAGGCTTTTTAGCCCTTGCGATCCCCGTGATAGTCATGCTTCCTGTCACAATCTATCAAAAGCGGTTCCTTGAGTTACTTAAGTACGGGCCGCTTGCAATAATTTCGGCGGTTATTATCAGTTTGCCATGGGCTTTGGCGGTTGCAAAACAAGAGCCTGATTATTGGCATTATTTCTTTTGGATTGAGCACATTAAGCGGTTCACGGCAGATGATGCTCAGCATATCGCACCGTTTTGGTATTATATTCCAATTATCATTCTTGGCGCTATTCCATGGGCAGGGCTGTTACCCGGTGCTATCATGAAAGGTTGGAAAGAACGTAAATCTAGCCCCGATATGTTTTTCTTACTGTGCTGGTTTGTTGTTCCCGTCATCTTTTTCAGTATTTCCCGCGGTAAGTTACCAACGTATATGTTGCCGTTTATGGCGCCATTGGCATTGCTTATGGCAAAGTATGGGGTTGACTGCGTCCGTAGTGGTAAAATGAAAGCATTGAAAGCCAATGGGATTATTAATGTTGTATTAGGGATCGCTGCGGTTATAGCGGTAATTGTCGTGAGCACGGTGATCAAAAAACCGTTATACGAACCTGATGAATGGTCAAAAATGGTGTTAGGTGTCGTTGCATTTTCTATTTGGGCGATTATCGGTTACCTATGTACGGTATTAAATGCTAAATATTGGTTATGGGCAGCCTCGTGCTCTTTGGCCGTGAGTTTGTGTATTGGTAGTGCTCTGCCGAACAACACCATCGATTCTAAATTACCTCAAAACTTTATTCATCAAAATCATGATTTACTGATGAATAGCAAATATTTGATGGCCAGTAATGTTGGGGTCGCAGCCGGTCTTGCTTGGGAAACTCAAAATTCCAATATCTATTTATACAATAGTAGTGGAGAGTTAAGTTATGGGTTGGAATATCCAGATAGCCAACATCGCTTAATAAAACCGGACCAGTTTGCACAATGGCTGACAAAAGCACGTAAAGAAGGGCAGGTAACTGTTGTCTTTTTATTAGGCCGTAAAGAAGGGTTACCGGATATTCCTAAGCCAGATGAAGTCATTAAAAATTCACGTATGGCGATTGTGGTTTACCATCAACAATGATTGCACAACTACTGCTGTTATTGCTGGTTAGCGTTTTGACCTGCGTTGGGCAAGTGGCTCAAAAGCAAGCCGTCGTCAATTGGCAGAGTAATAAAACCAATAAAACAGCATCAGCCTTTCGGTGGCTGGTGCTGGCGGTTTTTATGCTAGGCCTTGGCATGTTGTTTTGGTTGAAATTATTGGAAACCATGCCGCTGAGTATCGCTTATCCAATGTTAAGTATTAATTTTGTATTAATTACTTTAATTGGCCAGTTTGTTTATAAAGAGCAAACTGGGCTTAACCACTGGTTAGGGGTTGCTGCCATTATGTTTGGTATTTTGCTAATGAGTATCGGCGTATGAACAAGGGTTATTTGTGGGTGATTAGCAGTGCTTTATTAGTCACAGTCGCTCAACTGAGCTTAAAAGCCGGGGTAGTTGAACTACCCTCATTCACACTTGGCTGGCATTGGCTACAATTAGAGTGGTTACTCGCAAATATTACTAGCTTAGGAATTATTTTTTTAGGGTTAGTTTGTTATGCGTTATCGATGTTATGTTGGCTATTAGCTTTAAAACACATAGCATTGAATAAAGCTTATCCGCTTATTAGCTTAAGCTATGTTTTCGTTTATTTATTAGCAGTTTTCTTACCTTGGTTTAATGAACCTGCGACAGGACTAAAGGCCATTGGAATTGGCTTTATTTTATTAGGGGTATGGCTAATTAGCCGGCCCAATAAATCACCAAGTGATAGAACGGAATAATTTCTTAGTTGCTTATATTATAGTCTTCACGCACTATAATATAAGCAAGTTATCGCAATAAGATAGATAAATAAGGTGCTTTATGGTTATCAAAATACAACACCTACCACTATTATTGTGTTTAGTTTTAATTGGTTGTTCATCGACATCCGTTAAAAGAACGCCGCCGCCATTAAAAACACAATTATCAGACCCAATCATGACGATAGCGCAATTAAAAGACCAGCTAGAGCAGTGGTATGGTACGCCTTATCATTATGGTGGAATGAATCAAAATGGTGTGGATTGTTCCGGTTTTGTCTATCGCACATTTAACGACCGTTTTGCCATTCAGTTACCTCGAACAACAGTAGATCAAACTCAATTAGGCACACGGATTGATAAATCTGATTTGATGCCAGGGGATTTGGTGTTCTTTAAAACAGGTTCAGGAGAGAATGGATTGCATGTGGGGATTTACGATACCGATAATACATTCATTCACGCATCAACGAGTAAAGGGGTAATTCGTTCATCAATGGATAATGTTTATTGGCGAAAAGTGTTTTGGCAAGCAAGACGTATCTAAATTCACTATTTTATTCAGTGATTATGCTATCTTAAGGGCAAGTTTTGTTTTAAGGATAGCTCAATGTCAACAGTACGTTTACTCATCTCAGAATCCTACGACCCTTGGTTTAACCTTGCGGTTGAAGAAACTATTTTCCGACAAATGCCAACCGACCAACGTGTTATGTTTCTTTGGAGAAATGCGGATACCGTGGTTATAGGGCGTGCTCAAAATCCGTGGAAAGAATGTAATACACGGCGGATGGAAGAAGATAATGTTCGTTTAGCTCGGCGTAGTAGTGGCGGTGGTGCTGTCTTTCATGATCTAGGTAACACTTGTTTCACATTTATGGCGGGAAAGCCAGAATATGATAAAACAGTTTCTACACAAATCATTGTTGATGGATTAGCACAGGTCGGTATTAACGCACAAATTTCAGGTCGCAATGATTTGGTTTTAGATACAGAAAGTGGTCCGCGAAAAATATCCGGTTCTGCATACCGGGAAACGAAAGATAGAGGTTTTCACCATGGAACCTTGCTGATTAATGCAGATTTAAGTCGTTTAGCTAATTACCTGAATCCAGATCCTAAAAAATTACAGGCAAAAGGGATTACGTCAGTGCGTTCTCGTGTGGCTAACTTGTCTGAGCTTGTTCCTAATATTTCTCATGAAATTGTTTGTGAGGGAATAATTAAAAGTTTTTTTAATTACTTCGGTGAAACGGTCGAAGCGGAGTATATTTCCCCTGAAAAATTACCTGATTTGCCAAATTTTCCAGAAACTTTTGCTAAGCAAAGTAGTTGGGAATGGAATTTTGGGCAAGCACCAGCGTTTACTCACTATTCAGATACACGTTTTTCTTGGGGAGGAATTGAGTTTCATTTTGATATCGAAAAAGGCGTGATAAATCGCTGTCAGTTTTTTACAGATAGCTTAGACCCATCTCCTTTGGAGTGGTTAAGTGAGCAATTGACGGGTAAAACATATCAGACAGAAACAATACGTTCTTTAGGTAAACAAATGGCCGTAAAATGGCCTCAATTGCAGGAGCAGTTAGCTGATTTGGAAAACTGGCTAGTCCATGAATTAAGTTAAAAAAAGAGCCGACATAGTCGGCTCAGACATAGACTTCAAAATTGCAAATAACTAATAGGAAGGGATGTTCTAAAATAATCAGTTATGACAGTTACAAGTCATAAAGTTTTTGCATTCAGGTAATTCACCTGATTGGCGAAATTTTGCAGGCGTTGTATCAAAGTGCTTTTTAAAGATGCGGGTAAATGTCGCCTGTGAACTAAAGCCATATTGCAATGCGATATCAAGAATAGGTAAGTTGCCTTCACGTAATGATTTAGCTGCTTCTAATAAACGACGTTTACGGACGTATTCACCAAGCGTGCAGCCTTTCATTTCTTTGAAAACACGCTGTAAATGCCATTTTGAATAGCCGCTTTTATCGGCAATTGTGTCGATTTTGATGCCTTCATTGCGCTGCAACTGACTTTCAAGCCATTTAACAATATCGTTGACTACACTTTCTGACATATTTACCTCCTACTCAAGTAGGCTATTGTTCATTAATAACTAATAATAACTCACGAAATTAGGGTCTATTCTTCCTGTTTTTCCGATATATCGATAGGCTAAACGTGCGGTTTTTAATGATAATAACTATCAGTACAATAGATATTGAAAAAATTAACATTTTAAACATTCAATATTGTATGTTTAAAATTCTTTTAATTCAATCGCCTATGTTGTTACGTCATTTTTGTAGGTAAGAAAAAGAGAAAGTTTTCATTATATTCAAAAAAATTGTTCAAGCTATTCGAAATTATTAACCAAGTAAATAATTGAAATATTATTGCTTCATTTATAATCGTATTTCTATAACAATAAACAGGAAATTCCGAGGTAATTGTTATGATTGAAAGTGCTTATAACTACAGTTTTAGTAGTATGAATGACTAATATATGCGGTAAGTTAAATACTTTGTGCGAGAGATGGATGATTATTCTATTTCTATATCAAAAAGTGGCTTGTATCGTTGTTGTGAATTAATGAGGTAAAGGGTCTATGGCAATTTTCATGTCTAATTCAAACCACAATTTATGATTGAAAAGTATTTAGAAAATTACCATGACAGATTATCTACTTTCTTATTATTCTTTTATTATATGCGAGATATTGAAAGAATTTGCTTGCTCCATTCTATTTGTTCGGGAGTGCCTTCAATACGCTGGCCATACATTTGAATAATTTGGTTACCTTGGGTATCAAAGACCTCAAGACTTGTCACAAAGCCATCTTTAGTTGGCTTACGTGTGACCCAGCACTCAGAAATGCCATTTTCAATGATATGAAGTTTAAAGTTTGTACTTGAAACATTTAACCAATCAGTTTGAGAACTTTCAACAGAGAGTGATGATAGTTCATTTATTTTTCCTGTAAATATTTGCACACACCCACGGTTTCCTACAAAGAGCATAACTTCATTTTTTGCATGGTATGCAAGAGAGAGTAATTCAGATAAAGCCGTAGTAGGGACTTGCCATGCTAATTCTTGGCTAACGACACGAAAAACTTGCTGACGACTTAAATTGTGTTTCTTTAATATACCAAAAAACTGATGAACATTGGTCATCTCACGCCATTGTTGCTCTAATTGAGAGGCGAGTTCTTCGCTAATTTTTTGTTCTGAAAATGGCGAAATTGTTTTAGGTTCGATAGGCGGATTCTCTGATGTGCTGTAGCGCTCTATCATGGCTTGCCAAGCAGCTATATCAGAGTTGTCGGTGGAAAAGACCTTGTGTAACGAATCACCATATTTATCGAAAAATTGAATACTGTGGCGAGTTCCCTCTGGCATTTTTTCAGTGAGTGCAAAAACTGAGCTCCACTGCGCAAAGAACATGCGTAAGTCTAATGCTTTAGGGTTTAGAAATAGCCCACCGTGGTTACTAAATTTTGGGTTATTGTATGCACCCGTTTGAATACTAACAGCGTACTGATTACGAGTGATCCCTATAGCTTTGCCTATTGTGGTTAAATCTTGCAAGATATCAATAGGTTTACTGACCAATCGTTGAACATTATCTTTACCGACACGACAATGAATTAGTTGGGCCTCCGATACGCCAAGTAAGGCCGCTATTTCTTGGGAGTGCTTATCAGAGTGCGTTTTCTTAGCTTGCAGGTAATCATTATAGAGGTTTGAATTCACAAATTTTTCCTTAATAAAATTAAAAGACATAGTGAAAAGTTATCAACTGATTTATTTTTTATACTGCTGATAAATTTAATAAAATCAGTTGATAACATGGTTTTTTACTACTTAACTACCAGTTGTAATTCATGTTGAGATAAAAGTTCCGACCTTCTTGGGGTACACCAGTGGAAGATAGATATGGCTTATCAAATGCATTTTTCATTGTGAGAGTCGAACTTAACCCTTTTATGAATTGATCTGCTTGGTAATTCACATAGAAATCATGAATGCTATAGCCCGCATATTGAATGACTTCTTTATGATAGCGGTCTAAGCCTTTATCAGATCTGTGATGCCACTTTTTATATTTATCGTTACCTTGAAGTTGCGTTCTTGCAGAGAATTCCCCTATCCAACCTAGAGTAAAGCCAGTACTAGCAACCGGTACATTGAATCGAGCCGTTAGTGTTTCAGGGCGTATAGACGAAAGAGAATAATGTGAGCCGTCTTCTCTACCTGTGGTTTTATTGTGATTGATATTTAATTCAAACCACCGTGTTTTGTAGCTTATAAAGCTATCAATGCCATAAATGGATGCGCTGGGGATATTGATATAATAAAGCTCATCTGGGAACCATTGGCCATACCTTGGCGTATAAAGACCTTCAAGGGCAATATGGTTTTTAGCTTTGGTCTTAAAGTAGGTTGAACCGAATTGAAGGTCGCTATTATCAATAAATACTCCATCAAAACTGATTTTTATACCTGTTTCGAGGGTTCTATTCGTTTCTGGACGTAAATCAGGCGATGGACGAAAGTTCGAGGGAGTGCCAAAAAAGGGTATAATGAAATGGTTTGAATTGTTATAAAGCTCGGACATACGTGGAGTACGGTATGCTTCAGCGTATGATGAGTAAAGATTGAGCCAATGGGTTGGAGTAATACTAACAGCCATACGGGATGACAAGTTGATATGTTTATTTTCAGGGAAATTATTCCTCGATGCACGGTATTGTGTAAAGCGCGTTCCAATTGATAAAGTTAACGGTAATTGATGCAATGTCATGTCATTGACTAACCAGCCAGACAGGTTATCAAGTTCTGCTGGTGGATAACTTATTGCATACTGATTTGACGTTTGCTTTTGCTGATAATATTCGAAACCACTTTGAATATGATGATTTACCCAGTTATACATAGGTAAAGTGAAGCTATTAGTAAATTTAGTCCCATAGGTATATTGATTTCGCGTTTCAGAGCCATACTCTTTTGGTTTGCTCTTGACCTTAACTGTATCAGTTTGATCTAAATATAAATCTGTATAATAAATATCCCACTGGGCTTGCCAATTTACCTCATTTTTGGGTGTAAAAAATTGGCTAATGGCAACATCTCGCTGATGGCTTTGTCTTTCATGCGGTGTATTTGGATATCTATTTTTTTCTGAAGGTTTAGCGGGTTGTTTTACCCCTAAACTGTTGTTGCGGTATTCTTTTAATTGTAACGTCAAGTTATATGAAGGGTGGGCAAGCCAGCTGCTTTTGAGCATCCAGTTGCTTAGCTGTTCAGTATTATCAACCTCTTCAAACTCGGGTGAGCCGAGTAGGTGCTTTTTACGTTGACTATAGGTAAACAGAGTATCTGTTGATTCAGTTCTGCCTAATAGCGTTGCACCTGCATAGTAACCGTGATCATTACGGTTAATACCGCTAAAGACCTGACCACCGATTTTTTGCCCTGGTTTTAATATGTCAGCTGCATTTATTGTTTTGAATGATACGACTCCGGCTAACGCGCCGCCGCCATGATGTACAGATGATGCGCCTTTATGGACGTAGACTTTTTTTACTAAGGTGGGGTCAATAAATGTAGCTTCATATAAGCCGGAATAAAAGTCTTGGGTGATATTATCAACGGTGACTTTAACACCTCGTGAATCATAACCCCGCATTTGAATGCCCTGGCCATAAGTGCTATTAGAACCAGAAACAAATACTCCAGCTTGGCCTTTTAGTAAATCTAAGGCGGATGTCGCAGATTGATATTCAGGCGCTTTTGCATCAATTACATCGACTTGTTCTGCTACAGCGATATTTTCTAAACTAAGAGGTGAGGTCGAAACGTGAATAATGTCGCTGGTATTCGCTTTTGGAGTCGATAAGTTTTCACCTAAAGCGGTGTTGCTAAACCCGGTCATTACAACGGTGGCAGCAATAGCTGAGAGTGATATTTTATGATCTTGATGGATTGATGCAGGCATCGATTTAAACAGCATAGGAAATCCTTTCCTTTGGTTTCAGAATTTGCTGGCTGCCTGGATAAATAATCTGGGTGGCATGCAATAAATATTTATGTAACTCATTTATTTATTAGAACTATTTAGCCCTGTAATGTCGTAGCGAATAATGGGCTAGGCTACAGAAGTTCTAACGGATAAATTAGTTTGTAGTGAGAATTATTATCGTTGGCGCGAGGTGGGTCAAGGATTTCTTGGATTAAAATTCTGTATTTATTTTATTAATTAGATTATTATATTATTTAATTATGCATTAAATGATAATTATTTTTTTTGTAAATATAAAAGCCCTTTAGTTTCTATGTTCACTAAAGGGCTCATAATAAAAAAATTGGAATGATTTGGCTTATTTAAAGCGTGACTCAACAGCTTGAGCAAGAATTTCAATAAGTTGTTCGGTATCTTCCCAGCCAAGACATGGGTCGGTAATAGATTGGCCATAAACTAACGGTTGGTCAGAAACCACTTTTTGTGTGCCTTCAACTAAGAAGCTTTCTGCCATCACTCCACTGATAGCGGTCGAGCCATCTTTTATTTGCTCCGCAATATCTCGTGCAACTTCGAGTTGGCGACGATGAATTTTTTGGCAATTACCATGGCTGAAATCGACCACTAAATGCTCTGGTAATTCGAATTTACGCAGTTTGTCACAGGCTGCTGCTAAATCACCAGCCGTGTAATTAGGCTGTTTACCGCCACGCATAATGATATGGCCATGCGGGTTACCACTGGTTTGGTAAATGGTCATTTGGCCATTCTTATCCGGCGATAAAAACATATGCTGCGCCTTTGCAGCTCTTATCGCATCAATAGCAATATTAATATTGCCGTCGGTGCCATTTTTGAAACCTACAGGACAGGACAATGCGGATGCCATTTCACGGTGGATTTGGCTTTCTGTTGTGCGAGCGCCAATTGCTCCCCAACTAATGAGATCGGCAATATATTGGCCCGTGACCATATCAAGGAATTCGGTTGCCGTGGCTAACCCTAACTGGTTAACTTCAATCAATAATTTACGAGCTAACCGGATACCGGTGTTGACTTGGCAAGAATTATCGAGGTTAGGATCAGAAATTAACCCTTTCCAACCAACGACAGTTCGTGGTTTCTCAAAGTAAGTTCGCATGACAATTTCTAAACGGTCTTGATGACGCTCTCTTAACACATTTAATTTTTTAGCGTATTCAATAGCCGCATCGATGTCATGAATCGAACAAGGGCCAACAATAACCAGTAAACGTGGGTCTTGGCCGGATAATATCTGTTCTATGCGTTTTCGTGACGCTGTCACGTTTTCAGCGACTTTTTGGGAAATAGGAAACTCATCAGCAAGAGTTTGTGGGGTAATTAAGCTGTCCACTCTCGCAGTACGTAATTCATCAGTTTTGTGCATTTTCTTTCTCAAAGAACTTTAATAGGCATATGCCCTATAAGTGATTAAGATCACAATAAACGAATATGGCTTAATTTCAACCTCCAACTTAGCAGGAATGAATATTTTTTTTATTTGTATTCATTAAAAGATTCGTCTTTGTAAGCCCATGGTATCAATCACTTTTGCTGAAATTTCTTCAACAGAATAGTTAGTTGTATTTAAGTAGTTGATTTTATTTTGTCTAAATAAAGCTTCCACTTCAGCTATCTCAATACGACATTGCCTTATGGATGCATAACGGCTATTTTCACGGCGCTCTTCGCGGATAGCTGCTAGCCGTTCAGGGCTAATAGTTAAACCAAACAATTTATGTGTATATGGGCGTAATGCTGCAGGTAATTGTAAATTATCCATATCATCAGCCGTAAATGGGTAATTTGCCGCTTGGATACCAAATTGCATCGCTAAGTAGAGGCTTGTTGGCGTTTTGCCACAACGTGAAACACCAATTAGTATCACTTGAGCTTGGTCTAAATTTCGTAAAGAAATCCCATCGTCGTGAGCCAGTGTGTATTCAATAGCAGCTATACGTGCATCATATTGATTCATATTTTGCATAGATAGGCCATGGGTTCGGTTGAGTTTTGGCTCAGGTTCTAGGCCGACTTCCTTCTGAATTGGGGCGACTAGACTTTGGACGATATCTTGGCAAAAACCTGCACTCTGGGTAATGATTTGCTTAACTTCAGGGGAGATAATCGAATAGAACACTAAAGGACGCAACTGGGTTTCTTCGAAGATAATATCTATTTTTTGCTTAATTTCATGTGCACGAGCTTCGCTTGTTACAAACGGCAGAGTATAAGAAATAAATGACAGAGGAAATTGAGAAAGTACGGCATGTCCCAAAGTTTCAGCGGTTATCGCTGTTCCATCAGAAATAAAAAAAACAGTACGTTGAACTTGGCTTACCATATTATTCATTGCTCCTAATTCGCTCATCATTATTCGTCTCTATTGTATTTATCACTGGATATTGGGAAATATTATCTTTGTTTAAAGTTTAAAAATTAGTTTATAGGGGAAACTATAGCCATTTTTTGAACGATTTTTAGAACAAAAAAGTTTTCTTCAGTGATGGAACGATTCACCAGTCCATCTTCTCTTAGCGTCTGTGCTAGTCTATTTCACGAGGCGAAATTTCGCCAACGAGATTTTTTACGATTTGTACTCTGTCACTAAATTGCTATAAAAGGATCGCTTTCAATGTCCACAAATGGCCTCACTCCGTGTAATGTACTTTGGTATAACCAATTAGGGATGAATGATGTTGACCGTGTCGGGGGCAAAAATGCTTCTCTCGGTGAAATGATCACTAACTTATCTGATCTGGGAGTATCCGTACCTAACGGTTTCGCGACAACCGCACAGGCGTTTAATGATTTTCTGGAGCAGAGCGGTGTAAATCAACGCATTTATAACCTGCTAGATGAAACGGATATTGATGATGTGAACCAACTGGCTGTAGCAGGTGCTCAGATCCGTCAATGGGTGATTGATACACCATTGACGAAGGAGTTGGAACAAGATATTCGTGATGCTTTCGCACAACTGTCAGAAGGTGAAGCGGAAGCTTCATTTGCTGTCCGCTCATCGGCAACTGCTGAGGACATGCCTGACGCTTCGTTTGCAGGGCAACAGGAAACATTCCTTAACGTTCAAGGAATTGACGCTGTATTAGTTGCGATTAAACACGTTTTTGCTTCATTGTTTAATGACCGTGCGATTTCATATCGTGTTCACCAAGGTTATGATCACCGCGGTGTAGCACTGTCCGCGGGCGTTCAACGCATGGTACGTTCAGATTTAGCCTCATCGGGTGTTATGTTTACGATTGATACTGAATCGGGCTTCGACCAAGTCGTATTTATTACCTCTGCGTATGGTTTAGGTGAGATGGTGGTGCAAGGCGCCGTGAATCCAGACGAGTTTTATGTCCATAAACCAACGTTAGCCAATAACCGTCCTGCAATTGTGCGCCGTACCCTAGGCTCTAAAAAATTACAAATGGTGTATGCCAACAGTAAAGAGCACGGTAAACAAGTACAAATTGAAGATGTGCCAGAAGCACTACGCAATCGTTTCTCTTTAACTGATCTCGAAGTGGAAGAGCTTGCACGCCAAGCTATACAGATTGAAAAGCACTACGGTCGCCCAATGGATATTGAGTGGGCAAAAGATGGTCATAATGGGCGTTTGTATATTGTCCAAGCAAGGCCAGAAACCGTTCGCTCTAATCAACAAGTGATGGAGCGTTATCAATTAAAACAACAAGGACAAGTTTTAGTTGAAGGACGTGCAATCGGTCATCGTATTGGCTCTGGGGCTGTTAAAGTCATACATAACTTGAGTGAAATGGATAGAATTCAGGTGGGTGATGTACTTGTTACCGATATGACAGACCCTGATTGGGAGCCTATCATGAAAAAAGCCGCTGCGATTGTTACGAATCGTGGTGGACGTACATGCCATGCTGCGATTATCGCGCGTGAATTAGGCATTCCTGCGGTTGTGGGTTGTGGTGATGCGACTGACCGTTTGCAAGAAGGCCAAGAAGTGACAGTTTCTTGTTCAGAAGGTGATACGGGCTTTGTATACGAAGGTAAACTGGCGTTTGAAATTCACAGTTCTGAAGTGAGTGATATGCCAAATCTAGATGTCAAAATCATGATGAATGTCGGTAACCCTGACCGTGCATTTGATTTTGCTTGCTTACCTAATGAAGGCGTGGGTCTAGCTAGACTTGAGTTTATCATCAATCGTATGATTGGTGTTCACCCAAGGGCATTACTGGAATTTGATCAGCAATCTCCTGAGTTACAAGCAGAAATTCACCAAATGATGGCGGGCTATGATGACCCGATTGAATTTTATGTCGGTAAATTAACTGAAGGGATTTCTACTCTAGCCGCTGCTTTCTGGCCAAAACGCGTTATTGTCCGTTTATCTGACTTCAAGTCTAATGAATATGCCAACTTAGTCGGTGGGGATATTTATGAACCTGAAGAAGAAAATCCAATGTTAGGTTTCCGTGGTGCAGGGCGCTATGTATCTGACAGTTTCCGTGCCTGTTTTGCATTGGAATGCGAAGCGGTTAAACGTGTTCGCAACACTATGGGGTTAACGAATGTTGAAGTTATGATCCCATTTGTGCGGACAGTTGCACAAGCTGAGTCTGTAGTTGCTGAGCTGGCTAAACATGATTTGAAACGTGGTGAAAACGGTCTAAAAGTCATTATGATGTGCGAAATTCCATCAAATGCTTTACTGGCAGATCAATTCCTCGAACATTTCGACGGTTTCTCTATCGGTTCGAATGATATGACTCAGTTAACATTAGGTCTTGATAGGGATTCTGGTGTTGTTTCTGAGTTATTTGATGAACGAAACGATGCGGTAAAAGCCATGTTATCTATGGCTATACAGGCTGCAAAACGACAAAACAAATATGTAGGTATTTGTGGTCAAGGGCCATCCGACCATCAAGATTTTGCTCAATGGCTGGTAGATGAAGGTATTGATAGTTTATCTTTGAATCCAGATACCGTGGTACAAACATGGCTGACGATAGCTGAGAATCAATAGTTATCTCGTTTTTTAATCATCAAGGCTGAATGTGAATAACATTCAGCCTTCGCATTTATTTGATTAAAATTACCTATTACAGAAATTGATTAATACTATTATTAATAGGTTGATAGCAAACAGTTCTAAATAAATATTCATATAATACTTTTTAGGTATAAATAAAAAAAGAATATAATTACTCTTATTTTGTGTATTTAGTTTGGGCAGAAAATATACCTTAAATAGAAATAACGGAATTTATTTAATTATATAACGCTAAAGGAGTATGAAAACTGCTAGTTATGTCAAAAATTGATATTAATCAATAATTATAAAGTGATGTTCTGATTACGATATGAATAATATTCATATTAAATGAAGATAAAAAAAAAGCCTATCATGGGCTGACAGGCAAAGACTACACACAGCAATTCAGTTAAATAAAGCGACGCCTAAAAAGGGAGGGGCATAGCTTTTTATATCCATATGATTCAATAATAGAATGTTAAACTATTCATATTATACAATCATTAAGAACACTCTCAATATTAATATTACTCATTGTTACTTAAAGAGAATTAATTCAATAGATTTATGTTAACATAAATTAGACTAAATACTAACGTTAGAATGTTAAATATTGTTTCTAAATATTAATGGAGCAATACTTATTAAGTTAGCAGGCATGTCTTGCTTGAACATGCCTGCTACTAATCAACTACGTACTACTTTTTAATCGAAAACTCTTCTTCTAGAAATTTTTCAGTTTCTGTTAAGTCTTCACTTGGAACTGCAACCTCATTCATCCAAGCTTTTAATAAGCTATATGAAACGGCTAATACAACAGGGCCAATAAACAAACCAATCATGCCAAATGATAAAATTCCACCAATAACACCAACAAGGATCAGAACCATTGGTAAGTCAGCCCCCATTTTGATGAGCCATGGGCGAAGAACGCCATCCATAGTGGCAACAACGGCGGCCCATATAGCAAGAATAATTCCCCATGTCGTATCACCTGTCCAAAATAGCCAAATGACGGATGGCACCATAATGAGTAGAGGCCCCAATTGCGCCACACAGCATATAAACAACAAGACAGTTAAGATGGCCGCATAACCAATACCCGACAAGGCAAGTCCAATTCCTCCGACGATGGCTTGAATTAGCGCAGTGACGACGACACCAAGGGCAACAGCTCGAATAGATTGTGCCGCTAACACGACGGCAGCATCCCCACGGATCCCTGCGAGACGGACCGCAAAGTGACGGATGCTAACCATGACAGATTCGCCTTTAAGGTAGAGCAATCCACTAAATAGCAGCATTAGCATCAAGTGAAAAACAAATCTTCCTGCGCTAATGGCCTGTGTAGCAAACCAGCCAGCAGCTTGGCCAAAATAGGGTTGAATTTTAGCAAGTAAAGCATTCCCCCCACTGGCGACTAAGCTATGCCATGCATAGTAAATTTTCTCACCTACCATTGGAATGGTATTGAGCCATTCTAAATCAGGCAATGTTAAGCTTGACGGCGATTTCGCTAAATCAATAAGTGGTGTGCTATTTTCAATGATACTGCCAATTAGAATACCCAATGGAATAACGAACAGCAGTAATATAAGAAGAACCATCACCAATGTAGCTAACCAGCGCTTATGCCATAAGCGAGCTTCCAGTCTTAATAATAGTGGCCAAGTAGCAATTACCATCATTCCAGCCCATACAAAGCCAAGAATAAATGGATTAAGTACCCAAAAGCAGGCTGCTATCATTAAAACGATGGATAATAGGCCGAAAATAAGTTTGGGAAGATCCAAGCGTTTTTGCGATTTTTCCATTAATGACTGGTCCTTTACAAATGAAAATTCTGTGTCTGTGGCAAATTTTTAGGCGAAAATAACGTAATTTTTTTTCACGGTTAAAAAAAACAATATTGTGATATGGTTCATAATGACAATGTCATCAGCGGCTGTGCTGTCTTTACAGGCTGTGAAGGTAACCCATCATAGACCTAAGACACTATTGTGCAACTTAAAATAAAGATAGTACATAACGAGTAATGCGAACACTAAACAACAAGAGTCATCGTTAATAATGATCCCGCGTATATCAGAAGCTCCTCATCTTAGTCATCTAGTTATTGAGTTCTTGCATGAGCTACAAGAACAGGGTTTTACTGGGGATAACGGCACCAGCTATGCTGAGCGTTTATCCATGGCAACAGATAATAGTATTTACCAACTATTACCCCAAGCGGTTGTATTTCCGCGTTCGAGTGCAGATGTACAAATTATCACTCGGCTTGCGGGGCAAGCGAAATTTCGTGAGCTCAGCTTTACACCTCGGGGTGGTGGGACGGGAACTAATGGGCAATCCTTAACTGAAGGGATTGTTGTGGATATGTCCCGTTATATGAATAGGATTTTAGAAATAAACCCAGAGCAAGGTTGGGTTAAAGTTGAGGCTGGGGTCATCAAAGACCAATTAAATCAATACCTCAAACCTTACGGTTATTTCTTTTCGCCGGAGCTATCTACCAGCAACCGAGCAACATTAGGTGGAATGATCAACACTGACGCATCTGGTCAAGGCTCATTAGTATATGGTAAAACCTCTGATCACGTGTTAGGCGTTAAAGCCATGGTGTTAGGTGGAGAATGCCTAGATACACGTGCTATGCCTATCGAACTCGCCCAAACGATTGCGTCAGAAGATTCAACAGTGGGGCGTATATATAAAACAGTATTAGAACGCTGTTTAGAGCAACGTCCATTAATTGAAGAAAAATTTCCCAAGTTAAATCGTTTCCTGACAGGGTATGATTTACGTCATGTATTTAATGATGAACTAACAGAATTTGACCTTACCCGTATCTTGACTGGGTCTGAAGGGTCTTTAGCCTTTATTACCGAGGCGACGCTTGATATCACACCTTTGCCAAAAGTACGCCGCTTAGTAAACGTCAAATATGACTCTTTTGAGTCCGCATTGCGTAATGCACCTTTTATGGTTGATGCAAAAGCCTTGTCTGTTGAAACAGTTGACTCGAAAGTATTGAATTTAGCGCGTGAAGATATTGTTTGGCACTCAGTTAAAGCATTGATTACTGACATTCCAAATAAGGAAATGTTGGGGCTGAATATTGTTGAGTTTAGTGGTGATGATGAAGCGGAAATTAACCAATTAACTGAAAGCCTTTGTCAGCGGCTTGATGAGTTAATGGCGAATAACCAAGCCGGCGTGATTGGTTATCAAACCTGTCATGACCTTGAAGATATTACGCGCATTTATAACATGCGTAAAAAAGCAGTTGGGCTGTTAGGGAACAGCAAGGGGGCTGCAAAGCCAATTCCGTTTGTTGAGGATACTTGTGTTCCTCCTGAGCATCTTGCTGATTATATAGTGGAATTCCGTGCATTATTAGACAGCCACAACTTGAATTATGGCATGTTTGGCCACGTGGACGCAGGGGTATTACATGTCCGTCCTGCGCTTGATATGTGTGATCCGCAGCAAGAAGTATTGATGAAACAAATTTCTGATGAAATTGTGGCATTAACCGCTAAATATGGTGGGCTTTTGTGGGGGGAACATGGGAAAGGTTTCCGTGCGCAATATAGTCCTGAATTTTTTGGCGATGTATTATACGGTGAGCTTCGGAATATTAAAGCGGCATTTGACCCCGATAACCGTTTGAACCCAGGTAAAATTTGCCCACCTGCGGGGTTGGATGCACCGATGAAGCAGGTTGATGACATCAAGCGAGGAACGTATGACCGGCAAATTCCAGTCCAAATGCGCCAAGAGTTCCGTGGTGCTATGGAGTGTAATGGCAATGGGCTGTGTTTCAATTTTGATGTAAAGAGCCCAATGTGCCCATCGATGAAGGTGAGTGGTCAACGAGTCCATTCTCCGAAAGGCCGTGCAACACTTGTTCGTGAATGGTTAAGGTTGCTAGCGGAACAAGGCGTTACACCAGAACACCTTGAAAAAGGAATTACGCACAACCAGTCTTCATTAAGAGGCTTAATCGAGAAAACCCGTAATACTTGGCGTGCGAAGCAAGGGGATTATGATTTTTCTCATGAAGTGAAAGCTTCAATGGCTGGGTGCCTCGCCTGTAAAGCCTGCTCAACACAATGCCCGATTAAAATTGATGTGCCATCATTTAGAGCTAAATTTTTAGCATTGTATCATGGGCGTTATTTGCGACCTATTCGGGACCATATTGTTGCAAACGTCGAAGCGAGTGCACCAATACTTTCCAAGGTACCTAGCGTATTTAATTTCTTTTTACGTCAACCGGTGGTGCAAAAACTGAGCCAACACACCATTGGTATGGTGGATTTACCGTTATTTTCTCAACCCACATTAAAACAAGAACTTTCAGGCCATGCCGCGGTTTCTGTTACGCTTGAACAACTTGAAAGTATGGCGGATTCACAGCGTGAAAAATATGTGCTGGTGGTTCAAGACCCTTTCACTAGCTATTACGATGCCAAAGTGGTGGCAGATTTTGTCCGCTTAATTGAAAAGTTAGGTCTTAAACCTGTATTGTTACCGTTTTCACCGAATGGAAAAGCGCAACACATCAAAGGTTTTTTAGCGAAATTTGCTAAAACAGCTCGCAAGACAGCGGACTTTTTAAATCGAGTGGCAAAATTACAGTTACCAATGGTCGGTGTTGACCCTGCACTGGTACTTTGTTATCGCGATGAATACCATGAAATTTTAGGTAAAGAACAGTGCCAATTTACGGTGATGTTGGCGCATGAGTGGTTAATGACATTGCCTGAACCACACAATGTGCAAGTGGCTTCGACACAACCATGGTATTTTTTCGGTCATTGTACGGAATCAACGGCTTTACCTAATAGTGCGAATCAATGGACAGCGTTATTTGCTCGCTTTGGGCAAACATTAAATAATGTTAGTGTTGGCTGTTGTGGCATGGCAGGGACTTATGGGCACGAAGTGGCCAATCTTCAAAATTCAAAAGGAATTTATGATTTATCGTGGAAAGGCGCGATGTCTTCTTTGCCAAAAGATCGCTGTTTAAGTTCAGGTTATTCTTGCCGTAGCCAAGTTAAGCGAATGGAAAATGTATCGATAAAACATCCGATTCAAGCACTGTTGGAGATAGTTTAATGATTTGGAAACGTCAATTTAATTTGCAACAACTCGCTGAAATGTCAAAAACCTGCATGTTAGGGCATCTTGGCATTGAAATCACGGCAATTGGAGATGATTATTTAGAGGGAATAATGCCTGTCGATCATCGTACCAAACAGCCCTTTGGGTTATTGCATGGCGGTGCTTCTGTTGTGTTAGCCGAATCCTTGGGTTCAATTGCGGGTTATATGTGCTCGGAAGGGGAACAAAAGGTGGTCGGGTTGGAAATCAATGCAAATCATGTTCGTGCTGCTCGCTCAGGGGTTGTGAAAGGTATTTGTAAGCCTATTCATTTAGGACGTCGCCAGCAAGTGTGGAATATTGAAATTTTCAATGAACAAGGCAAATTGTGTTGTACTTCTCGCCTGACAACTGCGGTATTATTTGAATAATAACCATTCTATATATAGGGTTTTTTGGCTAATTAAATGCCAGAACACCCTATAAAACCCTTATTTTTGTATGGTTATATGGCCATTCTTTCTATAAATTCATTTTTTATCAAGTTAATTAAGTTGTATAATAAATGCATCTTTATTAATTTGTGTCATTTAAGTGTATTATTTAGTACAAATTTGAATAAAAAACACAACTCTATTTATTCATTATTTATCAATGGGTTAATCTTATTTTGCTAGGGGGTTGTTTGTTTTTTTACCTGATAGTGAGCAAGAAAAGAGCTAAAATAGCTATAACCTCTTAAAACAAATGGTTGAAGTCAATTAGCTAATCATTACCATAGGGTAGGCAGAGTTAATCTCCTGATAACAGGCTGAAAAGCCATAAGAAATGTGGGGTCAATATGACTGACGGTGTAGAGACATTTTCATTTGATGAAAACAATTGGCAGGGAGTTAGCCTGACACAAAGCGCTGCAAAACAAATCAAAAAATTGATGGTGCAAAACCCAAACACTAAAGGGCTTTCACTTGGCGTAAAACAGTCCGGCTGCGCGGGTTTTGGTTATGTATTTGAAATGATCGAAAACCCAACAGAGCAACACCTGTTATTTGAACTCGATGGCGCACATCTTTATGTGCCAAAAGAAGCAATGCCATTTATTGATGGCACAGTCGTTGATTTTGTCCAAGAAGGGCTGAATCAAATTTTCAAATTCAATAACCCGAAAGCCCAACATGCCTGTGGGTGTGGTGAAAGCTTCGGCGTTTAACATGTGAAGTCAGATTATGTCACAGAGCAATGTAGAAGTTGGCGATGATGTTCAAAGCTGGCTTGATGACCAGCGTTATAAAGAAGGCTTCTTTACCGAAGTCGCGACTGATGAAATGGCGAAAGGCATCAACGAAGATGTGATCCGCGCAATTTCAGCAAAACGTAATGAGCCTGAGTGGATGCTCCAATTCCGTCTTGAAGCCTTTAATCACTGGAAAGGCATGGAAGAGCCTCATTGGCTTAAAGCGAATTACCCAAATCTCGATTATCAAGACTATAGCTATTATTCTGCGCCATCTTGTGGCTCATGTGATGATACCTGTGGTTCGCAATCTGGTGCAACCCAAGGCACAGGTGTAGCGGAAACCAATAATTATTTAACGGCTGAAGTTGAAGAAGCTTTTAACCAATTGGGTGTTCCTGTACGTGAAGGGAAGGCTGTTGCGGTTGACGCCATTTTTGACTCGGTCTCGGTATCTACAACTTACCGTGATGACTTAGCCAAACATGGGGTTATTTTTTGTTCGTTCAGTGAAGCTATTCAAGAGTACCCTGAACTGGTACAGAAATATCTCGGCTCAGTTGTTTCGAGCCATGATAACTTTTTTGCGGCATTAAATGCGGCGGTAGCTTCAGATGGTACGTTTGTGTATGTACCAAAAGACGTACATTGCCCAATGGAGCTATCAACTTATTTTAGGATCAACGCAGCCAAAACAGGCCAGTTTGAGCGTACGATTTTAATTGCCGATGAAGGTAGCTATGTCAGTTATATCGAAGGGTGTTCTGCGCCTGTTCGTGATAGCTATCAGCTCCATGCGGCGGTTGTTGAAGTGATTATTCATAAAGATGCCGAAGTTAAATATTCGACTGTCCAAAACTGGTTCTCCGGTGGAGATAGCGAAGCCGGTGGGATCCTGAACTTTGTGACTAAGCGTGCATTGTGTGAAGGTGAAAATTCAAAAATGTCATGGACGCAGTCAGAAACTGGCTCTGCCATCACATGGAAATACCCAAGCGTTATCCTTAAAGGGGATAACTCTGTCGGTGAGTTTTTCTCTGTTGCATTAACAAATGGTAATCAGCAAGCAGATACCGGAACGAAAATGATCCATATCGGGAAAAACACCCGTTCAACGATTATTTCTAAAGGTATTTCAGCAGGTAAAAGCCAAAACAGTTATCGCGGTTTAGTGAAAATTTTACCAAGTGCACATAATGCTCGTAACTTTACCCAATGTGACTCTATGTTAATTGGTACACAGTGCGGTGCACATACTTTCCCGTATGTGGAAGTTAAAAATAATACGGCACAGCTCGAACATGAAGCGACAACCTCACGTATTGGAGAAGACCAGTTATTTTACTGTTTACAACGTGGTATCAGCGAAGACGATGCGATATCAATGATTGTAAATGGTTTCTGTAAAGATGTGTTCTCGGAGCTTCCATTAGAATTTGCCGTAGAAGCACAAAAATTACTGGCAATCAGCTTAGAGCACAGTGTTGGTTGATCCTAATCGAGTTTATTTGCGCTAAGGCGCTAAAGGCATGTAAATATGTTAAGTGTTAAAGATTTACACGTGAGTGTAGAAGGTAATGAGATTTTAAAAGGGTTATCTCTGGAAGTAAAACCAGGGGAAGTTCACGCCATCATGGGCCCAAATGGCTCTGGTAAAAGTACATTATCAGCCACACTTGCTGGCCGCGAAGAGTATGAAATTGATAGCGGTGAAGTGACGTTTAAAGGTAAAGACCTGTTTGAGTTAGATCCCGAAGAGCGTGCAGGGGAAGGCGTTTTCCTCGCATTCCAATACCCTGTTGAAATTCCAGGGGTCAGTAACCAATTTTTCTTACAAACCGCCGTTAATGCGGTCAGAGAATATCGCCAGCAAGAAGCATTAGATCGTTTTGATTTCCAAGATTTTATTGAAGATAAAATCAAATTATTAGAAATGCCAGAAGATTTACTTGCTCGTTCTGTTAACGTGGGTTTTTCCGGTGGTGAGAAAAAACGTAACGATATCCTGCAGATGGCAGCTCTAGAGCCTCAATTGTGTATTCTTGATGAAACTGACTCCGGTTTAGATATTGATGCGCTGAAAATTGTGGCTAACGGTGTGAATTCATTACGTTCGCCTGAACGTTCATTTATTATCGTAACCCACTATCAACGTATTTTGGATTATGTAAAGCCTGACTTTGTCCACGTGTTATATCAAGGGAAAATCATCAAATCAGGTGATTTCAGTTTAGCGAAAAAACTGGAGGAGCAGGGTTATGGCTGGCTTATTGACCAACAGTGAAAGAGCACAAAAACGTGCTGAAGTTGCAAAGCTCAATGAGCAAGCAATGTCACGTTTTTCTGAATTGTTTGAGCAACGACACGGTGTGAATTCTCAACATGCTAAAACCCATTGGGAAATGGCAAAACAAGTTGGCTTGCCTGCGTTTCGCCATGAAGATTGGCACTATACACCATTAAATATGGTACTTGAGGCTCAATATCGTTTTAGTGATAGCGATGTTGAAGCAAAAGACTGTGAAGCATTGGCTCTGCCGATTGACGCCTATCGCCTTGTTTTAATTGATGGGCGCTATAGTTCAGCACTAAGCTCCATTGATATGGGGCCATTCCAAGTGTCTTTGCTTGATAACCAAGACTTGCTTCCTTCGCCTGTAAATAGCGAGATTTTCTTGCATTTAACAGAAAGCTTGGCGGTACAACCGTTAGTTGTTCATCTTGCTGCAAATAAAATAGCAGAGAAACCATTGTATCTGCTGAATATTTCAACGGGTAGCAGCGATAAACAGGCTACGAATATTAGCCAGTATCGCTGCCATTTAACGTTAGATGCGAACAGCAAAGCTCAAGTGATTGAGCATTATGTCAGTTTGAATGACCAAATGCACATGACGGGCAGCCGTTTAACGGTTGAAGTCGGTGATAATGCAGATTTTAGTCACTTTAAGTTAAATATTGAAAATGGTCAGGCTCAGCATTTTGCTCACAATGATATTGTTATTGGGCGTGATAGTCGGGTGAAAAGTACGAGCTTTTTACTTGGCGCATTATTAACGCGAAACCATACCAGTGCTCGCCTTGATGGTGAAAATACAGAATTTGAACTTAACAGTTTATTGCTGCCTAAAGGCAATGAAATTGCAGATACTCGTACGTATTTGGAGCACAATAAGGGTTACTGTAATAGCCGCCAACTACATAAAGTCATTGCGATGGATAGCAGTAAAGCTGTCTTTAATGGCATGATTAAAGTAGCGCCGAATGCATTAAAAACAGATGGTCAGATGACTAACAATACGTTGTTGTTAGGTGAAAAAGCTGAAATTGATACTAAACCTCAGCTTGAGATTTATGCGGACGACGTAAAGTGTGGTCACGGTGCAACGGTCGGTCGTATTGATGACGAACAACTGTTTTATCTGCGTTCAAGAGGCATTGAGGGTAAAGCAGCAAAACATATGATTATCATCGCATTTGCTGCAGAACTTACAGAATCTATTGAATCGGAAGAGTTAAAACACGCTGTGATGGCAAACATCCGCCAGCGCTTAGCGGAGGTTTAATATCCATGCTATTCAATGTCGCTTCAGTCAGGCAGGATTTTCCTGCCTTATCACAGTCAGTCAATAATCATCCGCTGGTTTATTTAGATAGCGCCGCAAGTGCACAAAAGCCTTTGCAAGTTATTGAAAAAGAAAGTGAGTTTACGTTACATCAGTATGCCGCGGTTCACCGTGGTATACATACTCTCAGTGCAAATGCCACGACAATGATGGAGGAGGTTCGTCAAAAAGCCGCCGCTTTCATTCACGCAGCTTCAAATGAAGAAATCGTGTTTGTTAAAGGCACAACGGAAGGTATTAACCTTGTTGCAAATAGTTTTGGTCGAAAGTATTTCCATGAAGGGGACAATATTGTCATCACTGAAATGGAACATCATGCGAATATTGTACCTTGGTATATGTTAGCTGAAGAAATTGGTTTTGAAATCCGAGTTATCCCAATTTCTGATGATGGTAGGCTACAGTTAGAGGTATTAAATGATGTCATTGATTCACGTACGCGATTATTGAGCTTTACACATATCTCTAATGTATTGGGAACAGTTAATCCCGTACAGGAGATAATCAAGCAAGCACGAGCAATTGCTGCCTCAAAAGGCGGTGAAATCACGGTATTGGTTGATGGTGCGCAAGGTGCAATGCATCAGCAGGTTGATGTACAAGCCTTAGACTGTGATTTCTATGTGTTTTCAGGTCACAAGCTATATGGCCCGACGGGTATTGGTATCCTTTATGGTAAAAAAGCTATTTTGGATATGATGCCACCATGGGAAGGTGGTGGGGCGATGATCCGCCAAGTCAGCCTGACCAAAGGGATCACTTTTGCTGACGCACCTTGGCGCTTTGAAGCGGGAACACCGAATGTAAGCGCAATTATTGGTTTAGGGGCGGCATTTGATTATTTAAATGCACTAAATTTATCTGATGTATTTGCTCATGAAGCTGAAGTGATGGCTTATGCTTCTAAAAAATTGCAAGAAATACCTTCAGTTATATTATATGGCAATGACCAACGGGAAGGTGTTCTGGCTTTCAATTTAGGCAAGCACCATGCTTATGATGTTGGGTCTTTCCTTGACAGGTATGGCATTGCAATCCGTACTGGGCATCATTGTGCTTTACCATTAATGGAACATTATCACGTTCCTGCTATGTGCCGTGCTTCTGTGGGGATATACACCACGAAAGAAGAAATCGATTCTTTATACAATGCGTTACAGCGCATTAAAAAATTGTTAGGCTAAGCACATAAGAAATATATGGTAAAGGAACTGAGCATGCCCGCATTACCCGATGAAAATAAGTTATTACGTAATTTCTCCCGTTGTCAGGACTGGGAGGAACGCTATCTCTATATGATAGAGCTAGGGGGACGTTTACCTGGACTCTCAGAGGTACAAAGAAGCGATAATAATTTAATCGCAGGGTGCCAAAGCCAAGTGTGGATTGATATGCAAAAACAAGCAGACGGGACAATTACGTTTGCAGGTGATAGCGATGCTGCAATCGTTAAAGGGTTAGTTGCTATTGTGATTATCCTTTTTCAAGGCAAAACGGCGCAACAAATACTCGCACTCGATGTGAAGTCATTTTTTGAACAACTTGCATTGGAGCAACATTTAACACCTTCGCGAACTCAAGGTTTAAATGCGATGATCCGTACAATTTTATCGCGTGCGGCACAATTAGTATGATCCTACCGAGGGAGCGTTATGCTCCCTTACTTATATTTTACTTCTTGGTTATTATTTTTATTCGACCAGCCCATTAAAGTGATTGTATTTGGCTATCATAAAAAGACTACTACCTTATTAATACTTAATAAAAATATTTAATTAGTATTAAAGATATGAAGGATAGTTGCTATTATGAACAATAATCATTGAATTATTGTAAGAACACTATTTTCCTTGGAGTAGGTATGAAAAGAGTTTTGACGGTGGCAAGTTTATTTGTCATGAGCGCCTTATTGGCTCCAGCTCAAGCAAAAGAATATCCATTACCTGACAGTAACACTCGTCTTATCGGGGAAAATTACACGTATATCGTCCCCAATGATGGGCGACCATTGGAGGCCATTGCAAGTGAGCACCAAATCGGTCTACTCGGTATGCTTGAAGCAAACCCAGGAACAGACCCGTACCTTCCTGAAGCGGGTAAAGAACTCATCATTCCAGCACAAATGTTGTTACCATCAACACCAAGAACGGGAATTGTGATTAACCTGGCGGAGCTGCGTTTATATTATTACCCTGCGAACAGTGAGGAAGTGATTGTTTATCCTATCGGTATCGGCCAGTTAGGTCGCGACACACCTGAAATGGTGACTTCAGTAAGTCAGTCAATTAAAGATCCTACATGGACACCAACGGCGAATATCCGTAAAAATTACGCTAAAGAAGGTATAACTCTTCCAGCCGTCGTTCCAGCAGGGCCTGAAAATCCAATGGGCTTGTATGCATTACGCCTAGCGTATGGGCGTGGTGAATATCTGATACACGGCACTAATGCGGATTTTGGTATTGGTATGCGAGTGAGCTCCGGTTGTATTCGTTTACGTCCTGATGATATCGAAGCGTTATTCAAGACAGTACCAAAAGGAACTCGTGTCCAAGTTATTGATCAGCCTGTAAAATACTCCAAAGAAACTGATGGCAGTTATTACATTGAGGTGCATCAGCCATTATCTCGGACAAGTAATGATGACCCACAAACAATGCCAATCAAACTGACTGACGATTTCAAGCGTTTTCTGGAAAATGAAGGGGTTGATAAGGCTTTAGTAGAAAAAGAGCTAGCAAGGCGTTCTGGGATGCCTGTGCGTGTGAATAATGATCAGGGTAATAGTTCTTCAGACTCTGAAACGCAGCACGAAGGGTTAGTGCCTATTGAACCTTTTACTATTTCACAGCCACAGCCTATCTATGACCATAAAGTCAGCGCAGTGCTTCCTACTAAATATCGCTCTTCCTCTGTAGTTGAATAACTACTCCAAATAATAAGGGCCTATTTTCATAGGCCCTCATAAATACTATTAGCTTCAAAGAAGCGCCGTTTCAACTAGACAACGACCAAATCTAACTTATTTTTTGTAAGTACGAACTTGGTTGTCTAAACGTTGGTTAGCACGTGCTGCTTCTTCTTGAGCTGTCTGTACGTCAGAACGCAGAGACTGAACGTCGTTGCTCAGTTGATCAACTTTACCATTCAGAGTTTGTACGTCTGAAGAGAGTTTTTGCACTTCAGTGCTGTTAGAACAACCCGCTAGTAATGCTGAAGCTAATACGATAGAGCCCAGTACAATTTTAGTACGAATCATTATTTTACCCTCTAGATTGATTTATCTTGAAAATATAAAAAGCAAGTCACCAAACAATAGAGCTAAGACTGTTATTTACAGCTTGCTATATCCCTTTAAAACAACCTAATGAAAATTAGGGTATGGCACTTACTATGTCTTATGCTAGTACTAAATATAAAGTTTTGCTAGAAATACTTTATATTTAGTACTAGGAAAAAGAAGAAAAATTTAAATTAAGATCAATGAAGGTTGTTATTTGACCAATTTGAGTGCGTTTTATGATATTACGCTTAAATAGCAATAAGATATTTACTAGAGAAAATGAAATAAATGAATAGTTACATCAGGGCAGCACTATATGTTAAATTCAAATTAAAAGGCCTGACTCCGATTGAATATCGAAATCAGGCCTTACAAGCCGCTTAACTAAAAGTGTCCAACTTTATGGGTTCACTTCAAGTGATCTCTATCGGCCTTTTAAAAGACAAATAAAATTTAATTACAGCACGTGAACTGAAGAGGTATTGGTTGTACCGCTTTGTACTAACGCACCGGAAACCATCACAACAGCATCACCAGGAACCGCTAATCCACTTTCTAGAGCTGCGCGTTTACCTTCACGATAAAAGTCATCTGTAGATGTAAATCCACCAACTATCATTGGGATCACACCTTTTACTAACAATAACTGACGTGCAGTTTCTTCATTAGTCGTTAACGCGAGGATTGGTGCAGTAGGGAAATATTTACGAACAGACTTAGCAGACTTACCGCCGTAGGTTGCTACAACGATTAGTGGAACATCTAATTTTTCAGACATTTCCACTGCACCACGACATACAGCCTCAGTGACACGTAGGCGTTGGCTTGGTTTTTGATTATCGATACGAGTTTGCATGATGCGGTCAGTACGCTCACAGATAGTCGCCATAATAGTTACGGCTTCTACAGGGTATTTACCTTTCGCACTTTCACCTGAAAGCATAACTGCATCAGTACCATCCAAAATAGCATTGGCTACGTCACCCGCTTCTGCACGAGTAGGACGTGGGTTTTTGATCATTGAATCTAACATTTGTGTAGCAGTAATCACGACTTTACGCGCAGCAACACATTTTTCAATCATCATTTTTTGGGCGAAAATAACTTCTTCAACCGGGATTTCGACCCCTAAGTCACCGCGAGCAACCATGATGCCGTCAGAGGCTTCTAAAATCTCATCAAAATTATTCAAACCTTCTTGGTTTTCAATTTTAGAAATGATTTGGATGTTCTCACCACCATGTTTTTTCAGGTGAGCTCGAATTTCTTCGACATCTGAGCGTTTACGAATAAATGAAGCAGCAACAAAATCAACACCTTGTTGGCAACCAAAAACTAAATCTTCTTTATCTTTCTCTGCTAATGCAGGTAAGCCAATAGAAACGCCTGGCAGGTTAACCCCTTTTTTCTCTCCGAGGTCACCGTTATTTAAAACTTCACAAACGACTTCAGTTGCAGTGACATTAGTCACTTTCATGCCAATTAAGCCATCATCAACTAATACGGTATTGCCAACTTTTAAATCTGAAGTTAAGCCTGCATAGGTCACGGCAACTTTATCTTTATTGCCTACAACAGAGGTATCGGTAGTAAATGTAAAAGTTTGACCCGCAACGAGAGAAACATCGTTACCACCTTCCAATTTCATGGTGCGAATTTCAGGGCCTTTGGTATCTAGCAGAATAGCTGCTTGTTTGCCGGTTTTGGCACAAACAGAACGAAGGTTTTTGATTCGTTGACCATGTTCTTCATAGTCACCGTGAGAAAAGTTGAGGCGCATGACATTCATGCCAGCATCAATAAGTTGGGTCAGTTTTTCTTCTGATTCGGTTTTTGGACCGATAGTACAAACAATTTTGGTTTTTTTCATGGCAGTCTATCTAATGTTATAAAGGAAATCGGTATTGTCGCCGATGCTTAGTACATTTTATAAATCGTACGCATGGTAAATTTTGTTGCGCAACTCATTTATAAGAATAGGCGACAGTCTGGTGTTTAATGCATTTTTACACTTAAATTTGTCACATTTTGTTTCTTATTATAGTGTAGATGACAAATTCAATTAAAGCTAACGTATTGATTTACTACTGGTGAAACCTTTCAGCCAGTGTGAGTATTATAGACAACAAAAAACTGTGAGACAAATCAAATTTTACTAAATTGAAAGAAGAGACCATTCAGATCAAAAATTCATTTAAAATTAAGGAAGTTAATTTGTTGCGCAACAAATTAAGGGAATAATAATAGACAATCAAGAGAAATTTTAGGTAGCAGGGAGATAAATAAAATGGTGCGTCCGAGTAGACTCGAACTACCGACCCCCACCATGTCAAGGTGGTGCTCTAACCAACTGAGCTACGGACGCACTGGAAAATTTGATTGTGTTAATTTGAAATGGTGCGTCCGAGTAGACTCGAACTACCGACCCCCACCATGTCAAGGTGGTGCTCTAACCAACTGAGCTACGGACGCGCTGAAAATTAACATTGTGTTCACTAGAAATGGTGCGTCCGAGTAGACTCGAACTACCGACCCCCACCATGTCAAGGTGGTGCTCTAACCAACTGAGCTACGGACGCATCTAAAAGATATCTAGGTGACAACGGGGATGAATATTAACGTTATGAAGTTCATCTGGCAAGGGGAAAATGTATTTTCGCGATAGTTTGTTCGTATTTAAAACTATCTGGCGCGAAATACATCTTCTCCCATAATAAAAAGCTTAAAAAACCGTCAATTAGCGAGCTGAGCGAAGTAAAACAACATCTTCTGTCTGCTTATGGATCCATATAATTCGTGTAGCCATTCCTATTGCAGCAGCACTTAAACCAATAATGAAGCCAATCCAGAAGCCTTTAGGCCCCATAGCCGGTGCGATGAAATCAGTTAACGCTAAAATATAACCAGAAGGCAAGCCAAGTAACCAATATGCGGTGAAGGTAATAAAGAAAATGGAACGCGTATCTTTATAACCACGTAAAATTCCGGCACCTATAACTTGCACAGAATCTGACAGCTGATAAATAGCTGCGTATAACATTAAGCTGCTTGCTAAAACAACGACCTCTGGGTTTTTATTATACATCATTGCAATCGGCTCACGGAAAACGGCGGTGAGAACTGCAGTAAAACAAGCGACCATTAAGCCAACAGTAATACCAGTATAAGATGAAACTTTAGCAGCTTCAGTCGATTTCTGTCCTAAGTTATAACCTACGCGAATGGTTGCTGCTATTCCTAATGATAATGGGAACATAAACATCACAGAACTGAAATTCAACGCAACTTGGTGACCAGCTACTGCAACAACCCCTAATGGGGCGACTAGCAGTGCAACGACAGCAAATAAAGTGACTTCAAAGAAAAGTGCCAGACCAATAGGCGTACCTAACACGATAATTCGCTTTAAGATTAATGGATTTGGCGATGTGAAAGAGAGTGTAGGGCGAATATCACGCTGCGCAGTAGCACGTTTCACATACCATCTCATCATCAGACACATAGCCCAATACACTGATGCAGTGGCGACACCACAACCCACACCACCTAAAGCAGGTGCACCAAAGTGACCATAAATAAAGATATAGTTAATAGGAATATTAATCATTAGGCCAAGAAAACCAATCACCATCCCCGGCTTGGTTTTTGAAAGCCCTTCACATTGGCTACGATATACTTGGTAAAATAAGTAGCCTGGAGCTCCCCACATAATGGCATGTAAAAAACGGACAGATTTATCTGCCAATTCTTTATCAATATGGGGCATATTGCTAATAATAAGCTGACTGTTATAAAGAAGGCACATAATGCCTAAGGCTAAAAGTAGCGCTAACCATAGACCTTGTTGAATTTGGTCGCCTATTAGGTTGCGACGGCCTGACGATTGGGGTTAATGCCATCAAAATTCCTTGGCCAAAAAGAATAGCTGGCAGCCAGATGGAAAACCCAACTGCAACTGCGGACATCTCAATTTCACTAACACTTCCAGCCATAACCGTATCCACAAACCCCATTGCAGTTTGTGAAAATTGAGCTAAAACGATAGGAATACCAAGTGCCAACAAGCTACGCGCTTCTGTAAAATATTTCTGCACGCATACACCTTTGTAATAAAAGCAAGTAAGAGAAAAAACTAGAAAAATAAATGAGTTACTAAAAACACATCGATTGCTAAAAACCGCTTATTCTATCCCGTTTCTAAATGGATTCCAATAATGATATGGTAACAAACTATAAAAGAGCATTTTAGAACCTAATATATTGCTACATACTAGGTTTATTATCGTTTTGTTTATCACTCAAATAGGATAGATCTCTAACAATTCTGATGTAAACTGAGCCTATTAATCCACTACACTGAGAATCATTATGTTTACAGGCATTGTTCAAGCGACTGCTCCTATTGTTGAAATTACAGAAAAGGCCAACTTTCGAACTCATGTAATGAAATTTACCCCAGAATTACTTATAGGTTTAGAAACAGGGGCTTCCGTTGCACATAATGGTTGTTGTTTGACGGTAACAAAGATTGATGGTGAAAGAGTTAGTTTTGATCTAATTAAAGAAACCCTGAGATTAACTAACTTGGGGGAATTACAAGAAGGTGATGTTGTTAATATCGAACGGGCTGCAAAATATGGCGACGAAATCGGTGGCCATGTTGTTTCAGGTCATATTATGACAACAGCTGAAATTAGTAAGATCTTCACATCTGAAGATAACCACCAGATTTGGTTATCAATTCGTGATAAATCTTTGATGAAATATATTTTGCATAAAGGCTTTGTCGCGATTGACGGTATAAGTTTAACGGTCGGAGATGTAATCAACAATCGGTTCTGCGTACATCTCATCCCTGAAACATTAGAGAGAACAACATTAGGTAAAAAACGGTTGGGTGATAAAATAAATATTGAGATAGACCCTCAAACTCAGGCTATTGTTGATACCGTTGAGCGTGTTTTAAATCAAAAAGAACAAGAAAAATTACTACAGCAAGCAGAAGAGATGGCGGACATAGCGAAAACAGAGTAAACAGACGTAAAAGGTGATAACCGCGTTATTTACTTTAAAGAAAAATAGCAGAAGAAACAGCCAAGTAGGCTATAGCTATAATGATTTATGCTATAGCCTAAATAAAATATGGTTAGTCTTTGTTTATTGAATGTCTGTCATGAAGTTCTATTAAATAATGAAAATTAACATTATCAAAAAATATGACTAGTTCAAGTTTTCAATATTAATAGATCATTTTTCACTGAAGTTGACAGAGAAGCTGGCGTTATCACGTTCAATTGCTTCAACTAATCGCCTGAAATGCGGACTATTTTTATGCATCTCTAATGCTTGAGTGTCTTCCCATTCCTCAAAAACAATATAACCATTTTCTTTAGCCATAAGATCATATTGAATGCATCCTTTCTCTCGGCGGCTTAGTTTTGCTAAGTCGCGAACGATTTCTTTCGTTAAATACCCATCTGTCCTTTCTGTTGTAATTTGGGCATACACAACAATACTCATTCCGTTCTCCTTATGTATTAAGAACTATCTTAATGGGTACTTAGTTTTTGTATTGTAAAAAAGCGAATAACTCGATTTTAAAAATGCCGACGGCGTCATAGTAAAGTATCTTTTAAAATCACGGTAAAAGTGGGATTGATCATAATACCCTGTTTCAAACCAACGGTAGGTGTCTTGTTCTACTACCATACTTTTTAAAACATGTTCTAAGCGGCAATTGATCTGGTACCTTTTTGGTGTAATGCCGTATTCTTTCAAAAACTCTTTTTGAATGACTCGGACGTGTAATCCTGTCTCTCCAGCAATTTCTGTGATTTTTTTGGTTGGATTTCGATACAGTAATTCTAAAACTTCATCAATTAAGTGAGGCTTTTTCTTAGCTTTAGTCCTATTAAAGCAATCTAACAACTCTTTAAATGAAGAATTAGCTAAAGCTTCAAACCAGCGGTCTTTCCATATCTCATTTAGTGCGATTGGGGTGTCAGTATAGTTTAATGTTCTTTGAGGCAGTAGAAAACGTAAGGCATCATGACGAATACGTAATACCATGACTTTTGAATGATTAGGGCTAGCAGTAAATGTATTAACCCTAGGAATAATCAGCTGGTAAGGGTCTGTTATTGAATCGTTATCAGTTGTCATGCGAAATGCATCTGATGAAACCCAGATTTCAGCACCTGTTCCAGGGAAAATTTTAATTGCTTCTGTAAACTCTTTGATTATCAAAATAGAACTAACAAAGGATTTTAATTCATCTGGTGGATAGTACTGTTTTAACATCATTCTTGAGCACTCATTATTTAATGTCGCAATGATAACGTTTTTTAACAAGAAAATTAACCATGAAATATCTATATCTTAGTAGATGACAAAATTAAAACTTTAATTTTTAGTGAAATCCGCTTTGAATTAAGAAAATTGATGAGAAAGGTAAGGTTTTACCAGCCAAGAATAATCGGCTATTGGTTATATAGCAAAATACTGAACATATATTACCGTATGGTCACTAGTGCTATACACTGAAGGAAATTTTTATGAATTTGCTAAAATAAAAATCATGCCGATAAGATTCGGCATGATTGAGTCGGTAAGCTATACTTTATGAATTCGTTTGGCAATCAACCTGATTAATAGTTTGGTTATTTTTGCTTGCACAGCGTTGCATAAAATAGCCAATGGCCATTGGAATGATCGTTACTGCCATCACCCCAGTTGTTGCTAACAATGGGTCGAAAGTAAGAGCAGAAACAAGTAGGCTGGCTAAAAAACATAAACCTAGTTGTAAGGCATTTTGTAATGCGGCAGCTTTACCACTTGCGCTAGGAAATGCATTTAGTGCTTTGGATACTGCAATTGGGTAAGAGGCTCCGTTCATAGCTGCCATAAAGCAGAATGGGATCAAGATCATAGTTAATGATGGTGTGGTATAAATAGCCATGATGAATAAAATAGACATGCTTACCGCATAACCAACAAGTAACAATGGAAATATTGTTTCTGCTCGGACTTTTGCTAATAAAATACGGCAGCCATACCCACCAACAATAAAGGCTAAAGTTTGTGGAATATAACTCAAACCGATATCCGCAGGGTTGAAACCCATATTACGTAAGATAAAAGGCGAGCCGGTTAGCCAAGCGAAAAAACCCGCACTGCATGAAGCGTAAACGAGCACATTACCGCTGAAAACTGGCGAACTGAGTAAGTTTGAGAAAGAAATCTTAGCTTGTGGTTGGCTGTCGTCAATTATTGTTTTAACTGAAACATTTTTCAAAAAGAGTGTTGGCAATAAAAGTAATATACCCACAGCCATTAGGATCAGGAAAATTGCTTCCCATGTTTGGTGTTCTAGTACCCATGCTCCTAATAATGGTGCTAAAGCAGGGGATAGCGCAACTAACGGCATAATAGAAGCAAAAACTTTTTGGGTATTTGCTTCATCATAGCGGTCGATAACAAGAGCTTGCCATAAAACTGCAGCGGAGCAGACACCAACAGCCTGTAAAAATCGTAGTGTTAATAACTGTGTTGCGGTTTCCACCCAATAAATAGCTAAGCTACTGATAATGAAAATAGTTAAGCCCACAATGAGCACAGGCTTACGGCCAAGTTTGTCTGACAATGGCCCCCATAACAATTGAGCGAAGGCAAAACCGGCTAAAAATATACTGAGAGAAGCACTGATAGCGCCTTCTGATGTATGCAGGGTGTCTTGCATAGCACCGAATGCAGGTAAATACATATCAATAGCTAAAAACCCCAGCATGCTAAGTCCTGCAAGGTAAACCATAAATCCAGGGGAATTTTTTTTCACAGTATTCGACATAATTATTACTTATCTGATATTTAAAAAAATGTTAATGGTGATGCCATTGTATAGGCTATTTTTTTAGGTTGTGAAACGGTAATATTTGGATCTTGCTATCAAAATTTTTGAAAGGAGAGGTTATGTGGTCTGCGCATGCACTCGAAGTGATTGATGCTGTTGCCCGAACTGGGAGCTTTAGTGGTGCTGCTGAAGAGTTACACCGTGTACCTTCTGCAATCAGTTATACCGTCAAGCAAGTTGAAGAATGGCTTGCGGTTCCCCTATTTGCGCGTCGACATCGCGATGTTGTTCTTACAGAGGCTGGAACGATATTTATTAAGGAAAGTCGTTCTGTTATCAAAAAAATGACAGATACAAGGCATCAATGCCAGCAGGTTGCTAATGGTTGGCGGGGGCAATTTAGTATTGCTGTTGATTGCATTGTAAAACCACAGAGAGCAGAGCAATTGATACTGGATTTTTATCGTCACTTTCCAGATATTGAACTTTTCATTCATCCTGAGGTATTTAATGGTGTTTGGGATGCACTTGCTGATGGGCGTGTAGATGTTGCGATTGGTGCGACTCGAGCATCTCCAATTGGTGAAAGGTATAGTTTCCGTGATATGGGTTTTATGTCGTGGATGTGTGTTGCAAGCCCAGAGCACCCATTAGCCAGAATAGGTGAAAAACTGACCGATGATCAAATGAGAGAGTACCCTAGTTTGTGCCTTGAAGATACTTCACGTAACCTACCCAAACGTGATACTTGGGCTCTTGATAATCAACGTCGTCTTGTCGTACCTTCTTGGGAAAATGGTCTAGCTTGTTTGGTTAACGGGTTGTGTGTCGGAATGGTGCCAGAGCATCGTGCGGCTTCGTTTTGCGAAAAAGGCTTATTAGTTGAACTAGCATTAGCACAGCCATTTCCACCCAGTCCTTGTTGTCTAACTTGGGTGGAAAATAATACATCACCAGCGTTGAATTGGTTATTGGATTACCTTGGCGATAACGAAACGCTCAATGCCGAGTGGCTTTCAAACTAATTATGCGTATTATCGACGATAATCGATAAATGGGCCGTCAGCAACGGAACGGCGTTCTACAAGGCGAGGGTGGACTTCAATTGTTTGAGCATCTTCGCGCTTATTTACAATACGATCGAGCAGCATTGTGAAAGCCATTTGGCCTAAACGCTCTTTTGGTTGGTGAATTGTGGTCAATGCCGGGGTAAAATAGCGCGCATTTCGCACGTTATCATAGCCAATGATTGAAATGTCTTGTGGGACACGCAATCCCATCTCATCAGCGGCGCAAATTGCCCCCATTGCCATAATATCACCGCCACAGAAAACGGCAGTAGGGCGTTGCTTATGGCTTAAAATTTGCATCATTGCCTTATAGCCAGATTCTGGCTCGAAGTCCCCTTGAACAATCCATTCATCTTTTATGGTGATTTTGGCCTCTTCCATCGCCTTTTTAAAGCCAGTTAATCGACCAATACCCGTATTTCTTTCAAGAGAGCCAGGGATGGCTCCGATGTCACGATGCCCTCTATCAATCAAATAACGTCCTGCAAGATAGCCACCGTGGAATGAGTTATCAATAATACTATCGGTAAAATCGCCACGGGAAGTTCCCCAGTCCATCACTACCATTGGGATATTGCGGTAATCTTCCAGCATACTGATTAAGGGGGCAGGATATTCGGAGCACATTACAAGTAAACCATCAACACGCTTTTGTGCCAGCATCTGCAAATACGCTTTTTGTTTTCCCAAATTATTATGAGAATTACAAAGGATTAGCGTATAACCTTTTTCATAACAGCTATTTTCAACTGATTCAATTACCTCTGCGAAGTAAGGAGCTTCACATGAGGTTGCCAACAAACCAATCGACTTTGTGTTGTTAACTTTGAGACTACGGGCAACCGCACTTGGCGAATAATTGAGCTCTTTAATTGCAGCCCAAACCGCAGCTTTAGTGTCATCAGCTACAAAGCGCGTTTTATTAATAACATGGGATACGGTTGTGGTAGATACGCCAGCGCGTTTCGCCACATCTTTAATCGTTGCCATGGGGGAAAAAAACTCCTGACCAATAACCGGTCTCTATAAGAATTCTTGTTAAAAAATTACCTGCATATTGATGCATTGATCCTTTGCTGGCAATAATTTAGCGATTTGTTGTCGATTTTGTCTGATCTAGCGCAAAAACGAAAGAAATAATTGATGTTATAACATGTGATATAGACACTAGTTTTACTTTTTTAGATATGTATACTGAATAACATTGATTTTTGTACGGTTATTTGGTTGTTTAACTACGTTTGGATGAGAGGAACTCATGGATACAGATGTTAAATATGGTTTGCTTGCTGCGTTGGGCTCATTAGCATTGATTATATTTCTTGCTGCACATATTTTCTGATTTTATTTCAGCCTCGAATAGGGTGAATTTAATAAGGGCGAGAATATCTCGCCCTTATTGTATCTATACCTAGCAATAAGCAGAAATTGTTATGCTAAATTTTCTTCCACAAATTTCCAGTTAACTAGCGCCCAGAAATTTTCTAAATATTTAGGGCGAGCGTTACGGTAATCGATATAATAAGCATGTTCCCAAATATCGACAGTTAACACAGGCTTATCATCACCAGAAATAGGTGTTGCAGCATTGGATGTATTTACAATAGCAAGGTTACCATCTGCTTTTTTCACTAACCAAGTCCAGCCCGCACCGAAGTTTTTGGTTGCTGCATCAGTAAATTGAGCTTTAAATTCAGCAAAAGAACCGAATGCCTTATTGATAGCTTCAGCGACTTTACCTGTTGGCTCGCCACCAGCGTTTGGTGCTAAGCAATTCCAATAGAAAGTGTGATTCCAAACTTGTGCCGCGTTGTTAAAAACGCCTGCTTCAGAAGTTTTAATGATTTCTTCTAAAGATTTTCCTTCAAAGTTAGTGCCTTTGATGAGGTTGTTCAAGTTAACAACGTAAGTGTTGTGGTGCTTACCATAGTGATATTCTAAGGTTTCAGCAGAGATATAAGGTTCTAAAGCATCTTTTGCATACGGTAAAGCGGGTAGTTCAAATGACATTGCGTACTCCTTGATTGCTTTTATATCAATATACTTAGGGTGTTTGCTCTTAAAATGAGCGAAATAATATGTGACAGCTTATCATTACAGTTTCGCCTATTGGCGATATGATACTTAATACATTAATGATAACACGATAAACCATACAAAGATAAAGGTAATAGTGTTACTAAGATGTTAACAAATAAATAGAGATATTACACATAAAAATCATATAGATATTGTAATCGAAAAATCTAAAGATATTAAGTTTCGGTTTTTATCTAGAAATAGCTACTTGTTTGACTTAAGTAGAGAGAAGATAGAAAAGGTGCCTTTTTGTTTTTTGGAATGCTATAGTAATGCCCCTATAAAACTGGCATATTGTATGAAACAATTCAGTTTCCTATTATATCAGTCAATGTATTCTGTTAAGTTGCGGTAGACTCTCAGTTACCGGCTGACTGCAAAACCTGCATCTTTGTTTTAAGGAAGTTAAAAATGACAACTATTGAAAGAATTGAGCGCCAAATTAAAGAAAACCCAATTTTATTATATATGAAAGGCTCTCCTAAACTTCCGAGCTGTGGTTTTTCTGCTCAAGCAGTACAAGCTCTGTCTTCTTGTGGTGAGCGTTTTGCATATGTCGATATCTTACAAAACCCAGATATCCGTGCTGAATTGCCAAAATACGCAAATTGGCCAACGTTTCCTCAACTATGGGTTGACGGTGAGCTGGTCGGTGGCTGTGATATCATCATGGAAATGTTCCAGCGTGGTGAGCTCCAATCTCTAATTAAAGAAACTGCTGATAAGTATCGTCCAGCAGATGAAGCTAGCACAGACTAAATTAAGCCATAAATAAATAAAAACGTAAAAACCGTATTTGATGAAAGCACTTATTACTTTTTATCAAACACGGTTTTTTTATGTAATAGCGATTAATTAAAAAATTATTGGGGTTCTTCAATAATTGGCCAACCACCCAGCTTTTTCCATTTATTAACGATCTCACAAAATAGCAGAGCCGTTCGATTGGTGTCATACAGTGCGCCATGAGCTTGTTTACCATCAAATGGAATACCTGCGGAAACACAAGCTTTTGCTAGAATTGTTTGACCGAATACTAAGCCGCTCAGTGCCGCAGTATCGAAGGTTGCAAATGGATGGAAAGGATTACGTTTTAAACCTGCTCGTTCGGCTGCATTCATCACAAAACTGTGATCAAAATTTGCATTATGAGCGACAATAATTGCACGATTGCAATCTGTATTTTTCATTCCTTTGCGAATGACTTTGAATATCGCATGAAGAGCCTCATATTCACTAACAGCACCGCGTAGAGGGTTTGTTGGATCAATCCCTGTGAAGGCAAGAGCAGATGGCTCAAGATTAGCACCTTCAAAAGGTTCTACATGAAAATGTAATGTTTCATCCATGGAGAGCCAGCCGTCTTTATCCATTTTTAAGGTGATGGCAGCAATCTCTAACAGGCCGTCAGTTTTAGCATTGAACCCGCCTGTTTCAACATCAATAACGACAGGATAGTATCCCCTGAAACGGTTCACTAGGGCATTTGGATTGTTTTTTTCAGACATTAGGACTTTCAATTTTAGTTTTCTGGTTAGGTAACATTATGCCAAAACCAGTAAAAATTTGCAGGTAAACAGTGATAAAAGTTTAGGCGCTAGATTTGGCACCTAAACTTTAAACTATATAGTACTTTTAAATTATATAGTTAATTAATGGCCTAACCCTTTACTTGCGCTTTTGTTTTCGATCAACTCAATCTTATAGCCATCAGGGTCTTCAACAAAAGCAATCACTGTTGTTCCACCTTTAACAGGGCCGGCTTCACGTGTTACGTTACCTCCTGCACTACGTATATCATCGCATGTTTTTGCAACATCATCGACGCCCAAGGCGATATGACCATATGCGTTACCCATATCGTATTGGTCAACCCCCCAGTTATAGGTCAACTCGATTACAGCGCCTTCACTTTCATCGCTGTAGCCAACAAATGCGAGAGAATATTTATACTCTGTATTTTCACTAGTTCTTAATAAACGCATGCCTAACACTTTCGTGTAAAAATCAATAGAACGCTGCATATCAGTAACACGTAACATAGTATGGAGTAAGCGCATTTTTAAACCTCTTAGAATCAGCCTGAATCGATTTACTTATTAATATAACGTGCTTAAATTAATAAATACAATGATTACAGTTTGTTTTTTGAACAAATAATGGTAATACTCATTTTCAGGAGTATATCATACATTTATCAGTGATTTTTTCTTTTGAAGGGGAAACTTATGGCGGAACAACTTGAATTTTTTGAGATCCCCAGCCCTTGCCGTGGTATTTGCCAAAGTAATGAACAAGGCTATTGTCGAGGTTGCTATCGCACTCGTGATGAGCGTTTTAATTGGCTAAAATTCTCTGATACTGAAAAACGAAATGTACTTCGTTTATGTCGTCAACGTTATTTAAGAATATTAAATAAAAAAACAGAACAAGAAAAAATCATAGATACACAACAACAACTCTTTTAGTTCACAGTTTTAAATATAATCATAAAAATAAATCAAATGTTTTATTTCTAATGTAAACTAATTCAGGTTGAATTGTTAGCAAAATATTTATTTCTTGGTTTATATTTCAATAAAATTTTATTTATTCAAAATAGGTATAGGTTGAATCAAAATGACTGTAATTAACATGATTTTAAGATTAACTATATTTATTTGTTTTTTAAAGAGTTATTTGGCGTTACTTTTTTTATTGTTATTCATGGCTACTATAAGAGCTAAAATAGATAGATCAAAAAGGAGAGTGCGGCTATTCTTATTAATAAGATAATTGATAGGTTATCTGATTAATCCTAGATTGAGATAATGGATGAATCAGTGATGTATTAATTAGAGATATATCGCATAATAAAACAGCTACTATAACTAGGAATAGGTATTTAATAGCTAATGTATAAATAAAAAGCTGTAAATATAAAAGGAAATTAATATATAATTCAAAAAATAATATGAGGACGGTATATTTTTTAGACATTATAATTATATAAAGGAGGGTAAATTGGAATCACAAATTGGGACAGAGTTATCACGTGTTGTTCGCATGTGGAGAGCATTAATCGACTATCGTTTGAAGCCTCTTAAGCTTACACAGACACATTGGGTTACATTGCATAATATAAGTCAACTACCACCTGAGCAATCTCAAATACAGTTAGCGAAAGCGATTGGTATTGAACAGCCTTCATTAGTAAGGACTCTAGATCAATTAGAGGAAAAAAAATTGATTTCTAGACATACTTGTACAAATGATAGGAGAGCTAAAAGAATAAAATTAACGGAAGAGTCTGAACCCTTTATTAAAACGGTAGACCAAGTCATAAATAATACGCGTATAGAAATACTGAACAACATTAGTAAAGATGAGCTTTACCAACTATCACAGTTACTTATGAAACTTGAAAAAAATATCTTGAGGCTACAAAATGACTCTTGATGTAAAAAATATGCCTAGCTAATGAATGACATATTAATTATTAAATTTGTATTTAAAATAATTTAGTATATGATTTTTTAATGAAATAGTAATTACACGTGGTTATAATTTTCATTAAATCATTATTATTATGAAATATAGTTAAGACTATTAATTATTTTTTCGCTGTGATACCTTCATTTTTAATTGTTAGCTAGCTAATTTATCGGTAGATACTAATAAATACTTTATTAAAGGAGATAGGCTAAAATAAATTTATTGATTTGAATGCAAGGCATTTATATGTAAACAAGAAATTGTGTCATTCAAAAGCCATGCACAATAAATAAAAAACATGATTATCTACCATAAAGTAACGATATCATTCAGCAATACTATTTGTAAGTAATGCTCACCGGCCATGGCCGGTGAGCATGCCTAATTTAGTACTGTATGATTACCGAGGAGACACAGTAACAGTATTTCCGCTATTCGCAATCATAACACGTTGGCCATTACGGAAGGTGCTTGGGTCTTGTTTTTGAACAACAACAATGTTTTTACCGCTATCGAGGCGGATTTCTAATTGAACACCTTGGCTTCTATTTAATGCGCCTTGAGCTTCCTGACCAGCTAAACCACCTGCAATAGCACCTGCGGCAGTTGCTAATGTGTTACCTGTACCACCACCGATGGTGTTACCTAATAACCCACCAAGAACAGCACCACCAATTGCACCAATCACGTTACCGTCTTCACCAGCTTGAATAGTCACAGGGCGAGCATTCAGAACAGTACCATAAGTCACAGTCTGTACCTGTTTCGCATCCTTGGCTGAAATAGTATCACCAGAAAGCGTACTGGTATTGACACAGCCTGATAAAGCTGCAACTGCTACAACACCTACAAAAACTTTCTTAAGCATAAGAACTCCTATGAGATTTGCTGTCTGTGGCACTAACATAGCATCGTATATTTGTTTTCACCATAAACACAACAAGTATCAAAATAATGATATTAAAAAGCGATGGTTAGATTACCGATTTTGATTTAAATAGAGTGTAAACACTAGGTAAAATATCTCAAATTCGAGATGATTTCATTCAATAAGGCACTCTTTGTTAAATATTCATATAGGGTAGTCAGCTTATGAGCATCATTTCGCACCAGTTGCTAAAAGAATAGTCGTTAAAACTTTAGCTGAAATACTAAACAGTATTGCTAAGCTGATAAATGTATTATGTATCATTATATTGAAAATGAAAGTTTCAGATATTACAAAACGTCTTTTTAGTTGGGTTGTCTAGCAATTTTTAGTTTTAGAGCATTTATTTATTATTCCTGCGAAGCGCTCCGAGAAATCGCATCGAATTGTTGACAAAATTTGTCATCAAAGCACAATCTTTTGTAGCTGAGCGTTGTAAAGTTAATGTGCACTCTGAAGGAACAAGAATAATGATGAAATCAGGTCGTTACATAGGGGTTATGTCAGGAACTAGCCTAGATGGTGTTGATGTCGTTCTTGCCGCAATTAGTGACAAATTTGTCGCAGAGCAATCCAGTTTGAGTGTTGCATTTCCCATTGAATTAAAAAAAAGAATTTTAGATATATGCCAAGGGCAAACAACAACGCTATCAGAGGTTGGTAAAATTGATCGAGAGTTAGGCTCTTTATATGCAGATGCGGTAAACCAACTTCTTATTCAAACTGGTTTAACATCTGAAGATATCATTGCTATCGGTTGCCATGGGCAAACTGTTTGGCATGAGCCCGATGGCGAACAGCCTTTTACTATGCAGTTAGGTGACAACAACCGTATTGCCGCTTTAACAGGGATCGCGACGGTAGGTGATTTTCGCCGAAGAGATATGGCTTATGGGGGACAGGGAGCACCTTTAGTTCCTGCATTTCACTTAGCTGTTTTAGGTCACCCTACAGAAAAACGAATTGTACTAAATATTGGTGGAATAGCTAATGTCACAGCTTTATTACCTGGTGCCTATGTTAAGGGTTATGACACAGGGCCGGGAAATATGTTAATGGATACGTGGAGCTGGCGTATAAAGCAACAGGCATATGATAAAGACGGTGAATGGGCAAGTCGAGGTCAAGTTGATCATGCATTACTAAAAGCGATGCTAAGTGACCCATACTTTAGACGTTCATCACCGAAAAGTACGGGGCGTGAGTATTTCAACACACAATGGTTAGAGCAGCATTTAGTTCATTTTCCATCAATTTCAGCTGACGATGTTCAAGCCACTCTGTGCGAATTAACCGCAGCTTCTATCGCAGAACAAGTATTACTGTGTGGCGGTTGTGAGCGCTTAATAGTATGTGGTGGAGGGGCAAAGAATACTTTTCTAATGCAACGGATGGCAGCCTTGCTTCCGGGAATTGAAGTGGCACCAAGTGATAAATTTGGTTTAAGTGGTGATGACATGGAAGCCTTGGCTTTTGCATGGCTAGCTGCTAGAACGGTATCTGGTCTTCCTGGAAATTTAGCCTCTGTTACTGGGGCAAGTAAAGAGACTGTGCTTGGGGCAATATACCCTAAAAATACCGATAAAAAATAACTGTGGTAAAGGACATAAAAATGAACGAGCTAGGTGAAATAGATCTTGCATCGGTACGTCGTGAATACACAAAAGGTGGGTTAAGACGTAATGACTTAACGCCAAACCCACTGACGCTTTTCGAACTCTGGATGAAGCAGGCGTGTGAAGCTCGCTTGAGTGACCCAACAGCAATGTGTGTTGCTACTGTGGATGAAACCGGGCAACCCTACCAGCGTATTGTACTTTTAAAACATTTTGATGATAAAGGCCTTGTATTTTATACCAATTTAGGTAGCCGAAAAGCACAGCATTTAGAAAAAAATAATAAAATTAGCCTGCATTTCCCATGGTACCCATTAGAGCGCCAAGTCAATTTCACTGGGGTTGCTGAGCGTTTAAACCCTATTGAAGTTGTAAAATATTTTCATAGTAGGCCGAAAGATAGCCAAATTGCAGCATGGGCATCAGCACAGTCTTCTAAAATTTCAGCGCGTGGTATTTTAGAAGGGAAATTTTTAGAACTAAAACAAAAATTTAAGAACGGTGACGTCCCATTGCCTAGTTTTTGGGGGGGATATCGAGTGGTATTTAATAGTGTTGAATTTTGGCAAGGCGGTGCACACCGTTTGCACGACCGTTTTTTATACCAGCGAGAAGGTGATGGCTGGAAAATTGATAGATTAGCCCCTTAGGATCATGTTTTTTAGCTGGCGCTTAATTGATATGCGCTTTATGCTATAGCCTCATTTAAGTAAATTGACAAATTACACTGGTGAGTTTTTGATAAGCCTCTCAAACTTACTGGTCATTCAAACCAAAATAGATAGACAAAATACAACTGATGGAGTCATTGATGTCTAGCAATAACCTGATTAAACAATTGCAAGAGCGGGGCCTCGTTGCCCAGGTAACGGATGAGGATGCGTTAGCAGAGAGACTGGCGCAGGGCCCTATCTCTCTCTATTGTGGCTTCGATCCTACCGCTGATAGCTTGCATTTGGGACATCTGGTTCCTTTGCTGTGTTTAAAACGATTCCAACTAGCCGGGCACAAGCCTGTGGCGTTGGTCGGTGGTGCAACGGGCCTTATTGGCGACCCGAGCTTTAAAGCTACTGAGCGTAAATTAAACACCACAGAAACCGTTCAAGAGTGGGTAGAAAAAATCCGTAACCAAGTTTCACCGTTTTTAAGCTTTGATTGTGGTGATAACAGTGCACGCCTTGCTAATAATTATGATTGGTTTGGCAAAATGGATGTGCTGACTTTCTTGCGCGATATTGGTAAACATTTTTCGGTTAACCAAATGATTAACCGTGAGTCTGTTAAGCAACGTTTAAATCGTGATGACGTTGGTATCTCTTTTACTGAGTTTGCTTATAACCTTTTACAAGGTTATGACTTCGCAAATATGAACAAAGAGATGGGTGTAGAGCTGCAAATTGGTGGCTCTGACCAATGGGGTAACATTACTTCCGGTATCGATTTAACACGTCGCTTACACCAAAACCAAGTATTTGGTATGACGGTTCCTCTGATTACTAAAGCAGATGGCACTAAATTTGGTAAAACTGAAGGTGGTGCAGTTTGGTTAGACTCCAAGAAAACCAGCCAGTATAAATTCTATCAGTTCTGGATCAACACTGCAGATGCGGATGTTTATCGCTTCTTAAAATTCTTCACATTCATGGAACTAGATGAAATCAATGCGCTAGAAGAAGAAGATAAAAACAGTGGAAAGGCACCTCGAGCTCAATATGTATTAGCGGAGTTAGTCACTAAACTGGTACATGGCGAAGAAGGGTTAGCAGCAGCGAAACGTATTACAGAAAGCTTATTCTCTGGTGCAGTATCTGATTTAACTGAAGCTGATTTTGAGCAATTGGCTCAAGATGGCATGCCTTGTATCACTTTGGAAGCAGGTGCGGATTTACAGCAAGCTTTAGTTGATTCAGAGTTAGTGCCTTCTCGTGGGCAAGCAAGAACGGCAATTAGTTCTAACGCGGTATCAATTAATGGCCAAAAACAAACAGAGCCAATGTATGTGTTCTCTGACGCAGATCGCCTGTTTGGTCGTTATACCTTGATCCGTCGTGGTAAGAAAAACGACTGTTTAATTAATTGGAAATAGCTCTGACTAACCTTTGTAATATCAGCCCGGAATTTTCCGGGCTATACTCGTCATACTTCAAGTTGCATGAGTGTTAATTGTGTTATGCTCTTCGAATTATATATCGATGTATATAATTCGAGCTATTTTCTCAAGCCGCTTACATGTAATTAGAATTATTTGGAGTATATCCATATTAGCAACGGATAATCACTGATTTCTCTTCATTCGACATAACAATTCTTTGGGTTTTCAATGAAAAGCGTATTATCAATTCAATCCCATGTTGTTTTCGGCCATGCAGGAAACAGTGCTGCCGCATTTCCTATGTGCCGAATGGGCGTAGATGTGTGGCCACTCAATACCGTACAGTTTTCGAATCATACACAGTATTCACAATGGACCGGAAGTGTTTTTCCCGCACAACACTTAACCGACATCATTGATGGTTTAGCTAAAATCCATAAATTAGAAATTTGTGATGCTGTATTAAGCGGTTATATCGGTTCAGCTGAGCAAGGAAATGATATTCTTGATATCGTGGAAAGGGTCAAAGTAGCTAATCCGCAAGCCCTCTATTTTTGTGATCCAGTAATGGGGCATCCGGAGAAAGGCTGTATTGTTGCTCCGGGAGTTGCTGAATTCCTTTGTGAGCGTGCATTGGCCGCGAGTGATGTTATCGCACCAAATTTACTAGAATTAGAAACATTAACGGGTAGAACAATTAAAAATGTTGAAGAAGCTACCCAAGCTGCACGTGAATTGTGTCACAAAGGCCCTAAAATCGTTCTTGTTAAACATTTAAGCCGAGCAGGGTATCGCGCAGATCGTTTTGAAATGATCCTTGTAACAGCAGAACACAGTTGGCATGTTAGCCGTCCTCTTGTTGACTTTGGTGAAAAACAACCTGTAGGTGTTGGTGACTTGACCAGTGGTTTAATGTTGGTTAACTTATTGAAAGGTGAGCCTTTAGATAAGGGGTTAGAGCACGTTGCTGCTGCAGTATATGAAGTGATGATAAAAACCAAAGAGATGGGGGAGTACGAATTACAACTCGTCGCTACTCAAGACAAAATGGTTAACCCAGAACATAACTTCTGTGCAACACAATTAGATTAAGCTGCTTTTCAGCTGATAAAATTTTAGTTGATAACATAAAGCGGGAAAAACTATGTTTTTTCCCGCTTTATCAACAACCTTACAGCGCACTACTGAAAGCGTGCTATTTTACAGATTAGATTAGTCCTTCCGCTTTTAATGCATCTTGAACATTAGGGCGTTTAGCTATTTTAGCACTGTAATCTTGCAGGTGGGTCAGGCTAGTCAAATCGAGCCCAACGTGTTTTGCCCAATTACTCACAGTGAATAAATAGGCATCTGCGACACTAAAAGTATCTCCAGCAAAGAAAGCCTGTTTAGCGAGCACGTTATCAACATACGCAAACTTATTAAACAATACATTACGGACAGTATCTTTATACTCTTCTGGTGTTCCTGGAGTGAATAAAGGTGAGAAATTTTTATGTAGTTCTGTCGAAATAAAGTTTAAAGCTTCTAATTGGTGATAACGTTTCATAGAACCAGGAAGTGCGATTAGGTTACGATCCGGTTTTTGGTCCGCAATATATTGGGCAATTACAGCACCTTCTGTGAGTTGTTCGCCATTATCTAACACTAAAGTGGGTACTTGTCCTTTTGGGTTTATTGCTAAAAAGTCTTCACCTTTCTCGGTTTTTTTCTCTTTTATATTTACTCGTTCAATACTGAAATCTAAACCTGTTTCACGCAGAATGATGTGAGGAGAAAGTGAGCAAGCACCGGGAGCGTAATATAATTTCATCATAAAACTCCTAAATTGTTGAGTTGGCATTCATATAGCAAATAAACACATATTGCTTAAGTATATCATTACTTTCTATTAACGAATTGCCATCAGGTGCGAGTTAAACAATAAAACCCATAATTGGATGGAAAGTGTCGTCAATATTAATAGGTAGTGTAAATCTAGTGATTAAAGCTATAAATAATAAAAATGCATAAATTTAAGATAGTTACCTTATGTAGAGTAATTCGATTTTGCTAAACTCCTCGCCTAATCTTCGGAAAGAAAACAAACCGAATAATAAAAGAATAGGTGAGTGAATAGATGACCAGCTTGTGTCAGAAATTGAATTTTTTAGGAAAGTTAGACCAAATTTTAATGGCTCACCAGCCGAATAATAGCCATGGAATTAAACGCTTTCTATTAGAGTTTTGGTTTTTCGGTTTAATTAATGCTCGTTCTTGTTTATTCGCTGGTTTTTTCTTTTTGGCACTATTCTTAGTCCCAGCTAAAGGATTAATAGGTATTCCTCGCTATGACCTGTTACTAATTTTTGCCGTTGCTTTTCAAGCTTTGTTAGTGTGGTCAAAGTTAGAAACTTGGGATGAATTAAAGGCTATTTGTGTTTTCCATTTAGTCGGTTTTATGATGGAGCTATTTAAAACTTCAGCAACGATAGGTTCTTGGCAATATCCCGATGAGGCCTATACGAAGCTTTGGGGAGTTCCTCTATTTACTGGTTTTATGTATGCCGCCGTAGGGAGCTATATCATTCAATCTTGGCGATTTTTTAAAGTCAGAATTGAACACTATCCACCTTATTGGATGGCGACACTGGTCGCACTGGCTATTTATATTAATTTTTTTAGCCACCATTATATTGATGACTATCGTTGGTATTTAGCGACGTTTATTATGGGGTTGTATGCGCGCAGTATGGTTTTTTACACTCCGCTAGATAAAGAGCGAAAAATGCCATTATTACTTGCATTTATGCTAATTGGTTTTTTTATTTGGCTAGCTGAGAATTTTGGGACATTTTTTGGTGTTTGGCAGTATCCAAACCAAATTGGTGCTTGGTCAATGGTACATGCAGGTAAGTGGGGAGCATGGTCACTGTTGGTGATTGTCACATTTACGATAGTCGTTCACCTTAAACATATTAAAGCCAATGTGACGATAGCACGTTAATATTGGGGGCAGTTTTCGCGAATGTAAATATCAAAACGGGTAAAGCCATCGATAGGTATTTGTATTTTGTCGCGTTTAAAATGATCACTTAGGATATCCATTACGCGGCGAACTTCCAGTTGAGGGTTTTGATCTAAAATAGCATCGATGACGCCTTCACGTAACATTTGTATGCGTCTATCTGATAACTCATGAGTGATCAATGTCACTACATTATGTAATCCCATAATTTGTAATGCACTGGCAATTTGTGAATTTCCAGATGTGACATTATAAATCCCTCGAATAGAGGGTTCTTTTCGTAGCACATCGCGTACCATTTCACCCGCCTTAATACTGTTTTCTTCGCTTTCTAAGCAGCGAGTTACGGAGCATTGAGGGAAACGTTCACGTAATACGTTGCGAAAACCAATCTCTCGTTCGCCTTGGCCAATAAACTCATTTAGGCCTAACACAATCACAACGTCACCCCCTTGTGAACCCATGAAGCGCCCCATTAACTCCCCTGCGGTGCGTCCCATTTGGCGGTTATCAGGACCAATATAGGCTATTCGTCCACAATTTGGTATATCTGTTGCTAGCGTTAAAATAGGGATCAAATTGGCAATTTTACGTAAGACATGAACAAGCGCGTCATATTGTGGACTAATAACCACGAGCGCATCATAAGACTTGGGAATTTGCATCACCTGTTCAACGGTTTTAGCCGTATCGTTGACATCTAAATAATGCAAGAAAAAATGTATTCGCCTTTCAGGTAGCTGAGTGCTGGCATCGGTAAAAGCATCGCGTAAACCTTTATAAAAAGGGTTTTTAGGCGATTGCATTAGCACCGCAACACGTAAAATCGGCATGTAGCTACGAAACAACGTTCGGTCAATATTGAGTCGATGTGCCCATTCTAATACTTTTGCTTGTTTTTTGGGATTAACGCCACCGCGTTGGTTTAATACACGGTCAACAGTACTTAAACTTACACCAGCTGCCTCCGCGACCTGTTGTAAAGTTGTTTTCCTACTCATCTATCTCTCCTGTTGATGTGAAAGCTTCAAAATTTGAAGGAAAACCTTCAATTATCCATTCGATTAACAAAACACCATCAATTAACTTATTAAGCAATCATTGATGGGGAGGAATGGGTGATGAATCACAAACAATTTTACGCGACAGGTCAAGCTCAGCTACAGATAGGGGTAAGCCCATTATCGTGGGTTAATGAGGTTTTACCTGAGTTTGGCATGGGAGTATCTGCAGAACAATGTTTGTCACAAGCGAGGCAGGCAGGTTATCAGGGAGTTGAAATGAGCCGAATTTTTCCGCGTGGACCCGCTCAGTTAACGCAACTATTGCAGAGATATCAACTCAGTTTAATTTCTGGTTGGTTCGATGGCTTTTTGACTGAAAGGAGCGTTGAAGATGAATTGAATGCCGTGGAGGCACACGCAAAGCTGTTACAGGCGTGCGGTTGTCAGGTCATGGTTTATGGTGAGTGTGGCTGGATGGCAGATAATGCTCTCGATATTCCATTTTCTAATAGACGTCTGTTACCTGTTGAACAGCGTAAAAGCTATGCGCAGAAACTCACTTCATTTTCCCAGCAACTGTATCAACGCTATGGCTTATACCTTGCTTATCACCACCATTTAATGATGGTCGCCGAAAGTTTTGATGAGATCCACAGCATTATTAGCCAATGTGGCGAAGAGGTCGGCTTATTGTTAGATACGGGTCATGCTGCCGCTGCCGGTTTTAATTATCAATATCTTATCAATGAGTTTGCTTCTCGGATTTGCCATATCCACTTGAAAGATGTGCGTAAGGAAGTCTTACAGAAAGTACAAACTGACCAACAAGGTTTCAATGATGGTGTGCGTAGAGGCATGTTTACTATCCCGGGAGATGGTTGTATTGACTACCAGCCTTTAGCGACATTTTTACACGGATCCGGTTACCAAGGCTGGATTGTAGTTGAAGCAGAACAAAACCCACAAATGGCACCGCCTTATGAAACGGTAGCGCGTGCTTATCAATACGTGACTCAACACATTTTAACTCGAAATTAAGGAATGATTATGGCGACGAAAACACTCAATGTAGGGTTAATTGGTTCAGGGTTTATGGGGCAAGCACATGCAGATGCATGGCGCCGTGCAGGCTTGTTATATGCAGACTTACCCTTAAAACCTGTACTACATACTTTGGCTGACGCAACAGCATCGATAGCAGAACAAGCCGCAAAACGTTTTGGATTTGCTCATTGGACCGCAGATTGGCGTGAAATGGTGCACCATCCAGAGATTGATATTGTTGACATTACAACACCAAATAACATGCACTTTGATATGGCTCTAGCTGCTATTCATGCAGGTAAACATGTGTACTGTGAAAAACCACTCACTGTTAGCCTTGAAGAAGCACATATTTTAGTAGAAGAAGCACGTAAGGCAAATGTGAAGACGATCATGGCCTTCAACAATATCAAAACACCAGCCGCGCAATTAGCAAAACAAATGATTGAACGCGGTGAGATTGGTGAGCTGACCCGGTTTCGTGGTTGGTTTGACCAAGGTTTTTTCAATGATCCCAATTTGCCTTGGAGCTGGCGTTGTTCACGAGAGTTGGCAGGTTCTGGTTCATTAGGTGATTTAGGCTCTCACGTGGTAAGTGTTGCCCAATATTTGATGGGGCCTGTCGCGAGTGTAATAGGGCAGGAGCAAACATTTATTAGCGAGCGGCCAGAAGCCGGGCAAGGCTCAGGTTATGGTGCCACCGCTAGCAGTCAGTCAGTGAAAAAACGGGTTGAAAATGATGACCAGTTTCAAGCATTAGTCCGTTTTACGAATCAAGCGGCGGGAGTGATTGAATCATCTCGTATCTCTGCGGGTAAAGTATTTGGTATTGCTTGGGAGGTATCTGGAACTGAAGGCACCATTATTATGGATGGTGAACGATTTAATGAGCTAAAAATTGCCCGTTATAGTGACTCTAATCATGATCGTGGTTTCAAAACTATTTATGCAGGTTCACAGGTTGATTCGTTCGCTGGGTTCTTTGGTTTTGACTTTGCGGGGGGGGGATTAGGCTATTTTGACATTAAAGTTATTGAAATTTATGACTTAATTAAAGGATTGGTGAGTAATCAGCCTTGTTTCCCTGATTTTACCTTTGGCTATGAAAATCAAAAAATCATTGATGCGATGATCCACTCATCGAACCGTGGGGGTGTGGTTTCGATTAAATAATCATCATGTTGATAGGATAAGGAGAATGATATGTCTGTATTATCATATAGACATAATGAAAGCGTGGCGTTGATAACCGGTGGGGCATAAGGTGTAGGGTTTTCCATTGCTAAACAGTTAGTTCATGAGGGCTGTCGGCGTATCATTCTCGCTGGTCGCGACTCGCAAAAGGGTGAGAAGGCGGTGGAAGAGTTACATGCTTTGGACTGTGAAACTTTGTTTATCTCAATTGACTTACAGTGTGCTGATGAATGTCTGGCATTAGTCGATATATATGCTAAGTGATGACGCGGGTGTGATGACGGGGAGTTTAGTGGATTACGATCAAAATATAACAGGGGCTTATCCAGAATAAGTTGGTCGCTAGATAAAAAATAGAGAGGGCAGATTGATACGCTGCTCCTCTTTACGTTCTGGATGCTTTTAATTCTTGCTATGCATTACAAGTCTTGCCGCCAAGCATCAATCGACAAGGGTTCACCGAAGTGACTTTCAATTAACCGGCGGGTAACGTCGTGGAGAGGGGCGGCTAAAACTTCTGCGGTATTACCACGCTCAACAACTTCGCCTTTATCCATGACAAGCATTTTATCGCTGACGTGTTTCATCATCCCCAAGTGCTGGGTAACATAGATAAATGCAATATCTTGTTTTGCTTGTAAATCTAACATTAAGTTGATGATTTGCGAGCGCATGGACATGTCTAACGAAGCTAACGCTTCATCAGCAATAATAATTTCGGGTTGTAGAATAAGTGCTCTTGCCAATGCAATACGTTGTTTTTGCCCAGATGCTAACATGTGTGGATAATATTCAGCGTGGTCGGCGAGTAACCCGACTTGGCGAAGCGTTTGAATAATACGCCTTTCACGTTCTATGCCAGTTAAGTCAGTGTTTAATTTTAAAGGGAGCTCAAGGGTTTGACCAATACGCTGCCTTGGGTTTAGGGATGTACTTGGATCTTGGAAAATCATGCGAATACGCTGGCAACGGTAGCTATAATCGCCAAAATTCAGGCGTTGTCCACGAATGAAAATATCGCCGCTGGTGGGTTCTACAACGCCTGATAACATTCGCGCAAGGGTTGATTTTCCTGAGCCATTGGCGCCAATAATAGCTAATGTTTGGCCTGCCTGTAAGTTAAAGCTAACGGGTTTGACGGCTTGTAATTCGTGTCGATGAAATAACCCTTCACGAAAACGGAAAGTTTTTGTGAGATTACGGACTTCAAGTAAGGTTTCCATTTAGGGTTGTTCCTCGGTGTTTAGCGGGTAATGGCAAGCAACGAGATGGCCTTTAATATTGCGTAATTGTGGCGCGTTGATGCAAGTTCGTTGTGCATAGGGGCAACGAGGTCCAAGGCGACAACCAATGGGCAAATGTTCAAGTGAAGGAATTGCACCAGGTAGCGTATTTAACCGCCCTTTATGGGGAAGAGGGCTTTCAAAATCAGGGATTGAGCGGATTAGTGCTTGAGTATAGGGGTGGCGTGGCCGTTGTAGAATATCCTCAGGAGTTGCGCTTTCCACTGTTTGCCCGCAATAGAGTACATTGATGCGATCAACAAGTTTCGACATCATTTCCATATCATGGCTAATGAGTAAAATTCCCATATTATTGTTTTGGTTTAATTTATCCAATAACCGGAAAATTTGAGCCTGAGTAGTTGACTCCATAGCATTGGTAGGTTCATCAGCGATTAATAACCGGGGTTGGTTAGCGATGGCAATCGCTATCATGACTTTTTGACATTCACCATCGGTTAATTCATAAGGATAACTGCGCATGATATCTTTATGATCTTTTATCCCCACACGGTGCAATAGCTCTATCGCACGACGTTTACGCCAATTAAAACGTTGCCACCAGCGGCCTTTATAAGTCCACCCTGGGATAGCTTGGATAAGCTGTTTACCAATATCAGCAGCTGGGTCGAGACAAGATTGTGGCTCTTGAAATATCATCGAGATATTATGGCCAATTAGTTTGCGGCGTTTACGTGGGCTGAGTTTTAGTAAGTCAATGTCTTGAAAGCGAAAACGGTCAGCTTTTACTCGAATATTATCTTTAGTCACGCCACAGATAGCTTTTGCAATAAGGCTTTTTCCAGAACCTGACTCGCCAACTAAACCTCTTATTTCCCCCTCAGATAGCGTCATTGAAACGCGGTCAACCGCTTTGACGGGGCCATTTGCAGTCATAAATTCGATAGTTAAATTGCGGATGTCTAGAAGTGGCATTATTCAACCCCCGCGTTGATGGCACGATGTAACCCGTCACCTAAAAGGTTAACAAAAAGCACGCTTATCATGATGGCAGCACCTGGCAAGATAACCGTCCAAGGAGCCACATAGATAAGCTCTAAAGTATCACCTAGCATAGCACCCCATTCAGAAGAGGGAAGTTGTGCACCTAAATCAAGAAAACCTAAAGCAGCAATATCTAAAATAGCGATAGAAAGTGCTCGAGCCAGTTCAGTGACGAGAATAGGGGTAATGTTAGGAAGTACGGTATACCATAAAATAAAAATGTTTGAAGCGCCATCAAGGCGTGCGGCAACGATGTATTCTTTATCTAACTCATCATGTACAGCGACATAGATAGTTCTTACCATTCGTGGAATTAATGCAAGGCAAATAGCTAGCATTGCATTTTGTAGGCTAGCGCCCATAAAGGCGACAACAATAATTGCCAGTAATAAGGAAGGAATTGACAGTAACGTATCGAGTATATGGTTAAAAATTGCAGATTTTAACCCGCGAGTCATCCCAGCTAAGCAGCCGAGAACTAATCCAATAAGTGTCGCAATCAGTGTGACTAAAATAGCGGCACCAAATGTCGATTTAGTACCAATCAATAGCCGACTTAGAATATCACGGCCCAGATCGTCTGTACCAAAGAAGAATGCCACTTCGCCATAATGAGACCAAGACGGCGGCGTTAATTGGTAACCTAGAAACTGTTGATCTAGTGCATAAGGTGCCAGATAAGAGCCAACAAAACATAAAATTAATAAAACCAACACACCAACAAACCCCACCATAGAGGTTACATCTGATGAGAAGATATTCCATACCACTCGAGTTGGGGATGGCATTTTTTGTTCACGATAAAAATTATCTGAGGACATACCAATCCTTATGTTTTAATGGGTCCATCATGGCACCTAAAATATCAGACAGCACATTTACAGTAATCACGAGCGCACCAATTAGCATCACCCCAGCAGAAATCGCAGAGTAGTCTTCTTGGCGGATTGCTGTAACCAACCAACGACCAAGCCCCGGCCAGTTAAAAACGAGTTCAGTGACCATGGTCAGTGTTAACATCGTAGAAAACTGTAAGCCAAGCTTAGGAATAATCGGTGGAATAGCATTATGAAAAATATGGCGGCGAATGATTTTAATCCGTGAAAGCCCTCGAATAGCGGCTGCTTTGATATAATTTTCACTGGCGATTTCTTCGGTGCTATTACGTACTAACCGAATAACCTCGGTTGTTGGTGCGAGTGCTAAAGTGAGGACAGGTAACACCATGTGCTCAAGTACATTGATAATCATATCTTTACGATAGGGGGAGTCAGAAAGCCATGCATCAACCAAGGCAAAGCCAGTCACCGTTTTTAAATTATATAATAGGTCAATTCGGCCAGATACAGGAAGCCATCCTAGATGTAATGAGAAAAAGAGAGTTAAAACCAGTGCAAGTACAAATACAGGGACAGAAAATCCTAATAAAGCAAAGACACTGATAGCAATATCTGCAGGCTTGTTACGCCAAAATGCAGCAATGATGCCGAGTGGTATACCTGTCGTTAAAGCAAAAATAAACGCTAAAATGCATAACTCCATGGTTGCAGGGAATGTGTCCCTTAATTGTTCGGTTATGGGTTCCCCGTTGATACTTGAAACACCAAAATCAAAATGGAGTAAGCCTTCAAAATAAAAAATATAGGCATCGATAAGTGATGCGCCGCTCAGAGGTGCATTAGGCGTAAAATAGCTTAAACTAAAGCTGACTAGCGATAAGAAGAACACCGTGACTAATAAAAGTAAAAAACGACGCAGTGAATAAATAATCATGGTTTCTGCCTCTGTTTTTTCGGAGAAACTTTTTCAGGCTGCTCCATTTCACGATACACGCCAGCAAATGAGGTATTACCAAACGCACTGATCATTAGGCCTTTTATATCATAGCGGTAGGCCTGTAAACGTAAAGAATAGGCGAGGGGTAAGACGGGTAAATCTTCTCCTAAAATTTGCTGTGCTTGGTGGTAATAATCTATACGTGCGGCTAATTGCTGTGTCAATAGTGCCTTATGTAAGATTTCATCAAAGGCAGGGTTACACCAATGGCTTAAATTGGTTTGGGAACCAATTGCTGCACAACTCAGTAGCGGACGGAAAAAACTGTCTGGGTCATTACTGTCAGTTGTCCAACCCGCTAATGTCATATCATGGCTTCTATCCATTAATTGGTTTTCTTGGAAACGGCCTTCGACAGAACGGATATTCATCACAATACCGACCTGCGCTAAATCAGCTTGGATAAGCTCTGCCATCTTAAGTGGGCTTGGGTTATATGATTGGGAGGCGATTGGTACCCATAAATCTAGTTTTAGATTTTCTAATCCCATCTCTTTGAGCATTTGCTTAGAAAGTTCGGGATTATAATCGGTGATCTTTGCTTGATTGTCATAAGCCCATGATGCTCTTGGTAAAATAGATGCAGCTGTTTCTGCCGTGCCGTAATAAATTGATTGCATTAGACGTTCATTATTAATTGCATACGCAATTGCTTGGCGTACTTTTAGCTTATCTAATGGCGGCTTGCTGGTGTTAAATGCGAGGTAGGCAATATTCATCCCAGAACGCATAGAAATTCGTAAACGCGGGTCATCGCGTAATACCTTTAACTGGCTTGCGGCAGGGTAAGCTAAAACGTCACATTCCCCAGTGAGTAATTTTGAAATACGGCCAGTTCCACCTGCTCCCATGTCAACAACCACTTCTTCCATACGAGGCAAGCCCTTCCAATAATTGTCATTTCTAAGAAGTCTAACGAATTGCCCTGCTTGGTAGTCATCTAAATGAAATGGCCCCGTACCAATTGGTCGCCAATCGATCAGCTCTTGGCGATTTATGCTTGAAAGGAAATCGGCATATTCGGATGAAAGAATAGGAGCATAATGTGTCGCCAAATGCCATAAAAAAGACGCATCAGGAGAGTTCAAACGAAACTCCACTGTATGGTTATTAATTTTACGTATGCTTTGCACGCTGTTGGCGAACTGTAAGCTATCGAAATAAGGGTAATGCCCCCCATTGATGTAGTGATAAGGGTGATTCACCTCAAACATGCGGGAAAAGCTGAACACAACATCATCAGCATTCATATTGCGCGTAGGTGTAAACCAAGTTGTATTTTGGAATTTTACATCTTTGCGCAAGTATAAACGGTAAGTTGCACCGTTATCTAAAACTTCCCATCTAGCAGCCAGTTCAGGAACCAAGCGATAAGTGAACGGATCAACATCTAATAGCCGATCATAAATTTGAGCACCGAGAGGGTCGACAATTAGCCCACTACTAACTAATTGTGGGTTAAACGTGGTAACGACCCCATTTACACAGTAAATAAAGCCTTTTTGGCGTATATCTGCAGGGACCTCGTTAGCCACAATATCGGTAAAGCGCTCTTGGTTATTAAGCGCTTGTGCAGACACAGAAATGATAAATAAAAACCAAACAGTTAATAGGCGCATACCACTGACATCGTTAACGAGAATTGACCTATTGTAGCGTAAAAATGGGGATACAGGGTATAAGCAAAATTTAGCCTCATAACGTATGAAAATTAAGCTAAAAGGGATGATGTTAATATAATAATCAACTTAAATTATTATATTAATCATTGAAGTATGTCTTAATGAGAAAAAATCTCATTAAAAAGCTTTACAAATGACACTGATAACGATTATCATTCGTTTTGTCACTTAAGCCGAGTGCTTATGTAGACAAGGCATGACATTGCTCACATTGCTTCCAGTGTTTTACTTAATAGCCAGCTTGGGTGCTGGCTTTTTTTTCTACAAAATAAATGAGCTTGTTTAGCATAATTTCTAGCTATTATTTTAAACCCACATAATGTAGGTCTTCATCGGTTACGTTGCCTTGGAGGGTGCATAAGAAACGAACAACACCTCTTTGCTCGTCCTTTTCAATAATCAGCATTTTCTCAGCAGCATTTGGTTCCAAGTTGTAATCTTGCGTTGCGTGTTCGTTGAATACCCATTTACTTTGCAAATTATGGCGGATCATCGGTGAGTAGATATAAGTATTTCCCACCTTTATAATCGCAATCCTTGATGAAGTATAGCGGACAACCTCTTCAAGACTTTGTGTAGTTTCAAATCCCCAAAAATAGTATTGACCACGCAAACCTAAATAGGCGAAGCCATCATATTTATCAAAATTACTATGACTAACAAAAAAACGGTTAAAAGTCACAATACCGGTTGGTGAAAAATTGAGATCAACAGAAACTTGTTCATCGGTATCTAACTTATTATTTTTCAATACATTAGAAATATCGTTTAAAACAGGGTCATCTTTTATTTTCTTGAAGAAAGCGGCATCACAGTAAGAAAATGTTTTCATCAATGATTGCGCATTAACCGTCGGAGATAACCCTAGAAGAAAAAAGGTGATCGCTAGTACATTTATATTTTTCATAATAGGCTCCTCATATAATAAGAATTATATTAATAGAGATATCATATAAATATATTTCGCACAGTAGTTAAATATGACAAGGTGTAAATACAAATAATAAAACAGCATTAATCATATTAAAATAGAATTATCTATCTATATATAATTAACTAAACGTGCTAAAGAAAATTATATTTTTTATATAATAGCTAGTGGAAATTACTAATTATCACTTTTTTTGTGGGGGGTAAAATGGTTTTTAGTGTAATTTGGCTTAATTTTTTATGATGAAGTTATCTTTTAACTAATTGTTATTTATTGTTTTTATTTTATTTGGTTTTTTACTGATGCTGTTAGTAATTAAGTGATAAGTAATATTTAAAAGTGCAATGTGAAATTGAAAACATTTAGTAATAATAAAGCCCACGATTTTCAAATTTAAATTTTGTATCTCTAAGTATATTGTATTAGTTCAAACAATAAATTTGGATTGTTTGAACTAATAGGCTATTAAATTTCAATATTTATTTGATGTTTTTTAATTAAACCACGCAGTTGGTCATAACTTAGAGATAACCGTTGTGCTGCTTTACGCTGATTAAAATGACAATCTGCTAGCGCTTGTTCTAATAGCGCTTTTTCAGATTGTTGTTGCCACTGGCGTAAGTCACAAGGTAGTGAAGGTAAAATGGTATTTGATTGTTGGGAAGGCGGTATGGGTTGGGGGCTTGGTGATTCATGTAGCTCAGCAAGTTTTTCACCAAATGGATTGAAAATAATATTATCAACGGGTTCAGCACGGTTTCCATGGCGGTATATTGAACGTTCAATGACATTTTTTAATTCGCGTACATTACCTGGCCATGGGTAGTTTTGCAGGGCTTGCTGGGCATGTCGTGTAAAACCTGTAAAGTGCGAACGTTTTAATTCACCACACATTAAAATAGCAAAATGCTCTGCTAATAATAATATATCAGGTTGTCGTTCTCGTAATGGGGGAAGGCGAATAACATCAAAAGCCAGTCTATCTAAGAGGTCGGCTCGAAAACGACCTTGTTTGGCGAGTTCGGGTAAATTGGCATTTGTGGCACAGATTAAACGCACATCTACGTGTAAAGCTTGGCTTCCACCGACACGTTCAAGCTCGCCATATTCAATGACACGCAGGAGTTTCTCTTGAACTGACATAGGTGCAGTCGCGAGTTCGTCAAGAAAAAGAGAACCTTTGTCAGCTCGTTCAAAGCGCCCTTGATGGCGTTTTTGGGCTCCCGTAAAAGACCCCGCTTCATGTCCAAATAATTCAGAATCCAGCAAATTCTCATTGAGTCCGCTGCAATTGAGAGAGATAAAAGCTTCTTGCCAGCGAGGGGAAAGGTAATGGAGTCTATCTGCGATAAGCTCTTTCCCCGTACCGCGTTCACCGATAACTAGAACAGGTTTATTGAGCTGTGCGAGTTCAGAGGCTTGTTCGAGTACATCGAGAAAATTACTTGAAACGCCAAGAATAGGTTCATTGGTTTCTTTCATGGTTTTTTTCGCCAATAGTTGGTTTAAAATGCCTGTATTTGAACTATAGACTAAAATGATTTTCAGGGGAAGCTTATAATTATTCTCTTTAAAATCATATCAATATGAATTAATTTAAAAGTTGGCACGCCAATTGCTATTTAAAATATGTAACAGCAGTAGCTAAATACAGCAACATGCGAATTGTTGTTAGACTTACGGAGCGTCAGGTATGGGTTGGAAGCCAAATCAGGTCGAGGCGCTACAGAATGATTAAATCCATCAAGGGGATATAAACAATGGGTATTTTTTCACGTTTTGCCGATATCATTAATGCAAACATCGCTTCTTTGTTAGACAAAGCAGAAGATCCGCAAAAAATGATCCGTCTGATGATTCAAGAAATGGAAGATATGTTAGTTGAAATCCGGTCAACATCAGCACGTACTTTAGCAGAAAAGAAAGGTTTAGAACGCCGCATTGAGATGGGCGAAAAACAAGTTGCTGATTGGCAAGAAAAAGCAGAATTAGCGCTGGTGAAAGATAAAGAAGATTTAGCGCGTGCGGCACTGATTGAAAAGCAAAAAGTGAGTGCAATGGTCGATACCTTAAAACACGAGCTGATTATTGTTGATGAAACCTTGACTCGCTTGAAAGGTGAAATCACTGAATTAGAAAACAAATTGCAAGAAACTCGTGCGAAACAGCAATCAATGGTTGTTCGTATGGAAGCCGCACAATCTAGTCGTAATGTACGTCGCCAATTGGATAGTGGCAAACTGGATGAAGCAATGGCGCGTTTTGAACAGTTTGAACGTCGTATAGACCATATGGAAGGTGAAGCCCAAAGTTATGGTATTGGTAAACAAAAATCACTGGATCAGCAGTTTGCAGAGTTAAAAGCAGACGACGAAATAAGTGCGCAATTAGCGGCACTTAAAGCTAAAATTAATAAAGATCAGTAACAGTTATTTTGATGCACTGGTACGTTAGTAATATCGTATCAGTGCCATAGATAGGTTAACCATATGTATAAGGATATGTGATGGGCTACGTTTTTCTGTCTCTCGTATTAATCATTTTTCTCATTTTTATTCTGCCTATTTGGCTGTGGCTTCATTACAGCAAAAAAAATAGTGGGCAGGGGAGTCAGCTAACTGAAAATGAAGTACAACGTTTGATGCAATTAGCAGAACAAGCATCACAGATGCAGCAACGCATTAAAACGCTTGAAGATATTTTGGATGCAGAACACCCAAATTGGAGGCAAAAATAATGACTCAATTTCGCGACCGCAAACTTTACCGTTTAACGGATAGACGTGTGTTCGGTGGTGTGTGTTCGGGTATTGCTGAGTATTTAGAACTTCCAGTTGCTTTGGTTAGAGCATTAGCCGTATTGGCTCTATTTGTCAGTTTTGGTATTACTTTGATTTTGTATATCGTGATGTGCTTTGTCGTAGAAACGGCACCAAGTGGCTACCGTTCACAGCAAGATATTGGCCCAGAAGTCAGTAGTCTTATTAACCAAATCGATACACAATTAAAATCAGGTGAAATGAAGCTACGCCAGATTGAAAGATACGTTACATCAGATACTTATACAGTAAACAGTAAATTTCGAAATCTATAATAAATCGTATCGCCATCACATGACAAGGGATTAGGTTTCAAAACCAAATCCCTTTTGTTTTTGATAAAAAAGTGAGTGAAATATGGCAAACAACGTTCGTTATCGAATTAAAAAATTTGCAAAGAAACTTTTGCTACGAAAAGGTATTCGATTCGCCGCAGTGTTGCTTATGACGTATGGCCCAGCAGGGTTCATAGGTAAACTTATTAAGTTATTGACAAGTAAATGGTTGCTTAATGTACTAATTAAACGGTTAACCTAATACAATTTGTTTTATGCTAAATTATAGAACGCAATATGACGTAAAATGAGTTTAAATTGAAAGGATAAGTCTTGGGAGGAGCATGAAACGACTGCACAGTGAATTAACTGATTTGATGAATAGAAGTGTTGATCGTCATGTTAGGCTCGCAGTAACAGGGCTTAGCCGTAGTGGAAAAACCGCATTTATTACTTCACTGGTGAACCAATTATTGAATGTGAATGCGGGCGCACGGCTCCCTTTATTTTCTGCCGCGCGTGATAAGCGGTTGTTAGGGGTGAAACGGATACCTCACCGTGATTTGTCAGTACCACGCTTTGCGTATGATGAAGGTATTGCATCCCTTTATGGGGAACCACCGCAATGGCCAACACCAACACGGGGTGTCAGTGAAATACGCCTTAAATTGCATTACCGTTCAGAAGACTCTTTTTTGCGCCATTTTGTCGATAACTCATCATTATATTTAGAGATTGTGGATTATCCCGGCGAATGGTTGTTGGATTTACCCATGCTAGATTTAAATTATCTAGCATGGTCTGAACAAATGAACACCTTAATAAAGGGAGAGCGTGCACATTTAGCCCAACCATGGCTGACATTGTGTGAAAAATGTGACCCTTTAGCGCCTGTTGACGAAAATTTGCTGGCTGAAATTGCTGCTGCCTACACCCAGTATTTAGTGGAATGCAAGGCCCAAGGGCAACATTTTATTCAACCGGGTCGTTTCGTTTTACCGGCTGAATTAACAGGAGCACCCGCACTCCAATTTTTCCCATGGCCAAATGTAGCCAAATATGGTGATAAAAAGCTCGCACAGGCAGGAAAAAACACCAATATTGGCGCATTACAGCAACGCTATCAATATTATTGTGAGCATGTTGTTAAGGGTTTTTATCGTGATTATTTTCAACGTTTTGACCGACAAATTGTTTTAGTTGATTGTTTGCAACCGTTAAATAGCGGTGTTGATGCATTTAATGATATGAGAATGGCGTTAACCCAATTAATGCGTAGTTTTCATTATGGTAAACGCACATTATTGAGGCGTTTATTTTCACCTTGTATTGATAAATTACTCTTTGCGGCGAGCAAGTCAGACCATGTAACACCAGACCAGCATGCAAATTTAGTGGCTTTGTTGCAACAATTAGTGCAAGAGGCATGGCAGCATGCTGCATTTGAAGGGATCAGCATGGATTGTGTTGGTTTAGCATCAATACAAGCAACCGAAAGTGGCCTTGTGGATTATAAAGGTGAAAAATTACCTGCGTTAAAAGGGAATCGGTTAAGTGATGGACAACCGCTAATGTTTTATCCTGGTGAAGTCCCAAAACGGTTACCAAATGAGCAATTCTGGCAAACTCAAGGTTTTCAATTTGAAGATTTCAGACCAAGGCCAACGCCAATGGATCAACCATTGCCACATATTCGTATGGACAGTGCGCTTGAATTTTTGTTGGGAGATAAACTGAAATGAATGAACCTTTAAAACAGCGTTTAGATTTCGCTGAAAGTAGTGAAAATGATACGAAAGAATCGCTAAAAAAAGCCCAAGTTTTTGATGAACGAGAACTCGAAAAATTCACTCCAGTTTCTTTGGAAGCAGAACAAGATAGCCAAGAGGGTGAGGTTGAAAGCCTGATTAACGAAGCGTTAAAACCAAAACGGAGTTTTTGGAGAAAGTTAGTTGGCGCTGCAGCAGGAATTTTTGGGGTCAGTGTCGTTGCTCAACTGGGCGTTTGGATCCATCAATCATGGGTAACACAAGATTGGACTGCGTTAGGTGTTGCTGCTGCGGGTGGTTTAATCGTTGTGGCGGGTGTAGGGTCAGTCGTTGGTGAATGGCGGCGGTTGTATCGCTTAAGAGAACGAGCAGAGGAACGAGACTTTGCTCGCGAATTATTGCACAGTCATGGAATGGGACAAGGAAAGGTTTTTTGTGAAAAATTGGCAAAACAATCTGCGTTATCAATGCAACATCCTGCGATTGTTAATTGGCAAGCCACTCTCCATGATTCTCATAATGATAGAGAAGTTGTTGAATTATATAGTCGAATGGTTCAGCCTATTCTTGATGAACAAGCTCGTAAAGAAATTAGTCGTTGTTCCGCTGAATCGGCCATTATGATTGCGGTGAGCCCGTTAGCACTGGTGGATATGGCATTTATTGCCTGGCGAAATATCCGTCTAATTAATCGGATCGCGGCAATCTATGGTATTGAACTCGGTTATTACAGCCGAATTCGGCTATTTCGTATGGTGCTCATTAATATTGCCTTTGCAGGTGCATCTGAATTAATTCGTGAAGTGGGGATGGATTGGTTATCTCAAGACATTACCGCACGGTTATCAACACGTGCAGCACAAGGTATTGGTGCGGGTTTGTTAACTGCACGTTTAGGTATTAAGGCGATGGAATTATGCCGACCACTGCCTTGGATTGAAAACAAGCCTCGTTTAGCCGATTTTCGTCATCAGCTAATTGGCCAATTAAAGAATGTTATTCCCAGTAAAAAAGATAAAGCGTAAAGAAATATCGCTGGCAGAGTGAGTTGACAGTTTTCACTCACTCAGCAGCATCATTTGTTGATTAATATACTTATTGTTATTTCAAGCCTTAAAAAATTAAGGAAAGCAGTGATTTTATTTGTTAATACCTATGAAGCTTACAAGCTGTCAACAATTTGTGACACAAACACTGTATTCCCTTAATGTTTAAGGCTAAAATACCTTTATTCTCTCGGCTTTTTTGATGAAGGTTCCTATCCATGCGCCTCGAAGTGACCTGCCAAGACCGTATCGGTTTAACGCGTGAATTACTTGATCTTTTAGTCCTACAAAATATTGATTTAAAAGGTATTGAAATATCTCCTCAACGTAGGATTTACCTAAATTTTACACCTGTAGATTTTCAGGTATTCAGCACATTGATGGCAGAAATACGGCGTATCAATGGTGTTATTGATGTGCGCCGAATTTATTTTATGCCTTCAGAAAGAGAGCATAAAGCTGTTTGGGCGCTATTAAACTCATTTCCAGAACCTGTTTTGTCCATTGATAATAAGCTAAATATTGAGTTGGTTAACCCAATGACATTGCAATTATTTGGTTATGATGAGGCAAAAATTCGAGAAAAAACCTTTTCTCAGTTAGTCAGTAGCCAAGGGCTGGTGCGTTGGTTTGAACGAGAGTCACCAGAAGCTTATACAGAGAAAGTCGTCATTAAAGGCCAAGACTATTTGATGCAAGTGACTCCTATTATTTTGGCAGATGAACATGGTAAACTCCATTGTACAGGAGCTGTGTTGCTGTTGAAATCGGCTGAAATTTTAGATAAGCAACGTAAACAAGTTATTGAGGCAGATGGCAGTGGTTTTGAACAAATTATTGCTGTTAGCCCTGTCATGGCAAATGTAGTTGAACGGGCTAAACGTGTTGCGATGCTGGATGAGCCATTATTACTCGTTGGTGAAACAGGGACTGGGAAGGATATCTTAGCGAAAGCTTGTCATTTGCATAGTGCGCGAGGAAAAGAACCGTTTTTAGGTTTAAATTGTGCTTCGATGCCGGATGATGTCGTAGAAAGTGAATTATTTGGTTATGCAGCAGGGGCGTATCCAAATGCAGTTGAAGGTAAAAAAGGTTTTTTTGAACAAGCAAATGGCGGAACAGTATTGCTTGATGAAATTGCTGAAATGTCACCTCAAATGCAAATTAAGTTATTACGTTTTTTAAATGATGGAACATTTAGGCGTGTTGGCGAGGAACGAGAAGTTAAGGTTAATGTCCGTGTAATTTGTGCAACACAGAAAAATCTACCTGAATTGGTGGCAGAAAAAAAATTCAGAGAGGACCTTTATTATCGTTTAAATGTACTCACATTAACCATCCCTCCATTACGTGAACGTAAAGAAGATATTCTACCGCTAACCAAGACATTTGTAGCCAGTTTTTCCAAAGAGCTTCATATTGCAGAGCCTAAATTGGCGCCTTCGCTAATCGAATTTTTAAGCAGTTATTATTGGCCGGGTAATGTAAGGCAACTGAGAAATGCCCTTTATCAAGGGTTAACTCAACTTAATGGCAATATATTGGAAGTAGAGGATATCCAATTACCAGATGTAGTTAATTCCCCTGCATTGGCTTTAGATTCGCTCAATGGCTCACTAGATGAAATCACTAAACGCTATGAAGCGTCAGTATTAGCGCGCTTGTATCGTGATTACCCGAGCACCCGTAAATTAGCTAAACGCTTGGATATTTCTCATACGGCAATTGCCAATAAATTGAGAGAATATGGTCTCAATACGAAAAAAGAGCAAAACTAATTTAAATGAACAAAAGAATAACCTATGTGTTAACAGCAATAGGTTTGTTTTTTAGTGGTTCTGGCATTGCAACGGCAATACCGACCCACGGTTTGAATAAGTATTGCCGAGATGTTGTAGTACGAACAGTCGGTAAAATCTATGAGAATAGGGCACTAATTCAATGTTATTTTAAAGACGTACCTTTTTTAGCTCGTGTTTAGTATGGCAAAACCTTACTAATACTATTGCTAATTGGTGAATTTTCCTGCTATATAACAAAGACAGCTACTGTTTTAGGGTATCGTAATCTCATCTGATGGGTTTCAGCCTACAAGGAGTTGCCATGGACCAATTCACTATTAATTTCATTGTAAATCGTAAGCTACGCGAATACATGAGCCAGAGTCATTATAAAAATGATATGTTTGAGTCTGCTGCCTCAGCTGCCGAACTTTATCTGATGAATAAAGCTGCAGTAAAATATTTAACGAAGAAAAATCGTTTCACGTGGGAGGCATTGGTGAAAAATGGCCATAAGCCTCGAGACCTTATTATTGATATTTTGACATCTTGTTGCCCTGTCACTCAGGATCAAGCCTTAAAAGTATTGAGTACGCTTTCTCATACTTTGATCTCTATAATGAGTGACAATAAGTTATTTGCGAATGTTGTTAATGCGAAGAACCACCAGCCATTGTACTGGGCTCACGTAGATTAGTGTGGTTTTGATATTGAGTAATGAAGCGGGAAATTCCCGCTTCATTACTAATTACAGTGAGTTAAATGATATAAAAAGCTTATTTTAGGCTGTTTAATGCACTGTCGTAATCAGGTTCTTCAGTAGTTTCAGAAACTAATTGGCTATAAATAACGTTATTATTTTCATCTAAGACAACAACGGAACGTGCATTTAAGCCTTTTAATGGACCACTAGCGATAGCAACACCATAGTCATTAGCAAATGAATCACTACGGAAAGAAGATAGCATAACGACATTATCTAAACCTTCTGCACCACAAAAACGTGCTTGTGCGAAAGGCAGGTCAGCAGAAATGCATAACACAACCGTGTTGTCCAACTCGTTTGCGAGCTTATTAAATTTGCGAACTGATGCCGCGCATACGCCAGTGTCTACACTTGGAAAAATATTTAAAACTTTTCTTTTACCTTCATAAGTTTCCAGCGTTGCTTCGCTGAGATCTTTGGTGACAAGGGTAAGGGGCTTAGCTTTTGAACCCGCTTGTAAAAAAACACCATTAACTGTGATGTCATTACCTTTTAATTTAACTGTTTGCGACATGAATTTTTCTCCCGTTCATAAAGTGATTCACTGTTAACTTAATCTAACTTCTAATAAAAAATCTTTGCGATTAAAGGTTTTTTAATGAGTCGTTATACAGTGCTGAGTTTTACATTATACTAATGACCAAATTCTATACAGAGACCTTATCACTTACTTTGATTTTTACATGGGCAAAGTAAGGTAATATTACATACTTTTTATTAGGGTATGGTGCATTATCATTATATAACAACTAAGCTTTTTTAATGCTTGCGCTTTTTGTTATGCACCTTTTTAAGTTGTCTTATGAAGTGTAACAAAAGGAAATCTGTCTGTATTGATTTCTTTAGTCATTATTTACTGATCAGAAAAATGATAAGGATATGGACATAGCTATTATTGTATAATACGAGTATTAGTTTATATGTATTTAGATAGATAAATCAATTAATTACAAGAGAAATATGGATTTATGAAATATGAAAGCATAAGATAAACTACAGAAATCGCTGCTTGATATTATCTAAGCTGAGTGAGATTTCTCTCTATAATCTATTGTTTTTTATGGATATATTAGAATGTGTTTCAAAAATTAGTTTACCTAAATGAAACTTAACACGTAAATGCAGTCATGTTGCTAATAATAGCATCTTTACTTGAAATCATTTAACTAGGCTTTTAGTTAACTTTATTTATACTAACAAGATAGAAAATAAAATGCATAAACATTCATTCACATCTTTAGCTGTTTTGATTTCTTCAGTTTTGTTTACTACACAAGCTATTAGTGCGGTGATACCCACCGGCACTGTTTTAGCTGAAAACCAAGAAGTTACGCGTCATTTAAAAGACGAGCCAGCTTCTTTGGACCCGGTAAAATCAGTGGGGTTAACGGAAGCGCAAGTCATGCGTGACTTATTTGAAGGGCTTGTTAACCAAGATGACCATGGAAAGCCTATCCCAGGTGTAGCCCAAAATTGGAATACAACAGATAACCGGATTTGGACATTTACACTGAGGGCTGATGCTCGTTGGTCAAATGGTGACCCTGTCACGGCTCAAGATTTTGTTTATAGCTGGCAACGTCTCGTTTCACCGGTAACATCGTCACCATTTGCTTGGTTTGCAGCATTAGCAGGTATTAATAATGCGCAAGGTATTATTGATGGAAAGCAGCCTGTTGAACAGCTCGGTGTTGAAGCGGTTGATACGCATACATTAAAGATTACTTTAAATAAACCAGTACCTTATTTCCCTTCATTAACAGCTAATTTTAGTTTATTTCCTGTTCACCAAGGAACCGTTGAAAAGTTTGGTAATGACTGGATAAAAGTAGGTAATTTAGTCGGAAATGGCGCTTTTGTTTTATCTGACAGAGTGGTTAATGAAAAAATTGTTTTAGTTCCAAACAAAAATTATTGGGATCATCAAAATACGGTGATAACTAAAGTCACTTTTGTCCCAATTAACCAGGAGTCTCATGCAACTAATCGTTATTTAGCGGGAGACTTGGATATTACCGAATCATTTCCAAAACAACGCTATCAAAAATTATTGAAAGATATTCCTAATGAAGTCTTTACACCAGACCAATTAGGGACCTATTACTATGCATTTAATACCCAACGCGCACCGACGGATGACGTTCGTGTTAGAAAAGCCTTATCCATGGCGATTGACCGCCAATTAATTGCTAATAAAGTATTAGGTACAGGGGAAAAACCTGCAAATTATTTTACTCCCGATGTCACCGATGGCTTTAAACCTGAAAAAGGGCTTTACAATAGCTACTCACAAAAAGAATTAGACCAGCAAGCAAAAGTGTTATTACAGCAAGCAGGTTTTGGTCCAAATCACCCGTTAGAATTAACGTTGTTATACAACAGTTCAGAAAATCATCAGAAAATCGCGATTGCAATTGCATCTATGTGGAAGAAAAAATTAGGCGCTGAGGTCAAATTAGTTAATCAAGAATGGAAAACTTACATAGATAGCCGGAATACAGGAAATTTTGATGTTATACGTGCATCATGGATAGGTGATTTTAATGAGCCTTCAACATTCTTATCTCTGCTTACGTCTCAGCATACTGGTAATATACCAAAATTTAATAATCCTACATACGATAGCGTTATTGAGTCGGCGAGTATTGAAACAAATGCGCAATTACGTAATCGTTATTATAATAATGCGGAAGCAATCATTGCAAAAGAAGCTCCAATCGCGCCTATTTACCAATATACTAATGCACGCTTAATTAAGCCTTGGTTGAAGGGGTACCCAATAAACAACCCCGAAGATGTCGCTTATAGCCACAGTTTCTATATTATTAAACATTAAAATAGGATACAGCCTGTGCGAGGTACGGGCTACTTTTTCTGAAGGAAAGAAAAAAAGCTCCTTCCTCTGGAGAATGGGAAGGAGGACCAAAAAAGGAATAAACACTACCTTTTCATAATAAAAAAATCATCATGAACTTTATTGCTCGTTTGTGTCAATTATGTAGTGTTATTTAGCAAAAATGGCGATATTTTGTGATTTATGGGAAATTGTCTGTTTTTATGAGATATTAATCTCAATCTTTTTTTTGTTATTTTATGTATCGTGAGAACGATTCTTGAAATAATGACAAATATGTCACTATTCGACTAAAAATACCGTATTGATTATAAAAGGGAGATATTGCATGGGACTGATTTATGGTTCTTTATTCCAAAATTCAAATCCTGTACATGCATTTCAGTTAAATGGAGACGGTGGGTTACTTCCTATCGACGTGAATGCTAGCGCAAACCAGCAATCACCGTTTTGGCTTCATTATGATTATAAAGATCCGCAAAGTTTTAATTGGATTCAGCAATCAGATCTCTTTAATGACCAAGTTAAGTCCGCTTTATCTGGGCATTCAGGACGTTGGCGATTGATTCGTGTTGGCGATGGTATTTTATTAACATTGCAAACATTAAATACCAATGCTGGCCAGCGGCCTGAGCAATTAGTTGCGTTTAGGGTATTTATTAATAATCGGATAATTATTTCTAGTCGTCATCGAAAAGTAAATTCCTTAGATTCTATTATTGATGATTTAAAGCAGGGAGTCGGGGCCCAAAGTACAGGTGACTGGTTAGTTGAGGTTGCTGATTCTATTACAGATGAAATAAGTGATTTTACGGATTCTTTGCATGAGCGTTTAATTGATATGGAAGATTTCATATTAAATAGCCAAATTCCTGAGAGAGGGGAATTAGCATTACTTCGTAAACAAATTATTGTGATACGCCGTTATATGGCTCCACAACGAGATATGTTTTCCCGTTTAACAACAGAAAAATTGCTTTGGTTAGATGAAACCAATCGTCGTCGAATTCAAGAGATTTCTGACCGATTAGGACGTTGTATTGAAGATCTCGATGGTTTTATTGCACGTACAGCGATTATTTCTGACGAGATAACGAATATGATGACTGAAATGATGAATCGGCGCATTTATACAATGTCATTAATGGCCATGATATTCCTACCAACAACTTTTTTAACGGGGCTGTTTGGTGTGAATTTAGGCGGGATCCCTGGTAATGAGTTTCGTTTTGCCTTTAGTGTATTTTGTGTTTTATTAGCCGTTTTAATTGGAACCGTTTTGTGGTGGTTAAGAAAAAGCCGATGGCTCTAATATTGATGACTTATTTGCGATAACCGGACCTAGTTTGAGATAAATCAATAAAACTACTGAGGTTTTAGTGCAGTATTAGTCCTGCAGGTGAATGCAACGTTGAGCGATGAACGTTGTGCTCCATAATTGTAGTTTTTCTCATATTGAGTTCTTATACAGAATAATTGACCACTGTAATGCCGATGTATTTTACATCGGCTTTTTTTTGCATCTAATCCGAGCAAAAATAACCTCCATACGAGGAGGTTATTAATAAATGTTTATTTAACTTCAATAATATCAAGGCGTTCTACTGTAAAGTCGGGCTTATCATCTTCATCTATAAAAGGTTGAAGCGGTAGCTCCTCTTTGTCAAACGCAAGATCTCCGCCATTGATAACTTCATCTCCATGAGAAATATTTTTGAAGTCAAATAATTCGGTATCACATAAATGAGACGGTACAATATTTTGAGTAGCACGGAACATTGTTTCGATACGGCCGGGATAGCGCTTATCCCAATCACGTAGCATCTCTTTAATAACTTGACGTTGCAGGTTTGGCTGAGAACCACATAGGTTACATGGAATAATTGGAAACTCTTTAGCCTGCGCAAAGCGCTCTATATCTTTTTCTCGACAGTAAGCGAGCGGGCGAATGACAATGTGTTTTCCGTCATCACTCATCAATTTAGGAGGCATACCTTTTAACTTACCACCGTAAAACATATTCAAGAACATAGTCTGTAAAATATCATCACGGTGGTGACCAAGAGCAATTTTAGTTGCTCCTAATTCAGTAGCCGTACGATACAAAATTCCACGACGTAAACGCGAGCACAGTGAACAGGTTGTTTTCCCTTCAGGAATTTTTTCTTTTACGATCCCATAGGTATTTTCTTCAACAATTTTGTACTCTACACCAAGTTTATCAAGGTATGCAGGTAAGATATGCTCAGGGAAACCGGGTTGCTTTTGATCTAAATTAACCGCAATTAATGAGAACTGGATTGGGGCGCTTTTTTGCAAGCTTTGCAGGATGGAAAGTAGTGTGTAACTATCTTTACCTCCAGATAAGCAAACCATTATCCGGTCACCGTCTTCAATCATATTAAAGTCAGCGATTGCTTGGCCAACATCGCGGCGAATTCTTTTTTGCAACTTATTTAAGTTGTACTGTTCTTTATTGGTCGTCATTCTATACGTTCTGCTACTGGGGTTTATGTTGCTGATGGATAATTGTACATTTGGTTTTTAAATTATTATTGTTTTATGCTTAAAGCCTAATCAGCGAGAGTTATAAAAAGAGGCTCATGATAGCAGAACATGAGGGAAGAGTGATACCAGTTCGGTAAAATAGGTGAAAATTGGTGTCCACCCCACTTTAATAGAGATACACAAACATAGAGTTTTCTAACTGTTGACGATATGCCTCCGGTGGAAGCTGATTTAAACTTTCAAGTGCTCTGATGATATTTTAGCCTGCAATGATGTATCAACCAAAATCACTAAGCATTCGTGTGTTTCTTCATTAATAATATTGAGTGTTTTAACGTATTTACTGCAATATAAATTTTCGTGCATGAAACCCAATGTCCCTTGAGTATTTGAGCTTTTTCATCATGACATCTGCAAGTTTTAGGTCAGAAAATCTAATTATAGCTGCCTTATTCAGATGTGAGTTAACAATACTATTGTTTTTATGCCTAGATACAGAACCAATAAATTTTTCAATTATTACTTTCCATTTTTTAGGGGCTAAAGTATATATTTTTGAGCTAAAATAATACAGCTGTATTGAGTCTTTCTTATTCTTATTTAGTATAAGCAGGGTAAATAAGTAATAAATATCTATCCCACTGGCTATTTTATATTTTTAGTAGTCACTAGAAATTTTAGTAACTTAATAAATTGTTAATCACGGTAAGAATTATATGGGCATTATAAAACCTATGTTTATAATATTTAGATAGAACATATTCTTCTATTTAAACTTAGCAAGTTTTCCAGTGCAGTGGTAAAGAGAGAGAGATAGAGTGAATGTATAATTGCAGGACCATTAGAAATTAACGCTTAATAACAATAAGATATTGAAAAAATTATAAGGTAACTAATGCTCTAAGTTATTTGTGAAAAGAAAAAGCTTTATTTTAAGTATGGCTTACAAGTGCGACATGATTCACATTTTAAGAATTATATGTTTAAAAATACAAACTAATAGAGTTTATTTGAATTATTATGTCCCCGGGTGTTTGGCGCTTGAACTATAAATATAATTATAAATTGAATGTAAATGCTTAAAATCGTACCTTTTAAGCAAGGTCATATATATTGAAATTAAAAATTATTTTTTTTGCTTTTAATTAGTGGGTTAAGGAGACATTAAATCAACTAATCATAATTAAAATCTATTAACATGGTGATATTTATGAAATACCTTATATTCTTTTTTAGTCTAATTTTTGTTTTTCTTATAGCATATTTGCTTAGTTTTAGTAAAAAAAACATAAAACATAAACTTCCATCGATACTAACATTGTTAACATTGGAGATTATTGTCGCGTTTACCATGCTAAATACTACCATTGGGCTTACTACTCTTGACGGTATAGCATCAGGTATTCATTATATAATTAATTATGCTAATAAGGGGATTGATTTTGTTTTTGGAGATATAAGCAGTAAAACTTCTATGGTTTTTGTTGTTGTAGCTCTTTTACCTTTGATTTTTATTTGCTCTATAATTGGAATATTTAAATATATCGGTGCGCTAGATTTAATTATTAATACTATAGGCTTTCTAATTAACAAAATATCTAAAGTTGGAAAATTAGAGTCTTTTGCCGCTATTAGCGCTGTGATAGTCGGAATGATGCCTGCTTATGTATCAATTAAAGATTACATTCCAAGGCTATCTAAAGCACAGATGTATACTATTGCTGCATGTACTATCTCAACAGTAGATATTGCATTGCTAGGCGCATATACACAAATGGTTGAGCCACGCTATGTTTTTATTGGTGTTAGTCTCAATTTTTTTAGTACTTTTATTATTGTTTCTATGATTAATCCAAGTGAACCCACAAATATCACAACTTGTCCTTTGGGGGCAAATAAAGGTGAAAGGGGCTCATTTTTTGAGGTGTTGACAGATCACATGCAGGATGCCTTTAAGCTTATTCTTGCAATTGTTCCCATAATTATCGGTTTTGTCGCCTTAATTAGTATGCTGAATGATGTTTTTTTAAATATTTTAGGAATTAGTTTTCAAGGAATTCTTGGTTATATTTTTTCACCTTTAGCTTTCATTTTGGGTAGTTCATGGGATGAAAGTGTTACTTTTGGAACAATTATTGCGACTAAAATTTTATCGAATGAGTTTGTTGCTATGATTGACTATATGAAATTAACAAGCATTACACCACGAACGGATGCAATTATGTCCGTATTTTTAATATCATTTGCAAATTTTGGCTCTATCGGAATGATTATCGGTTGCGTTACAAGTATAAGCCGAGAACATGGAAAAATGATTGCATCAAATAGTTTTAGATTGATTGTTGGCTCAACTTTAGTCAGTTGTTTATCAGCGACTATTGTTGGTATTTTTGTATAACATATAAATCAAGGAGTAATAGAATGAACAAAATAATAATTGATTGTGACCCTGGTGTAGATGATGCTGTGGCTATTTTTTTAGCCTTAGCTTCTCCAGAAATAGAATTAATAGGCATAACCACAGTTGCAGGTAATGTAGAATTAGAAAAGGTTCACAATAATGCACGACAATTACTTGCGTTAGCAAATAGGCAGGATATTCCTCTAGCGAAAGGTTGTGAGCGTCCACTAATGTCCAAAAGTGGGAGTAAAACTCATGTTCATGGTACTGATGGTCTAGCTGGAGTATTGCTTCCCGCATCAGATTATCCAAATTATTCTGGTCACGCCGTAGATTTTATTATTGATACGGTAATGTCAAATCCAGGTGAAATAACATTATGCACAATAGCATCTCTTACTAATATCGCAGTCGCTATCATCAAAGAACCAAAATTAGTTGATAATGTAAAAGACATTGTAGTCATGGGCGGAGCTGCATTTACACAGGGGAATATAACGCCAGCTGCTGAGTTTAATTTTTATGTGGATCCTCATGCTGCTCATATCGTTTTTGATAGTGCACGCCATATTACTATGCTTGGTTTGGATGTAACAAGTAAGGCTGATATAAGGGCTGGTTTGTGTAGTCCTTTGGAAAAAGGTGGCCTTATCGCTCAGACTGTTGCAGAAATGTGTCGAAGATATGCAGAGTTTGACCCATTTCTCCATGATCCCTGCGTTATTGCATACCTCATTAAACCTGAAATTTTTTCAGGTATTGACGGTTCAATTACTATCGAATATGAGTCTAATAAATTATTCGGTCATAGTTTTGCTTACACATCTACCTCCATTAATCATGACCCAAAAGCTAAGTATAATGAAGCTAAATGCAAGATTATTACTGACGTTGATACATCGAAATTAATATCTTTAATTACAGAACGTATTATAAATCTTTGAGGTAAAGAGTACCAACTAGAGCCTCGGTTGATAATTACTTAATATAATGGAGCTTACCATAGGTAATGGCCCAGTTTTTTAAGTTATGATTATTCTATGCTTAAATTTTAATCAGTGAGATTTATCAAAAGATGAAAATCTGTTAGGGGATAGTGTCTTCGCTATAGCCTTTATCTTATTGTATAAGCGCCAATGAGAACTTAATGTATAGAAAAATATGGAGGAAACATGCCTGCAACTGATCCTATTGAATTGATTTTTTCTTTACTCGCCAACACCATTAAAATGGTGATTACTCCAACGGAATATCTTATTCAAAGTGACGCTATTGGGGATGCCATTTACATAAGCTTATTATTTTTGAATTAAAGATGATGAGAGTATTCATTTAACGAGGTTAATTTCCTATAAATGAAGGAAGGCTAGCTTCCTTCATGACTGAGAGTAATCTAGGCTAATGGGGTAATTCGTCACATAGCTTTTGTAAAGTAGTTAAAAACTGACCTACATGGAAGCCATCACAAACTGCATGATGCACTTGTACAGCTAGAGGAAGCCACATTTTATTATTCTCACTATAGTATTTTCCCAAAGTGAAAATCGGGGTAAAAACATTAGTAATATCTGCAATATTTAGATTAAAACTGTCGAATGAAACCCAAGGCAAAGATGACACATAGAAGACATTTTCAACTTGCTGTGGTTGAGGGTGCAAATCGAGATTATCTTTATGCAACGTTAATTGCTGGTGGTAGTTCTCCATAAATGTTGTTATTTCTGAAGAATACTTGCACCATAATGAAGAAAAAGTTTCGGTATCTTTGTGGAAGATAGTAAAACTAGGGTGCACTTCATCCCATAAAATTAGTTCATCATTTTTTTTTGCAAACCTAAATTCTTTATAGGTATTAACTACCCGTGATAATAAATAAATCACTGATGGATAAAATTCATAACCATTTGAATCTATATATCTTTTTAGGTTTGTGATATCTATCTTAGTTGTTAAACTAAACCCACAATTTATGGTTTTTTCGTAAATATTGTAATGTTCTCTACGTAACCATGTCTCTATATTAAATTTAGTATAATTCATAATTTTCCCTTCTAATAAGTTAATGTTACTGATATTAGAAGGGAGGTTTCTCCGCTTTTGATTGGCTCATAGTGATTTCTTATCTCGTGTTGAAGTTATGTTTGTATGTTATCTAGCTTATTTTTGCTTGTCGAGGCCTATACCTTACTCTTTCAATGTAAAGCACAATTTGCACGATAGTGAAATATACTTATGTACATGGTTGTGCGTTGACGTAGGTATCAAATAATGTTTTAACATCTACATTCAATGTGTTAGATATTACCATAAGATGTTCAATGAATATGGAAAGGCTCCCATCTTCATATTTTATGTATGACTTTTCAGTGATAGATATTAATTCTGCCATTTTTTTTGTCGTAATTTGATGCTCTATACGTTTTTGTTTAATAAATTTGCCCAACACGGCATTACCAACATTATTTTTATTCATAGTGATCCATTGTCAATTCGATAATAAATTTTTTTATTATCTTAGAAGAAAATTAATATTCAATGGGTAATAATCTGTAAATTTAAGATAGATGAACTAAGGTGAATAAGTATAAATGATATTTATAAGATTAGCTCAGGTATAATTAACAACAGAGAAAGATATTATTATACATTATGATCTAAAGATGAAGTTTAATGGGTGCAAAATTCTTTTTAATAGTATTAAATGAAATTTTGCACTAGATAATATGTTAATTTTGATACTATTCTTTAACAATGACTATATTTAACAATAGTTACTAAAGAAAGGATTTAATGTTGGTTAAACAGATAGTGCGACTTCTACTGTTTTTTGAGCATGAATGGCAGTAGTATCAAATATTCCTACGGTCGTATCATTCTGATTAACTAGTAATGTTATCTCGGTACAGCCTAAAATAATACCTTCAGCCCCGTTTTCTACAAGGGATGCCATTATACGCTGATATTCTTTTTTAGATTTGTCATTTATTATCCCTAAACATAGTTCATTATAGATAATATCATGAACTATTTTCCTATCTTGCTGGTTAGGTATTAGTACATCCACGTTAAATTTTTCAATTAATCTTTGCTTATAGAAGGGTTGTTCCATAGTAAAAGCGGTACCTAGGAGTCCAATTTTTTTTATACCTGATTGTATAATGCGTTCACCCGTCGCATCAGCAATATGTAATAAAGGAAGACCTGTTTGAGATTCAATTTGTGGTGCAACTTTATGCATGGTATTTGTGCAAAGAACAAGGAAATCAGCACCTGCAAGCTTTAAACTCTCTCCTGCATCAGCTAAACACTGGCCGGCTAAATCCCATCGCCCGCTAGATTGATATTGTTCTATTTCAGAAAAATCAACGCTATATAAAACAATTTTAGCCGAATGCAGGCCACCTAGTTGTTGTTTGATACCTTCGTTAAGCTGTTGATAGTAAAGTAACGTTGATTCCCAACTCATGCCGCCAATAAGGCCTATTGTTTTCATTTGTTAGTTCCTATTATTGTAATGTTTTCCTTACTATACTGATAGTTTCTAAAAGAACACAATAGTATGAGAAAAATTTTCTAGATGATTAAAAGTAAAAAACAGTTGTAATATTAAATACAACTTAACATTACTTTTTGAAGGGTTTTTATATTTAACATATTTTAAGTTAAAAAAGGATAAATATAAGAACATTTACGTTTTAAAGATGGATTTTAATTGATATCTGGTTATCATCGTAAAAAATATTATTTCTATAAAGTTGGTCATATATGGCGAGAATAAAAATGAATTTTTTCAAAGTAATCATTGCGATACTCATTTTTGGTGCTGCATTTTTGTTAGGAGCACTATATATGAAACCAACTCAATTAAGTTTAGTTGAGCAAGTGAAAAAGAATGTTTATGACGTTCTAGCGTACCCACAAGCAGCAAAGTTTAGAAATATTGAATATCATTTTTCTCGTTACACTGCGGATAAAGGTAAGGTAGGTTATGTTTGTGGAGAGGTTTATCGATATAAAAATGATAAGCCTGACGGATTTAAGCGTTTTATTGTTAAAGCTTATACTAATGATGAAGGTCGCATGGATATTTCAATTCCATTTATTGATGGAGGACATGAAATATTATTGCCTGAACAGGTTAACCAAATTTGGAAAGATAAATGCTCAAGTCCTGCCTCACCACTTGAGTAGGGAACGACGTATGCTAATATTTTTAACGCACTATAATTTGATTATTTTATGAAGAGCTGTAACCATCAAAATGATAACTGATAGAAATTAATAAATAAAACTGGATTATATATTGGTGATTTAGTGTTATACTAAAAGAGTTACATTTTGTTTTGTCATTTTATGAAACAAAAAGCCTTTGTGGTCAACGATGACTATATTTTTTGATGTTCATTTTTTAATGAATTTTAATTTAGTAGTTTAAGGAGTCGATAATGGTTAGTAATAATAATGCACGTCGTTTATTAGGTATGCCTTATAAATTAAGTCGCTCTAAAAAAAACATACGTGTTTCGCTTGGTTCTAAAGATAATACTACAGTTGCAGTACAAAAGAATAAAGCGACAGAAAAGAAGACATATCATTCAGTAACCGTTTTTTACCCAGAATATGTTATTAGTTAATTGAATGTATGTAACCCTCTAGTGTTTACTAGAGGGTTAAATTTAAGTTGTTAAAACTAATTTTTCATTAGATTACGTTTGCTCATTTCAATATGCACCACTCATATGAGTAATATTCTAACTCTTCTATTATAGAAATAAACAGTAGTCATAAAATAGATTAAGCGATATTATCTTCATTAATTAAAAACTAAAAAGAAAGATGACTATCGGGTGTTATTGAATGAAATTTTATTGTTTCCTGCTATTTTTATTTTGTTTTTCTCTTTCAGGGTGTTCAACTCAATTCAAATCAGATGAAGAAACTAATCGCTTAAATTTTAATATTCAACACGCAAACACGATTCCTATCAAGGATTCTGTTGAGCAGTTGGCGGTTTCTGACATGTTGCCAGGCGATATTATTTTATCTTCTGCTACAGGGTTAAATTCATGGGGAATTCGGTTATTTAGTATTAGTGGGGTAAGTCACGCATCTATTTACTTGGGGTTGGGGGAAGTAGCTGAGTCTGTTGGAAGTGGCGTTAGGATCATTACATTAGACCAAGCAGTGAGAGACTCTAACAACATGGTAGTGCTGAGGCAAACAGGCTTAACATCATTGCATGCAGAAAAATTACGCGAGTTTTCAGTTCAAAATAATGGAAATAAATATAATTATAAAGGTATTGTGATGATAGCGCCTTGGATGATCACAAAAAGGGTATGTGAGCTTCCATTAATTGGTGAAACGATACGTAATTTTTGCTTAAAAACTTTAGCTAAAGTTCAATTAGGCGATGATATAGACCAAGCTAATGGTTTCTTTTGTTCACAGTTTGTCCTTGATGCTTATAAATATGCAGGTATTCCCTTATTTGAAGGTAACTCATCGTGGATAACACCTGCGGATATATTACATATGCGTACAGGTGATGTACCAACTTTCATGCCAACCCAGCGTCTAGCGTATGTTGGGCATTTGAAATCATGGAGCTTTAGTAGTGCAATACGCAGAAAATAGTGTGTAATTTTAAACAAAAAAAAGGCCAACATATAAAGTTGGCCTGCTAAACTGGAAGCAATGTGAGCAATGTCGTTTGTGATAAACCTGAGTGATTTACTCAAGTATTCACGAGGTAAAAGATAACCATTCTCATTTAAGAAATCAACCCTTTTTTTTATGTAGTTACTCATTCTCATTCTTCACTTGATTTTGTTTTTTATTTATAAAAAACAAAATGTTGTATATTTATTTCTAATTAAAATTACGTTATTACCCCAAAAAAATTTTTTTAATTGATATTAATGAGATTATTCTTGCTCAGATTAATCATTAATAGGCGTGTTTACGATGCGAAAATTAAAGTTAGGTGTAGTTGGCTTAGGTTCTATTGCACAAAAAGCGTATTTACCGGTTTTAACGAAAGAAGAAAATTGGGAGTTAGTTGGCGCTTTTTCTCCTAATCAATCAAAGGCAAAATTAGTTTGTGATAGTTATCGAATCCCCCTGTTTAGCAATATTGACGCACTAGCACAGCAATGTGATGCTATTTTTGTTCATAGTGCGACGAAAAGCCATTTTGAAGTAATCAAGCGGCTATTAGAGGCAAACGTCCATATCTATGTTGATAAGCCATTGACTGAATTAATTGAACAATCTGAGCAATTAATTGAGTTTGCAGCGCGACGCCAGAAAATGTTAATGGTTGGGTTTAACCGCCGCTTCTCGCCATTTTATTTGGCAGTTAAACAGGATATTAAAAATATCACGTCTATTCGTATGGATAAGCACCGTATGAACAGCGTAGGGCCGAATGACGCTAGATTTACGTTATTAGATGATTATTTGCATGTTGTTGATACTGTAATGTGGATAGCGCAAAAAAATGTAGAATTAATCAGTGGTAGTATTCATAACACAAATGCTGGTGAGCTATTTTATGCAGAGCACCATATGCAAGCTGGCCAGAGTTGGCTAACAACATCGATGCATCGCAAAGCAGGAAGCCAACAAGAGCAACTTATTGTGGTGGCTGAAGACAGTATTCACCAAATAACCAATATGAACCATTGGTGGAACGAAAATGCCATTGGGATTAGCGAGAGAAAACCGGCTAATTGGGATTCGATTTTAGTTCAACGCGGCTTTGATGGTGCAATTCGCCATTTTATTGATTCTGTTTCAAATCAAACTCAACCGTTGGTCAGTGGCGAAGAGGGCTTGAAGGCTCAAAGAATGGTTGAAAAGATGATATCTACAGCGAATACAATCAGTGATTAATTATCTTCTATGTTAAAAGTCATTATCTATTTTATTAAGCAGTAAATTTTTAGTATCTCATTACTTTATAGGAACGCGAGATGATACATTTACAAGATAGCTCTGATGTATTGTTTGTTGCAGGATTTGGACCAATAGTTACAGATTATAAAAAAAGTCACTCTTTTTATCTTGAGTTGTTAAAGCTACCTTTAAAACCAATTGAAGAAGGGAGCCAATATTTAACTTGTGAGCAAGAAGGGCTAGAAGGTGTCAAACATTTTGCACTTTGGCCTATAGAGCAAGCCGCTCAATCGTGTTTTGGTCAAGGTGAATGGCCTAAAAACATACCTACCCCGCAAAGCTGGATGGAATTTGAGGTCTCAGACATTGAAAAAATTACAAAAATTTGCCTTAAAGAAGGTTATGTCTTATTAGTTAATAACCGAATGGAACCTTGGGGGCAAACAGTCACAAGGTTATTAAGTCCTGAAGGTATGTTAGTTGGTTTAACTGTAACGCCATGGCTAAGGGAATAGCTTGTTTTTATTTGTAGTTAGAGATCTCATTTATCTTTGTGGATAAGAGACATTTATTAGTAATTGTTTATAATTTTGTTGTAGAACTTCATTTTAACTATTTTAGGAGGGGTTATGTATAAAACGATTCTGGTCCCTATCGACTTAACAGAAGATGAATTAACCAGTAAAGCAGTCCGTCACGCGGTTAATCTTGCAAAGCAATCAGGTGCTAAAATTCATCTTATTCATGTTTTACCCATTTCTTCAGCAATTATTAATGCGTACGCCTTAGGTTACATGGAAATCAAAGACCGTGCGACGGTGAAAGCGGAAGAAGACATGAAAATGTTAATGGATTCAATTGATTTACCTCATGATGATGTTAGTTATACTATAACGTTTGGTTCCCCGCGAGATGAAGTGATTAATACAGCAAAAGACATTAATGCAGATATTATTGTTATTGGTTCTCGTCGCCCAAATATTACAACTCATCTTTTAGGGTCAACAGCCGCGGGAATAGTGCGCTACGCGGAAACATCAGTACTGGTTGTACGTTAATAATTAGAGAAGAACCTGCTCATCGGGTGGGTTCTTTGTTATTTGATTATTTATATTGCCAATTTAATTAATTTTAGTACTCAAGTTAATTGATCTTACTTATAACAAGGTGAGTTTGAGTCAATATGGAAAAGTTTTCGCAAGAATTACTGCGTGTTGAACACTTTGTTCTGAGAGTTTTGCGTTTTTATTTACTCGCACTTTTGATTTTTTTTCTTGGTTTATTACCCGGTATAGTTGGTTTTTATTTTATTGAAGGTCACTCAGTTGTTGAGTCAATGCTTAATGCGTTGTCTATGTTGAGTGGACAAGCTATTGAGCCGGCTCCTATTACACGAGGAGGTCGTTTCTTTATTGCTATTTATGGTCTATTTTTACAAAGCGTTTTTATTATCAGTATTGGATTAATCGTAACTCCTTTTATTCATCGCGTTTTGCATAAATGGCATTTAGAAGAATAATTTTTGTTGTAATAGTAAGGAGCTTCACAGCTTTTTTTAGTGTAGTAAGACTATACTTAGAAGAGTAAAAGGACAATATTCACCCGCTACGCCTAATAACCAAGTTGTAAAAATACACAATAATACAGCTTGAATAAAAATGTAAACATAACTAATAAGGGGCATCATATGTATAAAACAATTTTGGTTCCTGTGGATATATCTGAAGATGTACTAACAGATAATGCATTAAAACATGCTATTTATTTAGCAAAAATTTCAGATGCGAAAATTCACTTATTTCACTCAGTTCCGGATGTTTCAAGATTTTCAATGAGCTACAGTTATCATTATGATTTATTGTCCTCATTTGCTAAAAAAGCACTTGAACGTTCAGAAGAAAAGTTAAAAGAAATTATTGAAAAAATTGATTATCCGTCAGACAAAATCTCTTATAAGGTTGAGTTTGGTTCACCAAGAGATAAAGTTTTATCAGAAGCTGAGGCTATTGATGCTGACCTTATTGTTATCGGCTCACGCAATCCAAGTATTTCAACCCATTTATTAGGTTCAAATGCTTCTGGGATTGTTTCCTATGCGAAGATCTCGGTTCTTGTGGTTCGGTAAATAAAATAGCCTGCTCAGCAGGCTATTTTTTTGTCTATTAAAAGCGAACAATTCTAGGGTGTTTTTACCGCTTCTTTGGCTTGCTCAATTGCTTTAAGTGCTTGGCTGCAAGCTTGCTCTTGTGCATCATCTGGGTAGCTAGCAAGGGCTTTTTTCGCTTCCTCTAATTGTGACTTCATTAATGCAATTTGTTCACCTGCATTGGCTTCATCTTTATATTGTTCTTCAGCTTGCTTAACCAGGTCGTTCATTTCTTTGAAATAAGTATCACAGGTAGCACCTGCATTTGCATTAAATGCAGTGAAAGCCATTAAAAGGCTAAATGCAATTGGAAGAGTTTTTTTCATCATATTTTCGCTTTTAAAATTCATAATATCGTCAGAATAACATCCCATATTCAAAAACGCATCACTCGAACACGTGAATGTTTTTAATTGATAAATTTTTACTGCATATTGAGAGTATTCCTGTTAGTAACTCGCGGTAATAGCATAATTTGCAAAACACAAATGATAATCATTCTTGACTGAGTGTAATGTAAAATTGTACATTTGAGTACACTTTGAATAATGATGACAAAAGAGATGATTATGATGAACAAAAAGATGATAGAAACAGAAAGCTGGCCAATCTGTGAGATGAATGTGTTTCCTTCAACGATGGATGAAACCCGTTTATGGTTAGAGGAAATGGATATGCTATTGGCAAGAAGAAATGAGTTTGTATTGATATATCCTCCGGTGGTTAAAAAAGAAAAACCATCCTTAGAAGATATGGAAAGCATGAAATATATACGTCGTTGGTTGAAAGATGCAAAAGAAGCGATGGAGCAACATTGTCGTGCTCTGATTGTTACCCTACAACCTGACGGGCGAGATCAAGAAGAAATGGAACGAATGGCACCCATGCTGTCTGCGTTGTACGGCCCTCAAGTTTTAATCGCAAATAATTCCATGGCAGCCAAAGAACAAGCCCAATCAGTTCTAGCTTAGTCGGCTGTGGTTTTACTGATTTTACGGATATAACTGGCGATGATATCGACAGACATAGCAATTTGCTGTTGAATAAATTCATCGCTGGGCTTGAAATCAGCAATACAGAAAGTGGTGATAAACACATCCGCTTTTAGCATTTCTAGGTAGCGTGAAGAAATGCTTAACAATGTTTTTTCATCCACTTTAACGTCAGGAAGCAAAGCCAATTTTTGTGTCAACAGACGATAGCTTTTTACTGGACCTTGCTCAAAAAATGCGTGAGTTATTTCTGGGAAACGGTTGTATTCACCTAAAATTAACCGGTATAACCCAATGGATTCAGGCTTAAGCACATTCAATAAAAATCGAGAACCATAAAAAGAAAGTATCGACTCAATCGTATCCAGTGGTGGTGTTTTTTCGTCGGGCTCTTGAAAAATATCATCAATCATTGATGCAATAACCGCAGCAAATAACCCTCCTTTATCACCAAAATTTTTATATAAGGTTGAGCGAGAGCCCCCAGCACGTTCAATAATCATATCCAGAGTTGCGCCTTCAAACCCATATTGCAGAAAAATTTCAGTTGCTGCAGTGATCAACGCCTGATGCCGACGTTGGCCTTTTGGGGTTTTAGCTGTAAGCGTGCTACTCATGAATGGCTAATCCTACTCTTTGTCTTCAAATAAGAAAATAACATAACAAATTTTACCAAATAGTTTAAATCACGTTACCTCAATCACAGATTTACCTGAAAGAGATCATCATTTAAGCTGATATTTGTCTTTATGATATTTATAAAGATTAACATGTTTAGGTAGATATCTGAATGGTTGTCACAATGTTGGGGGCAAGATGATAGAGCATGTATTAAATGAGCAAAAAACAGACCAAGATGATCCTGTTAATCAGCAACGTGAGGTAACTCGGCTATGTATTGAGTGTGGTTTATTGTTATTGCAACATGGCGCTGAAAGTATGCTCGTTGAACAATTGACGACCCGTTTGGGTATTGCACTTGGAGCAAGCCAAGTCGATAGTGCTATTTCATCTAATTCATTAGTTTTAACCACTATAATTGATGGTCGCTGCTTAACGTCAACACGACGCATTATTGACCGCGGTATAAATATGCATGTTGTTACTGAAGTTCAGCATGCAGTCATCCTAGTCGAACATCATTTGTTAGACCGAAAACAATTAAAAAAGAAATTATTATCAATTAAACCGTTGCGTTATCCTCGATGGTTAATGGTGCTGATGGTGGCACTATCTTGTGCTTGTTTTAGTAGGTTGAATGGAGGTGGATGGGAGAGTGCGTTAATTACATTTTTAGCCAGCGGTTGTGCAATGTATGTGAGGCAAGTGTTAACTTCCCATCAAATGAACCCGTTAATTAATTTTTGTATTACTGCCTTTGTTGCTACAACGGTCTCAGGTTTATTATTGAAAATACCGTATTTGGCTGTGACTGAAACAATTTCGATGGCTGCCAGTGTATTGCTTTTAGTTCCCGGCTTTCCATTAATTAATGCAGTCGCTGATATGTTTAAAGGGCATGTTAATACAGGATTAGCGCGTTGGACAATGGCGAGCCTTCTCACTTTGGCTACCTGTATTGGGGTTGTGTTAGCAATGACAATCTGGGGTTTAAAAGAATGGGCATAGAATTTCTATTCTCTTTATGTGAGAAAATGCTATTAGCCGCTATACCGGCAGCAGGGTTTGCTATGGTATTTAATGTGCCTGTAAGGGCATTGAAATATTGTGCCTTATTGGGTGCTATTGGCTATGGCTTTAGAATGATACTGATGACATTAGGATTGCAAATTGAGTGGGCAAGTTTTCTTGCTGCAATTTTAATCGGTATTATCGGTATTCAGTGGTCGCGTTGGTGGTTAGCTCATCCTAAAGTGTTTACTGTTGCTGCCGTGATCCCGATGTTCCCAGGTATTAGTGCCTATATTGCAATGATTTCAGTCGTGAAAATATCGCAATTTGGCTATGACCCTGAATTAGTTGAGATTTTAGTGACTAATTTTTTAAAAGCCTCTTTCATTGTTGGAGCCTTGTCTATTGGTATTTCTTTACCTGGTTTATGGTTATATCGCAAAAGACCAAGCGTGTAATTTTTAATGGTGTGGCTTACTGGCATTCTCGTTATGTGAGTAAGTCATACTTTACTTTTTACTAATAAGACTTAGATATCCTATTAAAGCTGCATAAATTCCGATATGGATGGTGAGCCATAAAATTGGGTCATCGCTGATATCATTTATGCTACTATTTGATTAGAATATGTGATATTTCTTCTTATGCATTAATGTGTTAGAGGAAAAACTAATGCATTTATATTAATTCTTCGCATATATTCTTATTAGTGGTGTTATTTTGAAACAATTTAGCTTGTCCAAATATTATCAATTCATTTTTTCGATTCTATTATTTCTTTTCTCTGCATTTTCATTTTCCGCACCAAATTCGTTTACAGAAGCTAAAGTGCTAAGTAAAACGCAGGTTTATGCAGATCAAAATCATCAAGGAGAGGGAACAATATATTGTGGTTGCCAGTGGGAATGGGTAGGAAAAAGCGGGGGAAAGGTTGACTTAGCCTCTTGTGGCTACCAAGTGCGTAAACAACAGAACCGAGCTGAGCGTATTGAATGGGAGCATATTGTTCCAGCATGGGTGTTTGGTCATCAAAGGCAATGCTGGCAAAAAGGGGGGCGGAAAAACTGTGTGTCTAGTGACCCTATTTTTGGCCGAATGGAAGCAGATATGCATAATTTAGCGCCTTCTATTGGTGAAGTGAATGGTGATAGAAGCAATTTTAGTTTTGGGCAATTATCCACTAATACACCGTATCCATACGGAATGTGCCGTAGCCGAGTTGATTTTAAACAAAAAGTCTTTGAGCCAAGAGATGAAGCCAAAGGGCAGGTAGCCCGAGTATATTTTTATATGCATGGCCGCTATAACTTGTCTATGTCACGTCAACAACAACAGTTATTGATGGCTTGGGATAATAAATATCCTCCAACCTCTTGGGAAATCAAGCGAGATAATCGAATCGCTAAGGTAATGGGGCATCATAACCCATTTGTGACAGGGGAGAAAAAATGGAGTTTAAATCATAAAAATAGCGCAGAGGGTGTTAATATTTCACCAGTCTCACCTTTAAATCAGCATCAAGTAATAGAAAATAAATCTATTGTACCAAATACGGTTGAAATTAAAGGTAATCGTAATTCTAAAAAATATCATTTTTCACATTGCGCTAGCTTCAATACCATCGCTGATAAAAATGCCGTCATCTTCACTGACGAACAATCGGCTAAAGCCGCAGGTTTTGAGTTAGCGGGAAATTGTAAAATACGCTAATTATCCTTTCAAACCACAATAGTTAACTAACTGATTATTGTGGTTTTACTTTTTTTGTTTTTATGTGTGATAACGAAAAATTTTAATAAACGCCCAAAATTTTGTTAGAAAAATGTTGCTTTATCAAAAAAAATGACGCTATATTTAAAGCAGATGAAAACTGCAATAAAAACATGGACTCATTGAGGCACTAAAAATATTGCAGTTCGTCATATTACTGTCATATAGATTCATTAGTTTAAAAGTATCGCTGTTACAGGAGAAACTAATGGGAAATAAGTGTTTATACACGCGAGTACAAAACCGGTTACCACTCCATCATGAAATTTCCATGGTGAGATTGGTAACCGGTTTTTTTATTAGCCGAGTTATGGCATGGAGTTACAGCCACATAATAGATATTTGATATTAACTTTGAGCTTGAAGGGAGCTCGCCTCTGTTTTGAATAGTCCGTCATTTGAATTGACATCACTGATACCTGGAAGGGTTAATACTATGAGTAGACAGAAAGCTGCAACAAAGGCACGCCGTGAAATGAAACGTTCATCACGCAAAGATCGCTCAGGTCGTTTTGATATCAATAACGTCGCATCATTTGCTGAATTTACTGGCATTGAAGCTATCGGTATGGCAAAAGAACGGCGTGATGAATCCCCTATATTGCCCAGAAATGAAGCTCAAAAACTCTATATTAATTCCATTAAACATAAGCAATTAATTTTTGCGAATGGCGAAGCGGGATGTGGTAAAACTTACATCAGTACTGCACTTGCGGCTGATGCGTTAATTCATAAAGATATCAATAAGATTATTGTGACAAGGCCCGTTCTTCAAGCGGAGGAAGATCTCGGTTTTTTACCGGGTGATATGTCAGAAAAGTTTGCGCCTTACTTTCGCCCAGTCTATGACGTCTTGGTGAAAAGGCTCGGCGCATCTTTTTTGCAATATTGTTTGCGTCCCGAAATTGCTAAAGTGGAAATAGCCCCATTTGCTTATATGCGAGGCCGAACATTTGAAAATGCCGTCGTGATATTAGATGAGGCTCAGAATGTCACAGTCACTCAAATGAAAATGTTTTTAACTCGGCTTGGTGAAAATGTGACGGTGATAGTCAATGGTGATGTGACCCAGTGTGATTTACCAGAAGGTGTGTCCTCAGGGTTAGCTGATGCATTACAACGTTTTAGTAGTGATGAAATGGTTTCAATGGTGAATTTTACTATAGAGGATTGTGTGAGATCACAATTATGCCATAAGGCATTATTGGCTTATAACCACTAATTAGCATTGTTATTAACTATATGCCCCGCGATTTACCCACGGGGCATAGGTTAGACTCCTATATAGGAAGCCGATTAGTGATAGAGCATCTCATGTACGATTTGCTCATCTGTGAGGGTATATGGGTAATAAGTTGGCCAATTTTCTAGCTGACTTAATAATTTTTCCTGAGATTCATTTCCCATATATAGGTGGAAATGCCCCGAGGCTTGTGGTTCAATAATATGGTCACTAAACTGGATAAATTTAGGCGCTTTTGAGTTTGCATCTTTGCATTCAAATAAGTAACGAACGCCTTTTTTTCCTGAAGTATAATGAAGAATTTTGTAACCGGCGTAGTCATATTTACAGCTACTTACAGTACCATTTTGAGTAAACTCAATAACATCGTTTTCAATACCAATACTGTCAACATCAGTGGCATAACCTTTTTTATAATATTCACGATACTCTTCAACAGTTTTGTCTTTATTTTTCTTCGCTTTACTTTCTAGAACCTCATCAAGTTTTCCATTTAATAGTAATGGATTAACAGATTCCCAGATGCCTTGCCAGTCACTAAGAGATCTATCTTTGACGTCAGTATCTGCAAAAATCCCTTTTGAAGCTTGTAGCGCTTTCTCTGATTGTGGATGGGAGTGACTATGTGAGCCATGAGCAACAGCAGTATAGCTAGTGAGAGCTAATGCAATATAAAGACTAGTTTTTAAAATTGCCATTTTGTACACAGTGGTTTTCCTATTTTTGTAGTGAATATAACGACCATAAAAACAATTATGTTATAACATAACATTAATGGGTATGAAAAGTATTTTAGGGAGTTTATTGTTGAGGAATATAATGGCTAACAACTTGATGAAGACAGGCAAGATCAGGAAATGAGTTCGCTTATTAGAATTTATAAACCAATAAGCGAACTAAATATTTGAAGTGAAGTTAATCGTCAGGATTATCCATTACAGCATGGCGCTCATGATGGTAACCTTCCTCATCATAGCCATATCGCCAGTAAGGGATCGCATAGATATCATCACGACCAAAACCTTTTTCACGACGAATATAACGACGCAAATCACGAATAATTTGGTCTTCACCTGCAATCCAGAAAGCACAGTCGCTGCTTGGGATGTCCCAAGACTTAAACGTGTTAATTAATTCAGCTGTTTTGGTGATATCACCACAGATCCAAATTACGTCAACGTGTTCAGGTTTTTTCAGTTCTCGCACGTCTTTTGGGCTATCTAACCGTAGTACGACTTTACCTTGGGCATTTGCTGGCATTTTTTCCAATAATGCGGCGATAGCGGGTAGGGAACTTGAATCACCAGCCATGAAGTAATGTTGTCTGGCAGGTAATAATGGGTCTGGGCCACCTGGATTGGTAATTCCCATCCAATTTCCTGGTTTTGCATCCCGAGCAAATAGATATGCAGGGCCAGTTGCGCCATCATGCATAGCAAATTCAATATCTATCTCGCTAACTTCTGGACGGATGGCTCTGACGGTATAGGTACGAACAAATGGGCGAGGTTTGTCTTCTGGCCAGCTACGGCCTTCTTTACTTAGGATAGGGAGTGCGGGCTGGCTGATTAAATCAGGGGCTAAAAATATTTTCAGGTGCCCACCTTCACAATCTGTTGGGTATGTATTGAGTCTTTCACCTGTGAAAGTAATACTACGAATAGATGGGCTGATATCGGTAATGGATTTAACTTGAATAAGCTGTGGTGGAGCCGGGCGATAGATGTTTTTTTCAACAGGTTGTTCAGTGGCCACGGACGATCTCCTTTATTAATGATAATTTTATTATATGGTAATTATTATCATTATCATGAATAAATTTGTAAGTTGCAACCGCTAGTGAGTGATTGGGGGCGGATATTTATGAAGAGAGATTTTCAGCAGAAGATAGGGCAACTCATAGTGATGAGCCATTGATTTTAATAAAAATGCCGTATGACTTTTAGTCTACGGCATATAGAAAAGTTAATTACTTCACTTTCATTCCAGCGGCGGTCATCATCAATTTAAATACTGACGAAAATGCAAACAATGCGAGTACACTTCCGAACCAGATGATAGCCATCCAACCGAGTTTTTTCCACCAAGGAGAGGCACTCACGTTATCAGTGGTAGCCTTGTTCTGGGGTAATTTTTCCTCTGAAGACATAGTAACTCCAATAGGTATAAACCAAAATAACAGGAATGATGAATAACGCACCGACTAACATAAAGCCTAAACTTTCGGATGGGCCTGCGGCATCACGGAAACTGACTGCGGGTGGAATGAGTGTCGGCCAAATACTGATGCCTAAACCAGTAAACCCAAGGAAAATTAACATTAAAGCCGCTAAGAATGGCACGCTATCGAACCGTTGGCGCTTAGCACTTTTTAGGATCAACCAAGTACAGCCTAATACCAGTAATGGAACCGGTAAGAAGAAGAACAGATTTGGCAGGGTGAACCAACGCTCAAAGACTGCGTCATTTAACATTGGGGTCCAGAAGCTGATCACTGCTATGACCGCTAACATCAGTAATGTTAATGGCCGTAGGACACGATACATGGTGCTACGTAAGTTGCCCTCCGTTTTCATGATCAACCAACCACAAGCTAATAGCGCATAAGCAACGACGAGGCCAAATCCGCAAAACAGTGGGAAAGGTGAGAACCAATCGAAATAACCACCCATGTAAACACGGTTTTCCACATGGAAGCCTTGGATAAAGGCACCAACTACCACACCTTGAACAAAGGTGGCAAAAATTGAACCCCAAATAAAGGCGTGATCCCAATGGCGGCGGTGTGATTCATCCGCTCTAAAGCGAAACTCAAAGGCGACGCCACGGAAAATCAAGGCCAATAACATGAAAGTTAACGGAATTGACAGGGCATCAAGGACAATCGCATAAGCGAGAGGAAAGGCGCCAAATAAAGCGGCCCCACCTAAAACCAACCAAGTTTCATTGCCATCCCACACAGGGGCAACGCTATTCATCATCAGATCACGGTCTTGGCTATCTTTTAGGGCTGGATAGAGAATACCGATCCCCAAATCGAAACCATCCATAACAATATACATCAACATACTAAATACGATGATGACAAACCAAATGAGAGGTAAATCAATGCCCATGAGCTGCGTCCTCCGCGATACCTTTACGAATTAATTTCATCATGTACATATAGCCAATCCCGAAAACACCGCCATAAACGACAAAAAAGGCGATTAAACTGATGCTCATGTGCATTTCACCATGTGCACTGACCGCATCAGAGGTTCGTTGTAGCCCATAAACAACCCATGGCTGGCGGCCAATTTCTGTTGTAAACCAACCTGCAAGGATGGCTATCAGCCCAGAAGGTGCCATGACGAACATAAAGCGCAGGAAGGTTTTGGATTCATACAGATTTTTACGATAACGCAGCCATAAACCCCAGACTCCAGCCGCTATCATTAATAAGCCCAGCCCGACCATTACACGGAACGACCAGAACACCATAAACACGTTCGGCCTGTCTTCTGGCGCGTATTCTTTTAATGCAGGCACTTGTTTATCAATACTATGGGTTAATATCAGGCTCGCAAGATACGGAATTTCGATGGCATATTCGGTTTTTTCTTTCTCTTGGTTTGGAATACCAAACAAGATTAGCGGGGTGGCTTCTCCGGGTTTGTTTTCCCAGTGACCTTCCATTGCGGCAACTTTAACTGGTTGATGTTTAAGTGTATTTAGGCCATGAGCATCCCCAATTAAAGCTTGAACAGGGGCTAAGACCAAAATCAACCACAAGGACATGGAAAACATTTTTTTCATGGCACTGGATTTATTGCCTTTGAGTAAATGCCATGCCGCAGAAGCACCAATAAAGAATGCCGCAGCAAGGAAAGCAGCCGTGGTCATGTGCAATAAACGGTATGGAAACGATGGGTTGAAAATGACGGCCAACCAATCAACGGGGACGATACGACCATCGATGATTTCGAAACCTTGCGGTGTTTGCATAAAACTGTTAGATGCCAAAATCCAGAAAGTGGAAATGATGGTACCTAATGCAACCATGCAGGTGGCAAAAAAGTGCAGTTTTTCACCCACTCGGTTCATGCCAAACAGCATGACACCAAGGAAACCGGCTTCAAGAAAGAACGCGGTTAATACCTCATACGTGAGCAATGGGCCGGTAATTCCACCTGCAAAATCTGAAAAGAAACTCCAGTTGGTACCAAATTGGTATGCCATCACCAATCCAGAAACAACGCCCATTCCGAAATTAACCGCAAAAACTTTCGACCAAAAATGGAACAGTTTTATATAGTCCTCGTCACGAGTTTTAAGCCATAGACCTTGTAGCACCGCAAGGTAACTTGCTAGCCCAATAGTAATGGCTGGGAAAATGATATGAAACGAGACCGTAAAAGCAAATTGTATACGGGCAAGTTCCAGCGCAGTTAGTCCAAACATATTGACCCCTGAGTGGATATGTTAATGGCACGCAATATTTAACGTTTTGATGAGAGCAATTGAGGTGCTAATCCCTAGCAAAAGGAATTGCTCACACCTGCATGCAAAATAACCGCAATTCAACGAAAAATTTTTTGTGCTTATAGTTAAAAAAAAGTCAGGTGAATGTGTGGATAAGTAGAACATGAGACGATAAACTATAATAGTAACAATTATTGGGATATTAACTATAACAGTTGAGGCGGCTATGACGAGATACGAACAATTAGCAGCGCAAATTCGTCAGCAAATTGAAGACAATATCTGGCAAGTGGGCGACAGATTACCTTCATTGAGGGAAAGTGTTAAACAGTCTGGTTTAAGTTTAATGACTGTTGTGCAAGCATATCAGTTACTTGAAAGCCAAGGATGGGTCGTTGCTCGGCCGCAATCAGGGTATTACGTGGCAAACCGCAATAACGCATTTGCTGCCGCAAAAGGAGGAAAAGGGCTACATTTGAATGAAAATGTAGAGATTAATGCCTCTATTTTTGGTGTCCTACAAGCTTGTAAGGACCCGAATATTATCCCATTTGGCTCTGCATTTCCAGAACCCGCCTTATTGGATGATCCAAAACTCGCGAAGTCTCTTGCGTCTGTTGCTAGGCGCTTATCGAAATTTAATACCCCGGCTAATTTGCCTCCTGGTAATGAACAACTGCGTCGTAACATTGCTCAGCGTTATGCAACCCAAGGGATCCATGTCGCTCCGGATGAAATCGTGATTACAGCAGGGGCAATGGAATCTTTAGTTTTGAGTTTACAATCGGTGACTCAGCCCGGGGATTGGGTCGTTATCGAATCTCCTGCATTCTATGGTTCACTTCAGGCAATTGAGCGGTTAAAACTTAAGGCCATTGCCATTAAAACAGACCCGTTATTTGGTATTGATCTTGACGCATTAGAGGATATTGCGAGCAAATATCCAATTAAAGCCTGTTGGCTAATGACGCATTATCAAAATCCATTAGGCGGAACGATGCCGCAAACAAACAAAAGACGTCTGGTCGATATCCTTAATAAGCATCAAATTACTTTAATTGAGGACGATGTTTATGGGGAACTTTATTTTGGTAGCAAACAGCCAATACCCGCAAAGGCACTTGATACTAAAGGTAATTTCTTTCATTGCTCTTCATTTTCGAAATGTTTAGCGCCGGGGTACCGAGTTGGTTGGGTCGCAGCAGGCCAACATGCGACAAAAATTCAACATTTACAAATGATGAGTACCGTTTCTGCCAGCGTTCCCACGCAATTAGCTATTGCGGAGTACTTATCATTAGGGGGATATGACAGCCACCTTCGTAAACTGCGTTTAACGATGGAACAGCGTCAGCACCAAATGTTGAGTGCAATAGCAAAATACATGCCTCAGTCAGTAAAAGTTAATACACCAAAAGGTGGGTATTTTTTATGGCTAGAGTTTGAACCGCCGTTTAATGCAATTCGGTTGTATCAACTCGCACTAAAAGAAGGGATCAGTATCGCGCCGGGAAGCATGTTTTCCACAAGTGACCAGTTTAACCATGCATTTCGTCTTAATGCATCGTTTACATGGAATGAGAGGGTGGAGGAAGCAATGAAAACTTTAGGTCGTTTATGTCACTTTTTAATCAATGAGAGGCGTGATTAGTCACATTATCGTCGTTAATTCATTGCCCTGAAAGATTAACTTTGCCAATCTAGGTATAAATCTAAATGTGTTAGCAGCAACAGACGGGAGGTAATGTGAAAATAAAATGTTTTGACATAATGGAATTACCTATCCTTGATTGGAATGATGGTGCGGGGGCCAGCCAAGAAGTGTTTTGCTGGCCGGTTGCATCGGATTATTCATTACGCGCAAGCATTGCAACCATTAACCAAGATAGCTATTTAAAGCGCTATGCAGAAGGGGAAAGGCTGGTGGTATTGTTGAATGACCAGCCGCTTCTTTTAAGCGATACCAAAGCGTTTGAGCATCGCCTAGAGCGCGCAGGTGATCACGCCCAATTTTCAGCTCAGCAATTTTGCGCGGTAAAAGTCTCAGAGCCATCAGTTAAGTTAATGAATTTTATTTTTCGAGATGATAGGTGGGTGGCTATAAACTATTTCATCACTGAAGATTGTAGATTACCCGCCAACCAAGCGGGGTTAGTCTACGTGCTCAATGGCGAATGGGAAATTTCAGGGGCAAATTGCCATCATATGGCGCAAGGACAAGGAGCGTGGTGGTTACCTGATATCGGTGAAGGAGAGATTAAACCACTTAGCACCGATAGCAAGTTAATCTGGATTGAGTTATTACCCCGCTAACTGGTTGCTAAACCGATAGCGGCTAGCGTTAGCATTCCACCTGCAACACCTTCGGTTATACGACGTTTTTTATCATTATAAGCTTGTTTATTATGCATGGATGCAAATAATGCACCTATCACGCCGTAGATCACGACACACGAAAGTATAAAAGTGGCTGAAAGTATCAAGGATTGAACAGCGACACTTTCTGTCAGTTTAATGAAGTTTGGTAAAATAGCGAAATACACCAGTAACCCTTTAGGATTAAGGAAGCTAGTTAGAAAGGCTTTACCTATTACCGCTTTTGTTGACACAGCTTGGATTCTTAGCTCACCGGCTTTCATCGCAGATAACATCATACGAACAGCAAGGTAAGTGACATAAGCGACCCCAACCCATTTAATGGTGTGGAAAATCATGGGTGAAGCTGCAACAATCGCCGCTAAACCAAGTGCAGCCAGAATCGCATGTGCCACATAACCCAATATAATACCCAAATTCGCTTTCAAGGCCGCTGAGGTTCCTCCCGATAATCCTTGTGCGGAAATAAATAGAATGTCTGGGCCTGGTGTGCAGACTAAAGGGATCACGGTTGCGCTAAATAAGAGTAAGTTCTGTAACTCCATTTCAATTCCTCATTATTGTTCATTGTTATTTTCACGCAACTGGCCAGTAGCGATAAAATTATAGCGATAATCCAATGATATTGGGTTTTTTTATTGCTTTAAAATAAACAAAAATTGGTATTTAATATCATTAATTAATATAAAATTGAGGGGGAATGCCAATGAAGGAAAGTAGACTAAAACTGGATGCCATTGATAGGCATATCTTACAAGTATTACAAAGAGATGGAAAAATTCAGAATATTGAATTAGCTAAAGAAGTGGGGCTTTCCCCGTCACCTTGCCTACGTCGTGTGAAATTACTTGAAGAGGCTGGGGTTATCAAACGTTATGTAGCGGTGTTGGATGGCAGTAAAATTGGAGCTGGCCTTTCTTTATTTGCTCGTATTTGGTTTAAAACACAGGATGCTAAAACCATCAACCAATTCGTTGAAGACATTAAACTGATGCCTGAAGTCGTAGAATGCCATTTAATGGCAGGGGAATGTGATGCATTGATCCGTATTGTGACGGAAGACTTAGCTTCATATCGTCGTTTTCATGCAGACCATTTGACACAGATTAGTAGTATTCAGAGTATTAAGACGGAGGTGCCAATGGAAACGGTGAAGGTCACTTATGCTTTGCCGCTCTGATGAGAAGAGAGACTCCGTTTTATTTATTAGAAATAATTTTTTTATAAGAGAAAAATAATTAAATAATACAAAAATGAATAGATAATAAATTTTGAATTTTAATCTTACAAATTGAAATATTATTTCGTTATTTTTAATATTAATGGATTATTTTGACTCTCTTTTTTAGATTATCACCCAATTCTTTATTTTATTTTATTTTTATATAACGCTTTGTTTGTTTAATGAGATAATTCTCATCTGTTCACAGCACTGCAGTGTACCCGTTGGGGGGATGCTGGAAAGGTTAGCTAATTAGTTGATATGTAAATAATGAAAGGGAAGTTTTTTTGATCCTGCGCAACATCATTTCACGTTAATTACTTATACTGTTAATAATACAAAATTAAAATAAATAATGTGAATATTTCTTATTTAAAAAATATTTTCAATTTAATCAATAATAATGTACGCACTTATAAGCCTATTTCTAATTGTTATTGGTACTATCATACCCGTTTATTAGTTGATTATTTGCATCCTGAGCTTAATTGAAAATTCACCGAATAATAGGAACTATTTTCGTATAAATCGAAGGAAAATTTATGATTTATCCTATTACTGATAGAACAATATCTACAGTAAATAATCAAAAATTTAAGCGTTATGCTATCCGCTATTTAGATATTGAACAGCAAACACAGCAGGCAATTACAGAATATGGCCTCAATTTTGAAGCCCCTTTTGAACAGCAACGTGAGATTGACCAACTCAAACGAGATATAAAAAGCAAAGGCGCAATTTTTTCGAATAGTGGAAAGAGTATACATTGTAATTGGCTATCAAGTGCTTGTGTACAATGCCGTACAGGGGAAGGGAGCCACACCACATTTTTATCCTTGAAATGCCATCGTGATTGTTACTTTTGTTTTAACCCAAACCAAGAGAATTATCAGGAATTTCAACAGGAAATGCGTGATGCTGTTGGTGAAGTTGACGCAATCGCAGAGCAAGGTTACCCACTCACCCATATCGCACTAACCGGGGGAGAGCCTCTACTTTTTCGCCAAGAAAGTATCGCATTTTTCCAAGCAGTCCAACAAAAATTACCTCAGGCTCATAGCCGGTTATATACAGCCGGTGACCCATTAGACCGTAATACCGCATTAGCTTTAGCGAAAGCAGGTCTACAAGAAATCCGCTTTAGTATCAAAATTGATGATCCTACAGAACGGATCACCAAAGTTTTACACCGTATCGCATTAGCGCGTGAAATTTTTCCCTCAGTCATGGTGGAGATGCCTGTTATCCCAGGAACAGAGCAGCAAATGTATCAGTTGCTTACTCAGCTTGATGATATTGGAGTTGATGGTATCAATTTATTAGAGTTTTGTTTCCCGTTAACAAATAGTGAAGCCTATCAATCTCGAGGATTCAAACTTAAAAATCCACCTTATGAGGTGTATTACAACTATTGGTATGCAGGTGGATTAGCTGTTGCACAGAGTGAGTTAGCTTGCCTTCGAGTTCTCAAATTCGCACTAGAAAATCAATTGTCTCTCGGGGTGCATTACTGCTCTTTAGAAAATAAACATACTGGGCAGGTGTACCAAAGCAATGCTTTTTTTGAAAACAATGAACACATAATAGGAAAGCATTATTTTTTCTCTTCTCGGGATTATTTTTTTAAAAGTGCCAAAGTCTTTGGTGATGATTGTGAAAAGGTGGCAGTTTTACTGAAAAACGCTGGTGTTTCTTATCATCAAGAATTGCTGCATGGATTTTTGCAGTTTAATCCTGAGGCAATAGGCTTATTAACCCCGCTAGGCAAACTACTTATCGCAGTGACCTCCCACATTATTGAACCCGATGAACAGGGAAATCCTTTAATTAAAGAAATCCGAATTGAGCTTACAACACCCACTGAATTTTTACTGACAGACCTGCAGGGAAATATTTATGACGAATGATGACCAAATTGTAGATTTTCTGTATGCACGTCAATTTGCTTATGACGTACTACGACGTTTGTTTATGGAAGAACCAACGCCTGAGCTATTAAATTATTTGAGAGACTCGGGGTTACTGTTATTTCCCTGTGATGATGCATTACCCGCGATGAAAAACGCGATAAATGACATGCATAAAGACTTAAATACGAGGCAGTTACAAGCTAACAACGATGATTTCGAAAATTTGCATTGGGACTTTACTCGCTTGTTTATAGGCCCAGAAGCCCCGCCAGCATCGCCATGGGAATCGACTTATGTGTCTCGTGACAAACTACTATTTCAAGAAAGTACGTTAGCAGTAAAGTCTTTTTATGAACAGTATGACGTTTATTTGCCAGAAGGTGATATGGAAGCCGCTGACCATATTGGCTATGAGTTAGATTTTATGTGGCATTTAAGTCTGCGCATTACTGAGCTTATTGACAGCGAAACAGGCCCTGTTGATTGGCCCAAAGTGAACGCGTTATTACTCGGGTCTGCAACATTCTTGAATACCCATTTATTGGCTTTTATAACGCCATTTTGCCGTTCAATGCATAACCACGCAGAAACCGTATTTTATCGTCAATTAAGTTCATTACTTGAGCTTTTTTTACGTAATGATATTAAAAAAATCAATGAATTAGTCAATTTATAATAATAAAACAAAATGAAGAGGTAGAAGCAATGTCAGAAAGACAGAAAATAGCCTTAAGTCGCCGTTCATTTATAGCATGGACATCAGCGGCATCAGTGATGGCTACGTTACCGCTGAGTAAGCAATTATATGCGGCAACACCAGAGGAAGAAAAAGCGGTTGTGCAAGCCACTGACGCAGTCACTCAAGGAAAATGGAAGCCCGTGGCCTGTTGGCACAACTGTGGTGGTCGCTGTGTTAATAAAGCATTGGTGGTTGATGGCGTCGTTGTTAGGCAAAAAACCGATGATGTGGTTGCAGACTCCCCTGATTTCCCACAACAACGAGGTTGTTTGCGTGGACGTTCACAACGTAAACAAGTCTTTGGCGCGGATCGGTTGAAATATCCAATGAAGCGTAAAGGCTGGGCTCCCGGTGGTGGGGATAAAAGCTTACGAGGACGAGACCAATGGGTGCGCATCAGTTGGGATGAAGCATTAGATATTGTGGCATCAGAATCGAAACGTATTAAAGAAAAATATGGTCAAGAATCTATTTGGATCACCGGCGGTAACGGTGTTGAAATCCAAAGCGTTTATGCAAAAGCAGGGGGATTTGTTGGCGATTGGGGAACAACCTCATGGGGCGCATGGTTTGAAACACCAGCTCATTTAGGATTACTTGAAGGGTTTTATACCTTTGGTACCAATGACCGTTTTGATATGCGTAACTCCCAGTTAATTGTGATGTGGGGAGCAAACCCTGCATGGAGTAGCCCAGGCAGCCCAACCTATAATTACTATCAAGCGAAAAAAGCGGGGGCTCGCTTCATTAGCATTGACCCAAGTTATACGACGACGGCAGAGTTAATGGATGCAGATTGGTACCCCATCAATCCGGGTACTGACCATGCATTAGCACTGGGTATTATGTACGCACTATTAGAAATGGATAGCCCTGACAGTCCGTTGATTGACTGGGATTTTTTACGCCGTTGCACAGTTGGTTTTGATGAAAGTAATATGCCAGCAGGTGCAGATCTAAAAGGGAACTTCAAAGATTATTTGTTAGGTACTTATACGGGAGAGCCAAAAACGCCAGAGTGGGCCTCTAATATTTGCGGCTTGTCAGCTAGCGACATTCGCACATTAGCGCGTGAAATCGGTGGTACCAATCGAGTTGCATTGCTTACTGGTTGGGCGCCTGCTCGAATTCATAATGGCGAAGGGTGGGTGCAAGCATTCTCAACCTTAGGCTTTATGACTGGCCATATGGGAAGGCCTGGCCGGATGACAGGGGTTAGTTGCCATTTCGCTGCTGGAAATAATGGCACGCGGCTCGTTATGGCGGGAGCAAGTGGGCTACCTTCAGTACCAAACCCAGTCAGTTTAAAAATCAATCACAATGAGCTTAACCGTGCATTATTAGAGAAAAAATTCCGCCAACGTGGTGTGGGAGATGTCGATGCAAATATCCAAATGATCATTCATCCATTCAATGCCACGTTACAAACACGAGCCAATATTTCGCAAAGCGTTGAAGCTTATCGTAAAGATATAGAGTTGGTTGTGACTGCGGCCTATGTTCCACATACTTGTGCGAAATATTCGGATATCGTCTTACCCGTAACTACGGAGTGGGAACGTGAAGGAACCATATTAAATCCAAGTAACCGCGAAGTTATTATAGCTGCGGTGAATGTAACACCACCACTTTATGAAGCAAAAAGTGACCAGTGGATCGCCAAAGAAATAGGTAAGCGTCTTGGTATTAATGTCGATGAAGTTTTTCCTATTTCAGAAAAGCAACAATTCTTCAATAAACTTAATGGTGCAACAATTATTGGTGAAGATGGTAAGACAACTGAACCACTAATAACAATTACCCAAGCGGATATTGATGAATGGCAAGTAACAGGTAAGCCGCAGCAAGGCAGGATCACCCTCAATGAATTCCTTACTGTTGGGAAATACCAAGTAGAGCGCTCCTCTGATGATAACTATGGTTATATTGCCTATGAAGATTTTATTCGTGACCCTCAGGCCAATCCACGACCAACACCAAGTGGAAAATTTGAAATTTACTGCCAAACATTAGTCGAAAAAGCGGATGAATGTGGCTGGACGAAATTACCACCAATTCCTGAATATATTCCGTCTGCAAGCGGTTATGAGGCAAGTTTTAGTGATTTCTCGAAGAAGGAAAAAGGGGATTATCCATTCCAAATCTATAATCCACACTACTTACGCCGCTCTCACAGTACGCTTGATAATGTGCCTTGGCTACGTGAACAATGGCCAAGCCCAATTTATATCAATGCCTCCGATGCAAAACGTTTAGGTATTAAGCACGGTGAAACTGTTCTGATCACGAGCCCATAAGGGAAGATTGTACGTCCTGCGTTGGTGACACAGACGATGAAACCTGGTGTTGTGGCGTTACCACACGGTAGTTGGACAAATGTTGATGAAAAAACAGGGATAGATATGGCGGGAGCCGACAATACGCTAACCATTCAAGTCCCGACAGGGCTGGGTACATCAGGGTGGAATACGATGCTATGTAATATCGAAAAATGGCATGGTGACCAGTTAGTTCCAGATGCTGCAATTCCACAGCGTATTATATTTTAGGGGGCAATGAGAAATGGATAAACAAGTCGGATTTTATATTAATGTTGCCACTTGCATTGGTTGTAAAACCTGTGTTGTTGCATGTAAAGACAAAAATGACCTTGAGGTCGGACGCAACTTTCGTCGTGTGTATGATATTGAAGTGGGGGAGTATCCACGTCCTCGGACTTGGCACTTGTCTATTGCCTGTAACCATTGTGATGACCCGCAATGTGTCAGCCATTGTCCTACTACTGCAATGCACAAGCGAGAAGAAGATGGAGTTGTATTAGTCGACCATGATAAATGTGTTGGTTGTCGTTATTGCACATGGGCTTGTCCATACGAGGCGCCTCAGTTCGATGCCAGTATTGGTATGATGACCAAGTGTGACACTTGCATTGACCTACGTGAAAAAGGCGGAAATCCAATGTGTGTTGATTCTTGCCCTATGCGTGCGATTGAGTTCGGCCTTATTAGCGAATTACGTAAAAAATATGGCTCGAATGCAGATATTGCCGGGCTACCTAGCTCAAGTATTACCAAACCGAACCTAGTTGTCGGTACAAAAGGATAAGGAGAATTATCATGCATGAATTTCCATTGGTGATTTTCACCTTATTTATGCAAGCTTCTGTGGGGTGCTTGCTCGTCTCATTAGTCTGCTATTTTCGTGTGCTTGAAGGCGGAAATAACCAACAAAGCGTCCAGTTTATCAAACTGCCTATTTTAGCAAGTTTTGTGTTGGGTTGTGTTGGGTTGCTAGGTTCATTATTTCATATGGGTAACCCGTTACACATGTTTTATACCATGCTGCATGTGTCTACTTCATGGATGAGCCGTGAAGTGTGGGCAACGGCAATTTACATGGGGCTACTATTTTTCAGTGTTGCTCTGTTATTGCTTAAGCAAAAAGCGAATGCGCTGCTATTGTTGCTTAGTGCGTTAGCCGGTATCATCTATATGTATGCAATGTCAGCCTTATATGCTAATACCTTGTTTAACCTATGGAATGGTTTATTTACCTACGCCAGTTTCTTTGGTGCAGTATTATTACTGGGTGGTGTGGTAGCCGCATTATTACTTGTAGGTTCTTTGCGCCGCGATGGTAAAGAAGAGCAATTAAAACGAGTGGTTAAAATTGCATTAGGTATCGGCGTTATTGGGATCTTACTGATGCTATTGGGCGCGTTATCTCTTCTCGGAAACATAGGAGAGCCTGTTTATATGGGAATGACGCCGCGTGAACTCCCAGATGGTTTAGTGAACTTAAGTATTGTTAGGGTCATACTTGTTGCATTAGGTATCGTATTTGCGGGTCGTTTACTGTGCCAAAAAAAGGGACACACTGTAAATGCAACATTCGTCATGTCACTTGCAACGCTCTGTATTTTTGTGGGTGAAGGTGTTGGCCGAGTGGTATTTTTCTCTCTAGGCGGTTAATTCCTTTAGAGACAAAATGATATTTGCCTCTAATTATATAATGTTTACCAATAATGTGAACCGAGGGATCTCCCTCGGTTTTTTAGTTTTCTATACTCTCAATAAATCAATAACCCTTTATATGATAAGGGATTAAGCGAATGTAATTTCAAAATAAATAGTAAATTAAGTTGATTGCTTGTAATGATTATAATTATCATTATCCCTCTTAATCTCCTTTACTGTTTATTCTTATGAATTTAAAAACTAGCAAGCTACTCATTTCATTAGCAATTTCAGCGGCATTAGCGCCTTATCATGTATTTGCTGCTGATAATTCAAAAAATGATCAGATTACAGTTACAGGCAACTGGCTTGAAAATACGGAAGATAGTGAGGTGGTATTTAATCACCCAGGTGCTCGGACAGTAAGAAATCAACAGCAAATCAAAGAATCTGGCAGTGAAACTATTGCCGATGCATTGAAAGGAATACCGGGTGTGCAGGTGCGCGAAAGTAACGGGACAGGTGGGAGCGATGTTTCCTTGAATGTTGGGGTTCGTGGGTTAACCTCACGCCTTTCACCCCGCTCAACGATTTTACTCGATGGTATGCCACTAGCGGCCGCGCCTTATGGCCAACCTCAGCTGTCGATGTCGCCATTATCACTAGGGAGTATTGAATCTATTGATGTGATCCGCGGAGGAGCTTCCGTACGTTATGGGCCACAAAATGTGGGTGGCGTCATTAACTTTGTGACAAAACCTATCCCGAAAGACTTTTCTGGTGGTGTTTCGTTACAAACCCAAGGGGCTAAAACAGGAGGGCTCAAAACCCTAGTCGATGCGTCCGTGGGGGGCTCAAAAGCCGATGACTCTGCGGGAGCGCTATTGCTGTATTCAGGGTTACATGGGCAGGGCTACCGTAAAAGCAATGATAATACAGATATTGATGACCTGATTTTAAAAACACGTTATGCCATAACCGATAACGACGAGTTACTGGCTAATTTTCATTATTATCATGCAATGTCAGGTATGCCAGGTGGGCTAACTCAAGCGCAATATAACGCTGACCCATTCCAATCAACACGGCCTTATGACCGTTTTGAAGGAAATCGACAAGACATGTCATTGAAATATAAACATGAAGAAGATGATAAACAATTTGAGTTAATGACATGGTTTAGTAAAAGTTATCGGGGGAGTTATATAGAAAGTGACCATAAAGATAAAGCGAATGAAAGACGGTTAGTTTCTTACCCTCGTCACTATACCGCGTATGCAATTGAACCGAGTTATTCACAATTATTCCGTTTTAATGATATTTCACATGAAGTGACGGTGGGATACCGTTATTTAAATGAAACCGCAGACGAAAAAGCTTACCGTTCAAATTGGTACCAAGCCGGCACTCAACGTTCGCGGCCGAGTACTAATGATTATTACCAACACACATCAGGTGGAACAGAAGCCCATGCTATTTACCTTGATGACACCATTGATGTTGGTAATTGGACGGTGATCCCAGGGATCCGCTATGAGAACATTAATATTCATTTAAATGACAGTTTTAAAAACCAAAACAGAAGTAAGCGATATAGCGAACCGCTTCCTGCGCTGGCGGTGATCTATCACATTGATGATGAATGGAAACTATTTGCCAATGCGAGTACGTCATTTGGCAGTTTGCAGTATTTTCAGTTGAATACGAAAGGGGTAGGGAATTCACCCGCAAATGGGTTAAGTGCAGAAAAAGCACATAACTATGAAGTGGGGACTAAATACGATAATACTGCGCTATCTCTTGAAGCGACATTATTTTATATCGATTTCGATGACCAATTACTTTACGTTGAAAATACAACGGGTTGGACAAATTTGGGAGCCACAACTCATCAAGGTGTGGAATTGGCGGCAAGGTATAACCTGTCTGAGCTGAGCGATAAATTGGATGGTATAAGTATGTATAGTACTTATACCTACACTAAAGCGGTAAGTAAAAAAGGGGATTTCGCTCATAAGGATTTACCGTTTTATTCACGGCAAGTCTTTACCGCAGGTAGCCGTTATGAAACTGGTAATTGGGTATGGAATTTAAATACTTATGCACAATCTACCCAAGAATCGCCAGGAACATCAAGCCATTATGTAACAAAACCAAGTGCTGATGGCCGATACGGAACAATCCCCGGTTATATGGTGTGGGACGCACGAGGCGAGTACCATTTTGGAAAAAGTTTGTCTGATTTAACGCTATCTGCTGGTATTAAAAATCTTTTTGACCAAACTTATTTTACACGTTCTACGGATAACAATTATGGTATCTATGTGGGGCAGCCAAGAACTTACTATGTTCAAGCATCCGTAAAATTTTAATAAAAATAAGGCAGAACAATGATGATGAGAAAACTTATCAATGCATTCGTGCTGATTCTTAGTGCTGTTAGCCTACTATTTTCAACTAATAGTTTGGCGGCACCTATCACTGTGACGGATATTGCGGGTAGGGATGTGACGGTTAATGCCCCTGTATCTCGAGTGATGCTGGCGGACAGCCGTGTTTTAGTTGCGTTAAATATATTACATCCGCAAGACCCATTAAAAGGGATTATTGCTTGGGATGATGCGTTAATTAAAAAAGCGCTTGATTTGAGTGTTGCGTACAGCAAAAAATTTCCACAACTCAGTCAAATACCTGTTTTTCCCAACCCTTACACGACAGATTTTAGTGTTGAAAAGGCCTTAGTAGCTCAACCTGATTTGTTAATTTTTGATATTGGCTTAAAAAGTAAGCTTGCTGAAAGTGGCACCTTATCGTTATTGGAAAAAAGTGGTTTACCCGTTATTTTTATCGACTTTAGGCAATATCCATTAAAAAATACCATGCCGAGTATGGTATTACTTGGCCAAGTATTCGGTGAGGAACAACAAGCACAAGCATTTAATCAGTTTTATCAACAAAAGTTAGACTTAATCCGTTCAAGAGTGGCTAAACTTAGCAAAGAGCAGCGTCCAAGCGTATTCATTGAACGAGCTGCTGGTATCCAAGGGGAAGATTATTGCTGTAAAACGTTCGGTAATGGTAATTTTGGCGAATTTGTTGAAACGGCAGGCGGGAATAACCTTGGTTCACAATGGTTTAGTATTGGAATGGGTGGGGAAATCAGTGAAGAACAATTGATTCACAGCAACCCTGATTATTATTTAATGACCGCAGCTGATTGGGATAGTACCCGTAAAGGTAGTGCTTCTGTGCCGTTAGGTTATACGGGGGATAAACAAAAGTCTTTAGCTCGCTTGAGTAAGCTAATGGATCGCCCTAAGTTTCGTTCATTATCTGCTTACAAAAACAAGCAAGTATTAGCGTTATACCAGCAATACTACGATACGCCATTTAACATTATTGCGGTGGAAGCGATTGCAAAATTTATCCACCCAGAGTTGTTTGCAGACCTTGACCCACAGGCAGATAGCGATTATTTACACCAGACATTTACTGCCCTAGAGGGGGATGGTGTGTTTTGGGTTCAAGCGGAATAATTATCTTCTCATATAGCCCGCTTTAGTGGTGTTGGCAGTTAAAGCGGGCAAATTTATTGGTTAATTATATTATTTTTAAGTTTCGTTGAGCACGGGCAAAATGATTTTTGACGGGTATTCGCTAGAAATATGTAGGCTATTACAAGCTATTTTCCAGGTTCTATCACCCGCGATAGTTTTACCTGTATTTGTATTGAAGTCATATTTAGGGAAATTGCTACTAGAAATATCTAATCGGATACGATGTCCTTTTGCGAAACGGTTTGCACAGGCAAACGGCTTAATTTTTACTTCGACAATTTCATTTGGGGTTAATAATTCCTTCCGTTCATAACCATGCCGAAAACGACAACGGATGATGCCATCAGTAATATTCATGGCATAGCCTTGAGGGTAATCGGCACTGGGAGGGTAAACATCAATAAGTTTTGCAGTGAAATCTGTATCTAATGCATCACTGCTTATCCAAAGCGACACTTCAATTTCACCTGCTAAACAGACATCTGCTTGTAATTCTTCGGTTTCGAATACTAATACATCACAGCGGGCAGAAAGGGGTAAGTTATTTTGTTTACTACCAAAAAACTTTGGTAATTCACATTGATTGAAAGCCCCACCCCAAAATATAGGCTGACCTGAGGTTAAGGCACCGCCAATGGTAGGCACTGGGTGCTTAGGGTCATAACAATAGGATATTGTGGTTGTTTTAGTGTAGGGCTGATGATGTAATTTGTTATCTGGCCACAGATAATACGCAGTTTTCTCAGTATTTGGCAAAGGCCACTGATGGTGGCTAAGCCATTTTCCCCCATGCTCTATACGTCCTTGTTGGTTGCGTTTACCACTTCCACCACCCATCATGAATATTGTTACTTCGTCACGATGGTTTTTGGCGCTCTCATCCTTTAAGTGAGTTTCAAACCAGTTTAAACGGCAAGATAACCAACTTTCACTAACATTGTGGTCAAATGCTGCGATATCACCAAACTCTGCGTCGCCACTATGCGTGATATTACGGTCACCATGTAGCCAAGGCCCCATGATCAATTTTTGCGATGATTGTTTTTTGGTAACAAATGCATAGTAGTTATCTAATGTTGAACTGACATAGGCATCGTACCAACTAGACATAAATAACACTGGGATATCCGGTATTTGGTCATAATAGCCTTCGGCATAAATGCCTATTTTCTGCCAATAATCGGAAAAACACTCTTCTTCCCATTGCTCAAATAAATACGATTCATATTCAGGAACATGTTTAAGCAATGTTTGCCCTTGATGCCATGGCATTGTCGTAAACCATTCATGGATATTTTCTTGTTCGAGTGCGGCTAAAATTTCGGGAGATTGCTGGGCGAGTGGGCTTAGTTTAGCTTGCTTAAACGCCCAAGTGGCTTGTTTGAGTTCAAAAGCCCCCCCTTGACGGATCCCGCATTGGTAGGCGTTGGCAAAACCGCCAGAATCCAGCACCATCGTCTGTAAACCTGGTGGATTTAAACACGCCATTGCTAATTGTGTATGAGCGGCATAAGAGAGACCCATTGAGCCTATTTTGCCATTACACCAGGGTTGTTCCATAATCCATTGTAATGTATCAAAACCATCTTCAGCTTCATTAATATATTTTGTGAACTTTCCTTCGGACTCATAACGCCCGCGGCAATCCTGATACACGACAATAAAACCATGTTTATTGAAGTATTTCGCCATTTCTTGGCGTGTTATTTGCTGGCCTGATACCGTTTTTTCCGAACGAGAAGGTGCGGTTTTATCATAGGGGGTTCGCTCTATAATAACGGGAAAAGATGCAGTTGATTGAGTTTGTGGAAAGTAAATATCGGTTGATAGCATTATTCCATCACGCATTTTTATTCGGTAATTCTTCATATCCATCTTACTAATACCCTATGGTAACGGCGACGCTCAGTAAACCAATGCTGATTGCCATAAAAATGATCAAAAGCGGTAAAATGTATTTTGCCCAGGTGGTCCAACTGACACCGGCTGTAGCTAAAAAGATCAATAACCCACTAGATGTTGGTGTGATCATATTGGTTAGCCCATTACCCATTAAAAATGCAAAAACCGTTGTTTGAGGGGAAACACCAGAAATTTCACCAACGGGGCCTAAAATTGGCATTGTGACAGCTGCTTGCCCAGAAGTAGATGGAATAGCAATGTCTAATAATAGTTGGGAAATAAACATGCTATATGATGAAACATAAGGACCGTGATTACCGACAAGCCCAACTAATTGATGAATAATGGTATCAAGAATTTTACCTTGAGAAAGAATAATTTCGACAGCAGTCGCTAACCCAATTAATACCCCTGCGATGAGGACTTTTTTCATTCCACTGACAAATGCATTAGCGGCGGCACTTGCGGTCAAACCACTACAACAAGTTAAAATAACACTTAAGAATAAATAGTAAGCAGATAAATCATTATTTTTCCAATGCCAGCGATTAGAGGCATAGACTAAAAATGCAACACCGATAGCTAAGACAATTAACATAAGTTTATGGCGATGGGTTAATTGTGTGGTTTGATTATGTTCTTCAACCACATAGTTTGTGAGCGTCGTTTTACGAATGCTATAGAACACGAATAAAATACCGAGTGTAATAAAAATAAGGTACGCCGCAATTCGCATACTTAAACCACTAAACACGGGTAAACCAACAAGCGGTTGTGCGATAGAAAGTGCATATGGGTTGGTGATGGAGGCGAGGTATCCTACCTTAACCGCAATAGCTACAATGGCAAGCCCAATAAGTTCATTCAACCCAACGCGTTTCACTAAGGCTATAACCATGGGAATAACCAAAAGATACTCTTTGGCTAACCCCATAAAGGTACTTCCCATAGAAAATACAATCATTAAGAAAGGGATTAACAAGTAGATATTGCCTCGGGTAACATGGAGCAATCGCTCTAGCCCTGATTCTATAGCCCCTGTTTTATTGAGAATACCAAACATTCCTCCGATGAATAGCACCATATATATAAGTGGCGATTGCTTAACAATTCCTTCGGGGATCGCTTTAAATAGTTGAGGCAAACTGACTGGAGCGGCAGTACCTTCCTCCGATTTCTCAGTGCCTAATAATTGCTCTAACGTAATGTCTTTAGTGATAGTTTGGTAAGAATCAGGAATAACTTTCTTGCCATCACGCTCATATTGGCCTGAATTAACAAAATAAGTCATTAAAAAGGCAATGATAACTATAGTTAACATTACTAAAACCGGGTTCATTTGCCAGCCTGGTGGTGAAGATGGGCTTTGTATTGTGCTGTTTGTTGGTTGCATGATGTTGTCTCTTTTATTGTATTAATTATGAGTCGTAACCGAGCTGCCTCGATATACGTAAAGCAGACAGAAGCAGTTGTTCAGTCATATCTTGTTCTTTTTCATCAGAAAAACGGCTTAGAGGTAAGCTAATACTCAGTGAAGCAATGCATTCCCCATGTTGTGAAAAGATAGGTGCGGCGATCGCACCAATACCTGCGGTTAATTCACCTCGGGTAATTGCAAAACCTTGTGAGCGTATGGTTACAATAGATTTTTCAATAGAGGGGTTCTTTTCAATAAAATGTGCTTGAACATCTTTAGGTGAGTAAGCCAATAGCACTCTGCCTGAAGCCCCAGATCCTAACGGTCGGCGATTACCAGCTTCACTGCGCACTTGAAGTGATTGTCCTGATGGCTTATGAAGAACTTGTAAAATTTCATCGTTGTCACGTATACGCATTTGAATATTTTCATCAAAACGTTGACGTAGTTGCTCTGCTTCAACCTCTGCGACGTGGATATAGTTAATTTGTTGGCGAGCGCAATTCCCCAAGCTTAATAATTGATGGCCTAAATGATAGGTAACCGGATTTTCATTTTTTTGTACGAAATGGCGATTTTCCAATGTGCATAATAAGCGGTATACCTTGGATTTATTCATGCCAGATAAGCGTGCAAGTTCACTTAACCCAAGATTGTTTTTTTCACCTAATAGCATCAATAACAATAAAGCATCATCAACGGCAGTGACAATATTCTCTTTCATCTTAACCTCGACTGGTTTATACAGTAAACCATTGGTTTATTTAATAAAATTAGCATGGAGAATAATAAAAAATGATTCAAGAAAGTTGTTAATAAATTGTGATGTGAGTTAGGGTTTTAAAAAGGTTTATGTCAGTAAAAAAAAGAGTAATAAAATATTTATAAGATAAAACAATTGGCTATATAAAACGTAAAACGAGAAAGTTTTGATGGCAACGTGAATAGAAATGATTGTAAATGGGAAGCTAATCGTCATTTATGGCGGTTATTTGGTTCACCTAGTGAAATTGATTCGTACACCAGCAATAAATAAAAGAACCTACAGCGAAAAAAATCGTCGTTTTTATTGAATTTTTAAGGGGAAAATTCGGAAATGGCAGAGGTTATCAAAAAAGCATCGAAGGTATTTCTTAAATAATGAGCCTTATGGCAGAATGAAATTCACTTTCTTTAATGGATAACAGAGATGAAACTCGCGCTGGTCGGTTCTGGAAAAATAATCATGTCGGCTCTTGATGCCTTAATACAGGTGCAGGGGATAGAGCTAGTTGCACTGTGTGTTCGGGCGGAAAGTATTGAAAAGGGGCAGGTTATTTGCCAACAATTTGGTATAGCAAAGTTGTATACTGATTATCAAGAACTCCTGCAAGACCCTGATGTTGAGGTGATATACATAGGTTTGCCAAATCATTTGCACTTTCAGTATACCTTTGATGCATTGATGGCCGACAAACATGTGGTATGCGAAAAACCGTTTACACCAAATTGGCAACAATTGCAGGTGTTAATTTCCATTTCACAGACTAGAGGGCTTTTTTTGTTTGAAGCCATTACGTCTATTCATACTCCTGAATTTCATTTTATCAAACAACATATTGATAAAATTGGTGAAATCAAAGTGATTCACGGTAATTACTCCCAATATTCAAGTCGATACAATGATTATTTGCAAGGCCGTATTCATGCCGCTTTTGACCCTCAGCAAGCAGGCGGTGCGCTCTATGATATTAATCTATATAACATTTATTTGTTATCGGCTTTGATAGGAGCACCCGATAGTAGCCATTATATTTGTAATAAAGGGTTTAATGGAATTGATACATCAGGGATATTAACCGCCCATTTTGGGCGTTCAGTTGCATTGTGTGTGGGAGCGAAAGATTCGGCGAGCCCTGGTTACTTTATTATTCAAGGTACCAAAGGGTATATTTGTATCAAGGGGGCTCCAAGTCTTTGCCAGTCAGTCGAGGTTTGCATTGACGGGGAAATATCCAGCGTATCTCGGGATGCAACAATCAATCATATGGTCTATGAGTTTGCATTCTTTCGTGAGCAAATTGGCACTAAAAGCCATGCTAAATGTAATGAATTGCTTGAATTAGCATTAATTGTTTCAAAAATATTGCATCAATCACGGGACGATGTAGGGCTGGTATTTGAATCATAAATACATTGGCAGCGCTATGGCTGCCATAATTTGTCAATTTAAAATGAATATAAAGATGCTACTGATTTACCAAGCTTTTCAGCAAGCTCAGATGCCGCATATCTATCCATGATCACTTCGATATAGGCCGCATGGTTCGATAGCTCGGCTTGTTTAATCGCATTGTCTAATTCAATACAGTTGGTAACACGCTGACAATACCAATCTTTACAGCCTAATGCCGCGGGAAGCTGTGCATAATTCCACTGGGGTAAGTCGTTGTAATAGGCTTCAGGGTTTTTACACAAAAGCCGCTCAATTAAATAGCCGTCATTATTTAGGACAAAAATAATGGGTTTTAAGCCAAAACGGGCAAACTGGCTAATCTATTGGGCAGTGAGTTGGTGAGAACCTTCTCCTGTTACTAAAATCACCCGTTTGTGTGGCTCAGCTATTGCTGCACCAAATGCAGCAGGAGTGGCCCAACCGATAGAGCCCCACAAGGTTTGGTTATGAAACTGTGCATTTTCAGGTAATAAAGCAAAACCTAACCCCATGGATGCAGTTCCTGTTTCTGCAATAATAATATCGTCCTTACGGAACATTTTTTCTAGGCGAGGGTACAAATATGAGGCAGTAATTTGGCCATTTTCACCTTGTTGTGGAGATCCTAAATCTTGGGCTTTGATCCCAACATGGTTCAGTGAGGGCACAAGTTCTTTTAATTTATGTAACACATCTTTCATCAATACATTTGGATAGATAGCAGAGCCCACTTTCACGTGGTCAGAAAGAATGTTAATACAGCTTTCAGGGGCAATAGCTGCCGTGAAGCTGCCGGAGTTGAAGTCCGTTAATACTGCCCCGATCCCCATAACACAGTCACAACTCTCGACAAATTCTCTCACTTCAGGATTCATTTGTTTTCCGTTATAAATACCCATATATCGAGAGTTAGATTCGCTTAAGACCCCTTTATCCATAAACATAGTGGCATAGGGTAGGCCAGTTTTCTGAATAATAACCTCAACATCAGTCGTTAAGCCGAAACGTGCTGTTAAAATTCCAGGAATAATGCAGGCTTTTGTACTCGATGTGAGCTTTTCGACAATAGCTGTAACGGCAGCTGATAATGACTCGCTATGACTTTTATTTATAGTGATAGTTTCAGATGTTTTATCTGCTTTAATTGGCATAACAGCGTAGTCAGAAGGGAAACCTAAATAAACGGGTCTAGATTCTTGTAAAGCGGTTGTAATTAAACGTTCTGTTTCGGCAATACAGTTTTCAGGCGTTAAAATAGCGTGAGCACAGCTTAAGTGTTGGCTCATTTGATAAAACACATCGAAATCACCATTTCCAAGAGTGTGGTGAACTAAGCGGTGGTTTTTTTGTACCCCACTTGCTGGCATACCAACAAGGTGAAAAATGGGAAGATGTTCAGCATAAGCGCCTGCAATACCATTTAAAGCACTGAGTTCGCCGACACCAAACGTTGTCGATAATGCTGCTGCACCTTTCACGCGGGCGTAGCCATCCGCAGCATATGAGGCATTAAGTTCATTGCAGTTGCCAATCCAGCGCATATTTTCACTTTCACATATTGCATCTTCAATAGGGAATGCGTAGTCACCAGCAACACCCAAAATATCGTGAATACCGATTTGGTAAAGTCTGTCCAATACGTATTCGATAACCGTCTTATTCATCATGCTGATCTCCATTAATTGCTTAGCTAATAATTCTAAATTGAATTATTTTTATCGTTTATTGTGCTTTAAAGGAAATCACTTAAACTCATTCTATCTATAACTAAAAATCATAGGGGGGGGGATGGACATTCGTTCATTACGTTATTTTGTTGAAGTCGTACAGCTCAATGGTTTTAGTCGTGCGGCAGACAGTTTATTTGTAACGCAACCGGCGATTAGCCGCAGTATTAAAAAATTAGAAGATGAGCTTGGATATACATTGCTGATTAGGGAAGTCGATGGCGTTAAATTAACGGAGGAAGGGGACATTTTATTGGCTCATGCGAAGCAAATTCTTTCACAGTTTAGCTGTATGAAGAAAGCGTTACAGGAAAGGTCGGGTCCTATATCTGGTGTGCTACCTGTTGGGCTACCCCCCGTGATAGCATCGACCTATTTTGCTGACATTATTATGGCTTTTAGCCAACGTTACCCACAGGTGGAACTGAAAATTCTTGAGTTAGGTACCCGAAAAATGCGTGAGGCAATGTTAAATGGTGAAGTTGAAACTGCCGCTGTGATGTTACCTTTTGCTGATGACCGCTTTGAAGTACACCCCTTTTCAACGGACCGATTAATGCTATTAGTCAGCAAACAACATCCACTCGCGATCCGTGAATTTGTTAAATTTAGTGAAATAGTCGATGAGCCTTTTATTTTCTTTTCTGATGACTTTCTAATTAATGAACTGGTTGTCAGTGCTTGCGGTGTTTATGGCAAAAAGCCCACTGTTTCCGGACGCAGTAGCCATTTAGATTTGGTAACTGCCATGGTAAGAGCCGGGGTAGGGGTAACGCTACTACCAGATAGTATGTGGCAGAATACCAGTTCAGTGGGATTATCCGTTATTCCAGTTATTGAGCCAATATTGGCTTACGACATTGCTTTAGCGACAGTAAAAAACCACCACCAAAGCCGTCGTGCCAAAGCATGGCATGATTTGGCGTTAACTATATTAAAGGCCAATAGGGCAAGATGAGGCAGTTAGTCCTGTATTGCTAAGTCTTGCATTAAACAGCCCAAAAATATTCATTTATTAATGAATATTGCTAAGGTTTAAATATTTATCTTAATTAAAAATTTTCTTTAATAAACAGAATCTATTGAGATTATAAAATAATTACATAAGAAATTATTTTTGATTTAAATCACATATGCGGAATATTGTTCATACATTAATGAATTAAAGGCGCTATTGTTAAGCAAATGAAAATAAATTGTTTATTTTATTTGGCGGGGTGACAAATGAGCGCAGTAAAATATGATTATATTATTGTAGGTGCGGGTTCTGCCGGTTGTGTTCTTGCTGCTCGGTTGATCCAAGAAACGCAATCTAGAGTATTACTTATCGAAGCGGGCGATAGCGATAACCATTTGTTTATTCGTATGCCTGCGGGCGTTGCTAAAATTATCGCCCAAAAAAGCTGGCCTTATGAAACTGAGCCAGAGCCTCACGCTAATAACCGTAAAATGCAAATAGCCCAAGGGAAAGTGCTGGGGGGAAGCAGCTCTGTCAATGGAATGATCTATATCCGAGGCCAAAAACAAGATTATGATAATTGGGCTCTAAACTATGGTTGTGAAGGTTGGGGATATGCGGATGTATTGCCATGGTTTAAAAAAGCAGAGAACAATGAAAGCTTGACAGGGGAATATCATGGAACAGAAGGCCCACTTCCTGTCAGTGAAAATAGATATCGGCACCCATTATCAATGGCATTTATTCGTGCAGCACAAGAGCATGGTCTTCCTTATCTCAATGATCTTAATGGAGAAAGCCAGCAAGGAGCAAGCTTTTACCAGACGACAACGCATAATGGAGAAAGAGCCAGTACATCAAGAACCTATTTAAAATCAGTGGAAAAGAATGATAAGTTGACATTAAAGCTTGGCACTCAAGTGAACCGTATTATAATTCGCGATGGCCGCGCGATTGGTGTTGCTTATCAAGGGAAAAATGGCCATGAAGTTGAGGCATTCGCTAGTTGCGAAGTATTGGTTTGTTCTGGTGCGATGGGCTCTGCAAAATTATTGATGCTGTCAGGGATCGGGCCAGAGGAACACCTATCTTCGTTGGGGATTGATACTCATGTGAATCTGCCTGTTGGCAAAAATTTTCATGACCACCTACATATATCAATTAACGTCACGACTAAGCAACCAATTAGCTTATTCGGCGCAGACCAAGGTCTAAATGCGATTAAACACGGGGTAGAGTGGATAGCATTTCGCAGTGGACTGCTCACCTCTAACGTTTTAGAAGGCGCTGCATTTAAAGACAGTTGCAGCCAAGGTCGTCCTGATGTACAAATTCATTTTTTACCTATTTTAGATAGTTGGGATGATGTTCCTGGCGAACCTCTACCCGCTGCCCACGGCTTTTCTTTAAAGGTAGGGTACCTGCAACCTAAGTCCCGTGGTGAAGTTTTATTGCGCAGCGCAGACCCACAAGCACCACTAAAGATACATGCTAATTATCTTGCGTCACCTGAAGATATGGAAGGTTGCAAACGTGCAGTTAAATTTGGACTGGAAGTATTGGATTGCCCTTCATTACAAGTATTAAGCAAAGAAGTTCTAATGCCGCCAGCGTCGGTGCGCTATGATGAAGCTCAACTTGAAGAGTTTGTCCGAAATTTTTGTAAAACGGTTTACCATCCTGTGGGAACTTGCCGTATGGGAACGGATACCACAACATCAGTGACTGATTTGCGGTTACGTGTACATGGTATTGAAAACTTACGTGTCGTGGACTGTTCTGTGATGCCTGAAATTCCAAGTGGAAACACCAATGCGCCAACGATCATGATTGCAGAACGCGCAGCAGCGATGATTATAGAAGATAGAAACTGTAATGGGTCAACATAGGAAAAACAGCATAAAACCAAGACAAGCGCCTGAGTTTTATGCTGTTTCAATAATCTTACGGTACTTAGACCAAGCTAATGTTAAGTTGTGGTATGCACATTAAACCACTATTTTTATTTTATTGATTTATAATGTAGAATAGCCTTATTTTCACGATAAAAGTTCGATCGTACTAATTACTTGAAAATAAATAAAGCTACTGATATTCCACTTTCAATATTCCAGAAGCGGTAAATAAACCGAGTTCAATTTCTTTTCCTTCATGAAATACTGGGGTTGCAGTTAATACTGGTTGTGTTTGATAAGTGAAATTACGGTATTCATTAGGTAATAAAAGTGTATTATCTGCTTGAATTTTTAGACCTAAATTAGGGTTGGATGTTTCAACTAAATCAGTATTAAAGCCAGCACTAGAGCTTTCAAGCTTTAATTTAAGATTTGGATTACTGGATGATTTATTTCCGCAATCCAAATGATAGTCAATATTTTTTGTATAGCGTTCACTGGTAAACTTATTTAGATTTATTTCACCAAATGAGACCTCAATAGGTTGTCCAGGGCCATTTTCACCATATACATCACAAGTGCTTTCAATAACATCTACCTTAATTGTTAATGTATAGGTTTCTGCAATACAAAATCCACTAAAAAAAATAATTAGTGTGTTCGTGAGTATTGCAAATAGTAAAAGTAATCTTTCTTTTATTATTTGAATTAAGAATATCATAATTATTTATACTCCAATCAATAAATTAAATAATTTATTTTTATTAATTAATTACAACAGATAGAATAGCATTTCCAACCCTCGAACCTGGTTCAGGATTTCCCAATGCAGATAGAGTTGAGCTAATGGAGAATGGTAAGTTAGTATTTTTTTTAATCTCAGTTTGAACTAAATTATTTGACATACATTTTCCTGAGACACATACATCTAATTGGCTTTCTACACCATGTAATAAATCAATTTTATTTTCAGGTAAAAATTGGAATGTGGCGCTCATATCGCCAGTGCATGATATACTTCCGTCAATTTTTGCAATATTTCCATTTATATTATTTGAATTGACATTACCATGAGATATAGTTAATGGCATAGATACATTGCAAGAAGGCAATACAGGGATTTCAGGGACATTAACTGAACAGGTTGTTCCTACAGTTTTGTCATTCACAATTATTTGTAAACAGGTATCTGCATAACCTGTTGCAGATGCAGAATAATCGAAGAAATTGATATATCTAACATTAAACTGCCCAAATTTCACACCAAAATCAGGTAGCACCTCACTACAGTGCTTAGGTGTGTTTCGTGTGACTGAATAGTATTTAACTACACCTAGATTATATATACTACTAAACCCAGATAGTAGAGTAATATCTGGTGTTGCCATAGATTGTATAGAGCCTGTCGATGAGCGACCAGTTGCAATAACTGTAATATTACATTCAGTATTTGTGCTGTTTTTGATCTCATCTGGAATATACAAAAAATAAGGGCCTAACGTTTTTGGTATAACATTGTATGCATCACTAATTAGTGGATGCTTTATACTTGTTGTATATATACTGTTAGGATTTAATGGGCTTGCATTAGCTTTACTATTAATTATGAATAGTAAAGCTAGCATCAATATTTTTATAAGATAAATGTTTTTATTTTTTAGCATTACGCTATTACCTATCAATTTTTATAAATTATTATTGCGATGCTATGACGTTAATCATATAGCATTTCAAAAGCAATTAATGCAGAAAAAACACCAGGTATGAGTGGGCCGGACGTTCGGATAGCTGAGACATAATAAGTTAAGTTATTTTGGCCTGATGCAATTAACGTTGGGTTACTTTCTTTACCTATTGGTAATATTTTCCCTGCTGAATTTGCTACTTGCAACCCAAAGCCGTATGCCCCGTTGACTCGAATAATATTCGAATATTCAGGTTCACTTACTGCTAAAAATTTAACTTTGACCGCAGGCTGTGTGCTACTCCATACCGTTTTTCCAGTTTGGAAATTTTGAAGCTCACTTTGAACTTGCAGGCAATTTAACAACTCAATTTGGAATGGAATAGGCTGCATCACTTGCTCAGAAGAATTTAAATCACTGAATGATATATTTCCTAGTGAAATTGATTGGTTACTAGATTTCATGGCTAATTCGCATGGGTTTTCAGTTAAAGAACCTGAAACATGAATGACTCCATGCTGGCCATCAACCTCCCAACCATCTGTAGGCCTAAACAGATTATTATTGCCAGCAGTTGCCGGCAATACTGTGGCTAAGCAAAGTGAAATGACCACATGTTTTGAACGTAGCCAGTGGTATATTCTTAAGCTCATAAATATGTCCTCATTTAGCTTTATATTCCTTTGCTATTTATTTAATGATCTTTTTTAGTAACAGAGCAGATTGTATTTTTACAATCAAAGACTAATTTTGGACGACCACCATAGTCATTAATATAAGTAATTACGGGGGTGTTACCTAGTTGCTCATTTGTCATTCCAATATTGATTTCACTAAAGGGTGCAATCATAATTGGAGTAAATTCTTTTGCATCTGTATTTTCATGAGCACCTGCATTAATTATTGTGATATAATAAGGTGTTGGGTTTTTAATAAAAACTAGGTTCCCTTTTTTTTCAAGTAGCAATTTTTCTTGCCAAGGTGCACTATTTTGCTGAGGTGCAATTGCTTCAGGGCGATAAAATAACTTTATTTTTGTTTGTAATGCAATCTGTAAAGTGTTTGGTTTATCACTCTTAGGTGGGATCTCTCGCATATTAAAATAAAATAATGATTCTCTATCCTGAGGTAAATTTTTTATATCAGGTAGAGCTTCAATTTTCATTTGACTGGATTTTCCTGGTTCTAATCGCTGAACCGGTGGTAATACAATCAATGGTGATGTTATTTTTTTACTTTCTTCATTTTCAATCCAACCTTGAGCAAGATAAGGAAGTTGCTTATTATTATTGTTAATATTTAAAGAGATTGACTTGTTCTCTCCATCAAAGATAACTCTTGTTCTATCTAATGAAACTGCAGCCTCTGAAAAACCACTTAGGGCTAATGACCCTAAAAAAACATTTGTTAATATTTTTTTGATATTCACTTGGTTATTACCTTTATACATTAATTTCATCTATTTAAATTAAATAATTATTTGTTTTTTACTACCTAGTTACAAGGAAGTAATAAATTGTCTTGAACTTCTCGATTCATTAATTCAGAAGGAAAAGTTATTTCACATGACATATTTTTACCCCATGTTATATTCATTGTTTCTGAAGGATGAACACCACTAATATAAGTATTACCTAAATCGCCTACAATCCCGACATTTTGCTTTTTATGGTTTGTTACTTGGGCCCCTAATGGTGGATGAGAACCATCAGTAAGTACGATAACAGCCATAACTTTTTGACCTGAAATAACTGAAAATGAGCGATATCCAATGGCACCTTCAGTCAATGTTGCTTGAATAACGGATTGTTGGGCGTCAATGTCATCAGGCAGTTTATTTAAATCAATTTGTGCTTTATTTCGATAGTAACTACTGACATCTGAAATAACTGCTTTCCCAAATCGGTTTGATTCAACAGGAACGCCAATACCGCGAATTGTAATATTTGAAACATTATCAGTATCAACTAATATACGAGCTCCACCAAGATTATTTATTCTATGGGCAACAATACCTTTTCCTGTCAAAGTCAAACCACCAGAAGTGGAAAGACCAAAAGCACTATATTGGTTATTTATATGGTTTGCATTAACTGACCAGCGAGCGCTATCTCCTTGGTGCGAAATAAAAGCACTTGCAGTTCCACCTTTTCGATTTGCACCTGCACTGACCTGATAATTTGTTCTATCATCTAATCTGTCATAATAAGAAACACGATTAGTCGTATCATAGCGGCTTGTATTCATCGAATAACCCACATTCGCTCCGTTGCTTAGTGGGAAAGATAATGATACATAAGCGCTATCATCGGTTACACCATTATAAAAACTACGATTTGCAGATAAGCTAATACTCATATTTTTTATTGGGCCAATATCCATATATTTGGATAGCATTAAACTGTAATAATCATTATCTTTTTTATCCCAATACGTCTGATGGTTATAATTTAAATATAATGATAATCCTATATCCTGAAAATTTTTATTGACTGATATGGTGTATAGCTCTTTACTTCCATAATTACGTAGTCCTGTTTTTTGAGTATTTAAGAATTCACTCATACTCATATAACTTCGTTCTGAAAAGCGATAACCTGCGAATTGTATTTGGCTATCGAATTCTTCAAATCGTTTAGAATAGTTTATTCGGTATGAGCTGCCACTTAATGTTCCTTCACCGGGTAAACGGGCAATAGACTGAGTAACATCAAATGAAAGAGCACCGAGTGCGAGCAAATCTCGCCCAAATCCCATTGATAATGCATTATAATTTTGGCTATTTAAACTACCACCAATTAAAGACCAACCATTGCTTATGCCCCAAGAAAATTCACCTGTAATGAAATTTTCCCCTTCACTTTGGCGATCAATATTCGTTGGCTGGCCTAGTGCAAATTTATATTGAACTTGTCCAGGTCTTGTTAGATAAGGCAAATTTGCAGTATCAACTTGAAATTCTTGAATAGAACCATCTTGCTCTTTTATGGCAACATTGAGCGTTCCAGTTATGGCGTCACTTAAATTTTGGATACGAAAAGGACCCGGCGCAACTTGAGTTTCATACAATATCCGTCCTTGTTGCATAACAGTGACTGTAGCATTACTTTGTGCTATTCCTGTTATTTCTGGGGCATATCCACGTAAGTTCGGTGGTATCATGCTTAACTCAGATTGTAAGCTAGCGCCAATAAATCTAAAACCATCAAAAATATTTGAGGCCAAATAATCCTCACCCAGTACGAGTTTAGCCTTTAATTCAGATAGAGCTCGGTAGGCGTAAAAACGATTCCATGTGAAATCAGATTGGTGACGGCCTTGACTTCCTGTCGTATGGTTATATTGACTTTGCCAATCAGCTCTAAATCGCCAAGCACCTAAATTGATACCAGCTACACCATTACTATTTACTGAAGATGAATTCGGTCCCCCATTATAGGAATTTGTGGAATTTGCATTCAGATTATAATCAATAAGTAAAGCTGATATTCCATTGTCCCAGCGAGAAGGGGGATCCCAGTTTTCTGACGTGTATTCTAAGTAGGCTTGAGGAATACTGACATATAAAGATGACGTAGCTAAATCACCACGTAGTAGTAATCCCGGCAAACTATTCTCATTAAGGCATTGTCCTTCATGCCACCATGTTAATTTTTTCTGTGACTCTGAAGTAAGCGCGAGCAGTTTAACGTGTTCTGGGGATAAACAAGGCTGACTTTCATCAGGATCGTTCTCACCAGAATAATAGGGGATGTTAATATCAGATATTTGTTCATTATTAACTTTTAAAGTGAAATTATAAACCCCAGGCATAATATAACCGGCGCGTGAGAATTGGTTTAAATCAATGTTATTTTTGTCTTCTAAATCTAAAACATCAGTATTGAATTCAATATAATTATTCGCATTGCTCGTTAAAGTCACACAACTGACTGTTAACCCAATAAGAATACTTAACAATTTTAATTTTGGTGTGTAAATAGGTAACGAAGACATAAAAACATTCCTAAAATATAGCAATAATTTATTTATTATTAGTAATAATCCAGTTTGAAACGGATCGATGTCTGATACTGTCCAGCACGTAACGGTGTGTCATTTGAAACAACTTTTAACTGATAATTCAGAATATATTTCCCAGGTTTTATACTTTTCGGTAATGTTTTTTTTCCTGGATAAATATATTCTCCATTCGATTCAGTTAATAATAATGCTATCCCTTGTGCAGAACCCGATACCGAAAAATAATCCCCATTAACAGGCCCATCAAATGAAATTTCAAATGTTTTCCAAAGTTCGCCTGTATAAGATGTTAGTCTGCAACCAATTAATGTAATAAAAAAATCCTGTGCCTGTCCTTGTCCTTCTTGCTGTATTAATGACAGTGGTAATATACCCATATCAATGGATTGTTCATAAGAACCAGTATCAATACTACACGCTGTATCCATAATGCTACCTTGCATTATCAAATCCATTGAACTCTTTGCAAAAGCACATTTAAAAAAGGGTAATAGTAAGAAAAAACACAATGACAAAATAGTTTCTTTTTTCTTTGTTATCATATTGTAACCATATAAAATATACACCACGAGATTTATTAACCTCGTGGTGAGATAGCATTTTATAAAAAATTATTTAATTATATGCTAATGTAAAGTTAGTGACTGCTTGGAATTTTCCTGGTGTTACTGGAATAACTTTGCTTTGTGCATCAACTAACTTAAGCCCAATTAAGGATGCTTGGAATTTTAATGTATTATTTCCTTCAACATAATTTTGCTTTGCGCTAGAGTTAACTTTAATTTGAGCGCCTGATGAATTCATGATCTTCACTGCGGCACCTGTAGCATCACCTGTAATCTGTAAATAACCAGTATCTTTCCCTGCCTCAGTTCCCTTGAAAGTGACAGCAACTTGATTATCACCTTTCAGGTTACAACCTTCCAATTTAATCTGGAACGGTTGTGCAGAGGATTCACCACCATTATCTAAAGTTACATTAGATACTTGGCCTAATGGAACTTCTTGATTCTCTTCACCAGGAGCAATAGAGCATGGCGCTTCAATAATAGAACCAGAAAATGTTACCGTACCACTCCCTTGATCAACAGCTAAAGCAGATGTACTCATTAAACCAGAAATCATAGTTGCTAAAATAATTTTTTTCATTTTTTCCTCAAACGATAAGTATAGATATACATATAAATATTTATATGCATTTTTTAAATAAAAAATATTTAAATAAAATATATTTAAATGGACTAATAAAAATAAATTGTATCAGAGGCTGATATCTTATTTTTTAAAGAAGTTACATCATCCGAAGGGGATTTTTGAACTTCAGCAATAATAAGCTTAATGACTCTTTCAAATGGACAATCGAGTGCTACGCTTAAATTAAATAACATATCAATACTAATTTTATTTATTCCACGTTCATAACGTGACATTTGTTGCTGTGAAACATTTACTTGTTTTGCTAGTTCACAAGCAGAAATACCATTCTCTTTACGTATTTTTCTTATAACTAATCCACAGTAAATAGAAAATAGATTATCTTGTGTTTCATATTTGGATATGACTCTATTAACTTTACTCATAATTAATAACAAGGTCTCAGTTTAATAATTTATAATTTGTTGTGCTCTTATATATTCCCTTTAAGTTCTTACAATTATAATGAGTAGCATTTTTTAAATCAAACCACGAAAAAGAATAGAGTCTATTTAACTGGCTATATTTACACTTTTTACAATTCAGTTGTTTTTCTTATCTAACAATAAGTTATAAACATTTAAAGTTTTTAACAATTTTTTTAAAATCAAATTTAGAAGTTAGCTTGTTAGTTTATTAGGCTTGGTTTGACGTGAAAAAAAGTATTTTTATCTGAAATTAACAAATTTTAATAAATCCTCTTAAATTGTAACAAAATAACTCAATTTCAATCAAAAACACACACATAAGGAGTGATTGTGTAATTTGAAAAACGAAAGAATTTAGAAAAAAGGCAATAAAATCAATTGATTGATTAATACTCTTATTTGGAGTAAAAATCTACAAAAAAATACAATTAAATCATTATAGTAGCTAGCAGAGATGATGTGTGGCTTCTTATCATTACATCAATAGCCTTACTTATCTAAATATTTATACCTTCATAGCCGAGACACTATAGGGTTCTATCTGCTTAAATTTTTTGTTACGGGCTCTTCTAGCTTACTTTATATCTAGTAAGAGAGTTACTGCAGAGTAGTAAACAAGTACGGATATGTGTCGTTTTTACCATAATGTTTTATTTTAAGATATGACTTAGGGCGGTCATTAGTCTGATATTTTTTAACTTGGCTTTGTTAGCCTGTAAATTCAAATTGTTATGAAAGTAAGCTAGATTCTATTTATTTAGAAAGAGAAGGAGAACCAATAGTGAGTTTTTATGATATAACAGGAGGGAAAACAGCATAGTATTATATTTATAAATTAAATATTATGCTGTTTTTTGATTAATGATACTTTTTAGTTGGGTGCAAATCTAAAATATAGGCTTACACATTAAACAAAAAGTTGAGTACATCGCCGTCTTTCACGATGTAATCTTTTCCTTCTGCGCGCATTTTACCTGCTTCTTTAGCACCTTGCTCGCCACGGTATTGGATAAAGTCATCAAATGCGATAGTTTGCGCGCGAATAAAACCTTTTTCGAAGTCAGTATGGATTTTACCCGCAGCTTGTGGCGCAGTTGCACCAACAGGGATAGTCCACGCACGCACTTCTTTAACACCGGCAGTAAAATAGGTTTGCAGGTTTAATAACTGATATCCAGCACGAATAACACGGTTAAGACCCGGCTCTTCAATACCTAAATCCGCCATAAATTCATCGCGTTCTTCGTCTTCAAGTTCTGCGATATCAGACTCAATCGCTGCGCAGACAGGAACAACTACAGAGCCTTCGGCTTCTGCGATTTTATACACCACATCTAAGAACGGGTTATTTTCAAAACCATCTTCATTAACGTTAGCAATGTACATGGTTGGCTTTAATGTTAAAAAGCTCAAGTAGCGGATAGCCGCTTTATCTTCATTAGATAAATCTAATGTGCGTAACATGCCTGCTTGCTCTAAGTGCGGCAAACATTTCTCTAATGCTTCTAATTCCGCTTTTGCGTCTTTATCGCCGCCTTTTGCACGTTTTTGGACACGGTGAATAGCGCGCTCACAAGTATCAAGGTCAGCAAGTGCTAATTCAGTATTAATGACTTCAATATCTGCGGCAGGGTCAACTTGGCCTGCAACGTGAATGATATTGTCGTTTTCAAAACAACGAACAACATGGCCAATGGCTTCGGTTTCACGGATATTCGTTAAAAATTGGTTACCTAGGCCTTCACCTTTGGATGCACCTTTCACTAAGCCCGCGATATCAACGAATTCCATAGTCGTTGGTAATATACGCTGTGGCTTCACAATTTCAGCTAATTGATCAAGACGTGGGTCTGGCATTGGCACAACACCCGTGTTTGGTTCAATTGTACAGAAAGGGAAGTTGGCTGCTTCGATGCCGGCTTTGGTCAATGCATTAAATAGGGTGGATTTACCCACGTTAGGCAGACCAACGATACCGCATTTAAAACCCATATGTTTCTCACCTTAATAGCAAGGGGCAGCCTCACGCTGCACCCAATGTTTAGAAATTGGCGCTGATTATACACAAAAAGTTGATTCGGATGAAATGAACTCTTATGCGGTTGCTTTAAAACCATGTAAACGATTGATGGCTTTGTCCATCCCATCAGCCAGGAGAATATCTGTGCACCTAGCTGCTTCATCAATCGCATCATCAATGAGCTTTTGTTCAGATAAAGGCGGTTTGCCCAAAACAAAACCAACAACTTTATTTTTATCACCCGGATGACCAATACCAATGCGTAAACGATAAAAATTCGGGTTATTGGCGAATTTGCTTTGAATATCTTTCAACCCATTGTGCCCGCCATTACTGCCTCCTAACTTCATTTTAGCCACACCTGGTGGTAAATCGAGCTCATCATGGGCGACTAAGATCTCATCGAGATTGATGCGATAAAAATTAGCTATAGCGGCAACAGATTTACCACTTAGATTCATAAATGTGGTTGGAACCAGCAGACGGATATCGTTACCGTTCATATTAATGCGAGCGGTATAACCAAAAAATTTAGCTTCTTCTTTCAATGGCTGATTATGGCGCTCAGCCAGTAAATCAACATACCATGCACCTGCATTATGGCGCGTTTGTGCATATTCAGCACCTGGATTGGCAAGTCCAACAATTAACTTAATTTTGCTCACGGCGATGATTTCACTATCAGTTATGAAAATAATGCCTTAGTTTACCTTGTGAAATACAGGATGTACAAAATTGTGATAGATAAAAGTCACTATGATTATAATTGCCGAATAAACTATTCGGATTTTCTGGGTTTTTGATAAAAAGCACTTTTTGTACAGATATTCTTGCTAACTTCCTTCCTTGTGATGTCTATCGCAAAAAATTTTACTTAATGCACTATAATCATTACATAAATATAAAGTATGACCGAATTTATTTACACATGCTTGCTTATCAGTTTACTGGTACTGGAGGTATATATGAAACGGAAAAGCGCTCATCTTCTTGGTAATGTCTTCATGGGAATCGGAATGGTGTTGATGATCGGGAGTATTGGTGTCAACTTATTCTCTCATATTGTTAACTTAGGCCTTTCAGAACTTATTACCAATGGTTCCTTATTCGGCATTTTTATCGGTGCGATGGTATGGTTAGTCGGTGCAAGGATCGGCGGCCGTGAAAAAGTTGCAGACCGTTACTGGCAGTTAAAACAACAATATCATTCACGCAGAGATAATCACCGCTATCCATAAATAGCCTAGAGCAATTAATTGCTGATAATGGTGAATAAGTTTGATAATTAGGCATTAAGAAGAGTGAAATTCCAAAGAATTTTGCTCTTTTGTCGTGAAGATTGTGAGTTATTTTAGATGGCTATTTTTATCGTTTTATTACGTGAAATCACCACTATGATTGGCGATAGAATATAAACATAGGCATCGATGGTTTCTTTCCTGCAAAATCATAAAGCCCCTGCAAATTACATTGCAGGGGCTTATATTTTTTATTGTGACTTTTTCATTATGGTTGAACGCTAAAACCCAATATTGGAGAATTAGTGCTCAAACATTGCTGAAATTGACTCTTCGTTGCTGATACGACGGATAGCTTCAGCTAACATACCTGAAAGCGTTAAGGTGCGAACATTGCTCAGCGCCTTGATTTCAGGAGAAAGAGGTATAGTGTCACAAACAATGACTTCATCAATGACTGAATTTTTGATGTTGTCTACAGCATTACCTGAGAAAATCGGGTGTGTTGCGTATGCAAATACACGTTTAGCACCACGTTCTTTCAGTGCTTCAGCTGCTTTACACAGAGTACCACCGGTATCAATCATATCGTCCACTAAGATGCAATCACGACCTGAAACATCACCAATGATATGCATAACTTGAGAAACGTTCGCACGTGGGCGGCGTTTGTCAATAATGGCCATATCAGTGTCATTCAGGAGTTTTGCGATAGCTCTAGCACGTACCACGCCGCCGATGTCTGGAGATACAACGATTGGGTTTTCCAAATTCTTCTGTAACATATCTTCCAGAAGAATAGGGCTACCAAATACATTATCCACAGGAACATCAAAGAAGCCCTGGATCTGCTCTGCGTGTAAATCGACAGTGAGCACACGGTCTACACCTACACTTGACAGAAAATCGGCAACAACTTTAGCGGTGATTGGTACACGGGCAGAACGTACGCGACGATCCTGTCTTGCATAACCGAAGTAAGGGATAACAGCGGTAATACGACCAGCAGATGCACGGCGTAGCGCATCGACCATAACAACCAGTTCCATCAGGTTATCATTGGTTGGTGCACAAGTTGACTGGATGATAAAAATATCACCACCGCGAACATTTTCATTAATTTGAACACTGACTTCGCCGTCGCTAAAACGACCAACAGCCGCGTCTCCAAGATTAGTGTAAAGGCGGTTAGCAACACGTTGTGCTAGTTCCGGTGTAGCGTTACCAGCAAAAAGCTTCATATCGGGCACGAGAAAAACCTCAGGCTTGCGTCCAGAGAGATATTGTTGACCAATAGCGACAAGGCTTATTGGTGCAATACACGGGTTATCCCAGCGCGGAACTTGTGCAGTGGGGAAACGTTAACGCCTTGAGCGACGAACCCTTGCACCCACGATGGGGCTTTATTTAACACCTGCAGGGCATCCGCTTGTGTTTCAAATTCAGAAAAAACACATGCGCCTGTTCCTGTAAGGCGAGACGGAGCATATTCTAACAGCCAAGAAACAAGCTGTTCAACCTCACGAAAACGTTTTCTTGCGATTGGTTCACAGTCATTTGCGTACGGAGCCAGTAATAATGCGGCTAGGGAGCGTTTTGGAGAATTTCGATTTAATTGTGGATCTGTGAAGATCATCGGGGTTGATATTTCAATTCCAGGATGAGCGACGAGATACCATTTCTCTTCAGGGGAAGCTTTGGTTAAAATATCACCAATCCCTTCAGCGAAAGCGGCATGTCCACGAACAAACACTGGAACATCAGCACCTAATGATGCACCTAATTCTGCAAGGACTTCATCAGAAACCTGTGTTTTCCAATGTTCGTTAAGCGCAATTAAGGTTGTTGCTGCGTTTGATGAGCCCCCACCAATACCACCGCCCATGGGCAATACTTTATGAATACAAATATCAGCCCCTAATGGGCCATAGTGCTGTAAGGTATCGCGGCAATAGGATTGTAATAATTTAGCTGCCCGTAAAATTAGGTTTTTTTCGGGGGGAACCCCTTGCATGTCAGTCAATAAATTCAGTTGGTCGTCATCACGTGCTGTAATGGTGATTTCATCGCCATAATCAACAAATTGAAATAGAGTTTGTAATTCATGGTAGCCATCAGAGCGTTGGCCTGTGATGTACAAAAAAAGATTTAATTTTGCCGGAGATGGCCATGTTAACGTCATTTCTTCAGTGTCCAACTATCCATTTTTAATTTGATAAGCCTGTCCCCTTGGCGTAGCTCTAGGTAGTTTGGCAGCATAGGTACCGTTTTGCTGTCATACGAAATGTAGTTGAGCTGCCAAGTTTCACCATTGCTTTTAAACGTGACACTTTTCAGCAGGTGGTTTTCATCTAAGGTAAAGTCTGTTGCACGTCCCGGTGAGCCTGTTAACCATGCAGTTAGGTCATCAATTGGAATTTCCATACCAGTAAGTTGATAGATAAGCTCGCTTGGAACGTCACTCATATGGGTTTGGCCATCTTTAGTGGTTAACCGAGCTAAATCAGGTTCAACGGTAAGCTCAAGTTCGCGGCTACCTAATGGGTTGGTCAGCAACAAACGGTACTTTTCAGGTGTATATTGTTGCCAGAAAAACTTAGCATACGTTTTTGTTTCTCCGCCGTTATAGGCAAATGATCCACGGGTTTGGTAGTCACGTAACTGACTTAATTCCTGTTGATGTGCTTTCCATTTCGCATCGGATGCGGAGCTGGTTCCTTTTGTGGTCGTTTGTGACGTTGTCACGCATGCGGTTAGCAAGACGCATGAAAGTGGCAATAGGCGAAAAAAATGCTTATTTATGTGCATAAAGGGCAAAGTTTGAGTTAATTGCATATCAAATCTCAAAGTTGTATTGGGCGCTGATAGCAGTCTCTAATTGAGTTACTTGCATTTAAAAAAGTTCAGTTTAGCGCGTTAAGGCCATCAGAGTCATCTATTACACTAGATGATATACCTTGCGGATAAAAACCTGTAAGTGATTTACCGTTTGTATACAAATAACATAGTGTATTGACAGGGAAAATGGTTCCTTAAAAATGTTATTAGGCCAATCCAGTTTGGGTTCATGTGGCGTTAAGTTATCAGGATAGACCTCACCAGTCACCATTTGCTTTCTGTGCGAAATAATTGCATTCTCTATGCATCTTATTGTAGTTAATTTATCATTGTAAATAATGATATGGCTGATAATCAGTTTCATATAGCATAAATAAACGATAAAATTACGATCAGTTGTGATTGGTAAAATAACCATTACGTCTGTTTTTTCGGTTTATTTTTTGGCGTGGGTCATCTTTCTGAAGGATAGGCTTATGTAAACCGTAGAAAGAGAGACGCGGATCATCTACAATAGAACAATATAAATAACAGTATTGCTAAATTGGTGGGGAATACCCATCGAGCATTACTGAAAATAATTAGCACTGTAAGCAATGTGAGTAAGTCGTAAAGCACAATGACCTTATTAGCCTTAGGCATCAACCATAAAACAGCACCAGTAGCCCTGCGTGAGCGGGTGACATTTGGTCCTGAAAAAATTGACCATGCACTTGAGGAACTTCTCAAACAGCCTCAAGTGAATGGTGGCGTTGTGCTGTCTACCTGTAATAGAACTGAGCTTTACTTGAGCCTTGAATCACAAGAACGAGCTCAAGAACAGCTAGTAAAATGGTTGTGTGATTTTCATGGTATAACCCAAAAAGATTTACAGCCAAGTTTATATTGGCACCAAGACGACCGAGCGGTGAGCCACCTAATGCGTGTGGCGAGTGGCTTGGATTCATTAGTTTTGGGAGAGCCACAAATATTAGGGCAAGTAAAAAAGGCGTTTGCACTTTCGCAAGGTAACCATTCGTTATCAAGCGAACTTGAGCGTCTTTTCCAAAAATCATTTTCTGTTGCAAAACGTGTGCGTACAGAAACCGATATTGGAGCGAATGCAGTTTCTGTGGCATTTGCTGCTTGTACACTTGCTCGTCAAATATTTGAATCACTTAAGCATTTAAATATTTTGTTAGTTGGCGCAGGGGAAACTATTGAACTTGTGGCTCGTCATTTGCGCGAACACGGCGTACAAAAAATGATGATAGCTAACCGAACACGTGAACGTGCGGAGCTATTGGCCAATGAGGTGAATGCACAAGTTATTTCGTTATCGGATATTGATAACCGTTTAGCTGAAGCGGATATTGTCATTAGTTCAACGGCGAGTCCTTTACCCATTATAGGGAAAGGGATGGTCGAGCGTGCTATGAAAATACGTCGTAGTAAGCCGATGTTATTAATTGATATTGCCGTTCCTCGTGATATCGAACAAGATGTTGAAAAATTAAGAGATGTTTATCTCTATACTGTGGATGATTTGGAATCTATCATTGCACAGAACCTTGCTCAGCGAAAAGCCGCAGCCGTTGAAGCTGAATACATTGTTGAGCAAGAAAGTAGCCACTTTATGGATTGGTTGCGCTCACAAGCGGCAGTGTCTACAATTCGCGATTACAGAGAACAAGCTGAGGCCATTCGGGCAAATATGACTGAAAAAGCGTTGACGGCTATCCGTCAAGGTGCAGACCCTGAGCAAGTGATCATGCAATTATCGCAACAATTAACCAACCGCCTTATTCACGCTCCAACCAAATCTTTGCAGCAAGCTGCAGGAAATGGGGATGTAGAGCGTCTAAATCTACTTAGGGACAGCTTAGGGCTGGACCATCAATAACCACATTTTAATCATAGGTCTTATATAACGAATGAAGCCTTCTATTGTCGCAAAACTAGAAGCATTACAAGAACGCTACGAAGAAATTGAAGCGCACCTTGCTGATGCAGGTGTAATTGCCGATCAAGACCGTTTTCGTGCTTTATCAAAAGAATATGCTCAATTGTCTGATGTCGCTAAATGCTTTAGCGCATGGCGCACAGTACAGGATGACATCGAAACAGCTGAAATGTTGTTAGACGATCCTGAAATGAAAGAAATGGCTCAAGAAGAGCTTAAAGAAGCCAAAGCGCGCAATGAAGAGCTCGAACAGCAATTACAATTGTTATTGCTTCCGAAAGATCCTGATGATGAATATAACTGCTTCGTTGAAATCCGTGCGGGAGCAGGGGGAGACGAAGCGGCAATTTTTGCGGGTGATTTATTCCGTATGTATAGCCGCTATGCAGAAAACAACCGCTGGCGCGTTGAATTAATGAGCACGAGTGATGGTGAACATGGCGGTTTTAAAGAAGTTATCGCGAAAATTTCCGGTGATAGCGTTTATGGTCGCTTAAAGTTTGAGTCAGGCGGTCATCGTGTTCAACGTGTCCCTGAAACTGAATCTCAAGGCCGTATCCACACTTCTGCTTGTACTGTGGCTATTTTACCTGAACTGCCAGAAGCTGAGTTACCTGAAATCAGCCCTGCGGACTTACGTATTGATACCTTCCGTTCATCAGGAGCGGGTGGTCAGCACGTTAACACCACAGATTCTGCAATTCGTATTACCCATATTCCAACAGGTATCGTTGTTGAGTGCCAAGATGAACGTTCACAACATAAAAACAAAGCGAAAGCGATGTCTGTGTTAGGTGCACGTATTCGCCAAGCAGAAATGGATAAACGCCAAGCCGCGGAAGCCTCTGAACGTCGTAACCTGTTGGGTTCTGGTGACCGTTCTGACCGTATTCGTACCTATAATTTCCCTCAAGGCCGAGTGACTGACCACCGTATCAACTTAACGTTATACCGTTTGGATGAAGTGATGGAAGGAAAACTGGATTCACTTATCCAACCTATCATCAATGAATACCAGGCAGACCAACTTTCTGCGTTGTCTGAGCAGGAATAATGCAATATATCGAATGGGTCAAGCAGGCAGCGAATCGGCTGTCTGCAAGTGACAGTGCAAAGCGAGACGCTGAAATTTTACTGGAACATGTCACAGGCCGCAGTCGTACCTATCTTTTTGCTTTTGGTGAAACAGAACTCAAAGCCGAAGAATTCCAACAAGCTGAATTACTTTTACAACGCCGTGAGAAAGGTGAGCCTATCGCCTATATTATCGGTGAACGTGAGTTCTGGTCTCTTCCTCTTTATGTCTCTCCTGCAACACTAATACCTAGGCCAGATACTGAATGCATTATTGAACAAGCATTATCTAGGCTAACAGAGCAAAAAAATCAAATTTTAGATTTAGGCACTGGGACAGGGGCGATTGCATTGGCTTTGGCGTCAGAGATGCAACAAAGTCAGGTTATTGGTGTTGATTTTAACCCTGATGCAGTTGCTTTAGCACAACGAAATCAGCAGCGTTTGAATATTTCAAATGTCAAATTTATACAAAGTAATTGGTTTTCTTCACTATCAATTCAACAATTTGATATGATTATCAGTAATCCACCCTATATTGATGAAAATGATATGCACCTCAGTGAAGGTGATGTGCGATTTGAGCCGTTAACCGCTCTTGTGGCGAAGGATGAAGGCTTAGCTGATTTAATGCATATCATTAAAGAATCTAAAAAGTATCTTAAAAATCAAGGGTGGTTGCTTCTTGAGCATGGCTGGACACAAGGTCTTGCGGTGCGTGATTTATTTAAAGTACATGGGTACACCAAAATTGAGACTTGTCTTGATTATGGTGGAAGAGAGCGAATTTCACTCGGTCAATGGAATGGTTAAGTGGCGTAGCAGTGGGAATGTAATGAAAACCATAGCGAATATAGAGTTTAATCAACTCCCTTTAAGTGAAGGGATCATGACTGTGTCACAATGTATCCGTCATGATTTCCCGCTGATGAAAGTGCAAGCTCAGTTAGATAGCTTAGTATCATCAGCCAAGTCTTGTATCGATTTAACTGCTGATAATGAAACAAAAATTCAGCAATTGACTTCACTTTTCTACCAAGAATGGTCGTTTGGTCCAGCTGAAGGAATTTATTTGTTATCGGATATGCTGTGGTTAGATAAAGTATTGTCATCTAAGCAAGGTACGCCAGTGACACTCGGTGCTATCTTCTTGTATGTTGCCGAACGCCTTGGTATTGCGATTTATCCCGCTATTTTTCCTACGCAATTATTATTTATCAGTGAAAGAAATGATGGTAGCCAATGGGTAATTAACCCTGTTAATGGCGAATCTTTATCATTACACACATTAAATTTATGGCTCAAAGGAACAGTTGATCCTTTTTCTGAATTTTACCATGACCAACTGGATGTAGCAGAAAACAGCGTTGTCATTCGTAAAATTTTTGACACATTAAAAGCGTCATTAATGGAAGAGAAAAAGATGGAATTAGCGTTGCGGGTTTGTGAAACGCTTCTGACTCTTGACCCTGAAGACCCTTACGAAATTCGTGACCGAGGGTTAATTCTGGCACATTTAGACTGTAATCATGTGGCATTGAGCGATCTCAATTATTTTATTGAGCATTGCCCAGAAGACCCTGTTTCTGAAATGATTAAAATACAAATTTATTCGCTGGATAACCATCCGGTCGTATTACATTAATTAACATACAGGCCTATCCCCTGTTTTAATATTTAAGGTAAGAGTATGCAACAGAAAGTAGTCAATATTGGTGATATCAATGTCGCGAACGACTTGCCGTTTGTGTTATTTGGTGGAATGAATGTATTAGAATCCCGCGATATGGCGATGAAAGTGTGTGAGCATTATGTCACGGTGACACAAAAGCTGGGAATTCCTTATGTTTTTAAAGCGTCATTTGATAAAGCAAATCGCTCATCAATCCACTCTTATCGTGGCCCTGGTCTTGAAGAAGGAATGAAAATATTCCAAGAGTTGAAACAAACATTTGGCGTAAAAATCATTACTGATGTTCATGAGCCAGCACAGGCCGCCCCTGTTGCTGAAGTCGTTGATGTTATCCAATTACCTGCGTTCTTAGCACGCCAAACAGATTTAGTTGCGGCAATGGCTAAAACAGATGCAGTAATTAATATTAAAAAACCACAGTTTATCAGCCCAGGGCAAATGGGGAATATCGTCGAGAAATTTATCGAAGGCGGTAATGATAAAATTATTCTTTGCGACCGCGGTGCGAACTTTGGTTATGACAATCTAGTGGTTGATATGCTTGGCTTTAATGTCATGGTCCAAGCATCAAAAGGCTGTCCTGTCATTTTCGACGTAACCCATGCACTGCAATGCCGCGACCCGTTCGGTGCAGCATCTGGTGGCCGTCGTGGCCAAGTTGCTGAGTTGGCAAGAGCTGGAATGGCGGTTGGAATAGCAGGTTTATTCCTTGAAGCGCATCCAGACCCAGACAACGCACGTTGCGATGGCCCATCAGCACTGCCATTAGATAAGCTGGAGCCATTCCTGAAACAAATGAAAGCAATTGACGAAGTTGTAAAAAGCTTCCCAGAGTTAGATACAAGTCGCTAAGTTAGGCGGTTTATGCAACTCACTGAAGTCGTTTCTATGTTCGGCGCTGATTTACAGCGCCGATATGGTGAAAAAATCTATAAAATCACCTTACATGGTGGCTTTAATTGCCCGAACCGTGATGGCACCCTTGGGCGAGGAGGCTGCACTTTTTGTAATGTGGCCTCTTTTGCTGATGAAAGTCAGTCATCTCAAACTATTAGTGAACAAATTCACCAACAGATCACCCGAATTTCCCGCGCAAAACGTTATTTAGCTTATTTTCAAGCCTATACCAGCACTTATGCCGAAGTGAGCCTATTAAAACAACTTTATGAAGAAGCCTTACTGCAAGCCGATATTGTTGGTTTATGCGTAGGAACTCGCCCTGACTGTGCCCCTGAATCCGTTTTGTCTTTGTTAGGCCAGTATCAACAGAAAGGCTATGAAATATGGCTTGAGCTAGGTTTACAAAGTGCTCATGATAAAACGCTACATCGTATTAATCGTGGACATGGTTTTGATGCATACCGACAGACAACGCAAAAAGCCCGTAGCCTTGGATTAAAAGTGTGTACGCATTTGATTTGTGGATTACCCGGGGAAAATGGCCAAATGAACATGGAAACACTTGATAAAGTGCTTGAATGCGGAACGGATGGTATCAAATTACATCCGTTACATATTGTTGAAGGCAGTGTGATGGCCAAAAGTTGGCGAACAGGGCGCTTGGCAACGCTTTCTCTTGATGAATATACCCAAACTGCTGGTGAAATGGTACGCCATACTCCAACTGACATTGTCTACCACCGTATCAGTGCAAGTGCAAGAAAGCCAACTTTGCTCGCCCCGAACTGGTGTGAAAATCATTGGGTGGGAATGAATAATTTATATCAATATTTCTTAAAATGGGGAGGGCAAGGCTCCGCGCTTTGACTTCTTTAATGAGAACAACTATGAAATCAAATTTTTATAAAGCTATTATCGTTTCATCTTTAATTACGTTTTCTTTTCAAGCTGCCGCTCAACTTGATATTACTCCTGGAGATAAACAAAAATTTGTACAAACTCACCAAAAAGCAGTCAAGAAAGATGCCCTTGCTCAGTACCAACTTGCTCAAATGTATTTTTCCGGTTTAGGTGTCCTACAAAATTTTAATAGTGCGCGTTTATGGGCAAATGAAGCGGCAAAAAACGGTAATGCGGATGGTTATGCATTATTGGCGGATATCAATCTATTAAGTGATAGTTACTTTTCGCAGGAATTGGCTGATGCCCGTAAATACGCGACAAAAGCGGTTGAAATGGGCAGTACGCGAGGAAAAATCAGTTTGGCAGAGTCATTGATAAACCCAATTGCAGGCAAAACGGATTATCAACAATCTATAGAACTTCTTAATGAAGTTAATGCGTTAAATAACCCGGATTATTTTATTGCTCCAATTTTGCTTGGTGTTATTTATTTAGATGGCAAAGGCGTTGCAAAAGACGAAAAGCAAGCACAGCAATGGTTTGATAAAGCAAATGAGATGACTTATCCAGGCTATGCAGAGTGGATGGCTGCGTTTAGATTTTCTGAAGATAACACAGGAACGGTGACCATCGACCAAGTTAAAGCAAAAAAATTAAGGGAAATAGCCTGCGAAAAAGGAAAAAATACAGGGAATGAGATGTTTTGTTTTAGTGAGTGATAGCTAAACCGCCATGTGAAATAGCATGGCGGTTTGCTTTGATACCTAAGTTAAGGCGTTGTTGTTGGTTTTTCTGTGTCGATAGAACCTGCCTGTTCGATAGCTTTAACGGCTTCAAGTGCATGATCCATTGAATTATAAAAGCTCAATACGCCTTCAATAGGTGTCACTTTCGCTCTTGCCAAAGTTTTTAATGGCTGGAACGGAATGTCACAAACTAAGACATGGGTATCTTTGCGTACGGCATCTATGAATTTTTCGAAAGCTTCTAAACCACCTGCATCTAAAACCGGCACTGCGTCCCATTGCATAATAATGGTTTCATAACCTGCGCTTTTGACGCGCAATTCATCAAAAATACGTTCAGCAGCTGCGAAAAATAATGGGCCATTTATTCTTACGACTAAGCGGCTTCGCTCTTCGTCTGTTTCCGCGAGTTGTGTTGAACGGGTCATATTGGCAATACGCCGCATGAACAATAACGACGCGAGAACAATCCCGACAGTGATAGCAATAACCATATCAAATAGAACAGTTAGAGACATACATAGTACTAATACAATAATGTCATCTTTTGGCGCACGTTTAATCAGGTAAACGACTTTGCCCGCAGCACTCATGTTCCAAGCCACAATCAATAGTAATGCAGACATTGCGGCTAATGGCAGATAAGAGAGCATTGGTGCAAGAACTAATAATGTAAGTATCACCAGTATTGAGTGAATAATCGCAGAAATGGGGGATGTAGCACCTGCACGGACGTTAGCTGCAGAGCGTGCTATTGCAGCGGTTGCTGTGATCCCACCAAAAAAAGGCGCCGCAATGTTCCCCACACCTTGGCCAATAAGTTCACTATTGGAATGGTGCTTGGTTCCTGTCATGTTGTCCAATACTACAGCACATAACAGTGACTCAATTGCGCCAAGTACCGCCATAGAAAATGCTGCAGGCATTAATGCGGTGATCATCGCCCAGTTGATTGGCGCACTTCCGGGGAGTTCCCATGGCAAAATAAACTGCGGTAGGATAGGGGGAATACCATTACCTTCAGTACCATCAGGCAATAAATAGCTAAATTCAGAACCGATAGTCGCGACTTCCATACCAAATAATGAAAGTACCCACATGACGAAAGTCCCGACAATAAGGGCTGGCAAATGGCCGGGAAGTTTTAATTTTAGTTTAGGCCAGAAGATAAGCACTAAAAGGGTTGAAAGACCAATTAGTGTGTCACTGTACTGAAAAGTGGGGAAGGTATTGCCAATAGCAATGAGCTTATCAACATAGTTTTCTGGGACATGCGCCATTTGCAAGCCAAAGAAATCTTTAATTTGCATGGTAGCAATGGTGATAGCAATTCCCGAAGTAAAGCCTAAGGTGACAGAAACGGGTATGTATTCAATAAACTTACCAAAGCGAGCAAACCCCATCGCAAGAAGTATAACACCTGACATCAATGTGGCGACTAATAACCCACTTAACCCAAATTGTTGAGAGACAGGATAGAGGATCACCACAAAAGCCGCTGTGGGGCCTGAAACGCTATAGCGTGACCCACCAGTTACCGCGATGACGATCCCAGCAATCGCGGCAGTATAAAGCCCATATTGAGGCGGAACACCACTAGCGATAGCCAAAGCCATTGCGAGGGGGATAGCGATAATACCCACGGTAATACCCGCGATTAAATCCTTAATAAAGCGGGTAGCCGTATATTTTTCTTTCCAACAAGAATCTATTAGCGCACTAAAAGGGCGCAACCTATTAATTTTTTTTGTACTCATTATACCCTACCAAATAACAGGGTGAAAAATAAACGAAAGATGTACCTATAAGGATACGCTTAGCAATCTAAAAAAAATCTGTTATGTATCAATGAATCTGCAATTATCATAACGTTTTCAGTAACAAAAGTAAAAAACCGTTATATTATAAAGAAAAATAGTTAGAGTACATTTTATATGGCTATTTTTCTTTTTTAGACTATATATGTGAATGATGTAAGCGTAATTTTATTTTTTAAGTAGTAATTATAAATCATTATAATTAGTCAACACGTATAATGGCTAAATTGTTATGATTGCTACCAATAATCCTATCCATTGCAGTAGTACTAGCCCAAGAGCACGTATGAAAAGACGTTTAGTCCCAGACCACCTTTGCTGCATCGTATGATGTTTGATTTTGCTTGGAAATAAAAAATTTAAAGCGTTATCAAAATGTTCTGTTTCATTATGTGTGTAGATAATTTTAAAGAAATGGTTATCTAGCCATAGGCGATATATATAATATTGGCAAATTATATATATAATTACATTGACGAATAAAATATATTTAGGGTAATTAGAATCCAAAAATAAACTTAATTGGCAAAATAATGCTAATACAGACCCTACAGCGAAATAACGCCAACTATGAGTCAAAATAGTGATGACTTCACCTTGTTGTTTATTCATCAATGTATTCATTTTTTCACTCGGTTTAGGTGGTAATGGGTATACCAATAATTCAGCTGCTCTATCGTTGCTGTATTTAAAATCACTTGTGGGCGAGTTTGCTCAACTAATACTACGGCCCTTTCTATATTTTTAGCATCACCATGATGTACCAGCCATGCAACAGCCACAGTCGCACTTCGTGAGTAACCTAATTTGCAATGAATATATACCGCACCGTGTTTTACCAACTCATCCATAGTATGGACTGACTTTTCGATATCTTCCGCGCTTAGAGGTAACAAATCAATTTGCGGTTGGCTACAATATTTCAGCCCTTTACTGTAAGAATTGCGAGGCCATTCGCAAGTCATATCTAGAACAGCTTGAGTTTGCAAAGCGTAAAGCGGGCGCCCTCCCAAAACAATATGTTTACTGACAATACTGGGTTGTGCGCAGTGCTTAGCGAAGTAATGATAGGTTCCCCAAGCAATCAGCCGGTATGGCAGTAATAAAATAGCAGCTGAAGGGGAAATATTACCTTCCGGTGTTTTTTGGAAAACGCTGGCTCCGGCTCCTAAGTAGCCAAGGGTAATAAAAAAGAGGGCAATAGCAGGCCATAATAGTAACCAAGCGAACCCTTGGAAGGTAAAAGCAAGAATAAAACAAGCAAGAGAACTGGTTCCATAGTTTTTACTCATTTTAAAACTGCGAGGAGAACCTGTGTAATGCCATTGCCAATGGGTTTGTATAGGAAGTAAATAGCTAATTAATAGGCCAACGACAAAGCCAGTGATGACATCAATAAAGTGGTGTTGCCATGTGGTTAGAACTGAAATTAAAATTAAAACAGACCAACTATGAAGCAACCAGCGCCATTTTGTTGGTGTATGTGCTCGAAAACGTAACCATAGGATCCACAATAAAATAATATGTAATGAAGGGGCTTGGTTAAAGGGGAGATCAAATAGCTCTAGGTTGTTAAACATCCAGCCAAATAGGCCATCAGTGCTTGGTCGAGGGAAACTAAACTTTAGTGGAAATAGCAAAAAACCAATACAAGCAACAAGAGAAGCCGTGATCAGCCGTAAGCCGTGGATGGTTTGTTCTTTACGGGTCGTGCAAATAAATAATGATAACCCATAGAATAAGTCAATGCTCCAATAGGGAATGATAGTCCAAGGAAGAAATGGGATATGTGTTTCCCAAGAAAAAACGAGAGAGGGAACCTGGTCTAACGTTGCGGTATAGGTATTGACTTGGCCATAAGTTAAGAAGAAAAAAGGTGCTAGAAAAACTAACCATAGCAAACCAGAAAGTATTATTTTGCGTCGAGGTACAACCTGTTGAGGTTCGCTGGTTGCAGTTATCATCCTTTATCCTATTCCTTAAATGTCAACGAACTGGTGGTGATATTAGTAAATGATTGGGAAAACAAATAACGCTAAGCAGCATAGGTGCTTTGCTAACAATAAACAACGGCTATCATCTAAAGTTGAAGTAAGTGATTGATGGCAATAATGTGTCACCAATCACTCTGGAGGATAACTAGATTAACGCCGTCTAGCTATAGATACGCTGAATATGCCCCAGTTATCAATTGATTGGTTTAGTTTTTCAAAGCCCGCTTCTTCAACTAAAGCATCCATTTCGCCTTGGCTACGGCAACGCATAACCCATGCTTGCCCACCTTGGTGGCTTGGGAGTACCCGGGCAATCATTTCAACTTGAGGGTGCCATGGTTGACAGGTATAAATTAATAGCCCGCCAGATGGAATTGCCCGAGAAAGCCCATTTAATGAAGCCTTTATCATTTCATTATTGGGGAACAGCTCATACAAACCACTGACGATGCCAATTGTTGGTGATGGTGAAACCGCAGCTAGATCATCGGCATCAAAAGCATTACCTTCAGTAAATTGGATTTTGTCTTCAAGGTAACGTTCTTTTATATGTAATCGCCCTTGCTCAACATTGATAGGGCTATAGTCTCTTAGCAGGACGGACTCGACTTTTCCATAGTCATTAATCGCATCAAAAATATAACGACCTTGGCCTGCGGCAATATCCATAATTCGCACGGGCGTCCCTTTCTCTGTTAGGTCACGAATAGCCTGCCGAATAATATTTTCAATATTCACTTTGCGTTGGCGTATTCCTTGCCAGCCAATACTGTTGAGATATTGCCTATCAATCACACGGCCAAACAAGCCTTTCCCCTGCGCTTTATCGCGATATACGTAATCAAGGGTCGAACCTGAATCAAACCCTTTATCATAACCAATACGAATACCTTCAGAAGCTTTGCCAAGTGTGCTCATTGATTTGCTCATAATTTTATAAGCAAGATTTTTGGGACACCATTTAGGTAATGGTGTCATGAGTGAACGATATTTTTCAGCGCTGACACTCCACGTATCTTCATATTGATAATTATGTTGGTAGCACGGTAAGGCGAATAATTTGCCAATAAACTCACGGATTTTCTCAAGTGGGATATGGCGTTCTTTTTCACCTAAAGTGTCATGATAAAAACCGGGTAATATATGCTTTTCTTTTATTGGGGTGTTTAATTTTTCAAAAAACTGATGTTGAGGCTGGTGGTGAACAACGTGGTCGCTACCCGAAATAAATAGTTGAGTGGGCAAAGTAATTGCACCCGCATCAGCAACGATGCGATCAGCCGTTTTATACAGCTCAAGTAAAATATTGACGGCAATAGGGCGAGTGATCAATGGGTCGCGATTAAACGAATCAATTCGTTGTGCATCGTGAGTGAGAAATTTAGCTTTAACATACGAATTTACATAGAACAAGCCTCGAGCCTTTTGCATTAAAGCAAGCCCTGTTCGGGCAAATGGAACATACAATTTAACTTTAAATGCAGGGGAGGCGAGTACCATCCCTCGAATTTTGGGGGCGTAGTCATGAACCCAAGCGGAGACAAGAACGGCACCAACACTTTGCCCAATGACAATGATATTTTCTAACGGAATATTATATTCAGCGGAAATGTAACGCACAAACTCATCGACATCATTGATGGATGTGCTTAGTGAAGGGCTATAACCTCGAGGGCCATCATTTCTACCATGGCCACGGGCATCCCATGCAAACATAGCATAGTCAGGTAAATTGAGTTCATCGACTAAATGGGCGACTCGGCCGGAATGTTCATGGCCTCGATGAAATAAAATAATCGCTTTGTTGGTCGGCGTTTCTGTTGGCCAATGTCGATAAAAAAGAGAAGTATGGTCACTGGTGGTAAATTGGGACTCAATAACGGGACGTTGCGTCAGATAATCTGTCTGAACGTTCATAATTCTTCCTTAATTATTATTCGCCGATGTAGATAATTCACAAAGAGCACGGCGAATACGGTTATAGCAAGTATAAAACAGCAACAAAGTTAAAAGGATAAACAGATAATTTACCCAACTAGAAAAGATAATCTGTGGAAAAATGCTAACGAGCAGTCCTAGCGTACCAAAAATAAAGGCTCGATCACTTTTACCAATAGGGCCGTCATAGCGCCGAGATGCACCAATTGATTGAGCGATAACGCCAATAAACTCAGTGAGTAGCGCAAGAAATAGAATTAATAAAATAAGCCAAAATGCTTGAGGGAAAATAACGGCAAATGGTGAGTAGAGTGCGACATCTGAAATGACATCACCAAGCTCATTTAATATTGCACCCAGATGGCTTTTCTGGTTGTGTTCTCTTGCTAACATGCCATCAATCGCATTGAGTGCCATACGAATAAACAGAACGAAAGGTAATAAAATAAACAGGTGCGGATTTGGAATGAACAGTAATAGCATTCCGCTGATCACGGATAAAAGTAAAGCCGCCAAGGTGACTTGGTTGGCGGTAACTCCCACACTAAATAACTTATGAACAATTGGACGAAGCAGATCTTGAAATTTAGGTTTCAGATCGTAAATGGTCATTGAGTGTTCCTTTCTCGTCACTGCACAATGATGCAGCTTTGGGATATATCAATACCCGATTGATTGATGTCTGCAATAAGAGCTATCTTAAGTTAGAAAATAACCAAGGAATATAGCCGTGTTATTTTAGTAAAAAAATTATTCTAACAATTTGAATAATTAACTAAAAACATTTAATGAAATTAAATGGAATGGATTTATTCACGTTGAGGAAAACAGATTAGCAATATGATACCCGATCACGTCAATATCTTTTGTTTATCGATTCTTGAACGCATTCGTTTAAATTGGCTGGGTGTCATTGTGGTCATTTCTTTGAATTTACGGCAAAAAGCGCTGTGATCAGCGTAGGCACATTTACTGGAAATCTCAGTGATTGAAAAATCATCTTCGAGCAGTTCAATAGCATGTTCAAGCCGCATTTTTTGAATATATTGCTGAGGGGTTATCAAAAAAATAGCTTTAAACTGGCGGTTTAATTGGGAAAGGGAGAGGCCAGATATTTCAGCAAGAGTTGTCATTTTTATAGCGGTATCAAAATGTTCACTAATATGGCGTTCAACACGGCTAAGCTGGTTGTTCAGCTTAGGACTGACAGATTTTACATCTTGTAAATCCACTGAAATTCCTGCAACCCCAATAACCTGGTTACGTGTATTAAAAATAGGAACCTTAGTCGTTAAGCACCATCCCAACAAACCCGCTTTATACAGGTGAAGCTCTAGTTTATTAATGACGCTAATTTTCTTTTCCATCACTAAATAGTCCTGAGAACTATAAGTTTGGCCGAGTTCCGAATGAAAAATATCCTCAGCGCCTTTACCAACGAGATGATTAACACTGTCGATTTTACAACGAGTAGCTAGATTATCATTAGCCAATAAATACTTTGCATTATGGTCTTTTATAAAAAAAGTCACATTAGGCAAGGTATTAATTAGAGGCATAATTAAACCTAAATGATTTAATAAAACGTCAATATTATCAACGGGAAACAGCATATTTTCCTGACTAATCAATAGCAATTTATTTAGATTGATCATGCTGCGCTCCGAAATATTAAATTAATCTTACTAATTCTGTTAAATATTTTGAGATTGTGCAGAAAACCGCATAAGTTTGTTAGAAAGATATCAAGAGTTGTTAACAAAAATCAAGCATTCTATTAACAATGATAATAAATAGGATGCTAGCTGATGCAATCTCAATATACCAAAATTGAAGTTATCGATTCCCATACCGCAGGCGAGCCAACTCGGCTAGTCATTGATGGATTCCCTGATTTAGGGCAACAAAGCATGGCATCGAGATTGGAGCAATTACGCAAGCAACATGATGTATGGCGTAAAACCACCATTTTAGAGCCACGTGGCAATGACATTCTTGTTGGCGCATTACTCTGCAAACCACAAAACCCAGCGGCAACAGCAGGTGTGATTTTTTTTAACAATCAAGGTTATCTGGGAATGTGTGGCCACGGCACTATCGGTTTAGTGGCTTCGTTGCATTTTCTCGGTCATATCACTTATGGCAAACATCTTATTGAAACTCCGGTAGGAGATGTGACGGCGCAACTACACCAAGATGGTAGCGTGAGCATTCAGAATGTTTATTCATATCGTTATCGCAAAGCGGTACAAGTTAATGTTCCAGACCTCGGCCCCATTACTGGGGATATTGCTTGGGGCGGAAATTGGTTTTTTCTTGTTGAACAGTCACCAGTCGCCATTGATTACCAAAATATTAAATTACTGACAGAAGTCAGCTTAAAGATTAAACAAGCCTTAGCTGATCAAGGTATCTACGGTAAAGATGACCAAGAAATTGACCATATCGAATTATTCGGTTCACACCCCAATGCTAATAGCCAAAGTTTTGTTTTGTGCCCTGGTGGCGCTTATGACCGCTCGCCTTGTGGAACAGGGACTAGCGCCAAACTTGCCTGCTTAGCGGCAGATAAAAAGCTGGCAGCTGGTGAAATTTGGCATCAAGCCAGTGTTATTGGTAGCCAATTTCAAGCCAGTTTTCAGCAGGCAGATGAAAACGGCATTATTCCTACTATTCGCGGACATGCCTATATCAGTGGGAAAAATACCTTATTGATAGATGAACAAGACCCATTTCGGTTTGGAATTTCGGTGGCATAGGGGAATGAAATGGAACGCAAATATCCAGTGATTGTAGTGGGTGGCGGTATTATTGGCCTGAGTATTGCGCTGACAGTTCAAGCTAATGGGTCAAACGTATTGTTGCTTGATAAACATGAAATTGGCCAAGGCGCCTCATTTGGCAACGCAGGGCATATTGCGACAGAACAAGTTTTTCCGATTGCTGACCCGAGTGTCTTAAAATCACTTCCAAAAATGCTACTTGACCCATTAGGGCCTTTGCGCTTGGATTGGCGTTATCTATTACCCTTAACCCCTTGGTTAATAAAATTATTGGGTAATATGCGCCATAAGCCTTTTACCCATATTCATCACACTTTGACGACATTAAATAGTGCCGCTTTTGATTCATGGCAAGCATTTATTCAAAAATGGCAATTAAGTGACCTTGTCAAAATGAAGGGGTCACTGTTGGTGGCTGAGAAAAAAGAAACTCTCGATAAGTTAAGTCATCACAGTGAGTACCTACAAAGTATTGGTGTGACAAATCAATTGATTGGTCAAAATGCGCTACTTACACGCGAACCTGCTTTATCTGAAAGCCAAATCGGGGGCATTTTTTATCCAGATACAGGCCATGTTGTGGATTTATGTGCATTACACCAAAAGTTGACCGAGGCGTTTTTACAAGCGGGTGGGCAAGTATTAACCCACTGTGAAGTAACAGAAATTACATCAACATCGAATCAACAAGCCGTATTGACAACGACCCAAGGGCAGTTCACAGGACAAAAAATTGTTATTGCGGGTGGCGCATTCTCTAAATCGTTAGTCAAAATGGTCAGCCGCATCAAAGTGCCACTTGAAACAGAGCGTGGTTATCACTTGATGTTGCCGAATGAATTAGGCCGTTTATCAATACCAGTATCAAGTATGGATAGGCGTTTTATTATGACGCCAATGTCTCAAGGGTTACGCCTTGCAGGAACCGTGGAATACGCAGGGCTAAAGCGCCCCGCAAATATGCAGCGTGCTCAACATTTTCTTCCGTTAGCACAACCAATGCTCAAGGAAACATTAAACAGCCAACAATCGACATCATGGATGGGGTTTCGCCCATCCACATCAGACTCATTGCCAGTTTTAGACCACAAAGGTCCCTATATTTTTGCATTTGGTCACCAACACTTGGGGTTAACCCAAGCGGCGATCACCGCAGATATTGTGAATAGTTTTATTCATCAGCAGCCGACAAGCATCGACTGTACCCCTTTTTCCATTGAACGATTTCTTTAATTTTGAGGAGAATTCAAATGAATTTCCATGGCATTCTTGTTCCTTTAGTGACCCCGTTTCATGATGATTTAACACTAAATATCAGTGCACTTGCTGAATTAACTGAAAAACTTATTGAGCGAGGTGTTACCGGTTTAGTGGTTTGTGGGACAACAGGGGAATATTACGCATTAAATGAAGATGAACGTAAAACCGTGTTATCTACCGTTTGCAAGATTGCAAAAGGGCGAGTGACATTAATTGCGGGCATTAACGACTTATCAACCGAGGGGGCAATCGCACGCGCGAAACAAGCTCAAGAGCTCGGTTATGAAGGGTTAATGTTATCGCCTCCGCCGTATAGTCTGCCGGACCAGCAAGGGGTGTATGCCCACTATGAAAAAGTCGCAAAATCAACACCATTACCCATTATTATGTACAATTTTCCCGCTCGGATTGGTATTGAAATCGACATTGAAACGGTCATTAAGTTAGCTGAAATTGACAATATTGTCGCCATCAAAGAAAGCAGCGGTAGCTTTAGCCGAGCATTGCATCTATTACAAACACCATTCAAAAATTTCGAGGTTATTTGTGGCTGTGATGACCAACCTGTGGATTTCTTCTTTTGGGGTTCGAAAAGTTGGATAGCGGGTGCGGGGAACGTATTCCCCGCAGAGCAAGTTGCTATTTTTAATGCAGCGCAGGCGGGTGACTGGCAACAAGCGAAGCAAATTATGACTGAAATCTATCCTGCAATTTACTCAATGGAGTCAGGGAACTATAACCAAAAAGCCAAGGCGGGTTGCTTGAATGGAACGTTCAATGTTGGCCCGGTTCGTTTGCCTCTGTCAAATCTAGCGTCTCAAGAACGTGATGAATTTATTAAATTAATTAAACGCTAGGGGGAAATATGACGATGACCCAACAGCAGGTGTTTGAATGTGCAAAACAAGGGAAACTGTGGGCGGGCAATTTAATTGCAGGGCACCCAGAACAGCAAAATAAATTAGAAAACCGTACCCCAATCGATAATAGCGTTATTGGTTTTATTGCTGACGGTGATGCGAACGATATTAATGCCGCGGTACAGGTAGCGCGTAACACATTTAATCAAGGTGAATGGCGCGGATTATCGCCTCAAGAACGTAAAGTTATCATGCTTAAATGGGCTAATCTCATTGAAAAACACAGTGAAGAACTTGCAGCGCTAGATTGTATTGATGCAGGTAAGCCTATCACTGAATGCTTAAATACGGATTTACCCGCAACGATTGACACCTTTTATTGGTATGCCGAAGCGATTGACAAACTGTTTGGTAAAATTGCACCAACAAGCCATCAAGAATTGGGGTTGATAGTGCATGAGCCTATTGGCGTGGTTGGTGCAGTGTTGCCGTGGAATTTCCCTGCTCAGATGTTTGCATGGAAAGTGGCACCTGCTCTCGCGGTAGGCAACTCGGTGATTGTGAAACCTGCTGAATTAACCTCATTAAGTGCTTATCGTATGGTGGAACTGGCCTATGAGGCAGGGGTCCCTAAAGGCGCATTAAGTTTAGTTTGTGGGTTAGGTGAAAAAGTCGGGGAAGCTCTTGGCCGCCATCATGATGTGGATGTTGTGTCATTCACCGGTTCAACAGAGGTAGGGCGTTTATTCTTAAAATATTCAGCAGAAAGTAACTTAAAAGAAATTGTACTCGAATGTGGGGGAAAAAGCCCTCAAGTGGTGTTTGAAGATGCCAATATTGAGGCGGCAATTCCGCATATTATGGCGGCTGCCTTTTGGAATATGAGTGAAAACTGTAGCTGTGGTTCTCGCTTAATTGTGCACGAAAGCATCAAAAAAACACTATTAGAGAAGCTTGCCGCCGCCGTTAAAGAATGGCAAGTCGGCGACCCAAGGCATGCGGATATTTCAATTGGGCCAATGGTCGAACAGGCTCATTTTGAGAAAGTAAAATCCTTTTTAGATATCACGTTAAAAGAGGGAGGAAAATTAGTTGCGGGTGGAAAAATTCATCATGAATTGGGGGCGGGATGGTATATCGAACCGACAATTTTTGATGAAGTCACGCCTGAAATGTCGCTATTTAAGCATGAAGTTTTTGGCCCTATTTTAGCCGTCACATCGTTTAAAACTGATGATGAAGCTGTTGCTTTAGCTAATGACACTCAATATGGCTTAGCGGCTTCATTTTATAGCCAAAATATTCACCGAGCCATGCAAATTGCACAGCGTATTAATGCGGGTACTGTTTCAGTCAATGGCTTTAGTGAGGGCAATATTACAACGCCGTTTGGTGGTTTTCGTCAATCAGGTTTTGGCGGTAAAGACAACGGGTTAGAGGCATTTGAACAATATACTCAAACGAAGGTTATCTGGTTTATCCATCAGTAAAACGTTGGCCTGAGCCCCCTAGTGGACTCAGGTTTTTTTTTACCCTGCAAATACAAATAAACAATTACAATAACGAAGGAGTACAAAATGGAAGCCATCGTTAATACAATCGTTGGTTACATCTGGGGTAATGCATTAGTGGTGTTATCGCTAGGTGTTGGGCTCTATTTTACATTAGCGACTCGCGGTGTACAGTTTCGCTATCTCATTAAAATGGTATGTTTGTTAAAGGAAAATAAAGCGTCAAAAGAAGGAATTTCCTCCTTCCAAGCATTCTGTTTAGCATTGTCAGGGCGTGTCGGGGTAGGTAATATTGCGGGTGTGGCGACAGCCATTGCCGCAGGCGGCCCCGGTGCAATCTTCTGGATGGTTGTCATGGGGCTATTGGGGGGAGCTAGTGCATTTATCGAATCCACACTCGCGCAAATATACAAGCAACGCTCTGATGGCCAATATCGCGGTGGTTCCCCTTACTATATCGAGAAAGGGTTAAAACTGAAGCCATTTGCTATTATAGTGGCTGCGGTTATTTGCCTTTCTTATGGAGTACTGGTTCCGGGTATTCAAGCCAATACCATTGCTGATTCCTTTCAAACTGCATTTAACTTACCCCCAATTGCGACAGGCGGCATTGTGACAGTGCTGATGGCATGGTTAATCTTTGGTGGTGTAAAACGTATTGCGAGTGCAGCAGACAAGATCGTGCCAATTATGGCATTGGCATATATCGTCATGATGGTGATCATCTTGGGTAGCCATTACGAACAAGTGCCGGGTATGTTCAGTTTAATTTTCCGTAGTGCGATGGGAATGGACGCTGTATTCGGTGGTATTGTTGGTACGGCTGTCTCATGGGGTGTGCGCCGTGCCGTTTTTTCCAACGTGGCAGGTGCGGGTGAAGCCACATTTAGTTCTGCGGCGGCCGAGGTAAGCCACCCTGTAAAACAAGGGTTAATTCAAGCGTTTTCTATTTATATCGATACTGTCGTTGTGTGTACAGCATCAGGTTTGATGATCCTTGTCACCAATATGTATAACGTTTTTCCAGATGGTTCGGCGACTGCCTTAGTCGAATATGTTCCCGGGGTTGCCGCGGGGGCCGCATGGACACAAATGGCGGTATCAACAGTCTTTACTTCTGCAGGGTCGGGATTTGTCTCAATCGCCGTATTTTTATTCGCTTTCACAACCTTGATGGCCTATTACTATATTGCAGAAACCACGATTGTTTATCTCGATAGAAAATTGCGTTACCCCATTTTGAAATTGATACTTAAGTTTGTATTTCTGATTATTGTTTTTATGGGAAGCGTCCAGTCAGTTAGCTTAATGTGGAGCCTTGGCGATATTGGGTTCGGTAGTATGAGTTACCTTAATCTTATTGCCATCGTTTTCCTGTCAAAACCTGCATTACGAGCACTGCGTGACTTTGAGCGGCAGGAAAAACTAGGCGTTGATCCGGTGTTTGACCCGAAAGTCGCTGGGATAGAAAATGCAGAACTCTGGGAAGATATAAGCCGCGAATATCACGAACAAGGAATTGGTATAGAACCGAAAGAGAAAAAAAATCAAGGAATGGCATATCAAGAAGAAGAGAGGAAAAACTAGAAGAAAAATGGCGGTGAGGGAGGGATTCGAACCCTCGATACGTTGCCGTATACACACTTTCCAGGCGTGCTCCTTCAGCCTCTCGGACACCTCACCGTTTTTCTAAATCTGTTGTGGAGTAGGGAATAAAAACCTGCTCTGCAACGGGGCGCTACTATAGGGAAAATAGCGTCTAACGTCAACTCCCTATTTATCCTTTTTCCGACTTTTGTTGCTGTTTAGCTAAATAAAAAACAATTTGATTATTATCTAATCTTAAATGTTATCAGCTAAGGTAAATAATACGTTTAATGTTAATTTGAAACGGCAAGTCGTGAAGATAAAAAGCGTTAGCTAGTTAACAAAATTCTGATTGAATACAGTGTATCGGCTTGATTAACTTGAAAAGAAATGCCATTCGGCACACTCTGTTAGAAACTAAAGAGGAGTTGCCATGAATATTTTATTTTACCATCCATTTTTTGATTCAAAACAGTGGATTGAGGGCATGAAAGCGCGATTACCCCAAGTGAATATTCGCCAATGGGAAAAAGGGGATAACCAAAGTGCAGATTACGCTATGGTTTGGTTACCGCCTTATGAATGTCTCGCTGGTCGCAGTGATTTAAAAGGTATTTTCGCGTTAGGTGCGGGTGTGGATGCTATTTTAAAGCAAGAGCAAGACAAACCTGGGACCTTACCGGCAGGCGTTCCTGTAATGCGTTTGGAAGACACTGGAATGGCGATTCAAATGGAAGAATACGCTTGTGCAAAAGTGTTAAGCTACTTTCGTCGTATGGATGAGTACCGCCAATTACAATCACAGCGACAATGGAAGCAATTACCAGCCTACCAACACGAAGATTTTGTCATTGGTGTTATGGGAGCAGGGGCATTAGGGCAAGCGGTTGCAAAACGCTTAGTCAGCTTTGGTTTTCATGTAAGAACATGGAGTCGCTCTGAAAAACAACTTGATAACGTAAAAAGCTATTTTGGTAATGACCAATTAGCTAGCTTTCTTTCTGGAACCCGTGTGATTATTAATCTTCTGCCAAGCACGCCAGAAACGGTGGGAATTTTAAACCAGCAACTATTTAGCCAATTAGAGCAAGGGGCATATGTTATCAACCTTGCACGTGGTGCTCATCTGATTGAGCAAGATTTGCTTTTAGCGCTTGAATCAGGGCAAGTTGCAGGTGCTGCGCTTGATGTTTTTGCGAGTGAACCGTTATCGCAAATGCACCCGTTCTGGACGCATCCACGCATCGCTATCACGCCCCATGTTGCCGCCTTTACAAAACCGAAAGAAGCCATGGATATGATTGTCAGTAATATCCAGCGCATCGAAGCTGGCCAAGCTCCTATTGGTGTGGTTGATATGCAACGCGGTTATTAGTCACTTCTTTGTTGCGAGTGGTCTTTATGAACACTCGCAATCATCACCCCTAATATCTTTCCTATTTTTTCGATATACTGAAAGTAACTGCTTCGGTCACGAGGTGTGACTACTGAATCTGAAAAATAGGATAATATATGAACGAATTTTCAATCGTCTGCCGTATTTTGGGGACACTATTTCAACGTAGTCCCTCTGATAGCCTCGTAAAGCCGCTTATTGATATGATTGCTCAAGATAAATTAAAAGCATCATGGCCATTGGAGCAAGATGAATTATGGTTGCGCATGGCAAAAGATCTCGATATCAATGCGGTTAATGCGGATTACCAAGCCCTGTTTGTAGGTGAATCCCCAGCAGTTTCAATGCTAGCGAATGATTACGATTCTGAAATTACAGAAGCAGAAGTTCGCGAATTTTTAACTGTGAGAGGAATGTCCCTGACGAATGCACCTGCGGATGCTTTTGGTGCGTTACTACTCGCGGCTTCTTGGTTGGAAGACCAAGCGGCAGAAGATGAAACAGCCGCCCAAGAAGAATTATTTGATAGCTATATTCTTAGCTGGTATGGCAGCTTTTTAGGTAAAGTTGAAGCGCATGCTACAACCACGTTTTATCGTACTTTAGCCCAAATTACGCGTGATGCAGTTATTGCTCTGCGTGATGAGCTTGACTCAGAAACCGAATAGTTGTGACGCCGTCACTTTTTTATGATGATGTTACTTATGTTTTAGTCAGCGGTATTGATTAATAATTTTGTTTGAGGATTGAATAAGTCAGAAAGGCAACAGATTTTTTGTTGCCTTTCATGCTTTTATCAATCGAAATAATTTATGGTTAAAATTAATCAACTAATGGAATGACAAGTTTGCCCGGTTTGATTTCAAGCCCTTTAGCCAATTTCTTTGCGGTTGCTTCAGCAGCACCATTATCTGGATTTAACACATAAACAGGCTGAGTTTCAAAGAAAGTTTCAAGGGAACTATTTAAGTAAGGAATAACAGCTGACATAGCCGTATCCATATTTTCGGGTGTTACCTTGTAACTGCTAATATTTAACTCTTTTAAGTAAATTGAGCCGGTTTTGGCGTCAAAATAAGGACGAGCAGTGAGGGTCAGGTTAATTTGTGCTTCTGCTTTACCAATCAGCGAGTCTAATTTAACGCTTGCATCCCCTGTCAACGCGACTTTTCCAGGCTCACTGCGGCCGATTTCTGATTTTAAATTAGCGAGTTGAATATCCGCATCAGCAAAGCCAGTAATGCCGACCTTGTGGTCATATTTTACTTTATTAGCAAGATAATCATTAATTTGTGATTCACTAATACTAAACTCAGATAATTGACTACAACCCGATAAGAGAGTGAGAAAGCCCACCATAGCGGCGATTATAAACTTCTTCATAAAGACTCCTTTTACAGTAATACCGCTAGTTTAGCGCATTACTGCCCACTCAACATGACTGTTTCAATTTTTTTACGGTTAAATTGCTTATGCAGTGCCCATAAAGTGATAAAACCGATGATCCCTAATAAGAACCAAGGTAATTGTGGCATATTCCATTGGTGGCCAATATCGTACATCCAGCCGCCACCGGTGTAACCGACAGCTCCGCCTAAAGCAAGGCCTAAGCGGCTAAAGCCCATATAGCTCCCTCTGGCTCTTGGGTCAGCAAGTGATGCGCTTAGTGTTTCTCTAGCGGGGTCGGCAGTCACAGTACCTAAATAAAATAGACAAATAAGGGCAAATAGCGTGTTGAGTGAGGTTGTCATGCCAATTGGAAACATGCTGAGACTCATTAAAAATAGCCCGGCCATGAGCCGTTGCTCAAGGCGAAAATGTTTTTCGCTCCAACGAGCAATAGGGTAAAGCAATGTTAAGGATATCGCTGCTTCAATCGCATACATCCATTTGACGGCAGTTGGCGTCCCTGCTAACTCATTGACAACAATAGGAAACATAAGCATCACTTGTACTGACAACATAAAATAGCCTGCCAATGTGACCACATAAGTTACAAAGCGTTTATCTTTCAGTACGCGTCCCATGCCTTCTTTAATGGGGGTTCTGACAGTTGAGATTCGATAAGCAGGTAATAACCAAGCATTGCAGATAGCAGCAATAATAAACACAGCAGCGCCAACCCAGCAGACATAATGGAAGTCATACTGTAGTAGCCAACTACCAATCAAAGCACCGATAACTGCACCAGCACTGTCCTGCATTAACAGCAAAGAATAAAAACGGCCACGTTCATATGGGCGAGTTAATTTAATAACTAATGCGGTTCGTGGGGGATCAAACAAGGTTCCACCCAGAGCAGAAAGTACGCAAGATAGCCATAAAACCCAAGGGTCATGGGCCACCGCCATGACTGCAAAACCACTGGCACGTAATAGCATTCCAATGACAATCATGGGCTTCGCGCCAAACCGGTCAGCGATAGCACCGCCAAAGATACCTAAACCTTGTTGAACAAACTGACGAAGCCCTAAGGCAAAACCAACCACCACGGCGGCCCAGCCCAGTTGATCAACAAAACGAATAGAAATAAGCGGAAAAACGACAAAAAAGCCTAGGACAACCAACATGTTGTCAAGCAAAAGGAAATACTTGCCAAGGCTTCTTGCCCGTGACACTTGCGCCATGAGAGACACCATTAGAAAAATAGCAAAGGGGGAAAGTTTCTTAAAATCAGTTACCAATAATATCAGTATAATAGGGTTCAATAGATGATATTTTTTTATCGATAAATATTCGTCATACTTCACTCTGTGATGGTGTTGACTGCGTTCGGCTCCTTGGGTCACATACTAGTGTATGCTCCCCAAGCTATCCTCTCTGGTCGCCTAGTCACAGAGCGAATTATTTAGAATATTGATAGGGCCATACTTCACTCTGTGACGGTGTTGACTGCGTTCGGCTCCTTGGGTCACATACTAGTGTATGCTCCCCAAGCTATCCTCTCTGGTCGCCTAGTCACAGAGCGAATTATTTAGAATATTGATAGGGCCATACTTCACTCTGTGACGGTGTTGGCTGCGTTCGGCTCCTTGGGTCACATACTAGTGTATGCTCCCCAAGCTATCCTCTCTGGTCGCCTAGTCACAGAGCGAATTATTTAGAATATTGATAGGGCCATACTTCACTCGGTGACGGTGTTGACTGCGTTCGGCTCCTTGGGTCACATACTTGAGTATGCTTCACAATGAAGGCATCTAGTGATGTATTCATATTTTAATTTACGTAACATATTTTTCGTGAATGAATTGTAAGCTACACTTTAACGTTCTAAGTTATTGGCTTGGAACTAAAGAAAATATCTGGCTTTTTATTAATTAAGGGTTAACGATGTTTGGTTATCGTTCAAATGTACCGAAAGTGCGTCTTGTCACTGATAGAATGGTTATTCGTTTAACTTACGAACGTGATAATTATCGACTAGCTGATTATTACAGTCTGAACAAAGACTTTTTAATTCCGTGGGAACCCATCAGGGACAACTCTCATTACCAGCCCGCTGGCTGGCATAATCGGTTACAAGTCATGAATGAAATGCATCGAGAAGGAAGTGCTTTCCATTTCTTACTATTAGATAAAGAAGAAAACGAAGTTATGGGGGTAGCGAACTTTAGTAATGTATTGCGCGGCTCATTTTATGCCTGTTATTTAGGTTATTCACTAGGTGAAAAATGGCAAGGACAAGGTCTAATGTATGAAGCGCTAACCCAAGCGATTCGTTATATGCAACAACACCAAAAAATGCACCGAATTATGGCAAATTATATGCCTCATAATATGCGTAGTGGTCATTTATTGACTAAGCTTGGCTTTGAACGTGAAGGCTATGCAAAGCAATACTTACAAATTAATGGTGAGTGGCGTGACCATGTATTGACGGCATTGACAGATAACACTTGGGCGCTGAATAAAGCCTAAATTCCTAATTTACTTTTCAATCGTAGTCAGTTGCAGCGCTCGCTGTTAAACTGATGCGATTGTATTCTTTTAGTCTATCAATCATGAATTTATTAAAATCGTTGGCGGCAGTAAGCTCCATGACCATGATGTCTCGTGTGCTTGGGTTTATTCGCGACGCCATTATCGCTCGAGTTTTTGGTGCAGGAGCCGCGGCGGACGCCTTTTTTGTCGCATTTAAGCTACCGAATCTTTTACGTCGAATTTTTGCCGAAGGTGCATTTTCACAAGCTTTTGTCCCAATACTGGCGGAATACAAAAATCAGCAGGGAGAAGAGGCCACTCGTACATTCGTCGCTTATATTGCTGGGATGCTAACCCTCGCTTTAGCGATCGTAACTATCCTTGGTATGATTACCGCCCCTTGGATCATTTATGTTACTGCACCTGGATTTACTGACGATGCTGACAAATTTGCGCTGACGACAGATCTTTTACGAGTCACATTCCCTTATATTTTTCTGATCTCTCTGGCCTCTCTCGCTGGGGCTATCCTGAATACTTGGAACCGTTTCTCAGTCCCTGCATTCGCGCCAACATTGCTCAATGTCAGTATGATCATTTTTGCTGCTTTTGCAGCCCCATACTTTAACCCACCCATAATGTCATTAGCATGGGCAGTGCTGGTTGGCGGTGTTTTGCAACTGGTCTATCAGCTACCACACCTTAAAAAGGTGGGCATGTTAGTGCTACCGCGCTTATCATTTCGTGATAGTGGGGTTTGGCGTGTAATGAAAATGATGGGTCCCGCTATTATCGGGGTTTCTGTCGCGCAAATTTCTTTGATTATCAATACGATATTTGCCTCTTTTTTACAATCTGGTTCAGTATCATGGATGTACTACGCCGATAGGCTAATGGAGTTACCATCAGGGGTACTTGGAGTAGCTCTTGGAACGATTTTATTGCCATCACTTGCGAAAAGCTTTACGAGTGGCAACCAAAACGAATATCGTCACTTGATGGATTGGGGGTTACGCCTTTGTCTGCTACTGGCACTACCTTGTGCGTTAGGGTTGGCGATACTCTCTGAAGCATTAACCGTATCTTTATTCCAATACGGTAATTTTACGGCGCATGACTCACTTATGACACAATATGCCTTAATTGCCTATTGTGTCGGGTTAACTGGGATGATTTTGGTGAAAATTTTGGCACCAGGTTTTTATTCACGCCAAGATATTCGTACCCCAGTGAAAATTGCGATTGTCACGTTAATCTTAACGCAACTGATGAATTTAGCCTTTATTGGGCCATTACAACATGCAGGTTTAGCTTTATCCATTGGGTTAGCTGCCTGTTTTAATGCGGGAGTTCTCTATTGGCAATTGCGCAAGCAAGATATTTTTCAGCCTTTAGCGGGCTGGAAAGGGTTTATCGTTAAACTATTGATAGCGTTAATTGTAATGGGTGCCGTGCTATTTGGTGTCTTACATTTTATGCCGTCTTGGCAAGAAGGTAATATGCTGATGCGTATGCTACGTTTGATAGGCGTCGTGATTGTTGGTGCGGGAAGTTATTTTGTTGCTTTATACGTGCTCGGGTTCCGCCCTCGTGATTTTATGAAACGCAGTATTGCCTAATTAATAAGTATGTCAATGACCTTAAAAGCCCAATGTTAATGAGGAGAGCTCATAAAATTGGGCTTTTTTATCTATGTAATCTACGTAGTTAAGGTGCCAACAGGCATAAATTCTTTCCCTTCAATTTCTAATTATCTACTCAAATTTATTCTCTTTATAACTGAATTATTAATTTCAAAATTATTTCATGAAATTTCAATTAATTGTTTTCATTGATAAAAATAATATCCAGCTCTATTTCTGGGGTATATTTACTGGGTTGTTGTGACAGCAATTAATTTCAGGGGAGTATTCAATTTATTGAATATTATTTGTTGACCGATGTCAACGGAATGGCTATGTTATGTATCAAGGAGGTCGATGAAAAAACACCCAAATAAGCATGTTCAGGCAGCTATTGAATATGCGATAGAAAATGGCTGGGTCTGGGTTACAGCAGGAAACTCATCACATACTTTCTGCAAGTTACGCTGTGGTAACGCAGTGGGTGAACACAAAACACATATGATGAGAGTCTGGTCAACGCCAAAAGTTATGGAAGTGCATGCTAAACAGATAATACGTAAAGTGAATCACTGCATTGCTCTTTTAGGTTAATCCAAGCGGCTTAGGCCGCTTATTTATGTAAGATGGGGAAATTATGGCGCTATTTACTTTCACATTAACACTATCGGGTGTGACTGCTGATACGGAAGGCTTAGTTGATACCATATTTGCCGCAGGCTGTGGCGATGCATTGGTGTGCTTTTATGGTAAATCGGTTTATTTAGAATTTGATAGGGAAGCGGAATCTTTTGATCTTGCAATTGAAACTGCGATTACAGATGTTGAAAGTACATCGCTGAATATAAAAGTGGAATCTATTGATTCCGCTTTGGTTGGGTTAAGTGATATTGCAGAATTGACAGGGCTAACCCGTCAAGCAGTGGCTTTGCTGAAAGATGGGGCTCGAGGTAAAGGCCATTTCCCTACACCCGTACAACGTTTGAAAGGGACATCCCCGTTATGGGACTGGGCGAGTGTTGCTGATTGGCTACAACAGAATAACCGTTTGTCGAATAACCCTGAACTTTATGAACAAGCAAAAATACTTTGTAAATGGAACTTAGTACTCCGTAATTGCGCAAATGAATATATCGATGAATTACAAAAACGAACAACAAAGTTAGCGAAACAGCGCAAACAAAAACGGCTCACCAAAGTGAACCGTTAATAGACTATTTATTGATTTGAATTACATTCTTTCAACGGTTTCAATGCCCAGAGTATCTAAGCCCGTTTTTAACGTTCTTTGGGTTAATGCAGCCAATTTCAAGCGGCTTTGGCGCTGGGCTTCGTCATCGGCTGACAAGATAGGGCAGTGCTCATAAAAGCCTGAGAATAAACCAGCTAGTTCATATAAATAAGCACACATCACATGAGGTGTACCATCACGAGCGACAGTTAGAATGGTTTCTTCAAACTGTAACAAACGTGTCGCAAGCGCAATTTCACGTGGGTCTTGTAATGAAATAGGCAGAGTTAAGTCTGCATGGGTTAAATTGGCTTTCTTGAAAATAGAAGCCACTCGAGTATACGCATACTGCATATACGGAGCGGTATTTCCTTCGAAAGCTAACATGTTGTCCCAATCGAAAATATAATCTGTCGTTCTGTTTTTGGACAAGTCAGCGTATTTAACGGCGCCAATACCGACAACATTTGCGACATTGAGCAATTCATCTTCAGGCATATCTGGGTTTTTCTCACGGATCAGCGCTTGAGCACGTTCAACCGCTTCATCCAGTAAGTCTGATAAACGAACGGTACCACCTGTACGAGTCTTAAATGGTTTGCCATCTTTACCTAGCATCATACCGAACATGTGGTGCTCAAGTGCCATTGATTCAGGGATATAACCTGCTTTACGGACGATGGTCCATGCTTGCATTAAATGTTGATGTTGGCGAGAGTCAATATAGTAAAGTGAGCGGTCAGCATGAAGGGTTTCATAACGGTATTTCGCACAGGCAATATCAGTTGTTGTGTACAAGAAGCCACCATCTTTTTTCTGGACGATCACGCCCATTGGTTCGCCTTCTTTATTTTTAAATTCGTCGAGAAAAACAACCGTCGCGCCTTCACTCTCGACAGCTAAACCTTTGGCTTTTAAGTCTGCAACAATACCGGGTAGCATACTGTTATATAAGCTTTCGCCCATCACGTCATCTTCGGTTAAAGTGACATTTAAACGGCGATAGGTTTCTTGGTTTTGCTGCATAGTGATATCCACTAATTTGCGCCACATTTGACGACAATATTCATCACCGGATTGCAGTTTCACAACGTAGCCACGAGCGCGGACTGCGAATTCTTCATCTTCGTCGTAGTGTTTTTTGGCTTCGCGATAAAATTCTTCGAGGTCGGCAAGTGCCATATCGGTGGCATCTTCATTTTGAACTTTCTCAAGATAGGCAATTAACATACCAAATTGCGTACCCCAATCACCGACGTGGTTGGCACGGATGACTTTATGACCAATAAATTCTTGAGTGCGTGCCGCAGCATCACCAATAATGGTGGAGCGTAAGTGGCCTACGTGCATTTGTTTCGCGACATTAGGCGCAGAATAGTCAATGACAATCGTTTCAGGCTTGACGGGCGCGATGCCTAAGCGCTGGGAAGCCAATGCCTCTTCAACATGCTTTTCAACCCAAGCTGGCTCAAGGAAAATATTAATAAAGCCGGGGCCTGCAATTTCAACTTTGCTGGCAATCCCTTCCAAATCTAAGTGATTAACAAGCTGTTCAGCCAGTTGTCGCGGAGCTATCCCCATCTTTTTAGCAGCGCCCATCACTCCATTGGCTTGGTAATCACCAAACTGAGCTTTAGCGGATTGACGCACAAGTGCATCACTGTCTTCTGGAGCACCCGCTGCTAACATCGCAGCACTAATTTTATCTGAAAGAATCGCCTGAATATTCACCGAATTACCTTAAATTACGAACATAGTTACCGCATTGTGCCATCACATGCGCATAACTAAAAGGTGGAAGAGAAAAATCGGCAGGTTTTATACCACATTTTGGGGCTCTCATGCTACAGTCTGCGCCACTGTTTAGCAGATAAGTTTTTGTAAAGGGGGCGTTAAGTGCCACAGTTTAGCAAAATTTCGCAATTACAAGATTTATGGGATGACCTACCTATATTCATAGGTAAATTACAACAGATGGCGCAAGAGATAAACGTATTATTGTCATCCTTTCCGATTGACCATATTTCAGTGCGTTGTCATCATATTGCAACTGCAGAACGTTGGCACCAAGGGTTAATACAATGTGCCCAACTTTTATCTGATAATATAATTAATGGCCGACCGATTCGTTTATATGAGCTAAGTGAGCCATTAAATATCGCGGGTCAAGATGTATTTATCATTGAGTTGCCTTTTCCAAAGGACAAAATTTACTCGAAAGAAAGTTGGGAACACATCGAAATGGTAATAGATGTTGAGCCGAATCAGCTAGAAACCGCGGCATTGCAGTTATTACCTGAACCTTTACCACAAGGGTATAGCATTAAAATGAGCCAACCCAAAGGGCAGCAAGAAAGGTTGCCAAATCCAACATTAGCAGTGTCAAATGGTGAGATAACAGTTAAATACCATCCATTCCCGCTAAAAAAGATAATTGAAAGTGAAAAATAAGTGATGTAATTAACGTTATTGATCAATAGTACCTGTTAACTTTTGGCGGTGTGATATCTATCCGATAACATTTTTTGATAAATGGCATTATTAGGCGAATTGTTAACGTTTAACATTAAATCTTTCATTATTTTTTGGGCACATAAAGCCAGTGTTTTATTGCTCTATTTCGGAGGTTGTCATGGCAAAACTGGAAATCTGTTGTTTCGGAATTGAATGTGCCCAAGTGGCTCAAGAATATGGTGCAGATCGTATCGAACTGTGCTCTGGCGCCGCTGATGGTGGTCTGACACCCAGTTATGGTTACCTGAAATTAGCGAAAGAGAAACTACATATTCCAGTTCATCCTATTATTCGTCCTCGTGGTGGCGATTTTTGCTATAACATCAGTGAGTTTGATGTGATCCGTGAAGATTTAATCATGATTAAGGAAATGGGCTTTTCAGGCGCCGTTATCGGTATATTGGATAGCGAAGGGCGTATTGATATCAACAGGATGCAAACGTTGATGGAAATAGCTCAAGGGATGAATATTACTTTCCACCGCGCATTTGATATGTGTATTAACCCATCGTTAGCTTTAGAACAATTAAAGGAACTCGGCGTGGCTCGCATTTTAACTTCTGGGCAGCAACAAAGCGCGGAGTTGGGCTTACCTCTCTTGAAAGAGTTACATGAAAAAAGCCAGCAAATCAATGGCCCACAAATTATGGCGGGTGCGGGCGTACGTTTAGCTAACCTCAGTAAATTCATGGAAATCGGTTTATCTGAGGTACACAGTTCCGCAGGGAAAACGGTACCATCAACAATGAGTTACCGCAAAGTAGGCGTTACAATGGCTTCTAATAGCGAAACCGATGAATTTACTCACTATTGTGTGGACGGCCCTACAGTAGAAGCGATGAAGGACTTTATTTCTATTACAGAAAAAGTTTCCGTTTAATTGCCGCTAGCCATAATACGCAGCTTTACTATTTACCTGCACGGCTTTGATATGGAAATTTTAAATAGATTGTTATTCACTAAGGAAAATCAATTAGTTGGTTTTTCTTAGTGTTTATTAGCTACCATGCAGTTAATTATTGCTAAAATAGTCGATAGAAATACTAATAATATGATTTATTTATCATTAATAGCTTAATTATTGCTTGTGTTGATGCATGTCAATTAACCACTTTTTTTATAAGGCTACTATCTAATTACTATAAGAATACTAAGGTAATTCAATTTATAATAATTAATAAGGTAGCAATGTAATGATCAATAAAATCAGGGAAAAAGCGCTGAGTAGGCGACAGTTTATCCAAACTTCTGCCTCTATCGCTACAACAACGGCTATCGCCAGCTCCATCTCACTACCTTTTTCCGCTCTAGCAACACCAACCATCACAATTCAACCAGATGAAGTCAGTGAAAAAATCAAATACAGCGCATGCTTAGTTAATTGTGGCAGTCGTTGCCCACTTAAAGTACATGTGAAAGATGACGTCATTACTCGTATATCGAATGAAACCATGTATGACGACACTCAGTTTGGTTTACATCAAATACGTCCTTGTTTGAGAGGGCGCTCTGTTCGCTGGAAAACCTATAACCCAGACCGCTTGAAATACCCATTATTACGTACAGGTAAACGGGGAGAAGGCAAGTTTAAACGGATCAGTTGGGATGAAGCGACGACGATAGTGGCACAAAAATTGCGCTCAACTATTGATACATATGGCAATGAAGCGATTTACTATCAGTATGGTTCAGGATCTACCGGTGCTAATTTACAAGGACGTAATGCTTGCAAGCGGTTATTAAGCCAATTAGGTGGGTTTCTTGACCAACATGGAACCTACTCAACCGCACAAATAAACGGTGTTATTCCGTATGTTTATGGCAAGTTGGATGATTCGCTGTTATCTGAAATAGCCAATAGCGATTTAGTCGTCATGTTTGGCCATAATATCGCGGAAACACGGATGTCCGGTGGTGGGCAATTCTACGAAACCTTAAAAGCGTTGGAAAAAAGCCAAGCTAAAGTCATTATTATTGACCCACGTCGTACTGATAGCGTGACAACACTAGGTGCTGAATGGATCCCGATTTATCCGGGCACTGACGGTGCGCTTGTCGCTGCGATTATCCATACATTAATTAAAGAACAATTAACGGATGAAGCCTTTTTAGCTCAATACTGTGTGGGTTGGGATAGTCAGACACTCCCTGAGTCTGCACCAAAAAATGGTTCCTATAAGGATTATATTTTAGGGCTCAGTGATGATGGTATTGAAAAAACGCCGCAGTGGGCTAGCCAAATTACAGGCGTCTCACCAGCTCGTATTATTCAACTGGCTCGTGAGCTGGGTAATGCAAAAGCCGCGTGGATTTCTCAAGGTTGGGGGTTACAAAGAACGGCATCAGGTGAACAAGCTGCACGGGCTGTGATGATGTTACCCATTGTTACGGGGCATATTGGACGCCCAGGAACGAATGCGGGAGGATGGGGAGGAAACGTAGCGTATTCTGTGCCAGGTTTTGCTATTCCAAACCCAGTTAAAACCAAAATTCCGTGTTTTATGTGGACAGATGCGATAGCGCGCGGTACCGAAATGACCGCGACAAACTCGACACTGCTCGGTAAAGAACGACTTGAAACCAATGTGAAATTTTTATGGCACTATGCGAGTAATGTCACGGGTAACCAACATTCTGACTTAAATAAAACCCACAAAATTCTAACGGATGAGTCCCTATGTGAATTTATTTTGGTTTGGGATACGCATATGACGCCATCGACTAAATATGCGGATTTAATTTTACCTGATGTGACCAGTGTTGAATCGAATGATTTAATTAATAACTCGTATGCCAGTGGTGCTTACCATTATGCTATCCGCCTACAAAATGCGATTACGCCATTATGGGAATGTCGCCAATCTTATGATGTTTTAACTGATATCGCTGAAAAACTGGGTATTAAAGACCAATTTACCGAAGGCCGTACACATGAGCAGTGGATAGAACATTGCTATAACTTGATGCGAGAAAAAAATCCACATTTGCCAACGTTCGAAGAAACGAATGACATGGGAATTGTTGATAGAAAATTGGCGAATAGTGCAGATTATATTGCTTTAAAACCATTCAGAGATTCACCTGAAACCTCACCATTACCAACACCATCGGGTAAAATTGAAATTTATTCAGAAAGGCTCGCTAAGATAGCGAAAGAGTGGGATTACCCTGCTGACCAGCGAATACCTGCTGTGCCTGAATATTGTGTGAATACTGAAGGCGTTGAAAATAAGCAAGCTAAACAAAAATACCCGCTGCAAATGACTGGCTATCACGATAAAGGCCATGCGCATTCTTCATATTTTAATATTGCGATGCTACGCGAAGCCGTTCCGCACCAGTATTGGATTAACCCAATTGATGCGTCTGCTCGTGGTATTCAAGATGGTGATGTGACTGAAATTTTCAATGACCGTGGATGTATGCATATTAAAGCAAAAGTGACAGAACGCGTATTACCCGGTGTGATTGCAGTTCCGCAAGGTGCTTGGCGAGAAGTCAATGAAGAGGGGGTCGATATTGGTGGCTGTATTAATACACTCACCACACAGCAGCCTTCCGCTCTCGTTAAAGGAAATCCGCAACATACTAACTTAGTTGACGTGAAACGTGCATAAGGAGTGACGAATGAAACAGTATGGTTTTTATTTTGACTCAACAAAATGCACAGGTTGTAAAACGTGTCAGGTGAGTTGTAAGGATGAAAAGGACCTTGATTTAGGGCCTAAATTCCGTCGGGTATACGAGTTTGGTGGTGGAAGTTGGCAACAGCAAGAGGGGATATGGCAACAGAATGTTTATAGTTACTATCTATCAATTTCTTGTAATCATTGTTCTAACCCTACCTGTGTTGCAGGTTGCCCAACCGGTGCAATGCATAAACGTGAACAAGATGGGTTAGTAGTAGTAGACCAAACCATTTGTGTCGGGTGCCGTTACTGCGAACTACGTTGTCCATACGGCGCACCACAGTATGACGAAAAGAAAAAATTGATGAGTAAATGCGATGGGTGCTATGAGCGGGTCGAAAAAGGGATGAATCCTGTTTGTGTTGAATCTTGTCCACAACGCGCATTGGACTTTGACGATATCAACATTCTTCGCGAGCGCCATGGCAATATTAGTGGGATTGCCCCCATGCCAAACCCAGCTCTTACTAATCCTAATATTGTCATTAAGCCGCACAAGGATGCTAAACCTTGCGGTGACAAGAGCGGTAAATTACAAAACCCAGCAGAGGTATAACATGCACGAACTTCCACTCGTTTTTTTCACCGTATTGGGGCAGTCGGCAGCAGGTTTATATTTATTGGTATATGCGAGCCGAAAACTGGGCATGTTGGGCGAAACCCAATTGCGTCATGCCAATATAGCGGCATTTGTCATTATGATCATTGCGCTAGCCATCGGTGGGCTACACGTTGGGCAGCCTCTGCGCTTCTTTAATATGCTTTTAGGTGTAGGCCGTTCACCAATGAGTAATGAAGCTTTGCTTAGTGGTATTTTTGTTGCTTTTGGGGCTGCAACTTTATTATTCACCTTGTTTATTAAAAATAAAGCGCTAAGTGAACTGTGCAATGTTGCCACGGTTATTTTTGGTTTGGCATTCGTCTGGTCAATTCCTCAAGTGTATAATATTGCGACGGTAGCCAATTGGTTTACTGTTTTCACAACCGTACAAATGTGGATGACTCTGTTAGTTGCTGGTGGCGCATTGGCTATTCTATTCGGTGCTCAGCGGTTAGGGGCGATGGCATTTTTGATTGGTTCAATTATTATTTTTGCCACTCGTGCCGCTTATGTGTCATTTTTAGGCGAAACAGGACCAGAGATTAGCGCTGAACAAGCTGGTTTTTGGAGCTTCCAGTTAGTCGTATTAGCGGTGATGCTGTTCGTTTATCCGGCTCTATTATATCGCGGAAGAAACTCATCTGTAATATTAGGCTTATGTGCGCTAGCCGTTATTTTAGCGGAGTTAGTTGGCCGAATTGCCTTCTATAATTTATGGCAAATAACAATGTAACATCTTGATAAAAAAGAAATAAAATGCCTACGACGTAATTGCCATAGGCATTTTTTTATGGTTTACGAGCAACTAAAATAGCGCGTAATGGTGCAGGGTAGCCCTCGATAGTTTTGGTTTTATCATTAGGGTCTAAAAATTCAGCCAATGAATCTGTTTTCATCCATTGTGTGCGGCGTTGCTCTTCCAAAGAGGTCACTTCTTGGTCAACAATCCGGACATCAACAAAACCACATTTTTCTAACCAAACTTTGAGCATTTTAGCGGAGGGAATAAAATAGACATTACGCATTTGAGCATAACGGTCACCGGGGATCAAACACTGAAATTCATCCCCCTCAATAACTAGACTCTCTAAAACCAATTCACCTTCGCTCACTAATTGGTTCTTAAGTTGCCACAAATGGTCAAGAGGTGAACGGCGGTGATAAAGTACACCCATTGAAAACACAGTATCAAATGCCTTTAACTCTGGCAGTTGTTCGATACCTAAAGGCAATAAGTGCGCACGTTGGTCATCGCCCAATAATTTTCTCACCGCCTCAAATTGGCATAAAAATAATTCAGTTGGGTCGATACCGACAACAAATTTGGCATCTTGCCCTAACATACGCCACATGTGATAGCCACTGCCGCAACCGACATCTAAGACATAACGGTCCTTTAGTGATGAAATATGGGGTAATACGCGATCCCATTTCCAGTCAGAGCGCCATTCGGTATCAATATTCACACCATAGAGAGAAAAAGGGCCTTTACGCCATGGCATTAATTGTTCAAGAATATTATTCAGGCGCCGAGTTTCACCGGCTGTGAGCTCGGGTTCACGTGTAGCAGTCACGCTGTTGCGTAAATCCAAATCAGTAGGGACCATTACTGGCAGGTTATCTAGCATTTTTTCCCATGAAGAAAAACCACCGTGTAACCCTTGTTTTTTCCATGCTGAAAGTTGTGCCGGAAGCGTTTCAAGCCAATGACTTAGGGGGCCAACCGCAATTTGTTGGTAAAAACGACCAAAATCAATCATGCTTAGGCCTCTTTAACCGCTAACAGTGAACCAAAATTAAAACACTGGAACCAAACTTCACAGTGAGTAAAACCTGCATTTTTTAAACGCGCTTTATGTGCTTCAACAGAATCTGTGAGCATCACGTTTTCTAACATGCTACGTTTTTGGCTGATTTCTAATTCGCTATAGCCATTCGCCCGTTTGAAGTCGTGATGCATATTGAATAATAACTCACCGATTTCTTTATCTTCGAAGTTAAATTTCTCAGAAAGGACTAAAATACCGCCGGGTTGTAGCCCTTGATAAATTTTACTGAGTAATAATTGGCGATCTTCTGGGTTGAGAAACTGCAAAGTAAAATTGAGCACAACCATAGAGGCGTTTTCAATATTTACATCACGAATATCACCTTCTATAACTTCAACCGGTGTGTCAGCACGATAGGCATCAATATGGCGGCGGCAACGTTCAACCATTGCAGGGGAGTTATCAACAGCAATAATTTTGCTTTTTTCTACTGTAATATTACGCCTTATCGATAAGGTTGCTGCACCTAAAGAGCAGCCTAAATCGTAAACATGGCTGTTGGGTTTGACAAAGCGACCCGCTAGCATGCCAATCATCGTAATAATATTAGAGTACCCTGGCACGGAGCGTTGGATCATATCAGGGAATACTTCAGCCACTTTTTCATCGAATTGCCAGTCACCAAGGTTAGCGATAGGCGCAGAGAAAAGGCGGTCTTTTGAGGTTGGATCCGAGTTTGACATAAGTTCTGTATTAATCAAAAACAAAAGTAGGGAAGGATTGTATCAGAAAGGCAGTCTACTGAAAATCAATCCATAAGCAATGAAATAATGAGCGGCACATTAATAATTCGTGCCGTTACAGAGAATAAAAACTAAAGATTAAATGAAACGATTTGTAGCCAAGGTAGGTAATAAGTATTGGCGATAACCATCAGCGCCATAGCAAGGTAAGTTGCTGCCATGCCTGAACGGCGATATGAGTAATCGTGATTTTTTAAACCATAAGAGTGCAGTATTCGCCCTGCAATTAAGATCAAGCCACAAATATGAATCATCCACACTTGTGCGCCATTCATTTCCATTAAAAGCAATAAAATTAAAGAGATGGGAATGTATTCGATGGCATTACCATGAACGCGGATTGCGGTTTGCAACTCATAAAAACCGCCATCACCATAAGCTATACGGTATTGATTACGCAGCTTCACAACATTTAAGGATAATCTAAGAAGCAGTAAGGCACCCAGTACAGCGTACAAAGAGCTGACCATTTTTTACTCCACCATAAAACGAATCAAACTATGAAAACACCTAAAAATATAAGTTATAGTAATGGGTATTAACAATATTTGGTGAATTGTAAATCCTAAAAAGCCGTTCGACAAATGAAATCACAACTTTTTTAAGTAATCACATAGGCTTTATTGAATTAATCCGTCTTTTTTTAATTGTGACAGAATGGTCACCGCAGTACTTGAGCAGCGAGGTAAATCGTTAATGCTAAACCAATCCAATTCGGCAATCTCAGCAGCAGGATGGGGTTCGCCTCTATAGTCCGCAAAGTAGCAACGAATACGGACTTGCGTTCCATCTGATTTTCCATCAGCAGGGCCAATAAACTCGCCATAAAACCGGATAGAACTGATAACTAAGTCGAGTTTTAATTCTTCGGCAATCTCACGGCAGAGTGCTTGTACATCCGTCTCACCTTGTTCGCGTTTTCCACCGGGTATATAAAACAAACTTTTATTATGGGAACGCACCATCGCAATTTTGTGATCTGATAGGGTGATTAACCCAAGCTTATCGATGATTTTAACACTCATAATAGGGTCACTCTATTATTTACTGATGATAAAATAATTATGGTTATAAGTGAGTCATTAAGTAAACTGATAAAATTACTTAATGACTTAAATTAAATTTTTAAATGCTATTTCTTTTCAACGATTTTTATCAATTCATAACGAATACTTGGGGCATCAGCCGGTGGGTTAGGTACATCGAATTGCTTCACTTGTACAGTATAAGAGAAGCCTGGTTGATATTCGAAGCCTTGAATTGAGCTATAAAAAAGTTGCCAGTCATCACTAGGGTTTTCTTTCACTTTCATACACTTCATTGGGGCAACGCCCATACAATCAGCAAGTGAAGAATCAATATAAAAAGTTTTTGTATTATCAGTCTCTGCGGGTTTCATGTTTTGGCATCCAGCGAGTAGTACGAACATGGAAGTGGCAAGTAAAAATTTTTTCATGGGCAATCCTTAAACTGCAGATGATGATTAATTCAGCGTTATATCTATATATTTTGATTATAGCAAACTGAAAAAGGTAACGATTCTGAAATAGAAAGATTAATGATTAAAGAGGTATTTATTAATCAATAATTGAATTGGAATGCATTAAGTGATGATTTTTTACTCAAAAAGGCTTCGGGCTGATGAAATAAACCTTTGCTGCAATATGTACATGGTGCGGATAGTCCCTTAAAATCGATAGGATCATCGTGATAGACGTCTATCTCGCTATTCAATTTTATTATTGTTGATTAGTAAAACAATAATTGATGAAAATATGATTAAAAACAAAATGGTTTACGCGTTATGTAGAATACGTAACTATTTGTCTAACAGAATTTCCTGTATAATGTCTGCCTTTTTGACATTCTGAATTTTCAGCCCGTGTTTCGCAAATAAATAGGGTTCAGCAAAATGCCAAAATCCCGCAGCAAGCAAAAGCACAACAGCTGAGTAAAAGGATATTGTATGCGTACTAATTATTGTGGGCAGTTAAACATCGCTCACGAAGGCCAAAAGGTCACTCTTAGTGGATGGGTAAACCGCCGCCGCGATTTAGGTGGTTTGATTTTTATCGATATGCGTGACCGTGAAGGTATCGTGCAAGTTTTCTTCGATCCCGATCGTAAAGACATATTTGAAAAAGCGTCAGAGCTGCGTAATGAGTTCTGTATCCAAATCACAGGGACAGTACGCGCACGTCCAGATAGCCAAAAAAATAAAGACATGGCAACGGGCGAAATTGAAGTTTTTGCTGAAGAACTGAATGTTTTTAATAAGTCAGAGCCACTGCCGTTAGATAGCAACCAAACAAATACAGAAGAGCGTCGTTTAAAATATCGTTATTTAGATTTACGTCGCCCAGAGATGTCTGACCGTCTGCGTACGCGTGCTAAAATCACCAGCTTTGTTCGTAACTTTATGGATAAAGAAGGGTTCTTGGACGTTGAAACGCCAATGCTAACCAAAGCAACGCCAGAAGGTGCTCGTGACTATTTAGTACCAAGCCGTGTTCATAAAGGTAAATTTTACGCATTACCGCAATCACCACAATTATTTAAACAATTGCTGATGATGTCAGGTTTTGACCGTTATTATCAAATCGTAAAATGCTTCCGTGATGAAGACCTACGTGCGGACCGTCAACCTGAATTCACCCAAATCGATGTTGAAACCTCGTTCATGACCGCAGAGCAAGTGCGTGAAATTATGGAACGTATGATCCGTAATTTATGGTTAGAGGTAAAAGGGGTTGATTTAGGCAACTTCCCAATCATGACTTTTGCGGAAGCTATGCGTCGTTATGGTTCAGATAAACCAGACTTACGTAACCCAATGGAGCTGGTGGATGTTGCGGATATCGTAAAAGATGTTGAATTTGCGGTGTTCTCAGGCCCAGCAAACGATCCGAAAGGTCGTGTTGCGGCCCTGAAAGTCCCCGGTGGCGCAGCTATGACCCGTAAACAAATCGATGAATATGGTCAATTCGTTGGTATTTATGGTGCGAAAGGCTTGGCTTGGATGAAAGTCAACGAGCGAGCTAAAGGCCTTGACGGTATTCAAAGTCCAGTTGCAAAATTCTTGAGTGAAGACGTGATTAACCAGTTATTAGACCGTACTGGTGCCGTTGATGGCGATATCTTGTTATTCGGCGCGGGCGCGAAAAATGTGGTGACCGATTCAATGGGTGCGCTACGCTTGAAAGTCGGTCGTGACTTTGAATTAACCGATTTAAATAGCTGGCAGCCACTGTGGGTGATTGATTTCCCAATGTTTGAAGATAATGGTGAAGGCGGGTTAACTGCGATGCACCATCCATTTACGTCTCCTAAAGATTTCTCACCTGAAGAACTGGCGAGTAAACCTGAAGAAGCCGTTGCTAATGCGTATGATATGGTCATCAATGGTTACGAAGTTGGCGGTGGTTCAGTCCGTATTCACCGCAACGAAATGCAACAAACGGTATTTAGTATTTTAGGTATTAATGAAGAAGACCAACGCGAAAAATTCGGTTTCTTATTAGATGCATTGAAATATGGTACACCACCACATGCAGGCTTAGCATTTGGTCTTGACCGTTTAGTGATGCTGTTAACAGGAACGGATAATATTCGTGATGTTATTGCTTTCCCGAAAACAACAGCGGCCGCGTGTCTAATGACGAATGCACCGAGCCATGCTAACCCGGATGCATTAACGGAACTTGCTATCGCTGTGGTTGCGAAAGACGAAGAGTAAGTTCAATGAAAAAATATAAGCACCCAGAATCAGTATTAGTCATTATTGTGGCTCAAAATAGTGGACGGGTGCTTATGTTACGACGTAAAGACGACCCAGGCTTTTGGCAATCAGTGACCGGAAGTTTGGAGCCTGATGAAAAACCGTATGAAACGGCGTGTCGTGAAATTAAAGAAGAAACAGGTTTTGAGGTTGAACAAAACCAGCTGCAAGATTTGTCGCACAGTATCATCTTTGAAATTTTCCCACATTTCAGGCATCGTTATGCACCCGATGTTACGCATTGCAAAGAACATTGGTTTAAAATGGTGCAAAGTGAAGAAAAAATGCCATTACTGACGGAACACAGCGAATATCGTTGGCTAGCACCAGATGAAGCGGCGAGCTTAACGAAATCCTGGAGCAACAGTCAGGCTATTTTAGAATTTGCTGTTTAATTATTTATTGACGTTTTTTGGAGATATTTCATGGCAGGTCATAGTAAATGGGCCAACACCAAACACCGTAAAGCGGCACAAGATGCTAAGCGCGGTAAAATTTTCACTAAAATTATCCGTGAATTAGTGACTGCAGCGCGTTTAGGTGGTGGTGATCCCGCAACAAACCCACGTTTACGTGCAGCGGTAGATAAAGCATTATCTAACAACATGACTCGTGACACCTTAAACCGTGCTATCGCTCGTGGTGTTGGTAATGATGATAACGATAATATGGAAACTATCATTTATGAAGGTTATGGCCCAGGCGGAACGGCTGTTATGGTTGAATGTTTAAGTGATAACCGTAACCGTACTGTTTCTGAAGTGCGTCATGCATTTACTAAAACGGGTGGTAACTTGGGGACAGACGGCTCTGTTTCTTACTTATTTACTAAACGCGGCGTAATCACCTATGCGCCTGGTGTTGATGAAGATGCGATCATGGAAGCGGCATTAGAAGCGGGTGCTGATGATGTTGAAACTTATGATGATGGCGCAATCGATGTTTACACAACGCCAGAAACTTTTGGTGAAGTGAAAGATGCATTAGATGCTGCGGGTTTCACCAGTGAAGCTGCAGAAGTCTCAATGATCCCATCAACTAAAGCCGAGTTAGATGCAGAAACAGCGCCTAAATTGTTACGTCTTATCGATATGTTAGAAGATTCAGACGACGTTCAGGAAGTTTACCACAATGGTGATATTTCTGACGAAGTCGCTGCCACACTGTAAGTTGTGAGGCACTAAATGGCGGCCTAGTCATTTAGCATAATCCGCGTAGAGAAAGCGGGCTGATGCAGCCTGTTTTCTCTAACGCCTTCGATGCTTTCCTTCCTTTTATTCGCTATACTTGGCTAAGTATCAGTGCCATAACTCGCCTTTATTATCACTATTCTGAATGTTGGATTTGATATTCAAATAGCTATTTGATTGAAATTGATAGTATTATGAAGCTTATTAGAACAACATGATTAATATAAAGAGGCATAAGTAAATTTATATGGCGATTATTTTAGGTATTGATCCTGGCTCTCGTATTACGGGGTACGGTGTTATTCGCCAACAAGGCCGGCAACTACTGTATTTAGGTAGTGGGTGTATTCGTACACAAGTTGATGATTTACCAAGCCGTCTGCAACGAATTTACGCGGGCGTCTCGGAAATTATCACTCAATATCAACCGGATGTATTATCCATTGAACAAGTTTTTATGGCGAAGAATGCGGATTCAGCATTAAAACTTGGGCAAGCTCGGGGGGTTGCGATTGTCGCCGCTGCAAACATGAATATACCCGTATTTGAATATGCGGCTCGTCAGGTTAAACAAACAGTTGTAGGCACAGGAGCCGCAGAAAAAAGCCAAGTACAACATATGGTTAAATCGATTCTGAAGTTGTCAGCGAGTCCACAATCTGATGCGGCAGATGCTTTGGCAATTGCGATAACACATTGCCATTTCAATCAAAACCTTTTAAAAGTTGGCGACCCACGGTTAGTTTTAACTCGAGGTCGTTTAAGATAGCGAGTTTATCTTAAACAGAATTGCTTATTAATAAATAGCTCGTAGCTGGATATGCATCCAGCATTTTTTATGGTATAAACAACAGTATTAATGATAATAAATCAACCTGTTCAGGGTTTAGATAGTATGTTCAGGGTTTAGATAGCAATAGAGGGCTTCAATGTGATAGGTCGTTTACGTGGTATTGTTTTAGAAAAGCAACCTCCAATCGTATTATTAGAACTACAAGGTGTTGGTTATGAAGTCCATATGCCAATGACTTGTTTCTATGAGTTGCCCGAAATTGGTCAAGAAGCGATTGTGTTCACTCACTTTGTTGTTCGTGAAGATGCTCAATTACTATATGGGTTTAATGATAAGCAAGAAAGGGCATTATTTAAAGAGCTGATCAAAGTAAATGGTGTTGGCCCCAAATTAGCCCTCGCGATTTTATCCGGTATGTCTGCTCAACAATTTGTTTCCGCTATCGAACAAGAAGCTATAGCATCACTGGTTAAATTACCTGGAATTGGTAAGAAAACCGCAGAACGTTTAGTGGTCGAAATGAAAGACCGCTTCAAAGGCCTCAATGGGGATTTATTTAATCAAAATAGCGATATTAATCTGCCAAGTGTAAATAGCAAAGTACCAAATATGGCTGATATCGAAGCGGAAGCCGCAGCCGCACTGATTGCTTTAGGGTATAAACCACAAGAAGCAAGCCGTATGGTGAGTAAAGTCGCAAAACCGGATAGCGATTCTGAAACATTGATCCGTGATGCCCTTCGTGCCGCACTTTGATTGAGAGAATTTTAATATGATTGAAGCCGATCGCCTAATAACTGCTGAAGTATTACAGTCAGATGAAGAAGCTATTGACCGTGCGATCAGGCCAAAGCTATTGAATGAGTATATTGGTCAGCCTCAGGTTAAAGACCAAATGGAAATATTTATTCAAGCAGCGAAAATGCGAGGCGATGCGCTTGACCACCTGCTCATCTTTGGCCCTCCAGGGTTAGGAAAAACAACTCTAGCAGGGATTGTTGCAAATGAACTCGGTGTTAATCTGCGTACAACTTCAGGGCCCGTATTAGAAAAAGCAGGCGATTTAGCTGCCATGCTAACTAATTTAGAGCCCCATGATGTCCTATTTATTGATGAAATCCATCGATTATCCCCAGTTGTTGAGGAAATACTTTATCCCGCAATGGAAGATTACCAACTCGATATCATGATAGGTGAAGGGCCTGCAGCGCGCTCGATTAAAATTGATCTCCCGCCTTTCACATTAATTGGTGCAACGACTCGGGCAGGGTCGCTCACATCACCATTACGTGATCGCTTTGGTATTGTGCAACGGCTAGAATTTTATCAAGTTGATGATTTACAACATATTGTCAAACGTAGTGCCCAATATATGGGGTTAGATATCACCGAAGAAGGTGCGCTACAAGTTGCGATGCGTTCAAGGGGAACTCCACGTATCACTAACCGTTTGTTACGTCGTGTGCGGGATTTTGCTCAGGTGAAAGGTGATGGTTCGATTGATGGGCTAATTGCTAACCAAGCTTTGGACATGTTAAATGTCGATGCTGCAGGTTTTGATTATTTAGATAGAAAGCTTCTAGTTGCTATCATTGATAAATTTATGGGTGGTCCTGTTGGTGTTGATAACCTCGCAGCAGCGATTGGGGAGGAGCGTGAAACCATAGAGGATGTTTTAGAGCCTTATCTTATCCAGCAAGGTTTTATTCAGCGTACCCCTAGAGGTCGAATGGCGACGGTTCATGCGTATAACCACTTTGGCTTAACGCCTAAAGAAATTTAATTATATTAAATGAATAAATATGGCCCCAACATTGTTTTCAATGTTGGGGTCATTTACATTAAAAATAGTATGTAATGACTGAAATTATGTAGCTTAAAGCTTAAATTAATTTTTCGCTTTTATTACTAAGCTAAGTACAAATAGTATAGCCGACACCAACACAACTGACGGCCCAGCAGGAGTATCGTAGAAAGCAGAGAAAGTTAGCCCCCCGGTTACAGCAATCATACCAATTAAGACAGCGATGAAAGCCATTTGCTCAGGTGTTCGAGCAAAACGCCGAGCCGTTGCTGCAGGTATAATCAATAAAGACGTAATAATTAACGCCCCAACAAATTTCATAGCGATACCAATTGTTAGTGCGGTAACTAACATTAGTAATAAACGCAGTCTTTGAATATTAATCCCATCAACAAAAGCAAGTTCAGGGCTAACTGTTATCGACAAAAGTGCCCGCCAACGATAAAAAAGCAACCCGCAAACGACAATAACACCAATAAAAATCGTTATAATATCTTCATAGCTTACTGAGAGTAAGTCACCAAATAAGTAAGCCATTAGGTCAACACGGACATTAGCCATCAAGCTAACAACGACTAAACCTAAAGACAGTGAACTGTGCGCCATAATACCCAGTAGAGTATCAACAGCAAGTTGTGGCCGCTTTTCTAGCCAAACTAAAATTAAGGCCAATAACAAAGTGACAGCAATAACAGCATAGAATGGGTTGATATTTAATAGAAGCCCAAATGCGACGCCTAGCAATGAAGCATGAGCTAGTGTATCGCCAAAATAGGACATTCGGCGCCACACAACAAAAGAGCCTAAAGGACCTGCCGCAATGGCAAGTAGCATGCCTGCAACCCAGCCGGGTAATAGTAACTCAATCATGTTTGCAGTCCTTGCTGTGTTGGTGACCAACAATAATATTGCCTTCTAAATCATGTTGATGATTATGTTGATGACGGTATACACCGAGTTGTTGAGCACCCCGATAACCAAACATTGCCACAAACTCAGGGTGGTTTGAAACAACGTCTGGCGCGCCAGAACAGCAAATATGGCCGTTAATGCAAAGTACTTTATCTGTTTTTGCCATCACGAGATGTAAGTCATGGGAAACCATTAATACAGCACAATTAAGCTCAGTTCTTAATTGATTAATTAAATCATATAGTGCAACTTGGCCTGTAATATCAACACCTTGAGCGGGTTCGTCGAGCACTAACAGGTCAGGTTTATTGAGTAGGGCGCGAGCCAGTAAAACACGTTGAGTTTCACCGCCTGATAATTTTTGCATCGGTTGCTCGAGTAAATGCGTTGCTTTGACTCTTTCGAGTGCAGGTAACAAATGCTCTTTACGAGCACCGAGCTTTAATAACATAAAACGTTTAACAGTAAGAGGTAGCGTGGTATCCAGATGAAGTTTTTGTGGAACATAGCCAATAGCAAGAGAAGAGGGACGCGTAATGGTACCTGATGTAGGGGCAAGTAACCCGAGTACAACACGTACAATAGTTGATTTTCCAGCGCCATTTGGGCCTAAAAGGGTTACGATATCACCTTTATTCAGTTCAAAGGTAACATCGTTAAGGACCTGTTTTTCACCAAATGAAACAGAAATTTTATTTAAAGTCAGTAATGGTTGCATATGAAAAACATCTTGCAGAATTCATTTTGTGTTATATTATAACATTTCAAAATCAAAATCACGGAAAAAGACTGCTATGATACATAAATCGAAAAACATTGCCTGCAAATTTCTTTTCGGGGCGGTGGCGACCTCCATATTAAGTGCAACTATGGTATCAACTGCTAATGCTGATGTTGTAACGTCAATTCGCCCTCTGGCCTTTATTGCCGCAGGGATTGCAGACGGTGTCACTGAGACACAAGTTTTATTACCAGATGGTGCTTCACCTCATGATTATGCACTTAAACCCTCTGATTTGAAAAAAATTAAACAGGCTGATCTATTCGTATGGGTTGGACCTGATATGGAAATGTTTTTACAGAAGCCAATCAATACATTACCACAGAATAAACGCCTAGCATTGGCTGAGCAGAAAAACATTAAGCCACTACTTATGGCGGAGTCACATGAAGATGAACACGACCATGAACATGGAGATGAAGCTAACCATGACAGGGATCACGAACATCATCATCATGGTGAGTATAATATGCACGTTTGGTTATCACCAGAGATCGCAAATTTTGCTGCGCAAGACATTTATGGACGCTTAGTAGAGCTTTATCCTGACCAAAAAGATAAGCTAGACGTAAACCTTCGTAAATTCAAAGAAAATATGGCGCAAAATGATCAGAAAATTGCTAAGATTTTGCAGCCAGCTAGAAACAAGGGTTATTTCGTTTTTCACGATGCTTATGGCTACTTTGAAAAACACTATCAACTCGCTCCTTTAGGGCATTTTACGATAAACCCAGAAATACAGCCAGGCGCGCAAAAATTACATCAAATACGAACACAATTGGTTGAGCATAAAGCGCAATGTGTTTTTGCTGAGCCACAATTCAGGCCTGCTGTGATTGAAAGTGTAGCACGTAATACGGGGGTGAAAATGGGAACTCTCGACCCATTAGGGATTGGGCTGGCTATAGGGCCGGATAGCTACATGAAGTTTTTGACTCAATTATCAGAGCAATACGCCAGCTGCCTGGATTAAAAATAGAAGGAATTGTTTAAGTGCAGCAAATGGCCAAGAGTCTGGTTCAGGTATATGGTAGCCTGTCTAGAACACATAAGATTGTATTAAGTACGCTCACTGTAGCGACTATGGCCGTCGCAATTTGGCGGCCAGTTCATGTACCAACGACAACTGAAAATGATGGCACACCGGATACCATCATACCGCTCTCATTATTACCTGCAAGTGATGCTACCGACGATATAATTCAAGACAGTAGTGAACAGCTACCTGATGAAGGCCTTGCTGATACCGAAGCTGAAGCAATAGAGACAGGGGGAGAAGCTGCGCCTCTCCCCCATGAATATGTTGTTGCAAGTGGTGATAACTTAACGACTATTTTAACTCAATTCGGTATTGAAGCTGGGGATGTTGCAACGCTATCTAACCAACATAAGTCATTGAGAAACCTTAAAATAGGCCAATCCTTAAATTGGTCATTAACAGAACAGGGTGAGTTAGAATCATTGACTTGGGATGTTTCTCGCCGTGAGACCCGTATTTTTACCCGCGTAGGAACGACAAATAAATTTGAAGAAACTAAGCAAATTCGCGAAGGTGAATGGACTAACAGTGTTTTAAAAGGTACGGTTGACGGTTCGTTTGCACAAAGTACAAGCAAAGCGGGCTTAACACGTAATGAAGGCCGTGAGGTGATTAAAGCTTTACAATGGCAGGTTGATTTCAAAAAATTGAAAAAAGGCGATAAATTCAGTGTGTTAATGAGCAGAGAAATGCTTAACGGGCGCAGTGAGCAGAGCCAACTCATTGGTGTTCGTCTGCAAACTAATGGAAAAAGCTATTATGCTTTTCGTGCTGAAGATGGGCGCTATTATGATAGCGAAGGGAATGGCTTAGAACGCGGTTTCTTACGTTTTCCAACCGCTAAACAGTTTAGAGTGTCTTCACAATTCAATCCTCGGCGAGTTAACCCAGTTACTGGGCGTGTAGCACCGCATAAAGGTGTGGATTTCGCAATGCCTGTTGGCACGCCAGTACTTGCTGTTGGTGATGGTGAAGTGATTGTTTCAAAATACAGCGGCGCTGCAGGCAACTTTATTGCTATCCGTCATGGGCGTCAATACACCACTCGTTACATGCACTTACGCCAATTGTTAGTTAAGCCTGGGCAAAAAGTTAAGCGTGGTGATAGAATTGCGCTATCAGGTAATACTGGGCGTTCGACCGGGCCTCATCTACATTTTGAAATGTGGGTGAATCAACAAGCAGTAAATCCACTTACTGCGAAATTACCAAGTTCTGGTGGCTTAACAGGAAAAGAACGTAAAGAATATTTAGCGCTAGTAAAAGAAACGAAACCACAACTTAAACTACAGTAACGTAAGTTTCTATTTTATCGCTGGCAGGTACTTGTATCTGCCAGTTTTCTTTGTAATGCTCCCGCAAACTATTATTATAAGCTATAGAGAGATAGCTAATATTCACTTGAGTACAGCATGAATAGAGATCAAGACACTGATAGTAAAAAAGGCTATATGCCAACTTTTCACCGTTCTTATCTATTACCTAAATATTGGGGGGTATGGTTAGGAGCGGGTATTTTGGCAGGATTGGCTTTCATTCCGGTTAAAATCCGTGACCCTTTACTCGCTAAAATAGGAAAATGGGTTGGGCGATTGGCTAAAAGTGGCCGTCGTCGTGCCAAAATTAACTTACTTTATTGTTTTCCTAAATTGACAGAACAACAACGAGAAGAATTAGTTGATCGTATGTTTGAAACCGCACCACAGTCTTTTGTTATGTTGGCAGAGCTATGTCTTCGTGGTGCAAGTAAAACGCTAGCTAGAACGCATTGGCATAATCAAGAAATTATAGAGCGCTTAAAACAGCAGCAAAGCAATGTTATTTTTATGGTTCCTCATGGCTGGGCCGTTGATGCACCAGCGATGTTATTAGCAGCAAAAGGCCAGAAAATGGCTGCAATGTTTCATCACCAAAAGAACCCAGTTGCAGATTATTTATGGAATAAAGCGAGATACCATTTCGGGGGGCGCTTGCATTCAAGAGAAGCGGGTATTAAGCCTTTTATTGCTTCTGTTAGACAAGGATATTGGGGGTTTTATCTTCCAGACCAAGATCATGGTGAGGAGCATAGCGAATTTGTTGATTTTTTTGGTACATATAAGGCAACATTACCTGCAATCGGTAGGTTAATGAAAGTTTGTAAAGCGAAAGTTGTGCCACTATTTCCCGTTTATGACCATAAAACGCATCAATTGCATATTTTTATCCGTGAACCAATGGATGATATCGATGGTAAGGACGATAAGTATATTGCACGAAGAATGAATGAGGAGCTGGAATATCTGGTTTCCCCGAACTTAGAACAATACACATGGATACTAAAGCTATTAAAAACGCGAAAAGAGGGAGAAATAGAACCTTATCAGCGAAAAGATCTTTACCGTTAGTTTCTTCGTCAGCGTAATTATTGAAAGCCATTACTTTTTAGTAATGGCTTTTTTTATCTAAAAGTGTGCACATTATAGAAATATACACTTTATGGCCCATAATTTTGAAAAACTGGATACGATTATTAATAGTGTATAGCTATTTAATTTGTTTTTGTATTTATTGGGTTTATTATAAGTCTGTTTTTAATTATTTGTATTAATCTTTTAAAAAATATAAGAAAACTGATATCTCTACATCTAAAAACATTCCTATTAAAAATGATCACCGATATATCAAAATAAATAACTTAAAAATTTTTAAATATATGCATAAATAAGGAGTGGTATGTAAAATTGATAATAAAAATATCTCTCAGATTAATATTTGGAAACTCTATGGTTAAAACCCGAACTACGTTAGACCAATGGATAACCTTACAGGCGGTTGTGGATTATGGTGGATTTGCTCAAGCGGCAGAAATTCTGCATAGAACACAATCATCAATTAGTTATACCATCAGTAAATTAGAGCAAACATTAGAAATTGAAATATTTTCTTTAGAAAAACGTCGTGCAGTATTAACTAAACAAGGAGAACAGTTATTAGCGTTATCAAGAGAAGTAACAAATAAAGCGATTTCATTAGAAGAGGTTGCCAAGTCATTAAATTATGAGGGAAATAATAAAATTAATATAGTTATAGATTCGCTATATCAAAGTGATGAAATACTTAAAAAAATTGGAGAGCTAAGCTGCTCTAGAAAGGACTATGATATTGATCTTAAGAAGATTTCACTAAGAAAATCAGATGTTTTTACAATTAAAAATTATGATTTACTAATTACTCATCATTACATTGAGTCGTTAAATCCCATATTTCTTGAACAGGTTGAAGCGGTGCTTGTAACCAACCCAAATCATAAGCTGCAACATTGTTCAGTTGACAATATACTGAAAATAATGGAAAAAACAGCCTCAATTTCTTTGAAGCTTACAGGTATGAATGGGATCAAAAGCATCCAAACTATCCATATTTCTAATGTGGAATTAGCAATTAAATTAGCCGAAAATTCGGTTGGTTATTTATGGTTGCCGAAAAATTTAATCCAGAAAGAATTAAATAATAATTCATTAAAAGAGCTGAAAATAGTAAATAAAAAGTCGTTCTATAATTTTTATATGTATATAAATAAAAGCTCAATGGCAAATGAAATTTTAAAAAACTATCTAGCTGTTAATAAAAAATCTAAATAAAAGAGCTAGTTCATAAATGATAAAAACAAAACATTAATATTTTAGATGCAATTTTAAAAAATTCAATGTATCCATTGGTTAACTTAACTAAAGGTAGATGATATATTTCTTCTGCACTAAAAATATGAGTGATTTATTTGTTTATGTAGTAATTAATAATTAAAAATCTATATTATAGGAACTATTATGAGTATTCTAAAAAAATCCCTAACTGTAATAGGGGTTACTTTAGCTGTAACATCTACGCCAACTGTTTTTGCTTCAGGTACAATTAACTTTACTGGGGAAATAACTGATATAGCTTGTACAGTTGATAGCAACTCAAAAAATTTAAATGTTGACCTTGGAAAGGTATCAGCTAAAAGTTTAGCCGCACAAGGAGAAGTGGCGGGTTTAAAAGACTTCACTATTAAACTTGTTGATTGTCCAACAAACTCCAAAGTAACTGTGCGCTTCGGTGGCACACGTGATACCGCAGACAACGATATTCTTGCAATTAACCAAGCTGTAGGCGTTGCAAATAATGTCGGTGTTGCTTTATTTGAAAAAGATGCAATAACGCAAATTAAGTTGTTTGAAGATTCAAAACAAATTGAATTCGATGGTACAACAGTAGACTTAGACTATGTTGCTCGTTATAAAGCGACTGGTGTAGTAACTGCAGGGCCTGCTAATAGCAGTGCAGTATACAGTATTCAATATCATTAACTAATTGGAGAGTGACAATGGTTACTCTCCTTCTTATTTCAATATAATGGTTGTTTTATGAAAAAAATATTTTTTTCAATCTGTATATGTTTTTTTTCTATAACTAGCACCTCTCAAGCCTCAGGGATTAGTGTAGGTGGAACACGTTTTGTCTATGAAGAAAATAAACGTGAAATTGATATTCCTATTTTCAATAGTGATAAAGAAAAACCTTTTTTAATTCAAAGCTGGGTATCACCATTTGGCGGAGAGGGGAAAGCACCATTTATTGCCATACCACCATTATTTCGTATTGAGCCAGATACAAATGGTTCAGCTAGAATTTCTTATATAGGTGAGTCTATCGGTTCAAATACTGAACAAATTTATTTGCTTAATATCAAATCAATACCACCAAAAAATAATAGTATTGAGAATGAACTACAGATAATCATAAATTCACAGTTTAAATTATTTTTAAGGTCGAAAGATATAGAGCCATTCGACTTTAAAAAAATTTTTTTAGTTGAGAAACCAGATGGGATTATGATTGATAACCAAACTCCATATCACTTATCAATCAAAAATATCCTTGAAAATGGCAGGGTTATTGACGGTGCTAGTTTAATATATCCATTCAAAAATGACTATATCATTAAGAAAAAAATAAATAATGGTGACTCAATAGTTGTTCAATTTATCAATGACTATGGCGCTATTATAGAGAAAAAACCAAATAAGAGTCTCTAAGATGCCAGTTTTTTGTAAAAAAAATACGCTTATGTATTCTAATGTTTTTACTGCGATTAGCTTAATATTTTATATCAATAATACAATTGCTAAAGATATTTTTGATATTAATGCAATTAATTCCGGAATGGAAAACCAAGTCGCAGATATAAATAGTTTAGGCTACCTATCATCTGCGGGAGGGCAATTGCCAGGAGATTATTTTGTTGATATCTATATAAATGATAAATTGGTTGATAACAAGAATATAAGGTTTTTATTTGATGATAAAGCTAAAAAATTATCTCCTGAAATAACAAAAAAAATGCTGCTAAACTGGGGTGTGAAAAACTCAGCAAGTGAAAAGTTTTCAGCAAGTGGAGAGGACGAATATTTGAATGACATTAGTAAAATTATTCCTAGTGCTAATTATCAATACAGATTTGAAACCCAACAATTACAAATTAGTATCCCACAAATTGGATTAGAAAATACGAGTAGAGGCTATATTGAACCAAAGGAATGGGACGATGGAATCACCGCTACATTTGTTAACTACACAGTTCGGTTTAATAAACATTGGTACCAAAATAAGAATAATAGCGATAATTCGTTCTTAGGTTTAAGAAGTGGTATTAATATGGGCGCTTGGCGTTTCCGTAATCATAGTACCTACAGTAAAACGACATATGAAACGAATTGGAATAATCTACAAACTTATGTAGAACGTGATATTCGTAGCTTAAAAAGCCGCTTAACGATTGGTGAAATATCCTCTGATAATGGCGTAATAGAGAGCACCCCTTATCTTGGAGTGAAGCTAGTATCTGATGAAAGTATGTTACCTCAAAGTGAAAGGGGTTTTGCACCTACAGTGACTGGTCTTGTACAATCAAACGCGATTGTTACTATCAGCCAAAATGGCAACGTGATTTATCAAACCACCGTGCCGCCGGGTAGGTTTGCGATTAATGATTTGTATCCAACGTCATATAGTGGTGATCTTGAGGTCACAATTGAAGAAGCTAATGGCACGGTAAGGTCTTTTGTTCAGCCTTTCTCTGCAGTGCCAATGATGCAAAGAGCCGGCACATTAAAATATAGCGTAGATATTGGTAAATATAATGTTGATGGTGCACGACGTAAACCTAATTTTGCGCAAGCATCAGCAATTTACGGCTTGCCATATAACTTATCCGTTTATGGAGGTTTCTTAGTTTCTCAAGACTATCAAGCCTACACAATAGGTGCTGGAGTAAATTTAGGCAATATTGGCGCGATATCAACAGATATTACAGAAGCATCGGTACAATTGATTGATAAAAAGAGTGCGAAAGGGCAAGCGTATCGAATTCAATATTCGAAATACATTCCAAATACAGGCACTTCTTTTTCTTTGGCGTCATATCGTTACTCAACAAAAAACTATTATGATTTTTCTGATTTGAATAATTATCTTTATAATATGGGGCGAAAAAAACAACAGTTTCAAGCATCAGTCTCTCAGTCACTTGACGAAATCGGTTATTTATCGGTGAATGGTTACCAGCAATATTATTGGGACAAAAGTGGTTGTGATAAAAGTTTAACAATGAGTTTTAGCTCTAATTATAATTCATTGAATTACAGCGTTGCTTATTCTTATATTAAACAAGACTATTCAAAAACAAATGACCAAATGCTGTCATTCAATTTGAGTATTCCTTTTGATTTGGGTCGAAAAAATAATTGGGCTAACTATAGCTATAGTACCAGCAAAAATGGAGATTCGATTAGCTCATTAAGTTTTAATGGTATGCAATTAGTAGATAATAATTTGCAGTATAACCTTACGCAAAGACATAACCATAGCCGTAATGAATTTAGCAGTTCCGTTAGTGCAAACTATATAGTTTCATCAGGAGAATACAGTTTGGGTTATAACTATGACCCTAAATATCATGCTATCGATTTCAGTGCAACGGGAGCACTATTATTGCATTCTGGCGGGTTAACGACCTCTCGTACTATCTATGATTCTGCAGTGCTCGTTAAAGCAGAAGATATAGACAATTTAAAAGTAAATAACGCGCAATCACTTTACACTAATTCGTCAGGTTATGCAGTAATTCCCACAGTGACTCGTTATGAACGAAATAAAATTAGTGTCGATACTGCAACATTAAGTGGCAATAATGATGTTGCGATTAATACAACGACAGTCGTTCCTACTCAAGGTGCGATTGTATTAGCTAATTTCCAAGCAAAACGGGGTGCTAGAGTTTTATTAAAACTCAAGTATGCGGGAAAAGCAATTGCATTTGGTACTCAAGTTTCTGTTATGGAAAGTGAGGAACAAGTTACAGGCGGTATTGTTGCAAATGATGGGGAAGTTTATTTAAGTGGCGTTCCAGAGCAAAGCAAGATAATAGTGAAATGGGGCAACGGTAATAATCAACAATGTACAGTTCCACTTTTATTATCATTAGAGAATGAAAAAATTCAGTTTATAGAACGAGTTTGTGAATAGGAGTTATCATGAAAAATTTAGGTCTAAAAATAGGTATTTCGTTCCTTTTATATTCACAATTCGGGGCTGCTGAATTTAGGGCTGAATTTACCAGCCAATTAGTTAATCCGAATAAAACACTTTATGTATCACGAACTTTACCAGTAGGTACTTTTATTGGTTCTATTGATTTAGGAACCCACTCTCCATGGACGTGGTGGAATGTGACGGGTAATACAGAAGTTGGAATTTATATACCAATCGAACCAGGAAATTCAAGGTATATTCCGGGTATAGGTTATGTTAGAGAAATTAATAGTTCAGGCGTTGGTTATACTTTGCATGGTACAGTAATGAGCCCTTGCTCTGGTTTTGCATATGTTGATGGGGTAAATACGAAAGATGGAAATAATAATAATAGATTTATATGTGGCTCTAATGCATCTTCAGCAACGTATACTGTAAAATTAAGGGCAGATTTTTATAAAGTTGGTAATAATGTTAAAAGCCAAACTTTACCAATATCTAATGCTGCGATGTTGATTTTATTCCACAATGGTTTCATTACTACAGATTTATATGGGAGGTTCGAACCCAAAGTAAATATGGGGCCAATCAATGTTATTTCGAGTGGTTGTGAAGTCAAAAATAAGTCAATAGACGTACTATTCGGTAACGTTAGTAAATTGTCCTTTACAGGTGTTGGTTCAACGAGTTCTGAGAGCAAGCAAAATTTTCAAATTGAATTAGATTGTGACCCTATATCTCCGATAAAAATTACGTTTATTGGAACTCAAGATTCAAGTCAAACACCAGGGGCAATCGCACTTAATAATTTAGGCGATGAAAATACAGCGAAAGGTTATGCCATCCAAGTAAAGCACAACGGTATACCCATTAAGCTTAATCAATTAATACCGCTCACCAATAAAAATGACATAGGGCAATACAACATTCCGTTGGAAGCCGCGTATATCCAAACTCAATCTGCAACGACAGCTGGGAAAGCGAATGGTACGCTACAATTTAACCTACAATATCATTAAATGCTATTTTCTCTTTATTATTTTACGCAAGTGATGCAGAGCTATACTTTCTTGTGTTAATTCTTTTTTAAGTTAGATAGCGTTTCAATATAAAGGAAAGCCCCCACCCATAGGCGAGGGCTAAAAGATTATTCAACTTCTAGAATACGACAAGTATTCGTGCTACCTACAGTACCCATTAAGTCACCTTGGGTGACAAGAACCACGTCACCACTCATTAAATAGCCGTTATCACGTAAACGCGTGACAGCTTCATTGGCAGCCGCAATACCATCTGTATGGGTGCTACAGAAAACAGGTGTAACACCACGATAGAGAGAACATTGATTAAGGGTTTTTTCATGACGAGACATGGCAAAAATAGGTAAACCAGAGCTGATCCGAGACATCATACGAGCAGTACGGCCAGACTCAGTCATTGCTATGATAGCTTTAACCCCTTTAAGATGGTTAGCAGCATACATTGTTGACATTGCAATTGCTTCTTCAGGGCTATTAAACTCCGCATCTAAACGGTGTTTAGACACATTTAGGCCCGGCATTTTTTCTGCGCCAAAACAAACCTGCGCCATCGCGGCTACCGTTTCTGCTGGGTACTGGCCTGCAGCGGTTTCAGCAGAAAGCATAACGGCATCAGTACCATCCAACACCGCATTCGCAACGTCCATGACTTCGGCTCGCGTTGGCATTGGGTTAGTGATCATCGATTCCATCATTTGTGTTGCGGTTATAACAACACGGTTTAATTGGCGAGAGCGGCGGATCAATTTTTTCTGGACAGCGACTAATTCAGGGTCGCCAATTTCCACTCCGAGGTCACCACGAGCAACCATAACGACATCAGAAGCGAGAATAACTTCATCCATCACCTCATCATTGGCAACGGCTTCTGCACGTTCTACTTTAGCAACAATTTGGCATTCACAACCCGCATCACGAGCCAATCGGCGTGCATAATCTAAATCTTCACCTGAGCGAGGGAATGAAACAGCTAAATAATCAACATTAATTTTTGCAGCAGTTTTTATATCTTCTTTGTCTTTTTCTGTTAATGCTTCAGCTGAAAGACCGCCACCGAGTTTATTAATACCTTTATTGTTAGATAGTTGACCACCAACAGTAACTTCAGTAAATACCTGTAACCCTTTGACTTCAAGGACTTTCAATTGTACTCGACCATCATCAAGAAGCAAAATATCACCTGGAACGACATCGGCAGGTAAGCCTTTATAATCGATACCTACTTTCTCTTGGCAGCCTTCACCTTTACCTAAATTGGCATCAAGAATGAATTTATCACCAATATTTAGGAAAACTTTGCCATCTTTAAAAGTGGAAACACGAATTTTAGGACCTTGCAAATCACCGAGGATCGCAACGTGACGTCCTAAACGAGCGGCAATCTCACGTACTTTGTTCGCACGTAATAGATGGTCTTCTGGAGTTCCGTGGGAGAAGTTAAGGCGAACAACGTTGGCGCCAGCGTTGATAATTTTTTCAAGGTTATTATCGCGATCTGTAGCTGGACCAAGAGTTGTAACAATTTTAGTTCTTCTAAGCCGTCTAGACATGTATTACTCCGTTGACCTGTAATGGTGTTGATAAAAGAGTGAAACCATTTCACTCCATTTCGAAACCTGTTTACTGCAAATAGGGATGCTGACACGAGCACAGCTATTATATACAGCCAATTTCTTAATGCTATCAGGTCTGTAAAACTATTAAAGCCTGAAAAGCAAAGAAAAGCATTTATACAGCCAATTTATTGCCTTTAGATGCTATCAAACCGCGAATCACGTAATGCTTCTTTGACGCGCTTCAAGTTATCTCTAAATTTTTCACCTCTTCTTAACGTAAAACCCGTTGTTAATACGTCAATGACTGCGAGCTGAGCCATTCTTGATACCATCGGCATGTAGATATCTGTATCTTCAGGCACATCAATAATGATAGGTAGGGTAGCGGCTTGGGATAGCGGAGAGTTTTCTGAGGTAATTGCTATGACGGTGGCATCGTTTTCCCGTGCTAAACGTGCCATATCAACTAATGCTTTGGTTCTTCCTGTATGGGAAATGAGCACAATAACATCTCCTTCATTACTATTGATACAGCTCATACGTTGCATGACAATATCATCGAAGTATATGACAGGAATATTAAAGCGGAAAAACTTATTCATTGCGTCGTGCGCGACAGCTGCAGAGGCGCCAAAGCCAAAAAAACTGATTTTCCGAGCTTGAGTTAATAAATCAACAGCACGATTAATTGCACTGATATCTAATGTGTGTTTTACATTATCTAATCCAGCCATAGCAGATTCAAAAATCTTATGAGTATAGGTATTTACTGTATCGGTTTCTTCTATATGGCGGTTAATATAGGGGGTGCCGTTGGCTAAGTTTTGTGCTAATCGTAATTTAAAATCAGGGAATCCTTTCGTATCCATTTTTCGACAAAATCGGTTTACTGTTGGTTCGCTAACATCAGCTAATTGCGCGAGTGTGGCGATACTGAGATGAATGGCATTTTGTGGCATACCTAGAATAACCTCAGCCACCTTTTTTTCTGATTTACTTAAAAAATCGAGACTTGTCTTCATTTGTTCTAAAATATTCATATAGCAAAAGCGCCTATTTCATCGAAAGGAGAAATTTTTGAGTCATCACGTTATCCTATTATTGATTTTAAATTTCTTGCTGTGATGTCGTAATAGAAAGTGAAAATATACTATGTATGATATGTAAGCTATCTGAATACAGGTGATAAGTAGTAGCTTTTTATGAAACTTTGACCCGTATCTAATTTTCAGAATAGTAAACATCCTACCTATTTTGTTATTTTTTTACGGAAGCTGTCTCCATTCAGTTAAATCGCATCTTTTTAATACACTAAAAATTATTCAGTGTGTAACATAAGATCAAACAGACAATATGTTGTTTTTTTCATCATAAAAACTGTGGTCGGTATCATGAACATTTACTGGGCACTAGCAACAGGGTACATTAGCGGAATTAGGGCTAATTTTAACAAAATTACAATAAGGCCTATCCTAGTTAGGTCTTACATTCCGCAAATTGAGGAGAACCAATATGGCGGTACATAATGCTGCTCAAGCTTGTGACTTAATTATTTTTGGCACCAAGGGAGACCTCGCTCGTCGTAAGCTGCTGCCATCGCTTTATCAGTTAGAAAAAGCAGGTTACATTCATCCAGACACGCGCATTATTGGTGTTGGTCGTGCTGAATGGAGTCAAGATGATTATGTCCACTTTGTCAAAGAAGCGTTAGATAAGTTCTTAAAAGAAGATCTCGATTCAGCATTGTGGGAAAAACTAAGCGCTCGCTTGGATTTTTGTAACTTAGACGTTAACCAGACTGAAAGTTTTGTGCGTTTAGCTGAAATGTTAAAACAAGATGCACAACCCGCTATCCATTACTTTGCTATGCCACCGAGTACTTTTGGTGCTATGTGTCAAGGGTTGGGTCATGCTAAATTAAATAAAAAGCCAAATCGCGTTGTCATGGAAAAACCACTGGGAACGGATTTAGCGTCGTCACAAGAAATTAATAATGAAGTGGCTAAGTATTTTGATGAAAGCCAAGTCTATCGTATTGACCACTATCTTGGTAAAGAAACCGTTTTAAACTTACTCGCATTGCGTTTTGCAAACTCGTTATTTATCAATAACTGGGACAACCGCACTATTGATCATGTCCAAATCACGGTTGCAGAAGAAGTAGGAATCGAAGGTCGTTGGGGATATTTCGACCAAGCAGGCCAAATGCGTGATATGGTACAAAACCACTTATTGCAAATCTTAACGATGATTGCCATGTCACCACCGGCAGATTTAACCACTGACCGTATTCGCGATGAAAAAGTGAAAGTCTTACGTTCTTTACGTCGTATCGACCATACAAATGTGCGTGAAAAGGCTGTACGTGGGCAATATACCTCTGGTTTTGTTCAGGGCAAAAAAGTCCCTGGATATCTAGAGGAAGAGGGGGCGAATAAGCAAAGTATGACTGAGTCATTCGTTGCTTTGCGTGTTGATATTGATGACTGGCGTTGGGCGGGCGTGCCTTTCTATTTACGTACAGGGAAACGCCTACCGGCTAAATGTTCAGAAGTTGTGGTTTATTTTAAAAAGCCCGCGTTAAATATTTTCTCGGAAAGTTATCAAGATCTACCTCAGAATAAATTAACTATCCGTTTGCAGCCAGACGAAGGGATTGATATTGAAATTATGAATAAGGCACCAGGCCTTGATCATAAACACCGTTTACAAACCACTAAATTGGATTTAAGTTTCTCCGAAACTTTCAACCAAACTCACCTTGCTGACGCCTATGAACGTTTATTGCTTGAAGCAATGCGCGGCATTCAAGCACTGTTTGTTCGCCGTGATGAAGTAGAAGAAGCATGGAAATTTGTTGATTCTATTATAGATGCATGGGCAATGGACAATGAAGCGCCTAAGCCATATCAAGCAGGGACTTGGGGGCCGATTGCATCTGTTGCGATGATCGCACGCGATGGCCGTTCATGGAATGAGTTTGAATAATATTATCAATATTTGAAATATTAGGTGGTATATTGACTAAAATGGCGGGGTGATCCCGCCATTTATCTATGTTTATCATGTTGTTAGGTATGGCTACATAGGATATTAAAGGATTAATTCGCTACGTCCTGTCGCTGCCATATGAATAATCGCTTGCTCGATGCGTAAACATGCCATTTTAGCGGCATCAGGAACGGATAGTCCCGCTAATAACTGAGCGGTGAGTTCAGCGCCAAATAAATCCCCCGTTCCTTTTGGTGTGACAGGGTAACGTTTGTGGCGGATTACGGCCACGTTATCTTGGGTAACACAAACGACTTCAATGTTGTCGTCATCAGGCTGGAAAGCACTTGTGATGATTACCCACTGTGTATTTCCCTTTAATAAGCTACGGGCTGCAGCCGTAGCATCATCCAAGTTATGGACTTGTTTGCCACTTAACGTCATGAGCTCGAATTTGTTTGGAATAATACCTGTAGCTAAAGGAATGACTTTATTGCGGTATACCTCGGCAATTTCGGGTGGAATATAAAAACCGCTGTCTTCATCTCCCATGACTGGGTCAACAATAACCGGTAGTGCCGTTCTTTCTTTACGAACTAGAGTTAACCAGTTTGCTAAGTCTTGGGCTTTTTCTGGGGAACCTAGATAACCAGTCAAAATAGCTCTTACAGAATTTAAGCTACCCCGCTCAACAAAACCGTTTAAATAACCACGAAACCACTCACCAGGCAACTCACCACCATAGCAAGTTGTATAATGAGGCGTATTACTGAGTACTACAGTAGGTACTGCCGCAACACGTAAACCTTGTTTTGTCAGGGCTGGAACGGCAATACTATTTCCAACACTGCCATAAATAACTTGTGACTGAATTGAAACAACATCATAAGGTAATGGCGTTGCATCAGTGGAATTTTGGAAACTATTGGAGGTAAGGCTAAAGGCGTTCATGGCTCTCTCTTCGGCATATTACAATCATATAGCTACTATAAGAAGCTTGTTCAATCAGGTTGTCAATGTTAAAAATCGAATAGCTTAATTAAGGCGTGATGAGAGTATAAAAAGTGGAAAAAAGAGATTTTTTTATAAAATAATTCCAGTGAAAAATTTATCATCATCGCTTGTTTATTCGCGCAATAGTTGATAGCTAAAGGGTTGATTAGCATATTAATGAATAGTTATGCATATTTTTATTCAATGCAAAAAATGTTTATATTCATTGACTTAAAAAATTTGGCATGTTAAAAATAAACTGAAATTAACTATCAACATGAGGGTTCGGAGTAAATTGGGTAGATGTCTACCTGATGAAAAGAATAAGATATCATGCTTAGCTCAACTAGCGGCAAGATCAGCAAGTCCCAAAAAAGAACGACACACAGGCTTTTCCTTTCAGCTATCCTTTCCAGTGAACACTACTGGTGTGGTGCATTATAGCGTCTCTCTCGATTATTCATTTCGCTGAATAAACTCAGCAACACGTTGTTATTTATTTGAATTTTCAACAACTACGCAATAGTAATCTGTATTTTTTATCTGTACAAAAAATAGACTATTACGTGGCTGTATATAGAGAGATATTATAATGATTTACTGGATATTTTTAGTATTAGCTATCGTAACTGAAGTTATCGGTACACTATCAATGAAACATGCCAGCGTCAGTGGTGATTTTACTGGTATGGTCGTGATGTATGTGATGATAGCAACATCATACATTTTACTTGCTGTTGCAGTTAAAAAAGTGGCATTAGGTGTCGCCTATGCACTATGGGAAGGTATCGGTATCCTTTTTATCACAACATTTAGTGTCATGTGGTTTGGAGAAACGCTATCACCGATGAAAATTGGGGGGTTAGTATTACTTATCACCGGTATTGGACTGATTAAATCAGGCACCAAGAAAACCACCGTTCGTCAATCTGCACAAAAAGTAAAACAAGTTACACAAAACGCGGTCAATGCAGCCAAAACAAATGCTTTAGTTGGACGCGAAGCTAAGTCGGAGGCGTAATATGGCCAGTCATTTTGAATGGTGGCATGCTGCGTTTTTGATCCTAGCAGTCATATTAGAAATCGCAGCCAACATTTTGTTAAAAATGTCGAATGGGTTTAAACGATACTGGATAGGTATTCTTTCTCTAATTGCGGTACTCGGAGCTTTCAGTGCATTAGCGCAAGCAGTAAAAGGAATCGAACTTTCAATTGCCTATGCATTATGGGGAGCATTCGGGATTATCGCGACAGTAGCAGCAGGTTGGATACTTTTTAATCAACGGTTAAATTATAAAGGTTGGGGAGGAATTGTGTTATTGCTACTAGGCATGGTTCTCATCAAGATGTCGTAATGCTCGTCATATTTTGCACTGTCGCGTTGTTGGCTGCATTCGTTAACCCTAGTCACATACTAGTGTATGCTCCAAGGGATTAACTCACTTGCCGCCTAGCGACATTGCAAACTATTTAGAGCATGAATGGGAAACCTATTTTGCACTGTCGCGTTGTTGGCTGCATTCGTTAACCCTAGTCACATACTAGTGTATGCTCCAAGGGATTAACTCACTTGCCGCCTAGCGACATTGCAAACTATTTAGAGCATGAATGGGAAACCTATTTTGCACTGTCGCGTTGTTGGCTGCATTTGTTAACCCTAGTCACATATTTATGTAATTGGTTATATTCTCAAATTATAGCTATTCAAAATAAAATGGGCGCTAATAATTGGCGCCCATTTTTATGCAAAGCAAAACCTGTTTAATCAATCAATTGCTGCAACAATCTTAATTTCAACTTTATATTCTGGCTTCATCAACAATGCTTGGACAGTACAGCGGACAGGCGCACTTCCAGCAACAACCCAAGCATCCCATGCTTGGTTCATACCAGCAAAATCGGCTTTATCAGCAAGAAAAATGGTGGCATCAAGAATTTTACTTTTGTCTGAACCAACACGTTCAAGCATCACATCAATTGCCGCGAGCGTGTTTGCTGTTTGAGCAACAATATCAGCGTCAAGGTTTTCAGGCACACTGGTGTAGTAAATGACATTATTGTGAATAACAGCTTCAGACCAACGATTATCAGGGTCAATACGTTTGATAGTCATAATTATTCCTTATTATACATGTGGCTCAAGAATAACAGTTTGCAGGCTGGATGAAAATCAGTTGTTCAACGAAGTAATAATTACCTAAGCAGGGTTAAGAAACTCATGGTAAAGTGTGCCCTCATTATTCCTAATAAATAGGTCATGTAGTGCACGACGATTTTTCTGCGGATGGCTTTTTAGCCAGAACAATTCCTGGTTTTCAGCCTCGAGAAGCACAAGTTACGATGTCGAATGCAGTAACCGAGTCGATTGAGCAGCAGCATGTGCTGGTGGCGGAAGCGGGTACTGGAACAGGAAAAACATATGCTTATTTAGTTCCTGCATTGCGTAGTGGAAAAAAAGTCATTGTTTCAACGGGATCAAAAGCCTTACAAGATCAACTGTATCACCGAGACTTACCGACAATTATTGATGCGATGAATTACACTGGACGGACCGCGTTACTAAAAGGGCGTTCGAATTATTTATGTTTAGAGCGATTAGACCAACAATCCCTCGGTGGTGGTAGTCTTGAACCTGAGATATTGTCAGCGGTTGTGAGGCTACGCAGTTGGTCCATTGAATCTGAGCTAGGTGATACAAGTACTTGCCATGATATCGCTGAAGATAGCCCGGTTTGGCCGTTGGTAACTAGCACGAATGACAATTGTCTTGGCAGTGATTGCCCGCGTTATCAAGATTGTTTTGTTTTAAAAGCACGACGCAAAGCTTTAGAAGCGGATATTGTTGTTGTAAATCACCATTTATTTATGGCTGATAGAGTGGTGAAAGATACGGGTTTTGGTGAGCTAATCCCCCAAGCAGAAGTCATGATTTTTGATGAAGCGCACCAAATCCCGGATATAGCCAGCCAATATTTTGGCCAGCAACTGAGTAGTCGCCAATTGTTGGATCTAGCGCGCGATATGATTATGACCTATCGAACAGAGCTAAAAGACCAAGTTCAGCTGCAAAAAAGTGCTGATAGACTCACGCAAAGCACGTTAGACTTTCGGCTCAATTTGGGTGAAAACAGTTTTCGTGGCAATCTACGTGACTTACTGAAACGTCCTGAAGTACAAAGGGCGTTGACGCTCCTTGATGATTCTCTTGAACTTTGTTACGAAGTGATCAAAACCACGTTAGGTCGCTCACAGAGCTTAGACTCTATTTTTGAGCGCGTCACAATATACCGAAATCGTTTAAACCGTTTAAAAGATGTGACAATTGCGGGTTACAGCTATTGGTTTGAAAGTTATGGTCGCCATTTTTTATTGGCACTAACCCCCTTAACGGTTGCAGATAAATTCAGTGAAATGATTGCAAGTACGCCGGCCAGTTGGGTATTTACATCAGCGACGTTGTCAGTAAATGAGAAACTAAGCCATTTCACTGACCGTTTAGGTTTAGTTACTGCAAAAACGTTATTATTAGCCAGTCCATTTGATTATCAAAGCCAAACTTTATTATGCGTTCCCCGTTTTTTACCCGAACCCAATCAACGAGGTTTAGCACAAAAATTGGCAACAATGCTACGACCTATGATTGAAAAAAATCAGGGACGTTGCTTCTTTTTATGTACATCACACCTGATGATGCGTGAATTGGCCGAGGAATTTAAATCTTCATTGACATTACCAGTTCTAATGCAAGGGGAAAGCAGTAAAAACAAACTGTTATCTCAGTTTATTGCTGCGGGGAATGCTGTTTTAGTTGCCACTAGTAGCTTTTGGGAGGGGGTTGATGTGCGAGGTGATGAATTAACTTGTGTCATTATCGATAAACTCCCATTTACTGCCCCTGATGACCCGCTATTAAGAGCGCGCATCGAAGATTGTGAATTACGGGGTGGAGATCCATTCTCGGATGTCCAATTACCAGATGCAGTTATTACTTTAAAGCAAGGTGTAGGGCGGCTAATTCGAGACACTAGTGATTATGGTGTCATCGTTATTTGTGATAACCGTTTAGTAACTCGCCCTTATGGTGAGGTTTTTTTACGTAGCCTTCCGCCATCACCACGAACAAGAAGTATACAAAAAGCAATTGCATTTCTTGAAGAGAAAAGGCAAGAAGTTAATAGAGTGAGGTAAATCCCACCTTGTTTTTCTGCTATTCCTACGGCCGTTTATGTTAATATAATCGGCATCTTTTAATCAGAAACTATTAATTTGCCGGAGTTTAGGCATGTCGAGTCGTATTCTTGCTGTTGATACAGCAACAGAAGCCTGTTCAGTCGCACTTTGGTGTGAAGGTGACATTATTTCGCGTTTCGCGATTTCTCCTCGAGAGCACACACAAAAAATTTTACCGATGGTTGAGGAAGTTCTTGCAGAAGCTGGGATGGGGTTGAACCAGTTAGATGCATTGGCTTTCGGGCGTGGTCCTGGTAGTTTTACGGGGGTTCGTATTGGTGTTGGTATTGCACAAGGGTTAGCACTAGGGGCTAATTTGCCCATGATTGGCGTTTCCTCTTTAATGACACTTGCTGAAGGCGCCTTTCGGATAATGGGGCATCATCAGGTATTAGTGGCTATTGATGCACGGATGTCAGAAATCTATTGTGCCCAATATCAGCGAACATCCGCAGGCCAATGGTTAGGTGAAGAAACTGAAGCAGTTCTACTTCCCGACGATTTTAAGAGCGAAGTGACAGGGCTTTCAGGGCTGTGGGGTTATGCAGGTACTGGGTGGGAGGCATATCCCTCATTGTTGAATGCATCAATTACATTAGCTAACAGTCATATTACGCTGCCAGATGCACAAGATATGTTACCTATTGCTGCCCAATTGTGGAAGCTGGGAAAAGTGGTTACCGTTGAAAATGTCGAACCGACTTATTTACGTAATGAGGTGACATGGAAAAAATTGCCTGGCCGTGAATAAAACACAGAAAGTGAAGTTGAATTGGTTATATCATGTGATATAACCAATAATTCATATTAAACTCATCAAATGTTGATTAATAAAAATACAAATCGAATCATTTAATAATTTCAGGTATTATTAGGTAGTAATAGAACTATTATGGCGATTTTTAACATATCGTGTTTTTGTTTGCTAAATGTTATTTAAATCTGTATTACCTGAATTTATAATATAGCTAATCGGAGGTGGTCTATGAATATTGAATTAAACTGCCGTAATGCACTTAAAGGCCTTTTTGTTGCAAGCGTATTAGCACTAACAGGGTGTGTTTCTATACCAGCTTCAATTCAAGGTTCGGTTCCAAACCCAACAGACAACTTAGCATCTGTACAAAATGCACCTGAAATGTATATAGGTCAGGAAGCGCGTTTTGGTGGGAAAGTCCTTGCCGTTGAAAATGAAACTACAAGAACACGTTTAGAAATTGCGGTGATGGCATTGAATAAATATGATGCAGCACCAGAGCTTAATTCCCCTTCAATTGGCCGCATTTATGCGTACTTAAATGGTTTTCGTGAGCCAAGTGATTTTACTAACCGTTATATCACTGTGGTGGGGAAAATCACGGGGGAGCAGCAAGGGAAAGTAGGGCAAGTTCCTTATAAGTATGTCACGTTAGATGTAACAGGTTTCCAACGCTGGAATGTCGCACAAAGTGTTATGATCCCGCCGTCTGGCCCTTGGGGTTATGGTTATTATGGCGACCCGTATTTTTATAACCACCCATGGGGTTATGGTTATGGGTACGGTTATCCAGGAGGCCCAGTACCCGTACAAACTTATCTAACAGAATAACGATTATTTTTCTTTATTTAAAGGCCCCGATTATTGCGGGGCCTTTTTGTTTTCCATAAAAAGATTATCTAAATAAGAGTTAATAAATAAGAGCTAATAAATAAGAGTGTTTAATAAAAGTATTAGCTAAAATTTAATCCCAGCAAAAGTGACTTCGGTTAATGTAATAGATTAAATCCCTTCTTAAGTGCGAGATAACCTTTCCAAAAATAGCGTAAAATCATGTATAATCAGGCAATCTTGTACAGATTTACATCTGTTTAACGAATTTAAGACAAACTAGGCGGCTTAGTCCGCCTAGTTTTTTCTTGAAGGAACAAAATTTATTTAGTGATAGACCTCTCAACCTTGACATTGTCTGTTTTTCAAACTGGTACGCTGAGTTAATAATTTGTTAAAAGAGATGTTGAGTATAATAACTTCACTAAATTCAGGAGTAACATTTTGGAAAAAATCTGGCTAAAAAATTACCCTGCTGATGTGCCGGAAGAAATCAATCCTGATAGCTTCGCTTCTCTAGCAGAGTTACTTGAAGATGCGGTCTCTCAATTTGCCGACCAACCTGCATTCATTAATATGGGAGCAGTGATGACTTATCGGAAACTTGAAGAGAGAAGTCGCGCTTTTGCCGCCTACTTACAAAATGGACTTGGTCTTAAAAAAGGGGATCGTGTCGCATTAATGATGCCAAACCTATTACAGTATCCGATTGCCCTGTTTGGGATATTGCGAGCTGGTATGGTGGTAGTCAACGTCAACCCACTTTATACCCCGAGAGAACTAGAGCACCAATTGAATGATAGCGGTGCAACCGCAATTGTAATTGTGTCGAATTTTGCACATACACTGGAAAAAATTGTTTTCAATACCAAAGTGAAACACGTCATTTTAACTCGTATGGGTGACCAGCTTTCACGTCCTAAAGCCACGATTGTTGATTTTGTTGTCAAATATGTAAAACGTTTAGTCCCTAAATATAACTTACCAGACGCCATCTCCTTTCGCCGTGCCATGCATTATGGCTATCGTATGCAATATATTAAACCTAACATTGCTGGTGATGACTTGGCCTTTTTGCAATATACAGGTGGAACCACCGGTGTTGCTAAAGGGGCGATGTTAACTCATCGCAATATGTTAGCAAATATTGAGCAGGCAAGGGCAGCTTACGGGCCTGTACTGAAATTTGGTGCTGAATTTGTTGTCACCGCTTTACCGCTGTACCATGTTTTTGCATTGACAGTAAACTGCTTACTGTTTATCACTGTAGGGGGCGTTAACTTATTGATTACTAACCCTAGAGATGTACCGGACACCGTAAAACAACTAGGACGTTATCCCGTTACGTCAATTACCGGGGTTAATACCTTATTTAATGCATGGTTGCACAACGAAGAGTTTAAAAAACTGGATTTTTCGCGTTTACGTCTTTCGGTTGGTGGGGGGATGCCTGTTCAAAAAGCCGTTGCAGAAAAATGGCAAAAGCTCACTGGGAAACATTTACTTGAAGGATATGGTTTAACAGAATGTGCCCCACTAGTAACCGGTAATCCTTATAATTTAACCAGTTATAGTGGAAGTATTGGTTTACCTGTTCCATCAACAGATGTTAAATTTCTTGATGATAACGGCAACGAAGTCGCTATTGGTGAACCTGGTGAAATGTGGGTAAAAGGCCCGCAAGTCATGAAAGGGTATTGGAACCGCCCTGATTCCACTGCGGATACGATAGTGGATGGTTGGTTAGCGACAGGGGATATCGCTGAAATTGATAGCGAAGGGTATATTCGTATTGTTGATCGTAAAAAAGATATGATCATCGTTTCAGGTTTTAACGTCTATCCCAATGAAATCGAAGATGTCATTTCTGCACATCCGGACGTGATAGAATGCGCTGCAATTGGTGTACCTAGTGAAAGTACAGGCGAAGCGGTTAAAGTTTTCGTTGTAACGAAAAATGCGAATTTAACGGGTGATGAGCTAAAAACCTTTTGCCGCCGTTCATTAACCGCGTATAAAGTCCCTAAGATATTTGAATTTCGTGATGAATTACCAAAATCTAACGTGGGTAAAATTTTACGTAAAGACCTACGTGATGAAGAAAAATTGCAAAGAGAAAAATCACAAGTATGATTGTGGTTTAGTCGTAAATTATAAATAGATGACGCCGGTTTTAGCCGGCGTCATTGTGATGAAAATAACAAAGAGAAACTTGTTTTGAATTATCGTTTAGTAACTACAGATAGCGAATTAGCCCAAGTATGCCAAGAGGCGGGTAATGCACCATGGCTCGCTTTGGATACCGAGTTTGTTCGTACCCGAACATATTACCCACAACTAGGGTTGCTACAGCTATATGATGGAAAGCAAGTTTCGTTAATTGACCCATTATTAATGACGGATTTTAGCCCGTTCAAAGCACTTTTAACGAATCCTGAGCAACTTAAATTTTTACATGCAGGTAGTGAAGACTTAGAAGTGTTTATGCATGATTTTGATTGTGTCCCTGAGCCGATGATCGACACACAAGTTGTGGCGGCATTTTTAGGTTATCCAATTTCTTGTGGTTTTGCATCATTGGTTGCTGAACATTTAGGTATTGAGCTCGACAAAAGTGAATCACGGACAGACTGGCTTGCGCGTCCTCTGAGCGAAAAACAATGCGATTATGCAGCCGCAGATGTGCTGTATTTGCTGCCATTAGCTGAAATTCTAATGGAAAAAGTGACTGAAGCGGGCTACTTGGAAGATGCCAAAGATGAGTGTCAACGTGTTGTGGCTCGTCGGCAAAAAGCCTTAAAGCCAGAAAAAGCCTACATGAATATCCATAATGCATGGCAGCTACGTGATGAACAGCTCGCTTGTTTGCAATTATTAGCCGAATGGCGTTTAAACCAAGCTAAAGCCCGCGATATGGCAGTTAACTTTGTAGTAAAAGAAGAGCATCTATGGAAAGTGGCTCGTTATTTACCGAGCTCTCTGGGTGAACTTGATGCACTTGGCTTAACTGGGCAGGAAATTCGTTGCCATGGCAAGCGCTTGTTAGCCATTGTCGAGCAAGCAAAGCAACTTGAAGAAAGTGAATACCCAACACCTGTAGCGAATATTACGGAACAGAGCCAATACAAAAGCTTATTTAAAGAAATTAAAGCGGTGGTCAAAGATATTGCTGAAAATGAAAAATTTAATGCAGAACTATTGGCTTCTAGGCGGCAAATCAATCAGTTATTGTCTATTCATTGGGGGCTAAAATCGTCTACAACGCCACCTGAGCTATTGGCGGGCTGGAGAGGGCGGTTACTTGCAGAGCCCATCACAAAGTTATTAGCGAGCATATAATGTATTCAGGTACAAGAAGAGTGCTTCTTGTACCTAATTTAAATACCTGAGTCTATTTTATTTATCTTTATCTCCATTATTCATTCAATAAACTTATAAAAATATATATCTTATTTGTTTTTAAATATGTTTATTTGTTTTTAATTAAAAGCTGTAATTAGTCTTAAAAATTAAACTAATTCTTAATATAAAAAGTAATAAATAAAATCACTTATTACAGGGTTTTTAATTAACCAATTAAAAAATAAAAGGTTATTTTATTTTTATGGTCTAATAATAAAAAATTGAATTATATTTCTCTCATTTGTAAATAAAAATCATTTGCATATACTCAATATCGAACATTAAAGGAAAGAATAATCTTTTATTTAATGTGTTTCTTTAATAAACCAACCTAATTCAAACTTCTATTTAAGAGGATGAATAAATGAAAAAATTATCACTAATTACAGTCGCAGTATCTTTGTCTATATTTTCTGTTGGTGTTATGGCAGAAACGGAATCAGCGCAAAGCTTAAGTTACGTAGATAATGAAACAAATATTATTGTTGATAAAACCCAATCAACCATGGGGCCACACGGTGGTAGTATTGGCGCACCGGGTATCGGTTCTCGCTTTATGAGAAATGGAAAGACAATTTCGTTCTCTGGTTTAAAAAACTTAGTCACGCAAAAGCCTGACAACGTGTATGTTTTGGAAAGTGGCGGTAGCCCGCACGGCGGAATGGGTAAGTTCCAATTTAGTCAGGTTGCAGATGCCGAGGTATATTTCGGTGATTGGTCACAAACTGGGGAAGCCGATGACGCAATGCACACGGTTTATTTCTCCGGTGAGAATGCAACGACAGAAGTGCCAACCAGTGGCCAAGCGACTTATACTATAGCGGGTATTAACCAATTTGCAGGTGAAGCAAAACAGACGGGTTGGTTTAATGCTGATTTTACAGATAAATCATATACAGGTTCATTAGAAGGAACGAATAGCCACTCCATGGCAGGGGCTATTGAAGAAGACGGTAAATTTAGTGGTACTGCCATTGCCAATGGAATACACCAAGGTGATAGTATGGGGCAACTCTTTGGTGATAATGCAGAACAAGTGGCAGGTATTCTCTCTTATGAGAATAACCGTGAGTTAGACACGGCATTTGGTGGCCAGAAAGACGAATAATTACTGAACATATAATTAGCTAAAAAAAGTAGGCAAAAGTGATTTTGTCTACTTTTTTATTTTTGTCATTAAAATGGTAGCCTAATCATGTTATTTTTTAATAAAAAAACACATTTAATATATTTGAGTTTATTATTACTTTTTTCTCTCCCTTCGGTATTGTCAGCTCAAGAGCTAAAAGGAGGAGTTATCGGTAATTTAAAAGATTATAGTAACAAAAAACATCAATCAGAAATAAATAATGTTAAATATAGTGAAAAAAATATCGACGAACTTGGTTTTATTCTTTATGATCTCATTCAGAGACAAGATTTTGACAAAATAAATGAAATTATTGGTAATTACGTTGACCATAAAGACCACGATAAAGGATTGGTTAAATACATTCATTCTGAGAAGGCAATGTTAAATAAACAGTATGATTTAGCAATTAGCCTATATAATGAAATTTTGATTCACAAGCCTAATATGTTGTTGGTTGAGTTAAAACTTGCACAAGCACTGATTTATGTTAAGCATTATGAATCAGCATTGTCAATATATCAAAGTATAAAAACAAGATATAAAGGAAGAATATCAATTCGATTAACTGAATTTATTAAAAGTAAAATAATAGATTTAGAAAATAAAAATCATTGGCAAGGTACAATTAAGCTAGGTTCAAGTTATGATTTTAATTTAAATGAAGCATCAAATAACCGTGAGATGTACTGTTTTCGAAGTAAATGTATGAATAGTAGTAACCAGTCTATCGCTGGTGGAAAGTGGCATTATTATACTAGCTTATCAAAGCGTTTTCCTCTAGTAGGAAACCACTCAGCAGTACTGTCGTTAGGTATGGTTGGGGTGGAGCCAATGAAAACAGTCACGGTCAGAAAAACAAATATATATGTTACTGGGGGGTATCAATTCGATAATGCGAATACAACGTTCCATATACAGCCCACCCTTGAGGCTAAGTGGCACGATAACCTATACTATAATTTAAGCCTAGGAGGAAAAATAGCGACAGAATACACGTTAAATCATCGGGTAACCTTGTTAGGTAATATTGAATATAAAAATAAAACTTACCCTTATAAGTATAGTTTTAATAACGGCGATAAATGGGTTTATTCAGTTACTGGTACCTATTTAATAAACCCTCGATTAATGGTTTTTGGCAGTTTTTATGGAGCCAACAGGAAAAAACAATACGATAGTGATAGCTATGTACAGTATGGGGTTAGAGCTGGTTTTTTAAAAGTAACCGAACTGTGTGACCTACTTATTGCAATAGGTTATAAGCAAACAAACTTTAAACGGTTTGATGCATTTTTGAATGTAAAAAGAAAAGATCATAATGGGTATTTAAATAGCCAATTAACGTTTGATAAAAATAAAATATTAACTTTTACACCTTCTATTTATTTTAATAGCCAAGTGAATAAGAGTACGGCAGATATTATTTATTCTTTTAAGCAAAGTGAAGTCGGTGTCAATTTCACCAAGAAATTTTAATTTTCACCGGAACAGATAATGAAAATCAAAACAGTGATAGCCATTAATATCGCGACAGGGTTATCTATTGGTAGTATTGCAAATTTAGTCTATGGACAACAAAGTGCAAATATTGGCTCTATTGTAGTTAATGATAAAGCAACAACTATCAAAGAGCGTGATAAAAAAGGGGCGGATGACCAATATGATAAAGACGAATCAAATATTTATATTAGTAAAGAAGAAATTGATCGTTATAAAGGCACTAACCCCGCAGACACCATTAACCATGCAGTAGGGGTATATAGTGGTGACGCCCGTAATAGCGGGGCAATAGACCCCAATGTACGAGGGATTCAGGGGCAAGGGCGTGTCCCGGTGACTGTAGATGGTACAGAGCAAGCTATCACTGTTTGGCGTGGTTATAATGGCGCGAATAATCGTAACTATATCGACCCGAATATGATTAGTAGCATTAAGGTAATGAAAAGTGCAACACTAGACCGCAATGTGCGTACATCGACGGGGGGAGGAGTTGCTATAACAACGCTAGGCATTGATGACGTTGTGGATAAATATGAAAAATTTGGTTTTGATATTAAATTAGAAACATCGAGTAACTCGACAAAACCGAGGGTTAATCAATTAAGCCACGGTATAGATTACCGTGATGATAAGCGGCTATTGAATACGTTAGACATGCAGAAGTTTCGTGGGATTTATTTTAAAGATCACGAAATGCTTGTTGATCCTCGTAGTAAAGGTAATGCTAATTTTTTTAATCTGCAAGATAACGCAGCGCGTATTGCCGTTGGGACACGGCAAGAAAAGTTTGATTTGATGCTAGCATACAGCTATCGCAACCAAGGTAATTATTTTGCTGGGCGCCGAGGGGCGGGTAAATTTTATGACGACATCATTACTTATGACCCTAATAACCCAAATAAAGCGATAGACCCATATATGCCTTTCGTAGCTAGGATTTATGGGCCAAATAAAGAGGTGGCGAATACATCAAATGAAATGTCGACATGGTTAGCTAAATTAAATTTAATGCTACCTAATTCACAGGACTTATCCCTTGGTTATATGCATACATCAAGTCATTATGGCGAAATCATGCCATCGCAAATTCGTTATCATGATTTAGAGGGAAAAATTCCACAATGGCCTTTAGCTAACTTGGCGTTAAATACTTTTTACGCCAATTATTCGTTCAAACCTGAGTCCATTGGTTGGATTGACTTTCGATTAGGCTATTGGTTGACAAAAACTAATTTAAACTCAAATACCGCAGGTGGCCAACCTAGGGAACCAGTGGAAAGGGATTGGAATTATGAATTTGGTCGAGATAAAAATGTAGCTAAAAATCCTGCTATCAATGGCACCTTAGTTGATGGGATTAAATTAAACCAACTAAACGATCGCTATGGTGTTTCATTATCCAATAAATTTCAAATTACACCTGAATTTAAAGTGACTTTAATGGGAAGCTTAATTGATGAAACTATTGGTAGCCGTGAAGATATCTTTAATTCGGATTCTAGCCCAAAGGGTAACATGTTCCGAGCTATCCCAAGGGAAGGTAAGCGTCGAGAATATAATGGGACTATTCGCTTTGATTGGCAGCCTACTGATTGGTTAAGTCTGAATGCGGGGGCTCAATATATTAGCTACTGGTCAAGGGATTTATTAAAAGAGAGACGCATTGCGGCTAAAGATATAAATTATGCACCATATAGCCATATAATAGCTAAAAAATATAGCTTGTCTCGTATATTAACTTCAGAAGAGTATCAATTAGTACAAAAATATGTGGATGATAAAGGGCGAACGTTTAATGATTTAAAAAATAATTTATATGCTCGGACTCGGTTAGTTGAAAAAGCACTGTCAATGCCTTCTTCTACTATAAGAATGGGGAAAATAGTAACTCCAGGAGGAAAAAAACGAGAGTATAGAATTTTTGAGCAGAACCACACAGCAGAATGGAAAGTTGATGAAAATAATAGGTTTATACGTAAAAATAATCCATTCTATAATGGCGAAATTGACTTAAATGAAGAGGCTATAGACCCCGTAACAGGATTAATAGCAAAAAAAGTAAGGGTAACAAATAGCACAAATGATGAATTGATGTTCACAAACGACCAAAAATTTAAAGCGCCAAAAAGAAATGAAGAATCAGCTTGGGCTCCGGCATTAGGGGCAACAATTTATTTAACAGAGAACGATCGAATATTTGGGCGTTATTTAGAAACCGTTAGGATGCCAAGTATCTTTGAAGACACTATTGGTTTTTCGGGGGGAAGAGAGCCGAATTACACACCACCGGTTTATTTGCCAGAACGCAGCCACACGATAGAACTGGGATATGTGCGTAATTTCCAAGATCTCGTTGCGGCAGAAAATCATGCTGACTTACGCATAAATTACTACAACACAGTAGTCACAAATGCCTTTGATAGGAACGATAGGTTAGTCTTTACGCAGGTTGATAAACATAACACGGCCGGTTTGGAGCTATTGGCACGTTATGATAATGGCTGGGTATTTGGTGACTTAGGGGTAGATTACCGTTTAAAAAATGAAGTTTGTGATGAAGTGTCATTGATGGTAATGGATCCCTATAACAAATTTGGTGGCTCAGAGTGTACAACAGCAGGCTTCCCTGGCGGCTATTTGCGGACTCAATTGCAACCTAAGTACAGCATCCATGCCAACCTAGGTTTGCGCTTCTTAGATGAACGTTTAGAAGTGGGGAGTCGTTTGCGTTATCACAGCAAGGCAAAAAATGAAGATGAGGCGGAAATGATGGACAAATACCCGTACCAGTATGCGCCATTAAACAATGACCCGATGAGTTGGAATGCCGTGTTTACCGGTGATGCTTATGTTAATTATCAGTTTAATAAAGACCTATCATTTGAATTATTAGCCACCAATTTATTTGATGAATATTATATAGACCCATTAACCCGCAGTATGATGCCTGCACCGGGTAGGACTATACGTTTCAATGTAACAAGTCGCTTCTAAAAGGGATCCCCTTCGCTGATGCCGCTGTATTTCGGTATTGGCGAAGGGTTGTTAGGGATATTAAAATGATTACTCTACGTTTTAATCTTGCTGTGATGGTTTCTTTATTATTTCATTTCGGCATCGTTTTTTATTGTTTAAATATAGAGAAAACACGTTCTGCACAAATTTACACACCAATATATGCGGCTATCGTCTCTGTTGCATTGACACAAAATGTAATTGAAAAACAAACAAATGACGTCATATTAGATAATAAGCTAGCGGGAGGCTTACTTGCAGAGTCACAACAAAATGAAAATGCTGTAATTAAAGTTGCTAATAAAAAAAATACGCGTAGTGATGAAAATAAAGTGTCAGAAAAACAAAAAAAAATTATCGAGAAAAAAGAACAAAAACAACCAAATAAAAAAGTGATTAAGCAGAAAGAACAGGAACAAAAAAGTGATGATGTAAAACAAGAACAGCGTGTAGGTAAAAACGATAGCCAATCTTATGCAGCAGGCCAAGCGGGAGCACAAAGAACGGCCTCGGTAGGAAACGCAACAGATTCAAACTACCAAAGTTATATTGACAAATTACGTAGTGAAATTGAACGACATAAACGTTACCCAAGAAAAGCGAGAAATACCAATGTTCAAGGAACGGTTCTGGTGAATTTTACGCTTACGCCATTGGGGGAGATCACAAAGGTGAGTATTGCAAAGTCTTCTATGCATGTTCAACTGGACGAAGCCGCGTTAGCTGCAACACTAAAGAGCCGCTCTGTGGGAGTGCCACCGGAAGGTCTAAGAAAACAGCACACGTTGGAAATTAAATTTGAGCTATAAAGAGATTAAAAACATAACTCTGATTAATCAGGGTAAATTACGTAGTAAAAAGCAAGCCGCCATAATGTATAGCGGCTTCTTTGCGAATTATTTTTCTGCTGTCGTGGTTTTAATTTCATCACCTTCAGGAAGTGTGACATTTAATTCCAAAACAGAAATATCATCGTCTTTTTGTTCAAATTGCAATGACAACATTTCAGGGTCAATTTGTACATATTTACAGATAACTTGCAAAATATCGCGTTTCATATCAGCAAGATATGGGGGCTCACTATCACCACGGCGACGTTCTGCAACGATGATCTGTAATCGCTCTTTTGCGATATTCGCTGTCGTTTTTTTTCTCGACAGAAAGAAATCCAATAAAGCCATTATTTACCCCCCAAATAGGCGTTTTAAGAAACCTTTTTTCTCTTCTTCAATGAAACGGATAGGGCGATCTTCACCTAAAATACGTGCAACACAATCATCATAGGCTTGGCCTGCATCAGACTCTGTATCCAGAATAACGGGTTCGCCTTGGTTGGAAGAGCGCAGTACAGATTGGTCTTCAGGAATAACACCGATCAAAGGAATACGCAGAATTTCCAGAACATCTTCCATGCTTAGCATATCACCACGCGTTACACGGCCTGGGTTATAGCGTGTTAGCAATAGGTGTTCTTTAATTGGTGCTTCGCCTTTTTCTGCGCGGCGTGATTTTGACGCTAAAATACCCAAAATACGGTCTGAGTCGCGAACAGAAGAAACTTCTGGGTTGGTAGTAATAATAGCTTCGTCAGCAAAATATAGTGCCATTAAGGCGCCACTTTCAATACCTGCGGGGGAATCACAAACAATAAAATCAAAACCAAGATCGTCACTTAATTCGTCAAGAATTTTGCCAACGCCTTCACGAGTTAATGCGTCTTTATCGCGTGTTTGCGAAGCAGGTAAAATAAATAAATTCTCGGTGCGCTTATCTTTGATTAAAGCCTGATTAAGGGTTGCATCACCTTGGATAACGTTTACGAAGTCATAGACTACTCGACGTTCACACCCCATGATAAGGTCAAGGTTACGTAGGCCGATATCAAAATCGATCACTACAGTTTTGTTCCCTTTTTGTGCCAGGCCAGTAGCTATGGCCGCGCTTGAAGTGGTTTTACCAACGCCACCTTTACCTGAAGTCACTACAATTATGCGTGCCATGAATAATTCCTTGTAAATAAGGTCTAATTTAAATATTCGATGTTAAGTTTGTTATCAACTAAACAAAGTTTAGCTGCTTTGGCGAGAAATTCAGCAGGGATTTGATCGCTCAGCCAATATTCACCTGCAATTGAAACCAGCTCAGCTTGCAAATGAGTACAATAAATCTGACTTTCAATATCACCAGAGGCTCCAGCTAAAGCACGGCCTCGCATCACGCCATAAATATGGATATTACCATCTGCTAATAGTTCTGCACCTGCACTAACATTGCTTGTGACGATCAGATCACTATTTGGTGCATAAATACGTTGTCCAGAACGAACAGGGGCATTGATAATACGAGTTTTACGATATAAAGGTTCAGCTTGAACTACAGCAACCGGGGGGTCAGGCTGAATTTCAACAGGTTTTTGGCTTTTACCTTCGCTTAATATTGGTAAACCCGCATCGTTTGCTTTTTGTCGCATTTGTGGGTCAGTGCACCCACTGATACCAACAATACGTAATCCCGCAGAAATAACAGATTTATGAATACTCTGTAAATCTGCATTTGGGGATAATTCAGCGATGTTAATCACGACAGGAGCATTTTTAAAGAAATCAGGAGCCTGATTTACTTTATCTTGCAGCGATTTTTTGATGAGTTTAGGCTCTTCACTGTATAAGTGAATAACTGAAAGAGTAAAACTGCTGCCTTTAAGTTCTATTGGCGATTGTGGCATCTATCCAGACTCAGCAAATTAAAATTTCCGAAACAATCCTCGGGTGAAGATATTCTGTAAAACAATAGCATGTTATAGTTACTGCATACTTCAAGCAAGCTAATGAACTAAGAAAAAGAGTTAAATATAATGATTTGTGCAATTTATAGAAGCCCTAAGCGTGACCAAACTTATCTTTATATTGAGAAGAAAGATGATTTTTCACGTGTTCCTGAGGAATTATTAGTCCAATTTGGAACACCTCAATTTGCTATGCTCGTCTCATTAGATAAGCGTGAAAAGCTTGCCAATGCTGACTTGGCAAAGGTTAAATCTGATCTCATAGAGGTTGGTTATTACCTACAATTCCCACCTCCGGTGGAAAATTTGCTTTCAGAACACAAAGAACTGAATAACTAGAGCAAATTAAGAAAATCCTGAAAAGCAATAACACTCTGGAGGAGACGAATGAAACCAACGTTATTATATACATTAGTCGCTGGTTTGTTTTTAACAAGTTGTTCTGCAACGCAGAACGAATCAGTTGTTACTCAACCGATTACAGTAGAACAAAATGCGGCTATAGCCCAAGAAGTCGTTGCTTTAGACAAAGCATTCCCTATTGAACAACGTGAGCCGTCACAGTTTCCTGCTTATGTGGAATTACTGAAAGAACATGCTATTACTCAGGGGATTAAGCCAGACACCATTGAACGTGCTTTTGCTAATGTTCATTTTATTGAGCGTGTTGTGAAAGCAGATAAAGGCCAACCAGAGAAAAGGGCGACGGTTACATTAGCAAGCTATTTAAAAAATGTACTCCCACAATCACGTATCAATGCGGGCTATGACAAATATTTAGAAAACAAATCCATTCTAGATGCTATCAGTGATAAATATGGCGTTCCACCTCAGTTCATTGTTTCGTTATGGGGATTAGAAAGTGGTTTTGGACGTTCACAGGGTAAAGAGGATGTGGTTTCAGCACTTGCGACATTATCTTTTGAGGGGCGAAGAGAAGCGCTTTTTAGCAAACAACTTTTAGCTGCGCTTGAGATAATGGATAAAGGCTATATTCCAGAAGATCAACAACTTAAAGGTTCATGGGCTGGTGCTATGGGCCAAAGTCAATTTATGCCAACCTCCTATTTGTCCTACGCAGCGGACGGTGATGGTGATGGAAAAATGGACATCTGGAATAATAAATCTGATGTATTTGCATCCATCGCTAATTATTTGTCAACAGAAGGTTGGCAAGCACAATTGCCATGGGGTTACCAAGTTAATTTACCTGCAGATTTTAATAAAACGTTGGAAGGCGTAAAAGCGGAACAAGGGAAATCTGTCAGTGAATGGCAGGAACTAGGCGTGGCATTACCTGCATTTGCTCAGTTACCTTCGGACGTAAAAACGTGGGTGGTTATCCCTGATGACCCTGAAGGCAGGGCATTTTTAGTGACTGAAAATTTCCGTACCATTATGCATTGGAACCGCTCATATTATTTTGCATTGAGCGTATGCATGATGGCAGATGGTATCGCTAATAAAATAAAATAACGATAATAGGAGTACTATTATGTATCAACATCGTGACTGGCAAGGTGCGTTACTTGATTTTCCTGCAAATAAAGTTGTTTGTGTTGGTAGTAATTATGCAAAGCATATAAAAGAAATGGGGTCTGCTACACCGGAAGAGCCCGTTATTTTTATTAAACCAGAAACTGCTTTGTGTGACATTACTCAATCAATTGTTATTCCAAAAGACTTTGGTTCTGTTCATCATGAAATTGAGATGGCAATTTTAATTGGTATGCCATTAAAAAATGCGGATGAAGACCGTGTATCACGCTCTATCGCAGGTTATGCAGTTGCATTGGATTTAACCTTACGTGATTTGCAGGCTAAATTTAAAAAAGCAGGTCAGCCATGGGAAAAAAGCAAATCATTTGATGGTTCATGTCCAATTTCTGGCTTTATTCCTATTAGTAACCCAAATGACTTACAAAATGTTCAGCTTTCTCTGGAAATAAATGGTGAAGTTCGCCAAGAGGGCTCGACGCGTGATATGATCACGCCAATTTTACCTCTGATTAGCTATATGTCCCGCTTTTTCACATTACGTGCAGGGGATGTCATCTTAACGGGTACACCTGAAGGTGTTGGCCCATTAGCTTCTGGTGATATGCTAAAATTATCAATTAATGATCACTCGCTGACTACACGGGTTATTTAAGTATAGGATTAAAAAGTATTATGTCGCAGTTCTGGCAATTTAAAACTTTAGATGAAATGACGGATGAAGAGTGGGAATCTCTTTGTGATGGTTGCGGGCAATGCTGCTTACACAAATTAATGGATGAAGATACAGATGAAATCTATTTTACTAATGTCGCTTGCAATCAGCTAAATCTAAAAACTTGCCAGTGTAAGCATTATGAAGACCGCTTCAGTTATGAAACGGATTGTATAAAACTTAATCGCTATAACTTAGAAACATTTGGATGGCTGCCAAGCACTTGTGCTTACCGTTTGTTATTAGAAGGGAAGCCTCTCCCGGCCTGGCACCCATTAAAAACCGGCTCTAAAGCGGCAATGCATAATGAAGGCGTGTCTGTTCGCCATATCGCGGTCAGAGAAATTGATGTGGTGGACTGGGAAGAACACATAATGAATAGGCCTATGGGTAAGGGATAGTAATAAATCCTCAATATACAATAAATTATTATGGAAATTTCGTTACTAACAGTAGGCTTAGTTGCCATTCTAAATATTGCTATTTTGCCTGCGATGATTTCTTTTTTTGAAAAATTTAGCCAAGCTGCATTGATGATGTTTTATACGTTTTAATCAATGTATTATAGTGCTTTGAATAAAAGTAGACAGTAATAATCATCATGTTAAAACAGGGTGTGATTATTTATCCTATTAATAATAAGAATACTTATAATTAATACTTCATATTACATCTAATTACGAGTTTTTCTGACTTAAAACTTTAAGTGCATAAAAAATTATCTTTATAATTGATCATTAACCAGTATTTTCCCGCTATTGCTTAAATTACAATATTTTTTATTTAAGAAAATATTGTAATTTGTGACCTCTCATTTTGCCTTTCTCAAGATACTTCGCTAATCTATTTTTAGTAAATACAAATGTAGGGGGATGGAAATGAAAACATTCGGTGTGGTACTCACAATGATTGGCCTCGTTACTGCGATTATTTCTTACAATATGGATGTAAGCATTCCTATTGTTTATGGGGAAAGTGTGAAAGATATGGGCCTGGCATTTGATAGACAGAATTATATTATTGGTAGTTTGTTAGTCGCATTTTGTGGTGTTTTAATTGTCCTATTTGACAATAAAAGACGGAAGTAAAATAGGCTTTATGGCTTACAAATAGATATATAGTCATAAAATGTTAGCTAGTATTATTTGATATAATCCAGATATTGATAGATATAAGTAAGATGCCAATAATTACTCTTAGAGGTAAACATGGCAGGTTGACAGTTGAAATTTTAAGTAATAATGCTGATAGACTAAAGTAATTTATTGACTGCTGTTGATGAAGTTTTGAACATTAAATGCGATGTTGTTTTATTTATGAATAAAAAACAGTTTATATTAGTTTCATTCCGTTATAATAAACAAACATTCCAAACTGACCTAAAAAATATTTCTTATGAAGAAAGTACTTGTATTAGCTAGTTTAGTGCTCATTTCTGGATGTGTTTCCAATAAAACCGAAATAGAGCCTAAGGCTGTAGGCATGGCAAATCCAGCATCAGTATATTGCGAACAAATTGGAGGGACTCTGGAAATTGTAGATACAGCACAAGGGCAGGTAGGTTACTGTATTTTACCATCAGGTGAAAAAGTTGAAGAATGGGCTCTATACCGTCAGAAAAAACACTAATCAATCATTCACTTCTTGATTACCACAGCAAAAATCTTTTGCAAGATTTTTGCTGTGGCTCCAATCTAACAGTCCCAATCCAACAATTTTTCTATTTTAGCTTAATCATTTCTTGAAATTAGCCGATATTACTACCTGCAATATATGTGCTTTTATCAGCTGATCAACTAGATACCTATGTTTATGTACACGTGAAATTCTTCGTAGACACATTATGCGGGGGGGGCATATTTTGATGGCCTTATATGGATTTTGTAAGGGTGTCATCATATTTTTATGGCAAATTATTGATATAAAATATTTTTATCTATTAATGTCTCATAATCGATAATTTGTGGTACTAAAATAGAAACAGCTACCTTATGTTATGTAATTGCTAAATAAATTAGGCTTATTAGAGCGATTGATTTACTAAAACGGCGCTAAACTGTCCGTGAATAGAAAAATAATAGGCAGATAAAGCGTCTTTTATCGATGGCTTTTTGGTTTAGATCACACTTTAACACTCATAGTGAGTGATTTAGGAATATTCTTAATGTTAAAATTTGCCGTATAGATCACATTTTCATAGAGTGTTCGTTTTAAGAAAACACTCTTATTTTCATATGGTTAGAAAATGAGAAAATTGACATAACACAGGCTATAGTTTGTACAGTTAATCATGTTTTCTTATTCTATATCAAAAATAATGATAATTTTTTTTAACATAGGTTCGACTAAATGATTTGATATTTCAGTTTTCACTTCAATATCAAGTTGAATGAGTAAAGAATTATATTGCGATTTTATCACTATTTCTTCTATCAGATTTATTTCGTCCGTTTCATTTATTTTGAAATTTTCATTAAAATAGATATTTACCTCGTTAAAAAGCATATTTTAAAATTTTAATAACAACCAAAGCTGACTGTTAATACAAAAGAACATATATACACTCTTACTGTGTTATTTTGATATTCAAGCATAATAATTCGGAATTCAATATTTGTCATTTTTAGATATGTCATACTCTTATTAAGAATAAATCATTAATTTAATTAATGTTAGTCTCTTGAGTTGATGTTCAGTAATTGATGAATTTTATGGTCATTCTGCAACAAAAAGTATCAAAGTATGAATGAAATTATATATTCAATGTAAATATAATGATTTTTGTTATTTCTAATAATCTATAATTTTTATTTTGTTAGTTTTTAATGTTATGCAATAACCAATTTCAATGCATTAAAATCTAAATATTCATCTTAGTGCGAGTAAGTTAGTTAAATCTAAATATCAAACAACCCAATCAATAGATCTCTTTTGATAGTTTGTGTCTATCAAAAAATAAATAAGTGATGGAAAAAACGATTTGATAAAACTTAAGTTATTATGTATCCTCTCTTCGAAATCATATAGAGCATATGATTATAAATTCTAAATAGGACTAATTAAGAAAGACATTTACTTGCATTAAATAAATGGTTTAAAAATGAAACATAAATAACTAACTGTATTCAATATACGGTAGAACATCTATTTTCCTTATTTACCAAAATGAAAGCTTAATAAGTTCGTTTAAATGTAAGAATAAAAATCTCATATTAGGAAATGAAAATGAAGAAAGTACTACTGACTGCGGTTGCTACAACAATCATCGGCTTATCAACAGCTAACGCAGCAAATAAAGTTGGCGGTGGCCAAGTTAACTTTAACGGTAAAGTAACTGATGTTTCTTGTACTGTTTCTGTTGACGGTCAAGGTAGCGATGCAAGCGTATACTTAGCACCAATTTCATTAGAAGAAGTTCAAGCAGGTGGTAAAGGTACATTATTAAAACCAAAAACATTTGCAATTGATGTGACTAACTGTTCTGCAACTTCAGTTGGCAGCAACGCTAAAACGATTGGTGTGGTGTGGACTGGCGGTAATTTATTAAGTGGTAGTGAAAAATCAGGTTATTTAGCAAATACTGATATTAATGGTGCAAAAAACATTCAATTCGTTCTATCTGCTGATGATGCGAAAAAATTCATCGTTCCAGGTACTGCGGCCGGTGAGCAACAGCCATCCGAGCTTATTACTAAAATTGACCAAGGTTCGCGTTTCCAATATTACGTAGGTTACATCACTGACAAGCCAACAGAAGTTACTGCGGGTGAAGTAAAAAGCTACGCAACTTACGAAATCACTTACCAATAAGAATAAGTTGGTTGTTTTAAATTAGTGTTATTAACGTTGTAGTGAAACACTAATCGATATTATTGCAATAAGCGGTAGAACACTGCCGCTTTTATGTTTTGAGGTTTAAATGAAAGCTATCGTATTAGCATGTTGCTTTATCTTCAGTATTAATTCGTTTGCTAACAATATAATTGTTAATGGTACGAGGTTTATTTACCCTGGAGATGAGAAAGAGATCACAGTACAACTTTCAAATACGGCAGAACGTCCAGCGGTTGCTCAAGCTTGGCTTGATACAGGTAATGCATCAGAAACACCTGATACGATAAAAACCCCATTTCAAATTACCCCTCCTGTTTCTCGAGTAGAAGCAAAGGGCGGTCAAAATTTACGCATAAAGTTGATGGATAAAGGGCAAATTCCTCAAGATAGGGAAAGCTTATGGTGGCTTAATATTCTCGATATTCCGCCTACCGTAAAAGGCAAAGATGGAGAAATGCAGAATGTTTTACAACTAGCAATTCGCTCTCGTTTTAAGTTCTTTTACCGACCTGTTGGGCTAGGTAGCAGAGAATTAGCACCTGAACAGTTAGTTATCAAAACAAATGGTAAGAATATTGTTATTGAAAATCCAACACCTTTTTATATTACGGTTACAAAAATATCCACCGATGGGAAAGTAGGCCTCACAGATAAGACTGTTTTGATAGAACCCAAAAATCAGACATTAGTTGAATTAAAGCAGGCAATTAAGTCAGGTAGTAAGGTTGTTGTTAACAATATTAATGACTATGGTTCAGATGTTGCGGTGACTCTAACTGCAAAATAGCAATATATAATGAAACAGCGAGAGTTAAACAATAAATATAGCAATACACTCTCTGTAGTCTGCTTTATTACGTCATGGATTGTTCCCATATTCTATGCATCAGCGGAAGAGGAAACCTATGAATTCAACAGTGGCTTTATCATGGGAAGTAAAGACAATGTTGACTTAGATCGCTTTAATGCCACAGGGATTAGCCCAGGAAAGTATTCAGTTGATGTATACACGAATAATGATTGGAAAGGGCGTTACGAACTTAATTTTGAAGAACAAAAAAATAAACAATTAGGGGTTTGTTACACCCCAGAGTTACTTTCAAACTTAGGTATTGATACTGAAAAATTTAATTCATCAATTGATACAAATAGTGACACTTGCCTGCCATTGGATGAGTGGAACAGTGACAAAGAAGTTAAAGATATATTTCATACGTCGACACTTCGTTTAGATATTTCTGTACCGCAAATATATGAACAAAAAATTTCTCGTGGTTATGTCTCTCCCCAATTTTGGGAAACAGGAATTCCTGCGTTAAATATTGGTTATATGGCTAATTACTATGATAGCCATATCAGTGGAAACCAAGGCTCAGACAGCTCTAGCGCTTATTTAGGCGTTAATGCTGGCTTGAGCTATGATGGTTGGCTACTGAAACATATAGGAAATTTGAGTTGGCAGCGCTCTGCGGGGTCGGACTGGAACAGTAATCAAACCTATCTTCAGCGACCCATTGCTGCATTAAAATCAAAAGCGACGGTTGGGCAGTTTTATACGGATGGTAACCTATTTGATAGTTTTGGCTTGAGAGGTGTAAAGCTAACAACTGATGACAATATGTATCCAGATGGGATGACAACTTATGCGCCCGAAATTCGAGGGAGCGCTCAAAGTAATGCCTTGGTGACGATTCGGCAAAATGGCAATATTATTTATCAAACAACCGTGTCTCCTGGGCCATTTAGTTTGAATGATGTTTATCCATCCGGCTATGGTAATGATTTGAATGTTACAGTAAAAGAGGCTGATGGTAGTGAGACTAATTTTAGTGTGCCATATTCTTCGTTAGCACAATTATTACGTCCAGGGTTTACGCGTTACCAAATAGCGGGTGGTAAATCTGATTCTGAAAATTTAAGAAATCGTCCTTTTGTTATGCAAGCGACTCTTCAGCATGGGATTAATAATACATTTACTCTTTATGGTGGGGTCACTGCTTTTGATGATTACCAAGCTTATTTGTTAGGAAGCGGTATTAATACTGGGATTGGTGCGGTTGCAATTGATGTAACGCAATCTCGTATTGTATTTAATCATCGTACAGATTATGGGCAAAGTTATCGTTTTACATTTAATAAGTTATTCACTGAAACAGACACAAACCTTGTGTTAGCAGCATATCGATATTCTACGAAAGATTATTACAATATTAATAATGCACTTTATGCCATTGATAACGATAAACGTGGCGTTGTCGATACATTAGGGCGTGAAAAAAATGGTTTCAGTTACACTATTAACCAAAATTTACCTGAAGGTTATGGTGGAATTTATTTCATGGGGCGTATTTCAAGTTATTGGGATAAGTCAGGAACAGAAAAACAATATCAACTAAGTTACAACAATAGCATCAATCGCCTTTCATATGGTTTGTCATTTATGAGGGTGTATACACAAAATAGTCATGATAAAAAAGATGACAGGATCGGTGTGAACTTGAGTATTCCTCTTTATTGGGGAGAAAATCAGGTATCTACCTTAACGTCAAATACTACATTTAATAATGAAAAGTTCGGAAGTAGCCAAATAGGAACCAGTGGTACGTTTGACCGTGATAACAATTGGACATACGGTATCAATACCTCAGTTGCAAATGGTGGTGCGAAAAATATCGGTCTTAATACTAGTTACCGTACATCGTCAGCCAATACAAATGCGAATTACAGCCAAGGTGAAGGTTATCGCCAATATGGTGTAGGCGCAAATGGGTCATTAGTTTTGCACTCTGGTGGAATAACGCTAACGCCGAATAATGCAACCACAATTGCATTGATTGAGGCGAAAGGCGCAGAAGGTGCATCAGTGGTAGGGGCGATGGGGACGACAATTGATAGTCATGGTTACGCTATTGCACCTTATGTAAGGGCTTATCGCACTAATAAAATCGAAATTGACCCGAAAGGCAGTTCTGAAGATATTGTTTTTGAAAATATGTCATCACAAATAGTTCCTTATGAAGGGAGTGTTGTTAAGGTTAAATTTGGTACTAAGATTGAAAAAAATGTGGTTTATAACGTTAAAAGACCTAATAACAAACCCCTACCATTTGGCGCTAATGTGACAGACCAAAAAGGTGAGTCAATCGGTATTGTTGGGCAAGGTGGTATGGTGTTCATTAGCAGTGAAATTGCAACTAATGCCATTATTACGTGGGATAAAGGTCAATGTACATTCTCATTAGCTGCAGGAAATAGTAAGGAAGTTCTATGTCAATAAAAAATCAATGGTTTTGGTATATTGGGGTAGGGTTACTATTTACCGCAAATGGAGTATCTGCAAATAATTGGTGGACAGAACGTGTCAATAGGCATAGCTGCGAAAGAACGAACCAGCCTGCATATAGAGTAGATATGAGGCTAGGAAAAATAGTTGTTGATCCTAACCTCCCGGTTGGTAGTGTAATTAAAACGCAAGATTATACAATGAATACCAATCAAACTTACCTCTGGTGCCGTGGAAAGGTGAATATTGAGGCTGAAGTCGTGATGCCTGACCTACGTGATATTGGTGGAAAAGTGTATCAAACGAATGTTGAAGGTATTGGTTTAAAATTCCACCGCTCATCGGGTCGGCAGCATTCTATGACTTACCCAAGTACTTTTCCTATAGATGTGGGATATTATAGTACCCCAATGTTATTAAATGATTCTACTTTTACGTTAAGTATAATAAAAACGGCTAAATATACAGGAACCGGAACACTCGCAAGTGGTATCTATACTACTTATGGATATAAACCTAATAACAGTCCAATCTTAGTTAGTTATTTAGATGCAAATGCTATCACTATCGTTTCGCCATCCTGCCAAGTGACAAGTGGTGAAAATCAAAATGTAATGTTAGACCCTATAAAACGAGTTCAATTAACAGCGCGAGACCAACCTGCAGGTGAAAAAGATTTTACAATAAAATTGAAATGTAGTGGTGGTACTAGTTTTACAGGAAAAACTAATATTGATGTGACTTTTAGCGGAATTAAAGCAACGGGTACTCAAGTCAATGGTGTTTTAGCAAACCAAAGCACATATAGCCCAGCAAAAGGAATTGGTGTTCAAGTTATACAGCGAAAAGATAAAAGCCCAATCAATTTTGGCCGTCCATATCATGTAGCATCATTAAATAATAATGATACTAAAGATATCGATATAGAACTTACTGCTCGTTATTTTCAATATGAAGATAGAACTACACCGGGAGAGGTTTATGCTCAAATGCGCTTTGATATTACATATGATTAATTATTGAAAATATCTTATTCAATAATAAAGGTTGATTTCATATTTAGACTCAACCTTTATTCTGTCATTCAAAATGATAATACGTAATTATTATAGGAAAATCATTTTAAATCAACGATTATGCTTTCTGCAGTATACTGTCGCTCTTTATTTGATTGTTCAAATTCATCATTTTTTTCAATTTTTAGTCCGCTTGTATAACCTTGAAAAAACCATTCAATCGGGCAATTTAATGCTTCAGCGATATCAACTAAATGATTAATTGGAATTTTGTTAATACCATTTTCATAACGTGATATTTGTTGTTGGCTTAAATTTAATTTCTCAGCTAAATTAGCGCCTGATAGACCGAGTTCTTTTCTCCGGTTTTTTATTTTAATACCAATTATAGTATGAATTTCCATATGACATCCTCAATTTATAGGAAAGATTATTATTCAATGCACTTAATTTAAATTACGCTCGATAGTATATTAAAAAACAAATGAATTTAAAAGTTTTTATGAACATAATTATGATGAAAATCTCTATTTATAACTTGTTCATTTGCAGTATAATAACATCATTTATGATGTGGTTATTATAATTACATAAGTAAAAATATCTATATTTATTATTCCCCACGGTGAGGTCTTTAAATTTAATTTTTAATATCTTATTTCCGCCTCTCAATTTTGTTAAATTTTTGATTTAAAATCAGCTAGTTATAATTTCTATTATAACGCTGGTGTTATAGTGGTAAAGTTAATGAATCGTTTTAAAATGTTAATTTTTTGTTTTGGCTGATTTAATCTAAATAATCGTTTTTTAAAAATAAAGGTACAGATCAATAATATTAATCATATACCAATTTAATTGATATTAAATACAACCTTAAATCATCTTAAATGATTACTTAGAGAATGGATCATGTTTAGCATTTTGATTCCATATGTATTCCATTTTAAGTGCGATATTACTTGCAATACTTTGGTCATAAAAATCGCAAATAATCTGTAATGACATATCAATACCTGCACTAATGCCTGATGAAGTATAAAACTTATTATCATGAACCATCTAGCTTTCGGTTGCCATAACACTTGGTTATTAAGAGAAGTTACCCACTGATAAGATAGCTTATTTGTCGTAGCTTTAAAGCCATTTAAAAGAGACGTTTGAGCAAGAAGTGCGGAGCCAGTACAAACGGAAATGACAGTCTCTGCAAACTCGGCTTGTTTTTTTACCCACTGAATATACTGATCATTTTTCGATAATGAGCGAGTACCTTGCCCTCCAGGTATCAAAATACATTGATAGCAAGGGGTCTGAATAGGTAAGGTATTAAGTGTAACTCCCTGAGAACTGCGCATGGGCTCTCCTGAAGGTGAGATAAATACAATTTGGCAATCTTTTAAGCTACCAAATACTTCAACAGGCCCCATGACATCAAGGGTTTCAAAATTATCAAAAAGGATAATTGCGATAGAATTTAGCGACATATTTTTCTCAGATGTTGTCATTGTTGAGTATATTGTGCCACGTTATATATTTTATGATTGGGATTTTGTGCACTCTAATATACTTATATTACTTAGTGATAAACAAAATTTCATAAGCGTGATAAAGCATAAATATGGGCACTGAAGTATACTGTATAAAACCTATTGGCACTTTCATTACCAAATTAGTGAGGTCCACAATGAAATTGTATATTTATGACCACTGCCCATTTTGTGTTAGAGCTAGAATGATTTTTGGTTTAAAAAAGTTAGCAGTAGAGCAAATCGTTTTATTCGATGATGACATAGAAACGCCAAAAAAAATGATAGGTCGAAAAATGTTACCTATCTTACAAAAAGACGATGGAAGTTATTTACCTGAAAGCTTAGATATTGTTCATTATGTAGATAGCATTAATGAACCTAAATATGCAAGAGGAAACATAACCCCTGAAGTAGAGGCTTGGTCTAAAGCGGTTTCTGCTGTGGTATATAAGCTTGTGACACCACGTTTTACACAAACTGATTTCCCTGAAATTAGTACAGCAGAAGCGAGGGCGGCATATATCGCTAGAACATCAAAATCTTATGGTGACTTAAACGAGTTTAAAAAAGAAACTCATACGTTGCTAGTTGAATTAGAGCCCCAATTGTCTTTATTAGATGCGTGGTTAGAAACACGTGGTGAAGACATTGATATTAATGATTTTATTATTTTTCCAACCTTACGTAGTTTGAGCATAGTTGAGCACTTATCGTTTAGCACAAATATTCGGAATTATATGGAGCGAATTGCAAAAAACTCGAATATTAATTTGCTATTTGATCAGGCGAAATAGCCTATTTGGCTGCCAGTTCAGTGGGTTATGGCAAACGTATACCGCCTCTAAAAGAGGCGGTTGTACAGGATAATTCATTAATGGACGTAGTCACGTAGTGTATAAACTAATTTGTAATGACCTTGAATTAATACTAGCTGGTTGTTGTTTAATGAAATAACTGCGCCATCAGACAGTACTCGATTTATTATTGAATCCCATTTAGATAAATCTTCATCAACACATTCGAGTTCAGTTTTACTTAAGTTTTTTACGGTAATTTTTGCGTTTTTGATATTGCCAAATCCGTTAAAATCATTACACATTGATGCAGAAACAAACATTTTCTCGCCAAAAGCAAGGGAAGGTACAGTTTGCTTGCTACTAATCGTCTTACCATTCACTTCAGTTAAAATAAAACGATGATGCATCAACTTATTTTCAAGTGCTTGGTCATCATTACGCGCATTGACTTGATGAGTTTGGCATGCTGCTAGCAATAAACCCAAAATAGTAAGTGGAATTAGGCGTTTCATAGTTCCCGATCCAACTATGCGTTAACAATATTAGGGCAAATTTCCCCATGACTAATTTGACGGATATTATTAAGCGTAGTTTGACTGATACTTGTTAATGCTTCTTCCGTTAAAAACGCTTGATGCCCGGTAAATAACACATTGTGACAAGAAGAAAGACGACGAAAAACATCATCTTGAATTACATCATTAGATTTATCTTCGAAAAATAAATCACGTTCATTTTCATATACATCCATACCTAAAGCGCCAATTTTCTGTAATTTTAGTGCATTGATTGCTGCAACAGAATCGACTAACGCGCCTCGGCTTGTATTGATGATCATGACCCCATTTTTCATCTTTTTGAATGCATTTTCATCGAGTAGGTGATGATTCTCAGGTGTTAATGGGCAATGAAGGGAAATAATATCTGATTGTTCATATAAAGTATCCAAGTCAACGTATTCAGCGCCCATATCTAAAACAGCTTGGTTCGGGTATGGGTCGTGTGCGAGTAGGCGCATTCCAAATCCCTTTAAAATACGTAGCGTCGCTTGGCCAATTTTTCCGGTACCAATAATTCCAGCAGTGCGGTTATGCATATTAAAACCTGTTAACCCTTCGAGAGAAAAATTTGCATCTCGAGTACGTTGGTATGCTCGGTGGATCCTACGGTTAAGGCAGAGCATCATACCAACAGTATGTTCGGCAACGGCTTCAGGAGAATAAGCAGGAACACGGACAACTTGAATACCTAATTCTTTAGCAGCTTGTAAATCAACATTGTTAAAACCAGCGCAACGTAAAGCTAAAATTCGAATATTGAGTGCGGCAAGTTCTTCTAAAACAGCACGATTAGCTTCATCGTTAACAAAAATACAGATAGCATCTGCACCAACAGCATTTTTAGCTGTCTGAACGGTCAATGGAAAATCAAAATATTCAATACTAAAATTAAATCCAGAATTTTGATTAACTTGTTCCATGTGCTTGCGGTCATACTGTTTGGTACTATAAGAAACAATTTTCATCATGAAGACTCCAATTTTTAGGAACCAATTAGAAAAGAGTAGGTAAAAAGGGTACCTACAAAATATAAACTCAGAATAAGACAATTAAGTTTGTAAATCACCTATAAATTAAGAAAATAGGTATCTGTTTACGATTGAATGTGGTTTATCTTTGTTAGTATCGTGTTTAATGAGGAAATTTTGTTGAAATTTATCACTTGCGCTATAGAACAATTCAAACAAGGGATGTAGTAATGCAGTTAATGAAAAGAGCATTCAGAATATTACTCTGCTTTTTGGGTGGAAGCATTGCTCTCTTAATACTTTTATGGATAACGATATCCCATTGGGCTCCAGTTGTTGCATCACACTATCTTCCTAAGCCATTTAAACTGTCGTTTTCAGAACCAAGAATTAGTCATGGCCAGTTGGATATAGCAAATATCAGTATAACAGCAAATAATTGCACATTAGTTCAGTTGAATAGCACAAGACTTTCTATCTTTCCCTTACACGCTATTGTGGATGACCTTGATGTTAAAACTGAATGTTTGAGTGCTCTTGAGCCAACGAATGAAATGGATAATGAGCCGATTAATATTGCAGAACTTATCGATAATATTCCGGTTTTTTCATTAGTTATCAATAATACCAACATACAGCCATGGAGTGATTACCAAGGCAGTATTTGGTTGCGTAAAAATCAGGTTAACCCTCTAGAGTTTGATTTTAGGGGCGACAATTTAAGGTTGTCATCTTTAATTAATACGGAACACCAATTAGTCATTCAAAATTTTTTAGCATTTCTACCAGAACAAAAGCAAACAATAGAATTATTTGGTGATGTGCAGCTCCCCTTAATGGCAAATCAGCTTCCAGAAAAAGGGGAGTTGAATGCTTATTTTAAGTTAATCAACCCAGAAAAATTCTTACAAGCTAAATTCAGTTGGTTGAATGACCAAGGTGTCTTTAGCGTCATGGATACAGGCACAAAGGAAGAATTGCTTTATTTACCATGGTCACTATCGCCTTCTCGAATACAAATAGCGCAAGGTAAGTGGCAATGGAAAGAAGCAGATATCCCTTTACAAGGCGGTATCAGCTTTCAAGTTGATAACTGGGATAATACATTAAGTGAAATGGTATTTTCTGGGCGTATTAATATGCTCACACAAGCAAAGAAAGGGAAAGCCAATATTGTCTTAGCTGTGCCATCTACTCAGATAAATTTACTCAATGCTGATATTAATTTTAGGTTACATGGCCAAGTTAAATATGATGATATGGTGCTGGATATTAATTTGCCTGCAAAGGTTTCAGGCCAGTTAGCTGCCCCCAAAATTTCTTTTTTATCCAGTTCATTATTAAGAGCTTATGGCCGTCTTTCGGAAACACTGGTTCTTAATGAAGCTAGATTACCACTTGCAGGAACATCGTTAGGTGAAGAGGGTATTTCAGGACGTTTACAAGCTATTCTAAAAATTAAAGAGCAATATTGGGGGAGTTTTGATATTCATTTGGATGGCAAAGCTAATAAATTTACCTTAGATAAGGGAAAATGGTTTTGGAATTATTGGGGAAATGCCAATTTACCCTCATTATCAGCTAATTGGGATATTAAGGGAAATGGGAGTTGGCAGGACACTTTAATCACATTAAATAGCTTAAATACAGGGTTTGACCAAATACAATATGGGCTTTTATCGATGAGGGCTCCACGCTTACAGCTAAGTAAGTCATTGGTTTGGCAACGTGATCAGAATAAAGCCAATTTTAATGGAAAATTACAGCTTACCAGTGAACGGATGCAATTCGGTACTGAAAGTTATCTGCCAAGGATCACATTAAACGCAGATCTTAGTGGAAAATCTCCTGCTGAATTTCAACTTAAAGGCGATTTAAGTACTAAAGATGTGGGGCCAATAGTCATTTTTGGGCGCTGGGACGGTGAAAGATTAAGAGGGGAAGCTCGTTGGCCTGAACAGTCGGTCACGGCTTTTCAAACGTTAATTCCTGCTGACCTTGGTATTGAATTAAAACAAGGAAAATTATTTTCTCAAGCCGCTTTTTCAATAACGCCGGAAGATGGTTTTATTGCAGGAGGACACTGGCGCGTAGAGAATACTAGTCTTTGGTTAAAAGATGGCGAATTATCAGGATTAGATTTTGTTTTACCGTGGCGTTTAAAACAAAGTACTTGGACTTTGGGCGCTAAAGCACCTGTTGAGTTGCGTATTAAGCAGCTCAATAATTTATTCGAATTAACTGATATTAAAGCAGATCTCTCTGGTTCTTATCCGCCAACGGAAAATTCGCCATTAAAACTGACTAATGTAGGCTTTAAAACATTAGGGGGTGAAATATCGATGGATTTACTGCGTTGGCCACAAACTCAAGCCGCTACGATAAAATTAAAGCAGATTGAACTTAGCCAGTTATTTACCATACTAAGAGTGTCGCAATTTGCTGTTTCCGGTAAAGTTAATGGTGAATTACCTTTTTATTTAAATAACCCAGAATGGATAGTTAAAGATGGATGGTTAGAAAATAGTGGGCCATTAACATTACGATTAGATCCCCAATTTGTTGATTCTATCCGAGAAGATAATATATCTGCAGGTTCCGCAATGGGGTGGTTACAATATTTGGAAATAAAACGCAGCCGTACAGATGTTAATGTTACAAATTTAGGGATGTTAAAGATGACAACAATCCTTGAAGGGTATAACACGCAAGAAAAGAAAAAACGTGAAGTTCATTTGCATTATCAACATGAAGAAAATATCTTTCAATTATGGCGTAGTTTACGATTTGGTAGCTCTTTAGAAGAGTGGTTGGAAAAAAATTTATAATGAGCATAAGAATGAACGTGAAAATATTAAAATTTACTACAGCTATATCGATTGTGTTGTTGTTATCAGCTTGTTTGCGAGTTGAGGTCGCAACACCGGATAAACCCATCAATATTAATATGAACGTAAAAATTGAACATGAAATCCAAATAAAAGCGGATAGGCAAGTAGAAGAATTATTAAAAGAAAATAGTGATTTGTTCGGAGAGGTAAATCCCAAATGAGTCGAATTATCAAAGTACTAGCGCTATGTTCATTATTGACTACTTTTCAGGCTGTAGCAATTACAGTGGATGAAGCCAAAGAAACAGGCCTATTGGGGGAAACACTGTCGGGCTATTTAGCTCCGATTAATACGAGTAACCAGGAGGCAACTAAGCTAGCAGCACAAATTAACCAAGAACGAGAAAAAAGATACAGCGAAATTGCTGAAAAAAATAACCTAAAAACAAATGAGGTCGCTAGGATAGCAGGGCAAAAACTCGTAGAACGGGCTAATCCTGGGGAGTTTGTGCGTGGCATTAATGGCCAATGGTTACAAAAGAAATAAAAAGCGCACTCAGAAAGTGCGCAAAATATAACAATGGTAGCTTTGGGTTTTAATAATATATGACTTAAAAAGACTATATCTTAAGCGATAATAGTATTTATATGGCTCTGTGCTTGTTGATGTGCCCTTTCGACTGACTCTTGGCCTAACGACGTGCCTTCAGCAAAAACGAATTCAACGTCGGTAATACCAATGAAATTTAGAAATAGTGTTAAATAAGGCACCATGGTATCTGTTGGTGTGTCTTTATAAATACCGCCTCGGCTCGTTAATACATATGCGCGCTTGTCTTTTAATAAGCCAACAGAACCTTGTTCTGTATATTTAAACGTGTGCCCTGAGCGAGCGATAAAGTCGAAATAGTGTTTTAAATGAGAAGAAATCGTAAAGTTATACATCGGGGCTGCAATAACAATCACATCGTGAGCTTTAATTTCCTCAATCAATGCATTTGACAGGTCCAAATGTGCTTGTTGTTGTTCTGTTTTCGTGTCACTTGGACCAAAAGCTGCTAAAATTTCACCGTCAATCGCTGGAATTGGCTCTTTGACTAAATCTCGTACAGTTACTGTATCTGCTGAGTGTTTTTCCTGCCATTGTTGAATAAAGTAATCTGCCATTTTATTGCTTTGTGAATAGTCAGCCAGAATACTTGATTTCAATAGTAATACTTTACTCATGTGTTCCTCTATTTTTTAGGTAAAACTTTATTGGTAATAATACGTGATGTGTAACTGATTGATAGGAAAAACATTAGATAGCTTTCTTCAAAAAAATTGATGGTATTTTTATGTGATAACAACAATTAAAAATAAAAGCGAAATTTAGCCCTCACAAATTGCGAAGCTGATTGGCTATCGTGTATTGAAATTTATTAAAGATAAGGATTCAACAGGTGAAATCCATACTGACAGCATTAACCGCTGATATTGGACAAACTTCATTACGTGACCAATGGTTACTGAAAAAAAGAGTGCAAGGTATTGCAAAGATCCAGAACGAAAAATCGCGCTCTGCGGTACTTGATGCTATCAAAATAGATATTGAAAAGGCAAAGCAAGAGGTTGAAATTAAACGATTAAATGCGCCTAAAATTGTGTATCCGGATAATTTACCGGTCAGCCAGAAGAAAGATGTCATTTTAGATGCCATTAAAAAACATCAAGTTGTTATTATTGCTGGTGAAACTGGGTCAGGTAAAACAACGCAAATCCCCAAAATTTGTCTTGAACTTGGCAGAGGGGTTCTAGGGTTTATTGGTCACACTCAACCAAGACGTTTAGCCGCGCGCTCAGTTGCGTCACGCTTAGCTCAAGAACTTGAATGTGAATTAGGTACAAATGTTGGTTATAAAGTACGCTTTAGTGACCAAGTGAGTGAAACTACTCAAGTCAAATTGATGACTGATGGTATCTTGCTTGCAGAACTACAAAATGACAAATTGCTGCTACAATATGACACTATTATTATCGATGAGGCTCATGAAAGAAGCCTGAATATCGACTTTATTTTAGGTTATTTACGTCAATTATTACCAAAACGTCCTGATTTAAAAGTTATTATTACATCAGCAACCATTGACCCTGAGCGTTTTTCGAAGCACTTTAGTCATGCCCCAATTGTTGAAGTGTCTGGGCGTACCTATCCTGTTGAAGTTCGTTATCGTCCTATCATGGGAGACCAGAACGATAGTGACCGTGACCAAATTGATGGGATAATTGATGCGGTAAATGAACTATCGGTTGAAGGTAATGGCGATATATTGATTTTTATGAGTGGTGAGCGGGAAATTCGTGATACCGCCGATGCGTTATCAAAACTTTCTTTACGCCACACTGAAATCTTACCTCTTTTCGCAAGGCTCTCGAATAGTGAGCAAAATCGTATCTTCCATCCTCATGGGGGACGGCGGATCATTCTTGCAACAAACGTAGCAGAAACATCATTAACTGTACCGGGTATAAAATATGTCATTGATACCGGTTATGCACGAATCAGTCGTTATAGTTACCGTACCAAAGTACAACGTCTTCCTGTTGAAGCCATTTCTCAAGCTTCAGCTAACCAACGTAAGGGGCGCTGTGGCCGTGTTTCTGACGGGATTTGTATTCGTTTATACTCAGAAGATGACTTCTTATCACGCCCAGAGTTCACGGACCCTGAAATTTTACGGACGAATTTAGCGTCAGTTATATTACAAATGACTTCTATTGGTCTTGGTGATATTTCTGCATTTCCATTTGTGGAGGCTCCAGATAAACGTAATATCCAAGATGGTGTGAAATTACTGGAGGAACTAGGTGCCATTAAGTCCCATAAACAGGCGGATAAAGGGTATCAACTAACGGATATAGGCAGGCAGTTAGCCCAGCTTCCTGTTGACCCAAGACTTGCTCGTATGGTGATTGAAGCACGTAAACACGGGGCAGTACGTGAAACAATGGTGATTGTTTCTGCATTATCAATTCAAGACCCTAGGGAGAGACCGTTAGACAAACAGCAAGCTGCCGATGAAAAACATCGTCGTTTCCATGATAAGCAATCAGATTTCTTAGCTTTTTTAAATCTTTGGGATTACTTAAAAGAACAACAAACACAGCTTTCTAACGCTCAATTTAGAAAAATGTGTCGCCAAGATTTTCTTAATTATTTGCGTATTCGGGAATGGCAAGATTTGTATACCCAATTGAGGCAAGTGGTAAAAGAGCAAGGTTTTGCCATTAATAGTGCGGAGGCTGATTTTCGGAGCATTCACGTTTCGTTATTGGCTGGGCTGCTTTCACATATTGGACAAAAAGATGCAGATAAACACGAGTTTACTGGGGCTAGAAATGCACGTTTTACTATTTTTCCTGGGTCGGGTTTATTTAAAAAACCACCGAAATGGGCAATGGTTGCGGAACTTGTTGAAACGTCGAAATTATGGGGAAGAATTGCCGCATCAATCGATGTTGAGTGGGTTGAACCCTTAGCAGAACATTTAACTAAACATAGTTATAGTGAGCCTCATTGGTCTAAATCTGAAGGCGCGGTAATGGCGTCAGAAAAAGTGACTTTATATGGGCTACCCATTGTTGCATCAAGGCAGGTTAATTATGGGAATATTGACCCGTTATTATGCCGTGAATTATTTATTCGTCATGCATTGGTTGAAGGGGATTGGGTCACACGCCACGCATTCTTTAAAGAAAATCTGAAATTATTATCTGAAGTCGAAGATTTGGAGCATAAATCACGTCGGCGTGACATTTTAGTTGATGATGAAACGTTATTTGCATTTTATGACCAACGGATCCCGAATGATGTGATTTCCTCTCGTCATTTTGATAATTGGTGGAAAAAGGCATCTAAGCAACAATCTGACTTGTTAAGCTTTGAAAAAAGTATGCTGATCAAGGAGGATGCGAGTAATGTTTCGGCTCTTGATTACCCAAACTATTGGTATCAAGGGGATTTGAAATTTCGGTTGAGTTATCAATTTGAGCCAGGAACTGATGCAGATGGAGTGACTGTCCATGTACCACTTGCGATATTGAATCAGGTTCAGAATATTGGCTTTGATTGGCAAGTTCCGGGACTGCGTCATGAGTTAATCGTTGCTTTAATTAAATCATTACCTAAACCAATTAGGCGAAATTTTGTTCCTGCACCTAACTATGCTTCTGCATTTTTAGAACGAGTCCCTGAGCCTGAGGGGAGTGTATTGGATAAACTTGAACGTGAATTACGCCGTATGACAGGTGTCACTGTTGAACGTGAATCATGGCAATTAGAGCAACTTCCCGCTCATTTAAAAATGACATATCGTGTTGTAGGCGACAAAAATAAAACCGTTGCGGAAGGGCAAAATCTTGATGAGCTAAAAAATAGCCTAAAAGAAAAAGTGCAAGAAACGTTGTCTGAAGTTGTAGATGACGGTATTGAGCAACATGGGTTACATATTTGGAGTTTTGGTGAATTACCTCAACGCTATGAGCAAAAGAGAGGCGGATATTCCGTTAAAGCTTATCCTGCATTAGTCGATGAAAGAAATAGTGTTGGTATCAAGGTGTTTGAAACAGAATTAGAACAGCAGCAAGCAATGTGGGCTGGGGTGCGTCGATTATTACTGTTAAATATTCCATCGCCAATTAAGTATTTACATGAAAAACTACCCAATAAATCAAAATTGGGTTTGTACTTTAACCCCTATGGCAAGGTATTGGAGTTAATAGATGATTGTATTGCTTGTGGTGTCGACCAAATAATCTCTGATTTTGGTGGCGCGGTATGGAATGAAGAACAGTTTGAAAAACTGAAAGAGCTTGCACGGGCAGAATTAAATGATGTGGTTGTTAATATTGCTAAGCAAGTTGAACAAATATTAACGGCGGTGTTTGCAATCAATAAACGTCTAAAAGGGCGGGTTGATTTTTCGATGGCAATAGCGTTATCGGATATAAAAACACAAATGTCGAACTTAGTGTTTAAAGGTTTTGTGACTACTCATGGTTGGAAACGCTTACCTGATATTCTTCGTTATTTAAATGGAATAGAGCGGCGATTAGAAAAACTAGCTATTGATCCTAACCGAGATCGTGCACAACTGAGTAAAGTAGAGCATGTTCAGAATATGTGGCAGCAATGGTTAGTAAAATTATCTCCAGTTCAGAGAAATATGCCAGAAGTCCAAGAAATTCGCTGGATGATTGAAGAACTGAGAGTCAGTCTGTTTGCCCAGCAGCTTGGAACGCCATATCCAATTTCGGATAAGCGAATTATGCAGGCGATGGAACAGTTATCTCAACAACTGTAAGCCTTATTTTGACTAATTAGCGCTTCACGTATTCTGTATGTGAAGCGCTTTTCATTTTTAGTTGGCCTTAATCATTTAGTTACAACATACTAATGAATGATAAAAATATAAGCATCGAAGCTCATACAACAGAAATTTTAACCAGCAAAGGAGAGGGGAAATTGTAAAGGAGGGCGAAAATTGTGAAGGAAATTACGACTAGAAAATTATGGAGTGATTTAGTAATCAAAAAAACAGGATGTTGCAGTAGGTGAAGGCTTAAATTTATGGGTTAAAATTAAGCCCTCGTTTCTAAAACTAGGCAACCAAATAATAGAGCGCTGGGATAGCGCCGATAGCAATGGCATATGCCATGATTTTTTCAATCGCTTTTAATGGCATTTGGTTGGTTTGCTGCTGGCGAGCATAGAAAAATACCAAAATACCAGGGGCATATAAAACGACGGATAATAGTAAATTGATTAACCCTGATGCATAAAGCAACCATAGACCATAAAGACTGGCAATAGCTCCAACGGCAAGTAATGCCTTATTATGACGTTCAAAAGCTACTTTTACTAAAAATGCACCAACAAGGAAATAGGGGACTAAAATCATTTCAGAGGCAATGGTAAGCAATGTATTGTAATTACTCCCACTAAGCCAAATAAGAACCAAAGATAGCTGTACTGCACCATTAGTGAGCCATAAAGAAGATGATGGAGCATCATTCTTATTTAATTTATTAAATATTTTAGGAAATGATTGGTATTGGGCTGCAATATAAGGTACTTCAGCGGCCATAATCGTCCAACTTAGATATGCCCCACAAACAGAAATAATTAGGCCCGCTGCAATAATAATATCACCACTTGAACCAATTAAACTTATCATGAGTGGGGCCATGGATGGATTTTTTATTTCTGCAAGTTCAGCTCTAGGCATAATACCTAAAGAAAGTAAGGTTACTAGAATATAGATAATTAAAGCAGAACTCACAGCGAAAATAGTTGCTAAGCCAACATCGCGGCGGTTTTTCGCTCGTGCAGAGACGACAACGGCACCTTCGATACCAATAAATACCCATAGTGTAATCAGCATGGTATCTTTGACTTGTTCCCAAACTGGAACACCAAATTCGATACCACTAAAATCTGCATTGAAAATATCAAGTTTAAACGCAAAAAAAGCCAATACAATAAATAAGCCAAGAGGAACCAGTTTGGCCATTGTAGCAAGTTTATTAATTCCAGCGGCTGTTTGTACTCCACGAAGAACTAAATAGTGAACAAACCAAAGGAGTATTGATTCTCCGACTAGGGCTTGCCATGTATTTCCATCACCAAAAATAATGTTGTCAGGAGTATCAGTAAAAAAACTGATTGCTGCGAATACGATAACAAGATAAGACACATTGGCAACTACCGCACATAGCCAATAACCCCACGCCGAGCAAAAACCAATTAATTCCCCGAAGCCGACTTTTGCGTAAGTAAATATTCCACCGTCAAGGTCAGGACGTATGCGGGAAAGTAACAATAGGGCAAATGCTAAAAAGAGGATACCCACACCTGTAATTGACCAACCAATTATTAATGCGAGTGGGCTGGCAACTTCCGCCATATTTTGAGGGAGACTAAAAACACCGGCGCCAACCATTGAGCTAAGAACTAGCGCAGTTAGTGCGGTAAGACTCAAAGTATTTTTCAAAGTAAATCCTGAACGTTCAGAAATCAAAAGTTAAAATGACGTTAAAGTGCCATTACAATAATGAGTTTAACTAGTAGCCATTAAAAAAGCAGATAGAATGACTACATGTTTTCATAGGTGTGGATTCTACGAACGAAATGACAGATATGCAATGGCAATGTATGCATTTTTAAAGATGTTTTATGCACTTTTTTAAAAGAATGGAAGTGAATAGAGCCAAAGAAAATAAATAACGTAAAGAGAAAGTATAAAAACAAAAAAACCAGCCGAGTAGGCTGGTTTTAATATCACATAAATTAGGACTATTTAAACAAGTCTGCACTGATAGTGACACTGCCACCATTAGATTGCCATTCTCTTGTAATATGAAAATATTTAGCCCCTTTCGCTTCCGCACGTTTTGCTATTTGGTAACGTACTTCAGGCGTATTGGTGTAATATCCAGAGAATGTAATAGAGTCAAATGGAACCATTTGTGCAGCTGCTGTTTTGTTGACCTCTTCGATAACATAACCACTTGGCAGAGTCACACTAGTACGACCCGGTTGACTGCTAGAGGTTTCAAAGAAGCGTCCGACTGCGGTTGTTGGTTCTTCAGAAGATGCAACGCCAGGAATGCGAACTTTTTTAGCCGCTTCACCGCCTTCTGCTAACAGAGCACGACCAGCGTCAGAATCGGCAGGAACTACTGCCTCTTCATTAAGAACTTGTCGTTTCGGTGCATCTTTTTTATAGATATAAGCAGTTGCTAATGTATTTCCACCATCATTCATTGCGATATTACGAACCACATAGAACGAGGCAGCATTTTTCTCAAGTGCTTTTTTTGCAATAGCCTCATATAGGTCTGGTTGAGAAGGGTAAAAACCGCTTACAGTAACAGTATCAAAAGGCTCATATTCTGTTGCGTCAGTTTTTGACATTTCCTCAACACCACCGAATACACGACGTTTTGGTGTATCAACTTGTGGTGCATCTTTTGCGTAGACATCAGCAACAACACGCATGTTGCCGCTATCACCTACATCATCAAGGCTTTGAATGTAAAAGGCATATGCCCCCATTTTATCAGCCCTACGGGAGACTGCATCGGATGCTTCATAAATAGCATTAAAGCGCCCGGTGACTGTTATACGCTCATAAGGTTTTAATTCAGTAGCCTGTTTTGGCGTCAATTCAACAGCCGCCTGAGTAGCAGTTATACTAGTTAATGATAACACCGCGGCTGCGATGACCGTAGTTTTCAGCTTCATACAAAATCCTTCCGCCTTGCGCAATTTATTATAAACATGCTGAATCTTAGTTGTATCACATGTACGTGATTATTACACGTAACGGAACCTGTTGTCTCATGATTTTATTTTTATGAGAAATAAATAATTATTGACTAGTTAAATTTACCAGATTTTTTAAAGTATCCAGTATTTTATTGACCTAAAACTAAGATTTTCACTGCGAATTCCATTTACTGTCTAAGAATCGTGATCAATTATGGATCAAGAAGCTTATTTTCAGTAGGTTATTAGAACATTAAAAATCTGTTTAAGCACAAAATAAGACTTTTCTCTGTGATGACAGTCATTATTTTAGCAAACACTCTATTAACAACATTACGTTAGGCATTAAAAAGGGAACATTATGCGTATTGGTATACCAAGAGAACGACTTGCCAATGAAGCGCGTGTTGCGGCTACACCATCTACAGTAACTCAACTTCTTAAGTTAGGTTTTTCTGTCTGTGTAGAACAAAATGCGGGTCATTTAGCCAGTTTTGATGATGTAGCATACGAACAAGCGGGGGCAGAAATCGTTGATCGTGATACTGCATTTGCTGCGGATATCGTTTTTAAAGTCAACGCGCCACTGGATGATGAAATTCCTCTGTTAAAAGGAGGGGCAACACTGGTGAGTTTCATTTGGCCGGCACAAAATGCTGAGCTAATGGAAGCTTTAAAAGCTAGGAAAGTTAACGTGATGGCGATGGATGCGGTACCACGCATTTCACGTGCTCAATCACTTGATGCGCTTAGCTCAATGGCGAATATTGCTGGCTACCGTGCAATTGTTGAAGCTGCTCACGAATTTGGCCGTTTCTTTACGGGGCAAATTACGGCCGCAGGTAAAGTTCCTCCAGCGAAAGTCATGATCATCGGGGCAGGGGTTGCAGGCCTTGCTGCGATTGGCGCTGCTGGTAGTTTAGGTGCCATTGTGCGTGCCTTTGACACTCGTCCTGAGGTGAAAGAGCAAGTTCAGAGTATGGGTGCTGAATTCCTTGAATTAGATTTCAAAGAAGAGGCTGGTAGTGGCGATGGCTACGCCAAAGTAATGTCAGAAGCATTTATTAAAGCTGAGATGGAACTGTTCGCTGCACAAGCGAAAGAAGTCGATATCATTGTAACTACGGCACTGATTCCAGGTAAGCCTGCACCTAAATTGATTACCAAGGAAATGGTTGAATCAATGAAGCCGGGGAGTGTGATTGTAGACTTAGCGGCGCAAACCGGAGGGAACTGTGAGTTAACCCAAGCTGACAAGCTGGTTGTGACTGATAATGGTGTAAAAATCATTGGTTATACCGACTTACCAAGCCGTTTACCAACACAGTCATCACAGTTATATGGAACAAACCTCGTTAACTTGATGAAGTTATTGTGCAAAGAGAAAAATGGTGAAATAGACATTGATTTTGAAGATCTGGTAATTCGTGGGGTCACTGTGATTAAACAAGGTGAAATCACTTGGCCAGCGCCCCCAATTCAGGTATCTGCTCAGCCGCAGGCGAAACCAAAAGCGGTGGAAAAAGTTAAAGCGCCTGAGAAAAAGATGTCACCGACGGTAAAATATGGCTTGATGGCATTAGCTATCATCTTGTTTGGTTGGTTTGCTAATTCAGCACCAAAAGAGTTTTTATCGCACTTTACGGTATTTGCATTAGCTTGTGTGGTTGGTTATTACGTGGTGTGGAATGTGACTCATGCATTGCATACACCGTTAATGTCAGTCACTAACGCTATTTCAGGGATCATCGTCGTGGGCGCCTTGCTCCAGATTGGCAGCGGTGGCTGGGTAAGCTTCTTATCCTTTATCGCCATATTGATCGCGAGTATCAATATTTTCGGTGGGTTCACTGTAACTCAACGCATGTTAAAAATGTTTCGTAAAGGGTAAGGGGTAACTTATGTTGTCGAGTGGAATTGTGACAGCAGCTTACATAGTTGCTGCTATCCTATTTATTTTCAGCCTTGCGGGGCTATCCCGTCATGAAAGTTCCCAACGTGGGAATACTTATGGCATTATCGGGATGGCTATCGCCTTGATAGCCACTATTTTAGGTCCTCACAGTGCTAATGTGGGCTGGATGATCGTTGCGATGGTCATTGGTGCTGTCATTGGTATTCGCTTAGCGAAAAAAGTTGAAATGACAGAAATGCCTGAGCTGGTGGCTATTTTACATAGTTTCGTCGGTTTAGCTGCAGTGCTGGTTGGTTTTAACAGCTTTATCGCCAGTGAAGGGCATGCTGATGTTGTGATGGAAAACATTCACTTAACTGAAGTTTTCTTAGGGATCTTCATTGGTGCAGTTACCTTCACTGGTTCAGTAGTCGCTTATGGTAAATTATCAGGGAAAATGTCATCAAAACCGATGATGTTACCTAATCGCCATAAACTGAATTTAGCGGCGTTAGTGGTTTCATTTATTCTGTTAGTGATTTTTGTTAAAACAGAAAGTGTCGGCTTGCAAGTTTTCTTGATGCTAATTATGACCGCCATAGCTTTAGCTTTTGGCTGGCATTTAGTCGCTTCAATTGGTGGCGCGGACATGCCAGTGGTGGTTTCAATGCTGAATTCGTATTCAGGTTGGGCTGCAGCAGCGGCAGGTTTTATGTTAAGTAATGACTTGCTGATTGTCACAGGGGCATTGGTCGGTTCTTCAGGTGCGATTCTGTCCTATATTATGTGTAAGGCGATGAACCGTTCGTTTATCAGTGTTATTGCAGGAGGCTTCGGTACAGATGGCTCTTCAACAGGCACAGAAGAAGAAATGGGTGAGTATCGCGAAAGCACCGCAGAGGAAGTCGCTGAAATGTTGAAAAACTCAACATCAGTAATTATCACTCCGGGTTATGGTATGGCGGTAGCACAAGCACAATACCCTGTTGCGGATATCACCACTAAATTACGTGAACGTGGTATTAATGTGCGTTTTGGTATTCACCCTGTAGCTGGGCGTTTACCTGGCCATATGAACGTATTATTAGCCGAAGCTAAAGTACCTTATGATATCGTATTGGAAATGGATGAAATTAATGATGATTTCTCTGATACCGATACCGTTCTTGTTATTGGTGCTAACGATACGGTTAACCCAGCGGCTCAAGAAGATCCAAACAGCCCAATTGCAGGTATGCCAGTTCTTGAAGTTTGGAAAGCAAGCAATGTTATTGTATTTAAACGTTCGATGAATACTGGCTATGCTGGGGTACAAAACCCATTATTCTTCAAAGAAAATACACAGATGTTGTTTGGTGATGCGAAAGATAGCGTTGATGCAATCTTACGTGCATTGTAATTTAATGAGTCACTAATTCATTTCAAAATAATTAGTAAAGTAAATAAGAAGGGGTGATTGGTTAATTCCAGTCACCCCTTCTTGATATTTGAAAGCTAAATCAGTGTATGTGATGCAGTCTTATAAACGCATCATTTGAGGCAAAATCGAGCACAATTGGTTAACCCTCGAGCAAAAGTAAACACTAATAAAAACGCAAATGTAGATATAGTCAGCATGCTCATCATGAGAACTCCGCCATTGAAATGGTCCATGACGTATCCTCCTACTAGACTGCCAATAGTAATTAGAATTAAAAACATAAAGGTAATAAGGGCGGAACCTTTCTCGGTTAATTCCGGAACATGAACGTGCATCCACATATTGATTGTTGCAGGAACCATACCCGCAGCGATCCCCCATGAAAAAACAAATATGATACTGGTCGCCCAATTAAAATCTAAAACAGATAATGCGAGAAAAGCTAAGGCTAATAAAAGTGCACTAATCGCGAAATTATAACGAACATTATATTTTCCAACATAACCCGCCAGTATATTGCCAACTACGCTGGCCACTCCAAAAAAGAGCAATAATGCTGAAATTTGTCCTTCGATAAAACCTGCAGTTTGTTTAAAGAACACCGTAAAATAATTATACGCAGAGAAATGTGCTAAAAAAATCAGTGTGAATATAATTAACCCTTTACGCGCAATAGGGTGCGAAGGCATCAATAACAATTCCTTCCATTGCATAGACGAAGAAGGTTTTAATGATGGTAAAGAGAAATACTGCATTAAAAACGCGACAGCACCTGCAATAACCAGCGCAATATAAGGCATTCTCCAACCATAGTTATCGGATAACCAAGCGCCTAGAGGTACTCCGAGCACGGTGACTAATGTGACAGCTGAAAAGAATATTGTTACGGATGTGGTAATTGACATATTTTTAGGTGCTAGACGTATCACTAAGCCTGCTGCAACTCCCCAAAAACCCCCTAGTGCAATTCCTAATGCGAATCGACCTAATAAAACTAAGCTAAAATTAGACGCGAAAGCCGTAATTGCATTAGCTAATATCATGAGAGCAACTAAGAAAAGTAAGACTTGGCGTCTATCGATATTTTTGGCATAAATGGGGACGAATAGGGAGGATGCCATACCTGCGATAGATGTGACAGTGACTGTAAGCCCTGCGGTACCTGTTGATATTTGAAAATCATAAGCGATGTTATTTAGCACACTAATGGCTAAAAACTCACCAGTAACAATAATGAAGCAAGCAAAAGTTGCAGATAATAGTGAAAGCCAGTTACCATTGTGCGAAGAAATATGAGTTGTTGTCATGCGCTTTCCATGAAAATTAAGTAGTTTACAAAAAAGAATGATTTTATAGTGACCGCTATAAAATCATGGCGCTATTGTTTATGTGAATTTAGACGTTGTCAATTATTTTTATAATGATCACTATAAAATAGTTGTGGTATAGTGAATTGACTGCGAGTAAAGTGAGAATATGAATCAAATAAAACGCGGGCGGCCTAAAGGCTTTGACCAACAAGCTGCACTAGCTAAAGCCATGCTATTGTTTTGGCGAAATGGCTATGTTGCAACCTCAATTAGCGATTTAACTCAAGAGCTAGGTATCACAGCGCCTAGCCTTTACTGTGCTTTTGGTGATAAAGCATCGTTGTTTAATCAATGTATTGATTATTATTTGATGAATGAAGCTTGTCCTATTTTGTCTATTGTAAAGCAAGCTAAAACAGCGAAAATTGCAATTGAATTACTGATGTATGAAAGCGCTAAAAGGCTAATTCAGCCAAACAAGCCCGCGGGTTGTATGCTGATTACAGCGACAATGAATGGGTCAAAGCAAATCGAAGATGTGCAATTAAACGTCCAAGAAAAACGGAAAAGTTATCAGGAAATTCTACTGGCACGTATGCGTAAAGGCATTGATGATGGTGATGTTGCTCCAGATGCGCCGATTGAAGCTATCGTTGATTTTTATATAACGGTAATTGATGGTTTTACCATACAAGCTTGTGATGGAATTGATCTTGAAAGACTTAATCAAGTCATTTTTAATGCGATGCAAGCTTGGCCGATACTTAGTCAAAGTTCAGTTCAGCAATAACTTAGCCATGATTAAATTAATCCCCAATAACATAAATATTATTGGGGATTAATAAGTTTTAGATGATTAGTTAATCATCATCAGCAGGGTTGATAGGACAAACAAAACCGTCAGGTTTAATCGCTAATAAATCACATTTTAGCTTATCGATGACATGCTCCGCGGTATTCCCCAAAAAAGCCGCTGAAATGCCTGTACGGCCTAAAATACCCAGCACCACAACCCCCGCATGTAATTCTTCACACATGTCAGGAATAATTTTCTCAGGTAGACCTTCACGGACATGGGTGTACTTTTCATCAATCCCAAATTTTTGCCGTAGCTCTTTCATCGCAATTAAATGTTGGCCACGTAGTGCGTTGTTATATAAGCTCGGGTCGAAATCGGGCAACTCTATGGCAATATTCATTGGGGCAACAGGATATGCGCTTACTAAATGAATTTCCTGTTCTTTAATAATGCGTGTTGCTAAGTCTTTTGTTTTTTCGACCAATTTGATATTGAGGTCATCGTGATAAGATTCCTCATTTGATAAATTAACGGCAACAACCACTGAACCGTGGTCTGGCCATACTTTATCTTTCACCATCCAGACGGGAGCAGGACATTTTCGGAGTAAGTGCCAGTCTAACGGGGTAAAAATAATTGACTCGAAATTATCGGTTTGATGTGCCATTTTCAGTAATAAGTCATGTTCACCACTGATAACCTCCTGAATAATGGCCTCATATGGCTTGTTGTGCCAAATAACTTTAATTTCAATATCAATGCCTGCTTCAAGATAGAAATGAGCTTGTTGTTTGATCCACGCTGCTTTTTGGCTTATTACACCTTTACGCATGGCATTACGCTCTTCAGGGGACAGTAATGTTGTCATGTCATAGGAAAGGTCGTAGATAGGCAAAAACGCTTTTATCCGTCCACCATTACGCTGCACGATGTAGACAGCACGTCTTAATGCAGGTTGATCATCCTGATTTGGGTCAATTGCAACTAGCAGGTTTTTATAGTTTGCCATATTGAAATCCTCTCGATACACGGATATTTCCATATAGATAAACTATGATATTGAGATTAAATAGGCAAGAAATCTGGAGAAAAAAATGAAAACGGATCACTGATAACGTGATCCGTTTAGGGATATTAGCATGTAATTGCTGAAACTTTACCAGCGATATCAGTCAGTTTAGCCATATCCTCGATAGTGATGTACTTACCTTTAACACTTAGCATGCCACTTTTCTGGAAACGTCCTAAAAGGCGACTAATGGTTTCAACTGTTAAGCCAAGATAATTACCGATATCTCCACGAGTCATGGTTAATCTAAATTCTCTTGGTGAAAAACCACGTTCCGCAAAGCGGTGAGAGAGGTTAAGAATAAATGCAGCTAAACGCTCTTCCGCATTTTTCTTAGATAATAAAAGGATCATTTCTTGATCACCTTTAATTTCACCGCTCATTAAACGCATAATTTGCTGACGTAAATTAGGCATTTTGCCTGATAAGTCGTCTAAGGTTTCAAAAGGTATTTCACAAACCATTGAAGTTTCAAGTGCTTGTGCAAAACTTGGGTGCTGTGTATGAATGATAGCATCAAAGCCAACAAGGTCTCCTGCTAAGTGAAAACCAGTAATTTGCTCATCGCCTTCTTCGGTTATTGTATAGCTTTTTATTGTACCTGAGCGGATAGCATATAATGAACGCAATTCATCGCCTGCTTTAAATAAAGCTTGGCCTTTTTGAATTGGTTTCTTGCGTTCGATAATATTATCAAGTTGATCCAGTTCATGTTCATTCAGCGTAAAAGGAATGCAAAGTTGGCTAATACTGCAGTCCTGGCAATGAATAGCACAACCACCAGACTGGATGCGACGAACAACTCTTTTTTCTGGGATCATATTTAAGGCTCAATCAAGTTAAAATTATTGATATGAGTCAATTTTAACATAAGATAATGCAACTAGTAAGTAGTAATGTATGACAGAATCGACTTAATAAACAAAAAAGCCAATCAGAAGGCATGTGAGAAATTAGTGAATTTAGATATTCATGCTAAATTAAAGAAGATTACTAAGTATATAATTTGATATAGATTAAATTTTAGCCTCTAAACGATAAAAAGATGACTTACATCATCATAGTAGTTACTACTCTAAACTGTCGTAATTAAGCACGAAATATTAAACTAATTAGCATTAATTTAACACAAAAATAAATTTAGGAATATCAATTTTTCAAATTAACCTCAAAAAGGAGAATATAATGGCACTTATCCAACAGTCTTTACCCACCTCGATGACAGTTGTAGACATTATAGAACCTGGTGGACCAGAAAAGCTGCGATTAATTGATATACCGTTACCTAGAATTTCTGCAGGGTATTTGCTCGTTAAGGTGGAAGCTGCGGGGGTTAATCGCCCTGATATTTTTCAGCGTAAGGGGTCTTATCCTCCACCGGCAGATGCTTCTCCGATTATGGGGCTTGAAATTGCAGGAACTATAGTTGCCAAGGCGGATGATGTAGAGGAATGGCAGCTCGGAGACAAAGTTTGTGGACTGGTTGCCGGGGGAGGTTATGCAGAATATTGTTTAGTGCATAAAAACATAGCCTTACCGTTAGGGAATTTATCTTTTATCGAGGGTGCAGCGATACCTGAAAACTTTTTCACTGTTTGGGCAAATGTTTTTCAAATAGGCAAACTTAAAAAAGACGAAACGGTACTTATTCACGGTGGAACATCGGGAATTGGTAGCGTGGCGATTATGTTAGCAAAAGCCTTTGGCGCAACAGTGATTACTACTGTTGGTTCAGAAGACAAAGTTCAAGTTGCAAAATCGTTAGGCGCAAATTGTGTTATTAACTACAGAAACGATGATTTTGTTGAAGCAACACTCAATTATACCTCTTCTCGAGGTGTTGATATGGTCGTAGATATTATCGGTGGTGATTATGTTGCGAAAAATTATCAAGTTGCTGCTAAATTTGGACGAATAATTCAAATTGGTATGATGAAAGGTAACCCTAAAGAGTTAAATATGATGCCTTTAATGGTAAAAAGATTAACTCATACGGGATCAACAATGCGTTCTCGAACTATTGAAGAAAAAGTTTTGATCGCACAAGAGCTCAAAGAACAAGTTTGGGGAATGTTACAAAAAGGTGAAATTAAACCTATTGTTAACAAGATCTACCCTTTAGCCCAAGTAAAAGACGCTCATGAGTATATGGAATCAGGTGACCTTACTGGTAAAATTATCCTAATAAACAATTGACTATAATTTTTTAATCTGGTTTTTATTGTTGTATTACGATATATTTATAATAGTAAAAACCAGTCTATTTATAACAAATAATTCACATAATCAAGTCTTTTTAGCGTAAATATCTCTTTACAGTTAACTAAATTTTGATTTTTTGTGCTCGTCCACAAATTAGAATGAAATTCCAATTGGTTTGTTAATAATTTAATAAAAATAGATTATATCTATAAACAAGTTGGCCATTAACGGTTTGTTTATCAATAAGTAATCCTTAAATGATATTTTTAAATGTATATCATTAATATATTGATATTTTTAAATGTATATCATTAATATATTGATATTTTTTATATAAACACAGCCCGTTATGCACTTTCCAATGATATTAAGTTAAGTGACTTAAATGCAACTAGCGGCTGCTAATTGCAGTTTGAAGGTGTAGTAATGATGAATAATTTTAAAAATGCAAAGATGAATGTAGATGCATTGTTTTTAGGCCCTAAATCTGAAAATGCTGTCTTTTTTAAAGAAATGATGGAATATTCAGTGAGTGAACACATGCATTGGCGCTCTAGCTATCATCCAGAAGACCCTGATCTTATCTCTACCGTTGACCGCTATGCCCCTGAATACCGAGATACGTTATATCGTACAGAAGGTATTCTTAATCAACTCTCTTCAAAATTAAAAACAACATCAGTTCCATGGTTCTCTCCACGTTATATGGGCCATATGAATGCAGATACGCTGATGATTTCTAATTTAGCTTATGTTATGGCGATGATGTACAACCCTAATAATTGTGCACAAGAATCTTCTCCGACGACAACCGTTTTAGAAATAGAGGCCGGATTAGATTTATGTGCCATGTTTGGTTATGACGTACAACATGCTTGGGGGCATATTACATCAGGTGGGACAGTAGCTAACTATGAAGGATTATGGGTGGCTAGAAATATTAAAACACTACCGTTGGCGGTTATGCAGCACCCAAAATCCCAATACTTGCTAAAGGGGAAAACCGAAAAAGAGTTGCTCAATCTTTCAGTATCTACAGTTCTAGACTTAATTGACGAATTAAAGAAACAGCAAATTTTTGAGGAAATTCGTGATTTAACCTGCCGTGGAGTTGGAGTAGAGCAAGGAAAACTTGGTAAGTTATTGGTTCCCCAGTCTAAACATTATTCATGGATGAAAGCGATGGATATCCTTGGTTTAGGCCAACAGAATATTGTGCAACTACCCGTTGATGCAAGTTATCGAACGGATGTGTGTAAAATGCGTGAAACCGTATTTGCATTGATTGAGCAAGAAGAGCCTATTTTAGCAGTCGTTGCCGTTATGGGAACCACAGAAACTGGCGCAATTGACAATGTCAAAGAAGTCATTGAGCTACGACGTGAATGTGAGCAACGTTTTGGTGTTTCTTTTTATGTGCATATCGATGCTGCTTATGCGGGATACGCTTGTGCGATGTTTCGTGATGAAGAAAATCAATTTATGGAGTATGAGAATTTAATCCAACGGTATCATAGTGAAGGAATTTTCCCTGAAAATATGGTGTGGCCAAAACGCGATGTGTATGAAAGTTTTAAAGCATTAAGCCAAGCTGATTCTATTACCGTTGACCCTCATAAAGTGGGGTTTATTCCGTATGCGGCGGGGGCAATTTGTATGAAAGATAAGCGGATTGTAGATTTGGTTTCTTACCATGCCGCTTATGTATTTGAAGAAGTGCAAGAAAAACAGCGTAAAGCAGAAAAAACGCAAAATGTATTACTTGGCTCTTCCATCATGGAAGGGTCAAAAGCGGGCGCAACCGCCGCAGCGGTATGGGCTGCACACCGCTTAGTCCCATTAAATGTTTTAGGGTATGGAAAAGTGATTGCCGCAGGGATCATCACCGCTAATTGGATGATTGACAAAATTAATCAATGTGAGCCTTTCATTATTGATGAGCGTCAATTTTCAATTATAGCGATGCCTACGCCTGATTTTCACATGATTAACTTTATGTTTCGTGAAATCGGAAACACCTCTTTAGAAAAGCAAAATCAGCTCAATAAGCGGCTATATGAATTATGCTCTTATGCAGCTGGTCGGAGTTATTCTAATGATTTTCTCACCTCATCAACTTCGCTAACTTATGACGAATATGGTGATAATCCATTGAATTTATGTCGAGATGCACAGTTCTCTGATAACGAATGGCATAAAGTGCGGTCAATTTATGTACTACGGGCAGCGATCATGACGCATTGCTTGCGTGATAGGGCACATTTTGAAACCTATTGGGCGGAGTTAAAAAATATATTTGAAGATAAACTGCAACAACTCATTAATGAAGAAAATAAGTCAAATCATTCCAATTATAAAATTAATATTTAATTGATTGTTAGGATCTCAATATGAAAAATCGCACACTTGGTAGTGTATTTATTGTTGCAGGTACTACGATTGGCGCAGGTATGTTAGCTATGCCTATCGCGGCTGCGGGTAATGGGTTTTTAGTTAGCTTGGCTATGTTATTAGTGTTATGGGCATTGATGTGTTACACAGCATTGCTTTTGGTCGAGGTTTATCAACATGAATCCCACGAAACGGGGATTGGTAGTGTTGCGCAGCGGTATTTAGGGTCTAGTGGCAAATTTATTACGGGTTTCAGTATGATGTTCCTTATGTATGCACTGACAGCGGCTTATGTCAGTGGTGCAGGGGAAATCATTACTTCAAATTTAAAAAGTAGTTTTGCCATTGAAATGGCCGATTGGATGGGAATTGTTGTATTTACCGTCATTGGCGGTGGCGTTGTATGTTTCGGGACTTCATCCGTAGATTTTATCAACCGTATTTTATTTGCTGCAAAAATTGTTTTCCTAGTCATTATATTGGCATTAATGATACCGCATGTTGAGCAACAAAATTTATTGGCTGCGCCAACTGAAAAAATTCTCATTTTATCTGCGATACCGGTATTTTTTACCTCATTTGGTTTTCATGGTAGCGTCCCAAGTATCGTTAAATACATGGGAGGGGATGTCAAAAAATTGCGGGTTATTTTTATCATCGGAAGTGCTATCCCATTGATTGCTTATATTTTATGGCAAATCGCAACCTTAGGGAGTATTGGTACAACCACGTTCGTTGGTATTTTGGCTGAAAACGCAGGGCTTAATGGACTATTAGATGCAATTAAGGATGTGGCTCAATCAGGAAAAACAGAGTTAATTGCACAAATGTTCATGAGCTTGGCTCTAGCGACATCTTTCCTTGGGGTTGCTTTAGGGTTATTTGACTTTTTAGCAGACTTATTTAAACGTCAAGATAATGCTTCAGGGCGTCTACAAACAGGTTTGCTCACCTTTGGACCACCGCTAGTTTTTGCTTTATTTTATCCTAAAGGGTTTGTGATGGCGTTAGGGTATGCCGCAATCGCACTTTCAATACTGGCTTTATTATTACCTAGTGCTATGGCATTTAAATCAAGAACATTAAACCAACGGAAATATCAAGTGTTAGGCGGTGGATTAGGTCTTTCATTAGTATTTATTTGTGGAATTATAGTCATTGGTGTTCAGTTAGGGATTGTTTTCAACATATTACCTAATATTGGGTAATTGCACTTCGCTTCTATAGCCAGCCAACATACCGACGGCTGGCTTTATCACTTCAAAAATAGGTTAATTTCATATCTATTGCCAACTTTACTCAGTTAGACAATTTACCGCACATTTTTTACTGTTGTGTCGACATTTAGTCGGTATAATCCATATAAGAATGATTATCATTAGCACGTTATGCACAAAAATAGATATATCTAAAGCTGGCATTTTCTGTAAAAGTAACTATCATATTAGATATATCGGTTTTTATATAAATAACCACTGAGAATTTTAATGGCAAATGAACAACAACTCGAGCCGTGTTTGTGCAACGGTAAAAGTGTCAGTCGTATGTTTAACCCTAAACAGTTAAGGATTTATATCCTACATTTACTGACAGGGGGAATTAATTACGGTTATGAGTTAATAAAAAAAATTGCAGAAGAAACGGCAGGTTTTTATTGCCCAAGCCCAGGTGTGATATATCCAACTTTGACGTTATTAGAGGAGTTAGGGTTTATTTCGGCGGGTAAAGATAATGGAAAAGGGCGTAAGTGTTATGTCATAACGCCAGAAGGTCGCTGTTTTTTATTACTCAAAGCTGAAATATTGGCAGAAGTTCAACTAAAATTAAAATATGCTCAGGAATTAAAAGCAGGTAATCAATTCGCTAATGAAATTGAATGCGCTGTAGATAAATTTAAGTCATTGTTGAGACACCAAATCGTGATACAACAGTTGACGAAAGAAGAGACAACAAGAGTCGTTGAGATCATTAACCGAGCAGTGGAACGTATTGAGCAAGTCAATGCAGTGTTAGTGGCAGAGGGAAAATCAAATGGCTAAAACGAATGATATTATACAAGCAAAAGAGCGTTTATATATGAAAGAGACAAGCAAAATACCACAGAGCAACGCCCCGGTTTCATCTGAAAATGAACCGTCTGTGAAGACGAATAAAGACGTTAAATTTAAAGAGGTTGTATGCCCTAATGTGCCAACTTCATATTTTAAGCGAGCAAAGAAACAAAAAATAAAATAACCAATTAGATAGTTTACAAAATCTTTATTCACTTAAAAGACATAAAGAATAAACCTTATTTATTTTCTTATTGATGAACAACGCGACTCAGTCTTCTATTATTCCATCAATAAGGTAAATTTTAGGGTGCATATAATTATTTTGTAAACTTTAGCTATGATCCTATATCAATATATAACTTCATAAAAAATCCCCTGATCACTTAACGTAACCAGGGGTATCGGTTACAAGCCCAATTTAGCGTGTATTTGGGCTATTTCGTTGATCCACTGCTGCTGTAATTGCGGTTTTTGGTGGCTTAATTTGCGTTTTTGATCCGCAAGTAGCTTTTGCTCCAATATCAGCAATGTTTCTAACAACTCATCTTCATAAGTAGTTTCCTTACTGAGAATTTCAATCGTTGATTTAGAAGGGCCATTTTCCCCAAGCGTAGACGTTAACACTTGCTGGGATTGCTGCTCGATTTTATGATAAATATCATCAGCATTAAGGTATTCCTCTAGCCGATTATCATCGATAAACCAGAAGCGTTGGCAGCTATTTTCAATGAGCCATTTATCATGGCTTACAACCAATAATGCCCCAGAAAATAAGCTAATTTGCTCACAAAGCGCTTCCTTGCCTTCTAGATCAAGGTGATTGGTAGGTTCGTCCAATAAAATCAACTCATACTGAGCTAAACTTAAACCAATAAACAATAATCTAGCGCGTTCACCACCGCTCAGTGTTGCCACTTTCTGTTGGTGACGATTATAGGCAAACCCCGCTCCAATCAATGCCATTTTTCGTTGTTCATCGGTTAAAGGTGAAAAATGACGTAGTGCATCTAATAGGCTATCATTATCATTTAACTGCTCTAATTGTTGGTCATAATAACCAGCACGAATTGCTGGATGAAACTTCAATTGTGAGCTATAGCGTAAATTTTGTTGATAATGTTGCCAAAGTAGACGTAATAGTGTTGATTTACCACAGCCATTGGCTCCCATGATAGCGATACGATCACCACTTTTCACTTGATGAAATGTCGTTTTAAATAACTGATTTCCATTCGGTGTTGAAACAACGGTGTTTTCCAACTCTAAAACTCTATCTGCAGGAATAGCTTTGCCATTTAAAGCAAGCTTCCATTGATAGCCTTCAGTTAGCTCAGTTTGGGCATCTTTAAGACGGTCAATATGTTTTTCCATCTGTTTAGCTTTGCGTGATAAGGCTTCATTGTCATACACATGCCCCCAAATCGCTAAACGCTTGGCACTTGATGCAATACGGTCAATTTCTTTTTGCTCTGCTTGATTACGGCGTGCATCAGTGATGTCTTTTTCACTTAATGCTTGCCGTGCTGCACTGCAAGGTAACCGATAAAAATGTAATGATTTATCTCGTAAAATCCAAGTACAGTTACTGACTTTATCTAATAACGATTGGTCATGGGAAATTAGCACAAAACTCCCTTTCCATGACTGTAAGAAATTACCTAACCAAATAAGTGTGGGCAAATCTAAATGATTACTAGGTTCATCGAGTAACAGTAAATCGGGTTGTTCAATTAAAGCACGCCCCAGCAGCAAACGTGTATGTTGTCCTCCACTGATTGCATTCGCTTTTTGTTCCCATTGTTCAGGTGTAAAACCTAATTCTGATAATAAAACTTCAGCCCGCCAGCGCTCAGTGGCTTTATCTTGTTCAGGGAGTTTTTGAACAAGTGCATCAATCAGAGTCAAACAAGCGATTTTATCGGGTAAATGTTGTTCAATATAAGCAGTAACACAATGATTTGCATAGGTAATACTGCCACTATTAGGAAACAGTTGTTGGGTTATTAGCTTCAATAATGTACTTTTTCCACTCCCGTTATGGCCAATTAAACCAATGCGGTCACCTTGTTGAATGGTAAAAGAAATATCGCTTAATAAGGTAGAGGTTGAAGTATCGTAATTTAATGATTTTACAGTTAATAAAGTGCTCATAGCTTACTCAAATTTTAGGCATAAAAATGCCAGGGCATAGTCGTCACGACAACCCAGTAAGCTGAGGGAAGATTTTCTTTAGTGGCTTCGCTCAGGCAGGGTTATCGCAGTATAAAACTGTGAAAGCCTGAGCTCTGGCGATTACCAAAGAAGTGTGAATATTCAATAAGATCACACAACAACATAAATTAGCCTCCTTAATATTCATTTAGTTAATCGATGAGAGAATTATAGCTAATATGTTATTTAACCAACAAGGTCCGAAAATGCGCTCTCTGATTATTATGGGAAAAAGCATATACAGGTATAAATGTTACTTATATCATGCGCGAAGAAATGAATAATATTGCTGTGAATTGGGGTCTTGCTATGTAGCGTTTAAAATCATGATTCAAAAAACAAGAGAGCCCCAAATGAACGTAGAAATAAAACCCGCAACATGTGATGACGCTGCTTTGATATTAGATATGATCATTGAATTGGCAGATTATGAAAAAGCACGTCACGAAGTTAAAGCCACGGTAGCTGATATTGAAAATTCCTTATTTGGAGCGAATTCAAGCACAGAAGCCTTAATCTGTTATGTGGATGGTCAGCCAGCAGGGTATGCCGTATTTTTTACGAGTTATTCAACATGGTTAGGGAATAATGGTATTTATTTAGAAGATTTGTATGTCTCCCCAGATTTTCGTGGCGCGGGTGCAGGAAAGAAGTTACTCAAGCATATTGCAGTGTTAGCCGTAGAACGAAAGTGCCAACGGCTGGAATGGAGTGTTTTAGATTGGAACCAGCCAGCAATTGATTTTTATAAAAGTATTGGCGCAGAACCGCAAGATGAATGGGTTCGTTACCGAATGGATGAAAAAGTGATTGCTGCATTCGCAAGCTAATATTTATTCATATTCAAACATCGTTGAATAAAGCCAGTAAATTAAGTTACTGGCTTTATTTTTTTATTTTGAATTAAATATGTACAATTAATGCCTTATCCTGATTTTTGTGAGTTTATTCTGTTTTTTTGTGACATAAGGCAACTAAACTTAAACCAAATGTTGATAAAATGCCATTAAATTAAATAGATAGCCAATTTAATGGTAGTGCTAACACTTACTTGGCCAAGTTTTAAATAAAAATAATATTTTTAGTTTTAAGGGTATTTATTTCGTATAGAGACAGTTATGTCATTTTATTAATAATCACCAGGTTAATAATCAAAATAATTGTTGTTCCTTGTTTTCTCATTTAATGGAAAGGGATGGTATGAAAATAAATAAACAAAAAGTATCTTTTTACATCATTTTAATATTAATTATTGTTGCGGGTGGTTTCTATTACTGGAATGTTAATTCAGGTGGTCTACCCGCTGGATTCGCTCAAAGTAACGGCCGTATAGAAGCAACAGAAATTGATATTGCCACTAAGACGGCAGGACGTATTGAAACGATTAATGTAAAAGAAGGGGATTTTGTTAAAGAAGGGCAAGAACTTGCTCGCATGGATACGCGAGCACTCCAAGAGCAACTCCATGAAGTACAGGCACAATTACGCCAAGCCATCAGTGCAGTGACCACTGCCGAGTCTGCTTTAGCGCAACGTAAAAGCGAAAAAGTTGCAGCCCAGGCTGTTGTTCGTCAACGTGAAGCGGAGTTAGACGCAGCGCAAAAACGGTTAAATCGTTCTAGAGCTTTGGTGAGAACCAACGCCGTATCTCAGCAACAAGTCGATGATGATACAGCACAGATGCAAGGCTCTCGTGCAGCACTGGAAGCGTCAAAAGCTCAAGTTGCCGCCGCGACATCAGCCATTGATTCTGCAAGCGCTGGTATAGTCCAAGCGAAAAACCGTGTTGATGCAGCGACAGCAACGGAACGCCGTATTATTGCGGACTTAGATGACAGTATTCTAAAAGCGCCAAGAAACGGGCGTATTCAATATCGTGTTGCTGAGCCTGGAGAGGTACTTGGCGCTGGCGGACGAGTCTTGAACATGGTCGATTTAAGTGATGTGTATATGACATTTTTCTTACCGACTGAAGATGCAGGAAAAGTTGCCTTAGGCAGTGATGTTCACATTATACTTGACGCTGCACCAAATATCGTGATCCCAGCCAAAACCACTTTCGTGGCGAGTGTTGCTCAATTCACACCGAAAACCGTAGAAACACAAAATGAACGCCTAAAATTAATGTTCAGAGTGCGTGCACGAATTTCGCCTGAATTATTAGAGCAACATCTAGAATATGTGAAAACAGGGCTGCCCGGAAAAGCTTATGTGCGTTTAGACCCTAATGAATCTTGGCCTGCTGAATTAGAGGTGAGATTACCACAATGACCAATAAACTGATGGATGATGTGATTATCGATATACAACATGTCAGCCAACATTATGGTGACAATTGTGCGTTGGATGACATTGTACTTTCCATCCCAGCAAGAAAAATGGTTGGGTTGATTGGCCCTGATGGTGTAGGAAAATCAAGCCTGATCTCCCTGATTGCAGGGGCAAGAGTGATTCAACAAGGCCAAATAACGGTACTTGATGGTGATATGAGTGATATTGAGCATCGTAGAGCTGTTTGCCCTCGCATCGCCTACATGCCGCAAGGTTTAGGGAAGAACCTCTACCATACGTTATCTGTTTATGAAAACGTCGACTTTTTTGGCCGCTTATTTGGCCAATCAAAAGCTGAGCGTGAATATCGGATTCAGGATTTGCTTGAAAGTACAGGGCTTGCGCCATTTAAAGACCGTCCAGCAGGCAAGTTATCAGGAGGGATGAAACAAAAGCTTGGGTTATGCTGTGCGCTAATTCATGATCCCGATTTATTAATTTTGGATGAACCTACTACAGGGGTTGACCCGTTATCTCGTGCGCAATTTTGGGATTTAATTGACCGCATTCGTTTGCGACAAACCAATATGAGCGTTTTGGTCGCAACGGCTTATATGGAAGAGGCCGAACGCTTTGATTGGTTAGTGGCAATGGATGATGGCAAGGTGCTCGCTACAGGTCATGCATCTAAATTAAAAGCCCAAACTCAATGTGATGATCTTGAAGCTGCGTTTATTGAATTACTACCTGAAGAAAAACGCAGTGGCCACAAAAAAGTCGTGATCCCTCCACGTGATACTACAGAAGACAATATTATTGCTATTGAAGCCCAAGACCTAACTATGCGTTTTGGTAACTTCGTCGCTGTTGACCATGTGAATTTTAAGATCCCAAAAGGGGAGATTTTTGGTTTCTTAGGGTCTAATGGCTGTGGTAAATCAACCACTATGAAAATGTTGACGGGTTTATTACAAGCCAGTGAAGGGCAAGCATGGCTATTTGGTCAAGAAATAGATCCGAAAGATATCGAAACACGTAAGCGTGTCGGCTATATGTCACAAGCATTTTCACTATATAGTGAATTGAGTGTTGAGCAGAACCTTGTGCTTCATGCCAAGCTTTTTCATATATCTGAGGATAAAATCCCTCAGCGAGTTGACGAAATGTGCCAGCGTTTTGAACTTGATGATGTGCGAGACGTCATGCCAGACGACTTGCCTTTGGGGATCCGTCAAAGGCTATCTTTAGCTGTCGCGGTTATTCATGAACCTGAAATGTTAATCCTTGATGAACCCACTTCAGGTGTAGACCCCGTTGCCAGAGATATGTTTTGGAATTTAATGGTCGACTTATCAAGACGTGACGGTGTCACTATTTTTATTTCTACCCACTTTATGAATGAAGCAGAGCGCTGTGACCGCATTTCACTCATGCATGCAGGTAAAGTCTTAGATTGTGATACCCCTGTTAACTTGACCAAGAAAAGAGGGCTTGGCACGCTTGAAGAAACCTTTATCGCCTATTTACAGGATGCTGTGGGGGATGCAGGACAAGGACAAGAGACCGCGCCAGAGTTCCACGTTGACCCTGAACTAAAAGAACAAGCGACTGAAGCATTGAAAAAACGTTTTAGTTTGCGTCGGTTATTTAGCTATTCCATACGGGAAGGCATGGAGTTACGTCGTGACCCTGTACGTTCAACACTGGCATTATTAGGAACGGTAATTCTTATGTTTATCATGGGTTACGGTATTAGCATGGATGTCGAAAATTTACGTTTTTCCGTACTAGATCGCGACCAAACGGGGTTAAGTCAAGGATATACGCTGAACTTAGCAGGTTCACGTTACTTTATCGAACAGCCCCCAATCAAAGATTATGATGATTTAGAGGCTGGTATGCGTAGCGGTAAGATTACCGTTGCGATTGAGATCCCACCTAACTTTGCAAGGGATGTTGCTCGAGGGAGTAACGTTAAAATTGGCGTGTGGATTGATGGTGCGATGCCAAACCGCGCTGAAACTGTGCGTGGTTATGTGCAAGCGATGCACTTAGCATGGCTAAGTACGATGGCTGCTCGCCAACCCGTTGGCGTTGCTGGTATGCCAGCTATCGACATTGAGACTCGATATCGTTATAACCCAGATGTTCGTAGTTTACCGGCGATTGTTCCCGCAGTTATTCCATTATTATTAATGATGATCCCCGCAATGCTTAGCGCGTTGAGTGTTGTTCGGGAAAAAGAGCTTGGTTCGATTATCAATCTTTATGTCACTCCGATCACCAAATTAGAGTTTTTACTTGGAAAGCAGGTCCCTTATATTTTATTAGGCATGTTTAACTTTGTATTACTTTGCATACTGTCCGTCTATATATTTGGTGTTGAATTTAAAGGTAGTTTTCTGACGTTAACCTTGGCCGCATTTTTGTATATCAGTATTGCAACAGGAATGGGGTTATTAATTTCATGCTTTATGAAAAGCCAAATTGCAGCAATTTTTGGTACTTCTATCATCACTCTGATACCAGCAACACAATTTTCAGGAATGATTGACCCTGTTTCATCATTGGAAGGTATTGGCCGCTGGGTTGGGATGGTCTATCCAACATCACACTTTTTAACTATCACGCGAGGAACCTTCTCTAAGGGACTAAATTTATTCGATTTACAGTCATCGTTTATCCCATTACTGATCACTGTTCCATTGGTTATTGGGCTCAGTGTTTTATTCCTGAAAAAGCAGGAGGCATAGCGATGATCCGTAAAATTCAGAATATTTTTAACCTAGGAGTCAAAGAGTTACGCAGTTTAGGCCGCGATAAAGCAATGCTAGCGTTGATTGTCTTTGCTTTTACGGTATCGATCTATTCGTCCGCAACGGTAACTCCTGGCTCTTTACATAATGCGCCCATTGCGATTGCTGACCAAGATAAGTCACAGTTATCAAATCGGATAATCAATAGCTTTTATGCGCCTTATTTCTTACCACCCGCGGATATCACGCCAGATCAAATTGATGGTTTGTTAAATCGTGGTTCATATACTTTTGCGCTAGATATTCCGCCTAATTTTCAACGTGATGTGCTTGCAGGACGGCATCCTGAAATTCAGGTAAATATTGATGCAACAAGGATGAGCCAAGCCTTCTTAGGAAATAGTTATATTCAAAATATTACCTTAGGGGAAGTGAATGAATTTTTAGCAAAATACCGTAGTAATGCAAGTTTACCTGTTGATTTGGAAGTGAGGATGCGCTTTAACCCTAACTTGACACAGTCCTGGTTTGGTTCTGTTATGGCAATCATTAATAATATTACGATGTTATCGATTGTTTTAACGGGGGCTGCACTAATCCGCGAACGGGAACACGGTACAGTCGAACATTTGATGGTCATGCCACTAACGCCATTTGAAATTATGATGTCGAAAATATGGTCAATGGGGCTGGTAGTATTGATTGCGTCTGGTGTTTCCTTAATTTTGGTCGTAAAAACATTGCTACAAGTACCAATCGAAGGCTCTATCTTATTGTTTATGTGTGGGGTGGCTTTGAGTTTATTTGCGACAACGTCGATTGGTATTTTTATGGGGACGATTGCACGCTCCATGCCTCAGTTTGGTTTGTTGATGATCTTAGTGTTATTGCCATTAAATATGCTTTCTGGCGGAATGACAGCACGAGAAAGTATGCCTCAGCTTGTTCAAGACATTATGTTAACCATGCCGACAACGCACTTTGTTAGCCTTGCTCAAGCGATTTTATATCGCGGAGCTGGCTTCCAAATTGTTTGGCCTCAATTTGCGGTTCTTGTTGTTATTGGTGCTGTATTCTTTTCTCTCGCACTCATTCGTTTTCGCAAAACGATTGCCACCATGGCATAACCTACTGTACATAAAACATCCATTAATGCATAAAACGCTTGCTGAATTTTTCAGTAAGCGTTCCAATGCTTCACCTATTAATTATTGGCACATGATTAGGTTTCGCCTATCAAATCGATAGTGGGTAATGATTGGATAAAGCTGCTGTAAAACAGTAACTTAATAGGCAACCAAACAGGAGAACATCATATGTCATTAATTAATACTCAAATCAAACCATTTACTAACCAAGCATTTAAAGATGGCCAGTTCATCGAAGTTTCTGAAAAAGATGTTGCAGGTAAATGGAGCGTTTTCTTCTTCTATCCAGCTGACTTTACCTTTGTTTGCCCAACTGAACTGGGTGATATTGCTGACCATTATGAAGAATTCCAAAAATTAGGTGTTGAAATTTTCTCTGTTTCTACTGACACACATTTTACCCATAAAGCATGGCATGCAAGTTCAGAAACTATCGGTAAAATCAAATATGCCATGATCGGTGACCCAACTGGCGCATTAACACGTAACTTTGAAAATATGCGTGAAAACGAAGGCTTAGCAGACCGCGGCACTTTCGTTGTTGACCCACAAGGTATCATTCAGGCAATCGAAATTACTGCTGAAGGTATCGGTCGTGATGCAGCTGACCTGTTACGTAAAGTTAAAGCAGCACAATATGTTGCAAGCCACCCAGGTGAAGTTTGCCCAGCTAAATGGAAAGAAGGTGATGCAACACTGTCTCCATCTTTGGACTTAGTCGGCAAAATCTAATTAATCTAACTCAATTGATTAATACTGAATAATTCAGGTTGCAGGTGTTTAGGCCTGCAACTTGGATCACGACGGGTATATGTACCCGATTTTATGATAAAAATTAAAGGGGATTACATGCTCGACAATAATTTACAGGCACAGTTGAAAGCCTACTTAGAACGTTTAACTAAACCCGTTGAATTAGTTGCTAATATAGATGACAGCGAAAAATCAAATGAAATCAAGCAGCTGTTAGAACAAATTGCATCTCTGTCAGATAAAGTCACTGTACGTGAAGAGCGCAATAGCGCACTAAGAACACCGTCTTTTTTAATTACTAACCCAGGTACAGATAGTGGTTTGCGTTTTGCAGGCTCACCTTTGGGGCATGAATTTACCTCTCTTGTGCTGGCATTATTGCAAATCGGTGGTCATCCATCTCAAGAAGCGCAAGAGTTATTAGAGCAGGTTAAAGGCCTTGAAGGCGAATTCCACTTTGAGACTTATTACTCTTTATCTTGCCATAACTGCCCAGATGTTGTTCAGGCGTTGAACTTAATGGCAGTTTTAAATCCAAATATTAGCCATACGGCTATTGATGGTGCACTTTTCCAAAATGAGATTGATGAACGTAATGTGATGGGCGTTCCTGCGGTTTTCCTGAATGGAAACGAGTTTGGCCAAGGGCGTATGACGTTAAGTGAAATTGTTAGCAAAGTTGATACCAACGCAGATGCGCGTGCAGCGAAATCACTCACAGAGCGTGAGCCTTTTGAAGTCCTTGTTATTGGTAGTGGCCCAGCAGGGGCTTCAGCGGCAATCTATACCGCACGTAAAGGGATCCGTACTGGCGTAATTGGCGAGCGTTTTGGTGGCCAAGTTATGGATACGGTTGATATTGAAAACTATATTTCAGTTATCAAAACGGAAGGCGCTATTTTTGCAGGTGCATTGAAGAACCACGTGGACAGCTATGATGTTGATGTCATTGATGGCCAATCAGTTGCAAAACTGATCCCTGCGGCAGAAGAAGGTGGATTACACCAAATCGAAACTGCATCGGGTGGGATCTTAAAATCACGCAGTATTATTATTTCAACAGGTGCTCGCTGGAGAAATATGGGTGTTCCGGGGGAACAAGAATACCGTACTAAGGGTGTAACATTCTGCCCACACTGTGATGGTCCGTTATTTAAAGGTAAACGTGTTGCCGTTATTGGTGGCGGTAACTCAGGTATTGAAGCGGCTATTGACTTAGCCGGTGTCGTTGAGCATGTGACCGTACTGGAGTTTGCTCCGGAACTGAAAGCAGATTCTGTATTACAGCAAAAAGCACGTAGCCTGAAAAATGTCGATATTATCGTCAATGCACAAACCTTAGAAGTAAAAGGTGATGGCAGTAAAATGACGGGTCTCGAATATAAAGACCGTACTGATGATAGCGTACATTTATTAGAAGTGGCGGGAGCATTCGTGCAAATAGGTTTATTGCCTAATACTAATTGGCTAGGCGACACAGTTGCTAGAAACCGTATGGGCGAAATCGAGATCGATGCACGTAACGAAACCAGTATTAAAGGTATTTTTGCTGCCGGTGACTGTACTACAGTCCCTTATAAGCAAATTATTATTTCAGCTGGAGAAGGGGCAAAAGCCGCACTTAGCGCATTTGATTACCTAATCCGCACAAGTACCAGAACCGCTGAATAGGTGTAATTTACTTTATATTCAGTGAGTTGTAGTCAAAAGGCACTCGGGGGCGAGTGCCTTTTTTTTGTGCATAATACTGTGCCACCTTTTATTATTGTAGTTAATTTTAGTTAGTAACTTAGACTGTATGGCCTAAGTGTTTTCTATATGTACTAAATAAATTTATTTCACTGACCAATGTTTAAGTCTTCGTGTCGAATATTCATCCCCTCTAGGAAATTGTCCATATAATACACTTAACATTATGAATTATAATGAAAAACAATATTTCTTGGTTCTTTGTCACATAATTAAAATAAGTGAAATAGATGATCATGAAAATCGTTCATGTTCGAAATGAAATTAAGTCGCTTTCACTCAATCAACAGCTCTGGCATAAATTAAATAACGCAAACGAATTAACGTATTTACAACATAAAGATTGATGAATGGACAACTAAAACTTCTAAAAAAATCAAGAAGTCAATTGAGTTTCCATCTTGGAATTTAGGGTGTGACGAGACGATGAACAAAAATTTTACATTTACGATTAAAAGTAGTCTTTTTGATGAAAATTATAATCCTTCTGAAAATACACGTATTACAACTAACTTTGCTAATTTAGCCAGAGGGAAAAATCGCCAAGAAAATTTGCGTAACACGCTTGTCATGATGAACAACCGTTTCAATACATTAGCCTATTGGGATAACCCTAAAAGCGACCGTTATTCAATCGAGTTGGAAATTATTTCTGTCGAGATGAGTGTTGAGGAAAATAGTAATAGGTTCCCTGTGATTGAAATATTAAAAACCAATATTATTGATCATAAAACAGGTGAACGAACTGAGGGTATTGTCGGAAATAACTTTTCATCTTATGTGCGTGATTATGATTTTAGTGTTTTATTGTTAGACCACAATAAGGACCAAGTAAGCTTTAGTATTCCAGAAAACTTTGGTGACTTGCATGGGAATATCTTTAAATATTTTGTGAATTCTAGCGAATATAAAGCGCATTTTAGTAAGGCGCCAGTAATATGTTTAAGCGTCTCCAATAAAGACATTTATCACCGAACTGGGAATCAACATCCTATATTGGGTATTGAATATCAGCAAAATGAGGCTTCATTAACGGATCAATATTTTAAAAAGATGGGATTACAGGTTCGTTATTTCATGCCTCAAAATAGTGTTGCACCGCTGGCATTTTATTTTACGGGAGATCTGCTGAGCGATTACAGCAATATTGAATTAATTAGCACAATTAGCACGATGGAAACATTCCAGAAGATTTATCGGCCAGAGATTTACAATGCGAACTCCGTTGCGGGACCATGCTATCAACCGAGTTTGACGAACCAAGATTATTCATTAACAAAAATTGTTTATGACCGCGAAGAACGTAGCCGATTGGCTATTGAGCAAGGGAAATATACGGAAGAACACTTTATTGAACCCTATAAGCATATTCTAGAGCAATGGTCTGCTAACTACGCGCTTTGATTAATTATAAAAATTTAAGGTCAATTATTATGAAAATATTATTACCAACATCTACCGCGGGCAGCTTACCAAAACCTTCTTGGCTTGCTGAACCTGAGACGCTTTGGTCTCCTTGGAAGTTGCAAAATGAAGAACTCATCGAGGGAAAACAAGACGCATTGCGCTTATCCCTTGAAGATCAACTACGTGCTGGGATTGATATTGTTAGCGATGGCGAGCAAACACGCCAGCATTTTGTGACGACATTTATTGAACACCTCAGTGGTGTTGATTTTGCAAAGCGTGAAGTGGTTAAAATTCGTGATCGTTATGATGCGAGCGTGCCGACGGTAGTTGGAGCGGTTGAACGCCAAAAACCTGTTTTTGTGGAAGATGCTAAATTTTTACGTAAGCTAACAAAACAGCCGATTAAATGGGCGCTTCCTGGGCCGATGACGATGATTGATACACTGTATGATAACCATTATAAAAGTCGTGAAAAACTGGCATGGGAGTTCGCTAAAATATTGAATCAAGAAGCAAAAGAGCTTGAAGCCGCGGGCGTTGATATTATTCAGTTTGATGAGCCGGCTTTTAATGTGTTTTTTGATGAAGTAAACGATTGGGGGGTGGCTGCGTTAGAAAGAGCCATTGAAGGGCTGAAATGTGAGACAGCAGTTCACATCTGTTATGGATACGGCATCAAAGCTAATACTGACTGGAAAAAGACACTGGGTTCTGAGTGGCGGCAATATGAAGAGGCTTTCCCAAAACTGCAAACCTCAAATATTGATATTATCTCCTTAGAATGCCATAACTCCCATGTTCCTATGGATTTAATTGAGCTTATTCGCGGTAAAAAAGTGATGGTGGGGGCGATTGATGTGGCTAGCAATATCATCGAAACACCAGAAGAAGTCGCCAATACGTTACGTAAAGCGTTGCAATTTGTGGATGCTGATAAACTTTATCCATCAACAAACTGTGGTATGGCACCATTATCTCGACGGGTCGCAACGGGTAAACTTAATGCATTAAGTGCAGGGGCTGAGATTATCCGTACAGAATTGTTGAATAAGTAATCTAAGTAAAAACTAACTAATAAATTAGCCCGGAGTTGATGACATGCCCTATAAAGTTGGCGATGTCATCATATCTGGGTTTTTTGTTGTTTTGAGTTTCTTTTTTTGCTCTGAATTGAGGTATATTAGGCGTATTATCTCAAAATTACTATTTTTAATAGGAATATCGGCAATGGCTTTGATCCCTAAAAACTATGCGCGATTAGAAAGTGGCTATCGTGAAAAAGCACTTAAAATTTACCCATGGGTTTGTGGACGCTGTACTCGTGAGTTTGTGTATTCAAATTTACGTGAATTAACTGTGCATCATATCGACCATGATCATACCAATAACCCTGAAGATGGCAGCAATTGGGAACTATTGTGTTTATTTTGCCATGATCATGAGCATTCGAAGTACACAGAAGCTGAAATGTATGGCACTAATGTCGTGGCAGGGGAAGATGCACAAAATGATATTGAAGCAGCAACTTATAACCCGTTTGCTGACTTGAAATCGATGCTAAATAAGAAAAAATAATCGCGATAACCCACGCAATTCCAGTACAGGTAGGCAAAGTAAAGTCTCTAATAGAAGAGGCTTTACTATAATAACTGGCTATTACAGCAAATTTGTTTAATGGCGATGCAATGCTTATTGATTGATAAAGATTAAGGCATCATGTTAAGCCACTCTTATATACGTTGAGTGGCTTAGTCAAATATCAATATCGCTAATTAATGAATGTCATCATGGCTGCGATAAATTAATGATAATTTAGGGTGATGCCATAAACTTGCAGGAGTAACAGTTTTACGTTCCCATGGAATTTGCCCAATAAACCATAACTTCCAAAAATTTAATTTTGTATTCGGGTTTTTAGTTAATAATTCCTTGAAGGTTTCTAATTCCCCTATTTGAACTGATAACGCAGATTGATAAATATCGAAAACAAACTTTGAACAAAACTGCCTAGAAGACTCATAATTAAATCCCGTGTGATAAAACTTATTTAAACGAGCAGGAACTTCGGCGACTAATGCGGATTTTTGTTCACTTGTTAATGTATGGGAAAATCGGCGTACACTGTAACGATTGTCAGACGAACGGGCAATAAACCGCGATAAGGTCGTGGTTGTTGAAAGGGGAACGCGACTTTCTGCAATTAAATAATCTTCACCATTGTGACCTACAATCATGCCAACATGATTACTCCAACATAAAGATGCCGAGGCTATTTGGCGAAATAGCTCAGTCCCAATACTGGTAAAGACAACATCGCCAACTTCGTACTCATGGGGATAATTTATTTTTGTCATAAAAGTACCTCAATATAAACAATGCTATTAAGGTATAGTTATAAAGATTAGAAGAATTCGCGCTATCGGATAAACGCTGAAAATCATTTTTGTTTAACTAGGGTATATATTACTCAATTGTTCACTGAGTAATTTTATATTGTTAATTATCTCATTTTCACAATGAGCAGCATAGCCAAATAGAATTGCATTTTGGTGAGTACTTTGAATACAGTAGCGCGATAACGGTTGTGCGCCAAAGCCCAACAGACGGCATTGGTTAAGGATCACGTTAATATCATAACCGTCTTTCACCCAACAAACAGTATGAATGCCTGAATCTGTCATCTGTACATTAAATAGGTGAGGGAGATAGTGATTGATGGCATTGATAAAAGTATTTTGCCTCTCGTAACATATCTTCCGTATTTTTCTGACATGGCGTGCATAGTGGCCTTCTTGGATAAACTGAGCTAAAGCGGCCTGTTCTAAATAACCACAGTGGCTATCACTATAATATTTCATCATGGTGAATGCCTCACTCAGAATTTCTGGCACTATTAAAAAACCTAAACGAAAGCCGGGGTACATCATTTTAGAAAATGTCCCCGCATAAATAACACGTTGATGATTATCTAAGCCTTGCAATGCTTGAATTGGCTTTGATAAAAAGCGAAATTCACTATTGTAGTCATCCTCAAAAATCCATGCGTTGTTTTGTTGTGCCCAATCTAATAATGCTAAACGCCGTGGTAAGCTGAGGGTTGTGCCTAGAGGGAACTGGTGAGATGGCGTGGTATAAATTAATTTTGCTGTTTTATGGTGTTTAGCACCATATATAATATCCATTCCTTCTTTGTCGGATGGGATAGCGGCAATATCAGCGCCTGCAGCAGTTAAAATTGCTCTCGCACTGTCATAGCCAGGGTCATCTAACCATACATTATCCCCATGCTGTAATAAGACTTTTGCCGCTAAATTAATGGCTTGCTGTGTTCCATTAACAATAATAATTTGCTGCTGTTTACAATGAACTCCCCGAGTCGAACGGACGTAATCTACCAATAAGTCTTTTAGTGGTGTATATCCATCAGGGTGATTAAAATGAGTAATAATTTGTTTGGACTTACGCCAAACTCGACCTAATAATCTTCCCCATAATTCATGCGGGAATTGGTCCACACAACCAATACCGATATTAAACATTTGGTGTTTGTTGGTATTTGGATGCGATTTTTCCCATAAATTCGATAAAGTGGAAACTCTAGGATTCAGATTTAATGCAGGATATCCAGATTGGTCACCCTGTTTAGTGCTACTTATGGCACCAATTAATTCATCAGGAATATGGGGGGAAACATAAGTCCCTGAGCCTTTTTGGGAATAAAGGTATCCTTCATCAATTAGTCGTTCAAACCCAGCAATTACCGAATTTCGTGAGATCGCCATCATTTCTGCTAATGCTCTAGAGGAAGGAAGTTTAATTCCAGTAGCAATACGTCCATCTAAGATGGCATTACGTATTGTGTGATAAACATTTTCTTTAATGTAACCTTTTTCAAGTAATAGTAATGGGAACTGGGCATGCTGTTGGCGTCGCATAAAGTGGATCCTAAATAAATAACAAAAGTGTCTCTTATATAGAGCCAGATTGCTAGGTACTATAGCGCCATTATGTAATATGTCTACAAATGGAAGGGTTATTATGAGTAAAACAGCATTACCAGTTACAGTGGAATTTGTTGCGCAGGAACATTACCCAGAGTGGTTAGTGTATTGGTTAGAGTATCAGAAATTTTATCAGGTAGATTTAAGTGAAGAAATTACCTTAAAAGCATGGGAGCGCTTTTTTGATGAGAGTGAGCAGATGTACTGTGCTGTTGCGTTGGAAAATGGAAAAGTTGTTGGTTTTGTGAATTATTTATTTCACCGCTCAACATGGGCTGAAAATGATTTTTGTTACCTTGAAGATTTATATGTGACGCCAGAAATGAGAGGACGTCATGTAGGAAAACAATTAATTGAATTTGTACACGCACAAGCGCAAGAGAAACAATGTGGCCGTCTATATTGGCATACACAAGAAACCAATTTGCGAGGCCAAAAATTGTATAACTGGGTGGCAGAAAAGCCTGGGGTAATTGAATACAGAATGCCTTTATAATAAAGCTCAGTAGTATATTCTATATTTTGATAAAATAATGACGGGCCCGCTGTTTAATAACAACGGGTTTTTCATTTTATCAGAAAATAAGCAAAAATTAGAGAGTTAATTGGCTAGCTGACTTCTAACATCCATTAATGCGAAACCGAGAAGGTTTAACCCTTTCCATGTTAATGGGTTTTCAATATTTTCACTATCTTCGGCAAGGTCTATTCCCCAAATTTTATCGACGGGGCTAGCTTCAATTAGAACACGTTCGTTTGTGGAGAGTAAAAACTGTTTTAATTCTTCATGTTGAGAGAATTTTGCCATATTAGCGCTGACAACAATAGCAAAACGGTTTTCATCCCAAACATCTTGCTTAAACCCACGAACTTCACGACCAAATGCTTTAGCCGCTCCGGGATTTGGTGCATGAATGATTTTATCCAATGTTTCTAAATCACCAAATAAGCGTGCTTTTTCGGCCATCATGAAATGTTCTGCACTGGCAAAGCGGTGGTTATTAACAATAAATGGGGTAGGGTACCATTGGCTGAAGCAGCTTTTTGTAATTTGATTTTGTTTGGTTTGGTGGCCCCAGAAGAAAACATATTAAAATTTTTTCCCTGAGCGGTATTGTTTGCAGAGGCTTTTGATATCCATAAATTAATCTTTATTAAGAGCGAATATTCTTAGCGTATCGATAATAAAAAGACCTGGCTATCAGAAAAACCTGCTTAGCATACTAAGCAGGCTATAAAATTAAAGTACTTTACTTAGAAACTCCGCAGTCCGTGGGTTTTTAGGTGCAGTAAAGAGTTGTTCTGGCGTGCCTTCTTCTTGAATTATACCTTGGTCAATAAACAAGACTCGGTCGGCAACTTCACGTGCAAACCCCATTTCATGGGTGACGATAACCATTGTCATACCTTCATTTGCAAGGGTTTTCATCACTGAAAGAACCTCACCAACTAATTCGGGGTCAAGTGCAGAAGTCGGCTCATCAAATAACAAAATGGATGGTTGCATGGCTAACGCTCTAGCAATAGCGACTCGTTGTTGCTGCCCACCGGATAAACTGGCTGGCCATGCATCAATTTTATCTAACAGTCCTACCTTGATCAGAAGTTGTTCCGCTTGTTTAAGTGCCAATTCCTTTTTTATTCCTTTCACTAAGGTTGGCGCCATCATCAAGTTTTCTAACACGGTCATATGCGGGAATAGGTTAAAACGCTGAAACACCATTCCCACATTTTCTCTCATTTTATTTAAATCAGTTTTAGGGTCATGAACGTTAAAACCATTAACTTGAATTTCGCCCCCATCAGGGCGTTCTAGCGCATTCAAACAACGTAAAAAGGTACTTTTTCCTGAACCAGAAGGGCCAATGACACAAATCACTTCTTGAGGTTTAACTTCACAAGAAATGCCTCTAAGTACATGAGCATCACCAAATTTTTTCTGTAAATTATTAACGTAAATCACTTCTGCCCAACCTTCTTTCCATATATTGCACCAACTGAGCAAGTATAAATGTCAGCATCCAATAAATCACAGATATTGTTAAATAGGGTTCCCAGTAAGTTGCGTAAGCGCCGGAGACTGTTCTTGCAGCATAGGCGAGATCGGCCAAACCGATTGCGGAAGCGAGGGAGGAGTCCTTGACAATTGCGATGGCATTATTTCCCAATGGGGGAAGAATGCGCCGAAAAGCTTGCGGAAGAATCACCTTGCGCATTGTTTTTGCCCAACTCATACCAAGCGCACGAGAGGCTTCCATTTGCCCTTTATCAATGGATTGAATACCCGCACGGAATATTTCAGAGACATAAGCTCCTGAGTTTAAAGTAATTGCAATGACGCAAGATAGAAAAGCACCGTAATCGGAGCGGAGCATTTTAGCGGTATCAACAGACATTAACCCTGATGTAACAAATAAGCCATCACGAGGGTTAATAAACAGTGGCACTAAGGCAAAGTGAACAACCATTATTTGAACAAATAGTGGAGTACCACGAAAGGCACTGACATAGAAGCGAACCGGCCACTGTACAAAATAGTGTAAAATAGGTTTCCAAATCCCTTGTTCAGCTTTGGCCGTTCTGCCTAAACCGAGGGTTAATCCCCATAGTGAGCCTAAAATAACGCAAATGATGGTTGCTTTTATCGTCATCATTGCGCCTTCAGCAAATAATGGAGCATACTCTTCAATTATTTCCCAACGAAACGCAGACATCTTAATTTTCACCCTGATTTAAAACGTGAAAAAGCCATCCATAGATGGCTTTAAGTTAAATTTAACTATTGTTTTGGTAATTGAGGAACATTTTCATCAAACCATTTTTGGTAAATTTTATTGTATGTACCGTCTGCAATAATCTTATCTAAGCCATTATTTATTTTTTGCTGTAATTCACTATTCCCTTTAGCGACAGCAATACCAAAATATTGTTTTTCGAAATGGTTATCGTAAATCAGTTTAAATTTTTTCTCAGGGTGCGTTTTTATATAATATTTAATTACGCCGACATCACCAACTGCAGCGTCAATGCCATCTTCGAATAGTTCTTGTAATAAAAGAGGAGTATTGTCAAAACGTTTGATTGCTGTACTGTTTTTACCTATTACATCCGAAACAACAATATCACCAGTGCTGGAGTTCACAACACCTACATTCAGGTCTTTTAAGCTATTTAAGTCTTTAACATCAGATGTTTCACTGATGACGATCGCTTGCTCAGCCGGGAAATAGGGGTTAGAGAAATCAACCATATTTTTGCGTTTATCTGTAATTGTGATCCCCGAAATTAAAATATCTCTATCACCAGACGATAAGGTCGCAAAAATCCCTTCCCAAGGGGTATTGACAAGTTTAACGTCAAAACCTTCTGCTTCTGCAATTGCTTTAATGATGTCAATATCAAAGCCTTCGAGCTGTTTTTGGCTATTTTCATATTCAAACGGACGGTAAGTCCCACCAGCACCAACGGTATAGCTTTCTTTTGCGTAAACATTCCCCGCGAAGGCTGCCAATGACATACAGCCAGCAAAAACTAATTTTTTAAACATACCAACCTCTTTAATTATGCATTTATAATGAATAAAAATACATAATATTGAACTCCTAAGCAAATGATTTTTATATGTCGAAGTGAGATAAGTTTAGGAGCTTGTGTTTTAAGGGCAGAAAAATATATTATTTAAATATAAATAAGAGAAAGTCGATGTAATCTCGATTTAATCGAAAATAAGCTAAGAAAAGCAAAACATAGGAATAGCGCTTTTTTTACCTATCAGCTACAAAAATTTAACGATAGACTGATTAACAAACTCACTTAATGCTCAAATAAAAACAGATTACGTTCTCATGGATAAGATTCTATTAGTTTTGTGGCCATTATTTGCTCTGATTACAATGGGATTTGTATTGCGTCGCTCGACAATATTCACCGCTGACTTTTGGCCGAGTGCTGAAAAATTAAACTATTTTATTTTGTTTCCTGCATTATTAATTAACAGTCTCGCAACTGCACCTTTGGACAACCCTAAATTACCCTATTTAGCGAGCGCCATCCTTTGTGTTTTAGTAATTAGTTCTATGCTAGTTCTAGGTTGTAAATATTTATTCAAAATACCTATCCCGAGATTTGGCGCGCATATCCAAGGAATCACGCGTTTTAATACTTATTTAGGGTTGGCTATTGTTGCTGATTTATTTGGCAAAGAAGGGATCGCTATTGCTGCGGTAATTATGGCTGTTTTAGTACCAAGCTGTAATGTCATTGCTGTGCTTTCGTTATCTTCAGGACAAAAGGTTTCAGCTAAGCAAATTTTATTACCAATCATAAAAAATCCATTGATCATTTCCTGTGTCGTTGGCGTGTTATTGAATATATCCCCAGTGGGATTACCCTTTGGCTCGGACCAATTTTTAAAACTACTCGCAGCTGCCAGCTTACCATTAGGCTTAATCTGTATTGGAGCCGCATTACAAACCTCAACACTAAGAAATGAATTTAAGCCTATTATGGCGTCAACATTGTTACGTTTACTTCTTATGCCTATTTTAGCATTAACAGTGGCGGGCTTATTTTCTTTGCCAAACCTTGAAACAATTCTATTAGTACTATTTTTTGCTATTCCTACTGCGCCAACCGCTTATATTTTAACGCGTCAGTTAAATGGGGATAGCCAACTAATGGCAGGTATAATTACATTACAAACCGTGGCTGCGGTATTCACATTACCAATTGTTTTATCCTTTGTAGTACATTAACTGTGATATAAGTACGTTAATCGCGATATGTTTTGCAACTGTCACATTGATACTCTATGTTATCGGAGATGATTTTATCTGATGATAAGGAGTTGTGTGTGTCTTTGGAAAAATGCCAGAAATATGAAAACTTATCTATTGAAGATGTTTTAGATAAACTTTCGTTGTTATATAGCAATGCGATTGATTCATTAAGAGATGCTATCGCTATTTATGTAAAAGAAGACCGCATACCCGATATTACAGAAAGGGAAAATGGGTTATTTGCTTATCCCGAACTGTGTGTTACATGGGAAGGCAAAGTTGATCATTGTGAAAAAACCCGTGCTTATGCACGTTTTGTTAAACGAGGTGATTACACCATTACGGTGACTCAGCCAGAACTATTCCGTGCTTATTTAGTTGAGCAATTATCTATCCTACAACAGGATTATGATGTCACTTTTTCCGTTCGCCCTTCAAAAATTGAAATTCCTTATCCTTTTGTCATTGATGGTTCAGATTTAGCATTAGATAGGAGTATGAGCAGTAATTTAGCTGCACATTTTCCGATAACCGATTTATCTCATATCAGTGATGATATTACAGATGGTTTGAACACTGCTACGGATGAAATGCCGCTGTCTCATTTTGATGCATTACGTGTGGATTTTTCATTAGCGCGATTAAAGCATTATACAGGAACCCTACCTGAACACGTTCAACCGTATATTCTATTCACCAATTATAACCGTTATGTCGATGAGTTTGTGAATTGGGCATGTGAACAGGTACGTGACCCTGAAAGTCGTTATATTGCATTATCTTGTGTTGGGCATAATTATTTAACCGCTGAGAATGCAGATCCACAAATTGCGACTTCTGATTTAACATGGAAAAAATTTCAAATGCCTGCATATCATCTAATCGCTAGAGATGGAGCAGGAATTACTTTAGTGAATATCGGTGTTGGGCCTTCAAATGCAAAGAATATTTGCGATCATTTAGCCGTTTTACGACCACATGCTTGGTTGATGATTGGCCATTGTGGTGGGTTAAGAGAAAGCCAAAAAATTGGCGATTATGTTTTGGCCCATGCTTATTTGCGTGATGACCATATTCTTGATGATGTATTACCGCCAGATATTCCTATCCCAAGTATTGCGGAAGTCCAGCGTGCGCTATATGACGCTACAAAACAAGTTAGCAATATGCCTGGGGAATTGGTAAAACAACGTCTACGAACTGGAACCGTTGTTACAACAGATGACAGAAATTGGGAATTACGTTTTTTTGCAACAGCTCGCCGTTTCAGTTTAAGCCGTGCAGTTGCCGTGGATATGGAAAGTGCCACAATTGCAGCTCAGGGGTATCGCTTCAGGGTTCCTTATGGCACGCTGTTATGTGTTTCTGATAAGCCTCTGCATGGTGAAATTAAATTGCCCGGTCAAGCAAACAGTTTTTATGAAGGTGCAATCTCAGAACATTTGCAAATAGGTATTCGTGCTATTGATTTATTGAGGAAAGAAGGGGATAAATTGCATTCAAGGAAATTAAGAACGTTCGATGAACCCCCATTTAGATAGCAAGGAGAAGCAATCAATGGCTGTAATACCTGAACTTGAAACAGATAGACTGATATTAAATAAACACCAAGTAAGTGATTTCCCTGCACTTGCGAAGCTATGGGCGACTGAGTCGATGGTTCGTTACATTGGGGGGATTCCTTCTAGTGAGCGCGAATCATGGATGAGAATGTTAGCTTATGGTGGGTTATGGCCATTATTAGGCTTTGGCTATTGGGCTGTCCGTGAAAAAGCGAGTGGTCAATATATTGGTGATTTAGGGTTCGCAGATTTTCATCGTATGGTCGAACCCCATGTTAAAGGCATTCCAGAAGCGGGTTGGGTCATTGTACCTGAATATCAAGGAAAAGGCTATGCAACAGAGGCTATGCAGGCTGCATTGTCTTGGTTGACGAAAGAAAATAAGTATCGGCAATCTATTTGTTTTATTGAACCGAGGAACTTAGCTTCTTTACGTGTGGCTGAAAAGTTAGGTTACGTTGTTGACCGTGAAATTTTTATGAATGGCACGATTACGGTGTTACTGCGCCAACAATTAGCCTGATTAGCGAGTATTATAGCGGGTTAGTATTTCATGTCTGATGAGTTAGATATTTCTCAAGTTAGCCAATTATCAGGTTTAGCAGCATCAACCCTACGTTATTATGAAGAGAGAGGGCTGATTAAGCCGATAGGGCGTAAAGGGTTAAAACGGGTTTATCACGGGAAAGACGTAATAACCCGTTTGTCTTTAATTGCATTGGGGCAAGAAGCTAAATTTTCACTCGATGAAATTGCTAGCATGCTCAACCATAAGGATGGCCCTAATATTGAACGTGCGAGCCTACTTGAAAAAGCAGAAGAAATTGAGCAAACCATACAGGGGTTACTAGCCTTAAAAAAGGGTATTTTGCATATTGCGAATTGTCCTGAAGAAAATCACTTTTTATGCCCTAATTTTCAAAAGATTATGGAAAACAGCTTAAAATCAAATTCGCTAAAGAAAAGTCAGCGTTAAAACATTATCCCATTATTGATAGCAATCAATCCTATTTTTAAGCATAGAATGGGATTGATTCTCTGATTACACTCCTAAGATTGCTGTTACCATTTTAGGAACGTTATGACTAATCATTTTCTTGCATTTGAGAAACCTATCGTTGAACTCAATGACAAAATTGAAGCGCTTATTGCCTTCAAGCAAAAAGGACATCCATCAGAGATTAAATTAGAAGAAGAAATCCAGCTCTTGAGAAAAAAGAGTCATTCGCTTACGAAAACCATATTTGCATCGCTTGGGGCATGGGAGATTGTCCAATTAGCGAGACACCCATTAAGGCCTTATCCCCTTGATTATATTCCATTAATATTTACTGAGTTTCAGGAATTAGCGGGTGACAGAGCTTTTGCTGATGACAAAGCGCTGGTGGGAGGCCTTGCTCGTTTAGATGGTAGGCCGGTTATGGTGCTTGGGCAACAAAAAGGGCGGACAACAAAAGAGAAAGTTATGCGTAATTTTGGGATGCCATCGCCAGAAGGCTACCGTAAAGCACTTCGTTTAATGAAAATGGCGGAACGTTTCCACTTACCAGTGATGGTATTTATTGATTCTGCTGGGGCTTACCCCGGTGTTGGTGCTGAAGAGCGCGGGCAAGCAGAAGCTATTGCACGCAATATTATAGAAATGTCTCATTTAAAAGCCCCTATTATTTGTGTCATTACAGGTGAAGGTTGTTCTGGTGGTGCATTAGGGATTGGTGTGGGGGATCGTATTAATATGTTGGAATACAGTACTTATGCGGCGATATCTCCAGAAGGTTGCGCCTCTATTTTATGGAAAGATTCCCAGAAGGCACAAATTGCAGCGGAAGTAATGGGAATGACCGCTCCACGGTTAAAAGAGTTAGGTATTATCGATACCATTATTTCTGAGCCTTTGGGTGGGGCTCACTGCGACTATCAGTTAGCTGCACAACAATTAAAACAACAGTTACTCACTGATTTAAATGAGCTAACTCAATTAGACATAGACGTATTACTGGCACAGCGGTATCAAAAAATAATGGATTTTGGTTACTGCTAATGCTATTAGTGCAAGTTAATAGCGCGTGAACTATAGGAATTAGAAATGGCTGTTGACCTGAATTTATTGAAAGTGTTTATTGCCGTCGCGACACAAGGAAATTTTGTCAATGCGGCAAAGTTACTTTCAATGCCAACATCGAATGTGAGTCGTTATATTAAACAGTTGGAACAACAACTTAACAGCCAGTTAATTGAACGTACAACCCGGCAAATGCGGCTAACGGAAACAGGAAATATTTTATTTGAACAAAGCCAAAAACTAGTCAGTGAATTAGAGCAAGTTGTAGTGCAAATATGTCATCCACAACAAATTACAGGCACGTTAAGGCTAACTATTCCCAGTGAATCCGGTAGTTTATTATTAGCAGATTTATTAGCGAAGTTTGCATTATCTCACCCACAATTGAATATTCACTGTGATACACAATTAATACCTCAAGATGTTATTAGTGATGATATTGATTTGTTACTCACTTTTCATCGTGGTCATCTTGAAGACAGTAGCTATCACTCACGTCTGATCAAATCATGGCAAAGCGTTGTGGTTGCATCACCCCAATTAATTGAAAAAGTAGGAAAACCGTGTTCATACTCTGACTTAGCCAATATGCCGTGCATTTCGAGCTTGAGTGCATTACAGGGGCAACCGTGGATATTTATTGATTCATCTGGCTTACAGAAAAAAGTGATAATTGACAGCAGTTACCGAGTGAATAGTGGTATTTTGGCTCATGCTGCTGCAGTGAATGGGGTAGGTTATGCTATTTTGGCGTTAGATGCATGCGAAGAACAGATTAAACAGAAGAAATTAGTGCGGATAGCATTCGATGAAGTATCGCCAGCGCCTATAGAACTTCGCGCGGTTTATGCGAGCCGTAGTGCATTATCACCGAAAATAGATGCTTTTTTACAGTATTTATTAGCAAATATCTAATTATGCTAAGCGCGGGTCAACACTAAAATCTAGTGGTTTAACGGTATGTAAAACTTTTTGAAATTGCGGATGTAACGGGTTAATAATTGCGTTGTATTCATAGGGAACAATACAAGAGGGAATTAATAATGCTAGACTATCTTGGTTATTAAGCCATATAGTGCCAATATCCATGGTGGAGGTTGGTGCGGGGTCTTGTTGCCAATCTGTCGGAAGGTGATCTAACGACAATTTCATCACGTACTTATCATTGATATCTATGGATAGTAAGCTGAACTGGCTCAATAGTCTGTCTTGATTGATGTGAACGAGTATTTCAAGGGTCGCTAATGAAATACTCGTTGAAGTATAAACAGCAGGAGTCCCTTTATGATTCCAACGCCCGCCGTAGAGCATAGCTCCTTGGCCCGACCATGCATCATGCGCAAAATTGGATTTAACCAATCGATATAAAATCATGAGAATACGCCATGTTCAATACGGCCAATCAAATCAATCACTTCAATGGCTCCGCTTTCTGTCGCAATAAGCTCAATAGGGCGTAAATGTCCTAACCCTTTAACTGGGTGGTTAAGCCAATCACTTGCCGCGTGCTTATCTCCATTAAATAAACGCACCGCAGCATCGAATACCCGCACTAGACGAGCAATTCTCTCACTTTCATCAGCATTAAGGGGCTGGCCAGCATTTTTGCGTCGAGCAATATTGCGCTCATTAATGCCGGATATTCGCAATAATTCAGTTTTGCTCATTCCTGACCATTCTTGGATATTGTCTAAGACAGAGACAGATAGGCCTTGACGCAAGAAATGAGTTAACTCAATACCACGTTCTGCGGGTAACCCTACATGGCGCCACAGTGGTTTAAAGGATGAAGCAGTCGGTTGAAGTGGGGTTATGGGGATATAGTTTCTCATTTGAACCTCCTGACATTTGTCACTTCTATTATAGACAAATGTCAGGAGAATGCAAAATTAATGAATAAAAAACAAACAAAAATAACGGTTATTTATCACCACGTAGGCGAATTGTCAGGCCTTTTAGGAAGTAACGCAGTAATTGGTCTCCACATTCGCGATAGTTTTTATGCCCAGGTTTACGGAAAACTGCGTTAAGCTCAGGCTTGGATACACGAAAATCAACAAGCTGATAAATTTCAATCATATCCGTATCTTTTAATTCAAAAGCCACGCGTAATTTTTTGAGCATAATATTGTTATTAAGTCGGCTATCGACTTCGGGAGCGGGGTGGTTTTCATCTTTACCACGGCGGTGATAGATTAAGCCATTTAGAAAATGACCCATTACATTATCGTTACATTCAACATATTCAGGTTCATTATCTTTTTTTAACCAAGCCACCATTTCTTCTTTTGTGACAGCCAAATCTGCGAGTTTTACGATTTTAACCATTTGGGCGTCGCTTAAGTCCAACATATAGCGAACGCTGCGTAAAACATAATTATTAAGCATGGTATTGTATTATCCATTATCTATAAAGGTTAATTGGCTATTTATTGAGTAAGGCCAATAAAGTATTCACTATGACAATCAATGACAGGGTGAAATTGAAAAGGAATGTATTTTGAGAGGGATATATTATGAGGGATTAACCAAGATAAAGCAAAGCGCTGAACGATGCTTTATCTTAAATAATAAGTTAACCGATAAAATAAATAAGAGAATAGAAAAATACTAAGGTAAGGCCGACAGTTAGCAGCATGTTTTTTAATACAGAAGCCACGATGACACAGAATAGCGCCCCCCATAAATAAGGATTATCAGGGAAGGATCGCAATTCATGGTTTTCTAATAGGATAACAGGGGCACAAATTGCGGTTAATAAACAAGGTGCTGAATACCCTAGTGCTTGACGAACCACAAGAGGAAGGCGTATTGGCAACTGTGGTATTAGAAAAATATAACGTAGAGTAAAAACAACCGCTGTTAAGGTAATAATTAAAAGCCAAATCATTTTTCCTCCTTCAATAAACGTGAAACGGCTACCGAAACAAACATCCCACCCACACCTGCGATAACAATAGCACTACTGAAGGAGTACATTGAAAGTACGATAGCGACGACGAGTGAAAAGATCACGCCACACAACGTACTTATTTTTTTTGTTAATGGAACGACGATTGCAAGCAAAGTTGCCACGACAGAAAAGTCGAGATGTAAGCGGCTCAAATCGCCTACAATATTGGCCATTGCAATCCCACAAAGACTAGTAATTAACCAAACGAGATAAAAACTAAACCCCGCACCAAACAAATAAGGAAAGCTTAAACTCTGACGTTTAGCAGCGCTAATCGCAAATAATTCATCTGTTAATAAGAAACCGATACTAAGGCGCTGAGGAGTTGTAAAGTCTTTAACTTGGGGGCGTAATGTCAGTCCATAAAGTAAATGCTGGGAAGTGATAAAAAAAATAGAAATAACAATCGTGATATAGCCAGCACCCGAGTTAAGCAACCCAAGAGTGACTAATTGTGCCGCACCTGCAAATACCATCGCGGACATCGCTACGCTTTGCCAGAAATCGAGACCAGTTTCGACCGCCATTGAACCTGCTAAAACTCCCCAAGGAATAACAGCAAGATTAAGAGGAGCGGTATGAACAGCGCCTGCCATTATTGCTTTTTGCCATTGATTACTTTGTTGTGACACCATTTAAGCTAACCTTATTGTAATTTTGAACACTTATATAACTTGATTGATTTTAAAGAGATGAAATATTAGTAATGGGCTATTTTAGTTTTATACTGGCTTGATCCAATTTTACTTTTAAATAGCACGAACTTTTATGTTATAACGCGAAACCTTAATCAAATCACTACTACTACTTTTATTTATTCTGTAAAATTAAATGCTAATTTAATTATCTATTCTAGCATTTGCAACTACTTGATTGGCTGTTTATAGTTAGCTTCTAACTAAGGTTCTTGTTTTGGGTTGTTATTCTGTTTTTTGATCTTCATTCATTGTTGTTTGTCTAGTATTTCAATATTATTTGGATTTATATTTTATATTGACATTATTATGTGGTGATATCTTTCATAAGTAATGTAAAGCCTGTATCATATAGTCATAAATAAATGATGTGAATTTTTTGTTATAACTTTTATTGAGTTAGCGGGTTTCCTATGCTTGAAAATCTCGGTATTACAAACTTATGGACTTATCTTATCGGTGTTATTTTTATTACATTGGTACCAGGCCCTAATTCTTTATTTGTTTTAACTAGCAGTGCAAAATATGGTGTGAAAAATGGTTATAAAGCCGCATTAGGTGTCTTTACAGGAGATGCTGTGCTCATTTTTCTATCATTTTTAGGCGTTGCATCTTTAGTAAAAACATCACCTATTTTTTTTAGTGTTATAAAATACGCAGGGGCGGCTTATTTATTTTATTTAGGGATTAAAACCCTGTATAGCGTATTGCATAAGAAAGAAAATACAGGTGATGTTGATTCAATTATCTTAGAAACCAAGGGCACCTATAAAAAAGCCGTTTTTTTAAGTTTACTAAATCCTAAGATGATTATTTTCTATGTTTCATTTTTTATCCAATTTATTGACCCAGCTTACCCAAGTGCAGGTGTGCCATTTTTCATACTTGGCCTAATTTTAGAAACTTGTAGCATGATTTATTTATCACTGCTGATTTTTGGTGCTGTTGCCGTAACGAATATGGTTAAACATAATAAAAAGCTTTCGAAGTTCTCTAATAGCTGTATTGGTACTGTATTCTTGATGTTTGGAGCAAAACTGGCACTAACAGCTTAATGGTTTTATCAGAAATAGCCGGTCTATGTGCTGGCTATTCCTCTAATTTGTTCAATTTATTGCGCATCTTTATGATGAACAATAACAAATCTCATGGGTTTTTATTTTTTCCCATTCTAAAAGTTCATAGCTTGTTGCTTATAAAAATCAAATTCTTTTTTCAATTTAACCACCCCGAGTTAATAATCAATCGCCATCAGCTAAGCATATGATAATTTCTTTCCGCTGACTGCGCTTTGAATGCCTCATGTAAGTTGAAATGGTTACCGTGACTGGAAGGCAACAAGGTGTTAGGCTCACCACCAGAAACTCAATGTAAGAATAACAAAATAAAAAAAGGATGTGGTGAGATGAGAGAGGAAGTTAAACATTTTACGGCAACAGCAATGATCCGTAATGAGCATGGTGAGTTTTTATTACACGAACATCAAAAACTTGGTTTTTGGTTACCGCCAGGTGGCCATATTGAAGCAAACGAAGAACCACAACATGCTGTTTTCCGAGAGGTTCTTGAAGAAACTGGATTAGAGTGCCAAGTGGTCAGTTGCGGTTTCCCCTTTGTATCGCAAGTGCAGGATTCATCCCATACACAAGTATTACCGTTGCCCATCGCTATCTTGAAAGAATTTATTGCGGATAAAAAGAAAGGGAACCATTGGCATATTGATATGATTTACTTATGTGAGTTATTGCCCTCATCACAACCGCCTTTTGCCCCATTTGAATGGGTGCCATTTGACCAACTCGCCAAACTTAATATTCCAACCGATGTTGTTGAGTTGGCGAAAGTGGTCAATGAATATTATCGGTTGCAGGGTAAATAACTACCATGAATGTGAATGTGGGGTTAGTTTATATTAAAGAATAGTAGAGATAATCCCAATAAAATCAGTAGGATTCCAATCGTTCGGTCCATAATAAATTGGTAGTTAAGAATTTTGTTTCTGACTGCCGGCGTTGCAAAGAAAATAGCAATTAGACTAAACCAAAGCCAATGAGTGAAAGAAACAAATAGGCCATAACTCAAATTTAGCCAAATTGAGTTCTGTGTACTGATAACTTGGCTATACACAGAAACCACAAAAAACATGGTTTTTGGGTTTAATGCATTTGTCAGAAAACCATTTTTAAACGCGTTTAGGGCCGATAATGGCTTTGATACTGCTTTATCTGAGGATATTTTTACTTTATTGGTCAATGATTTAAATCCGATGTATACCAAGTAAAACACCCCAATAAGTTTAACGATTAAGAATAATGCGGGTGAACTCATAATGACCAAAGTGATGCCAAAAATGGTATAAAACACATGAACCTGCACACCAATAGCAATACCTAGCGCACACAGTAAGCCTGTTTTAATGCCATAGGTATAACTATTACGAGTTACCATAGCAAAGTCTGGCCCCGGACTAATGACGGCTAAAATGGTAATAGTTGCAACTGCAATAATTTCATTCATATTAATTTCCTAAAAGGTAATAAAAACAGACTAAAAACAGATTTATTCTGAAACTGTTTGTTCATTTATTGCTTTTATTATCAATAGATTGAATAAAACTAAAAAGCGATTTATCCTGACATAAATCTGTCAGTTTTTATTACCTATATATGAAACTACCACCGTTAACATCATTACGTTTTTTTGACACTGCTGCGAAAGCAGGTAGCTTTGTGCAAGCGGCTCAAGAGCTGAATGTGACTCATAGTGCGATTAGCCGACAAATTCGTTTATTAGAAGAATACCTTGGTGTTGAGCTATTCGAACGAAGGAACCGTGCTGTTTTTTTAACGGCTAATGGACGAATATTGTTACAAACAACTAGTGCAATATTTGAACAGCTTAAGGAGGGGGTTGAAAAGATAAAAAACAATACCTTTCCTGATGTTGTTAGTTTGTCTTGTGAACCTACAATCGCAATGAAGTGGTTAATTCCTCGGCTTACACATTTTTATCAACAATATCCCCATATTACAGTGCATTTAGTGGCGGCAGGTGGTGTTATCGATTTCACAAAAACGAATGTTGATTTAGCATTGAGGCGTAATGATTTCAAATGGAATGACAACCTTTGCGCGGTGAAAGTGTGCTCAGAATGTATGGGCGTCGTGGTTCGGCCTGAACTTGATTTTAAAGAAAACTTTAGTCATATAACGCTACTGTCAACTCTATCTAGGCCAACTGCATGGGAAACTTGGCAAAATATAAAAGAAATAGCGCTTCAAAATAATAAAACTATTACATATGAACACTTTTATTTGTGTATACAAGCGGCTTTGGCTGGGCAAGGGGCGGCGCTTGCGTCATTTTTGATGGTTGCAGATGAAGTAAAATCGAAACAATTAACCGCGCCATATGACTTTATTGAAGATAATTCAGCATATTATTTATTGTCATCTAAACCTGTAGAGCAAGGCAGTGCAGCGGCTATTTTTACGCAGTGGCTAATTGAACAGGTGAATATCAGTATTGAAACTCTGATAGATAAAAGATAATTAGCTATCAAAAAAAGAAGGTTTGGTCATAAAGCCAGCTAATCTTAATGAAAAATAAATAATTTATGCCATAACCTTTTCTTTGCGTGCTATATTTCTCGGCTAGGTTTGGTGTTTTATGTCGGAGCAAATAATGAGCAAAATACGAGTCGGTGTTATTTTTGGTGGCCGATCAACAGAACATGAAGTTTCACTACAGTCTGCTAAAAATATTATCAATGGGTTAGATCGCAATAAATTTGATGTATGCCTTTTAGGGATTAATAAAGAAGGGCAATGGCATGAATATAACGAATCTGATTTTTTATTGCATGGTGATGACCCCTCTCGTATTGCGTTGAATACGCCTAAGCGAGCTATCGCACTTGTTCCAGGTAAAACAAGCGAACAGTTTATTTCGTTAGAAGATGCTAAGCCATTGCCACAAATCGATGTTATTTTCCCTATTGTTCACGGTAACTTAGGTGAAGACGGCTCGTTACAAGGTTTATTGCGCATGGCGAATTTACCATTTGTCGGTCCGGGGGTTTTAGGTTCCTCTGCCTGTATGGATAAAGACGTTACCAAAAGATTACTTAGAGATGCAGGCTTAAATATTGCTCCGTTTATAACAGTGCTCAAAAATGAGCGCGCAACAACTGAATATGAAGCGACCGTGGCGCAATTAGGTTTACCACTTTTTATTAAACCAGCAAATCAAGGTTCATCTGTCGGGATCAGTAAAGTCAGCACTGAATCAGAATTTTACGCAGCACTGGACTTTGCTTTCTTATTTGATATGAAAGTCCTTATTGAAAGTGCAGTAAAAGGGCGTGAGATTGAATGCGCCGTACTGGGTAATGAAGAACCTCTTGCCAGCCCTTGTGGTGAAATCGTATTACACGATAGTTTCTATGCGTACCACACTAAGTATATTGATGAAAATGGCGCCTCTGTCGTGGCTCCTGCACAGTTAGATGCTGCGGTGAGTGATAAAATACGCGAGATTGCCTTATCCGCGTATCGCGCATTAAATTGCAGTGGAATGTCCCGTGTGGATGTTTTTTTAACGGAAAACAACGACGTGGTCATCAATGAAATCAACACATTGCCTGGCTTTACGAACATCAGTATGTACCCCAAATTGTGGCAACAAGCGGGTATGACATACCCGCAATTAATCAGCCGCTTGATTGAGTTAGGAATTGAAAAATTCCAACAAACTGCGATGTTGAAAACGGCATGTGATGAGCTTTAATTGCTGAAAAAATACTATCTCGGTAGTTTTTATGGCTACCGAGATGTTTATTTACCCTGAACTTGAGCTTTCATTTGTTGTAAAAATAAGTTTGTTTCTTTTGGTGAGGTGAGTCGAACAAACTGAATATGGCGTAAGTTGATATTTGCCATATGACTTAGATTTCTTTTCTTATTTGGATAGTAAGTCTTTAATAGCCACAGAATTATCGAATCACGGCTGAAAAAAGCATTTTTCCAACGTTCTTTATTACCTGTATTTGCCCACAACTCTTGTCCTGAACGAATGCGCGACAATGTGCGCGTAATCGACTGATAAAGCGTTCTTGGTAAGGAGTAATCCAGCCATACCACCATATCAACCTCTTTCCATTTAATGGGTTGGGTTCGCGTATAGTTTCCATCAAGAACCCATCCAGATACCGCTTTATCTAATGCAGCGGTGAGTTTCTGGTTAAGCGCATCATCCGAAGAACCTTGCCAATTCGCTAACCAATATAAGCTATCCAATTCGATAGAAGGGACGTTTAACAACAGCGAAAGTTGTTGGCAAAGGGTACTTTTACCGCTACCACTAGTGCCAATAATATTAATTTTCATATGTAAATATTAGATAATTTTGTCATTATGATTAATCTGGAATGACTGAGCTTGGAACCATCGTGTGAACAATGATCCCACTTCAGATAGTTCTACAAATAACATTATGGTTATAAATTATTTGCACCAAACATAATTGATATAGCGAAAGAGAGGTTCAAATCCAAATTTTTTATACAAATCAAATCCCGCTTCAGATGCATCTAGGAAACAGTGTTCTACACCTTGTTGGCGGCAAAATGCTAACGCATAATCAATAAGTTGTGAAGCATAACCATTACCTTGATGACTTGGCTCGGTACCAATATCATCAAAACGCGCTAACGTACCTTCGATCGTCACCGTCATGGAGGTCGCTGGTTCACCATTAACGAGTAACACAAGGTGAAACTGCGGGGCGCCTTGTTGTAATGCATCCTCATGATAACGCACATATTCCTGAATAACCTGATCGTGCTCTTCAGACAGGTAAAACGCAGAAACCAGTGGCTTTGCCCACAAAGACAAATCGTGATTGGCTAAGACGATATCGACTTGGTTATCAGGCAGTTCAACTTCATTTTGCTTTACTAAGGTCAGTGCCATTGCAGTCGTGACACTGTCACGTTTATACCCTAATGACTCAGCCTCAGTTACCACCTGCTGGAGCATCTCTTCGGGGATCACTAAGGTATGGTTTTTCTTCTGTGAAACAAACAGGTTGTGAGCCTGCATAAAGGCGTGACTGGTTGAGTCAGGCTGCAAATAAATGAAGTTAAACGCTGGCGAATTAAGGGGCGTTAAATAGCAAATTGTGTGTTGTGCAATCTGGATACTATGTTCACAAATAGATGTCCAAAATGTTTTTTCAATCGATTGATAATGTCTTAAATAGTACAACGGAATATTCATTTGTCAGTTACCTGATACAAAACGAGTTAATCGATATGGGCCTAATGCGGCTTGTTCTATCCCATGCAAGATTTCATCTTGAGCCAATTGGCATATCAAAGGCGCTAGCGTGATCGCAGCGTGCATACTGATAATATATAAACCTTCGAAATCAGCAACTTTTCCGACAATTGACATCTCATCTTTAGGCATAGGTCGCATTCCTGTGAAAGCGTTTTCAAGATTTAGCGTGTTACTACCTATAAATGAATTTTTAATTGTTGTAAGGGCGTTTTGTGCGATAGCTAACGCGTTGTGTTCAGGTTTATCATCAATATAATCTTCAGCGCAGAGTATTTTACCTGAACCTGCAAGGGCAGCCTTATGAGATTCAAAAAATCACACACGGATAAAACGAGTCACAAAAGCAATAATAACTAATAATGCAGAAATTAATAATAATGCAGTTGCCAGGGACAGTTGAAAAGCAACAAAACCAATAGCTGCAGGTCCTGCCAAAATACCTAAATAGCCTAAAGTTGAAATTGCAGGTACGGCAAGAGCCTCTGGCATCGTTTTTTGCTTCCCTACAGCAGAAAACATCACCGGTACTATATTAGATGAACCTGCACCGACTAATGCAAAACCCATGATGGCAAATATAAGATGAGGAGATAAAACAGCAATAACAAAACCGAGGCAAGCGAGTAAAGCACCTAAAAATACGACGCGAGAGGAACCGACTCGCATAACAATTTTGTCGCCCAGTAATCGGCCAATCGTCATAGTTGTGGCAAAAGCAGCAAACCCTAAGCCGCCTAAAGTTTCTTCTAATCCATGGTGTTCAATTAAAAATACAGCTCCCCAGTCAAGAACTGCACCTTCAGCAAGAAAAACGGCAAAACAAACAACCCCAATAACCAAAACAATGCCTTTCGGTATAGCGATAAGAGGGCCTGTTGGGGCGTTAGCGTAAGGGATTAAACCGTTATAGCAAATAGCTAATAAAACTACGGCAATAACTGAAACGATGATTGATGCCATTGTCGCGGAAACACCAAGTAACAAGATCAAACTCATGGTACCTGCACCAGCTATCCCCCCGACACTATAAAAACCATGAAAGCCGGACATAATTGGCTTATCAGATGATTTTTCAACAATCACCGCTTGAACATTCATCGCGCAATCTGTTAAGCCAATGAAAATTCCAAATAATAATAAGGCAATGATAATAAAGTTAATTTGCGATAAAGAGGATAAAATGGGGAATAACAAACTAAAGGCGATGGTAGAAAACACCATTAAACGGCGGCAACCAAATTTGGCAGCTAATGCACCAGTTACTGGCATAGCAATAAGTGCCCCTCCACCGAAACATAATAGTAGCATGCCAAGGGTGGCATCATTTGCCCCTGTGTTAAGTTTGACATAAGGAACAATGGCTGCCCAGGCCGCGGTAACAAAACCGGCAATAAAAAAATAATTCGAGTAGAAACTTGTTCCTTTTTCGCAGGCATAAAGGAAACATGACTATTAACTTGTTGAGTAGATTGCATTTATAATACTTCTTAAAAGATAAAATTAACTACCTGTATTAAGATAGCCAGAATTTGTTCATGAAGGTTTGGGTAGCCTGTTGCTACAACCGTACCACCAATTTCAGCTCAGCAACCATCTAATGTAGTCACTTTGCCAATAGCACGTTCTATAATAGGGATTAATGGAACAATATCATAAGGTTCCAGTGCGAATTCGACACAAATATCGATTTTACCCGCTGCTAACATTGCCATTGCATAGCATTCTCCCCCATAGCGAGTCATTAATACTTGTTTCTCAAGCGCCATAAAAAAATTGTACAGGTCTAAACCGTATATCTATATTTAATCTTGTTTTACGAGGGCATTTTAGGCGCTATTTGTTATAAAAAACTCAATATAATATCGTCGAAAGGTCCTTATAGAACATGATGAGTGTGCAATGAAACTAAAAATTACGCCTTTGTTGTTTTCAATTTATCCATTAAGTGTATTTGCACAGAATTTACCTGTGAGTATGCAAACTATGCACTTTACAGGCAAAGATATAAATTATTATTTAATCCAAAAACAAGCCAAAAAATCAAAGGATTTATTAGTTTTATTACAAGGCTCAGATTGTAAAAGCGTCATTAATAACCCCAATATGTTGAAAAATTTCGGGGCTGTATTTCCTCATAATGATATTTTATTAGTTGAAAAAACAGGATTAAACAGCCAAGTGGGGGTTAATGGCGAAGAAGCTTCAGAAGAAGAATGTCCTGTTGACTACATGTCGAAAGACTCGCCATTAGAACGCGCCAATAATTATGTAGCAGTATTAAAGCAATTAAAAAATGATTACCAACACATAGTGCTATTAGGCGGAAGTGAAGGTGCGCTGGTAACTAATTTAATTGTTGCACAAGAAAACTTTATTACCGCATCCGTTGCATTGAATGTTGGCGGCCAATACTTCATTAATGATGTTCTATATAGTATTGAAAATAATACACCTAAAGAAGAAATTGCTAACTCAAAGGAAGGTTTTAAACAATTTGCAGAAGCGCTAAAACAAAAGCAATTAAATAACGACCAATTTGTCAGCGGCCATGGCTCGAAATGGTGGTATGAGATGCTCACCATTGACAATTTAAAACTTATCCAGTCAGTTAAAACCCCACATTTGGTGATACAAACGATGGCGGATACCAACGTGGATGCTCATGGTACAGATAATATGATGAAACAAGTTCGTAATACCCATGTTAGTTACCGTTCTTATGAAGATTTAGACCATTATTTCAAAGATAAAGATGGGCAGTTGCACACTGAACAAATTGTGACAGATATTCAGCATTGGTACCAAACGGTGACAAAATAAATATACTGGGAGTTATCATTATATTAATCCCCATGATTGTGTCACTAGGTGTAGTTTTGCGATTAGTGATTACATTAAACCTTATTTTTTTAGGTAAAGTAAAATGCATCTTGATTATTAAGATGCATTCAATAAAATCACTCCGAAATATAGCTGTAGTAATTAAAAATAGGTTCAAAACCCAGTTTTTTGTAGATAGATAACCCTTCACTGGATGACTCCAATACACACTGTTTAATCCCTTGTTGATGGCAAAGGTATAGCGCATGTTTAATAAGTGAAGTCGCGAGCCCTTTACCTTGGTATTGAATATCAGTACCAATATCATCAAGTCGAGCTGTTTCATTATTAAATGTCATAGTTAAGGTTGAGACTGGTTGCTGATCAGCAAATAAGACTAAATGCACCATATTAGTTTGTTTATCAAGTGCTCTTTGGTGATAACGAATATACTCGTCAGTAACAGTTGAGTCACTTTCATCTGTATCAGAATCGACAGGGAATGCTGTAATTAACGGCTGAGCCCAATCTTCGAGTCGATCATTACTCTGTATTATCTGAAAATCAGTATTAAGCGGTGGTGGTGAATTGTATTGAGACAGAGCCCCTTGTGGCAAAATCATTGCGGTTGATTCACCATCAAAGACTAATCTCCGTGTTATTATTTCTGACTCAAATAGTGAAAGTATTTGGTCATGAACAACCAGTGCATAAGGCTTAGCTTGTTGTTTGAATAGCGCTTCGGCCTTCTCGTAATCTGAAATGAGTGCGCCTTGGTGGAGGTAAATATAATTAAATATAGGCAATGGTAGCTCAGAAAAATAAGCACTAGTTTGGTTGCTAATTTTCACCGTATTTGCACTTATTGCAGACCAAAAATAGTATTCTTGTTGATAGAACAAATTTTCATTGTTATCCATTATGTGTACTCAGTTTATAGACGTAGATAATCTTTTTATGGCCTGATTGTATATAAAACGGAATGATCGCTATAGTGTTCGTATAATTGAAAGCACAAAAAGAACCATTTTATTGCAATTTATTGGATTTATAAGAAAATAGGTCTTCCTAGAAAAGAGATTGTATAAAAATAAGAGAATTATTATGAATAACGCACCAGACACGATAACCTTTTTTGAGCGTTTACTTCCATTGGTGGTTTCCGGTAAAAAAATTATCACTATTCGTGATAAAAGCGAGAGCGATTATGTTCCTGGGAGTATTGTGAAGGTATATGCGTTAGAAACAGGGAAATATTATACTGATATTAAAATATTGTCGGTAGAGCCCATTTCTTATGATGACATTTCTGAATACCACGCTAAGCAAGAAGCCATGAGTCTAGAGACGTTGAAAGCACTTATCAAAGAGATTTACCCAAACGAGCAATATTTATACGTGATCACTTACCAATTGCTGAATAGCACTGACTGATCACGAATATAGTTTTTTGGTAATTTGTAAAAATGCCTTTGTTGCCGGTGATGCTTGGTTCTCGTTAATAACAGCAAAAGCAATACTACGCTTAACTGGTGGGCTAAGGGGGTTCACCATTAGTGGCTGCGGGTGCAGGGGTATTTATTGCACTAAATCCGCTGAGTGCGGTTATTGTGGGAACTTTATTTCTTAATGAGCAACTCAGTACAGTGACCTTTATTGGCGGAATATTAATTTTTTGGGAATACTTATTGCGAATAAAAAATAATATAAAAATAGGCCAAATTAGAGGCCTATTTTAAGTTTATTTGAATTTTTCTTGATGTTTTAAAATAAATTCTTTTAGTGATGTTGGCGCTTTACCCGTTATAGTTTGAAAATTATCAAAAATTATTCCTGAACGGTCTAATTCCCCATTGGTAAAAGCGACATAATGGTCATAGATACTTTTCATATAAGCGAGTTCTAAATTATTTTTAACGGCATGTTGCCAAAACTGATTGGGATTTTCTGCCTGATAGCTGAAAGGGATCCCCAATTGTTCTGTTAATAATTCAGCTATTTGTGTGTAGTTTTTGTTTTCATAACCAAGACGATAAATTTGGTCTGCATGTTGTTGCGGATTAAGTAAGCAATAAGCCGCTAGTTCAGCAACATCGGCACAGTCTACCCAACTGAGTACCGCATTGCCAAAATAAGAGCGCAAGACTCCTTTTTGTAAGTTTTCATCCCCTTGATAACCCAGTAAGTTTTGCATATAAGATTCGGGGCGAAGGTGAGTAAATTGTATTCCTGACCATTCAATATAGCGTTCAATAAGCTGGTGCCATGCCCAATGGGCCACTTGAGCGCTACCGTCCCCACAGGCACCTAAGTGCACGATATATTTCACGGCCGATTTTTTTGCAATATCAACGAAGATCTTACTTTGTACAAGCATATCAATGGTATAGCCCGTCATCATGAAAACGGAATCTATACCCTGTAAAGCGGTTTCAATAGTATCTGGCTTATCATAATCCATAACAACAGTTCGATAAGGTGTGTTTTTCAACTTAGCAGGATCTCTAACCGCTAAAACAATATCATGATAGCCTTTGTTCTATAATGATTGGATAAGGTAATGACCAACCTGGCCCGTCGCACCAGTAATAAGAATTGTATTTTTCATGAATATCCTATAGTGACAATATATTCAGTTAAAGTGTTTTGCTCATAATATATTCAAGAGATTGCTGAGTTTCGCTTGTAAATAACATTTCTTTTAGAATATGCATATCGTTTGACTGATAAAATGCCATTGCTCGAGTGTTACTTGCGAGAACATCTAGCCATAGCAAAGAGTCATCTTGTTGTTTTGCGAGCGCTTCAATAAATTTAAATACGGTTTTTCCATAACCTTTACCTGTAGCGCCAGGAGAAAAGTAAAGCTTATTTAACAAAGTACCAACTAAATTAGTTTCAGGTATACAGGAGTGATAGGTTAGTTTTACTAAACCGATTGGGCTCGTATTTTCAATAATATACCAATCAATATGCTGTTGATTAAGGTCCTCAGTGATTTTAGTTGTGCTGTATTCTTGATTTAAATATGTGTTAAGTTCATTTTGGCTATTTCATAATGTAGCAAAATGATGCAAATAACTTTCCGTACCTATTTCATGTAGCAATAACGCGTCGTGTTTCGTTGCTTTTCTTAGTATATGGGGAACTTGGTTCATAAATGTTTTCTCCTGTGCTTTATCAGTGTATAGCAATCAATTGATAAATGTCATAGAAGAGGAAAAGTAGAGCATTTTTGGTATTAGAGAGAAGATAAAAGGACTATTTAGCCCTTTTATCTGATGATGATTATTTAATTGTTTGGCTAATATCTGAGTAAGCAAATAATGCTTGGGCTCCACCCGTATGAATAAACAGAACGGGAGTTTTTTCTTCAGATCTTTCCAAGTAGTCAATTAACCCAGCCATGGCTTTACCGGTATAAACTGGGTCTAATAAAATACCTTCTTGCCGCGCTAATAAGTTGATTGCGGCGAGGCCTTTTTGGTTTGGCATTCCATACATGGGAGCAAAAAAGTTATCCCATAATTGTACTTCAGGTGTTTTAGCTAGACCCAACCATTGAGCCAGTTCGGATTGCAATTTTTCAACTTTAGGGGCTTGGTCTTGTTGCTTTCGTGACACTGTCACGCCAATTACTTGGCTCTGTGGTAGTAATTCCTGTAAACCAATAGCAAGCCCTGCATGGGTTCCAGCACTTCCTGAAGCAACAATAATTTTATCAAATTCAATATGTTCTGGCTTCTGTTGAGCTATCTCAATAGCGCATTGGACATAGCCTAAAGCACCTAATGTATTTGACCCACCCACAGGGACAATATAGGCATCTTTAAGAGAAAGTGTTTTAATTAGCGCTTCCATTTGGGATTGTGGGTCGGTTAATTCATCACACATCACACAACGGGTGGAAAATAAGTCAGTTAATAATTTATTACCATTATGCAGAAAGTTAGGGTTATCACTTTTAATTGGATTTTCTAATAACGCAACGCATTCAAGCCCATACATGGCAGCAACAGCTGCAGTTTGGCGGACATGGTTTGATTGAATTGCCCCCGCGGTAACAATAATTTTTGCTTTTTTGGCTAATGCATCAGCCATTAAAAATTCTAGTTTACGCAGTTTATTTCCCCCCATAGCAAGGGGAGTCATATCATCACGTTTTATATAAATCTCACGACCAAACTTATGCGATAAATTATTCAATCGATTAAGTGGAGTCGACGAGTTAAGTAAATCTATTTTTGCGTACTGTGTTAGTTGTTGTTGGATAGACATCTAAACTCCCAATAATTAATAAGAAAAACCAAGGTAAAGGTAAATAGCAAGAACAATACTGGCAGTTACTAACGCATAAGGCATTTGAGTACGAATATGCTCAATATGTTCGCAGTCTGTCGCCATTGAAGCAACAATAGCATCCGCAGAAATTGGGGAGGTCATATCGCCAAATATTGAGCCAGAAATTGCTGCACCAATCATATATTCCACAGGCATTCCTACAGATAAACCTAATTGAACTCCGATAGGGATCATTATTGCGAAAGTTCCCCAAGAGGTACCTGTTGCTAAAGACATAATGGCGCTAATTATAAAGATAAAACCAATAGAAAAACCTGGAGCCATAACGCCTTGAGTGACTTCAGCAATATAAGCGCCTGTGTTTAACTCAGCAGAAACATTACCCATTAAGAATGCTAAAATCATAATGGAGCTAATTTTTAGCATATTGGCGTAGCCGATAAATAACTCTTTAAAGAACGCATCAATATTTAGTAGCCGTCGACCGATAAACCAACAGAAAGATACCACGGTACCAAACATGACTCCCCAATATACGGAGGTCGAACCGCTTCCTTTGCTAAAGTCACCGTCACCTGTGATGTATAGTGCGATAGGGACCATTAATACCGTAGATAAAATAGGTATAAAGAAGTTTAATGAAGAATGAGCATTAGGGTGATCAATAATCTCGTCTTCGTTCTCTTGGCTTTGTAATTGAGAAATATTCCCAGCAATAAAATTTTGTCGGTATGTATCTTCTGCTTTTTTCATGGGACCCCATGAAATGTTAGTAAATACATAGAATAGGATAGTTATAATGGATAGCCATGCCATTAAATTGTAGCCAATCGACGTAATTAAAATATCAAAAGGCTCGCCTTGAATCAGTCCTTGGGATATTTGTACCCCAATTAACCCCATTATTACCGCTCCCCAACCATTGATGATGGCGGAGGAACAAACAGAAACACACGCTGTTTGGATAATATAGGACATTTTTTCAGGGGCAACACCATATTGCCGTGCTAGATTTTTAGTTGAGGCGCCGGCGACTAATTGGTTAATTGAGCTTTCAATAAAAATAAGAGAAGTAATGATAATAGCAAGCAACTGGGTAGATTTACGGTTTTTAATTAATTTTGTCTTATTGGTAAGTAACTGAACTAACGCACGAACACCACCGGTAACCACAACAAGCCTCATGATCCCACCGATCATAACCATAAAGACAATTGTTCGCGTATTTCCTGCAGATGAAAACGTATCAATAATACCATCAACGGTACCTTGAACACCTAATAATACGTTGTGGTCATGAATGACAGTAAAACCAACGAGTATTCCTAACATTAATGAAAGCATGACTTGGCGAGTTAATATCGCCAATATTATAGTCACAATGGGAGTGATAACGGTCCAAATACCATAGTCCTGCATGTGTTTACCTGTGATCTGAGAGAAAATATGAATTTTATAATTATTGAAAAATCATAGCATTAATAGGAACACGGTAGAATAATTTTATGTAGTTTGAAATGGGTTGTGACAATAAATTAATAAGAAAAAGGCCAAACAGATAAATGTTGGCCATATGTATAGATAGAATCAAATATTACTGTCGAGCTTGCCACTCTTTAGCCGTTATTTTACTAATATCTTCTGTCTTAGTTTCACCAATTAATTCAATAAATTGTGGTTCAAGAGTTGCATAGTATTTGAAGCCGCATTTTTCTTGGGCAATTTTAGATTGTTCGTTACCTTGAAAGTAACCACACCATAAATTATCTAATTTCAAATTAGTGAATGCATGGTGCATGATGGCGTCAATTGACTCTGGTATAAGGCCTTTTCCCCAGAACGGTACACCTATCCAATAGCTAACTTCTGCATCATTTTCACCAATAGAAAAATTACTTTCATGGCTGAATGATAAACCAATCAAGCCAATAGCTTGGTTCTCATTTTTTAACGTTACAGCGTAAATTTCATCACGCATAAAAATATTCTTGATGATAGAAAGACTCTCTTCTTCGCTTTTGTGTGCAGGCCAACCTGCGATTGGGCCAATTCTTTCATCTTTTGCATAGAAATATAAATCAGCGGCATCTGTTTCTTGCCAAGGACGCAATACTAACCTATTTGTTGTAAGTACCATTTTATCATCTCCTCATTATGGCATCTCCTAACTTGAAAGCTATTTTAGGTATTTATGGAAATAAAATAAGGGCATAACTTGTACATTATGGGTACTTATGACAACTTTTTTGTTATGATATGCGTTATATGAAGCAAATCAAAACACAACAATCATGCAGCATTTAAAAAATTATCAAATTGATTTACCTGAAGCCATACGGATTGGTGAAAGTAATATGGAAGAGATGCAATTTAAACCGATTAAAACATCTTATGTGGCGGTTTGTGTATGCAAGCAAGGATATGGAGTCTTCAATATTAATTTCAAACGGCATCTGATACGCAAAAACGATATTATCATTTTATACGATGATTCTTTTGCAATGCTGCAAGCCAAATCACGTAAATTTCGTTTGGAATATTGGTTGATTGATAAAAATCTAGCAACAGAAATTGCCTATGTATTACCAAATCAATTATTTGCTTTTTTTAATGATTTTCCTGTTATTTCAATTCCATTAGAAAAAGTTGCACTGTTTGAAAGCTGGAGCTACATTCTTTTAGCTATAGTGTCTAATTGGGGTAAATATGGGGTATTACAATTAAAAAACCATTTACAAAATTTATTTTTAGAAATCAGTAATCATGCACAACACATTTCTATAAAACCAGAAAATAAAAGCCGCCAAGAGCAGCTTTGTTGGCGTTTTTGGGACTTAATTACAACTCACTGTAAGCAGCATAAAGAAGTGAAATTTTATGCTGAACAATTGTCTATTACACCATTCTACTTGTCCAAAATTAGTCAAAATTTTTTTAATGACCCACCAAAAGTATTAATAGATAGGCAAGTTATTTTAGAAATAAAAGCATTATTAGAAATTGGTAATTTATCCATTAAGCAAATTGCTGATGAATTAAATTTTGAAGATACATCTTATTTATGCCGTTACTTTAAACGGCATACAGGAATGACGTTAACAGGATTTAAAAAATGCATTGCACAAAAAGAGCTGAAAAACAAATAATACTAATGCGGTTCAATTTTTGTTGAGTACTTTTTATAAACGCAATAACACATTGGAATTCATGTAATTATGGCATTGTGCTGGACGGATAAAGCTAGAATTAAAAAGCAATGTTCGGAGTTTTTTAGGACTGAAGTTTGTCATAATTAATGTAATTAACCAGCGAAGGGCGACATGATGATAACTAAAAATTTGTGGAAAACGCCAGAACAGAGGTGGCAAGCGGTGGTTGAAAGGAATAAATCCGCAGATGGTCATTTTGTTTACGGTGTAAGAACCTCTGCTATTTATTGCCATCCATCTGCGGCGGGGCGTTTACCAAATAGAGATAATGTTGAGTTTTTCGATAATGAACAGCAAGCTATTGGACAAGGCTACTGTGCTGGAAAACGCTTTCGGACAGAAACGTCACAATTAACCCAATTTTATCAAGAACAAATTGAAAAGGCTTGTCGTTATATTGAGCAGCAGGAACAAACGGTGAGCTTGGCAGAGTTAGCTGATTATATTGGTATGAGTCGCTATCATTTACATCGTTTATTTAAAGCACAGACAGGGTTAACACCAAAGGCATATGCGGATGCATTTCGCCATAAAACATTGCAGCAACAGCTTCAAGAAAAAAAACGAATTACGGATGCTATTTATGATGCAGGTTATCAATCAAATAGTCGCTTTTATGAAGCCTCATCTCAACGACTAGGCATGACGCCGAGTGAATGGAAATCAGGAGGAAGAGGCAGTAAAATTTATTTTGCTCTTGCGGTTTGCTCGTTGGGAACATTATTAGTTGCACAAAGTCCGATAGGGGTTTGCGCCATTTTGTTAGGGGATGACCCTGAGCAGTTATTGAATAATTTACAGGATAAATTCCCGAACGCAGAGCTCATTGGAGGAAATGACGACTTTGAACAACTAGTCGCTCAAGTGGTGGGTTTTATTGAGGCGCCTGAAATTGGTTTAAATTTACCATTAGACATTCAAGGTACTGCATTTCAACAACGCGTCTGGCAAGCTTTACGTAATATCCCAGTTGGGGAAACAAAGAGTTACAGTGATATTGCAGAAAAAATTGGCCAGCCTAGTGCAGTCAGAGCGGTAGCTAATGCCTGTGGTGCAAATATGTTAGCGGTAGCAATACCGTGCCACCGTGTTGTTAGGAGTAATGGTGATCTTTCTGGTTACCGTTGGGGTATTGACCGAAAACAAGCGTTATTGCTAAAAGAGGCGAAGTATAAGGCAGATAATAATTAAATTGCACTAAAAATGAAGAGTAACCCTAATATGACTATTTCAAAATCACACATTTGAAATAATATAACCCCCTTATTCTGTATATATGGCTCATGAATAAGGGGAATACGAGTCATTGAATGGCAGTTTTCGGTTGACTATTTTTAGGATAGAACAAGTAAATGACATAGAGAAGTGTAAAACTCGCAGTGTAGCCGGTAAATATCATCCAGAAAGTTTTCCAATCCACCACACCATTGACCGTATTAAGTTCGATAACCCATCCACATAATACAGCGCCTAAAAATGTGCCAAAACCGTTCACTAATGTGGTGAATACACCTTGTGCTGTTGAACGAAATTCGGGGGCAATTTCTTTTTCTAAGAATAGTGCTCCCGCGATATTAAAGAAATCAAATGCACAGCCGTATACAACCATGGATAAAAATAAAGCGATAGTACCAATCACAGTGAAATCACCGTAAGCAAATAAACCTAATCGTAAAATCCACGCGATCATACTCATAAATAGGATAGCTTCAATTTTGAATTTTTTGAGTAATAGCGGTAAAAGCAAAATAAATATAATTTCTGAAAATTGCGATATTGATAAAAAGATTGTGGGATATTCAGAAAAAACCGAGCCTCTAGCTTCAGGCATTAATGCCATATCTTGTAAAAAGGGAACACCAAAGGTATTGGTAATTTGTAAAACAGAGCCTAATAACATGGCAAAGAATAGAAATACTGCAACTCGTCCTTTTTTAAAGAGAAAAATAATATTTTGACAACTAAAACTGGGTTTTTCTTCTTTTCTCTCAATTTTACAGCTCTGTGTTGAAATAAAGAAAATAGAAAAAATACTGAGTACAATCGATGCAATAGCACCAATATATAATTGATAAAAACTCATTTCCAATTTTAATAAGCTAATTGTCCACATAGCGACAATAAAGCCTAAGGTACCGTAAACGCGTATTTTAGGAAAATAAACATCAGAATCGAGCTTTTCAGCGCTCAACATTTCAAAAACAATACTATTACAAACAGAAATAGTCGGCATATAAAACATTAGATGAACTAATGTCACAATAAATAGTAGGGTTATTGAATCACTATGAGCCATTACGATTAGAAATACAGCAGAAATGATATGTGATGTAGTGTATACAAGTTTTCTGTTATCAATTTTATCTGCAATAAATCCGATGATAATCGGTGAGCATAAGGCTGAGATACCTAATGTACTAAAAATTAAGCCGATTTCACCGCCTTTGAAATGTAATGTATTGAATAGGTAAGATGCAAAAGTAACTAGCCATGATCCCCAGATAAAAAATTGTAGAAATGAAACGAATTTAAGCCGAGTGATAATATTCATGTTTATATACCTTCCGTTAGCCTAAACATGCTTTAATGTGATTATTAAATAAACTATTCTATTGATTTAATAACCAAATATGGAAGCAACTATCATGTTATTGTTTGTACATTATAAAATAGATAATGAGAGTTTTTTTTGACATAGAAGTGGCTAATAGTCGATTAATCGCAGGAATTAGTGTATTTGAATGGGTAATATTACGTATTAAATGCATAGGAACAAGGAAATCAGATAGTAATTATTTTTGCTAAATTTAAGAAGATGGAATATTTGTTAATATATATTTAACTTTGCAGGAATCTCTTGAATTTAATTAAAGTTTAAGATTTAATAGACCTCTATTCGCTCTTATCTTTCAGTTTGTTACCTTAATTAATCATCTCAATACTTCCAGTATTTAAACGTTACTTACAACTAGCTACTCACTGCCAAAAAACTCCCCTAATTTTTTTTAAATAAAACCATATCGATACCAATCATAAGCACTGATTGGATAATGCAATATATATCAAAACGAGAAAACTATGACTTCTACTCATTACTTACTGCTTTTGTCGGCAGTAGCGGTATACCTTGTTGGTACCGCAGAATTTATGTTGTCGGCTATTTTATCGCCGTTAGCAACGGTATTTCATGTTCAAGCTGACCAAATTACGTGGTTGGTATCGGCTTATGCGTTGGCCTATACCTTGGCAGCTCCTATTATTGGTTTTTTATCAGATAGAATTGATAGACGAAAAATTGTGCTTATGGCTCTTTTGCTATTATCACTCGATAGTTTAGTCATTATTTTTTCACCTAATCTATTGACTGCACTTGTTTTAAGGGGCTTCGGAGGATTGGCTTCTGCTGCACTTGTTCCCGTTATCTTCGCACTTATTGCTGATGTAATTAGTGAAAGTAAACAAGCTACAGCAATGGGGAGTATTATGGTGGGAATGACTGTCGGTATTATTACGGGGCCAATCATTGCAGGGATATTAGTCCAGTATTTTGCTTGGTACGCCCCTTTTATTTATACCGCGATAGGGTGCTTAGTCGTATTCATTATAGGGCTATTTACACTGCCGCACTCTCAAAAAACTGTCGGAAAAAAATTATCTTTTAAAGTGATTAAACATGTAGGTATTACCAGACTCATATTAGCGAAAGGTTTATGGAATGGGGTATCAGTTTGTATATTCTTGCTTGCAGGTGAAATATTAAGGCAACGATCCCACTTAGAAAGTGCGGAGGTTGGTAGCTTAATGGGATTATTTGGGATGGGATTATTATTTGGTAATGGCTTAGTTGCAAAAATTGAAAAAATTAAAGTATCAAATAATACAAAACTCGTGGTCATTATTTTAATAATCATAGTAACGATTATCTTATTTCTTAGTGGATGGCTTTCGTTAATTGGTCATGGATTATGCTTAACTGCTATTGGTGGGATGTTAGGATTGGCCTCTCCGATAAGCACCGCAATGTTAGCAAGGCAAAGTGCAGAGAATAAAGGTTTTGTCTTGTCTATATCCGAGAGTGTTAACAACTTGATTTTATTATCTGCATTACCAATATTTTCTTTACTCATTTCGAAAAATTATCTTAAGGTTTCTATAATCATGACTATTGTATTATTGAGTTCAGCTATTTGTTTAGTTTTACCGATAAGACAGAGAATAAAAAGGCAGTAGATTGGTCATTTTTCTCCACCGAAAATGTTTTTCAGTGGAGAAAAAATGCTATTGGGTAACTAATAATTGTTTTTTTCTTAGACGCATTCCATTTAGCATTGATAGCCAGGCTAAAAATGTAATAAACATAAGAATAATGAAAATAAAATAGGGGGGAAGTTCAGTTAATACAACTCCTGTTAACATCGGATTAAATGCACCGCCAAGTAGCCCTAAAGATTGAGCCGAAAAATAACTGGCCTTCATTCCGTCTGGAGCAATACTATCAATTAACATGTATTCGCCAGGGGCGTAGATTAACTCACCTAAAGTAAAAATAAAGGCGCCAAGAGCCCATAGGTATAAGTTTTCATGGGCATACATAAAGGTTGCCAACCCTAAAATAAAAAATAGACTACCTAATGTCATCAATTTTCTTAAGTTATCTGGAGTGATACGTTTGCCGACTGTATATTGTAACGTCACTACGACAATAGCATTTACGGGCAAAATAACACCGATAACCACTTGGGCAAAATCACTGTTAGCAACGGTGATGGCATATTGGGATATCCAAGTGGTAAAAGTTCCAAAAACTAATGAACCTAAGAAAGTTGATAAAATAAACCATGCCAGCACTTGGTCTCGTAGCATAGAGACAGGGTTCCATTTGCGGGTCTGGCCTTCTTCTAATGGTATCGGTTTTATGCTCTGTACAAACCGTTGTATAAAAAAGATTGGAAAAGCGGCTGAAATTGCAGCTAAATAGAATGGTAAGCTAATACTATACATTAATAACCAGGTGCCAATGGGAGGACCAATAGTCCAGCCTATATTAATGAAGGTATAATTTAAGGAAAATATTTTTGCTTTTAATGCAACCGTAAGGGTATCTGCAAAATAGGCTTTTAGTACCGTTGAGAATACGGAATAAGAGCAATTTATTAACGAAAAGAAAATAATGACTAAAATAGCATTATTCACGATAGGTATCGCAATAAACCCACAAATAAAGGCGATAACTGCGAATAGCATACAGCGTTTTTTATCAACGCGGTCTGCTAACATACCAAAGCCCATACTAAATAAAACACCAACCACCATAGCCATTGACATTGCAACACCGACAATATCAATAGCCATTTCATATTCACGGGTTAGGTAAATAGCCATGAAGGGCAATGTTGCACCACGCCCAATCGTTAAGAGCAGAGACGATGCAAGTAATGCACTGTTTGATATATTAAATCTAGATAACATGGCTCACAACCTAACTTATTAATTGTTGTTATATATTTGTTTCGGACTATCTGTAAGCTATAAAATACCTAAATTTACAGTGGTGAGATATGGTGATTAATGCTCAAAATTGAAAACAATATTTTGCTGATGCTAATGTGCCATTCTCAATTAAAAATCTGGCAATATGAAATACAATCTAGCCAATTAAACGTTATATGCTGTTATAATAACCGATAAATTTAAATGAGTTATAAGGAAAAGGACTTTGGGTGATAAAAAAGAAAAAGGTGCATGTATGCACCTTTTCGAGAGAGGTGGAGATTATAAAGCGGCCGTATAAACTCGACGACTAATATCTAAGCTAATATCTTGGTGCTCACCTAATTTCACCATATTATGTGCAGCTAAACTATTAACTAATGGTTCAATAACCTCTTGGGTCAATTGGTAGTCACTAAAACGAGTGCCCACTTGCATTTTTTCAAAAAACTCTCGAGTTAACTCAATGGCTTTTAATGCTTTCTCTTGGTCAGGACCTGACGTAATTCCCCAAACTCGTTCTGCATATTGCACTAATTTGGCCTGTTTTTGGGCTAATTTTTCCGTCAGCATGGATGGTAGAACAATAGCGAGTGTTTGTGCATGATCCAAACCATACAGCACAGTGATTTCATGGCCTAACATGTGAGTAGACCAGTCTTGTGGTACCCCAACACCAATTAAACCATTTAAAGCCAAGGTGGCTGTCCACATTAAATTGGCTCTAATATCATAATCTTTTGGAGTCTCAAGCGCTTTAGGTCCAATCTCTATTAATGTTTTCAATAAGCCTTCTGCGAATGCATCTTGTACGTAAGCATTCACTGGGTAAGTCAAATATTGTTCAATAACATGAACGAAAGCGTCAACAACACCATTACTTATTTGGCGAGTCGGTAAAGTATAGGTTTTTACTGGGTCAAGAATAGAGAATTGAGGAAATACATGGTCGCTCATAAAAGCAAGTTTAGAATGCAGTTCTTCACGAGTAATTACAGAACCCTTGTTCATTTCGGAACCAGTAGCAGGTAATGTTAACACTGTACCGAAGGGCAGCGCAGTTTTTATAGTCGAGCCTCTATTTGTGACCACCTCCCATTTATCGCCTGGGTAATTTACCGCGGCTGCGATAAATTTAACACCATCAATGACGGAGCCACCACCCACCGCCAGCAAGAAATCGAAACCTTCTTTTTCAATTTTATCGACAGCTTTTATCAATGTTTCATAGCGAGGATTGGCCTCAATTCCACCAAAATGATCGAATGTTCGAGATCCTAAAGCTTGCTCAACTTCATTTAAGGTTCCTGTTTTTCTTGCACTTTCACCGCCAAATAAAATAAGAACCTTAGCATTTTTAGGGACAACTCGGTCAAGTTCACTGATTTTACCTTCACCAAACATGATACGAGTGGGGTTATAAAATTCGAAATTGTTCATATATGGCCTTCGTAGAAAGTAGAAATGAATCCAAATAATTACATGCATATAATATAATTACAAGTAAACATAATATAATCTTAAAATGATTGTGTATAATATCGATTTGATGGTTTATATTTTAATAGTGAAATTATCTTGAGCGTTGTTAATTGTAGTTAATCTTAATTGTTTTTTTATATATTTTACTGATATGGTAATCTTGTTAAGTTGAAGGTGGGCTTTAATTTGACATGGAAAGAAAACTCAGATGATAAATGTAAATGATAAGAAAACTAATGATAAAATAATTAATAAAGATGATGATTTGATATTTTTAACGGAACACATAGATGGCAGTCCATTAGTAGGGGAGCAGTCTTCCGAACTTAAAAATATATCTAACTGGTTTAATCCTATAGATGAATTCACAAGGCTTACAATTTTTCATCATTTAATGAGTCGGCCTACAAGTGACTCGACATATAATTATCATGTTTTAATCCAAATAGGAGGTGATGACACAGCAGCTAAATCAACGGGGAGATTATTAGCAAAATTTCCTAGTAATTCGCTTGTTATACAGTTTGATATTAAAAATGAACAGTGGAAAGTACTACATGGTGATTTACAAACTCAAGTTAACGGGAAAATACGTTGGGCGGTTATTGGTCATGGTCAATATACTGGACGTAACCAGCAAAGCCACCTTGAAGGGTACCAAGCTTACCAACTTATTACAGGGTTGAAGTATCTTAAAAATGATGTACTGAAGGTATATCCACCTAATAAGATTGTTTTGGCAGGCTGCCAATTAGGACGCGGGGGGGTAAATGAAAACTTTGTTTTTAGGGCAAGTGTCGAATTAGCTAAGCATGGAATATATCTTCCAGTAGTAGGTTATAATCGACCTATCGGTGTCACGAGTGACAGTAAAAAAATAACTTGGCCATATAATTTAGCAGGGGAAAAACAGTCTACTAAGAATTGGCGGTTGGAAATTAATGTTAACCAAACTAACCAACAGAGCTATATTAATGGAAAGCATGCCAGTTTATATTTTATCGATGAGCTAAGAAGTGGTGAGTTAGAAGTTTGGCAATTAATCAAAGATGACCATTCTACTACTATGGATATTTTTAGGGATCCAAATAATGAATATAAAATCGATATTGATTTGATTAAAAAAGCGGCTTTTAATCATGATGCATACGCTATTTTTAAACAGAAGTTAAATGCGAAAGATACTCAATTTAATAGTGATTTTAGAAGTGAACTAATTCGTGAATATGAAAATGTTGGAATATTAGAAACACCATTATGGTTAATGATTAATAAAAACGATGTCAATGCTAATCCACAGAAATTTAATGATACTGTCAAAATTATTATTCGTTCAGGGAGAGGCTCTATAGGCAAAAAATATGCAGAAGAACTAGTAAAATATTCCCCCGATAATACATTAGTGTTTCAGGTAAACCCGAATTCGATGGAATTTTTTTCAGAGTATGGAGATATAGAACATTTACTAAAAGCATCTAAACAACAGTGGATATTAATAGATAATCTTCATTCTGAACCTGGTTTTATTCAAAACTATGCTAACTCATTGAATGTATTAAAAACAAGATATGCTTTTAAAATGCCAGGAAATATTATTCTATATTTAACCGATAAAAAGGCACTTTTGACAAAAGAAGAAAAGGCGATTTTTGGCGAGGAGTTGACGAGTAAGCTAAAAATAAATGGGATATATACTAAAATTTTTTTAGAAAATAACTTTGAACCAAGACATAAAATAAAAGCATTACTTGAAGATATTAGTATAGGTAATTTACTAGCAGAGCATATTGATATTAATAAACACCTTTATTTAAAAGGGTATTTTACATTCCAAGATGGAAGTGTCGATAAGAACAAATTAAATATTGCAGCATATGACCCCATTATCAGTAAAAAAATTAATAAAATTTGTGACGCTGAGAATGAAAATGATTTCTCTCATATGTGGAATTCAATATTTATTGATGACGACACCACTAGGATTAAACAGCAAGCTATTGAAGTAAAAAATATTTTAGAGTTTTTGAGCCTCCAACCTGAAAAAATAAACTACTTAAGTAAGCAGTCTATAAACCGTTTGAGTGAGCTATTCCCTAGTGGGCAAGGCTTTAATCATGCAGAAGTTTTAAAACTAGTCCAAGATCCAATGAAATTAAGAGAATATAATCAATATATGGATGATTTTTTAATCCTCTATATAGATATTGAAACCCCATTTGGAAACGCAAAGTCATTAAAAAAAGAATTTAGATTAACTTTAGATTTACATGAGAAACGAAAATCTAATTATGCAGCATTATCTCAGTTATCATATAAAGTGGGGTTCAATGTTACAGTAAATAAATTGCCAGTTGAAATACATTCATTTGAGAATATCTGCTTTTTACGCCTTTTACAGCATAGCAATTTAACTGACGAACAAAGTTTGCAAATTAAGAGAAAATTTGAAGTTTTAACCAAGCTAACACGGAAAAAAGAATTAAGTAATATTACCAATAAAGAGCAGGAAGTGCTCAATAGATTTGATGAAATATATCAATCGAATTTTGATTTATTAGGAGCTGTTTCTAATGAAATAAATGAGCAATCTCATATATTATTATTTGATAATATGGAAAATAATCAGATTATCACTTTTCAAAGTGATAAGGAAATATATACAATTACAAGTTATTCACGTAATGATAAGTATTTTTTGACTTTATCTGATACGACAGGTGTCGAACTTGTTATTGGCCATTCAGAATTTAATCAGGCAAAGAAACACTTATCTAATGTTTTTAATGATTATATTAACCAAGAAATAACGCAAGAGGATGGCTCAGTATCAACCAGAGGAAATATTGCGGGATTTAAGCACAAAGTGGGTGAAGCCTTGTTTGGTGAAGTGCAAATCATAAATACAGAGAGTGAAGCATACCTCAGGATGCGGCAAAGCATAATGAGTGAGCTAGATATTTTTTTTAAGTCATCAGCAATATCAGTGATTGATGATACGGAAGTTACTTTTGGCGAGCAGGTAACATCATTAAATAAACTTAGATATATTGGGGCAACAATAAATGGTGAGCCACTAGATTTTAAACATATTCAGGTACCTAACTGGGAGGGGGATGTTAAATTTAACCCTGATAAATTAGCGTTCCAACTAACCTTTTTAACTGAGGATCTAAAAGATACTAATCTCATTAAAATGCTTAATAAGAGTTTGCAAAATGACCAAATAACACGACGCATTGATGTTAACTCAGAGATCCAACCACGGGCAGTACTACATGAACAATTGCAAATTATTCAGGGATCACAACTTGATAGTCAAGCTGGTGTAGATAAAACGGTGGGGGATTTACGGCGCATTGGTATTAAATTACCAGCCTATGCCAAAATAGCTAATTATTTTGGACAAGGAGTTGGTTCTACAGGGATATTTCTAACAATCAACTCTGTTTACCAGTTGATCGATGAATTAGATAATCCGAATCTATCAGAACAAGAAAGACGAGAAATACAGAAAAACCTTGATTTGGCCTGTGCAAATGCATTTTTTAATTATGGGGACATGGTCTTGCAGCCCATTTTACTTAAGCTGGCTTACAAACAAGCCGGGTCATTTAATGTATCATCAAAAATTACAGCTCGTATTACAATTATATTTAATTTAATTGGAATGGGATTAGATATTTATCAAGCTTGTGAAGCATTTGAACAACTAGACAGGGTTACAAATGATAAAGAGCGCCAAGACTTAATTGTGAATGGTTCTTTGTCAATTGCTAACATTATTGTGGGTGGTGTAACTATAATTGGTATAATCATTGGCTCATCGGTAATACCTGTCGTTGGTTTAATTGTTGCAGGTTCCTTATTAATTGGAGGGATGGTATATACAGGTATTCGCGCAGTAGAAAAAATTGAAGATGAGCTCGGTGAATCTCTAGACTGGGATGAAAAAGCCAGAGAAGGTATTCGTGCTGCACTTGGTTTTCCTCCATCAGACAATATATTAAATCGATTTAGTTATAAACAGCATTTAACACACTTCAAAAATATAAATTGGCAACAAGACTTAGATACGTTCAAGTCGTCATTCTTATATCAAGGTTTTGATGAACACTTACAATTGGTTGGTAAACCGATCCTTGTTGAACATATCAAACATTATATTTATTATAGAAATAACTCAAAAATAATTAGTAGTGCAGAGTTTTTTGGTGTGGATAACCGTGGACCCCTTAGTCATATTGATAGTGATGAAATAGGGCCTTACTATACCATCGAGCAAATTAATTTTATTCGGGAAAATTATCATTATGACTCTCAAGATAATCGTTGGGTAAAAAGCTTTCAAACACAAAGGGTCAATGAACTGAACTTTAATTATCGTTTTAGACTAGTGAATAAAACGGCTCCTATCGCTTATAAAAATATTGGCGAGGAGGTTGCCAATGACATTATTGTACTTAATCCTGAGTATGATAGCTTATTACTAAAACAATTTTTACATAAAAATGAACTAACTACTTTTTATAACATAAAGAAAAAACAGTCGGTTGCTACACAACTAAGTTCATTATCAGCATCAGAGTTACGGCTATTCCAGGCCAGAAATAATTATACCAATACGATTCACCCTGATATAAATAATGATATCAGAGTGAATAGACTAGGGAATGAATTTTTAAACCAGCCTATTGATATTGCAAGAGAATTATTAAGTGAGAAGCCTAGGGTTATTTATGAAGGCATGCAAAATATTGGTTACCGATATGAAAATGAAGCAAAGCAAAAAAACATTAGTTTTAACCCAGGGAATGGAATAGATATTATCGTTGGGAAAAAAAATTCAAAAAATTTATTTAACATCAATGCAGGGAGTAAGTTTCTCGTAGGCGGCGAAAAAGATGATATTACAAATTTATCATTATTATTTGATAATAACATTGAAGAAATTAACGAAATTTATTTTGATGGTAATGGAGGGAATAATAGTATAATCATTAAAGACATTCCATCCAACAGTAAAATAGATATCGATTTGAACAAGGGAAAGTCAGAGGTGGCCTTCATTAATCATAAAGTTAAGACGATTCATTTGCGCAATGTTAATGATGTGATGCTAATTGGAGATATCTCTACGACAGCAGAATTATTAGGTAATAAAGAATCCAACACATTAGATGCAGGGGCAATGACTGCATTTATTCAAGGTATGGAGGGGGATGACCATTTAATATTTGAATCAGGGATAGTCAATGGTGGAGAAGGCGATGATAACTATTTTCTACGTCGTGTTGATTGGCACAATAATCAAGATGAATTAAATGATAATTTATTAGAATTATCAGCTGTAATTATTGAAAATACACAAGGCCAAAGCCGAGTAAATTTAGGGTATATGTTAAGCGAAATAAAGGATGTCAGTATTTCTGGTAATGATCTTATATTAACTATTGAAATGAAATCGGATGAGCCAGAAACGAAAATTTTAACACTGAATATTACTTTAAAAAACACGTATAGAATCGATAGTAACGGTAGGGGAATATTTCACAGGTATCAATTATATACAAGGGACGGATTTGTATTAAATACTAAGCTAAATAATTTGGATTCAAGCGCTTCACACATTATAAGTGAAAATATTTTCAATATTACTTATCAGGGTAGCGCTAGCTCTACAATGAGTATTGATAAGAGTGAAAAAACAATTTCAGTTGATAATGAAATATATGATCAACCTTTATGGGGAGATTTTAAATTTCATGGGTTAGCGAGTAAGTTAGAATATAAAGGAGAGAGTAATGATGACCACCTTTTAATGGTCAGTAGAAACAGTCATATCATGGTTACTAAAGGAAGAGATGTTTATCAAGTTAACCCAGATCAGATTTTTCAAGGTAAAATAATTTTTGATTTTTCAAATATTAAACCAGAAATGGAAGATGAGTTTGATATGACCATTTTATTACCTTATGAGAATGGGTTTGATATCAAGACATTGGGAACATCAATGTTTTTATATGATAAATTCAGTAATAAAAAAATTGAAATTAGCTTCATTAATTTATCATATCCAATAAGTAAAGAAATTTATATTAAAGACGGCCATGCGAATTTGTTTAGGATAAAAATGGGACAGGATTCTCATAACATTGAACCAATTGAGTGTTTGGAATTACCAACAGTAAATGATGATTACATAAAAATTCCTAAGGGATATAATTTTCGTTATCCTATTCTAGATACAAACAATGGTGATGACCTAATTGAAGACAACAGCATGATAGGAAATATCATAAATTCAGGGGAAGGTAATGATATTATTATTTCAAATGGAGGAGTGAATGTTTTGTATGGAGGTAACGGTGATGATTATGTATATGGTGGTGAAAATAGTGATTTAATTCTATCTGACTTGGGTAATGACAAACTTGATGGACAAGGAGGGGATGACCACTATTTAATTGATGGAAGTAAAGGGGGCGGTAATACAGAAATATTAGATCAAGTTGGATTTAATAACATTCATTTATTTAATTTTAAAGCACAGTATGAGGTCATAGACGAACGGGGAGAGACTTATCATTTTTACACATCGCAATCTAATTTGCGCACAGTCAAAGTAAAAATGCCCCAAAATAATAAAAATAGCAATAATCAAGTTTATCATCATCAGCGGTTACCCTCCCATATGCCAGTCCATATTCATAATGATGGTATGGCACATTTAGTTCGCTACCTTGCTGAACAGCGCCAATATAAAAGAGAATTAGCGCCAGAACAGATTTGGCACCCTATGGATGAGTTTAAAAATTTTTCTAACGAGTTAAGCTTTTCATCAATTCTTGATACAAAGACAAAAAATATACATATTAGTGAAAATACACCATTTAGGCGCTTGTTTATTCGGACAAGGGGACCAGAACAAAAAGTTTGGGATAGAAGTGGGGTCGGGCGGGTATTTAAAGCGCAAGCGGTAACTGGAGCCATTTCAATTCCAGATGGTATTTACGGAAATAATGTTCTTTATGCATCAACAAGTGATACCAATTTATATGGTGGTGAAGGGAATGATGTCTTCATCTCTAATGGTTCAAATGGGTTGTTAACAGACGCTAGCGGAAAAAATAGTTTTATTATTAATGGCGAAATTGTAGGCTGGAATTCACTATATAGCCTTGGCGGTGAAAACACGATTTACCTCATTAATTTTAATAAGGACGTTATTCGAGAAGAGCCTGACCACCGAAGTAATGCAACTCGATATATTTATACTTCAGAGCAGGGACGTAGTGTGAAAATATTTCAGTATCCGAATACGATAGCTCCCACAGTAGTTCATGTGCGGTCTTTAGAGGGGCAAAATGAGCATTCTACCCAACAAAAATTGAATCATTTAGTGGAGACGTTAGCGACACTACGCCTACAAGACGAAGAAAACTGTATTGGTATTCAGGATATTGAATATTTACAGAAGAATTGGGAGCCCACCAACCTTGTTGATAATTATATGAAAAAAGCGAGTTAGAAAGGATGCGTAAACCACAAGGCTCCAAAATACAGAGAGTTTTGTGGTTTTTAAGTAATTATTTAGCCCAAATCATCTTTATCTACAGAGTGTTGTACTAAAATAGTGTAAAAATTAATGCTAGAATTTAACTATTAAATATAACAATTTTTAAATAAGTTATTTTTGTTGTAACGGGAGAGTGTAGAGCAATGAGACGTTTTATTAGTTTAGAGCTGCCTCCTGAACCCATAATTAACGGTCAGTGCGTAAGAAAACGCCTGAAAAATAGCATCTGTGATAATTGTGCCACCAGCTGTCCTGTGGGTGCGGTATCGTTTAGCCATATGGATGCAGAAATTAATAATGAATTATGTTTTCAATGTGGTAATTGTTTATTTGCTTGCCCTGTCGATGCCATCGAAAATATCAAACCCCATGAACGTAGTTATCAAGGGGAATTTTTGATAGTAAACCATGATGAGCCGATTGCTAATGCGGACGAACTGATTGTTTGGCACCGGCAATATGGCATTCGAGGTATGCAAATCGCTGAACCCTGGGTTGATAAATGGTTGCCAACGATTGCGGCATTAAATTTAAAACTCAAAACATTACAAGAACCTATTTGGCAATTACGTATTGTTCAGCCTGAACAAGTCGATAGCGGTCGTCGGATGATGCTATTTCGTCAAAAATTGGATTCAAAGCCATTAGATAAGGGGCAGGTGAAAACAGGATTAAATGCAAGAAAACAATTTTACCCTGAAGATAGCTGGTTTAAGGTCGAACTAGACACGGAAAAATGCATTCTTTGTGGCGCTTGTGCCAAGATGTGTGATGAGCATGCGATAGAAATTGAAAATAACCAATTTTTGATAGATGAAAAACGTTGTACTGGTTGTATGAGTTGCCAAGTCGTTTGTTTTCCTAAATCTATTCATGTACAAAGCTATACAGCTAAAAATAACGTGCCGAAAATCTTCCATTATTATGATGCGCAGTGTCATACCTGCCATTTACCTTTTTCTTCTTGGGAAGAAAATACCCATATTTGTCCAATTTGTGCACAGCATAAGAAACAAGGTTGGTTATAAGGATGACTAAGGCTCATTTTTAGAGCCTTAGTATGTTAATTTATTGATTTAAGTGATTAATTATCAATTTAGCGATTAGTGGATTAATCATTGGTGGCGTTTCATGGCCCATACCGTCAATAATCTCCAATTTTGCATTAGGAATATTGTCAGCAATGTCTTTTCCTGCAGCTAAAGGAAAGAGCGGATCAATTGAACCGTGAATAACCAATGCAGGGGCGTTGATTTGCTGAATATAAGGACGCAGATCTCCGGTGACGGCAACAGCAACAATTTGGCGTTTTGTTCCTTCCGGTGAATGATTGCGTGTGAGTGACTGCAGTATATATTCACGATAATAATTTTCATCAAATGGGCCAAACGTTGAGCTGATCCGGCGATAAAACGCAAGCTGTCCTGATAAATACCCTTCTAAATCTTCTTTTGGGTTAGCACTTGGGCTCATCAGCATTTGCATAACATCGGGAGCGCTTTGTGGCAGTGCTGGGTTCCCTGTTGATGACATGATCGCGCAAAGAGAGAGTGTACGCTCAGGAAACTTTGCAGCCACTATTTGTGCTATCATTCCGCCCATGGAACGGCCGATAACGTGGGCTTTATCAATAGATAATGTATCCAAGAGGTGGATAATATCCTCAGCCGTATCGAATAAAGTATAAGGAATAGGGAAAGGTTCACCTTTTTGCATTTTTTCAATCAATACCCCTAAATCAATAGGTGGGAACTCATTGATATGATGAGATAAACCCGCATCACGGTTATCTATACGTAAGAGATAAAAACCGGCATCTGCAATCTCCTGACAAAAGTCTGACGTCCAACTAATGTTATGGCCACCTAAGCCAGGGATCAGAACAATGGTGGGATTATCTGGTGTACCAAATGAATCGTAAAAAAGTGGAACTGAATTGGTTTCGGTCATTTTTCTTCCGGAATTGTTATTAATAAATAGAACTATTTATATGCCGTAGTTTCGTTGTAATTGCGAGCCATAAAAAATGGCAATGATTACCTATGATATAATTGAAATATACCATGGCAATGCAATATAAACCTGTTTTTCAGTCAATTCTGTAAAGCAATTAAAAATCATTGAGATATGATAGCTAGCAAGCAAATCGTTTGCTTGAGTAGAATAATTATTAATATATTTTTAGGTTTTATATGATTTACTTTATTTCAGATACCCATTTTTGCCATTCGAACATTATTAACCTATGTGATCGCCCGTTTAAAAGCACCAGTCACATGAATGATACATTAATTCATAACTGGAATGCGTATGTTACTGATCATGATGAGATTTACATACTAGGTGATTTTTTATACAAGGGTAGTGGTGCGGATGCCAATAAAATATTACGCCGTTTAGCGGGGAAAAAATATTTGATCCGCGGCAATCATGATAAATTTTTAGACGACCCTGAATTCGACCAATCGTTGTTTGAATGGGTTAAAAGCTATTATGAGTTGGAATATCAAAAACAGAAATTAGTGTTATTCCATTACCCAATATTAGAATGGCAAGGCTTCTTCCGTGATGCGATTCATTTATATGGACATGTTCATAATTCAGGTAAAGACCCTGAGCAGTTTAAGCGTTTAGCGGTATTAGGGCCTCGAGCCATTAATGTCGGCGTAGATGTGAATGATTTTTTCCCTATCAGTATTAAACAGATATTAAGAAAGGCAAATAGTTAACTTTCTTTTTTGGCATACAAATAAACTGAAGCCCTTGATATTCCTAAGTGCTGTGCCACCGTTTCCATGGATTTTTTCACATCTAACAGGCCTTCATTGCGTAGCACTTCAATTAAGTTTTTTCTTTCGTCCGCTTTCAATGTGCGTGGGGTTGCTGCTAAGGCTGCTGCATATTGGTCAATACGTATGCGAATCGCTTCGGTCCCATTAGGCTCAATATGCTCTTTTATTGGGCTATTTCCCACGTCAATAAATTGCGATAACATACTTTGCATACTTCTAAATAACGTCATATCCAGATTTAAGCATAATGCTGCGATATATTTCCCTGACTCATCTTTAATACCAATCGAAGTACTTTTTACTGGGCGCCCATCGGAAAATTGGTTGGTATAATTGGCTATGATGTTCGGAAAATCTTCAGATTCAATTCTTGCATGGCCGAGTTCGGTAGTTGGCTCACCAACTTGGCGACCAGATAAGTTATTATGAATCGACAGGATTGAGTGCTCTGGATTTTTAAGGTCGTGTACAACAACCTCACAAAAAGGGGCGAATGTTTCACTAAGACCTTTTGCAATAATTTCAACTTGAGCCAGTAATGAATTATTTTTTTGTTCTGACATGCAATTTCCCTTCATCTATCAAGCGTTAATCCCTAATTTTAACCTATTTTTCGTATTGCTAATAGATGAAGGGTGGTGATCATTATGAAACTAATTCTTTATAAAACTAGTTAGCTACTTATGAAACTAATTGTGCAAAGTGCTGAATATCAACATTGCCACCGCTGACAATGATCCCCACGCGCTTACCTTGGAACTGTTCTTTGTGGGCAAGGGCAGCAGCATAGGACAAGCAACCTGTCGGCTCAACGATAATTTTCATGCGCTCTGCATAAAATTTCATGCGGTCAATTAGCTGTTCATCGGTTACAGTGAAAATATCATCAACCTTATTTTTGATTACTGCAAAGGTGTAGTTACCTAGATGTTGGGTTTGGGCACCGTCTGCGATAGTTTTTGGCGTGTCTATATGTACAATTTCCCCTCGACGAAATGATTGTTGTGCATCATTGCCCGCTAAAGGTTCAACCCCATAAATTTGGCAATTAGGCGATAATTCTCTGGTTGCAATGGCACACCCTGAGAGTAAACCTCCTCCACCTAAGCAAACAAATAGGGCATCTAATTCACCCACTTCTTCAATCAGTTCTTTGGCTGCTGTGCCTTGGCCAGAGATGATATCAGGGTGATCATAAGGTGGAATAATGGTTAACCCCTGTTGGGCTGCGAGTTGCTGGCAAAGTATTTCTCTATCTTCTTTATAACGATCAAAGCGGATAACGGTGGCCCCGTAACCTTGCGTAGCTGCAACTTTAACGGCAGGTGCATCATTGGGCATCAGAATGGTGGCTGGAATGCGCAAAACCCGCAATGCGTCGTGCCGCTGCTTCCACATCTTGATAAGTCGGTAATATTAATTCTGACATATATAACCCCAATGAATAATAATTAATTAAGCAGACACTGCAACGGCTTCAATTTCTAAGGCTGCACCAAAATGCAGTTCAGCAACACCTGCGACAGCACGGGCTGGGCGATGGTCACCTATCCAATTAGCATAAACTTGGTTAAATAACGGCCAATTTTCCATATCTGCGATATAAACTCGGACTTGAACCAACTGTGCTTTACTACAGTTAACGGCATCTAAACATGCTTGTAAATTATCAAGTACAAGCAAGGCTTGCTCTTGGAATGACACGTCAATCACCGCATTGCCGAGCTTATCAACGGGTAATTGTCCTGAGATAAAAAACAAACCATTGGCAGTAACACAGTGTGAATAATGCCCTTTGGGGGCAATGAGTGTCGGTGCATTCACACACTCAATCCGTTGACTCATATTTACCTCATTATGCATAAAACACCTTGATTGGATTTTTAGTCTAATATTAGATTATGTGTTTAGTCAACGCTTTTCTTCGCGAAATAAATTTGATGTAAATAACAACAAACTGTTATCAAAATTGCCATCAACATAATAAAAAGAAAAATAGAGATATAAGACAGTTAATTAAATTATTTACTGGGCAAAAGTTAATTATCAAGAGTAAATCTACTGGGATATTCCTATAGGCAGAATTTAAATTGGCAGGGCAGATTGAGCGATATATCTTAATTAAAAATGATTAAGAATAATCAAATTGTGACGATATCATTAAAATGATAAGAAGTTGTTATATAAATACTTTTAGGGATATCACATGGCGAAGTTCACATTTAATCTTCTTTCAATTTTTGGGAAAAAAGAATCACCTGTTGCAGAACAATATTTACAAGAAGCGCTTTTGCCTTTGTCAGTATTAGATGAAGCATTGCCTAAAACTGTTTTAGAGTATGTGCTAGATGGAAAATCGCCAGAAGTATTGGTTCAACTAAGCCAATTAGATAACGAAAAAGCGGTTATTTTACTCGATAAACCTGGCACCGTAGATTGGTGGTGGGGGGGAAATAACTTTAACTCGAGCCAATATAATAAATTAATTCGCCAAGGGGCAAACGCAAGGCATAAATTATATTCAAAAGTGGGTGATGGCATTACTGCATCACAGATAGCCCGTTTTGCTAAAGTGTTAGCGGCGGCATGCCAAGATATCAATATCAAAGTATTAACACCTGAATTACCGTCATGGATGAGTTATTTAATGGGCGATGCTTTTGCAAAAACCTATGATAATTCGCGAGATACTAAGTTAGAACATCGAAAACATTGGCATTTTGACCTATTAACGGAAATCATCGCAAAAGAAACTGATAAACCGGCTAACACTATTTTATATATTATTTTCGACCGTCATCATTTATCCGATTATCATTATGATAACTTAAATCGGCTATTTTCCATTCCAGGTTTCAAAGCGTATTTAATCGCAGAGCAAGCATTTATTAAGCATACATTAGCCAATCATTTATCCGCTGCTGGGCAAATTCAATTAATCAACACTTTAAAGAAAGATGTTGAGCTTTATACGCTTTTCGCAGATATATTAGTTGCTTTTGCTACTAGTTCTTTAAAAACAGTACGTGCGGCTGCGGAACCGACAATGGCAATTTTACCTGCGCAATCGGTCACACAACATTTAACAAAAATTCTAACAGAGGGAACACCAAAACAGCGTACCCAAGCCGCGGATTTATTTGCCCGTATAGGGGAACATCGTGAGATATTAGAAGCTGCACTAACAACTGAAACCAATAAAACGGTACTTAAAAGTATTGAAAGTGCGATTTCGAGATTCTCAGTCATGGATACTGCCAGCCAAGTTGAAGAGACTGAGTTACCTGAACTCGTTGAATTAGAAGATACACCACTGCCTGAAAGTGCAAAAGAAATTTTAGTTAATAATTTCAATGAAATGCTGCAAAAAGCAAAAGAAAATGCAGAAAATGAAATTGAAGAAAATAAGAAACAGAAGCACAGCTACAATTGGGCGCAACGCCATTACAAAGAATTCCAAAAACTCAATGCGCAAGCTTGTTGCAAAGTGATTGATAAACTGAATTCAGGTAAAGAAATTATTACTGACCATGAATATAGCGTGGTGAAATTTAAAGAACGTATTACTAACTTGCCTGAGTTTACGTTATTCCATGCATTACGTCTGATTAGCCATAACCGAACAAATGAAGAACATTTATCCCATTATCATCTTACTCGGGAAGTTCCACCAAGAATTCTTGGGCAAATAGAATTGCGCCAATTAGAAAAAACGTTAACACAATGTCATTTTAAAAACGCAACACGGTTGATTGCAGACCTTTGCTTACGCTCATATGCCAATGGGTTAGCCATTTTTAACCAGCCAGCACAAGTTTGGCCGTTTTTCATTCAACATCCAGATTTTATTGCAGAAGCATTGGGTTTAATCCCTCAACAAGAAACTCAGCGCTATTACCAAGAATATGATGCGGCGAGTGGAATTGATGTGCTTGCAATGTTGCCGACCATTCCTGCGCGATTTATTCCACGTATTATGGAGTTGGCCCTAGGGGAAAATAAAACCCATCGTCTGAGTGCGCAGAAACTACTAGAGACATTACCGAATATTCATCTTAATGCAGCAGAAGGGTTAGAATCAGGCAAACAAGAAATTCGTGTCACTGCCATTGAATGGCTGGCACGTTTGAATAATCCAGATTCATTAAAACCACTCTACGCCTTATTAAAGAAAGAAAAACGGGAAGTTGTGCGGGCGGCCTTATTAACCGCTTTGGAACAATTTGGGGAAGATATTTCTGGTTACCTTGCACCTAAAGTGTTATTAGCTGAAGCGCAAAAAGGGCTAAAAGCGAAAGCACCTGCCAGTATGGCATGGTTTAACCTAGATTCTTTGCCGGTATTAACTTGGCAAAATAATAAACCCGTAGAAGCAGATATTATTCGCTGGTGGGTGATCCTAGCGGTTAAATTAAAAATGCCAGCAGGGAATGGGCTGCTACAACGTTATATTGGTTTGCTTTCGGTGGAGAGCCAAAAGAAACTAGGCAGTTTTATTTTAAATAGCTTTATCGGCCAAGATATTGCTGGGCCGTCATTAGAAATGGCAATGGCGGAAGCAGAACGTGATGCGCCAAAACGCTTAGCTAATTATCAAGATTGGGTGAAACGCTGGCCTGAATATTATAGTCAGTATGAAAACTATACTTTAGAACAGACATTTAATGAGATAAAAAATGAAGTTCTGCGCCGTTATTTAGGTTCCGCTATTAGTGATAAAGGAATGTTAGCCCTGATCTGTGGCATTGAAGGGCATCTTGCCGTGACCACATTGCGTAACTATATGCGTGATCACTACCAGCGCCGTGCACAAATTGAAGCCATGATTGATGCGGTTGCAACGAGTAATGACCCACTGATTATCCAACTATTATTGTCTCTTTCTCGTCGTTATCGTACCGCGTCAGTTCAGGAAAAAGCACGCGGGCTTGTTGCTCAAATTGCTGAACGTAATGGTTGGAGCGCAGATGAACTCGCAGATAGAACGATACCGACAGCCGGAATGGATGAAACAGGTATCTTGGCACTTGAATACGGTGACCGCACGTTTACCGCGAAACTGGACGCACAGCAAAAACTCGTTTTGTTTAATCCTGAAGGTAAAGAAATCAAAGCATTACCTGCTGCACGCAAAACAGACAATGAAGAATTAGCTAAAGAATCTAAAAAACTATTTACTGCGAGTAAAAAAGAGCTCAAGCAAGTGATTGAACTACAAACTGCACGTTTGTACGAAGCGATGTGTGCAGAGCGCCTTTGGACAACGGCAGACTGGCAGGAATATATTCAAGCACACCCAGTGATGCGTGGGCTTATCGAAAAATTAGTTTGGATAGAAACGAAAGACAACAACATTCTAAATGTATTTCGTCCATCAGACGATGGCAGTTTATTAAATTTAGATGACGATGAAATCACGTTATCCACTGATTCTTATATCAAATTAGCCCATGCTGCATTGGTCAGTGAAGATGAGCGAAAAGCGTGGATAACGCACTTTACAGATTACAAAGTGAAATTTTTATTTTCACAAATGGAACATAAAGTCCCTGATCTGGATCTGAAATTAACTGAAATTGAAGACCGTAAAGGGTGGTTAACCGACACCTATACCTTGCGTGGCGTCTTGACGAAAATGGGTTACCAACGTGGGCAAGCGGAAGATGGTGGAAGCTTTACCCATTATGCAAAACATTTCGCTAGTTTAGGTTTTTATGTCTATATCGAGTTTAGTGGTAGCTATGTGCCAGAGGAAAATATCCCAGCCGTCTTATTTTCACTAAGCTTTGAAAAATCACAACAAAGCTCATGGAACCGCAGCTATATCGAGTTAAAAGATATCCCGCCTATTTTATTAGCTGAAAGCTATGCGGATTATTTAAAAGTTGCGGATGCGTGTGCAGGTTTTGACCCTGAGTGGGAAAAGAAAACACCTTGGTAAGCGGATTTAACGTAGGATTTTGGAATGACTAAAAATAAAACAACACAAGGGAATGTTCTGCGTGAAAGCGCAGAAATTCGTTTTGCCGATGAATTGGCACGTTTAACCGAAGCGGATAAACAAAACCCGAAACCACAAGGGTGGCTGCGTTCACCTCGTGCCGTTAGGCAATTTATTTTAGGTGATGAATCACTCAATATTTCTGCAAAGTTTTTCGGTGATGATGCTTTGGTTGACCGTGCAATTGTGACGTTATTAGGTAAGCAAGGACTAATGCTAGTAGGGGAACCCGGGACGGCAAAATCCATGTTATCTGAATTATTAGCTGCTGCAATTAGTGGTGATTCAGGTTTAACCATTCAAGGAACCGCGGGCACAACAGAAGATCACATTAAGTACTCATGGAATTATGCATTGCTATTGGCGGAAGGCCCGACGGAGAAAGCACTGGTTAGTTCGCCGTTATACCAAGGTATGCAAGAAGGTAAAATTGTGCGTTTTGAAGAGATCACACGCTGCCCCCCTGAAATACAAGATGTGCTGGTGAGCTTGATGTCAGAAAAGCAAATGATGATCCCTGAAATGAAAGACAATGCACGGATCAGCGCGAAACAAGGCTTTAATTTAATTGGTACAGCAAACTTGCGTGATCGCGGTGTTCATGAGATGTCATCAGCACTAAAACGCCGATTTAATTTTGAAACCGTGCGGCCAATCCAAGACCCTGCATTTGAAATTGAACTGATTAATAAGCAATTAACCACAGAGTTAGCTGACCTGAACGGCCAAGTGACAATCCCAAGCAACGTGATTGAGCTGTTGGTTACGACATTTCAAGAATTGCGCTCAGGAAATACTAAAGATGGAGGCAATATTAAAACGCCAGACGCGGTTATGTCGACAGCCGAGGCCGTTAATATTGCTTATGCATGTGCGCTTGAAGCTCATTACTTAGGCGATGGTACGCTCAATGCAGGAGCAGTTGCACGGCAGCTCATCGGTGTGGTTTTAAAAGATAACCCTGATGATATTAAACGGATGCGTTATTACATTGATAATGTCGCGAGAGAAAGGGCAAAACATAGCCAAGACTGGAAAGTTTTTTTTGATGCATCGAGGGCATTTTGGCAATAAGTTTTCATAACAAGGGTAGAGCCGTTATGGTTCTACCCACTTATTGTCACGATGATTAAATCAGCAAAGGCCATTCAAGGCGAATAACCCTTAGGGAAATCAGCGGTGAGCTTGCTATCTATACCTTTACCAGAACGCATTGAAAATGCATTACACGACAGGCAACAACTTGAATCAGCCGGTATCTACTTTGCACCTATTCGGCATCATAGTCCCGCATGTGCATACAGCACGTTGTCTTTGATTGAACAAATCAAACCTGACTATGTTTTAATCGAGGGACCCGATAGTTTTAATGAGCTACTGACGAGCTTATTACATCATGATACCCAGCCACCCGTCGCCATTATGGCACAAACAGAATTAAAACCGACACAAACAGATGATAAAAGTGACGCTGTCACTCGCTCTGCCTATTTCCCATTCTGTGAGTATTCCCCTGAATGGCAGGCTTTACAAATAGGTCAGCAATACCAAGCCCAGCTACGTTTTATTGACTTACCATGGACAGCGCAAGTTAATGAAGACGAAGCTAATGATATGCAATCTCAAAGTTTGCAGAAAGAGCGTTACTTAGTGCATAGCTTATTTATTAGCCAGCTTGCGAAGAAAAGTGGTTGCCGTGACCATGATGAATTATGGGAACAAATTTTTGAATTAAGAACGATTGAACAACTGGCAGATTGGCCTGCATTTTTTATGGACAGCTTTATATGGTGTGCATTGGCACGACTTGATTATGAACCCCAAGTCCTTGAGTCAGAAGGTTCTATACAGCGTGAGCAATATATGCAAGCACATATCCAAACCATTAAAGCCCAACATCCACAGGCTAAAATTGTGGTGGTAACGGGGGGCTTCCATACCCTTGCTCTTCTTGAAGGGTTGGAAGTGGCTCACAAACAACAATTTAAGCTTTCTGCGGCACAACAAAAAACGTTTATCCAACAGCAAAAACTGGGTGAACAAGACAAGGCTTGGTTCATTCGCTATAGCTATGACAAACTCGATGCATTAAATGGCTATGCATCAGGAATGCCGTCCCCTGCATTTTACCAACAATCATGGTTGTCATTGTTACAACAACGCCAAGCGCAGATGGCGGGAGATAACCAGCCTACGCAAGCTTATCGAAATCGTCTAGGTGTTGCCTATCTTTCTAAAGTTGCGCATGTTTTACGTGAAAAGCAATTTGAAGCTGCTCCTGGTTTTTTATCGGTTAAACTGGCCGCAGAGCAAAGCATTCGTCTTGCTGCCTTTCGTGGGCATGCCGGACCTGGGCGATATGATCTGTTAGATGGGTTACAAAGTGTTTTTATCAAAGGTAGCTTAGATGAAAGCCAAATTGAGCTTTTGCAGGAAATAAAAACCTGTTTCTCAGGCTTTTTACTCGGGAAAATCCCCAAAGGGACAGCAACGCCTCCGTTGGTCACTGAAACTTATGAAATAGCAAAAAGTTTTCGTTTCAAGCTTGATGACACCTTAAGTAAGGTGAGTCGCTTAGATGTCTATCGTAATCAACAACATCGTGCGCGTAGCCGATTCCTACATTTATTAGCATTTCTTGATATCCATTTTGCTAAGCATCTGTCTGGGCCAAACTTTTTGTCTGGTAACCAAATGGATTTATTGTTTGAAGAGTGGCAATACGCGTGGACGCCCAATGTTGAAGGGGAATTGATTGCTTTATCGGAACAAGGAACACAATTAAAAGCTATCGCGCTAACCCGTTTGTTTGAAATGGAAAGAAACCTAGAACAGCAAGGCGTTAGTCGTTCAAGCCAAAGTGCGGTCGCACTACTTATGCAAGCTGCATTAATTGGGCTGCATCAACGAATGCCTGCATTGTTTTCTTTGTTGGATGGCTATATTCAACAGGATGCAAAGTTTGAATCCTTGATAGCTTGTGGTCATAAGCTTGTTCATCTGTGGCGAGGGCGCCAATTCTTTGATATTGAAGATGGTTTTGCTATCGAAGCACGTTTAGATGCCCTGTTGCAACAAGCGTTTTATTGTTTTGCACAAATTACACAAGGGGATGAACAGCAGCAGGAACACCATTTTTCAGCATTACTTGCTTGCCGAGAATTAATCACTTTTATGCCTGAAATTAATAAAAATCATGATTATAGCATCGATTTTTATCATGAATTAGACCGGTGTGAAGGGCTGTTAAACCATGCGCCTCTTTTAAAAGGTGCCGTTGATGCTTTGCGTTACCTTGGGGCGAAAATTGATGAAACCATCCTGATAGAGGAAATTAAGCGCGCGTTCAGCGCTGGTAGTGATCCCGAAATGGCAATTGGCTATTTTATTGGTGTGATGCGAACTGCACCCGAGTTAGTCTTACGCATGCCATTACTCATTGATATGTTAAATCAGTTACTTAGTGAATGGGATGAAGGGCGTTTTATTCAGGTTTTACCTGATTTACGGTTTGCGTTTAGTCAGTTAACTCCTAAACAAAATGCACAAATGGCACAATATGTGGCACAAGACTTAGCGATTGAGGCAAAAGAACTCACACTGCACCAAACAGAATTTAATGAACAACAAATGATGCAAGTGATTCAACTCGAACAACAGTTACAAGGCCAGCTGCTTGAACTGGGGTTGCAAAATTGGCTTATTAGCACTCAGGAAGGCAAATAATGAGTCAGAAAAATGTCATATTAACCCCTGAACAGCTTAAATTGGCTAAGCGCTGGCGTTTAATACTTGGGCAATATGCCGATAATGCACTTGGTCAGGCCGTCTTTAGTGCTGAAGAGTTAAAAATAGAATGCTCTTTGGACTTTTTATATCGTCGGGAATACCAACGCCGAGGTTTAAAGCAAGAAGCTGGGCGCCATGGTTCCTTAGACGCTTCTCAATTAACGGCGGTTAATTGGTTAAACCAAGCGCGTAAATTGTTCCCCAATAGTACCTTTGAGCGAATGCAATCCCAAGCATTAGAACGTTATGAGATCAGTAGCTTATTAAAGGACCCACAAGCGCTAAATGCCATGGAGCCAACAAAATCTCTCGCAAAAGCGTTGTTAAGCCTACGCGGGAAGATGAACGAAGAAACCCGTGATGCTGTCAAAAATATTATACGCAAAGTGGTGGATGATATTTTGAGTCAAATGCGTAACCAATTTCGTCATGCATTAACAGGGCGGCGTAATCGTTTTCGACGCTCACTGGTCCCAAACAGCCGTAATTTTGATTGGCGAGGAACTATTGCTGCCAACTTAAAGAATTATGATAAACAAAATCAACGGTTAGTGATAAAAACGCCTCATTTTAATTCTCGTCAACAACAACACTTACCGTGGGATGTGATCCTGTGTGTGGACCAGAGTGGCTCAATGGCGAGCTCTATTATGTATGCGGCCGTGTGCGCGAGTATCTTAGCGGCATTACCGACTGTACGCGTATCTTTGGTCGTTTTTGATACTCAAGTTGTTGATTTAAGCCACCTTGCACACGACCCTGTTGAAGTGTTAATGACTGTGCAATTGGGTGGAGGAACGGATATCGCTAAAGCGATGCAATATTGTGAAAGTTTGATACGTAACCCAAAGCGCACGGTGATTAGCTTAATCAGTGATTTTGAAGAGGGTGGCGCGCTGAATCATTTACTCAATTGCACACAACGTTTGCATAGCCAACAAGTGAAGTTATTGGGTCTAGCGGCGTTGGATGATGAAGCACTTCCCGTTTATGATCCTGAAATTGCCCAAAAACTCGCAGATAGAGGGATGCATGTTGCTGCATTAACCCCGGAACATTTTGCCCAATGGTTAGCAGAGGTCATGCAATGAGTTGGAAAAACAGTTATTTACAGTATGACGACGATGCTTTAACTGTATTTGCGAATGTGGGGTTACTTAGACGTGCCCGCAAAGATGTTGAAAACCAAAAGGTTATTCCAACAGACTTAGGAGCTGGCACATTCACGAGTGATGGGCAGAGCGTTTCTTTAGATGCGCAAGGGATCCAAAAGGCCACTTGTGATTGCCCTGCAATAGGGTGTTGTAAACACATTTTGGCAGCAGTTTTGTGGGTGCAGTCGAATACAATCGAAGAAAGTGATCTCGAAGAGTCGATTACCAGTGAAAGTGACACAGTACTAAGCGAATTATTGGCACTGCAACCAGAGAGCCTAATCACACAAGCCACTAAGCCTGAACTTCGTTTAGCGTTGAAATTTGTCGCACAGTGGCAAGACAACGAACTGGTTTATGACGCGCAATCCAACCAGTTAAAAATAAGTCTGCCAGAATATGATGAGCCCATTATTTATATGCGTAATAGTGGCTTGCAGGGCATGATTTCATCTCTACCCGAAAAACAAAAAAAGGCGATTCACCTCGCTATTATTGCAAAACTGAAGCTTCAGCATGGCCAAGATTGGCATTGGCCAGAAGAACTCACCGCAGGTCAAGTTCAGCAACAGGGACTTAGCCAAGACGATAAAGTGGTGATGGATTCAATCGAACAATTTATTCAGGATATGTTACGGCAAGGGCTGTCGCATATTAGCCAAAGTAGTGCTAGCCAGTTGCAATTACTGAATATGTCAGCGCGTGCTGAAGGATTGCCTCGCTTAGCCAATTATATGAGACGCCTTAGCCAGCAAGTCAGGCGGTTAGCTGATAAGCACTTTACAATGGATGAAGGGCAAGTTTTACGGTTGATAGCTGAAATATCAGCTTATTTGCATCAATTATCAGTAGCAAATGAACATCAGCTTATTGAGCTCAAAGGGTTGCAAAGACGGCAGTATAGCAATCACCCCATGGAATTTGATTTATTGCCTATCGATGCAAATTGGTGGAAAACCGAAAGTGGTGCGATTGGTGCTACATTGAGCTTTTGGGATCGACAAAATAAAAAAATCATTCAATGCACGCAAGGTCGTAGTAATAGCCTTGACCCAACGTTTAATCGACAAAATGTTTGGCAAACACTGGCGTTATGGAAACATACCGCCGAGAGTTTGATGAAAACTCCCTTTAAATTGCATTCACCACGGGTATCAGAGGAGGGGAAATTATCAGCCAGTGGCGAAAGCTATGCCGTTAGCAGTCAAGAAAATGGGATAACAACCAATGATTACCTTAACATTAAAGCTGAATTCGGTTATACCGATTGGCAGTTAGTGGCTAACGAGTTACCTACACTCACACAGGACAATCGGTTTTCTCCCGTTTTATTGCATATTACTAATTATGAGCCGCTCTATTGGGATGAAACAGAACAATGTGTCTTGTGGACGGTGACTGACGCACAACAAAATCGGGCATTCTTACGTCTAAATTGGCAAGGGAGTGATGACCATAAAATTGAAGAGTTGCGGTTTATGACGAAACAGAAATGGCCAATTTGTGCTGTGACGGTGCAGGTAAGCCATTCGCAAGAGGCGATCCAGTTGGTGCCCAAGACGCTATGGTTAAAAAATGAACAGGGCGTTGAGCTGTTCTACTTAGACTTTGAAAGTACACCACGTAAGAAACAACGTTCAGGCTTTTTTAATAAAATTATCGAATATATGGCAAAAAAACAGCAAAAAAGCCAAGTTTTTGTGCCTGAACTAACGTTGGCGAGCCAACTTGTTCGGCCAATACTTTCAGTATTAGAAACGCAAGCGTGTACAGGAAGAGAGTGCTTATCCCACAATCAACAAAATGAAATTGCGTATGTCATTAAAACACTTGAGGATTTGGGGGCTCTTTGGTTGGCTAATCAATTCAAACCATTGATTGCCTCCAGTGACTTACAGCCCCAAGTACTATTACAGTTAGTCTATTTATGTGACCGTTTTGAGAGGCTGCAAATGCCATTGCCTTTTCAATTTAATCAATAACATAAGAGGGAGTAAGATCACTCCCTCATTATGCATCAACAGCGTGTTATTTCTCATTAGACTCAAATGACGCTAAGAATGTCCGCAGTAACTGATCTAATTCTTGTTGCTCTTGTTGCGATAATTTAGCGACGAGACGGGCTTGGTTTTGTGTATGTACTTCAATAAGTTGGTTGATTAATGTTAACCCTTCGGTTGTTAACGAAACCAAAAAACCGCGACCATCATCAGGATTGGCATGGCGGATGACTAAGCCGGCTTTTTCCAATTGGTCTATTCGATTAGTCATGGTCCCCGATGTGACCATCAATGTCGATAGCATTTCCCCCGGGCTCAGCGTATAAGGGGACCCTGCTCGGCGCAATGTCGCAAGCACATCAAAGCTTGAGCGGTTAAGGCCAAATTGTGTGAAAACCTTTTCCATTTCACGAGTTAAGTGAAACGCGATGTTACCCAACCGACCAATTAACCCCATTGGGCTAATATCGAGGTCAGGGCGTTCTCTTTCCCACTGTTGAGTGATTTTATCTATTCTATCCATAGGCAAATAATGGCGCTTATTTATCTTGACGTCAAGGTAAAGTCCACATATCTTGATGTCAAGATAAATTAAGAGAGTAAAAATATGAATCGTATAACGGTTTTAGGGCTGACCGCATTAGCACCGATCGTGTGGGGGAGCACATACTTAGTGACAACAGAAATGTTACCCGCAGGGATACCATTAACATTGGCGGTGTTGCGCGCATTACCAGCAGGCTTGCTACTGATATTCATTTTACGAAAGCTTCCTGAAGGTATTTGGTGGTTACGTGTGATGATATTGGGAGTTTTAAATTTTTCGTTGTTTTGGTGGTTATTGTTTATTGCTGCATATCGCTTACCCGGTGGTGTGGCTGCAACGGTTGGTGCTGTACAGCCATTAATTGTTTTATTTTTAAGTCGTTGGTTGTTAAATAACCGTTTATCATCGGTATCCATTATGGCATCAATTGCAGGGGTCTTCGGGGTGGCGATATTACTCTTAACACCGAATGCCGCTTTAGATCCGCTAGGCATTATTGCGGGGTTAGCTGGTGCATTATCAATGGCTGCAGGAACCGTATTGAGTCGCCGGTGGCAGCCACCTGTCAGTGCATTAACCTTTACATCATGGCAATTAACCGCGGGTGGGCTAGTATTATTACCGTTTGCCATTATCTTTGAGCCAGCGTTACCAACATTGAGTTCATTGAATTTAATTGGGTTAGGGTATCTAACACTTATTGGTGGGGCATTAACTTATGCCTTATGGTTCCGTGGACTTGCCATATTAGGCCCAAGTTCCGTTGCTTCGCTTGGTTTTTTAAGCCCCGTCAGTGCGGTGGTTCTAGGGTGGCTTTATCTCAACCAACAACTGAGTATCTTGCAATTCGTTGGCATGGTCGTCATTTTGCTCAGTGTGTGGGCTAGTCAGCGAGCGGAAACACGAAAAGTGACTTTAGCTTATAAACGTTAAAGTCAACCCTATAGGCTGCTCATTACTGGTAAGTTGTTCATTGAATGTAATGAACAACTTTTTCCTGTGTTAATATCCATTAGAACATTCGCGCGGCCTATAAATGAGTGTCTAATATGTTATTTCCTGATGAAGATAATATCGTACAAATTGCACCAGAGGCTTTTTTACTCAAAGGTTTTTTACTGGGGCAAAGTGATGCATTATTGCAGCTATTAAGCAACGTTATTGCTGCTAACCCATTAAGGCATATGGCAACACCTAATGGTTATCAAATGTCGGCAGCAATGACTAACTGCGGTGAGTGGGGTTGGGTAAGCGATGAGAAGGGATATCGCTATAGTAAACGTGACCCTGTCACTAATGAACTATGGCAACCTATGCCTATTCCATTTGTTCAATTGGCTATTTCCGCAGCGAGCGCTGCTGGCTTTGACCATTTTATCCCAGATGCCTGTTTGATTAACCGCTATGCAGTTGGCGCTGCAATGTCATTGCACCAAGACAAAAACGAATCAGACTTCACTCAGCCAATTGCCTCTTTTTCTTTAGGATTATCAGCCATGTTTGATTTTGGTGGGGTAACGCGAGAAGCGCCAAAAATTGCAGTTTATTTAGAACATGGGGATGTCTTGGTATGGGGAGGTCAGTCGCGGTTAAATTATCATGGAGTACGTCGTGTTAAATCAGGTGTACACCCATTGTTAGGGCCTTACCGCTACAACTTGACGTTTAGGCGTTCTCAACCCTAAATTCGTCTTTTACAATATACCAACTTATCAATTAAATAGACCATGAATGACTTAATATTTCATCTCAGTAGATTAAAAAATATTAATCGTTAAATTTGGTATTTATATAGAAAAAATATCATTGAATAATAAATTGGATACACCTATAAATGATGATTATAAATTAATGTAACTAGGTATTGGTAGGTAAGTAAATGTATAGCTTTTTAAATGATTATAATGAGATAGCTCACCCTGCAGTTATGCAGACTTTAAATGATTTATCAGGGAAACGTTTTAAAGGTTATGGCACTGATGAGGTTTGTAGCAGGGTCGCGGCTCAAATTAGATTAAGAATTGGCCAACCTAGTGCGGATGTTCATTTCTTTAATGGCGGTACAATTACTAACCTGACAACGATTTCCCATGTATTGCGACCTCACCAAGCGGTGATCACCGTGGAGAGTGGCCATATCGCAGTCCACGAAACGGGGGCAATTGAAGCGACAGGCCATAAAGTCATTACCATTAATTCTCCATCAGGTAAATTAACCCCCGCACATATTACTAAAGTGTTATCTGAGCACGGTGATGAACATACTGTCCAGCCTAAGCTTGTTTATATCAGTAATTCAACCGAAATTGGCACTGTTTACCGTAAACAAGAGCTAGTTGCGCTACGCGAGATTTGTGATGCCCATAACTTGTTATTATTTATGGATGGTGCTCGCTTGTCTTCTGGTTTAATGTCGAAATATAGTGATTTAACCATTGAAGATGTTGCGCAGTTAACTGATATTTTTTATATCGGTGGAACGAAAATAGGCGCATTAACTGGGGAGATCTTAGTGATTGTAAACCCTGCATTGCAATCAGATTTCCGTTTTAGTATTAAGCAAAAAGGAGGGCTACAAGCAAAAGGTTGGCTACTCGCGGCCCAGTTTGAACCACTGTTTAATGATGATTTGTATTTTAAATTGGGAAGTCATCTTAATGAGATGGCATCACAATTAGCTTCATTTTTTGCCGAAAAGGGATTCCAGTTTCTTGCGCCCGTAGAATCAAACCAAGTTTTTGTTATTTTCCCCAATGCATTGGCGAATAAATTATTAACGCACTACCAGTTAAGCTTAATTTGTCAGCCGACACCGGAAACCACCTGCATTCGCTTTTGTACCTCATGGTCAACAACTCAGCAAGATGTAGACAAATTAAAGCAGACTTTCCAAGCTTTATTTTAGGTAATTATCATCCCAATAAATATTTCCGATATTTCGCCTATATTTATTGGGTTTTATTTATCATGATGGTGGCATATTGATGACATTAATGAGCAATTTGGCATGCCTTGGACTTTTTCCCATCCTGCAGTCGTTTTTCCGATAAAACAAAGTCGATTTGGGCATTTTTTAAGCTTACCTGCCTTAATTTTAGGTAGCCTAAGCCCAGATCTATTTTATTCAATGATGTGGTACTCGGCAGCCACTACGGCTCATGACTTGATAGGCTGGTTATATACTGGCTTACCATTATGTTTACTCATCACTATTTTTGTACAAAAAAGTGTTTTTTATCTCCACTATGCTGTGCCATTTCCCTTGAAAAACAGGAGCGTAGGTTCATTTCGACAATTTTGTATTGTCGTGCTTTCCTTTTATATCGGTGCGGCAAGCCATATTATCTGGGATGCTTTTACTCATCAGTCAGGGGCTTTTGTTCGGCACGCTGAGTTTTTGCAGCTTGTCGTATTTAACATGACGGATAGCCAAGAAATTGCTATTTATAAATTACTGCAACACCTTGGCTCTTTATTGGGAGCGTTGTACTTGTTGATAAAATACACGCAGTACTACCGTCGGCAATCTGCAATTCAGCAGCAAGAGTATGCGAAAAAGTTAATGGCATTACTCAAGATTGCCATTGTTTCAGGATGTATTTCCTTACCATTTGCCTATAAATTAGCCATGAAAGGGGATGTGCTTAGTTTCAATCGCTTTGTATATTTAGAGCTAACACTGCTAGTTCCTGTTTTTTTTACAGCAAGTATATTGTTTGCACTGATAAAATATCAGCGCCAGCGAAAGGCCACGCAAAGTTAGCCTTTTGTGAGTAATAACCCTGATAGCATAATATCGATGGCAGCGATACTTTTCTTTAATCGCTGTTGACTATCACCTTGTGAAATCCAATATGCGGCTTCTGCGAGACCGCCATTAATTAAAAAAGCCAATGCATGGGTATCAATATCTTTAATAATGCCTTTTTTGGCAAGATCATAAAGTAAGCGTTCAATCTGTTCGGTACACTGTAAGTTTGATTTAGCTAAAAAATCGCCTAATACAGCTTTCGCGTCACGCAAAATAATTTGTTGGTATTCGGGCTCTAATGCCATTTCTAAGTAAGCATGACAGCGTTGACAGAAACTGTTCCATAAGTCTTCAGTATGGCGAGTAATTCCTTGTAACCGTGCGTTCATTTGTGAGTCGATTTGCTCAACAACGGCAGTAAATAAGCCTTGTTTGTCGCCAAAGTGGTGGTAAAGGGCACCGCGTGTGAGATTAACGCTTGCTGCAATTTCATCCATTGAAGTTTCTGCATAGCCAAGTCGGCTAAAGTGCTCTCGTGCTGTAGTTAGCAAATTTGCACGTGTTTCCGCCATTTGCGTTTGTGTTCTTCTTGCCATTAAAAACCTCTTACATACATGGCGTATAATTATTTACATTCAATGTGTATGATTATATCATAATTATACATACGTATCGTATGTATAATTAAATTTCATTTTGGAGTTCATATGATAGGTCGCTATCAGCAGTTATTTCAGGCAAAAGAAAACCAGCACTTTGTGATAGCAGGGTTATTGGCACGTTTAGCGTTACCAATGATGGGGATCGGGATCATTACCCTGTTAGCACAATTGAAAGGAAGCTATACCTTGGCAGGGCTTGTTTCTGCCACCTTTGTATTAACTTATGCGTTGCTATCTCCGCAAGTCTCCCGCTTAGTGGATAAATTTGGTCAATTTCGCGTCTTGCCGGTGGTAACTGCTGTCAGTGTACTCGGTGTTTTTATTATCATCATCACTACGTGGTTATCATTACCCGATATCGGCTTATTTATCGGGGCACTGTTAACGGGAGCAATGCCAAGTATGTCTGCCATGGTAAGGGCAAGGTGGACAGCACAGTATAAAGATCAGCCCATATTACAAACGGCGTATTCATTAGAAACCGTATTTGATGATACCACTTTTATTGTTGGCCCGCCGTTATCTGTCGGGATCAGTGTTGCTTTATTTCCTCAAGCGGGTTTACTGGTTGCAGCGATTCTACTCGCTGTGGGGATGGCATTGTTTATTTCACAACGCAGCACTGAGCCTAAAGTAGTTGTATCTGATCATCTTGTAATGCCGAATAAATCAATTATTTCAATGGTTGGATTGCAGTTATTGATTGTGTTGATGATTGCTCTAGGTGTGATTGTCGGGAGTGTGGATATTTTGAGTGTTACTTTAGCTCAATTACAACAGCAACCCGCGATGGCCAGTTTAGTGCTGTCGGCCTACGCAGTCGGTTCATGTGCAATGGGGATCGTCTTTGGCGGGCTAACTTTTAACACACCATTATCACGCTTATTATTTCTTAGTGGCCTGATGACATTTCTTTCTATTGTGCCAATGTGGTGGGTCGTCGGGGTTTATTCTCTATCTGTGGTGGTGTTTATTTCCGGGTTGTTCTTTGCACCGACGATGATCATTGCTATGACATTAGTTGAGAAAATTGTTCCACAAAATAAATTGACAGAAGGAATGACCTGGTTACTCGCAGGGTTAAATATTGGTGTTGCTATTGGCGCGATGTTAACGGGTAAAATGGTGGATACTTATGGCCCTTATGCCGGTTATGCTGTTGCGATATCTGGTGGTATTTTCGTTTTAATTTCAACATGGTTGAGTTACTTACGCGATAAAACCCAACAAAAAGTAGCAGTTGAATGCGAAAATGGCCATTAAAAACAACGAAAAAATAAACCATGTAGTGATAAAATCATAAAAAATTATTTAATGAGGTAACCTAATGCACTCTCCAGTATTTCGAGCGGCCACACTCGGTGATGTTGACTCCTGTTATGCGATTGAAGTCGAATCCTATGAAGGGGATGAAGCGGCAACAAGAGAAAAAATAGCCACGCGTATCCAACAATATCCAGACGGTTTTTTATGTATGGAATTAGCTGGAGAAGTGGTTGGTTTTATTAATGCGGGTTGTGCATGGGAGGTTGTAATGTCTGATGAGGAATTTAAAGAACTCATTGGACATGACCCAAAAGCACCGAATGTCGTTATTATGTCAGTGGTCGTGCATCCCAAATATCAAGGTAAAGGTTATTCGTCCTTACTGATGAAAACATTTATTAATTCCATGAAGGAGAAGAATAAAGAAACAATTCATCTTATGTGCAAAGAACGCCATATTGACCTGTATAAGCACTTTGGCTACCAATATGTTAAACCGTCAGAATCCGATCATGGTGGAATGACGTGGCATGAAATGGTGATGAAATTGTAAAATGTATTTTCTTAAGCCTGTGATTTTGTTGTCTGGTATCATATCTCATTATATATAATCACTATTTGGGAAATCATAATGATAATTTGGGTAGATGCGGATGCATGTCCAAAAGTAATTAAAGAGGTTTTATACCGTGCAGCAGATAGAGAAAAAGTGCAAATAACATTTGTTGCAAACCAGCGTTTAACGGTACCTCCGTCACCTTTTTTAAAAACCTTACAGGTACCTGCAGGGTTTGATGTAGCTGATAATGAAATTGTGTTGCGAGCCCAAAAAGATGATTTAGTGATCACCGCAGATATCCCATTGGCCGCAGAGGTTATAGAAAAGGGCGCAAATGCATTAAACCCTCGAGGAGAACGCTATAGCGAAGCTACCATTCGTGAGCGTCTTAATATTCGTGACTTTATGGATACGATGAGAGCCAGTGGTATCCAAACGGGTGGGCCTGCAAGTTTAAACCAGAAAGACAGGCAGCAATTTGCTAATGAATTAGATAAATGGTTGTTGCAACGTAAAAAATCATTAGCGTCATAATAAGCCAGCACATTTTCTGATTTAAGCTCAGAAAATGTGCATAGTAAAACAGAATTACTCTCTATGCCGTGACTATAATGGTTAACCTTAAATTTTTGAAGAAAAATAATGGATCCATTACACAGCATTATCATCACGCTATTCTTATTTATACTGACCTTTTTTAATCCTGGGGCAAATTTGTTTATTGTGGTGCAAACCACATTAAGCTCAGGTAAAAAAGCGGGGTTAACCTGTGGCTATGGCGTGGTATTAGGCAATGCCATTTATTCAGGTCTCGGTTTATTTGGTTTGGTCACATTAATGGCGGAATTCGGCTCATTATTCTCACTCATTAAGATTCTGGGTGGTTTATATTTACTTTATTACGCAGTGAGTGTTTTCAATAACAAAACACAACTCAATCTGTCCACCGAAAATACCATGGAAAGTTTTCCATCAGGTGTCTACTTTAGGCGGGGTTTGATTTCTGATTTATCAAACCCACAAACCGTTTTATTTTTTATGAGTATTTTTTCAACGACTATTTCCCCATCAACACCATTATGGACTAAGTTAGTTATTTGGATGGGAATTGTTATTGCATCACTAATTTGGCGGATAATTTTATGCCAAACATTCTCTTTAACCTCTGTGCGTAGAACTTATTCACGCGTTCATAAAGTTGTCGGCAAAGGCGTCGGGCTAATTCTTGGAGGATTGGCTACAAGGTTGATTTACCAAGGGGTTAGCGAGCTGGTAGTAAAAAAATCACCATTCTAGGTTTTATGATCATGTTCAAGCCATTACGATATAAAATAGCCTCAGACTCCATACGATGAGGCTATTTGTGGTGAAAGAAAATGCATCATTGTTGATTAGTTAGCCAATGTTCAACTTCTTTATAATTACCACGGAAAATGATGCGATGCTGCTTTTTACTTAATTGATAGCAATACATTGGGTCATAGTATTCATTCAACAATGGAATTAACCACGAAAAATGTGTTTGGGTATCACCGGTTGTTTTTTGGTCTGCTAAAGCAAGATCAAGTAAATGGGTTAATTCGATTGTCCGCTGTGAGCCTAAACGTTTGCGAATGGCTAATAGGCCATGGTGCAGATAGTCACTATATTCCTGCCAGCCTCGCTCAAAACCAAAAGTTGCTAAAAAATCTTGCGTCATACGATCAAAATATTCATATTTTAAACGCTCAAGACGTAGCTCAAAGGGGTCTTCAATAATAGCGATTGGCGCTTTTTCCATTTGTGTGCGTAGTTCAAGAGGTAGGCTATTTGCACCAATGGCACGTCCCTCATCTTCCAGTACCCAATGTTGACAGTATTGGGCTTTCTTCAATAAAGCGACCGCTAAGTAATTTTCAAACGTGGCTTGGGAGTGTTGTTGTTGTAATGTACGGCCAAAAGAAGAACCTCGGTGATGTGCGAGACCTTCTAAATCAATTCCATTCGCGAGTTGATGGACTAAAGTGGTTTTACCATTACCGGTACAGCCGCCCACTAAAACGATAGACCGCTGAACCAGCTCATTGACGGCATCAATTGCAGTTTGTCGCAATGCTTTATAACCACCGTTAATAAGAGGGTATTCAATTCCCACCTCTTTTAGCCACGATTGCACGATATGGGAGCGCATTCCACCACGCGCACAGCAAATATAACCATGGGTATTTTGTTGGCAGGCTTCTTTCCACGCTGTGATCCGCGCAATTTTAATATCACCACTGACAAGTTGGTGGCCTAACTCAACGGCTTTAGTAGAACCTTGTTGTTTATAGCATGTACCAACGGCAGCACGTTCATCATCATTCATCAACGGAAGGTTAATTGCATTAGGCATCGACCCTTGTTGAAATTCGATAGGAGCTCTGACATCGATGAGTGGTGTGTCAGTAGTTAAGATTTGGCGAATATTTTGCGAAGACGAGGTTAATTCCATAATAACAGCGAGATTCTTTAAAGTTGCAATGAGGTTACTATACTCTTAATCCTATTGCTTGGCATTAATGTTAGGCTTAAAACAATGGTTAGTGTTTTATTGCCTAATAATGATATATTGTTGTTAGGTATTTTAATATGAGTAAGGGGTAATACAATGAAGATGTTAACGATTCAAGAAATGACCGAAACTCAAAAAATCCAAGTGCGTACAAGGCTTGCTCAAGAAAGGAAAAAACTTGGCCGTGAATTAACAAATTCCGAGCAGAGCAAAGTAAGAAAACAAATCATTACCGAAATATCTCAAGAAGTCGAAAAACAAGCGAAAAAATTACGCGCAGAAAAGAAAAAAGATAAGTTAGTTCCCAGCGATACAAGTTACAGTTGGTCTTCTCAAAATCATAAAAGAGGGTATCGCTAATTTTTAATCAGAGTGTTCCGCTAGTGATTTGCATTAAGTAATTGTAATTCTACGCTATTCAAATCATTAAAAGACCTCAAAAATGAAAAAGATTGCGTTATTATTGTTATTCAGTAGTTTTACTGTCGCAAAATCTAATTATCATGGGAAACCATCCCGTAATGATTCTGTTGTTGTACATGTTTGCGCTTTATCTCCTTTTTCTAACTTGATTAATGCATTCTGTTAATTCAGTAATACATTGCGTATCTAAATGTTTTTCCTGAGAAATAAATCGCCTGACGGCATGTAACTCTAATAGAACTCTTACCTCTATAAGCTCATCAAGACGTGCTTCAGAAACGGGTGCCATGCGAATGCCTTTAAAAGGCTCGTTGATAACAATACCTTGACTTTCGAGAACGCGGAGAGCTTCTCTAACTGGAACGCGGCTTACGTTCATTTTTTCAGCTATTTCTTTTTCAACAATAATAAAAATAAAGGTACAAAAGTCAGATTTTCGATAGCAATTTTAATGACACTCGCAATTGTTATTAATTATCTAGATAGAACGGTGATGTCAGCAGCAGCACCAACGATCTCAGCAGAGTTACAAATATCCCCAGAGATGATGGGGTGGATTATGTCTGCCTTTTTTCTTAGTTATGCTCTTTGCCAAATTCCTGCTGGCTTTATTGCAGACAAATATGGACAAAGGAGAACATTGGCAGGGTCTGTATTATGGTGGTCACTAGCTACCGCAGCAACAGCATTAGCTAAAACACCATTGAGTTTTATTTCAACGCGTATTTTAATGGGAATGGGAGAGGCTGGGGCTTATCCGTGTAATAGTGGTATTGCAGCAAAATGGTTCCCGGATAGAGAACGCGGTAGGATCACTGCATTATTTGATAGTGGCTCAAAATTTGGTACTGCTTTTGCTATGCCATTAGTGGTGTGGATTATTGCTAAATGGGGCTGGGAAGCGGCATTTATTATTTGTGGAGCCCTAGGCGTTATTTGGGTATTTGCTTGGCTTAAGGTTTATCACGATCCTGAACAACATCCTAAAATTAGTGCCGAAGAACTTGCTTATATTCGAGAAGGGCAAGTTAAAAAAGAAGACATCGATAATATCCAACCAATGAAATGGTACCAATTAATTCGCTATCGTAATGTTCAAGCAATGTGTATTGGTTTTTTCATGTTGGATTATGCTATTTATTTCTTTATTACTTGGTTTCCTGCTTATTTAATGATGGAGCGGGGGATGAGCCTTGAAGAAATGGGGGTTGCAGCAATGCTCCCTCCACTATGTGGTATTGCTGGGCAGTGGTTGGGCGGTTGGGTTACTGACTTATTCTATTTAACATAATATGCATTATGCGAACTTAGGTATGAAATGAAGAAATCCAGCGTTCTGGCTGGTTAATCGTGTTAATCAAATAAAGGATATTTTATGGACAACTCTCAAGCATCATCCACATATAAACATCTCTATCAACAGTATGAAAATTTTATGTCTGTTATTGATAAAAATGAGCATCTTAAAAATGAAGATATCGTGTCGTGGCTTAAAGAAATAAGAACTTATATCTTTGATCTTTATCCAGTTGAAAATGTCTTACATAGAGATATCGAAAATGACATTAAAAAAGGAGCCTGAAACCCAACCGTACGAAAACGTACGACAAGTACAAAAACATAATCTCTGACTATATTGCAGGTGGCTTTAGATGCATTCCAAACGAAATTAAGTTAGTGAAAAGAAGAAGACAATCAATTCAGGTATAGCAGACTTTGTTACAACGTCTAATAACGGTATCAATTTAAATTACCAAATCGCCCTACCTTACTCACTAAAAAGCACGAGTAAGTGAGGATAGCGATATAAAAGTGTCTGCAATAGAGGATAAAATGCGGTCACCAACAAAAGCACCGGTGAAATAACATGGGATATCACCTTAGAACCTAATGAAGAAAAGCAAATCTCATTCAGTTATACATTGAGCTACCCAAAAGACAAACAAATATTGGGGTTGTAACAATTTTTGTGGTTCCCAATAGATAGCGTTAAAATGAAATCACGCTAGCACGACAATAACAACTATGAGGTTTTCAATGATTATTTTAGTAACGGGTGCTTCTTCTGGTTTTGGTGAATCAATTGCCCGTCGATTTATCAAACATAATTACACTGTTATTGGTACAGGACGTAGAACAGAGCGTTTAGAAGCCCTCCATAAAGAGTTAGGTGATAAATTTTATCCGTTAACTTTAGATATCCAAGATAGAAAAGCCATCCATGATTCGATTGCAAATTTACCTGCACATCTCAAAAAAATCGATGTTTTAGTAAATAATGCAGGTTTAGCATTAGGTTTAGAACCTGCATTTGACGCCAATCCTGATGATTGGGACGTTATGATTAATACAAATACTAAAGGTTTAGTGAATATGACTTATGAAGTGCTGCAAAACATGGTAGCCGAAAATCATGGCCATATTATTAATATTGGCTCTACGGCGGCGAGCTGGCCTTACAAAGGTGGCAATGTTTACGGTGCAACCAAAGCCTTTGTTAAACAGTTTTCACTTGGTTTGCGTGCTGATTTACAGGGGAAAAAAATCCGAGTGACTGATATTGAACCAGGCCTAGTCGGTGGAACAGAATTCTCAAATATTCGCTTTAAAGGAGATGATGATAAAGCGGCTAGTACTTATCAAGGCGCTGACGCTCTAACCCCTGAAGATATCGCGGAAACGGTATACTGGGTTGCCACATTACCTGCACACATGAATGTAAATACATTAGAATTGATGCCTGTTTGCCAAACTTTTGCAGGTTTAACAGTACATAAACAGATTTAATTTTTAGTACTATTCTATACAGACGCACTGACACTTTTTTAGCTATACTCAGGTTATCGGTCCTGTTTAGTAAGGAATTTACATGAGTTCACACAAAATGTTGAAAACTGGCTTAACTGCGATTTGTTTATGTCTCCCTTTACTTTGGGCTACATCGTCTTCTGCGGCACAATCCACGACATCATGCACTGCAGGCAGTACTTGCGTTTCTGTGGGCAAAGGCGATGACTCTCTTAATAAAGAGCAAGCGCGTCAAGAAAAGGAACAATGGGATGATACCCGTATGTTGCGCAAAAAGGTTAATACTCGTACCGAAAAAGAGTTTGATAAAGTTGATCAGGCTTTTGATGCAAAAGATAAATGCGAAAAAAGCCTCAATCTAAATGCTTACTGGGAACCGAGCACTAAACGTTGCCTTGATGTAAGTAATGGCCGTCCAATTAATAATCCATAACCTTATAATAGGTTGTCTTATGGAGCTGTTGATCAAGGAGAGAAGATGAAAAAGAAATTGTTGTTACCCTTATTTGCATTGGTGCTAGTGCCAGTTTTTGCCCAAGCTTCATGTGAAAGTGTGATTGAGGAAATCAAACAAAAGATTATCAATAATGGCGTTCCTGCTGATAACTTTAGTTTGGTTGCAGTGCCTAATGATGAAGTTGACTCGTCTAAAGGCCAAGTTGTCGGGCACTGCCAAAATGATTCTTATAAAATCATTTATACTCGTCACTAGGTTACAATTTAGATAGAATCAAGGGCGCTATTTGATGATGGCGCCCTTTTTCTTTATTGCTTATTAAGCAATTAGTTAGGAATAGCGATAAGTTCTTGCAGTTTATCTGTATTGAGGTAATGCCCTAACTCTTTTTCTTCAGGGCGCAATAAATATGGAATTTCTCCAATTAATGGAGCCTTAATATGATGTTGCAACCGGTCAATTATTTGGGCGTAGTGTGCCAACCCTGGGTTGATGCGGTTTGCCATCCAACCTATTAATGGTAACCCATCGGCTCGAATTGCATCAGCGGTTAATAATGCATGATTAACACAGCCATGTTGAATACCGACGACTAAGATAACACCGACCGGCTGATCTTTTAACCAGTCTGCATAAAAAGTATTATCATCAAGTAGATAGCGCCATCCCCCATTACCTTCGATTACAACCATATCGCATTGATGATGTAAATGGTCTAACCCATGCTTTATTTTATTAAAATCAATGCTATTTTCATGACTGTAATTATCTGTGATACGCACAGGATTAACTTCATCATAGGAAACAAGGTCTTGAGAAACACTGTGGATTAGCAATGCATCTTTATTTCTGATTCCTTCAGGGGTATCAATGCATTGATCCGCAATAGGTTTATAGCCCACGGCTTTGATTCCTTGGCTATTTAGTGCTTGCAGGATGGCAAGCGTCGATACTGTCTTCCCGACATCTGTATCTGTCCCGGTAACAAATAGATTGATCATGGTCTTTTTCTATCCTGAAGTGACAGACTTATACAGCAATAAGCTGCAAAAATGATATGGATTCAGTTTATTGGAATGGGTAAGTGAGAAGTTTGCGTTAGCTCAATTTTGTGTACGATAGTATAAATATTATCGAATTGTTTTAGCCTTGTAATAGTTGTAGTAGTAGAGAACCATCATATAACGCTCTCTGTATTAATGACGTTTCACTATCCTTAACGGTAAATATGGATTTTTCTATTACTAAATTAGATGAATATAGAGGGATCGTATGTTTGTTTATATGATTATGTAAACATTCTAAAAATAACTTAGAATCTTGATTCAATGGGGAGTTTACCAAAATTAGCTCGCTCCCCAATAAATTCACCATCAATCCTAATGGTTTTGCCAACCGTTGAGCAACCTGATTAATAAGATAAACACAAAGGCTATCGTTTGATATTGCTCCAGAGCAAATGTTATCAATTGAGATATTTTTCTGATGTAAATGCGAATCAGGGTAGTTTATTAGCAAACTTTCAGCTTGGTGTAATATTGCAGGAATAGAAGTTTGGGTTTCTAAGCAACCATCGCTACCACAATAGCAAAAGTTATGGTTACAGGGTTCACATTGGGTATGGCCGAATAAAATAGGCCGATGGGTATTTGTATCTAATGTTGTTCCATGGCTTAGCACCATGACATTAACAACATCTTGTAGCTGTAAGTAAATAATATTTTTTTCTTTTCTTTTCTCTTGATGAGAGAAATGATCCATTAACGCTAAAGCATCCACAGGAGGGTGTAAATAAACAGGTAAACCGGTTTGCTTGGTAAGAGATTCCGCTATGGCCAGTTGGTGGATTTTAAAAGATGGATGCTGATAAATAACACCTGTATGAGGATCTAATATACCATCAATAAGAATGCTAATTGCAGTGACTCTTTCTAATATTTTTTGATGGCTAGCAAAAAATTGACTGATTAATTCAGTAAGCGAATCCATGAATTCACTATTGCCTAGCGGTGTGAATGGATATTCTGTTTGAGCCAAGGTAACTGCGTTAATTTCTTTCAAGGAAATAATCAGTTTCTGGCCTTCAATACGGATCGCTAGAAATTGCCACCCTTCACTTTCAATTACCAGCCCTACAGCTGGACGCCCACGTAAACCAAGCACTGGAAACTCTAACTCTTTGATTAAGTGAGCATCCATAAGTTCACGTGTAATTTTAGTGATACTGGCAGGCGCAAGCTGAGCCTGTTTTGACAAGGCAATACGCGAAATTGGACCATGTTGATCAATGATACGATATACAATACCCGTATTTAACTGTTTGATTTGGTCAATGTGACCAGTTTGATTCACCATGGTAATAATTCAATTCCTTTATAAAGCAATGAGTTATTATGCCTTAATCTGTGTATGAATGATTTCGTTTACATTGAAAATGTGAACTAGCTCACTCTTGGTTGCCAACAATGTTGGCCATCAAAAGATTTGTTAATTTTTTGGCTACGGCAGGTAACGTTCTACGAGTATTGTAGACTAACCAAACTTCAGATGAAGCATTAATATTAGTGAGTTTTAAGTATTTTACACCATCAATTTTCATTCGTGTGAATGATTCTGTAATCACAGAAATTCCCATTCCCGCGGAAACTAATCCTAAAATGGTCATGGCTTCCCCCGCTTCTTGAGAAATGGTGGGTACCACTCCCGCAGATGTTAACAATTGATTTATTTCATCATATAGTGCGGTACCAACATCACGTTCAAAGAAAATGAATGGATAATCAGCAAGTTGTTGAATATCAACACCAACATCAATAAATTCTAATAATGGATGGCCTTCATAGACGGCAACCATAAATGGCTCTTTAAATAATAGTTGGTAATCCAATTGTTCTGGTAACACCGTATTTCTCATAATACCAATATCAATTCGCCCCGTAATTAATGGCGCTATCTGTTGTTTGGTATTCATCTGATGCATATGAATAGAAACTTCAGGGTAAGCTTCCCGATACTGCCGTAAACTCATGGTAACTTTGTGCATAAATGGTGTAGTTGACGTAAATCCAATAGATAACTCCCCAAGTTCGCCTTTTTCCATGCGAGCTGCTTTTGTCGCAGCCGCATCGACTTGAGCTAAAATTTGATATGCCTCTTTTAAGAACATTGCCCCCGCGGGCGTTAACGCAACGTTTCGATTATTCCTTTCTAACAATTTTGCATTAACTTTCTCTTCAAGCATTTGTATTTGCTGGCTTAAAGGGGGCTGTGAAATATGCAGACGTTCAGCTGCCTTGCCAAAATGAAGCTCTTCAGCGACAGCAATAAAGTATCGAAGATGTCTAAGTTCTATACTCATCTTTTGGTTAATACCCATTAATATGTTTAAAGTATTATTATTAATAATTAATATATTAGACAAAAAACTAGAAAGTTTCTATTCTTTGATCGAAATCAAACGTGTTGGTATGACAAGGAATAAACATGGAACACTCACAAAATAGCCTCACATCTGAGCGGCCTAATGAAGGAATAAGAACACCCTTGCAGGGAAATACCACACCCAAAAAACATTATATACAAAGAGATGATGCGCTGTACTTACGTGTAACCTTATCTTTTTTTACGGTGGGCTTTGCCACATTCGCTTTGCTATATTTTGTTCAACCAATATTACCTATGCTGTCAGAGGATTTTAATATTTCCCCTGCAACTGCAAGCTTATCATTATCACTGAGTACTGGCTTGATGGCATTAGGTTTACTGATTACCGGGCCAATTTCAGATGCAATAGGTCGCAAAAATGTGATGGTTATTGCATTGGCTTGTGCTGCACTATTTACTCTGCTCAGTTCAGTCATGCAGAGTTGGCAAGGGATCTTAATTGCGAGGGCATTAGTCGGTTTATCGCTAAGTGGCGTTGCTGCTGTCGCTATGACTTATTTGAGTGAAGAGATCCATCCAAGTTATGTTGCGTTATCCATGGGGTTATATATTAGTGGTAATTCATTGGGTGGAATGAGCGGCCGTTTGGTGACGGGAGTGATTGCTGATTTTTATTCATGGCGTGTTGCCGTTGTGATTTTAGGTTCGTTAGCTTTGATCGCGGCTATTGGTTTTTGGCGCTTATTGCCCCCTTCTCAGCATTTTCGTGCGAGTTCTTTAAAACCTAAGAATCTATGGGTTAATTTGCATCTACACTTTAGAGACAAAGGCTTACCTTTTCTATTTATTGAAGGCTTTGTTTTGATGGGGGGTTTTGTCACAATGTACAACTACATTGGATATCGTTTACTTGAAGCGCCTTACTCTTTTTCTCAGTCTACTGTTGGCTTGTTATCCGTTATTTATTTAACAGGGACTTACAGTGCGACTAAAACGGGAAGTTTAATTCACAAGTATGGACTTGGACGAGTGCTCATAGCGTCTATTACTATGATGTTAGTTGGTATTTTAATCACACTATATTCAAATGTTTGGTTAGTGCTGCTAGGAATGACAATACTAACAACGGGCTTTTTTGCAGCGCACTCTGTAGCGAGTAGCTGGGTGGGACGCAGAGCTAAACGAGCACGTGGACAAGCGTCTTCTCTGTATTTATTTAGTTATTACGCTGGGTCAAGTATTGCAGGTACGGTTGGTGGCTTATTTTGGCAACACTTTGGCTGGAATGGCGTTGCGCTATTTATTGCTGGAATATTATTTATCGGCATAGTCATTGCTTACCGTTTGAAATCAATTTGTTCTAACCAGTAGATTAGGAACTAATAAAGGTTAAACTACCATACCTTCTCGTGATTAGTAGATGATAAAAAAGTCTATTAATTACGAGGAAACCCAATGAAACCATTCTCTATAAAACCATTTTTAATTGCCCCATTACTCCTATGCTGTAGTTCTTTTGTTTGGTCCCATGGCTATGTCGAATCCCCTGAAAGTCGTTCATATTACTGCAAGCAAGGGGTAAATACCCACTGCGGAGCTGTGCAATATGAACCGCAATCTATTGAAGGCCAAAAAGGTTTTCCTCAATATGGTCCAGTTGATGGAAAAATTGCTAGCGCCGGTATTGCTGCTTTTTCTCCCTTAGACATACAAACTGCGAATCGATGGCAACGGGTTATCTTAAATTCACCTGATGTTAGGTTTAAATGGCGCATCACGGCAAAACATAAAACGACAAAATGGGAATATTTCATAACTAAGCCAGACTGGCAGCCAAACGCCTTGCTATCTCGTAATCAATTTACACTAACGCCATTTTGTAAATTTGAAGGCGTAGAGTTTCCAGAAGAGACTGTTGAGCACAAGTGTGTATTGCCAAAAAATCAAAAAGGTTACCATGTCATTTTAGCCATTTGGACGATAGATGATACGCAAAATGCGTTTTATCAAGTTATTGATACAGAAATAAATTAACGTCAAAGGAAAGCTTATATAAGAAAGGGGCAAGTGTTAAAATACCCCCACTTGCCCTTTTTGACTCTGATTTTCTTATAGATAAACACGAGAGTTTATGTTATTTATTGTTTATCACCTATTTGAATGTTGTAACTAAACTATGAAAAAACAAGATTTAATTAATACGTTCAATGAATTGGAATCACAAATAAACCAATTTAGCCTGTTGTTATTGGAACAATCAAAACAAGTTCCATTTACAGCTCATGTATTCCAGTTACCTTCAGTAATTAAAGGTGAAGAGAATAATGAGATAGAACAAATCTCAGTACAAACATTAATTGGTCATGATGCGATACGTGAAACAGTAAAGTTAGTTAATTTATTGTTTTTACAAAACAAACCAGACGAGGTCAGCAACAAAGCAGCTATCCGTTTACCGGGGGTTATATGTGTACAAACTAATTTGCAAACTTATCGTAACTTTAATTCATTAATTTTAAAGATCAATGAGTTAAAAATGCATATAAAAGCCATTGTCACACAAGTTGACGAACCTCATCGATTCGAATTTATCCGTGATAGTTTACATGGCCTACTAACATTGAATACCTACCGAACCCTCTCTTCATTGATTGATGTCGATACGATTAATTTTGGCTGGGCGAATAAAAAAGTTATCAATAAAGTCACAAAAGAAGCAATGCTAGACCGCTTACAAGCAAGCTTAGAAAGTGGCCGCTGCCCTCTTCATTTACCAAAAGAGCACTGGCGCTTACAATTGGAAAATGAAATTCGCTTAATTGACGCCCTACCTTACAATGCGGTTTTAAAAACTCAACGGCCAGTCAAAGTTCAGCCAATCGCTCGTGTGTGGGATAAAGAACAACAGAAACAAACCCAGTTTGCTTGTGCAACGCCTTTATTTGTTTTTGCGCTTGAAAAAACGGTGGCAGAAATTAAAGTCGGTGAACTTCTCGATTACCATGCCAATAACATTGCAATCCGTAATCGGCCCAGAGCAAAAGCAGTTGAACTATTAATACCACGTTTAAATTTGTATATAGAACGCTAAAAAAACACCCATCTGTCAAACAGTATGGGTGTTGTTATATAAAGCCAGTTTAATAAGCTAGCTTAAGATTTCATGCTGCCAACCATATCTTCTGGACGAACCCAATCATTGAACTGTTCCTCTGTTAAATAGTTTAATTTCAATGCGGATTCTTTCAGCGTCAGTCCTTCTTTATGCGCTTTTTTAGCAATTTCTGCGGCTTTATCGTACCCAATGTGAGTATTTAAAGCTGTCACTAACATTAGCGATTCATGAAGTAATTTTTCAATACGCTCACGATTTGGTTCAATTCCAATCGCACAATGCTCATTAAAGCTACGCATACCATCAGCTAATAAGCGAACAGACTGTAAGAAATTATCAATTAGCATTGGGCGGAATACATTCAGCTCAAAATTACCAGATGCCCCACCAATGTTAACAGCAACATCATTCCCCATAACTTGAGCACATAACATAGTCAGTGCTTCACACTGTGTAGGGTTTACTTTACCTGGCATGATTGAACTGCCTGGCTCATTTTCTGGGATAGATATTTCACCAATACCGCAGCGAGGACCAGATGCTAACCACCTAACATCATTGGCAATTTTCATTAAAGAGGCAGCTAAGCCCTTTAAAGCACCATGTGCATGTACAAGGCTATCGCAAGTTGCTAATGCTTCAAATTTATTAGGTGCCGTAACAAATGGTTGGCCAGTTAATTCTGCGATTTTTTTCGCAACACGTACCGCATATTCAGGATGCGTATTTAAACCAGTCCCTACTGCTGTACCACCTAGCGCTAATTCACACACATGAGGAACAGAATTTTCAATGTGTTTTTCATTATGCGCTAACATTGCAGCCCAACCTGAAATTTCTTGGCCTAGCGTCAACGGGGTTGCATCTTGCAAGTGAGTACGACCGATTTTTACAATATCTTTAAATTCTTTCGCTTTTGCATCTAATGTTTGATGCAAAATTTTCAGTTCAGGGAGAAGATGTTCGCGAATTGCGACGACCGCAGCAACGTGCATTGCCGTTGGGAAAACATCATTTGAACTTTGACTTTTATTCACATCATCATTAGGGTGAATAAGACGATCATTACCACGTTGACCACCGAGAATTTCGCTACCACGGTTAGCTAAAACCTCGTTCATGTTCATGTTACTTTGCGTACCAGAACCGGTTTGCCAAATAGCTAGAGGAAATTCCGTTGGATGTTTACCAGCTAAAACTTCGTCAGCAGCAGCAATGATTGCATCGCCGCGCTCTTTAGCTAATAATCCAAGATCCATATTAACACTAGCAGCGGCTTTTTTAGTGATAGCGAGTGCGTGAATTAACGCAACAGGCATTTTTTCTACAGATATACGGAAATGTTCTAAAGAACGCTGCGTTTGCGCGCCCCACAATTGGTCAGCAGGTACTTCAATTGGTCCCATTGAGTCTTTTTCAATGCGAGTGGCTGCCATTACTATCTCCTTAGGTACATACACAGAATAATTGATTTTAGAATCATCTGCTTGCAGGTAAGCAAATAACCGAGCAGTATAATGCCACAAATTGAATTTCATTTATGAGACTTGGTCGAGCTTATTGTATTGTAGTGAAAAGGAAATCAGTTGATTTTTATGAAAAAGAGAATTTTGCTATGCTTAAAATGATAAACAAAGTCCAAAACTATGACTGGGGCAGTAAAACGGCCCTGACTAAGTTATATGGGATTTCAAACCCTGATAGCTTACCTATGGCTGAACTTTGGATGGGGGCTCATCCAAAAGCAAGCTCCGAAGTTCTCGATGCGGAAAAAAATCAAAGTATTCCACTTAACGCCTTAATTGAAAGTGATCCTGAAGCCTACTTAGGTCAGCATGTCGCACAAACTTATCATCGTTTACCTTATTTATTCAAAGTGCTATGTGCAGCTCAACCGTTGTCTGTTCAGGTGCATCCAAACAAAACTTATGCTGAAGTTGGTTTCGCCAAAGAAAATTCAGCAGGGATCCCCTTAGATTCCCCAATACGTAATTATAAGGATGATAACCACAAACCTGAATTGATCTTCGCATTAACACCTTTTAAAGCGATGAATGCCTTTCGCCCACTCAATGAAATCGCTCAGCTTCTGGATTTTGTTTCTGCTGCCCATCCTGATATTCAGTTATTTGTTCAGGACCCCACTGAAGAAAAATTATCACGTTTATTTGCACAAATTCTTAACCTAACGGGTGAACAAAAAGATTTAGCGCTTGGTGTATTGAAAGCTGCATTGAACAGCCGACAAGGTGAACCATGGAACTCAATAAAGCAAATGGTTAGCTTGTATCCTGAAGATAACGGGTTATTTACCCCTCTTCTTCTTAATATCGTTGAATTAGAACCTAGTGAAGCGATGTTTTTATATGCCAGAACGCCACATGCATATCTAGAAGGTGTTGGGTTAGAGGTGATGGCAAACTCAGATAATGTACTGCGTGCTGGGTTAACAAATAAGCACATAGATATCCCAGAGCTGATTGCTAACATTGACTTTAAGCCTACGTTTGCAAAGGATTTATTAAGTATTCCCGAAAAATCTGGAAATATCTGGAAATATAATATTCCAGTAGAAGATTTTGCATTTAATATATATTCTATAACCCACTCGGAAGTTGCGCTATCTAACAATAGTGCCTCAATTTTGTTCTGTATTGAAGGCCAGTTAGTTTTACATTCAAGAAATGATGAAATATGCATTAATTCAGGTGAATCTGTTTTCTTACCTGCTTATGAGAAAAGCATAACCATTAATGGCAGTGGCAAACTAGCCCGAGTGTTTAACAAATAGTGTCATATTCTGTATTTAACCGTTTTCATTGTATGAAGACGGTTATTTAAAACTTTTTTAAATTAATAAGTACGACAATAACGTACTGAAAGGATGGATGTTTATAATGAAAAAGTCATTAGTCGCGGTTGGTGTTATTGTTGCTCTGGGTGCAGTATGGACCGGAGCTTCATGGTATACAGGTTCTAAAGTAAAAGATGAACTTGATAAAGTAATTCTCAAAACCAACGATTTTTTTGCTGTAAATGTACCTGAGTCAGGTTTGAACTTTAAAGTAGAAAATTATGAAAAAGGTGTTTTTTCATCTACAGCGGATATCGTAATCACCTCTGCGGATTCAGTATCACCAGAAGACTCAATTGTATTCAAAACGAATATTGACCACGGTCCATTCCCATTATCACAAGTCGCTAAGTTTAATTTATTACCAAAATTAGCAGCGACGCAAATTGAGTTAGCTAACAACGCGACGACAAAAGAATTATTCGAAGCGACCCAAGGTAAACCATTTATTCATGGTTCTGCTGTCATTGGCTATAGCAAAAGTATTGATACCAATTTAGAGCTGATCCCTGTCGAGTATAAGAAAGATGACGTTTCATTATCTTTCAGTGGTTCTAAGTTTGATGTATCAACAACTTCTGATCTTGCTGCCGTTGATGCAACTTTAGTCACTGATAATTTAGTTATTGGTAAAAAAGATAACTCTGAATCTATGACATTAAAAGGCTTAAAATTAGTCTCTAATGTAACAAAATCACAATATGGCTTCTACACTGGAACCCAGTCATTTGTTATTGCTGATACAGATTTCAACATTCCTGAAACTAAATTTTCTTTTAAAGATTTCAAAATTTCAAGCGACACCTCTATTACTGGCGAAGATGTGAAAGGGAATATTTCTTATAGCATCTCTGACTTAAAGGCGTTAGAGCAAAACTTAGGTTCTGGCGAACTGACTGTTGCTATTGAAAAATTAGATGCTAAAGCATTAGGTAAATTCGTTGAACAATATAATGAAGCATTAGCTCAAGGCTTAGCTAATGGTGACCCAACTGAAGCAACAGAGCGTTTAGCGATGGAAATGATGTCTACAACATTGCCAGAGCTAATGAAAAGCAAGCCTGTATTCACTGTTAGCCCCTTCTACTGGAAAAATGAAGCTGGCCAAAGTTCAGTTGACCTAAACATCACATTTAATAAATGGAACCAAGATGAAATTACTGCGTTAGCAATGTCTAACAAAGTTGATGAAGCTATCAAGCAACTCATTACTTCTTTTGATTTCAATTTAAAACTGAACAAGCCAATGATGATCGAATCAATGACTCAAGCAATGATTTTAGATCAAGGTGTTCCAGTTAATGCTGAAACTAAGAAAGAAATGAAAGGTATGGTTACTTCTGAATTTGAAGGTGTTCAGCAAATGCTGACTTCAGATATGTTCTCTTCTCCATTTGAAGAAATGTTTATGACAGATGAAGAACGTGCTGAAAAAGCTAAACAGAAAAAATCACCTTGGATGATTGATAGCGAAAATGATTTAACTATGACTATCAAATTTGCAGGTAATGACCTGACATTCAATAATGACAAATATACCTTAGCTGAGTTCCTCACTAAGATGAAAGTGATGTCTAACCCAGAAGATGCATTAGAATATGAAGCTGTACCTGCTCCAGATGCAGAACCAGCACCAGAAATGGAAGTTGAGCCTGAATTAGCACCACAAGATGCAGCGCCAGCTAACTAATTAATCTAATCGATACAATTTAGTCACAAAAGCCAGTTAATATGAAGTGAACCCATATAGCTGGCTTTTTTATTTGACACCCACTCAGGTGTGATATGAATCACAATTAGAATGTAATCATCGATCACGTTTCACATTTTTCGTGATTTGTAATTGCATTTGGAAAAATAAAAGCCAAAATGAGGATAGAAAATAGATAAAGGATCATTCCGTGATTAAAACACATTTACCTTTAACCGATTTACACCGCCACCTTGATGGCAATATCCGCCCAGAAACGATTCTTTCCTTAGCAGAACAGCATCACATTCAATTACCAGCGACAGAACTTGAAGCTTTGCGCCCTCACGTCCAAATTATAGGACAAGAAGCTGATTTAGTCGGTTTCTTAGCAAAACTCGATTGGGGAGTCGCTGTTTTAGCAGATTTAGAAGCATGCCGCCGTGTGGCATTTGAAAATGTCGAAGATGCTTTTAATGCTGGTATCGATTACGCAGAGCTACGCTTCTCTCCATACTATATGGCCATGAAACACCAGCTACCTGTAGAAGGTGTCGTTGAAGCTATTATTGATGGCGTGCGTGCTGGGTGCCAACAATTCGACATTAAAATTAATTTAATTGGAATTTTGAGCCGTACTTTTGGCCAACAAGCCTGTACAACTGAATTACAAGGACTATTAGCTCATCGTCATCACTTATGTGCTTTAGATTTAGCTGGAGATGAACTAGGTTTCCCTGGAGAGTTATTTGAGTCACACTTTATCAAAGCTAGAGATACGGGGTTAAATATCACTGTTCATGCAGGTGAAGCGGCTGGAGCGAACAGTATTTGGCATGCTATCAATGTATTAGGTGCACAACGAATTGGCCATGGTGTAAAGGCAATAGAAGACCCTGCTTTAATTGAATATTTAGTAAAACATCAAATTGGTATGGAAAGCTGTTTAACATCAAATATTCAAACAAGCACTGTGCCATCCCTTGCTCAACACCCATTAAAAACCTTTTTGCAACAAGGTGTATTGGCTTCAATTAATACAGATGACCCAGCAGTTCAAGGTATTGAGTTACGCTATGAGTATGAAGTTGCAGCCCCGCAAGCAGGTTTAACTTCAGCAGAAATAGAACAAGTGCAACGTAATGGCCTAAGTATGGCATTTTTATCTGAAAGTGAGAAAAAAGCGCTCTTACATAAAGCCGCTACCCGTTAATTTAAATGTTATCAGGGTATTTATTATAACCCTGATAACTCTCTCAAACATTTCACATCTCTTTACACACCAATAGACCGTCATCATTAACCAATCACTTCCCCCTCTAGTTAGCTTTTTTATACTTAACGTATAAGGGGTTTGAGGGCCAATGGAACGAAAACGTACGTTAAGGAGATAATTCATTGTTTAAATTGAAATTTAATGTTCTCAGTTCCCCCTTCAAAATATCCTCCGGTAGCGTGAACGTATAATGCCCCAGCATATTGATATGCCCGTGCATCAGTGGGGATAACCGGGTGATATCTTCACCACCGGTTTCTTCTCCATTACTGCGCATCCAGCTCAGGGCTTCCTGCATATAAAGTGTATTCCACAGTACCACTGCGTTAGTGACCAGGCCCAGAGCACCAAGCTGATCTTCCTGACCTTCACGATAGCGCTTTCTGATCTCACCGCGCTGCCCGTAGCAGATCGCCCTCGCCACAGCATGGCGGCCTTCTCCCCGGTTGAGCTGCGTCAGGATCCGCCGACGATAATCTTCATCATCAATATAATTTAGAAGGTACAGCGTCTTGTTGACGCGCCCCACTTCCATGATCGCCTGTGCCAGCCCTGATGGGCGCGAGCTTTTCAGCAAAGAGCGAATGAGTTCTGAAGTATGAATGGTGCCCAGTTTCAGCGAACCGGCGGTTCGCATCATCTCATCCCACTGATCCTCGGCTTTCGACAGATCGGCACAACCACGTGCCAGTTCGTCCAGTGCACCGTAATTTGCCGATTTATCCACCCGCCAGAATACCGCTTCACCGGCATCGGTAAGCCGGGGGGAAAACTGGTATCCCAGCAGCCAGAAGAGGCCAAAAATAATGTCGCTGGTTCCGGCTGTGTCTGTCATGATCTCAACCGGATTCAGCCCTGTCTGCTGCTCCAGAAGGCCTTCCAGCACAAAAATGGAATCCCGCAATGTGCCGGGCACCACAATGCCGTGAAATCCAGAGTACTGATCTGAGACGAAGTTGTACCAGGTGATACCACGTCCGGAACCAAAATATTTTCTGTTAGGACCGGAGTTGATGGTTTTCACCGACGTGACAAAGCGCATGCCGTCAGCTGACGCCACTTCGCCACCGCCCCAGCGACCGGCAAGCTCCAGCGTGGACTGAAAATCTACCAGCCGGGCATTGGCGCTGACCAGCGTTTCTGCACGAAGGTAATTTTGTTTCACCCAACTGAGCCGGTGACGGGTCAGTGCCGGTATATTGTGCTTTATCAGCGGTTCAAGTCCGATATTGCAGGCTTCAGCCATCAGAACCGCACACAGGCTGACGTGCAGATCCTGCGCTCGTGCTCCGGACTCACTAACATGCATAAATTCCCGTGTGAATCCTGTTCTGGCGTCTATTTCAAGCAGTAATTCCGTCAAATCAACCGGAGGAAGCAACTGTCTGACCCGGCTGCTGAGGCGTAACAGCGATGGGGGCTCCTCCAGTTTCTCCAGACTACTGATGGTCAGGGAAGGATATTTACCGTCATTGCAGATATGGACTTCCGCATTCCCGTTAAACCGGGATGCCACTGCTTTCCAGGTCTCATCCAACTGAACGGCCAGTTGTTGCACGCCTTTATGCCCATCGGTGGGATGTCCCAGTGCACGACAGACGGGAATACGCTGAGCCTGCCACTCTTCACCCTGCAACAGCTTCTCGCGGGGATCCCCCCAGCGGTCGCTGTTTTCGATCCAGATATCCCGGCGACGCAGTGCATCCTGAAGGCGCTCCAGTAGACACAGTGAATAACCGGCGCGTTGTATGCGGCCATCCGCATCGTATACGAGCCGTTTCCAGGGGCCGGTGATGATATGTTCAGGTGCATCATCGAGAAGGCGTTTTTTTGAGCCGTTCAGTTCGGCCAGATAATGAATGGCGGCCAGTGTATGCTCTCCGGCTGGCACAGCGCGGAAATGAAGATCACGCAATATTGCCGGAAGGAAACGTTTAACCCGACCATACTGCTCCACCATTTCGTCATGGAAATTATTGTCCTGAGGGCGGGCAAGCTCATTAACCTTGTTGACGGATTCTGCCAGTCTGTTCTTCGGTATGCAGCTGAATATGGCCTGCCTCAGGTCTGGATCATCTGCATCATCATCCAGCAACAGCGAACATGCCCGCGCCAGTAACAGCGCTGCCCGATCAAGATCTTTCAGCGTCCTGAGCCGTTTTTTCTGTCCGGTCTTCTTCGCCTCACGGCTGATGTTCAGTATCAGCATATCGAGCACGTCAACAGCCTCATCCAGCGCGGCTATTTCCTGCGCTTTAACGAATGCGGTGAGTATGGCCAGTTTTCTTTTCTCTGGCATGCGTGCGATATATTTTACCGATGCCATGCCTGCGTAACGCGCCAGATTACGCAGCTGTATCGCGGGCAGGCCGGTAAAGTTCAGCCGGGAAAACTCAAGGTTTCGCAGCTGGATATACCGCTCAAGCGCTTCGATAAATGCCGGGCCACTGACGGTGACTGGTCCCTTTTTCAGTTGCTCCAGCGGTGAAATTCGCTGCCCCTCAGGAATGTCCAGCAGTTCCGTCACGCGGGCGGTCTGCCAACTGTCCGGCAACGCGGCTAGTTTTTTCCACAGCCGCTGATTTGCCCGTTCGCGTATTTCACTGACGAGACGTACAAGTGTGGTTGCGCCGGGCAGCAGAACCTTATTCTGAAGCAGCCACGCGGTGGCAAAATCGAACATCAGCCCGGGTCGCTCATTACTGAGCCATGCCCGGGTGTATAGCAGGCGCTTCAGGCGGAAAGACCATGGAAAATCGCCAAATTCATGGTAACCGTAATATTCCTTAATCAGCGCAGTATGTTCTCGCAGGGTGGTATCCCGCTCTGCGTAGCGGGAGAGAACTTCCGGACGGCGGATATTAAGCTGCACTGAGACGAATTGCTGAACACCCGGCAGAACCCGTGTTAAATCTGTCAGAAATGTGCCCAGAAAACGGACACTGGTAAGCTGAAGCGCTATTCCCAGCCGGTTATGCCTTCCCCGCCGCTGGTTAATGAAAGCAAGATCCCGTTCATCAAGATGAAAATAGCGCGCCAACTGCACGTCATTAGGTTCTGCAACATAGCGACCATAATTCAGCTCCTGCTCAGTGGTCAGAAAATCGACGGGCATATCGGCCTCCCTGCCTGACGGTCATTTATTAACAATCCCGCAACCGTCCGAAATATTATAAATTATCAGACAACATAAAACGGAAGGCATGGGCTGTCTATTAAATCGTATTTTTGACATAATAGACACAAGGTGTCTGATATTCGATTTAAGGTACATTTATATGCGACTTTTTGGTTATGCGCGGGTCTCTACCAGTCAGCAGTCTCTCGATATTCAGATCGGGGTGCTCAGAGACGCTGGGGTGAAAGCCAATCGTATATTTACAGATAAAGCATCAGGCATCTCTACCGACAGAGACGGTCTGGACATGCTGCGAATGAAGGTGGAGGAAGGCGACGTCATATTGGTGAAAAAACTCGACCGTCTTGGCCGCGACACTGCTGATATGATTCACCTGATAAAAGCATTCGATACTCAAGGCGTTGCAGTCCGGTTCATTGATGACGGGATTAGCACCGACGGACCAATGGGACAAATGGTGATCACTATTCTTTCAGCTGTAGCACAGGCCGAACGCCAAAGAATTCTTGAGCGCACTAATGAAGGCAGGCAGGAGGCGAAACTTAAAGGCATCAAATTCGGACGCAAGCGAAGTGTAGACAGGGATGCCGTTCTGGAACTCCATCAGAAAGGTATTGGTGCAACTAATATTTCTCATCAACTCAGCATTGCACGTTCCACTGTCTATAAAATTCTCGAAGAGCAGAATCGGGTTGTGACTTCAACTTACTGATAATGTTTTGTGTTCAGATAATGCCCAATGGCTTTGTCATGCAGTTCCACCGATTTTGAGAACGACACTGACCACAACAATTCCAGTATGGGTGATCAGTATTTGAAGGAAGTGTTTATATGAAATTTATGGAATGTGCTGTTCGGGATGTGATTTACGGAACCAATGTCCGTATTGTCAAACCGGCCAACATTTATGAATGTGAACTCCGGGATAACGTGTTTGTCGGCCCCTTCGTTGAGATACAGAAAGGCTGTCTCATTGGCAGTGGAAGCCGGATCCAGTCGCACACGTTTATCTGTGAAAACGTAACACTGGGTGAGAACTGTTTCATTGGCCATAACGTGACGTTCGCCAACGATCTTTTCAGGTCTGGAGCGCCGGACCCGTCACCGGATAACTGGATCACCATTTCCCTGGGGGATTCGGTTACTATAGGCAGCGGAGCCACCATTCTGTCACCATATATCTGCAGCGGGACCGTCATTGGCGCGGGTGCTGTTGTGGTTAAACCGATAGAAATCAAAGGTATTTATGCAGGAAACCCGGCGAGGCTGATTAGATCATTATGAAAAAGAAAAGGGCCGGTAAAGGCCCTTTTTATCAGAGGTAGGTCTGCGAATACGGCAGATGTACAGAAAGCGACTGCCGGGGATCGGTTTCCAGCGCCGCCTGGTATTCAGCGTCAGTGATATCACCTTTTTTCAGCAAATAACCGAGTGCATCGTTTCCCAGTCCTGACAGTATGCGTATTCTGGCGGCCCGGAAATCAAACAGGCTGTCCATCATACCCGGCTCCGGAGCTGCGGGAGGACTGGCCAGATAGGCAGGTTTGACCACACTGCTGATAATGTTCCAGTATCGGGAAAAGTCGCGGGCTGGATCCGGGAGAAGGCCCGCCAGCAGTCCAATCCGGATGGTTTCCAGCCAGCTGTCATAAAAGCGCTTAACATGAAGTGAAGCCATGTGCTCAGCGCACCATTTGCGCATGGCTTCTTTTTCCGGAAGAGGCGACTCTCCGGAGAATACGTTGATGACCCACTGGCTGATGATGTCAAAATAGGGGAACGCGGCCCCGAAACCGGCAGTATCTACCGGCGGATTTATGACGGCCAGCGAAGGATCTTCCGTCCAGAAAAAGTGTTCATACAGCTGTGCCCTGTCAAACCCCGGAATGAACGAATAATCAGGCATTTCATAGCCGGTGCAGGTAATGATGACATCATATTTTTCCTGCGTTGCGTCGACGAACTCAATCTCCCCTTCTCCGGTGAAACGCTCTGCCTGGGGTTTAACTTTTATCAGACCGGAGGCCACATTCGGTATGATTTTTTCGTTAACATGCACCGCGTTATTGTTCGCCATGTCGGGCAACAAACCGGATTCCCGGTAGGTCTGCATGTAGTCAGGCATCGTGGTATCGAGATAACTGACAAAATCTGCATAACTCAAGCGACTCAGCAGACACCGGCCCAGATAGGAATGCATCATGTCGTTCGGACCCGTCCGGAATTGTCTTGGCAGATACAGCCCCATCTTTTTAACGGACAGACTCACGCTTCTGGCAAAGGGAACAAGGTCTGAGGCAATATCCGCCCCGCTGACACCACCGCCTATGATGAGGATATTTTTCCCTTTAAATACCTCCGGCTCCTGATAATCCTTGGATGTGATCAGCGTGCCGGAGAAGTGTTCCGCACCCGGCAGGGTAGGCCGGCGAGGTTGCCAAAGTTCCCCTGTTGCAATGATGACCCGGTCAAAAATCTCTTCCCGATCATTTCCTGCAGAGGTGCTGCGAATAACCCAGTGCCTGGAGTCTTTTCTGAGTGCAACCACTTCAGTATTAAGCCGGGTAGACGCACGGAGGGCATCCTCTCCGGTCACCGCCGAAAGATATGCGAAGACCTGCGCCACACCCGGAAATTCATCAATATTGCCCGGTGGAAAGTCAGTATAATGGAATGCATAACGGGAGTTTTGCATACAGGCATTACGGTAAGCTCCACCACTCCAGGGGTTCCAGATCCCCCCAATATGGGCATTTTTCTCAAACAGAACCACGGAGTGCCCCGCCTTAATCGCATTACGGGCAGAAATGATGCCGGCAGGTCCTGCGCCGATGATCGCAATATTCATACGTGTTTTTTCCTGCGGTTGAGAAGTGTCATTACCAGCACCGGTGCAGCCAGAAACAGTGTGACAATATTTGCGGCCAGTACGGCAAAATCAGATCGCAGAATGCCATATGCTATCCATGCAATTACACCTGTCAGGAACATGATATACATAACAACGGAGATACCTTCGGTGTTGCGTGTCCGGAGAGTTTTGATGCTCTGGGGAGCGAACGCAAACGTCGTGAAAAATGCGGCAAACAGCCCAGTTAAAAGAATGGTGTCCATATCAGAATGCCTCAATTATTTCCTGTATATGAAGGCCGGATGACAGATCCGCCAGCTTCGGGGCTGCGTGGCCATATTTAATAAGGGCACACCAGTCGTCATGAAGGTGAATAAACGAATCAGACCAGAACGGAAGCTCCCGTGGTGGATCGGGTAAACGCTTTTGGCCGTCGAAGCCCACGGTTTCCGCGTCCGTCTCATTAAACAGGACCAGGAGCAGACTGTTTTCATGATGAGTTGAATATCTGATTTCACCCTTTTCAAACACGAGCTGCATATGCAGCCCCAGATCCTGCCCTGTTTCCGATTTACTGGCATGAATTCTGAAATAAGCCCCTTTCTCTGAGCTGCCCATCACATAGCCGTTATCATCCACTTCAACCCGGCCATCTGATTTTGCACCCACGCGCGTACCCTTCACCGTCCTGATCCCATCAACCACAACCGGGCTTTCCCCTATAAAACAAAATAAATCAAGCAGATGACAGGATAAGTCGCCCAGTGCTCCGCTGCTTTTGCTCTGCCGTGCAGAGTCACGCCAGGTCAGGTGATGGCGGGTCAGTGCAGAATTTTTATTAAACTCTGCTGAGAAGAAATGCAGTTCACCTAAATCCCTCTTATTTCTAAGACGCATCATCGTGTCGATAACACGGTTATACCGGTAGTTAAAAGACACGATACTGCCTTGTGGGGCAATTTCCTGAAGATACTGTGCTGAGTTCAGATCCGTTGAGAGGGGCTTTTCACACACAAAAGGGAGCTGTTTGTACCGAAGTACTTCCTCTGCCACGCTGACGTGGAGATGGTTTGGTGTGCAAATAACGAAACCCTCACTGACTCCGGCAAGCTGCTTCAGATCCTGGCAGCATATCACCGGCACGGTGCTGATTTCGCTGAGCAGCTGCACGTTATCTGCACTCACATCGTACAGGGCCAGTCCGGTGACCAGCGGATTCAGACAAAGTGCACTGACATGGGCGCGGGCAATCCCCCCACAGCCTACAATTCCGATGATCATCCCTGTAGCTCCTTAAGTACGTTAAGTATCCCGTGGCAGTAAGCAGCGTTCAGGCTGCTGCCATACTGTCTGATCGCGAACGGGTCCGCATTCCCCACCAGATAGCCTCTTCCGGCCTGTGCAAACATGGCAAAATCATTCGCACTGTCACCAAAGGCAATAATGGCTTCTTTCGGCAGCGCGGTTTCCTCCATCAGAAAAGACACTGCCTGATCCTTACCACAACAGAGGGGGATAAATTCAACGTCATAACAGTCAGGGGGATCTCCTGCCGCCGGGTTACAGCGGGTAAAAACGACACGAATTCCTCGTTCGTCAGCCAGAGCCTGGATGGTGGCAAAATCGACGGCCATCGAAGCTCCCTCAGGGTAGTAATAGCTCACTTTAAAGGGGCCCTGATAATCCTCCGGTTGTCTCTGCAGTGGCATCCCTTTTCCCATCAGGATCCTGACCAGGATGTTGACGTTCTGAAGGCTGTAGCCTGAACGGCGTATCCGCTCTGCCCAGGTTTCTGAGGGTTTAAGCCTGCCATTTTTGATCCAGTAAAATTCGGTGCCGAGACTGCAGCAGATAAAGTGAGGGCTTCGCGAAATATAGTCCCTGGATTTTCGCCAGGCCGAATCCAGATTTGTGCCTGTGATCCAGCCAGCGAGAATGCCCTTTTCTTCTGCATGGGATGTAATATAGGACTCCAGCAGTTCAACCCCTCCCAGTGCCTTTTTTTCGGTGTCCGAAGGAATATAAGTTTCATCAAGGTCACAGCACACTATCGTGCGAATTACTGTCGGGAGCGGAAATTCAACCGGCCAGTCTTTATTTAAAATAGTCATGCAATACCCCGGTAATAATGTTCTGCTCCTGGAACGACATATGGTTATGCAGTGGCAGATGGAATAATGCAGAATGTATTCTTTCAGAAGCACTGAACTGCTCCCGACGGGAATATCCGGTAGCCAGCGGATGTTCTCCGCGATGTGAAAGGACGGGATAATAAATATCTAACTCCACACCCCTTTCACGCGCAAAGGCGAAGAGAGAATCACGCTCGCCCTGGCAGAGCAGAACCGGGAAAAGATGCCATGTATTCTGAAGGATATCTGACGGAAGTGTCATTTTATGTGACAGGTCTGCCAGTAACAGATGGTAACGAGCTGCAAGCAGGCAGCGTTTTCTGGCATTATTCTCAAAGTGGCGAAGTTTGACACTAAGCGTGGCAGCCTGCAGGTTATCCATACGGCTGTTTAATCCCCAGTCCTGAGCTTTAATATTCTTTTTACCTTCAGCAAATCCGTGATAGGAATATTGCCTCGCCAGACGTGCCAGCTAAGGAGAGCGGGTCAGCACTGCACCGGACTTACCAAAAGAACCAATATTCTTGAACGGATTAAAACTCAACGTCAGCAGATCACAGTGACCGATGAGTGACCTGATACCAAAGCACTGGGCTGCATCCACGATAACAGGAATGTCGGCTTTGCGGGCAATTCGGTGAATGGCATCAATATACATGCATGAGCCATAAAGACAGACCGGTAACACAGCCTTAGTTCTTGTAGTTCTGAGGCGCTCCACTTCATCCGGAAGCATATTGAAAGAACTGTCGATATTAGCGAAGACCGGAACGGCCCCCACGGCCATCACTGCATTTTCCGTAGCAGCAAAGGAGTTCAGAGGAACAATGACCTCATCACCGGGTCCTACACCAACAGATTTAAGGGCTATTTTTAACGCATCGGTGCCGCTACTGGTGGCAATACAGGTATGAGCACCATAAAATATTCTTAATGTTTCTTCTACTTCTCCGATATAGGGGCCACTGGTAAAACATCCGCTTTCAATCACAACTGAAATGATGTCCTTTGCTTCTGCCCGTTCAGAACGGGAGTTCAGCCTTGAAAGTGGCAAAAATGAGACTGAACCTGAATCATCATATTCACTTTCATTATTAATACTTTGGTATATATCTTTAAATCGTTCCTGCAGTTCATTTTCCGTTGATACACTGAAAATCGTTTCATTCAAAACGCTGACATCTTCCATAAATACCTCCATTTAATGTCAGAGAAAATAAAACATAGAAAATCGATATTTTCACGCCGGAGTCACAAATAAGCGAAGATGATCACAATTATGTTACATAATTGATGGGGCTACTTACCGCCTTAGCAATATGCAGAAACTGTATCAGAGTGGGGAGATTAGAAAGCGCTATCGTGAAGGTCAGGAAGATCAGCTTGGTGCTCTGGGCCTGGTCACTAACGCAGTGGTACTGTGGAACACACTTTATATGCAGGAAGCCCTGAGCTGGATGCGCAGTAATGGAGAAGAAACCGGTGGTGAAGATATCACCCGGTTATCCCCACTGATGCACGGGCATATCAATATGCTGGGGCATTATACGTTCACGCTACCGGAGGATATTTTGAAGGGGGAACTGAGAACATTAAATTTCAATTTAAACAATGAATTATCTCCTTAACGTACGTTTTCGTTCCATTGGCCCTCAAACCCCTATAAACACTGTTGTTAATGTATCAATTATAAAGCTCTATTGTATGTTGTAACTAAATAAGTCCCCTTATAAATAAACAGCAAAAAACATGAGGGGTTGTTACTAATCCCCTCAATATTTGTGCTTATTTGGTCGATAATCGTTTAGCATAACGCTGTGCAAGTACAGCACTGACCATAAGTTGTATTTGATGGAAAATCATCAGTGGCAATAAGATGACCCCTACTGTCGCAGCAGGAAACAAGACGTTCGCCATTGGGACTCCGTTAGCTAGGCTCTTTTTCGAGCCACAAAACACGATAGTAATCTCATCTTCTTTGCTAAAACCTAGCAACCGTGCAGCCAATGTATTGAATACAATGATAATAAATAAAATAACGCAAGTGACAACCACAATCATAAAGAGTGATAATGCGTCTATTTTCTGCCAAATCCCCTCGACAACCGCTTCACTAAATGCCACATAAACAACCAATAATATCGAAGACCGGTCAGTCATATTAACTAATTTTCTATTCCGGTTTATCCAATTGGCAATCAATGGTCGAGACAAATGCCCCACAACAAATGGCAGCATCAATTGCATTAAAATAGACCCTATTGCATTGAGCGTATCCATGGCTTGGCTGCCATCAGCATCCATCAATAAACCAACTAAGATTGGTGAAAGAAAAACCCCAAGAATGCTTGACGCTGATGCACTACAAATAGCCGCGGCAATATTTCCCCCGGCCACCGAAGTGAAAGCAATTGCTGACTGTACGGTCGCAGGTAAAGCACACAGATATAAAAAGCCCATATATACGGTAGGTGACATCCATTTAGGTACAATCACCGCAAGCCCTAAGCCTACGATAGGAAATACAATAAATGTACTCGCAAAAACCAAGAGGTGGAGACGCCAATGCCCTATCCCTGCCATTATTGATTCACGAGATAACTTAGCCCCATGCATAAAGAACAATAATGCAATTGCAGCAGTAGTTAAATATTGAAACCCCGTTTTTATATCGCCTTCACAAGGAAAAAGGCTGGCTAGAATGACAACGCCAATCATGATAAGTAAAAATGGGTCGATTCTCAGTTTAGCTAGCAAATTCATTCGATTATCCATAATAAAAGCCAGTTATGTTAACTGGCCTTATAGTGTGCGTTAATGACGTTAAAATATTGCTTCGATTGTGCGTTTTTCTTTTGCCGAACGTATACCTGCTTCAATAAGCTTCATAATATCTATTGCTTCACTCGGTGTGACAGGGTTTGGTTTACCATGGCGAATCTCATCATATATCCCTTGATAATAACCACCATAATTACCGCGTTGGTTTGGCCACGATTGTGTTATAAGCTCATCACCTTGTGACAACGTCACGCTCCCCATATTGGTATCAACTCCCCAATCAGCCCCTTCTGGTCGTTGGCCAGCTTTTAAACAGTCTTCTTGGGGATCTAAACCATATTTAACATAACTACCATTCATTCCATGAATAACATATATCGGTGTTGGTGCAGCAGCTAATGTTGTTGCATGTAATACAACCTTCTTATCTGCATATTGCAAAACGGCATGAAAGTAATCCACTGCCTGTGCATTAGGGCGGATCATAGCAAGATCAACGCTGATCCCTAAAGGCCTACCAAAATACTGCAGGACTTGATCCAACAAGTGCGGCCCTAAGTCGTACCAAATACCTGCTCCAGGAATATCAGCTTCACGCCAACGTTGCCTAACTAGCGGACGATAACGGTCAAAATGTGATTCATAATATTTAATATCGCCTAGCTTACCTTCTTCTAATATTTTTTTAACTGTTAAAAAACCTGAATCCCATCGGCGGTTATGATAAACCGACAGTAATTTTCCTGCTTGCTCCGCTTGTTGTTTTAATTGTTCTGCTTGTGAGACATCTAATGTAAATGGTTTATCGACAACGACGTGCTTCCCTGCTGCTAATGCCGCTTGAGCAAGAGGAAAGTGAGTATCATTAGGCGTAGGAATAACGACTAGTTCGATATCTTTATCAGCAAAAACAGCTTCCGGAGAGGCGGCAACATGAATATTTGGCCAATCTGCCTTAACCTTACTCGGGTCACTGCTAGAAATCGTTGTTAAATCATACCCTTCTAAAATACCAAGGAAGGGAGCATGAAATGTTTTACTGGCATAGCCATATCCGATGATCGCGACTTTAATTGGTTTAGACATTTAGACCTCATACAACGATAAACTCAGGTAGAGATAAAAAGTACCATCAGAAGGAATGAAATGGCAAATAAATCTATGATAGGATTGTAGATTGTCCAGCGAATTTGCCAAAATGGGTTTGATTAATTATGACTTCAGTTTATGACGCTAACCGCATCACTGGCTGGCTATTAGTTCCAGCGATCTATTTGTTATTAACCTTTTTAGCTGTTTGCAGTATGACTGTTATGTATTGCATTAAACTTTATGAGATTGTCACGACTGTTGATCGTTGGACAAGTTTTATTCCTGCCGCTTGGTATCTGTCATTTGCCATCGCTGTTGGGATGACTATTTTCAGTATTCATGTACTGCAACTGATGTTTTCCCGCTCAAAGCATTTCCCCCGCCGTTTTATTATTTGGCTACTCATTTTGTTATTATTAGGTATAAAAACCTTCGCATTTTCACCTATTGACGATGAAACCGCTTTGCAGGTCTTAGCATGGCCTTTAATTGGCGCGGGTTTCTTTGTCCCTTATCTAAAACGCTCTCAACGTGTGAAAATGACTTTCACACAAGATCGATAAGCATCACATAAATTGCTTGATATCATAATGATAGTTTAACTGGCTTCAGCCAGTTTTTGTTCTTTTTTCATTTCAGGCAATAGCATGACTGATTATCTATTACTCTTTGTTGGAACAGTGCTGGTTAACAACTTCGTTCTCGTTAAATTCCTTGGCTTATGCCCTTTTATGGGCGTCTCAAAAAAACTCGAACCGGCCATTGGAATGGGCTTAGCAACGACGTTTGTTATGACATTAGCGTCAATCAGTTCTTGGTTGATTGACACACTTGTCCTTATTCCTCTCGACCTTGTCTATCTGCGGACGCTAAGCTTTATTTTAGCGATTGCTGTTGTTGTACAGTTTACTGAAATGGTGGTCAGGAAAACGAGCCCAACGCTTTACCGTTTACTCGGTATTTTTCTACCTTTAATTACCACCAACTGTGCGGTTCTTGGTGTTGCCTTATTAAATATTAATATGTCTCATACTTTTATGCAGTCTGCCGTGTACGGTTTTGGCGCTGCTGTGGGTTTCTCATTAGTAATGGTTTTATTTGCCGCTATTCGCGAACGTTTAGCTGTTGCCAATGTTCCTGCTCCATTTAAAGGATCATCAATTGGGTTAATTACAGCTGGCTTAATGTCTCTCGCGTTTATGGGCTTTAGTGGTTTGGTGAAATTCTAATGATGTCTGTATGGATTGCTATCGGTATATTAGCCGTTTTTGGCCTGATATTTGGGCTGATGTTAGGTTACGCCTCATTACGCTTTAAAGTTGAAGCAGACCCTATTGTCGAACAAGTTGAAGCAATATTGCCTCAAAGCCAGTGCGGTCAATGCAGTTATCCTGGCTGCCGCCCTTACGCCGAAGCGGTTGCAAATAATGGGGAAATGATCAACAAATGCGCCCCTGGTGGCGAGCAAGTCATGCTAAAAATCGCTGAGTTGCTTAATGTCGACCCTCAGCCGATTGATGGCGATGAAGCCGCGCAAAACCCCGCTCGTAAAGTGGCTATTATCGACGAAGAAAACTGCATTGGTTGTACTAAATGCATTCAAGCTTGCCCTGTTGATGCCATTGTTGGTGCAACCCGCGCCATGCATACTGTGATTGAAGACTTGTGCACAGGCTGCGACTTATGCGTCGCCCCTTGTCCTACAGATTGTATTGAGCTTGTTCCTGTGAAAACGACTACAGCCAATTGGAAATGGGATTTAAACACTATCCCAGTAAAAAATATTAGTGTTGAACCCAATGAACAGCTTGTCACTAAAGCAAGAGGTGAAACTCATGCTTAAGCTCTTTAATTGGTTGAAAAAAGATAATATTTGGGATTTTAAAGGTGGGATCCATCCGCCTGAAATGAAGCTACAATCTAGCCAAACACCGATGCGTATTGCATCAGTGCCCAATGAGCTGATTATCCCATTACAACAACATTTGGGCCCTGAGGGAGAGCTAATTGTTCAGGTTGGCGACTCCATATTAAAAGGCCAGCCATTGACTAAAGGGCTTGGGCGTACTGTACCTGTTCATGCATCAACTTCAGGGGTGATCACTGCAATTGAACCTATGGTAACGGCACACCCTTCAGGCTTAAAAGAATTGTGTGTGCGTATTGCAGCCGATGGCCATGATATATGGTGTACTTTGTCCCCAGAGCCTAATTACATTCAACTAACCCGTGCTGAATTACTGCAAAAAATTGAACAAGCTGGGATAGCCGGCCTCGGTGGTGCAGGTTTCCCAACCGCATCAAAATTGGCCGGTGGTCAAGATGCGATTAAAACATTAATCATTAATGCAGCTGAATGTGAGCCTTATATCACAGCTGATGATAGGTTAATGCAAGAACATGCACAGGAAGTTATTGAAGGCTGTCGTGTTTTACAGCATTTATTAACCCCAGACCAAGTATTAATTGGTATTGAAGACAATAAACCCGAGGCTATCCGTGCCCTAAAAGATGCTGTCACCTCGCAAGACAAACAAATATTCATCCGAGTTATACCAACAAAATACCCATCAGGTGGTGCCAAACAGCTGACAAAAATTTTGACGGGAAAAGAAGTGCCATCCGGTGCGCGTTCGTCACAAATTGGTGTGTTGATGCAAAACGTCGGTACTGTCGTCGCCATTAAACGCGCGGTTGTTGATGGCCAGCCATTGATTGAGCGTGTGGTAACCGTTACTGGTGAAGCCATCAGTAAACCGGGTAATTTTTGGGCGCGTTTAGGCACCCCCGTTAAACATCTATTACAGCAATCAGGTTTTAACCCTGGACCAGAACAAATGGTGATTATGGGGGGGCCTTTAATGGGCTTTACCCTACCCGACCTGAATGTCCCTGTCGTAAAAATTTGTAACTGTTTACTGGTTCCCACAATGGAAGAAATGGGACCTAAAGCACTAGAAGAAGCGTGTATTCGTTGTGGGTTGTGTGTCGATGCCTGCCCAGCCGGGTTACTTCCTCAGCAACTTTACTGGTTCAGTAAAGGGGATGAACACGAAAAAGCGCAAAAACATAATTTATTTGACTGCATAGAGTGTGGTGCATGTGCTTATGTGTGCCCAAGTAATATTCCGCTAGTGCAATATTATCGTCAAGAAAAAGCAGAAATTCGTGAAATAGCTCAAGAAGAGCGCCGTGCTGCTGAAGCAAAATTACGTTTTGAAGCAAAACAGTTGCGTATGGAACGTGATAAGCAAGCGAGGGAAGAACGTCATAAAAAAGCTGCTGTACAGGTAGATAGCGCTGATAAAGATGCCGTTAATGCAGCTTTAGCCCGGGTTAAAGCCAAACAAAGTGCGACAACCGAACCAATTAAGATTGTTTCCGGTGAATTACCAGACAATAGTGCTGTGATTGCTGCTCGCGAAGCCCGTAAAGCACAAGCACGTGCTAAACAGGCGGAAAAACTGGCCAATACACCAGTAGAACCTACTGATATAGAGGCCACGGATGATCCTCGCAAAACCGCTGTGGCAGCTGCCATTGCACGAGCGAAGGCCAAAAAAGCCGCACAAGAACAACCTGCAACTGAGCCAGTCGCTGACACCGTCACTGATGCTGAGGTTGACCCGCGCAAAGCGGCTGTCGCAGCTGCCATTGCACGAGCGAAGGCCAAAAAAGCCGCACAAGCGCAATCTGCAACTGAGCCAGTTGCTGAAACGGTCACTGACGCTGAGGTTGACCCACGCAAAGCAGCTGTCGCTGCCGCCATTGCACGAGCGAAGGCCAAAAAAGCGGCTCAAGAGCAACCTGCAACTGAGCCAGTCGCTGACACGGTCACTGATGCAGAGGTTGACCCACGCAAAGCAGCTGTCGCGGCCGCCATTGCACGAGCGAAGGCCAAAAAAGCCGCACAAGCGCAATCTGCAACTGAGCCAGTTGCTGAAACGGTCACTGACGCTGAGGTTGACCCACGTAAAGCGGCTGTCGCGGCCGCCATTGCACGAGCGAAGGCCAAAAAAGCGGCTCAAGAGCAACCTGCAACTGAGCCAGTCGCTGACACCGTCACTGATGCAGAGGTTGACCCACGCAAAGCAGCTGTCGCGGCCGCCATTGCACGAGCGAAGGCCAAAAAAGCCGCACAAGCGCAATCTGCAACTGAGCCAGTTGCTGAAACGGTCACTGACGCTGAGGTTGACCCACGCAAAGCAGCTGTCGCTGCCGCCATTGCACGAGCGAAGGCCAAAAAAGCGGCTCAAGAGCAACCTGCAACTGAGCCAGTCGCTGACACCGTCACTGATGCAGAGGTTGACCCACGCAAAGCGGCTGTCGCGGCCGCCATTGCACGAGCGAAAGCCAAAAAAGCAGCTCAAGCAGAACAACTCGCACAAGAAGAGCTTACACCCGCCGCTGAACAACCCATTGAAGAGGAAACCGACCCTCGAAAAGTTGCCGTTGCCGCTGCGATCGCGCGAGTAAAAGCAAAGCAAGCACAAAAACAACATGAACAAACGACTACAGAGTAAGTGATAACGAGATGAAATTTAGGCCAATTGATGCGAAAAATCGCCGTTTAAAAATTGCTAGCGCACCATTTACTCATAACAATCAAAGCACCAGTTTAGTGATGCTTTGGGTACTTTTAGCAGCAATACCGGGTATTGCTGCTCAAGTTTATTTCTTTGGCGTTGGCACCTTATACCAAATTATTTTAGCGGTGCTAACAGCGGTTATCACAGAAGCAGTTTCTATTCGTTTACGCCAACAACCTGTGGTTCCTGTACTAAAAGATAATTCCGCCATTGTGACCGCATTATTATTAGCTATCAGCCTACCTCCGCTCTCACCTTGGTGGATGATCGTATTAGGGACATTTTTTGCTATTACGATTGCTAAGCAATGTTATGGTGGATTGGGGCAAAACCCTTTTAACCCTGCGATGGTGGGTTATGTCGTTTTGCTAATATCATTCCCTGTTCACATGACAAACTGGCTACCTCCGCATGAATTACAAAATATGTCGATTTCTGCACTTGATAGCCTATCTATTATTCTCAATGGCCATACTCCAACAGGTATTACCCTCGAGCAATTACGTACAGGCATTGATGGCATGAGCCAAGCGACTCCGCTTGATAGCTTTAAAACGGGCCTACTGACTCATTCTATTTCTGAAGTATTACAGCAACCTATTTTACAAGGTTCCTTAGCGGGAATTGGTTGGCAATGGGTGAATATTGGCTATTTAGTGGGTGGTTTGTTCTTATTACAGCGCCGTATTATTAGCTGGCATATTCCGGTTTCGTTCTTAGGTACATTGGCAGTTTTATCTATTGTTAGTTATTTAATTGATGATAGCCAACATGCGTCGCCATGGGTTCATTTATTGTCTGGTGCCACTATGCTAGGGGCATTTTTTATTGCCACTGACCCTGTCACCGCATCGACAACGCCTAAGGGACGGATTATTTTTGGTGTGATTATCGGTTTTCTTGTTTGGGTGATCCGTGTATACGGTGGTTACCCTGACGCTGTTGCTTTTGCCGTGTTACTCGCCAATATTACTGTTCCATTAATTGATTACTATACGCAGCCTCGTGCGTACGGTCATGGACATAAGTAAGGATAACCGTATGTTGAACACGATGAGACGCCATGGGGTAACGTTAGCCATCTTTGCAGCAGGAACCACTGCGCTTAGTGCTGCTGTGTACACGTTAACGAAAGAGACTATTGCTGAGCAAGCTGCTATTGTTCAGAAAAAACTACTCGACCAAGTGATACCAAGTGATTTATACGATAACGACCTCGCAAAAGAGTGTTATTTAGTCACTAATGAGGCCATACTGGGTAATAAACAACCTAGGCGCTTGTATCTAGCCCGTAAAAATGGCGAACCTGTTGCTGCTGCCTTGGAAACAACAGCATTAGACGGCTACTCAGGCGCTATACATTTATTAGTCGGTACAGATTTTCACGGTACAGTACTGGGAACTCGTGTTACAGAACATCATGAAACACCTGGGCTTGGTGACAAAATTGAGACACGAATATCTGATTGGATTACTTATTTTAGTGGTAAAAAAATAGCCTCTGATAATGACCCTAAATGGGCAGTTAAAAAAGATGGAGGTGAATTTGATCAGTTTACTGGGGCAACAATTACACCCAGAGCAGTCGTCAATGCCACTAAACGTACTGCGGTATTTATGCAACAAATTCCACAACAATTATCGAATTATCCACGCTGTGGGGACGAATAATGAGCGATTCATCTAAAGACTTATTAATGCAAGGTTTGTGGAAAAACAACTCTGCATTAGTTCAATTATTAGGGCTTTGTCCGCTGCTCGCTGTGTCATCAACAGCAACCAATGCATTAGGACTAGGCTTAGCGACCACATTAGTCTTAGTTTGTACTAATGTTGCCGTTTCTGCTTTACGTCGTTGGGTGCCATCAGAAATTCGCATCCCTATTTATGTGATGATTATTGCTTCTGTTGTTAGCGCGGTACAAATGTTAATCAACGCATATGCTTTTGGTTTATATGAATCTCTCGGGATCTTTATTCCGTTAATCGTTACCAACTGCATTGTGATTGGACGCGCAGAAGCCTATGCATCTCGTAATCCTGTTGGGCTATCTGCCCTTGATGGGTTTGCTATGGGCTTAGGTGCAACCGCGACCTTGCTTGTTCTAGGAGCAATTCGTGAAGTTTTAGGGAATGGGACCTTATTTGATGGCGCTGACTTGTTACTCGGTTCTTGGGCTACCTCCCTTCGTATTGAAGTGTTACACCTTGATTCCCCATTTTTACTCGCTATGCTACCGCCTGGTGCCTTCATTGGCCTAGCACTACTATTAGCTGCGAAATACTTAATTGATGAAAAAATGAAAAAAAGAGCCGCACGACAATCTGGTATTCAACCAGAACGTGAATATGAAAAACAGCAAGGTTGCGGCAGCCATATTTCTTAACAACTATATTTTGTGAGCAATGAATAAATCAAAACGCATTGAAATTCTAACTCGTCTACGGGATAACAACCCACACCCTACAACGGAGTTAGAATTTAACTCCCCTTTTGAGCTATTAATCGCCGTTTTATTATCAGCTCAAGCTACTGACGTGAGTGTCAATAAAGCGACAGCAAAGCTATATCCTGTAGCTAATACGCCTGAAGCTATTATGGCACTCGGTGTGGATGGAATAAAAGAGTACATTAAAACCATTGGCTTATTTAATACCAAAGCTGAAAGCGTCTATAAAACCTGTCAAATTTTAATCGAAAAGCACAACAGCCAAGTCCCTGAAAACCGAGAGGCTTTAGAAGCTTTACCGGGTGTTGGCCGCAAAACGGCAAATGTGGTTCTTAATACCGCATTTGGCTGGCCGACTATCGCCGTTGACACGCATATTTTCCGTGTCTGCAATCGTACTAACTTTGCTCCTGGTAAGAATGTCGTTGAAGTTGAAGACAAACTCCTTAAAGTTGTACCTGCAGAGTTTAAAGTAGATTGTCACCATTGGTTTATTTTGCATGGACGTTATACTTGTATTGCCCGCAAACCCCGCTGTGGCTCTTGTATTATCGAAGATTTATGCGAATTTAAAGATAAAATATATCCAGAAGATTGACCAAGATACTATTTTGAATAGGTTATAGATAAACGATACTTTTAATCATGAATCTAGCCGGTAACGCATTTTTTCCTTGCTCTAAGACTTTGTCTTACGTAACAATAGAGCCAAACCCAATATTAATTAAACGGTAAGTATGTTCCAAGACAACCCACTGCTCGCACAGCTTAAACAAAAACTACATGCCCAAACCCCACGCGTCGAAGGGCTGGTAAAAAGTACAGAAAAAGGCTTTGGCTTCCTCGAAGTTGATGGCCAAAAAAGCTATTTCATTCCGCCTCCTCAAATGAAAAAGGTCATGCATGGTGATCGTGTTATTGCTGCGGTTCATACCGATAAAGACCGTGAATTTGCAGAACCAGAAGAACTGGTAGAACCTTTTTTAGATAGGTTTGTTGGGAAAATACAAAAGAAAGAAAATGATAACCGTTTATTTGTCATTCCCGATCACCCATTACTGAAGGATATGATTTCTTGCCGTCCTATCAATGGCATTACTCATGAGTTTAAGCAAGATGATTGGGTTGTTGCACAAATGCGACGCCATCCATTAAAAGGCGATAAAACCTTCTACGCTGAAATTACTGAGTTTATCACTGACGGAGATGATCATTTTGCACCATGGTGGGTAACGTTACGCCGTCACCAATTAGATCGTAATGAACCGCAAATGGTTGATAGCGAACGTGATGACCAAGGTATTGAACGAGTTGATTTAACTCACTTGCACTTTACGACCATAGACAATGCAAGTACTGAAGATATAGATGACGCACTCTATGTTGAAAAAACCGATAATGGTGACTTAAAACTGTATATCGCTATTGCTGACCCAACAAGCTATATACCAGAAGGTAGCGAACTCGATAAACTGGCTTTAGCCCGTGGCTACACCAACTATTTACCGGGTTTTAATATTCCAATGCTACCGCGCAAATTATCTGACGACCTGTGCTCTTTGCGCCCAAATGAACGTCGCCCTGCTTTAGTCTGCATTGCACTCATCAAAGAAGATGGTCGCATTGACGATAATATTGAGTTTTTCAGCGCTTGGGTCGAATCAAAATCTAAATTAGTTTATGACGAAGTCTCTGATTGGCTTGAAAATACAGGCAGTTGGCAGCCAGAAAATGACACTGACAAACAACAAATTTTGCTGCTTAAAGAAATGGCAGATAGGCGTTTACTATGGCGCGAAAACAATGCACTCGTGTTCAAAGATCGCCCTGATTACCGCTTTGTATTAGATGACAAAGGAATTGTGGTTGATATCGTGACTGAACGTCGCCGCAGCTCTAATCGCATTGTTGAAGAAGCCATGATCACCTCTAACCTCTGTGCTGCCGCAGTACTGAAAGAAAAATTAGGATTTGGCGTATTTAATGTGCATATGGGCTTTGAACCCCTACAAATTGACCAAGTCGTGCAAACGCTTAAAGATAATGGCATTGAAACAACGGCTGAATCATTATTATCACTAGAAGGCTTCCGCCAACTACGCCGTCAACTAGATGCACAGCCGACCCAATTCCTCGATAGCCGCATTCGCCGTTACCAAACTTTCACAGAAGTCAAAGCTGAGCCCGGCCCGCATTTTGGTTTAGGGTTTGAAGCTTATGCGACTTGGACTTCACCAATTCGTAAATATACCGATATCGTCAACCACCGTTTAATCAAATCTATTATTGCTGGTAAACCTTCAACGAATAAGCCATCCGAAGAATTATCAATCAAGTTAGCCGAACGTCGTCGTGCAAACCGCATGGCTGAACGTGATGTGGGTGATTGGCTCTATTCTCGTTACTTAAAACCTTTTGAAGGTACGGATACCAAATTCCCAGCTGAAATTATTGATATCACTCGCGGTGGCGTAAGAGTCCGTTTGGTAGATAATGGTGCTGTAGCTTTTGTTCCTGCGCCTTTTATTCATAGTGTTCGTGATGAGATCCAATGTAGCCAAGAAACAGGTAATGTACTTGTTAAAGGTGAAATAGCTTACCAACTTAACGATATTATCAATGTCACCATTAATGAAGTTCGTATGGAAACACGTAATATCGTCGCTAGACCAGCCGAATAACAGCTTTTCTGCTACTCTTTAAAGACCATAGTTTGAAACCTATGGTCTTTTATTTTTCTATCTACTTTTTTACAACCTAAAATTCGCATTAAACGTTAAACTGCAAACACTTTTCCATATTTTTTCCTGATTATTCTTATTCGTAAATTTACCTATCATGATATTTTGTTAACTGTTAAATCTGTATTAAGGGTCATTAAAATGAACACAGTAAGCAAACGTATTTTATCATTCATGGTGATAGCTACTGTCGCTATCAGCGTCAGTGCCTGTTCAAATATGTCTAAACGCGATAAAAACACAGCGATTGGTGCCGGTGTAGGAGCTGTTGGTGGCGCTGTATTGACAGGCGGAAGTTCCATAGGAACCGTAGGTGGTGCGGCTATTGGCGGAATTATTGGACACCAAGTAGGCAAATAAATCTCATAATATCCTTTAGTCGCTCTCCTTAATCTAAAATAGCGTTCAGTATGAACGCTATTTTATTTTTTATATCCGATAATCTATTAAACTATTGACGGCAAAAAGTGTACAAAGTACACTTGCAATTAATACAAAGGGAGGGAACCCTGTGAGTCACGCAATTGAATTTATTGAAACCAGCTTTTTTACCAAACAAATCCAATCTATCGCCACACAAGAAGAACTTAGGATATTACAAAATGAACTTATCGCATGGCCAGATAAAGGCGATATCATCCAAGGAACAGGTGGGCTTCGTAAAATTAGGATGGCAACTGGTAATAAAGGAAAAAGTGCAAGTGTACGAGTTATTTATTTCCTAGCTACAGCAGAAATTATTTATTTTATAATGGCTTATCCAAAAAATGTCAAAGATACGCTAAATGACTTAGAAAAAGCAGAATTAAAGAAACTAACGAAATTACTAAAAAATGAGGTATAAAATGAGTATATTCAACGAATTAAAAGCCTCTTTAGAAGAAGCTGTTGAAATAAAACAAGGCCATCAAAAAGCCGCTAATGTTACTCGTTACGAAATTACTGATGTCAAAGCTATTCGAGAGCAACTGAATGTTTCCCAAAGCGAATTAGCTCATGCACTAGGAACTAGCCTCGATACAATTAAAAGTTGGGAACTTAAACGACGAAACCCAACAGGGCTAGCAGCTAAAATACTCATCGCCATTAAACGTAACCCAGCTTTATTTGCTGAGTTAGCAGCAATTTAACCACTTCTTCGTTATAAAATGAGTGGCTTTCTAAGTAGCCACTCATGACAAACAGTAAAATTTTCGAACCTATCAGCCACCAGCTAACTTAACTTGAAAACCTTTCGCCTCAAGGTACTGTTTGATAACATCACGTTTATCGCCTTGAATTTCAACGTTACCGTCTTTGACAGCTCCGCCACAGCCACACTTCTTTTTAAGATCAGCCGCTAATTTAGCTAATTCGCTGTCTTCAAGGTCAAGACCAGTTACAACACAAACCCCTTTTCCTTTACGGCCTGATGTCTCACGGCGGATCCGCACAATACCATCACCTTTAGGCCTTTCAATTTTGGGTTTATCTTCAGCAATACGCCCTGTTTCTGTACTGTAAACAAGACGACTATTTGAATCATTCATAGCAAACCTTCAATAGACTGATTGATTTGTTGTAATGTGGCAGTTGGGTTTTCACTACGCGTAATCGGACGACCAATCACCATATAATCCACACCCGCCTTCACTGCATCTTGTGGTGTCATAATGCGGCGTTGGTCCCCAACATCACTTCCCGTTGGGCGAATACCTGGGGTAACTAATTTGAAATCGGCACCACAAATTTGTTTTAAACGTTGGGCTTCATGAGCAGAGCAAACAACACCATCTAGCCCGCATTGTTTGGTTAATAAGGCCAAACGCTCTGCATGAGCAGCTGGTGACAGGTTAATCCCAACACCAATGAGGTCAGATTCATCCATACTCGTTAATACGGTTACTGCTGTGAGTAATGGCGCCTCTTTACCATAAGGCTCAAGAGATTGGCGTGCCGCCTCCATCATACGAGCACCACCACTTGCATGAACATTAACCATCCATACCCCCATTTCAGCCGCAGCTGCAACCGCTCGAGCAACAGTATTTGGAATATCATGAAACTTCAAATCTAAGAAAACATCAAAACCACGATCATGGAGTGACTTAACAAATTGAGGACCATTAAAAGTAAACATTTCTTTGCCTACTTTTAAGCGACAATCACGTGGGTCAATGCGATCCACAAAAGCCAAAGCCTCATTAGCATTTTCATAGTCAAGTGCCACAATAATTGGTGAATGTGTGTGGTTCTCAGTTGAGGAAATCATTTCTTAGCCTTTAAAGAGTCGTTATTATTTAAAAAGTGACGCTGTCACTGCCCATCTAGCCCACGAATAGGTTTAATCGTGTCCCACGAGCGACAAGATGGGCAATGCCAATATAATGCACGTGATGTAAACCCACATTTATGGCAACGATAATCGGGTTTGGTACGAATTTGCTCCCCTACCATTTTTCGTAGCAAAATCAAACTTTCTTTTGCCCTTCCATCTTCAGCTTCTTCAAGATGGTAATCCATTAAACGATAAAATAAACGCATGGTAGGATGACGTTGAATTTGGTCATTAATATAATTTGCAGCGGCTTCGTGATTTTGCTTTTCAACAATAATATCCGCTAAATAAAGCTCTGCAATAGCCCCTGAGTTACCCGCAACACACTGACGTAGGTAATCTTCCCACTCATCGGCTTGGCCAGTATGTTGGTAGCAATCAAACAGCAAAGGTAGCGTTTCAGCGACGAGCTCTCTATCTTGCTCATAGACTTGTTTTAGGACATGAATTGCTTTGTCGTAATTACCTTGTTCGATGAACAAGCGCCCTTTCATAATTGAGACCCGAGCGCAGTGGTTGTCGGCTTGCTCTGCCTTATTTAAAAAGGTCAGTGCATCTTCGAGATCATCGCTAGCAAGTTGTTGAGTCGCTAATTCACAATAAAAGTGTGCAACTTGCTCACGTAGCTCTGTATGCCCTAATTTAACCAGTTTACCTGCCGTTTCAATAGCTTTTGTCCAATCACTGGTTAATTGATAAATATTTAACAGGGATTGTAAGGCACTTTGTTTGAAATCGACTTCATCCGTCAATTGTTGAAACATGTTTTCTGCTCGGTCATAAACCCCAGCAGCCATGTAATCTCGACCGAGTTGTTGAGTTGCTAATAAGCGTTGTTCAAATGATAAAGCGGCACTTTCCACCAGCGACTGGTGAATACGAATGGCGCGTTCAACTTCACCACGAGAACGGAATAAATTTCCCAACGTGAGGTGTGCTTCAAAAGCAGAGCTATCTTCATTTTTTAGCATATCGAGGAATAAATCGACAGCTTTATCTTGTTGATTAGACAATAGGAAGTTAACGCCTGTCACATAATCACGTGACAAGCGATTCGCATGTTGTTGCTTATCTTGTTGAGCACTTCTGCGCCCCATGTACCAACCGTAAGCAGCAGCAACTGGTAGCAGCAGAAACAGCAACTCGAACATACAGGATTATTCCTTGTTCTGAGTCGTCACTAATGAGGTTGAATCGGAAATATGACTTTCTCCAGCACCTAATTGTGATTCTAAACGTCTAATTTTACGACGTGCGTTTTTCAGGCTAACAATGACTCGTAAATAAAACACAGCACAAACTAGCCAACCTAGCACAAAACCGACACCAAAAAGTGATGCAAGAAGGGTCGATAATGAAAAATCCCCTTTTGCAATCAGGTAGTTAAATGTAATAACCTGATCATTGCTTGAACCTAGCGTAATCGAAATAATAAAAAAAGCGACCGCTAGTAATAAAATCAGAAAATATTTCACATTTATTCCCGTTATCAGTTCTATTCATCCAATAATATCTACCTGTTAAGGTAGCATTTCCAACGCATTCAGACAAAGCAATTTATTTTATACAATGAGAGATTTAAGTCAGTTCTCCCCTAATAATGGTTAACTTGATGAAAGATTAATCGGTTTTACTCAGTATTCCCCATGCTCGCAAAATATAATAACCAAATAAGGCAAAACACGCACTGATGATCACTGAAGTAATTATATCAATAGGCCAATGCATGCCCAACAACATACGACTAAATGCAATACCCTCAGCCCAAATAGCGAGCCCTATCGATAAAACGTATAAACGTTGTTGCCAAAAAAGCGCAATTAAAAACAATGCCCAGCCAGCCGCAAATAACATATGACCAGAAGGAAAAGAATATCCGGTTTCTGCTTGCCAGTGTTTACGCTGCCATTTCGCTATATATTCATCTTGTTTGACGGTGTCTTTAATTAATTTTGCTCGTTCACTACGTTTTAACGCATAAAAGTCTGATGAAGGAATTTGATATTCGGTTGCCAGCCATTCCACATAAGGGCGAGGCTCTTTAAACGTACTTTTTAATGCCGTCTTCAAACCTTGCTGCAGTAATACAATACCAACAAGAACAAGCAATATTTTCAGTCGCTGTTTTTTTTCTGAACGAAAAATAAATGCAACTGCGCCAAGAAATAACAGAGACGTTAAAATACTATAAGGTGCTCCCGCAGTGTCTGTCAGCCAGAGTATCCATTTCATTGAGTTAAACTGGGTTTCTGGTGACCAATGCCACCCTGTAACTATCATCACCATGGGAGGCATAATTAATAACAATGCAAAAGTACAAACGACCAAAACAGTTTTTTTCATTCAACGTGTTCCAAATAAAGTTCTATTAAATATACAAATATTCCATTCACCTATTATTAACTCTGTTATAGTAATACAGCGTTGGTCGTGTGCAAAGAATACCAACCTCTATATGCTAAACGTCATATAGCATCGATGTATTATAGTTAAGCTACTTTATATCGATAAACGTTATTAATTAAGCAAGAGTTACTTTAACTAATGAAAGAAAATATGCAGCTAAAACGCGTTGCCGAAGCTAAGCTCCCTACACCTTTTGGTGAATTTTTGATGGTGGGTTTTGAAGAAATCGCAACCGGTCGTGATCATGTAGCGTTAATTTTTGGCGATATCTCAGGAAGTGAACCGGTACTCAGCCGGATCCACTCCGAATGTTTAACAGGAGATGCGTTATTTAGTCTACGTTGCGATTGTGGTTTTCAATTAGAAGCCGCACTCTCTCAGATTAGTAAAGAAGGCCGAGGGGTATTACTTTACCATCGTCAAGAAGGCCGAAATATTGGCTTGCTGAATAAAATCCGAGCTTATGCATTGCAAGATCAAGGCTTAGATACGGTTGAAGCTAACATTAAGTTAGGCTTTAAAGCGGATGAGCGTGATTTTACCTTATGCTCTGATATGTATAAGTTATTGGGGATAAATGAAGTCCGCTTATTGACGAATAACCCGAAAAAAATCGATATCATGCGTGAAGCTGGAATTAACGTGGTAGAACGTGTTCCGTTGATCGTTGGCCGCAACCCAAGTAATGAACATTATCTTGACGTTAAAGCAGAAAAAATGGGCCATATGCTATTTAAGCACCAATGATCTCAGCAAAGGAAGAGTGTTCTGCTCTTCCCTTTATTTTTCCTATTTCATTATCACCATTCAAAGTGTGCCATTTATCCACGGCTATATTCACTTTCTTTCCATAAGGTTTATACTGTTAGCCATCTGATTACCCTGACGAATGAACTGAGTTTTTGAGGTTTATTCCGCATACTACCAGGAGATACTGTGAACAACCTGCATTCCATTCAACGCATGAGAAGATTGCGTAAAACTGAAAAACTCCGCACTTTATTCCAAGAAACTCACCTTTCTATTAATGACCTTTGCTTGCCAATTTTTGTTGAAGAAGAACTCGACGATTATATGCCAATCAACAGCATGCCGGGTGTTATGCGTATTCCTGAAAAACGCCTTGCTTATGAAATTGAGCGTATCGCAAATGCAGGAATAAAATCAGTGATGACCTTTGGGGTTTCCCATCATCTTGATGATAATGGTAGTGATGCATGGCAAGAAAATGGTTTAGTGGCACGTATGTCACGTATCTGTAAAGAAACCGTCCCTGAAATGATAGTGATGTCTGACACCTGTTTTTGTGAATACACTTCCCATGGTCACTGTGGTGTCATTCACGGCCATATCGTTGATAACGATGCAACCATCCATAACCTAGGTTTACAAGCGGTTGCCGCTGCACGTGCAGGTGCTGATTTTATTGCCCCTTCTGCGGCAATGGATGGCCAAGTTGCCGCAATTCGTCATGCACTTGATGAAGCTGGTTTTACAGACACCGCCATTATGTCTTACTCCACAAAATTTGCTTCAGCACTGTATGGCCCATTCCGAGATGCAGCGGGTTCATGCCTTAAAGGGGATAGAAAAACGTATCAGATGAACCCAATGAACCGCCGTGAAGCACTACATGAATCACTAATTGATGAACGTGAAGGTGCTGACGCGCTAATGATTAAACCTGCTGGGGCTTATTTGGATATTATTCGTGATTTACGTGAGCATACCCAATTACCTATCGGTGCTTATCAAGTCAGTGGCGAATATGCACAAATTAAATTTGCTGCTCAAGCGGGTGCAATTGATGAAACTCGTGTGGCTCTTGAAACACTGGGGTCAATCAAACGCGCAGGTGCTGATCTTATTTTCACTTATTTCGCTTTACAATTAGCCGAAGCCAACGCGTTATAATCTCATTCAGTTAAAGAAACCCGCACTACTGTATAAAATTACAGTATTGCGGGTTTTTGTCATTTTTGTTGAATAATAATACTTAAATCGACCAATTAACAACCAAATGGCTATTTTGCTCTTTGCAATTCAAGCTGTTGAGTTAGTGTTTGCGCATAATGCTGTGCTTGCTCTGCCGTTGCTAAACCAGCAATCAATAAATCTTGTTTACCCGCAGATGTCGTTGCAACCACTCCCCAGTAATCAACTTCAACCGTAATACTTTCAGGGTTTTGATCGGGCATCGGCAGAATATCAAAGTAGTCTTGTAATGGCGCAATGGTAATGGCGGTATAATCTGCATTTAAGCCGAGTGGAAATTCTTTGTCTGCATATAAACGCAAATCATGGACTTCCGTTTCAGGTGTTCTCATCACAATAGAATATAAGTTAGGTATGTGCTCCAAAATGTCACGAACCTCTTCGTTCGCACCATCAAAATGGGATGTGGTTAATAAGATATCTGCTGCCCACAATGCCCCTTTATAGAAATCGGTTTCATTGATATCTGCCATACTCATTTCCTTAATAGTGTTTTCGATAAGCTAGTCACATGGTGCCCCATGTTGAAGCTATTACATTCAATTATTTTGCACAAAGAAACTTATTTATGGCGAACTTCACCCTATTTTCATTTAGCCTAGTTGCGACTATTTTCTCCTTTAATTTACCGTCTATTTAACACCATAACGTAGATTGCCATCAAAAATATTGAGAAAAAACAAGATTGATAAATAAGATTAAATATTAAAAAATAAAAACGCCCGTAGGATACAATCTTACAGGCGTTGAAGTGTCATAATTTAATGATTAATGTAGCATCTGTCTTATTACATAATGCAAAATACCACCATGACGGTAATAATCCATCTCCGTTGCGGTATCAATACGACAACGAGTTATAACTTCTTTTATATCCCCATTACCATAAGTGATTTTCACTGTGATATCCTGCCCTGGGGTAATTGACTGAAGCCCTGTGACATCAATGCGTTCATCACCTTTTAACCTGAGAGTTTTACGAGATACCCCATCTTTAAATTCTAAAGGTATAACCCCCATGCCAATCAAATTAGAACGGTGGATACGCTCGTATGATTCAGTAATGACAACTCTCACACCTAATAAATTCGTGCCTTTAGCTGCCCAATCTCGGCTAGAACCTGAACCATATTCTTTACCCGCAATGATAGCCAATGGGCGATTTTCTTGTTGATACAGCATCGCTGCATCATAAATCGCCATTTGTTTGCCTGTCGGTATATGTAAGGTATATCCCCCCTCTACACCTGGCACCATTTCATTGCGAATACGAATATTTGCAAATGTTCCTCGCATCATCACTTCATGGTTACCACGACGCGAACCATAAGAGTTGAAATCTGCAACAGCAACGCCGTGTTCTTGCAGATAACGCCCCGCTGGACTCTCTTTTTTGATATTCCCTGCAGGAGAAATATGGTCAGTGGTGACCGAGTCACCGAGGATCGCTAAAATATTTGCGCCATGAATATCTTTAACAGGTACTGGCTGAGATTGCATTCCTTCAAAGAAAGGTGGATGGCGGATATAGGTCGAGTCTGCTTGCCAGTGATAAGTTGAAGAGCTTTCAACTTTTAATGCTCTCCAAGCGTCATCACCTTCAAAGACCGCGTTATATTCCTTACGGAACATATCTGTTTTAACTTGCTGTACAGCTTGCGCAATTTCAGCACTTGATGGCCAAATATCTTTCAAATAAACATCATTACCCGATTTATCAACCCCGATAGGGTCAGTTTTCAAGTTGATATTCATATTACCCGCCAGTGCATAGGCAACAACAAGCGGCGGAGAGGCTAACCAGTTAGTTTTCACCAGTGGGTGAATTCGCCCTTCAAAGTTACGGTTTCCTGACAGCACGGCACCAACAGTAAGATCCGTTTGTTTAATCGCTTCTTCTATTGGTTCTGGTAATGGCCCTGAGTTACCAATACAGGTTGTGCATCCATACCCGACAAGGTTAAACCCAAGCTTATCTAAATACGGTGTTAAACCTGCAACGGCAAGATAATCAGTAACCACTTTAGAACCCGGTGCTAATGATGATTTAACCCACGGTTGGCGAACTAACCCTTTTTCAACGGCTTTTTTCGCTAATAGCCCCGCCGCCATTAATACACTTGGGTTCGACGTGTTTGTACAAGAGGTAATTGCTGCAATAACGACCGCGCCATCGGTTAATTCAAAGGTTTTATTTTGATATTTAACCGAAGGATAGCTCGATTGGATTTTCTTATTGACTTCTAATTCGACTGCGCCACGAAATGCTTTTGGTACTTGGCTAAGTTCGACTCTGTCTTGTGGACGTTTAGGCCCGGCTAAACTGGATTCGACTGTCGACATGTCTAACTCAAGTGTACTGGTAAAAATCGGTTCATCGCCCGCATAACGCCATAAACCCTGCTCTTTACTATAAGCTTCCACCAGCGCAATTTCATCATCACTGCGCCCAGTTAAACGCATATAAGACAGTGTTACTTCATCAACCGGGAAAAAGCCACAAGTTGCACCATATTCAGGGGACATATTCGCAATTGTTGCGCGGTCTGCTAATGGTAAATAGGCCAAGCCGTCACCATAGAATTCAACAAACTTACCCACGACACCATGTTGACGTAGCATTTGTGTCACTGTCAACACAAGGTCAGTTGCTGTGATCCCTTCGGATAATTTACCCGTTAATTTAAAACCAACAACGTCAGGGATTAGCATTGAAACCGGTTGGCCTAACATCGCGGCTTCAGCTTCAATACCACCGACACCCCAACCTAACACACCTAACCCGTTGATCATCGTCGTATGAGAGTCCGTACCCACTAAAGTATCGGGATAGGCATATAATTTACCGTCAATTTCTTCATACCATACTGCCTTGCCAAGGTATTCTAAATTAACTTGGTGACAGATACCGGTACCCGGCGGCACTACTTGAAAACGATTAAATGCTTTTTGGCCCCAACGTAAAAATAAATAACGTTCATGGTTACGCGCCATTTCAATTTCAACGTTATCGCCAAATGCTGATTCGGTTGCAAACTCATCCACCATCACCGAGTGGTCAATCACTAAATCAACAGGTGACAACGGGTTTACTTGCTCAACATTGCCGCCAAGGGATTTAACTGCTTCACGCATAGCGGCAAGGTCAACAACAGCAGGAACACCCGTGAAGTCTTGCATGAGAACACGCGCTGGGCGATAAGCAATTTCTCTATCTGCATGCGCGTTTTTTTGCCAGTCAATTATTGCTTGTAAATCTTGTTCGACAACTGAGGTGCCATCAATATGACGTAATAGATTTTCGAGTAAAACTTTTAATGACTTAGGTAATTTAGTCCCCTCACCGAGCTTTTTTTCAGCAATCGCTAAACTGAAGTAATTATACTGCTTGTTTCCAACATTGAGTGTCGAAGCACTCGTTGTTTTTAGACTCAACGACATAACTCCTCCTTGGTTTTTATGGCTATGGCAATATTTGTATTTACCACCATTATTTTTTGTTAACCAATTGTAATCATAGTTGCTCTAGAAATTTGATTTATAGATTTTGTGCCAAATATTGAATTTTTCTCTATTAATAATAGGAAATTTAAGATAAGAAGGGAAATAAGTCAGGAAAAAACTAAGTACACCAACTCGGTAATAATAATAAAAACCCTAGAAATACGATCACTAGGGTTCCTACTTACAAATTATGACAAGGCAAAAATATAAAGAAATTAAATGATAGGCAGTTTCATATCTTTAAAAAACTCTTCAATTTCTTCATTGTTACGTATAGCAACCGCTTTATCGACCACATCACGGGTTAGATGCGGTGCGAAACGCCACATAAAATCATACATATAACTACGCAAGAAACTAGTACGTTTAAAACCAATCTTGGTTGTGCTATAGCTGAACTTATCACGCATATCAATCACAACTAAATCGCTATCACTAACAGGGTCAACGGCCATACTCGCGATAATACCGATCCCTAACCCTAATCTAACATAGGTTTTAATCACGTCAGCATCGGTTGCAGTAAAAATAATTTTGGGCTCAAGACCAATTTTCTGAAATGCCACATCTAATTCTGAACGGCCAGTAAACCCATGAGTATAGGTTACAATTTGATATTCAGAGATATCTTCAATAGTGACATTTTTTTTCGTTGCAAGTGGATGGTCTTTTTGCACGACCACACAGCGATTCCAATGGTAGCATGGCAACATAATCAAATCGTTATAAAGGTGCAATGCTTCGGTTGCTATCGCAAAATCACTGTTACCTTTGCACACTTCCTCAGCGATTTGCGTTGGTGATCCTTGCTGCATGTGCAATGAAACATGTGGATAACGCTCAATAAAACCTTTGATTGTCGGAGGCAAAGCATAACGAGCTTGTGTATGTGTCGTGGCAATACTCAAGCTACCTCTATCTGGATAAGTATGCTCCCCAGCAACCGAGCGGATCGCTTCTATTTTTGATAGCACTTCTCGGGAGATCCGTACCACTTCTTCCCCTGCGGGAGTAACATGCGTTAAGTGCTTACCACTACGCGCAAAAATTTGGATCCCAAGCTCATCTTCAAGCATCCGCACTTGTTTACTGATACCGGGCTGTGACGTAAAAAGCCCCTCAGCGGTTGAGGAGACATTCAAGTCATGGTTAACCACTTCAACAATATAACGTAATTGCTGCAATTTCATATTTCAGTCTACCTCATACAGGAATAATGTGCATTTGCTATCTATAGCTAAAGAATATTACATATAGCTAATAGTTATAATTGGTTTATTTGATATAACCAATATAACATCATTCTCTGAAGAATAAACAGTATGATGATAAAATTTCATCTAAATCCCCTCTACAATGAAGAAAAGCAGTAAGGTACTGCAAAGACGGATTAACTTTATTTCATTATGTGGTTCAATGAGTGAAATAAATTTTGCAGAACACTCGCTCCAAGGTTTAACGTATTAGAGTGGATATCGTAATTCTCAACGAAGAGAGGTGGTTACATGCGTTTAAATGTTTTGGCTTTAATTATTGGTATGTCGACTATTTCTTTTGCCCCGTCACTATTGGCAAAAGAAGTTAGTTATGGACAACAAAAAATTGTTTTGTCTGACACGATTGAACCCGGCAATGATTTTTACCGTTATGTGAATGAAGATTGGGTAAATAAAGCGCAAATCCCCACCGGTATGCCACGTATTAACTCTTTTGTGGAATTATACTTAAATACAGAAAAACAAATTCAATCGATAATTGACCAGCTACAGCAGATCCCCGAAAACAAACTTACGCATAATCAACGAAATATTCGAAATTTATATCTTAGTTACCTGAATGAAACGGCTATCGAACAGGCAGGAATTACCCCAATAAAATCCGATTTAGATGCCATTAAGAAAGCTAAAAGCCATAGTGATATTAGCCAGTTAATGACCCAACCCGACTACAAATCATTGATTTCTTATTGGGTAGACTTAGATGCTAAAGCACCGGATACCTATGTGCTTTATATCGGCCAAGGCGGCTTAGGGCTACCTAATCGGACTTATTACCTCGATAACACACCGCAAATGGAAGATATTCGAAAAAGTTATATCGCTTATATCGCTACCATGTTAGAGCTAGCCGGTGAAAAAGATGTCACACAAAAAGCACAGAAAATTTTTGATTTAGAAAAAGCGATTGCAACTGTACATTGGAGCCCTGAGGCCCGCCGTGACACTATCAAAAATTACCATGCAATGACCTTAGCTGAAATGAAAAACCATACCCAAGGTTTTGATTGGGATAGCTTTATTACTAGCCGCAACTTAACTGATAAGCAACTTGCGAAAGTGGTCGTTGAAACGGACAGCGCAGTTGAACAAACTGCAAAGATTTTTGCAGATACCCCAGTTTCGACATTAAAAGATTACTTAACCTTTCAGTATATTAGTGAGCACGCACGTTATTTAAACCAAACCATCGCAGATGCACAGTTTGATTTTTACTCGAAAAAACTCAATGGTATTGAGAAGCAACGCACCCGCCAAGAGCGCGCTTTGCAAACCGTTAACTCACTCCAAGGTGAGCCATTAGGGCAAATTTACGTCGAACAATATTTCGACCCTCAAGCTAAAGAAAAAATTAAAGATTTGGTTAGTTATGTGAGAGGAACATTTAATTCACGCTTAAAAGTCAATGACTGGATGGATGAGCCTACTCGCCAAGAAGCCCTTAAAAAATTGGAACAATTCACGGTTAAAGTGGGTTATCCAGACCAATGGAATGATTTCAGTGAGATTAACCTTAAGCCCGATTCATTATTAGATAATTATAAGCAAGTTTTAGCTTGGTCATATGATGATATGATTGGCAAAATTGGTCAGCCTGTTCGTCAATGGGAATGGGGAATGACGCCACAAACAGTCAATGCCTATTTCAACCCTGTTCAAAATGAAATTGTGTTCCCTGCTGCAATTTTACAAGCACCGTTCTTTGACCCTAATGTTGACCCAGCCTATAACTATGGCGCAATAGGTGCAGTCATCGGCCACGAAATGGGCCATGGTTTTGACGACCAAGGCAGTTTATATGACGGAACCGGGCAGTTACGTAATTGGTGGAGTGAGAGCGCTAAAACCCACTTCAAAGAGAAAACCGCTAAGCTTGTTGAACAATATAACGGCTTTACTGTTGATGGCTTAAAGGTGAACGGTGAGCTTACATTAGGGGAGAATATTGGTGACCTCGGTGGGTTAAATATCGCCTTAAGTGCTTATAAGCAATTTGCCAAAGAAAACTACCCAAATGGTGAGGCTCCAATTATTGACGGAACAACTGGGTTACAGCGTTTCTTCATTGCTTGGGCACGCACGTGGCAAGAGCTGTCAAATAAAGAATCTGAACGTAATAAGATTATGACAGACCCTCATAGCCCTAACCAATTTCGCGCAAATGGCGTAGTACGCAATATTGATGACTGGTACGAAACATTCGGTGTTGATAAAAATAACGCCCTGTATTTGCCACCAGAACAGCGTATTCGTATTTGGTAATTTATCAATGACAAAAGAAGGCTCGAAATTTAGCGTGAGCCTTCTTTTTATGACTAGGCATTAAGCGGCGCTGAGCCCTAGGAGCATACATCAGTATGTAATTAACATTAGTAAGTCCAGATAACAATTCTGCTGTTTAAATCATATTCTAATCAATGCAATACTGTCTTTTAAACTACTTTATAATCAATACAATACGCTAAATAGTTCAAGTTGTGGCTAGGCAGCAAGCGGCGCTAAGACCTAGGAGCATACATCAGTATGTGACTAGGGTTAGCAAGCGCAGCTAACAACGCCACAGCTTGAAATATGACGCGTATTATTTGATGACGCCGCAGGCCATCCTAGCCCCACCACCGCCTAACGCTTCTGGATTATCAGAATAGTTATCACCACCCACATGCACCATCAATGCGCGGTCTTGAACATCTTTGAGTGATTTTAAACGTGGCGCTAGTACCGCATAATTAGCATTACCTTGACTATCGGCAACTAAGCCGGGTAAATCGCCTAAATGCCCTGTGTTATCATAAGGGCCTTTATGAACGCCTGTTTTGGCTGGGTCTAAATGACCACCTGCTTTTAATGCAGGTACCGATTTACCGTCTTTTTCTGCAGGTTCGCAGCTTGGGTTCTCATGAATATGGAAACCATGAATACCTGCTTGTAGTCCTGTTAATTTAGGCGTGAACAGTAATCCATATTCCGTTTCTGAGATAACAACCTCACCTATTGCTTTACCATCACCTGTGGGTGTCGCTTCTTTTAATACAACAGTAGACTGAGCAGCGTACGCTGTCCCCGCTGTCAATAATGCAGCCAGTAAACACATTTTTAACTTCATTTTGCCTCCGGTGGATAACTTTTATCTATCATTCCATCGACTTACCTAAATATTTCAGCAAGGTAAGGATTATTACTGCCAATTGATAACTACAACGACTCTATCTTAAGTTAACACAAATTAGTTATCACTTTGGTGCTACATTTGAGTTTAGTTAAAAATTGGCGGCTGTATCACAGTGAGCGATAAGAAATAAAAATAGGCTGGATTTAAACTGGGAGGAATTGAGATTATTAAAATTGAGGACTTCTATAGGTTCATTAGGAGTTTGTAGTTCTATCAATACCCTATTAATATTTACCAAATCATCAACAAATAAATAATTAATACCTTCAACAAACACCCCTTGGACGTGTATCTCTCTCACTATACCTTAGCAAGTTTTTCCATTGCTTTTTCATAGCGAGCGAAACCAAAATCAAAAACATTTTTGACTTGGACTTCATGTGAACATTGCTCGCTAATTGCTGGTTTAGGTGCAGCAATTTTACTTTTGTCACGAGCAGGTATCAATAAACGATTAGGCTTTTGTAATGCGTGACCCATTTTTATAACCTCTACTAAATCAATTCACTATAAAAACAAAAAATAACACTACCTGAACATAATGTAAGTCAACTTATTTCATTACAGTTTATTTTACCGTTTAATAAAAAAGCCAATCTAATTAAATGATTGGCTTTTTTGTTTGGAAACAAAAGAGAGCTATTACTTCTCTTTTACTTCCCACTTACCATCAACGTAGAATGCACTCCAACCCGTTGCTTTACCGTTTTTCTCTGAAGAAACATATTGTTGTTTCGTTTTGCGGCTAAAACGGACGACTGTTGGGTTACCTTCACCGTCTTCAGCCGGTGCTTCAGCTAAATATGCGAGTTTTTCAGGTAAACGGTCTTTAAAACGCTGTAATTCTGCCACTAGTGGTGCACGTGTTTCTCGTGATTTAGGGAATGTATTCGCCGCAAGGAAAACGCCAGCAGCCCCATCACGTAACACAAAATACGCATCAGATTTTTCACATGGAAGTTCCGGCAATGGCACTGGATCTTCTTTCGGTGGTGCCACTTCACCACTTCGTAAGATTTTACGCGTATTTTTACACTCTTCGTTAGTGCAACCCATGTACTTACCAAAACGCCCCATTTTCAGGTGCATTTCTGAACCACACTTGTCACACTCAATGACCGGACCGTCATAACCCTTAATACGGAACTCGCCTTCTTCGATTTCATAACCTTCACACGCAGGGTTATTACCACAAACATGTAATTTACGGCCATTATCAATCAAATAGCTGTCCATCGCGGTGCCGCATTTTGGACAACGACGTTTGGCTCTTAACGCATTAGTTTCCGCATCATCCCCTTCAAGGACATTAAGGACTTCGTCTTCAGGGATAAGGTTAATCGTTTTTTTACAACGCTCTTTGGGTGGTAATGCGTAACCAGAGCAACCTAAAAATACCCCAGTTGATGCGGTACGAATACCCATATGGCGCTCACAATCAGGGCAAGTGATTGAGGTAATTACCATTGGGTTGGTGCGCATTCCCCCTTCCTCTGGTTCTTTTTCAGCAACATCGAGCTGCTTACTAAAATCAGAGAAGAATTCATCTAATACGGCTTTCCATTCGGCATCATGGTTTGCAACATGGTCCAGTTGGTCTTCCATACGTGCAGTAAAATCATAGTTCATCAGATCGTTAAAGTTTTCCTCTAAGCGGTCTGTGACGATTTCACCCATTTTTTCTGCATAGAAACGACGGTTTTCAACTTTAACATAACCTCTGTCTTGGATCGTCGAAATAATCGCTGCATACGTTGAAGGACGGCCAATACCACGCTTTTCTAACTCTTTAACTAAAGACGCTTCACTAAAACGTGCTGGCGGCTTGGTAAAGTGTTGGCTAGGCAATAGTTCAACCAAAGACAACTCCGCACCAACTTGCATTGGTGGCAGCGTTTTGTCTTCATCATTTTTACGCAGTGCAGGCATGACTTTCGTCCAACCATCGAAACGCAGAGTACGCCCTTTGGCTTTTAGTTCAAAATCCCCTGCTTTGACTGTTAAGGTTGTTGAATCATATTTCGCAGGTGTCATTTGACAAGCCACAAACTGATTCCAAATCAATTGATACAACCTTTTCGCGTCGTTCTCCATGTCTTTTAGTGACTCAGGTAAAACATCGACACTAGAAGGACGAATGGCTTCGTGTGCCTCTTGCGAATTGTCTTTGCTACTATACACATTGGCATCTTTTGGCAGGTATTTCGCGCCAAAATTATCATTAATATAGCCACGAACCATGTCGAGTGCATCTTGACTCAAGTTTGTTGAGTCAGTACGCATATAAGTGATGTAACCCGCCTCATAAAGACGCTGAGCCATCATCATGGTTTTTTTCACGCCGAAACCTAAACGGGTACTAGCAGCTTGTTGTAGCGTTGACGTGATATACGGTGCGCTCGGTTTACTGGATGTCGGCCTATCTTCACGGTCAGTAACCGCAAAACGGGCATTTTCCAGTAATTTAACCGCCGCCTCTGTTTGCGCTTTATTGACTGGCTTAAATGCCTTACCACCTTGTGAAGTGACTTCCATACGCAAATTAGCGATATCTTTATCGGCTAAGTCGGCATGCAGTTCCCAATATTCTTCAGGAACGAAGGCTTTAATTTCCCGTTCACGTTCAACTATCAGTTTCACTGCAACTGATTGAACACGACCAGCAGATAAGCCACGAGCCACTTTTTTCCACAACAGTGGAGAAACCATGTAACCCACAACTCGGTCCATAAAACGACGCGCTTGTTGTGCGTTAACTCTATCTATATTTAATTCCCCAGGGCTATCAAATGCCTGAGTGATCGCATTTTTGGTGATCTCATTAAATACAACACGACTAAAACGAGAATCGTCTCCACCAATCACTTCACGTAAATGCCACGCAATAGCTTCCCCTTCTCGGTCCAAGTCCGTTGCGAGGTAGATGTGATCGGCATCCTCCGCCAGTGATTTAAGTTCAGAGACCACTTTTTCTTTACCTGGTAGAATTTGATAATTCGCTTTCCAACCATGGTAAGGGTCAATCCCCATGCGCTTAACTAATGCGTCACGCGGATCTTTTTTCACTTTCTTTGTTTTGTCGGTAGATGAGCCTGTACTCTTTTGTGAGCCGGTTTGTGAACCAGAGCCGCTTTTCGGCAGATCACGAATGTGGCCAACGCTGCTTTTTACAACGTAGCCACTGCCAAGATACTTATTAATCGTTTTGGCCTTTGCCGGGGACTCCACTATAACAAGAGCTTTACCCATATTTACCTTTACCTAAATATCAACAATGGCGCATTTCTACATTAAAATGCGCAAAATGAGAATCTCTTTTTTATATTGCGACACAATCACAATATATCAATATATTTTTAAACAATTATTTGTGTTGAAACAAAACTTATAAACTCAATCACGTTATTCTAAAAGGCACAAAGTGTCTTCTAGTCGACTGATTTTAACCATATAAAGATGTTTAGTCACAATTGAAAACCACACACTCTACCTGATAAAATGCTAGAAGCAACCAATTATTTTTTCAAGGAAGCCAAGTTATGCAAGACAATTTACCGTTCATCACAAAAAAAGAGTTACTTGAAAAAGCTAATGATATCATAAAGAAACATGATGATTATATTCATGGTATGTTTGTTGATACTGTAGAGCAGCATCGAGGTACATTGGTATTTAAAGGGGAGTTCTTCTTAGATGAGAACAATATCCCTACCTTAAAGAGTACCGCTGCTTTTAATATGTACAAACACCTTGCTCATGTACTATCAGAACAATACCAATTGAGTGATAATAACTAATTAACACGTTTGCTCTTTGTATATAATTTACCGGCTAAAAAGCCGGTAAATTAATAGTAGATTTAAAAACGCTTATTCGCTAGGCAAAATTGGAAATTACAAGAGTGGTTTTTGCCCACGCTGCCACCAGCGCAATAATAAATTATCCACGCTCTTTGCCGCGCTTCCCATAAACTTATCCATCATTTTTTTACTTAATACATAACGGATACTAACTATTTCCTTAGTATCAATTGCATTAATAATAAAATCATCACTCACACCAATATTATCCACAAGCCCTTTATCAAGCGCCTGTGAACCATACCAATACTCCCCTGTTGCAACTGCAGAAATATCTAAAGATGGGCGATTTTGATGAACAAATTGTTTAAACAATTCATGTGTTGAATTTAAATCTTCAACAAATTTCTTACGACCTTGCTCCGTGTTCTCACCTAACATGGTCAATGTACGTTTATATTCGCCAGCGGTGTGAAGTTCAACATCAACATCATGCTTTTTTAATAACCGATGAATATTTGGAATTTGAGCGACAACACCAATCGAACCAATAATGGCAAATGGCGCTGCGATAATTTTATCTGCGATGCACGCCATCATATATCCACCACTCGCAGCGACTTTATCTACCGCAATAGTCAGTGGGATATTTTTTTCTTTGATTCTTAGTAATTGTGAAGCCGCTAAGCCATAACCATGAACCATCCCACCTGGGCTTTCAAGTCTTAACAAAACCTCATCCTGTTGGTCTGCAACAGCGAGAATTGCACTGATCTCTTCACGTAAAGAGGCAACTTCACGTGCATCCATACTACCTTTGAAGTCTAAGACATATAAGCAAGGCTTTTTAACCCCTGTTTGGCCTAATTTAGCCCCAGTTTTCTCACTTTTTGATTTTGCTTTTTGCTGTTTTTTAAATGCTTTTAGCCATGCCTTATGTTCTGATTCATTCATTTTTATCTGCTGCATTTGGCGCTGACGCTCACGATAGCTTTCACCTAAATCTGTGATTTTCAAAGCACCTTTTGCTCCTTGTCTGCGCATACCTACGCCAAACACAAAAACAGCCAGCAAAACCACCGCTACCAAAATCGTAACGACTTTTGCTAAAAATAGCCCATACAATGAGAAATACTCCACAATCTGATCCTTTTGATATTTATCTTCAATACAAAAATAATCTCACGATTACGCGCAAACAACCAGAAAAAAACAGAGTTGGCACGACAAACCTTGTTAATACTATGTTAGATTAGCCAATTATCACAATCAGTGCGATGATAACCATACATGCTAATCACAATAGTAGGAAAGAATATGCTCCAATATCAGCCTAGACAAGACCTATTGAAAGGTAAAACTATTCTCGTGACAGGTGCCGGTGATGGCATTGGCCGTGAAGCCGCTCTCACTTATGCGCGCTATGGTGCATCCCTTATTCTTGTTGGTAGAACACTGCATAAATTACAATCAGTTAGTGATGAAATAGCGGCTTTAGATGGAAAGAATCCACCTTGCTTTATATTAGACTTATTAACCGCAACAATTGATGACTGCCATACACTCGCTTCGCAAGTTGCGTCAATAACGCCTTATTTAGATGGCGTTTTACACAACGCGGGAATACTTGGTGTAGTAGCCCCTATCTCTGAGCAACCCAGTGACCTATGGCATGATGTGATGCAAATAAATGTTAATGCCACATTCATGCTAACTCAAGCTTTGCTCCCTCTATTACTTAAAGCGCCTAATGCCTCGTTAGTTTTTACCAGTTCAAGTGTAGGTAAACAAGGTCGAGCCGGTTGGGGTGCTTATTCTGTCTCTAAATTTGCGACAGAAGGTTTAATGCAAATTCTATCCGAAGAGTATAAGCACAGTAATCTTCGTGTAAATTGTATTAATCCAGGTGGAACTCGAACCTCTATGCGAGCAAGTGCGTTCCCTGACGAAGATCCACTTAAATTGAAAACTCCTGCTGATATCATGCCTATTTATATCTATTTGATGGGTGATGATAGCCTGCGTAAAACAGGAAGTAGCTATGATGCACAACCCGGACGCAAGCCCGGTGCTGCGGAGTAAAAATGATGTCTCAAAGCCGACACGAAGAACGTCAACAACGTTTAAAAGAAAAAGTGGATGCACGAATTGAAGCCGCTCAAATTGAACGGGGTATCGTTATTGTCTTTACTGGAAATGGAAAAGGCAAAACGACAGCGGCATTTGGTACTGTTTGCCGTGCAGTAGGCCATGGTAAAAAAGCCGCTGTTGTTCAATTTATTAAAGGTGGCTGGGATAATGGTGAACGTGAACTGTTAGAACCCCAAGGCGTTCCCTTCTATGTTATGTCCACAGGGTTCACTTGGGAAACTCAAAACAAAGAGACAGACACCCTCGCCTGTATAGAAACTTGGCAATACGCCAAACAATTATTAAGTGACCCACAGTACGATTTAGTCATTTTAGATGAACTCACCTACATGGTAAGTTACCATTATCTCGAATTAGCAGAAGTGATCCAAGCATTACAAAGCCGCCCTGCCAATCAATCTGTTGTGATCACTGGCAGAGGTTGCCACCGAGATTTAATCGAATTAGCTGATACAGTAACAGAAATGCGCCCAGTGAAACATGCATTTGATATTGGGATTAAAGCTCAAAAAGGGATTGATTGGTAATCATCCGATAACAAAGTGCAATAATAAGGCGTTATTTTTTATTATTGCACTTCTAATCTATTTCACTAGCTATTTTTCTAACTAAGCCATCAGTTAACCTATAAAAAAGTTATTTAATACTTTTCATTGGTAACACTAATTTAGTGTGAACTCCATATTGGAAAATATTTTTTGGTAGTATGAGTTTTTTGCTAACTTTTGTTCATCAAGTATCACAATTATTTTATAACGATAAAGAATAAATATAAAAATAATTAATGCTATTTGTTGAAAATCTCCTCTTTAATTAAAATGATTACGTATTGCTACGTGAGTAAAATCCTCCTAACAGGCTAAAAATGCGTAAACACAACCTATTGATAAAAACAAACTAATCTATAAAAATAGATATTACTCCGCTTTTATTCAGTTTTAGTTAGTTATCAATGAATAACGATATATTTACCCATGTTAACATTATTAATTTTATTTAGTTTTCTATTTAAGCATAATTAAACTGCAATAATGGATTGTTAGTTATCTTAGATTTTTCTATTTTATTTAAGGGATATATATGAAAAATGTTTCAAATTCTCATTTAAATTTCACAAAAATGAAATTAAATCCACTCTTTTTATGTGTTTCAATAATCGTTGGAACTACTACTGTTGCTCAAGCGGCAATTACACCAACTAATGGGGCTGGTATATTAAATCAAGGTAATGGGCCGACTGTCGTTTATATTAATAAACCAAGCCAGGCTGGTGTTTCCCATAATACCTATAGCCAATTCGATGTTGACCAAAAAGGCGTTATTTTAAATAACAGTGCAAAAAATTCTAATACGCTCATTGGCGGCAAAATTGGTGGCAATACCAATGTTGCTGGCGGGCGAGCTAAAGTTATCTTAAACGAAATAAATTCAAATGCGGCAACCACATTAAATGGCATGATTGAGGTTGCAGGTGGCAAAGCGCAAGTAATCGTTGCTAATGCGTCCGGAGTTACATGTAACAACTGTGGCTTTATCAACACCAATCGTACAACACTGACAACCGGTAAAGTAGAGCTAGCAAATGATGGCTCCATTGCTAACTATAATGTGCAGCAAGGTAAAATTGCCATCAATGGGAGATTAGATACCAATTCTCCGACAGATTTAATTGCACGTTCGGTGGCCATTAATGGCATTATTGATACACAGCGCATCAATGTGATAGCTGGAAGTAATCACGTCAATTCGGCTGGGGATGTGACGGGGACAGCCGCAGCAATTGGAACAAAACCCACTATTGGGATTGATGTTTCGTCGATTGGCGGTATGTATGCCAATAAAATCTCATTAATAGCCACTGAAACTGGCGTTGGTGTCAGTAATTTAGGGGATATTGGTACCTATAATGGCGCAATTTCTATTGATACCGCAGGAACGGTGAATAATACCAATGGTAATATGAACGCAGCGGGTGATATTGATATTAAAGCAGCAAGCCTTACCAATAACGGTCGCATTGCGGGTAATAAAAACGTCAATATTACCGTTGCAGGAACGGGTGTAATTAATAATGATAATGGTGATATCACATCCTATAACAATGATATTAATCTAAGTACATTAGGTACACTAAGCAACAATCGTGGTTCGATAATCGCTCTGCAGAATGTTAATACACTCTCTGATTCATTTGTAAATGATAATGGTATCGTTCAGTCTACTAAAGGTAATATCGACATTCATTCCATGAGTACAATTTACAACAGGGACAATCTCGCCAATCCAAATGATCCAGTAAAAGGATTCAATGCCGGGCGTGATATAACGATTAATGCCGTTCGTGTTGTGAATGAAAACTCCAATATTACTGCAGGGCGAGATAGCAAAATCAGCGCGCAATCCGCAATTGATAACACATCAAATAGCAAAATTACTGCACAACGCCATGCAGACATCAGTACGATGTACTTAACGCAAACTAATTCTGAAATAAATGCCATTGATGGCCAGATGAATTTAGATGCGTCGGTATCACTCACTAATGCGGGAACGTCAACCATTCATAGTGGTCGCTTGATGAATATCAATGCTAACCAGCTCAATAACACCGGAGCGATTGTTTCAAATAACGGCAAATCCGTTATTAATGCTAATTCAATGAACAACCGTTCTGGCTATATCAAAGGACAAAATCTTACGATTAAAGCCTATAGTATTGATAACCAAGCAGGGTTAATTAATGCTGAAAATAATCTGGATATTGAAACCAGTTATTTGAACAACAGTTACAGTAGTGACTTTAAACTCATTAATACTAAATTTGGACTAACAAACCAAAATGGTGGCCTACAAACCAATAATGGAACTATTAAAGTTAAAGGTGATACGTTACATAATACCTATGGTTCTATTGCTGCAAATGTAGAAAATAATACCGCTGCACGTAATGATATTGACGTTAAGCTCAAAGCAACACTCAATAATAATTATGGAGAAATCAAAAGCGCTAATAGCCAGAAACTGGATGTTGGCACATTAGAAAACTATTCAGGAACAGTGGCCGCAGGTAAAAATCTCACCATTGATTCAAAAAATCGTATTAACAACCAATATGGTGCTTTACGCTCTACTAACACAACTAAAGTCACCAGCCCCTATAATAAGTAATGGAACGACTGGAAGTATCACGGGTAACCGTGTGATTATTGATGCAGTTGTGACAAACTAATATATTACAACGATTAAAAAGGAGGTCATTAGACCTCCTGAGGTTGTTGACAAAGCAGGATAAAAGCGTGGTTTTTCCCGCTTTGTGTTATCAGCCGAAAATCAATAAATTGATTTTCCTAGTTTATTTTCAAAACCTATTAGACTTGCCGCCAAACATAATATGTTTGTCAGCAGTCTGAGGAGGTCATTAGACCTCCTTCTTTGCGTTGTATTTGTTAAATTAATATTCTGAATTAATCACAACCTCTTCCCCAAAGCGCCCTGCTTTTGGTAATGGTTGGTAAGATGAGTTTGCCGCACGTAAAACACGAACACCGCGAATGCCTAACTCATGTGCTGCTGCGATATCGGCATCAGCATCACCATAATATATGGTAAGTTTGTGATCACGCATCCAGCTCACTTTATTATTTTGCCCTGGTTCATCGCCCGCAAAAATAACAGGTTGCATTTTATCCGCAGGTATCGCTAAACCTTCTTGAACATATTTCGTCACTGTTTCCGTTTTTGTTTTCGTACGGCCAGTAATGAAATAAACAGTGTCACCGCGCTCTAAGTGCATTTTGACTAAATCAATACCCACTTGTTTTGGCATACTGAATTTGTCCCACTCATTATTCATTTTTTCCCAAAATTGTTGATTTTTGAGGTAGCTAAAATCGTTAGGTGAGAACTCTAATTTACCACGGTAAAAACCTGGACTTGAAAATAACACCGTATCATCGATATCAAACCCAACAGCCATAGGTGCTTTTCCTTCTAGGCTTTGTTTAATTTGTTCGATGGAAACCCAATGAATAGGCTGTTGTTGAGCAAGTTCAACAACGGTAACGCCGGGGCTTACGGTTTCTGGCATTGGAATTTTTGCTTGAGAGGTTGCCGTAAAACTCAATGCCAATGCAATCGCACTCAAAGTCAGTGTTATTTTTTTCATGTTTTGTCCTTATTCAGGTTTATCCACTTAAACCATTCTTTATTTATCTGGATAAACTGGGTAAGTAATAGGTTTATCTGTAAATTTGTCTTTATTATCAGTTAGCAACCCAACATTTTGTGAGTTACATCCCATAAGAAGGGGCATGCTAAGACTTTTTATTACATTAAAATGAGACAAACATCTCATAAACATTATCTATTATTGATAGGTTTCATAATAATGTGAACTAGACCATTAATTTTCTAATTATCTATGTTGCATATAACTATTACTGTTTATAAGATTGATGATTACTGGAGTGGATGATTATTGGCGTGATCACATAAAAAAACGCAGAGAAATTACGCTCTGCGTTTTTATACTGAATAAAGAATAGCAAATTTAGATGCGAGTACGACGTTTCGCCGTTGGTCTTGATGATTGACGTTTTGATGCCGGACGCGATGCAACTTGTGTATGGCGTTTTACTGCACGGCGAATTTGGTTTGCTTTAATGCGACGTTGATCGCGCTCAACCGCAACCTTACTTTCCGTTTCCACCGGCAGTTCCACCAGCTCACGGAGATAGTTGGTTTGCTCTAAACCAAGCTCCGTCCATCCTCCACGTGGTAAACCTTTAGGTAAGTCGATATCACCATAACGCACACGGATTAAACGGCTTACTTGTACACCAACAGACTCCCAAAGGCGACGAACTTCGCGGTTACGTCCTTCTGTTAAGGTGACATTAAACCATTGGTTCATCCCTTCTCCGCCACGGTAAGAAACCGTTTTAAAAGAGGCTGGGCCATCTTCCAACTGTACACCTTGTGTTAATTGACGAATTTTTGCATCGTTAATTTCACCAAACACACGCACTGCATATTCACGTTCAACTTCACGGCTAGGGTGCATTAAACGGTTAGCGAGCTCACCGTCTGTTGTGAATAACAATAAACCACTAGTGTTAACATCTAAACGGCCAACAGCAATCCACCGCGCCCCTGTTAACCGTGGTAAACGGTTAAAAACAGTTGGGCGCCCTTCAGGATCATGACGTGTGCATAACTCACCTTCTGGCTTGTAGTAAGCCATTACACGACAGATTTCCTTTTCAGGCTCTTTGATTGCTAATAAACGACCATCTAAACGAATTTTTGTTGCTGGTGTGACTTCAACACGGTCCCCTAGTGTCGCAATTTTGCCATCAACACTAATACGACCCGCTTGCAGGAATGTTTCGATTTCTCGACGAGAACCATGCCCTGAACGAGCAAGGATTTTCTGTAATTTTTCAGTTTTTTGCGGTTTTACGCTCATGTAACCCTCTGCTGTCGCCTTCACAGGCGTCAAATATCTTTTTGGCGCGCTATTTTTGCCGCGCCAAACAATAATGAATTTGAAAACCCGCGCATTATACACAGGTTTGTCCTGAACCCCTATTACTTATCTGTATATTGCACATTCAATACAATTTTAGTTAGTTCAGTACTGAATCTTAAGCTTCGATATATTTATACCTACTCAAAAGGCGTTGGATCCCCTGTTCCGACTCGCGCCACAACAGGCGTATCATCAGTAAAGTCAATCACAGTTGTTGGTTTTTGCCCAATATAACCACCATGTATCACCAAATCGACTTGTTTATCGAGTAAATCGCGGATTTCCTCAGGGTCTGATTGAGTGAAATCATCACCTGGCATAATCAAACTAGTTGACATCAACGGTTCACCAACAGCTTCGAGTAAATCTCGAGCAATCGGGTTCGACGGTACACGTAAACCAATAGTTTTACGTTTTTCATTCATTAAACGCCGTGGAACTTCTTTCGTTGCCCGCAAAATAAAGGTGTAATTACCTGGTGTATTATTTTTAATTAAACGGAAGACAGTGTTATCAACATGCGCATAATTCGATAGCTCAGAGAGATCTCTGCACATTAATGTGAAATTATGGTTAGCATCAAGCTGACGAATCCGACAGATACGTTGTAAAGCATCTTTTTCTTCTAAACGGCATCCAATGGCATATCCTGAATCTGTAGGATAAACAATCACTCCGCCTTTATTTAAAATTTCAACACTCTGGCTAATAAGTCTTGCCTGAGGATTGTCCGGATGGATATAAAAAAACTGGCTCATACATACCTCTAATTTTTGGGTATCGACAGCATCACCCGGCAAAAATACCTATAAATGCTACTATCTTTGAATTCCATAAGATGACTTACTCATTAATAAATCATCACTTATAATAATTATTTTACACTGCATTATTAATACATCAATTAATTAGCTGTTTTTACTGTATCCCAAAGTGTCCAAACAGCCTTGTCATCATCGGGCAACCATAAATTTCTGCCAAGCTCTATCCAAGAGCAAGGCCGATGAAAATCTGAACCAACGGATGTATACAAATTAGCATTATTGGCCAATTCTGCTAAATATTGCTTTTCATTTGGCGGTTGCTGGCAGTGAGAAACCTCCATAGCATCACCACCGCACTGTTTAAAATACGCAACCAACCGTTTTAACCATTTATTGGATAATTGATATTTAGACGGATGCGCTAATACCGCAACTCCCCCTGCGGCATGGATTGCATCAATTGAGTCTTGAATTGTGCACCACTTCGCAGGCACATACCCTGTTTTCCCTTTCGATAAAAAACGTTTAAATACATTATTAATCGTTTTTTCTTTACCTATTTTCACAATATATTGTGCAAAATGTGCCCGCGTTACCTGCCCACCACCAGAAATACGTTGTGCATTTTCCCATGCATCGTCAATGCCTGCTTTTTGTAACCGCCTGCCCATCTCAATACCACGCTCTAAACGATGCTCAGATTGTGTTTTTAACAATTGAACCATCGCGGGATGTGAAGGCGAAAAATTTAAGCCCACTATATGTATTTCAATATTCTCCCAAAGTGTCGAAATTTCAACGCCATTGACTAGCTCAATTGGCCACTCATGTTCAGCAAGATAGCGGCGAGCCTCTAATACACCTTCACAGGTATCGTGGTCGGTAATCGCTAAAATATTAACCCCTTTTTCCACTGCACGTTCGATTAACTCAGCAGGAGTGAGGTCACCATCCGAAGCATTCGTATGGCTATGTAAGTCATAGCGAGTCACTAATGGCGACGAGGCTGTCGGCATATTGATATCTTCTCCTATTTCCATGAAAAACTATTTTTCCTAATAAATTAATAAAGTCCTTGACATAAATAGCACGATCCAGTTAACTAGTACGCAAGACAGCTAAAGCTAAAAATAATCAGTTTATCCAGTGAGGCATACAATGACTTTATTAAACTTATCAAATCGTTGGTGGCGTGACTTCCCAAATTGGGCGGAAGCCGCACGCGCATAGTTATTGTATGTTTCAGTGCCAAACCCGCCCTTCCTAGGCGGGTTTTTTATGTCAAAAATTAGCGTAAGGCAACATAATGAACGAACAAAACACCACATTAGCACATTTTAAGTATCTGGATAGCCCAATTAATTATCAGCCTGACCCAACATTATTATTTAATCATTTGTGTCATCAAGTTCCATCAACAATGCTGTTGGAATCCGCTGAAATTAATAATAAAGCCAACTTACAAAGCTTGTTGATTGTCAACAGCGCGCTACGTATTCGTGCTTTTGGCCAGCAAGTTGAAATAGAAGCGTTGACGCCAAATGGCCAGGCCTTATTACCTAAACTGTTAACTCAATTAACAGATTTAATCATGCATCATAGCATGCAAGAAAATAGTTTGACGGTAACGTTCAGCCAGCCTGCACAAGATTTAGACGAAGATAGCCGCCTGAAGGCTGCATCTAGCTTAGACGTTTTACGTGCACTACCCGCTCTTGCACAAGCCTATTCCACAAAACCTGAAAATCTGTTTGTTGGTGGGTTGTTTGCTTATGATTTAGTCGCGAGCTTTGAAGATTTACCCAAGGTAAATACCGTTAATCACTGCCCTGATTACTGTTTTTTTGTTGCTGAGCATTATTTAGTGATCGACCATCAAAATCAGGCTGCACGCCTAAAAAGTTGCCTATTTACGCAAAATGAGCAAGATGTCGAAACAGTTACGCAGCGTCACGCACAAATTATCGCTTCGTGCCGTCCATTCTTGCCAGCACTTCCTTTAGCAACTGCGCCTGAATTTGCCGTCTCGGTAAACAAAAATGACCCAGAATATGGGGAAATTGTCACTTCACTAAAAGAAGCCATATACCGCGGGGATATTTTTCAGGTTGTGCCTTCTCGTAAATTTACGATGCCGTGCTCACATCCCTTAATTGCGTACCAAAAACTCAAAGTACAAAACCCAAGTCCTTACATGTTCTACATGCAAGATGACGCATTTACACTCTTTGGGGCTTCCCCCGAAAGCGCACTCAAATATGCGACAGCAAATCGCAAAGTGGAAATTTATCCAATCGCCGGGACTCGCCCTCGTGGACGAAATGCCCAAGGTGAATTAGACCTTGATTTAGATAGCCGAATTGAGCTTTCCATGCGTTCTGATGAGAAAGAGCTTGCTGAACACATCATGCTCGTTGACTTAGCACGTAACGATTTAGCGCGTATTTGTGAAGCGGGTAGCCGTTACGTTGCTAACCTAACTAAGGTTGACCGCTATTCTTTCGTGATGCATTTGGTTTCTCATGTCGTGGGAACATTACGCCAAGATTTAGATGTTTTTCATGCATATCAAGCCTGTATGAATATGGGAACGTTAACGGGTGCACCAAAAGTAAAAGCAATGCAGTTGATTGCGCAATATGAACAAGAGCGCCGAGGATCATACGGGGGGGCTGTAGGATATTTTCAAGGAAATGGTGATTTTGATACTTGCATCGTTATTCGCTCCGCCTACGTAGAAAATGGCATTGCCACTGTACAAGCGGGAGGTGGTGTCGTTCTAGATTCCGTACCTCAAGCTGAAGCCGATGAAACCCGTAATAAGGCACGTGCAGTGATCCGTGCAATTGCCCAAGCACATCAAGTTAAGGAGTTATTCTAATGGCGAACATTTTACTGCTCGATAACGTTGACTCCTTTACTTATAACCTAGTAGACCAACTGCGCGCAGGTGGCCATAACGTGGTTATTTATCGCAATACAGTCAATGTAGAACATATTTTATCTGTATTAAATCAAATGATTTCACCGGTACTAGTCTTATCACCCGGCCCTGGTAAACCGAGTGAAGCAGGTTCAATGCCAGAAGTATTAATGCGAGTAAAAGGCAAAATTCCTGTTATTGGTATTTGCTTAGGTCACCAAGCCATCGTTGAAGCTTATGGCGGAACGGTTTCAGCCGCAGGTGAAATTTTGCATGGTAAATCTTCGATTGCCACACATGATGGTTTAGCTATGTTTAATCATCTTGAAAACCCAATATCAGTGGCGCGTTACCACTCTCTTGTGGGTAGTCAAATTCCGGAAAGCTTAACCATTTGTGCCCATTCAAATGGCATGGTCATGGCTGTACGTAATGATAGCGATAGAGTTTGTGGATTCCAATTTCACCCAGAGTCCATTTTAACAACTCAAGGTAAACAGTTGTTAGAAAACACCGTGGCATGGGCTCTTTCTACTCCCAATGCAATCGAATCCACTCATTCGCACTAACGGAATACTAAAGAGCCAATTATGCAAAATATTTATGATAAATTATTTAAAGCGCAGCCGCTAACTCAACAAGAAAGCCAGTACTTGTTTAATGCCATTATTCAAGGTGAATTAACAGAACCTCAGTTAGCCGCTGTGTTAATCAGTATGAAAATGCGTGGCGAACAACCACAAGAAATTGCGGGTGCCGCTCTAGCTTGTTTAGAAAACGCACAACCCTTTCCCCGCCCTAACTACCTATTCAGTGATATTGTTGGTACAGGGGGAGATGGTGCAAATAGTATTAATATTTCAACAGCAAGTGCCTTTGTTGCTGCTGAATGTGGTATTAAAATAGCCAAGCATGGTAATCGTAGTGTTTCGAGCCGTTCAGGTTCTTCAGATTTACTGGCTGCCTTTGGTATCGCTCTTGATCTCAGTGCGCAAAGCGCTCGTGACGCATTAGATGAGCTTGGTGTTTGTTTTTTATTTGCACCGCAATACCATAGTGGGTTCCGCCATGCGGCCCCTGTACGCACTCAATTGAAAACCCGAACGTTATTTAATGTATTGGGGCCATTAATCAATCCGGCTCGTCCGCCAATTGCCCTTATCGGAGTTTACCAAGAATCATTAGTAAAACCGGTGTCTGAAACATTACAGATGCTTGGTTTCAACCGTGCAGCTGTGGTACACAGTGGAGGGATGGATGAGGTTTCATTACATGCAGTGACTCAAGTCGCTGAATTAAAAGATGGCAAAGTACAACATTACCAATTAACTGCAGATGATTTTGGGTTAGAACCGTATCAATTACGTGACTTAGAAGGCGGAACACCAGATGAAAACCGCGTGTTACTTAGTAACTTGCTTCAAGGCCATGGGCAAGCTGCTCACGAAGCTGCTGTAGCAGCCAATGTCGCCATGTTGATGCGTATTAATGGCCATGAAGACTTAAAACAAAACAGCGAACACGCACTCGCAATTATTCGTAGCGGTAAAGCATTTGACCGCGTCACAGCACTCGCGGCAAGGAACCAATAAGATGAAAGCGACAGTCTTACAAAAAATTGTTGATGATAAAGTTGATTATTTAATCGAACGTAAAGCCAAGCAGCCATTAGAAAGCTTTATTGCTGGTATTCAACCTAGCCAGCGTAGTTTCTATAACGCACTAAGCGCAAAACGCCCTGTATTTATTTTAGAGTGCAAAAAAGCATCGCCTTCAAAGGGGTTGATTCGTGCTGACTTCGACCCCGCTGTGATAGCTAAAACTTATGCGCCCTACGCATCCGCGATTTCCGTTCTTACTGATGAAAAATATTTTCAAGGGAATATGGATTACTTAACGATTGTCAGTAATACCGTAAAACAACCCGTGTTATGCAAAGATTTCATCATTGACCCATACCAAATCTACCTTGCACGTTACTACCAAGCGGATGCCATTTTACTCATGTTATCTGTCTTAAATGATGATGAATATAAAGCGTTAGCAGAGGTCGCTCATCAACTTAATATGGGAATATTAACGGAAGTCAGTAATGAAGAAGAATTAGAGAGAGCAATTCGGTTACAAGCCAAGGTTGTTGGTATCAATAACCGTGATTTACGTGACCTTTCTATTGATTTAAACCGAACTCGTGAACTCGCCCCTCAATTAACTGAAGGCACCATTGTGATCAGTGAGTCAGGTATTCACCAACACCAACATATTCAGTCGCTGAAACAATTTGCTAATGGTTTTTTAATCGGTAGCGCCTTAATGGAGCAAGCTGACCTAGATAAAGCCATTCGAAACTTGTTAGTAGGAGAACATAAAGTCTGTGGTTTAACCCGCGAGCAAGATGCAAAAGCCGCATTTGAAGCGGGAGCACACTATGGTGGATTAATTTTTGCTGATACCTCCCCTAGAAAAGTGACATTGTCACAAGCGCAGAATATCATCCATGCAGCGCCTTTAAAATATGTCGGTGTTTTCCGCAATCAGTCCGCGGATTTTGTTGCTCATATCGCCAAGCAACTTGCATTATCTGCGGTACAATTACATGGTGAAGAAGATACTTCTTATATCAATACGTTAAAAACATTTTTACCAAACTACTGTGAAGTTTGGAAGGCGCTTGATATGTCACGAACAACTCTAAATGACTACGATACACAAGGTATTGATGTGTTATTGCTGGATAATGGCTCTGGTGGTACTGGCAAAACCTTCGATTGGTCAGCAATCCCCTCATCCACAACACAGAAATTAATGATAGCGGGAGGGCTTACCCCTGATAACTGCCTAGACGCAGCTAAGTTATTGTGCAACGGATTAGACTTTAATTCAGGGGTTGAAATTGAACCTGGTATAAAAAGTCAACAAAAAATAAATTTGGTATTGTCAACGTTGTTAGCCAAATCAACGGCTCATCAATACACAACGAAATGAAAGACTCCAACACCAATTAATGTAACTGATAAAATGGACAATAAATAATGAGCAAATTAGATCCGTATTTTGGCGAGTTTGGTGGGCAATATGTCCCAGAAATTCTTATTCCTGCATTAAACCAATTAGAAGACGCGTTTATCGATGCACAGAATGATGATGAATTTATTCGTGAGTTTCACGACTTACTAAAAAACTATGCAGGTCGCCCTACTGCGCTAACGTTATGTAAAAATCTAACCGCAGGTACGAAAACAAAATTATATTTAAAGCGGGAAGATTTACTGCACGGCGGTGCCCATAAGACTAACCAAGTATTAGGCCAAGCACTACTTGCTAAGCGAATGGGGAAAACTGAAATAATTGCAGAAACAGGCGCTGGGCAGCACGGCGTTGCGACAGCACTGGCTTGTGCATTACTGAACATGAAATGCCGTATTTATATGGGTGCCAAAGATGTAGAACGCCAGTCTCCCAATGTATTTCGAATGAAATTAATGGGCGCTGAAGTTATTCCAGTTTACAGCGGTTCAGCCACATTGAAAGATGCCTGTAATGAAGCATTAAGGGACTGGTCTGGCAGCTATGATAAAGCTCATTATTTATTAGGAACCGCGGCGGGGCCACACCCTTACCCAACAATTGTACGTGAATTCCAACGTATGATTGGTGATGAAGCAAAACAACAAATTCTCGAAAAAGAAGGCCGTTTACCTGATGCTGTCGTTGCCTGTATTGGTGGTGGTTCAAATGCAATCGGCTTATTTGCCTCTTTTATTCCAGAAGAAGATGTGAAACTAATCGGTGTGGAACCTGCTGGATTAGGTATTGAATCCGGCCAACATGGTGCCCCGTTAAAACATGGCCGTGTCGGGATTTATTTCGGTATGAAATCGCCAATGATGCAAACCAATGAAGGTCAAATTGAAGAATCCTATTCTATCTCTGCAGGATTAGATTTCCCTTCTGTCGGCCCTCAGCATGCCCATTTAAACAGTATTGGTCGTGCTGAATATGTTTCCATTACCGATGATGAAGCTTTAAATGCTTTTAAATTATTATCACGTAAGGAAGGAATTATTCCTGCATTAGAATCATCTCATGCACTCGCTTATGCATTAAAAATGGCAGAGCAAGAACCTAATAAAGAACAGTTATTAATCGTCAATTTGTCTGGCCGTGGTGATAAAGATATTTTTACGGTACATGATATTTTAGCCAGCAAAGGAGAAATCTAATGGAACGCTACACCCAACTTTTTGAACATTTAGCTCAGAAGAATCAAGGCGCATTTGTTCCATTCGTCACTTTAGGTGACCCAGATGCTGAGTTATCATTAAAAATTGTCGATGCTTTGATTGCTGGTGGTGCTGATGCATTAGAGATTGGTATTCCATTTTCTGATCCACTGGCAGATGGCCCAACTATCCAAAATGCAAATTTGCGTGCATTTAAAAGTGAAATTACCCCAACAATTTGTTTCGAACTACTCCGTCGTATTCGAGAAAAACACCCTACTATTCCTATTGGCTTATTAGTCTATGCAAATTTAGTTTTTACGAATGGTATTGAAAATTTTTATATTCGCTGCGAAAAAGCAGGTGTTGATTCTGTATTAGTTGCAGATGTCCCTATGTCTGAATCAAAAACATTTCGCGAAGCGGCGCTAGCTCACAATATTGCACCCATTTTTATTTGCCCACCAAATGCTAATGATGAGCTACTGCAACAGATCGGGAAATATAGCCAAGGTTATACTTATTTATTATCTCGTGCAGGCGTGACAGGTACTGAAAAAAGAGCAGAAATGCCTTTGACTCATTTAATAAGTCAATTAAACCAATATAAAGCAGCTCCTGCCTTGCAAGGTTTTGGAATATCAGAACCGGAACAAGTCAGAGAAGCCATTAAAAATGGTGCTGCTGGTGCGATTTCAGGTTCCGCAGTAGTTAAAATTATCGAAAATAACCTCAATCGACCTGATGTTATGCTTAAATCATTAACGGAGTTTGTTGAAAATATGAAAGCCGCAACACAAAGGTAGATGGACGAATAAAGAGTAATCAAGTCATATTCATATTTAATGACTTGATTACTAAAATAAGATAATTAATTTTAAAATACTCTACTTTGACTATTTTAGTATTATTTTCATTTCGACAATAAAAATACGCCAAAATATACTCGACCTTATTCGAATAAAAAAATCTTACATCATAAAAAACCACCAATCATAATATTTATTAATACAATACGCTAATGTCAAAATCAATAGCTACGTGTTATTACACTGGTGTTTTTTCGTATTAAATCCGTAGCGGAGTAATCGCTACCAATTGATTTAAATGATTATTTTCAGGTTAAATATATAATACACCATTTATGTTATAATATAGATATTTTACTCTTCTTACATTCCCCAGTACCGACTTAAGTACAATTAAATTTTAATGAAAATTAATATCATGCATAATTCTTATGCTTTAATGGAATTTTTATTAGCTATTTTTAATTTTATCTATAGTCTATTTTAGGGATATTTATGAAACATTCTTCCAACCATTCAATTACTCATCCTATGATGAAAATTAAACCACTCTTTTTAAATGTATCTATTATTTTAGGTTCAATATCTATTGCTCACGGTGCGGTTATTAATACCAATGGTGCTGGTGTTATAAATCAAAGCAATGGCCCTACTATTGTGCAGATTAAAGGAGCTAGTGACAAAGGTGTCTCACATAACATTTATAGCCAATTTGATGTTGACCAAAAAGGGGTTATTTTAAATAATAGCGCAACAAATACGAATACCAGTTTGGGCGGACAAATCAATGGAAACCTAAATTTAAATAATGGTAATGGCCCCGCAAAAGTCATTTTGAATGAAGTTAATTCATATAAGGCAAGTACCCTAGGCGGAATGATTGAAGTTGCAGGTGATAAAGCACAAGTTATCGTGGCTAACGCATCTGGCATCACATGTAATAACTGTGGTTTTATCAATACCGATCGTGTGACACTCACAACGGGTAAACCAATTGTCGCTGGAGGTGAAGTTCTTGGATACAACGTTTCAAATGGTCAAATCACGATAAACAACCGTCTACAGTCAGACTCACCAACAGATATCATCGCTCGTTCGGCAGTTATTCGTGGAAATATTACAGCTAAAGAAATTAATGTTATTACTGGTAATAACTTTGTTGATGCAGATGCAACTAACATCACTAAACTACCAGGCTCAAATTCAACACCTCGTGTTGGTATTGATGTTGCCGCTATGGGTGGTATGTACGCAGATAAAATTACTTTAGTTTCTACTGAGAGTGGAACTGGTGTCTCTAACCTAGGTATGTTATCAGCAGGTTCAGGTGGTATTAAAATAGATTCGACGGGACTAGTTTATAACCAAAATGCACTAATGAATTCGAATGGAACCATCGATATTAAATCTAACGGTTTATATAACAACTCATCCATCGTTGCTCAAGGTGATATAAGTATCAACAATCACAATACAGTTATTAGCAACAATGCGGGATTAATTAAATCTAACGGTGGTAATATCAAAATCGCCGCTGGTACTATCAATAACAACCAGAGGGGGGTTATTCATGCACAGCAAGATATAGAAATTAATACAAATCATTTAACTAACAACAACGGCTCAATTAAAACTAAACAAGGCAATATTGATATTACTTCTACAAACTCTATAGATAATTCATATTCTATCTATCATGGCGCTATCAATGAGCCTGAGCGTGGTATCAGAGCCGGTGGGAAATTAACCATCGATACTACCAAACTCCATAACAATAATTCAGTTCTTTCAGGACAGGACGTTGCATTAACAGGGCGTTATATTATTACTAATGATAGTAATGGCCAAATTATCGCAAAAAGAAGAATCGATATTGATGCTGAAACACTACAAAACCAGAATGCTTTGATAAAATCAACTAACGGCCAAACTAATATTACGCTATCAAGTAATTTATTAAATAACCGTTATGGTGTTATTGATAGTGGTAAGGCATTAAATATTAATGCAAATATCCTTTACAATGACGGTTCACTCATTTCAAATGCAGGTAAATCTAAATACAATGTAACTACTTTAAATAATCAAAATGGGTATATCAAAGGGAACAACCTTAATATCAAAGCAACTTATGTTGGAAATGATAAAGGCTTAATTACTGCAGACTCTAATGTTGTCATAAATTCGAGTCAGATAGATAACACTAATTCCGCACAATTCAATAATAGCGGAAATATCTTCGGTGCTGCCGGCTATACTGGTGGTATCTATGCCAAAAATGGTTCTGTAACTATCAAAGGAACTAATTTAAATAATAAATATGGAATTATCTCAGCTAATACGTTCCAAAATGCAGGAACTGATGGCGATGTTAAAATTAACTTAAAAAACAACCTTGAAAATAGCTACGGAAAAATCCTAGCGTCTAAAACCATTAACTTGGATATGAATAGGTTAAATAATACCTATTCTGGCTTTATCCGTGCTGGTAAAGATCTCTCCATTAACGCATTTAGCCGCGTAGAAAACAACAATGGGGTATTAAGTTCATATGGAAAAACTGAGATTACAAGCCCTGTAATTTACAATGGTCCTTATGGCCGCATCTTAGGCTCTACTGTCGTTTTAAACACATCTAATTATTACTAATTAGATGATTCAGGAGGCCTTTGGTCTCCTGATTCATGATACCTACCTTATATTCACTTAGCTAAAAAACCCGATAGTTATTATTTCTTATTTAAATATTTAATGGTTAAAACATACTAATGTTTATCTTATTTCCCCTTTCATTTTCGTGTTTATACATCTAAGTATAAAACCCTATTCACCCTATAACGGAGTAAATATTACCTTTTGATTTCATTAAAAAAACAATCGCATCTAAAAATATAAAACCATAACTAAATCAATATTAGCATTAACCTCCCATTTTGTTTTTCATTAGTTAGTTAATATAATTAATTTTTAATAAATTTAAATTTAAAGCATAATCTTAGTAATTTCAAATCAGCTAAAAATAAATATTTTCATAACGACAATTTTATTATAAGGGGATATATGAAAACCGTCTTAAAATGCTAACAATGCTATACATAGATAAGATAATTCTCATATAAGATAGAAATTATTTTCTACAAGCCTCTTCTAATTATATTTTAATCATAAGAATATATGTGGTAACCATGAATTTTCGATTTATTTTTTTATCTGCAACTTTATTATCTTTTCCATTATACGTATCAGGTAATACTGCACAAATTATTGACCAACAAATCAATAACCAAACCAGCCAAGATCGCTCTCGCCAACAACAGACTCAACTAGAAACTAAAGATGTCTTAGGTAAAACAAGAGAGCGGTCAAATAATATTTTAGTTTTCGATGATGAAAAAGATTGCTTTCAAATGAAGCAAGTCATTTTGCTCTCTGAACCTAAACTCCCTTCTATGCGTCCTCTTGAAACATATGTAAACCAAGTTGTTGGTGTATGCATTGGTATTAATGGCGTTGAAACTTTAGCAAAGGGCTTACAAGATAAAATAATTAAATCAGGCTATGTCACAACACGAGTTAATATTCCAGAACAAAACATCAGTGAGGGTATTTTAACGCTCCAGATTATTCCAGGTAAAGTTGCGAATGTAAAACTTGCAGAAGGTAGCGACACTTATATTACGTTAGGTGCGATTATGCCTGCTAAAGAAGGGGATATTCTGAATATTCGTGACATCGAACAAGGCTTAGAGAACCTTGAGCGGATACCGGGTGCTAAAGTGAATATAGAGCTAGCACCGGGTAAAGAGTTTTCCACATCTGATATTTCCATACAAAGAGAAAAATCATCTCACTTTAACGTAGGTGGATATTACAATAACTCAGGAAGCCGCCAAACGGGTAAAGATCAAGTCGGAGTGACTTTGTATGCTAACAATTTAACGAGTTTAAATGACACAATATATGTTTCAGCAGGAAAAAATTTAAAAAACCAAGCCCGCTACAGCACCAGTAATACTGCAATTTATTATGCCGTACCTTACAACTACTGGCTTTTTTCATTGTATGCAAGCAAAAGCGACTATAAACAAACTATTAATGACTCCGTATTTAGCTATAAGTATTATGGTGATAGTAAATATTATAATGCTACGGCGAGTAATGTTTTCTTGCGTGGGCAAACGTTCAAAGACACTGCATCAATTCAACTAATTAAAAGAAAATCAAAATATAAATTAGAGGATGTCGCCCTACTTTCCCAACAACGTGACCTTACCAGCCTTAAGCTCGGTGTTAGCCACCGTCAAAACATCAATAATTCAACTATCGATGCTTCAATATATTATCAACGTAATGTACCTTGGTTTGGTGCCGAAGAAAGCTGGGATATGAAATATGGTGATGTCAGCAAAATGAGCCGTGTTTATACTGCCGATATTTCAGGAATGTTTCCCTTCGCCTTTGATAATTTTATTATGAGTTATAATCCACAACTGTTTATACAATACTCACGAGACCGCTTAACCATTCAAGATCAATTTTCGTTAGGTAACCGTTGGACGGTTCGTGGTTTTGACGAAGAATTTTCCCTAATAGGTGATAAGGGTTTTTACTTACGCAATGAGTTTAACTTTTATATTCCTAGCTTCTCCATCTATCCATACTATGCTCTTGACTATGGACGTGTATTCGGCGGTGTTTATCCGTTAGGTCTCTATTCTGATGACCAATTATTAGGAATGGCTATAGGCATGAGAGGTAATGTTAATATATTTAGTTATGACTTATTCTTAGGTGCCCCACTTTATAAGCCGGACGAATATGAAACCAGTAGCGTCAATGCTGGGTTAAATGTGCAATGGTTTTGGTAATTTAATATTGTAAATTTGAATAATATCTTAAAGCTGAATACGCCCCTGTATTCGGCTTTTTATTTCAAGGTAATTAGTCTCAATACTTTTATTAATTACCCTAAATAAAGATAATCAATAAGTACCTTTACTTTATTATCACTCTATAACACTAATTAATATATTATAAATATCATTATCATAATTTGTTTTTTATGATAATCATTTGTTAAATATATGTTCAAGCTTAATGGTAATTGAAAAATCCGAGAATACGAATATTCTCGGATTTCCTACTTCTCTCTAGTCCTTCAGAATTCAGGTATTACCTGTATTGCATCCTATCAAATTCTTAGAAACGGTAACCCGCACCGAACATAAATACAAATGGGTCTAAACGAGTATTAACTTTATACTGTTCACCACCCGCTTTAAATTTCACATCACTCTCAATATTCATCCACCAAAGAGAAGCGTTTAACATCCAGTTATCAGTCAGCATGTAATCCATACCTGCTTGTGCCGCGAAGCCCCACGAGCTTGATAGATCTAGATCAGATAAGCCTGCAGTTTTTCCGGTAGAGTTAAATTTCTCATCAAAGAAGAAAGTATAGTTAACACCGGCACCTAAATAAGGGCGTAATTTATCTTCTTTACTACCAAAATAATACTGCGCCATTAATGTTGGTGGTAAATGTTTTACCGTTGCAATATTACCTGTAGGGCCTGTACCAACTTTATGTTCAAACGGAGTTGCTGCTAATAATTCCACACCGATATTATCAGTGATCATATACCCAAACGTTAAACCTAATTGAGTATTATTATTTGCATCAAAGGTACCTAAATTACCTAATCCATTAATTTTAACATCATCTCCTCCGACATTAGGTCTGACTGTTGCAGTACCCGCGCGAAAAAGAAAATCGCCAGCTTCATGAGCAATAGAAACTGCTGGAGCTAAAGTTGCAGCAGCTAATACAAGCGCAGTGAGTTTTTTCATTATCAATCCCATTCCTGTGTTTTTATTTTAGGAAAATATACCTTATTATTTAAATTGATGTTCAAATCAAGATCACATCTTTTACTAATTTAGAGGTAAACCAATAAATATGGATTTATTATTTCATTTATTATTTTTTAAATTTTGATTTAAATCAATTTTTGGAAGATAACTAACAAAATAAAAATTTGATTTCGAAATATATATATTTATTTCGAAACTTAAACATATATTAAAAATACAACTTATATAGTTTCATTTCTTTGGCTAATTAAATTCAATCATTATGTCCATTATATTTGTCTTAACCTCCCGAATTTTATTATCTTTCTCTACCTCTAGGCGTGATACTCGGTTACAATTGGCATAAATTTTTGATCCCGTTTGTAGATAGGAGCAGTGTCATGTCCATTTCGGCCAACTCACTCATTAGTGATAGTATCAATTTCTTTAAAAATCAATTGAGTGGCCTCTTCACCATCGTGCTTTTAGCCACCGTAGTGAGCCTCGTTATCTATGCGGTGATGATCCCAAGTGAACAGATGATAGGTGTTCTTGCTCAAGCACAAAGTAAAATGATTGAATCTGGTAATTCGGGGTTACAAGACTGGATTCTAAATCTATCTGAAGAAGATAAAAGTAGTATTTTGCGTGTTTCTTTTGGATTGATTCTCTCCGTCACTCTTGGCAGTTTGTTCCTTATTTGTGGCACATTATCCTATATCTCAGGGATGTCTCGTGGCGAAGATATGACAGGACTTCAAGCGATAACATCATCACTGAACAAAGCGCCTTCTATGTTTCTTCTGTTGGTCGTTTGCTCGCTGCTTATCCAATTAGGCATCACAATTATGGTTCTACCTGGTATCGTGCTAGCCATTGGTTTTTCCTTAGCGCCAGCAATTTTAATGACAGAAAATACCAACCCATTTAGTGCGATGGGAAAAAGCTGGAAATTGGCTTATGCAAATTGGCGTGTCGCTTTACCGATGATTTTAATTTGGATGGCCGTTCAAATGCTTATCAGTGTTCTATTGGGTAACCTTAATATGAATCATATTGCGATTAATGGTATCTCCTTTTTACTCAATAATGTTGTAGCCGCATTTGCTTTAATTTACTTTTATCGTTTATATATGCTAATCACAAAAAATTGATCTCGCTGATAAAAAGGTATCATTTGATACCTTTTTATTTACGTTATTTTTAAACTTTATCTGAGTTAATATTCGTTGGTCTAATTCGATTTTCGCAATCATATTCTAATGAGCCTGGGTCCTTCCCGCTCTCTTGTGTCTTTCTTTCTTCCACACATTTCATTTGAATTTGCTGCTTACTTTGAATTAAACGGATCGCAAAATAAATATCCGGTACCACTAATAAATCATCATCTGAACGGTTGATTTTATTTTGTTCTAACCAACGATTAAGAGAAGTTCTACGCCCAGCTAATACCAAAGTCACCCCTTTCGCCTTCAAAGATGTCACAATATCATTCAATGTGGAAAATACGCTCACATCATTATGCGTAAAGCTGACAGCAGCATCAACAATCACCCAAGCGGGTCTTTTATGTTGATTATCTAAATGTTTATTTAGCCGCTCTTTAAAGTAATTCACATTAAAATAGGTAAGCGGAGAATTGAAACGATAAATTAGGACACCATCAACTTCTTGAATATCATTTTCTGATGTCATCGAGTGCAACATACCATGCTCATCAACGCCTAATAGTTGATCTGTTGGCCTAAATATAATTCGGATAAACTGTAATAAACCTAATAAAACGGCTAAGCCTACACCACTAATCAAACCAACTACCAACACTGCGCATAAAGTAAAAACACATAAGAAAAAAGCTTCTCTATTGCGTTTACGCATTGATAAAATACTGCGTAAACTGAGCAAGGAATAAGTTGAAATAATTAAAACCATCCCTAAAGCAGGCATAGGGATATATTCCAATAAATTCATAGAAAAAAGTAAAACAGCTAAGATGGTCACCGCGGCAACGAGGGAAACCAACTGTGTTTTCCCTCCCATCATATCATTAACTGCTGTACGGCTGCTCGCAGCACTCACTGCAAAACCTTGACCAAAAGCAGAAGCAATATTTGCCATTCCTAATGCTCTTAATTCTTGGTCTGCATCCACGGTATAGCCATTTTTGCTTGCAAAACTTCGCGCTGTCATCATAAAGCTTACAAAGCTAATCACTGCTAAGTTTAATGATGGAATGACAAGATCTCTGAGTAACCCTGGCGGAAAATCAGGCATAGGTATATAAGGAAGTCCTTCACCTAAATCCCCAACCGTGCTAATTCCATATTGCTCAAGATTAAATAGAATACTGGCTGCTGTAGCCAAAACCATTGCAATTAATAGGGACGGCCACTTACTCCTTACTCGCTTAATCACTAAGGTGATTACCAATGTTGCAATAGCCACTAATAATGTCGGAATATGTGTTTCCATTAGCGCTAATGGAAACGCTATTAAGCGTTCAATAAACCCTGAAGGTAAAGTCGTAATACCAAATATTTTACTGATTTGGCTGACTATAATCGTAAGAGCTACCCCATTTAGTAAACCTTGCAATATCGGCCTCGATAAAAAATCAGCAAAGGTACCTAAACGAAACCTTGCTGCAATCAAACACCAAACCCCAGTCATAAAACTCATGACAATAATCAATTGCCAACGAACGGTTTCATCCCCCATTGCGAGTGGTGCGACTGCGGCTGCAATTACAGCACATGTTGCGGCATCAGGCCCGATAATCAATTGTTTCGACGTACCAAATAACGCATAGAAAAACATCGGTAAAATACATGAGTATAATCCGACAATGGCATTCACCCCCATTAATTCGGCATAGGCAATAGCCACTGGCAAAGCAACTGCAGCGACAGACAAACCCGCTTTAACATCAGGGCCTAAGTCTGTACGTTGATAGTTAAATAGCGTTTTTAAACCTGGCATCCAGACAAATAGCTTTGCCTTTATCATGGGAGAAAAGTACCTATAAATTAGCAAGTTAAATTATTTTATGTATTACTTATATCCGAACTAATAAAGTTTATCTAGAAGTAAGTCAAATAATCGTAAAATAGTGCAAATATGATTGGTAACAAAACATGTTTATTGGTAAAAAGGTGCAAACTTTTAACAATTAAAGCCAAAATCGGTTAAACTACTCCATTATCTTTACGTTGAGGCGCTGTATTCACTGTTATGAAACAACTTATTGATTTTATTCCTTTGGTAATCTTTTTTATAGTCTATAAAAGATACGATATTTTCTATGCGAGTGGCGCACTAATGGTTACCACTCCTTTAGCGTTATTAGCTACCTACCTTATTTATAAAAAAGTTGAGAAAGTTGCAAAAATCACCTGTGCAATTGTGATGAGTTTTGCTGCGTTAACCCTTATTTTCCACAGTGATGCATTTATTAAATGGAAAGTCACTATCATCTATGCTGCGTTTGCTGGCGCATTACTCTTTAGCCAATGGTTTACTGAAAAGCCCCTAATTCAGCGCATGTTAGGCAGTAATCAAGAAATAAAATTAGCAGATAGTTATTGGAACAAACTCAATAGTGCATGGGCAATATTCTTTATTTTCTGCGCATTACTAAACATTTATGTTGCTTTCTGGATGGCGCAAGATATTTGGGTGAATTTCAAAGTCTTTGGTCTGACAGCGGGAACATTAATATTTACAGTACTGAGTGTGGTCTATATTTTTAAAAATATGGTTAAAGAGCCTGCAGAAAAACACGAAGAATAATTAAAAATTAGAGTTAAAAACCTGCTAATTGTCTATCGATTAGCAGGTTTTTTTTCTTATTAATAGCGCTTGTCACCAAATGCTTTTTCAATTTTTTTATCTGTATTGTACTGCGATAATGCGTATACCGACCATATGGCAGCGGGTAGCCAGCCAATTAACGTGATCTGTAGAATTAAGCAAATGACCCCAGCAAAGGGGCGCCCTATCGTAAAAAATTGCAACCAAGGTAATAATATTGCCAGTAACAATCTCATTTCATACCTCTAAATTAATCAATAAAATTTATATTATTGAGTATAGCCAATTCAATCAACTGACTAAATATAAAAAACACTTCTTGCTTTTTCTTTGCAAAAGTTGATCTTTTTACCAAGAATTAGACGCTGTTTATTAATAATGGGTACCATATTTGTCTTATTTTTGCAGCAATTCAATCAAATAGCTATTATCAATCAATAACTGTATGGTTCAGGTTTACTATTGCATATGTAATTTGTTATAAATGCAAAATCAAAAGTAATAACCCTTTTAATAAGAGTCAGATATGCAATTGCCGAACGGTGAGTTGGTTTTACGTACATTAGCCATGCCCGCAGATACTAATGCGAATGGTGATATTTTTGGTGGCTGGTTAATGTCACAAATGGACATTGGTGGGGCTATCTTAGCAAAAGAAATAGCGCTCGGACGAGTTGTTACTGTGGCAGTTAATGGCATTAAGTTTCAAAAGCCCGTTGCAGTTGGTGATGTTGTTTGCTGCTATGCACGTTGCTTAAAAACAGGAAAAAGCTCAATTACCATTAATATTGAAGTTTGGGTAAAAAAAGTCGCAACGGAGCCTGTTGGGCAACGTTACCGTGCTACTGATGCGGTATTTACTTATGTCGCAGTTAATGATGATAGTACCTCACGTTCATTACCCAAAGAAAAACAACATTTTCAGTTAGCGAGTTCAGATCAAAAAACTAACGAAGCATAAGTTTTTTGCTCCACTCATTATATAAAAACTAAAAAGCACCATCATTGCTGTGGTGCTTTTTTATACAACCTAATGTTAACCATTAGACTTGGCTAACAGTGCCATCTAATTTGAAATAAATTTCAGTCACGTAGCCTTTTGCAGGTTGCTTTTCAAAAGTCCAACGGTTCATTGCACGTTTAACATCCCGCTCGAATAAACCTTTAGGTGAGGCTTCGACAAATTCAATATTTGTCACTCGTCCACCATCATCAATATCATAACGAACTTTCACATATCCTTCTTTACCTAAGCGACGCGCGCGTTCAGGATAGGAAGGAGCTTGTTTATGCAGAGCCCTCGGGCCGCCTTTCTTAGTCGATTGACTATTACTTGCCCCTGTATTGTTTGCAGTTTTAATTGGACTGTTATTCGTTTTCGGCGCAGTAACGTCTGATTTAAGATTATTCATCGCCAATTGCTTTTCAACTGGCTTAACATCTTCTTTAATTTTTTTCTTTTCTTCCTGTTTTGGCTTAGGCTTTTTCTTTACCTCAGGTTTCTTCTTGGGTAATGCAATAACAGGTTCAACTACCGGTTCGGGTTCAGGTTCTATAATGGGCTCTGGTTCCGGCTCTACCGGTGTTTCAACCTGCTCAACGGGCTCAGAAGCAGGTTCAGGGGCGGCAAAAGCAATCATAGAAATCGTCAATGGTTCAGGGTCTCTGACCAAGTTAGGTTGATTAAAAATCCATGCCATTGCAAGACCCGCATGAATAGATAATGAAACGACGATAATTAAAGTCCAACGCATCCAACGCATATGCAATTTCTACCCTACACCTGTCTACCAAAAAAGAATATGACTGATAGTTTAAATGCAAATAGCAATCATATTCAATAAGGTTTGTCATACAAAGTGAAAAATGTGAGTGTACGCTGTAATAACCTTACTCAATCCATTGGGTAAAAAGCAGGGAATGCCGACGATGGTAAATGTCAATTTTACGCATTGCATAGATGCGCATGTTTCGCCTTGAATGCCCTTCTAGCCAGCGTCTACGGCGACGTAGGGATTGTCTTAACATACGCCAACGCCCTACTTCATGCCTACTACGTCTCATTTAATTGTGTCCTTTTATCGTCTAAAAGTTATTAGAAAAAAATATTATATTCCTTTGAAAAAAAGAACCAAGAGGAACTTTTTATGTCATTTCGGTGCACTGCTTTTAATTTCATGATGATAAAATCAATTAACGAAACTATTTTTCCTAACAAATTACTCTATTTCACGAAGCTTTTACTGCAGAATTTTGCTAAATTCTATTAAGTTGATATTTTACTAACAGTTTTTTTAGCTAATCTATCTTTTTTTGAACCTTTTTCTTATCAGTGAGGCATCTGACCCGTTATGGCAACCGTCTATACACTTATGAGTTGGCTTCTGTTCTTCCTATATTGGCTAATTATTGCAGCAATTACAGTCCGCATTTTAGTCAAAAGAAGGCCGGTCACCTCAGCCATGACATGGCTCCTGATCATTTATATTCTGCCATTAGTCGGGATTATTGCCTATGTCGCCTTCGGTGAACTTCACCTCGGTAAACGTCGAGTCGATAAAGCTCATGATATGTGGCCTTCCGTCGCGACATGGTTAGAAAACTTACGAACTTCAAAACATATCTTCGCCACTGATAATAGCCCCGTCGCTGAACCATTATTTCAGTTAGTTGAAAAGCGCCAAGGTATTGCTGGTGTTAAAGGCAATAGAATTCAACTTTTAACTACCTGTGAAGACTCATTAAAAGCGATTGTCAACGACATCAACAATGCCCAGCACTCGATTGAAATGGTCTTCTATATTTGGCAACCGGGTGGTTTAGTCGACGGTGTTACCGAAGCCTTACTTAATGCCGCTAAACGCGGTGTTAAGTGCCGGATTATGGTGGACTCCGCGGGAAGTTGGCATTTTTTCCGTAGCGATTACCCCGAAAAAATGCGTGCTGCAGGTATTGAGTTTGTAGAATCATTAAAAGTTAATTTGATGCGTTTCTTCTTGCGTCGAATGGATTTACGTCAACATCGTAAAATAGTGGTTATCGATAACTATATTTCATATACAGGCAGTATGAATATGGTTGACCCTCGTTATTTTAAACAAGATTCAGGGGTTGGTGAATGGGTTGACATTTTAGTACGTATGGAAGGCCCTGTGAGTACCACATTAGGTATCGTGTATGCTTTTGACTGGGAAATGGAAACCGGCCAACGCGTACTCCCACCACCGCCTGACAGTAATATTATGCCTTTTGAACAAGCGAATGGGCATACAACACAAATTATCGCCTCAGGACCGGGCTTCCCTGATGAGTTGATTCAACAGTCACTGATGACCGCGATGTTCTCTGCGCGCAAACAACTGATCATGACCACCCCTTATTTTGTGCCTAGTGATGACCTTTTGCATGCAATTTGTACAGCAGCAATGCGAGGTGTCGACGTCAGTATTATTATGCCAAGGCAGAATGACTCATTCCTTGTTCGCTGGGCAAGCCGCTCATTTTACAGTGAATTATTAGCTGCTGGTGTTAAGATTTATCAATTTGAAGATGGTTTATTACACACGAAGAGTGTTTTGGTTGATGGCGAGCTTAGCCTTGTTGGTTCAGTAAATCTTGATATGCGCAGTTTATGGCTCAATTTTGAAATAACAGTGGTCATTGATGATAAAAGTTTTGGTAGCGATCTCACGCTAGTTCAGTATGATTATATTGCGCGTTCAACTCGTTTAGAAATTGAAGAATGGGAACAACGTCCGTTCTGGAACCGTGTCGTTGAACGCATTTGCTACTTCTTTAGCCCATTGTTATAAATTAAGTTAATTAGGAAAGGTCATGACTGAAATACAAAATACACCTTTAATCGATGAAGATGACATCATTGAAATGGCTTATGACCTTTTTCTTGAAGGGGCAATGGATAATTTAGAGCCCGCTGACCAATTAATTTTTGCTTTGCAGTTTGAAGAGTTAGGTGCCGCAGAAATTGTTCCTGTTACCCTTAATTGGCAAGAGATGATTACTGAAGAGCTTAATTTAAACCAATTAAGTGAAGTGGTTATTGGATTAGCTCAAAGCCCTGACGCCGAATTAGACGATATTTTTGCTCGCGTATTAATTAGCCGCCACCCTTCTAAACCGTTTCACCATATTTTTTGGAAGAAATAGTTGATTAAAAGGGACATTTCGTCCCTTTTGGATTAATTAAAGTAGAAACCCCCTAAACGCCATTCCCTTTCGCCCATCACGAGAAAACAATCACAATGGGTCAATTTTCAAACAAGACACCGCATGTTTGAAACTCCCTTCTAATAATGGCCTTGTTTTTGCACACTCTTCATCCGCTAATGGGCAACGGGTTCTAAATACGCAACCTGAAGGTGGGTTAATGGGTGATGGCAATTCACCCTCTAAAAGTTCTATTACCTTATTTTTTTCTTTATCGGGATCAGGAACGGGCACTGCTGACATCAATGCGCGTGTATAAGGATGTAAGGGATTATTGTATACCTCATCATAGGTACCAAGCTCTACGGCATGCCCCAAGTACATCACTAAGACACGGTCAGAAATATGCTTAACAACCGCCAAATCGTGCGCGATAAAGATTAGCGATAATTTCATTTCACGTTGTAATTCTTGCAATAAATTAACAACTTGTGCTTGAATTGACACGTCTAATGCAGAAACTGGCTCATCGCAAATCACGAGTTTAGGTTCTAAAATCAATGCTCTTGCGATACCAATACGCTGGCATTGCCCTCCCGAAAACTCATGGGGGTAGCGGTTAATCAAATTTGGTAATAAGCCAACCCGCATCATCATTTTTTTCACTTTTTCTGTGATTTGTGATGGTGGCATTTTAGGATGATAAGTTTTTAATGGCTCAGCGATAATGTCACCGATGGTCATTCGCGGATTAAGCGAAGCCAGTGGATCTTGGAAAATCATTTGAATATCACTGCGAACACTGCGCCACTCTTTATCAGTTTTACCTAATAAATTCTGCCCCAACCAACTTACCGTACCATCCGTTGCTTTAACTAACCCAATAAGTGCTCGAGCAAAAGTGGATTTACCGCACCCTGATTCCCCGACTACACCTAATGTTTCACCTTCATATAAACGAAGTGTTACGCCATCTACCGCTTTAAGACTTTTGTTTGGTTGCCAAAACCACTGTTTTTTATCTCGAATCTCAAAATGGACTTTAAGGTCATTCACTTCGAGTAAAACTGGTCTATTTTCATGGGTACTCATACCAATTCCTCCAGTGGCTTAAAGCAGGCACGTAACCGCGTTTGACCAAATGTGGTTAATGCAGGTTCTTGGTCAACACATTGCTGAACTGCATATTGGCAACGAGGTGAAAATGGGCAGCCTTTGGGTAAACGTAATAAATTAGGCGGATTGCCGGGAATGGTAGCTAAACTTTCGTCATCACCATCGAGGCGCGGAACAGCAGCTAACAAGCCAAGTGAATATGGATGAGATGGATGATAAAAGATATCCTTCGCAGTACCGTACTCCATCGTGCGTCCTGCATACATCACTAGGACTTTATCACATACCCCTGCGACGACCCCAAGGTCGTGGGTGATCAAAATGATTGCAGTATCAAACTCTTGTTTTAACTCATTGAGCAACGTCATGATTTGCGCTTGTACAGTCACATCAAGTGCTGTCGTGGGTTCGTCAGCAATTAACAGCTTTGGTTGGCATAACAGGGCCATTGCAATCATGACGCGTTGTCTCATTCCTCCTGAAAACTCATGTGGATACATATTCATACGCTTACGTGCTTCAGGCATTTTAACGGCATCTAACATACGAACTGATTCTTCGAAAGCTTCTCTTTTACTCATGCCTTTATGTAACATGAGAACTTCCGACAGCTGTGTACCAATTTTCAAATAAGGATTCAATGATGTCATTGGGTCTTGGAAGATCATTGAAATCTCTTCCGCTCGCATCCGGTTTAATTCTTTTTCTCTTAAATTCAAGATCTCACGGCCGTTAAATATGGCAGAGCCATTAATCTTGCCATTTTTGGCAAGCAAGCCCATCAGAGCGAAAGCTGTTTGTGATTTTCCTGAACCGGATTCACCAACAATTCCTAGCGTTTCCCCCGCACTTAATTCAAAGTTCAATTTATTTACGGCGGTAACGTCACCATCTTGGGTCGCGAATGTCACACTGAGATCTTTCACGGATAACAGAGGGCTTTTCATTGAGTTATTTGACATATTGTTCCCTCTAGCGATCTTTCGGGTCGAGCGCGTCACGCAGCCCGTCACCGATGAAGTTAAAACAAAATAGCGTAATGACTAAGAAACCTGCTGGGATCAGTAATAACCACGGAGTGACTTCCATTGAGTTCGCCCCATCACTTAATAAAGCCCCCCAACTACTTAATGGCTCTTGTGTACCTAAACCTAAAAAGCTCAAAAATGACTCAAATAAAATCATACTTGGAACTAATAATGAGGCATACACCACGACGACACCTAAAACGTTAGGAACAATATGACGTAAAATAATCTGCCGTGTACTAACACCACAAACCAGCGCTGCCTCAATGAATTCTTTGCGCTTTAATCCAAGTGTTTGCCCGCGAACAATACGCGCCATATCCAACCACGATACCATCCCAATCGCCACAAAGATCAGTAAGATATTGGTACCAAACAATGTGACTAGGAGGATCACAAAAAACATAAATGGGAAGGAGTTTAAAATTTCTAATATACGCATCATGATGGAATCCACTTTTCCACCCACATAACCCGCTAATGAACCGTATAAAGTGCCTACCACGACTGCGACTAAAGCAGCAGCAACCCCCACCATTAAGGAAATTCGCCCACCTATCGCGACACGCACTAATAGGTCTCGGCCTGAAGCATCCGTACCAAAATAATGCCCGGTTGCCATATCCGGTGGCATTGACATCATTTCCCAATCGGTGTCGTCGTACAAAAAAGGCGACATCATAGGAGCAAAAATCACAAATAGAGTAATTAACAACAATACGCATAAGCTAAATATTGCCGCACGGTTGTGCATAAAACGGCGCCTTGCATCTTGCCATAAACTGCGCCCTTCAATATCTAGCTGCTCTGAAAAGTTTGCCAGAGCTTCACTATTTTTTTGGTTCGATAGCATCGTGTTTCTCCGACTTAATAACGAATTTTAGGGTCAATAACTGCGTACAAAACATCGACAATCGCATTAAACGTAATTGTCAGTACCCCAACTAAAATTGTTAAACTCAATACCAGTGAGTAATCACGATTAAGTGCGCCGTTAACAAAGAGCTGACCGATCCCCGGTAACCCAAAAATAGTTTCAATTACCATCGAGCCAGTAATAATCCCCACAAAAGCGGGACCCATATAGGAAAGCACAGGAAGCAACGCTGGTTTAAGCGCATGGCGTAAAATGATAGTTCTTAGTGGTAACCCTTTAGCACGTGCAGTACGAATAAAATTAGAATGCATAATTTCGATCATCGAACCGCGTGTAATACGGGAAATACTTGCAATATAAGCAAGTGAAAGTGCAACCATTGGTAGCACCATGTGTTTTAGGTTTCCACCATCCCACCCACCACCAGGGAACCATTTCAAATGAATGGCAAAAATCAGCACCAATAAAGGTGCCACAACAAAGCTTGGGATAACAACCCCCGTCATGGCAAACCCCATGACTGTAAAGTCCCATTTGGTATTTTGGTTGAGTGCGGCTATCACCCCAGCAGAGACCCCAAATAGAACAGCAACAATGAATGCCGTTGCCCCTAATTTTGCAGAAACAGGAAATGCTTTAGCCACTAAATCATTAACACTGTAGTCCTTGTATTTAAATGATGGGCCAAAGTCACCTTTGGAAAGCTGAATTAAATAATTAAAATACTGCTTATACATGGGATCATTTAAATGATATTTAGCTTCAATATTTGCCATCACTTCCGGTGGCAATTTCCGTTCACCCGTAAACGGGCTCCCTGGGGCTAATCGCATCATAAAAAATGAAATGGTAATCAGAACCAAAAGAGTCGGAATGGCTTCTAACAACCGACGAATAATAAATTTCAACATCGCTCTTTCCTACTTCTATTGCCTAAATAGGCGAACATCTGGCTCCAATAAATGGAGCCAGAACAACTATATTAGTGTTTAATAATGTACAGATCTTTAGTATGCAGGTTATCTAATGGATCTTTGCCACTATACCCCCCCACATAAGGTTTCACTAAACGCGTATTAACATAGTAGTAAAGAGGAACAATACCTGAGTCTTTATCGAGTAATTTTTCGGCTTGTTGATAGAGTTCAGCACGTTCATCATCCGTTTTGACTTGCAATGTTTTTTTCATCACTGCATCAAAATCTGTATTTTTATAATGAACAGTATTATTACTGCTGTAGGAAAGTAACATATTGAGGAAAGATGAAGGTTCGTTATAATCCGCACACCAGCCTGCGCGTGCCACATCATAGTTACCTTGATGTCGGCTATCTAAGAATGTTTTCCATTCCTGATTTTCTAGTTTCACTTCTGCGCCAATATTTTTCTTCCACATAGAAGAAGCGGCGATGGCAATACGCTTATGTAAGTCTGAAGTATTATACAATAAATTGAATTTTAGAGGGTTGGCTTTGTTATATCCCACCTCTTCTAGCAGCTGTTTCGCTTTTTCATTACGCTGCTCTTGGGTCATATTCGCATACCAATCCGGTTTTTCTGTTTTCATTCCACTGGTAAATGGTGGAGTGAACCCATACGCAGGAATATCCCCTTGGGCTTTGACTTTATACGTAATCGTATCTCTATCCATAGATAGTTTTAATGCTTCACGAACACGAGGGTCATTAAATGGCGGTTTTTCATTATTAATTTCATAATAATAAATACATAGATATGGGTTCACACGTAACTCATTCGGCATGTTTTGTTGTAAACTTTTGAACTGCTCAATAGGTAAGTTACTGTATGTCATATCAATTTCGCCACTGCGGTAGCGGTTTACATCAGTGACTTCTGAAGAAATCGGTAAAAAAGTCACTTGGTCAATAATGGTATTCGCATTATCCCAATAACTTGGGCTACGCTCTAATACAATACGTTCGTTTACCGTCCAATCCTTTAATTTATATGCTCCATTACCTACAAAGTTTTGTGGTTGCGTCCACTTAGCACCATGTTGCTCAATGACTTTTTTATTGACTGGCGACATGGATGAGTGAGCTAATAATTTAGGAATATAAGGAACGGCTTCACTCAGTGTAATAACTAAAGTTTTGTCATCAAGAGCTTTAATACCAAGTTCTTCAGGTTTTTTCTTCCCAGCGATAACATCGTCAATATTACTAATATGGGCATATTGTAAATAGCTTGCATAAGGCGATGCAGTATCAGGGTCAGCCAATCGTCGCCAACTATACACAAAATCTTCTGCCGTGACAGGGTCACCATTAGACCATTTCGCGCCATCGCGAATTTTAAATGTCCACTCTGTAAAATCTTTATTTTCCCAGCTTGTTGCCGAGCCAGGTAAAATTTCGCCATCAGGCCCCACTATTGTGATCCCTTCGAAAAGGTCTCTTGCTAAAGCAGATTCCGGCACCCCTTCTATTTTATGAGGGTCTAACGATTGCGGCTCAGAACCGTTGTTGCGAACCATCACTTGCTTTTCAGCCAGTTCAACGCCCGCAGGAACCGTTGCTGCAAAACTTGTTGCTATAGAGCCCATTGCCAGCCCAGCCGTTACGCTAAGCGCAATAATCGATTTATTGATTAACTTACTCATCTTATAGGTTACTCCCATACATAATTATTATGATTGTGTGTTGATACATGTTCACCCAGTAGATGAACACTTTTTATAATTATTTAGATATTATTAATTAGGTTCACTTATATATAACCGTTTAATATCCGTACAATCAAGAGGGTCATTACCTTTAAATCCACGAACACTCGGTTTTATCATTCGAGCACTGACGCGATAATAAACAGGAACAATAGCCGAATCATTGTCTAGCAAGGCTTCCGCTTGCTGGTAAATTGTATGGCGAGATGAAGAGTCCGGTGCTGTTAGCGCTTGCTCAAGCAAGGCATCAAACGCTGGATTATTATAAAAAGTGGTATTATTACTATTTTGAGACAGCATCATGTTCAAAAATGCGGTTGGCTCGTTGTAATCGGCACACCACGTTGCTCTGGCAACATCATAATTTCCTTCATGGCGGCTTTGTAATGATGTTTTCCATTCTTGGTTTTGCAGCGTCACTTGCGCACCAATATTTTTCTGCCACATGGACGCCGCAACAATAGCTTGCTGCTTATTTTGATCTGATGTGTTGTACAGTAAAGCAAATTTCAATGGGTTTTCTTTAGTATATCCGGCCTCAGCAAGCAAATCTTTAGCACGTTGATAACGTTGTTCTGCTGATAAATTTGCCCATTCCGGTAAGGTAAAATTACCATTATTAATAAAACTTGGCGTAAAGCCATAAGCGACTTTTTGCCCTTGAGCGATAATTTTATTGGTTATTGTTTCTCTATCTAATCCTAACTTTATTGCTTCACGCACTCTTGGGTCATTAAACGGGGCTTTTTGATTATTTATCTCATAATAGAACGTGCACAAATAAGGCCGAACATACAATTCATTCGGCCTCTCTTGCTGCATTTTTTTATATAAAACAGGTGGGATTGCAGAGTTAGAAATATCAATTTCACCGCTACGGTAACGGTTAATATCACTCACTTCGGAGCTAATCGCTAAAAAGGTCGCTTGCTCAATACGGCTATTTGGGTTATCCCAATAAAATGGATTTCGTTTGATAACAATACGTTCATTTACTACCCAGTTATCCAATACGTATGCCCCATTTCCAATAAAATTCTTGGGTTGGGTCCATTTATCACCATGTCGTTGAATTGCTGACTTATTCACGGGCTTCATAGACGTATGAGAAAGCATATCAACGAAATAAGGCACTGGGTGGCTCAACGTAACTTGTAAATGTTGCGGGTCAAGCGCTTTCACACCCAGCGCTGTTGCCGGCATTTTTCCCGCTAAAATCGCATCTGCATTTAAAATATACGCATTTTGTAAATAACTGGAGTATGGGGAGCCAGTATTTGGGTCAGATAAACGTTGCCAGCTATACACAAAATCTTCAGCGGTTACAGGTGTCCCATCACTCCACTTTGCATCTTCCCGCAAAGTAAAAGTCCACGTAGTGAAATTTTCATTACTCCAACTTTTAGCAACCCCAGGAACTGCTTTACCGTCTACATCGGTATACACTAAACCTTCTAATAAATTTAATATCACATTGCCTTCTGGAACCCCTTCCACTTTGTGGGGGTCTAGTGATGTCACTTCTGAGCCATTGTTAATTGTAATAACCTGTTTTACTTTTTCCGTGGCACTAGCCTGTAATGTAACAACTAATAAAGAAAGTACACCAAAACCAAGTGTTGATTTGAACATTCTATCCCTCATGATTCATCAATAGCGCTATAACCTCATTTGCAGCCATCTTTACGCTGATATTTAAGCCCTGGTACCGCTATTTCCTTATGGGCAATCCACTTCATGAACTCAAACAATTAAAACAATTAATTAACATTGATCAGTTAAAAATTTTAAGTAAATTTTAAAAAAATAGACGTGAAATTTTAATTTTCCTTATATTTCAATACACTAAAATCAATTTGGCTATCCACCATAAAATAACCCCCAAGCTCTTTTCCAAACATATCATTAACAAACACCAATTAGAATAGTGAATAAATTTACGTAGCTCACAATTCCTTACTTTTTATCCCTGTTTTAGCAAAAAATGCCACATATAATTACAGGTATCATTTTTTTTATGTGTGATTATTAATAGCTAAAGTTTTATTAAGCCATTTAAGAAAGAGAAATGTGCTATCTGTATAGCAAAATTGATGTGTGTAATATGAGGTAATTAGCGGCAGGTATGGCTGCAAATAGATATAGTTTGCAGCCATTAAAAGAAAAGAGATTAGATTACAATAAGCCCGGGAATATGGCCTTAACACCTGTCACAATAAACTCTATACCCAATGACATCAGTAATAGACCCATGATACGCGTTACTACGTTGATCCCTGTTTGACCTAAGTAACGAACCAATAAAGACGCTGAGCGGAATAATAACCAACAACAAAAGGCAAATGCGATACTCGTCAACGCTAAGCCTAAAAAGTTTTGCCACCCATGCCAGCGAGATGACCAAACAATACAAGAACTTATTGCACCAGGCCCTGCCATTAGGGGTAAAGCCAAAGGCACAACACCAATGCTATCTCTAACCGCAGTTTCTGTTTTTTCTTGTTTATTTTGTTTGTCTTCCCCAATTTTACCGCTGATCATTGACATCGCTATTGTGACGATCAAGATCCCACCAGCAATACGGAAAGAATCAATTGAGATACCAAACAATTGCAATATTGAGTCACCAATTAATAATGATGTACATAAAATGATAGCAACTGATGTATTTGCAATAGTATTGGTTTTATTTCTCCCCGCATTACTTTGATAGTTTGTCATACTAATAAACACAGGCAATATGCCAACTGGGTTTACGAGTGCAAACAAACCAATAAAAAATTTAATATATCCCGATAAATCAAGTAATGCGCTACTCACCCATTCATTTCCTTAAGCAGTTCTCTTTAGAGATTTATTGATATCTTTTATAATTTTACCACCGATGTCATTAATTTCCTTGAGCAAAACAATATTTTCTTTAACTTGCTAAATTTGCTTAGTATTTAGTTAGATATACATAAATTATCTGCACAAGTTGTTTTGATAATATTAAATTAAGTAATAGATGAACAACATTTATTCAACTTGTGCATAAATACACGTGCTGAAAGGAGTCAGCTTGACATTTTCATGACCTAGATCACTTTATTTAATTACCGTTTTGTTAATCTACTCTTAACTGATAGACAGAGCTAATTAGGATATTAACTCAGTACGGAATAAGGTTTTTAAGCCAATAGGCGATCATGAGCAGCGTTATTATAGATAACATCTATACTTTTATCTTTAAGCATTTCCTTGTTCTATCGATGCATTGCTCATTGGCTTAAAAAGTTTAACATTTATCAGGAGTAATCTATATGTCCGTAACTAACGTTACCGAACTCAATGAACTCGTTGCTCGTGTCAAAAAAGCTCAACGTGAATTCGCTACTTTTTCCCAAGAAAAAGTTGATGAAATCTTTAGAGCCGCGGCTCTCGCTGCTGCTGATGCACGTATCCCTCTAGCAAAACTTGCTGTCGAAGAATCTGGAATGGGTATTGTTGAAGATAAAGTGATTAAAAACCACTTCGCTTCAGAGTATATCTACAATGCTTATAAAGATGAAAAAACCTGCGGCACGCTATCTGAAGACCCAACATTTGGGACAATCACCATTGCTGAGCCGATTGGTATTATCTGTGGTATTGTGCCAACAACTAACCCAACTTCAACCGCGATTTTTAAATCACTTATTAGCTTAAAAACGCGCAATGCTATTATATTCTCCCCTCATCCTCGCGCTAAAATTGCTACCAACCGCGCGGCACAAATTGTGCTTGATGCTGCAATTGCAGCTGGTGCACCGAAAGATATTATTGGTTGGATTGATTCCCCTTCTGTTGAGCTATCCAACGCTTTAATGCACCACCCTGATATTAACCTGATTTTAGCGACCGGTGGACCAGGCATGGTCAAAGCTGCTTATAGTTCTGGAAAACCTGCAATTGGTGTTGGTGCTGGTAACACCCCTGTCGTTATTGATGAAACCGCAGATATTAAGCGTGCTGTCGCGTCTATCTTGATGTCAAAAACATTCGATAACGGAGTTATTTGTGCATCTGAACAATCCGTTGTAGTCGTTGATGAAATCTACAATCAAGTTCGCGAGCGTTTTTCAAGTCATGGTGGTTACCTGCTACAAGGAAAAGAGCTTAAAGCGGTTCAAGATATCATTTTAAAAAATGGTAACTTAAATGCCGCTATTGTTGGCCAACCTGCTTATAAAATTGCTGAAATGGCCGGTATTACCGTGCCAAAGACCACTAAAATATTAATTGGTGAAGTAAAAAGCATCGATGAGTCAGAACCGTTCGCACATGAAAAACTTTCACCATTATTAGCAATGTACCGTGGTAAAAACTTTGAAGACGCGGTTGCCAAAGCAGAACAACTTGTCGAAATGGGCGGGATCGGTCATACCTCTTGTTTATACACTGACCAAGATAACCAACACGAACGCGTTAACTATTTTGGCCAAAAAATGAAAACAGCGCGTATTTTAATCAATACGCCAGCATCTCAAGGTGGTATCGGAGACCTTTATAACTTTAAATTAGCCCCTTCTCTTACTCTAGGTTGTGGTTCTTGGGGTGGTAACTCCATCTCTGAAAACGTGGGTCCAAAACACCTAATCAATACCAAAACTGTGGCGAAGAGAGCTGAAAATATGTTGTGGCATAAACTTCCGAACTCAATCTACTTCCGCCGTGGTTGTCTACCTATCGCCCTTGAAGAGATTGCAACTGATGGTGCAAAACGCGCCTTTATCGTAACCGATGGCTATCTGTTCAATAATGGTTATGTTGATGAAGTGGTTAACGTTCTCAAAAAACATCACATTGAAACTGACGTTTTCTTTGAAGTTGAGGCAGACCCAACATTAACTGTTGTCCGTAAAGGTGCAGCACAAATGCAAGCATTCCAACCTGATGTGATCATTGCATTAGGTGGTGGTTCACCAATGGATGCGGCTAAAATCATGTGGGTCATGTATGAACACCCAGAGACTCATTTTGAGGAATTAGCATTACGTTTCATGGATATACGTAAACGTATCCACCGCTTTCCTAAAATGGGCGTTAAGGCTAAATTAGTTGCTATCACAACAACTTCAGGTACAGGTTCTGAGGTCACCCCATTTGCTGTAGTGACTGATGATAAAACGGGCCAAAAATATCCATTAGCAGATTATGCATTAACGCCAAATATGGCCATTGTTGATGCCAACTTAGTCATGAATATGCCTAAATCTTTAACTGCTTTCGGTGGTTTAGATGCTGTCACCCATGCGTTAGAAGCTTATGTTTCTGTTTTAGCTAACGAGTTTACTGATGGTCAAGCACTTAAAGCACTAAGCTTATTAAAAGATTATTTACCAGCAAGTTACCATGAAGGTGCTAAAAATCCTGTAGCCAGAGAACGCGTACACAACGGTGCGACACTTGCCGGTATTGCATTTGCAAACGCATTCCTAGGTGTATGTCATTCAATGGCACACAAACTTGGCTCAGAATTCCATATTCCTCATGGTCTCGCTAATGCTCTATTAATTTGTAACGTTATCCGTTTCAATGCTAATGATAACCCAACAAAACAAACTGCATTTAGCCAGTACGACCGCCCTCATGCGCGCCGCCAATATGCAGAAATTGCGGATCATTTGGGACTCACTAACGTCGGAGATCGTACTGCTGCGAAAATTGAAAAATTACTCACATGGTTGGAGGAAATGAAAGCCGATTTAGGTATTCCTAAATCTATTCGTGAGACTGGTGTTACTGAAGCTGACTTCTTAGCTCGCGTAGATAAACTTTCTGAAGATGCGTTTGATGACCAATGTACAGGAGCTAACCCTCGTTATCCTTTAATTTCTGAAATTAAACAGCTATTACTGGATTCTTATTATGGTCGAGAGTTTGTTGAGCACCAAGACGCACTTGTGATTGAAAAAGAGGAAAAAAAAGCCCCTCAGAAAAAATCAACCGTAAAAAAAGAAGCAGAAAAGAAAAGCACTAAGAAATAATGTTAAGCACATAATTTAAAAATAAAGGCACTGCAATAATTGCAGTGCCTTTTGTTTCGTTATTTAAAATCAATTGCTATAAAAATGTAGAAATCATTATCATATAAAATGATTTAACTCACTGAGTTATATCATTAATAGCCATAATATCCGATAACTGAATCCTGTTTTATTCTCTACACTAGATTATTTCTGTTTACCTAAAATGGAGTGGTTTCTTAGGTATAACGCCTTCATTCATCAACTGAGCCTGTTTTATTGCTTCTGAATAGTGTTTACGACAAACAGAGATATACTTTTCATTACCGCCTATATCGACTTGTAGGCCTTCATATACAGGCACCCCATCACTTCCTATACGCAATACCTTACTCGCCTTACGTCCGCAATAACAAACTGTTTTTAGCTCAACTAATTTATCAGCCCAAGCAAGCAAGTATTGACTGCCCTCAAATAATTGCCCTGCAAAATCGGTACGCAACCCATAGCATAAAACTGGAATATCCTCGTTATCAACTATGTCACATAATTCTTCAACTTGTTTTTTTGTTAGGAATTGGCATTCATCAATAAGAACACAATGGACTTTTTGTTCACTATTTTCTTTTTTTATCAGTTCAGCCATATTTGTTGTTGTTGAGTATAATAACGCTTCCGCTGATAAGCCTATGCGCGATGAGACTTTTCCTTGTTCAAAACGGTTATCTATCTCTGCTGTAAAAATAACCGTACGCATCCCTCTTTCATTATAGTTATACGATGATTGCAATAATGACGTTGATTTTCCCGCATTCATAGCTGAATAATAAAAGTAAAGCTGAGCCATTTGGCTGTTCCCTCAAAATTAATATACGTAATAATTTTACCATAAAACTAGCTTTAGGATTAACAATAATGGTGTAGATGCTGTTTACTTATTGAAAATTGAACTTTTCCCAGTTCAGTTTATACCTTATTGCTTATACCTTATTGCAAATATTGCTTAGCTTGCGGGCAAAAAAACCAATTTGATATTAACTATAAACAGTTTCAACTAAAGCACATTCCGCTAAAAAACATCATCAAAAAAAGAAAATTTAAGCGAGTCTATCCCTTCAATTCATTCCGAGTAAAAGTAAAATGAGACCCTCCTCTTCTTTTTTGAATTATTTAATCACTAAGATTTTAGCTTATTCCTATTTTTCGTTTAGTTCAGTTATTGATAATAGCTATATATATATCTACGAAAAGTTTATTTTTCTTTTGTAAAAAAATTGCATTCGTTAAAGATTACTTTTAAACTAAGGATGTAATTTAGCTATTGCAGAATTTAAAATAGCATTCTATTATTACTGTACACATGCCAACAAATAATTTGAGACCAGGAAAATGAGCGAATCATTAAAAGCGTTAAATAACATCCGTACTCTTCGTGCTCAAGCTCGCGAAGTAACTTTAGAATCTTTAGAAGAAATGCTGGAAAAATTAACCGTCGTTGTTGAAGAACGTCGTGATGAAGAAAGCCAAGCTCGCGCGGAATTAGAAGAACGTAACCGTAAATTGGAAAAAGTTCGTGAAATGATCCTTGAGCAAGGCGTAGATTTAAATGACCTTCTGCAAACAATGGATTCAGGTAAAAGCACTAGCACTCGTGCTAAACGCGCTGCACGTCCAGCTAAATATAAATATGTTGATGAAAATGGCGAAACCAAAACTTGGACAGGCCAAGGCCGTACTCCAGCAGTAATCAAGGTTGCCATTGAAGAACAAGGCAAATCTTTGGATGATTTCTTAATCTAATAGCCTCAACATGTATTTTAAACACCCTTTTATAAGGGTGTTTTTATTTAATCCTTTATATATTATTTATATTAACCTGCACTAAGAAAAAGCCCTTATCTATTATAGCTACAGTCTTTAGCACTAAAACCGCATAACTGCCGCTCCCTACTTCAATTAACTGTTCTGTTTTAAGCTGTTACGACGTATTACGCCATCTACCAAATAATCATGATAAATAAAAGCATAGCAGTAAAGATATGTAAGCTTAATTAGATAAACTTAAATATTTTTCAGTGATTCTATTTATGTAATGAAGTTGTATGCTAATTTTTGTACTCTCACCACTTATAACGTGTACAGACTGAACAGCTCAAGTCAGAGTGTTCCTCTTTATACTTGGTATTTTTGTTAATAATTTATTTATCTACGTATAAAAAAAGGCTAACAAATTAAGTTAGCCTTTAATAAAATTTATTGCGGAATTTTATTTTGCTGAATTCAATGATACTGATAATTTCTTCAGCCACTGGGTAAACTCATCTCCCAGTGCATCATGCTGCATTCCATATTCAACGAACGCTTTCATATAACCTAATTTATTTCCACAGTCATGACTTTTACCACATAAGTGGTAGGCCTCTACTGGCTCATTATTTTCCATCATTAATGCAATAGCATCGGTTAATTGTATTTCATCCCCAGCACCTGGCGCTGTTTTGGCTAATGCATCCCAAATCTTTTCAGATAAAACATAACGGCCAACAATAGATAAATTAGATGGAGCTTCTTCACGTTTTGGTTTTTCAACCATACGAATAATTCTTTTACTATCTCCAGGTTCTAACATTTCTCCATTACAATCCACAATACCATAGTTAGATACATCTTCTTCAGGGACTGGTTCAACTAAAATTTGACTTGCGCCTGTTGACTCATATTGTTCTAGCATTTCACGCAAGTTAAATTTGGTTAAATCTGTACTGTAACGGTCTAAAATGACATCGGGTAAAATAACCGCAAAAGGCTCTTCACCGACTAAAGGTTTAGCACACAAAATTGCATGACCTAATCCTTTTGCTATTCCTTGTCGTGTTTGCATAATCGTTACGTGGCTTGGGCAAATAGATTGAACCTCATCCAATAACTGGCGCTTAACACGCGCTTCCAAGATAGCCTCTAACTCAAAGCTTGTGTCAAAGTGGTTTTCAATGGAATTTTTTGATGAATGTGTCACTAAAACAATTTCATTGATCCCAGCAGCGATACACTCATTAACAACATATTGAATAAGTGGCTTATCAACTATTGGTAACATTTCTTTTGGGATTGCCTTTGTTGCAGGAAGCATACGAGTCCCTAAGCCCGCAACTGGGATTACCGCTTTACGCACCTTGCGCTGTGTCATTTTTATCACTCCAGATATCATCTTAGCCTCTCGAATTTTACTAAAGTAACAAGAGGCATTTTAAGTGCGCAGAAGTATATCAGGAAATGTTCATGAATAAATAGCGACGAGTCCGAATAGAGTTATTCAGATTAAAAGAGTATACATTTTAGGTGTTAACTATGTTTCGGGGTTAAACATTAGTTTTATTTTCTGGCTATTATTGCGAATTAAACACTGCCAAGCATTTCCTTTTACCTCTAAATGATTAGATTGGTAAAATTTCAACGCTCCTAAAGGAAGGCTTCTAGATAACTTAACATGCGTATTTTCTGTCGTTATATCCGCTTCTAAACCTGCACTCGCCATAATAATCGCTTTATTCCGTGTATTAAAATACCCCAATAATAGCGGAAACTGGCCACTAAACCCCGAATCTTCCAGTAAATAATTTATTTGGTTAATAATCCTATCAATATTGGGTAATTTTTTTTCTGGGTGGCTTACCGCACTTTTCAGGAGATCATTGAACACGACTCTAATCAAAAAAGCAGCCATAATGCCTTCTTGAGGAGAGCGCTCAGTATCAATACAGTAAAAACCTATTTGGCTGTCTGAAATGGGCGCTAGGTCTAATAATAATCCAAAACGGTTAGCCTCATTAAGTTGGCGATAGTTAATTCGGTAATTATTTATAATTTGATGTACTGGTGCTTGTAACTGTTTTAATACCGCTAACAGTTCTTGAGTATCGTTTTGCATTAGTGTCGAAATCTGAGGGATTTCCTCTCCTAGCAGCTCTGTTAGGCTATTTTGCTCAGGATACAACGCAGAAAGGATTGTCACTTTAACTTCATCTAAATTTTTTATTGGCTTTAACAAAGCATCCTTTGCACCTAAGCGAAACATTCTATCTAACTGAGTGAAATCTGTTGTTGCTGTAATCACAATGACAGGAATATCAATATTACGCGCAACTAACGCTTTCATAAACGCTTCACCATTCATGACAGGCATATTTAAGTCACATAGAATGATATCAGGTTTGATATGGTCTATTGTTAACATCTCTATTGCTAATTGACCATTATCTGCGGTATAGATCTCAATACCCAGCGTTTCTAGGTAGTTTTTTAAAATTGTACAGAAGGTGATTTCGTCTTCTATTATGAGTATTTTTCTATTTTTCATAAAATACCTACTGCAAAAGCCTGGTTTAATTAACAATACAATTATTCATACGATAAAATCATTTATTCGCCATCATTTAAGTATAGTGACTTTTCAATCTTATACTTATTTTTATAGAGAGTGTTATGAAATCACAAGTAGAAGATAGGTGTTGCTGTGGCAACGAAGCACAATTTGAGCAATGCTGCGCTCCTTTTTTACAAGGGAAAGCTATTCCACAGACACCAGAGCAACTTATGCGCTCAAGGTATAGTGCTTATGTACACCAAGACGTCGATTATCTTATTAAAACATGGCACCCAGATTGCCATGCTCAAGAATGGCATCAAGAAATAGTCAATAGTTTTCCGAAAACATACTGGTTTGGTCTTCGTGTTATTAGTTCTTCTTATGCTAAAAATCCCAATGAAGCTTATGTCGAATTTTCGGCTTGCTTTATTGATGAAAAAGATGATCATAAGCAGCTTATTCATGAACGTTCGCGTTTTATTAAGATGGATTCGTGTTGGTATTATATAGACGGCATTACCCCCAAAGTCGGTCGTAATGATTTATGCCCTTGTGGCTCTGGTCAAAAATATAAAAAGTGTGGTCATCCAGACTAATTACCCTTTATTTAATGCCTGTCTAATGAGACACATTTAATACTCAACCCGTCATTTTTTCATATCGCTTTGTTAGTTAAGGATTAGGCTGTTTCATGCAACACAAAATTGTACAGAAGAAAATTCTCAGGACAATTTGCCCTGACGCGAAAGGATTAATCGCGAAAATCACCAATATTTGCTATAAGCACCAACTCAACATTGTACAAAATAATGAGTTTGTTGATCACCACACTGGCCGTTTCTTTATGAGAACTGAGTTAGAAGGTATTTTCAACGATGAAACATTATTAGCTGACCTCGATGATGCATTACCAGTTGGGTCTCAACGTGAATTAAACACAGCGGGTCGTCGTCGTATTGTCGTTATGGTTACAAAAGAAGCACATTGTTTGGGCGACCTGCTCATGAAGAGTGCTTATGATGGCTTAGATGTTGAAATTGCAGCGGTTATTGGAAACCACGACACGCTAAAAAACTTAGTCGAACAATTTGGCATCCCATTCCACCATATTAGCCATGAAGGCCTAACACGCGAACAACATGACGAAAAAATGACAGCGCAGATTGACCAATATCAGCCTGATTATGTTGTCTTAGCTAAATATATGCGTGTATTAACGCCTGCATTTGTGCAGCATTATCCAAACCAAATTATCAATATTCACCACTCGTTTTTACCTGCATTTATTGGTGCCCGCCCTTATCACCAAGCTTATGAGCGTGGCGTAAAAATTATTGGGGCTACTGCGCACTTTGTTAATGATAACCTTGATGAAGGACCAATCATTACACAGAATGTGATTAATGTAGACCATACATTCACAGCCGATGATATGATGCGTGCAGGGCGTGATGTTGAAAAAAATGTACTAAGCCATGCTCTCTATTGGGTCTTAGCTCAACGTGTATTTGTATATGGTAATCGCACCATTATTTTATAAGCCAATAATATAGCGGCTTATTTAACAACACTTTGTTGATTTAACACGCATTAAGAATAAAAAAACAGCAAACAACCATTTTATTGAAAATTAATGCTTTACAGCGGCGCGTCATTTGATATGATGCCGCCCGCTGTCAATGATTACAGCAACTCAAAATCTGGTGGGATACCCAAGCGGCCAAAGGGAGCAGACTGTAAATCTGCCGTCACAGACTTCGAAGGTTCGAATCCTTCTCCCACCACCATTTAATTGATTTCACCTCCTAGTTTATCAACAACGCCCATAAAACGATTTAATACACTTGAGTGTGACTTTGATTTATAGATATAACACACACTTTTCCCCAAAATTTTATTCAATGGTATATAAATCAATGATTTATCAATCAATTCTTCTTCTGGATAATGGTCTATTATGCCTATAAAATCACCATCTTGAATGAAACTTTGGCAACAACCAATATTATCCATTTGTCTCACACTCGTTTTATTATCAACCGTTTCAATTTTTGCTAATAAATCACTCATTAATGAACTTTTATAAAATGCGGGATCACATAGCCATGTACTTTTTTGTAATAGTGTAACAAGGTCATAATGGAATTTTTCATAAAGTTCTTTCCTACAATAGATACCTAATGGTGAGTTTTCTATTATTTTTTGTAATGAAAATCGCTCACTGACAACTTGTTCAGAGCTAAGAATAAGTGTATTACCATCATAATCGACAATTTCATCTACTTCATCATAATTAAACCTTAATATATTTACTTGCACATTATTTTGATGTGCTGATTGATATAAATTAATTAAATGGCTTTCCTTACCCCAATCATAATAAATATTAGCCTCATTTATTATATAACCAGAAAAATGTTTTTTTGTTATTTCTTTCTCCTGTAAATAAAGATCTCTTAGATCGTTATAAAGTTCTTGGCCATCCTTAGTTAATGTCATTCCAAATTTTTCTCGTTTAAAAAGCCGTTTTCCTAGGCTTGTCTCAAAGTCTTTGATTGACTTCGCGATGGGAGGTGTCGTACGGTTCATCACTCTTGCAGCCTTGCTTAACGAGCCATTCTCAACAACCGCCATAAACGCCTCTAATTTTCTTGAAAAGAACATATCTATGACCCCATTCAGTTTATTAAAATATTAATCAACATACTTAACTTTCTCATTAATAATTATATTGATTAACCCAGAAATTAATTCACAAAATAAAAAATCAAACTTGATTTTTTATTGAATGATTAACAATATTTCATAAAAGTATTTTTATAATTTCCATCATTACAAAGCAATATATTATATTGTTTCGATTGATTATTTTTTATTCCCCCACTATTAAATCACATTAAAATATAAATAACCAATTGACTTTAAATGAAATTAAAACTAGTTAATAATGATATTATTAATTTAGCTTTAATAGAAAACTAAACTCTAGCACCCATAATAAATTTAATTGGCCATAATATTTTTTGATTAATTAAATTTATTATTATTTTTATATTAACCACTGAATTTTGATACTATACCAAGAATAAGTTAAGCCATGAGCATTTTTATCATAGTCATTATCGTCTTTAAAACAATCTAACCGTTGAAACATACTCCGCGGGGTTACAGTATTGCTACCATCTGGTAGAATAAGCATAATAATCATAAAACTAGGTGATAAAAAACCATGAAATTCATATCGTTCAATATTAATGGCCTTCGAGCTCGCCCTCACCAACTCGCTGCAATCATCGAAAAACATCAACCTGAGGTTATTGGCTTACAAGAAACCAAAGTCCATGATGATATGTTTCCTTATGAAGAAGTTAGTCAGCTCGGCTATCATGTTTTTTATCACGGTCAAAAAGCGCATTATGGCGTAGCTCTATTAACTAAAAATGAGCCACTTGCTGTCCGTAAAGGTTTTCCAACTGACGATGACGATGCACAGCGTCGCATTATCATGGCTGATATCCAAACAGATCGCGGCCCATTGACGGTTGTAAATGGTTATTTTCCTCAAGGAGAAAGCCGTGACCACCCAACAAAATTTCCGGCAAAAGAAAAATTTTATCAAGATTTACAAAATTACATCACATCAACACAAACGGCCGAGTCACAGTTGCTCATTATGGGTGACATGAATATCAGCCCAACCGATCTTGATATTGGTATCGGTGATGCAAACCGTAAACGTTGGCTAAAAACCGGAAAATGCTCTTTTTTACCCGAAGAGCGTGAGTGGTTAGCTAAATTATTAGGCTGGGGTTTAGTCGATACATATCGTGCAAAAAATCCTGATGTTTCTGATTGCTACTCATGGTTTGACTACCGTTCGAAAGGCTTTGACGATAACCGTGGCCTACGTATCGATTTATTACTGGCCTCCAATAAACTCGCTGAGCGTTGTATTGCAACGGGTATTGATTACGAAATCCGCGGGATGGAAAAGCCATCAGACCACGCACCTGTATGGTCTGAATTTGACCTCTCAAAGTAAACTTTCTTACTTGTCATAATGCAAAAAAGGCGCCTTAAGCGCCTTTTATTGGTTTACCAGACTCCACTAATCCTGTTTCTTTTTTGTTTTCTTCCCCGCTTTTACTGGTTTTTTTCCCGTTTTTACTGATGGAGCGGGTAGTTCTCGAAATGCCCTCAAATTTGTAAACTGACGTGCATGGTGAATTAATTGCATTAGCGTTTGGCTTAGTGGATGCATAAAATCATCATAACGTGATTGTTTTTCACTAATTTGGGTTAATACTGACTCCCAATGGGCTGTCATATCTGGTAATGTTGCCATATCGGGTAAAACATGAATTAGAGCCCTTCCCGCAGGCGAGGAATGAATATAACGCCCTTTTTTGTAGAGAAATTGGCGTTTGAATAGTAAGTCAATGATACCGGCTCTAGTCGCTTCTGTACCAAGCCCATCCGTTTCTCGCAATACTTTTTTTAATGCTTTATCTTGTACAAAACGAGCGATCCCAGTCATTGCTGATAATAACGTTGCATCCGTAAAAGGACGTGGAGGCTGCGTTTGCCGTTCAACCACTTCCCCTTTTTCACATAACAACTCATCATTCTTACTCACAACTGGCAGTGGCATACCATCGTTTTCAGCATCGCGCTCTTTATTACCCAATACGACTCGCCAACCTGCTTCAGCAAGAAATCGAGCTTTTGCGATAAATTTACCCTTTTCAATTTCTAGATCAATTGTACACTTGCGGTAAACCGCATCGGGCATAAACTGAATAATATATTGACGCGCAATCAATTGGTAAATTTTACTTTCATTTTCAGTTAACTTTACTGCTGCCGTTTTTGCTGTTGGGATAATGGCATGGTGAGCATCGACTTTTTTATCATCCCAGCACCGGTTCTTTTTATCCAGCTCAGGCAATTCAAATTCAGTGAGGTCTGGTTGATGCACCGCAATTGCATTCAAGACACTGTGTCTCCCTGCAAAATGTTCATCCGGTAAATAACGGCTATCTGAACGTGGATAAGTAATCAACTTATGTGTTTCATATAAACGTTGGCAAATGTCCAATACTTCTTGAGCGCTCAACGCATATTTTTTGGCAGCTTCAATCTGCAAAGAAGATAAAGAGAAAGGCAACGGTGCAATTTCTGATTCGCGCTTGTCCTGATATTGCGTCACTATGGCAGGTTTGCCCTCAATACGCGATACCACATGCTCTGCAAGCGGCCGATGGAATAAACGCCCTTCTTCATCCTGATAGTCAATACAGGAGTCGCTTGGCTGCCATATCGCTACAAAGCGCTCATCCTTTGGCGTAACAATATGAGCTTTAACCTCAAAATAGTCTTTAGGTACAAAGTTTTCTATTTCTTCGTCGCGCCTAACAACTAACCCCAATACCGGAGTTTGAACCCGCCCTACAGAAAGAACGCCTTGATAGCCTCCTCGTTGCCCTAATAACGTATAAGCACGGGTCATATTGATGCCATACAACCAATCTGCCCGTGCTCTTGCTAAAGCAGAGACACAAAGAGGAATAAACTCACGATTTTCTCTCAAACGCTCAATTGCCCGCTCAACGGCTTGTGGGTTAAGGTCATTGATTAAACAACGTTTTACTTCTTTGCGTTTTTCAGGGTCGAGCTTCAAAAAGTCAAGCACTTCGTCCACCAGCAATTGACCTTCTCTATCGGGGTCCCCTGCATGGACAACTATTGAGGCTTGTTTCAGCAATGTTTCAATAGTTTTTAATTGTTTAGTTACTGCGGGACGGGGCTTCAATTGCCACTTATCAGGGATAATTGGCAAATCCTGAAGATTCCATCGTGCATACCGAGGTTCATAAGCATCGGGTTCCGCCTGCTCTAAAAGATGGCCAATACACCATGTTACAGTTTGGCCATCACCACATTGAATAAAACCATCACCTCGTTTGTGGGGCTTTGGTAATACATCTGCAATGGCCCTTGCAAGGCTCGGTTTTTCCGCAATAAACAAACGCATAAATTAATCTATCACTTCAACTAAAGGAACATTATCCTGATGGGGTAATAATTTACCGATAGACTGTAACAAAACACCTTGCTGCTGTGCAATCTCTTTAATTTTAGAGACTTCGGAAGGTTTTACTGCAATAAGTAAGCCGCCAGAAGTTTGAGGATCACACAGTAGTTGACGCTGCATATCACTCATAGGGCCAATAAGGTGCCCATAACTGTCAAAGTTACGAGTGGTTCCCCCAGGAACACAACCTGCTTCAATATATTTTTCGACATTGGCTAATTTAGGAACTTTACTAAAGGAGATTTCAGCACGAACTTTAGACCCTTCGCAAATCTCACTTAAATGACCTAATAAACCGAAACCAGTCACGTCAGTCATTGCCGTCACACCATCTAAAGGCGCAACCACCGCACCTAGCTTATTCATTTGACACATGGTTTCTGCCGCTAAGTGTTGATGTTCCGGCGCAAGTACCCCTTTTTTCTCTGCTGTTGTCAAAACACCAATTCCAAGCGGTTTCGTCAAAAACAATTCGCACCCCGCTGTTGCGGCACTATTTTTCTTCACATACTCCGTATTCACAACACCCGTAACTGCCAAACCAAAAATAGGCTCAGGTGCATCAATAGAATGGCCACCAGCTAACGAGATACCCGCATCAGCACAAGCTGCACGTCCACCTTCAATCACCTCACGAGCCACTTCCGGTGGTAACTTCGCAATTGGCCAGCCTAAAATAGCAATGGCCATAATTGGCTTACCACCCATTGCAAAAATATCGCTAATCGCGTTGGTTGCTGCAATCCGACCAAATTCAAATGGGGAGTCAACGATCGGCATGAAAAAGTCTGTTGTGCTGATGATGCCTATTCCATTACCTAAATCATAAACGGCCGCATCATCTTTAGTTTCATTACCAACTAACAAATGTGGATCATGAAATTTTGCTTGCTCTGTGTGTAGAATTTGCTCTAATACTTTCGGTGCAATTTTACAACCGCAACCAGCACCATGACTATATTGAGTTAATCTAATTTTTTCAGTCATTATTATTCTCTTTAGAAGTGAGATACATAGCCTGTCATATCAGGAGCTTGTACTTTTACTGGCGCTTTAAGCTCTGGAGTTCCTAAATAAAGGAACCCAACAATGCGGTCGTTATCTCCACAACCTAATCCGGCACGAACCACAGCATCTTCTGTCCATGAACCTGAGCGCCATATACCGCCAAAACCTTGAGCTACTGCTGCCATCTGCATTGCTTGAACCGTACAGCTCGCAGCAACTAATTGTTCCCATTGTGGTATTTTCGGATGATCTTTTAATTTAGCGATCACAGTAATAATTAATGGGGCACGAAAAGGGGCATTACGAGCTTTTTCTTGTACCTCTGCGCCTAATTGCCCTTCAATTGCTGCTTTTTCCAATAGCTCACTGAAGCGTTTAATCCCCTCATTTTGCATAACAACAAAATGCCACGGCTTCAAAGCACCGTGATCAGGTGCTCTCATCCCCGCAGCAAGTATATTGTCGAGTTCTTCGCCTTGCGGTGCTGGTGTTGTAAGTCTTGAAGCTGAACGGCGGTTCAACAAAAGGGTCAAAGCATCCATATTTGTCTCCGTTTAAGAGTAAACTGATATGATAATCATTCAATTAGATAATTATACCCACGCTATCTATTGTTTAAGCTTAAAGGAAAATCGCTTACACTAATACAACAATAACAGTTATTCGTTAGGTAAAATTACGTTATAAATTCATTGAATTGTATCATTTGTCACATGTGAAAAATATCATTGAAGCATTGTACCTTGCGTATCATAATTTTGTTATGCATAAAAATAGCCCGCTATTGCAACTAATTGTATTGATACAACTAAGATATCAAGTGTTCGATGTGGTGATCGGGTAACAGATTTGCTTTTGAGTATATTGTTGTTAATTCGTGCTACAGGCAGAAGTAACCCAACTGTAGAAAGAACTATTTATGTAATATCCAAAAATAGTTTGTGCCATAAGTCAACGGCAAACAAATGAAGCCAACACCCTTGTGGTGCAGAATATGCAGGATAGGAGAAAACATGCGTCAACTATGGGACATCATCGCTACCATTTTTAGAATTAGCTGGCGAGCACTGAACTTTATTAGGGAATTCGTTTTCAACGCCATTTTCTTAGTATTATTTTTTGTTGTTATTGGGTCGATTGCTCTTTATCAGACAGAGACTCAACCCGAAAAAAATTATTTTGGTGCTTTGTATATGGATTTACAGGGGGTTATCGTAGACCAAGTCTCTACTCCAGACCCATTTGGTCGTATGAGCCGTGAATTACTTGGTACCTCAAACAGCCGAATGCAAGAAAATTCACTATTCGACATCGTTGATACCATTCGCACCGCTGCAAATGATGATCGCATTACAGGGATGGTATTACGCCTAGATGATTTAGCTGGAGCCGATCAGCCCTCTCTAGCTTATATCGGTAAAGCAATCAATGAATTTAAAAGTTCAGGGAAACAGGTTTACGCCATTGGTAACAGTTATAATCAGTCGCAATACTACCTCGCCAGTTACGCTGATGAAATTTACCTCACACCGCAAGGTGCGGTTGGGGTATATGGCTTTGCAACGAATGGACTCTACTACAAGTCACTGTTAGAAAAACTTAAAGTTAGTAGCCATATTTTCCGTGTTGGTACCTATAAATCAGCGGTTGAGCCATTAATGCGTGATGAGATGTCCCCTGAAGCACGTTTAGCCAATAAACAGTGGCTGGATGCCCTTTGGAACAATTACCTCACAGAAATCGCCAAAAACCGCAATACGACCAGCACACAAATTTTTCCTGGGGCTGATGCTATTTTAGAGAAATTACGCTCAGTCAAAGGCGATAGCGCACAATACGCGTTAAAACAAAAATTGGTTGATAAACTTTATACTAACGAACAAGTTGAAGATTTACTCAGTAAACACTTTGGCTGGAATAAAGAAGATAAACAATTCAATAATATTAGTATCTATGATTATTCCACTAAAATAGCAGATACCAATGCTAATCAAAGTGGCAATATCGCCGTGATTGTCGTTCAAGGTGCTATCATGGATGGCCCACAAACGGCTGGGATTGCAGGAGGCGATACCATCGCAGCACAAATTCGTGACGCTCGCCTTGATGATAATATTAAAGCGATAGTTTTGCGCGTTAACAGCCCAGGTGGTAGCGTAAGCGCTTCTGATTTGATCCGCAGTGAACTGGCTTCTGCTCATGCTGCAGGTAAACCTGTTGTTGTATCTATGGGGGGAATGGCTGCATCTGGGGGGTATTGGGTCTCAACTCCAGCGGACTATATCATTGCCAGTCCAAACACGCTGACTGGTTCGATTGGTATATTTGGCGTAATTAATACCTTTGAAAAATCTTTAGATTCTATAGGGGTATATACTGATGGCGTATCAACGTCGCCATTAGCCGATATTTCTTTGACTAAAGGGATCAGCCCACAATTTGCTGACATGATGCAAATTACCATTGAGAATGGCTATGAGACATTTATTGGCTTAGTGGCTAAATCTCGCCATAAAACACCGGCAGAGATAGACCAAATCGCTCAAGGCCGTGTATGGATTGGGCAAGACGCGCTTAAAAATGGTCTTGTAGACCAACTAGGTGATTTTGATAATGCCGTAGATAAAGCTGCTGAGCTCGCTAAACTCACTGACGTTAAGTTAGATTGGATGAAGCCTGAGTTGACCTTTATGGATCAATTGTTACTTGAATTAACGACAAACGTTCAAGCCGCCATGCCGGATGTGCTACACGTGTTTTTACCACCTGCAGTCGCGACGGATATCCGCCAACAAGCGCAATTTTTCTTAAAAATGAATGACCCACAAAACCGCTATGCTTTTTGTTTAAATTGCGCGGAAATTAACTAATCGCTAAATCCCCTTCAGATTCAATGAAGGGGATTTCTCTCACAAACCCATCAATAACCTCATATCAATCTAACTATTCGCAAGTTAACGATAGTAATACGCTAACAAATACGTCAAAATCCTGATAATCACTCTCCTTCGATAAGTTGGATAAATTAGGTAATAAGATGCAGAAGAAATCAATTTATGTTGTTTACACTGGTGGAACAATTGGCATGCGCCATTCACCACAGGGATATATTCCTGTTTCCGGTCATTTGCAAGCTCAGTTAGCTCAGATGCCCGAGTTTCACCGCCCTGAAATGCCTGAGTTTACGATCCGTGAACATCAGCCTTTAATTGATTCATCTGATATCACCCCTGAAGACTGGCAACTTATCGCTGATGATATACGTGAGAACTATCCACTTTATGATGGGTTTGTCATATTACATGGCACTGACACGATGGCTTTCACCGCCTCAGCGTTATCTTTCATGTTTGAAAACTTGAAAAAACCCGTAATAGTGACAGGGTCACAAATCCCTTTAGAAGCATTACGTTCTGATGGGCAAACTAATCTACTAAATGCATTATATTTAGCAGCAAACTACCCCATTAATGAAGTGGGATTATTTTTCAATAATAAATTATATCGCGGTAACCGCACTGTTAAGGCCCATGCAGATGGCTTTGATGCTTTCAGTTCACCTAACTGTTCTCCATTAATGGAAGCTGGCATTCATATTCGCTCATTTAATACGTGCCCTGCGCCTATTGGTATAGGTGAATTTAAAAGTCACCGAATTACACCTCAACCTATCGGCGTTGTGACTCTTTATCCAGGGCTATCAATTGAAATTGTACGCAACATTCTCCAACAACCCGTTAAAGCGCTGATATTGCGCTCTTACGGTGTCGGTAATGCCCCTCAGCAGCCTGAATTACTGCGCATACTCCGTGAAGCAACGAACCGAGGGATTATTGTGGTGAACCTGACACAATGTATTTCTGGCCGTGTTAATATGGAAGGCTACGCCACAGGACACGCACTTGCAGAAGCGGGTGTGATAAGTGGATATGACATGACTTTTGAAGCCGCCTTAAGTAAATTGCACTACTTACTGAGTCAAAATTATACCCCTGCGTTAATCCGTGAGTTAATGCAGAATAATTTACGCGGCGAGTTGAGCTATGCTGATGAATAACAGATAACATACTGAGGACATAATGAAAGCAGCATTACTGTTAGTCGATTTACAAAACGATTTCTGCACGGGTGGCACATTAGCAGTAAATGAAAGCGAACATGTTATTGATGTTGCTAATAAAGCGATGGATATTTGCCAACAAAAACAGATAGACATCATTGCAAGCCAAGATTGGCACCCTGCGACACACCTTAGTTTCGCGGCCAATTCAAATACTCAAATTGGAGAAGTCGGTGAGCTAAATGGTATTACACAAGTTTGGTGGCCTATTCATTGCGTACAAGGTGAACATGGCGCTGAATTACACAAAAATTTAAACCAATCGCTTATTAGTGCAATTTTTACCAAAGGGGAAAGCCCCCAGGTTGATAGCTATAGTGCCTTTTTTGATAATGATAAAATTAGTCAAACGCGCCTACATGCGTGGCTACAAGAACACCATATTTCGCATTTAATTATTATGGGAATTGCGACGGATTACTGTGTCAAATTTACCGTGTTAGATGCGTTAAAATTAGGTTATACCGTAGATGTTTTAGTCGATGGGTGTAGAGGCGTCAATCTCGGGGCCAATGACAGCCAAGAATCTTTAGTCGAAATGCAAAATCAAGGTGCAAGGTTAATTACATTAACCGACCTGCATTAGGACATGTTTTATGGACAAGTTTTCTCATGTAATAATTGAAAATCTAGTAATTGAGAAAACTTGTTTTAGTGACACTGTCACTATGCAGCATCATATTGAATCAACAAGCTATTCTCTAGAGCAACCGTTATTCATCATTATTTTGCGGTTTTAATGTTGCTAACATCTCACCTTGAAACAACGTTTTTAGCTCTTGCTTGCTCTTCATCGTAATTTCACCATTAGTCCCTACCGTCATATGCTCAGGGTCATGGTTATGCCGTGACTGCCACAATAATACCATTTGTAAGCTATGTTCTTTTTGTTCTGGCGTTAACATCACACCATCTGGCCATTTACCGAGCTCAACAGCGGTCACAAGGCGTTCATAAATTTCAGGGGTCATCACTGCTAATAATTGTTCAAGTTGCTCAGGACTGACTTCAACGCTCACGATAAGGCTCCTTCAAATACGCAATTCACTCATTATTTATTGTTCTTGATTTCAGCCAATAGCTGAATCGTTTTTGTCATTCTAAAAAAATGGCTTCAGCATACTTCAGCTCTTTATCCACGCGTCTTTTCACCGCTATCGTCATCAATAAAGCTTAATGATGCTGAATTAATGCAGTAACGTTGACCAGTAGGCTGAGGACCATCTGGAAACACATGCCCTAAATGCGCATTACAGTGTTGACAGCGAACTTCAATACGGTGCATCCCATGAGAGAAATCCTCAATGTATTTGATTGCCTCTTCATTGACGGGTTGGTAAAAACTTGGCCACCCACAACCTGCATCAAATTTGGTCTCAGACATAAATAAAGGTGAACCACAGCATAAGCACTCGTACACACCGTCTTTACGGTTATGCAATAATTGGCCACTAAATGGCGGCTCGGTACCTGCTTGCTGTGTAACGTAACGCTGCATCTCATTTAATTCTGAAATATCAATAGGTTGTTTATCTTTACTTGACATGTCATACCTAAATATTTAAATAACTAAAGTGGTTGATGGTTATCATACATCAATTTCAATCAACAAAAAATTAACAACATTTTCTGTAAAACTATTCTAAACTAAGAAGCGTCTTACTTTCCGTTTTGATTTGTGAACCGTATCACATATATCACTGATAGATGGTTTCATTATGCCGTACAATCCCGATAATACGTGCGGCTGTATTTGCCGCTGAAGTGGCTGACAAATAAGCAGTTGGTAGTATCAGAATTGATTTTTTTCAATAATTGACACGATTCCGCTTGACGGCTGGCAAGGTTTTGGTAACTTTAACTACAACTTAATTCACGAATAAATAGCTGGTGGAAATACTATGACTATCAAAGTAGGTATTAATGGTTTTGGTCGTATTGGCCGTATCGTTTTCCGTGCTGCACAAGAGCGTTCTGACATCGAAATCGTTGCTATCAACGACCTGCTCGATGCAGAATACATGGCATACATGCTGAAATACGACTCAACTCATGGTCGTTTCAACGGTACTGTTGAAGTTAAAGATGGTCACCTAGTTGTAAACGGCAAAAAAATCCGTGTAACAGCAGAAAAAGATCCTGCAAACCTGAAATGGAACGAAGTCGGTGTTGACGTCGTTGCTGAAGCAACAGGTATCTTCTTAACTGATGAAACTGCACGTAAACACATCCAAGCTGGCGCTAAGAAAGTTGTTCTGACTGGCCCTTCTAAAGATGATACTCCTATGTTCGTTATGGGCGTTAACCACAAAGCTTACGCAGGTCAAGAAATCGTTTCTAACGCATCTTGTACAACTAACTGCTTAGCTCCACTGGCTAAAGTTATCAATGACAAGTTCGGTATCGTTGAAGGTCTGATGACAACAGTTCACGCAACAACTGCAACACAAAAAACTGTTGATGGTCCTTCACACAAAGACTGGCGTGGTGGTCGTGGTGCTGCTCAAAACATCATCCCTTCATCAACCGGTGCTGCTAAAGCTGTAGGTAAAGTTATCCCTGAGCTGAACGGTAAACTGACTGGTATGTCTTTCCGTGTACCTACTCCTAACGTATCAGTTGTTGATTTAACTGTTCGTTTAGAAAAACCAGCAACTTATGCTCAAATCTGTGATGCTATCAAAGAAGCAGCTGCAGGCGAACTGAAAGGCGTTCTGGGTTACACTGAAGATGACGTTGTATCAACTGACTTCAACGGTGAAAAACTGACTTCAGTATTTGATGCTAAAGCAGGTATCGCACTGAACGACAACTTTGTTAAATTAGTTTCTTGGTATGACAACGAAACGGGTTACTCTAACAAAGTTTTAGACCTGATCGCTCACATCTCTAAATAAGAGCTGTAATGTAATCTGTCTAACTGAGCCGCCAATTTGGCGGCTCTTTTGTATCGTATCCAATAACAAATTAACACTTCATATTTTCTGCAATATCGCTTATGGTTGATCATCTATTGGATACGCTATAAACATGACTTATTTTAGAACGAATACGATTCACTGCGGCTTTAAGTATGCCACACAGGAACTTCTAAATAATTTAAGTGAATGAACACAGGCCTAATACCATGCACGACAAACTTTTTGCACTACCAGTCATTAAACAAGTCTCTGCTTACATTACTCAACGCCAACTCGATGAGCTCCCACTTATTGTTATTTCACATCCCAAAGTACGTGGTGCTGTCAGTTTACAAGGCGCTCAACTTATTGATTGGCAACCCGCGGGGCAAAAACCTTGCTTATGGCTAAGTTCAGAAAGTGCCTTTAAAGAAGGCGTTGCTATTCGCGGTGGTATTCCTATTTGTTGGCCTTGGTTCGGTCCTGTTGCCAGTCCTAGTCATGGTTTTGCACGAATTTTACCTTGGCAATTCACCGCACATAATGAACATGAAGATGGTGTTATTTTAACCTTCACGTTAACGGATACCGACTATACCCGTAAATTATGGCCCCATGAGTTCACCCTGATCTTACGTATGAAACTTGGGGAAACATGTGAACTTGAACTAGAAAGTTATGGGGATTTCGAAACTACTGCCGCGCTGCATAGTTATTTCAATATCAGTGATATTCAAAAAGCCACCGTCTATGGGTTAGGCGGCCACTACTTCGATAAAGTCGCAGATAAAGAAGCTTATGTGAATGAACCACTCAAATTTAATAAGCACACCGATCGTATTTATTCAGAACCGGAAGAATACAGCTTATTACGTGATGATGGCTGGGCACGTACAATAGAAATTCACCATTACCATAATAGTGATGTTGTCTGTTGGAACCCTTGGGCAGAATTATCATGTAGCATGGATGACATGCCAAATAATGGGTACAAACAAATGGTTTGTGTAGAAACTGCAAGGATCAACGTCCCGATGAAAAGTGAAGCACAACACCCTGCTCGTCTTTCTTTAGTGATGGTCAGTCGCGATAATAAGCCGCAAGATTAATTATTCATTCTAAGAATATAAATTTTCTAGGTAGATAACTAGATAGATAAAATTAGCCCCTGATAATTGTAAGAATATCAGGGGCTAATTAATTTAATTTTCTATCACAAACTTAGAATGTGTAAGTGACACCTGTCCACATAATGGCGGAAACATCTTTATTTACCATTGGGCTATCTTTCACTTCACTTGGTAGGCGGTCAACACGGCCCATTGCGAATACAGTCCAATTTTCATCAAAGCGGTAATTTCCTGTCACTTCAATGTATGGTGTCCAACTTGAACCTGGGTTATAACGTTTTAAACCGCTATTACGTGATTCTTTTGAAGACACGCCATATTCATAACGGTTTTGGTTCTTACTATCCCATTTAATACCAAGGCCTGGAGTGATTGACCATTTATCACCTTCAAAACCATACAGGTAGGCAAACTCACCACGAATACCATTACTGATACCTAAGATATCACCAGAAATATTCGTTCTTAGTGTACCCCAATCAGCTTTATGACGATAAGTCAGACCAGTCATCACCGTATCACGGCGACGGTCTAATTCACGCATTGCTTTATCATCATTGTCTTTAGGTTTAAAAAATTGTGGGTAATAATAAGCATCCAATGATAACTGGTCTTGTGTATCATTCCATAAATAATAACCAGCTGCTAATGTATGAAAATAGAAATTCTCACTATCATAATTAACAATAGGCACTGGCGTGACATAGTCACGGCTCTTAATCCCTTTATAAGGTGTTGACTGAGCTAATACTGAACCACCAACTGACCAAGTTCCTGCAAAGACGGCCCCAGATAACACACTCAAAGCCACCGCAAGTGTCGTTAATTTAATTGCTTTTGACATATATTCAACCTAAAAATAATGAGAAATAGATCACAGCTATATGTTATAACAATATAGCTATAATCCCAATATGCTTAATCGAAATCACATTTAAAGCTAAATTTTAACTGTTTTTAGCGTTATTGATTAATATTTATTCTACTTTATTTTCATAAGAAACAGGAACTCTTTTTGCTAGCGCACAAAGTAGCTCATAACCAATTGTCCCCGCAGCTTGTGCAACCTCATCAACCGGTAAGTTTTGCCCCCATAACTCCACTCGCTCACCAAGCTTAACATCGCCACAGTCACTGATATCAATTGTCAGCATATCCATTGAAACAGCCCCCAGTAGCGCACAACGCTTTTCTTTGCACCATACAGGCGTTCCATTGGCAGCATGTCTAGGGTAGCCATCTGCATAACCACACGCTACTGTCGCAATACGCATAGGTTTAGTCGATGTAAACCGGCTACCATAACCAATTGATTGACCTGCTGGAATTTCATGGATAGCGATCACTTCTGACTGTAAGGTCATCGCCGCCTTCAAGTTCAACCCAGATATATCAGTAGATTTTCCACTTGGAGAAGCGCCATACAACAAAATACCTGTACGAATCCAATCATATTGTGTGTGTTTATGCCACAGTGTTGCCCCTGAATTTGCGATACAGGTTTCTAAAGATAAGTGTTCAAATTGCTGGATCTGTTGAAAAGGTTCAGTAACGCCCGTTTTGGTATCTGAATTAGCAAAGTGACTCATTAACGTTAAACTGCGTACATTCGGCATTTTAGATAACCGTTGTACCACACTTTCGTATTCGCTCGGTGAAAAACCTAATCGATTCATGCCGCTATTTAGTTTTATATAGACTGAAATAGGTGATGATAATTGTGCATTTTCAATAGCAAACAATTGCCACTCACTATGAACGCTGGTTGTTAAATTATACTGGTCAATCAATTGTAAGTCTTGTGGCTGGAAGAAACCTTCTAACAATAGAATTGGCCCTTTCCACCCTTCTTTTCGCAATAAAATGGCTTCATCAAAATCCAATACCCCAAAACCATCCGTTTCTTTTAATGCCGGCCAAATCTGCTTGATACCGTGACCATAACCGTCTGCTTTCATGACTGACCAAATTTTCGATTTTCCAACATGTTGCCGTACAATAGCCAAATTATGTTGTAAATTTTGTAGATGAATAACAGCACTTATAGGGCGCGGCATTTTAATTCCTTAGTACATTTAATTAATTCTAAAATTACAATGATGCCAAAACATCAAACGCTTAACGTGCTGGAGTTAAATCACCATGAGTAACCAGTTTGGTATTAAAGCCATCAAGGTACCTAAATACCGATAAATCATCAGACGCTATCTCTGGTGTGTTCCCTGAGATTAAATCTGCTAGCAGTTTTCCTGCACCACAAGCCATTGTCCAGCCCAGCGTCCCATGCCCTGTATTTAAATATAAATTACCGTATGCTGTCGGCCCAACTATTGGGGTACCATCCGGTGTCATTGGACGCAGGCCCGTCCAAAATTGTGCTTGTGCAATATCACCACCGCCTTGATACAAATCTTGTACCACCATTTTCAATGTTTCGCAGCGTTTTTTCAGGATATTCAAATTAAAACCAACAACTTCAGCCATTCCACCAACTCGAATGCGCTGATCAAACCGCGTTACTGCAATTTTGTATGTTTCATCCAAGATAGTAGACATTGGGGCACGCTGTTCATCAATAATTGGCATCGTCAATGAATAGCCTTTGAGTGGGTAAACCGGAATTTGAACCAGACGTTGTAGCATTGAGGTGGAATAAGAGCCCATCGCTACTACATATCGGTCCGCTTGCAAAATTTCACCATCTATTTTAACGCCGCTAACTTTGTTACCTTCGGTTAAAATCCGTTCAATCCGGCTACCAAATTTGAATTGGACTCCCGCATTTTGCGCCATTTTAGCCAGCTTTTTGGTGAACTGCTGGCAATCCCCTGTTTCATCATTGGGTAATCGCAACCCCCCTGTAAGCTTGTGCTTGACAAACTCTAACGCAGGTTCCGCTTTAACTAATTCATTAGACGTCAATAATTCGTATGGAACACCTTCTTGCCGTAAGACCGCAATATCATTCGCTGCATTATCAAACTGCTCAGTAGTACGAAAAAGCTGTAAAGTACCACCTTGGCGAGCTTCATATTCGATACCTGTATCCGCTCTTAATTGGCGAATACAATCACGGCTGTATTCTGCAATGCGCACCATACGGCTTTTATTCATCGCATAATGTTGGATATCGCAGTTTTTTAGCATCTGCCACATCCAACGCAGTTGAAATAACGTACCATCTGGACGTATTGCCAAGGGCGCATGTTTTTCAAACATCCATTTCACGGCTTTAAGGGGGATACCAGGAGCCCCCCATGGGGTTGCATAGCCAGGGGATACTTGCCCTGCATTTGCTGCGCTTGTTTCCTCTGCTACATCATGTTGTCTATCCACCACCAGCACTTCGTGCCCTTCTTGTGCTAAATACCATGCTGTTGTTACACCGATCACTCCCGCACCTAACACTAGAATTTTCATAGCTTCCCCGCAAAATAAAAATATGCATCATTTATTTTAGGATAATATTCTAGAAATTATTTGCCAATGTGGTGGATTAACACTTTTAACAATAAAGTTAAAAAATTTAAATTTCATCACATTTACTTTACATGGCGATATTAAATACTAGACTAAAATTTCAGCATGAATTTAAATTATTATAATTCAATTGGATAAAATAATGGCAATTTATCTATTTTGTTAATTCAGAGTTTTCTATCGATTCAAGTGATGCGCCCAATAAAATATGTTTATTTTATTAAACCAATTCGAGGGGTTTTGTCAGTATTAAATTTCAAAAAACCAATAAAAATTGGTTTTTCCGCTTCATTTTCGTATTCGGTGGCTATGTGACTAAAAACTGTCAATCATTAACGATAAAAAACCAGCATACCGATACAATACAGCATGCTGGTCTTGAGTATTTAATTGTCTGTTAACTAGCGGCTTTGAGCTAAATCTGAAGGCATATTGCTTTGCATACTATGCCAGATTATCCCACTTTCTTTTCCGTAATTACGCACACAATCCATAATACGGTCATAGGCTTGCTCACGACAAAGATGGCTTAATTGCTGATAGAAGTTTAACGCTAAGCGTCTTGCTTCAGGGTTCGAAAAATAATAGCGGCCTACACGGGTATACAAACCTCTTAAACCGTTAATAATCAAGCCATAAATTGGGTTGCCGGATGCAAATGCAAGCCCACGGAAAATGTTATAATCCAAATCACTGAATGCATCTGAATTATCTTCCACTTTTTCCCGCCCAGCTAACACCTCTATTGATTTCTCAGGGTTATTTCGAAAGGCCGTACGGATAAAAATGGCAGCGATATTAGTACGTACTGCCAATAAATTATCAATTAACTGTGGCACTCTATCGTGATCTAACCTAGCCAATGTCTCCAATATATTTAGGCCAGACGTTTCCCAATAGTTATTCACTTTAGTTGGTTTACCATGCTGAATGGTTAGCCAGCCGTCACGAGCCAAACGTTGTAACACTTCACGTAAGGTTGTTCGTGTCACACCAATTAATTCCGAAAGCTCACGCTCTGCGGGTAAAATTGAACCTGGTGGAAAGCGGTTGTTCCATATGCTCTCAATAATATACTCTTCCGCGAAACCAGCCGGACTTTGAGCTTTAATAACCATATTTTTATTATTCCAAACATTTAGACGGATATTGGGCAAATCATACCAGATTGTCATCGTCTGATATAGTTAGACTAAAAATAAAGAGTGAGGCAAATCATAGAATTTCCATATAATTCATAAGCTCTCAATTAGCAAATAAGCTTAAAATCCGCAAAAGATAAGAGTAGTATGTATAGCACAATACACGACATCCGCATAAAAGAGGATAACGAATCATAATGGATTTTAGTTTAAAAACTGCTTTTTTGAAAAATTTCCTGGGAAATTCACCTGATTGGTACAAATTAGCAATTATTGTATTTTTAATAATTAACCCTATTATCTTTTACTTCATCAGCCCCTTCGTTGCAGGCTGGCTATTAGTTGTTGAATTCATATTCACATTAGCAATGGCCCTTAAATGTTACCCATTGCAGCCAGGTGGTCTTTTAGCCATAGAAGCCGTTATTATTGGTATGACCACCCCTGCCCAAATTTCACATGAAATTAGCAATAACCTTGAAGTCATCCTGTTACTGATTTTTATGGTAGCTGGTATCTACTTCATGAAGCAATTACTGTTATTTGTTTTCACCAAACTGTTGATAAACGTGCGCTCTAAACGCATTCTTTCCCTTGCTTTTTGTATGGCAAGTGCATTTTTATCCGCATTTTTAGACGCATTAACCGTTATTGCCGTCGTCATTAGCGTCTCAATTGGCTTTTATTCTATCTATCACCAATATGCCTCTAACCAGCCCAGCAACACTGACCTACAAAATGATGGTTTCATTAATAGTGCGGAACAAAAGCAAACCCTTGAGCAATTTAGGGCATTTTTACGTAGCTTAATGATGCATGCCGGTATTGGTACCGCGCTTGGTGGTGTCATGACCATGGTTGGTGAACCACAAAACCTTATCATTGCAAAGCATGTTAATTGGGACTTCATTACTTTTTATATTCGTATGGCTCCTGTGACCATACCTGTTTTTATTTGTGGCTTGGTTGTCTGTTTTGTTGTTGAAAAGTTCAAGCTATTTGGTTACGGTGCTGAGCTTCCTGACTCTGTACGTCAAATTTTGACTGAACACGATAAAAAACTGACGGCTAAACGTACCAAAAGAGATCTTGCACAGTTAGTCGTTCAGGGCTTAATTGGCGTGTGGCTAATCGTTGCTCTTGCTTTCCATTTAGCGGAAGTTGGCCTTATTGGTCTTTCTGTTATCGTGCTAACGACCGCATTTTGTGGTATCACAGAAGAACATGCGTTGGGGAAAGCCTTCGAGGAAGCGTTACCCTTTACCGCATTATTAACAGTCTTCTTTAGTATTGTAGCCGTAATCATTGACCAACAACTATTCACCCCATTTATTCAGTTTGTACTGCAATCCTCTGAGTCGTCACAATTATCATTATTCTATCTATTTAATGGCCTACTCTCTGCCGTATCAGATAACGTATTCGTAGGGACTGTTTACATTACTGAAGCCTTAAAAGCAGCGAATGAAGGTTTGGTATCAATGGAACAATACCAATTCTTAGCCGTAGCAATTAATGCAGGTACTAACCTGCCTTCTGTTGCAACACCTAATGGGCAAGCTGCTTTCTTATTCTTATTAACCTCAGCGTTATCTCCACTAATCCGTTTATCCTACGGTCGTATGGTTTGGATGGCTCTTCCATATACCATCGTAATGACTATTGTCGGGTTATTAGGGGTAGAGCTCTGGCTAGTACCAATCACTCATTGGATGGAAAGTATCGGTTTGATTACATTCGCCCAGTAACTATACTTTAAAACAATTAGCCATATACCAATATGGCTAATTGTAATGTTAGGTAAAGCCTTATCTGAAATTGCATCATTTCACTTTAATTGCTTTTTTTATCGAGCTGATAGAGGCAAAATGTGCGCATTACTCAATTAGGATACTAAGTATGTTCAGATTTTTTAACTACTGCTCGCAAGGGAGAGGCGCTTGGCTACTCATGGCCTTTATTGCCTTTATGCTCGAGTGTGCGGCCTTATATTTTCAACATGTGATGAAGCTACAACCCTGTGTTATGTGTGTCTATGAACGTGTTGCATTACTTGGCATTATGGTTGCTGGCTTAATTGGGGCAATAGCACCACGGAATATGGTAATACGCTGGGTAGCAATTCTTATTTGGGTTTACTCTGCTTGGCGTGGCTTAGACCTTGCATGGGAACATACCATGCTACAACTTTATCCTTCTCCATTTGCTTCTTGCGATTTTTTCGTTAATTTCCCTGATTGGTTACCATTACAAGAGTGGGTCCCTGCAGTGTTTGAAGCAACAGGTGACTGTGCCGTTAGGCAATGGGCATTCTTAGGCCTTGATATGCCACAATGGTTAATTGGTATCTTCGCGGCTTATCTCTTAGTTGCAATCATTGTTATCATCAGCCAATTCTTTCCAGCCAAAAAATAATCTTTAAAACCCCAAATGTTAAATTCAACATTTGGGGTTCCTAAACAATAACATCTATCTATTGAATGACTCTCTCTAATTTCACAGGGATATTTTTATACGCAGGAATACCACATTGCGGGTCGAAATTATCTAATGAAATTAAATTATTGGCTTCAGGGAAATAAGTGGCAACACTTCGGTCTGCCATATCATAGATCACCACAGTGAGGTTATCTAAACGGCGTTTTGTCGGTTTTTGTTCACGGTCTAATGCGATGAGATTCACTTTATCTCCCGCCTGTAACTTCTGTTTTTGGGCTTCTGCACCACTGATGAAAACAACATCTCGTTGCCCAAACACACCACGGTATCGGTCATTTAGCCCATAAATTGTAGTATTATACTGGTCATGGCTGCGTAATGTTGCCAAAATCAATTCACTGTTTACTGCTGAATTCGGGTCTTCAATAACGCCTTCTGTCGGTACAAAATTAGCTTTACCTGATTGAGTTAACCAACGACGCTCAGAAGCAGCGTTTGTCAGGTGAAATCCTCCCGGTATTTTAATACGTGCATTGTAATCATCAAAGCCAGGTAATACCGCCTCCATTGCGTCACGGATCAAGTCATAGTTACCGATAAAATCATCCCATTCGACTTTACTCTGAGGTATTGCCGCTTTAGCTATTCCTGCGATTATCGCACACTCAGATTTAAGGTAAGGGCTACATGGTTTAAGTAAACCTTTTGATGCGTGAACCATCGACATTGAGTCTTCTACAGTAACACATTGCACACCACTGCTTTGTCTGTCTATTTCACTGCGACCCAATACGGGTAATAAGAATGTTTGCTTAGCTGTTAATAAATGGGAGCGATTTAGTTTAGTCGCAGTATGAACCGCTAAATCAAGCTTTTTCATACCAGCAAAACAAGCGTCTTTATCAGGCATTGCAACCGCTAAATTTCCTCCCATGCAAATTAAAGCATTCGCTTTTCCTTCAGAAATGGCTTGCATGCTCGCGACTGCAGCATGACCGAATTCGCTTGGTGGTTTAAAACCAAATCGTTGTTCAATTTTGTCTAAAAAGCTTTTTGACGGTTTTTCTGTAATGCCAACGGTTCTATCACCTTGCACATTTGAGTGGCCACGCAATGGGCAGATACCCGCACCTTCCCGACCAATATTACCCTTAAGTAGCAGCAAATTGACTAATTGCTGAACATTCTGCGTACCATGTTCGTGCTGAGTGATCCCCATGCCATAACAAATAATGGTACTTTTTGCTTCAATATAAAGGTCTGCAATCTCTTCGATAGACTCGCGTGGCAAACCAGAAACCCTTAAAATATCCTTCCAGCTTGTTGTCAGTAAGTCGTTTTTTAAAGTTTCATAACCCTGTGTATGAGTTGATATGAATTCAGTATCGAGAATAGGCTCTTTTCCTGCATCTACTGCAGCTTGGTGCTTTTCAATCAATAACTTCATAACCCCTTTAAGTAACGCAGTGTCTCCACCAACACGAACTTTATAATAGTGCCCCGCTAAAGGTGTAGATTCTAGCGTCAGCATTTCTAACACGTCTTGCGGATAGGTAAAACGCTCAAGACCACGCTCTCTTAAAGGGTTTATTGCAATGATCTTTGCGCCGCGTTTAGAAACTTCACGCAATGAGCTCAACATCCTCGGGTGGTTAGTCCCCGGGTTATGACCTATACAAATAACTAAATCCGCTTTATCAAAATCGTCTAATAATACCGTCGCCTTACCGACACCAATAGAGTTAGCAAGACCAACACTCGTTGGCTCATGGCACATATTTGAACAGTCTGGAAAATTATTTGTTCCATATTCACGAGCCAGTAATTGATATAAGAATGCGGCTTCATTTGAAGTACGACCGGAGGTATAAAATTCAACGGTATTTGGGTCTGAATAACTTTGTAAACGCGTACCTATTTGCTGAAAGGCCTCTTCCCATTCGATAGGTTCATATTTGTCTGTTTGTGAATTATATTTCATGGGGTGAGTTAAACGCCCTTCATCTTCTAAATGAAAGTCATCCCATTCGAGTAATTCTGTTACAGTATATTTAGAAAAAAATTCTGGGGTTGTTTTTTTAGATGTTGCTTCCCAAGCAATTGCTTTTGCACCATTTTCACAAATATCAAATGATGCTGTATGTACAGGGTCAGGCCACGCACAGCCAGGGCAATCAAAGCCATCCACCTTATTCATTTCAAACATTGCAATGATATCGTGCCCTACTTTCATTTGGCCGCGTAAAGCTTCTGCAACTGCTTTTACAGCCCCCCAACCCGCAGCGGGGCCATCATACTCTTCAATTTTCTTTTTCATTAGGCATTACTCTTTAATAAATGGAAATATCTTTATATATGCTTTTATAATTATTTAAATTTTTCTTTATTATTTAATATTAGTAACTTCGCCGTTAAATATCAATAATTAAAATAAAAACTTAAATAGATGTTCATAATTAGATGATTTATAAATGAGTAATTAGAATATAATTAAAAAAAGAAATGATGAATATTAATTTAACATTCAGTTATAATAAATGCATGAAGTTAATTAACTTTCCATTAAAAGAAAATTAATTAACTTCATAAAAAGAAGAGTTATATACAAGAGCCAGATTGTATAATGTCAACAGCACAACGTTTACCATTCGCAAATTGGCATACTGCAGTTTGTGACCCATTTAATTCTAATGTGAGTGCGGGCAACCCACCCGCTGACATACAAGCTTCTTGTGCACCGGGGCCTAAATTGACCACTTGTTGAGCATACTGACTCGCAGAATGTTCCACAGATTTATCCACGTTTGAACTACCACACGCAGATAACATGACAGATATAACGCCAATAAGTGACATTGCTATTATTGGCTGAAAAAAATGATTAACCCTATGCCTCATTCCCTGCTTCTCCTATCATGCTACCTGAACATTTTGCACCAGCTGTTTAGTGCCCGCCGCTTTTTGAAAATAAATTGATGACTAAAACACCAATAATAATTAATAGCATACCAATAATTGCAGGTAAATCGAGTTTTTGGTTGTAAATATAAATTGCAGCGACGGAAACCAACACGATCCCTAAACCTGACCAAATTGCATAAGCAATACCCAATGGCATTGTTTTTACTACCTGCGAAAGCCCCCAAAAAGAGACAGCATAGCCAACAATAACAATCAAAGACGGCCAAAAACGACTAAAACCATCAGATGCTTTCAATGTTGTCGTCGCAATGACTTCTGCAATAATAGACATCAACAAAAAACCCAAACCCTTCATCGCCTTTCCTTATTATTAGAATTAGTAATAATGAAACTTATTATTTTCCTATATACAACAAAAAAGCTCTGTCTATCCTGAAAATGACACAGAGCTTTTATATCTACTTCATGGTGCTAAGACGAGTTAATGATTTGTAGCTATGTCTATTCTATCGGTAAGAGATTCACTATAGCGCTTGAATAGATAAACACATAAAGCAAAGGCTATCAGACCGATCGCACCACCAATATAACCAATTTGAGTCATCCCCAAATGAACAATAACTTGGTTACCTAACAGCGCACCAGCGCCAATACCAATATTAAAAATTCCAGAGAAAATTGACATTGCCAAGTCAGTAGCATCAGGAGATAAATCAATCACCTTAACTTGCATCCCTAAGCCAATGCACATCATCGCCATTCCCCAGAACACTGATAACATCACCAAAGACCAAACATCTCTACCTAATGGCATCAGCAATAATAAACAAATTGTCATAAATGCGATTGCTGCAGGTAAAAATGATAATGAAAACTTGCTGCTGTAACGACTAAATATTACGCTTCCGAAAATACCGGCACCACCAAAAATTAGTAGTAGTAAAGTAGCAAAATTTTGGCTTTGCAATGCAACCTCTCGGACAAAAGGTTCAATATAGCTATAAGCTGTAAAATGTGCGGTAACAGCTAAAACAGTTAATGCAAACATTCCTACAAGTGCAGGCCGTTGGAATAGCATAGGAACACTTTTTAACGAACCAGAATGTTCACTTGGTAAGCGAGGTAAAAAGCGGATCAACACAACCATAGTAAACAATGCAATGATACCAATACCTAAAAACGTCGCCCGCCAGCCTAAAAACTGCCCAACCACTCGACCAAGGGGAAGCCCTAATACTGTCGCTAAAGCGGTCCCCGTTGCTAATAATCCAAGAGCTTGGGCTTTTTTACCTGCAGGAGCAACCCGAATAGCTAAAGATGCAGTAATTGACCAAAATACCGCATGGGATAAAGCAACGCCAACACGCCCTACTATTAGAATATCAAAACTCCACGCAAACCCTGAAATAATGTGGCTAATAACAAAAATAACGAATAAAAAAGCTAATAATTTGCGACGCTCTATTTTACTGGTTAATAGCATTAAAGGTAACGACATCAAAGCCACAACCCACGCGTAGATTGTTATCATCAATCCAGTATGTGCGACCGTCATATCAAAGCTTTTTGCAATATCACTGAGTAATGCTACAGGCACAAACTCTGTTGTGTTAAAAACAAATGCAGCGACCGCTAATGCTATTACACGGATCCAAGCTGTTTTTCTAGAAACTTGCGTCATATTTCTCTTAGCCTTTACTTTCCCACAAATAACATACACAACGGTTTAATTGTGCGTAAAAATTGCTGCGAAAGGATATTGGTATTTCATACAGGATTGAGTTGTCACTAAGCAAGCTAGGTTGCTAATAACTCTTTTTATGTGAATTGTATCACATTTTTTCATTACTCATAAAGGCTCCTCTTTGCCTAATTGGCAAGAACAATATCATGTCTGCTTATTTTTATTCTCTCGACTATTCTGTTTCATTATTCGTTCAAATTTAAGTCATTTATCTGAATATTTATTACATTCAGTTATCTGAAAATACATCGCATTACTTTCTATGCTACAATCTCACTATTATTTTTTATGCTTAAAGGACCGCTTTAATGAAAAACCATTTTCCTACTGAACCTAACGTTAATACCTTAGCAGATGAAGTTACTTGCCTAAAAAACTTATTAACGCATATGCTAAAAGCTATCGGCCAAGCTGATGCAGGTAAGATTTTGGTCAAGATGCAACGTGAAGTTGCACAAATGGAAGACGAAAAACAGGCAGAAACCTATAAAAATACGTTAGAACAGATAAAAACAGCGTATCGCCAATAGATTATTTAGCGATAAATGCTATTTTAAGGATATACATGCTATAAAGTGGTTTAAACTGCACAAATAACTAAGTTTTAATCATGAAAATCATCTATCTTTGTTCATGAATTAAACCATTCTTTATTCATTTAGCTCCCCCTTCAGAACCCTATGAAGGGGGCTTTTTTTTCTACAACTTATGTATTATTCCGTTTATAAATATCTTGGCAATGCTGAATATATTCATCAACTGTTGTATCGTCAGTTTGCTTATCCCAACTTTTCTGTTCTTCAAAAGCCCACACTTCAAACGTTTGCCCAAAGTTAGCGCCAGACATACCAACTTGCTTATAAATCCGATGGTAAAAACCTTGCTCAGAACGGTAGATCTCAAATTTAAACGGAACTAACCTAGCGGGATTTGTCGTTGTCAAAAAATCATTACCAAACAATAACGTTTTCTCCAGAATATCCATTCTATCCCCTTGTTTAATTTATAAAATACGCATGGTATACAACTTCTCTTCTAAGCATAGCGCATTTAACGCCATACCGTAATTTTACCTATAAAAATAGATGATTTATATATTGCCCATCGATAAGCCTGATGAATGAGAGGAGAGATATTGATGAAATAATAAGCTTCACTATTAAAATGAAGCTTATTATCAATAGATTATGATTTATTGTCGTACAACTGTTTTGCCATATCAATGCTGTCTGCGTTCACATCTTTTATATGGTCACGTGTTAACCGATAAACAACAGGGCTTAAAAGTAACAAGGCAATCAAATTAGGGATCGCCATCATGGCATTTAGTGTATCTGCCAACAACCAAACAAAATCAAGTGATTGTGTTGCGCCGATAGGTAAAGCAATCAGCCATAAAACTCTGTACGGCTTTATTGCTCGCAACCCAAATAAATATTGCACACATTTTTCGCCATAAAAGCTCCAACCCAGAATAGTGGTAAATGCAAACACGGCTAATGCGATAGCAACAATATAATTTCCACCGGGAATTGCCGTTTGGAATGATGATGCGGTTAATGTTGCGCCTGTTTCACTGGTCAGCCAACCACCAGTAATAATGATAGTTAACCCTGTGACAGAGCACACAATGATAGTGTCAATAAATGTCCCTAACATCGCAATGAGTCCTTGGCGAATAGGGTTTTGTGTTTTTGCAGCGGCATGGGCGATAGGTGCACTCCCCAAACCTGCTTCATTGGAAAATACGCCTCGTGCAACCCCAAAGCGTATTGCAGCCCATACAGCAGCCCCCGCAAACCCACCTTGAGCAGCAACAGGGTTAAAAGCCGAGGTAACAACCAGAGAAAGTGCCGCAGGGATCTCAGTAAAATAAATACCAAGCACAATGACCCCCGCGCCAAAATAGGCAACAGTCATAAATGGGACAAGTTTTCCTGCAACATCAGAAATACGTCGCAGCCCACCAATCAATACCGCACCAACTAATAAAACTAAAGCCCCTGCGGTCAACCATTTATGCACACCAAAGTTACTTTCTAGCACATCTGCCACTGAGTTCGCTTGTACCGTATTGCCGATACCAAAACTGGCACATGCACCAAAGAAGGCAAACAGTGTTCCCAGCCAAATCCATTTAGGGCCTAATCCATTTTTAATGTAGTACATTGGGCCACCAATATATTGGCCATATTTATCGACTTCACGAAAACGGACAGCTAACACCGCCTCAGAGTATTTTGTTGCCATTCCTACCAATGCCGTCATCCACATCCAGAATAACGCTCCCGGCCCTCCCATGACCACTGCGGTTGCAACTCCAGCAATATTCCCTGTACCAATCGTTGCCGATAACGCTGTCATTAATGCATTAAAAGGTGATATTTGTCCCTCACCGCGTGATTCATTCTTTTGAAATAATAACTTAAAACCTGTCCCAATTTTTCTTATCGGTAAAAATGCAAGCCGGATTTGCATATAAATACCAACGCCTAAGATCCCAACCAGCATTGGTACTCCCCAAACCACTCCATTTAGTTCACTTAACCACGTAGTTATCAAATCCATCCTACCCCCAATTAATTCATATTAATTAACAAAACAATCGAATTCATAACAATTCCTTATCAATCTAATAAAGATTAAAAGTAAAATAAAAGCGAACAAATTTTCAGTAATTCTTCATTTAAAATAGAAGATTGTGAGTAAGCTCACTTGTGATTTATCGATTACAGTTATTAATACAATTAATTGAGAGTCAGAATTAGAATTGAGTTTGTTAGCTATGAATGGGTATTTTGAGGGAGCATATTTACCATATTGTATAGATAAAAATGCCCAGTAATTAAATTATTACTGGGCAGATACTAAAATCGTTGTCTATTTAAAGCTAACTTTAGACTATTATTTAGGCTATTTTAAATATTCACCTGAGCGCAATGCTTCAATACGTTTGTCTAATGGTGGGTGTGATAAAAATAATTCACTGAATGCTTTACCACGACCATTGATGCAAAACGCCATCAAACGGCCTTCTTCTTGTGGCTCATAGCTCGTTTTCAACCGTTGCAATGCAGCTATCATCTTTTCACGGCCGACTAATTTTGCAGAACCTGCGTCCGCATGGAACTCACGATAACGAGAGAACCACATAGTAATGATGCTTGCCAAAATACCGAAGACGATTTCAAGTACCATGGAAACCGCAAAATAGACCATTGGGTTACCATTACTACTTTCACTTTCGTTATCACTGTTGGACATAAAGCCTGCCGCAACCTGTGCGATAATACGTGAAATAAAGATGACGAACGTATTCACCACACCTTGTAATAAGGTCATCGTCACCATGTCACCATTCGCGATGTGGCTAATTTCATGAGCGATAACAGCTTCCGCCTCATCACGACTCATATTTTCTAATAGCCCAGTACTTACTGCAACAAGCGAAGCATCACGGCGAGCCCCTGTTGCAAACGCGTTAATATCTGGAGCATGATAAATAGCCACTTGTGGCATCTGAATTCCAACTTGTTTTGCTTGACGCTCAACAGTTGATACTAACCACTGTTCTGTTTGGTTACGTGGAGTTTCAATAACCTCACCACCCACTGATTTTAGAGCCATCCATTTGGACATCAGTAGTGATATGAAAGCACCACCAAAACCAAATAGGCCAGCCATGATCATGAGGCCTTGGACACTACTACCTCTGATCCCAGTTAAGCTTAGGATTATCCCAAACACAAACATAACCGCTAAGTTTGTGAGTAAGAATAAAGCAATTCTCATCATTTTTTATGTATTCCTTGGTAAAAACAAATATACGTAGAATTTACTTTATAAATAAGGTTTTTTCACACTTTTTCAAGTGTATTAACGCGAAAACCCTAAAAAATAACATAACTTTACATAGCTACGTTCAAAACTCATCATTATGCTCTAAATAAATGATAACTTCTTTAGTAAGAATTTAACCATTTGTTTTTAAAGGCTCATTTTGTAACCATTTAAATTCAAAGCTATTTGTAATTGAAACGATAAAGCTAGTTAGTCAATCACCAAAAACAATTTAGTGTATTTATCTATATTATCACTCACATTGTTTGCCAAATGAATGAATATTTACTTTTACTTCCACTCTATTAAAAAATAATGCCACATTAAGTGGCACTATTCTGTTCTATCGCTGTCTGTTGTTTTGTTCTCACGCTAATTAGTTTTCTCTTTAGTCGATTTTGTTGATTTCTCTTTTACTGTCTTAGCTGTTTCTTTATCTTTGGCTTTAGACGCTTTTTCTTTTACCGCTTTTGCTGATTCTTTGTCCGCCGCTTTGCTAGCTTTCTCTTTCACCGCTTTTGCTGGCTCTTTATCTGCCGCTTTGCTAGCTTTCTCTTTCACTGCTTTTGCTGGCTCTTTATCTGTCGCTTTGCTAGCTTTTTCTTTCACCGCTTTTGCTGATTCTTTATCTGTCGCTTTGCTAGCTTTTTCTTTTACTGTCTTAGCTGTATCTGATGCTTTATCACTGGCTTTGCTTGCTTTATCAGAGGCTGTTTTACTGGCTTTATCACTCGTGCTCTTTATTGAGTCAGAAACCGATGGTTTACTTGATTGCTTAGCAACACCTGCACCAATCGAAGCACCAGCCGCTTTCGCTTTGCTGTTAATATCATTTTTTAATTCTATGGTACACACTTGCTCTGAGCGACTTGTTGAACCATCATTACAAATAAATTTACCATCTTCACAGCGATCTATTCCCCCTTTACTTCCAGAACATGGATAATTTCTTGCATTCGCTGTATTTATAGATGCAATCATCATTACACTAACTGCCATTAATCCTACAAATAATTTACGCATGGTATTGTCTCGTTGTTAAGGAAAGCTATACCAAAAGTTTAGGATAAATTAAGTAAAGGTAAAGAAACCTATAATTAATCATAATTTCAGTCAGTCGTTTTGGAAAATAAAATAAATAAAGAATAAAACTGCACTAATTTAATAGCTACTGACTAAAAACACCAAAACTAACAATAAATTAACATTTGATTTTCTATTTTCTAAGCGGATTAAAATAGCGTTAAAGAAACTCAAAAAATTAAGCCAGCTTTCGCTGGCTTAATTCCGTTAAACACTAAGAGAATATTATTTATTATTTGATAATAGCTTAGTATGTTGATTAGCTAAGTCGATCGCCATTTTCACCGTTTCATCGAGGTATGGGTCAGGCCCTTCGTAATCTTTAGGCAAATCATCAATTGATTTCAATAGTGGTTTACCTTCCCGAGTATTACGTTCATTTATACGTTTCAATTTTGTCGCTTCAAGTTCTGAATCTTCTTTTTGGCGCTCTACATAGTTGAGCGAAATAAGATTCTTACTCTCTTTGTTTACTTTATAGCGAGCAATATCTTCATCAATATAGTTGAATTCAGGGTCTTTGCTAATACGTGCCAAATGCTGAGTTTTTATTGGTGATAAATCAGAAGACACATTACCAACAGGTGTATATTTTGCCGGTGGAATACTATCCCATGGTAATGCATTGTCCTCAAAGCTTTCTCCAGTTTCAGCTGGGTCTTGGCCTGTAGGCATTATCACATCAGGGGTTACACCTTCACGTTGTGTGCTACCACCATTAACTCGGTAAAACTTCTGAATGGTATATTGGACAGAACCTAATGAAGGCCATTCTGGTTTTAGCATTTGATCGTAAACACGGCTCAAACTACGGTGCTGCTGAACAGTTCCTTTACCAAAGGTCGGTTCCCCAACAATCATCGCTCTGCCATAATCTTGCATTGCTGCAGCAAAAATCTCAGATGCGGATGCACTAAAGCGGTCGACTAAAACAACAAGAGGCCCCTTATAATAAATAACATCGTCATCATCAATATCTTGGCGAACTTGACCGTTATTATCACGAACTTGAACAATTGGCCCTTTCGGAATAAACAAACCTGATAAAGAGACCGCTTCGGTTAATGCTCCACCACCATTACCGCGTAAATCAATAACCAATGCGGAAACATTATCTTTAGCCAAGTTTTGCAATTGAGTTTTAACATCATTGGTTAAACCAACATAAAAACCAGGAATATCTAAAACAGCAACTTTATCTTTACCTTGCTGTTTAATCGTCAGTTTGACCGCTCGGTCTTCCAGTCGGATCTGCTCCCGAACTATGGTGACAATATGCGGTTTCGCCCCTTTAGTATCAGAAACGACTTCTAACCGAACTTTACTTCCTTTCGGGCCTTTAATTAAAGCAACCACATCATCAAGGCGCCAGCCAACCACATCAACAATAGGTTTACCCGTTTGGCCAACACCGATAATTTTATCGCCGACTTTTAGCTCTTTACTTTTAGCAGCTGGCCCCCCAGCAACTAATGAGTTAATAACCGTATTTTCGTCATCTTGCTGTAATACCGCACCAATTCCTTCTAATGATAAGCTCATTTCTGAATTAAATTGTTCAGTATTACGAGGCGACAGATAACTTGTGTGTGGATCGATTTCACGAGCGAAAGAATTAACTATCAATTGAAAAACGTCTTCACTTTGCGCTTGCGTTAAACGCCGCAACGCAAAATTATAGCGTTTTGTCAGTTTCTCTTTGATTTCTTTATCATCTTTACCTGATAGTTTTAAATTCAACCAATCATAACGCACTTTTTGGTCCCATAGACGATCAAGCTCTTGCTTATCTTTAGGCCATGGTGATTTTGAACGGTCAACTTCAATAGAATCAGTCGCATTTAAATCGATGGGTTGCTCTAAACGAGCCAATGCATATTTAAAGCGCTCGAAACGTCTTTCCTGAGACAGGTTATACAGGTCATAGAACGTATCTAATTTGCCATCCTCAAGCCACTGACCCACTTTGCCTTTATCTTTGGCGTATTGGTCAATATCGGATTGAAGTAAAACATTATGACCGAAATCTAACATATTGAGATAACGATCAAATATCTTCCCAGAAAACGCATTGTCTAAATCGAATTGGCGATAATGTGAGCGAGTAAACCGAGAGGTGACCCTTTCACTCACAGTACCGTGCTGTGCACTCTGTTTTAAGACAGGTAACTGAGCCGCAGTGACCGGAGCCACTGCTTGAGTATTAGCTATTGCACTGCCAAAAGTCGCTAGACTTACCACCAATGCAATTTTAAGAAGTTTGTTCATGACCTGATTGACCTCCGTATCAGAACTTTAAATGTTGCGCGCGTACAATCATTGCCAGCCCTGTTGGCAATTGAACCCTAACACCATCTTTCGCAATTTCCAGCACAGAGGCGTCCATCACACTGGTACCGACTTTCACTTTCAAAGTTTGACCAATTTGAAGGGTATTGATATCAGTGACTGATTTCAGATTTTGCTCTGGCGCAGGTGTATTACGACGAGGGGCTTTAGCAGATGTATTTTGCGAGCGTTCTTTATTATCTGACGGACGGCGACGAGGCGTTTTTTCTTTAGCTGCATCTTGATTACGAGGGGTTTTCTCACTCGCTTTTTTCGCTGCTGGACGTTTTTGTGCTTTTTGTTCAGCACGTTGTGCTTGAACTCGAGCTTTAGCCTCGGCTAATTGTTGGCGCGCATGAGCAATATGTTCCGCATCTAATTCACCACAATCTTCACCATTTAAGTCAACGCGTTTAGCGCCCTCTTTAACACCGTAGAGATAACGCCAGCTAGAAGTATACATGCGTAACGCAGAACGCAATTGCGTTTTGCTAATACCATCTTCTTCTTTTAAGCATCCTACGATATCTTGAAAAATTCCGACTTTTAACGGACGTGCTTCGCCTTCAGCGATAAAACAGCGAGGAAAACGCTCTGCTAGAAATGCGATAACTTCTTTACTACTATTCAACTTAGGTTGATTTTCCATGAAATTTCCTGATAACAACGATTTTGCCAACCTCACGGGCATGAACAAGCCGACATTATAATCGTGTTGCTGACAATTGCCACGTTACTATTAATTTAACTGACCATTATTTAGTGATATTTAGGCATAGAACACATTGCCAGATGTTGGCACAACTGGTTTACAAGGTGTTGTAGCCCTTTTTCGTCTTCTTGGTCGAATTGGCTAATATTTGGGCTATCAATATCTAAAACCCCGATAATTTGCCCATTAACTACCAAAGGGAACACAATTTCAGCGTTACTTGCTGCATCACAGGCAATATGACCTGGGAAGGCATGAACATCTTCTATACGCTGAACTTGGTTATTACTAAAAGCTGTACCACAAACGCCTTTACCAAAAGGAATTCGAACACACGCAACTTTACCTTGGAAAGGACCCAGAACTAATTCTTGCCCATTACTGAGATAAAAACCAGCCCAGTTAACCCCTTCTAAATATTCATATAATAATGCACTGGTATTTGCTAAAGTTGCAATTAAATCATACTCACCTGCAAGTAATGCAGAGAGATTGTCCGAAAGTTCAAGATAATACTTCTTTTTATCCATAATTATTTCTTGTAATAATCAAGCAATTAATCGAATGTTTGTAAGCGTAGCCCTAAGGTTACCAATTTGTCACTTTGAGGTAAATTTTTTTACACTAGATTACATCTAGGTAACCACCTAAAATGAGTCAATATGAACTACATTAACCACACTGATTTGCTTTTTCAACGTTGTAATCATTGCAATCAGAAGCTACTAACCCCTCGAGCCAACGTACGACAAGTCGTTGTTTGCCCTCGCTGTTTTAGTCAACTTAATGATGGACGTTCTTGGTCACTCAACCGTTTATCAATACTGGCTATCACATTACTGATGCTTGCTCCCATTGCTTTTTGGCAACCCCTTATTTCTATTCATTTATTAGGAAGCCAAATTAATGCAAATGTCATCGAAGGTATACGCTTAATTAATCAACAAGGGGATCCATTTACTGCCAGTATAGTGGCTTTTTGTGCTATTGCAGCCCCCTTATTATTACCAATTTTAATTTTATTGTTATCTATTGGTCAGCATATCAATTTGAATCTCCGGCCTATTCTTTTAGTGTTAAGCCACATCAAAGAGTGGGTTATGTTAGATGTTTACCTAATAGCATTGGGTATTGCCGCCATTAAAATGCAAGATTACGCAAGTGTATTCATTGGGCATGGCTTAGTGGCTTTTATTACTATGTCTATTCTCAGTTTATTAATTCTCATCCACATAAACCTAGATGAGTTATGGCAAAAATTTTATCCCATCAATAATAAAAAAGTACAAGATAACTCGCTAACTTGCACGGCTTGCCATTACACTGGGCCCGCAAATTGGAATGGGAAATGCAAACGATGTCATCGCCCTCTTCATTATCGGGAACCTTATAGCTTACAAAAAACTTGGGCCGCACTAATTGCTGCCATGGTGTTATTGTTTCCTGCTAATTTAATGCCAATCTCTATTTTTTATCTCAATGGACAGCGCTTAGAAGACACCATTTATTCTGGGGTTGTCTCTTTAATTGATTCAGGTAACTGGCCAATCGCAGTTATTGTCTTCATCGCCAGTATACTGGTTCCATTTATTAAGATTATTATTATGATATTGCTACTGTTTTCTATCCATTTAAAAAGCAATACTGACCCTATTTTACGTATGAAATTACTTAGGTTTGTTTCGTGGATTGGTCGTTGGTCAATGCTAGATTTATTTGTCATCGCCTTGATGATGACACTCGTTAACCGTGATCAACTCATGTCTTTTACTATGGGGCCAGCCGCACTGTATTTTGGTTCAGCCGTTATTTTAACAATTTTGGCTGTTGAGTGGTTAGATAGCCGTTTAATTTGGGATTCTTATGGAAAATCAAAACCTACAAAATGAACCCTCTGAAGAAATATCAGAAGCCATACTACGCAAACGCAGGCAAATTTCGCCTTTCTGGCTATTGCCTCTAGTCGCTATTTTCATTGCAGGCTGGCTTTTGTTTCAACATTGGGCTGAACGAGGAACGGATATCACTATTGAGTTTACATCCGCACCTGGAGTCGTCGCCAATAGAACGCCTATCCGGTATCAAGGGGTTGAAGTAGGTTTAGTACAATCCGTTGCTATCAGCAAAAATATGAAAACCATCATTGTCACTGCTAGTGTGAATAAAGATATGCGGACAGCCTTAAATTCAGGGACTAAATTTTGGTTAGTGACCCCCAAAGCATCGTTAGCGGGTGTTTCTGGTCTTGATGCTTTAGTTGGTGGAAATTACATTGGTATGTTACCAAGCACAGGAACAGAACAGTTCTCTTTTGTTGCACAAGACACACCACCGCAACTAGACATCGATAAAGGTGAATTACTTATTCACCTGACTGCTCCAGATTTAGGCTCACTGAATGAAAACTCGCCTATTTATTACCGGAAAGTCCCTGTTGGTTATATTTCAGACTACACCATTTTGCCTGATAACCAAGGGGTTTCCATTTCTGCCGTTGTCAAAAAACCTTATGTTCACTTGGTCCGTAAAGAGAGCCAGTTTTGGAATGTATCTGGGTTACAAGGTAGCTTCGACCTTAAATCTGGAGCAAGTGTAAAAATGGAAAGCCTTTCTGCTGTGATAAATGGCGCCATTGCTTTTGACTCACCACAAAGCAGTCCTCAAGCAGAAGAAGGGCAAAAATTTGTCCTACAAGACAGTAAAAAAATAGCCCAAACCGCAGAACAAGATGGTAAAGAGCCCCTATTGCTAACACTTTGGGCACATGACACTTATGGCGTCGATAAAGGTCAACCTATTGTTTATAAGGGCATTCAAATTGGTGAGGTGTTACAGCGTCACTTAGCAACTGAGAAAGTAAATTTTAATATCCTGATATATGATGAGTTCCAACATCTTGTTCGAGAAGACAGCAAGTTTGTTGCTAATAGCCGAGTGGATATCCAATTAGGTCTTAATGGATTACAATTCCAAGGAGCTACTCCCCAAGAGTGGTTAGATGGTGGTATTCATCTGATAGCAGGACAAAGCCAAGAAAAACTCCCCGAAAATTTTCCTTTATATCGTAGTGATGATAATGCAAAAGCGGGTATTTTAGGGGCTTTACCACCCACAACTATCACCCTAAATACCACAACATTACCAGACATTCAGGCAGGCTCTGTTGTTCTTTATCGCCAATTTGCAGTCGGTAAAATAATTGCCATTAAACCGACCAAGGCTGGGTTTGCGATCAATGTAAATATCTCAAATGAATATCTTCATTTACTCACTGAAAACAGTGTGTTTTGGGCTGAAGGCGGTGCAAAAGTTCAACTTAATGGTAATGGTTTAACCGTTCAAGCGGCACCGCTGAGCCGAGCCATTAGCGGTGCTATTAGCTTTGATAACCTGGATGGAGGTGTTGCCAATACCGCTCGCCAACACACACTTTATCCAAATGAAACCTCAGCTAAAGCGATAGGAAGCATCATTACATTAACAACATTTGATGCATCAAAACTCTCAGAAGGCATGCCTATCCGTTATTTGGGCATCAATATTGGCCAAATTGAATCATTAAAATTGTCATCTGATAAACGTGAAGTACAAGCAAAAGCCATTCTATACCCTGAATATGTCAGTGCTTTTACCCGGTTAGGAAGCCGTTTCGCAGTTGTAACGCCTGAATTATCCCCTGCGGGTTTAAATAATTTAGATAGCATATTACAACCCTACATTAGTGCTGAGCCAGGACGTAATAATAAAAGCCGTTATCAATTTGAATTACAAGCTGCAAATATTACAGACTCGCGTTATCTAGACGGTTTAACTATTTACCTTGATGCGAGTGATGTCGGCTCCGTTCAAGTTGGCACGCCTATTTTATTCAGAGGCCTAGAAGTCGGTGTTGTTACAGGTCTATATTTGGGAGAGCTTTCCGATCGCGTATATGTTGCCACACGCATTGGCAAGGAATACCAATATCTCATTCGCAATAATACAGAATTTTGGCAATCTTCCGGTTTTAATTTCTCATTTGGTTTAACTGGTGGTGTCGCCAAGAGTGGGACTTTCAAACAATTTGTACGCGGTGGCATTTCCTTCGCAACCCCGCCATCAGTGCCTTTAGCCCCAAAAGCCAAGCCTGAACAGCATTTCATCCTGAAGTTGGAACCCCCTAAAGATTACATGGACTGGGGAACTTCTATTCCTAAAAAATAACCACTATTAGGGTGCATATTAACCACATATAGCACCCTCACCCCTCATACGTCATAAAAATTATTTTGGAAATTAATTCCATTTATACTATGCTTAATTTCATTGGGCTGTTTATACATAGTTAAAATCAATGAATGAGGTGCAGTTATGTGTATTGTAAAATTGAAAATATCTTCCTATGAAATTAATGATGCCGTTATGGCTTCCCATAAAAGCGACACAGTGAGTATTCCATGTGATTCTGATACCGATTTTTGCATGCAGCTTGATGGCTGGGACGAGCATACAAGTATCCCTGCAACTTTAGATGAAAAGCCAGTCCTGCTCTATCGTGATCGTTATGACAAAGAAAATCACCATTGGGTGATGAAACTGGCTTAATCGTTTTGTTACTATGCTTAGGTGAGTGACTAAGCATATAATGAGTAGGAACTAGTAAGCTGATATGAAATGAGAACGAACAAAATAATAGGCAAAAAAGAGGCCTGGTAGATTCCGATTACCGGGCCTTGGGAAATGGCTCTGGCAGAGCCGTGCGCTAAAATTGCCATTGAGACGTAACAAAGTACACTCTAATACTAGCTTTCAATGCACGTTCTTACCATGTTTATTATCAATATTTTTACATATTATTAACACAATTTATTTCTTGATTTTATAATATTGAACTATTTGTTTAATAGGTTAAACCTATTCACCTAATCATTCAAACCTTTCAATTAATCAACTAATTGAATAACAATGATAATTTATTAATTCACCACTTCCTTTATGCTCTAATGGTTTTACTTTGCTATCAGCTTAGTTGCTAACACACAACTTTTCAGCGGCTTCTTTTATAGGTAATATTCTTTCCACAACTGTCTTGGTGCTATCGATAGGCTTAAGCAGCACATCAATAGGCTGTGCTTTAATTTCTTTTTTATTCATCAATTCAGTTGCAATATCATTTAATGGATATTGCATTAATGTCGCAGGGTTAATAACGACCAAAGCCCCATTATGACGGCACTCTAACATGACCTCCTCACGAGTAAATGGCCAATCATCTCCAAATTGTTTCTTACTCACGGATGTTAACGGTGCAGAAAAAGCAGTACTTACGGTACCAGCCAATAACAGTGTGCAAATAATGAGTTTAAATTTCATGGTAGTGCCTTATCAAACATTAAAGATATCTTCGCGTTATTATCAATTAAATATAAAAGTTTAGCTAGATTGGCTGGTAGCTTGCAAAAATCGCCACCGAAAGGATAGCCATAGTCCCTAACAGTAACTCAACCCAACTGTTAATAATTAGGGTGTTGACCCGCCCTTTTTGTTTAATAATCGGTACGATGTAATAGCGATTGATAATAGCCAATAGAAGCATTCCCCCCACTAAAATGATCTTAAACCAAAGTAGTGATTGGTATTCTGACCCTGAATAGTTTAATGGCCAGCCAGGTAAGAGCGTTATTGCACTAATGACTCCAGTAATAATAACCAGTGCAACAGCGATGTGACCATAACGCGAAAAACGCATCATGGTATTCACAATGTGTTTATCCATCCCTTCGACCATTTCTTTTTTATTGCGTAAAAATTGAATGCAAATTAAAAATGGCCACAAACCGCCAAACCAATAGGCTGAACTAATAAGATGAATGAATTGATTGATGCGGTGGAGGGTTCCGAGTAAGCCATCATGCATAGCCGCGTGCCCAATAAAAGCATGCAAACCAAGTAGGATCACTGAAAAAACCAATATGAGTTTCAATCGCAATTGGATTGGTTTTACAAATAAAACCAATAACAATAATACAGATGACAAAAGTTCCCAACGCCATACTTGACCGAATGACGTCCCTAAAACCCCTTGCCATATATCCAAATCGATACTATCTTGCCAACCATCTCCCATCAGGCCTGCTTGTGCAAGCATCCAACCAAAAGTTGTTAACACGGTAACGATGGCACAGAAGAAAATACCTTTATTCAAATAGCGGCTGAGCAAATAATTAAATGGCTCACGACTAAGTACCACTGCAAATATTGACATTCCACACATCAATATTGCAGCGATAAAATGAATAAAGCGAATAAGGGTATAAAAAGCTTCTAGTGACATATTATTTCACTGTAAAGCTATACGTTCCTTTTGTTTTGTGTCCATCGACAGAAACGACGCTCCAATTAACGTCATATTTCCCAGCAGCGAGCTTGTCTTCCACAGGGACAATCACTTTTGTATCGTTACTTGGGTCTAACGTTGCTTTACCGGTTTTCACTATTTTATTTTCAGGACCGATAATACTGACCTTAGTGAAATTAACTTCAATGCCTTCAGAAAAGCTTAATGAGATAGACTCAGGGGCTTGTTCTACTGCCGTACCTTCAGCAGGAAGTTGGTCTTTTAAGTGCGCATGTGCAAATGCCTGTTGGAACGACATACCTAAAAAAAGAACTGCGACTGCGCTAAGTTTGCGCCATGAAGATTTAATAGGGTTAATTGGCATAGTAACCTCTTAATTTGCAGGTGAATTTAGAATAATTACCAATCATTATACGGAAAACAAACCATTTTACCGCTTAAAAATGGGTTTTATCGGCCTATCCTGTGAGTTTTCACACAAAATGAAAAGAAAAAGACTTATGAACATTGAATTGCAGGATTCATGCCCATAAGCCTAGAGAGGTCTTTATGTATTACATGGAGATAAAACGATATTTCTATTTACTTACTGGCGTGTAGATTAAACATGTGTTGCCGCTGACATGTTTTTCAAATCTTTATCTAACAAGAATAGTGCCTTACCAGACTCACCCACCATATCCAGTTTATCCAGTACTGATTTAAATAATTTCTCTTCTTCGTGTTGCTCTGCAACATACCATTGTAAGAAATTAAATGTAGAATAATCTTGTGTTGTCATTGCTAAATGAGCCAATTTATTAATTTCACGAGTAATTAATTGCTCATGTTCATAAGTTTGATGAAATACATCGCTAATTGATTTGAAATCAACTGGTGGCGCTGCAATTTGCCCTAACAGGGGTAATGCCCCTGTGTCACTAAGGTAATCAAATAAACGCTGCATATGTTCCATTTCTTCTTGTGAGTGTGCTTTTAAGAACGCTGCAGCACCTTCATAGCCTTTGTCACTACACCAAGCGCTCATTTGCAAATAAAGATTTGCAGAATAAAATTCAAGGTTTAATTGTTCGTTTAATTTTTTGACCATATCTGTAGTTAACATATTTATGCCTTATCGATTAATTATTCATGAGTATATTATGCACAGTATTAAAACAATTAAAACCCTAAAACAATCTTAAAACAAAAAAATCCAATTTACTGATAATTAATAACTTTTGTTAAAAACAATAATAATCAATCTCATTATCTTTCCCTGTTTTTTCCCTTAATTACTAATATATAAATAGAGAAATTTAACTATTGTTTTTCATTATTCCAATTAAGGTATTGAGATTTTTTCTCATTATCCAGTTACAATAATGGCGTATGAATTTAACAGTAGAGATCAAATATGAGCCATAATCTTGCTTTATTGCCTAAAGATGAAATGGATAAGGTCAATGTCGACCTTTTAGCTTCCGGTGTTGCATTTAAAGAACGCTATAACATTGCCATCATTGCTGAAGCTGTTGAGCGAGAACAACCCGAGCACTTAAGGGAGTATTTCAGGGAGCGATTAGTCTACTACCGACAACTGTCGCAAAACTTTGCACGTATGCCTTATGAACCACGAAATCGCTAGTCTCACGAAGACACAAAAGAAATGATACAAAAAAGGGATAACCTTAATGGTTACCCCTTGATTCTGAAGATTAAAAAATTTATTTCGCCGTATTATATGTCACTGTATTATTTTGGCAGTCTACCGCGACTGAATAATGTAAATCAGATTTTGCACCACGAACAACTAACGGTACCCTGTAGCCTGTTTCGGTTTTAGTGACTTCACTATCATTGACCCATGCAACCGCTTTCTTGCCTAAAGCCGCTTTTTCATCTGTCCAGCGAGGTAAACGATTATTCATAAAATCGCTTTTCACTTGTGCTGCAATTTGTGGCTCAGTTAACGTGCCACAACTGACGAAAGGTGCAGCTTTACCTTCTTCACTATTTGCGCTTAACGCAAAAGAGCTAAAAACCAGCGCACAAGCACCTAAAACCACAGCAATTTTTTGATTCGCTTCCATACCATCCTCCGATACCTATTAATAGGTAAAGACTTTTGATTAGTTTAGCGGCTTATTTCAGCCTATCAGATACCCGTTATCTTCTGGTTATTATCTAGTCTTCATTGATAAATAGAATGACTTAACTAATATTAATCTATCAGATTTATGTATGGATGTTAATAGTATGTTTACAAATTATTAATTTTCATCATCAAAACAAACATGGATCTGCTCTTTACCTTGGTGCTTTTCTCTAATTTCTTGAGCGACTAATGCAATAGCCTCACCACTACTCATCCCTTCCGCCATCAATTGATGAATTTTTTCAACTGCTTCTTGCTGTTCTTGGTGATTAAGTGCTGGCATACCAGAAAACATGGTTTAAACCTCATGTATAAAAGACTAAAATCAATGATTAAGATTTTAACATCTCTTCGTCTATTAAGATAAGAATATATGTTAATCTGTATTGATTCACTTGCGGAAATTTAGACTCATCATTATGGTTATCAAAAAAAATGGTTATCAAAAAAATCCAATTACCTTATAGCCCAAACACAGCCATTAATTATTTTACTCCACTGGCACACCAGCCATGGGCGATGTTACTGCATTCAGGTAATGCAAAACACTCACATAATCGCTTTGATATTATCGTTGCTGACCCTATTGCTACACTAACGACTTATCAGCTTGAAACAACCATCTCAGAGCAAAATCAGGCCCCTATCGTTTCTGAATCAGATCCTTTTGAACTTCTTCAAGGGTTGCTTGATAAATACCAACCGAAATACCAGGAAGAGACCGAATGTCCCTTCAACGGCGGTGCCCTTGGCCTTTGGAGCTATGATTTAGGCCGGCGCATTGAAAAATTACCTGAAATTGCAACTACAGAACTCCAATTTCCAGACATGGCGGTTGGCATCTACTTGTGGGCACTTATCGTTGATCACCATAATAAAACAACTACATTAATTAGTTATGATGATGTTGATGCTCGGTTAGCTTGGCTACATAGTCAAAAAAAGGGCCGTAAAAACAAATTCCAATTAACCTCGGCATGGCAATCTAATATGTCTGAAGAGACATATCATCATAATATTGCGCGCATCCATGAATATTTACGTAATGGTGATTGTTATCAAATTAATTTAGCACAAAGATTTAAAGCTAGGTATAAAGGAGATGAATGGAATGCGTTTTTAGCGCTACTTGAGCGCAATGGAGCTCCCTTCTCTTCTTTTATACGTCTTCCCGAAAATGCGGTTATCAGTATTTCACCGGAACGTTTTATCTTTCTGCAAGATGGGGATATTCAAACCCGCCCAATAAAAGGAACTCTTCCGCGCTTAGACAATGAACAAGATGACCTTGCACAAGCTGAAAAACTGGCTAATTCAGTCAAAGACCGCGCAGAAAACTTGATGATTGTTGACTTGCTACGCAATGATATTGGTCGTGTTGCCAAACCGGGCACGGTCAGTGTTCCTGAATTATTTGCTGTTGAAGCTTTCCCGGCAGTACATCATCTGGTTAGTACCGTCACGGCAAAGTTAGATAGCCAATACCGTGCAACTGATTTATTACGAGCGTGTTTTCCTGGGGGTTCAATAACCGGCGCACCTAAAGTCCGTGCAATGGAGATTATTGAAGAATTAGAGCCCCATCGCCGTCATGGCTATTGTGGAGCAATCGGCTATATTAGTTTCAATGGTAATATGGACAGCAATATTACTATTCGTACTTTACTGACATATAAAAAGCAGGTTTATTGTTGGGCTGGCGGTGGTATCGTTGCAGATAGCCAAGCAGACAAAGAGTACCAAGAAACCTTTGATAAATTAAGCCTGATTTTACCTTTATTAGGAGCGCTCAATAACGATGACTGAACTGAATAACTTTATCAATCGTTTTCAGTTTACTTTGCCGGCTACCCGCCAGTCTGGACCTAAGGCGGGTAAATCGGCAGCCGTTCTTTTGCCCATTATCAATAAACCCAATCCGACATTACTTCTCACACAACGCTCTCCTTTTTTACGCTCCCATGCAGGTCAGGTCGCATTTCCAGGAGGGGCAAGTGACCCGGAGGATGGTACGCTTGTGAATACCGCACTGCGTGAAGCTTATGAAGAAGTGGCCATCCCCCCGGAAAAAGTCACGGTATTGGGCCAATTAAGCCCCTTACAAAGTTACGGTGGCTATGAAGTTACGCCAATCGTTGGCTTGGTGCCAAATAACATTCAATACCAAGCCAACCCGAGTGAAGTCGCTGCTATCTTTGAAGTTCCCTTATTTGATGCGCTTTCATTACAGCGTCATAAGTATGTCGATATTAAGCGTTCAGGGCGACATAATCGCATCTTTTTTTATTGGTATAATGGCCATTTAGTGTGGGGACTAACCGCCTCTATTATTCACCAACTTGCTTTGCAATTGGATTAACGCTTAACACAACTTTTCACCATACGATGCCAGTATCGCAGTAAAATCTATTTAAGATAACAAGATATGACGTCATATATGACAAAATATACCTCTACTGCCTGTTGCTTTTTTAGCCATATCACAGACATTTTGTGCTATTTACAATCAATTACCCTTCAGCAACTACCTTATTTCAAAAAATACTTTAAACTTACTGGTTAACACTACTAAATAACAGTAAAGTAGCGCCTTTTAAAATAATGCACTACATTTTCATATTTTTTTTAAGGAGTCCTGCGTGATAAGCGTTTTCGACATGTTTAAAGTGGGCATAGGCCCTTCAAGCTCTCATACCGTTGGTCCAATGAAAGCTGGGAAAGAATTTGTCGATGATTTAGTAAGCAAAAATTTATTACCTAACGTCACTCGTATTTCTGTGGATGTTTATGGGTCATTATCGCTTACTGGAAAAGGGCACCATACTGATATCGCCATTATTATGGGGCTAGCAGGTAATTTACCTGCCACTGTCGACATTGAATCCATCCCAACTTTTATCAAAAATGTAGAAGAAACAGAAAAGTTATCATTAGCGAATGGTCTTCAGGTCGTTGACTTCCCTAATGAAGGTGGCATGAATTTTCGTCAAGACAACCTGCCATTGCATGAAAATGGCATGACAATTCATGCTTTTGCAGATAATGAAGAAATTTACACCAAAACTTATTATTCCATTGGTGGTGGTTTCATTGTCGATGCAGAGCATTTTGGCGAATCTACTCTTGATAGCAAACCAGTTTCTTATCCGTTTAATTCCGCGGAAGAGCTATTACTCAATTGTAAAAAATCAGGCCTCTCTATTTCTAGCTTAATGATGAAAAATGAGTTAGATCTTCACACTAAAGAAGAGATTGAAGCCTATTTCGCTGATGTATGGCAGACGATGCAGGCCTGTATTGAACGTGGTTTAAACACCGAAGGTGTTTTACCAGGCCCATTGCGTGTTCCCCGTCGTGCGCCGGCACTTAATCGAATGGTCACTTCATCAAGCAAGTTATCTAATGACCCGATGAATGTGGTTGATCTGATCAATATGTATGCCTTAGCCGTGAATGAGGAAAATGCAGCTGGCGGCCGTGTCGTAACTGCCCCAACTAATGGTGCCTGCGGCATCGTACCTGCGGTATTAGCTTATTATAATCATTGCATTGAACCTGTAACGCCAGAGCTATATATGCGTTATTTCTTAGCTTCAGGCGCTATTGGTATATTATACAAAATGAATGCGTCCATTTCAGGTGCTGAAGTAGGCTGTCAAGGTGAAGTCGGTGTGGCATGTTCTATGGCCGCAGCGGGTCTGGCAGAATTATTTGGTGGCAGCCCTGAGCAAGTGTGTATTGCTGCAGAAATCGGTATGGAACACAATTTAGGTTTAACTTGTGATCCTGTCGCAGGCCAAGTTCAAGTTCCGTGTATTGAGCGTAATGCCATCGCATCCGTTAAAGCGGTTAATGCCACACGTATGGCACTGCGCAGAACAAGCGAACCTCGTGTTTCTCTCGATAAAGTCATTGAAACTATGTATGAAACTGGGAAAGACATGAATGCGAAATATCGTGAGACATCCCGAGGCGGGCTAGCCATTAAAGTACAATGTGATTAATTTTATTCTCAATTAATTTAAGCCTTAAGCACCCTTTCCTATACTGTTATGTCTTTGAACAGTATTTTGAGGGTGCTTTTTTAATCTGCATTAAAAAGTTTTCTTTATTTTTTAGTCACCTTTCTCTTCCTAAACGCTCCAATTCACCTAATCAATTACCCATAATTTTTTCATTGAATTAACTCAGTTTTCTTATACTCAACACATCACATCAAAACGAAATTCATACTATTTTGTGCTAAAGATTGTTTTGTGCTGAACAAGAGATAACTAATTTCCACTAAAAATTGATTACTTTTCACTCTAAAAATCAATATGGCACTATTTTATTTACTTTTTTTGTTACCGATAACACAAAAAGGAACCAGCAAAAACAAAATAATCAGATTATTAATTTTATTTAATTAAAACAAATAGCAGAAAAATGCAATTAGATATCAATTTTTAGGTGTATTCTTATTTTTCTGACGCGAAACAAGTTTTTAGGATAATGCAAGATGATATGCTAATAATGTAATTGATACTAACAGTGCCATAAATGAGTTTATGGCTATTATAAGACGTTTGTAATTATTCAGCTAAAATTATCATACAGGGGAAACTGATAAAAAGGAGTCTAACTTAAGTGTCCATTTTATCGACAGATAATGTTTTGTTTTATCTATCTATGAGGGAAAAATAGTGAGTATAGCTATTATGATTGGTACACACGGAGTCGCTGCAGAGCAGCTTCTTCGAACAACCGAAATGTTAATAGGCGAACAAGATAATGTGTCGTTTATTGATTTTATCCCTGGGGAAAACGCAGATACCCTATTTGATAAGTACACCCAAAAGCTAACTGATTTAGATACATCAAAGGGTGTCTTATTCCTTGTTGATACATGGGGAGGCAGTCCATTTAACGCAGCTAGTCGCATTGTTAATGAACATGATAATTATGACATTATCACGGGTGTAAATGTTCCAATGTTAGTTGAAACATTCATGTGCCGTGACGATAACCCATCAATGAATGAACTTATCACTGTCGCCCTAGAAACGGGTCGTGGTGGTGTTCGTTCATTTAAATTCAAAGAAGTTGAAGCTGAAGCTGAACCTGCTCCTGTAGTCTCGAGTACTCCTGCCCCTGCACTAGTGAAAGCCGGCCCCGGTGAACATATGGTGATCGCACTTGCTCGTATTGATGACAGATTAATTCACGGGCAAGTCGCAACACGCTGGACGAAAGAAACCCAAGTTAAGCGCATTATTGTGGTCAGTGATGACGTAGCAAAAGACCAAGTTCGCTCTACATTGTTAAAACAAGTCGCACCACCAGGTGTCACTGCACATGTTGTCGATGTTGCTAAATGTATTCGCGTTTACAATAACCCGAAATACGCTGGTGAGCGCGTTATGTTGCTTTTCACTAATCCAACTGATGTTAAACGTATCGTCGAAGAAGGTGTTGACGTCAAGTCCGTTAATATTGGTGGAATGGCATACCATGATGGCAAAACAATGGTCACAAATGCCGTTTCTATCAACCAAGAAGACATTGATGCATTTAATTATTTGAACGACAAAAAGATTGAACTTGAAGTTAGGAAAGTCTCATCAGATAGCAAAGTTTATATGATGGACTTGATTAATAAGCTCAAAAAATAATTTTTATAGCCATTTTTTATATTAATTTTAATCCATTACTCAAAACAGATTTTAAAACTTTTGGTTACAGGAGATTAAACAATGGAACTTACCGTTGTTCAAATAGTAATGGTCTTCATCGTCGCGTGTATCGCGGGGATGGGATCAATCCTTGATGAATTCCAATTTCACCGTCCTCTCATTGCCTGTACGCTTATAGGTATTGTTTTGGGAGATATGAAAACGGGTATCATCATCGGCGGTACATTAGAAATGATCGCACTTGGGTGGATGAATATCGGTGCTGCCGTTGCACCTGATGCCGCTTTAGCTTCTATCATTTCAACGATTCTCGTTATTGCTGGTGGTCAAAGCATTGGTGCAGGTATTGCCATCGCCATCCCACTCGCAGCAGCGGGACAAGTATTAACCATTATTGTTCGTACTGTAACGGTTGCATTCCAACATGCTGCTGATAAAGCCGCCCTCAATGGTAATCTAACTGCAATTGGCTTTATCCATATCTCAGCTTTATTACTGCAAGCCATGCGTATCGCAATACCTGCGTTAATTGTCGCCATTTCTGTTGGTACATCAGAAGTACAACAAATGTTGGATTCTATCCCGCAAGTTGTTACTGACGGCCTGAATATTGCTGGTGGTATGATTGTTGTTGTCGGTTATGCGATGGTTATCAATATGATGCGTGCAGGCTACTTAATGCCGTTCTTCTACTTAGGCTTTGTTACCGCGGCATTTACTGACTTCAACCTGGTTGCTCTTGGGGTTATCGGTACTGTTATGGCTATTTTATATATCCAACTCAGTCCAAAATACAATAAATCGCAAACTGTTGTTACCCAAGGAAATAGTAGCAATAACAACCTTGATAATGAGCTAGACTAGGAGGAACGTATAATGGTAGATATCACTAAGCCAACGGCTAAAAAGCTTACACAAAGCGATATTCGCGGCGTATTCTTACGGTCTAACCTATTGCAAGGTTCTTGGAACTTTGAACGTATGCAAGCCCTAGGCTTCTGCTATTCAATGGTTCCCGTTATTCGTCGTCTTTATCCTGAAAATAATGATGATAGAAAACAAGCCATTAAGCGCCATCTTGAATTCTTTAATACACATCCGTATGTTGCAGCGCCTGTTCTGGGTGTCACAATGGCAATGGAAGAGCAACGTGCCAATGGTGCAGACATTGATGACGGTGCAATAAATGGTATCAAAGTCGGTCTAATGGGGCCATTAGCCGGTGTTGGTGACCCAATTTTCTGGGGAACTGTTCGCCCAGTATTTGCGGCTCTCGGTGCAGGTATCGCAATGACGGGTAGCTTACTTGGCCCTCTTCTGTTTTTTGTTTTGTTTAATCTTGTCCGTTTGTTAACCCTTTATTATGGTGTTTCATATGGCTACAAAAAAGGAATTGATATTGTTCAAGACATTGGTGGCGGTTTCCTACAAAAACTAACTGAAGGAGCATCAATTCTCGGTTTATTTGTTATGGGGGCCTTGGTCAATAAATGGACACATGTCAATATTCCACTTGAAGTGTCGCGGATCAAAAACCCAACAACAGGTGCTGAAGATATTACCACCGTCCAAATGATCCTTGATCAACTCATGCCAGGTTTAGTACCACTATTGCTAACCTTCGCCTGTATGTGGCTGTTACGTCGTAAAGTTAACGCATTGTGGATTATTATCGGCTTCTTTGGTTTGGGTATCCTTGGTGCTTGGTTAAACTTCTTAGCACCATAATTTTCCACCATTATTTGAATTGGGAGGTTGCAGCCTCCCTTTTTTAATTTTAAGCTCTGCATTATGTTCACTTATCCAAGGGTTCACAAATGACCTTCAATGATGCCATTCTTGCTATAATCATTTTGATCATGCTTGTTTATGCGATTTATGATGAATTCATTCAGCATTTACTAAAGGGTAAAACATTATTAAAAATTAATCTAAAACGAAAACATCGGGCCGATGCTATTATTTTTATTGTTCTAATTTGTATCGTTATTTATACAAATATTGTACGCCATGGTAATTTATTAACCACTTACTTATTATTGATTACTATTTTTATGTCAATCTATTTGGCGTTTATAAGAACACCTAAGCTATTCTTTAAACAGAATGGTTTTTATTTTGCCAATGCATTTATATTATATGACAGAATAAAAACAATGAACTTATCCGAAGACGGTGTGTTAATAATAGGTTTGGAAAAAAAGAAAATTAACATCCAAGTTTCACACCTTGATGATTTACAAAGAATTTATGAATTCCTTATTAATCATAAGTAAATAAGTTTTATATTATCACTAAAAACAAGGTTAATTATAAATTTAATTAACCTTGTTTTTGTTAATATCCTTATTGATAATAATTCTCAATAACATTTAATATCCACAATTAATTAAGTGTTGCCTTTAATATAAAATATGGTATCTTTCTTTCCACGTCATTGGGGAGTAGCCTGTTCTGGTTTCATATATAAGACCAGAAAGTCCGTATCAACATACTCGTTTGGTTTCAAACGTGGTGCGGACACCAAAATTCGGTTGGCAAGACCATAGACACATAAATAAGCCTTTTGGTTGGGGGTAATTTATGTGTATATGGAATCACCCAACCGAGGTTCTATTATGAGTTTCTATGCTACCCTTATCTTAGCCCTTGCCCTATCAATGGACGCCTTCGCTGTTGCTATTTGTAAAGGCGCCGTACTTCATAAACCCCGCTTTAGAGAAATTCTCCGTACTGGTTTTATTTTTGGTTTTATTGAAGCCATTACACCGATTATTGGTTGGGGTATCGGGATCCTAGCTAGCCAATATGTTATCCGTTGGGATCATTGGATTGCATTTGGTTTATTGTTTGTTTTAGGTGCTAGAATGATCTGGCAGAGTATTAAAACAAAAGATGAAGAATGCTGTTCTAAACCTTCTAGTCATAGCTCAACAAGCCTTATCTTTTCTGCGATAGCCACCAGCCTTGATGCAATGGCTATCGGTCTAGGTTTAGCTTTCTTGCAAGTGGATATCGTTCATACTGCAATGACTATCGGCTTAATGACAATGATTATGGCAACTATTGGTATGATGATTGGCCGCTATGTTGGCCCATTACTCGGAAAAAAAGCAGAAATTATCGGTGGGTTGGTTCTAATAGGTATTGGTTTTAATATTTTATTTGAGCACCTCGAATTATTTATGTATGCCCATTAGTTTTTGTGCCCCCTTATATGGGGGCAATAACCTTACTCTGCATCAGATTGATAAACGCGAATTAAAAAATCAGCCGTATATTCTTTCACTTCAGTTTGTTGCAGATTCTCTTTGACCTGTTCTGATGCACGCCAAGCAAATGGGGTCATCATCAACAATTCATAAGCTTCTTGCCCTGTCAGTGCCATTTTATAATTTAATTGGCAACTATCTATTAGCGAAAAATTTGGTAAATCTTCATCTTTAGTTGGATGTAACTTAACCTCATCGTAAATTAACGCTTTTAATTCTTGCAGATGCTCTGCCGCAGGCGTAACAGTAATTAACATACCTTTAGAAACTAATACACGGCTTAATTCTTGTGCTTTGCAGGGTGCGTAAATTCGGACAACTCCACCTAAGCTGTTATTTGAGAATGGCAAGCGATGGCTTGTACCGACGCAAAAACAAACGGATTTATACCGTTTCGCCGCATAGCGAACCGCCACTTTAGAAACATCTAAGCCCAGAACCGTATATTTTTCAAAATGTTTTACAAGTTCCCGAGAGAAATAGTCTGTGTAATACCCTTCCCCACAACCAATGTCTAACAAACTAGTATTAGATGATGGAATAAACTGAATAATTTTTTCTGCCACCTTTTCACGCATCGGGTGGTAATGTCCTGCATCAAGAAATTGTCTACGTGCTTGCATCATTTCAGCATTATCACCGGGGTCTTTAGACCGTTTATGTTGTACGGGCAACAAATTAACGTAACCCTCTTTCGCACAATCGAACTGGTGATTTTCTGCGCAGCGATAGCTGTTATGCATAAAGTTAAGTGGTGTAAAGCAGAGGGGGCATTGATAATTCATAAAAGTCACTGATTTAAAAATAAGAGTGAGTATACCATATTCAAATTAGTTTTCTTTCTGTTATATATATTGCTTTTTAACTGTACTTTTTGTTCTATGAAAGAAATAAAAAAACATTAGCAGGTGTATCATGATGAAAATTAGGTTAGCAACTCCCGATGAAGCTGAATATCTTTGGTTTATACGCAACCAAGCCATTCGCCATGGTTGTACAACGAGTTTTGATGCAAAAACGATCAGTGCCTGGACACCTGATGAAATGCCAGTAAGTTATATACGTATTGTGAGGAATAACCCATTCTTTGTCGCGGTAAATAAAAATGATGAACCCGTTGCAACTGGCTATCTTAATCTAGAGGCTAACAGTGTTGATGCCATATTTACTTTACCACAGTACACTGGCTGCGGAGCTGCGGGCTTAATATTAGATGCTATTAAAGCTGAAGCCAAAAAGCGAAATATTAAAAAATTGGTATTAGATTCATCACCGAATGCGGAACGCTTTTATCAGAAACATGGATTTACTTCGATTAAGCATGCTAGCTACTACTCTTCTCTTGCTCAAGTTGAGTTAAATTGTGTTCAAATGGAAATTGAATTATAACTTTCAATATAACTTGAATTAAAAGCCACTAACCTTTTGTGGCTTTATTATACCTAATATTGACTGTCTTTAAGAACGCAATGTTAAATAACTGAATAACTATTAAAAATCAGCAAATTCAGGGATAGGCTTACGCCCATGGGACTCTAAAAAATCCAATACACGGCGTGGAGTAACATTTAAAATTTGTGATTGCGGAAAATCAATTGATTCCAACATTTCAACTACGCGGTCAAAACGGCCGAGATACCCAGCAAAATGCGAGTCCGAACCTAATGCTACCCACCCGCCAGTTTCTTTAACGGCCTTTGCTATTTCTAAACAATTCTTTTGACTACCCGCTCTTGAATGCAAGAATGAGGAGTTATTCATTTCCAAAGCCACATTACAATCTTTCGCAGCTTGTGCTACCGCTTTAATATCAATGGGATATTTGGGATTTCCCGGATGGGTAATTATTTGCACTTTACCGCTACGGATCGTGGCAATCATAGCTTCTGTATTATCAGCTAAACTTTGGGGTTCAAGAACCGGTTCATGGAAACCAGCTAAAATAATATCCAAATGACGAGCAATCTTTTCATTGCAGTCTGTCTCACCCAACTTGTTTTTTATATTCGCTTCAATACCGTACAATAAACCAACGCCATCAACAATTCTCGGTAAGATAGGCATATTACCAAAGTGCCATTCATGTGGAGCATCTTGCATTTCAGGGCCGTGGTCGGTAATCGCAAAGAGTTTCACACCTCGACTTGCGGCTTCAGCAAAATATTCATTAACAGTGCTATATGCATGGGTGCTGGCAATGGTATGCGCATGTAAATCAACTTGATACATAAATGATATCCTTCTAATTCTTTTATTTTCCTTCTGAGTCAATCCGCTCAAAAAAGACTCTACCAACCTAACATATCAGCTTATAAGTTTCGATAGTCATTCCCCTAAACCGCATTTTATCGACATATTGGATAAAATCCGAAGAGACATTTAGGATAAAAAAACCCGCGATTATTGCGGGTTAAAATATACGGAATTAAAAATTAACCTAATCAACTAAGATACGTTTATTGGTTGCACCCCACAAAATTGACATTTCGGTAAATAATGCACCGCTGATGTCTTCAACCTCTTCGGCCGTAATTTCAGCATGACCTTGTTTGCCAAAAAATACAACTTCATCTCCCGGGCTAACGTATTTTAAATCAGTAACATCAACCATGACCGTATTCATTGATGTTTTTCCTAAAACAGGAACTGTCTGGCCATTAATTAATGCATGTCCCGCATTGCTAAATACACGGCGATAGCCATCTGCATAACCTACAGGGATATTGGCTAATACAGAATCACGCTTCAAGGTATAGGTTCTATCATAACCCACTGTATTACCTTTCGGATAATGATTGACAGAGGCAATGTTCGATTTCAGCGTCATCACGCGTTTATAGTCATTTGTCGCAATGGTATCACCGTAGAAAATACCACCTACACGTACCATATCCAACCATGATTCTGGTACGGTAATGGTTGCATAAGTATTCGCGACATGTAATGTAATGTCTTCACGTTTTAACCCTGTCACATTCAAGACTTGTTGAGACTCTTTCTTGAATTTCGCAAGGTCTTTACGGATCTGAGCTTCATCCTCTTCTGGATAATGAGACATAATGCCCACGATTTTTAATTGCGATAACTCCGCGATCTGTTTTGCTTCATCTAAGCCAGATGCACTACTGACGTCTAGCCCATTACGGGACATCCCTGCCGAGTTTAGCGCAAGATGGATAGGGATCACTTTATTTTGTTTTTTCACAATCGCATTCAAGCGCTGCGCCATTGCTAAATTACCAATTAACTCTTCTGTCTCATATTGTGTAGCCTGAGCCATTTCTTGTTCTGTCGCACTTCTCACTCGCATTAAGCGGCCTTTAAAACCTAAGTCTCTCACGGTTTTAAGCTCTTGGTTATTTGTTACCCCAATACATTGCACATTATTTTCAATCATTATTGGCGTAACTAAAGAAAGGTCATGTCCATAGGCATCCCCTTTCAAAACAGCGCACAGAGAAGACTTATCCCCCAGCAAGTTTTGTACTTTTTTGATATTAAAATCTAATGCACCACGTGATATTTCAATCCATGCGTTATTAACCATCGCAGGTTGGTTTTGTGTCGCATAAGTTTCTACTGGTGTTTTGATATTATTTGGTTGCTGACAAGCTGTCGCAGCAACTAATAAAGGGAGTAATGCCAGATATTTCAAACGTAAAGCCACTTATTATTCCTTATATCTAGTGATTTCTACCAAGATATTATTTTTAGGGTTCTGGGTTGATATAGACAAAATTTGTATAGGTTTTAAATAATACCAACCTTAGCATTTCAAACAAGTAATAATTCACGATTTATGCATAAAAAATCACTTATACATAAACATAACTCTTTCATCACATTGATTTTGATTTTCTAAAAATAAAACATTTGGTTGAAATCACCATAAATTAAATTATTTTTATTATTTAATAAGTTAGCTGTATTGTTTCACTAATATTTAATTTTGTTACATTTTTTATTTGGCGAATTAAAATGCCTAAATGATAATAACTATCAATTAGGAACTATTGCTAAATATCACTTAATCCATAAGGCTATGTTATGAAGTACAAATTACTCGCACTCATTATTCCAACACTACTTACTGCTAATGTTGCTAACTCCGCTGAAATGTACAATAAAGATGGTAATAAGCTTGATGTGTATGGGCAAATCGATGTTCGCCATCATATTGCCAAAAGCCGTAGTGGCGAAGATGGTGATGACTCACGTGTCAGACTGGGGCTAAAAGGTGACACACAAATCACCGACCAACTCATTGGTTTTGGACGTTTTGAATGGGAAACTAAAACTAACCAATCAGAATCAACTGAAGAAAATAGTAATCGTTTAGCTTATGCAGGCTTAAAATTTGCAGATTACGGCTCCCTTGATTATGGCCGCAATTATGGTGTTATTTATGATACCAATGCTTGGACAGACGTATTACCTCTCTGGGGAGCGGATACGATGGATCAAGAAGATAACTACATGCTAAGCCGTAACCGTAATTTACTCACTTATCGCAATAATAATGCCTTTGGTTACATTGATGGTTTAAGCTTTGCATTACAATATCAGGGGAAAAATGGCGAACAAAACCTGTCATCCGGTGATGAATTAACCGATAACGGCGATGGTTTTGGTTTATCTACAGCTTATGAATTAGGTTATGGTATTTCCCTCGGTGGTGGTTACTCCTCATCTTCCCGTACACCAAAGCAAAAAGATGCCACAACTAGCAGTGCGACTGGTAAACGCGCTGAAGCTTGGAACGTAGGGGGAAAATTTGAATACGAAGATCTCTATTTCGCAGTCATGTATGGCCAAACGCTTAATATGAGCCGTTTTGGTAATGATAATATGGAGTCAGTAGCAAATAAAACTCAGAACTTGGAAGTGGTTGCCCTATATTCTTTTGACTTCGGTTTAACCCCATCAATTGGCTATAACTATTCCAAAGGTAAAAACTTAGGCAGCTTTGGAGATAAAGAATTAGTAAATTATATCGCCATCGGCTCAGCTTATGACTTTAATAAAAACCTAAGTGCTGTCATCGACTATAAAATCAACTTGTTAAACGATAATGATTTTACTGACCACTACAAAGTGAATACCGATAACGTACTTGGTTTAGGGTTAGTGTATCAGTTCTAATTTTAGAATTGAGTGAAAAGCAAAAGCGTCTGTAAATTACAGGCGCTTTTTTACGGGTAAGCTTTGACAATAAAAATATCTCTCATCATCTTCATGACCTATTCCCTAGGAACGGGAAGCTCTGTTGCTTTACCCTCGATAAAGCAGTTGTAAGATACAAAAGTATCTAACCCCATACATAGAGGCCCCTTTTCCTAAATAAATTCCTATAATGGTATACCTATTTTTTCTAACGTATTTGGTACTAATAAAAAAAGGCACCAGTAAAAAACTGAAGGGCTTGCAGGCTCACTACTAGTACGATGTCAGCACAATTTAGCGCGATCCAAGCGGGTATTAGCATGGCTGTTTTGCCGCATTTCACTGCCCAAAAGATGGGACTGAGTTGGTTGCAAAGGAACATGAGAGGCTGTTGATGCCATAAGCTCCCTCCACTTTGACACGGGCTGGTATCATTATTTAGCCAGCGAATGTTTATAGCGGGATTAAAGCAAAGGGCTAATATCTAATATTTCAATCAATGGGAGAACAGCCAGTATGTTGTTTTTACCTTTAAAATTTGCCAAGATAGCCAGGTAAAAGACTTCAGACCTACCACACAATCAGCGGCTATATTGGCTTATGTCGATTAGCTCTATTCTAAGGATCCTACTATGGCCCCCTTTCATCAATTAGCAGCGACAAGTCTCGGCGGGCAACTTATCTCTATGAAAGACTACGCTGATAAGGTGGTTCTCGTCGTTAATACCGCCAGTCATTGTGGTTTTACACCACAATACAACGGCTTAGAATCACTCTACAAGAAATATGCTCCTCAGGGCTTTGTGGTGCTTGGTTTCCCCTGTAATCAGTTTGGCAGACAAGAACCCGGTAGCGCTGAGGAAATCGCGCAGACCTGCTTTATTAACTACGAAGTGAGCTTTCCAATATTCGAAAAAGTCGACGTTAATGGGAGCTCTGCTCACCCGATATTCCGTTACCTGAAAAACGAGCTACCAGGTCTAATGGGTGGGCGGATCAAGTGGAACTTTACTAAATTCTTGGTCGGGCGTGACGGTAAACCGCTCAAACGCTTCGCACCATTCACTACCCCTGAAAAAATGGAAGCAATAATCCTTTCGGCACTTCAAATTTAAGTGTTCACTAATTTGCTCAATTAAATCGAATGCTATTAAAGACTAAAAAACAAAAAAGCCCATTTTTACATGGGCTTAAGTCATTATTTTACTAGTCAGTGCCAGCGAGTTCTTATTGCGGGATTATTCCCACTCAATAGTCGCAGGTGGTTTGCCGCTGATATCATAAACGACGCGGGAAATACCATCGACTTCATTAATGATGCGGTTTGAAACGCGGCCTAAGAAGTCATAAGGTAAATGTGCCCAATGAGCGGTCATAAAGTCGATGGTTTCAACTGCACGCAGTGAAACAACCCAGTCATATTTACGGCCATCACCCATGACGCCAACAGAGCGGACAGGTAAGAATACGGTAAATGCTTGGCTAACTTTATGATATAAATCTGCTTTGTGCAGTTCTTCAATAAAGATAGCATCTGCACGACGTAATAAGTCACAGTACTCTTTCTTCACTTCACCTAACACGCGAACCCCTAAACCTGGGCCTGGGAATGGGTGGCGATACAGCATATCGTACGGGAGGCCTAATTCGAGACCAATTTTACGGACTTCATCTTTAAACAATTCTTTTAATGGCTCAACTAAACCAAGTTTCATGTCATCCGGCAGACCACCTACGTTATGGTGAGACTTGATAACGTGCGCTTTGCCCGTTGCTGATGCTGCTGATTCGATGACGTCTGGGTAAATCGTCCCTTGAGCCAACCATTTAATATTAGGCAGCTTAGATGACTCTTCATCAAATACTTCGATAAATACGTGGCCAATTTTCTTACGTTTAGCTTCTGGATCGCTGATCCCAGCTAATGCATTTAAGAAGCGATCTTCAGCTTTTGCATGGATGATGTTCAGGTCAAATTTACCTGCGAACATTTCCATTACTTGGTCTGCTTCGTTTAAACGCAATAAACCGTTATCAACGAACACACAGGTTAAACGTTTACCAATTGCACGGTTTAATAGCAATGCCGTAACCGATGAATCAACACCACCCGATAATGCGAGCAGTACATGGTCATCACCAATTTGCTCTTTTAAACGCGCTACTGTGTCTTCGATAATTGCCGCTGGTGTCCACAGGGCTTCACATTGGCAAATATCTTTCACAAAACGCGTTAAAATATTTAGGCCTTGGTGAGTGTGAGTCACTTCTGGGTGGAATTGAACACCGTAGAATTTCTTTTCTTCATTTGCCATGATGGCATATGGGCAGCTTGGCGTGCTGGCGATAGTTTTAAAATCAGCAGGGATAGCTGTAACTTTATCACCATGGCTCATCCAGACATCAAGTACTGGTTTGCCAGCTTCGTTCAGAGAGTCATGAATATCACGGAATAATTCACATTGCTCAGTGATTTCGACATTGGCATAACCGAACTCACGTTCACCAGAGACTTCAACTGCACCACCCAACTGCATTGACATGGTTTGCATGCCATAACAAATACCTAATACAGGAACACCTGCATTAAATACGTAATCAGGAGCTCGTGGGCTATCTGACTCAGTCGTACTTTCTGGCCCGCCAGAAAGAATAATACCGTTTGGATTAAATCCTCGAATTTGTTCTTCTGTAACGTCCCACGCCCAGAGTTCACAGTAAACGCCAATTTCACGAATACGACGGGCGATCAGCTGTGTATATTGCGAGCCGAAATCAAGAATAAGAATGCGATGTTTATGGATATTTGTTGTCATTTGAGGAGAATTCCAAAAATTCAAGTCAAAAATAAGAATCGGTGACGCAATCAAATGAATGCGCCACCCTGAGAAACTTTATCAATTATTGCCCCAAACGGTAGTTTGGAGATTCTTTCGTGATAGTAACATCATGAACGTGGCTTTCTTGGATACCGGCTCCACTGATGCGAACAAATTCTGCTTTTGTTCTTAATGCATCAATAGTACCACAGCCCGTCAGGCCCATACAGGAGCGTAAGCCACCCATTTGTTGATGAATGATTTCTTTTAGGTGACCTTTGTATGCTACGCGGCCTTCAATGCCTTCTGGCACTAATTTGTCTGCTGCATTATCAGATTGGAAGTAACGATCTGACGAACCTTTAGACATCGCACCCAGTGAACCCATACCACGGTATGCTTTGTAAGTACGGCCTTGGAATAAAATAGTTTCTCCCGGAGACTCTTCAGTTCCTGCGAACATTGAGCCGACCATCACACAGGCTGCGCCTGCCGCGATAGCTTTAGAGATATCACCTGAGAAGCGAATACCCCCATCCGCGATAACAGGAATACCCGTACCTTCAAGGGCTTCTGCCGCTTCTGCAATAGCTGTAATTTGTGGTACACCCACACCAGTTACGATACGAGTTGTACAAATTGAACCAGGGCCAATACCGACTTTAACGGCGCTAACACCTGCATCAGCCAGCGCTTTCGCCCCTTCCGCGGTTGCTACGTTACCGCCAATGATTTGTAAGTCAGGGTATTTTTGGCGGGTTTCACGAATACGTTGTAATACACCTTCTGAATGACCATGTGATGAGTCAATTAATAAAACGTCAACGCCAGCAGCCACCAGCGCGTCAACACGCTCTTCATTTCCTGCACCAGCACCAACAGCAGCACCAACACGCAAACGGCCTTGCTCGTCTTTACACGCGTTTGGCTTACGTTCTGCTTTTTGGAAGTCTTTAACGGTGATCATCCCTAACAAATGAAAGTTATCATCGATCACTAAGGCTTTTTCTACACGTTTTTCATGCATTTTTTGTAAAACAATTTCACGTGCTTCGCCTTCTTTCACGGTGACTAAACGTTCTTTTGGCGTCATCACAGCAGTAACAGGCTGGTCCAAATCCGTCACGAAACGAACATCGCGGCCCGTAATAATACCAACTAATGAGTTGTCGTTTGCAACTACTGGGTAACCTGCAAAACCATTGCGCTCAGCCATTTCTTGCACTTCACGAATGGTAGTATCAGGCGTTACTGTCACAGGGTCAGTGACGACACCACTTTCATGCTTTTTCACGCGGCGAACTTCTTCCGCTTGGCGCTCAATAGTCATGTTTTTATGGATGAAACCAATGCCACCTTCTTGTGCTAATGCAATAGCAAGATCAGATTCAGTGACAGTATCCATGGCTGCAGAAAGCATAGGAATGTTCAGGCGGATGTTTGCAGTCAGTTGAGTTGATAAATCTGCGGTATTCGGTAATACGGTTGAGTGTGCAGGAACGAGTAAAACGTCGTCGAAAGTAAGTGCTTCTTTTTTAATGCGTAACATAGGCAATATCCCACCAGGCAGCGTTATGGAAAGGTATAAAATATTGCCGCGGCATTATACACACCGAAAACGGTTGCTTCCAGCACTTTTTTGAAAAAAAACTTGATAACTCCTATAGCTGCGTTAGTATCTATCGATTAAGTCATTGTTTTAAAATTTGATCTGGCTCACATGTCGACTTCACAAAATAGCGCAATTTACTCTGTTAGTAAGCTTAACCAATCGGTTCGGGAACTTCTCGATAGCCAAATGGGGCGTATTTGGTTAACAGCTGAAATTTCCAATTTTTCACAACCAAGTTCAGGTCATTGGTACTTAACCTTAAAAGATGACCGGGCTCAAGTGCGTGCGGCAATGTTCCGTGGGCAAAATGCACGAGTCACTTTCCGCCCACAAAATGGCCAGCAAGTTTTAGTTCGAGCGACAGTGACCTTATATGAGCCTCGAGGTGACTACCAATTAATTCTTGAAAGTATGCAGCCAGCCGGTGAAGGCTTACTGCAACAACGTTTTGAGCTATTAAAACAAACACTAAGTGCCCAAGGTTTGTTTGATATTATTCATAAAAAACCACTACCTAGCCCAGCTAAATCCGTCGGTATCATTACCTCGGCAACAGGTGCAGCCCTACATGATATTTTAAATATTTTACGTCGTCGCGACCCTTCCCTGCCTATCACTATCTACCCAACGGCCGTTCAAGGTGAGATGGCACCAGCACAAATTGCTCGGATGATTGAGCTAGCAAATTTGCGTCAAGAATGTGATGTGTTGATCGTCGGTCGCGGGGGCGGTTCACTTGAAGATTTATGGGCATTTAATGAAGAAATCGTTGCTAGAGCCATTTTTGCTAGTCAACTGCCTATAATTAGCGCTGTTGGTCATGAGACCGATGTGACGATTGCCGACTATGTGGCGGACGTAAGAGCACCCACCCCATCTGCAGCGGCCGAGCTTGTTAGCCGTAACCAGTTAGAAATGCTCCGTCAGCTAAAATCTGCGCAGCAACACCTTGAAATGGCAATGGATTATTACGTAGCAGGTCAACAACAAAGGTTTGCTCGTTTGCATCACCGTTTACAGCAACAACACCCACAATTACGTTTGGCACGGCAACATAATCAACTTAATTTATTGCAACAAAAATTGGCGCAGTCGATGACTCGACAACTACAAAATTCGACGGTTAAATTCGAAAAAGTTAATCGCCGTTTACTGCAAAATGATTTGCGCCCTCAGCTGCAAAAACAGCAGCGACAGTTGCAGCAGACACAGTATCATTTGCAGAATATGGTCACGAGTTTGGTTAATAGTTACCGCCAACGTTTCGCAGTAGCTTGTTCAAAAATGGAAGCGGTTAGCCCATTAGCTACCTTAGCTCGCGGGTTTAGTATTAGTGAAACCGCTAAAGGTACAGTGTTGAAAAAAACCAGCCAAGTGAAAGTCGGCCAACCACTAAAAACTCGCCTTAATGATGGCTGGGTTGAAAGCCAAGTCACCCATATTGAGAAGGTTAAAGCCAAAAGAGTATTGAAATAATTATTTTATCCACTTATCTCGATAAAAATAACGAGATAAGTGGTATTAAACTGATACGTTGATTAGAAACGCACCTGTCCGCCAATCATATAAGTGCGCCCTCTAGCTGTTGCATTATTTTTACCGCGTTCTTCCATAATAGCGGTAGAATTTGCACGATTTAGTGCATCCGAATAATTTTTATTCGTGATATTATTGACCGTCATCATCAATTTAAAGTTTTTATTAACTTCATAGTCTGTATATAAATCAATGATTGTAGGTTGTTTTTCATACTTATCTTTTAGTGCATTTCCATCGTTATCAACGATAGACTCTACACCAATTCGTTTTGAAGGGCCGGTCCATGTAATAGTTGTACCTACGGTTAATTTTTCATCCAATAAACGCACACCTGAATCCAAGGTCACATAATAATCAGGAAGCTCAGTGAAATCTCCCGCACTAAAATCAGCAACCTTAGCTATGGAGTTAGGTTGATCCCCAGTTTCTTTGGTATAGGATAATGTTGAATAAACTATACCTGCATCATAATTAGCCTGTAATTCATAGCCACGAAGATTAACATCATGAGGCTCATTGACATACATATAGCTTTTACGCATAAATTCTGGGAATTCTTTGTCCCATACATCATCATTCATTAAACACCAAGCCAGTTCAGCATTTGATCTTGGGCGACAAAGTAAATAAGGCTTACTCGTAATATAGTCTTTAATTTTTGTATGGAACCATAATGCCTTCATATTAAATTGGTCACCTTCAAAAATTAAATCCGGTTTAAAGCTATTAAAACCAACTTGCCATGTCTGTGATTTCTCTTCTTTTAAGAATGGGTTCATTGAATTACCACCTTCTTGAGAATAAAAAACTTCTTGCGTATTCGGCGCTCTCATTGAATGCGCATAACTGACAAATGGCTGGAATTCAGGAATAATTTCTGCTGATAATAAAACTCCGGGGTTAAAACCATTACCCCGTAAATTTAAAGTTGCAGCTTCCTGTGGAAAACAAAAATCTTGATCACCACATGCAGGTTTAAAACCTTTTAAGTGATAATTCATATAATTCAAATCAAAAATTGCTGTATAGATCCCATACTTGGCTTCCAATTGTGTATATACGCTCGCAAGATCTAACGACCCACTTGGCGAGAATGGATTATAGTTCAACGTATCTTGGTCAATAACAGAACTAACCTCTCGCTCATACTTCGTTTTAGATAACTTAGAACCTATTTTCCATTCAAAATCAATATCACCATAGGAAAACCGGCTTGTATTAGAAAGATTAAGACCATCGCCAATATTTTTGGATTTACCTTGCCTTAATGCCCAACCTAATGAGTCACCTTCAAATTGTTGGTCATTTTTTCCATGACTCGCTAAAACCTCAACATCAATTAATTCATTTAGCGGCGTATATTTATATTTAATATAATAATCTTCACTATTAATCTTTCTTCGTGTGAGCTTATTTTGTAAGAAACGACCACTGAATTCTAATTCATGGCTGTCATTAGGTTTATATTTCAATTTAGCTAATTGCGATTGTGGCTTTTGTTTGAAAGTGGAGTCGGTGGCAAATTCATCACTATCAAACCCATCACCATTTTTATAACTGCCAGGAATATTATGGCCGCTAACCGCAATTAAACCGCCAAAATAGCCATCATCTTGCAATAATGTCTTTCCTGCGACCGCTACCATGCCATTATAACCGAGACCATTATCTCCCCAGCTAGCTTTACTACGCAGCCCATATACATTATCTTTAAAAATCACATCATCAATACCGATAGTACGAAAATTTGCACTCCCTGCTAAAGCGTTAACACTATTGCCTCCATTTAATTGCCCTTTCTCTACTTCAACTTCAACAATAAAATTTGGGTCAATTAAAGCGCCAAAATCATTATTTGGCTGTTGTCCATGTGTATATTGACTTGGGGAAATTCCATAATAACTTTGCGTGACACCATCCACCATCATATTCACGCGACCAAAACCACTCAACCCGCGAATATTGACATTAACGGTACCTTGGCTGGCATCCATTTGAGTATAGGTTCCGGGCATGGTACGAATAATTTTATCCATCGACTGCAATTTATTTTCCGTACCCACCGCGCTATAAGCACCCGGTTTTTCCAATGCCTTGACTAATGGTGTCTGTTTTTGTGCACCTGAAACTTTTAATTGGCTAAAATTAACCACACCCTCTTTCTGCTTATTTTGCTGTTGCTTATTTTCAGCCAAAGCAATCCCTTGGTAGCTAATCGTAATAATACCAGCAACCATAATTATTGTTTTATTATTCATTAAACCATTCCTGTAAACGTACTGTGTGTCATACGCTCACACTGCTAACACAGAGCAAATAAAGCCTGTGAAAAGGCTCAACAACAATGTCATTAATATTGTTGTTGGCCTGAAATAACCTAGTTTTTATAGGTTAATTATTATTTTAAATAAGGGAAATATTTATCTTTATTTTCAAGCATAAGAATAAAGCTATATTCTTGGGCAATATCATCTAATGCATTAAAGCGGCCCGATTTACCACCATGCCCTGCATTCATATTCGTTTCTAATAATAATAATGAGTTGCCTTGCTTAATATCTCGCAATTTAGCCACCCATTTTGCAGGTTCCCAATATTGAACTTGTGAGTCATGTAGCCCTGTCGTCACTAATATGTGTGGATAATGCTGTGCTTTGATATTGTCATAAGGGCTATACGCTTTAATTCGCCAGTAATCTTCTTCATTTTCAGGGTTACCCCACTCATCGTATTCCCCAGTGGTCAGAGGGATTGATGGGTCTAACATTGTGGTTACCACATCTACAAATGGAACAGCGGAAACAACACCCTCGTATAAGTCAGGCGCCATATTCACCACCGCTCCCATTAATAAGCCACCCGCACTGCCCCCCATGGCATACACATGCCCTGCTTTACCATAACCTTCTGATAATAACCCTTTGGTTGCATCAATAAAGTCAGTAAATGTATTCATTTTGTGGATTGTTTTGCCTTGTATGTACCAATTTTTACCTAAGTCACCACCACCACGAATATGTGCAATCGCGTAAACAAAACCGCGATCCAATAAAGACAAACGAGATGAACTAAAAGAAGGGTCTATGCCATATCCATAAGCGCCATAACCATAGACTAACAATGGATTTTGACCATGTTTGAAAAGATCTTTACGGTAAACTAAGGAAACAGGGACTTTTACCCCATCTTGTGCTGTGACCCAAATACGCTCACTTTGGTAATTTTGCTTATTAAAATCTTTAACTTCTTCTTGTTTTAAAAGCTGTTTTTCTTGAGTCAGCATATTAATTTCATATACTGAAGACGGTGTGGTCATTGATGAGTAGCCGTAGCGTAATGTGTCCGTATCAGGCTCAGGGTTATTCCCAATCCACGCCATGTAAGTTGGGTCATCAAAGCTCACTTGGTTTTCTTTATGCGTTAACCAACTGATTTGGCGAATATTTACTAAGCCGTTTTGGCGCTCTTCTACCACTAACCAGTTATTAAATAACGCAAAACCTTCAAGATCAACCCCATCACGTGGTGCAATAAAGCTTACCCACGGCGCTGAAATATTGTCTGCAATATATAAACCAAACAATGGGTGCTGGTGATTAGAACGAATATAGAATTTACCATTGAAATGATCAGGATAGTACTCAACCCCAACTTGACGTGGTTTTAAGATTTTAGCATCATTTTGTGGCTGATTTGCATCAATTAACCGATATTCAGAAGTTTCAGTACTCGTGACACCTATTAAAATAAAATCTTTTGACGTCGATTTCGCTAAACTAACGTAAAAAGTATCATCCTTTTCTTCATACACCAGTTTGTCTTGAGTTTGCTGTGTACCGTATTGGTGCCTAACCACTTGATAAGGAAGCAATGTTTGCTTGTCCTTATTCACATAGAATAGCGTTTGGTTATCATTAGCCCAAACAATATTCCCTGATGTATTGGTTAATACATTCTCTTGCCACTCGCTCTCATCAATTTTTCGAAATGACACTGCAAATTCATTACGCCCTTGGCGATCTTCGGCAATGGCAAGCGTGGTATTATCTGGCGAAATAGCTAACGCGCCCATACGATAATATTCAGTGCCTTCGGCACGTTCATTACCGTCAACTAATACAACCCATTCACCCTGACTATTCACCGGACGTCTTTCATAGATAGAATAATTTTTTCCCGCAACCACTCGTGAGCGGTAAGTATAACCATTATAATTATAGGGAACTGACTCATCGTCCTGCTTCATACGCGAAAATAGTTCATCGTAAATCTCTTTTTTTAACGACTCACCTTTCTCTAATTGTTGCTTTGTATAGTCATTTTCTTGCGTTAGATATTCGATAATTTCTGGAGACTCACGTTGGTCATCTCTTAACCAATAATAGTTATCAACACGGACATCTCCGTGAGTAGTCATTGTATGTGGTTGTTTTTTGGCTATTGGTGCTGACATTCTATCCTCCGCAGCACTGGTTGCTGCATATAAACCAAGTAATGTAATAAGACAAAACTCAGTAAGTTTATTACGCATAATTCATCCAATCTATTTTTCATTAAGAGTAAAATCAATAGGGATCCTGACTGTCACCTGCCCATTGATTAAAATCTCGGTAGGTGGTTCAGGTAAAGGTGCCGCTCTTGATAAAACCTGCAAGGCTTCTCTATCCAACGATCGCGTTCCAGATGAACTCACCAGCTCGCTATCAAGTAAAAAACCTTGTGAGTCAACCGTAAATGTTACTGCTGATTGACCAACTCGCCCTCGCCTTACGGCATCTTCAGGGAAACGCTTGTATTTATTTAATTTCCCCAATACTTGTGCTTCCCACAGCCTTTTCGCGTTCTCTATCGATTGTGATTGGCTATTAAATTCTGCGGCAATTTTCTGAGTCTGTAATGGCGCTGCTGCATCACTGGTGACAGGGGCATCATTGGCTTTTGAATCAGTCGCTTGTTTTTGTTCAACCACCTGCTTTTCATGTTTTTGTTTTTTTACTTCAACATTTCGCTTTGTACTCGCCGTATTAGCCACTTGCACTTCTGCCTGCTCATTGATGGCTAATGGTGGGATAATTTTCTCTTCTGATGGAGCCTCATGTGCCTGACTTGCCACCGCTAACTCTTGTAATTGACCAATGTTAACTTCTGTCAATTGTTCGGCTTGCGACTCTATCGAAATTTCCATCACCACTGATGGTGGAGGCAATAGCTCTTCCCATTGTTGATTATAAGTTACCCATATATAGCCCCCAACCACAGCGACATGAAGAGCAATTGCCAATGCGAACCACCCACTCATCTTCGTCGTTCGCTTTAAATACTCATTTTCAAATGTTGTTATACTCATTTTTATCTTATGTACTTATGTATCTTCACACAAACGCAAATGATAATTAATAACAAACGAAAATGGAAATCATTTCCTAATGAAAATAAAGAATACTTCACAAAATTAACTTTTTTGAAATCATTAGGTTGCTATTATTTAGTCATCATTTAGGTGTATACCAAACAAAATCAGCATGTAAATGGTCTATTTCATCCCCTCTCTCTGAAATAATTAACACTTTGACTGATTCGTCAGGTGCGAGGTCTTGTACATGTAAAGGTACCCCAATAGCTCTTGTTGCATGATAGCCACCTGCGAATAGAAGCGCGGGTGTAGGTGCATTTAATAACGACTCTGCCATACGGCGGTCACGCAACTGCTGTATAAAGGTCATTTTAGCCACTTGTTCCGCTGTCAGTTCCCCACCATGAGAACTTTCAATCGTTTTACTGATAAGTTCTTGAACAATGGGTTGAGCTGAATATTGCCCCGTTACTGATGACGGGTTAGCGTAGGCGGCAAGTACCTCTTTTTTATCTAGGTTTGCCGACAGTAGCGGATAAGGCGAGCTCAGCAAATGGCGGATTAAAGCCCCATATTGCTCCCAAGGCCAACCACTATTCCAATTTAAGGCGGACTGTAGCTTTTCGTCACGAATATAAGGGTTATTTTGCATCTGCGCCTGTACACGGTTCACACTATTTTGCTGCGACGGTGTCAACATTTCGAGTAAAACCGCACCTTGAGGCCGTATTTTTGGCATTTCCTGTACAAGCCATTGCTCAATTTGGTGGTGATAGTGGTTATCATGCTTTTCTCCAACAATCACACGTGGAGATTGAGCAAGCTGCTCAACTAATTGCTGAGGTGTTAAAGACTTACCTGTTGCTAAGTCAATAATTTGGTTGCTTACTGTTAGTTGGCTATCTAATTGTACGATTGTCGGTTCAATTTTTTGTGTACAACCGATAAGGAAAAATAACCCAACCATTAAAGTGGCTATTTGAGAGGTCAATCTTATTGAAATCATTATGCTTTCCATCTTATGTTGTCAAGCTAATAAGATACAGATAATGATAATCATTTTCAATAAAAAGGCTCCTATAAAATCATAGAAGCCTTTAACACAAATTAATTAATATTAACCCTTAGAGTGGATTTGTTTGTGCTTCAACCACTGCCAATGCCACCATATTCACGATACGACGTACCGAAGCAATTGGTGTTAATATATGCACAGGTTTCGCAACCCCCATTAACACTGGCCCGACAGTCACACCATCAGAGCTTGTGACACGCAGTAAATTATAACTAATACGTGCTGCTTCCATATTTGGCATAATTAATAAATTTGCTGAACCTTTTAATGGACTATCAGGCATCACATCTTTACGGATAGATTCAATTAATGCGGCATCCGCATGCATTTCACCATCAATTTCCAAATGTGGGTCACGTGCTTTGATCATCGTTAGCGTATCACGCATTTTTTGTGCAGATGCGCAATCTGAAGAACCAAAGCTAGAACGCGATAACAGAGCCACTTTTGGCTCAATACCAAAGCGTCTTACTGTATCCGCTGCCATTAACGTGATTTCAGTTAGCTCTTCCGGTGAAGGGTCTTCATTGACATAAGTGTCTGCGATAAACGTATTACCCGTTGGTAATAACAATGCATTCATTGCACCTGCTGCATGAACACCCTCGCGGAAACCAAATAAATCTTTAACAACTTCATAGTGTTCGCCATAACTGCCCACCGTACCACAAATCATCCCGTCGGCTTCGCCACGCAACACCATGATCCCACCAATTAAGGTTGGGTTATTAATCACCGCACGGCGCGCCATTTCTTGGGAAATACCACGACGTTTCATGATTTGGTAGTATTCTTGCCAATATTCTTTATAACGCGGGTCGTTTTCGTTATTAACTACTTCAAAATCTTTACCTAACTCAATATGTAGGCCGAGTTTTTGAATACGCATTTCAATCACACTTGGGCGCCCAACTAAAATTGGGAAAGCTAAACCTAAAGACACTAGTTCTTGAGTCGCATGCAATACACGCTCTTCTTCCCCTTCAGCTAATACAATGCGTTTTTTCGCCGTCTTAGCTTGAGAGAAAATAGGTTTCATGAATAAATTTGTTTTATAAACAAATTGATTTAATTTTTCGATATAGGCATCAAAGTCTTCAATTGGACGCGTTGCTACCCCTGAATCCATAGCTGCTTTTGCCACTGCTGGCGCAATTTTCACAATCAAACGCGGGTCAAATGGTTTCGGAATAATATATTCAGGGCCAAAGAATAAATCTTGGTTGCCATACGCAGAAGCCACTTCTTCGCTTTGCTCAGCCAATGCAAGGTCTGCAATGGCATATACACAAGCCAGTTTCATTTCTTCATTAATCGTTGTTGCGCCAACATCTAGCGCACCACGGAAAATGAATGGGAAACATAATACGTTATTAACCTGATTTGGGTAATCAGAACGACCAGTACAGATGATGGCATCAGGGCGAACTTCTTTTGCCAAAGGTGGTAAAATTTCGGGTTCAGGATTAGCCAATGCTAAGATTAGAGGATCTTTTGCCATGGTTTTCACCATTTCTGGCGTTAAAAGACGTGGACCTGAACAGCCTAAGAAAATATCTGCATTAGGAATCGCATCAGCCAAAGTACGTTGGCCGTTATCTTCAATTGCATACGCGGCTTTGGTGACATCCATGCGTTCGTCACGGCCTTTGTAAATCACCCCTTTTGAATCACAAACGGTGATATGTTCGCGTTTCAACCCCAACGCGACTAATAAATTCATACAAGCGATTGATGCCGCCCCGGCGCCAGAAACCACCAGACGCACATCACCAATATCTTTTTTAACAATACGTAAGCCATTGATAACAGCGGCAGTACAGATGATTGCGGTACCGTGTTGGTCATCATGGAATACAGGGATTTTCATCCGCTCACGAAGTTTTTGTTCAATATAAAAGCATTCTGGTGCTTTGATATCTTCTAAATTAATACCGCCAAAAGTCGGCTCAAGAGACGCAATGATATCAACTAACTTGTCTGGGTCTGTTTCATCAACTTCAATATCAAAGACATCAACGCCAGAAAACTTTTTAAATAGTACACCTTTTCCTTCCATGACAGGTTTACCAGCTAAAGCACCGATATTACCTAACCCAAGGACAGCCGTACCATTAGACACGACCCCGACAAGGTTACCTTTAGCGGTGTAACGATAAGCTTTAAGTGGGTCATCTGCAATTTCAAGACATGGCACTGCAACACCTGGTGAGTATGCTAATGCGAGATCTCTCTGGGTTGTTAGTGGTTTAGTTGGGGTAACCGTAATTTTCCCAGGATGTGGAAACTCATGAAAATCAAGAGCACTTTGTTTTAATTTGTCATCCATCGTCAAGTCCTTTCAAAATAAGTAAGGTAAGAGCGATAACAGTATAAACACATCTCACTAGCAAATCATGATCATACCGGCAATTTCCAGAAAAATCTTTCAATTACAATAGAGTTAGGTCACCGCTAGAGTAAAACGTAATCACATTGATTATATTTTACTATATCGAAACACCTCTCTAATTTTTAAGATATTAACTAAAAATAATTTATTATTAGTTCTATGAGGTTAATATATATAAAAAATTAATTACATTATGAACCCTATCTTAAATACCTTCTCCGTTTAATATTGATTTAAATATTAGATATGAATTTTCTAATTTTAATGTATTATCAACAAGTATCTTATTGTTATTAGCGAGGGATATAATATATTAAGCAAAGAAGTAACATTAAGAATTCCCATACTGATTTTACAATTATTAATACTCCAATTAAATATAATAAATATATCAAAATTAAACTGTCTATTTTATGGAAAGTATCAAACTAGACCTTGAATTTTAAGACATGAAAAAGGAACCCTCTATGTCTAAATATACCGTAATGATTGTTGATGAGCACCCTCTTATACGCTTGGGATTGCGCCAGCTCATAAATACCGATACGCACTTTATTGTCACAGCAGAGTCCTCTTGTTGTTACGAGGCCTTAAGCATTGCAAGGCAGCTACAGCCTAATCTAATTATTATAGATACCAATATTCAAGGTATTAAAACATTTGAAACGATACGATTACTTCGTAAGCACTGCAATAATAGCTACTTATTAGTGTTATCTGCTTCAACAATTAAAACAGATATATATGGCGCTATTGATGCAGGAGCTCAAGGGTATTTATTAAAAAGCAGTGAGCTTGACATGTTATTTTATAGTATGAAGAAAGCCTCTAGAGGGCAATTAGTTTTCAGTGAAAAAATATATCAGCATCTTATTTCTCGTCATAATTATAATGACCCACTCTCATCACTGACACGGCGAGAATCTGAAATTTTACATGAAATAGCTGTGGGTTTAAAAAACCGTGAAATATCTAATTTACTTTTTATTTCTGAAGAAACGGTTAAAGTTCACATTAGAAATATTCTTAAAAAATTACGTGTTCGCTCTCGTCTTGAAGCTAGCTTAATTTACATGCGTTCAAGATAATTTTTTCTAATTATATTAATTAACAAAGCTAAATTACGAATAATTTAATTATAAGTTTATTATATATTTCTCACATTTGGGCTAGATCCTAAGCGATTTTTGCCTCATTATGTATGGATTATCGCTAGTTTTTTGAGGAAAATCATATGCCCAATACATCTAACTCTCCTTATATCATGTACGGAATTAAAAACTGTGACACCATTAAAAAAGCACGCCGTTACTTAGAAGACAATGGAGTTAACTATCAGTTTCATGATTATCGTGTTGATGGTATTAGCGATAAATTACTTTCTACCTTTATGGAACATATTGATTGGGAAGTGTTAGTAAATAAACGAGGAACAACTTGGCGTAAACTGACTGATGATGAAAAAAATGCAGTGGTTGACTCAAATAGCGCGAAAAAAGTGCTAATTGCAGAGCCCGCCATGGTCAAAAGACCCGTACTTGTTTCTCCAGACAACCGTTACTTAGTTGGGTTTAGCGCAAATGACTACCAAAACTTCATTCGATAATCAGGCGGTTATGATGGATTGCCCAGTTATTCAACTTGCCAAAGAACTGATCTCACGCCCTTCTATCAGCCCTGATGACCAAGGTTGCCAAGCGATACTGACTGAGCGTTTAAACCAACTCGGTTTTACCGTTGAACCCATGCATTTTGGTAACACATTAAATTTTTGGGCACATCGAGGTACTCAAGGTCCAACCCTCGCATTTGCAGGCCATACCGATGTCGTACCAGCAGGCAATAGTGAAAATTGGCAAACACCCCCTTTTAGCCCGACAATTATCAATCAACATTTGTATGGTCGCGGTGCTGCTGATATGAAAGGCTCAGTCGCAGCAATGGTTGTCGCCGCAGAGCGCTTTGTCAAAAAGCACCCTCAACATCAAGGGCGTTTGGCCTTTTTAATCACATCAGATGAAGAAGCCGATGCGCTAGATGGCACGGTCAAAGTGGTCGAAACATTGATGGCACGTAATGAACGCGTTGATTACTGTTTAGTCGGTGAGCCGTCAAGCCAATCACAATTAGGCGACATCATAAAGAATGGTCGAAGAGGCTCTATTACAGCGAATTTAACTATTTTGGGTACACAAGGACACGTTGCTTATCCCCATTTAGCGGACAACCCGGTTCACCGCTCAACCGCTTTTTTACAAGAGCTCACCTCAACTATCTGGGATAACGGCAATGAGTTCTTCCCTGCCACCACCATGCAAATTGCCAATATCCATGCAGGTACTGGGGCAAGTAATGTGATCCCTGGTGAGTTATTTATTCAATTTAATTTTCGTTTTAGCACAGAATTGACCGACACACAAATACGTGACAGGGTCACTAGCATGCTAGAACGCCATGGCTTAACATATAAAATAGAGTGGTCATTATCTGGGCAACCATTTTTAACTGAAAAACAAGAACTTGTCACTGCAACTTTGCAAGCAATTCATGAATTAACTGGTCTTAATGCAGAGTTATCCACAAGCGGTGGAACCTCCGATGGCCGTTTTATCGCCCAAATGGGGACTCAAGTTATTGAGCTCGGCCCACTGAATGCCACCATACATAAAGTTGACGAATGCGTTAACGTCAAAGACTTGCAACAGCTGGCCTTAATTTATGAACGGGTCATGGAGTTATTGTTATTATGATCACTATTGCCATGTTAACAGGCCGCTCAACTGACCATTTAGTGACACTTGGCGGTTCTCATCGCCTACAGTTCAATGCCACCAAAGCATTTTTAGCCATGCAACAAGCGGCTGTAAAGTCAGGGTTCAAGTTACAATCGGCAAGTGCATTTCGTGATTTTTCACGTCAACAGTTAATTTGGAATGAAAAATTTACCGGTCTCCGCCCTGTTCTTGATGCACAAAGCCAACCTTTAGATATTACAACGCTTTCTGAAGGCGAGCTTTGTGAAGCTATTTTACATTGGTCTGCATTACCCGGTGCAAGCCGCCACCATTGGGGAACCGAAATAGATGTTTATGATCCATTACGTATTCCTTCAGGGCAAACGTTACAGTTAGAGCCTTGGGAATATGAAACTGGTGGCTATTTTGCTGAACTGAACCACTGGCTGACGGATAACATGGCGACATTTGATTTTTATCGCCCTTTCACTGCAAAAAATTCAGGGGTTGCCTATGAACCTTGGCATATTAGCTACTGGCCTTTATCCCATGAAGCTGAACAGCTTTTAACGCTAGAAGTCATTAAACAAGTTCTCCTACAAGAGGATATTTGCGGAAAAAACTGGCTAAACAGTAACTTAGATTATGTATTCGAACGCTATATTAAAGCTCCTGAATAATTTCTAAGCTAACAGAGCAACTTCTATCACGCCTCATAGATTACGCTACATAATTTATGGGGCTTTTTTCTTTTTCGTGGCAATTTTTTCATCAACAACTGGAAGCCGATACATAAAAATAAGCAGCCAACACAACAGTGCCAATAAACCAATTTTTAACCATAAATAGCTAACAACCCAGATTGATAGTGAAAAAGTGAGTATTATCAATACAATTGCTTTTGGTTTTGCCCCTTTCGGTAGCCCTTTATGCTTTTGCCAGTGACGGATATATCCCCCAAACCAAGAGCGATATAATAACCAATGGTGAAAGCGTGGAGATGAACGAGAAAAACACCATGCCGCTAATAACAAGAAAGGCGTAGTCGGCAAAACAGGAAGAATAACGCCAGCAAAAGCCAGCGCAACAGCTAACCATCCAATAACAATGAGGAACAATTTTTTCAAAATTACCCCTCCTCCCGAATAAATAAATCAAATGGTAAAAGCCGCATAAAATCTGTGGTAACTCATAATAATATCAATGGTATACTCTAATGGTAAACACGCTTAATGAAAAGTCGCTTTTGCCGATTGGAATGATTATTGTTCCCATAGCTTTCTTTCTCAGGAATCTTTGAGGTTTCAATGATAGATATTTATTTTTCTTTATATCATTTAGTTTCGATGAAAAGATGCAAAAAAACACAATAGAGGCATACACTAGTATGTACTAGGGTAACTGAGCGATATCAACGCACAGACAGCTCAAAGAATGACTCACTCGGTTCCATTCTAAATTATTTGAGTTGTATGAAGGCGATGAGAGAAGGCATCCCTAGGAGCATACAAAAGTATGTGACTAGGGTAACTGAGCGATATCAACGCACAGACAGCTCAAAAGAATGGCTCTCTCGGTTCCATTCTAAATTATTTGAGTTGTATGAAGGCGATGAGAGAAGGCATCCCTAGGAGCATACAAAAGTATGTGACTAGGGTAACTGAGCGATATCAACGCACAGACAGCTCAAAAGAATGGCTCTCTCGGTTCCATTCTAAATTATTTGAGTTGTATGAAGGCGATGAGAGAAGGCATCCCTAGGAGCATACAAAAGTATGTGACTAGGGTAACTGAGCGATATCAACGCACAGACAGCTCAAAGAATGACGAATGGAAGGTGAATATGCAATGGTTGACAGACTACTGGTGGATAATCTTGCTCCTATTGGTTGGGCTTATCTGGAACTCAGTCAAAGAAATGATGAAATTGGACCCCAAAAAATTTTTAGATAACAAGCCTGAAATCCCTCCGCATCAGGATAATAACCATCTTTGGGATGATGAAGACGATTGGCCTAAAGACAAGAAGAAGTAATTTTCTGCTTTATTTCAGCTAAAAGTGCTAGTTGGTATTGTTTTACCTGTATACCAACCTCTTCTCTTACTCGTTTTAACCATTGCTTTTGCCCTGTAATACCGACATCCGCGCAAATCTTGGAGATAGGTTCACATAATACAAAATGCCGTCTGAGGAGAGGAAGCCCGTTTGTTTCTTCCCTCAATAAACGCATAATTGCACTTGTACTCGCCGAAATTGGGCGCTTAAACTCACTAAAACCGATCAGTTCTATCCAATCATCTGTCACTAGTTGCTGCTGTGGATCCGTTTCGAACGCAAACTCTTGTAAATCACTGCGCCAATATAGGTCACGTTTTAATCGGGATTCGCCTTGTTCACAAAGTTGGTATGCACGGTTTGAAATAGGTAAAATAGCCATCGCGGTAAAACAGCCACTACTGGCTTCTTTATGCGAACCTATTCGTATTAACCGAAAGCCCGCTTTTTGCCAAAATGCGACTAAGTCTGGTGTTAATCCAAAACTAACAGATAAAAAATCTAACCCTTGCTCTGTAGCAATTGCTTTCTGTTTTTCTAAAAGCGTTAAACCAATTTGGCGCCTACGGTGGTTCGCATCAACGGCAATACGCATCACTCGGCGAGATAGCCATTGTGCCGCAATGGGGAAATAACTATGAGCTGCTAAAGATTGGACAACTAAATTTCCTCTTGGTCGACGAAGCCCAGCCCATATTTGCCAGCTCAATGATTCGGTTAACTGTCCTTCATCTACCATCCATAATGCACCTAAATAGGTACAATCATCAGACTCGGCTTTTGCCACCATAAAATGTTGTTGCTGGGCATCCAATAGTCGTCGTAAATCTAATGGTGACGTTCGATAATGTGCACTCATCAATAAGCCATAAAACGCTTTTAATTGCTCATTATTTTCCGCTAATGATGCCTGAGTTAACGCTTTATATTCAGTATTTCCAGCAAGAACCGTTTGAGTGGTGGGTTCTTGCAGCAATAAAGCCTCATTGACCCACAATTCTAAGGGATCATTAGCCGCGTAGCGCATTGGGTTATCAAGTTGCAGTAAAGTGAAATGAGCTAAACTTGCACAAAATTTTAACGTAAAACCGCGCCCAGTTCCTTCATAACCATCGACTGTCGTAGTTAATAGAACTCGAGGAAAATACCCCACCAGCTCACGTAAGATATAATTAGGAATAGCAGAAGCTTCATCGATGACTAGCCAATCTGCTGTTATTTTTTCATTGCTGCGGCAGTACGCTAATAGGCTATCAGGGGACCAAAAATTAATCTTTTGTCCTGCATGCCGACTTAAAACTTCCGTTGCCACTTTGGCGGGAGCACAACACCAACACTCTCCCATAAATTGTTTTATTAACATCCCAGCTATTGCAGATTTTCCGCGCCCTCTCGGGGCTATCAAGCCCCAAATGCCATGTTTTGCTTTTAATAATTGGCTAATTATTTGTTGCTGCTGTTCTGTTGGCAGGCCTGTCGGTGCTTGCCATAATGGTTTGTTATTTAGTAATGAAAAATCAGGCTCATCTCCTTGTTTATAAAATAAAATATCGGAAGATGTTTGGAAAGTCCGTTGCAGATGGTGAACAAAATTCGGTGTTGGAATGAGCCCCAATTGTTCATTCCAACGTAGGCTGTCTAGATCAGCATTTGTCGCCCACTCAGTTTGAGGTGCAGTACATAAAACTAACAAGCTCCCTGCTTTTAACGTGCCAGCAAGCATGGCTAGGGCTTCACTATGAAAACCTTTACGTGCATCAAAGATGCCATGTAAAAATTCACGGCCCAATAATAGATGTGCATTCTCTGGGGAAACCCCTTGTGGCAAATTCGCTGAAATGGTTAACCAGTCGCCATCAATGGCTGTCTGAAGTTCGTTGAGTTGCTGTTCCACCCACGCACTGTCACCAGAAAGAACCATAAGACGACGCATGCCAACCATATGTAGCTGTTCGATAATAACAGGAAGCAATTTCACCATCGTAATACTATGATTTACCAATTAATAATGACAAGATCCCGGCAGCAATTAAAGGCCCTACAGGAACACCACGGAATAAAGCAACACCAATAACAGTTCCAACAAGTAAGCCTGCAACAGTAGAAGGTTGATGGGACATTAATGTGACACCTCGGCTACCTAACCAAGAAACGGCGATCCCGATGACAATTGCAAGAATCGATTTCCAATTCAAAAATGAGCTCAATACTTCATTTGCCGTTATTTTACCGCTCGCAATTGGCGCCATAACACCGATAGTTAAGATAAGTATCCCAATGGTTAAGCCATATTTTTCAACCCATGGAAAATAATTATTCAATGGTGTTATTCTGACCACCAATAAAAATAACATCGCAAGAGTGACTGTCATATTATGACTAATGATACCTAACCCGGCTAATACCAGTAGAATGATTAATGTTGGGTCAACATGACTCATAGATTTATCCCTGTAAAACGCATAATTATAATTTATTAGCAGCAAATAGACTGATTTAAAAACATGTTATTGGCTCATCAGCAAAGAAGCAAATATTAACGCCAACTCTTTTTATTTTTACGGTGACGATACTTTTATTAATAAAAAACCTTACTATTTCCGCACAATGTATTAACTCAAGTGTGACATTTTAGTTGTTCTTTATTATCTATTTAGTACTTTTTAAAAAATGCCTTCTTAGCATATTTCACGGTGACAAGCCGAATTGTACATAAAATTAGCATGGCAATACAGATAACTCCCATCGCCACCAAAACTTAAGCTAAATATTCGGAATATTCATCACTGTTTATTTTTTTATTTCTGCATTTTTTTTATATTTATCATCATAAAAACCAACTTGTGGTGCCTTTTGCTGAAGATAGTCCTAAATACCTTTACAACCAGACAATCCATCTCAATTACGTATAATAATCACCAATAATTAATACAGAAAAATCATAACTTAGCATTATTTATAATTTTAATGATTTACATGGTTGTGCGACGCTCTGCGCAAGCACAATGATTAGGATTAACAATATGAACCAATCTTTATCCCCCTTTTCAAACGCTCGTTTTATTGCTATCCGCTTAGTGCCTGGAGAAGATGCGCTTTTAGCATTAAAACGAAAAATTGAGCAACACAGCCTACAAGCTGCATTTATTGCCAGTAGCGTCGGCAGCTTAACTCATGTCGCACTGCGTTTTGCAGGACAAGAGAACACGTTTCACACAACAGGCAAATTCGAAATTGTTTCATTAATTGGCACGTTAGATGCTAACGGCGAACACCTGCATTTGTCTGTCTCTGATGAAGAAGGGAAAGTTCTCGGTGGCCATATGATGCCGGGTTGTACTGTTAGAACAACATTAGAGCTGATTATTGGGGAACTTGAAAAAGTTAATTTCACTCGTGAACCTTGCCTTTTGTCTGGTTATGAAGAGCTTATCATCACTTCTCGCTAATTTTATTATTCCATTACTGTAAGGAATGACTTTGTCATGAGTAAATCGTCGATTATTTCTAGTCGTACACTGACTTTAATTGTTTTTTCTATTGCTATTAATATGGTTATTGGCCAATTAAGCTCAATGTTAAAACTGCCGATATTCCTAGATTCTATAGGAACATTAATTTGTGCATTATTAGCAGGCCCTTGGGTTGCGCTATTGAGTGGATTATTAACAAATCTATTATGGGGTTTACTCAGCGGCCCAATTGCAGCGGCTTTCGCCCCTGTCGCGATGATGATTGGCCTGAGTGCTGGGTTATTAGCTCGCGCAGGTGGTTTTCGCACCTTACCAAGAGTGATTTTATCCGGTGTTGTCATTACTTTTGCGTTGATGATCGTTGCTGTTCCCATTCGCACTTACTTGTTTGCAGGAACAACCGGTAGCGGCGCTGACTTTTTTGTCGCGTATTTTCATGCTGTTGGCGATAACTTATTAGAATCGGTGGCAATTACAGTATTAGGCGCCAATATTGCAGATAAAGTCGCATCAGCCATTATTGCTTGGTTATTGGTTCGACAATTACCAGAACGTGTCCAACGTAATTATCCAAATATGGCTAAGGTCCGTTAAATGCATCCATTTACCTCGCTGACAATTTGGTTTTGGCTCAGTGTAAGCTCGCTTTTCTTACCATTGAGCTGGCCATTAATTCTGCTAGGTTGCAGCACATTTGGTGTTTTATTATTTTGGCGGCCCGCACGCCACCGATGGAAAATAGTTGCGTGGATTATGCTTCCCATGGCGGCAGGGCTTTGGTTAATTCATGGTGGCTGGCTAGCTCAGCTATTAACCGGAGCCACATTAAAAAATAGCCGCCCTGAATTTGCACTAGCATTGTGGTTTAAGTTATTAACGATTATTAGCGCTTCTCAGCTTTGGTTGCAATATGTACCGACTGAACGCTTTATTCGTGCGTTATTTGCTAGCCGTTTACCTGCTAGTTTTGCATACCTACTCGCAGGCCCGTTATTACTTGCAGAACAATTTCGTCAGCAATTAAACACCATCCGTGAGGCACAATTGGCAAGAGGCGTCCCTCTTGACGGGCGCTTTTGGCAACGTGTTATATCGTTACCTGCCCTATTATTTCCACTTGCCAGTAATACCTTAAGTGAACTAAGTATTCGTGGAGCCGCATTAGATATGCGTGGTTTTCGTTATTGTGCCAAACGCACCACATTAAACCCGCCTAGAGATAGCTCTCTCCAAGCAGTACTTAGATATGGGTTAGTTCTGTTAATTTTCATTGAAGGTGGTCTATCTCTGTGGTGGTAAATCTACAACAAATGCGCTTCATTCCACAAGGTGCGGAGCAGTCCCTATTAGGGCCGATTGATCTTCAGCTAAACGCAGGCCAATGGCTATGCATATTTGGCGGTAACGGCAGCGGAAAAAGCACATTAGCGCAAATACTCGCCGGTTGGCACAATAACCTCATTCAGGGGAAAATCGAAGGAACCGCAGAGATATTACGAGCGCCCTTAGCTGACAACTCCGTGGTTCAGGTGTCTATATCACGCCAACTAGTTCAGCAATCCCCCCAATTACAACTTTCAGGCTGCGCGTTTACCGTTGAACAGGAAATTGCGTTCGGGCCTGAGAACCTCGGTTTAACACCCGACGAAATTAGTGAGCGAGTTGAGCTTGCCATTGAACTGACGTTTTGTAGGGCACTGCGAACGCACCATCCTGCAACCTTATCAGGCGGTGAAGCGCAACGAGTGGTGTTAGCAAGCGCATTAGCGATGCAACCCAAACTCCTGTTACTTGATGAAGCCTTTAGTCGGCTCACACCGAGTGCAACACAACGCATCTTAACGCAATTACAACGCTATACAGAACAAACAAGCTGTAGCATTATTTTTTTTGAGCGCAACTTATTACCAGCCATCAGTTTCTGTGACTCATTCCTTTTGCTGAATACGGGTAAAACCTTTTTAGAGGCTGGGAAAATGGTCGCAACAGGCGGTTTAAATGATGTTTTTCTTGATGCCATTGAAACAATCAATATGCCAGATGCTTGGCGCGCGGTAGGTGAACTGCTCAAATTAGGGTATTGGCAAGGAAATATTCCCCACGATGAAGCACAATTGCTACAGATGTTTAAGGAGCGATATGTTACAGCTTGAAAACCTGAGTTATCGTTGGCCAAGTTCAACTATTGATAACATACAATCTTTATCTCTATCTATTCACTCTGGTGAATGGGTCGCTGTAGTTGGGGATAATGGTGCAGGTAAATCAACGCTATTGCGCCTTTTAGCGGGGTTATTGCGCCCAACACAAGGTGATATTCGGCTTGATAGCCTGCCGCTTAATCTTCTTTCCTCCCCACAAAGAGCTAACCATATTGGGATCTTATTCCAAGAAGCTGAGAAACAAATTTTTCATAGTTGTGTACGTGATGAAATTGCTTTTGGTTTAAAACGCCAAAAACATCATAAACGTGATATTCAAGCGCGAGTACAGCAAGCACTTGAAATTTGTCACTTATCCGATGTGGCGGATAAACACCCTTTAGATTTACATGCAGGCCAACGCAGGATGGTTGCTGTTGCCTGCTTAGAGGCTGTTTCACCTAAACTATTGCTACTTGATGAACCAAGCCGTGACTTTGATGCCTTTTGGATGCGAAAATTCGAAGACTGGCTGACACTACAACGCGAAAAAGGGGTAACTGTCGTTTCGATTAGCCACGATCTTGATTTTGTCGCCCGCCATTTTCAACGTATAATACATCTATCAAATGGTAATCTAATCGCTGATGGTCAACCACTGGAAGTATTAGGTCATCCAGAGTTACAAGTTGAAAGCCCACTTCCCGCACCGACATTGATATCACTTAGTCAGCAACTACAAATAAATACTACTGATACCACTCTTTCATCATGGATCACACATTTTATTAACCAACAGTCGCGCCCGATTAATAACTAAAAAATAAAAAAATAGCCTGCAATGCAGGCTAAAATCTCATTCAAATTATAGGAAATTAATTAATCTAACTGCACGCCAATACGGCGGGCGACCTCTTCGTAAGCTTCAATTAGACCACCAAGGCTCTGACGAAAACGGTCTTTATCCATTTTATTCAGTGTTTCTTTGTCCCATAAACGGCTACCGTCTGGGGAAAACTCATCACCTAAGACAACCTGGCCTTTATACAAGCCGAACTCCAGTTTAAAATCGACTAAAATTAACCCTGCATCTGCAAAAATTTTACTGAGCACTTCATTGGCTTTGTAGCTTAGCTCACGCATTTTAGCCAAATTTTCTTTACTCACCCAACCAAAAGTCTCACAGTACGATTCATTCACCATCGGGTCGTGCTTGGCATCGTCCTTTAAGAATAAGTCAAATAAAGGCGGGTTTAACACCATGCCTTCTTCAACACCTAAGCGTTTTACCAGTGAACCCGCTGCACGGTTGCGGATCACACACTCAACCGGCACCATATCTAACTTTTTCACTAGAGCTTCTGTGTCAGACAATAATGCTTCCATTTGCGTTGGAATACCGGCTGCTTCTAATTTGCTCATAATGAAATGGTTAAACTTGTTATTTACCATACCTTTACGGTCAAACTGCTCGATACGCTCACCATCGAGTGCTGATGTATCATTACGGAACTCCAGAACCAGTAGATCAGGATCCTCTGTGGTATAGACTGTTTTTGCCTTACCACGATACAACTCAGCTTTCTTTTGCATCTTACACACTCCAGGGATGTGATTAAACTAAACAAAAATCAACCTGCACAGCAGATTCAGATAAGTAACAGAAGAACAAAAACCATTCAAATGGCCTATTCATTGTTAATTTTCTGCTCTGTTTCAGTCAGTTACTGAAATTCACTATGTAAAACGCTAACTAGCTGATATTCAATATTTTATAATTGACTGCTAATCATGATAATAAAATTCCGGAGCGGACGCAAACGATTACTTAACCATAAATACTGATTTTTTGTCCATTTGTTTTAAGTGAAAACATGAAAGATAAAATTAGCCTTCCAGAGAAGGAAAATTGAAACTGATGGAATGCTAATTAATAATTAACTAAGCATATAGGTTACGATAAGCATTAAATAAACAAAATACAGAGCTGATAACCACCAGCCTATGCGTATGAAGCTTAATATCTTTACCCCAATACAAACCCATCCAATTTAAATAAAAAAACCGCAGCTTGTATTTAAGCTACGGTTTAATTAGTCATCTAAAAATGTTGAATTATTGCTTTTTAGCTGGTGCTTTACTAAACGCCGCTTTCAGTGCAGCAACCATTTCATCATTTTGTTTTTGTGTTAAAGGAACACCTTTGGTGGTGATAAATTGCAGTGTACTACGGTTATTTAAATCACCGACCTGCACTTTATAATCCGCTTCTGGCACAGTTGGGTCATCAATGCCCAACGCCTGCCATTCTGAACTGCTTAAACCTTTATAAGTCACCAGCACAGAACCACTTGAACGTGTACGGTCACCCACTTTCATGCCAACACTTTCTAAGGTGTGTGGTAAGCGTTCCCATACTGCATCAAATGGCGCACGAACAACAACTAAAGGTAAGCCAGTATCATCACTACCTGTTTGAACATCAATGATACCATAAGCATTTTGGATGCTATTTTTGTTTGAAGTATCACGCAACGTATATAAGTTATCGGTTAATTCATTCAATAACAGTTTGTTATAACGTTGAGTTTCGACAACATCGGTAATGGTCTCACCACCTTGACGTAAGCCTAAGCTGGTTACCGTTAACGCCATCATACCATTTTCTGGTTGCACTGTTACTTTATGGCGACTCTCAATCGGTACGTTTTCATCTGCACGATCCCATTTGACCCAATCGGTTTCAATTGAGCGAGAACCATCATCTTTAGATGAAACTGGAATACCTCTTTGCTCTAAGATCATCGTAACTTGTGACCAAAGTGCACTATTTTCAGGTGTATTTTCTAGCAACAAACGACTTGCTTGAGCGCTATCCTCTGTACGAGAACCCGCTAATTGCGAAATTGTCAGTACTGGCGGACGAATGTCTAACGCTTTCCCTATTGCCCCTGTTGATGTGGCTTTAGGGATATCATACTCACCATTTTGTTCTGGTAATGTCAGCCCTTGTGGCACATTCAACACTTTCAATGGCGCAGCATTGAGATATTCCTCATCACCACTGACCTGACGTTTATAGCGCTGATCGCTGGAGCAGGCTGCCAGTAACACGACAAGTGACAGGCCAGCAACCTTCATAACCTTCGATTTTTGCAATAATGTTGCCATTAAAATTCCCTAAATTTTACAGTAACCCAGCGAGCTTCAAGGCTTCCTCAACTTTTTGCTGGCCCGAGGTGGTTAACGGTGTCATTGGCAACCGTAATGTACCATCTGCAATCAGGCCTAAGCGATGACAGCCCCATTTCGCTGGAATTGGATTTGGTTCAACAAATAACTGAAGATGAAGCCCCATCAGTTTTTTATTTAATTCACGCGCCTCAGTATATTTGCCTGCAAGCGCTAAGTCACACATTTTTACCATCTGTGGTGCCGCAACGTTGGATGTGACTGAAATAACGCCTTGACCACCCAGTTGCATGAAATCAAGTGCTGTTGCGTCATCACCTGTTAACAGTACAAAATTATCATCAACCAGTTCTTTGATTTGATGAACCCTAGCTAAGTTCCCTGTTGCTTCTTTAATTGCAACAATATTCGCCAGTTTTGCTAAACGCCCAACGGTTTCAGGCAACATATCACAGCCAGTGCGTGATGGTACATTATAAAGAATCTGTGGCAAGCTCGTGTTTTCTGAAATTGCTTTAAAGTGTTGATATAACCCTTCCTGAGAAGGTCTATTATAATAAGGTGTTACCGTCAGGCAAGCAACTACACCACTGTTTTCAAACTCATTTGTCAGCGAAATAGCTTCAGCTGTCGCATTTGCGCCTGCTCCTGCAATAATAGGAATACGGCCATCCGCTAATTCAAGTGTCGCTTTCACGACATCCACATGTTCTTTGTGCGTTAAGGTTGCTGATTCGCCAGTTGTACCAACAGAAACAATCGCAGTTGTTCCGCTTTCAACATGATAATCCACCAATTTTTTTAAGCTGGCTTTATCTAAACGCCCCGCCGAATCCATTGGTGTGATAACTGCAACAATGCTTCCCGTTAAAAAATCTTTATAGTTTGCGTTTCCATTAGCCATAGCGATACCCCCTCAATAATTGAACTACCATGTTACTTTTTCATTTCAAAGAAGAAAACCACCCAACAGCAAGAATTTAATGAATTTTGTTAATGCCGAGCACATTAACTTAAATAGAAGTAATAATTCACTGATATTTCTCGCAAGAGTCTATTTCCCCTCTTGGCAGATTGTCTTTTTTATGGTTTCCTTACCTTCATAGTCAGTCAGTTTTTAGTGCTAGAATTTTACTGCTATATTCTAATCAAATGTTTAACTGACATAATTAAAATACTAAGGAATAGACTTTGCCTAAGACTGAACAGCAATTTCTTGTCATTACTGCGCTGGGAACAGATCGTCCGGGCATTGTGAATACTATTACACGGCTAGTCAGCGAGTGTGATTGTAATATTGAAGATAGTCGCTTAGCGATGTTTGGCAAGGAATTTACCTTCATTATGATGCTTTCAGGCAGTTGGAATGCTATCACCCTTTTAGAGGCGACATTGCCACCTAAGGGTGCCGAGCTTGATTTGCTCATCGTAATGAAAAGAACCCAGAGTGTTCAAACAACCTATTACCCATCGACAGTAACAGTGAATGTTGTTGTTGACGATGCACCCCGTATTGTCGAGCAATTCACAAATTTATTCACAACCTCGCAGTGTAATATCGCAGAGCTTGTTTCTAAAACACAACCAGCCAATAATGATATGCCCGCTCAACTGGAGATTCAGATTACTGCACACGACCCGTTGGACGATAATGGCATAATCATAAAAAATAAATTTCAACAACTGTGTACAATGCTAAATGCTAAAGGCAACATAAGTATTGTTAACAACCCCAACATGCAAAGTTAACGGAGATATATGTAATGAACCCATTGAAAGCCGGTGATAAGGCGCCTCAATTTAGCCTTCCTGACCAAGATGGTGAGCTCATCAATCTTTCTGATTATCAGGGTCAGCGCGTATTAGTTTACTTTTATCCTAAAGCGATGACCCCTGGTTGTACTGTTCAAGCGTGTGGTCTACGTGATGAAATGGATACACTTAAAGCGAAAGGTGTCGAAGTATTAGGTATTAGCACAGACAAACCAGAGAAACTGTCTCGTTTCGCTGAAAAAGAGATGTTGAACTTCACTTTATTATCAGATGAAGACCACCAAGTATGTGAGCAATTTGGGGTTTGGGGTGAAAAACAATTCATGGGGAAAACCTATGATGGGATTCATCGTATTAGCTTCCTCGTTGACCCTACTGGGAAAATAGAACACGTCTTTGACAATTTTAAAACCAGTAACCACCACGAAATCGTGCTTGATTACATTAATACACACGCTTAATCGCCACATCTTAGTGCTGTATGCCCCCATACAGCACTATTCCTAACCTAGTTTTGTGATTCCGTTGGCTCTTCCGGCCATACGTGAATGACCGCTTTAATCAGTGTTGCTAATGGGATTGCAAAAAATACGCCCCAAAAGCCCCATAACCCACCAAATATCACAACAGATAAAATAATCACTAGTGGATGCAAATTTACCGCTTCAGAAAACAATAAAGGCACAACAACGTTGCTATCCAAACCTTGGATCACTAAGTAAACTAACATTAGGTACCAAAATTCACTGCCGATACCGAACTGAAAGAGCGCAACAATAACCACTGGGATCGTGGCCGCTACCGCACCAATATAAGGGATTAATACCGCTACTCCGACAAGAACCGATAACAATACGGAATAGCGCAAGTCAAAATAAGCAAAACATAAATAGGTCGCCACCCCAACAATTACCATTTCTGTTACTTTCCCTCGTAAGTAGTTGGTGATTTGTTCATTCATTTCGACCCAAACTTTGCCCACTAACAAACGATTTTTGGGTAATAACTTAAGAAAGCTTTTGCTGATACGTTCTTTATCTTTTAAAAGAAAAAATGTCATCAAAGGCACTAGAACTAAGTAAACCGCCAAAGTAAAAATACCAATTAATGATGCAACTGACGCTTTAACCACTGAGTCCGCAATACCCGACATGCGGCTACGAAGGTTATCTGCCATCATATCAATAATGCCAACATCCACTAATGCGGGGTATTGCTCTGGTAATTTCTGTGCGAATTCATTGAAACGGTTAACCATATTTGGTAGATCGGCCATCAAATTAATCCCTTGCTGCCATGCCGTCGGCGCAATAATTAAAATAACCATGGCACTTATTCCAGCGAATAAGGTCAAAATAATACCGACAGCAACTGAACGAGATAACCCTATACGCTGTAATAAATTGGTTGGCCATTCAAGTAAATAAGCTAAAGCAATTGCCGCCAGCAATGGAGCCAGTATACTGCTGAAAAAGAAGATGATCACAAACCCCGATACGAGTAATGTAAAGAGGGCTATGGCTTGTGGATCAGCAAAACGCCGACGATACCACTGTAAAAACAATTCCAGCATTTATTGCTCCTGGGGGAATTAGTGCAAAGGACAGTTCCTAAAGTAACGAAAATTATACCGAAGAACAGATTTTACGATAGCTTTTGCTATCATGTGTTTTAAACTTTTCGCGTTTTTAGGTGCCTTACTTAAACATACCCGAAATAAAGTCGGTACTTACCCTAAATTTAAATGTTGTATGGGATACTCACGTTTCATGAAGAAAACTTTAAAATATCCATTATTGGCTTTCATGATCGCTGCGCTAATGAACGGTGCAGTTTTACCTGCTTATAGCGCAATTGAAGATACCTTACCCGATATAGGAACGACGGCGGGAGGCACTCTTAGCATCAACCAAGAAATTATTATGGGAGACGCAATCACACGCCAAATACGAGCCAGTACCCCTCTTATTTATGACCCACTGTTAACTCAGTATGTTAACAAACTTGGCATGCGCTTAGTAAAAAATGCCGACTCAGTTAAAACACCGTTTAAGTTCTATTTAGTCAATAACCCCAATATTAACGCATATGCCTATTTTGGGGGGAATGTCGTGCTGCATTCCGCATTATTTCGGTACAGCCAAAATGAAAGCCAGCTCGCATCAGTCATGGCTCACGAAATATCTCACGTCACGCAAAGACACCTTGCGCGAATGATGGAAGACCAGAAAAGCACCACTCCTCTCGCGATTGCAGGGACCATTGGTTCTTTACTGTTAGTGATGGCGAATCCTCAAGCCGGTTTTGCCGCTTTAACAGGAACAATGGCTGGGGTTCAACAAGGTATGATCAGCTTTACCCAAGCCAATGAACAAGAAGCTGACCGTATTGGCTTGCAGACATTAAGGCGCTCTGGCTTTGACCCACACGCCATGGCTGATTTTATGCAAACGATGTCAGACCAAACTCGTTATATGTCGAAGCCCCCTGAAATCCTATTAACGCACCCCTTACCGGATAGCCGTTTAGCGGATGCAAGAAACCGCTCTAATCAATATCCTAAAGTGAGTGTGCCATCATCACTGGATTTTATGTTAGCTCGCGTTCGTATTTTGGCCATGTATAGCACCGAGCAAAAACATGCCTTAGACCAAATTATTGAAAATTACGGGAAAGGTTCTGCACAAGAGCAAATTGCGGCACAATATGGTAAAGCGTTACTTCTTTCTCAGGACAAAAAATATGCAGAAGCAGGTAAAATCCTGACAGAGCTATTAGCGAAACAACCTGATAACCCTTGGTTTATTGATAGTATGACGGATGTCGATATCGAACAAAATCAAGTTGCTAGAGCAGTTTCGCGTTTACAAAACGCATTGAAAAAAACACCGAAAAATACTGTTTTCATTGTTAACCTTGCCAACGCATTAATTAATAATCATCAATATAAAGAAGCTACAACCTTGTTGAATAAATATACGTTTGATTACCCTGATGACCCGATTGGCTGGGATTTACTGGCCGAAGCGTCTGCAAAGCAAGGTAAACGTACAGAAGAACTCGCCGCTTACGCAGAAGGAATGGCATTACGGGGTAATTATGACACTGCGATTAATTATCTCAGCGATGCTAGCCGTCAAAGCCGTTTAGGCAGCTATGAACAACAGCGTTATGACGCTCGCATTGATGCGCTTAGAAAACTACAATTACGTGACAAAAATGCAAAACCGTAAGGAGTTAAAATAATGACGGATTCGATTAAGATTTACCACAACCCACGTTGTTCTAAAAGTCGTGAAACCCTAGCCCTTTTAACTGATAAGGGTATCACTCCCACGGTGGTCGAATATTTAAAAACACCCCCAACGGTAGCTGAGATCAAAAAACTCCTTAAAATGTTAGGCTTTAAAGATGCTCGTCAATTAATGCGCACCAAAGAAGAGCTGTATAAGGAATTGAATTTAAACGATGACAGCTTAACTCAGGACCAACTCATTAAAGCGATGCATGAGAACCCTAAGTTGATTGAACGCCCTATCGTTGTTAATGGTGATAAAGCACGCTTAGGCCGTCCGCCTGAGCAAGTCTGTGAAATCTTATAGTCACTATTTTGGCAGCTATGCGGCTGCCAACTCGTTTAGTCTACTAAAGTTTTAGAATATCTTTTACGAAAGGGATCGTTAATTTGCGCTGAGCAACGATGGATGCGTGGTCAAGTTTGTTTAAGATATCAAACAAGGTTCCCATTTTTCTATCTAAACGTTTTAATACGAAACGGCACACATCTTCCGGTAATTCGAAACCACGAATACGAGCACGTAATTGCAGTGCCCAAATTTTATCTTCGTCACTCAGTGGATGCAGTTTATAAATTTGTCCCCAATCAAGGCGAGACGCTAAATCAGGTAATTTCAGTTCGATTTGCCGAGGTGGCCTATCCCCAGTGATTAATAAACAAGTTCGGCCAATTTCCAAAATACGGTTATATAAATTGAAAATCGCCATTTCCCACTCTTCATCACCCGCGATGCACTGAATATTATCAATACAAACGAGTGATAAATGTTCCATACCGTCTAGTACTTCAGGGACAAAATATGCACGTTTATCTAAAGGGACATAGCCTACTGCAATGCCTTGTTCAGACAGTTCAGCACAAGCCGCATGTAATAAATGGCTTTTTCCACCACCTTCTCGCGACCAATAATAGATATAACTACCGTGTGGTTGATTAATAGCAGACTGAATAGCAGACAGCAACGCCCCATTTTCCCCTGCATAAAAGCTTGCAAAGGTTTCATCATCTGGCAGATATAGTGGTAATGAAAGCTGTGATGGTGTGTTCAGAAGCGCCTCTGGCTGTACAAATCAATTTTCATCTAGCAGTTTACCATAAAAAACACGGATAGATGAATAAGAACGGTGAGCAAATGCCGCTCGATCAACCGAACGGCAATAGGGAAAATCACATGGCTTATTTTTTATTGCTATCAAGCTCTTGCACTTCAGATGTTACAAATTGCTTTTCAGGCCTAACAAACGTTATAAAACGGAACAATAATGCCATAAATATCCCGACAATCGTCGCCAGTGCCATACCTTTAAGTTCCGCTTGACCGATATGGATAACCGCACCACTAACACCAATAATTAAAATCACTGAGGTTAAAATCAAATTTTGTGGCTTGTTATAATCAACTTTTGAATCAATCAACACACGAATACCTGATGCACCAATTACCCCGTATAATAAGAGTGAAACCCCGCCCATGACAGGAACCGGCACTAATTGGATAGCAGCAGCTAATTTACCAACACAAGATAATAAAATAGCAATAATTGCAGCTCCGCCAATCACCCATGTGCTGTATACCTTGGTAATTGCCATTACCCCAATATTTTCACCATAAGTCGTATTCGGTGTCGAGCCAAAGAAACCTGAAATCACTGTCGAGAACCCATTCGCAAACATTGAGCGATGCAAACCTGGCGATTTCATTAAGTCACGCTCAACAATATTCGCCGTGACCACTAAGTGCCCTACGTGCTCAGCGATAACGACTAAGGCCGCAGGTAAAATGGTTAAAATAGCAAACCATTCGAAGCGTGGTGTATAAAATGTTGGGATAGCAAACCATGGCGCTTCAATAACCGGGGTAAAGTCCACAATTCCCATAAAATAGGACAATGCATAACCCGCTAAAAAGCCAATCAAAATTGGAATTATAGATAAAAACCCACGGAAAACGACCGCGCAGAGAATAGTGACTGATAATGTGGTCAGGGAAATAATTAACGTGTTCGAATCAACCACTGCGCCATCTTTAGGTAATAGCCCTGCCATACCTGCAGCGGTTTGAGCAAGCTCTAAACCAATTACAGCTACGATTGCCCCCATTGCCGCTGGGGGGAACATGACGTTGATCCACCCTCTTCCTGCAACTTTAACAATCAGCGCAACTATACAGAACAACACGCCACAAATGATAAAGCCGCCAAGTGCCAATTCATAACCTAATGGTAATAAAATCAACACAGGGGAAATGAATGCAAAACTTGAACCTAAATAAGCTGGAATTTGCCCTTTACAAATAAATAAGTACAGCAGCGTTCCTATTCCATTAAACAGCAAAATTGTTGCGGGGTTTACACCAAACAGAATCGGTACGATAACGGTTGCGCCAAACATAGCAAACAGGTGTTGAAGGCTCAGTGGGATAGTTTGTAATAATGGTGGTCTTTCTTCAACACTGATGGTGCGACGAGTCATGTGACTTTATCCTCTTTTAGCGAAATGGCTAATCACTGAATAAGCAGTGAGTCTCTACAATTAATCAAAAAAAAGCCGACTTCTCAGTCGGCTTATCATTATTTAGTACCAAATATCTTGTCGCCCGCGTCACCGAGACCCGGAACGATATACCCCTCTTCATTTAAATACTCATCAATTGAAGCGGTATATAATTCAACATCTGGATGCGCAGCTTCTAACGCTTTTAAGCCTTCTGGCGCTGCAACAAGGACTAAGATTTTAATCGAGGTACAACCCGCATTTTTTAATAAATCAATGGTAGCAATCATTGAGCCACCCGTCGCTAACATTGGGTCAACCACTAATGCCATACGTTCTTCAATGTTAGATGCGAGTTTTTGGAAATAAGGGACAGGCTGCAGTGTTTCTTCATCACGATAAACACCCACCACACTGATACGTGCACTTGGAATACTATCTAATACACCATTCATCATACCAATACCAGCACGGAGAATTGGTACTACAGTGATTTTCTTACCTTTAATTTGTTCTATTTCTACAGGACCACACCAACCATCGATAGTCACTTTTTCAGTTTCAAGGTCAGCAGTTGCTTCATAAGTCAGTAGGCTACCAACCTCTGAGGCCAGTTCACGAAAGCGTTTTGTGCTTATATCATGATCTCGCATCAGGCCGAGTTTATGTTTAACGAGAGGGTGTTTTACCTCAACGATCTTCATGGGTTTCTCCTACTATTTAAGACGGCGGCGGACAAAAAAATCGCCGGATTATACCTCTTTTAGCTTTGGTTGCCACTAGATAACGCTTGATTTTGGTCAAAACAACAACGATTAACACAATTTTTTTTAGAATTATACCTTATCTCAGTTAAGTTGAAATTGGCTAAACCGCAAATTTGATTTAAATAAAATCATTTATTATTTTGCTGTACGGCTTCTATAACGTTCTCCTATTCTTTGATTGTGGTACCCAAAAATTTCCAACACAAAGCTATCGCAAACGTTTGCCTAGCCTGTTAGAATAATGTCAATGATGTTATTTTTCTCAAAAATGTAATTGCCTTGGGGGCCGTAGTGACTGATAAAACCTCTCTCAGCTATAAAGATGCCGGTGTTGATATTGATGCGGGTAACGCCTTGGTTGAACGTATTAAAGGTGTCGTAAAAGAAACCCGCCGCCCAGAAGTTATGGGGGGGCTTGGGGGATTCGGTGCATTATGTTCCCTACCGCAAAAATACCGTGAACCTGTTTTAGTTTCAGGCACTGACGGTGTCGGTACCAAATTACGCTTAGCAATGGATTTAAAACGTCATGACTCCATTGGGATTGACCTCGTCGCTATGTGTGTCAATGACCTGATTGTTCAAGGCGCAGAGCCTCTATTCTTCCTTGATTATTATGCAACAGGTAAACTGGATGTCGATACTGCTGCTAGCGTGATTACAGGTATCGCAGAAGGCTGTAAACAATCTGGTTGCGCATTAGTTGGCGGTGAAACTGCTGAAATGCCTGGCATGTACCATGGTGAAGACTACGATGTGGCGGGTTTCTGTGTGGGTGTTGTTGAGCGCTCAGAAATCATCGATGGCAGCAAAGTGAGTGCTGGGGATGCCTTAATTGCTTTAGCTTCTAGCGGCCCTCATTCAAATGGCTATTCGCTGGTTCGCAAAATCCTTGAAGTCAGTCAAACCAACCCAGAAGAAACGCAATTAGATGGGAAACCTTTAGCTGACCATTTATTAGAGCCAACACGCATTTACGTTAAAAATGTATTAGAGCTGATCGCAAATAGCGATATCCACGCCATTGCACACATAACCGGTGGGGGTTTCTGGGAAAATATTCCTCGCGTACTACCTGACAACACACAAGCGATTATTGACGGCAGCAGTTGGCAATGGCCCGCAGTCTTTAATTGGCTACAGCAAGCTGGTGATGTTAGTACCCATGAAATGTACCGTACCTTCAATTGTGGTGTGGGGATTATTATTGCTCTGCCACAGCAAGAAGTCGAAAATGCACTTGCTCTGCTGAACAAGCTTGGTGAAAACGCATGGCAAATCGGTACAATTGGTGCATTACCTGCGGGTGAAGAGCAGGTTGTGATCCGCTAATGAAAAAAATAGTTGTCCTCATTTCTGGCAGTGGCAGTAATTTGCAATCATTAATTGATAGCTGTCGCTCTGGGGCAATTGGCGCTCAAATTGTTGCTGTTATCAGCAACCAAGCCAATGCTTATGGGCTTGTTCGAGCACAACAGGCTGGGATCCCAGCCTGTTATTTAGATGCGAAACAATATACTGACCGCCAAGCATATGATGCTGCACTACTCGCGCAGGTTGACCAATTCCAGCCTGATTTAGTCGTATTAGCGGGTTTTATGCGTATCTTATCAGCCCAATTCGTCAACCACTTTGCTGGAAAATTACTCAATATCCACCCTTCTTTGCTACCTAAATACCCCGGTTTACATACACACCGTAAGGCGCTGGAAAATGGGGATAAAGAACATGGCACATCGGTGCATTTCGTTACAGAAGAGCTGGATGGCGGGCCGGTTATTTTACAAGCCAAAGTGCCTATCTTTGAACAAGATAGCGAAGAAGATATTATCGATCGGGTTAAAGCTCAAGAACATGCGATTTACCCATTAGTTGTTGAATGGTTCATCAGTGGCCGATTAACAATGCAAAAAGGTAACGCTGTGTTAGATAACCAAATTTTACCGCAACAAGGTTATGCTAACGAGTAACCTTCGTGACAGCGAAAAATATAAACTTAAGGGTGGATATCCACCCTTTTTTCGTCGTATTTCGCATGGAAATAACATAGAACGGTATTGAGTTAAACAGCGTCCTCCTAAGTAAAATGAATTATTTTTCAACAAGGTGATCATCTCTCTGTGCTGTGTCATTATTTTATCGTAAATAAATGTTATCCTTGTAATCGAAGAACAACACATTTTTCCTAACTAAATAGAGGTATTTTTATGACAACCGGGCAAGTTCATCCGTTTAGGTTGCGCCCACTTGAACGTGAAGATTTAGCATTCATTCACCAGCTTGATAATAATGCCAGTGTTATGCGTTATTGGTTTGAAGAACCTTACGAAGCTTTTGTTGAATTAAGCGATCTTTACGATAAACATATTCATGACCAGTCTGAACGCCGCTTTATCGTTGAAAATGACAGTGAGAAAGTTGGCTTAGTCGAATTGGTAGAAATTGATTATGTTCACCGACGCTCTGAGTTTCAAATTATCATTGCACCGAGCCATCAAGGCCATGGCTATGCGAGTCGCGCTGCGAAATTAGCAATGGACTACGCGTTTTCCGTACTAAACTTATATAAACTTTATCTTATTGTTGATAAAGAAAATGTTAAAGCTATCCATATTTATAATAAACTAGGCTTCCATACTGAAGGCGAACTGATCGACGAATTCTTTGTCAATGGTCGCTATCACACCGCTATCCGTATGTGTATTTTTCAGCAACAATATTTTACGATGAAGCAACAATCTGCTAATCCAGAAAGTGTTATTACCCAAGATAAAGCAATTAAACAACACATTTAGCTAACTGACTGGTATCATAGCCATAAAGTAACAAGAGTCTAATACGGAGTTAGAATGTCCCAAGAACGTCTCTATCATGAAAAAGAGTTAAGCTGGCTGTCTTTTAACGAGCGTGTTTTACAAGAAGCAGCCGACAAGCGTAACCCTCTTATTGAGCGAATGCGTTTTTTGGGTATTTATTCCAATAATTTAGACGAGTTTTATAAAGTCCGCTTCGCCGACGTTAAACGCCGTATTTTAATTAATGAAGAACGGGGTTCGGCAAGCGGTGCTCGCCACTTGTTAAAGAGAATTCAGTCAAGAGTTGCCAAACAAGAACAAGAGTTCGACATTCTCTATAATGACTTATTATTGGAAATGGCGCGCAATCAAATATTCTTGATTAACGAACGTCAAATTTCGCCTCGCCAACAGATTTGGTTACGTCAATATTTCCGGCAGAACCTGCGCCAGCATATTACGCCAATATTAATTAATCCTGACACCAATCTGGTTGAGTTTCTAAAAGATGACTACACGTACCTTGCCGTTGAAATCATCAATGGCAATCACATTCAGTATGCGCTATTGGAAATTCCCTCTGATAAAGTACCTCGGTTTGTTAACTTACCGCCGGAAATGCCAAAGCGTCGCAAGTCAATGATCCTAATTGATAATATCCTTCGCTATACGCTCGATGAAATTTTCAAAGGTTTTTTTGATTACGATAAGCTCAATGCCTATTCGATGAAAATGACGCGTGATGCAGAGTACGACATCGCAACAGAGATGGAATCGAGCTTGCTCGAAATAATGTCATCTACATTAAAACAACGTTTAACCGCAGAACCCGTCCGTTTTGTCTATCAGCGTGATATGCCTGACGAAATGGTTGCTCTTTTACGTGAAAAACTGGGGCTATCCAGCGATGACTCCGTGATTGCCGGTGGCCGCTACCACAATTTTAAAGACTTTATTAATTTCCCTAATGAAGGAAATAAAAACCTATTAAACAAGCCATTACCAAGGCTGCGTCACCGCTGGTTTGATAATTTCCGTAACGGTTTCGATGCCATTCGCGAACGCGATGTGCTGTTATATTATCCCTACTATACCTTTGAACATACTTTAGAATTATTGCGCCAAGCGTCTTTTGACCCGAATGTATTGTCGATAAAAATTAATATTTACCGTGTTGCGAAAGACTCACGCATTATCGATTCCGTCATTCATGCTGCCCATAATGGAAAAAAAGTCACAGTGGTCGTTGAGTTACAAGCTCGATTCGATGAAGCCGCCAATATTCATTGGGCAAAACGGTTAACCGAAGCTGGCGTGCATGTTATTTTCTCCGCGCCAGGGCTTAAAATCCATGCGAAATTGTTTATTATCTCGCGTATGGAAGAAGGCCAAATCGTTCGCTACGCTCATATTGGTACGGGTAATTTTAATGAAAAAACCGCTCGGCTTTATACCGATTACTCGCTACTCACAGCAAATGAGCTGATCACCAACGAAGTTCGTCGGGTATTTAGTTTTATAGAAAACCCCTATCGCCCAGTGACTTTCGATAATTTAATGGTGTCCCCACAAAATACACGGATTCGTTTAATGGCCTTAATTGACCAAGAAATCGAAAATGCACTCGCTGAACGCCCCAGTGGCATCACATTAAAAATTAATAATCTAGTCGACAAAGAATTGACCGACAAACTGTATGATGCCTCCAATGCAGGTGTCAAAATTCGTTTATTAGTCAGAGGAATGTGCTCTTTAGTGGCGGGTCAAGTCGGCTATAGTGAAAATATTCAAGTAACCAGCATTGTTGACCGTTTTCTTGAGCATGACCGTGTCTATGTTTTCACCAATGCGGGTGACGAAAAAGTCTTTATTTCCTCCGCTGACTGGATGACGCGCAATATTGACTACCGCATTGAAGTTGCCGTTAGTTTAGTCGACCCGCATTTAAAACAACGGGTATTGGATATTTTAGAGCTGCAATTTAGCGATACCGTAAAAGCACGTTATGTTGACAAAGATTTAAGTAATCATTATGTTCCCCGCGGAAATAAACGAAAAATCCAAGCCCAGCTTGCTGTGTATGATTATTTAAAATCAATCGAAACACCTGATACAAGAGCTTAAAAATATGCCAATAACCAACGCCTCAACACCGAGACCACAAGAAATTGCGGCTATAGATTTAGGCTCCAATAGTTTTCATATGGTCATTGCTCGTATTGTTAACGGTGCATTGCAAGTTCTCACTCGTTTGAAAAAACGTGTTCACCTTGCTGATGGCCTAAGTGATACCAATGAATTAAGTGATGAAGCCATGGAGCGTGGCCTTGCCTGCCTCGCGTTGTTTGCCGAACGGTTACAAGGATTTTCCCCTGAGAACGTGTGTATTGTTGGTACACACTCATTACGTGTCGCAACGAATGTGAAACTATTTTTGCAACGCGCTAAAGAAATCATGCCCTATCCTATTGAAATCATTTCAGGCCAAGAAGAGGCTCGATTGATTTTTATGGGCGTTGAACACACCCAACCCGAAAAAGGCCGCAAATTAGTACTTGATATCGGTGGCGGTTCAACTGAGTTAGTCATTGGTGAAAAGTTTGAACCGCTTTTGATTGAAAGCCGCCGAATGGGGTGTGTGAGCTTTGCTCGCACTTACTTCCCAAATGAAGAAATCAATCCTGAATTTTTCAATCGCGCCTACCTAGGGGCTTGCTTAAAGCTAGAAAGCACTGCGATTTTATTTAAAAAACAAACTTGGGACGTCGCGATGGGTGCCTCGGGCACCATCAAAGCTGCCCATAGTGTAATACAAGAATTAGGCTATAAAGACGGTATTATCACCCGTGAACGCCTTATCGAAATCAAGCAAATGGCGTTGAAATATAAGTCATTTAGCGCACTAAATATACTCGGCCTCTCTAATGAACGTAAACACGTATTTGTCCCAGGTTTAGCCATTTTACTTGCCGTCTTTGATTCATTAGAAATTAAAGAGTTACGTTTATCTGACGGTGCATTACGTGAAGGTGTTTTATATGAAATGGAAGGCCGCTTCCGTCACCAAGATATCCGTCAACGTACTGCATTAAGCCTTGCTGAGCATTATAATATTGATAGAGAGCAAGCTAAACGTGTATTAAAAACGATGGAAGAGCTCTATTTCCAATGGGGGCAGCAAAACCCTAAACAACTCAATCCACAGTTAGAATCCATTTTAATATGGGCGGTTATGCTCCATGAAGTTGGCTTAAGTATTAATCATAGTGGTATGCACCGCCATTCTGCTTATATTTTGCAAAATACTAACTTACCGGGTTTCAACCAAGAACAGCAACTATTACTGGCAACATTAGTACGTAACCATCGTAGGGCTATTAAGTATGACGATATCCCTAAATTTAATTTATTTAAAAGAAAACAATTTATGCCGCTTATCCAAATTTTGCGGCTAGCCATTTTGTTAAATAATCAACGCCAATCTACAACAATCCCTTCTTCGTTACGGATAGAAACGGATGATGGGCACTGGACTATCTATTTACCATCTGAATATCTCGTGCAAAATGCATTGATGTTATTAGATTTAGAAAAGGAAAGTGGCTATTGGGAAGATGTTCCCGGTTGGTCGTTAACTATTTGCGCAGAAAATGAGTAATTTGCGGCCATTATTGTAGTGATTTGTTCTTATTATTCATCATTGATGACTTGAAAATCACCGCTTATTTGACTCAACTATTTGATATATTATTTAAATAGGCGACAATAATGATAATAAATTTCGTCCGCTCGCAGACGAATTCATAAAAAGCGCTTTTGCGCTGCTATTGCTTTAAGGATTAAAATGTCACAATCTGCTTTCTCAACCGATGCGGCGCCAACAGTCAACCCGCACTCTCAAAAACTGGCACATATTCGCCAGCAAATCCTGACGCTATTTTTAGATGACGAAGAGTTCGTCCATGCGCTTGTTGAAAATGATCAACACGTCAGTATTGATGACAAAGCAATTAGTGAAAAAATTAGTCTTGTAAAAGAATTGCTACTTGATTTACACACTGCGGATATCGCCGATATCTTAGAAATGCTCCCTTATGATGAGCGTCTCGCGTTATGGCGTCTTGTTGATAATAACGAACGTGGTGAAGTGTTAGTTGAGGCCTCGGTTTCTGTTTGGGATAGCCTAATTAAGGATATGTCTGACAGAGAACTACTGCGCGCCGTTGCCAACTTGCATGTTGACGAACAAGCCTATATTGCTGAGCATTTACCTCGTGACACCATGCGTCGGCTCCTCACCTATTTAGAACCTAGTCTGCGTAGCCGTATTCGCGAAGTTTTACAATATGCGAAAGATAGCGTCGGTCAAATGATGGATTTTGAATTCGTCACCGTACGCCCAAATGTGACGCTAAAAACGGTTCAACGTTATTTACGCCAACGGGGCAAGATCCCAGAAGCGACCGACAAAATTTTCGTTGTCGATAACAGTAATTATTTACAAGGTGAATTACCTCTAACCACTATTTTAACGCAATCCCCTGAAAAAATAGTGGCCGATGTCATGAAGACTGACACAGTGACCTTCTTGCCTGATGAAAAAGGCGAAGACGCAGCGAGTGCGTTCGAACGTTATGACTTAATTTCTGCAGCTGTTGTTGATAACAACGGCCTACTAATGGGCCGCCTGACGGTTGAAGATATCGTTGATAACATTAGTGAAGAAAACGATAACAGTATTCGTCGTATGGGGGGGTTAAGCCCTGAAGAAGACGTTTTCGCCCCTGTCGGCCAAGCCGTTAAAACCCGTTGGACATGGCTAGCCATTAACCTATGTACCGCTTTTGTGGCTTCTCGTGTTATTGGGGTTTTTGAAGATACGATTTCCCAATTAGTCGCCCTTGCCACATTAATGCCTATTGTGGCAGGAATTGGCGGTAATACGGGAAACCAAACCATTACCATGATTGTTCGTGCCATTGCCCTGCACCAGATACAAAACAATAGTTTCTCTTTCTTAATGTTAAGGGAGCTTGGTGTCGCCTTTATTAATGGGGTTGTATGGGGAGGAATTATGGGTGTCGTCACCTACTTCCTTTATGGCGATATCGCTATGGGTGCAGTTATGACATTAGCAATGATCTTGAACCTACTGATGGCGGCTATTATGGGCGTGCTTATTCCACTCATTATGCTGAAAATGGGCAAGGACCCTGCTATCGGTTCTAGCGTGATGATCACCGCCATCACAGATACAGGCGGTTTCTTTATTTTCCTTGGCTTAGCCACACTGTTCCTCGTTTAAATTCGCTCTGCACGCGTCCTACTCTTAGATTAGGCGCGTGCAATCTGTAGCTCCAATTTAGTAATGTCACTTTTTACAGCATAAAGGAATAAACCTTTTGTCGCGATAAGGACATTCAAAATGTTGGTGACTATGTCGGATAAAGAATCAATTAGGATCAATGTTATTCAGGCTGTTACTGAAAAACGATTACGGAGGCGTGACGCTGCCGCTCAACTCGATTTCTTTTAGATTTAATGCAGGGATCCAGCCTTGCTCTCCTGTATCTAATTTTTCGCACCAAATCCAACCATTGGTTTTTTTATATCCAATGACATGTTCCTGTGTTTCCACGTTCAGTTCCAAGGCACTATAGCTTTCTTTGGCCACTCCTGTAGTTTCGCTAGTTAATTCAATTAGCTGCTTCGGAACCCAACCACTCAAACCGTTAAACGAACAAAGATACCAATCATCCCAGCCCTCATCTCCTACGTATTTTTCGCCTACAGTCAACAGATTACCGGCCGAGAAATGAATAGGATTAGGGTATTCAGAAATATGTCTCTTAATCACAATCAGCTGTTTTTTCATTAAGTTACCAATAATAGTTTTTAATTTTTACTATCATACTAGAAAATTAGAGCAAATTCCGTAAAAAAGAAAGAGACGTTTCTATTTTGGAGAACAAGGTGACATTTTAAATCTGAAGTGACATCATTTTACAAAACACTTCCTCGGAAAGCAAATCCCAGCTAAAAAACCAAAACCCCGCAAACAACCCTTTTATTTATCTATTAATTAAATGATTTTATAGTTATTTAGTTTATCTAGATTAATAAAGTTAATTATAACGAATAATATCTAGGTAATATTTACTTACCATAATTCAGTAAGAATTTATTAAATTAAATATAATTAACGCTATAACTCACTAATTTAAATATACGATATTCTGCAAAATTCATATTATTAACATCATATAAGGTTATTTATCATCACACCAAATCAATACGCTAACAAATCAAAACTAATTGGAATGTCATTCTTGTTTTTAGGGTTGAGGTTTACAGAATATAGAATTTCCTGCTATAAATATACTCATGCAAGAAAGATACTGTGTATTAAACTAAGTTATACCCATCCAACGTTTTATACCTCTTATCTGCACCAATAAAAATGATTAGCTCATTATTATGAGTCAATGCTTATTATTTTGAATTTATGCAATTTAGTATTACAGGTAGTTAGAAGGAAACTATAATGACACCGCAAACCGCCAGCCAGCCCTCTGCGAGACCTTTGGGCAAAGAAGACTATAAAACATTAGGCTTATCCTCTTTAGGGGGAACTCTTGAGTTTTATGACTTCGTTATCTTTGTTTTTTACGCAAAAATTATTTCCCAACTATTTTTCCCAGGGGATAACGAATTTCTCGCGCTAATGGCAACACTGGGTCTATTTGCAGCAGGTTACCTTGCTCGCCCTCTTGGTGGCATTATCATGGCTCACTTCGGGGATAAAATTGGCCGCAAGAAAATGTTTACCCTCAGTATTTTCTTAATGGCATTCCCAACATTTGTTATTGGTTTCTTACCTACTTTTGAAACTATTGGTGCTGCTGCTCCATTATTACTGCTGTTAATGCGTATTATGCAAGGTGCCGCGATTGGTGGTGAAATGCCAGGTGCATGGGTATTTATTGCAGAGCATACACCAAAGCAACGCTATGGCTTAGGTGTCGGTACACTGACTTCTGGGATCACTGGCGGTATTTTATTAGGCTCTATCGTCGCTATTATTATTGAACGCTCTTATACCACAACTGAAATTCATGATTTCGCATGGCGTATTCCATTTATTCTTGGTGGTGTTTTTGGGTTTATCTCTGTGTATTTACGTCGTTTTTTACAAGAAACCCCGATATTTAAAGAACTGGCAGCCAAAAAGGCCTTGTCACAAGAATTACCCGTCAAAACCGTCATTAAGTCTCATAAACAAGCTTGTATGATCACTGCGGCACTGACGTGGTCATTATCAACCGCTATCGTTGTCACCATTTTGATGACACCAGATGTGGTGTTAAAAGGGATCTATAACATTGATAGGAATGTGGCATTGCAAGCTAACTGCGCGGCGACATTGACCTTAACATTAGGCTGTATCTTCTGGGGCTGGTTAGGCGATAAAACCGGAACACGTACCTCAATGACTTTATCATGGGGTGGATTAGCCGTAACGGCAATTTACTTCTATTCGTCATTATCCAGTGATATTGCGGCGAGTACGTTAATTTTTAACTATGGCTTGATGGGCTTCTTTGTTGGTGCGATTGCAACCACTCCTATTATCAGTACACGCGCATTTCCACCTGAAATTCGCTATTCTGGCCTGTCATTCGCTTACAATGTGGCTTATGCAATTTTTGGTGGTTTAACACCAATATTAACTGGTGCTTGGTTGCAGCAATCTCACATGGCACCTGCCTATTATGTCGCTGGCGTCTCATTATTAGCGGTTGCTGTAGCCTTCATTCCTCTATCTTGGAAAGGTTGGACTGTCAATTCAGAGTCTTCAAACGAAAAATCTGCGGTCTTAAAAGCTTCTAGTTTATAAAATCGATTGCCCCCTATTTACTCGGGGGGCAATCTTAATTGATACAAAATTATTCCCCCGCTCTCCCCCTTTACAAGCACTGAAGTATACAAGTACAGAAATTGACACTTATTCATATTTCCTCCATTTTTCTTTGTACCTATCACGTTAAACTACTAATATGTCTAACTGACTCTTTTTTGTTAGTTTTTTAGTATACAGCCTGACGGATCTCATCCACTTTTTTTGAGTTAAGCGAATTACCCAAAATGAATAAACAAAAACAACGTAAACCTTTTATTCGCTCTGCCATTTTTATTGCCATTATTGCGGTAGCTGGCGTTTCTTGGTACTTTTATCATCAAGAAAAACAATTAGATACACAATCTACTGGCACAGTAGCAAAACCAAACTCACAGCGAAGCGCGATGGACCGCCCACCACGTGTGTTAGCCCCTGTGCAGTTTGCAGTTGCTGAACAAAAAGTCGTTCCGCGATTTTTATCAGGCCTAGGCACGGTGCAAGCGGCAAATGTTGTCACTGTAACCAGCCGTGTTGAAGGCCAGTTGATGCAGTTGTATTTTACCGAAGGGCAATATGTCAATAAGGGAGATTTATTGGCACAGATTGACCCTCGCCCATTTGAAGTTCAGCTATCACAAGCTGAGGGGCAATTAGCTAAAGACAAAGCAACGTTAGCTAATGCGCAATTAGATTTAGCTCGTTATCAAAAGCTTGCTGGCACTAAAGTGATTTCGCAACAAGAGCTAGATAACCAAAAAGCGGCGGTATTACAGGCACAAGGCAGTATTAAAGTCGACCAAGCGGCCGTTGATAATGCCAAACTGCAATTAACCTACAGTAAAATTACTGCCCCCATCTCAGGGCGGGTTGGTTTAAAACAAGTTGATGTCGGAAACTTTATCTCTTCAGGAACCTCAACCCCTCTTGTTGTTATCACACAAACTCAACCCGCAGATGTCTTGTTTGCTTTACCTGAAGGTGATATTCCCGCGATCCAGCAAGCGCAATCTTCCGGTGAAAAAGTATTGATTGAAGCTTGGGACAGAAACAATATCGCGCTAATCGCAAGCGGTGAGCTACTCAGTACTGATAACCAAATTGATGCTGCGACCGGCACTCTTAAAATAAAAGCGCGCTTTACCAATGAAGAAGAAAAACTTTTCCCTAATCAATTTGTTAACGTAAAAATGCAAGTTGAAACGCTGCAAAATGCCGTGGTGATCCCAACCGCTGCACTGCAAATGGGCAATGAAGGTCATTATGTTTGGGTATTGAGTGATGATAATAAAGTCAGCAAACACAATGTGACCGTGGGGATGCAAGATAGCCAACAAGTCGTTATTGAAAGTGGGCTCGCAGCAAATACCAAAGTCATCACCGATGGTGTTGATAAACTCACCGATGGCACAACTGTCGAAGTCGTTACCGCTGAAAGCATCGCCAAAAAAGAGCCCCGCAAAGGTAAAGCCAATAGCGCGGAGAAAGCGTAATGCAGCCTGAAATGTTAAAAGGCGGTGGGCCTTCTCGTTTATTTATTTTGCGCCCTGTAGCTACCACATTATTCATGGTGGCTATATTACTTGCAGGGATCATCGGCTATCGCTTCTTACCTGTTTCAGCCCTGCCCGAAGTCGATTATCCGACGATTCAAGTTGTTACCCTTTACCCGGGAGCCAGCCCCGATGTGATGACCTCTGCAGTGACTGCGCCTTTGGAAACCCAGTTTGGGCAAATGTCGGGTCTTAAACAGATGTCATCGCAAAGTTCAGGAGGAGCATCAGTTATAACACTGATGTTCCAATTAACGTTGCCTCTAGAGGTTGCCGAACAAGAAGTCCAAGCAGCGATTAATTCCGCCAGTAGTTTACTGCCTTCGGATTTACCCTATCCTCCGATTTATAATAAGGTAAACCCTGCTGACCCGCCTGTACTCACCTTAGCGGTCACCTCTGATGCGATGCAGTTAACGCAAGTACAGGATATTATTGAAACGCGAATTGCCCAGAAAATATCCCAAGTTAATGGCGTGGGTTTAGTCACCTTAGCCGGTGGTCAACGCCCTGCTGTTCGCGTGAATTTAAACCCACAAGCCATGGCAGCCAAAGGGCTGGATAGCGAAACCATCCGCCTAGCCATCAACAATGCTAACGTCAACTCCGCAAAAGGGAGTTTCGATGGGCCAACGCGAGCAGTGACGCTTTCTGCTAACGACCAAATGAAGTCACTTGACGACTATCGTCAGCTTATTGTGGCCTTCCAAAATGGTGCGCCTGTACGTTTAGGCGACATTGCAACGATTGCACAAGGTGCCGAAAATGCCTATTTAGGGGCATGGGCAAATAATGAACAGGCGATTGTGATCAATGTGCAGCGGCAGCCCGGTGCTAACGTCATTGAAACCACAGATACCATTCGTACGCTGTTACCCGAATTAATTGAAAGCTTACCTAAATCGGTTAATGTCGATATTTTAACCGATAGAACCAGTACTATTCGAGCGTCCGTTAATGATGTACAGTTTGAGTTAATGTTAGCCATCGCCCTCGTGGTGATGGTGATTTATTTGTTTTTACGCAATGGAATTGCCACCTTAATACCGGGCATTGCGGTACCGCTGTCCCTCGTTGGTACCTTTGCAGTCATGTATTTTTGTGGTTTTTCTGTCAATAACCTCACCCTAATGGCATTAACCATCGCCACAGGTTTTGTGGTCGATGATGCGATAGTGGTGATTGAAAATATTTCCCGCTACTTAGAAAAAGGCGATAAGCCTCTGGTCGCTGCACTCAAAGGGGCGGGTGAAATCGGGTTTACCATTATCTCCCTCACCTTTTCTTTAGTTGCAGTATTAATCCCGCTGTTATTTATGGGGGATATTGTCGGCCGGTTATTCCGCGAATTTGCCATTACCCTAGCTGTGGCTATTTTGATCTCCGCTGTCGTCTCTTTAACGTTAACGCCAATGATGTGTGCACGTTTATTAAAACCAGAGTCGCAACATAAACATAACCGTTTTGAACTAGCGTGTGAGCGTTTCTTTGACCGTATGGTTGCTGGATACGCAATTTGGTTAAAACGTATTCTTAATCACCAATGGTTAACGCTTTCTGTGGCGCTAGGCACCATGGTGCTGACTGTTTTGCTGTATATGTGGATCCCAAAAGGTTTTTTCCCTTTGCAAGACAGTGGAATTATTCAAGGGTCAATTGAAAGCCGTCAATCTATTTCTTTTGCGGCCATGGCGCAAAAGCAACAGGAAGTTGCGTCAAAATTATTGGCAGACCCTGCGGTTGATAATGTCACCACTTATGTGGGGGTTGATGGTAGCAACCCAACATTAAACAACGCGCGTCTCCAAATTACCTTAAAGCCCCTTGATGAGCGTGAAGATAGAGTGGTGGCGATTATTGATCGTCTACAACAATCCGTGGATAACATTGCCGGGGTGAATTTATATTTGCAGCCTATGCAAGATCTCACCATCGATACGCAAGTTGCACGCACACAGTATCAATTTACGTTACAGGCAGGTTCACTAGAGGGATTAACCACTTGGGTTCCACGCTTGTTAGAAGCCCTAGAACAACAACCTGAACTCACGGATGTCAGTAGTGATTGGCAAAATAAAGGGCTAGTTGCCTATGTGAATGTTAACCGTGATACCGCAAGCCGTTTTGGTATCACAATGTCAGCCATTGATAACGCTTTATATAATGCATTTGGGCAGCGAATGGTTTCAACCATATACACACAGTCAAATCAATATCGTGTGATATTAGAACATGACACACAAACCCGTGATGGTATGGATGCGCTGAATGATATTCGTCTAAAAGGCACTGATGGAGCCATTGTGCCACTAAGCACCTTGGTAAATATTCAAGAAGGTAATGGGCCATTAGCCATTAATCACCTCGACCAATTTCCCGCGGTGACATTCTCGTTTAATGTGGCGAATGGCGCTTCGCTTGAGTCTGCCGTCAATGCCGTGAAATTGGCCGAATCACAAATTGCTATGCCAAAATCCATTACCACTCAATTCCAAGGGGCGACTTTAGCCTTTGAAGCTGCACTAAGCAGCACTATCTGGTTAATTGCAGCCGCAATTGTGGCGATGTATATCGTATTAGGCATTTTATATGAGAGCTTTATCCACCCGATTACGATTTTATCTACCTTACCGACTGCGGGGGTTGGCGCATTACTTGCTTTAATGATGGCAGGAAAAGACCTTGATGTTATTGCAGTCATCGGCATCATCTTATTAATTGGTATCGTGAAAAAGAACGCCATTATGATGATTGACTTTGCCCTTGCTGCAGAGCGTGAACAGGGAATGTCCCCTTATGATGCCATCTACCAAGCTTGCCTACTGCGTTTTCGCCCAATTTTAATGACCACCATGGCGGCATTACTAGGAGCCTTGCCATTAATGCTAAGTACAGGTGTCGGTGCAGAATTACGCCAACCATTAGGAATTTGTATGGTTGGTGGCTTAATTATGAGCCAAATCCTTACCTTATTTACCACACCGGTTATTTACTTATTGTTCGACCGTCTTTCTCATTATTTTAAAGACCGTCGCCAAGCGAAGAAGGCACAGGTGTCATAATGAAGCGCTTCTTTGCTCTATTTATTAGCCGCCCGGTAGCAACGACGCTGATTAGCGTTGCGATTACTTTGTGTGGTGCCCTGAGTTTTCTATTTTTACCGGTTTCTCCGTTGCCTCAAGTAGATTACCCTGTGATTAACGTGACAGCGTCACTTCCTGGGGCGTCACCCGAAACCATGGCGTCCTCCGTTGCGACACCTCTTGAACGCTCTTTAGGCAGTATTGCTGGGATCAGCGAAATGACCTCAAGCAGTGCGCTTGGGCGAACCACTATTACCCTTGAGTTTAATCTCGACAAAGACATTAATAACGCGGCTCGGGAAGTGCAAGCTGCGATTAATGCCGCGCAAAACCTGCTGCCCAGCGGTATGCCAAGCCGTCCACGTTATTACAAGTCTAATCCGTCTGATGCGCCAATTATGATTTTAACCATGACCTCAGAGACCATGGGCACTGGCGAAATTTATGATATTGCATCTACCCGTTTAGCCCAGCGAATTGCGCAAATTGAAGGGGTTAGTGAAGTTTCAGTTGGTGGCGGCTCGCTCCCTGCCGTACGGGTTGAACTCAACCCAACCGCCCTATTTAACCAAGGGGTTTCCCTTGATGCCGTGCGCTCAGCCATTAGTAGTGCTAACGTTCGCCAACCGCAAGGCTATATCAATGATGACGAAAAACGTTATCAAGTACAGACTAATGATGAGTTAAAAAAAGCAGCCGATTATCGACCAATTATTGTTCATTACAGCCAAGGCAATGCTGTAAAGCTCAGCGATGTCGCCAATGTTAAAGATTCCATTGAAAACGTACGCGCTGCCGGTATGGCAGACGGTAAACCGGCTATTTTGATTGTCATTCGTCGTGAAGCTGGTGCCAATATTATTGAAACAGTGAACCGTATTCGTGCTGAATTGCCTGAATTCAATGACATGATCCCTGCCGCTATTGATTTAAAAGTGGCACAAGACAGAACACCGACCATCCGCGCGTCTCTAGCCGAAGTGGAACGTGCTCTACTGATTGCCGTTGCCTTGGTGATCCTCGTGGTGCTGCTGTTCTTACGCTCAGGTCGCGCTACTTTGATCCCTGCCGTTGCTGTCCCTGTCTCATTGATTGGGACTTTTACGGCCATGTATTTATGTGGCTTTAGTTTAAATAACTTGTCATTGATGGCATTAACGGTTGCGACGGGCTTTGTGGTTGATGATGCCATTGTCGTATTAGAAAATATCTCACGTCATATCGAAAATGGTAAAAAACCGTTTATTGCGGCGGTTAAAGGCGTGCATGAAGTCGGCTTTACCGTCGTTTCCATGAGTATTTCCTTAGTGGCTGTTTTTATTCCGCTACTGCTTATGGATGGACTGGTCGGCCGTTTATTCCGCGAATTTGCCATTACCCTTGCAACCGCTATCGGTATTTCTTTGGTGATCTCATTAACGCTCACCCCTATGATGTGTGCTTACTTACTGAAGAAACGCCCTCGCAACGTCAAAGCCAAACATCGCGGGTTTGGACGTGTGTTGCTGCGCTTGCAAGAAAGTTATGGCATCGCTTTAAAATGGGTACTCGAACATCGCCGTAGTGTTCTCGCAGTGCTATTTGCCACAATCGGCTTAAACGTTTATCTGTATATTACCGTTCCGAAAACTTTCTTTCCTGAACAAGATACCGGCCGTGTGCTGGGCTTTGTTCGCGCAGACCAAAGTATTTCATTCCAGTCAATGAAAGAAAAAATGACCCGTTTTATGCAGCAAGTTAAAGCCGACCCAGCGACGGATAATGTCACCGGTTTTACTGGCGGTAGCCGGGTAAACAGCGGTTTTATGTATATCTCATTAAAACCACTGGGTGAACGTACTGAAAGTTCAGCTGATGTCATTAATCGGTTACGCATGAAATTAGCCAATGAGCCAGGGGCTAACCTGTTTATGATGCCAGTACAAGATATTCGTGTGGGAGGTCGACAAGCCAATGCCAGCTATCAGTTTACGCTGCTTGCGGATGAGCTTTCTGCATTGCGTGACTGGGAACCCGCCATTCGTAAAGCACTCGGTGAATTGCCACAGCTGACAGATGTGAACTCAGATAAGGAAGACAAAGGCGCAGAAATGGCGATCACCTACGATAGGGACTTAATGGCCCAGCTAGGTATCGATGTCCGTGAAGCTAACAGTTTGCTTAACAACGCATTTGGCCAACGCCAAGTTTCCACTATTTATGAAGCAATGAACCAATATAAAGTGGTGATGGAAGTTGCCCCTGAATATACGCAAGATGTCAGTTCCCTCGACAAAATGTTTGTTATCAATAAAGATGGTGACGCTATCCCGCTGTCTTATTTTGCTCGTTGGCAGCCGGCGAATGCGCCATTAAGCGTGAACCACCAGGGGCTATCAGCTTCATCCACTATCGCATTTAATGTCGCTGACGGTTATACCTTAAATGATGCCATCGTCGAAATAGAAAAAACCATGACTGCGCTTGGCGTGCCATCTACAGTGCGAGGGTCTTTTGCAGGAACGGCACAAATATTCCAAGAAACTTTGCAATCACAATTATTTTTGATTTTAGCCGCTATTGTGACTGTCTATTTAGTTCTTGGGATTCTATATGAAAGTTATATTCACCCACTGACAATTTTATCAACTTTGCCTTCTGCTGGTGTCGGTGCATTATTAGCCCTTGAGTTATTTGATACACCATTTAGTTTAATCGCTTTAATCGGCATCATGCTATTAATTGGGATCGTCAAGAAGAACGCCATTATTATGGTGGATTTTGCTATTCAAGCACAAAGAACAGCGGGTTTAACCGCTCAAGAAGCCATTTTCCGTGCCAGTTTATTACGTTTTCGCCCTATTTTAATGACGACACTCGCCGCCATTTTTGGTGCGTTACCGTTAATGTTAGGTAGTGGTGATGGAGCAGAACTACGTCAACCTCTCGGGATCACCATTGTCGGTGGCTTAATAATGAGCCAATTGCTGACTTTATTTACCACTCCTGTTGTGTATTTAAGTTTTGATAGCTTAAGGCAACGTTGGCAGCGCAAAAAGTCATTAACGCATAAGATTGTGGAGAATAACCATGAAGCTTAGGTTAAATAGCGTTAGTACTCGGCTTTTTTTAGCTATTTTTGCGACATGCTTATTGCTAGTGCTAATTATGCACCAAGGCGTGCGCATGAGTTTTCAACATGGCTTTATTGACTATATTAAAGAAAATGACCAACAACGCGTTGAGCAGGTTTCTTCCGCCCTTGCGGAACAATATGAAGAAATGGGCAATTGGCGGTTTTTGATTGGTAATGATCGCATTTTCTTTCGCATTCTGCGCTCTGTAGAACATCAACAGCATCGTGGCCCGATGCGACAGCGCTGGCGAACCATTTTTTGGGTTTATGATACACAAGACCGGCTAATTTTCGGGCAAGACACGCCCCTACCGAGCAAAGTTCTCCGTGAGCCTATTGTTACTAGCAATGGTGAAACCGTCGGTTGGCTCGTTGCCAGCTATGAAACGGGAATCAGCAGCGCCCTTGACCGCCGTTTTGATACCAAACAAATGTATACCAGTTGGATCATCGCTGGGCTGTCTTTATTTGTGGCTCTGATTGCCACATTGTTCCTTGCCCGTAGTTTTTTGAAACCCATCAAGCGGTTACTCGAAGGCACTAACCGGCTCGCCAATGGTGATTTTGCCACGCGGGTTCCTGAGTCTGGCCGCGATGAACTTGGGCAACTGGCTAAAGATTTTAACCATCTGGCCTCTACCCTTGAAAAAAACGAACAAATGCGGCGTGATTATATGGCGGATATTTCCCATGAGCTCCGCATGCCGTTGTCAGTTCTGCGAGGCGAATTAGAAGCGGTGCAAGATGGCGTCCGGCAAGCCACTCCCGAAACAATCAATTCCCTACTGAATGAAACCCAAACTTTAATTAAGCTGGTTAATGACCTCCACCAGCTCTCGTTATCGGATAGAGGCTCATTGGTCTATCGTATGCTACCGATATCATTCCTTTAATTGAAATGGCGATAGGCCAAGCTCGCTGGCGGTTAGAAGACCAACAACTTTCAGTTGAACGGCAATTTATTGCACAAGGCAACGTGTTTGCAGACCCTGACCGCATCACTCAGTTATTCTATAACTTAATGGAAAACAGCTTACGCTATACGGACCCACAAGGTAAAATTGCCATTCAAGTCACACAAGACCACAACCAGCTCAGTATAATTTGGCAAGATAGCGCCCCGGGGCTGACTACTGAGCAATGCCAACATTTATTTGAACGTTTTTACCGTGCTGAAGGTTCTCGTAATCGCGCCAGTGGCGGTTCAGGTTTAGGGTTGGCCATTTGCTATAATATTGTTGAGGCTCACCATGGGACAATTTCCGCAGCACCGTCACCATTAGGTGGTGTCAAAATTACCATTAATTTACCGATTCAATTAAAAGACAAAGGTTTATGATCATGACTGAACAGAGCAATACCCCTATTTTGGTTGTGGAAGATGAACCCAAGCTAGGCCAACTGCTGTTCGATTACTTACAAGCTGCAAATTATCAACCCGCATTAATTGCACGGGGTGACCAAGTAATCGACTATGTTAAACAACATCAACCTGCACTCATTTTATTAGATTTAATGTTACCTGGTATGGACGGCATTTCAGTATGTCGTGAACTACGAAAATTCAGTGATGTTCCCATTATTATGGTGACAGCAAAAACCGAAGAAATTGACCGTTTATTAGGGTTAGAAATTGGGGCTGACGACTATATTTGTAAGCCTTTTAGCCCGCGAGAAGTCGTGGCTCGAGTCAAAACGATTTTACGCCGTTGCCAGCCAAATATGACAACTAGCAATAGCCAAACTAATAGCAATAATCAAACCAAGCTTATTATTGATGAAAATGCATTTCAAGTACGCTATGGCTCACAGTTACTTGAACTCACACCCGCTGAATTTCGGCTACTCAAGTTTATGTCTGATAATGCAGGTATGGTGTTTTCTCGCGACCAGTTACTGGATATCTTATATGACGACCACCGCGTAGTAACGGACCGTACAATTGATAGTCACGTCAAAAATTTACGCCGTAAATTAGAGTCCCTTGATAACGAAAAAACCTTTATTCGTTCAATATATGGCCTCGGCTACCGTTGGGATGAATATTAAGCAATCAATAGACATACTATTCTTGTGGGATATTTGGTTTTTTTATCAAATAGGAGTAAAATCCTCATCCCTTAAAAACACTCTCTCGTATGAGTGAGTGCTGACTTGACATCAGATAGAGAATAACCATGTTTACACCAGAGCTTTTGTCCCCTGCCGGTTCATTAAAAAATATGCGCTACGCCTTCGCGTACGGCGCAGACGCCGTTTATGCAGGACAGCCTCGTTACAGCTTACGCGTACGAAATAACGAATTTAATCACGAAAACTTAGCTAAAGGCATTCAGGAAGCCCATGAGTTGGGTAAAAAGTTTTATGTGGTGGTGAATATTGCCCCTCATAATGCGAAATTAAAAACCTTTATTCGTGATTTAACCCCCGTCATTGAAATGGGCCCAGATGCTCTGATCATGTCTGACCCTGGCCTTATTATGATGGTTCGTGAAGCGTTTCCTGAGATGGATATTCATTTATCAGTGCAGGCCAATGCAGTTAACTGGGCATCGGTGAAGTTTTGGAAACAAATGGGCTTAACACGTGTGATCTTATCTCGCGAATTATCCCTCGAAGAAATTGCTGAAATTCGTCAACAAGTACCGGAAATCGAACTTGAAGTCTTTGTCCATGGTGCCCTTTGTATGGCCTATTCCGGCCGTTGTCTACTTTCGGGTTATATTAATAAACGCGACCCAAATCAAGGGACTTGCACCAATGCTTGCCGCTGGGAATATAACGTACAAGAAGGTAAAGAAGATGATGTGGGTAATATTGTCCATGTGCATGAACCTATCCCTGTACAAAATGTGGCACCAACCCTAGGTGCGGGCGCGCCAACAGATAAAGTTTTTATGATAGAAGAAGCTAAACGTCCAGGCGAATATATGACGGCCTTTGAAGACGAACATGGCACTTATATCATGAACTCTAAAGATTTACGTGCAATCGAACACGTTGAAAACCTAACAAAAATGGGTGTTCACTCATTAAAAATTGAAGGCCGCACAAAATCGTTTTATTACTGTGCTCGTACTGCACAAGTCTATAGACGTGCGATTGACGATGCTGTCGCAGGAAAACCCTTTGACCCAACGTTGTTATCTACTTTAGAAGGGTTAGCACACCGTGGTTACACTGAAGGTTTCTTGCGTCGCCACACTCACGATGCCTACCAAACCTATGAATATGGCTATTCTGTTTCTGAAACTCAGCAATTTGTGGGTGAATTCACAGGTAAACGTGTCAATGGTATGGCTGAGGTTGATGTAAAAAATAAATTTAGTGTTGGGGATAGCTTAGAGATGATGACCCCGGCGGGTAATATTGTCTTTACTTTGGACTCATTAGCAAACCGCAAAGGTGAAGCGATTGATGTTGCACCCGGTAACGGCCATGTGGTTTACCTGCCAATCCCTGAGGATGTCGATGTTAATTTTGGTTTGTTGATCCGTAACTTAGCAGGAACAACGACCCGCGCACCTCACCAAACTCAGGCAGAAAAGCAAATTGCAGGCTAACCGCCACTCCGTGTTTTTTAAATAGTTTGTTCGCTAAAAGCCAAAATCTCATCGTTTAACGTTTTGATATTTTGGCTTTTTTTTATCTATTATATGATATTATTTCACTTTATATGCTTTTTCTTATATGAGAATCATTCGCGTTATTGACATTTACATTGAAAAGTGCACTGAATATCCAATTTTATGCAACAGATCACATCAATTGGCTATTCAATATCGTATAGTCACTCTTGAAAACGAAGAACTAGAAAGTCATAAAATAAGACTAGGAACCACCTCCTTGGCTGGCTCAATCTCCCTTGAGCTAGCCATTTCTTTTATCTGCAATTTCTATTTCATTTCTCTTGTTAACGCTATTACTGTAAAAAATCTAAAATAAGCTCATCAATATCTTATAAATCCATTTATACTCATTTTAACGAATATTTGCCATATGTTAAGCCGAATGGATGGGTATATATGAATCAATATCAGTCAGCCATGATTATCCTTAATGGTAAACAAGCCAATCACGCTGAGCTGCGAAAGGCCATTACTCACTTACGTAATGAAGGCCATCAAATTCAAGTCCGTATTCCGTGGGAATTGGATGATACTTATTATTTTATTTCTCAGGCAATAAAACATGGCGTTGATACCATCATTGCCGCAGGAGGTGACGGCACAGTAAATGCGGTTGCCAGTACCTTGATGAAGTTCCCGAGTGACTCTCGCCCTACTTTAGGAATTCTCCCGATGGGAACGGCAAATGATTTTACCACCAGCGCGAATATTCCACTGGATATTGAAGCCGCCCTTGCTCTCTCATTAAAAGGTAAAGCTGTTCCCATTGATATTGCGCAAGTCAATAAGCAATATTATTTTCTCAATATGGCAACTGGCGGCTTTGGGACGCGTATTACCACCGAAACGCCTGAAGCACTGAAATCAGCATTGGGCGGTGCCGCTTACGTGATAAATGGCTTATTGCGCCCTGATACGCTGAAAACGGATATTTGCCGCATTGAGGGCGAAAACTTTAGTTGGGAAGGTGAAACGTTGGTCATCGCTGTCGGAAACGGCCGCCAAGCGGGCGGAGGACAACAACTGACACCGCAAGCACTGATTAATGATGGTGCATTAAATTTACTGATTATTCCTGCAAGGGATGTCATACCCGCATTTTTAGCAAACCTATTTTCAGACGATAAAAACGAGCACTTGGTCGAAAGGCAATTATCATGGGTAAAAATTTCATCTCCTCACGATATGATCTTAAACCTTGATGGTGAGCCATTATCGGGAGATACCTTTACGTTCGCAGTGCAGCCGAATGCTATTCAGTGCCGGTTGCCGCCTCAATGTAACTTATTAGCTTAAAATATAACGAGAAAGCCCAAGTTTTCGGGCTTTCAATCATTACAGACTACCACCATGCATGGAAGTGGTGTACTGGGCCAATCCCCTTGCCAACTTCTAAACTGTCCGCTTGCTCTAACGCAGCTTGTAAATAGGCTTTAGCCTGCGTAACCGCTTCTTGCCAATCAGAGCAACGAGGGCGCAGAGCAGCCAGAGCCGCTGACAAAGTACACCCAGTACCATGAGTATTTTTAGTATTTACACGAATAGAGGTAAAGCGCCATTCACCTTCAGGTGTGATTAACCAATCAGGGCTTTCAGCATCACTTAGGTGCCCGCCTTTCATCAACACCGCTTGGCAACCTTTTTCAAGTAATTTATACCCCTGAGTCAACATTTGGCTTTCTGTTTGTGCAACTTTCTCGTCTAGTAATACCGCAGCTTCAGGGAGATTCGGTGTAATTATAGAAGCGAGGGGTAATAATTGTTGGCGCAATGCCTCAACCGCATCGGGCAATAGTAACGGGTCGCCACTTTTAGCCACCATGACAGTATCCAATACCACATACGGGATTGGATATTGCTTCAGCGCATTCGCCACCACTACGATATTACTTTGATTAAACAACATGCCGATTTTTGCACTATCAATTCGTACATCACTGAGAACAGAATCTAATTGTGCCGCCACAAACTCAGGGGGTAAGTCTTGGACGGATTGCACGCCTCGGGTATTTTGAGCCACCAATGCCGTCATCACACTCGTACCATAAGCCTCTAATGCAGAGAACGTTTTTAAATCCGCCTGAATACCCGCCCCACCCGATGGGTCTGTTCCGGCTATGGTTAACGCATTGATCCTCATGAGTGATTCCCCTTTTAGGCTAAAGCATTTGAATAGATTGATAAGTGAGGTTTACTGAAATCATTTTAAATCAAACAATAAAACTGCCTAGATTGTCTCACATCATTTAACAAATATCAGCGGTTAGTGAATGAATTTTAATGACTTAAATAAAAAGGAGAAATATATTACACAAGAAAAGTTAGCGTGACTTATAAGTACACATTAGGCAAATGAAGATTACCGACACCCCGCTGTTTTAATAGCAGGGCAAATGCCTCTACTTCCGTTTGGGTTGCCGCAGGCCAGTTAGCCGCTTCGTTTTTTACGCCATGTTGCTGAAAGGCATTAACTTTTATTCGTGTGTTTGCAGGAAGTTGATTTAAGAAATCGGCCAGTTTATCAATATGTTCTAGATAATCTGTTTGCTGAGGAATATATAATAAACGCAACTCATACAATTTCCCCGCTTGTGCAAGGAATTGAATTGATTGAAATACACGCTGGTTATCTTTCCCAGTTAATCTTAAGGCACACTCATCGCTCCATGATTTTAAATCAATCATTACGCCATCAGTATACTCAATTACCTTACTCCACCCGGCAGAAGCAAGATGGCCATTACTATCAATAAAGCAGGTTAAATGTTTCAGTTCCGGTGTGTCTTTAATCGCTTTAAATAATTCAATAATAAAGGGTAACTGTGTTGTTGCTTCCCCACCACTAATGGTTATACCATTCAGAAAGACAACATTTTTTTTTAAGTCATTGATAGCATCATTAACACTTAACGATACTGTCATTGGGCTTGAATTCTTAGTGCACGTTTGTAAACAAGTGTCACAGAGCTGGCAGGCATCGCTATCCCATATAACCTTACCATCAACAAATGATAACCCATTATGAGGACAGGTTAAAACGCAGTCCCCACAATGGTCACAGAGCGCCATGGTATATGGATTATGACAATTCAAACAACGTAAATTGCAACCTTGCAAAAAGATAACATGTCGATTGCCCGGCCCATCTACGCAGGAAAAAGGAATAACCTTATTCAGCGTAGCGCATCGATTGCTCATTGCTGATGACTCGCTGCTGACGGGCTGTAATTTTACAGTTCTTAGTCGCTTCTTCACCTAACCAGGTAGTATTGCTTCTAGAACCTTGTTCTTTGTATTTTTCGATATCTGACAAACGCACCATATAGCCAGTGACACGGACTAAATCATTACTTGCTACGTTTGCGGTAAATTCCCGCATCCCACAACTAAACGCCCCTTTGCACAATTGCATTAACGCTTGCGGATTTTGTTTAATCGTTTCATCGATGGTTAAAATGTCACTGATCCCAGATAAATAGTGTTTGTGATGAGGTGCAACGGCTTGAATATGCGACACAGGATCGGGTTCTTCACCATATGGAATACGAGCCCCCGGCGTCGTTCCTATGTCTGAGCTAATCCCAGATTGCGCATGAAGCATAGCTCGGTTTTTATAGCCATATTTAACCGGTATTGTTTCAACAAAGTCTGCCAATTGTTCACTAATTTGATAAGACAATGGTAAAGCTGGTGAATTCGCTTGGTACTGGCCTTTCACGCCATCTTTTTCCATCAAGATATTCACGGCCTCTGCTAAACCATAAATACCAAACATCGGTGCAAAGCGTTCTGGCTCAATTAACCCCTCTTGAACAAGAAAACTGGTTTGGAAGAAATTAGATTCCTCATATAAAAATGCGCTACGTGTTTCAATGAGTTCCATTTGTAACTCACAATACTTTTTCAATTGCACATTTAAAAAATCAGCTGAATTTTGACTGCGTAACGCAACTTCGCGCAAATTAATACGAACTAAAGTGCTTCCGCCACCCGCAACAGGTAATGCATTATAACAACTGACAATACCGTAACCTTGTTCATCAAATGCCGCACTATGAATAATATCATTTGCAATATGTGGCTTACTACATTCACAAATATTCTCAATCGCTTGTAAGAAAAGTGACTCTGGTGTGCGTTGTGGGTGATAGACAAATGTCAGGTTAGGTGCGACTTGTTTCAGTTCTGCATCAATCCGTAAAATCAAACGGCAAATAACGTTGTCATCTGGCCCAATATTGGCATGCATAAAAGCATCAGGTAGAGTTCGGTCTAACTGCACCCAGAATCTTTTTAGTTTTGGATACAGTTGTTCTTCTGTCAACTCACCCACGTATGGCATGAGGACTTTATCTAAATACCCTAAAAACACAGGGAAATTGGTTACCGAAGGGACGTGGTGGTATAAAATCATCAGATGATTAAGGGCGTCATCAAAGTCCTCAGCAGGGGCTAACTCTAAGTATTTTGAACCTTGCTTGAGGTATTTTACATAATCGGGCAATACATAACGTGGCTTATACGGTGCATTTCCTTCATACATATCACAAATAATACGTTCATTTAACGCATCCGTTAGGGGTTGGCTCATCGCAAGGTAAGGAATATTGCTATCGGCCTCTATCGCTAAAAAATTGGCTTTTTGTTTTGGTGATAATATTTTGTCTGTAGCGATAGCCAAGCATTTTGCTTGATATTCTGTTAGTGGTTCTTGGCGTTGCATCATGGTGATGTTCCTTTGTTAGTTAGAAGCCAAGGTTACGCACAGCAATGTATATGCTATAAACCTTTAAGTACTCGCTCCTACCCGTGTTGACATGCAGCAGCTTATACCTGCCGCCTATAACACTCATTTCATCCCATTGAGACAAGTCATTATTTGACGTGCATCATACTTTTTAGATTTGTTTGCACGCTATTTTTCATAAATGTCTGCTCTATCAACATTACTAGTCGTAATCACCTAAATTGTTAAAAATATCTTTTATTACAAAAAGTTAAATACAACAATAATGAGTGACACAATGTTTTCTCTTATTCTTGATTAAAAAATTCTCTTTCATTTTTTCTTATCAAATAACGGCCTTATTAATAAGAAAATGAAATACCTTATTTATTATTATTGGTTATTTTTAGGAGGATTAGCCTATTCAATAACCAATCTGATAAGTTAACATCCAATTTATCTATCGGTTATCCTACTTAAAAACAGGAAAAATTAAACGGTTCTATCATGACCAGCCAATTATTATCCTTAACTATGTAATAAATACTGTTATATTCTGTACATCTTAATTAAAATAATTTCACTCAAAATTATAATAATAATGCTAATCTGATAATCATTAGAGAGCTAATCATCATTTTTATATCTGCGATACAGAACTGGATTTACAATGAGAGTTTATAAAAACATACAGTTGGCCGTAGGTGCATCGCTACTCATGAGCACCTCAATCTGCATATCATCGCCTGCCGTTGCACAAGAGCAATCGGCAAATTTATGGGATACATTTAAAAGTAATGTCAGTACCACATGGGACTCAGACAAATATGAGCTATACGTTCCCGCTGTGACTTGGCATAACCGTGCAATGTACGACAAGAAAAAAACAGATGAATATAACGAGCGCCCTTGGGGTCTGGGCTTTGGTAAATATCGTTATGATGAAGACAATGACTGGCATGCTATCTATGCAATGGCATTTAAAGATTCACATAATGATTGGGAGCCAATTGGTGGTTATGCATTCCAGAAAATGTGGATCCCCGGGGACATTGATGGTTTTCGCATGGGAGCTGGCTTCACTCTAAGTGTTACTGCCCGCAAGGATATGTACTATATTCCGATCCCAGCACCGCTTCCTCTGGTATCAGTGGAATATGACAAACTTTCGCTACAAGCCACTTATATTCCGGGAACTTATAATAACGGTAACGTATTATTCGCTTGGTTACGTTGGCAATGGTAATTTAAGTACTTCATTACTGTATAAAAAGGCCGGTGGGATATTCCCACCGACCTTTTTATTATCAGAAAATCAAATTTAGCTCAGCTGTTGGCTTTTGGTTAAATCTTGCTTTTTAGCCCCTGAGAACTGGTACCCAACCCATAGAACCGCTATCCATAATGGCATAATTAATACCGAGATACGTAAGCCGTCCATTGTCAGGATAATCCCTAAAATTAACAGCAAAAATGCTAAGCATAGATAGTTCCCAAATGGATACCAAATGCTTTTAAATTTCGTTTCAACACCTTGTTTGTTCATTGCCGCTCTGAACTTCAAATTTGAAACACAAATCATAATCCAGTTCAGAACTAACGTCGTCACAACCAATGACATTAATAATTCGAAAGCTTTACCTTCCATCACAAAGTTAATTAAAATCCCGCCAGAAGTCGCAATACCTGAAACTAATAATGCCATGACTGGAACGCCACCTTTATTCACTTTTGCAAGAAATTTAGGTGCATTACTTTGTTGTGCCAAACCATACAACATACGGCTTGTCGCATAAGCCCCGCTGTTATAAACAGACAACGCAGCGATCAAAATGACAACGTTCAACGAATTAGCAACCAGTAAATCCCCTAATTCGTGGAAAATTAATACAAATGGGCTTGTTTTGCCATCAAGGTCAACCCAAGGGTACAACGCTAACAATACGGCTAACGAGCCAATATAAAAAATCAAGATACGGTACACAACTTGGTTTATCGCTTTTGGAATGCTTTTATCTGGGTCTTCTGCCTCTGCGGCCGTAATACCGACTAGCTCTAAGCCCCCAAATGAAAACATAATAATAGCCAAAGCCATTATTAGCCCATTAAAACCATTAGCAAAGAAACCGCCATACTCCCATAAGTTACTCACTTTCGCTTGTGAGCCACCATGACCGCTAAGTAGTAAGTAGCAACCAAAAATAATCATAGCTACGACAGCAATAACTTTAATCAATGCAAACCAGAATTCAGTTTCCCCATAAGAGCGAACATTAACCAAGTTAACGGCATTTACCGCAATAAAAAACACCGCGGCAGAAACCCATATCGGGAGCTCAGGCCACCAGTGTTGCATATATTTACCTGCGGCCGTCAGTTCTGTCATCCCAACAAGGATAAACATAACCCAGTAATTCCACCCTGAGAGGAAGCCCGCAAAACCACCCCAATACTTAAATGCAAAATGGCTAAATGAACCCGCGACCGGTTCCTGAACAATCATTTCTCCCAACTGGCGCATGATAAGAAAAGCAATAAACCCACACAATGCATAGCCAAGTAAAACTGATGGCCCTGCCATTTGTATGGTTGTTGCTATTCCGAGGAATAACCCTGTACCAACAGCGCCTCCCAAAGCAATCAATTGGATATGCCTATTTTTTAATCCCCGCTTTAGCGTCTGTTGCTGTTGCGCCATAACTTTACCCTTTCGTCCTCTTACTTGCTTTTTATCGCCCAAACTAATGATAATGACACAAGTTTATTTGAATTTTCTTATTAACACTACATTCTTCTGGCGCTGTTTTTACCCTATTCTACGAACCAGAAGCTGGTGCTATTAGTTATTTTTTTTCATCACATAACAAAATGATACCGCAGGATAGTTACCCCAACTCAATATCATGGATTGTGCATTAAAAAGCAAATTCAAAATGGTAACAAGTCAGTTACACGACAAATACCAAAAATAAAGTCCTCTCCACCTTGGTCGCACAGGCTATCCATCGCTAAAAGATAGAGAAAAATACAGGCCAAGATTGCACTTATAACAATAATTAATTTACGACCAAACACCGATGATTCCTTCATATTTCTATGATGATTTTATTTTTCAAATGATTACAATACTAAGGTACTGCTATTTTATGATTGATTTCACTTATGGCATTGCACGTAATGCGTTTATAAAATAAATGGTACTCTAATTTCGAGCCTTAAATTTGAGGAAAATATGCAATTGACCTCTTTTTACAAAAATTTCGCTCATTTTAGGTGCTATTGGCCATTAACTTATTCTGATTGTGCTTTTTTTATCCTAAAAATAGGAAATACCGCACAAGCAGCCTTTGTCATGATGAAATGAAGTTGTGTATACTTCTGCTACCGTAAAACTAGAAAACATTTGAGATGCCACAAGATAACCACTTAGCACTTGTTTATGCTTTGAGTAAATGGATAGAAGAACACTTAGGGCGCGTGATCCACTTAGAAGAGCTCGCGGCTTATTCAGGCTATTCACTTTGGCATATGCAAAAAATCTTTAAAGAAGTCACAGGGATTTCACTGGGTAAATACATCCGCCAACGCCGTCTTGCTGGTGCGGTTAACTTACTGCGCAACAGCAACCAGTCTATTTTCGATATCGCACTGGATTTTGGTTTTGGGTCACAGTCCCACTTTACCTATATGTTTCGTAAGGAATATGGCATTACGCCATTTGATTTTAGACAGAATGACCAAATCCAATTAGATGTTAAGCAACCGCTTCATTTGATTCATAATTATGAGTGAGAATATTTTAGCCGCATTAATCTATTGATTCACATACTAATGCTATAAAACATTGTCATTTCAACCTTTGACTATTGAACAGAGTTCCTGCGTTATATTCTGTTCAATTTCACATCAAATACCCATTATTCTAGTACGCGTAAAAATTATAACTATTTGTATAATTTACATTCCGAATAATTGGAGTAAGGTATTGGCAGAAAGCATGAATTTTAGGAGGCATTGGATGTCAATCAAACTGGTCGCCATTGATTTAGATGGCACATTACTTAACTCCCAACACCGAATATCTCCCGTAGTAAAAGAGGCCATCACACAAGCTAAGCAAAAAGGTGTCCATATTATTTTAGCCTCCGGTAGGCCATTTTCGGGTATATCCCCCTACCTGCGGGAATTAGATTTAAATACAGCGGATAACTACTGTATTAGTAATAATGGTAGTGTCATTCACCAAGCCAATGATGGCAGTCATCTGGCAGAAAATTTGTTAGATTTCGCTGACTTCCAATATTTTGAGGAACTGGCTAGAAATGTCGGGGTCCACATGCATGCTCTTGCGGATAACAGCATGTTCACGGCAAACCGCCATATTAGCCACTATACGGTGGCAGATGCTTATCTAACCCACACTCCGCTTATCTATTGCCCCGTTAATGAAATGGACTCTTCTCTGGAATTTACTAAGTTTATGATAATTGACCATCCAGAAAAATTAGATATGGGTATCAGCTATATTCCAGAGAATGTCTTTGATAATTACTCTTTAACTCGAACAAGCCCATATTTCCTTGAGGTATCAAATAAAACCTCAAGTAAAGGCGCAGCGTTAGAATGTATCTGTGAAAAACTAGGCATTACACCGGACAAAGTCATGAGTATTGGAGACCAAAACAATGATATTCAAATGCTGCAATACGCCAGTGTTTCTGTCGCAATGGGCAATGCTTTAGAGCCAATTCGCCAAATGGTTAAATTTGTCACCACAACCAATGATGAAGATGGTGTTGCTGTCGCCATTAATAAGTTTATTAATGTATAAGCCCGCAAAAAATTTCACTTCAGTATATTTTCCGTTGCAGCGCTTACACCAGTATGCGCTGCCATTTTTAACCGTGTATTGGTTTTTGCCTAGTCGCTAAAAAGCAAATCACCGACCCCATTGTCACCATTAACACACCCTGCCAAAAACTTAACGTTAATGCGGTACTTAACAACATAGACGCGAATGCTGTCGATATAACTGGAGTGAAATAAGAAAGCGTCCCTAGAAAAGCCACATTGCCCTTGATAACCGCAAATGTCCATAATGCATTCGCCCCACCAGTCGCAATAGAGGCAACGAGTAATAACAACAGGCTTTCACTATTGATAATAAACGCTGTTGGCGTACTAAAAAAATACAAAATCCATAACCCAATAGAAGTCATGATGAAAAATAATACCATGCCATTGTGACCACCAGAAATACGCTTGGTAACATTACTATAAAATGACCAAACAATGGCTCCAATAAAAGCTAAAAAATAACAAAGTGGGTTACTTTGTATATTTGCCAAAATAGTTTGCACCGACAATGGCTGATTGCCTGAAATTACCCAGATCAACCCCATAAAAGCTAAAACCAATCCTAATCCTAATAATAAAGTGAAACGCTGGCGGTTAAAAAACACAGCAAGTGCGATAGTAAAACTTGGCCACAAATAATTCACCATACCAAGTTCAATAGCTTGTTGCCGGTTATTAGCTAATCCTAACGCCAAAACAAAACAGATTTCATAGCTAACAAATAACACCGTTCCCCAAAGCAAATAGCGTTTAGGATATTTCGTTATTTTTGGTATCCCCATAACGAGTACCAATACAAGCGAACCGACTGTATACACTAATGCAGCACCACCCACAGGCCCAAAGTTTTCACTTACACTACGGATCAGCCCTACCATTGTGCTCCACAACAAGATTGATATAACCCCATACAGCGTTGCGGCATACTGATTCAATTTCATAATTTTCTCAGCTATTTAGTTTCGAAATTGGTATTTATTGTAATAATACATTTATTTTATCACCTTAAAAAACCTTATAGCTCAAATAATTATAATGCAAGCGCTTATTCTTATTACGCATTGATAATATTTCATAAAAAAAATTCTCAGGCTATCACCTAAGAATTTTATGCTTAAAATGTTTTGTATTAGCGAGATGTTTCTTTCTCAACCCACTTATCAACTTCTTCTTTTTCCCATATCCCTTCCTCAAACTGTTTCTTTAATTCAGGGTGTTGATTGATATCAAAAGTCGGTATTTTGCCTGCAACTAACTGCTGGTTATAATCTTTAGCAAGTTTGAAAGCAATACCCGATAATAAAAGGATCGCAATTAGATTAGTTATCGCCATTAAGCCCATCGATAAGTCTGCGAGTTTCCAAATAAATGGCATTTCAGCGAGCGCACCAAACATCACCATACCCAACGCAGCTAAACGGAAAATAAATAACCCAGCTGTATGATTATTCTCGAGAAAAATCATATTACTTTCGGCATAAGCATAATTAGCAATAATTGATGTAAATGCAAAAAAGAAGATAGCAATTGCAATGAACGTACTTCCCCAGCTACCGACAGCAGAAGAAAGAGCAAGCTGTGTCAATTCAATCCCATTAATGTTATCCATTCCACTTTCTAGAACGCCAGATGATAAAATAATAATGGCGGTCGCACTGCAAATAACGATGGTGTCCATAAATACACCAAGCATCTGTACATACCCTTGTGACGCAGGATGTGGTGGATAAGGTGCCGCAGATGCCGCTGCATTTGGTGCAGACCCCATCCCGGCTTCGTTAGAGAATAACCCCCGTTGAATTCCTTGTGTCATTGCCTGGGCAACACCATAACCGACAGCCCCACCCGCAGCCTCTTGCAGACCAAATGCATTTCGAATTATCAGCATAAAAACTTCAGGTAATCGTTCAATATGGTGCCCAACAACCCAAAAAGCTAATAGCAAATAAGCTAACGCCATAACTGGAACAACTAATTCAGCAACTTTCGCAATGGATTTCAATCCACCAAAAATAATAACTCCGCTTAATAAAACTAAGCCAATGCCAACATAAATTGGATTGAAATCAAAGGCGACTGCGGTTGCTTGAGCAATAGAATTAGCTTGTACTGCATTAAATACTAAACCAAAGGCAATAATCAGGAAAATGGAAAATAATACACCCATCCAGCGTTGGTTTAAGCCTTTCTGCATATAATATGAAGGCCCACCTCGATAGTTTCCTTTATCATCTTTGGTTTTGTATAACTGTGCGAGAGTACACTCAATAAAAGACGTAGCCATTCCGAGTACAGCGACGACCCACATCCAAAAAATAGCGCCTGGCCCACCTGCTGTTAGCGCAATTGCAACTCCGGTTAAATTTCCTGTGCCGACCCTAGCGGCTAAACTTGTACATAATGCCTGAAAAGATGAGATACCCGCACTATCGGACTGTTTACTATTTTTTAAGACACTAAACATATGACCAAAATGCCTAATTTGAATAAACCCTGATCGAAGAGTAAAATACAGGCCGGCACCCAGTAATAAATAAATAAGTAAAGAACCCCAAATAAAATTAGTTAATGAGTTTATAAATTCTATCAAATTACACTCCTTTTTTATTAGAACGATTAATAAATAGTTAATCGAAAATCAAAACCTCACATTTAAAATATAACTCCAGAAAAAGGAGTTCAGCTTACAAAAGCCAAATCATCTTAATATGATTATCAGAAATTATATTTTTTTATCTTTAATGTAAATTGATTTTCGCTTGAACAATCATTAACTACATTACGTTTTAATAAAAACAAGTTAGACATTTACAAAAAAAGACATGTAACATATTGAAAAATCTAAGCATGATAAAATTATTTATTATTTAACAAAAAACCAATCAAATGATTGAATCATAGTATTTATTTTAATCAAATAGTCACTTAAACAAATAAAAGCCTATTATTTATTTCACATCATCAGTTTTAATTAGCTTATCCTCTAACTAAAACATTTATCATATTAACTTTATTTAACTCATTTGCTATTTGGAATATTGATTCAATGAATAACGTTAATTCACAACGCCGAAATCAATCAAATTGCAATCATCATAATTAGATTATTGCTTATGCTTTCACTTAACAATAAACTGAGCTTAATTAAATTTATAAACAAGAGGTTAACGCATGGAAATTAATATTAAGTTATCTGATGACCCACTTTCTCAGCTCCCTGAAAAATCATATGAATCCTTCATTGCAGAACTGAAAGCTCGCGTTTTAGAAGTCTACCCTGGTAGTTATCTATTGATTACTCATGATAATGGCCCAACAACCTTTCAAACTAAAGGCTTTCATGATGATAACGAAGCACATATTGTTTTACATGAACTTGTCGAAGATGTATTAAAACATGGTCATTGGTTAAAACAATAAGCTCTCTGTGAGGTTATGAATAGAACCAGCAGTGGTCTGCATGATCGCTAGCTGGTTGTTTTAACTCTCCTATATTTCAATAACGCTCTTCCAATATTTATCCAAACTCTGATCAAGATCATACTTAATCTTAACTTTCACCAAAATAAGTGGAAATCGCTTTACCCCACACCGCTATATGGTAATGTATATAACGTAATTTTCATTTACATTGCTTTTGCTAATTATAGCGGCCAGTATTTATACTGGCTCTTTTTTATGAAATCATGCTAAAACCCATTCGACATCCCCCGTTTTAGGTCTAATCTGCTATAGTATTTCTCTAATACCAGATAGAGTTATTATTCATTGTGTGCAAAATAGAGGTATGACTATGAAGCGTTTATTACTGGCTTTTTGCCTGGCCCCAGCCCTTGTTATGGCTGATAATGCCCCATTAAATATTAGTGAGATAGCCAACGATTATTGTGAAATCACAGGTCAAGCACTAAGTGAAGCATACAGCACTGACAAAACTAGCAGTGAATTAACCCAAGAAACCATTGCTAAACTGAAAAGTGAAAATGTCGATCTCAAGCAATTAGCCACTGTTGAGTCAGACCTCCGCAAAAATCTAACTTCAGCGATTGATACCGTACGTAGCAATAAATCTAAATTTGCTAATGAAGCTGACTTCAATAAATCATTAAATGATTCTGTTTCAGCTTGTAAAATTCAAACTGAACTTCTTTTGAATAAATCTTAATCATTTAATTTTTCTAGGAAACAAAAAAGCGCTCAACTTTTACTTTGAGCGCTTTTTTATCAATTAGCTTGTTTTTTAACACACAACTGTTCAATAGAAAATTGTAACTCCGGTGTTTCACTAATAATCAGCTGCCCATGTTCAGAAAAACTCCCTTCCTTAACAATCACATTCGCAACAAATGGCAGAGCGTCGTCTTGGGAAGATAAATGGTATAAGCCACAAACTCGATAACTCTCCCCTTCCTTAAACTCATTTTTTTGTACTATTTCAACATCACTAAACTCAACTGCTGATGAGTTGCCGAATTTCTTTTCCACCAAGCTTTGTGCTTCATTTTTAACATCTGAATCACCAATACTCGTATAAGAATGGTATGCAAATACTCCTAAAGCCAATAGCAGTACAATCAGTAATTTTGTTTTTATACGCTTCAACGCATCACCCTTTCTACTTTATGATAAATCGAACTAGTATAAATGGATTATATCAGTTTGAATAAACAATTTGAGCTTTTGGCTCTACTATTTGATATTCCCTCTAACCAATTGCTATTTTCTCATAAAAATCGAACTTTAATATTGAAAATTTTTCAAAAACATTCCTATCACTATTGATTCAATTTATATCTATTAACTTAACATTAATAAAAAAAACATTTTTTATTTTGTTAGCTAGTTTTATACTAACCTCTATACTGTTAGACTAATTTAATCTATTTTTATGAAAGAAAAGATCGTTAAAAATCTCGTTAACTTAACTCATGGCAATAACAATGATGTTAAAATAGCTGCAATAAATGCATTAGGTGATTATATTTGTTCAATTGAACAAGAAGCCGCCATCGATAGACTGTTAGTATTATGTGATGATTATAATAAAGATATTGCCGTTGCATCAATTATATCAATCAGTAAACTCGCTAAGTTTTTCAATGAAAAACAATAAAACAAAACCAACAGAGAATTATAATTTAACCTCACTCTAATTTCATTAACAAACTATTTTCATTGTGAAGAAATAATGAATATAAAGTGACTGAATTATGGTTTATTCATTTAGATAAGTAAATGTAATTGAATTACATAATTAGAATGGCAGAATGATAATTAATAAATATTCTAAAGGAGATATCACATGAATATATTAAAGCCATTAATTCTTAGTGCAAGTTTAATCGCTATCAGTTTTTCAACATTTGCTTACCCAGGGGATGGGAATGGTTCATGGCACCGTGGTGGGTACCAAAATCAACACCAATATAATGATAGACCTTGTGATAATTATCGTCACTCTAATTATGCAAATCGTCACCGTGGTATGATGCAGTATTCAACATCAATTCAAACAGCTCAGCCAGATGAAACACTGAAAAAAATTGCTGCAGATGCTCCTAAAGGAGAAAATGGTAAACAATATATGGTTAAAGTTGCAGTTGTAGAAATTACGCCTAATACCCCTGTACAAGGTCAGTAATTTTTACCAAGGGTAGAATAACACTACCCTTGGTATTATTTTATATTCCGATTGGCTGGTAACCTTGCCACTGAGGAATAAAGTGATTTCCATTTTTATTTTCAGTTAGATGTATATAAAAATCACCAACTTGTTGTAGTAATAAGCAATCATCCACATCTTTCAAATTATCTTTATGTTGTTGCTGACTATTTGTTAATAGCGCCTGAAGTGCTTTTTGTTTAGCCTCATGTGCAGTTTTAGCAACGAATAAATCAAACTCATGTAATTCCGCAAGGTTGCTTGGAATATATCCACCTACATTAACAAAATAAAGGCGATATTCACTTGTTGAGGGTTCTTTTCGTAATTCTATTTCAAACCCATCTGCCCAATTAATCACTGCATAGCCATCAATATGGATCTTGTCTTTATCACCAAACCAATTTTCTCTTAATGTCGGCCAAGCATCTGTAGGTTGCTCTGCTGCCACAAACTGAACATCATGCACTTCAATATTAGATTTACCTGCGTTACCACCCACATAAAACATGTATAGCTTCATTATTGTTCCTATTATATAGCCAAATAATCATCATATAAATTATTATATAACGAATTTAATTCATAGCACAATTACTTATTATTTCTAGTCACTCCCGATTTAAAAAACTTTATCTTTTAATATCAATTAAATAGATAAGGTTGAATTTCCTATGCAATGATTTGAAATAGTTAACCCAAACAATAAAGTGAATAAAAAGTCATTTTATCCATATAATTATTTACTTTGAGATAATTATGAGTAATCTAATACATTCAAAAATAATAATTTCAGGGAATAACTATGGATCGTCGTTCATTTCTTAAATCCAGCTCATTAGTGGCTGGTGGGCTTGCGCTTAATTCATTGTTCAATCATGCGGTTGCACAAAATAGTAACATTGTCTTACCGAGTGAAAAACACCCATTACTATTGAATTTCAATGAAAACTCATTAGGGATGTCCGAAAAGGCTAAAGAAGCTATCATTAAGGCATTACCTAATGCATTCCGCTACCCTGATGATGCTCGTGCTGAATTACAGAAGAATATTGGTGAGCTCTACAGTTTATCCGATGAGAACATTAGTATAGGCAATGGTTCATCTGAAACCATTCAAGCCACTGTCGCGATGTTGGCAAATAAAGCGAAGAAACTGGGTATCAATATTCAGCTCGTCACACCTGACCCAACATTCAATTATGCAGAGCTATACTCCCTACCATTAGGGGTGACGATAACGAAAATTCCTTTAAAAACCGATTTATCATTTGACTTAGCAAAAATGGAACAAGCCGCTAATGACTTTGATGGTTTATCAATGGTCTATATTTGTAACCCAAATAATCCGACGGCAATGATCACGCCTTATAGCCAGCTTGATAAGTGGCTGAGTAAAGACTCTGACAACACATTTTTTATCGTTGATGAAGCTTACGCTGAGTTTGTTGAAGACCCGAACTTTACAAGTGCTATTAAATTAGTCAAAAAAGGTCAAAACAACCTGATTGTCACACGCACCTTCTCTAAAATTTTTGCCTTAGCAGGCTTAAGAGTCGGCTATGGGGTCGCAACTCCCGAAATTATTGCTGCTGTAGATACGTTTTTATCTATTGATAATACTAATACAGCAGGTGCGGTTGCTGCGATTGCATCACTAAAGGATAAATCATTTATTCAATACAGCCTAAAATCCAACGATATATCGAGAAAAATCGTAGAAAAAGCATTAAACGAAATCGGGCTGGAATATGCTCCATCACAGGCTAATTTTATTTTCCATAAAGTTAAAGGGGACGTAAAAACCTATCAACAACGTATGGCTGATGCTCATGTCATGGTAGGTCGTGAATTTCCACCAGCGGTTGGCTGGAATAGATTAACGCTAGGAACCCCCGAGGAAATGCAGCAATTTGTTGTAATACTGAAACAATTCCATGAAAAAGGATGGGTATAAACTAAGTCAAATCCAAAAAGAGCAGCTCAAACTGCTCTTTTTGTTAAAATGGCCCCTTAAATATAAAAAAGGCCCCCGCAAAAATGAGAATAAAACCTATTAAATGATTAATGGTAAAACTTTCACCTAAATACAACACCGAAAAAAGAACAAAAACACAGAGTGTTATCACCTCTTGCATTGTTTTTAATTCAGCTGCACTGTAGTACTGATGCCCTAACCGATTAGCTGGCACCGCAAAACAGTATTCAACCAATGCAATTAACCAGCTAAAGAAAATAACAACATACAGTGGCTTTGTTGTAAATTTTAAATGTCCATACCAAGCAAACACCATAAATACATTTGAAATAACAAGTAAAAATACTGGATAAAATTTAGTTAACATACTGATTCAATAGACAAAGAATAAATAACCGATATTATGGGGTTAGAAGTAACACATTACAATGTGCTCCCACAAATCCCGCTACTCTTCATATCATAAATTTAAACGTATTTAGCAATCATTACGAGGGAATAATGAATATTAAATATGAATTAATGACACAATCAGATTGTCCTGCTGTGGCTCAATTATTGCAATCTAATTCTGAATCCCAACAAGGTGGGTTACTCGGTGAATATCCTCAAGCTAAAGTCAACGCTATGTTTTCAGGGAGTCTAACTACTGTTATAGCCAGAGATGGAAATAAAATTATCGCAGTCGTATTTAGCTTTGATCCTCATTCTTCATCCCTACCCGCTATAGCACATTTGATCATTAAACAGCATACGGAAATTATACAGAATAATTGGTTCTATGGCCCTGTTTGTATTGATAGAAATTATAGAGGAAAAAATATTCTAAAGTGCCTTTTTGATAGCGTTTGTTCGTATAACCAAGGAAAGCCTATTGCATTTATCAATGCAGATAATCTTAGGTCCCTTTTTGCACATAAGAAGATAGGAATGAGTAATGTCACTAATTTTGAATTTAATGGCACCTCATATCATTTAATGGTAGGAAATTAATTATGTACTAACTGGTACATTTTTATTTCAATTTGCTCATTTTTTGCTACACTGTGACAAATTATTGTATGCAGAGGGTCTTTTTATGACAGATTTCATGAGTGCCAACCAAAAAGCATGGGATAAACAAGCAGAATCGCAACTTGCTTGGTCAACCCCCGTTGATTCCAAAACTATCAATGAAGCTAAAAAAGGAAAGTGGCAGGTTCATCTAACTCCAACTCCTGTTGATGACGCTTGGTTAGGTGATGTAAAAGATAAAAAAATTCTCTGTTTAGCCTCTGGTGGAGGACAACAAGCTCCAGTACTCGCTGCCGCAGGGGCGAGTGTGACTGTTTTTGACTTTTCTAAAAAACAGCTTGAGCAAGACAAAATGGTGGCAGAAAGGGATAATTTAACATTAGAGATTGTTCAAGGTGATATGCGCTCATTACACATGTTTGCGAATGAATCATTTGATATTATATTTCACCCTATTTCTAACCTGTATATTCCAGATGTTAACCCGGTCTGGCAAGAATGCTACCGTGTTTTAAAACCAAATGGACGACTGTTATCCAGTTTTTTTAATCCTGTTGTTTTCATTGGAGAACGTGATAAGCGATATGATGAGCAAGGCATAATAAAACCAAGTCATACTATGCCGTACTCCGAGCTATCTACCCTATCAATAGAGCAAATAGCGCAAAAGCAAGCAAGGCGAGAAGCTTTTGTGTTCGGTCACTCATTAACAGATCTTATTGGGGGGCAAATAAAGGTAGGCTTTTATATCACTGGCTTTAAAGAAGACTGGCAACCTAATCCACGATTTGTCGTTGATAATTATCTGCCCACATTTCTAGCAACGATGGCAGTTAAAACAAATTAATATTATTGGTGCTCGTTTTGTTTGTCACTCAACGAGCTATATTAAATTAGCTTCTTTTACAATACCTGTCCCACACAGATTCAAATTGCTCTGCGGGAATAATATCATCTGTTTTTTCTACAAAAGGAATGGATATCATTACCTTGCCAGCTCTATTTTTATGGAGTCTAACGATAAACCTTTTATAGCCATGGGGTAATTCATTTTCAAAACCAAAGACTTCGCCACAATAATAGCCAGTTTCATCCCCCTCTTCACTTTTGGTCAATACATAGTATTGAACATTTTTATAATTTGCAGCTGAGGGGTAAGCAAGAAAATCTTCGACAGAACTTTTCACTCGACCTTCAGTATCTAACTCAGGATCAAGTTTAATTTCAGTCATAATTCCTGCAATATACGCGCAACCAGCAACTAATAATAATACCAAGGTTCTTAATAACATTTTAACTGTAAAACTCAATGGAAAACACTGCTTATCATTATAGTTAATACTTAGATTTTTGCGACTATAACCCATAAGGCTTAATCTATCAGCTTATCGTGATAGTTTATTTTTATCATTATTTACAGTTAATTATTTCTCCCTATGTTATTTATTGAGTGAGTTGCCATATATAAACCAATATTGCTGCTGTTATTATCCAAATAACAGTTGCAATACTTAAACTTCCCCAAGCCGTCATTTTCGTTGCTAGCAAATATACCGTTAATAAATACATTGCATAAGGGATGAGTGACCACAGCCCAAACAATGCCGTTTTTCTTAGTGCTTCTGTGCCTTGTTCTTGTACAACGATAACATGTGCAATTAATGCAAATGTAGGAAATAATGGAACTAAACCTGCAATATAGTAAATTTTACTACGCGAAAATAGTGCAATAATCAATACAGCTAAAGCGCCTAAAAGGCATTTAAAGGATAAAGAAAGCATACCGCACTCAAAGCCAAAGTTTTAAAGGTTGACTATTATTATCACAAATAATTCGTAAATTAACTGTATTCTAGGTAGCAATGTACAACAATTATTTCCTCCCATTCTCTCTCGATCAGTAAAACCCCTTAATTACTTTCAATTTTATGAGCTAAGTCAAATTGTTGGATATAAAGTATCCAGAGTTAGTGCCGATACATTCATTTAGTCCCTACGCCTGATGCTTCCGCGTGACTACATATAACTTTTTAGCTATCGGACAGCTTCGATTTGCTCATGGTTAATCACGTTATGTTTAGAAGTCGTACTTAGTATGCGTTCAAACATACTACTCGATGGTATGAAAGGAAATAATCAATGATGTCTGGTAATTTAAAAAAAATTAATTTTAGCTCAGCTAAATTCTCTTTTTCTGGTTTTAAAACGACAACTCTAGTCTGGTTTATTTCAGGCCTGCTTATCGTCCTTCTTCTTTCAACCTGTTGGTTTTTCTTTAGTTCTTTAAAGCAATATCAAGAGACATTATTCAAACTCGACACTATTTATAATGAACAAACACAACTGAATAATACGTGGCAATCTTTATTACAAGCACGAAACACATTGAATCGCGCTAGCTCTCGTCATTTATTGGTTATCAATAAGATGAAAACATCAAACACTGACATAGATAGCCTCATCGAGTTTTATCATAAAAAAATAACAGAAGCAGGAAACTATTGGGATGCATTCACATCCACCTCAATCTATAAAAACGGTGATGAATTTGCTGAACTAGAAAAATCATATAGAGCGTTATATGCTGCATTGAATGAACTTTCTGTATTTTTAGTTCAAGGAAAAACATATGACTTTTTAAACCAACCTACTCAAGGATTTCAAGATACATTTGAGAAAAACTACATTAATTATCATCAACAGTTAAATAATAATTATCATGATATTGCTCTTGCAAGTGAGCAATTGTATAAGCAAAGTTTGATTGGCTTAATCGTTACTATCACAATCGTTATCCTCGTGACTCTATTTATTCGATTTATCCTACAGCTTTTCTTTATTCGTCCACTAAACCAAGTTATTGATGGTATTGAGAAAGTTAGCCATGGCGTTCTATATCATACCTTTGATAACAAAGGTTTATATGAAATTAAATTACTTAAACAGCATGTATCTAATATGCAAAGTAAGCTGATTGATATCGTTAAAAATATCTATGACAACACTCATCATATAAAAGTTGAGCTTGGAGATATCACCCAGATGAATCACGACCTTTCTATTCGAGCAGATCAACAAGCCGCGGCAATTGTCGAAACTGCAGCCAGTGTCGAAGAACTCGATTCATCTTTTAAATTAAATACAGCTCACACCAACCAATCGTGCCAATTGATGTCAGAGACAAGTGTAACCATTGAAAAAAGCAATGAACTTATTTCTGATGTTGTAGAAAACATGGATGATATCGTCGATTTTTCAAAAGAAATCAGTAAAATCACTTCAACCATTGATAATATTGCTTTTCAAACTAATTTATTAGCATTGAATGCCGCAGTAGAAGCTGCCAGAGTGGGTGAACATGGCAAAGGGTTTGCGGTCGTCGCAAATGAAGTGCGCGAATTATCAATTAGTTGTACTCAAGCATCCAAAGAAATCAAGCTATTGATTAATAATTCAAATGATAAGATTAACCACTGTTTCCAATTAGCAGCGGATGCAAATGACAATATCGTTTCAATTGCACAAGACACATCTAATATCAATGAAATGATCCAAAGTGTTGCGCTTGCCTCAAATGAACAAACCCATGGGGTGAGTCAAATACATCTAGCAATCAATGAATTAGATAACACCACTCAAGCGAATGCAGCTATGACTCGTGAGTTGCAATCATCCTTAAAAGCTTTAGAAGCTCAATCAGATCTATTAGAAGATATTATGTCTATTTTTCATACAGAGCCAACCAATCCCCATGAAACAGGTGATGAAATTCAACAAGAAGTAAAGAAGTAAAAAAATTTGCCTAGCAATGTATAAGCTTATATCGCAATTTATTTAGGAGGTTGACTCTCGATAGTCTCCTCCGACCTTTTTTATAATTTTCTCGTATTCCTCTAATTTCCTCATTTTTTATAATTATATTTTATCGCCATTTAGTAATTTGTTACTGTTTATCTGATACAACAGATTACGATTACTTCTATTAAACATGAGCTCATGATGACAATAAAAATTACTGTTCTTGTAGATAATAATACCCTGATTGATAGTTATTTTTGTGGTGAACCCGGTGTTTGCTACTATATCGAAGCTGATGATAAAAAAATATTATTCGATACAGGTTATTCAGATATATTTATTGATAATGCGAATATTTTACATATTGATCTTGCCGATATTACTGACCTGGTGCTTTCTCACGGCCACAATGATCATACATGGGGCTTAGGTCACCTAATTCAACACTTTGACCGCCGTAACATTGAAGCACCTGAAACTAAACACCTGATATACCATCCGGATGCGCTAATTCCCAAAAAATTTCAATCTAAAGTCATCGGGACAAATACATCTAAAGACATTTTAGCTTCTTATTTTCATTGTATAGAAGCGACAAAACCATACTATCTTTCTGAAAAGATAATTTTTTTAGGCCAAATTCCTAGACTCAATAGTTTTGAGGGAAAAGAGCCAATTGGTACTACACTCGACTTCAATCATAATATCATTGATGACTATGTGTTTGATGACTCAGCACTTGCAATTAAAACGTCTGAAGGCCTAATTGTAATAACGGGTTGCTCTCATTCTGGAATTTGTAATATTACTGAATATGCAAAGCATGTAACTGGCATAAATAATATTGTCACTGTCATAGGTGGATTTCATTTACAGCAAGCATCAAAAGAAATTTTGGAAAAAACAGGTAATTACTTTGACCAGCAGGATATAAAATTTATACACCCATGCCACTGTACAGATCTCAACGCAAAAATACATTTGGCAAAATATGCACCAGTACAAGAAGTTGGTACTGGATTACAGTTAATTTACCCAAGTTAATATAAGATAGAATAGAAGTAAGGTAAAACCTTGTTTTAATATAGGTTTTACCTACAATAGTAGTATTCAGTATTGTACAAGCAATAAAGATTTAGGTTCTTGAGCCTAAATCTTCATCAGTATTATTACCTTTAACCATTCTTGTTAATTCTTCGCAACGGGTAATTTTTCCATCTTCTATTTGAAAACAAGCAAATACCTCAAATTCACTTACTGAACCATCTTTTTTAGTGGCTTTTGCCAGATGTTGAGTATGAACACATCCATCCCCCTCTGCGATAGATTTAATAGTAATAACAATCGACTCAGTGGCTTCTTTCAATACCTGCAAATGTGTAATAAATTCATTAAAATCAATTTGTTTTCCATCAACAATTTGAATATATTTATCCGAAAAATACTGTTTAGCCACAGGCAATGAACCAATATTCTCACCCAATACCGCATTTAATGCTTGTATTACCCACTGTGCATTAGTCATCTTTTATCCCTTACATTAAAAAGATTATTTATAACCGTTATGGGAGTAATATTTTATATTTCAAGTCAAAACCGATTTAATTATCTTTTTAATTATATTCCTTTACTATACTTCAATAATTTCCCATTTGTCCGTGAGATAATCTATAAAATAATACTCGTTTTTACTCTTATTATGTTTTTGATTCAGTCAAAACCTTACATTCATCTCGCCAACTTTAGTTTGATTTATGTATTATTCTCAATAAGTTAATCATAAGCATTAGATATCATGTAGTTACACTCACTTGGAATTAGGTTCTAAAAAAAGAAATTAATATTAAAAAACAATTAGTTGCTTAGTAATTTCAAACGCAAGCCCCCCTGTAAAACATTTATTTTAATTTTATGCTTACTCTGATTTGGATTAATCCTTAATCACTGGTATTATCTGATAGCCTATCTAAACAACAGGCACCTTATAACAATAACTATAAATATACATTTCCATTAGATACCCCTGCTTGCAGGGGCTTTTTTTGCTAAATGATGGCATACCTTAGAAACAACGCCCTTCAATAACCTGTGATATTTTCCTCATTTTGCTACCCACTAGATCTTATTGAATAAATCGGACGATTATTCAACGGAATAGGTATCTATCATGGATACTATAGGTGATGACGTCTCCATAACTTAAACTTAAGTAATAAATCGTGAGAAATTTATATATTTATTATGATAATTTTAAGAACAATGACAGTTACAATTTTTAACTATTTGTAAAGGAAATAAACACGCAATTAGAGTAAATTAATTAATAATTATAATTTACATAAAAGGTACTTTTATGCGATTTAATCTAACTCAAGTAAATATATTAGAAGAAAATACAAAAGTTACAGGCTTGCATGTAACTTTGATCGGTGACGACAACTCCACTCATACACTTAAAATGGATATCAAAGGGTTGGATACCATGAATATGAGTTTAAGAGACATAGAAAAATATGCTATTAAACAACTTAAACATAGCTTTGAACATTGCTCTAATGGTTGAGACTTATTACCTAGCTTAGGTAATAATAAGTTTTATTGCCATATAAATAAAATTTTTTACTATTCATCTGGGTATTGAAGGGTTTTGTATATTTCTTCTGCATAATTTTATGCAGCATATATTTCAATTATTTTCACCTGCATCAAAATAAATCACCAACTTATATCAAATATTCAATCAACTTCAACTTAACTCTTTATAATATTGAGTTCTGCATCGCTATCATGTTATCTCAATAGATTTTTTATATTTATTCTATTATACAATGAGTTAATGCTAATATATTGTCTATACTTCTTGTTAAATTTTAACCAATCAATAAGATCCCCATGCAAAATAAAAATACCGATTCAGTTGAGCAAGCTATCCTAGTATACCTTGTCAATTCTTTCACACAAAATAATTCTGGTGGTAACCCAGCAGGTGTTGTCCTCAACCCGCCAAAACTCAGCACTTCACAAAAAATTGCTATTGCGCGGCAGGTCGGTTTTTCAGAAACTGCATTTGTCTATAACGGCGAAGAAACTGATTTTATAGTAGATTTCTATACTGCTGAAGGTGAAGTTGATTTTTGTGGTCATGCCACATTAGCTGTGTTTTCTACTTTAGCTTCACTTAAGCAACTTACTGATGGGCTTTACACTCAAAAAACCAAAGCTGGTATTCTGAGCGTGTCTGTTAGCCCAAATAACATCGTTATGGAGCAAACACTACCAACCTTACGCAATGGGCCCAGTATCAATGAAGTAGCAACAGCCCTTGGCATAACTAACGAAGTTATTGCTGAAACAGGCTTACCTATCATGATAGTTTCAACAGGGTTACCCGACATTATTATTCCAGTTAAAACTGGTCATTTAGATTTGCTACAGCCTAATTATGAGGCAATAGCAAGGCTAAGTCGTGAATTCAAAGCTATCGGTTTTCATGTATTTGAGCTAAACCATAACTCTTCGACCACAGCACATTGTCGAAATTTCGCACCGCTCTACGGAATAAATGAAGAATCAGCAACAGGCAGTGCTAGCGGAGCCCTTGGCTGCTATTTGGTCAATTATGTTTTACCAAATGAAACTCATTTTCTGTTTGAACAAGGTCGAGCAATGGGATGCCCGTCATTAATTCAAGTAACAATTAACTCGCAAACAAAAAATATTATTCAGGTAGAAGTTGGTGGTCAAGCTGTTCTGATGGGTACGCAAATAATTCATATTTAGCCAGAAATGCAATATGCTCAGCCATAGGTTATGATTTAATTATCTAATAATACAATGAGGCTCACACATGCAAGATTGGAACCCAGACTTGTACCTACAATTTAAGCGGGAAAGAACTCGTCCATCATACGACTTACTCAGTCATATTCATGTCTCTAACGCATGTAATTTAACTGATTTAGGTTGTGGGCCCGGTAATTCAACTCAGATACTTCGTGAAATGTATCCATTAGCAAGAATAATGGGAGTTGATAATTCTCCCGCTATGTTAGTTGAAGCGAGAAAGAATCTTCCTGATTGCCAGTTTACAGAAGCGAACATCGCAACCTGGGTTCCTGAAACCAAGCAGGACCTTATATTTGCCAATGCATCCTTACAATGGTTACCTGATCACAAGGTATTATTTCCCCACCTAGTTAACCAACTACAAAGTGGCGGTATTTTAGCCATTCAGATGCCAAATAATTGGAATGAACCCACGCATGCTTTAATGCGCAAAGTAGCCAATGAGCGATCCATTTCTGCGGTATATAGAACAGCACTTTTATCAATAACTGAATATTATGATTTGCTTTCAGCTACTACCTGCTCTGTTGATATATGGCAAACAACTTATTACCATGTCATGCCATCTATTGGTTCAATCATTGATTGGTTAAGAGCAACAGGGTTAAGGCCTTACCTTGAAAACTTAAATGAAAAGCAAAAAGAGCAATTTCTCGCACGTTATCATGAATTATTAACAAAAACTTACCCAAAACAAGATAATGGCTATGTTTTAATGCCATTTCCTCGATTATTTATCATTGCTAAAAAGCTTAACTAGCTAGTATAGAAACTTTTCCTAAGGATGGGGTAATCTAGCAAGATAATAAACTGTTATGCTGTTAACTTATAACTATCTTCGATTAACTCTTTGAGTTCACTATCGGTAAGGCTCCCTGGTAGCTTTATCGTAATCCAATGCTCTTTATTCATATGATATGCCGGATAAATATCGTCTTTTAACCGCAATGAGCCAATGAGTTCAGGGGGAGCTTTAAGATTGACGATATTAACCATCTCTTCATTTTTATTTGTATCTAATTTATTTGATGAAATGCGCATAATAACTGCAAACCATTTTGCGTTATTTCTTCTCCTAAAAACAATATACTCAGGGAACTTCCCCCAAGGGGTCTCAGGATCCACGCCATAATTATGCTGAATATAATCAACCAATTCACTTCGGTTCATGTTATCACTCCAGTTCATTAATGAGCTTCACCCATATCAGCCATATCAGCCATATCAGCCATATCAGCCATCCTCACTATTGCATTTCTTCTAGTTCACTACCTTTTTTTTCAAAAAGCGTAACTTCGGGTTACACAGTATCTGCATATAGTTATACGTTATATATCACTAAAAAGCAGTATAGCTGTATGAATTCCACCATTGTATCCCTCAAAAAATAGTTTCATACTGAAACATAAAGTGAAAATTTAACCTCCATAATTAATCTCCTCAAGTATATAAAATCACTGCCGATACTCTAAATAATTGCGGCTAGATTTAATATAAGCACATTATTATTTACGATAAAATCAGCACATAAGAAAATTTTCTAGATTGTTTTATCACTATTAAACCAGTTATATTGTAACAAAATATTTCAATTGATAATATTTTATTTCAAAAATGATACAACGTTGTAAATAATAATATTATTATATGTATAAATTAAATAAGAAAAATCGAATGTAAATACAAAATAAATAAAATACTAAACAATAAGCATAATTTAATCATTGAAGTTAATATTCAAGATACCATAAAAAATGAAACCGAAAATACTCTTATTGCGTGTATTCGCAATTGCCACTTCATTTGTCTTGTAATATTTTAAAAACAAGAAATATCAAATTAATTGTTATTTATCATGAGATTAAGCCTAAACAAAAATAAAATCAAACGATTGATTTTTTCGTATCAATCGTTTATACCGATGAAAAATATTCCATCAAGCGTTATAAACGATTGTACTTAATATTATTATTTGACTAATTTTTATCTCAGAAAATTCTTACTCACTATAGAGGTTAATATGGATCGTGCTATTTTAAATAGCAAAGTAAACATCTTAATTGGAAATTATTTACGACGAAAACGCATTGAAAATGACCTGACAGGAGAAGACATAAGCAAATTACTTCATGTCAGCCAACAGCAGGTTTCGCGCTACGAAAATGGTATTAATACTATATCATTCAGTCTAATTTTACTATTTTTAATAAAATTAAATATTAGTGTCGAATCCTTCTTTGTTTCTTTATTAAAAGAATTAGAGAGTGATGGCGAAATTATTAATTTAGGATTGCGTTTATATTCAAATTCATTGCCACGTAGAAATCAATACCTTTATCTGTAAATAAATTTAAATAAAATACTGCGCTAACACCAATATAATAGATAGAAAGATAATAATGCAAAAAACCACACAAAGAAATAAGAACCTTGGTGAATATATAAGAAACATTAGAGTAAATAAAAAAATATCAACTCATAAAATGGCAGATAGTCTAAATATTACAGACAGCCATTATAACGAATATGAAAGTGGAAATACTTCAATTTATGCAGATCATCTAATAATCATATCTAAAATATTTAATATACATATAAACGTATTTTTAAATGTTTATCTGAGAAATTAAACAATATCTCCCGCGTTAGAAGGCTTGCTCCTGCTAGCCTTTTAACCTTCTTCCCATAATTTTCTCTATTCTTAGACTTGAAACTAAGCCATTAAGTTGAGTAAAACTTAGGATTCATCTTCTGGCACTAAACTAACCATAAACAGAACTCATGGTGCTGCTCTGTTCGAGGAACAGACATTGCTAACAGCATTCTATGTGAATGAACGGGGGAGCATGCCAAAGTTAAAAAAGGAATTTGATGAAGTAAATCACACTTTATTGTACTGTACATATGTTGCGGCCAAGCACCTAAAGAATTCACCTGAAGCTCGTAACAAGCAAGCAAGTCATCAGGTAGTGGATTCATTTATTAGTGCATGGCCATGCCCGAAGAAATAAGGTCTGTGGGTGAGGCCCCTCTACTTAGGCAATAAAAAACCCACCGAAGTGGGTTTAGCTGTTAATACATTAGTCAATATTGTAAATTCTATCTTTGCTGATAATGTTTACTATATGGTGACATGAGTCCATTGATAACTTCCTAGGCTCCCATTTAGCGATATCCGCTTGAGATAAGCCTTCTGCACTCCACGGGATTATACCAGTGTACCCACAGCCAGCCTTTGATAGCACATCAATGAATTTTTTTTGGATGGTATCATAGATCCTTACTTCACCAATACTGGTCATGCCAGACACCCACAACGAACCACCACCTATAGTTTGTAAGTTATCACATACTATATATTCATGCTTCAGTAACAAGCACTTATAAACATTACGAGCTACGCCACCAGCCTGATAATCATCAAGAATAGCCACGCCCCTAATTTGCTTGCCTGTCTTTATCGCTGAACCATCAAAAAAAGTGAAGTCATTATAAGCAACACGCCCAATTAAAGTATCATCTTCTTCCGCGTGCATTCCTAACTCAAGCAGCTCACCAATGATATGTTCATCAGAAAATCGGTGACTTCTCAAAAACTCAGCATGGTCTGCATAAAAACCTTCAGTAGTACAACCTAATGCGACAATTTTAGAGTAATAATGAAACTCGCTGCCAGTAAGAGCGTATTCCGTGATTTTTAGTAAATCGCCCTCAACAGTAAGATAATGGAAAGACTCTATCTCATCTTCTCTTTCACATTCTGGCTTTCTATTCAGATCCTTTGAGTAACTACTGGTAAAGTTTGGAGCCATTCCATTCTCACTATCTTATTAATGGACAGACAACTTCTGATAATTTGACATGTAACCAAGAATTGAAGATTTAATTTTTTCAATCACATCAGTTATGCTTTGATTTAGTTCTGGATATTGCGTGCTAGGGTCAACGACTATATTAATCTTTTTTTGGCGATATGATAACTCAGCAAAAGGAACAATTTCATATTCATCGCTTTTGTTATCATTTTCGATAGTAACAATAAACAACTGTCTATTCGGATCCTTTCTCATACTAAGGCGACGAACAGAGAAAAACTTTTCAGTATTATCATCAAAAAATGTATTAACAAGTTCTGTTGCATGGCTAATTGTTTGTACAGATCTGGTATGTTCAGTTCTCATATAGCCCCCTTGTTAGTTTAGATTAATGACATTTTGACGGGTAATTAAGCAATATGCTTAAGATAGCTGCGATCATATTAAAGTGTTTAAGCTAACTTAACAAGCCCAGTTGTATGTCATATAGACATTTATAAGCGTTTATAAGAGTCTATAAGCGTCTTGAACATGGTGGTTCAGCTTTCGCTCTATTTTTATGGATCAATTCTAAAGTTTTTGACTCCATCAGTTGGATGTCATTAAACACGGCCGCTTTATCTTTAATGTTGAGTAAATTCATCACCTGAAATGATTGGCGGATAAGCATCAATGATTCATCCTTAAATCATTGATGCTTTATGTTCAGCTATTCCATTAGCAGTAGTTCTTAGCCTTTTTTGAAACTAGGCTTGCCATTTTTAGCCCGCCATTCTTTGACTGTTTTTAAAATTCCGACTGGAGAATCATCGGCTCCATCCTCTGGGTAGTAAATAAGATCACTTCCGCTTGGATGCTCTGTTACTTTTTCAAAGTGAGTCACAAACTTAATTTGTTCTTCCTCACTTGCTGTATCTGCATTACAAATAATTGTTAATAACTTTAAAAATTCAGATTCTGTATAATCAGTAATATTATTTTTTAGTTCCATTCTTATTTACCTCTATGGATATCAATATGTCTTTTCGGGGTCGTAACTCTTAAATTGTCCATGTTATAGACTTCTCCCCCTTCACTAATTGGGTTGTCATGGTGCAACTCATGTACCTTTCTACCACCAACTTGATCTTTTTTCCTAGCAAAAGGCGAGTATCCTTTAGAAACAAGAGTTTTATTATTCTTACTAAGGTTTTTAATCAATTCTGGAAATTTTGATATCTCATCCCAGATGGCCTTCCTGAACTCATCAAAACTGTTGAATTTATTACCTCGTAATTTATTAGCTACTTGCTCAGGAATAGGAGCACCATTTTCTTTACTAGCATCATTAAGCCATTTATCGCTAACTTTTTTGCCTTTTCTTGTAGCAGTGCCAGGCTTTTTACGCTTCTCTTCTTTTTCTTTTTTATCCTTCGCTTTCTTTTCTTTAGCTTCGGCTTTTTTCTTTTTCTCTAAAGCTATGCCCAGCTTTCTCACTGCTTCTTTAATTGCTTTTTCAGCGTCTAAAAGTCGCTCTTTTGCTAATGTGAAACGCTCTACAATAGACTCATAAATTTCCGGATCATCAATTAGAACTTCAGGTTCGCTACCATCATCAGTCTCATATCCATATACGCTAGCAATACTCAAAATGTTAATAACATAATCTTCAGGATTACGATTGAGTAAATATGACAATGCTTTTTGATTATCAATTTTTTCAATATATTCAATACCAAATACGCTAGAAATTACCTGACTTGACTGTTTAATTTGTAAAGGATTTTTACTCACATCAGTTAAAGCACCGCCTTCCGGAGAGCTTTTAGTTTTATCGAGTTCTCTTTTTGCTGTCTGAGTGTCTGAGCATCTACATCTGCTTGTGATAACTCGCTACTTGCTTGCTTCCAATCTAATTCTGCAGCTTCAGCTGGATATAAAGCACGCCAATCTCGGTTAGCTTCTCAATCAGTTGTTTTTCTTGTGCAGTCGTTGGATTCTTCGATATTGAAATATAAATTGGCGCATGGTCGCCACCAAAATCAACAATCCCCTGATATGTCTCAGACGTTACACTCGGAATAACCGATTCTGGCTTAACATTGTCATAAGACGGTGTTTTAAACGATGCACTCGGCTTTTTATCCGTCATTTCAATCTGTAATGCCGGTTTACCTGGTGCAATTTCAACAGAATAAATGCGGGTTAACATGGCCAGAAAGATCAGCACCTTCATTTCATGAACAACGTTCTTTATCGGAAAGACTCTATCGAGAACAAGGTATCAATATCCAGAAACTTCTTGGCCATAAGAGCCAAGCGATGGCTGATAAATATAATGATGACTGAGGGAAAAATTGGCAGGTTTTAGCTTTAAAATAACGATTATTTTGTAGCCTGTTTTGCAGTGGTTTTGCAGTGGTTTTGCAGAAGAATTTTTTTAGACAAAATAAAACGGGAACTATTAAGCTCCCGTTATTAATCACACTACGTAATAAATTACATGTGTTTAATGATTGCGTCACCGAATTCGCTACATTTCAGTAATTTAGCGCCTTCTAATTGACGTTCGAAGTCATAGGTTACAGTCTTAGCTTCGATTGCGCCTTCCATACCTTTAACGATTAGGTCAGCCGCTTCAGTCCAACCCATATGGCGCAGCATCATCTCAGCAGAAAGGATGATAGAGCCTGGGTTAACTTTATCTTGGCCTGCATATTTAGGTGCAGTACCGTGCGTTGCTTCAAATAATGCGCATTCAGAACCAATATTCGCACCTGGTGCAATACCGATACCACCGACTTGTGCTGCTAATGCATCAGAAATGTAGTCACCATTTAGGTTCATACACGCGATAACATCATATTCAGCTGGGCGCAGCAGGATTTGTTGTAAGAAAGCATCTGCAATAACATCTTTAACAATGATATCTTTGCCTGTTTTAGGGTTTTTAATTTTAACCCATGGGCCGCCATCTAATAATTCACCGCCGAATTCCTCTTGTGCTAATTGGTATCCCCAATCTTTAAATGCACCTTCAGTGAATTTCATAATGTTACCTTTATGAACTAAAGTCACTGAATCACGGCCGTTATCAATAGCATATTCAATTGCTGCACGAACTAAACGCTTTGTGCCTTCTTCTGAACAAGGTTTAATACCAATACCACAGTCTTGTGGGAAACGGATTTTAGTCACACCCATTTCATCTTTCAGGAATTTAATAACTTTGTCTGCTTCTGCACTACCCGCTTTCCACTCAATACCCGCATAGATATCTTCAGAGTTTTCACGGAAAATAACCATATCCGTCAATTCAGGTTGTTTAACTGGGCTTGGCGTGCCTTTGTAGTAGCGAACAGGACGTAAACAGATATACAGGTCAAGTTGTTGACGTAGTGCAACGTTCAAGGAACGAATACCACCACCAACAGGAGTTGTTAAAGGACCTTTAATTGAAACACGGTAATCACGGATTAAATCGAGGGTTTCTTCTGGTAACCAAACATCTTTACCATAAATTTGTGTAGATTTTTCACCGGTGTAAACTTCCATCCAAGAAATTTTGCGCTCACCGTTGTAGGCTTTTTTAACTGCCGCATCAACCACTTTTAACATTGCTGGTGTAACATCGATACCAATGCCGTCACCTTCGATATAAGGGATAATTGGGTTGTTCGGAACGTTTAGTTTGCCTTTTGCATCAATGGTAATTTTAGCGCCTTCTGCCGGAACTACTACTTTGCTTTCCATTAACCTCTCCTTTCACTTGCGTATTTTGCTTGTTAATTTTTTGTAAGAGACGTGTCAATACTACTTCAATCTGCGTCGAACGCCAATGATTACTCATCTAAGCTTCAATGCCGATCGCATTTAACGTACTGTTTTATCTTGTAAGTTAATCGAATAACTATTTATAAATACTGTTAAATCAATAAATTAATTTAAGCATTCCATTATTAGAAATAAATCAAACCACGATGAAAAGTTGTCAACGACGCATTTGAGCGAATGACTTAACTTTTGTTAAAATATTTTCCTAACAACAAATAATACTAGCAAGTTAACTCAAATTAAAAATACGTTCCGCTCACACTATCGTCATCCAAATAAACTCATATGTACTTATTTTTAAATGAAAAATTGTTTTTATTGATTTAAATGTTTTTAAAGTTGTTAATTAAATATTACATCGCCATGAAAAATACGTTCTAGGATCAAACCGCTAAATCTCCTACACTAGATAGGATAAACCGCCATAAATTAAAACCAATAAATTCTCATTGAATGACCATGAACAGACCGAACAAAAAATCAGTTCCGAAAAAAAATCGTTACTCACCAACCTCTACTGCGTTAAAGCATAGAACTAAGCGGATTTCAGTTAGTTCGCAAACATCAACTAAAATCATTTTATTTAACAAACCCTTTGATGTTTTACCTCAATTTACTGATGAACAAGGCCGCGATACATTAAAAAAATATATTCCAATCACCGATGTATACGCAGCAGGACGCCTTGATAGGGACAGTGAAGGCTTATTAATTTTAACTAATGATGGAAAACTACAGGCCCGTTTAACGCAACCACAGAAAAAAACAGGGAAAATATACTATGCTCAAGTAGAGGGTATTCCCAGCGAAGATGCATTGCTAAAATTTCGGCGAGGATTAACATTAAATGATGGTCCAACGCTCCCCGCAGGGATCGAACTAGTTGATGAACCAAAATGGCTATGGCAAAGAAACCCGCCTATACGGGAACGTAAAAATATCCCGACCAGTTGGTTAAAAATCACCTTATATGAAGGACGTAATCGGCAAGTCCGTCGTATGACGGCAAATATAGGTTTTCCAACACTTAGGCTAATTCGCTATCAGATTGGTGAATTTAATTTGGGAAATCTTTCAGTTGGCGAATGGAAGGAGATAACTGTTGTTTAAACCTAATGTGACTGTAGCAACTGTTGTGCATGCTCAAGGCAAATTTTTAGTCGTGGAAGAGTGGATAAACGACAAACCCACTTGGAATCAACCCGCTGGGCACTTAGAAGCTGGTGAGACGATTTTGCAAGCCGCCGAACGTGAATTACTAGAAGAAACTGGAATCAAAGCCACACCAACACAATTAATTAAAATTCACCAATGGATTGCCCCAGATAAAACCCAGTTTATCCGCTTTTTGTTCGCCGTAGAACTTGAATCCATTTGTGAAACACAGCCACAAGACAGTGATATTAGCGAATGCCACTGGCTGACCGCCCAAGAAATTATAGATAGCAACTGCCTGCGTTCACCATTAGTGGCTGAAAGTTTACGCTGTTTTCTCACAGGAAAACATTATCCTCTCGATATCTTAACAGCTTACGGCGATCATTATCGTTAAGCACTAAACTTCTGCTTGGTGAAGATTTCACCAAGCAATAATATTCCCCTCTAACTCTGGTGTAATGCGGGAACAACATGCTAAAGTATGGGGCTTGATTTTTCCGCAGTGAGATATTTCCATGTCAAATAATAGTACCATGTCAGATAACAGCCAAAAAAAAGTCATCGTCGGTATGTCCGGTGGTGTTGACTCCTCTGTATCCGCTTACTTGCTACAGCAACAAGGGTATCAGGTTGCTGGTCTGTTTATGAAGAATTGGGAAGAAGATGACGACACAGAATATTGCTCAGCTGCGGCTGACCTTGCCGATGCGCAAGCCGTGTGTGACAAACTGGGTATTGAACTTCATACCATTAATTTCGCTGCTGAATATTGGGACAATGTCTTCGAACATTTTTTAACTGAATATAAAGCTGGTCGCACACCAAACCCAGATATTCTCTGCAACAAAGAAATCAAATTTAAAGCTTTCTTAGAATTTGCTGCTGAAGATTTAGGCGCAGATTACATTGCCACTGGTCATTATGTGCGTCGCCGTGATATCGATGGTAAAAGCCAATTATTACGTGGCTTAGATGGCAACAAAGACCAAAGTTATTTTTTATATACCCTGAGTCACGAGCAAGTCGCTAAAAGCCTTTTTCCAGTTGGTGAGCTCGAAAAACCTGAAGTACGCCGTATTGCCGAAGAAATTGGCTTAGTTACTGCGAAAAAAAAGGACTCTACAGGGATTTGTTTCATTGGTGAGCGTAAGTTTCGCGACTTTTTAGGCCGCTACTTACCTGCTCAACCCGGCCCTATCGTCACTGTCGATGGCGAAACAATTGGTCAACATGAAGGTTTGATGTACCACACCTTAGGTCAGCGTAAAGGTTTAGGTATCGGTGGTACAAAAGAGGGCTCTGAAGAACCTTGGTATGTTGTCGATAAAGACGTTGAAAATAATATTCTTATCGTTGCTCAAGGCCATGAACACCCTAGGTTAATGTCTGTTGGGTTAATTGCTCAGCAATTACATTGGGTTGACCGTAAAACAATGACTGAACCACTACGTTGTGTAGTAAAAACACGTTATCGTCAAGCGGATATCCCTTGTACGATAACCCCATTAAGTGATGATCGCATTGAAGTTGCATTTGACTACCCAGTCGCGGCTGTCACTCCAGGTCAATCCGCCGTATTTTATATCGATGAAGTCTGTCTCGGTGGCGGTATTATTGAAGCCCGTATTCAGGAGTAAATGTGGCAAAAAACTATTACGACATTACGCTTGCTTTAGCGGGTATCTGCCAAGCAAGCGCGATGGTTCAAAAACTCGCACATGAAGGTGTTTGTCTCGAGAAAGACACTGAAACCATGGTCAATTGCCTCACCAATATGAATCCAAAATCGACTTTGGATGTATTTGGTAATGATGCCGAAAATTTAAAGACCGGTCTCAATGCCATGTTAGGCATGTTAACAGGCGGCAACAGTGGTTTATCCGCTGAAATGACACGTTATATGTTAAGTATTATGGTACTTGAGCGCCGTCTTAATAAAAATCAAGAAGCGATGAACCAACTTGGCCAACGTATTGAGCAATTTGAGCGCCAAGCTGACTATTTTGAACCGCTCTCTGAAGGTGTGTTTAACGCACTTGCGGGTATTTACGTCGACGTAGTCAGCCCTGCAGGGCCTCGAATTCAAGTCACTGGTTCCCCAGACATTCTCAAAAATACACTCGTTCAAGCAAAAGTTAGAGCCACTTTACTCGCAGGTATTCGCTGCGCAGTGCTTTGGCAACAAGTTGGTGGAAGTCGTATCCAACTCATGTTCTCTCGCAATCGTCTGGCTAATCAGGCGAAAGATATTTTGTCTCACCTTTAAATCTGGAGTTGCTACCAATGGAATTATCCTCACTGACCGCTGTATCCCCGATTGACGGCCGTTACGGTGATAAAGTCAGCGCTTTACGCACTATTTTTAGTGAGTTTGGTTTACTGAAATTTCGCGTACAAGTTGAAGTTCGCTGGCTACAAAAACTGGCTGCAACCGCTCAAATCAAAGAAGTTCCTTCATTTGACGCTGACGCAATCGCTTACTTAGATGAAATTGTCGCGAACTTCTGTGAAAAAGACGCAATGCGTATCAAAGAAATTGAACGCACAACCAACCATGATGTGAAAGCTGTAGAATATTTCCTAAAAGAAAAAGTAGCCAACATCCCTGCTCTTCATGCAGTTTCTGAATTTATCCACTTCGCTTGTACTTCAGAAGATATTAATAACCTTTCGCACGCATTAATGCTGAAAACTGCTCGCGAAGAAGTATTACTGCCACAATGGCGTCAAATTATTGATAAAATCAAAACAATGGCTCATGAGTACCGCAATTTGCCGTTGCTATCGCGTACTCACGGCCAACCTGCAACGCCTTCCACCATTGGTAAAGAGTTTGCCAACGTTGCTTATCGTTTGGAACGCCAATTCCATCAGCTGCAACAAGTTGAAATTTTAGGTAAAATCAATGGCGCAGTTGGTAACTATAATGCCCACATGGTCGCTTACCCTGAAGTTAACTGGCACGAATTTAGCGAAACCTTCGTTACGTCTTTAGGCATCCAATGGAACCCATTCACCACGCAAATTGAACCTCATGATTATATTGCTGAGTTATTTGATTGTGTCGCTCGTTTTAACACTATCGTGTTAGATTTCGACCGTGATATTTGGGGCTACATCGCATTAAATCACTTCAAACAAAAAACAATCGCTGGTGAAATTGGCTCTTCCACTATGCCACACAAAGTGAACCCGATTGATTTTGAAAACTCTGAAGGTAACTTAGGGTTAGCAAATGCCGTCTTAGGCCATTTAGCGAGCAAGCTCCCTGTTTCTCGCTGGCAGCGTGACTTAACAGACTCGACAGTATTACGTAATCTCGGTGTCGGCTTAGGTTATGCATTGATTGCTTATCAATCAACCATGAAAGGCTTAAACAAACTAGAAGTTAATGAACAGCATTTACTGGATGAATTAGACCAAAACTGGGAAGTATTAGCTGAGCCTATCCAAACGGTAATGCGCCGCTATGGTATTGAAAAGCCATATGAAAAACTCAAAGAATTGACCCGTGGCAAACGCGTTACCGCTGAAGGGATGAAACAATTTATTGATGGTTTAGATTTGCCAGAACACGAAAAATCGCGTTTAAAAGAAATGACGCCGGCTAACTACATCGGTTACGCTGTCACTTTTATTGATGAGCTAAAATAACCTCAAGCTTTTAACTTAATACATTCAAAGTGGGCGGGCTCTATGTCCCCCACTTTTTATTTACCCTATAGCCTCTGCTTGTTCCCCCCTAAACTGCCCGAAGATAAACAAAGATAAATTATATTTCCGCTTTGTTTGATTTATATTTACTTAATCCCTTGTCGTTATTCAGAACTCTTTTTACCATAGCGTATCTAGTGCTACTATTTGCAATAAGTGTAGCTATCTTTTTTCAATATGAGGGTTTCCGATGCGTATTCTTATTGTCGAAGACAATGCGTTACTTCGTCACCATTTAACCGTACAGCTTAAAGAGCTTGGTCATCAGGTTGACTCCGCTGAAGATGCAAAAGAAGCTGACTACTTTTTACACGAAAGTTGCCCAGATATCGCGGTAGTTGATTTGGGCTTACCTGATGAAGACGGGCTTTCCATGATAAAACGCTGGCGTGGCGAGCACGTCAATATTCCACTTTTAGTATTGACGGCTCGGGAGAGTTGGCAAGAAAAAGTACAAGCGCTAAACAGTGGTGCAGATGACTACGTGACGAAACCTTTCCAGCTAGAAGAGCTTGTCGCCCGTATGCAAGCTTTAATGCGCAGAAATAGCGGTCTTGCTTCACAAGTTCTCGAATTAGGTAATTTCGTTATTGACCTCTCACGTAAAGAATTTACAGTTAATGGTGAAACCGTCAAATTAACGGCTTTTGAATACACCATTATTGAAACACTGCTCCGCAATAATGGAAAAGTGGTTAGCAAAGACTCGTTAATGCGCCAGCTTTATCCAGATGCCGAACTTAGAGAAAGTCATACTATCGATGTTTTAATGGGCCGATTACGCAAAAAAATTCAACAATTCCATAGTGATGATGTAATTGTTACTGTACGCGGTCAAGGCTATCGTTTTGATGTGAATGGCTAATATGTGGCTAAGTAAATTTAAGTTCAAACCCCTTTCGCTACGAGCACGTTTTCTTTGTGCAACATCAGCGGTAATCTTAGCGCTCACTTTATCCTATGGTATTGTTGCTATTTTGGGGTATTTAATTAGTTTTGATAAAACGACTTACACCTTATTACGTAGCCAAAGTAACTTAATTTATAGCCTAGCCCAATGGCAAAATAATAAAATTGACATCCGAGTCCCACCAAATTTTACTTTGAATAACCCAACTTTGGTTATTATTTATGATGAACAAGGGCTTGTGCTATGGCGCCAACGTGATGTGCCTAGCGTTGAACGGCTGATCCGTAATGATTGGCTAAAAAAAGAGGGCTTATATGAAATTGATACGGATATTCGTGAAACCCGCCAACTCCTAGACGATACCCCCGAATTCAATACAAAGTTAGATGACATGGATAACGATGACGAACCGCTGACTCATTCCGTGTCCGTCAACCAATATGCAGCAAGTGAAAACCTGCCCCCACTCACCATAGTCGTTGTAGATACTCTACCACAAGACTTACAAAATACCGGGTTAGTTTGGGAGTGGTTTGGTTATGTTTTGCTGGCTAATTTAATCTTAGTCATCCCGTTATTATGGCTAGCTGCTTATTGGAGTCTACGGCCAATTAAATCATTAGTATCACAACTCAGTAGCCTAGAAAAAGGTGAACGGGATACTCTGGATGAGAACCCACCGTATGAGCTTCGCGGCCTAGTACGCAACCTTAATATTTTGTTAACGAATGAACGAAAACGCTACAGTAAATATCGCACCACACTTTCTGATTTAACACACAGTTTAAAGACACCTTTAGCTGTTTTACAGTCGACATTGCGGCTACTTCGTTCAGGCAAACAAATGAACATTGAACAAGCAGAGCCTATCATGCTTGAACAAATTGGCCGTATTTCTCAACAGGTGGGTTATTATTTACACCGCGCATCAACGCAAGGTGATGAAAACATGATGCTACGTGAAATTTCATCTGTCCCATCAATACTAGATAGCCTTGCAAGTGCCCTACATAAAGTTTATCAGCACAAAGGGGTTTCTATAACGGTTAATGTTTCTCCTGAAACAACATGGCTGGGTCAACCCAATGATTTTATGGAAGTGATGGGTAATATCATGGAAAATGCGTGTAAGTATTGCCTTGAATTTGTTGAAGTTAGTGCTGTTGTAGGTGCTGATAGCTTAACATTAGTTGTCGATGATGACGGCCCAGGGGTGCCTGAAAGCAAACGTAGTTTGATCTTCGTTCGAGGGCAACGCGCAGACACCCTTCGCCCAGGTCAAGGTTTAGGCTTATCTATTGCAGTGGATATTATCGACCAATATGACGGGGAAATCATAATTAGTGACAGCCCTCTTGGCGGAGCGCGTTTATCCGTCACATTTAGGCAGCAATCTATGATTGAAGATAGTTAATCTGTGATATGTGTCCGTTTACCCCCTATTTTACAAACCATTTCCGGTATACTATTTGTGAAGTGTTTTATGAAAAGTAATTTAGGGTAACTGATTGGTTTACTCTCAAGATAAACCTTTACTATATGTTTTTCATAAAGTTTATTTAACATCATACCATTACACATATAGGTCATTTTGTAGTATTGAGACCGGGTATATTGCAATAAACTGATTAGCTATATTTAGCAGCTCCAAGGGACAATAAGATGGATTACAAACTAAATCTCGACTGGCAAAGTTTCCTCGACAGTCACTGGCAGAAGCGCCCACTGCTTATCAAAAAAGGGTTTGCAAATTTTATTGACCCTATCTCGCCTGACGAACTTGCAGGTTTGGCGATGGAAGATGAGGTTGATAGCCGTTTAGTTAGCCATAAAGAAGGGATTTGGCAAGTTGGCCATGGCCCATTTGAAAACTATGACCATCTCGGTGAAGAAAATTGGTCTATTTTAGTTCAGGCTGTTGACCATTGGCATCACCCAAGCTCTGCGTTGATGAAACCATTCCGTGTACTTTCAGACTGGCGAATGGACGATTTAATGATCTCCTACTCGGTCCCCGGCGGTGGTGTAGGTCCTCACCTCGACCAATACGATGTATTTATTATTCAAGGTGAAGGCCGCCGTCGTTGGCGCGTGGGCGAAAAAATCCCCATGAAACAACATTGCCCGCACCCTGACTTACTGCAAGTACAACCTTTCGATGCCATCATCGACGAAGAAATGGAACCCGGCGATATTTTGTACATTCCACCTGGGTTCCCACATGAAGGCTACGCCATTGAACCTTCATTAAATTACTCGGTTGGCTTTCGTGCACCAAATACTCGTGAATTAATCAGTAGCTTTGCCGATCACTTAATTTCTAACGATTTAGGCAGCTACCGCTATAGTGACCCAGATTTATCATTCCGCGATAACCCTGCGGAGATCTTGCAAGGTGAACAAATTAAGCTGCGTGAGATGATGGAATCACTCATTAATGACCCTGAGCTCTTTCGCAAATGGTTAGGTGAGTTTATCTCCCAATCACGCCACGAGTTAGACATTGCGCCACCTGAACCGCCTTATGAGCAAGAAGAAATCTATGATTTGCTAAAAACTCAGCAAGAAACCTTATACAAATTAAATGGTCTCAGAGCATTACGCGTTGGAGACCAATTTTTTGTTAATGGTGAATGCTTGGAAACTGAGTGTTATGAGGCCGCTGATAGTTTATGCCGCTATGACGCCGTTAATAGCCAAAATTTAGCTGATGCCATTGATGATGTTAATTTCATCGCACTGCTTACTGCGCTCGTTAATAATGGTTATTGGTATTTTGATGATTAATCGGTACTGATAATATTAAATTTATATTTGTGAAAAAGGCCCATTCATTATGGGTCTTTTATTAAAAATAATATTATTAGTATGATATGGCAACACTCTCCTGACCATCAATTGAAAACCGCTGACTACAATTAACACATCATTATTAATAACTAAATTATTTATTTTAATATATATTATATCCCGCTAGCACCTACTCGCAATATATCCCCTTCTTGCCCGTAAGCACGCAAAGATAAAGCACATTATTTGATTCAATTTTAAACTGTTTTGACTTCACCGTCGCCAGTCACGCACAGCGTTAATTGTCCCTTTTAAAGATGATAACAACATGAACATAGAAACTCTTTTGGCTTTATCATTGTTTTCCTTTGTGACATCCATAACTCCAGGCCCAAATAATATTATGTTACTTGCTTCAGGTATTAATTTTGGATTTAGAAAAACATTACCTCATTCATTTGGAGTATCAATTGGTTTTCTTATTATGTTAGTGGCAGTAGGGCTAGGGGTGGGCGCATTGATTCAATCATCCCCTATGATTTATTCGATATTAAAATATTTTGGAATTATTTATTTGTTCTGGCTTGCATGGAAAACCACTATTAGCCATTCAATTGCACAGACAAATAACCAAGAAATTAAACCACTAACTTTCTTAGAAGCAGCATTATTTCAATGGATAAATCCTAAAGCCTGGATGATGGCAGTCTCTGGAATGGCGATGTATACCAATACAATTTCACCTTATTTATCAATGTTGCAAGTCGCTGTCATATTTGCAGCCATCAATTGGCCATGTGTTGCTATCTGGGCTATGTTTGGTAGTAAATTAAGAGAAAGGCTAAAACAACCTAAGACATTAAAGCGGTTTAATTTAGTCATGGGAGTTTTACTGGCACTTAGTGGTATTTCTGTATTATTTCAATAACAACAGTAAGAGTGCTGACAAACATATTATGTTTGGCGACAAGTCGAATAGGTTTTGAAAATAAATTAGGAAAATCAATTTATTGATTTTCGGCTGATAACACAAAGTGGGAAAAACCACGCTTTTATCCCACTTTGTCAACAACCTCTCTTACTCCTCATAAAATATCACGATTGCCGTGCGTGAATGGCCGTTAGCTCCGCAATACGCATAATCACACTAACAGCCTGCTCCATACCTTCTTGTGTTATAAACTCATGTTTACTATGGAAATTATAACCACCTGTGAAAATATTTGGACATGGTAAACCGCGATGTGAAAGCTGTGCACCGTCGGTACCACCACGGACAGGTTGAATAACTGGTTCAATGCCACAATCAAGCATTGCTTGTTTCGCTAATTCAATAACATGTGGGTACTTCATGACCTCTTTATGCATGTTATAATAGGTATCATCAAGTGTCAGTTCGATATAACAGCTTGGGTGCAGCCCTTCGCCAACTTTTTCAGCAATTCGAATTATATTTTTCTTCCTAGCTTCAAAGCCTGCTAAGTCAAAATCACGAATAATATAATTCAACTCGGCCTTTTCTACTGTACCTTTTAACGATGTTAAATGATAAAACCCTTCATACCCTTCTGTATTTTCAGGTGTTTCATCAGGTGGTAACATCGAATGAATACGGTTCGCTAGCCCTAATGCATTCACCATTACGCCTTTAGCTGTACCGGGATGAGTGTTATTGCCAACAATTTTAATGGAAACATTAGCCGCATTAAAATTTTCATACTCTAATTCACCAACTCCACCACCATCGACGGTATAGGCCCACAATGCATCAAATTGTTTAAAATCGATATGGCGAGCCCCGCGTCCTATCTCTTCATCAGGGGTAAATGCAAGACAGATTTTACCATGAGGAATATTTTTTTCCTTTAAACGTACGAGGGCTGTGATTATTTCTGCAATACCCGCTTTATCATCGGCACCCAGTAAAGTTTTACCATCTGTCATGATCAGCGTTTTACCAATCATTTCATGGAGTACCGGAAACATCACAGGGGATAGCACTTCATCACCAATACCTAACGCAATATCCCCTCCTCGATAATTTTCGAGGACTTGTGGACTCACATTCTTACCTGAAAAATCAGGCGCTGTGTCTAAATGTGAAATAAAACCAATAGTGGGAACATCCCAATCAACGTTTGACGGCAAATAGGCCATCACACAACCTTGATCGCTTAGTGTTATTTTTTCAAAACCTAATTCGTTCAGTTCATTAACTAATGCGCGAGCAAACTTTAACTGCCCCGCACAGCTCGGTACAGTTTTTGCGTTTAGTTTTGACTGTGTATCGAAAGCGGTATATTCAAAAAACCGCTCTAAGAGTTTGTCCATACCCTTCCCCCTAAAATATCAATGTTTATATTATGGGAAAGATCACAGATTCAATTATTGTCTCAAATCAGCTTTCCTGTTAATGCGCACTATTTTTATAGTAAATCTTTAATAAAATTTATTTTTTAGCGTATTTTTTGGGTGATTAACTGTCATAGTCACAATCAGCACCTATAATTAATAGGGGTAATAATTAAATTACATTAATTAGTAAATTATTAGTTACCTAAAAACACGCCTCTTGGTTAACTTTCACTCCCCCACTACACAGATCATCAATTATTAAATTGAAATAGTATGTTATATATGACCTATTATTTTTTATTTATTAGCTAATTAATAAACAAAACGAAGTTTAACTCGTTAATAGGAATATCTATGTCAAAAACATGTTTAATTTATGGTGTCAGCAAAGGCTTAGGCAAGGCATTAGTCGAAGGATTCCCTGAAAAAGTAGACCATATTTATGGTGTTTCTCGCTCAAAACCTCCTTTTGAACAAACTAATTTTACGTGGATCCCTGCTGATTTAAGTGACATTAATAGTGCAAATACCATTAAGCATGTTATTCAAAATCAACCTATTCATACTTTAATTTATAACGTTGGCATATGGGAGAAATTGGCATTTAATGAAGAGTACCAATTTGAATCGACTGATGACATAGAGTTACTCAATATGGTTCAAACCAATATAAGTGCCTGTTTATTAAATCTAAAAGCGCTCTTACCTAATTTGCGCCTAGCAAAAAACAGTAAGATTATATTGATTGGCTCCACATGGGGTTTAGATAATCATAATGGCAAGGAAGTCACCTTTTCTGCCACCAAATATGCCCTCAGAGGAATAGCTCAGTCATTAAGAGAAACTCTACGGGAAGATAAAATAGCAATATCAGTCATAAACTTAGGTTATCTAGCAACTGAGTTCCCATTAACTGTTTCTGTCGATGAGGTCATTGAAAAAAGTGATGGGCAATTAATCCCATTACAAGATGTTGTCAACGCCGTGCGTTTTATCGCCAATACCAGCAATGCAACCTGTGTCAAAGAGATTACGATGCCAGCCATGATGGATACAAACGTCTAACCTATAAGAGGAAACAATACGCTTCCCCTGATAATGTTATGTATTCAAAGCTTATTGCGCGGTATTTTTAACCTGTAACTCAGTAATAAGCTTATTAATATATTCAACAACGACTTTGCTGGCTAAACCATAGTGTTTTTCATCGAACTCACTTTCCACTTGGCTAGGCTCTAAATTAAGTTCTACCGTATGAGCACCGTGTAATTTCGCCTCATGCACAAAACCTGCCGCAGGATACACATGGCCAGACGTTCCAATAGAAATAAAAATAGTCGCCGATTCAATGGATTGATAAATATAATCCATTCCAATTGGCATTTCACCAAACCAAACAATATGGGGCCTCAGCGGTTGAGGAAATTGGCAACAATGACAGCGGTCATCGACCGATAAATCCCCTTTCCACTCCAATACTTGATTTGACCAATTACAGCGAACTTTTAATAGCTCTCCATGCATATGGATAACCCGCTGACTCCCCGCTCTTTCATGCAAATTATCTATATTTTGCGTAATTAACAAAAAGCGGTCACCAAAAAGTTCTTCAAGCTGTGCAAGTGCATAGTGAGCAGCATTAGGCTTAATATTTTCTTGCTGTAACTGCCGACGCCGCTCATTATAAAAACGTTGTACTAATTCAGGATCACGCTCGAAACCTTCAGGAGTAGCGACATCTTCAACGCGATGCTCCTCCCATAATCCATCCGCAGAACGGAATGTTTGGATCCCAGATTCAGCTGAAATTCCAGCCCCCGTCAAAACGACGATATTGACATTTTTCATGTTATCCAATCTATTATCTATATAAAAAGACCGGTTACGAAGTCGCTGGCGGCGTATACATTTATTCTTACGAGCTTTTTTCAACCTATAACGAAATCGCAACATCAAAACTTCCTTTCATCCATATCACCAATAAAATTTATACCATATTAAATATTAATTGTTTTCTATCATGTCATTACGACATGAATTTATAAACCTTGATTGTTTGAAATTATTTAAAACAATCAAGCTCAAGTGTGTATTTTATTGGCATATTAACCATTTCCTTACCACAACTGATGACATTATCTAAATGTTAACATACTAAAACGCATCATCTCGCTGAATGCAAATAAAAATATCGAAGGTATCGATTTTGTCACTTATTATTCATAAAAATGACACTAATATTTCATAAATTCGCCATAAAACGTTCGTAACTGTAAAACAATAAAAAAACCTTTCTTCTTCACTCGCGCTACCGCTAAAATATGCCTCGCAGATTTTACTGTGTTATTAACTCACCACTACAAGGGATTTCATGGAAAAGTTTTTTGAAAGAGCAATGTATGCTTCACGTTGGATTTTAGCGCCTATCTATTTTGGGCTTTCACTGACACTATTGGCTTTAACCATTAAGTTCTTTCAAGAGCTATACCATATTTTGCCAAATATCCTTTCAATTCCTGAAGCAGACTTAATTTTGACGCTATTATCATTGATTGATATGGCATTAGTCGGTGGGTTATTGGTGATGGTGATGTTTTCTGGTTATGAGAACTTTGTCTCCCAAATGGATATCCCTGACAGCAGTGAAAAACTAGGCTGGCTAGGTAAAATGGATGCTTCATCATTAAAAAATAAAGTCGCGGCTTCAATTGTTGCTATTTCCTCCATTCACCTATTAAAAATCTTCATGGACTTGAAAAGTGTCTCAAATGACAAGTTGATGTGGTACGTCGTTATCCATTTAACCTTTGTATTATCTGCATTCGTAATGGGCTATCTAGATAAAATGACAAAAAAATAACCAGTAGAATGTATTATAAAAGTGCCTAATTTAAACACCTAGGCACTTACTTATTCGCTAACCTCATCTTTATCTCCCTCGTCGATTTTCGCTTTGTGTTACCATCATTATCCTGAAGGTTAGTACCAAGGAACTTTACATGAGCCAACACTTTGTCGGGAAATATGAAGCTGAAATTAAATTTCATTTACCAGACCCTGATACTTTTCTGCATAAAATAAAAGCCGACTTGGCTGAACCCTTTACCGAAAATAATACAGAAACAGATTGTTTCTATGAAAACCCGCATCTACCACTAGCTGACAATGGCGTCAGTATGTGTGTACGTGAAATGGTGCCATCAGGCATAAAATTATGGATAGTTAAAGGGCCTGGAGCTTCTGAATGCAAAGCCATTAATATTGATGACTGCCGCCATGTACAAAACATGTTAACGACACTGGGATATCATTGCTACTTAACCACAACTAAAATAAGAAGCATTTATTTCTTGAATGACATCCACATTACAATTGACCACCTTAGTGGGATCGGCTGGTTTGCTGAATTTGCCATTATGACAGATGAGCAGGATTTACTTGAAGCTCTATATCAAGAATTGATGGCGACCGCTAAGCAATATGGGTTTACAGAAGAAATGGTGGAAACTCGTAGTTATAAGCAGATGTTTTTAGCTGCGCAGTAATCATAGGAAGAGCCAATAAGTTTTTAGTATCGTCTCCTAAAAACCATTGGCTCTCTAACCCTATAACCCTACTAATAGCTACTGCCCGCTAAGAATACGTGCAGGGTCTAATTTGCTTGCCCTACGAGCAGGATACCAACTAGCTAGTAAGCTCAATACAATGGTTGTAATTAAAACATAAACCACATCCATGACATGCAATTCAGAAGGTAAAAAGTCAATAAAATAAACATCACCCGATAAAATTGGATGGCCAACAATAGCCTCTACTACCTTAATCATGGGTGTTAGATTTAATGATATGACGACCCCAAGCACAACGCCAATCAATGAACCAACAAGGCCGCCCAACAAACCATACCATAAGAAAATAGCACGAATTTGCCTATCTTTTGCCCCTAAGGTACGCAATACAGCAATATCACTACTTTTATCTTTAACCGCCATAACAAGAGTAGAAACAATATTAAAACACGCAACGCCAATAACCAATATCATAGCTAAGTACATGATACTTCTAACCATTTGAATATCATTATACATATAGCCATAATCGCCTATCCAACTTTTTACGGCGACATGATGCATTGTTTTCAAGCCTGCATCATAAACGACTTGATCGGCAATAAATGGGTCTGTTGCTTTGATTTCAAACCCTGTCACACCATCCCCATAGTCGAGATATTCCTGTGCATCTGCGAGAGGAACGAGTGCTAACTGGTGATCGAGCAAACCACTAAGTTTAAAAATACCCGTCACCTGTACACGAATACGCTTAGGCTGCTGAATTTTCAAGCTAGCATCGGTATTTGGGATCATGATTGTTACCCAGTCCCCAACCTTCACATTCAATGCATCCGCCACACCTTGGCCTAAAATAATTGATTGTTTGCCTGCATCAAAATGTTGCCAAGCATCATTGAGAATGAACTGAGGTAACGCACTGACTTGTGGCTGAGTTTCTCGTGAAACTCCCATGACTTGAATTGCTTTTAAATTTGCACCACGTTCAAGTAACCCCGTAAAATTGATGTAAGGGCTAACACCTTCTACACCGGGCGTTTTACGGATAACTTGCTCAGCAAACTCCAAATCTTTATACGGTGGCTTAACAGCAAAAATTTGCCCATGGGGAACAACAGATAACACACGGTTATTTAATTCGCGTTCAAAGCCATTCATTGCGCTTAAACCGATAATTAGCACCGCGACCCCAAGAACAATCCCCAACGTTGAAACTATCGAGACTAACGAAACCATCCCTGTTCGGCGTCGACCACGGCTGAAACGCAGCGCCGTGACTAGTGAAAGAGGCAATTTAGACATTACCGAGCCCCCAAGGTAATTTCCTGTTGCAAATGCCCATCTCGCATTTCCAATTGGCGGGATAACCGCCGAGCCAGAGTCATATCATGGGTGACGACTAAAAATGCGGTTCGCTGTGTTCGGTTTAATTCACCCAACAACTCAAAAATGGCATCTGCATTACGTAAATCAAGGTTACCTGTAGGCTCATCCGCTAAAACCAGTGCAGGCTCATTCACTAACGCCCTTGCAATAGCAACACGCTGGCGCTCCCCTCCTGATAATTCAGAAGGACGATGCCCCGCCCGATGCGCTAGTCCAACTGCTTCTAGCATTTCAGTGGCTTTCGAAAATGCAGTTTCTTTCGCAATCCCCCCAATTAATAAAGGCATTGCCACATTTTCAAGGGCAGTAAAATCCGGTAAAAGATGATGGAATTGATAAATAAAACCGAGATCTTTATTACGAATAGCAGCACGCTCATCTGAGGTTAATTGATTTATATGCTGTCCACGAAAGATAACATTCCCTTCTGAAGGGGTATCTAGGCCACCCAATAAATGCAATAAGGTACTTTTACCTGAACCAGAACTTCCCACGATGGCCATCATTTCCCCACGCCCCATGGAAAAACTGACATTTTTCAACACTTGCGTCGACAATGTCCCTTCTTGATATGTTTTGCTTAATTTTTCACAGACCAGAAGTGGTTGTTTATTCATAACGTAACGCCTCAGCAGGTTGAACCGCTGCTGCACGCCAAGAAGGATAAAGCGTTGCCAGCAGAGAAATCAGCATTGCACTAAGTGCAATAATTAAAATACCAGAGTAATCAAGCACAATCGGTAAAGAGACGCCTTTGGGTAATAAACCGATCAGCGGCATAATGACATTCAGTTGACTAGAAAGTATCGTGCCTAATATCGTGCCAATGAGTGAGCCAATCACCCCCGCTCCAGCGCCTTGGATCATAAATATCATTAAAATACGCCAACGTTTGAGACCTAGGGTTTTTAAAATAGCCACTTCGCCTTGCTTTTCCATCACTAACAGTGATAGCGAGGTAATAATATTAAATGCCGCCACTGCGATAATTAAGCTAAGCAATAAGCCCATCATATTTTTTTCCATGCGAACGGCTTGGAAAAACTCCCCTTTACGCTCCCGCCAGTCTTTCCATACTAAGCCATCTGGTAACGCTTGCTGACTTAGAACGTCAACTTGTAAAGGCTCATCTAAATATAAGCGCCACCCAGTAATGTGGCCTGCGGGATAACGTAGCATACGTGCGGCATCTTGTTGTGCCACGACCAGTTCACTCGTATCCGCTTCCCCATTTGTTTGGAAAATACCAGCCACAGTAAATAGGCGCTGACTTGGAATGCGCCCCATCGGTGTTAACTGACTCACGCCTGGAATAATTAAGCGAACCTCATCACCACGTTTTACCCCGAGTGTTTCTGCAAGTTTATTCCCGAGAAAAACATTATAACTGCCTTCTTTGAGGTCATTGCGTTGCCCGACAACCAGTTTATCCAATAACAGCGAAGATTCTTCGGGGTCGATTCCCCCCATAACGCCCACGCCAACATTGGTTCGGCTTTGTAATACCACATCAGATTGCACAATAGGTGCGATCTGGCTGACACCCTTTAAATGTTGTAGATCGGATATTGGATATTTTGCTGGGTCTATACTTCCAGAGGCAGAGGTTAAAATTGCCTGCGGCATATAAGCAAGTATGCTATCTTGTAAAGATCGCTCGAACCCATTCATCACTGAAGTGACGGTTATCAATGCCGCAACCCCCAGTGTGATACCAATGGCAGATAAACTGGAAACGAAACGCCCAAATTTATCCGCAGCACGCCCACGTAAATAACGTAGGCCTATAAATAATGAGACAGATTGGTGCATGAAATCTATGATGCCCCTGTTGCCAAAGCGAAGTGTTCAGCGATAATAAAGGGTACGATTGATGAATGGAACCACTCGATGGTTTTTTTTCTGTTTTGAATGCCTTTTTGTCTGACTTTCAGACGAATTACGAGTTAAAACTGATTGTTTTGTTACGAATTTTGTAGTTTAACTATCCATTAATTAACTTAACTATTTTTCGTACAAAAATTGGCTATGTTTGGGCTAACTCTTGTTTAACTGCTTACTAATCGCTGTGAGATACCGAAGATTTCTATGTTGTCAAAATTTCGTTATGAACTCCCTAGTCGTAGTGGCGATGTTCGCCATTTAGGTTGCCTTATCGGGGCGGCTGGTGCACTTGAATGTGGAGAAATAATACAACGTCACCAAGGGCCTGTGATCATCGTGACACGTGATATGCAAAATGCATTACGTTTAAGAGATGAAATTCAACAGTTTACACAACACCCTATAGAGACTCTTTCTGACTGGGAAACATTGCCATATGACAATTTCTCCCCCCATCAGGAAATTATTTCTCATCGTTTATCGACACTGTACCGTTTGCCCGGTTTGCAAAAAGGCGCATTAATTCTTCCCGTCAATACATTGATGCAAAAAGTCTGTCCTGCTGACTTTTTAACCAGTCATGCCTTAGTGATGGCAAAAGGTGACAAACTTTCCCGTGATAACTTACGTAATGAGCTCGATAACGCTGGCTACCGCCATGTAGAGCAAGTCTTAGAGCATGGTGAATATGCCACACGGGGCGCTTTACTCGATTTATTTCCCATGGGTAGCTCGTTGCCGTTTCGTATTGATTTCTTCGATGATGAAATTGATAGCTTGCGAACGTTTGACGTTGACTCACAAAGAACACTCGAAGAAGTAGAGCAAATCAATTTACTCCCAGCTCATGAATTCCCGACCGATAAAGACGCTATTGAACGTTTCCGCAGCCAATGGCGCGAGCGCTTTGAAGTTCGCCGTGATCCAGAGCATATTTACCAGCAAGTCAGTAAAAATACCTTACCGACGGGTATCGAGTATTGGCAGCCTTTATTCTTTGCTCAGCCACTGCCATCTTTATTTGAATATTTACCGCCATCAAGTTTAATTGTTTCTCAGAGCTTACAAGAAGCGGCTGAACGCTTTCAGGTTGATACTCAGCAGCGGTATGAAAGCCGTGGTGTTGACCCAATGCGTCCATTACTCCCACCTTCTGAGCTATGGTTAACTGTTGAACAACTTAATCAATCGTTAAAAAAATGGCCGCGTATTCAGTTATCCCTCGAATCTTTACCCAAAAAAGCGGCAAATACTAATTTAGATTACCTGCCATTACCGGATATCAGCACACAAGGGCAAAGCAAAACGCCGCTTGAAAAATTGCGTCAGTTTACTGAACAATTTGATGGAACCATCGTCTTTTCTGTGGAAAGTGAAGGCCGACGTGAAACCGTTACCGAGCTATTAGCCCGTTTAAAAATTCGCCCTGAAATTATTCAAAGCTATACTAGCCCTACTGACAGCAGATTTGCCATCACCATTGGTGCCGCTGAACACGGCTTTATTCAATCCGATATCCATAGGGCATTAATTTGCGAAAGTGACCTGCTTGGGGAGCGTGTTGTTCGTCGCCGGGCAGATAACCGCCGCACCATTAATACTGACACCCTCATTCGCAACTTAGCTGAATTACACCCTGGGCAACCTGTGGTACATATTGAGCATGGTGTAGGCCGTTACCAAGGTTTAATTACCTTAGAAGCGGGCGGTATTAAAGCGGAATATTTAATTTTAACCTATGCCGGTGATGATAAACTGTATGTTCCTGTTTCTTCACTCCATTTAATTAGCCGTTATGCAGGTGGCGCTGATGAAAACGCCCCATTGCATAAATTAGGTAGTGATAGCTGGGGTCGTGCACGCCAGAAAGCCGCAGAAAAAGTACGCGATGTTGCTGCTGAACTTCTTGATATTTATGCACAACGAGCCGCTAAGGCTGGCTTTGCATTCAAGCATGATAAACAACAATACCAAGAATTTTGTCAAGGCTTTCCATTCGAAACGACGCCTGACCAAGAAGTCGCCATCAATGCTGTTCTCAGTGATATGTGCCAACCATTAGCAATGGACCGACTCGTGTGTGGTGATGTGGGCTTTGGTAAAACCGAAGTGGCAATGCGAGCCGCATTCCTTGCGATTAATAATAACAAACAAGTTGCCGTTTTAGTCCCCACGACACTACTTGCACAACAACACTATGATAATTTTAAAGATAGGTTTGCTAACTGGCCTGTCCGCATAGAAATGTTATCACGCTTTAAAACAGCGAAAGAGCAACAACAAATTATTACCCAGACCGCGGAAGGCAAAGTTGATATTCTAATTGGTACCCATAAGTTGCTACAAAGTGACTTAGTATGGAAAGATTTAGGTTTGCTCGTCGTCGATGAAGAGCACCGCTTTGGTGTCCGCCATAAAGAACGAATAAAGGCTATGCGTGCAGACGTTGATATCTTAACGCTGACCGCCACACCTATTCCTCGTACTCTTAACATGGCCATGAGTGGTATGCGTGACTTATCTATTATCGCCACACCACCAGCACGCCGTTTGGCTGTAAAAACCTTTGTGCGCCAATATGATGACTTAGTTGTCCGTGAGGCAATTTTGCGGGAAACCTTACGTGGCGGCCAAGTTTATTACCTTTACAATGATGTTGAAAATATTGAAAAGGCAAAGACCCGCCTTGAAGAGTTAGTCCCTGAAGCACGTTTTGTTGTTGGGCATGGCCAAATGCGCGAGCGCGAGTTAGAACGCGTAATGACAGATTTCCATCATCAACGTTTTAATGTATTGATATGCACCACAATTATTGAAACTGGTATTGATATACCAACAGCGAATACCATTATCATTGAACGCGCGGATCATTTCGGATTAGCTCAACTCCATCAACTACGTGGACGAGTTGGTCGCTCTCACCATCAAGCATACGCTTACTTACTCACCCCGCATCCCAAAGCTATGACCACCGATGCACATAAACGCCTTGAAGCCATTTCATCATTGGAAGACTTAGGAGCTGGTTTTGCTTTAGCAACTCACGATTTAGAAATTCGTGGTGCGGGTGAATTACTTGGTGAAGACCAAAGTGGGCAAATGACCACGATTGGTTTTACCCTGTACATGGAGCTATTAGAAAGTGCTGTTGATGCGCTTAAAGAGGGGCGTGAGCCTTCATTAGAAGATTTGACTAGCCAACAAACAGAAGTTGAGTTGCGTATGCCTGTTCTGTTGCCAGACGACTATATTCACGACGTGAATATTCGCTTGTCTTTCTATAAACGAATAGCCAGTGCAAAAAACAGTCAGGAGCTCGACGAATTGCGTACAGAACTGATCGACCGCTTTGGTAGTTTACCTGACGCAGGTAAATTCCTATTAGCGAACGCAGCTATTCGATTACAAGCTCAAGCTCTTGGTATTAAACGTATTGAAGCTCATGAAAAAGGTGGCTTTATTGAGTTTGGTGATAAAAATAAAGTCGACCCAAGTTTCTTAATAAGCTTATTACAAAACCAGCCACAAACTTATCGGTTAGATGGCCCTGTTAGACTAAAATTTTTCCATGATTTAACAGAAAGAGTTTCTCGACTAGAGTTTATTAAACAATTACTCATTGGGTTTGAAGAGCATCAAATTAGCTAAGTTTGATGCTCTAAAATGATAAAAGGCTACTCTTGTAGCCTTTTATCTCTATAATATTTATAGAAAAAATTATTCCATAAAGCCAAATGTATTTTTATTCGGTTGCAGTTCTAAGACTGCTGATGAGTTTTTTGTGATTGGTAATTCATTTTGTTGTAAACAATAAAAGGGTAATAATTCTTTTATATCACTGCGCATGGTTTCACATACTGAATTGGATGAAGTGAGCACCAAACGCCCTTTATCATCTAAAGGAATAAACATTGATGGTTCATAGGATGTTCTGACTTTTCCAACTGTTTTACCAATTTGGTACACAACGTCATATCCAACAATCACTAATTCCATTTTTTGTGTGTTAACACAGGTTTGATTTTGCATATCAAATAGAGATGGAAAGCTTTTCCCTTGTAATGCTTCAATCATAAAAATCATTTTGCATTCGCTTTGCGCAGGGTGAAAACGAGAAAGGGATTGCTGATTAAAGGTGCCTAAAACCCCTGTTACTGTACAATTTTCGTACTCAACAAGGCGATTCGCTTTGATCGGCTCAACCGATAATACCGTAGCCAATTTAGTTTCCGGCTCTTGGCTGAATGAATTCACGAGCAATACAATAAGGAGCATCACTACAGTTGCTAATAACAACTTAAATTTTAGCTTCATCGTGTTAACCCTTATTAAAATATGCCGTGCCTATTGTAACCACTACTCAAAATAATTCGATAATTACCTACTAATAGTGTTGTTTTTTAGAATTATCTTAAATTATCATGAAAAAATATGTTTATTATAACTGTTTTAGAAAAATAAAATTTACCATTAGTGCAACTTCACCTATTGATTACAATCAAAAATATTACTGTTTTAAATCAATAGGATAATAGAAGAGCCTGTTATGGTTGGCTGTTATCGTTATATAAATGGATTTACATCTTAATTATTTAAAACTTAAGATAAGTTAATATTCGGATCATTTATTTTATATTAATTTCTAGGTTTAAGTTTCATTAAAATATATATTTATATAAGTAATAGTGACAATATAATCGATAATTAACCTATTAAATTTGATCTAAATAGTTTTTCTACGCAATATTTAACATAGATAAGCCTTGACAGATTTAGTTAATATATTTATTAACATTATTATTTATAATGATAAATAATAAAAAATAATGCACCTGTTATACGAATATACAGGTGCATAGTGCTAATAAAACCAAATTAAACAAGTAGCTAGTCGTTGACTAGTGCAATTTTAACTTTGGACGAATAATTCTGTTAATACTGCCAACAAGCATCATTAGCCCCGTTTTAATGTAACCGTGTAATGCGATTTGGTGCATACGGTATAAAGAAATATACACAAAACGAGCGATACGCCCTTCTACCATCATATCCCCACGCATTAAATTCCCCATCAAGCTGCCAACTGTACTAAAGCGAGACAGTGAAACTAATGAGCCATGGTCTTTATAAACATATTCTTTTAAAGGTTTATCTTTCATTAAAGCGACAATATTGTCATAACAAAGGCTGGCCATTTGGTGAGCTGATTGAGCCCTTGGTGGCACAAATCCCCCTTCTGGCTTAGCGCAAGAAGCGCAATCGCCAATGGCAAAAATCATATCGTCACGAGACGTTTGTAACGTCGGTTTTACCACCAATTGGTTGATACGATTTGTTTCTAACCCAGCGATATCTTTCATGAAATCAGGTGCTTTAATCCCTGCAGCCCAAACCATGAGATCCGCATGAATTTTACCATCGTCTTTCGTATTCAAACCATCTGCATCAGCACTGGTTACCATAGTTTTCGTCAATACATTCACGCCGAGTTTATTAAGTTCTTGATGTGCGGCACTTGAAATTCTCGGCGGTAAAGCCGGCAGGATACGTTCACCCGCTTCAACTAGTGTGACATTCAATGCATCTGTGTCTAGCCCTTTAAAACCATAACTGGTCAGTTGCTCTACTGCATTATAGAGCTCCGCTGATAACTCAACGCCCGTTGCACCGCCACCAACAATGGCAATATTAACGCTCTCTTCTGCGTTATCACGAACTGAGTAACGTAAAAACAGATTTAGCATTTCGTCGTGAAAACGGTGCGCTTGGTGTGGGTTATCTAAGAAAATGCAGTGTTTTTTAACACCTGGTGTACCAAAATCATTCGACGTACTGCCTAATGCCATCACTAAAATATCGTATTCTAGTTCACGCAAAGGGACCAATAATTCACCATGTTTGTCATAAAGTTCACCGAGAACCACTTTTTTATTTTCACGGTCAATATTCGTGAGCGAACCTAATTGGAAATTAAATGCATTATGGCGAGCATGGGCCAAATAGCTTATCGCATCGACCCCATCATCTAACGAACCTGTCGCCACTTCATGTAATAGTGGTTTCCATAAATGGCTTGGGTTACGGTCAACCAAGGTAATTTGTGCGCGTTTTTTACGGCCTAGCTTACGGCCTAAACGTGTTGCCAGTTCTAATCCACCAGCCCCACCGCCGACAACGATGATTTTGGGTTGAGATAAGGTCATAAATCCCTCGAAACAAAATATATTAATGTTATTTAAGGTTTCTCATAAAAAAACCTTATATAACAATAATTAGCCACAACTCACACTAACCCTATTAGAATATCATGACTGGTCTATTGGTAATACCAAATATTGATTCACATCAATTTAGTTGATTATTATGACTACGATCACATTCGTCAAATCATTTTTTTCCTCAAACGAATCGAGTCAGCTTTTTAGCCGTTATATCAATCAATTGTTTAAATTCACAAAATGATAATGGTAATGATAATTATCATTTTTTATTTAGTAAACACAATCAATTCCCCCTTCTCATCGTTACCCCATGCCGGAAATTAAGCACAAAAAAACTCTGAGGATGATAAACACCCTCAGAGTTTTTAATGGAATATTAAATTTTATTATTTAATTTTCTTGATACGCACATCCGTTGGAACGGAAACTGGTGAGTTATCTTTAAAGTACTGCATTAACGCTTCGTTATCTGGCAGGCTATAAACACGGTCTTTACCTTGGTTGAAGGCAGAGAAACGGCTACCACCCGTTGCTAAGAATTCATTCGCAGCAACACGATAGCTTTTATTCATGTCTAACGGCTTACCGTTTAATTTCATTGATTTTTGAATAACTTTATCACCCACTGGGCGGCTGTCATCCCACTCGTAGTAAAAACCTTTAGAAACTGGCATAACTTGCGGACGAGCACGATCCCACTGCTGCTCAAGCGCTTGTTTAATTTGTGCACCTGTTAGCGATTGCGTAACAACCACGTTAGAGAATGGCTGGACAGTGAAAATATCACCGTAAGTTAATTCCCCTGCTTTCATATCAGCACGAATACCGCCACTGTTCATAAACGCAATTTGCGCACCACCCGCTTCTTTGCTGGAAGCTGCATATAATTGCCCATCAGCAATAATCTTACCTAGAGTTGAATCTCCTGCAGGCAATAATTTTTTATCCACATTTGCTGTTAAAGAGCCCATCACTTGTTGCGAAATAGGCAAGGCGATTTTTTCGTATTTTTGTACGAACGTGGTTAACTCAGGGTTTTTCTCATAACGGCTCGTTTCAACAGGGATATTCTTTGCATTGATACTAACAATATCTTTCGTATTTCTATCAATCTCAATATTCAATTGAGATAATAAAGTCCCGTTAGACTGGGCTGAAATTACTGTCATCCCATTGATTTCACAATTGTAAGCTTGGTGTGTATGACCGCTGACAACAAAGTCTACATTCGCATCTAATTGTTTAACGATATCAACGATTGGGCCTTTGATATTATCACAACGGTTAATATCTTTAACTTTGGTATCAACTTGTTGTGTTGCGCCTTCATGGATCAGAACACCGATACTGTTAATACCTTGTGCTTTTAATAATTTCACTTGGTTATTAATAGTTTCGACTTCATTTTTGAATTCTAACCCTGCGGTTCCACTTGGTGTCACGATAGCTGGCGTACCTTCTAACGTTAAACCAATAAATGCCATTGGAATGCCATCAAACTCTTTAATAAAGTAAGATGGGAACAGAGTTTCTCCTGTTTCTTTCACAATAACGTTGGCCGCTAAGTAGTTAAAATTAGCACCATCAAAGGAATCTTTACCCACACAACCTGCTGTTGGGTGACAGCCGCCGTTTTGTTTTCTCAGCAGCTCTTCTTTACCTTTATCAAACTCATGGTTACCAACTGCACTGGTTTCCATACCAATCGCACTTAAGGCTTCAATGGTAGGTTCATCATAAAACATCGATGACAGTAATGGGCTTGCCCCGACTAAATCACCCGCGCCAACAACGATAGTTTTATCATTTTGCGCTCTTAATTGATTAACCAGCGTGGCAATTGACTCAATACCACCTAATTTACCATCACCTGGGGCTTGTAAAGCCCCATGGAAATCATTAATACCAATGACTTGTACTTTTACGGTATCTGTATTTTTGGGAGCACAACCCGCTAAAAGTGCACCAGAAATGAGCAGTGTGAGTAATCCAATTTTATGTTTCATTTATTTTACCTTTTTTAATCCTTTTCAACTATCGACTACATTTTGAAACGATAAGTCGTTGTCATTGATCCAGATAACGAGTGTGCACGACGTGAGTGGCCATCATATAATTTTGGCGTCGTGTAGTCGTTCTCCTGACGGTGGTGCCAACCCAGACCGCCACTTAACGAAACAGAAAGGTTTTCAGTTGGTTTCCAATAGCTGAATAGACCGAATTGACCTTGTTTTAATCTTTCACCTTCATATTTAAATTCTGAATAGTTAGTACGCGCACCAACAGAGAGTTCTTTATTAATACGATACTCTGCCGCCATTGCAACCATGGTTTCACCATCGCGTACGTAGTCGATATCTGCATAGGCTGGTGAGTTAAAACGGCCACGAGTGTTACCAATTGGGTTACGCGCAAACTGGCCTACGCCATTCGCTTTTTTCGCTTGGGTATGAGTTAAACCTGTGCTTAACGTCCAAGGTGACTCAGGAATACGCCATTCTGCCGTTCCTGCGTAGTGCCATGCACGTTTGTCAAAATTACGCTTCCCTTTTTGTTTATCGGTTTCAGTACGTTTACCATCACTACCGTATTCATGGTTATAGATTTGTGTACCTAGTGTCACATCTGAAGTCAGTTTATATTTTGCTTCTAAACCTTGCTGACGGAATAAATCATCTGCTTGACCATAGAAATAGTATACTTTCAATGGTTTAGTATTGTAGTTAATACCACCTGTAATGACATGATTAACATTGTGTCGAACACCATTAGCATCAGTGAAATACATGGCATCAATATTTGGGCTATCGCGACGCATGACTTTCTTATCGAGATATAATAAATCCAAACTCCAATCACTGATCGCAGTATTAGTGTAGTAACCGCTATAACTGTTCAATGATAAACGCTGTGAATTCGTGAAAATACCCGTATTTTTCAGCGTAAACCAACCTGCTTTCGCATTAAATTTTACTGGCTCAAGGTCCAGTTTTACTTTTGCATAACGTTGACCAATTTTGTTGTACCCTTTCGCATGGCCATCATCATTATATAAAATTGCACGGGAGGCGAAGTCTTTACTTGCCCCCAGTTTGATACCGCCGTAATAAGAGGCATCAAAGCCAATTACATCAGCAAAATAACCTGATTTGAAATCTGCTTGAAAGTTTTGTCCCCAAGCATTCGCAACTTGTTTTCGATAACGGTTTTCGTTTTTATCAAAACGGTTTTCTGTTTTTAAGTATTTCCACATGTTACGGGTTGACAGTTCTAGCTCCGAATCCGCAATGAATGAGTTTTCCTTGATAGAATCTTCCCAGTTGCTGGCATTTGCCATTGCTACCGCTAAATAGCAAGGAGAAAGCATTAATAACGCAATATTTTTAACTTTCATTGGAATTAACCTAGTTAATGATTATTTGAATTAATTTTATGCTGTACCATGTTTCCATGAACAACAAAACACCATTTTTATTTTTAGCTTAATAAAACAATTTAACTTAAAGACAAACAGATACATCCATTTCAAACACATAAGTCATTTTAAATATAAAATTCAATACAGTATTTTCCTGTATTTATGTTTACTTATTACTATGAATAGAAATATTCCTTATAGGAATTCAAAAATACATTATTGATTCGATAGCGCCACTTACTCATATTTGGTGTTTATCTAGCTTAAACCTCACACTTCGGCACTGTATTTATCGACACTGTATTATTTATTAAGAAAAAATTGCACTTTATTTCCTATATAATTTTTTAGAGCAAAAAATATCCCTGAGAAATAATCATCTCAAATAAATTTGAATATTTAACTTAAAATGCAACTATTAAATTGCTATTTTTTTAATTGATTACTTATCACTCTAAATTGTCATAAATCTTTCATAATACGAATGCTATCGTAATTTTATGTCAATTAAAACGATCACTGTCACAACACGCCACATCAGTTGCAATAAGCTACTTTTTAATAGTGATGTATGTCACGTTTTATTTTAAGGTAAATTTAATATGTAACTCATTATTTTGAATAGAATTTTATCAGCAATTCATTTATTTGTTAACTCATCCACTTAAATAGGTATTTGTAATAGCTTTATACATATTGGCTATATGTATAAAATTTCACCCAATAGAAACTTTCATATGAATGCGTAGTATTTGTTGATGTATATTTACTCATGATCGTTCTATAGCCCCCTCATAAGAGAAAGTATTATTCTCTGTAGGCAAATTTAAATTAAGTAACACTTGAGCAAATGATAGGCACCAATAGTTATTAAGCACTGATTGAATCATTCTATTTTTCATTTATTTAAAATCATCTTAACTTTTTAAGATGATTGCTTTCATTATTAAAATTAACATAGCTATACCCAGCACTCTAACCATATAAAAAACCAGACATAATGCAAATATATGGTTATTTATTTCAATTAAACTCAAAATGTAATTACCAACAAATAAAACAATCAAAATTTCTATTTTATTTTTTCAAAAATGAAACATAACACTAATGAGATTAATAAAAACCTTCTAATTATTTTTAATAGTGAAATAAGTATTAGTTCATTTTTATCAAATATAGTCGAAAAGAACATTGAGATTAACTCTAAAAAACAAGAACGTTACGGGTAACTTTTACCACAAGTCATAATTTTATTATTTTATTCATGCAAAGCAATTTGTCTTTTTTGCGTACTTATGCAAAAAGGCCAGTAATAAATTACTGGCCTTTCAGATGTACTAGAAATTATTAGCGATGTTCTTGCCAGCGCTCATGCAAATCAACGAGTTGACGATGGCTATTTTTCCAACGCTCAACTGCTTGCAACTCTGTTAAACTATATTGTCGGCCGCTATGATATAGCTTAGAAGCTTGGCTATCATATTGTTTCGGTAAGTTATCTAAGACGCTGACTGCACCTTCACGATTATTACAGACTAAAATCATGTCGCATCCCGCATTCAACGATGCTTGGGCTCTTTCAGGATAACTTCCCATCACCGCAGCGCCTTCCATCGATAAATCATCAGAGAAAATGACACCATGAAAACCAAGTTGCTCTCGCAATACTGATTTTAACCAAAATGGTGAACCGCTCGCAGGGCGATCATCAGCTTGGGTATAAATAACATGAGCAGGCATCACTGCATCGAGTAGTTCTCGCTGAATAAAGTCTTTAAAGATCAACATATCTTTACCACGAATTTTCTCCAAGGAGCGGTCATCCCGTGGTGTTTCTTTATGTGAATCAGCTTTCACTGCACCGTGACCAGGAAAGTGTTTCCCTGTCGTTTTCATACCCGCACTGCGCATACCTTTAATAAAACGTTCTGCCATGATCATCGCAATTTCAGGGTCTTCGTGGAATGAGCGTTCGCCTATCGCAATACTTTGATGGCCAAGATCCAAAACAGGTGCAAAACTAATATCAATATCCATGGCTATCATCTCTGATGCCATTAACCAACCCGCCTCTTCAGCGAGTTTAGCACCATCGATTTCACTATTGAGTGCTGCAAATGCCTGAGCAGAAGGCAATGCGGTGAAACCATCACGGAAACGTTGTACTCGACCACCTTCTTGGTCAACAGCTATCAACAACCGGTGTCTTGATGCATCACGAATTTGGCGGACAAGCTCTCGTAATTGGGCTGCGTCATGAAAGTTACGGGTAAACAGTATTAACCCCCCCACGGATGGGTGAGCTAATATTTCGCGCTCTTCGTTGTCCAATTCATAACCCTGAACATCTAGCATTATAGGGCCCATAACATGCCTCACTTATTAAACTAATTGTCTTAATCCGATACTGTTTTCTGATAGCCTTTGGCTATCAACCTATTAAACCAAAATATTGCCGTAATAATTGTGAGTGTACCAAAAAGTCAGTTGACTGGCTTTCATTCCACTGCACTTCATACCACATTAATGTCATATATTTTACCCAAGGTGCCCATGATTGACAGCTTTTCGCCAATTGCTGTTTGTCTCGATAAGCACCGTGAACATCACAATATTGCCTCAAGAAAAAATCTCGCTGAATGTCTGTCAGACCATTAAATTGGAAATAGGTTTCTAAAGAGAATGCGATATCTGTATTTGCCGCATACTCCCAATCCAATAGCATTAGCTGCCCTGTTGATGTGCATATAATATTCTTTGCATGAATATCCATATGGGCAGGCGCGAGTTTCAGCATTTTTGGGAAAGAGGCAGAGGTAAAATGGCGATGGAGTTTTTTCCAGCGAGGTGATAACCGTTTTTTATCAATTAAATAGCCGTAATGAGATATTTCATTGCGGAGTTGTAAATGATACCCCAGCAGTGGAGCACAATGTAATTGTGTGACTATATTTACAAGCTCGCACTGAAAACTAGGTAACAAAAAAGTATTGTTATCAGGGTGTTGCCCTTCACACCACCCTAATAATAACCATTGTGAATTCCGACCAATCACTTGAGGTGTAAATGAATAAGCGCGTAATTGCTGCAATATCCGCGCTTCTTTCTTTCGGTCAACATACAAAGCAGTTTGTGCATTTCCATCTGCACGCGCTATCAGCTTCACTTCGCGAGCAGATAGAAAACATTCCAGTAAATAACTTCCACCTGACAACCCTGTTAGTGAGGATATTTTCCAATCACGTACAGAGATTGTAGGAAAATGTGTCACTAACAGTCGAAAAAGTGACTGCTGGTTACTCAATATTGTGCTTTCCAGTCCAAACAATTTCACCTGTTTGCACATCCATCAATTGCATTTCAAGGCTTCTTTCTTTATTTGAACCTGACATCACGCTGTAAATCACATACTCCGCTTGGACATAGCGGCCTAACCCTATCGCTTTGCTACGGGTGACTAAGCTGTCTTCTTGTGATAAACCGAGTGTTTTACGTGCGGAACTCACCACACTGGCGGGAACCACTTTAAAACGATTGGTGTTCTCAACCGCGGTTGTCATAACTGATGTTACAGTTTGCACCGGTATTGAACCATTCGTGTTATTTTTCACTGAATCAACTAACAGTACTTTGCCGTTTTCGACCCCATCCGCACTGGCCATTTGATTAACTAAAGGTGTAATGGAAGCGGACCAATCTGTTGTTTGTTGCTTTGGTGGAGTTGGAACAACATCAACGGGTGGCGGAGTCACTTCTGGTTGTTTTTCCGGCTCTACTGGCACAATTGGGGGTTGTGTACCTGGTTGTTGAGGTGGATATGAAGGGCACCCAGCCAAAATTAATGTCGCGGCAGCAACCATTAAGATGCGTTTCATTATTATTCTCCGGCCTTTGACGATAAAAATACATGAACACGTACATTTGTTGCACGTGGAGAAGAAGTCACAGCACGAACTTTCACATCAGAATTTGCTGCGATTTGCTGATACAAGGTATTCGATGTTTCTACGTTTAATCCTTGCTTATCATACCAGTATAAACGATAAGCAATATTCACCACTTTAGGCTGTGAATTACTCATGTTAATAGTAGCGATAGTTTGATGATTTTCACTACCTATCACTGGGTTTTCGACAATGACCCCTTGTGCAAGTACTGCGGGCTCCATAATGATGCGCTGTTGCTCATTAAAAACCAGCCCTTGTGTTTTCTTAAATATACAACCACTTAGCAACACAGTTACCAAAGCAAGTAATGCAATACGGTTCATTGCTGATCCCTTATTATTTCGCCAATAGCGGCCCTAATGGGCGACCACCCACTAGATGCATGTGGATATGAAACACTTCTTGCCCTGAATGTTCATTGCAGTTCATGATTAAACGGTAGCCATTTTCTGCAATACCTTCTTCTTTGGCTATTTTCGCTGCAACAGTAAACAAACGGCCTAATGCAAGTTCGTCATCCACAGTAACATCATTAACAGTTGGAATTAATTTATTAGGAATAATAAGAATATGAGAAGGTGCTTGTGGCGAAATGTCACGAAATGCGGTGACAAGTTCATCTTGGTAAACCACGTCTGCTGGGATCTCGCGACGGATAATTTTACTGAAAATCGTTTCTTCTGCCATTTCAATTTCCTTAGTCATTTAATCGTTCTAGTGAACTAATTTATACGTTATTTGTGCCAACATTTAAATGAAACAAACGATTGAAGTTTTGTGTCGTGATTTCAGCGAGTTGCTCAACACTAACCCCCTTTAGCACCGCCATATACTCAATAACATCCCGGACGAACGCGGGTTGGTTTTCCCTGCCACGATGAGGAACAGGAGCCAAATATGGCGAGTCAGTTTCGACTAAAATTCGGTCTAAAGGAACAACACGGGCGGCTTCTCTAATTTGCTCTGCGTTACGAAATGTGACGATCCCTGAAAATGAGATATACATACCTAAATCGAGTAGTTCAACAGCCGTATCTTTATCTTCAGTAAAGCAGTGTAATACTCCGCCACAGTCCATCACGTTTTCTTCGCGTAGAATAGATAAAGTGTCTTCTCGTGCCGCACGAGTATGCACAATGACGGGTTTATTGACTTCACGACCTATGCGAATGTGCTGACGAAAAGACTCTTGCTGCAACGCGGCATTCTCTTGCTGATAATAGTAATCCAGCCCAGTTTCTCCTAGCGCAACAACCTCATTTCCTGCGGCTAATTGTGCTAGTCGTGCGAAATCATATCCTTCGTCTAAATTGAGAGGATGAATACCACATGAAAAAGCAATATTGTCACGCATGCCAATCATTTTTTTCATGCTTTCAAAACCGTGCAACGTTGTTGCAACAGCTAACATGAAACGGACATCACGGGCCGAAGCCTTTGCGATAACATCGTCGACATTCGTATGTAATTTTTCATAATCTAAACAGTCGAGATGACAGTGTGAATCAACAACAAACATATTTAACTCTTTTTAAAATGTAGGGAGAGACAACGAAGCTTCCCATTGTAATAATTGATTTGTCAGAATCAGTTCCTGATTCAGTGCAGGAACTGTCAGTAATTGATGGCGGCAATATAACCACTTATCATACATATTTATTAACTGTGTTCGATTCATAGCACCAGCTAATTGCAGAACTTGAGATTGCTGATCTTGGTTGATGCAAAAAGCCCCAGCCCCTTGTTGAATTTTAATAGCATCCGCCAATAAGCTAAGTAGCCAATTTAAGGCATCAGGCGCTTCATCAATATTCAAACTAGGCAGCAAACTCAACATATCCCCCGTTTGCAATGCATGACCTAAACTATGGCATAGTGCATTACGTTTTTGCCAGCGTTGTTCATCCAATAAGGCTAGCGCAGAAAGTGGCGCACCTTGGCATATTTTTAATGCCGTTATCGCATTTTCAACAGCAATACCCGGCTTTTGCTTTTGCAACCAGTAGAGTGCTATTTGTGGATCGGGAGCAGGTAAGAAATGACTTAGGCAACGGCTGCGAATGGTCGCAAGCAAATTCTCTTGTTTATCACTTCCAAGTAAAAAGTAAGTATCCTTTGCTGGCTCTTCCAATGTTTTCAATAACGCATTAGCTGCTGCATCTGTCAATGCTTCAACCTGTGGAATATACACCACTTTGTTGCCGCCTTGTTGAGCATGGCGACTCAAGGTTTCAATCAATTTTCTAACCGCATCAACACTAACAGTAGACTTCCCTTTTTCTACTTCAATAATATGATAGTCAGGATGATTACCAGCGAGCATCAAACGACAGCTGTGGCATTGCCCACAGCTTTTTAGCCCGTCTCTTTCTTGGCAAATAAGCCAACGACTAATTCCATAGCATAGTGCTTGTGCCCCATTTCCCGGTATTGAGTGAAGCAGTAACGCATGGTGGCCTCTACCGTTTTGGTACGCAGTAATAATTTGTCGGTAAGGTTCATTTAACCAAGGATACCAATTCATGGGATTAATACCTTATGTGGTTTATCAAGCACGCGCTAACCATTGTGTCAACGTTTGGCGAATATCTTGCTGTACTTGCTCAATGTTTTGGCTGGCATCAATAGTGAGTATCGTTTCATCACCCGCAGCCAGCTCAAGATAACGGCTGCGTGTTCTTTCGAAAAAGGCTAACGATTCTTTTTCAATTCTATCTAATTCACCCCGTGACCTTGCACGTTGTAAACCTAATTCAGGAGGTAAATCAAGGTATAAGGTTAATGAAGGTTTGAAATCGCCCAACACTAAGTCACGTAATGATTGCATCAAATGACGATCAATTTCACGTCCACCCCCCTGATACGCTTGGGAAGATAAATCATGACGGTCACCGACCACCCATTTGCCAGCCGCTAATGCAGGTTGGATCACTGTATCAACCAGTTGTACACGGGCTGCATATAACATCAGCAATTCAGCCTTATCCGTGACTTTATCACCTGCAATACCTTGCTTTATCAGCTCACGGAGTTTCTCTGCCAATGGCGTTCCACCAGGCTCGCGAGTAAAGACAATATCTGTGATCCCTGCTTGGTTCAACGTTTCCACAACCGTATTGATTGCAGTTGTTTTACCAGCTCCTTCGAGTCCTTCAATAACAATAAATTGGTTTTTCATTTTTATCAGTTTTGCTGTTCAAATTGGCGGTAAACTTTAACGGCACGATTGTGGTCGTTTAAATTACGACTAAAAGTATGCCCACCTTTACCATCTGCGACAAAGAATATGTAATCCGTTTTAGCCGGATGTGCGGCAGCCTTTAACGATGCAAGGCTCGGCATTGCAATCGGTGTTGGTGGCAAACCATCAATCTTATAAGTATTGTATGGTGTGTAATTATCTAAATCACTACGATAAATTTTACCACGATACTTTTCACCTAACCCATAGATGACGGTTGGGTCGGTTTGTAGACGCATATTTTTCTTTAAGCGGTTAACAAATACGGATGCAACCTGTGCTCTTTCACTATCAATACCGGTTTCTTTTTCAATAATCGAAGCCATAATAAGCATTTCATAGGCATTCTTATAGGGTAAATCCCTATCACGCCCTTTCCACTCTTCATCAAGGCTGTTTTGCATACGTTTATAAGCACGTTTTAAAATTTCAGCGTCTGTTGTCCCCGCTGTATATAAATAGGTATCAGGATATAACCACCCTTCTAAAGTCCCTTCTCCGTTAAACCCAATCAGGGCATGCAGTTCTGTCGGGGTTAAGTTGGTGGTTTTATGCTCTAAGTAAGGAGCATCACGTAAAATATTCCCCCAATCACTTAAACGGTTACCTTCAATAAAACGGATCGAAAATTGTGCTTCTTTACCACTTACAATTAATTGTAGTAGTTGTTCCACATTCATACCCGGTTGCAGGCGGTAAGTTCCTGCTTTTAGCTGAGCCAGTTCAGGGCGTAGTTTGAGTAACCATTGAAATTCATTTCCTTTTTCAAGAATTTTATCTTCTATAAGTAACCCTTCAAATGCGACACGTCCAGTTCCCGCAGGTACCGTAAAAATTTTTTCTTGTGTGATATTGATAGGCGTTTTGGCATAGTCCAGTACTTGACGATATTGCCAATAGACCGCGGCTGCGACAATAGCAGCCAAGGTAACGGCGATTAGAATGATTTTTTTGGCTAATTTCATTTATTGACCATTTCAATGCGTGTGTTGGTAACAATTAATTCATTTATAAAAACTAAATTTTGCAACGCAAAAATAGATACTCAAACAGCTCACGAGACGCAAATTGTAATGGTGGAAGTTGTTTATCCATTTGAATATTTTGTACCGGTAAAACTGGCATCAGCGCATTACAAATAACCACTTCATCACAATGAGTTAAGACGTTAGCAAAGCGTTCCACCTGTTGAAGATGGTACTGGCTATCTTGTAACAGTGATATTATCTTTTGTCTCATTAATCCATTCACACCACTATGAGATAAAACTGGGGTATACACTGTTTGACCAATTCGCCAGAAAACATTAGCACTACAGCATTCAACAATAATACCGTCGGTGTCTAGCACAATAGCTTCATCTGCATTAAGTTCATCAACCTCTTGCTTAATAAGGACTTGTTCTAAGCGGTTGAGGTGTTTCATCCCTGCTAGCAATGGGTTACGAGCCAATGGAATTTGGCTGAGAACGAGGTTAGCCCCTTTGCACTGTAATTGGGCATAATTATTCGGGAAGGGAGAAACGCTGACTATCACCGTCGGCGAGGTAAAACCTTTAGAGCTATATCCTCTACCACCAGCACCGCGACTAATAATCACTTTGACCACAAATTCGTCTTGAGTCTGTTCTGCACAAACCTGCTTTAGATGCTCTGCCAACCTTTCCCAATCTGGCTGAACAATTTTCAATCTTTGGCTATCGTGCTTTAACCGAACAATATGCTCATTTAACATTTTAGCTTGCTGATTAACGCCATGTATGGTCGTAAAGCAGCCATCCCCAAAAGAGACTGCGCGATCAGTAACACTTATTTGCTGGCAAAGCTGCCCATTAACCCAATATGACATTGATAATACTTATAATAAAAGCTGATAAATCAGACAGTAATCAAGTGGGATTATCATAAACTAAAGCGAAGAACTGTGCAAAGAACTGGGCAAAATAAAGCCCCAGCCACAATACGTGACTAGGGCTAATAACTAACGGTAATAGATTAATTATTCGCCGTGATAACGACGGAAAATTAATGAACCGTTGGTGCCACCAAAACCAAACGAGTTACACAGAGCATACTCCATGTTATCCACTTTACGTGCTTCACCTGGAACAAAATCCAGTTTGCACGCTTCATCTGGGTTATCCAAATTAATGGTAGGTGGAACAATTTGATCGCACAATGCCAAAATAGTGAAGATTGACTCAATAGCACCTGCAGCACCAAGTAAGTGCCCAGTCATTGATTTAGTTGAGCTGACTAATACATCTGTGCCCTCACCAAATACATTAACGACTGCTTGCGCTTCTGCTAAATCGCCTGCAGGAGTTGAAGTACCGTGAGCATTGATATACCCCACGTCACTCGCTTTGATTCCTGCGTCATTTAGTGCATTTTCCATTGCAAGTGCTGCACCCGCACCATTTTCAGGTGGTGATGTCATATGGTAAGCATCACTGCTCATCCCAAAACCTGCAATTTCAGCATAAATTTTTGCACCGCGTGCTTTCGCATGTTCATATTCTTCAAGAATAATGATACCTGCGCCATCTCCCAGAACAAAACCATCACGGTCTTTATCCCATGGGCGACTTGCCGCTTGCGGGTCATCGTTGCGAGTCGATAATGCACGCGCTGCACCGAAACCAGCCACACCAAGTGGTGTAGTCGCTTTTTCAGCGCCGCCTGCAACCATTACATCGGCGTCACCGTAAGCAATCATACGAGCTGCATGACCAATATTATGCACACCTGATGTACAGGCAGTTGCAATTGAAATACTTGGACCACGGAAACCGTACATAATGCTTAAATGACCAGCCACCATATTAATGATGGTCGATGGTACGAAGAATGGACTTACCTTACGAGGCCCACCGTGCAGTAATGACTCACAGTTGTCCTGAATTAAGCCTAACCCACCAATACCAGAACCAATCGCTGCACCAATTCGAGTAGCATTGGCTTCTGTTACTTCCAATCCAGCATCTTTAAAGGCTTGAAAGCCCGCGGCGATACCATATTGGATAAATGGGTCCATTTTCTTAGCATCTTTACGGGAGATGCCAAATTCTTCGTAATTGAAATCTTTTACTAAGCCAGCAAATTTAGTTGCGTGGTTAGTAGTATCAAAATGATCGATTAGGCTGATACCACTCTGTCCGTCACAAACAGCTTTCCATGATGACTCAACTGTGTTGCCGACAGGAGATAACATGCCCAGTCCGGTTACGACTACACGACGCTTAGACACGTATTTCCTCCAAGGAGGGAAAAGTTACAAAAGGAACATAGGCGATCGAGTGATCGCCTAGATAAGTTTTTCGTACAATTATTTAGATGCGTTCTCGACGTAGTCAATCGCAGCCTGTACTGTTGTGATCTTTTCAGCTTCTTCGTCAGGGATTTCGCAATCGAACTCTTCTTCCAGAGCCATAACCAGCTCAACTGTGTCAAGAGAATCAGCGCCCAAGTCATCAACAAATGAAGCTGTATTTACAACTTCTTCCTCTTTAACACCCAGTTGTTCAACGATGATTTTCTTAACGCGTTCTTCGATAGTGCTCATACTATTAAAATTCCTATCAAAACTCGCTTTCGCGATGGTTTTCGTAGTTTATGAAATACAGGAAAAGATACAACCCAATCCCGGCTGTTGGAACTATTATTTTGCATTATTTAGCGTTAGATAACACTAATAATGCAAATAGTTCCATCATTTCTTTAGATCATGTACATGCCACCATTGACATGCAATGTTTCACCTGTGATGTAAGCAGCTTCATCAGAAGCTAAAAACGCTACAGCACTGGCAATTTCTTGTGCATCACCCAGTCTATCCGCAGGAACCTGAGATAAAATGCCTGCACGCTGTTCATCTGTCAATGCTTTAGTCATATCAGTTTCGATAAAACCAGGTGCAACGACGTTGACAGTGATACCACGAGAAGCGACTTCACGAGCCAATGATTTACTAAAACCAATTAACCCTGCTTTCGCTGCTGCATAGTTAGTTTGCCCCGCATTTCCCATCACACCGACAACGGATGCAATTGAAATAATACGTCCACAACGTTTTTTCATCATGGCACGCAAAACGGATTTAGACAAACGGTAAACGGATGAAAGATTGGTGTCAATAATATCTTGCCATTCATCTTCTTTCATACGCATCAATAGGTTATCACGAGTGATACCTGCATTATTAATCAAAATATCAATTTCACCAAATTCTTCACGGATTTTGGTCAAAGTTTCTTCGATTGATGCTGCATCAGTCACGTTTAACGCTAAACCTTTACCTTTACCATCAAGATAAGCGGTAATGGCTTCTGCGCCTTTTTCGCTGGTTGCTGTTCCGATAACGGTAGCACCACGAGCAATTAATGTTAAAGCAATAGCTTTACCAATTCCACGACTCGCGCCTGTTACCAGTGCAATTTTTCCTTCAAAGCTCATGTCGTCCTCAGCTATTTTCTAAAGCAGTGCTTAATGATACAGGATCATTGACTGCGACGGCAGTTAAATTAGAGACAATTCGCTTGGTAAGACCAGTCAATACTTTTCCTGGGCCTACTTCAATAAGATGTTCAACACCTTGATCTGCCATTAATTCTACTGTTTCCGTCCAGCGTACTGGATTATACAGTTGACGGACTAAAGCATCACGAATATTTTGTGCCGATTTCTCAATTTTAACATCAACATTATTAATAACTGGATAGTCTGGCTCACAAAAATCAATTTTTTCTAACGCTTCGGCTAATTTATCAGCAGCTGGCTTCATTAATGCACAATGAGACGGAACGCTAACAGATAATGGCAACGCACGTTTAGCCCCCGCTTCTTTACATGCGATACCCGCACGTTCAACTGCGGCTTTTTCACCCGCAATCACGACTTGGCCCGGTGAATTAAAATTAACCGGTGAAACAACTTGGCCTTGAGAAGCTTCTTGGCAAGCTTTTTCAATTGATTCGTTATCTAAACCAATAATGGCATACATCGCACCAGTGCCTTCAGGAACGGCTTCTTGCATGAGTTTTCCGCGCAATTCAACCAGTTTAATCGCTTGTTTAAAGTCGATAACACCCGCGCAAACTAAAGCAGAATACTCACCAAGGCTGTGACCCGCCATCATCGTTGGCATTGCGCCATTTTTGTCTTTCCAAACACGGAAAATAGCCACAGAAGCTGCCAATAACGCAGGCTGTGTTTGCCATGTTTTGTTTAATTCTTCTTCTGGCCCATTTTGTACTAACGCCCAGAGATCGTAACCCAATGCTTCCGATGCTTCAGCGAATGTTTGCTCAACCAGCTGATTTTCTTCAGCCAATGCTGCTAACATCCCTAAAGACTGAGAACCCTGTCCGGGAAATACCATAGCAAATTGTGTCATGTCTATTTTCTCAGTTAATTAAAAACGAACCAATGCAGAGCCCCAAGTGAAACCGCCACCGAAGGCTTCTAAAAGCACAAGTTGACCACGCTGAATACGCCCATCACGCACCGCTTCATCCAACGCTGTAGGAACTGATGCAGCAGAAGTATTACCGTGACGGTCTAATGTGACAACGACTTTATCCATCGTCATATCTAATTTTTTCGCCGTCGCAGAAATAATTCTTAAATTTGCTTGATGTGGAACTAGCCAATCAAGTTCTTCTTTGGCAATACCGCTCTGTGCTAATGTTTCATCAACAATATGCGCTAATTCACGCACTGCAACTTTAAAGACTTCATTACCTGTCATGGTCAAATAGGCAGGGTCTTCAGAGCAACGGCTACGATTAGGTAATGTGAGTAAATCACCATAACGGCCATCTGCATGTAAATGCGTCGAAATGATACCCGGCTCTTCAGATTCGCCAATAACCACAGCCCCTGCCGCATCGCCAAATAAAATAATTGTGCCACGGTCTTCGGGATCTAATGTTTTAGATAATGCATCTGCACCAATAACTAATGCTTTTTTAGTCATGCCCGTTTTAACGAATTGATCAGCAATACTAATCGCATAAGTAAAACCTGCACATGCAGCTGCGACATCAAATGCCGCACAATCTTGAATACCAAGCATTTGTTGGATTTGGCAAGCTGCACTAGGGAAAGCGTGAGTTGCTGATGTGGTTGCGACGATAATTAAACCAATGTCTGTTGCATCGACTTGTGCCATGTCCAGCGCATTTTTGGCCGCATGAAAACCCATCACTGAAACACTTTCTTCTTCGTTAGCAATTCTTCTTTCATGTATGCCAGTGCGTGTCACAATCCACTCATCAGAAGTATCAACCATTTTTTCCAGATCAGCATTGGTACGTACTTGTGCTGGTAAGTAGCTGCCTGTTCCTAAGATTTTACTGTACATAGCCATAGGTTATTGATCACTCCTGGGTAAAACAATATTTAGTCGCGCTGTTATTCTTTCTGGGACTTGTTTTTCAACAGCTTGTACTGCGCGGTCAATAGCCGCTTGAAAAGCGCCTTCATTCGCTGCACCGTGACTCTTGATGACAATACCTTTTAATCCTAACAGAGTCGCACCGTTATACTGGTCGGGGTTCATGTCCCCAAAACGTTTCATTAAACGTTTTTTTAACCATTTTTTCGCCAGTTGCATAAACCAACTGCTTTTTTTATGTTGATCGCCGGTCGATTTTATCAATGAAAGGATGACGCGTATTACACCTTCCATCGTCTTCAATGAGACATTACCTGCGAAGCCGTCACACACTAACACATCGGTTTTACCTGTCAGTAACTCGTTACCTTCTACATAACCAATGTAGTTAATTGATGTCGTTTCTTTTAATATTGAGGCGGCTTCGCGGATATTATCCAACCCTTTACTCTCTTCTTCGCCAATATTCAGTAACGCAACTCTCGGTTTAGAAATGTTAACCACTTCTTCAGCCATCACGGAACCCATTACGGCAAATTGGACTAGCATATCACTACTACAATTAACATTAGCGCCTAAATCTAGCACTACTGTTTGACTTTTTTGCTGATTAGGTAGGATTGTCATTAGCGCTGGGCGCTCAATCCCCTCTATAGACTTTAGCATTAATTTCGCTAAGCCCATCAGCGCACCCGTATTCCCCGCACTCACGCACGCTTGTGCCCGCCCTGTCTTCACTAACTCTAAGGCCACTCGCATCGATGTTCCTTTGCTTTGCCTTATCGCGTTTGATGGTTTTGCATCGTTTGCGATAATGCCGTCAGCAGGAATAATTTCGACGCGCGAAATTAGCTCAGCACTTTGTTGTGCAAGCAAAGGTTGAATGGCTTCGGGTTGACCGACAAGCAGTAATTTGAGTGCTGGATTAGATGCCAGTGCCTGCAATGCAGCAGGCACCGTGACGCGGGGACCAACATCCCCGCCCATAGCATCTAACGCGATGGTTAGATTAGCCAAGGTAACAACAAATTACTTGTTGATAACCTTACGGCCACGGTAGTAACCATCTGCAGTCACATGGTGACGCAGGTGAGTTTCACCGGAAGTTTTATCTACAGAAACTAGGGTAGCAGTCAGTGCATCATGTGAACGACGCATACCGCGTTTTGAACGAGTTGGTTTATTCTGTTGTACGGCCATTGACCTTACTCCTTAAGTACTTTTCTTTAAACTGGCTAATACGGCAAATGGGTTTGGTTTTTCTGCCTCAGGAGGCAGTTCACCATACACCATGTCCGCTTCGGACACTTCACAGTGTTCAGAATCATGAACCGGAACCACTGGTAAGGATAGAATTATTTCATCTTCTATCATTCCCAGCAAATCTATTTCACCAAATTCATCAATTTGAATCGGTTCATAGAGCTCCGGTAATGCTTCGGCCTTTTCGTCATTGACGACAGGACTAAAACAATACGATACGTAGACATGATGTTTGAAATCAGTTCTGCAACGTTGGCATTGTAAGGTGACATCCACTTGGGATTTCCCCTCGATGACAGTCAAACGCTGATTATCAATTTTAAATGATAATTCGGTTTCTACATCACTATCTACACTGACTACTGATTCGGCAATTCGTGTAACTTGCTCAGATGTATAACTCCCAACATAGTCGAGGTTTTTCTGAGCTGCACGCTGCGCATCGATAGTCAGGGGTAATTTTACCTTTTGCATAAGGCGCGCATATTAACTTTGTAATGAGCTATAGTCAAAGAAAAAGGCGGGGTAAACTCGCCTTTTCACCAAAAAACCGTAGGTTTTACGTTTTATAGTTTAAAATGAGTTAACCCTTTTGGCTACGAGTTTCGAGAAAAATCATGAAATCGATTATTTTGGCATCAACTTCAACATACCGACAAGCCCTACTAAAAAAACTGGGATTGCCTTTTTTAGCAGTGGCTCCCAATATTGATGAATCGCCCATATTGAATGAGTCCGCTCAGGCTTTAGTCATGCGTTTATCTCATGAAAAGGCCAACGCACTCTCTGCTCAATACCCTCAGCACCTAGTTATCGGTTCTGATCAAGTCTGTGTAATTGGAAATAAAATTATGGGCAAACCGCATAATTTTGATAATGCCTTTCAGCAGCTTAAATCTGCGTCAGGCAATAAGGTCACTTTTTATACTGGCCTATGTTTACTCGATACTGAAACAGGTAAGTTTAATGTCGAGTGTGAATTGTTTCACGTTCATTTTAGATCACTATCTGACGCCGAAATAACTAATTACTTACTTAAAGATGAGCCTTATCAATGTGCTGGAAGTTTTAAATCAGAGGGATTAGGGATTAGCTTATTTGAACGTTTGGAAGGGCGTGACCCCAATACGTTAGTGGGGCTTCCACTTATTCTATTACTTGAAATGTTACGCCAACACCAAGTTAGTCCATTATTTGATAATTAATCATTTAACTGGCAGGAAATACCTGCCAGTTAATTAAATGACCTACTTTTCTGCTTTACGACTACGTAGTATTTTCAGGCAGTGATTCAATTGGTTATCTAATGGAGCTTGCAAACGCATCTCATCTCCCGTTTTAGGGTGTGTAAATTTCAGTGCGCTCGCATGCAAAAATAAGCGGTTTAAACCTGTTCCGGCCAATTGGCTATCAAATTGCTTGTCACCATAACGGTCATCAAATGCAATAGGATGCCCCGCATAGAGAGTATGCACACGAATCTGATGCGTACGCCCTGTGACAGGGCTCGCTTTTATTAAAGTTGCATTATCAAAACGCTCTTCCACTTTAAAGCGTGTCTCTGATGGCTTCCCTTCGCTGTTAACTTTAACAACACGTTCACCACTTTGTAGAATATTTTTCAGTAAAGGAGCTTGAACAACTTTCATGTGGGACTGCCAATTACCTCTTACGAGTGCTAAATAATCTTTTTGCATTTGTTTTAAACGCAATTGTTCATGTAGTGCGCGAAGTGCAGAGCGTTTTTTCGCCACTAACAAAATCCCAGAAGTGTCTCTATCCAAGCGATGGACTAATTCAAGGAAACGCGCTTCGGGTCGCAAAGCCCTCAAGCCTTCGATAACGCCAAAGCTTAAACCACTTCCACCATGAACAGCAGTACCAGATGGTTTATTCAGCACTAAGAGAACGTCATCTTCAAATAAAATGCAATTCGCTAATGCAGCGACCTTATCCAGTTTAGCCGAAACCGGTGCAGTTTCACGCTCAGCAACCCTAACGGGAGGAACGCGGACTTGGTCCCCTTCGACTAATTTATACTCAGGCTTTATCCGCCCCTTGTTAACACGCACTTCCCCTTTGCGGATAATGCGATAAATCATACTCTTTGGTACACCTTTAAGTTTAGTGAGCAAAAAGTTATCGATACGTTGCCCAGCTTCGTCATCGCTGATGTCAATAAATTGAACTTGATTTTGTGTATTCATTCGGGAATGCGTTAACTCTAATTGATTAAAATATGCTCTTATTCGCTTTCCCTATCATACCGACTCCACAAAATTTTTTATCTTTTTTTTTAATTTGGTTATTTTCTGCATGATTTATCCTATTTCTAAATAAAATTTCCATATAACTTCCGTATCGACTTGCTATAATGCCTATGGCAATGGAATAATATGAAGTTGCTAAGATGTTTAAAAAACGAAAGTTAACGTTTTATAGGATTTCTTATTTGATGGCGTAACAGTGCAGCAATGGCGTAAGACATTTAGCAACATCAAATAAATTAGCGAGCAACGAATTTTGGCTTATTGGGTTAGGAACTTCCGTTTTCTTTAATAACTTACGGCATCCTGATTAAGAACGCTGAATTTTTAATCTAAAAATCAGGTTCACCGAATACTGCGCGTCTCTATACGAACGACTGCCGCGAGGCAGACGGTTTTGTAAAAATCACGAGGCCATCGGTTTACAGTAGCTCTTTCTTTCGCTGCTCTTTATTTAAAAGAAAATAATGAGTAAGTAATAACATGAAAAGAATGCTAATAAACGCAACTCAACAGGAAGAGTTGCGTGTTGCCCTTGTTGACGGGCAACGCCTCTATGATTTGGATATTGAAAGTCCCGGTCATGAGCAAAAAAAGGCCAATATTTACAAAGGTAAAATCACTCGTATCGAACCTAGTCTTGAAGCTGCTTTTGTTGACTATGGCGCTGAAAGACACGGTTTCCTTCCTATCAAAGAAATCGCTCGTGAATACTTCCCAAGCAACTATCACTCCCAAGGCCGTCCTAACATTAAAGATGTGTTAAAAGAAGGCCAAGAAGTTATCGTTCAAGTGGATAAAGAAGAGCGTGGAAATAAAGGTGCCGCATTAACCACCTTCATTAGCTTGGCAGGAAGTTACCTCGTTTTAATGCCAAATAACCCACGTGCAGGAGGCATTTCACGTCGTATCGAAGGCGAAGACCGCACTGAGCTAAAAGAAGCGCTGTCTTCTTTACAAATTCCAGATGGCATGGGCTTAATCGTTCGCACCGCGGGTGTGGGTAAATCTGCAGAATCACTGCAACAAGATTTGCTTTACCGTTTACGTCACTGGGAAGCGATTCAAAAAGCCGCTGAAAACCGCCCTGCACCTTTCTTGATCCACCAAGAAAGTAACGTTATTGTTCGTGCATTCCGCGATTATCTACGCCCAGATATCGGTGAGATCCTAATAGATAACCCGAAAGTTGTCGAAATGGCACGCAACCATATCGAAGCTATCGGTCGTGGTGATTTTGCAAGCAAAATCAAACACTACAGTGGCGATGTTCCACTTTTTAGCCACTACCAAATTGAATCGCAAATCGAATCTGCGTTCCAACGCGAAGTTCGTTTGCCATCAGGTGGTGCATTAGTTATTGATACCACTGAAGCTCTGACCGCTATCGATATCAACTCCTCACGTTCAACACGTGGTGGCGATATCGAAGAAACTGCGTTCAATACTAACTTAGAAGCGGCTGATGAAATTGCACGTCAATTACGTCTACGTGACCTAGGTGGTTTGATTGTTATCGATTTTATCGATATGACGCCAGTTAGGCATCAACGTGAAGTAGAAAACCGCTTACGTGAAGCTGTACGCCAAGACCGTGCTCGCATTCAAATTGCACGCATCTCTCGTTTTGGTTTATTAGAAATGTCACGTCAGCGCTTGAGCCCATCGTTAGGTGAATCCAGCCATCACGTGTGCCCTCGCTGTTCAGGAACAGGAACCATTCGTGATAACGAATCACTTTCCCTGTCTGTTCTTCGCCTTATCGAAGAAGAGGCACTGAAAGAAAATACTCACGAAGTGCATGCCATTGTTCCTGTACAAATTGCATCTTACCTATTGAATGAAAAGCGTAAAGCCGTTAGTGATATCGAACAACGCCAAAGCCATGTTCGCGTTGTGATTGTCCCTAATGACCAAATGCAAACACCTCACTTCCATGTGATCCGCATTCGTAAAGGTGAAGAGGTAAATACTTTAAGCTATAACTTAGCTCAATATCACGAAACCGTCACTTTGACACAAAGTGACGAGACTACCGCTGAGCGCAAAATCCCTGAGCAACCTGCAATTTCAGCTTTTGCACTGCAAGAGCCTGTAGACATGTCTACAGTGAAACCAAAAGAAACTGTAACAAAAGCACCTGTTAAATCAGCGGCGGCTGAACCTGCATCCCCTAGTTTGTTCAGCAAAATTGCGGCATTCTTTAAAGGCCTGTTTGGCGAAGAAGAAAAAGTGGTTGAGAAACCAGCACCGAAAAACCGCAATAATAATGATCGCCGCCGGAATAATGATCGTCGCAACAATAACCGTCGTAATAATAATCGTCGTGACCGCGATGATACTGACAATCGTGATAACCGTGATAATCGCGACAACCGTAATGATCGCAATAATCGTAATGCATCAGCGGATGAAACGAATAATCGCAATAAAGGTCGCAACAATAAGAATACGAACACGCAAGACGAGCAAACAACTGACAATGCGAATCGTGATAATCAGCAACAACGTCGTGAACAACGCGCTGAACGTCGCCGTCGTCAAGATGAAAAACGTCAACAGCAAGTTGCTAAATCACAACAAGATGTTCAGCAAGACAATGTAGAGAATGCGGCTGAAAAGGAAGAAGTACAACGTCCTGTTACGCCACGTCGCCAACGTCGTCAATTGACACAAAAAATCCGTGTTACTGATAGCGAGCAAATCATTACTCCTGTTGAAACGGCACCTGAAGTAACCACTGAGCCAGTTGCAGCATTACCTGCACCAACGGTATCTGTGAACCAAACTGAAGGTGAAGTACAAACTGAAGAGCGTCAAGAAGCCGTGGCTCAAGTTGATGGTGAAGAAAAACAAGACACCATCATTCCACGCCGTTCTCGTCGTTCACCTCGTCACTTGCGTGTCAGTGGTCAACGTCGTCGTCGCTACCGTGATGAGCGCCATTTAACTAAATCACCAATGCCATTAATCGCTGCCGTTGCCTCACCTGAGCTTGCGTCTGGCAAAGTATTTATTCATTACCCAATTGCCCAGCCTCAACAAGAAAGCATGGCAATCATCACTAATGAAGAAATGCTTGAACAACAAAGTATTAATGATGCTCCTGTAGCAGAAACGACAAATGTTACCCCGTCACAAAGTAGCGTGGCCGTCACTCCTGTCGTGGCTGAGGAAGTTAAACTCGAGTCTCAGGACACGACTGTAGACACTTCTTTAGTTAACGAACCAACCGCTGTCGAGCACATTGTTGAACCAGCCCCAGTTATTGTCGAAGAGAAAACTGGTGTTTCGCAAGAAGTTGAAACCGTCGAAGCTGTAAAAGAGACTGTAGCAATAGTGGCTGACGTTATTGAGCCACAGGCTGAAATAGCTCAAACAGAAGTGGTTGAAAGCGTTACTATCGCAGACGAACAAACGGCACCTGTTATTGTCAATAAAGAGATTAATGACGTGGTTGAAGAAGCACAGCATGCTGAAGTTGCTGTCACTGCATCAGTTGAGGTTGCCCGTATTGAGGAAGTTATCGAACCTATTACAGCGGTTGAGCCTGCTGTGGTAGCAAGTAGCCCTGCGGTCAGCTTACATAAACGCCATGCTTATTCTCCAATGACAAAAGCGCCAGCACCTACAACTGCCGCTGCACCATTTGAGATAACAGAATATCAGCGTGAAGCCTCTACCTTTGAAGGTAAAGGCGGCGCAGGTGGCCATGTTGCTTCAAACGTAGCAACCTCTGCAATGGCAAAACCATCTAGTCACTAAAACTTAATAGTTTTAAAACACCGAAGCCTTGATAGGAAACTATCAAGGTTTTTTTTATGGCTATAAAAACGTTTAACTCATTGTAATTCATTAAATACTAATAAAATTTACCCTCCTAAAGCCTTTGACAGGTAGTCATTAATAAATGCATCGTATATCTGTACAAAGTACATACGTTTAATGATTCCGCACACTAACTGAGGAAATTTTATGGATTATGACTATAAGCAAATAGACCGTTGGGAAAATGGCCATGCATATACAAGCGATGGTGTATTACTACTCCCGACTCTTCACGTAACCCCTGACAGAATTTTACCAGACCATATTCTGAATGCGATGGCAAAAGGAATATGTGGAGTTTGTGGGGCTAGTGACTGCCGTTTTGAAAAAACATCTCCTTATAAAAAGATGTTAAGTGCCTACCAAAGTGGAAAGCTCGAGCTAATGTACACTATTTATTGGCGCTCTTTTGGTGGATTATACAGAATGATGAAGCCCAAAATAGAGCAGGATTTAAGTAAAATAAAGAAACAAGAAGCAGAGGAAATTAAAGGTTCAGTTAAATTTACAACTGATTTTTATAAAGAAGTTTTTAATACTTACGGTGAAAAAGCAGAGAAATTGGCTAAAGCTATGGCAGAACAAGCTAAAGGAAAAAAAATCCGTAATGTTGAGGATGCATTAAAAGCTTATAATAAGTATAGCAATAATATTAGTAGGAAAATTGATGCAAAAGATCGCAAAGCCATTACAGCAGCATTAGAATCAGTTAAAGCTGAAGATATTGCAAAAAATTTCAAGAAATTTAGTAAGGGTATGTTATACACAAGCCGAGTAATTGACTTTATTGATTGGTCAAATGAATTAATAAAAGCAATCGACACTAATAATTGGAGACCTTTTTTTGTTAAAACAGAAACAATAGCGGCTGGAATGGCAGCTACAGCTCTTGCTGGATTCGCTTTTAGTACATTGCTTGGCGGGCCTATTGGTGTACTAGGATACGGCTTAATTATTGCAGGGATAGGCGCATTGATTAATGATAGTTTAGTCGAAGAAGCAAATAATTTGATTGGTTTTTAATCATAAAATAGATGCTATTTACTTCGCTGACAATCTTCTTATAAATAGAGTTATAATAAAAACCAACGTAATTGGAATAGATAATAAAAACACAACACCACCATATATGGCTAATCCTCCAGCCTTACCCGCTGTGTCCATAAATATGCCTCTATTCCAAAATTCTCTAGTGGTAAACATGAGAAAGAAGCTTTCAACTGCCCATTTCGCAAATGGGAAAATAATAATACCAACAACACTAATAAATAACATCAGTGACTTATATTTGAGTTCACTCCCCAAATAAGAATATAAAAACAGGGCTCCCATAAACCAACCCCAACACATATTTTGAATATAATATTTTTTATTCATTAACTATTTCCTTATTCTTCTATGAAATATGATAGCAAACTCTATATGAGAATGAGAACTCATATTAACTCTAGTTATTAGTATGCATTGATATCTTAAAGTTGCTGATTAATTAGTACTTAATAATTACTTTATGTTAATGTGTGATTATCTATTATTCATTACAAAGGATGGTATTATGTTAAAAGTCATTGCGGAAGATTTTATTAAAACTGAGGCGATTGAAATAGTTATGCCTCTATATCGTGAATTAGTCGCTGCAACCAAACAAGAACCATTGTGTATCAGTTATGACCTTTACGTTGGCCAAAAAGATCCTGGGCACTTTATTTTTATCGAGGAGTGGCCGAATCAAGAAGCGCTCGATATTCACTGTGCCAGCGAACATTTCAAACGCCTAGTTCCTCTAATCAGCAGCTATAAGCGTTCGGACCCTATTATCAAACTGATGAATGGTGCTTTTGAATAAGCACATTAGCTAAACGTACCCCCAAGCATATAACTAGAACCCATACACAACACTACAGGCCGAATTCTGATATCGACAAAAAAACCTACATAATCCTCTAAATAGTTCGGTCTGTCGCTAGGCGGCAAGCTAAACGAGGCCCTAGGAGCATACATAAGTATGTGACTAGAGCGAGTGTGTGAAGCCAACAACGCGACAGGCAAAAATAGGATGAGGACGTTTGTGCGATGCCGACAACACTTATAACCCTAAATAAATACAATAATATTAATCCCCTAATAATTCTAAATAAAATACAATTATATCAATCCTCTAAATAGTTCGGTCTGTCGCTAGGCGGCAAGCTAAACGAGGCCCTAGGAGCATATATAAGTATGTGACTAGGGCGAGTGTGTGAAGCCAACAACGCGACAGGCCGAAATATGACGAGGATTTTTAGAACCAAGGAGCTTGGATCATAACCGCCCCATAAAACAATGCACGACCGGCCAACTCTCCGCTAAACATCGCCAACATTATCAATACAAGTAAGACGGCGGATGGTCGTTCCTTGTATACTTTTACCGCCATAATGCAAGGCAATATCATACTCATCACTACTTGCCACCATAGCAAGTAGCTCCCGCCTTGGCTTGCAGGTAATTGTAAGCGAATAATCTGTGCAATTAATACCAATGCAACGCCTATCAGCACGCCAACTTTAATGGTCGAGGGTAATAACTTGCCTTGCCCAATAACAAATAAGGCTACTAGACTAAAACCAAGGACAATTGCACTGCCTATAAACGCGATTTGGGTTGCCGGTGTATGCCATAATGGGTGAGCAACCATTTGATAATAGACTTGTGCTGTGACAAGTATAGCGGCTAATCCACCAATCCCACTGATCCAGCCTAATATCGTATTGCGCGTGTTTACTGTGGGTTGCAACCAGCAAGATAGAGCCCACAAAGTGATAACACCATTTAATAATACAAATGCCACAGCCTCGCGACTTAGCCATGAATGACTTAGCCCCAGAACGGAACGGTATGCTTCGAGAGGCACACCTAAATGCCCCATTGACATCGATGAACCAATAACTTCAATCAGCCATATCAATAGCACTGCGCGACGTAATACAGAGCCTGATAATAAGGAGCCCTGACAGGCTTTCATTTGGTAAATGGTTAATGCGAGAACAGCACCAATCCCCCATTGGCTCATCACTGTAAAAAATACTAGTGGGAGTTCCATATGTTTAATATCCATAATTAATCCTCCATCCCAATGATCACAATATTTGGATGACTGATTGTGTGATCGGGCATGTTGTAACGCTGTTCTAGTACCGCCCAGTTCGTCGTGTGCTTTTTACGTAGTTCAGTGATATCACCAAACTCAATGGCACCCGTAGGGCAAGACTCCACACACCTTGGCAGTAGGCCTTCATCTAACCGTTCCGCACACATATTACACTTGCTGGTTTTCCCTTCTGCTGGGTCAAAGACAGGAGCATGATATGGACAAGCCATAATACACATCTGGCAACCAATACATTTCTCATGATCTTGAACGACAATACCGTCCGCCCGTTTGGTATAGGTGTCTGCTGGGCAAACTTTTAAACACTGTGGGTCATCACAATGGTTACAAGACATCGTAATAAATGCTTGAGTATTCGGTGAATCATCATTGAATTCACGAACTCGACGCCACAAGACGCCCGGCGGGGTCACATTCTCAGATTTACAAGCCATTGAACAAGTGCGACAACCATAGCAATCTTTTGTATTTATTAAGAAACCATATTGCTTGACCATGATTAAGCCTCCCTTCTTACATCAACTAACGTACTATTACAGCAGTGTCCCGTTCCCAAATGTTCAACTTGGTCATTCGTGACATGACTGCTGCTCCCCCCCTGTTGTTCCCACCAGCCGTTATCCAGTGAAATTACGCCTTTTTTAATATGCGTTGTCACGACAGCAATGGCTCGGTGTTCTCCTCGGTCATTAAAGGTGATTGCCCATTCCCCATTCTTAATACCTCTGGATTTAGCATCTTCAGGGTGAATCAAGACATTCGGCTGGTTTCGTTGTACTTCAAGGATCCATTCATTCATTCCATGACTTGAATGCACACTACGCGCTAACTTGCGCTGAACCGCCATCAAAGGATACTTTTTGGCTAATTCAGGTGAACCTTTAACAGACTCGGTCACTTGGTAGTAAGCGACGACAGGTGAAAAATTTTTCTTTTGCCAATCTTCAACAAATAAGTGTGCTTTTTTGGTTGATGTCCTAAACACACCATCTTTGAACGGTATCCAATCCCCTTCGACTGGGCGTACTGGCCCTTTTTCTAACATTTGGCGAGTGATACCAGAGCCGACTAAACAGGCATCAATATAGTGCTCTATTGGCTTATTAAATACGTCACCAAACCCGAAACGTTCTGCTAATCGGGCGAAAATCCAATAGTCGGGTTTTGCTTCACCTGCTGGCTCAACCGCCTTTTCCATTAATTGGACATATTGGCTACGAACGCCCGCCATCAAACTGGTATCTTCAAAAATAGTGGTCACCGGTAAAACTAAATCAGCATATAAGGCTGTTGAGCTCATGAGGTTATCGGCTACCACAACAAATGGAACTTTCTTTAGTGCTTCGCGAACCTTGTTGGTATTCGGCAATTGGGTCATAACCCCCATCGTCATAATCCACCAGAAATTAATCGGATGTGGCTTTTCATTGACGATAAAATCGCCAACTTTCGCTACAGGAATGGGAGGAATGTTTTTCACATTCGGCGCCGGTGGCACTATTGGGCTAAAATTAGCCATTTGCCGAGCTCCGCCAGCATCACAAACACCCGCCCCTCGTTTACCTATATTTCCAGTCAATAAGGCGAGATAGAACTGGCTTCCTGCGACATAAGCGCCATGTTCGGTTCGTTGTGCTCCTGACATGTTTTGCACAATCATTGAAGGAGTTATTGATGAGTAATCCCGAGCAAGACGTACAATAGTTTCCGTTGGAACATCCGTTTCTTCACTGACCCGGGCAATATCCCAACCTTTTGCTTGCTGGTAAATTTGTTCAAAAACAGTGGTGTAATTCAAATCCTCTGGAAGTTCATGTTGAAAAAGTGCTGGTTTAATGCCCGATGAATCATGACGAACTAATTGTCTGCTTAATGTGTCGAAAACTAAATAGCTGTCCTCATCATCTTTGTTTTGCCTGACTTGTTTTTGATTCGCATCGACCAAATAAACCGCGCCAGTATGAGCCCTCAAGAAATTTTCATCTATCCGGTTTTCTTCAATAATAATTTTAATCATACCTAAAGCAAGCGCGGTATCTGTCCCTGGAATAATAGGTATCCACTCGTCCGCTTTTGCAGCTGTTTCACTAAAACGCGGATCAATCACCACTAATCGAGCGCCATTTCTTCTCGCTTGGTTATAATTTTTAAAATAGGCTTGCATCGTAACAGCTGGGTTATTGCCCCAACACAGGATATAACGGCTATCCGCTATCGTATCGCGGGTATCTGCATACCTCAGGCCGAGCATCGGGATCATCGCAGCTGTTACAGCAGAGCAACAAAGTGAACCCGCTTGTTTCGTTGACCCGCCTAAATAATCAAAGAAAGCCTTCCCCATATCATTTTTAATCGAGTCCATATTTCCGGCATGAGTGGAAATAAACAACCCTTCATTACCATATTTATCAATGGTCTCTCTAATATTTTTTTCAATAAGATCCAGCGCCTCATCCCAACTTATCGGTTTGAATTCAGCTTTACCTTTTTCGCCTACTCGTAGTAACGGTGTTTTGATGCGTTGATCATGATAGACCCATTTAGTTCGGCTCATACCTCGCAAGCAACATTTGACATTAAACCCTTCCGTCGCCTGAATTTTCATCAGCTTACCTTGGTAGGTATATGCGGTTAGGTTGCAATGCAAACACTCCATTGCACAAGTTGACCGAAATGTTTTGTAGTCCGACAGTTTGAGTCGCACCTTCGGTAAGGGTTGATTGCTGTTTCCTTGTGCATAAGAACAGGGGGCGATACTCGCCAACCCTACAACGCCAAGCCCTTTGAGTAGAGTTCGGCGTTTCAAACGTAGTGAATTTATCGTTTTCATTATAGTAAACCTCGACATTGCCTTTATAAGTACACTATATATATACGCCATTCACCAAAGGTGAACTTGAGTAGCATCAATAATTCTATCTATTTATAGGTAATAAGGTGCTACCGCTTTCGGATTATTCTTCCGCGTTATTGGTTCGTTAGCAGCGCAAGGCAACTCATGGTAAAATTTCAGGACTTGTTAAACTGAGGTTTATGTATGTCTACTCTGCAAGGTGTTAATTCTGTTGATATAGCCGTAAGCATTTTAAATTATATTGCTCAAAATGGGGGCATTGCTCGTGCAGCGGATATTTCAAAAGGTTGTGAGATATCAAAAAGCCGTCTACATAAATATTTGGTTTCACTGTGCCGTACACAAATGCTGTACCAAGATACTCAAACTAGCCGTTATGGTTTAGGCCGCAATTTAACCTTCTTAGCTAATTTTGTTAAACCTGAAGACTCATACATCGACGCCATTAACAATAATTTGATTCAATTTCGCGATGAACAAAACGTTTCAACAGGCATAGCCACGCGTCTAGGAAAGGCACTGTCTTTAGTGAAATATAATCGTAGCTTCAAAAATATTGAAATTGACTTTTTACCTAACACGCCATTGCCTGTCGTAAAAAGTGCAGCTGGGCTGATTTATTCTGCATTTGATAACCAATTTGGCTCCAATTCCTATTCACAAGACGAAATTAATAAAGTTATCCAACAAGGCTATGCCATCCGTTACCAACCAACTGAAGGAATTCCCGGAGCGCAATCTATTGCTTGTCCTGTATTTAATGGCGAAGGCCAGCTTGTCGCAGCAGCAGTGACGATGGGATTTATTGCAGAAAATGAAATGGAAAGGTTAGCAACCGCATTAATCAAACAAGTTAATAGATTAAATTTATAATCACTACGTGCGGTCAATGCTATCTATCAACTCAAGTCAAAAACAATAAAGCCGAGATGACCTCGGCTTTACGTGGTAATTATTTCACATCAATACGCGGTAATTCACCCATCTCTTTGAGCTTTTTCGATATTTCACGACGTTCTTTGGAGAGTTCAGCGTTCTTGATAATATAATCATCAACACGATCATCATAATCACTACGCATATTCGCAATAATTGCCTGAATATCTTCAATCGACATACCTGGTTTTATATATTCACTCAAGTTATCCAGCAGCAAAACACGCTTCTGGTTATCACGAATTTTTTTCTCATTGTCGGTGATTTCACGACGAATTTTATTTTTGCGACGAAACATACGCACAAATTCCAGAACATTTTGGAAAGACGGCTTGTTAGCGTTGTCCATGTTTAAAACCCTCTAGTCAATATTCAAAACGCATTATCTATTAACACAATACAATCTAATCCTATTGAGTTACAAGCCCGTTTCGCATATTTATCAAATTATTCCGCTGAAAATTGATTTCACTTTATACTTTAACGACCAAATTTTCGGAGTGATCTTGATTACATTTATTTGTTTGATCTTTTTCTCTGATTTCTTGATGACCTGCCCCATCACCTCTGAGACAAAATGCAGATAATATCGTCGTAATAATAACAAATATCCCCATGACCAGATAGGTATCAGCAAAACCAATTTTATCATACCCCCAACCCGCTAATGGCGATAAAATACTTGCAACGACAGAGCTCATGCAACTAAAGCCAACCAAATAAAGTGTCGATGACAAACGTTTATCGAAATGAAGGCTGTTATATTTAAAAATCGCGACTAACAGAATCGGGAGCTCAACGGCATGCAGTAATTTCATTATCGATATCATAATCGCGCCATCAACTAACCCTGAACCAATAATGCGTAGCGCCATGACAGAACTCGCAAACAACAACCCATTTTTAGCACCAATTCGGTTGACGATAAATGGTGCTAAAAACATGCCTCCTGCCTCCAAGAAAACCTGCAATGAATTTAGATAACCGTACATCTCATTACCTAATTGCTCACTTTGAAACTGATGGGCAAAATACACCATAAATTGCTGGTCATACACACTGTATATACAGGTACCTAATACAAACAATATCAAAGCCCAAAAATGGGGCTGTACAAACAATTGCAAAGCATCTTTCACAGTGATGGCTGAAGGTTTACCATGTTCAAGGCTATTATAGGCATCTGCGTTTGCCGTTTTTAAATTCAATAAAATAACTAAAAATAATAAGCCTGAAACGGTTGCCATAATAAAATTGTAATCAGGGTTCAGGTTAATATTACGCCCAGCAAAAAACGTTGCAGTCGCCCAACCCAATGAGCCCCACATCCTCGCTTTTCCATATTCAAAATTACGTAATCGGCTAACTCGCTCTGTATAAGATTCAAGTACACCAATGCCCGCATGAAAAGTCATGCCAATAAACAAACCACCAATAACACTACCCAAAAACACATTCCATCTTAGCAACGTACCGAAAACCATAAAAAATGGCCCAGATGAAATCAGTAGAACTGCAATAAATAACAGTAAATTTTTTCGTAATCCTAATTTATCTTGCATAAACCCATAGAGTGGCTGTGCGCAAAGTGCCACAATCGAAATACAAGAGAAAATAAATCCTGTATCCGCACCATCCAAGCCAACATATTTACGCAGCCAGATTGCGACGACAGAAAACGTTGATGACCACGTGAAAAAGAAAAAAAACAATAATGCACTCAAAGAGGCATAATACTTTCTTGAGCCACGATTCATATTTCATCACCTATCAAAAATTATCTTGATGAAATGTTAAGGTTAACATTAATTTCAAACCACAAAATAGCCTGTTAATTGTGATGTTAATCACTAATGTTAACGTTAACAATTGATATATGTGATATCAATCACGATATACTCTCGCAAATTAATGACGAATGACTTCTGGGTAAAAGATTTCATCAAATCATCCAAGTTATGCGGCTCTCAATCTCACCCACTCAATATCAGATAGCCTTAGTTTAGCTTTTACGGTAGATAAGGTATCATTAATCAACAAGGTATAGTGAATAGCAATAAATTAACCACTATCAATCTACTATATAATCATCAAAATGGTGAAAACGTTGCAAGATAATAAAAAACAACCGACCTTTTTTATTCATGACTATGAAACCTTTGGTAAGCGCCCTGCTCTCGATAGGCCTGCACAGTTTGCAGGCGTTCGCACTGACCTTGATTTTAATATCATTGAAGAACCCGAAGTTTTTTATTGTGCTCCGGCTGATGACTATTTACCGCAACCTGAAGCCGTCATGATCACTGGGATCACCCCGCAAGTCGCATTATCTCAAGGCATAAATGAAGCCGAGTTTGCTAAACGAATTCATGCGGCTTTTAGTGTCCCTAATACCTGTATTATGGGCTACAACAATATTCGTTTCGATGATGAAGTTACGCGTAATATTTTTTACCGAAATTTTTACGACCCATATGCATATAGTTGGCAACAAGGAAATTCGCGTTGGGATTTACTCGACACTTTGCGTGCCTGTTTTGCGCTTCGCCCTGAAGGTATTCAATGGCCAGAAAATGAAGATGGTTTACCGAGTATGCGTTTAGAACATTTGACCAAAGCAAATGGGGTTGCTCATGAAAATGCACATGATGCAATGTCTGACGTTTTAGCGACTATAAATATGGCAAAACTGTTGAAAGCCGCTCAACCGCGAATGTTCGATTACTTTTATCAGTTAAGAAATAAAAATAAAATAAGTCAACTTATTGATATTGTAGAAATAACACCATTAGTTCATGTCTCTGGTATGTTTGGCGCATTGCGCTCTTATGTCAGTTTAGTCGCTCCACTTGCTTGGCATCCCGATAACAAAAATGCCGTTATTATGTGCGATTTATCTGCCGATATCTCACCATTAATTGAGTTAGACGTTCAACAATTACGTACCCGATTATATACGCCTAAAGCTGAATTGGCGGGCGCTTCTCCCGTTCCTGTAAAATTAGTTCATATTAATAAATGCCCAATTCTAGCGCCAGAAAAAACACTGCGGCCAGAAGATGCACAGCGAACAGGTGTTGACCGTGACTTGTGTATGCGTAATCTGGAAACCTTACGCAAGCACCCTGAAATTCGTAATAAACTAATTGAGTTATTTAGCGAGCCTCAAATATTTGCAGAGTCAGATGATGTCGATACACAAATTTATAATGGTTTTTTCAGTCCTTCTGACCGCTCAACGATGGATATTATTCGTGAAACTTCCCCACAGAACTTACCTGCATTAGATTTAAGTTTTGAAGATAAGCGCATGAAAGAACTTTTCTTTCGCTATAAAGCACGTAATTACCCTGCAACCTTATCTTATGATGAGCAGCAGCGCTGGTTACAGCACCGTAGAGACTACTTTAATGAAGAGCGTTTAACAGAATATATGCAACAAATACAGCTATTACTTGTAGAGCATCAACATGATGAAAAGCGTTGCCAGCAATTAAAAGCATTGATTAGCTATGCGAGAGATCTCGCTAGTTAATTTAGTAATAAAAAAGGCAGATATTGAAACGTTTCCCAATACCTGCCTTTTGTTATTTATATGACGCGTTCATTAATGATCATGAGTATGAGCGCAGCCACAATCCCCTTCCCAATTTTTGCGTTTAGTTGTTTTACCTAAACCGGGGTTCATTGTATTTGTAGGGTCAGATTGCTTATAGAACGATTTCAACTGTTCAGGGGCTTTATATAAATGCCCTACGTTATGTTCCGCAGGATATTGAGCCCCTCGTTCATCTAATAAAGCTAACATTTTTTCTTTTAGTTCTTTCGGGTCAACGCCTTTTTTCAAGACATAGTCTTGGTGCATAACATGGCACATAAAATGACCGCAGTATAATTTATGAACTAATAGCTTTTCAATTTCTGGTGGTAACGTTTCAAACCAATTTCTATCATTGCGGCGTAAAGCAATGTCGAGAGGTAATACATCTTCCACATCTTTATTATGAACAGCGTGATAACGAACCGCAGAACCCGCAGCAGCAAAACGATGTAAAAATGCTTTTGCTCCCTCTTCTGGTGTACATTTAAAATAGCCGCCATCGGCGCTTGCAAAATAAGATTTTAGCCAAACTTTAGCCTCATCAATGCCATCTCCGGCCATTTTTAACATTAAATGGTGTTCATAACGATCACGAAACTCTTTCATACGTGGTGGTAAATGGGAAGGCCATAATTTACTGAGAACCTGCATAGTACGGTCGATCAGATTTGATGGCAGGAATGGGACTTTATTTAATACTGCATCAATACGCCCTTTAATAGTGAAAAACATTGGCATTTTGTCAGTACCAAATTTATCAATCATTAAAAAGGTATCTTTACCATAAACTTCTGCTATATCGAAGCAACCACGGTGCATATATTCACCTGCAACTGGCAGGTTTTTAAATTCACTTAAAATATAACGGCGTATATCTTCCAAAACGTCAGGGTTATTTGAACCGATATAAAATACCTGTGTTTTTTTATCGGCTGGGAAGGTATCTAAACGAACCGCAAACACGGCTAATTTTCCTGCGCACCCTGATGCTTCAAATAGACGACGTTCATCTGCGTTAAAGCGTGATGGTGTATCGGCATCGACATCACGAACGCGCTCTGCATACTCATGGTCAGAAGCGAGTTTATCGCTAACTTGTACGTCTTCACTACTATAGCCACGATTTTGTAAATTCGTCAGGATTTCTTCTGGTGTGTTACCTAAATCAATACCTAGGTGATTGACAAGCTCCACTTTTCCATCGTCACTGACTCGGCCATAAAGAGCAAGCTCAGTATAGGCGGGGCCTCTACGCACTAATGAACCGCCAGAACTATTACAAATACCACCCACAACTGAAGCTCCAATACAAGAAGAGCCAATCAAAGAGTGCGGTTCACGCCCTAATGGTTTTAAGATTTTCTCCAAGTCGTACAAAGTACTCCCCGGCATCGCAACGACTTGGTTAAATTCCGGTAAAACTTGAATTTGGTTTAATTTCAACGTACTAATAATGACGATATCGCGGTCATAGTCATAACCGCTCGGTGTTGACCCTTCGGTTAACCCGGTATTCGCCGCTTGCATTAGGACAATTTTGTCCGCTTCAACACACGCCTTGAAAACATACCACTGTTCGAGCAATGTTGTTGGAAATACAACCGCGATTGCATCCCCCATACCAGAGCGGAAGCCTTTACGATAACGTTCTGTTTTATGTGGCTCTGTTAAAATATTTTTTTTGCCAACAATATTCCTAAGCGTCAGTAATAACCGTTGATTCTCAGGTTTCTTTGCATCATTCATTTGTGTGCCTTATTAATCGAATTCGTGATTATCATAGTTCTGCATTATGTGTTGTAACAACAATATCACATAATATTATGATGTTAATAGGCTACACGCTTTATCTTAAATAATTCTTAACGGGTAAAAAAATAGCGCCTCAAGGCGCTATTTTTGAATCTAATTCTGGACATATTCAAAATAGTTCGTGTTGTAGCAAGGCGCCGAGCAAAACGAGCATGGGGAGTATACATAAGTATGTGACCCATGATCGTTTTGAGAACGCAACGCAGCTACGGCGCGAAATATGAAGAATAACGCAGCTATAGCGCAAAATTATGAAGAATATAGCTAGACGTCGCTCATTTGCGGCATAGGCCGCTTAAACATACGTGTCAGTACAGCCATATAGACCAAGCCAACTGCCGTCCAAACCAACCCGTAAACCATTGAGTCTTCTTCGATATTCAGCCATAACACACACACTGTCAGTGTACCAATAACAGGCAAAATCAAGTAATTCAGGATATTTTTGAACCCTGTCATACGGCGTTCACGAATAAAGAATTGGCTGATAACCGAAATATTAACAAAGGTAAACGCGATTAACGCACCAAAGTTAATTAACGCGGTTGCAAAATCCATTTCAAACCAGATAGCGCCTAATGCCAAGAGACCAACCATTAATACGTTGTATGCCGGAGTACGCCATGTTGGGCTTACATAACCAAATACTTTTTCTGGGAATACCCCATCACGCCCCATAACGTACATTAAACGTGCGCTACCTGCGTGAGCCGCCATACCTGACGCTAATACCGTAACACATGAGAAAACCAGAATGATTGACTGGAAGAATGCGCCAGCAACAAAACGCATAATATCTGGCTGTGTTTCATTAATATTCTTAAAACGTGAGACATCAGGGAAGTATTGCTGTAAGAAGAAAGACACAGTAATAAAAATAATTCCACCGATTAACGCGGTTAAGAAAATAGCACGTGGGATCACTTTACCTGCATTGGGTGTTTCTTCTGACAGTGAGCTTAATCCGTCAAAACCTAAGAATGAGAAACAAAGGATTGTTGCCCCAGCAATAAGCGGGATCACTTCGGTTTTTTCATTAGCAAATGGGTTAAATGTCCAAATTTCTCCCGTTCCTTCACCGTTAGAAACACCGTGGATCACAAGCCCCGTAAACACCACCATGACACCCACTTGAATGATGGCAATGACGGTACTTAAGTTTGCAATCACGTTAATCCCACGTAAGTTGGCTGCAGTCATTAAAATAACCAGCCCAACAACGAAGATTGCAGGTTCTACATTAGGGAAAATATCTTGTAAATAAATTTTAGCCAATAAGATGTTGATCATTGGCATAAAAATATAGGACAGCAAGGATGTCCAACCCACCAAGAAGCCAATATGTGGGCTCATTGATTTTTGGGCGTAAGTGTACGCTGAACCGGCTGATGGGAAACGTTTCACCAATTTACCGTAGCTCAGTGCAGTAAACAGTATCGCAGCAAGTGCAATAATGTATGAAGTTGGAACATGTCCACCGGTTTTATCTGATACCATTCCGAAGGTATCAAATATCGTCATTGGCTGGATATATGCAATACCAATCATTACCACTTGCACCAATGTTAAGGTTTTTGCAAGTTGTACGCGGTTATTCGCACCCGTTTGATTGTGACCGATGTCTAATGGAATTGGCGTATTATTTTGCACGTCTAAGCCCTCCCATAACTTTCGATTGCATACTACTTCGGCTTAATCGACAGTTACTGGGAAGACTTTGCATCTGCCTATAGGCAGAGAAAAACGAAGAAAGGGAGAAAGGCGTGTGAGCGAAGCCACCGAGAGCTCCGTAGTCATCGATACGGCAGCCGCCAGCGCCTGGCCCTGCTGCGAATGCGAAAAAGTAAGCCATAAAAGCATTCCTCAAATCGGTAGCGAAAAATGTTTGCTACACGTAAATATTAAAATTATCTCTCCGGCTCTATGTCCGGCCCCGCTAGAATGAACGTTCCTAAAAACAAAAAAACCGATGCTTCATTTGATTAAGCATCAGTTATTTTTTAGTTCGCGCATTTTGCACGCCATAACTCGAAATAGCAAGTTAAATTGTTAACAAATCACCCTATTTTCCATGAGAAATTTTGATTATTTCTGACTTTTTGCCATATCTGCTTATAACTTTTTTTTCTTATGGTTTTAATCAGCAAAAAACCCTTTGGTAGAAGCCAAAGGGTTTGGATTAATCGAGATTAATTATACGATTAGAAGTTGTAGTTGATACCAAAGTTGTAACGACGACCATCAAGAACTTTATCATTTGATTCAACAGTCAAGCGCTTATCAAAGATATTGTACATACCCGCCACTAAATTAATATTTTTATCGATATTATAGCTAGCGCCTATGTCAACAAACGTATAAGAAGGTCTTTCTTCACTCATACTTGTTCTAGAAAGATAAGAGCTACTTTTTCCGTTAAAGTTGACACGGTTCCACAATTGAAGGTCTTCAGTTGCTTGCCAAGTTAACGAACCATTCGCCATATGTTTTGGTGTCCGACTCAGTGGCTTTCCTTTAAATGTTCCGCTTTTTTGCTCAGAATCAGAATAGGTATAGTTAGCGGCAAAAATGAGGTCACTGGTAATATCCCAATTAAAAGTCAGTTCTGCCCCTCTTAGATTAGCTTTATCGACGTTTTCACGGCTGCTAATAAATTTATAAGCTTCACCATCATACATACATTCGCCACTTGCAACTGTCCCTGGTTTATCCCCCGTAGAATCAGTACACTTGCGAATTTCCATTATTTTATCTTTAAATTCTGTATTAAAGAATGTCACACCAACATTTAAATTATCTTGGTTATTCCAGATAAAACCAATTTCTTCAGTAACACTTTTCTCTGGTTTTAAGGCTGGATTACCGATGATAACAGCGGGGTCACCGCCACCACCTGTACCTTGTCCCCAATTAGGAGCAACTTGCCTTAATTCTGGAGAGCGATAGCCCGTAGAAACCCCTCCTTTTATAATCCACTCATCAGTAGCATGCCAGACTCCATATAATCTAGGAGTCCAATGTGACCCAAAGTTTTCATCCTTATCCATACGGATGCCGCCTGTTAACGCTAAATCATTGGTCATCATCCACTCATCTTCAGCAAATAATGCCCAGCTATAACGAGTTAACGAATCAATTCCCCCTGCCGAAGCTAATTTGTTACCTTTATCACGCAAATCTTCATAACGATATTGGCCACCAATACTTAAGGTGTGGTCACCAAGATTAAAGACTGTCTGGTTTTTAACCAATGTATCGTTATATTCCATTTTACGGCTTGGGTTTTTGGTTTCGTCACGTTGAACAAATGTTTCCATTGCCCCCCAATCATAAATACCATTATGTGTTAATGCGTAATTATTTTTACGATATGTTACATTTGAATCTTCACAACGGTACTTTGTTGGAATTTCATTTACTTTTTTAGTACAAATTAAATTGCCTGACTTTCCAGCTGTTGTATTTCTTTCTTGTTCATCATGTTTGAAATCAAAATCAAAGGTGTTAAATTCATCCGGCGTTAATGTCAGAGTTGTTCCAATAGCTCCTATCTTTTGCTCATTATATCCACCAACAAATTTATCTTCCCAACGTTTTGAATAAATTCCATTCACTTTCATTCCCAACAAACCATCAACTAATGGACCTGATGCATAAAAACTGCCTTGTCCTTCATTCCCTGAGTCTCGATGAGAGTTAATTGTCGTATCTGCACGCAAGCTACCGTTCCATTTTTTTCCTACTTTACGTGTAATAATATTAATGACACCGCCCATCGCATCAGAGCCATATAGTGAAGACATTGGTCCGCGCACCACTTCAATGCGTTCTATAGCTGGTAATGGCGGTAACCAGCCTTGTTCAATACCTGAACCGTCACTATTTGGGCGGGTACTACGTGAGTCAATTCGTTTTCCATCAACCATAATCATGGTGTATTTAGCATCCATACCACGAATACTAATATCAGCTTTACTTCCTCCTCCTGTGACTTGTACCCCAGGAAGATCTTTTAATGCGTCAGTCACATCACGGTAAGCTTTAGTTTCGAGTTGTTCGCGCGTCACAACAGAAATAGACGCAGGTGCATCTTCAATTTTCTGTTGGTAGCCTGATGCTGTTGTTACATAGATTTTATCATTACTATCATCAGCAAATGCAGGCGCCGCAGCAATAGCCGCAATAATGCTAATTGCCACTTTTCTTTTATTAAAAACAACCATTCCCAACTCTCCAAGAGATATTTTGTTTTATATATGAATTGATTTGCTCACATTGATTTCATTGAATCAAAAAATATTTTTTATTATTGGGGTATTTAAATACCCATAGGAAATTCATGGTAAAAACCATTATATAATTCAATTAAATTTCCTGTGGGTAATTACTATTAATTAAGATTTGCTTTTTTAATATTGCGCCCTCTATATTTTATTTAATGTGCTTGCCAAGTGCTGCAAGCACACTATTCTATTACTATATTAACTTGCTAATTTATCAACCAGCCCATCTATTAGTACTTGTGGCACACCTTGCGAACAACGTTCAATACGACCCCGCACGCCATAAACCTCTGCAAGGCTTTCAGGCGTGATAACCTCAGCAGGCTCTCCCTGTGCGATGAGTTTCCCTTGCTTAAGCATTAATACATGTTCCGCATGCCTTAACGCAATATTAATATCATGAACAACCACAACGGTAATTATATTTCGACGTTTAGTTTCCTTTGCCACTAAATCCATCACATGATATTGATAATTTAAATCTAAAGCGCTTAAAGGTTCGTCCAATAATAATAAATTTGGTTGACGAATTAATGATTGTGCCAAACCGACTAATTGTTTTTGGCCACCTGAAAGTTGATCTAAATAACTTAATGCCAAATGTTCAATACCAAGTTGGCGTAATAAATGCATGACTTCGTCTTTATTATTTTGATTACTCAAACCACCCGAGGCACGCTGAGCAACAATCACAGACTCTAAAACATATAAGTGAACCCCCGCAGGTAATGTTTGCGGTAAATACACCACATTTTGCGCACGTTGAGCAAAATTCTGCTGCGTGAGATCCAAGCCGTCCAATAATAACTGCCCCGTTGCCTTATTTAAGCCAGCTAAAGAGCGTAATAATGTTGATTTACCACTCCCATTTGGCCCAAGTAATACCGTGATCTTTCCTCGGGGTAAAATATCGGTCGATAAGTTTTCAATCACTGCACGTTTTGGGTAGCCTGCATTAAATTGGTTAATAATCAAACCACTCATGATACATTACCCCGATGACGTAAAATAATACTTAAGAAGAACGGAACACCCACTAACGATGTCACAATACCCACAGGAATAATCACACCCGGAATAATATTCTTCGACGCTATTGAGGCCATGGATAAAATTAACGCCCCAATTAATGCACTTGCAGGCAGATAAAAACGGTGATCTTCACCAAAAATCAACCTTGCTATATGTGGCGCAACTAAACCAATAAAGGCAATAGGACCGACAAATGCCACTGCTAGCGCCGATAAAATACTAATGCGTAATAACGTTGTTAACCTTAAACGGCGCACATCAATACCGAAACTGATCGCCCTATCCTCACCCAACCTTAAAGCCGTTAGCTTCCATGAACTCATCATGGCAATTGGGAAAATAAGTGCGAAAACTAATGCCATCACCCCAAGTTTTACCCAAGTCGCTTTTGATAAACTGCCCATCGTCCAAAAGACTAAACCCTGCAAGGTATCTTCTGTTGCGATGAATTGCATCATGGAAACCAATGCATTAAAGGTGAACACAAGCGCAATACCAAACAGTACGACACCTGAAGTTGCTACACGCGTCCAACGAGTGACTGCGTCTAACATCAGTGCGGCTAACAGGGCAAAAATAAAGGCATTGGCTGATATCACCCATTGGTCAGGCACGCCTGGAATTGCAATCCCTGAAACAATCGCCAATGCGGCACCAAAAGCCGCCGCATTAGATACCCCTAGTGTAAATGGGCTCGCTAACGGGTTGTTGAGGATAGTCTGCATCTCAGCACCAGCAAGTCCTAATGACATACCAATCACCACGGCCATCAATGCATATGGCAGACGGATATCCCAAACAATGACTCGAGTTCCTGCATCAACTGCTTCTGGGGTCATTAAGGTTTGCCATAAGCGTTCAAGGGATAACCCTGAAGGACCTAAGGTGAAATCAATAACCAGTGATAATAAAATCGCAGCGACGATAACAGCTATCCATGTCAATCGACGGCGTAACATATTTTGATAATGTTGTTTTACATTGTTGTCAGCCTGAATCGCTGCTTTTTCAGCCGCAACTATTGGCTCGCTCGTAATACTCATCAATTCTTACCCATTTTCATTACTTTTCGCTGACCCAATATACACCTGTTGGTTCGATAGCGAGAAACTCTCTATGTAATTCATCCAGTGTTTTTTGCGGTTCAAGATCGGTAAATTGTTCTGGGTAAAACCATTTGGCGAAAACTTGCGTCGCAATCACATTGTATGGAGAGTTATAGTAATTGTGCCAGATAGCATAATCTTGCTTATCTTTTATGGCTGATAACGAGCTAATCCCTTTACGTTCAGTAATTTTTTTCAGGCTTTCTTGTGCATCAGCTAATGTGCTTTGTGCGCCTAATTGAACGCCTGCATCTTTACTACCCGGCGCTTTTGCACCAGATGCAATGTAAATATTTGGGTCCGCAGCAATGATTTTCTCTAAGTTCATCGTACCAAGCGCGCCCGGCAAAACGCCTTTAGCAATATTTTTACCACCAGCTAAATCAATAAAGTTCCCCATATTTCCATCGCCCGCGGTACCACAGCAATCTTCAAATGCTCCTGCACGTAATTCAATAAAAACACTTGGTTTTTTATCTTCTGGTATTTTAGAAGTAATATCAGTGACTAATTTTTGGTTTCTTTCATAAAAATCGACATACTTATTTGCTGCCTGTTCACGATTTAATGCTTTGCCAAGTAAACGCATACTAGGCAAGGTGTTTTCCAGTGGTTTATCACGGAAATCCACAAATACAACAGGTACGCCGGCTTTCTCAAGCTGGTTAACTAATTCACTATTTTTTCCCGGCCCATGGCCTGACAAACCAAAAATCGCAATATCAGGGTTTAGGGTTAATACTTTTTCTGAACTGACGCTATCTGCGCTGGTATTACCTATCAATGGGATATTGTCAATCGCAGGGAACTTGGCTTTATAAGCCGCATAAGTTTGTGGGTCTAATTTACGCAAATCCCCTTGCCACCCTACGATACGTTCAATCGGCTTGTCGCCTTCAAGTAGAGCAACCGCACTAAATAGGCGGCCTTCACCAAGTAAAATACGGTTAACATTATCGGGTACTTCAACGGTTCTTCCCGCCATGTCAGTCACTGTTGCTGACCACGCGCTCAAACTGGCACTTGCTAATAACGCTAAACTTATTCCTTTTACTACCGACCTAGCTACAGACTTCTTGGCTACCGACGACATAGTATTAAGCTCCACTCTTAACCTCATTGACTTACTTTTTTTTATGCGGTAACAATAAAGCAAATAAGAATACTTATCAATACGATTATTAGTTTAATCATGGCTTTCATCAATAGAATTATGTGACCATCATCGTAAACCTAAACATTCAGCCTATTTTACCGCCAAAATGCAGGTTTATTGCGCTATATATAAAAAAACAGCACCCTATTAAGAGTGCTGTTATTGATGATAGATATTTAAAAAAACTATTTATCTAAATTTTCGCGGTAACTTGGAAAGCTCATGTCTTTATAACGGATAAACGTCGTTTTCTTCGCTATCTTATAACCAAACCAAATTGCTAAAAATAACGGAATTCCAATATAAGTTGCGGTAACCCCTACCCAATCAATTTTATCTTCTAAAAAGGCTTGGTAGTTTTGGCCTAATGTAATTGTTAAACACAAAATAAAGGCAAAAATAGGACCAATTGGGAAAAAACCTGAACGATAAGGTAAGTCATTAAGATCTCTCCCTTGTGCAATATAGCCTCTACGGAAACGATAATGGCTAATTGCAATACCTAACCAAGCAATAAACCCTGTCATTCCCGATGTATTTAATAGCCACAAGTACACCGTCTGGTTTCCAAACATGGAACTCAAGAAACATAAGCCCGCAATAACCGTCGTTGCTAACAAAGCATAACGAGGTACGCCACCTTTAGATAAACGGGCGAAAATACGCGGCGCTTTGCCTTCTCGGGCTAAGGTATACAACATACGCGTTGATGCGTACATACCGGAGTTACCTGCCGATAATACCGCTGTTAAAATAACCGCATTCATGACTGCTGCCGCAGATAATAAGCCTGCATTTTCAAATACTAAAGTGAATGGGCTTACACTAATATCTTTGACATCATTACGCAGTAAGTTTGGATCAGTGTAAGGAATGATCAAACTAATAATTAAGATTGCAAAGATATAGAATAACAAGATACGCCAAAATACTTTGCGCACGGCTTTTGGAATATTTTTAGCGGGGTCTTTCGATTCACCCGCAGCAATACCGATTAATTCAGTTCCTTGGAATGAGAACCCAACTATCATTGCCACGCCAATCATTGCTGAAAAACCACCAGCAAAAGGTGCATCACCAATTTCCCAATTATGCCACCCGGCATTTTCCGCACCGCTCATGATGCCAAAAATCATTAATACGCCGACAACAATAAAAATGACGACCGTGGTGACTTTTATTAATGAGAACCAGTATTCAGCCTCACCAAACCCTTTAACCGAGATGAAATTCAGTAAGAAAATAATGGCGAGGAAGATTGCGCTCCAAATCCAACCGGGCGTATCTGGGAACCAGTAGGTCATCACCAATTGAGCGGCAACTAAGTCAACCGCAATGGTCACGGCCCAGTTGTACCAGTAGTTCCACCCAAGTGCGAAACCAAAGCCTTCATCGACATATTTTGCACCATAAGTTGCAAATGAGCCCGAAACAGGCATATAAGCAGCTAACTCGCCCAAACTGGTCATCAAAAAATAGACCATTAAGCCAATGATAGCATAAGAAAGGAGTGCTCCACCGGGACCTGCTTGTGCAACCGTTGCACCCGATGCAACGAATAAACCGGTACCGATAGATCCACCGATAGCAATCATCGCAAGATGGCGCGCCTTTAACTCACGGCGTAGTCTTTGTGGGCCGCCCTGCGAGATAGTATTGGTATGTTGTTCTGACATTTGTTCCCTGCAATTTATTATTCAGCTAATATCGCATGGATTCTAGCAAAATAGGCTGTGAGAACTAAGCAACTCTTCACTGTTATAAGATACCTTCATAATTCACACAAAATTATAAGTAAAACGCGTTATTGCCAAATACCCCCCATTTCTATTGAAAGAATATCAAAAATAGAATGAGGTATTTAACTAAGACGAAAAAGCGCAGCCAACAAGGCTGCGGCTCGATATATGGCGAGTATTACTAGTTGCAATAAGACAACAGGTTAGTAATCGCGTTCGAAAGATGCTTTTGACGGTGATAAATCAAGTATAGCGTTCTTTCTAAATGAAGTTCGTCTATTTTTAATTCGACTAGAGAGCCATTTTCTAATTGCTCTTCGATCACTCGGCGTGATAAACAGCTTATGCCTATTCCGTAACGCACTGCATGTTTAATCGCTTCTGAATTACCTAGCTCCATTAAAATATGAAAGCCGGGAAGATGTGCAAATAATAGTTGGTCAAGGACATCTCGCGTACCTGACCCCCTTTCACGCAAAATCCAAGGCGCATCACGCAAATCTTTTAAAGAGATATTTTTATTCGCTAATGGGTTTTGAGGTGAAACAAAAATAACGAGTTCATCTTTTAACCATGCTTTAGAAATTAACTCAGGGCTATGGCAAACACCTTCAATTAACCCAACGTCCGCTCGAAACTCCATAACGGATTTAATGATTTCTTCTGTGTTACTGATAAAAAGCTCTAAAGGTATATCCGGGTGATCATGACGATAACCCGCTAAGACTTCTGGCAAAATATAATTACCAATCGTCGTACTGGCAGCAAGACGCACAGCCCCCATCTCTTTTTTAAATAATTGCTCGACCTCTAACCCTTGCTCTAATAATGCTAACGCTTTGGGATAAAGCAGCCTTCCGTGCTCATTTGTAACAAGTCGTTTACCCACACGGTCAAATAATTGAACGCCTAATTGGCCTTCTAAATCCGTTAGGGATGCGCTGACAGCTGATTGTGAAAGCGCTAATAACTGAGATGCCTGCGTCGTGGAGCCACTTTTTAATACTTCCGTAAAAACCTCAAGTTGCCTAAGTGTAATTCGCATAAAGGTAAGCCCCAACGTGATTTTTAGTATTTGTAATAATAATGTTAATATTAACGATTTATTCGCAATATTCCAGAAGAAACTTATAATCTATTTTGGTGGTAGATTATATAAAGATAATCAATTTAAATTATTATTACTTTTGTTATATCCTTATTACTAAATCTTATAAGCGGTAATAAAGAGCATCATCATGAATAAAAGTGACACCAACACCCTTGAGCAGAACAGTCAGAACCCTATATTAAAACTCATACCAGGTATTATTTTAGCTGGGCTCCTAACTGCTATTGCAATTTACCTCGGTGACCAACCCTGGTTTATGGATATCGGTTTAGGTGCATTAACCCTCGCAATATTATTAGGAATTATTGTAGGGAATACTTTTTATCCCGTAGCCAGTCAATCTTGTGATGCAGGCATTAAATTTGCCAAACACTATTTCCTACGCGCTGGTATTATCTTGTATGGTTTTCGCCTTACTTTCCAGCAAATCACAGACGTCGGAGCCACTGGTGTCATTATCGATGCTTTAACATTAACATCAACATTCTTACTAGCGTATTGGCTAGGTAAAAAAGTGTTCGGTCTTGATGAAGAAACAACACTATTAATTGGTGCTGGCAGTAGTATCTGTGGCGCAGCCGCGGTCATGGCAACTGAGCCTGTCGTTAAAGCATCCGCAAGTAAAGTCGCGGTTGCCGTTTCAACCGTTGTTATCTTTGGTACGATTTGTATCTTTGTTTACCCTTGGATTTACCAATTAAACGCACACTTTGGTTGGTTTCCGGCAACAGAAGAAACCTTTGGAATTTACATTGGTTCAACAGTACATGAAGTTGCACAGGTTGTTGCAGCAGGCCATACAATTGGTACAGATGCAGAAAATGCCTCTGTTATTGCCAAAATGATCCGTGTCATGATGCTTGCGCCTTTTCTCATTATCTTATCGGCTTTCTTAAGCCGTAAAACAGCGGCTAACCAAACAACCAATAGCCCAAAAAGCAAAATTACTATTCCTTGGTTCGCTGTATTCTTTATTGTTGTTGCAGGTTTTAACTCACTCAACCTACTGCCTCAAGTATTAGTGCAACAAATCATTGCGTTAGATACAATTTTACTCGCAATGGCAATGGTGGCTTTAGGGCTAACGACCCATGTGAGTGCTATTCGCCAAGCGGGTATTAAACCCTTGTTAATGGCGCTGATACTGTTTGTTTGGTTGATAGTTGGCGGGCTATTAATTAACCTACTGATTCAAAACATTTTTTAATCTACATTTTCCTCGTTTTTAGCCACCTTAACTGGTGGCTTTTTTGTTGATTTCATTTATTCACTTATTAATGGCATACTCCAATAAAAAGGAGTCAAAAATGAAATATATTGGAGCACATGTCAGCGCCTCAGGTGGCGTTGACCAAGCCGTTATTCGCGCACATGAAATCAATGCAACCGCTTTTGCATTATTCACAAAAAATCAGCGCCAATGGAAAGCCGCACCGTTAAGCGAAGACGTTATTAAAAAATTTAAAGATAACTGCAAGAAATATGGGTACGGCAAGCATCAAATCCTTCCTCATGACAGCTATTTGATCAATCTAGGTCACCCCGAATTTGAAGCTTTAGAGAAATCTCGTGTCGCTTTTATCGATGAGATGCAACGCTGCGAACAATTAGGTATTGATTTACTTAACTTTCACCCAGGTAGTCATTTAAAGAAAATTGAAATTGACGATTGTTTAGCTCGAATTGCTGAATCTATTAATATTGCCCTTGCTGAGACCGAAGGCGTGACCGCTGTAATTGAAAACACGGCGGGACAAGGCACTAACTTAGGCTTTGACTTTACGCATCTTGCAAAAATTATTGAACGGGTGAAAGATAAAAGCCGTGTAGGCGTTTGTATTGATACTTGCCACGCATTTGCCGCAGGTTATGACCTACGCACGGCCGAAGATTGTGACAAAACATTCGGCCAATTTGCAGAGATTGTCGGGTTTGAATTTCTAAAAGGAATGCACCTAAATGATGCTAAAAGTGAATTTGCCAGCCGCGTTGACCGCCACCATAGTTTAGGTGAAGGAAACATAGGCTTTGCGCCATTTACTTACATTATGCAAGATAACCGCTTTGATGGTATCCCATTGATTTTAGAAACCGTTAACCCCGATATTTGGCCGCAAGAAATTGCATGGCTCAAAGCACAACAAAATAGCTAATTATTTGCTTTCTAATAACCAAAAACCCCTGCATTTATCATGTAGGGGTTTTGGTTGAAACTAACGCACTATAACGATTTCATTTCAATTTTAGCCATCATATCCGCTAATTTGTTTCTATTTTTTAAACCGACATCTGGCTGAGAAACGGATAGTGCAGAAATTGCGGTCGCCATACGTAACGTATGCTCGCTGGACTCTCCATTGAGTAACCCATAAGCTAGCCCTGCTACCATCGAGTCACCAGCCCCAACCGTGCTTATCACTTCACAATGTGGCGGTTTCGCCAGCCAAGAACCCGAAGCATTAACCCACAAAGCCCCTTCTTCCCCTAATGAAATAACAACATGAGAAATTCCTTTGTCTCTTAACTCATGCGCTGCGGCTACAACATCTTGTAAATCTGGCAGTTTTCGGCCAACCCAACTTTCTAATTCATGACGATTAGGTTTTACTAGCCATGGTGACGCTTTCAAACCTGCCTTTAAGGCTTCTCGGCTACTATCGAAAATAATACATGGGCATAATTGGCGAAGGCGAGTCATCCAGCGAGTAAATTCTTCTGGGTCAATACCACTCGGTAAACTTCCGCTCACCACAACCATATCGAAATGGCCTAACCAGTTGAGCGACTCTGTCGAGAAACGGTTCCAATCTTCTTTACTAACTTCAAAACCTGAAAAATTGAAATCAGTCGATTCCCCGTTATTTTCAGTGAGTTTCACGTTAATTCGTGTACGCCCTGGCACCATACTAAAGCGATTAGCCATACCATTTTCACTGAAAAAATGTTGGAATTCTTCTTGGTTATCCTTTCCCATAAAACCACTAACGGTGATATCAATACCTAAGTCGCGGAGCACTTTTGCGACATTGACACCTTTACCACCCGCATTGAGGCTAGCGGTTTTGACTAAATTGACTTCACCAACTTCGATAGTAGAGCATAAGCCCACAAGGTCGTAAGCAGGATTTAATGTAATTGTAGCAACCCGGCGAGTCATAACCACTAATCTCCCTTATCATGATTATCGTGTCTTTAAATTTAATTATAGTTATAACATTAAAGCATATTGTTTTCAGTGATATTTGTACTTTTTCCTGCTTGTTTTTCTACACGATTATGTCAGGATCAGCGCGCTAAAAAAGAAAACAATAAGGAGAAGATATGTCTGAGCCTACCAACGTCGTCGTGGGTGTCGGTGTTCTAATCACGAACAAACATGGGCAAATTTTAATGGGTAAACGCAGCAGTAAACATGCGCCCTATTGGTCTATTTTCGGAGGTCACGTTGACCCAGGTGAGTCTTTTGAAAATTGTGCCATTCGCGAAATAAAAGAAGAAATTGGTATTGATATCCAAGCCCCCACCGTTTTTGGCATCAGCAATAATTTACAAACTTATCAACAAGAAGGTAAACATACGGTTTCTATTTGTATGCATGTTGAATATAGCGGTGATGTTGAGCCTCGAATTATGGAAGCAGATAAATGTGAAAACTTAATGTGGGTTTCACCTGATAAGCTCCCAGAGCCTCATTTTGAAGCTAGCCGCAATGCTGTTGACCTCTGGCTTACACAACGTTTCTATCACCACAAAGCCTAATCAAGTGTAAACGTACAACATCCTCTTTTTGTACGTTTATCATCCATCCCTTTCTAATTACTCATTTTTCCCTATTTTATTCCATTTACTATATTTACAATACTGCACTCTTGCCGTATCATTTAGCTAGTACAGTGAAACGATATATTTAGGAGCCACCATGGCTATTGATGGAACAACACAACAAAAAAATCCTTCTATATTAGGAGGTGCGATGATCATTGCCGGTACTGCGGTGGGTGCGGGTATGTTTTCAATTCCTATGGTGACTTCCGGCGTATGGTTCACAGGCTCTGTCATACTGTTAATTTATACCTTTATTTGCATGTTACTTTCTGGGTTAATGATTTTAGAAGCTAATATGAATTACCCTGCGGGTGCTAGTTTCCATACAATGGTAAAGGATTTATTAGGTTCAACTTGGAATTCAATTAACGGCTTATCCGTTACTTTTGTGCTTTATATACTCACTTATGCCTATATTTCTGCGGGCAGCTCTATCATCGCAGCAAACCTGTCAGAAAAAATACAGATACCACAAGCGGGTGCAGGCTTTGTTTTTGCTTTCATTGTTGCTTTTTTTGTATGGCTTTCTACACGTGCTGTCGACAGGTTAAGCACCATTTTAATTGGCGGGATGGTAATCACCTTTATCATGTCAATCGGTGGGATGGTTTCCACTGCATCGCCCGCGATTTTATTTAACCAAACTGAGCAAAGCGAAAGCCAATACCTCCCCTATGCCTTAGCCGCATTACCTTATTTATTAACCTCTTTTGGTTATCATGGTAATGTCCCTGGATTAGTAAAATATTATAATAAAGATAGCCGTAGTGTTGTTAAGAGCCTCGTCTATGGTGCCACAATCACTGTTGTTATCTATATTTTATGGCAGTACGCTATTCAAGGAAATATTCCAAGAACGTCATTTATTGAGATCAGAGAAAACGGCAATAATATTGATGCATTACTGGCTCAAATGAATATTTCCACCCAAAGTAGTTTTATCTCTCAATTTTTGAACCTGTTTTCGTACATGGCTCTAGCTAGCTCTTTCTTAGGCGTGTCTTTAGGGTTATTTGATTTTATTGCTGACTTTTTCAAATTTGAAGATAATAAGTTTGGCCGTCTTAAATCTGTCGCAGTCACATTTTTACCACCAACAATTCTCGCTTTAATTTTCCCTAATGGGTTTATTTATGCGATTGGTTTTGCCGGGTTGGCTGCCACTATTTGGGCTGTTATTGTCCCTGCCTTGATGGCAAGAGCCAGTCGTAAACGTTATCCAAATAACAGCTATAGAGCACCAGGAGGAAGCTTTATCATTGGCTTCGTGATCCTTTTTGGTTTAGTTAATGCGGTGGCTCATTTATTGTCATTGTCTGGCTTACTTCCTATCTACTAATCATTTCAGTATGAATATAGCCCACGGGTTATATTCATACTTATTGCCTTATCCAAGAACTGTATTATCTAAAATTGTATTTTCCAAAAATTTTTCACCGAAAATTGACTTTAGCATCTTGCCTAATTCCTTATCTGCGAGTAATTTTGTCGCACTCTTTTTGACAACCCCAAAGAAGGTTATTTATGGCCAAGGCCAATGAAATCAAACGTGGTTTTGCAATAAACTACAATGGCAAATTATTACTTGTAAAAGACATTGATATTCAAGCACCTAGTGCTCGTGGAGCGAGTACATTATATAAAATGCGCTTTACTGATATCAAAACGGGCCAGAAAGTTGAAGAGCGTTTCAAAGGCGATGATATTTTAGAAACAATTTCCCTAACCCGTCGTGGAGTGAGCTTTTCTTATATTGATGGTGATGAATATGTCTTTATGGACAATGAAGACTATACTCCCTACCTTTTCAAAAAAGCCGATATTGAAGAAGAATTACTTTTCATTCCTGAAGAAGGGTTACCAGGAATGCAAGTGTTAACAATGGATGGGCAAGTTCTTGCTTTAGAGTTACCACAAACGGTTGATATGGTCATTATTGAGACAACCCCAGCAATTAAAGGGGCTTCGGCTAGCGCACGAACTAAGCCTGCAACGATGGCTACAGGGTTAACAGTTCAAGTTCCTGAATATTTAACAACCGGTGAAAAAATTCGTATTCATATCGCTGAGCGTCGTTATATGGGCCGTTGTGATTAATTTCTGCTTTTGATTTGAAAGAAATAAGCCTTTATATGCCTATGAATTTATTGTTCATAGGCATATGTCATTAAAATTAAACATTGCATACCTTCTCATCTTAGTTTGCTATATTCAATTTGTGTTCGTCTCAAAATTAATCGTATTTTATTGTGTAAATACCTAGGGTTTTATCTTTATTAATCCAGTTGAATTGTTGAGTACCTTTTTGATTCGGAAGCAACATTTCTTGATTCTTTAGTTTACGAATATCTGCAGATGCGGTTTCCAATTTACCACTATCATTCCAGCATTTGGTTTCTACTTTATTCGCATTGGCTTCGACAATACAAGGCGCTGCTACAATAGCTCCAGTAAATCGAATAACGCCTGTATTGCTGCGTTTTACCTCACTGTTTTCAGATGCAAATACTGAAAAGCTTGAGTTCAATGCTGTTACTGCTAAAAAAGCCATTACCATTTTTTTTACTGAGCTATTCATAACGAAATTCCCGTTTAAAATTATGTTATCGTCACTTCCTGTAATTTATTTACAGTTAAAGTATTTATTTGGCTGAATTGCCTGAGGACGACATACTAATTCCAAAGGGATATTAATAATTTCATTTATAGCCGTAGTTTTTTATTTTTTGTTTTATTATTTATCAAAACAAAATATATGACTTGCCTCACACTTAATTAACCACACAAAATGCAACACTTTATAAATATAATCTATTAGCATTGGTCAATTAATTTATAAAAATCGTCGCTATGCCATTTTAGGTATATCTATATATCAAACACCTTAAACTTGTTAAAAAAAGTGTTTATTATCATGAATATGAACTTAGATAAAAAAATTTTATTACCTTCTGAAAACTTGATCGCATCAGGCAGGCAACGTGCTTGTTATCAGCATCCTGAGTATAATCATCTATGTGTAAAAGTTCATTTAAGTGGGCGAGATGATAAAGAAACATTAAGAAAGGTTCGCTATTATAAACGCTTGTATAAAAGGAATCTTACCGTAAAAACGATTTCTCATTACTATGGCACCCAGCAAACTGATCGGGGGCTAGGGTACGTATTCCAATTAATCAAAGATAAGACAGAAAATGTTTCAAATACTTTAGATTATTATCTAAAAAATAAACAAGTTTTTTTGAAACATAAAAGAAACATGAAAATTGCTTATGAGCAATTTAAAAAGAACATATACAAAGAGGCTATTACCACGATGGCGCTCAAAACTTATAACATCGTTTATCAACTAGGCTATAAACCTTATGGTCAATTTATTATTATAGATAACCTTGGCTCATCTAACCTAATCCCCATTGATTATTTCTCAACTAGAATTGCTCGTTCCACCCTAAATCGCCGGTTTGCTGATTTCGAACAACGACTTTATCGTGACTATAATCTTAAGATATAGACACATTCCTCGCCCCCTATTTTGCTGTCACCATTAAATATCTAGTTATATTGACGTATTATTAGAGTTGCTCTAACAATACATTGGTTATGAATGGTTATGGTAGAATGCTACTCACTAGTCGATATTAATATTGTGGAGAATTGCTAATAAATACAACCAAAAAATACTGATGTACATACAGTACTTTTATTTTTTAAATTATTTTCTGAGCGTTTTTTATTCTAATGGACTTTCTTAACAAAAATTAAGCTGTTTATTTGAGTACAAACACACTCCCTCTAAATAAAAACTTAAACTTCTTTACACTTCTAGTTTGAAAGCTCCTTAATTATGCAAATTCACTGAAATAACACATAGAAAAGTGTGATTTAGTTCATATTTTACTAGTTAAAAATACCATCTTTATAAGTAATATCCTTCATTGTAGACAATTGTCACATAAACCAATGGCAAATAGGCACTTTTATCTAATGTTTTGTAAATTTCACCCCTATTAACTCGCCATTTTGCTTTTGTTTATGTATGCTCTTAAAGGTTTGATTTGGTACTACTACGATGCTGAATCTTCTAAACAAAAAAATGTAAAGAATGTCTTAGTAAATTTAGTAAATATTGATATATCTCCTATACTCAATAAGTCACTAAATATGACTAGTACACTCGAAGTTTAGTGGTACTACGATAAACACTTTCTGCGAAAAACACAGTTTTGCCATCTATAATGCGTTTTTCACAGGGATAAGTTTAGTTTTTTTGTGTCTTTTTACACAATAAAGTACTAAAAAGAAAAATGGTAAGGGATATATATAAGAATGCTAACCTCTGAAAAACTTAAGCGCTATGCTTGGCGCATTGTTCCGGCAATTGCAATCGCCGTAACGCTCACAGCATGTACCAACCCAAAGTCAGCTAAAAACACACAATATACTGCTAAATCAGATACTCGTATGCTAAATGGTTCTGCGGGTGACTCATTGACGATGGCATCTCAAGATGAATTCGAAGAGTTAGTACAAAGTGTTGACACTAAATCTAAAATAATGGATCAATACGCAAGCTGGAAAGGCGTAGCTTATCGTCTTGGCGGCACAACAAAGAAAGGTGTTGATTGCTCAAGTTTCGTACAGAGAACATTTCTTGAACAATTTGGTGTTGAACTCCCTCGTACGACCTCTGAACAAGAATCCTCCGGCAAAAGCGTAAAACGTAATAATCTAAAAGTCGGTGATATTGTTTTATTTAAAACAGGCCGTACTATGAAGCATGTTGGCATTTATATTGGTGACCAAAAATTTGTCCATGCATCAACCAGTAGTGGTGTTATCGTTTCTGAAATGACTAACTCTTACTGGAGCAAAAGATATTACGCAAGTAGACGCATTATCAACGGTTCATAAATTTTTGTAGTACCCTATATCCCCTTTCCAATAAAAAAGCTTCCATTTGATGGAAGCTTTTTTATTGGAAATCTTTACTGACTAAATTTAGTGGTAGTCATCCGATTTTAAATCAAAAATAACTCAGTCACCAAATTCCACCTCATGATGATACTCATCCAAAAAAACAGTTTTAAATATAGAGCCAAATAAAATCAGTAAGCAAAAACAGTAATAAACAGTCGAGCCATCATTACTAAACAAAGATTAAAACATACTCAAAGCTAAGCACTATAAAAACCAGAAGAAAGTTCTGCTATAGCAACACCTGAAGCTTTTAAACGGCACATAGCGGCTAACTCATCATTAGCATGAATAAATAGGCAAATTTCTTTCTGCCACTCTAAGATCGCATTAGCAATCTGCATGTCTGATAATGATTCAGACAATTGCTGCATTGCAATACAGTCTGTCGCACAGTCATGGCTAAGCAGTTTCAGCCCCACAAGCTTATCGCTATCGACATCATTCATAGGCACAACTTCAACATCGGTACCTTTTTTGCCTGATAACCAGCGGTAGCTTTGCGGTAGCCTGTGCACCACCGAAAGACCTAATTTTTCCACAAACATATCCTATTGAAACATTTTAGTATTTTGCCAAGTATTGATATTTACTTTCTTACTTGACCTAACACGGGCTTAAGCCAATCATTCATCGTTCAAACCGAACTTTTAGTTATCTAAAAAGTGACATTAATGTTAAATAACGAATCATAAATATAACATTAAAAAAACAAAATGTCGTTAAATTTTTGTGACATAAATCATTGCATATTCATTTTAATAGCAAATATCTTAAAATATAAACTAATTTTGATCGCTACATCCTAACATCTTGCATAAAACACTTAACTTTTTTTTACATTTGTGAAAAGAAAATAGTAAAAAACAGTTTATTTTTGAAGTAAATCCAAATTTTTATTAATGAATAATGTTGCAATGCATATCAAATCACAAAACATAAATTTAACAAATTCAGCTGTAATGATAATTGATTTAGATCATTTTTCACTAAAGATTATTAATACCACTGCGTTATCACTCGATTTTATCGAGTAATCACTTTTATCTCTAATAGATAAATGAATTATATGGGAAAGTAACTAGAACAAACTTTGATTAGTCCGTTATAAATAATGAAGAAGAGAATTGAGTGTTCTCAGTTTCATCCATGAAACTTAAAAACATATGATTTATTTTGTTTTTTTGGCTAGTAAAACAAATAACATCGAGAGCGCCACGCAAGCAACCATTGAGCCGACCATTGGCCATGCGCTCTGAGCAGGTATTAGTGATAACAAAGTTCCAACGAGTGCGCCAATTGAAAACCTTATTGTTCCTGCCAATGAAGAAACGGTTCCTGCAATATGTGGATAATTATCCAAGATCACTGCCATTGCATTCGACGTGATCATCGCTATACCACTAACATAAATGGCAACGCCGATTACCAGTGTCCAAAAATCTAGCGCAAAGGCTGTTGTCGCTAGCAACCACACCCCCATTACAAATTGAATAATAATACCAAAATAAAGCATTTTTTCGGCACCAAAATGCCTAACATAGCGGCTATTTATTGTCGTCATAATAAATAGGAAGATGATATTGATACCAAAATAGTAGCCGAAATTCTGTGGAGATACCCCATTTAAATCGATATACACAAAAGCGCCTGCATTTAAGAACGAAAACATCCCTGCAAAGGAAAATGAACTCGCTAATATGTAGAACAGTACCTGTCTTGCCCTAAATAAAGTAGCAAACTGCCTTAATGTTGTACCAATATGAAACTTCTGCCTTTTAGCTACGGGTAATGTTTCTCGCACAAAACAGCTCACTAAAACGACAGCGATAACCGCGGCAATGGCGATGCTCCAAAAAATTGCATGCCATGAGAACCAGCGCATTAGCTCCCCCCCTAAAATAGGGGCTAACAACGGTGCGATTGTCATCACTAAGACAACAAAAGACATACTTCTTGAAAATTCATCACGAGTAAACATATCCCGCATAAGTGCGTTAATCACAACACTTGCAGCGGCAGCAGCAAAACCATGTAAGAAACGTAACCAAATCAGTGAATCAATCGATTCCGTAATAGCACAGGCTGCTGATGCGATGGCAAAAACGACGACCCCACCTAAAATAACAGGTTTACGCCCAATGCTATCTGCCATCGGACCATAGAATAATTGCCCTATAGCAAAACCAAAAATGTAGCTATTGAGCGTCATCTGAATGCGCCCTTCATCTACATTAAAATAATGCATCATCGTCGGAAAGCTTGGTAGGTACATATCGATAGCCAATGGCATTAACATCGATAATAAACCTAGAATTAATATCAGCCCCAAATAGGATGAACGCTGCTGTTGCACTCTTTAAACTCCTGCTGTTTTTTTACGTGGTACATTAATACTATTGATCTCTTCTTCCGTCAGTGGGCGGTATTCTCCTGGTTCAAGTGTCTCATCTAGCCAAATTTCGCCAACGCGTTCACGATGCAGCCCACAAACATGGTTCCCTACCGCAGCAAACATGCGTTTTACTTGATGATAGCGCCCTTCACTAATCGTCAATCGGACATCTCTAGGGCTAATAATTTCCAGTTTCGCCGGTTTAGTTGGGTGTTTTTCGCCGTTAAGCATGACCCCCTGAGCAAACTGTTCGGCAACATCATTGGCGATATCGTCACTCAATTGAACTCGGTATGTTTTTTCACAATGATGCTTCGGTGAAGTGATGCGATGTGACCACTGACCATCATCAGTTAATAAGACAAGACCCGTTGTGTCGATATCTAAACGTCCTGCTGAATGCAGTTTTTGTGCGAGAGGCTCATCAATAAAAAAAAGAATTGTTGGATGTGTTGGGTCATCTGTTGAGCAAATATAGCCTTGTGGCTTATGTAACATAAAATAACGCGGCCCAGTAACTTGCACGAGGACATTACCATCATAAGCGACTTCATGATCAATCGTAACTTGAAAGGCCCCTGACTTAACGATTTCATCATCAACCGTTACAAGCCCTGCGCGCAATTCTCGCGCTACCAAACTTCGGCTTATCCCTAATTGCTGGGACAAAAATTTATCCAGTCGCATAGATTCTCTTAACTTGATGGAATGCCAGCGAAGCGTACAATAACGCTCAACTGTCAGAATATAGAGTGAAAGGGTGTTGTGATTGTTATCACATTATTCATTATAACAATAACCCCTGTGAAGTGATAGCTTCACCTAAGCAGCTGACATCTTTAGACAGACTCATCGTTTTAAATTAAATTTAACGTCATTCACCTGATTTAATTACATAATACTGAATAATATGCCTTTTATTTTACGCCCTTATCAACAAGAAGCTGTCGATGCGACAGTGAGTTATTTCCGTAAGCAGACTCACCCGGCTGTGATTGTCTTGCCTACTGGCGCAGGTAAAAGCTTAGTGATTGCCGAATTGGCTCGGCTCGCTCGAGGACGAGTGCTGGTATTAGCTCATGTGAAAGAGTTAGTTGAACAGAACCATGCTAAGTACCTCGCATATGGCCTGCAAGCTGATATTTTTGCCGCGGGACTGAATCGCAAAGAGTCTCAAAGCAAAGTCGTTTTCGGCAGTGTGCAATCCGTTGCTCGCAATCTAAAAGCATTTGATGCACATTTTTCCCTAGTGATTATTGATGAGTGCCATCGCATAAGTTTGAATGATAAAAGCCAATATCAACAAATTATTCAAGTTTTACAAGCTAATAACCCTTCATTACGTATTTTAGGATTAACAGCCACCCCTTACCGCCTCAACAGTGGCTGGATTTACCAATACCATTACCATGGCATGGTACGTGGTGATGAAAATTGTTTTTTCCGAGAGTGTATTTATGAACTCCCCCTACACTATATGATTAAAAACAAATTCTTAGTTCCACCTGAACGCTTAGACATGCCTGTTTTACAATATGATTTTAGCCAAGTTTCACTAACATCATCGGGTATTTTTAACGAACAAGAACTTAATTTGTCATTAAAAAAACAACAACGCATTACGCCTAAAATTATTGAGCAAGTTATTGAATATGCAACACCGTTACAAGGCTGCATGATCTTTGCTGCGACGGTCGAGCATGCCAAAGAAATTCTGAGTTATCTACCGAAGAATAGTGCGGCATTAGTGACGGCTGAAACCCCAGCAATTGATAGGCAAGCAATTATTAAGCAATTTAAAAATAAAGAATTACATTATCTCGTTAACGTTTCAGTATTAACAACAGGGTTTGATGCGCCTCATGTCGATGTGATTGCTATTTTGCGGCCAACAGAGTCAGTCAGCTTATACCAACAAATTGTTGGCCGAGGATTACGCCTTTATGAGGGAAAAACACGCTGTTTAATCTTAGATTACGCAGGTAATCCACACGATTTATTTCGGCCTGAAGTGGGGTCAAGTCAACCAAATTCAACCAGTGTGCCTGTGCAAGTTTTTTGCCCATTATGCCAATTTGCGAATATTTTTTGGGGAAAATGTACCTCTGATGGGCAAATTATTGAACATTACGGCCGGCGCTGCCAAGGCTGGGAAGAAGATGAAAATAAGCAGAAAAAACAATGTGAATTTCGTTTTCGGTTTAAACAATGTCCACACTGTGGTGCAGAAAATGATATAGCGGCTCGTCGCTGTCAAAAATGCCAAGAAGTGCTTACCGACCCTGACGATATGCTAAAAGCCGCCTTAAAACTCAAAGATGCGTTAATTATTCGTTGTGGTGGTATGCAATTCATTACAGGGAGTGATAACAAAGGTGAATGGATTAAAATCAATTATTATGATGAAGATGGAACCTGTGTTTCAGAACGTTTTCGCCTAGCCACACCCGCACAAAAACGCGTGTTCGAATATCGTTTTTTACGTGAGCATCAGCGTGCCCCAGGTGTTCCGTTTAAGTGGAATAATGCAAATGATATATTAGTGCAACAATCTTTATTACGATATCCCCAATTTATTGTCGCGCGCAAAAAAGAACGCTTTTGGGAAATTCGAGAGAAAATCTTCGATTATCAAGGGCGTTTTCGCGTTGCTGCTCCCCTGTCATAACGTGAAAATGATCATAATGATTGCTGGATGGCCGATTTTTCGTTAAAATGCCGCCCGCCTTCCGATATCTTGTTCTATGAATAGATTATCCTAGGCCAAATCTCGAACCTGCTGCTGGGTCGCCTGTAGCAGGAATTTATATTTTCTTTTTATAGAGAAATAGTAATGTTAACTATCAATGCAATTGAACGTAAAGAGCAGGGTAAGGGTGCGAGCCGCCGCCTGCGCAGAGATAACCAGCTTCCAGCTATCGTTTACGGTGGCAACCAAGAAGCTATCTCTGTAACTCTTAACCACGATGAAATCATCAACCAAGAAAGCAAAGCAGAATTTTACGAAGTTCTGAATCTGGTTATCGATGGTAAAGAAACAAAAGTAAAAGTTCAGGCTGTTCAACGTCACCCATTTAAGCCAAAAGTGACGCACATTGACTTCCTGCGCGCTTAATTAAAGCCCACAGCCGAGCTTTAGAAATTTTCGGGACGCCGAGTAAATAACGCCGCAATTGCGGCGTTATTTATTTCTACCTCTTCAACACCACAACCTATTTAGTACCACGGCGTTGTAATTGATCACGCAAATTAGGTGGTGTGCCACGAATGGTTAACGTATCAGTGACAGGGTCCCAAAAGATACGCTCCCCCATGAGCATCGCATCAAAGCTAATCGTGATCCCGCCACCACTCCCCGAAAACTTCGTTAATTGCTTTAACGTTCCTCTATCGGCAGGGAAACTTTCTTCGAGTTGATAATCATTTTGGCGAGCGAAATCGTCAAAGCTTTGTTCTTCAACCATTGGCAGCTCTTTTGCCAACGCCTGTAGCTCTATTTCCTCTCCAGACTGTAATTGTTCTGTGCAATAACTATGTACTTGCTGGCGATAAGCTTGGCGCGTATTTTTGTCCATTTGTGCATTGTCACAAAAATCATCAAGTGCCTGAACCAAGCCTTTATTCTGAACTTTTGCGTTTAACCCTTCAGATGCAGCCAGAAAATCCATAAAGAAATCAGAAACTTTCCGCCCTACTCTACCTTTTAAGAAAGTTAAATAGCGTTTTGACTCAGGATTGGTTTCCCATTCGGTTAAATCAATACGTGCGACAATATCTGCATGAGGAATATCTAAATAATGTGTCGTGCCTAAATCCAATGATTCTGTGACAAACATGCTGTCACAACTATTGAGCACCGCAATTAATAAGTATTCGACCGCGAGGTAACGGTATTGACAAAAGAGAACCACGCCCCCTTCCGCAAAAGGATATTTGGCTAATTCATCTTTCAAGCGAACCGTCATCGCACGGCTGAAACCTAAAAATTCTTCTTCGCCCTTACGCAATAACTTTAACGCATCAGCAAGTTCACTTTCTTCGTTAAATTCACCAAATGCTTTACTTTTAGCACTATAGACGCGGTGTAATTCTGCCATCATGTCTTGTACGACACCATCTGCTGTCAATAAAGAATCCCGCAACATCACCTCTAGGGTCTGCTCATCTCTTTTAATTAGCTGGTGTAAAGCTATCTGGTTAATTTCCAGACTCATTGTTGGCTCCTTCGTTATAGCGAAAATAATGTTGCGCGTATTCAAACATTGATATTATTCATCTGCAACAGAAACCATCATTTGTTCTATTTTTAGCCTGATTACGCTGAACTAATACGCACTTTACGAATCTGAATTAACATTATTCCCATTTAAACAAAAATTTGTTGCGAAGAAAGAAGAAAAACCAACTGTGATACGCTATGATATGTAGCTTTCATTAATTTAGGATGTCTCAATTTATGCCACAATCATCTCGCTATAGTGATGAAAAAGTTGAAGGTTTACTTTCTGACCTCGTGAGTGTGTTAGAAAAAAATCACACCCCTGTTGACCTTTCCCTCATGGTGTTAGGTAATATGGTAACGAATCTGCTGAATACGTCGGTTGCGCCTGCGCAACGTAAAATGATTGCAGAATCATTCGCAAATGCATTACTTTCTTCTGTTAAAGAAGATCAATCACACTAATTGATTAATGAAATAAACAGTATGGTCACCCACCTGCGCTACCGTGACAAAGTCTCTAACATGATTGGTTGGGGGCACTGGTTTGCACTATTCAATATACTGCTTAGCCTCGTGTTAAGTAGCAGCTATCTGTTTATTTTTGATTGGCCAGATACCTTAACTGGCCGAATTTATGCTTTCGTCAGTTGGTTAGGTCACTTTAGTTTTGTGGTCTTTGCGACTTACTTGCTAATTATTTTTCCACTGACCTTTATTGTTATGTCTCAGCGGTTGCTGAGGCTACTTTGTGTTGCCCTTGCAACGGCAGGAATAACACTATTAATCTTTGATATCCGTGTTTTTAGTCAATTCGGTTTGCATTTAACACCGCAAGTTTGGGACTTGGTCATCAACCCAACTAAGGGGGAAATGGCTCGTGAGTGGCAACTGATGTTTATCAGTATTCCCATTATCTTTCTTGTTGAAATGTTATTTGCGACTTGGAGTTGGCAAAAACTACGTAGTTTAAACCGCCAAACATTCGGCAAACCTCTGGCGGCTATTTTTATTGTGACTTTTATTATGTCACATCTGATGTATGCATGGGCCGACGCTAATTTTTATCGCCCTATCACCATGCAACGCTACAATTATCCATTGTCGCAACCCATGACAGCTCGCAAGCTACTTGATAGGTATGGTCTATTAGACTTAACCGAACATCAAAATCGTGTATTCCAACAAGGTAGCCCAACGGCACTTAAATTAAACTACCCATTGAAACCTTTAAGTTATTATGACCAAGGCGCTGATTACAACTTATTATTGTTGGTCATTGATGATCTAGGGGATAAATCTCAACAAGATTCTATGGGGGCGTTAAACGAATTTAAAGAAATCAGTACGCAGTTTACGAATCACTACACGACTGGGCTACGTAACGATACTGCGCTATTTGGCCTATTCTATGGTATTTCATCGACTTATTTCGATAATATTCTCAATGGCCGCCACCCATCAGCGCTAATTGAAGCCTTACAACATCAAGGGTATCAGTTTGGTTTATTCTCAACAGATGGCTTTAATTCTCCATTATTCAGACAAGCTATTTTAGCTGATTACTCATTACCTGCAAAAACTGCAGATAATGACAACTTAACCGTTACACAGTGGAATAACTGGCTAGATAACCTTAAGAACGGCTCGCCTTGGTTCTCTTTCCTGAATATTAAAGGAACACCTGGAAGTGCAAAAACGAATGAACAAATCAATCGCGTAATGGCCGCATTACAACGTGATAATCGCTTGCAAAATACCATTGTTATTGTGACGGCAAATTACAATAACCAAGGAAAAGCAGAAAACGAATGGTTAGATGGTAAACGCTTCAACCGTGATAATATGCAGGTACCACTGTTTATTTATTGGCCAAACACACCTGCACAGCAGATAGATAAGCTAACAAGCCATCAAGATGTGATGACAACACTGATGCAGCGTTTATTACATGTCAGTAATCCACCTGATGATTACAGCCAAGGTGAAGATTTATTTAGTGTTAAACGTACTTACCCATGGGTAATCACGGGTGACAACGACGATGTTGTCATTACCACAGATAATGCCACCCTCTACATGGATCAAAATGGCCAGTTTAATATCTACGATAAACAAGGTGCCATAGAACGAAATGAAAAACCTGATTTGGCTGAGTTGTTGAAAATCTTTACTGAATTAAAGCGTTTTAATGAAAATTAGTGCTTAAATATCAACCAGTCGTATCATAAGTCTATTGCTTTTAGAAGCAAATTGAGTAGTATTAATCAAAGTTCGGCATGTAGCGCAGCTTGGTAGCGCACCGTCATGGGGTGTCGGGGGTCGTAGGTTCAAATCCTATCATGCCGACCAACTTTTTATAGAGAAACCAACCTGTTACGGTTGGTTTTTTTGTATCTAAATTTTAGGTGGGTAAAATGGGGTCCCCCAAAAACTTTCACTTCTACAAATCAGTCGAATACAGCCACTCAACACTTCTTAATTAAAGCTGGCTTTATTCCTAGTGGCTACATTGAAAATTTAGATGATAATGACCCGGTACTTATCTATTGCTATAAACTTGATTAAAACCATCTACATAAGGAACTATAATAGCGCTTTATTCATCACAAGCGTTTGTAAGGCGTGATTAAATTGCTGATAGACTTCTTCTGCTATCGCTTCTGGATAACTTAATACCCTAAGCTTATGTGGCTTATTTCCAGGGTAATAACTTGGATGTGCGTGTGCGTATTCGTTTTGCTGAAAACCGCAATGTCGATAAAAAGACCAACGCTTTTGGCTCACATCATCAATAATAGGGTCAATTTCTAGGATCACTTTACCTACATCATGACAAAACTGTTTTAATACCTTTTGCCCATAACCTTGCCCTCTTAATACAGGAGAAATAGCAAGATGTTCGATGTAATAATAATCTTCGATTTTCCAACACCCAATAAAACCAATAAAAATGTCATTTCCTTTGAAGCTGAACAAATAATAATCACTATGATTTAATATTGCTTCTCTTCCTTGGTAGCTTCTTTGTTCATATAATGGAAAAGCTGTGTCATACAACTGGTTAATCATTGCTACCGTTTGGCGATCTTCACTTGAAACTCTTAAACCATATAACATTTAATCGTTACTCACTTTCATAAAATATATTTTTTAGAATAGCTATTTTAAACTTTCTGACAATTACTTATCGAGCACTAATAATATTAACCTACTGTTTTGTCTAAATATTAGTTTTCCACTTAATTCACTGATAAAAATATTTTTGCCTCTATATTGACTTTTTTACCTAATAGTTCTAAAAATACTGTATATAAACACAGCTCTTATTAGAGGCTATCATGTTACGTATCGAAGTTTTATTTGATAAGAATGCTCCACAAAAACCGAGCTCAGTTGTTTTGCAAGCACTTGAAACTGAGATTTTACGCAAACTTCAAAACCAATACCCGGACATGGTAACGCGGGTTGGGTTTAGTTCACAACAACGCGTGAATATCTCAGGTACAAAAATAGCGGAGGATAAAACGCGTATTGAAGAAATACTGGAAGAGATCTGGATGGATGATGGTTGGGTCCCAGAAGAAGAACAAGTAGAATAATACGTTTCTAGAAAGGAATAAACTTATGAGCCTGTAATTTAAATTGTATATTTGTCTACTTTTGATATGTTAAATCTAACAACAAAGTAGACAATATTATAGATGAGAAAAAACTAAAAGCCTTTTGCAAAAGGGATTAAAACTGAAGCCAACCTAAATCAATTCACTCGAATGTTAATCAAGTTAACCGTTGAAACGACATTAAATACTAAATTAAATGAACATTTGGGATATGAGAAAAATAGCGCTAAAACAGGCTCTAATACACGCAACGGTTATTCATCTAAAATATTACTCACCGATAGTGAGTTTGAAGGCAGTTTTGAACCTCAGCAGATCAGAAAAAATCAAACTCACATCACTCAAATTGGCAGCCAAATTTACCCTTCTATGCAAAAGGGATGACCATTCGTGAAATCGTTGCTACGTTCAAGAAAAGTTGATACGCGCATTGGGAGAATTTAAATACGTTTTTTGCTTCCCCTGATGAAATCCGCAAAATCATTTATACAACCAATATTATTGAGTCGCTCAATAACGTTATCCGTCATGCCATTAATAAACGTAAGGTCTTCCCCAACGATGGTTCTGTACGAAAAGCGATTTATTTAGCGATTGAATCAGCCTCTAAAAAATGGAGTATGCCAATTCAAAACTGGAAACAGGCAATGAGTCGTCTTATTATTGAGTTCGGTGACCGCCTAGACGGCCACATTTAATGAAAGGCAAATACACAGAATTATTTACAGAGTTAAATTATCGAATATGGCTAGTAATTTTTTGCTTAAAAAGTATAACTAACTCCTGTCATTCCAGTAAACCCTGTTTGGCGTTCAGTTAACGTACTATTACCAGCATCACCTACTAAATGATAGACTCCTACACCTGTATATAATGTCATATTTTCATAAACCTTATAATTCAGTATGAGTGAGCTATTCACATCTTTAAAACCTGCACCTGCATCATATTCTTCAAATTTGGATTTTTTAGCTTGTTGTTTAGTAACCCCAAAATAAATTTGGTTATATGACTCATTTGCCCAAACAGTCGCTATATTATAATCAATATACCAATTTTCATTAATTTCATACATTGCATTGGCGCCTAATATTACAGAAACAGCCCTACCAACTTTACGCCCTCCATATTCCCTTTCTGCTGTTGCAATATCTGTTGAAACATAGAATTCATAATTATCAAGATTATAAGATAAAGCAAAACCAACCAATGGAGAACCATCTAAATCCCCCATTCCTTTCAAATCTTTATTTTTGTTACCTAATAATCCAATTTCTTCATCTCGACCAAAATCATATCCAAACGAACTAAAAAATGTTAAATTTTCCGTTAAGCTAACCCCCCATGCTAACCCTTCTAAACCAACACTAAACATACCATAATCATCACTAATATACGCATATGTTGCTTCAACACTAGGTCCAATTTGATATTTTTTAGAACCTTCATATACCGGAGCTACTGATGCTCCTACACCAAGATTAACTATACTCTCATTCGCAGAAGCATAGCTGTATGGTAAAGCTATTGTAGCCAGTATAAATGTTTTTATCTTTTTATTCATATTAGTTATTACGCTCTTTTATTTAATAATTTTTTTTCGAAGAAATTCTTTAATATTTTTCATTAGATCAAACTTGTTATTTTTTTCCTTTGACACTTCATTATCTAAAATACATCTTCTCGCCTCCTGACATCTCACTATTTCAGTATACTTAAAGTTAACAAGCGTTTTATCTTGTGTTCTTGTGAAATTATCCCCAATAAACATGAATGCAATTAAAATAATTAAAATAAATCCGAGTGAGTCTATATAGGATAGCTTCATATTCTGTATTCTTTATTCAGTTATAAATAAGTACGACAATAATAAAGAGTTAGATGTTTTGTACCTTAAAAATCAGTTAAATCAAGCTTAAGAAATAATTAATTTTTTTTATATCGTGTATTAATTTATTGTCTGTACTAAATTGACTGCTTATACTTGTTAGCAGAGGTGATAATATGAATATCTTATTAGTCGAAGATGATCTTCAATTGGGAAAAGCGCTATGTCGTGGGCTGGAACTTGCAGGTTTTAATCCTTGTTGGGTAAGGCTACTTGCTGATGCAAAATTACAACTCGCATCTCGCAATTTTGACCTAATGCTCTTAGATTTGGGCTTACCTGATGGCGATGGTCATGACGAGCTCATAGCTTGGCGTAATATGGGAGAAACGATCCCAATCATCATTCTTACAGCAAGAAATCAAATGGATAACTTAGTTTCTAGTTTAGATTCAGGCGCTGATGACTTTTTAACAAAACCATTTGCTATGCCTGAGCTTATTTCTCGAGTAAAAGCGGTTAGTCGCCGTATGGCTGGTTTTTCATCTGAAATATGGCAATTGGGTAACCTGCAATTAAATCCACTTAATCATCAAGTAACCCTTAATGAGCAATTGCTACTGCTATCCGGGAAAGAATACCTATTACTCTATGAATTAATAAAAAATGCAGATAATGTTGTCAGAAAAACGGATTTAGAGCAGCGTCTATTTGGATTGGATGATGTAGAAAGTAACTCTTTAGAGGTTCATATTCATAATTTACGCCGAAAGATAGGTAAAGACCGTATAATTACTATCCGTGGCATTGGTTATTTATTAAAAAAAGAAGTGCCACTAAGTGAAAGTTAAATCATTTTTTATTTATACATTCGGGCTACAAATCAGTTCCGTTATTTTTCTTTGGTTATTATTAGTTGGCTGGCTCCAGTTTTTTTATTGGCCATCAATTCATGATGAGTTAAATGCACAACAGAATATCGTCACTCAAGGGTTTGCTAAAACACTTGATGTGGTTGCTGATAAACCTGAATATTTCAATAAAATAGCCGATAACCTACAAGAACTTTATTCTAGCGCAATGGAAAGTGGCGATAATATTAGTTATCTGCCTTTTATGGTTGTCAGAGATAAACAAGGGAATGTCTATTACCGGAACAGTGACAAATTACATGTTCCTTCGCTTAAATCCGTTTCTGAGCTCGCTGCATTACATAAAGACTGGCACTTTACTTCTGCATGGAATGATCAAAAAACCTTTGAGGTTGTCATTGCTGAATCTTATAGTGATCGTAAATCCTTATTAGGTAATCCAGCCGAAGGCACAGCCATCCCCCTCGCTTTCATTTTAGGTATTATGTTGCTAGCAATTTTAATTACCGCTTATTTTAGTTTGCGGCCTTTAAGACAATCAGCAAAACTCATTTCCAGCCGTCAGCCGGGTAATTTAACTCCTATAGAAACAAAAGAGCAATATAAAGAAATTCGGCCTATTATTGCAGCAATAAATAACCTTATGTCTCGTGTTGATGCTGCGAATCAACGTGAAAAGCGCTTCATGGCAGACGCCGCACATGAATTACGGACGCCGATTGCGGCTGTTATTGCTCAATTGCATTTGTTAATGCAAATTGATAATCCAAAAGAAAAAGGCGAAATTATTAATGATATGCAAGAAACTTTAAATCGTGCGGCCTCTCTATCACATCAATTAATTGACCTAGCTCGTTTAGAAACTGAAGATTTCTTGTTAAATAAAGAACAAATTGACCTGCCTGCATTAATCAGCCATTTAATATCTTCACACATACCTTACGCCATTAACAAAGATATTGATGTCGAACTCCAAAGCCCAAAATCTTTTTATATCCTCACAGATAAACTCGCATTAAGTAATATTTTTACTAATCTGCTTGAAAATGCGATTAAATATTGCCCTGAAAAAGGGAAAATCAAGGTCATTTTAAAAGACCTTACCCCATTTGGTGGGACTATTTCTGTTCAAGATAACGGCCGAGGAATTCCAGAAGACAATCGCCAGCTTATATTTTCTCGCTTTTATCGAGTACCTGGAACAATGGAAACCGGAAGCGGTTTAGGTTTATCAATCGCCCAGAATTTAGCCCATAAAATCGGTGCTGTAATTAGAGTTACTGATGGATTAGACAATCAAGGTATTGGTTTTATTATTGACTTACCCTAAATCGAATAATGTTATTGAGTTAACAGCATTCACGCTTTTTTCCAGATAGTATACGCTGTTATACGTTAATATACTTACACCTAAAAGAGGCAATAATGTCCAAGGCATTAGTAATTATTGATCTCATTGAAGAGATAATTGGTAAAAATGGCTTATCTAATTCAAGTTACCAGCAAACTTGCTCACGAAAAATTGTTGAAAAAGCTAATCAAGCGGCACAATATGCAAGAAACCATCATATTCCAGTGATTTGGGTTAAGGTTGGGTTTTCAGACAATTATCACGATGTTCCTGCTGGCTCCCCTATGTTTCAGCAAGCTAAAAAACTTGGAGCCTTAAAATTAAGTGGCACTGGGTGTCATTGGGCTCATGACCTTGAAGTGGCATTTCGTGACCCAGTAATGATTAAAAAAGGGGTTTCTGCATTTGCAGGAAATCATTTCCATAAATGGCTTACCGATAATGATATTACCGAGTTGTTTATTGGCGGAGTTAGTACCGTGAAGGCCATTCAAAGCACTGCTAGACAGGCTCATGATTTAGGGTATTTTGTTACAGTACTTGAGGATTTATGTGCCGCTCCAACGCCAGAACTCCACCAGCAAAGTATTCAGGCATTGGATGGCATGGTAACCATTTCTTCAGTTAAAGAATTTATGCAATTAAAATAACATTTAGATATCTCATGTGATTATTTTAATTTTTGCAAGTATATCTCTCGTAGCCGGATAGCTAGTTTCCCCGGCTTACCTTCCCCAATGAATTGGTTATTCGCCATAATAACTGGCCAAACTAATGTTGTCGCCGAGGTAATAAAGACTTCCTTGGCTTCTAACATTTCATCAACACTAAATGGCTTTTCAACAATGTCTATTTGTTGTTCTCTAGCAAGTTGTAATATCGCTTGGCGAGTAATACCTGACAATATTTCATTATTTAACCCCCGTGTTTGTATTTGGTTTTGTTGGTTAATAATAAAACAATTACTGGAACTTCCTTCAGTAATATAGCCGTTTTTAACAAATATAGCGTCGTCTGCACCTTGCTGTTTAGCGTATTCTTTTGCCATCGAAGCTGCTAATAAAGCAACTGTTTTAATATCACAACGCTGCCAACGAATATCATCTACAGTGACGACTTTTATTCCATATTTTGATTTTTCATTTTCAACAATCTGTGTCTTTTGTGCAAATAAGACTAATGTTGGCTTCGTCTGTTTATCCGGATATAAAAAACTGCGTTGGTGTGCATTACCACGAGTCAACTGAAGATATACAAGCCCTTCTTCGATATTATTTTTCTGAACTAATTGAAGATGAATTTGTTTTAATTCTGCTAAATCATAAGGTAGTGATAACTGTAATTCAGCACAAGAACGCTGTAAACGAGCCATATGACGATCAAAGTCAACGAGCTTACCGTTAATTATTGCTGTCACTTCATATACTGCATCCGCAAATAGAAACCCACGGTCAAAAACAGATACTGATGCGTCTTCTTCAGGTAAAAACTGGCCGTTCACATAAGCAATCATGAGTTATATTCCTTTATCAATCAAATCATTACCTAACCTCTGATTAACCATACACCATATTATAAAAATTACCTTTCAATTCTTCACACTTTTTGTGCCCATTTATGGATTTTTGCATGTCTTGTGGTAACAACTTGCAGTCAAAAACAAGTGCCAGACATTCTTTTAAAAAATAATTTAATATTTAAAATTATTTTTAATATTAACTTGACATTAACATGTTAATAGCTAAAATGCTCTCACGTGATCTGGATCACATTTTAATTTGGAGTTATCGATGAACAGCATCAAAAAATTTATCAGCAGTGTGCAAGAAGTTGTTGAATTACTGTCTAAACGTTTTATGTAAGCGAGTTAATCATTTTTTAGTCAATCAAACCTTTTAGTTACCTAATCATTAGCGTTAATTGCATTTATTTTGCACAACGACCTTGAAATCAAGGTCGTTTTTTTATTCGAAAACATTTTCAATAATTTCTGCGACTATCGCTGTTCCTATCGCAACCAAGACAAGATCTTGGCCACTGATTTTCCATTCATACCCGACATAAACGGGTAATTGAGCTAAAAAAGCTGAAGGTAACGCTTTTTTGGCAATACCTGGAGGAAGCGGTTTACCCCGACCAACTTGCTTTGCAATGCCTGGCGGCAACCCTTGATAGCCCGTCAAACCATATTCAATGGCCAAAGGCCTTACATTACCAAAACTCACATTAAAACTAACATTAGAACCTCGTTTCTTATCGTAATATTCACTTGCTTTGGCATATTTTAGCTGTTGATTGCCATTCCCTTTATTCGATTTATCTTTATTCTGATTTCCTTTGTTTCCATGAATTTGTTGATTTCCTTTACCATTCCCTTGGCCTTGATTGCCATTAGGAGATGAATTAGCGAGAAATGGAGTGCAGGCAATAACGGGTAATAAGATATACTGCAAAAGAACAGAATAAGTCGGCTTTTTAAATACGCTCATAATAAATTCCTGCAAAGTTAATATAACATTAGGAAGTTTGTAGAACATTATGCTTAGTTATGAAGACTCACAATCAGAAAATCCTTATCACATGTAATGTTATGTAAATGTTACATAACTAGTCAAATTAACGAACCCGCTCCTTTATAATGACCTTTATTGTCATTAATATTGCATTCATATACTGCACAATACTTAGAACTAACAATAAGAATTAAGACAGAGTTTAATATTGTTCGCCATGAATTTTCATTGTGAATATGATAAGGTCTTTAAACTATCGAATATTTTTATAAACCATTGTTCCTAACACCCTCAAGAAGGAGAAACCATGCAGCAGCAACTGCTAGACTGGGTACGTCAGTTCAACCAAGATTACGCTAACCTCGCCTCTTTACTTATGGTGCTCGGTTTAATCCTAATCGTCGCCTGCGTATTACACTTAATTCTGCATAAAATATTACTTCCTCAACTCGAAAAAAGCGGGCAAAAAAGTGCAGGAACTTGGATTCATTTAATAACTCAACATAATCTTTTTAATCGCTTTGCATTTGTTATACAAGGTGTTGTTGTCAATATCCAAGCTACGCTATGGTTACATTCAGGCTCGACTACACAAGCCGTTCTAAAGGTCGGCTCACAGGCTTGGTGCCTATTATTTGGCTTACTTACCCTTTACTCCGTTCTTGATATTATACTTGGTGTACTCCAACGTGCAGCCAAAACCGCGCATTTACCTCTTAGAGGAATATTTCAAAGTCTTAAACTGATTGCCACAATTCTAATTGGCATCATGATTATTGCGCTATTAATAGGCAAATCGCCTCTGATTATTCTCAGCGGTCTTGGTGCAATGACCGCTGTCATGATGCTAGTGTTCAAAGACCCTATTATGGGGTTAGTTGCTGGAATACAACTTTCAGCCAACAATATGGTTAACATTGGCGATTGGTTAGAAATGCCTAAATACGGTGCTGATGGCGCTGTGGTTGATATTGGTTTAACTACGGTAAAAGTCCGTAATTGGGATAACACAGTAACCACTATTCCTACCTATGCACTTATTTCTGATTCCTTCAAAAACTGGAAAGGAATGACAGAATCTGGTGGACGCCGAATTAAGCGTAGTGTCCGCTTAGATGCTAGCAGTGTGCATTTTTTAACATCTGAAGAAATAGCGTACTGCATTAAAGCAAATTTACTTGAGCCCTATATAGAGCAAAAAATATCTGAGATTCAAGTCTTTAATTCTAGCCTACCTGATGATAAAGCAATCCCTTTAAATCAACGTCGTCTGACAAATATAGGGACTTTCCGCGCTTACATTGAAGCTTATTTAAAATCACACCCTAATATTCACAAAAATATGACGATTATGGTCAGACAGCTAGAATCTGACTCAAATGGTATCCCAATCGAAATATATGCATTTACGAATACAACCGTATGGGTGGAGTATGAAAGAATACAGTCAGACATTTTTGACCATATCTTTTCCATCCTTCCGCAATTTAATCTGATGGTACATCAATCACCTACCGGAAATGATGTTAGGATGATAGGCTATTCCCCAGAAAAATAATTAATACTAAGTGATTAGTTAAATTTTCTTATCCATCTACACCTAAAGTAGTATTTCAAAGAGGGAGATATCCCTCTTTTTCCTTACTTTTGACTCAATCGTTATATAATAATTAATACTTCGATAGTTAATAGAAATAGAACTAATCTATGTTATAGCGAACAAAAAATCCTTATAAATTAAATAAATACATTTATCTTATTAGGGATAACATTGATGTAAGTCATGTAACTCAACAGAAACTTTTTTTAACATATAAAACAAGAAAGTAATGTTGTTATTTACATATAGGCAATGTCAATGCATAAAAATAAAATAAATACTCAATTTGGAGAACTGAGCAGGAGGGAGTTTATACAAACCTCTGCAACCGTTGCGGGTGTCGCTGCTGTTGCTGGCTCAATCACTCTTCCTTTTGCTGCTCAAGCAAAAACACCAGCGATCATGCCTGACGAAGTCAGCGAAAAAATCAGCTATAGCGCATGCTTAGTAAACTGTGGTAGCCGCTGTCCATTAAAAGTTCATGTGAAAGATGGTGTTATCAGCCGCATTTCCAATGAAACAATGTATGACGACTCAACGTTAGGTGAACACCAAATACGCCCATGTTTGCGTGGCCGTTCAGTGCGCTGGAAAACCTATAACCCAGACCGTTTAAAATACCCAATGGTACGAGTTGGTAAACGCGGTGAAGGTAAATTTAAAAAGATCTCATGGGATGAGGCAACAACCATTATCGCCGAAAAACTGCAGTATACTATTGATAAATATGGAAGTGATGCCATTTACTATCAATATGGCTCGGGCTCAACAGGCGCAAACTTACACGGTCGTGCTGCTTGTAAACGTTTATTAAGCTTAACCGGTGGTTTCTTGGGTGATTATGGCACATATTCATATGCGCAATTAATGGAAATCACGCCTTACGTATATGGCAGTATTGAAGAATCCTATTTATCTGAAATCCAAAACTCAGATTTAGTCGTCATGTTTGGTCACAACCTTGCTGAAACGCGTATGTCTGGGGGCGGTCAATTTTACGAAACCCTCAATGCGTTAGATAAAAGCAAAGCAAAAGTTATTATCATTGACCCGCGTCGCACTGATAGCGTCACAACGCTTGGCGCAGAATGGATACCTATTTACCCAGGTACTGACGCTGCATTAGTTGCTGCTCTCGGTTATGTCATGATTGAAGAAGGCCTGACTGACGAAGAATTCCTAAACAACTATTGTGTTGGTTGGGATGAGTCTACCTTACCTGCTTCTGCACCACGCAATGCATCATATAAAGATTATATTTTAGGTAATGGCCCTGATGGCATCGCAAAAACCCCTGAGTGGGCGAGCAAATTAACGGGTATCTCAGTCGCACGTATTAAACAACTTGCACGTGAAATCGGTAATGCAAATAGAGCATGGATCTCACAAGGCTGGGGCTTACAGCGCACAGAGAATGGCGAGCAAGCTTGTCGTTCTATTATGATGTTACCGTTGATGTCTGGGAACATTGGTCGTGCAGGAACTAACACTGGGCTGTGGGGTAACAGCTACGCTTATCCTGTTGCAGGTTTTGCTTTACCTAACCCAGTCAAAGCCTTGATCCCAACTTATATGTGGTCAGAAGCTATTGTTCGTGGGAAAGAATTAACCGCAGAGAACGGTGGTATTAAAGGTGTCGATAAACTCAATAACGACATCAAGTTTATGTGGTGTTACTCCAGTAATGTCATTGGTAACCAACATGGCGACTTAAACAAAACCCATGAAATACTGGCTGATGAGTCAAAATGTGAATTCATTTTAGTGTGGGATAACCATGATACGCCATCCGCAAAATATGCAGACTTATTGTTACCGGATGTCACAACTGTAGAAACCAACGATTTAATCAATAACTCCTATGCAAGTGGTGCGTATCATTATTTAGTTCGCCTACAAAATGCCATTGAGCCACTGTGGGAAAATCGCCCTAATTACGATGTGTTAGCAGAAATTGCTGAAAAAATGGGTGTAAAAGAACAATTCACCGAAGGCCGTACCTACGCCGAATGGATTGAGTTCTGTTATAACAAAACACGTGAAAAAATGCCTCATTTACCTGAATTCAGCGAAACCGACGGTGCGGGTATTATCGACCGTAAGTTCCTGAACAGTTCAGAAAATATTGCATTGAAGAAATTCCGTGATGACCCAATCAATAACCCATTGAAAACGCCGTCAGGTAAAGTGGAAATCTATTCAGAACAACTAGCTGAGCGTGTTAAAAATTGGGAGTTACCAGAAGGTCAACGTATTCCTGCCATTCCCGAATATTGCGTCAATAAAGAAGGTGTTGAAGCTCAAGCAAGCCAACAAAAGCATCCGCTATTAATGACGGGCTTTCATGATAAAGGCCATGTGCATTCATCATATTATAATGTTGCGATGCTCCGTGAAGCCATTCCACATCAGTTTTGGCTCAACCCAATCGATGCTCAGCAACGCGGCTTGAACAATGGTGATATGGCAGAAATATTTAATGACCGTGGGCGTATTCAAATTAAAGTGAAAGTGACAGAGCGTGTATTACCCGGTGTTATCGCCGTTCCACAAGGTGCATGGCGTACTCTTAATAATGATGGGCTAGATGTCGGTGGTTGTATCAATACACTAACTTCGCATGTTCCTTCGCCATTGGCTAAAGGTACCCCACAACATACTAACCTTGTTGAAGTTAAACGCGCTTAAGGAGTTGAATGATGAAACAATATGGCTTTTACTTTGACTCCACAAAATGCACTGGCTGTAAAACATGCCAAGTCAGTTGTAAGGATGAAAAAGATTTAGATTTAGGCCCAAAATTCCGTCGTGTCTACGAGTTCGGTGGCGGTAGTTGGCAAAAACAAGATGGTATTTGGCAGCAAAATGTCTTTAGTTACTATCTTTCTATTTCATGTAACCATTGTTCAAACCCGACTTGTGTCGCGGGTTGCCCAACCGGTGCAATGCATAAACGAGAAGAAGATGGTTTAGTCGTGGTTGACCAATCTATTTGTGTCGGTTGCCGTTATTGTGAGTTGCGCTGCCCGTATGGCGCCCCACAATTTGATGAGAAGAAGAAACTAATGAGTAAATGCGACGGCTGCTATGAGCGCGTCGCAAAAGGGATGAAACCTGTTTGTGTTGAATCTTGCCCGCAGCGTGCTTTAGATTTTGATGATATTAATGTTCTTCGTGAGTTACACGGCACAGAGTGTGGCATTGCTCCAATGCCAGACCCAAGCCTGACGAACCCGAATATTGTCATCAAACCACATAAAGATGCGAAGCCATTTGGCGATAAAAGTGGCGAATTAAAAAACCCTGCGGAGGTGTAAGATGCATGAATTACCACTCGTTTTTTTCACCGTCTTAGGACAGTCCGCTGCTGGGCTTTACTTACTCGCTTATATTAGCCGTAGAATGGGTTCTATTGACGATAATCAGCTAAAAACTGCCAATATCGTGGCCTTTATCATTATGATAATAGGTTTAGGTATCGGTGGGTTACACGTTGGCCAGCCACTACGCTTCTTTAATATGCTACTGGGTGTAGGCCGTTCGCCAATGAGTAATGAAGCGTTCTTGAGTGGCGTATTTGTTGGATGCGCTGCTGCAACGTTATTTTTTACGCTGTTTTTCAAACATACGTTATTACGTGAACTGGCTAATATTGCCGCGGTAGTGTCAGGACTTGCATTTGTTTGGTCAATACCTCAAGTGTACAACATCGCCACTATTGCTAACTGGGACACCGGTTATACCACACTGCAAATGTGGATGACGATGTTAGTCGGTGGCGGTGCGCTCGCCATTGCAATCGGTGCTCGTGGCTTAGGTATTGCTTCGTTCTTAATTGGTACTTTTGCTATTTTTGCAAGCCGTGCGGGTTATCAAGCCTTTTTAGCAGAAACAGGTCCCGCTCTTAGCGGTGAACAAACAGGCTTCTGGGGCTTCCAAGTTGTTGTTTTAGCTATTGCTTTAGCTGCTTTCGTTGGTATGGCGTTAAAGCACCGCGCACCAAAAGCGACATTAGCAACTTGTGCCGCCGCAGTATTATTAGCTGAACTGGCTGGCCGCATTGCATTCTATAATTTGTGGCAAATAACCATGTAAGGCATTGTTATTACTATGTTATAGTGTTTCATAAAAGAACCCCCATTTGGGGTTCTTTGTTTAGATATCTTCAACACCACCTGCATTGATACAGTAGCAGGAAATTAAAAAATGATGTCATGCTTTAGCGCGAAATAAGACGGATAAAATAATATGATTGACACGACAATGATCCGCATCCTTGGTGCGTTTTTCTACTACCCTCCGCAATCGGACACTTTACGTAACGTTTACTCTGTCTTGGGTGAACTACCACAGTTATGTACATGGGATAACCCAGAGAAAATTCAGGCTATTTGTACTTCGTTGTCACAAACACAACCTGATGATATCTCTTATGATTATTCCATCTTATTCGAAGGACAAGGCAGTATGCCTGCTCCGCCTTGGGGCTCTGTGTACTTAGAGCATGATAATACTGTTATGGGTGAGTCAACTGCGGCTTATCGCGACTTTTTGCAAACGAAAGGTTTAGTCACTGATACTGGAGTCCGTGAACCTGAAGACCAATTTGGCTTAATGATGATGGCAGTTTCTGCGTTAGCAGAGCAAGAGGACGACAGCGCTGTTATTGCTCTATTTGAGCAACATTTGTTACCTTGGGCGTATCGTTATTTAGAGCTAGTGCAGCAAAGCAAAACAGAGTCCACTTTTTACCCTAGCCTTGCACAGATCACTGAAATTTATCTCAAGTCACTACAATTGAAATTAGAATTATCGCCAGTCAGGGCCGAATTATTTCGCTAAATAAAAACTAAACCAAATGAGCTAGTTAAACAAAATATGGGCTCATTTGGTTTTAGTCTAAAAAGAAGAGTTTGGCTCTTGTAAAAATGCAATTTCTTCTTGTGTTGATGGCCGACCTAAAATTTCATTACGGTGAGGATAACGGCCAAATTTATCAATGATCGCTTTATGTCTCATTTCAAAATCTAATGTACCGTCATCACCCAGCATGCGAAATAGCTCAACCGCCTGTAAATGTATAAAACTGGATTCAGAGTGCATAAATGGCATTAAAACAAACTTGCGCTGTGACGGCGTCAGAAGGTTATAATCATGTTGCTTAATCGCCTCTTGCGCTAATGCTAAAGCCATCCCATCTTGAGCAAAAGACCGTGGTGTATCACGCCATAAGTTACGTGAAAACTGGTCTAGAACAATAATTTCCGCTAAACGTCCACGAATAGATGCCCGCCAATAAGCTAATTCTCCCTTAGCTGCACGTTCACAGATATGAGCAAACCGTTGTGCTATCGTCAAATCAAACTTAGCGCTTTTTTCAAACCATTGTTTTGGTGTCGATTCCTCAAACCAAAATGAAAGCACTTCTTCCATGGCATTCATGATTTATTCCTATCTATTTTCTTATTAGAGGTTGTCATAATCCTAGTTAAAAATAGCCTTAATTGACAGGCTTGAGCTCTAATATCGGCTGTTTGTAGATAATTATTTTGTTTTTTTGCGATCTGACACCAAAAAAACATGCAATATTGATAGTGTAATTTTAACAATATACTACTTTATTTATTATCAAATCATTTATTTTCTACTTATGATAATTCCCAACTTTTTAATTTATAACGATTTGCTTTTTAGTGTGAATGAAACAATTCATCATGCCTAAATGCATACATTTGGTTAACTCAATGTTAGAATTTAACCTATAATGCGTATGTGAATTAGATAGTTACTTGCAGTCATCACTTTCAGCGGTTCATATTGGTTCTTATTAAGGAAGGCAATGTAAATGGCAGGACATATGGTACTCATTGGTTGGGCGTTATGGGTTAGCCCTTGTGGTACGGATTCATGCGATGCATTACCGGTGACTGAAACTATTTTTACACAAGAACAATGCATGAGCCGAAAAAAATACCTAGAATCAAAACGACCGAATCTCTACTTTCTCTGTGGTGAGGTTTACCGCGATAGCAATGAAATGACCGCTGAAGAAAAACATGCTATTCCTGCGCCTCATCTTCCTCTAAGAACGCTGCCAGAGCGAATTTCCCGTTAGTTTGAGCTAACTCCTTTAGCTCAAACTTAATTGGCATCAAACTAAATAATTTCAGCTATTGGGCTTTCTGCTTCAACAAAATCCCCTTTAGTAGCGCAATACTTCAACGTTCCTGCTCGGTGTGCAACAATTTGCACTTCCATTTTCATGGCTTCCATTACACCAATTACATCCCCTTCAGAAACGTTATTTCCTTGAGGGATCAGCCAGTTAAATAATATCCCGGAAATAGGTGCGTTGACCGCATCAGGATTATCAACTAATTGAGGGGCTGAATGGGATGCCGCTGAATTATTGACTGAGAAACCAGAAAAAAGTTGAGTGGGCAAACCTAGCTCACAACGCTTCCCATCAATTTCAATAAAAGTACGAGTCATCGCAGGATCCGATAATGGAATTTGCCGTTTTGCTGGTGGAATTTCCACATTAAATTCCGTCTCTATCCAACGCGTATGTACGCTAAAATTATCACAAAAATCAGCTTGTTCTATTACTGCACGATGGAATGGTAATACGGATGCAACACCTTCAATATTAAATTCTGCCAGTGCTCGACGTGCACGCAAAATAGCTTGTTCTCGTGTACTCCCCACGACAATTAATTTGGCCATTAATGAATCAAAGGTACCCGGTATTGTTGTCCCTGCCGTTACGCCACTATCAACACGGACTCCCGGCCCCGTTGGTGCATCAAAAACAGTAATAGTGCCGGGGGTCGGTAAAAAACCATTCCCAGCATCTTCGGCATTAATACGAAATTCAAACGCATGCCCTCGAGGAGTCGGCATCTCATTAATACTTAAAGGTAAACCTTCCGCAATACGTAGCTGCTCAATCACTAAGTCAATCCCTGCGGTTTCCTCTGTGACTGGGTGTTCAACCTGTAAGCGCGTATTCACTTCTAAAAATGACAGCGTTCCATCTTGGCTTAGCAAAAATTCAACGGTTCCTGCTCCCACATAGCCCGCTTTGCGGCAAATATCCGTTGAGGCTTGGACAATTTGCTGTTGTTGGTTCTCAGATAAAAAAGGGGCTGGTGACTCTTCAACCAGTTTTTGATTACGCCGTTGTAGTGAACAGTCACGTGTTCCCACCACCAGCACATTACCATGCGTATCTGCAATAACTTGGGCTTCAATGTGCCGAGGGTTATGCAAAAATTGTTCAATAAAACATTCACCTCGGCCAAATGCCGCAGTAGCTTCGCGCACAGCTGAATGATAAAGTTCTTCAACTTCATGGAGTTGCCAAGCTACTTTTAGCCCTCGGCCACCACCACCAAATGCCGCTTTAATGGCAATAGGTAAACCATGTTGATGAGCAAATTCCAGTACTTCTTGTGCACTATTCACAGGGTCTTTTGTACCAACCACTAGCGGTGCACCGACTTGCATTGCAATATGGCGAGCTTGAACCTTATCCCCTAGTATATCAATGCTGTTTGCGCTAGGCCCAATCCAGATTAACCCTACGGCTTCAACTGCACGCGCAAATTCAGCGCGTTCAGATAAAAAACCATACCCCGGATGCACCATAGTTGAACCAGACTGCTGAGCGATACTAATCAACTTTTCAATATTTAAATAACTTTCTGCTGGCGAGTTTCCCCCAAGCCCGTAGGCTTCATCAGCCATTTTGACGTGGAGAGCTTCAATGTCACTGTCCGCATAAACCGCAACAGACTGGAAACCATAATCACGACATGCACGGATAATACGAACTGCAATTTCGCCTCGATTAGCAATCAATACTTTATGTTTTTTGTTGTTATTCATTTTCATAAGCACAATGGCTCCCTTGTAATACTTTAAATTCACCAAGTGGATTAAAACGTATTTTGGCATTCACAGGGATTTGCCCTGCTAAATCCAAATGGTATTCACATACCGCGCCAATGACGGGATAACCGCCAGTTAAAGGGTGGTCATTGAGAAACAAAACGGGCTGGCCATTTGCTGGCACTTGAATAGCCCCAATGCAAGTTCCTTCACTCGGTAGCTCCTGTAGTTGTTCGCGCTCTAACGGTTTTTCACTAGATAAGCGCAGGCCTATTCGATTTGATGACGCAGTGACTTGCCATAATTGCTTTGTTAGTTGGCCAACGGTTTGTTTTGTAAACCAATCCGTTCGAGGTCCCAATATCACATCCAAAACCACAACATCATTTTCTGCTGGGTAATCAAAAGCAGGTGTCTCATTTAATGAAACGGCTAATGGAGACGAATTAGTACTAACCGTTAATGTTTGACCTACCTTGATTGGGGCTGGGCCAACTTGCGCCAGCGTATCAAACGAGCAACTCGATAAAATAGGTTCAATATTAAAACCACCCCGCACAGCGAAATAACTACGTACACCTTTGTTCGGACGGCTTAATTTAATGGTGTCGCCTTTTGCTAAATGAATCGGTTGATAAGTATTAACTTGATATTGTTGGTGTTCTTTCGTAATAACCTCAATAGAACAAGGCGCACCAGTCACTGCAACAATAAGGTCTTTGTGCACTTGTGCCTTGAACCCACCTTGCGTTATCTCTAAAACGGCGGAGTCTGATTTATTCCCCACAATACGGTTTGCACTACGCAATGCCGATTTATCCATACTGCCAGATTCTGAAATACCTAATGCTGATTGGCCAATACGCCCTAAATCTTGAAATAAAACCTGTAATCCTGTCGCTAAAACGGTTAAATCAGCACTGACATTCTCAGCATTTTTTTCAATACTTACTTTAGTTGGCAAGCTATAGCTAATCTGGCTTTTTGTTGCATCAACAAAGTTTACCCGCATGCCTGCCTGAACGAGTGCGGGTTCTGGCCGATTGATATCCCACATTAATAGCTCAGTCACACCGATTAACTGCCATCCCCCTGGGCTAGCTTGTGGATAAACACTGCTAAACTCCCCGGCTAAGGCAACAGATCCCGCAGGGATACGCACTCTTGGTGATTGACGCCTTGGAACATTCAGATTAGCGCCTTTCGACACCATGTAACCAAAACCCGGAGCAAAACCGCTAAATGCAACCTGAAATTCATTTTCTGTGTGACGACGTATCACTTCTGCAGTGGATATCCCTAAATGCGCTGCAACATCCGAAAGATCCTCTCCATTGTAATGAACAGGGATAGTGACCAATTTACTGGCCTTACCAACTCTTCTCGACACATCCCTAACCGATATTTTTTCAACCAACTCATTTACATCAATCCTGAACGGGTTGTAACGAATTAAAATAGTCCTTGCTGCTGGTGTTATTTCATCAATCCCATAAATGGGCATTTCTGTTAAAGAATCAGTCAATGCCATTGTTTGTTCAAGACTTTCCAACTCCACCATAAAAGCACTTAAATTGACGGGTAAAAATCTCAATTGGCACCTCTATATGTGATATGCGGCATCAGGTACATCCGTAATAAACATGTAACCGGGTGCATGGCTTAATGCGAATGGAACCCCAGATTTCATTACTGCCGCTTGAGGCGTTACACCGCAAGCCCAAAAAACGGGAATTTCGCCCTCTTCAATACGAACCGCATCACCGAAGTCAGGCTGCATAATGTCAGCAATACCTAATTGTTCTGGCGCACCAATATGAACAGGAGTGCCATGCACTGCGGGAAACCGACCAGTGATACTTACTGCATCAGCAACGCGGTGTGCGGGTATTGGTCGCATTGAAACCACTAATTCACCTTGTAAGCGCCCTGCTGGACGACATAAGCGATTGGTTTTATACATAGGAACATTGGATTTATCCGTGATATGCCGTACATCAATGCCCACTTCAATCATTGGCGTTTCGAATGTAAAGCTACAACCAATTAAAAAAGTTACTAAATCAGGATGTTGCTGATAAATTTCTGTCGCATCCGTAATTTCATCTACTAGCTGTCCTTTCTCCCACACACGGTAACGTGAAATATCAGTACGTAAATCAGCACATTCAGCTAAAACCGTTTGCCAGCTCCCTGCCTCACATACATCAAGAACAGGGCAGCTCTTTGGGTTACGCTGAGCGTATAATAAGAAGTCAAATGCCCAGTCACGTGGCAATGCAATCATATTGGCTTGGGTCATGCCCGGGGCAAGGCCTGCTGTTGGTTTGTCATATCCCTCACGGATGGCTTGGCGTGCATGGCGAGCGGCTTCAATGGCCTGCAGTGATGCCTTCATTAGCTGTGTCATTCGTGGTCTCCTTTGTGAGCAAAACCATAAATTTCAATACCTTGTTTTTCTAGTACGGCACGCACCTGTTTTGCCATTTCAAGAGCACCAGGGCTATCGCCATGAACACAAATTGACCCCGCATCAACAGGTGTAAATTTTCCATCAATTGACATCACACCGCCTTCCATGACCAGCTGCAACATGCGGTCTGCAACTATCTGTGGGTCATGTAATACTGAACCAGCTAATTTTCGAGATACTAATGTGCCATCACTGTTATAAGCTCTATCAGCAAAAGCTTCTGCGACCACATTTAAGCCACATTCTCTTGCCCACTCAATTAATGGTGACCCTGCTAATGCCACTAATATCAATTGCTTATCAATAGTTAATATCGCATCAATAACGGCCATTGCTTGGCGTTTATCATGAGCAATCGTGTTATACAGTGCACCATGAGGCTTAACATATAAAACTTGTGTCCCTGCTGCGGTTGCTAACCCTTGTAATGCACCAATTTGATAAATCACGTCTGCGGTTAATTCACTCGATGCAATATCCATATTACGTCGACCAAATCCCACTAAGTCGGGATAACCAACATGAGCACCAACAGCAACACCATTTTCCTTCGCCGCTTTAAGAGTTTTTAATATCCCTTCAGGTGAGCCTGCATGAAAACCGCAGGCAATGTTCGCGCTACTAACAACTGGAAGAATGGCGGTATCATTGCCCATTTCCCATTGTCCAAAACTCTCCCCAAGGTCGCTATTTAAATCAATTTGCTTTTTCATGGCTACTCCTTGAGTTATTTCAGATAATTAAAGATTGCACCGACAGACATCGCGCCCATATACCAAGTTAGCGCACATGTCACGACACCTGACCATAATAACCAACGTGGATAATGGTAACCCGACATTAAATCTGAGCGCTTCCAGCCGATATAAACAAATAAAGTTAAACCAATAGGTAAAATTAACCCATTGAAACCACCAGCAAAAACTAATAATGCAGCGGGGGCTGTTCCCATGGATAAATAAACAATCAGAGAAACTGCGATGAATATAATAGTTGCAACATTACGCTGCCTTTCTGTAATAGAGGACTTAAATGCCGTTAAGAAGCTCATTGAGGTATACGCTGCACCAATCACACTGGTGAGTGCAGCAGCCCATAGAATTAAACCAAAAATACGTAAACCAAAATTACCAGTGGCAGCCTGAAATGCTTGAGATGCAGGGTTTGCAGCATGCCCTGAAATATCAATAGTCACACCACTGGCTACCACACCTAAGATAGCCAAGAACAAAATGTAACGCATCAACCCAACAACTAAGATGCCTTTTGTGGCTGCGCTAGAAACAACTTTAATGTTTTCAATACCTACTGCGCCTTTATCCAATAAGCGATGAGCGCCTGCATAACAGATATATCCCCCAACAGTGCCCCCAACAATAGTGGTTATCATGGCAAAATCAACTGTGTCAGGTAATACGCTTTGACGTAATGCTTCTCCAACAGGTGGGTTTGATGCGATAGCGACAAATAAAGTTAAGCCAATCATTACTACACCTAACCCAATGATTAACCTATCGATAAAGGTGCTGGCCTTACGGGAGGAAAAAATATAAATTGCCAATAATGCACTAATCAAACCGCCCCATTTCGGGTCTAAGCCGACTAACGCATTAAGCCCTAAACCAGCACCAGCTATATTGCCAATATTAAATATTAGCCCGCCAAAAATAACTAATATCGCTAATAAATAACCACTCCCAGGAATTGTGGCATTCGCAATTTCGGATGAGTGCATTTTAGTCAGGGTAACAACCCGCCATATGTTTTGCTGCACAATGAAGTCAATCACAATAGACGCTAATATCCCGAAGGCAAAAGCGGCTCCTAATGTCACGGTAAAAGTCGCAGTTTGTGTGATAAATCCAGGCCCAATGGCTGAGGTTGCCATTAAAAAGATTGCGCTTATCAGTGATGAACGGCGGCTTTTCACATATTCAGCAGTACTTGGTGCACTTTCTTGAGCTGCCATATGAATACTCCTCTAATAGTTATTGTTCTAATTATTGATGTAGTTGTTGATGTCACAATCTCTAAGGCAATTATCGTGCCATTGTTCTACTTGTTAGCTATATTGTTAATTCATTTTTAATGGATTGTTGAACAATTAGTATTGAATGATGAATAAATAATCAATAAAAATCGTAATTGCTGGTTTAAAAATCAAGACGAGATCACTTTTTTAACAATTTTGGCTGACAAACCATAATGTTTATCGAGTAAATTGCACCAAATTGATGCAATAAATTTAAATTTCACTACTCTTGTGCAAATACAGGGAATGGAATAAGTAAAAGAGAAAGGAAACTTGCTGCTATAACTTGAATATGTGAATATAACGCCTTATCACCCCTGAGACTAAAATTAGCCTTTATTATGAAAAAACAACCTGTTGCACAAACTTTATCTGTCACTATTGCAGAAGTTATACGCCATAAGATAACAGTTGGGGAGATCACACCAGGTCAACGCTTATCTGAAGCAGCATTAAGTGAGGAGCTCGATATTTCTCGAAATACATTGCGAGAAGTTTTTCGCGTACTCACACAGGAAGGTTTATTAACTTATGCCCCAAATAAGGGTGTATTTGTCTCAGTGCCTGATATGGCTGCCATTATCGATATTTATCAAGTTCGCCGACTCATTGAATGTGATGCACTAACTCATGCATATGCCTTGCATCCATCAGTTCAAAAAATGAAAGATGCTGTTCAAGAAGCTCGTGAACATGAAAAGACAGAAAATTGGGTGGGTGTAGGAACTGCAAATATGAAATTTCATACTGCCATTGTTGAGCTATCTGACAGCGAACGCTTAATTAAATTATACCGTAATGTATCCGCTGAATTACGGCTGGCCTTTGGTCATCTTAATGACCCTAAAATTTTATATGCTCCCTATATTGATAAAAACCATTCTATTCTTAGATTATTAGACTCTGGCCAAAATTTAGATGCCTCTAATATGTTACGTGATTACTTAGACCTTTCTGAACGCACATTACTCGCTGCATTTAAACGGAAACAATCTGCACTTTGAGTTGCTTTAATATTAATAGTTTTCTTATTTAATTCGCTCATCCCTTACTAATTTCATTACATAAACTTTAGTAGGTGGTCATTTATAGTCATACCTTGATATTTTAATAATTCCTATTCTTCTAATAATGATTAGCTAAAATTAAATTCTTTTTTTATTAACTTATTAAATGGAATGAGTTATACAGAAAATTATATTCTGCTGACTTTTCAATAAAAAGATTATTTTTAGAGGTTGTTTTTCACTCTATCTAGTTTTATTCGCGAAAAAACAAGTAACAAAAAAGCAATATCATTAACAATTTAAAACAATTACTTACATTTAATTAAAATGACAACTTCACCTTAAAACCCACTGATCATTAACAAAAACCCATAACATCTAACATGTATCGCTATTTTACCACTTAAATTTAAACAATAAACATATTGATATAAATTACACATTGAAATTACTCAAATTTATCGAGTTAATAGTTGTAGTTTTCTCGAACATTCGATATAAAATTTATGATAATAACAACACATACATAAAAATTATTAATATAAAATGAGATTTCATTATGACATTAAACCAAGTGACTAAAAAGAAACTGTTTAAATTTGGCCTAGGATGGCAAATACTGGTTGCTCTTATTTTAGGTGTTATTGCTGGTGCACTTTTACATGATAATACAGAGTACAAAGATTGGTTGATTCTAAATATTCTTTCCCCGGCAGGTAAAATATTTATTCAGTTAATCAAAATGATTGTTGTTCCTATTGTTATATCGACTCTAATTGTTGGAATAGCCGGGGTTGGTAATACTAAGCAATTAGGTTCTCTCGGCTTTAAAACTATCCTTTATTTCGAAATTATCACTACAATTGCCATTATCGTCGGTATCTCTTTTGCCAATATATTCCAGCCTGGTGTTGGTATCGATATGTCGCAATTAACGCAAGTCGATATTTCTCAATATGAAAAAACCACTCAAGAAGTCGAAAGCCATCCTTCGGGGATCATTAATACGATCTTAACTTTAGTTCCGAGTAATATTTTCGCTGCGATGGCAAGTGGTGATATGCTACCAGTCATCTTTTTTGCTGTATTATTTGGCTTGGGGCTCTCTTCTTTACCATCAGAGAAGAAACAACCGTTACTCAATGTATTACAGACTTTCTCTGAAACAATGTTCCGTGTAACAAATATGATTATGATGTATGCCCCAATCGGGGTTTTCGCATTAATATCCGTTACCGTCGCTAACTTCGGCTTTTCATCATTAGTTCCTTTATTAAAACTTGTTATCCTCGTCCATTGTGCAATTATATTTTTTGCTGTAGTTGTACTAGGATTAGTCGCTCGTTATTGTCGAATAAATATTTTCACTTTAATGAAAATATTAAAAGATGAGTTATTGCTCGCTTACTCAACAGCCAGTTCTGAAACCGTACTTCCTCGTATTATGGATAAAATGGAAAAATATGGCGCTCCTAAATCTGTAACAAGCTTTGTTATTCCAATTGGCTATTCATTTAACTTAGATGGCTCTACATTATACCAAAGTATTGCTGCTATTTTTATTGCCCAACTCTATGGTATTGAACTCTCCATTGGGCAAGAACTAATCTTAGTATTTACCCTTATGATCACATCTAAAGGTATTGCGGGTGTCCCTGGAGTTTCATTTGTTGTTCTGCTTGCCACATTAGGAAGTGTCGGTATCCCACTAGAAGGATTGGCATTCATTGCGGGTGTTGACAGAATTCTTGATATGGCACGTACTGCACTTAACGTTGTAGGCAACGCCCTAGCCGCACTTGTTATTGCCAAATGGGAACATAACTATGACGATAAAAAAGCTCGTGAATATGAAGAAATTTTTTAGTTTATTCTAAAGTAACTCTATATTAGAATAGCCTTCGATTAACATCGTTATTGAAGGCTATTCGATTTTTACATATTTTACGTGATAAATGACCAGATATTTTATTATTTATTAATTACTCATTAACTTAGTTATTTTTACTTATTAAGTGTAATTTATTTCACATTTTTTAATTTTTTTAATGGAAATTGGTATTTTATTATTAGTGGAACTACACTAAAAAAGAGTTTTAATTAGCCGTTTATTATATTCGTCAAAACAGGAAACAATGAATCAAGTAAGAAGATTTCTTTTGTTTTTAAAGGTGCTCCAACACCTAATGGTAATTTTTATATTTTCATTATCATACTTTATGCTACACAGCTGGTTATAACGATAACCTTGTGCTAAACAAGGCTATAAATTATTAATAGACGAGATAAAACATGTGTTTATCTCGTTTTTTATTATAAACTTTAAAGTGCCATAAGATAAATATAAAACTAGCTATAAAGCGACACTTCCCCTTCAGGCCGGGTTTTAAACCGTCGATGAGCCCAAAGGTACTGCTCGGGCGCTTTCATTATTTCAACCTCTAAGATAGAGTTAATTATTGTTGCATCCTGTAATGCATCAGAGCTTGGGTATTCTAGTATTTCTTTTCCCAGTACCAAATCATAATTAGCACCGCTCTTATTTCTCAATAATGTTACCGTGAGTGTTGGAGATTTAGATAATTGAGCAAGTATTGAGGTTCCTTTTGACGTGGAACTATTTTTGACAGAAAAAAACGGCGCAAATATCGTGCCTTTTCTTCCAAAATCTTGGTCCGGTGCAAACCATATGGATTTACCACTTTTTAACTCTTGAACCATAAATTTTAAATTTTTACGATCAATCATTCCTTTACCAGAACGACACCGTCCTTTTGTCTGAATATATTCCATCGCTTTATTGTTATGAGGACGATACATTGCATTAACAGGAAAACAAAGCCCCATAATCCGGCCACCGAGTTCAAGTGACATAAAATGGACCCCAACAATAATCACACCTTTATTTTTAGCAATAGCATCTAAGTAATTGGACATTCCTTTTACTTGAAATAATTTTTTAACTTTTTTATCACTCCAAAACCAGGCTATCCCAGTTTCAAATAATGCGATACCTAAAGATTTTAAGTTATCATTCACCAAAGTATCTATTTCATTTTTGTTTTTATTTGGGAAACACAATTCTAAATTTCGCTTAATGATTGATACTCTTCTTTTAATAAAATACCGTGAATTACTGCCTAAAAAAGCACCAAGCCACATTTGCCATTTATACGGCAATTGAACTAATAAAAATAAGATAAAAACTCCCACCCAAGTTACTACATACTTCGGGTGGACCAATTTCAGTGAAAATGGGTTTTTGGCGTACATTATATCTCCCAATACTTCGCCTTTGCAGAATGCACGCTATTTTAGACAATATTTAGTCTTTTAAATTCAACATGATTACTACAACAAGATGGGTTTTCACCCATAACTATCTGAATACCTTGCAGTTCATCTCCCTTTCGAGTAGATAACAGCCGAATAATCTTTCCAAGCCATTAAGCAATATTTGATTTTTAATATGGCTAATTAATAAATAGCTCTGTGAAGTTCGTTTTCTATTCATCAAAACTATGCATCGGTTAGGCCAATAACATAATCACTTAAACTGCAAGGAACAGATAAAATTATCACATATATGGCTTAATTAATCTCACTATTAATATGCACTTTTGTCATTTTGCGAATTTTTTTGCTGATTTTTGTCAATTTAATCGTTACTTTTTATTAGTGCTTTCAAGAAGCCACCACAATCAGCGATGGAAAGAAAAATTGATGTTCTTTTGGTGATGGAGCCAGAAGTTTGTCACATCAGCGACTTAAGGTAGTTAAATAATATGGATTACAAGCAAGAAAAAACCCGTTACATCTATGAAATGTAACGGGTTCTTATTTGGTGCCGGCTACCGGAGTCGAACTGGTGACCTACTGATTACAAGTCAGTTGCTCTACCAACTGAGCTAAGCCGGCGAATATGGCGGAGAGATAGAGATTCGAACTCTAGGATGGTTTCCCATCGGCGGTTTTCAAGACCGCTGCCTTCGACCGCTCGGCCATCTCTCCATGGGGCGCGATTATGGAGGAATCCCAGCAACTTGTCTACCCCTGAAAGTAAAAAAATTGATTTTTTTACTTCGTTTGGCTAATCTTCACTCAATCGCTCTCTCTTTTCCAAGAAAAATGGTAATATCTGTGCAAAATCGGTGTCTATCCTTTCTCTAGGCGTATGATTTTTAACCTAATAATACTTTTGCCGATGGGACGACTTGCTACAGTATGTACAAACAATCATTATTAAAGCCAAACACTCTTTTTCGTATTTTCGCAGCATTTATTTTACTGCTGATAGTGATGCTTTGTTTATCACTATTTAACTACTATCAAGCATTGGTTCAAAGCCGTCAGGCTAGTTTGAACAGTATGGCTAGTCGGTTAGCGTATCAAATCGAAGATTATCGTTATCAAGCAAGCCATATCTACAAAATTGCCAATAATAAATCCTCTACCCCATCCGCTGATCAGCTTGCCGTGACAGGAATACGCCATGATATTTTTTGGCTAAGTAGTGCCAACCAATCCATCGATGCTATTGTATTTGGCAATAATAAGCAAAGTAGTAATGTTTTAGCATCTAAACTTGCAAATTATATGGAGATTGTCTGGGGAGCCCGTAATGAATATAACTCAATGTATTATCTCAATGGCTTAGACAATACCCTAGTCTTAGTGACCACTCATTCAATTCTTAAACCTGAGCTACGCTTTAAAGAAAGTTATCTCACATTAACTGCTGAAGAAAAACGTGCTGATATGTTGACTCAATCAACATTATTAGACCGACGGGAAATAATTTCAAATATTCAAAAGTACTCCCCCGATAACCTTTTTTACTATACTTACCGGCTAATGTTTAATTCTCCAGGGCAGCTAACGAGTGTCATATCCTTTGATATTTCTATCAATTCACTGATCCCTCCAAATTTAAATGGGGATTTTTTTACGATTAATACACGCCCTGCAAGCACAGGAAGCAATGAACCTCATACAACTTGGGTCGGAACTAACCTCATTTTCTCCCACCCTATTGATGGCACCAGCTATCAACTTTATTACCATGTCTCATTAAAAAGCATTATCTTTAATGTTATTGGCTATAACTTATGGCTAATGACAGGCATGCTTATTATGATCTTCTTCGCTTTACTGATCATGCTATTCATTCGTAAGCGCCTTATTTCGCCCAATACAAATATGTTGCAAGAGCTGAGTTTTAATGAATCATTGACAAGCGATATTATCAGCCATATTTCATACGGTATTTTGGTTTATGACTTTAATACTAACAAAAAGATTCTGAGTAATGATATTGCTAACCAGTTATTACCTTCTATGGATCTTATTCACATTAAAGAAATGGCGATAGAAAACCATGATGTTATCCAAGTTTCTATCGAGAATATTATCTATGAAGTTATTCTTGTCAATAGCATGACAAAACCCAATACCGTTCTCTTTATTATTATCGACAAAGACAAAGAAGCCTTGACCCAAAAACGTCAAGAATTAGCGAATCGTGAGTACAAAAAAAATATTCACATGCGTAAGATTGTATTTGAGAATATGTGTACTGAGATATTACCCTCACTAATTAAGGTGGATGAACAATTAACTAAATTATCCGGAATAGTCAGCGTAAATAACCGCGCATTTATTTTAGAAATTGAAAGTCAGCTTTTTTATATCAATCGCTGGTTTAAAAACATTAACTTATTAAATCAGCTTGAGTCTCAAGCTAGCTCAGTAAAAACTGAAAACGTTTCTATCAGTAATCTTGTTAGCGAGTTTTTGAAACAAAATTTATCCCAATGCAATAACAAGGGGTTAGCACTTTATTTTCATAATAATCTCAATCCAGATTCACTGATCATGGCAAACCCTGATTATTTAAAACAGTTAATACAACTAATTTGGGATTATTCTATTGCGACAACCTCTTTTGGAAAAATTTCATTCGCGTTATCTTATGATGCCAATAAAAATGTAATTTTATTGAGTATTAAAGACAGTGGAACTGGGGTCAGTAATCTTGAGCTTAGTAATTTACACAGTCCTTTTACTGGGCAAATTTTGAATGCTTCTAACTTTACGCGTTCAGGCATAACATTTTATTTATGTAAGTTACTGGTTAAAAAAATGAATGGTACTTTTTCTATTCGTTCTAGTGATGCAATAGGCACTCATTATGAAATTACGCTTCCTGCAGTTAAAAAAATGCTCGTCAAAGACTTCCCAGCTTTATTGGAAGATGTTTGTATACGCTTAAATATACATAATGCAGATATCTCACGGATTGTTAGGAACATATTAACAAATTATGGAGCAGAATATTTGGACTTAAGTGAAAGCTCCCCTCACACCGACTGGGATCTTTTGATAACTGATAATAATGAGGAATGTTTTGAAAATATTGTTAAAGTAAATGGTACTCTTTTAGGGATTAATCAATTACAACCTCATTATATCGAAACTAACTACAATTTTGCTGATGAATTAATTGATGCTATCTCATTATTGATCGAAAACGCAGAGCATGAACATGCTGATATTTTGCCTCCAGACCATGTTAGTACTCAAGCGCTTTCACAGAACTCGAATGAATCAATTGAAAATGCAATTACAAGTTATCAATTAGCACTGGCAAATAGCGGATATCGAGATTTGTTTATCACAACAGTACCGATAGATATTAATAAACTGTATAATAGTGAAAGTGTTGAGGATTTGACCGAATTGAAAAACACTGCACATCGTTTAAAAGGAGTTTTTGCTATGCTCGAATTTACTTATCTTCATGAACTTTGTGAAGATTTGGAGCGTTACATAGCAGATGAAAACGGATTGGAAATAAAAAATTGCATTAGCGTGCTGGATAATTCAGTCAAAAAACTAATGCCAGAAGGTAACCAATAATATGAATAACCTAAATGTCATTGTTGCCGATGATCACCCTATCGTTCTTTTCGGCATCAGAAAATCACTTGAACAAATTGAATGGGTGAATATCGTAGGGGAATTTGAGGACTCAACCTCTTTGATTAATAACTTAGCACGTTTAAACGCAGACGTACTAGTTACTGATTTATCTATGCCAGGTGACAAATATGGCGATGGTATTACTTTAATCAAATACATCAAGCGGCATTATCCTGACCTGTCAATTATTGTTCTCACTATGAACAATAACCCTGCCATTCTTAGCGCTATTTTAGAGCTGGATATTGAAGGAATTGTGTTAAAACAAGGTGCGCCAGCTGATTTACCTAAAGCTTTAGCGGCTTTACAGAAAGGCAAAAAATTCACACCAGAAAGCGTGAGCAAACTGTTAGAAAAAGTCAATGCAAGCGGCTATGGCGATAAACGTTTATCACCAAAAGAAAGTGAAGTGCTACGTTTGTTTGCTGAAGGTTTTTTGGTCACTGAAATTGCAAAGAAACTTAACCGCAGTATAAAAACAATCAGTAGCCAGAAAAAATCAGCTATGCTGAAATTAGGTGTTGAAAATGATATAGCGCTACTGAATTACCTTTCTTCTGTCAGTATTGATAACTCGCCTTCAGAGTAAATTTCATTTTAACTATAAGACTACGCCAATAAAAACCCAGTTATGGGTTTTTATTTTTGCGTCCTTTTTTACTCACATTCAACAATAGCGCGTCAAAGTCTCACGTAAAATTGCAATTGTTGTCGGTTTTGATAAACAATCATTCATTCCTGCGTTAATACAGCGTTGCTTTTCTTCTGCCATTGCATTCGCAGTTAATGCGATAACGGGTAAATTGAACTCTAAACGACGCAGTTCCTTTGCTAACTGGTAGCCATCCATATTTGGCATATTTACATCCGTTAAAACAATATCAACATGATGATTATCTAAATATTTTAATGCATCTAGCCCATCTATCGCTGTGCCTGTAGTAAAACCGATAGTCGCTAATTGTTCACTCAATAATGCTCTATTAATTGGATGGTCATCGACAATTAATACATGATGTTCACTTAACGAATGGTCAGCAACCAATGATGGATTTACTGTACTATTTTTCAGCGATTGTTCGGCCGTTTTCATGATGGCTTTATCAATTAAGATAGGTAATTTATCTAATTGATATGTATTATAAATCCACTGGTTTTGTTTTATTTGATGGAGTTCACCGGCATAAATACTTGATAATTGGATATGATGTTCACAAATGTCCCTTTCAGCCTGCTCATAATCAGTTATTAAGAGATCATAATGTTGTGTCTTATCCGTTGTATTATGGCGGACAACAGAAAATTGTTCTTGACCTAATAAACGCAAAAGAAAGTTCATTAAAAATTCATTTCGACACGAAACAGCAATCCGATAATGAGCCCGGTATTCTGGAATATTTTTCTTAAGATATTCTTGACCATATAAAGGAATTCGAATAGTAAATGAACTACCAAGTCCAATTTGGGAACTGACCTCAATGTCACCATCCATGAGGTTAACCAGTTTTTCGCAAATAGCTAGACCTAAACCAGTTCCTTTATGGCCCATATTATTTTGGTCATAAACTTGAAAGAATGGATCAAACAACTTCATGACCACCGCATGTGTCATTCCAATCCCTGAATCACGTATTTCAATCTTTAAATAATTCTCATCTTTCCATACATAAAGCAATACAAAACCTGATTCTGTAAACTTAATACTATTATTAACAATGTTAGAAATCACTTGTTGTAAACGAACAGGGTCATTCAAAATGAGATCAGGTATATTAGGCTCAATAAAGGAATATAAAGATATTTTTTTCTTCGTGACTAATGGCAGGTAGTTTGCTAATACAAACGCAAAAACCTCTCGACAATTAAACAATTTGCTTTCTATTTTCAATTGCTTAGATTCAATTTTCGAAAAGTCTAAAATATCACTAATAATCTGCAATAAAAGTGAAGATGAATTATCCATAGTTGAGACTAAGCGTGTTGCTTTCTCCGGTAATTCATAACGTTGTAGTAATTCTATATTACCAATAATTCCATATAACGGCGTTCTTAATTCATGACTAACTGTCGCTAAAAACATTGACTTAGCATGGTTTGCTTGTTCCGCCGCATCGGCTACATCTTGTAGCGATTTTTCCATTTGAACACGAATGCTAATGTCGACTAATACACAAATAGCGACATCTTCATTTTGGTATCGAGAGTTTACAAAGCTAATTTGTAAGTGTGTGCCGTTGGTTGTCACCACATCTATATAATTGCTCGATTTTTGGCGAATAATTGTCAATATTCGCTGTTTATCATCATCATTTAACAGCCGAAAATAGTCATGGGCTAATTCATTACTGAGAATATTACCACCATCTGTTAACCTTAAAATGATGATACCGACCGGTGCTGATGCTACAATTTTGTGGTTGAATTGTTCATGTTCCTCAAGCCGTATCGCAGTGTTCTCTGCGGGTTCTAGCATTTTCCTTTCAAGTAACCAAATTAAAAAGAAAATCAGCCCACCCGTAAAAATATTTAGGAGGATACCGTAAAAAATGGTGTTTTCTAAACTCGCTAATATTTCCGACGTCGCAATTGAGAAAATGACCGTAATTTGAGAAGGTGCTAACCTTTTTTTGAAGATTAATTTTGAGTAATCTGAGTTAAAACCGAAAAATGAAGGCTCAGAAATATTGAGCAATGCAGAGCTCTTAGGATTGATATCTTTAGGTGAATATAAAACAGGCTGGTTATAGTCGTTAATTATCAATATTTCGATAGCCTTATTTCGCCGTATATTAAACTGATTTAAATTAATTGAACGTTCTAACCCAATAAATGCGGGGAGCAGATTATCGTGCTTGATTGCTTGAATTAAGTAAACCTGCCCATAATCCGGCTGAGCACCATGCGTAATGGTAAATAGCTTACGCTCTTTACCTTGTAGCCTTAAACCTTGATAAGTTCGCACACTTTCGTAGCTAACTTTTTTTAGTATTTCTATATCCGATATTGTAGAACGAATAGGATAATCCACCAGACAATAACTTTTCGAACCCACTAAAAAGACATGGTTTAAAGCTTGAGGCGCTGCAATACTCTCTTTCCAAAAATAATTCAGTTGTTCAAAAGCCTGCAAATAGTTTTCAGCTTTATCCCTAAAATGATCACAATCCGTATTCGGAGTTAATTTATAGAACGAGTAATTAGAGGCATTTGGCAATTCCATAAATTTACTCGTAAAAGTATTTTCCTCTGTCGATTCTTGCAGCTTTATTTGGTACAGATCAGTCATCGACTGAATAGAATTCAGTGTCGCCGCCGTTTGCTGTATATAGACTTGTAGGTTTTCATACCCAGAATAGAACTGCTGGCGAAGATCAGATTTGTATTCATTAAATTGCGAATAAAGGAAAAATAAAGTGATAAAAGCACCCATGCCCCACAACATCAAGCCGAGGATACGAAATAAATCCCGAGAAAGTCTAAGTGATGTTTTAAACGAGGGTAAGTATCTCAAGCGTTTTCCTGTATATTCGATACGATGATCGCTAATTATACTCGATTACATAATAAAAAAGCGACAGACATGAAAAGTAATAAAACTAAGAAATTTAGACTAGAAACTAAAACGGGCAGCTAATATGCTACCCGTTCATTAAATTAAACGCGATAATTACTCTTGATCGTCGATATTTGCATCATCAACACCGTTTTCTTCAGTGTTTTCAATCGCATTCTCATCATCATTATTTTCATCATCATCTGTTTCAGCAACTCGTTGTAAACCAACCACTTTTTCATCTTCAGCTGTTCTAATCAAGGTCACACCTTGCGTATTACGGCCAACGACGCTCACTTCAGATACACGGGTACGAACTAATGTGCCGGCATCCGTAATCATCATGATTTGGTCAGTTTCATCAACTTGAATAGCTCCAACAACATTACCGTTACGCTCACTCACTTTGATAGAGATAACCCCTTGAGTTGCACGCGATTTAGTTGGGTATTCTGCTTCTTCAGTACGTTTACCATAACCATTTTCTGTGACAGTTAAGATATGGCCTTCACCACGTGGAATGATCAAGGATACGACTTTATCGTTATCCATTAATTTAATTCCACGAACACCCGTTGCAGTACGTCCCATTGGGCGAACAGCATCTTCAGCGAAGCGCACAACTTTACCTTGTGCAGAGAACAGCATGACTTCATTTGAACCATCGGTTAAATCAACCCCAATCAGTTCATCACCTTCATTCAAGTTCACTGCAATAATACCGGCACTTCTTGGGCGGCTAAACTCTTGTAAAGGTGTTTTCTTCACAGTACCACTCGCCGTTGCCATGAAGACGTTATAACCCTCTTCATATTCACGTACAGGTAAGATAGCAGTAATGCGTTCATCTTGCTCAAGTGGCAATAAGTTAACAATTGGACGACCACGAGCACCACGACTCGCTTCTGGCAACTGATAAACTTTCATCCAATACAAACGCCCACGACTTGAGAAACACAAGATGGTGTCGTGCGTATTGGCGACCAATAAGCGTTCAATGAAGTCTTCGTCTTTTGTTCGTGCAGCAGATTTACCTTTACCACCACGGCGCTGTGCTTCGTAATCAGACAGAGGCTGATATTTCACATAACCTTGGTGAGATAATGTCACTACCACATCTTCTTGATTGATCAAATCTTCAATATTGATGTCTGCGGTATTTTCTGTAATTTCTGTACGACGAGGATCATTATAAGTATCACGAATAATTTCTAACTCTTCGCGAATCACTTCCATCAAACGTTCAGGACTACGTAAAATAAACAGTAAAGCTTCAATTTGTACTAGAAGATCACGGTACTCTTCCAGTAGTTTTTCGTGCTCAAGACCGGTTAATTTTTGGAGACGTAAATCCAAAATAGCTTGGGCTTGTTGCTCAGTCAGGAAATATTGCCCCTCATGAACACCGAACTGTGGTTCTAACCACTCAGGACGAGCTGCGTCATCACCTGCACGCTCTAGCATTGCCGCTACATTACCCAGATCCCAAGAACGTGCAATCAACCCTGCTTTAGCTTCAGCCGGTGTTGGTGCTTTACGGATCAATTCAATAATTGGGTCAATATTAGCAAGTGCGATTGCCAGTGCTTCAAGGATATGAGCACGGTCACGCGCTTTACGCAATTCGAAAATCGTACGACGAGTGACAACTTCACGACGGTGACGCACAAAAGCAGCAATGATATCTTTTAAATTCAGTATTTTCGGTTGCCCTTGATGTAGAGCCACCATATTGATACCAAAAGAAACTTGCAATTGAGTCAAGGAATATAAGTTGTTCAGGACAACTTCACCCACAGCATCGCGTTTAACTTCAATAACAATGCGCATACCGTCTTTATCCGACTCGTCACGCAGTGCACTGATTCCTTCAACACGTTTGTCTTTAACTAACTCTGCAATTTTTTCAATCAAGCGAGCTTTATTCACTTGATAAGGGATTTCGCTGACAATAATGGTTTCGCGACCATTTTTCTCATCGACTTCCACTTCAGCGCTTGCACGGATATAGACCTTGCCACGTCCTGTACGATATGCATCAATAATCCCACGACGGCCGTTGATAATAGCCGCTGTTGGGAAATCAGGCCCTGGAATGTGTTCCATTAAACCTTCAATACTGATGTCTTCATCTTCTATATAAGCAAGACAACCATTAATCACTTCCCCTAAATTGTGAGGAGGAATATTGGTTGCCATCCCAACCGCAATACCAGACGACCCATTAACCAAAAGGTTTGGAATTTTCGTTGGCATGACTTCAGGAATTTGCTCTGTTCCGTCATAGTTTGGAACGAAATCAACGGTTTCTTTTTCAAGGTCAGCAAGTAGCTCATGGGCAATTTTCGCCATACGGATTTCCGTATAACGCATTGCCGCAGCGGAGTCTCCGTCAACTGAACCGAAGTTTCCCTGACCATCAACCAGCATGTAACGCATTGAGAAAGGCTGTGCAAGACGAACAATTGTCTCGTAAACAGCGATATCACCATGTGGATGGTATTTACCGATGACGTCCCCAACAATACGGGCAGATTTTTTATAGGGTTTATTCCAATCATTTCCCAATACATTCATCGCATACAGTACTCTGCGGTGTACTGGCTTCAGTCCATCTCGAACATCTGGAAGCGCACGGCCGACAATAACGGACATTGCATAATCCAAATACGAACTTTTAAGCTCTTCTTCGATATTAACTGGTGTGATTTCTCTGGCAATCTCGCTCATGGAACCACTGTCCCTCATAACTTCGGATTCAAAGAGTAGAACTATACCACAATTCGCCAATTTAATAAAAATAAGAGACGGGTATTTGTCTTCCAAGCTATGTATAATAGCGGAAAATTAAGTTTATGTGTCCGAAACTTGAAGGTTTATCAATTAATAACTGCAATAATTACATTGTTGTTTACATTTTAGCCATCAATGCTTGTCGGGCTACTATTCCCCCTATTAAACATAGTTTAAATACAGTTTAAATATAACTATCGTTAATAGGCTTTCGGGTAATAGGTTAAAAATAGGAGCTTCTTTGTATGAATGACACCCAAACCCCAATCTACCTTAACGTCGATAAGCAAGAAATCGAAAAATTCGAGTCCATTGCCTCACGTTGGTGGGACTTAGAAGGGGAATTCGCCCCACTACATCGCATCAACCCATTACGCTTAGGTTATATTATGCAGCGTGTAGACGGTATTTTCGGTAAAAAAATTCTTGATGTTGGCTGCGGCGGTGGCATTTTATCGGAAAGTATGGCGCGTGAAGGTGCAGAAGTCACCGGTCTTGATATGGGTGCCGAGCCTTTAATGGTTGCTCGTTTACATTCTCTTGAGTCCGGCATTCCAGTTGAATATGTACAAGAAACCGTTGAACAACATGCAGACAAGCACCCTCAAGCCTATGATGTTGTCACGTGTATGGAGATGCTTGAACATGTTCCGGACCCTCAGTCTGTCGTTAGGGCTTGCGCAAAATTAGTCAAACCGGGTGGACACGTAATTTTTTCAACCATCAACCGTAATAAAAAAGCATGGCTAATGGCTGTGGTTGCTGCTGAATATATAATGAAAATCGTCCCAAAAGGCACTCATGACGCAAACAAGTTTATTCGCCCTTCTGAGTTAATTAATTGGATTGACGGCACACAATTAAAAGATAAACATATCATAGGGTTGCATTATAATCCATTAACAGACAAGTTCTGGCTTGGGCCAAATGTTGATGTAAACTATATGCTGCATACGGTAAACGAATAGTCATTTAGTCGTGAAAAGAATAAATCACAAGCACTACGTTTAAGAAAGCAGCAAACGATCGCATTTTACAAAATTTATTTTAGTCCTCATGTCGGAAGCATTTTTTTTATTAATGCCTTTTACCATGCAGCTTACCGACATGATCACTTTTCTTATCCAACCAGTTATCCACAAGATCCCTCTAATTTGTTCACTTGATAAAATCACATATTAACATTATCTTGTTATGGTATTCTAAACAAACTACTACATATAGTGGTACAACAAAACATAATACAACTAGTCTCATGGCATTACACCATGAGCTTTTTTATGTTTATTTTAAACTATTTGTAGTTCAACCAAGGTGTACTTGCTCATGAACCAGAGTCTGTTAGTCACAAAGCGTGATGGACATAAAGAACGCATTGATCTTGATAAAATCCACAAGGTAATCACCTGGGCTGCTGAAGGCCTAAGTAACGTATCCGTTTCTCAAGTGGAGTTACGTTCACAGATTCAGTTTTATGATGGGATCAGAACTTCTGATATTCACGAAACGATGATCAAAGCAGCAGCAGATTTAATTACGGGTGATACCCCTGATTACCAATACCTAGCTGCCCGTCTTGCTATTTTTAACTTACGCAAGAAAGCCTATGGCCAGTTTGAACCGCCTGCATTATATAAGCATGTTAAACACCTCGTTGAAATGGGGAAATATGACAAGCATTTGCTGGAAGACTACTCTGAAGCAGAGTTCGAGCAAATGGATAGCTTTATTGATCATTGGCGTGATATGAATTTTTCCTATGCTGCGGTAAAACAGCTTGAAGGGAAATATTTAGTTCAAAACCGTGTAACGGGTGAAATCTATGAAAGCGCACAGTTTTTATATATTTTAGTTGCAGCTTGCCTATTTTCACATTATCCAAAAGAAACACGCCTCGATTATATCCGTCGTTTCTATGATGCCGTTTCAACATTCAAAATTTCATTACCTACGCCGATTATGGCGGGGGTACGTACGCCTACACGTCAATTCAGCTCTTGCGTACTGATTGAGTGTGGTGACAGCTTAGATTCTATCAATGCAACCTCAAGCGCAATTGTGAAATATGTCTCACAACGTGCAGGGATTGGGGTGAATGCAGGCCGTATCCGTGCATTAGGCAGCCCAATTCGTGGTGGAGAAGCTTTCCATACGGGTTGTATTCCATTCTATAAACACTTCCAAACTGCGGTTAAATCATGTTCGCAAGGTGGTGTTCGCGGTGGCGCTGCAACCTTGTTCTACCCTATTTGGCACCTTGAAGTAGAAAGCTTACTGGTTCTAAAGAATAACCGTGGGGTTGAAGGTAACCGTGTTCGCCATATGGATTACGGTGTGCAATTAAACAAGTTAATGTATGAGCGTCTGATTAAAAACCAAGACATTACATTATTCAGCCCATCGGACGTTCCGGGTCTTTATGACGCCTTTTTCGCAGATCAAGACGAATTTGAACGTCTATATGTGAAATATGAGCAAGATGAAAATATTCGTAAATCGAGCGTTAAAGCGGTTGAGCTATTTTCATTAATGATGCAAGAGCGTGCGTCTACTGGCCGTATTTATATTCAAAACGTTGACCACTGTAATACACATAGCCCATTTGACCCGCAGATTGCGCCTGTCCGTCAATCGAACTTATGTTTAGAAATTGCGCTGCCAACTAAGCCATTAAATAATATAAATGACGAAAATGGTGAAATTGCGCTGTGTACATTATCGGCATTTAACTTAGGGGCGATTGATAGTCTAGATGAATTAGAAGAGCTAGCAATATTAGCTGTTCGTGCACTCGATGCGCTACTTGATTACCAAGATTACCCAATCATTGCGGCTAAACAAGGCTCAATGGGCCGTCGTACATTAGGTATTGGCGTGATTAACTACGCTTATTATCTCGCGAAGCACGGTGTTCGTTATTCTGATGGCAGTGCAAACAACTTAACGCATAAAACATTCGAAGCCATTCAGTATTATCTATTAAAAGCCTCGAATGAGTTAGCAAAAGAGCAAGGTGCTTGCCCATGGTTCAACGAAACAACCTATGCACAAGGCGTTTTGCCTATCGATACCTATAAAAAAGAGCTCGATAAGTTAACTAATGAACCTTTACATTACGATTGGGAAGCGTTACGCCAAGAAATTAAACAACATGGTCTGCGTAACTCGACACTGTCTGCATTGATGCCTTCAGAGACATCATCACAGATTTCTAACGCAACTAATGGTATTGAACCACCGCGTGGTTATATCAGTATTAAAGCCTCTAAAGATGGTATCTTGCGCCAAGTGGTGCCTGATTACGAAAATCTGAAAGGTGCTTATGAGCTACTGTGGCAAATGCCTTCAAATAGTGGCTACTTACAACTCGTTGGTATCATGCAGAAATTTATCGACCAGTCGATTTCTGCTAACACAAACTATGACCCAACTCGTTTTGAGAGCGGTAAAGTGCCAATGAACCAATTGCTAAAAGATTTATTGCTCGCCTATAAGTTTGGTGTGAAAACACTTTACTACCATAACACTCGCGATGGGGCGGAAGATGTTCAGGGCGATCTGGAAGAAGTTGTTGAGTCAGCGGATTCCGATTGCGAAGGCGGCGCGTGTAAAATTTAATAGGAATTGTTATGTCACACACATATACAACGTTTTCACAGAAAAAAAATGACCAAATGCTGGAGCCGATGTTTTTCGGCCAACCCGTTAACGTGGCGCGTTATGATCAGCAAAAGTACCCTATTTTTGAAAAGCTGATTGAAAAACAACTGTCGTTTTTCTGGCGCCCTGAAGAGGTTGATGTCTCTCGCGACCGTATTGACTATAATGCGCTGCCAGATCACGAAAAGCATATCTTTATCAGTAATCTGAAATACCAAACGCTGCTGGACTCTATTCAGGGCCGCAGCCCTAATGTGGCATTATTGCCACTGATTTCGATTCCTGAACTGGAAACTTGGGTTGAAACGTGGGCGTTTTCTGAAACTATCCACTCACGTTCGTATACACATATTATTCGTAATATTGTGAATGACCCTGCCATTATTTTTGACGATATCGTTGAAAATGAAGAAATTTTAAAACGTGCTAAAGATATTTCTGGTTTTTACGATGACCTGATCGAAATGACCAATTACTATCATATGTTTGGTGAAGGCACGCATACTTGCAACGGTAAGCAAGTTACTGTTTCTCTGCGTCAGTTGAAGAAGCAGCTGTACCTGTGCCTAATGAGCGTTAATGCGCTCGAAGCAATTCGTTTCTATGTTAGCTTCGCCTGTTCATTTGCGTTTGCTGAACGCGAGCTAATGGAAGGAAATGCTAAAATCATCAAACTGATCGCACGTGATGAAGCACTGCACTTAACTGGTACACAACACATGTTGAACCTGTTACGTTCGGGGCAAGATGACCCAGAAATGGCAGAAATCGCGGCAGAGTGCGAGCAAGAATGTTATGACTTATTCGTTCAAGCGGCAGAGCAAGAGAAAGAGTGGGCTGACTACCTATTCAGCGAAGGCTCTATGATTGGTTTAAATAAAGATATTTTATGCCAATATGTTGAATATATTACTAATATTCGCATGCAAGCTGTCGGTCTGAAATTGCCATTTGAAACGCGTTCAAACCCAATTCCATGGATCAACGCATGGTTGGTGTCTGACAACGTACAAGTTGCGCCTCAAGAGGTTGAAGTCAGTTCTTATTTAGTCGGCCAAATTGACTCTCAAGTCGATACCGACGATTTGAGCGACTTCGAACTATAAGCATGGCAAGCCATAAAATCACCCTGCGGTTAACGCAGGGTGTTCAAGTCCCCTTCCATACTGAAGTCCATTCGTGTTTGTTGGAAGCCTTAGAAGACAGCCGTATTCCTGTAGAATATCAATGTCGTGAAGGCTACTGCGGTTCATGCCGAGTGACGTTATTACATGGGAAAGTGGGCTATAAGCAAAAACCTATTGCATTTGTGCAAGATGGAGAAATTCTGCCTTGTTGCTGTCATCCACTTTCAGATATTGAAATTGGTTAATCTAAAATAGGTGATTGCACAGCTGTCTATCAGTTACCTGTGCAATCACTTTTTATTCACTTGCTTTATTGATTATAAATAACCATATAATCCCGCAAATATCCAACCAAATACACAAGAAACACCCACCCCAATTAACCCCGGTAGAATGAAGCTGTGGTTGATAACAAATTTACCAATACGCGTTGTTCCAGAACGGTCAAATTGAATTGCCGCAAGGTCACTAGGGTAAGTTGGTAAAATGTAATACCCATAACACGCAGGTGCAGAAGCGATAATATAAGCCGGGTCAACACCAATCCCTAGTGCAATTGGTACTACAGCGGCCAGAGCAGCTGCTTGTGAGTTAACAAACTTAGAGACTAATAATAAGATAACTGCATAAGCCCAAGGGAAATCTTTCACTAAAGAACCTAAAGTTCCTTTAATTTCATCCATATGAGCACCGAACATGGTTTCTGCCATCCATGCGATACCATATACTGCAACAATCGCAATCATCCCTGAACGGAATACTTCATTCTTTGAAATTTGTCCTGGATTAGTCTTACAAATAATGATAATTAGCGCACCTGCTAATAACATAAACATCTGGATGACTAAAACCATGGATAGTGGCTTACCGTTAACTAGCGGTCTAAGTTCAGAAAATGCGCCAAGTAATGCCACAACTGCGATGGAAGCTAAAAAAATCCACATCGCGACCCAATTAATTTTCGGTAATTTGGTATTTAGCAGTGTCACACTGTCACCATAGACATAATCATGGTTTTCAGGGACTGAGATAAACTCTTGGAATACAGGGTCTTTATCGAGATCTTTACCTCTAAACCAACTGAAAATACCAATAGCTAAAATACCAATTAATGTTGATGGAATAGTAATTGCTAATAAATCCAAAAATTCGAGTGACTTACCATTGATTGTCACACCATTTAGCATTGCGACTAATGAAACAACGGCAACTGAAACTGGGCTAGCGATAATCCCCATTTGCGCGCCAATACTACTCGCAGCCATTGGCCTTTCAGGGCGAATATTATTTTTAATCGCCGCATCGTAAATGATAGGTAAAATTGTATACACCACATGCCCTGTACCACACAAAATGGTTAAGATACATGTCACAAAAGGTGCCACAATAGAAATGTACTTAGGGTTTTTCCGCAGTAGTCGTTCTGCAATTTGCAGCATGACATCCAAACCGCCTGATGCTTGTAACGTTGCTGATGCGGCAACAACAGCAATGATAACAAGCATTACATCAACAGGCGGTTTTCCAGGCGGTAAACCAAAGCCAAAAACTAAGATAACTAGACCAACACCACCTAATAGCCCGAGTGCCATTCCCCCTTTTTTTGCTCCATAGAATAAGCAAACAAGGATAATGGCGAGTTGAATCATAAAGTCCATAGTTCCATCCTTTATATATATGTTTACATATATTATCGGGATGATTTTCAAGCATTAATTTGATTTATGATAACTTCAAAATCAATTTAGTTTTATTTTTTATGCTTTTATTTTGACCTCATCACATAATTTTAATTAAGTAACTGACATACTATTCCGTTACCTACCATTTTGATAAAAATCAATCAACTACTACACCAATTTTAACAACTCACTCCATTTAAATTTACCTTTAGTCACTTTAAATCATCATTTTTTCTTTACTTTATTAACTCTGCTCATTGTCTTGAGTCTCTCTATCTACTTGATTATCAGTGTAAACTTAATATTACACTCACTGTAATTTACATTTGACAGAGAACTTGCAATCGCATAATCTGCATCACTTATTAATTATTCAAATTCAATTAGAGGAACTTGTGAAGAATCGTACGCTTGGCAGTGTGTTAATCGTTGCAGGGACAACAATAGGTGCAGGGATGTTGGCAATGCCACTTGCCGCTGCAGGAGTCGGTTTCACAGGCATCGTTTGTTTGCTTGTTGGATTATGGATGTTAATGAGTTATACCTCATTACTGTTAGTTGAAGTGTATCAGCATAACCCTGCAAATATGGGCTTAGGCTCCGTTGCTAAAAAATATCTTGGCCCAATTGGCCAGATAGTGACTGGGCTAAGTATGCTGCTATTAATGTACGCATTAACAACCGCTTATATCGGTGGAGCTGGCGTATTAATTTCAGATAGTCTGTCTTCATGGTGGGGCTTTAAAATTTCAACTGACACTGCCATTATTGCATTTACTATTATTGGTGGTGCAGTTGTCTGTATTGGTACGCATTCCGTCGATTTTATTAACCGAATTTTATTCACAGCAAAAACGATTTTTTTAGTCATCATGTTAGTTGTAATGATGCCACACGCGGAAGCCGTAAACTTAAGCACCATGCCAATTGAAAAAGGCCTTATCCTTGCCGCAGTACCCGTTATTTTTACCTCTTTTGGTTTCCATGGCAGCGTCCCAAGTTTAGTTAACTATATGAATGGGGATGTACGTAAATTACGTATGATTTTCATTACCGGAAGCGCAATTCCTTTAGTTGCTTATATTCTATGGCAGATTGCGACGTTAGGGTCTATTCCATCACATACTTTTCTCGGAATACTAGCGCAGGAATCAGGTCTAAATGGGTTACTCACCGCGATCCGCGATGTTGTCGCTACACCTCGCGTTAATATCGCCGTCAGCTTGTTTATGGATTTAGCGTTGGCCACATCTTTCTTAGGTGTCGCATTAGGCTTATTTGATTACCTCGCCGACTTATTCAAACGGAGTAATCATTTTATCGGTCGAGTGCAAACAGGCTTACTCACCTTTGTTCCGCCATTATTGGCTGCCCTATTCTTTAGTAGTTTCGTACAAGCATTAACTTATGCAGCTGTTGCACTCTCGGTCTTAGCGCTGATTATTCCTGCATTGCTAACATTACGTGTACGTAAATTAGAATCTCAAGGTGGGTATCAAGTTAAAGGTGGTACACCTATTTTAGCCTTAGTGTTGGCATGTGGTGTGGCAGTAATCGCTATCCAATTTTCGATTGTTGCCGGCTTCTTACCGAACGTCGGTTAACAAATTGATAAATTAAGCCGTAATTCGGATAACTTCAAATTACGGCTTTTGTTTATCTGAAATTAACTATCCTCACTCCCAATCAAGGTGGCCATCGTTTGATATCCGCAATCAATCAATAATCCCCTAGCATTCCTACTCTATCTCCACATATATATTATTTGCATATAATTTAATATATATTTCTTTAATTACGTCATTTGGCAGAAAATAATTCCGAAAAGACAACCCTACCCCTCTTGCTTTACAGTTATTGAGAGGTAAATAAGGAATTAGGTTGAATGAAAAGGAAAAATATTTCTGCTGTCCACGATGCAGCATTTAAGAGGTTTATGTCAAACATAGACAGCGCACGTGACTTTTTTGAAATTCACTTACCAAAACACATAAAAATCATTATGTGATTTCACTACGCTAAAGCTGACTAACTCATCATTTATTGATAAACAGCTTCGCTCTCGGCTATCTGATGTTCTGTATTCAGTACAGACCTCACATGGAACAGGCTATATTTATTTATTAGTCGAGCACCAGTCAACCCCAGATAAACTGATGGCGTGGCGCTTAATGCATTATGCGTTTTTAGCAATGAATCAGCATATGCAGCAAGGAAGCACTGTATTACCTCTAGTTGTTCCTATTCTTTTCTACCACGGTACTCGTTCACCTTACCCTTACACTCAGTTATGGACAGATTGTTTTCCTCAGCCCAAGCTAGCAAATACGTTATATACACAATCATTCCCGTTGGTTGATATCACTGTAATAGACGATAATGAATTAGTAAATCATCGCAAAATTGCTGTTATGGAATTAGCGATGAAACATAAACGGTTGCGAGATGAGTTTCACCATGTGCTTCCTTTATTGGCGCAAGCACTCAATCAACACTATAATAGCGACAATGATGTGGTCACTATCATCAATTACCTATTTTCTGCTTTAGACTCAACTGATTTTGAAAAATTTATCTACACATTAGAAGCGCAAACAGAAAAGCACAAGGAGACGATTATGAATATCGCACAACGCTTACATAATAAGGGTCATCAAGAGGGCCTTCTCGAGGGGCTGCAAAAAGGCAAACAGGAAGGGCTTCAAAAAGGGCTTCAAGAAGGCGTTCAAAAAACTAAAACCACCTTAGCTCGCAACTTATTGATAAACGGTGTTAGCCCTGAAATTATTATGAAAAGCACCGGATTGAGCCGTGATGAGCTGACGTCATTAAAGTAATGCAATAAAAACTGAAGTAAATAGCTATGGATAAGCAGCTAAAAGTTTAACCAATTATTTTAAAAAATACTCAACTAAGTTTACATCATCAAATTCGCCCTAGGCGTACACATAATGTACGCCTAGGGGCATTATGAACAAGATGACCCTGTTAGAATGAAAGGCCAGCCCCTACATACCAGCCATCAGCAACTTTATCGCTACTATGACCATGTGTCCCTTTCATTTCAATTAAGCGATATCCCGCATCAATAGATAAAGGCTTAAATACCGTATAACGTGCACCGGCTTTAGCTTCGACGTACGATTTGCTGCCTGAAGTCAGTTGCTCTGGAGCACCATAAGCTTCACCGTAAATATTGAGTGAAGGCAAAGCCTGCCAATTTAACCCACCACCAACAGCTAATGCAGCACCATTACTATTGTGATCAGGTGATAGATATAGCCCTTTACCCCCTACAAATGCAGAAAAAGGCCCAATAGGTAAGCCAAATGTGGCACCAATACTACCCATTTGCCCATCATGGTCACTACGAGCCCAAGAGCCGTTAAATGCCAACCCTGCATTTTGGTTACCTAACCCTGCAGACAGCTCAGTAAAATGTTCACCTGCTTGTGCACTAACTGAAACTGCATGTGCAGTACCTACGAATAATGGTGACATCGCTGCTGCCAATAATAATAATTTGCGCATTATTTTATCCTCTTGATATTATTACCTATGGATATTACGCGAATCTCACCCTATTTTCAGCCATTCTTACCTAGATTTACGCTATAGCCTCGATAAAAGCCCTCGTTATTCATTACAAAATTTCACACATCAAAAATTTTAGTGCAAAAAAGTGCGATAAATACGTATTTTCTTACTTGTAATCACAGTAATTGGTTATATTAATTAGATAATCAATTCCATAATAACTATACTGAATTACAAGTTTGTTGTAGTCGTGTTTTTTATTTTTTACAAAATATTAACTTATTAGTTAGGTTTGTGTAGTCATTTAATCCAAACAAAGGAGCATTGTGATGAAAAAGAAAGGCCTTACTACCGCCTCAGGCGCCCCAGTCGCCAATAATAATAATGTCATGACAGCGGGTAAACGTGGCCCAATGTTATTACAGGATGTTTGGTTTTTAGAAAAACTTGCCCATTTTGACCGTGAAGTAATCCCTGAAAGACGTATGCACGCAAAAGGTTCTGGTGCTTTCGGTACCTTTACCGTAACCCATGATATTAGCCGCTATACTCGTGCAAAAATTTTCTCTGAAGTAGGGAAAAAAACAGAAATGTTCGCTCGGTTCTCTACCGTTGCAGGCGAACGTGGAGCTGCCGACGCAGAACGTGATATTCGTGGCTTCGCATTAAAGTTTTATACTGAAGAAGGTAACTGGGATATGGTGGGTAACAACACCCCTGTATTCTATTTCCGTGACCCATTAAAATTCCCTGATTTAAACCACGTAGTTAAACGTGACCCTCGCTCTAACCTGCGTACAATGGAACATAAATGGGCCTTTTTCTCCCAATTACCTGAATCTTTACACCAGTTAACCATTGATGCTAGTGACCGTGGTATCCCACAAAGTTACCGTCATATGCATGGTTTTGGTAGCCATACATATAGTTTCATCAACAGTAACAATGAACGTTTCTGGGTCAAATTCCATTTCCGTTGCCAACAAGGTATTCAAAATCTGTCTGATGAACAGGCTGAGCAGTTAGTGGGTAAAGATAGAGAAAGTTCACAGCGAGATCTGTTTGAATCCATCGAGAAAGGGGATTTCCCACGCTGGAATTTGCAAGTGCAAATTATGCCAGAAAAAGAAGCTTCTCAAGTTCCTTATAACCCATTTGACTTAACCAAAGTATGGCCACACAAAGATTATCCATTAATTGATGTCGGTTATTTTGAACTTAATCGTAATCCAGACAACTATTTTGCTGACGTAGAACAAGCCGCTTTTAGCCCTGCTAACGTGGTTCCGGGTATTGGTTTCTCGCCAGATAGAATGTTACAAGGCCGCCTGTTCTCTTATGGCGATGCTCATCGTTATCGTCTTGGTGTCAACCATCACCAAATCCCAGTAAACACCCCACGTTGCCCGTTCCATAATTACCACCGTGATGGGGCAATGCGTGTTGACGGTAATAGCGGCAACCATGTGACCTATGAGCCAAATGAAGCCGGATTATTCCAAGAACAACCAGACTTTAGCGAACCACCATTATCTATTGAAGGTGCTGCTGACCATTGGGATCACCGCGAAGACCAAGATTATTTCAGCCAGCCACGTGCATTATATGAGTTGTTAGATGATGCCGAGCACCAACGTATGTTTAAACGTATTGCCGGTGAACTGATTGACGCTACTGAAGCCACACAAGTGCGCCAAATCGAGTTATTTAAACAAGTTCACCCTGAATACGGTGCGGGTGTCGAAAAAGCGCTAAAAGCACTAAAATAGTGTAAGTCATTAAGTGGTGGGGATAACCCCGCCACTATTTCGCCCTATTCTTTTATTCTCGCTAACAACCACTTCTTCACTTGTTGCCTAGACACTTTTATTCCCCCTGCTTTCAATTCAGGGTCTAAATAATAAAATGCCATAGGATATTGGTATGGAGCGAGTTTATCTTTTAACCAATCCGCCAGCTGATTTAAATCCACTGACTCATTTGCTTCAATAACCGCGACAGGACGTTGCCCAAATTGCACATCATCAATAGGTATAATAAAACTTTGGCTGACATCAGGATGTGAATTTATGACTGATTCGATATCTTCGGGTTGAACACATTCCCCGCCACTAATAAATAAATTATCTAGACGACCAACAACCTGATATTCCCCATCAATAAAAGTCCCTTTATCGTTGGTTTTAAACCAGTTATCTAGGCAATTTAATGGGTGAAGTTGCCCATCAAACCAATAACCCAGAGCCTGACTATCTGATTGAATTTGGATTTCATCATCCACAAGACGAACTTGCTTGCCTTTTAAGGGTAAACCGACACCTTTTTTACCGTCTGCCCGTTTCGCACAAACCGTAGATGCCATTTCTGTCATCCCATAGCCGCTCCAACAAGCAATACCATGCTGTTGAGCCAGATCCGTCAAGGTTGAAGGAATACTCGCTCCTCCCAATAAAACGGCTTTCAATGCGATATTAGTCACTGATTTATCATTTAATAAACGCCATAACTGGGTCGGAACTAAAGAGGCATGAGTGACCTCATGCAATGCTTGAGCCAAAGGAAGATTTTTGACCGCAAGTGAGCCACCTTTAAGAAGCCAGCGCCAAACAATCCCCTGACCAGATACATGGAATAACGGCAGCGATAGTAACCAACAATCTCCTTGCTGGTAATTCATCAGATTAACAACACCTGCTGCACTATTTAAGTGCGCAGCGACACTGTGAACAGCGGCTTTAGGTAGGCCTGTCGATCCCGATGTTAAAATCAACGTAGCGGGCTGCTGAATAACCTCTTGAAAAATAACCGGAGCAACCTCTTCATCACTAATAAAATGGTAATAAAGTTGATAATCTAAATTACGATAATTTGCTAACAGATTTGATTCATCAGTAAAATCAATAACTGAGCTAACATTAAGATGAGGTAATAATTCTGCTAACAACCGTTCTGGGAGGCGGGGATTTAATGGTAAAACACGAGCCCCACAAGCAATAAGTGCCAGCTGACTCAGTAATAATTCAACTGAATTTTTTCCATGTAAAACAATACACTGCCCCTGCTCTACGCCTTGCATTAAAAAGTAAGTTCTAAGGTCAGTAATTTGTTGGCTTACACTTTCCCAAGTCATACTTTGGGACTCTGTGACTAGAGCGATTGAGTTCGGACGAAGATTGGCCCAGTGTTGCCAAGGCCAATCTTTAAATTGTGCTAACTCTGCCATACAAGCGTTAAATCATCTAACTGCTGAAGCGGAATATCACATTGTGGCCAAGGCCGTACCAATTGAGATTGAATAAGTGATACCGTGTCTAAGCCTGGAATGGTATTTGGCGTTAGCCAATGCGCTACACGAGCAAGTTGTGTTAAACCAAAACTACTTTCAATGGATGAGCTAATCACAGCTTGTAACCCTAAGCGATGTGATTCTTCCACTAAATAGCGGCAATATGACAAGCTGCCTGTCAGGGTCGGTTTAATGACTATCGCAGAAACCCCTTCCTGCGCTTCTACCATAAAGCCTTCCTCACGTACACTTTCATCCCAAGCAATACTAATGCCAGTATCTGCTGCAAATTGCAGTGACTCTTCACGGGTCTTACACGGCTCCTCTAAAAACGCAATACGACTACGGTAGTCTGGATTAACATATTTAGCAAAACCGTCGGCTTTTGTTCGGGTCCAACTGCGATTCGCATCCAAACGCAGTTTCAGTTCTGGAACTGCCTCTAGTAACAGGTTAACCACCATACCATCACGTACCGCTTCATATAGACCGACTTTAACCTTAGCGACTTTCTCACCTTCCATTGCATCAAGGCTTAAGATTAAATCGTCAGGATCACCACTACATAAAGGCGCTTTGCGGTAATCCGCTTGTTCAGGAAGCTCCCCTGCCAGCTCCGCTAGAGCGCAGCTGCAACCAAAAGCCACAGAGGGTAATAAACTATTAGAAATTTTGCCTTCTTTCACCCATTCATTCAGTCGCTTAATAGTTTCTGCGGTTGCTTCTTCTAATGTTTCACGACTGAATTCAGGTAGAGGCGAAATTTCTCCCCAACCTTCATTATCCCCATCTTGTAAACAGACTAAAAGCCCATCACGCGTTTTTAGTCGCTGATAGCGAAGGATAACGCCTGCCTCCATCGGCAGGCTGAACGAATAAATACGGGCTTTACGCATTATGGATTACGCTTATATTTAGAGAAGTCTGGAGCACGTTTTTCATTAAAGGCGTTACGGCCTTCTTGCCCTTCATCTGTCATATAGAACAACATAGTGGCATTACCTGCGAGCTCTTGCAGGCCAGCCTGACCATCACAATCTGCATTCAAGGCGGCTTTCAAGCAACGTAATGCCATTGGGCTGTTCTCTAGCATTTCACGACACCAACGCACAGTCTCTTTTTCTAAGTCAGCATAAGGAACGACAGTATTAACCAGCCCCATATCCAACGCTTCTTGTGCATTATACTGGCGGCACAGGAACCAGATTTCACGTGCCTTTTTCTGCCCAACAATACGTGCCATATAAGACGCACCCCAGCCACCATCAAATGAGCCAACTTTTGGACCAGTTTGGCCAAAGATTGCGTTATCTGCAGCAATAGTCAGGTCACACATCATATGTAACACATGACCACCACCGATAGAGAAACCGGCGACCATTGCCACCACAGGTTTTGGACAAGTACGAATTTGACGTTGAAAATCTAATACATTTAAGTGATGAGTACCACTTTCGTCACGATACCCGCCGTAGTCGCCACGAATTTTTTGGTCACCACCGGCACAAAATGCTTTTTCACCTTCACCCGTTAAAATGATAGTTCCAACTTGGTCATCATAGCGTGCATCAGATAGAGCTTGGATCATTTCTTTCACGGTTTGTGGACGAAAAGCATTACGCACTTCTGGACGATTAATCGTAATTTTTGCAATCCCTTCAGGAGATTTATGATAGCGAATATCTTCAAACCCTGTAGAGCAATCTTGCCATTCAATTGGTGCGTATAATTTTTCTTCGCTTGGATAAATCATTATCAGATTCCTTTAACCACAGTGTGATAAAAAATGGTGTAGTGCAGCTACAAAGCCCATTGGGTTTTCCCGATGCGCATTATGCCCTGCATTTTCAATTAGCGTTAACGGTAATTCATATTGTTGCGAAACGCTTCGAAACTTTTTATCCTTTTCGCCACAAAAATAACGATAAGGACAGGTCAATTGATGCAATTTGTCCGCCAAGAAAGGTTGCTTTGCTAATGATGTATTTTCTAGCATAGCAGCAATACTGTGCGGGTTATTTTGCCGACGTAACTGAATTAAATGTTGGCGCTGAGTGGTCGACAAATCAGCAAATACAGCTTGTTGATACCAATCATCTAACACTTCTTCGATGGGTTCTGAACGAAAACGTTGTGCCCATGCCTTATCATTAGCCGCCCGAGCAACTCGTTCTTGTTCATTGACTAATCCCACATTGCCCCCCTCAATCACTAAACCTAATAATCCGTTAGGCTGATAGTGACAGGCAAAATGCATCGCTAACCGAGCACCGAGTGAATAGCCAACCAAGTAGTATTCATTAATTTGATGATAATGTAAAAGAGCGCTGAGTTGTTGATCAAAATGTGAAAAACCTTGGCATGGCTCTGAGTGAGAACCGCCATGCCCTGGTAAATCCACCGCTAACGATGGAAAAGCACGTGTTTGTTCAATCACAGGTAGCCAGTCATCGGCACTACCTAACAAGCCATGCAGCCAGATGACCCAAGGAGCAGATGAGACTGAATTATGTCTATGGGCAGATAACATTACAGTTCCACAACTTCATTCAATAGTTGTTTTAACGTACGGGCGCCTTCATCACTTGCCACCTGCAATTCCACCAGCAATGTGCCCTGTTGACGGCGCCAAAATTGTTGAACGGTATTTTTTAGTGTTGTCCAGTCTGTCGGCGCACAGTATTGTAAGCCAAACATTTTCGCCGCGGGCTCGAAACTGACATTTTGCGGCATACAGTAATAGTTTTGTCTTGCTTCGTCTGGTGTAGGTAACATAGAAAAAATTTGCCCACCATTGTTATTCACCACGATCAGAACGGTGGGTGCTGAAGGCTCACGCAACAAAGCCAAACTATTCAAGTCATATAGTGCAGAAATATCCCCAACAATAGCCAATGTTGGCCATGCTGTTGCCCGTTGAACACCTGCCATGGTAGAAATCAAACCATCAATACCACTCGCGCCCCGGTTACTATAAACAGGATAGCCCAATGGAAGTTGTGCTAGTGCATCTACCAAACGGACAATTAAGCTGTTGCCAACAAATAGTTGGCCTCGTGGAGGCAGCAGTTCAGGTAATTGGTGTGCAACTGCGGCTTCTGAAAACTGCGCTTGTAAGCGTTGGCGCACATGGTGTTGAGTTTTTTGCACTAAAGTGGGCAGCGACTCACACCACAAGCTTCTCGGCTGTGCAGGATGGTTATCTAGCCAACCCTTGATTGAACAGGTTAATTTTCTTCCCTTATGATTGGCTGGGTCTAACCGCTGAGGTATTGAGTCGATAATCCAATACTCTTGCGGCTCACAATTGGCTTGCCATTGTAAGAGCCGTTTTCCCGTTAAGCTTGAACCAAACTGAATGACTAATTCCGCATCTTTTAAAATAGACTGAGTTTCTGGATGTTGTAGCCATAAGTCGGCACATGGAAAAGGTTGTCCGGTTTGAGACAGCACATCACCGAGTACTGGCCATCCAAGTTCCTGTGCCCATTTTGCAACTAACTCCCCTTCACTCGCTGTCATTCGCCCTGCAATCACAACGCCTTTTTTCTGACGCCAAAAATACCAATCCGCAACCAATGCGACGGAATGGGTTAATGGCTCAGTTAACCACGGGTGAGAAGAATTCCACCATTCTCCAAGTGTTTGCTGCCACTCATATTCCCCATCCATTTCACCATATAGTGGCTCTGCAAATGGACAATTAATATGAAAGCCACCATGGTGTAACTGGTTCATGCCATTATCAATCGCGGTGACCAACCATTTCGCTGAAATATCTTGCGTCGGCCGTGGCAACATTAATGATTGAGAGGGGTGAGACGCAAAAATATGTGTTTGCCGAATAGCTTGATTAGCACCGCAATCAATCAATTCTGGCGGTCTGTCAGCGGTAAGAAAAATCACCTTTTCCCCTGTTAAACCGGCTTCAATTAATGAAGGGTAAAGGTTTGCAACAGCTGTACCAGAGGTAACGATAACCCCTACAGGCTCATGACTGGCTTTTGCTAAACCTAGAGCTAGGTGCCCTAAACCACGCTCATCGAAATGCGTATGGCAATGCAATTTACCATGGTTAATCGCCGCAAGGGTCAAGGGTGTTGAGCGCGAACCAGGCGCAATACAGATGTGTTTCATTCCGTGGCGAGACAGTGCTTCGATAATCACTTCAGCCCAACGGAGGTTAAAAGCAGAATTCGACATAATATGCTCAGCAAATTATTAGTTATCAATTAGTTTAGACTGGCTGAAATAAATTTCTTGATCTCAGGACAATTTTTGATGAACTAATTGAAATAAAAAAGAAAATAACCATTTTTATTTTATGGTTTTTCGTTATTTTCAAATAAAGACTTTAGCCCAGCCGCTTTATTTTCAATTTCTATCCACTCTTGCTCTGGGTCTGAGCCACTGACAATACCAGCGCCTGAATATAATGAGACCTGTGCACCCTCTATTTGCGCACAACGTAGAGATACCGCGAATTCACTTTTATTTAAGCTCATAAAACCACCCGTTCCTGCATACCAGCCGCGAGAAAAAGGTTCATTTTTGGCTAAAAATTGCCGAGCGACTTTTCGTGGCAAACCACACACGGCAGCGGTAGGTTGGAGGCGTTGTAAACAATCACTATCAGAAGGGGTGATTAGCGTTGCAACAATTGAACGATAAAGGTGTTGAATTTTTCTTAAACGAATAACTTTTGCTGAAGACACATCTACCCCAGTCACTGCCCCTTGCAATTGTTGACAAATATCATCAACAACCACTAAGTTTTCATGTTGGTTTTTTTTATCTTCCATCAACCATTTAGCGTACTCTGCTGCGACTGCATCATCAGGGTCATTAGCGACGGTTCCCGCTAAGGCCTCAGAATTTAATTGGCCATCTTGACGTAAATATAAACGCTCGGGGGTTGAAGAAATAAAACCAGAATGCGCGTTGAAGGCCATCATAAAATGGTAGCAATGATGATTCACTTGCTGGCTTTGTGCTAAAAACTGAGCAACCGCAATGGGTCTAGACAGGGTGAGTTTTGTTTCCCTTGCCATAACCACTTTTTCCATTTTCCCTGACTTCATATCATCAATAGCGCAATTTAATAAACGGCACCATTCATCATGAGTAGGAATATGTTCTTGCGCAGTAATATCCGCATTCAGTGCCAATGTCACTTGAGAAGCGGATTTTAATTGCTGTAAAAGATGAATGGCATTTAAGCGATCTTCTTCACCTTCTATATTGATGCTAACGTTAATCATTGAACGTAGTCGATGAATTTCAATACGAGGTAAAAAACAAAATGTTGCTTGACGTTTTATCTCGTCAGGGATCCCATCCCCGACGGCATTCCACCCATTAAGCCCCCATAGGCGCATTTCTGGTATATCAGGGTATTGCGATAAAAAAGCTTGAGCCTTATCTATCGAATCAAAAGATTTCACCATGCCAAGAGCACTACATTCTTCAGCTCCCGTCCGTTGATACCAGTAAAATTGAGGGTAGCTTTCTTGCACTGATAGCCATGAAAGACCAGGGAAAGCGGTCTGCGCATCCAATTGCCAAACAAAACGAATAAACTCTTGGTTTTTTAGTGTCAATGTAGACAAATGATCCAAAATTTCAGTTATCAGTTGATCAATTTTTTTATAGTTCACTTTAGATTCCCACTGCTACATCACACAAATTCACTACGCGTTATTATATAGCGCAAAACCATTTTTTAATACATTGATGACTAACAGTAAATGCTATGTCACCGGTTAAGCACTAAAAACAGATTATCTGCAATAAACAAATTGTTTTTAGTACATCACTATAATTATCGCTTATGCCCCAAATGACGATAGTCAAGAGAAATCACATCAAAACCAACCTTGTTACACGAATAGAGGTTCAGGTTGTTGATAGTATAGCTTATTATATATATTACACGTCATTCCATTCATTTAATTAATGGAAAATGTGATTTTATCCCCTTTCTTCTTTCCTTCCTCTCGAAATTGCTTCATTTTCATCCAATAAGAATTCCATTTTGAAACATAGTTATATTTAAGCTGCAAACCTATATTCCATTACAATTCTATTTAGCCCTAAAAAGTAAAACCACCGTAAATTTTAATTATCATCATATTTTTATGCGTTATTTAATTTAGTATCACTATAGATGATTTCTAAATATATATAATACAAAATAATATTTTAAACATGTATTGACTTGTTCAAAGTGCTATTTTTTAGCTCTGTTTTTCATTTTTTAGTATAAAACTTTCAGCCAATTTCTAGTAGGTTAACAAATATGAAATTTATATTTTTATTTACAATAAATAGGTAACTCAACCATACAATAGTGCTAATACAAATTAGTGTTCAATCCTTAACTTAATCAACATGGATTTTAAAATGAATACAAAAGAAAATTACGACAGAATTATTGAAAAAGAGCATATAGGCCATACAACCTTAGCTTTATTAACGAATCAAGATGCTCTTTCAACCCGCGAAGTCGGTATTTTTACATTAGACGATTTAATTAGCATACATCGCCATGTTTACTTCTCTCTTTCTTTGCCTTGGAAAAAAAATGATATTCTAAAATGGTTTGGTATTACCTCATCAACCACTTTACCAATAGATACAGACGAATTAATTAATACCATTATCAATATTCGAGATCATGCCAATACCTGGGATAATGTCGAGCAACATGTTAAAGAGCAATCTGTCAACCTATCTCTAGTTAGCCGAAACATTATACATACAGGAGGGCAGATTATTGAATATATAAACCATATGCCTATATTGAAAAGAGTATCAGACAGTTTGAATGATATTAATGAAAGTGAGTTAGATGAAATATTTTATCAAAGCGATGACCAACAAATAGCGACTGAACTAACTAATATCTTACAATTAATTAAAGATGATATTAAGGAGCAATCCATTAAGACAAGTAATATTAAAAATATCATTTCAGATTTTAGAGTACATATTACAGGTGGGTATCTATCTAATTATCAACACGTTGAATCATTATTGTTTAATATTAAAGGGCTATATAATCAACTTGAAACTACTGATAATGAAATTACAGATACCTACTTACAAGAATTACTTAAAACGAAAAAACAGGAACTACAGCAATTAGAACAAGAGTATTCACATTTTGTAAAACTCAGCTTCACCGGCTTAGCAGGTGGTGTCATCGGTCTCATTATTACTGGTAGTATTTTTGGCTCGAAAGCTGAAAAAATTCGAGCAATAAAAAATGAAACATTAGCAGAAATAAAATCAATTAACGATCAAATTAACAAAGAAGAACTCATCAAAAAAGTTATCTTTGATATTCAAATTAACCTCCATAAAATCGATGGTTTCTTTAAAGATGCACGGTTAGCCGTTGACCATTTAGATTATATGTGGCTTGTCCTCCTAACTGAAATAACCCAATCAATCGAGGTTTTCAAAAAAATCAATAACGCTGATAAACTTATTAAATTCATTACTCACTTCAAACGAATTGTTACATCCTGGTATACCATTCAAGAATACTCTACACATTTAATAACGTTATTTGAACAAATTCAACCAAATAGCACCCCCCCTCAATAAAAGGTACTCATATGCAAGATAAGCTTGATTTACCGATATTGCCCTCCATTGATATTTATCAGTTAAGGCATATGTCAAATGAAATTTCCGCATTTAATAAAAATATAATACATTATGACTTTATCATACACGGAAAGATACAAAAAATTGCAAGTAAGACTTTCAATATAAATGAAACAATCAGAAACTCGATACCGAAGCTAAAAATAAAATTAAATTATATTTTAAAAAGTGAATTAAATAGTGAAAATACAAATATACCTGACGGAATTTTAGTCACAAGCTTTATTGAAGATTTAATTGATTTTAAATTAGAGCTAGAAAGAATAATTACCAAATTCAGTTACACCACCGACTCTCTATCACTCATTCATGTGGAAGAAAGCAACCAACATAAACTACAGCAATACGCAGAACAAAAAGAACTCCTAGTCACATCCAAAAATAGTAAAATGCTAAAAATAAACGAAATCAATCAGCAACACTCCGTTATTACCGCAGCAGAAGATATCATCTTAAAATCTAAAATCACTGATTTCTTAAAAAAACATTTGTTAAATGATGAGTTAATTGACTCAATTGATATGCCAACAAATAAAAAGCAAATATTAAAGTCAGCCATTGCTTTTATTAAAAATTTATTATCAGTCATTGATGATGGTTTAGAATTTGCGCAACTTGTAGAGGTCAGGCTAGATTTAGGAAACCAAATTTTAGAATTAAAGGAAGAAGTTAATCACATTGATAAAACAATATTTAAGCTTTCTCAACTCATGCTCTTATCAGAACAAATCACCGCTATAGATTCACATAAATTATCAATTATTACTCAGATAGGCCTCATTAAGAATTATTGGTGGGAATGGTGCCATTTTATTAATGAAAAATCGTCTGAAAAAACAGTGAATATTCAAAAGATCAATACCGCAAGCCAAGTACTAATGTCTTTTTTAGATGATATGGAATACCAATATCAGCGTCAGTTACCTGATTAAAAAAAACCGGCTACTCAAAAGTAGCCGGTTTATCAACTATAGGAAATTTTGGCCTATTAGTTAATCACAGCAAGTGCTGTTGATGTCATATCAATAAGAGGTTGTGGCCATACACCAAAGACAATAACCGCAATGGCGCAAATAACAGCAACAACGGTCCCTAACGTTGCTTTTTCAGGGCCTGTATAACGTTCTGCATGTTCTGCATCACGGCTATATAGGCTAGCCATAAAGCTTAGGTAGTAATATAAACCAATTGCACTACCAACCACTACAGTTCCTGTTAACCACCATAACTCTGCATTCACCGCAGATGCAATCACATAGAATTTACCAATAAATCCTAATGTAATTGGAATACCCGCCAGCGACAGCATCATCACAGTCATTACCGTTGCTAGAACGGGTTTATGCCAGAACAGCCCACGGAATGCACTGAAATCATCCTGGTCATCACCACGATAAGGACTGGAAACGATACTCACAACACCAAATGCGCCTAAGCTTGCAAACAAGTAACCCACTAAGTAGATTGCGATAGTCACTTGTGACGCTACTGGGTCGATACGTAACGCAACAAGGGCAACGAGTAAATAACCCATATGCGAGATAGATGAGTAACCCAGCAAGCGTTTTGCGCTTTTTTGTGTGATAGCCAGTAAATTACCAAACAAGATAGATGCTATGGCAATCACTGAAATCACAATCGCTAACGTATTGCTGTTGGCAATTGGTGCTTCCAAAAAGATACGCACTAATACGGCAAAGATAGCGATTTTACTACCCGTTGCTAAGAAAGCTGATACAGGTGCAGGCGCACCTTGATAAACGTCTGGTGTCCACAGTTGGAATGGAAACAGTGACAGTTTAAAGCCAAAACCAACAATGAGCATACCGAAACCAATCATCACTAATGGGGCGTGAATTTGGTTATCAGAAAGACTTTGACCAACAGCTGCGAAGCTTAAGCTACCCGATTCCGCATACAGTAACGCAATTCCGAATAACAGGAATGAAGACGCTGCTGCAGATAACAGCATGTACTTGATCCCAGCTTCTAATGTGCGACTGCGCTCAAAGGTATAGGCAACTAAGCCAAACAGTGGCAATGAAATCAGTTCAATACCGATAAACATCGACGCCATATGGTTTGACATAGATAACAGCACACCACCTGCCACCGCGATAGCAACTAACAAGTGGAATTCATCTCTATTGTCGCCAAAACCTTCCAGCCAGTGGTAGGCAAAGATGCTGGTACCGATACCTGCAATCAGGACTAATGCACTATAGAACAGCGCAAAGCCATCAACACGGATAAGCGAAGTCACATCCATTAGGTAGCCGTCGGCTACCCAAATCAGTGAAAGCAACGCAATAACAAAGCCAGATACTGTCAGCGCGGCACTGGTAAGGTGATCGCGTCGCCACGCAATGGACAGCATCACAACCACCGCCGTCAACCCGACGATCATCAGTGGTAGTATTGCGATCAGTTCTTGAGGAGTTATTGTCATGGCGAATTACAGCCCTAATGTTGTAAGTGAAGCAGAATACAGGTTATGCAATGTTTCCATCGAACCAATTGATGTATCTAAAATTGGTTGCGGGTAGAAACCGATGATAACCAGTAATACAGCCAGAGCCAGCAGCACACCAAACTCACGCGCCGTTAACCCTTTCATTTCTTTTTCAGACTTAGGTGTACCGTAGTAGGTCTGTTGCATCATCCACAGTGAGTAGATAGACGCAAACACCACACCAAAGACCATAATACAAGTCACTAACGTGAATTGGCTGAAGCTGCCAAACAGGATCATAAATTCACCAATGAAGTTACCTGTACCTGGCATTCCTAGCGTTGCCGCAGCAAAGAACAGGGACATTCCTGGTAACCATTTAATGCGTTTCCACAATCCACCCATCATGCGCATATCACGCGTTTGCGTACGTTCATACAGTTGGCCACTAATGATAATCAGTGCCGCACCAGACAAACCGTTGGTAATCATTTGAACTACAGCACCTTGGTAGGCCAAGGTTGAACCCGCGTAAATAGCGACTGTCACAAAGCCCATATGGGATAAGCTACTGTACGCTGCAAGACGTTTGATATCCGTTTGTTTGAATGCCAACCATGCGCCGTAGAAGATACTGATCACACCCAGCGTCATCGCCACTGGCGTGAACTGGATAGAGGCTTCAGGGAACAGAGGCAAAGTAAAGCGTAACAGGCCGTATGCTGCGGTTTTTAGCATGATACCGGAGATATCCACGGAACCCGCTGTTGGCGATTGTTCTTGGGTATCTGCCATCCAACCATGGAAAGGAACCAGTGGCATTTTAACGGCAAAGGCGATAAAGAAACCTAACATCAACATAAACGCAACGTTACTAGACAGTTCTGCGCCTAACAGTTGGTTATAATCGAATGTTAATACGCCTGAAGTATTGTAATTCGCTAGTGCCAATCCAATGATGGAAACCAACATGATCAAGCCACTTGCTTGCGTATAGATAAAGAACTTAGTCGCGGCTTTGATATGTTGTCTGTTTTCTGACCCTTTGTGCCCCCAATTGGCAATCAGGAAGTACATTGGGATCAGCATCATCTCCCAGAAGAAGAAGAATAAGAACAAGTCAACCGCGGTGAAAATCCCCATCACACCTGTGATAATCCACAGCAGGTTAAAGTGATACGCACCTTGGTTCTTCTGGTTTTCACTCCAAGAGCTCAGAATCGAGAAAGCCCCCATGATAGCCGTTAATACGACCATCAGCAGTGATAAACCGTCAATAGCTAAATGAAAGTCAATTCCCAGTGACGGGATCCACGGCATAAAGAAAACAGATTGCCATTGTGGAATCCCTTGTGGATTAACAAGAGAGTAATTCCCTTCTAACCACAATTGCACGGAGAGTATTAATGTTATTCCCATCGTCGCCAGTGCAATCCAGCGCGGTGCGCGATGACTGAACCGGTCAGCCTGCCAGCTTAGCAGGCCTCCGATGAAGGGAATGAGTATTAGCCAGGGTAATAGCATGGCGCAATGTGTCCCTTAATTAAACCAAAAGCAGCAGAGCAAGAATCAGCACTGCACCCAGCCCCAACGAGGCAACATACCAACGGATTTGGCCGTTTTCACTCACTGCAAGCCCTTTATTTGCCCAACGTGAAAGATGTGCAGGGATATTCATCAGAGAGTTAATCGGATCGCTTTCCAGTAGCCATGCAATACCTTTAAACGGTTTTACAAAGACTACGTCATACAGCCAGTCGAAGCCCCACGCTTGGTACCACCATGCGCTGAAGAAACGACCCACCGCAGTTTTCGCGATAGCATCGACTATTGAACGTCTAAACAGGTAGAGGAATACCGCAATTAATAGACCAGCGATAGCAAACCCGCCAGAAATCGCTTCGAGTAAGACTTTACCGTCTTCACTGCCCGCCGCTTCTGCAGGGAATACCCCTTCGAGTGGTTGGTGGATTAATGCACCAACAAACGTTGCAAGGATAGCCAAAATGCCCAGTGGTAATGTGTGAGTGATGCCTTTAACCTTATGCGCTTTGATTTTTGCTTCACCGTGGAACACGATGAAAATCATACGGAAGGTATAAATTGCGGTCATTAATGCACCGAGGATACCTGCCCACAACAACACAGTTTGTCCATCAAGCTGTGCACCCCACAAAATTGCATCTTTACTGTAGAAACCTGCGGTAAACAGTGGCAATGCTGCCAGCGCGCTTCCGCCGATTAACATCACAGCGTAGATAAATGGAATTTGCTTACGCAGCCCACCCATCTTGAAGATATTTTGTTCGTGGTGGCATGCCAAAATGACTGAACCTGCTGACAGGAACAACAGTGCTTTAAAGAAAGCGTGCGTCATCAGGTGGAAAATCGCAGCATCCCAAGCTTGCACACCGAGAGCCAAAAACATATAACCGATTTGGCTCATCGTGGAATAAGCAAGCACACGCTTGATATCGGTTTGAACCAGTGCAGCAAACCCTGCCAGTACTAATGTCACTGCGCCCACAACGCCAACTAGATGTAAAACTTCTGGCGCTAATAAGAACAGAACGTGGGTACGAGCCACTAAGTACACACCGGCCGTTACCATGGTTGCGGCGTGGATCAATGCTGAAACTGGCGTAGGACCCGCCATCGCATCTGCCAACCACGTTTGCAATGGTAACTGTGCTGATTTACCGACTGCGCCACCTAATAACATTAAGGTTGCCCAATTGATCGCACTCGAACCTTCAGCAAATTTCTGAGGTGCTAACACCGCCATTTCGCTGAAATTCAATGTGCCGAGCTCATTCCACAGGATAAACATACCAATTGCGAGGAATACATCACCGATACGCGTGACAAAGAACGCTTTCATTGCGGCTTTACCGTTTTCTGGATTGGTATAATAGAAACCAATCAACAGGTAACTGCACAGCCCTACCCCTTCCCAACCGAGATACATCAGCATCATGTTATCAGCGAGGACTAAGACCACCATACTCGCGATAAACAGGTTAGTGTAAGCGAAGAAACGTGAGTAACCTTCCTCGCCACGCATATACCAAGATGCATATACGTGGATAAGGAAGCCCACACCCGTTACCACACCTAACATGGTCAGTGACAGGCCATCTAACATTAGAGTGAATGGGATATTAAAGGTACCGACAGACATCCAAGTCCAAAGTGGCTGGATGAATACGCTACCTGCGTCTTGAGCTAAAAATTCATTGCCAGCATAGAATGCGACGACGGCCGCTAAGCCAACCGACCCCGCACCAATAATGGCCGAAACGTTTTCTGACCAGCGTCCACGAGAGAAGGCTAACAGCACCGACCCCAGTAAAGGCAACAGAATAGTTAAATAGAGTAGGTTCATCCGCGCATCTCACTGACTTTATCAATATTCAGGTTCTGACGATGACGATGGAGTTGCAGTAACAACGCCAATCCAATACTCGCCTCCGCTGCAGCCAATGTAATTGCCAATATATACATAATTTGGCCGTCTGGCTGCCCCCAAAAACTCCCTGCAACCACAAATGCCAGTGCAGTTGAGTTAATCATGATTTCCAGTCCGATCAGCATGAAAAGCAGATTACGGCGAATAACAAGGCAACTGAGCCCCATCACAAATAAAATCGCCGCTAAAATCAGACCGTGTTCTAGAGGTATCATTTTTGTTCCTCCGCCTTCTCGATGCTGACAAGGTCAGCGCCGTTTTCTTTACGGTCACGTCCAACGTGGAATGCTACCACTAAACCTGCGAGTAATAACAAAGATGCCAATTCGACAGCCAGAACATACGGCCCAAATAGGCTAATTCCCACTTCTTTCGCCCCAATGATGGTGCCCTCAATGCCTTCTTGATAAGACAACGAGGTAATGCCGTAAACTAAGATAGCCAATAAAACCGCGGATAACACCGCAGGGCCAATCCAGTTTTTCGGCGTCAACCAAGCGCGCTCTTGTTCTTGAACAGAACGCCCTAAGTTGAGCATCATCACGACGAACACGAACAGGACCATAATGGCACCTGCATATACGATGATTTCCAACGCCCCAGCAAAATACGCGCCGAGGGAGAAAAACACCATTGACAGAGCCAGCAGAGAAACAACCAGATACAACAGTGCATGCACCGGATTTGTATTCGTTATCACCCTTAAAGTTGCTAAAATGGCAACTAGACCGGCGATATAAAATGTAAATTCCATGAATATCGCTCCTTATGGCAACAGGTCTTTGACGTTGATAGGTTTCGCTTCGTTATCCGCTTCACCTTTGTCTTTACCTGCAATCGCCATACCTGATTTACGGTAAAAGTTATAATCAGGATATTTACCCGGACCTGAAATCAACAGGTCATTTTTCTCGTAAACCAGATCCTGACGTCTCCAATCGGCCATTTCAAAATCAGGTGTTAATTGGATTGCCGTGGTAGGGCAAGCCTCTTCACACAGACCACAGAAAATACAGCGCGAAAAGTTAACGCGGAAAAATTCAGGGTACCAGCGGCCATCTTCGTGTTCAGCTTTTTGCAGTGAGATACAACCCACAGGGCAAGCTACCGCACACAAGTTACATGCAACACAACGCTCTTCACCGTCTGGATCGCGCGTCAACACGATACGACCACGGTAACGGGGTGGCAGATAAACCGGCTCTTCTGGATACATTTGCGTTTCGCGTTTATCGAACGCATGTAGGCCGACCATCCAAATACTACGTACTTGGGTGGCGAAACCGACCAATAACTCTTTCAATGTCATGGTTCAATCACCCCTTACTGAGCGTTGTATAAAATCACTGCTGCAGTACCCAGCAGATTAAGCAGTGTCAGCGGCAGGCAAATTTTCCAACCGAAAGACATCACTTGGTCATAACGTGGACGCGGTAAAGAGGCACGGATCAAGATAAACATCATCATGAAGAAGCCAGTTTTGATAGCAAACCACAAGAATGACGGCAGGAATGGACCATGCCAGCCACCAAAGAACAGCGTCACAATCAGTGCAGAAACCGTTACGATACCGATATACTCACCGACGAAGAACAAACCAAACTTCATACCTGAGTATTCAACGTGGTAACCATCCGCAATCTCTTGTTCTGCTTCCGGTTGGTCAAACGGATGACGGTGACATACCGCAACGCCCGCTATCGCAAAAGTCACAAAACCAAAGAACTGCGGAATAATATTCCACATGCCTTCTTGGGAGTTCACAATATCAATCAGGTTGAATGAACCTGCTTGTGCAACCACACCCATTAAAGAAAGGCCTAAGAACACTTCGTAACTCACGGTTTGTGCTGACGCACGCATCGCACCTAATAATGAGTATTTGTTGTTACTTGACCAACCTGCGAATAACACCGCATAGACAGCGAGACCCGCCATCATCAGGAAGAATAAAATCCCGATATTGAGGTCTGCAACATGCCAAGTCGGGCTAACAGGGACGATGGCAAATGCTAAGAACAGTGAACAAAACGCAATCACTGGTGCAAGCGTAAAGATTTTCTTGTCAGCAAACTGCGGGATCCAGTCTTCTTTAAACAGCATTTTGAACATATCCGCGATTAACTGGCCCATCCCAAACGGACCCACGCGGTTAGGGCCATAACGGTTCTGGAACAGACCGAGAATACGGCGCTCTCCCAGACTCATGTATGCCCCACAAGTCACAACAACCAATAAAATGACGACAGATTTAAGGATGGAAATTAATACTTCCATCACTTCAGGAGAAATCCAATCCATCATGCTCCCCTCCGCAGATTATTGACTGACACGCCAGCCATTGAAGGTGCGATACCTGGCATTCCTAACGGTAAGCCAATTTGACCTGTAGACAGGTGATTACTTAGGCGGACAGTCAAGTTAAACACTTGACCTGCATGGCTAAACTCCGCTTTAGTTCCTGCTGACAGGCCGAGTGACGCAGCATCTTGCGTGTTCAGCATGATATAAGGCTCAGGCATACGCTCTTGAATTACTTCTGACCGCTGTGACATTTCATCACTGCCGAACAGGTGGTAATAAGGTGCGACAACCCACTGAGCTTCATTGGCTTGATAAGCCGCTGGAATTTCAGTGAAGTAAGCCAATTTACCTTCTGTTGAATTGAACAAACGGATACCCGGGTCACCAAATAACAGGTGCCCCCCCACTTCGGCTTGGAATTTGTTCCAGGCTTGTGGTGAGTTCCAACCCGGCGCCCATGCAAATGGAATTTGCTGGCGTGGCGCGGTTGGGCTGTTGTTCCCTTCCATTGAGAAAGCAAATGGAGAGTCAATATCTTGCGGTTGACGAGGTTCATGAACAGATTGATTTGCTAGCATCGCTGTACGACCACTGTAACGATGTGGTTCACGCGCCAGTTTTTGACCACGAATACGGAAAGACGCTTTTGGTGCAGCATCTACCATACCCAAGAATTGTGGCATTGCGGCAACACAATCTGCGATAACGTGATCAAGTTGCGACCAATCCGCATCACGCTCTTGCGCTTCAGTTTGCAGTGAATGCATCCAGCGCCAGCTTTCGTTCATCACGATAGCTTTATCGTAATACGTTGGGTCGAAGACTTGGAAGAAACGCTGTGCACGACCTTCTTGGTTAATCAACGTACCGTCTGCTTCAGCAAAACTTGCTGCTGGCAGAACTAATGTTGCTTTATCCATGATGTCGGTTTGCTGATGATCCGCTACAATCAAGTGGCTCAATTTCGCTAATGCGCTATTGACTGCATCCACGCTGCTGTGACGGTACAGGTCGTTTTCGATAACAATAGCCACATCCGCTTCGTTCGCTTCTATGCGAGCTAAAGCGCTGTCTAATGGCTGTGCATTCATCATTGCCAGACCGAAACTATTTGCATGAGACGCTAAGTAAGATAACCCAACGTTCGCACCTTTCGCTTTCAATGCGAATGCCACGTTAGCGGCCGCTTGGATCATTGCCTCGCTTGCACTATGGCTACCACTGATAATTAATGGTTTTTTCGCACTAGCTAATGCTTGAGCAATGGTTTCAACTTTGGCTTTTAAGTCTGCGGGTAAATCATTCACCGCAGGGGCTTCGCCATTAATCATATTGGCGATAGCAAAACCGAAGCGCGCTTGGTCAGCCACTGGAGCACGGTAATTGAAGGCAGCCACATCGTCTAAACGCGTATCATCAACATTGGTAATAAACAGTGGGTATTTTGCGTGTTGACCAATATTCATGATTGCCGCGATTTGCCAGTCAGCCACTTTTTGCGCTGCCGCCATCTCACGTGCTTTACCTTTCACCGCTTGGCGTACAGATAACGCCATACGTGCACCTGTCTGAGTTAAATCTTCACCCAGTACCAGTACCGCATCATAGCCTTCTACTTCACGCAATGTTGGCGTATAGATACCGCCGTTTTGCAGGATGTTTTGCATCAGCGCTAAGCGGCGTTGCTCTCCCGCAGAAATACCTGAATAGAAGTTTTCTGCTCCAACTAATGCGCGTAATGCATAGTTGCTTTCAACGCTAGCGCGTGGAGAACCGATACCAATCACTTTTTTCGCTTGATTGATAATTTGCGCACCACTTTGCATCGCTTCGATAGCCGAAATGACCTGCTTAACGCCATTTTTATTGAGTACGGCTTGGCGAGGGCGGTCTTTACGGTTGACGTAACCATAACCAAAGCGACCACGGTCGCACAGGAAATAGTGGTTTACCGAGCCGTTATAACGGTTTTCGATGCGACGGATTTCACCATAACGCTCACCAGGGCTAGTGTTACAACCGATACTGCACTGTTGGCAGATACCGGGTGCAAACTGCATATCCCATTTACGGTTATAGCGCTCTGAATGTGTTTTATCAGTGAATACCCCAGTAGGACAAACTTCAACTAAGTTACCGGAGAACTCACTTTCCAGTGTACCGTCTTCAGTACGACCGAAATACACATAGTTATGCGCACCATACACACCCAAGTCTGTGCCATCTGCGTAATCTTTGTAGTAACGAACACAACGATAACACGCGATACAACGGTTCATTTCATGACTAATAAATGGACCGAGGTCTTGGTTAATGTGAGTACGTTTCGTAAAACGATATTTACGCATGTTATGACCGGTCATCACCGTCATATCTTGTAGGTGACAGTTTCCCCCTTCCTCACAGACTGGACAGTCATGAGGATGGTTGGTCATCAGCCATTCCACAACACTTTCACGGAATTGTTTGGCTTCTTCATCATCAATAGAGATGTAAGTCCCTTCCGTTGCGGGTGTCATACAAGACATTACTAGGCGACCGCGTGTGTCATCTGCGTTCTGATACTGCTTAACCGCACACTGGCGGCAAGCGCCAACGCTTCCCAGCGCCGGATGCCAGCAAAAATAAGGAATATCTAGCCCTAGAGAAAGACAGGCTTGTAACAGGTTTTCAGACCCGTTTACGTCATATTCTTTGCCGTCTACATATATTGTAGCCATAGTCAGCATGCTTCCCAAAGGCCCGCATAAAGCAGGCGTTAATCAAAAATACGTTCTTCGTGAAAAATCTATTTAGCGGTTGCTCAATCGCTAAACAATTACCAGCGCTGCTTCAGCAGGTTGGGTTGGATACCCGCAATCTGCACAATGTTACGCAGATCTTTTTGCGAGATACCCGCTTCGAATTCATCACGGAAATATTTGATGGCACTTTGTAGCGGTTCGACCGCACCCGGTGCGTGAGCGCAGAAAGTTTTACCCGGCCCTAAGAAACGGCACAGCTGCTCTAGGGTTTCAATATCCCCCGGTTGCCCTTCGCCTTTTTCCAGCGCTTGTAAAATTTTCACACTCCATGGCAGACCATCGCGGCACGGCGTACACCAACCACAGGATTCACGGGCAAAGAAGGTTTCTAAGTTACGCACTAAAGAAACCATGTTGATTTCATGATCAACCGCCATCGCCAATGCAGTACCAAGACGGCTTCCTGCTTTGGCAATATTTTCGAAATCCATTGGTAAGTCGAGGTGGTCGTTGGTTAGGAAGTCTGTCCCTGCCCCACCCGGCTGCCATGCTTTTAATTTCAGTCCATCACGCATACCACCTGCGTAATCTTCCAACACTTCACGTGCCGTTGTACCAAATGGCAATTCCCACAGACCCGGATTTTTCACGCGGCCAGAGAAGCCCATTAATTTAGTACCCGCGTCTTTACTCTTACCTGCGCTTAAATCGATATACCATTGGTCGCCGTGCTCTAAAATTGCTGGCACGTTACAAATAGTTTCGACGTTATTGACACAAGTTGGTTTACCCCAAGCACCTGATGTTGCAGGGAATGGTGGCTTAGAACGTGGGTTAGCGCGACGGCCTTCTAAGGAGTTAATCAGTGCAGTTTCTTCACCGCAGATATAACGCCCAGCGCCGGTGTGAACAAATAGTTCGAAATCAAAACCTGAACCGAGGATATTTTTGCCTAACAGACCCGCCGCTTTGGCTTCTTCGATGGCACGGCGCAGATTTTGCGCTGCTTCAACATACTCGCCCCGTAAGAAGATATAACCACGATAGGCTTTAAGTGCATAAGCGCCTGTGATCATCCCTTCAACTAACAAGTGAGGGAGTTGCTCCATCAATAAACGGTCTTTATAGGTGCCCGGTTCCATTTCATCCGCATTACATAAGAAGTAACGCAGTTTCATGTTTTCGTCTTTTGGCATCAGGCTCCATTTCAGACCCGTTGAGAAACCCGCACCGCCGCGCCCTTTCAGGCCAGCGTCTTTTACGAGATTCACAACTTCATCCGGTGCCATGCCTTTGAGCGCACGCTCAAGACCTTTGTATCCGTTTTTACTGCGATACTCATCTAACCAAACAGGCTGATTGTCATCACGCAAACGCCATGTTAGAGGATGAGTTTCAGCAGTACGGATCACTGGATTAACAGAATTTGTCATGGATACTGCTCCAGTAATTTTTGAATATTTTCAGGCTGCACGTAGCTGTGAGTGTCATCATCGATCATCATCGTTGGACCCTTGTCACAGTTACCTAGGCAACAGGTCGGCAGCAATGTAAAACGGCCATCAGCTGTTGTTTGACCAGGGCGAATATTAAGCTGTTTAATGATTTCAGCTTCTAAGCCCTGATAACCTGTAATATGGCAAACAACACTGTCGCAATAGCGAATAATGTGGCGACCCACTGGCTGGCGGAAGATTTGGCTATAGAATGTCGCCACACCTTCAACATCACTGGCTGGGATGCCTAAGACGTCAGCGATAGCATGGATCGCACCATCTTCAACCCAACCGCGGTTTTTTTGCACAATTTTCAGTGCTTCAATTGAGGCAGCACGTGCGTCTTCGTAATGGTGTTTCTCACCTTCAATCTCTTCACGCTCTTTCTCTGTTAAGACAAAGCCATGATTGACTTGCGGTTCAAACACATTCACGACATTGAGCTCGTTGTGCTTCTCATTTTCGTTATGTTCATTATGCATGGTTAGCGATCCACATCCGACATTACAAAATCGATACTACCCAGATAGACGATTAAGTCTGAAACTAAACTACCTCTGATCACGGCAGGAATTTGCTGCAAGTGAGCGTAGCTTGGCGTACGAATACGCGTACGGTAGCTCATTGTGCTGCCATCACTGGTTAAGTAGTAGCTGTTGATACCTTTCGTCGCTTCAACCATCTGGAATGACTCATTTGCTGGCATCACCGGCCCCCAAGACACTTGTAAGAAGTGGTTGATCAGGGTTTCGATATGCTGCAACGTGCGCTCTTTTGGTGGCGGAGTTGTCAATGGATGGTCAGCTTTGAAAGGACCTTCTGGCATATTCTTATAGCATTGCTCAAGAATACGAATACTCTGGCGCATCTCTTCTACTTTAATCATCACGCGATCATAACAGTCACCGTTGTGAGCGATAGGGATATCAAACTCAAAGTTTTCATAGCCTGAATATGGACGCCATTTACGCACGTCAAAATCAACGCCTGTTGCACGTAATCCAGCTCCTGTCACACCCCATGCCAACGCCTCTTCTTTTGAGTACATTGCAGTACCGATAGAGCGACCTTTTAAGATGGAGTTTTTCAGTGCAGAAGTCACATAAGACTCTAAACGTTTTGGCAACCAGTCTAATAATTCGCGAAGCAGTTTTTCCCAACCACGCGGTAAGTCATGCGCAACACCACCGATACGGAACCATGCAGGGTGCATACGGAAACCGGTAATCGCTTCAATCACGTTGTAGACTTTTTGACGGTCGGTAAACGCAAAGAAGACAGGAGTCATCGCACCAACGTCTTGGATATAGGTACTGATGTACAGTAAGTGGCTGTTAATGCGGAATAACTCAGACAGCATGACACGAATGGTTTTCACGCGATCCGGCACTTCAATGCCAGCCAGTTTTTCAACGGCTAACACATATGGCATTTCATTCACACAACCACCGAGGTACTCGATACGGTCAGTGTAAGGAATGTAGCTGTGCCATGACTGGCGTTCACCCATTTTTTCAGCACCACGGTGGTGGTAGCCAATGTCAGGTACGCAGTCAATAATTTCTTCACCATCCAGTTGTAATACGATACGAAACGCACCGTGTGAGGATGGGTGGTTTGGCCCCAAGTTCAGGAACATGAAATCTTCGTTTTCATTTCCACGTGCCATGCCCCACTCTTCTGGTTTGAAAGTCAAAGCTTCCATTTCCAGATCTTGTTTCTGCTTAGTCAGAACAAAAGGGTCAAACTCAGTCGCACGCGCAGGATAATCCTTACGCAGCGGGTGACCTTCCCAGCTTGGTGACATTAAAAGGCGGCGTAAATTTGGGTGACCTTGGAACGTTATACCGAACATATCCCACACTTCACGCTCATGCCAATTCGCATTCGGGAACAGGGAAACAATAGAAGGCACATTTAAGTCTTTCTCATTAAGAGCGACTTTTAACATGATATCGCGGTTACGATCGATAGAGATGAGGTGGTAGAAAACACTAAAGTCTGCTTCTGGCAGACCTTGACGGTGAATTCGTTGACGTTCATCTACCCCATGTAAGTCAAATAACATGACATACGGTTTTGGTAATTTCTTTAGGAAATCGACCACTTCCAGTAACTGTTCACGACGCACCCAAAGCACTGGCATACCAGTGCGAGTTGCTTGAACAGAAAAGGCATCCGGCCCAAATTGATTGCGCAGTTCCAGAAGCACAGGATCGTTTAAGTGATCCTGTGTCTGCCATCCTGGCTGGTTACTACTCGCTTGCGCTATCTGATCTGTCATCATTCTTCACCATAACGCTTGATCAGGTTTATTATTTCGCAACAACATTGCTCTGTTACGCTGTATGGCTTTAAGCCTTAAATTTCGTCTGGTGTACGCAGGTTTGTCACTGCAATACGTTCACCGTGCTTTCTTTCTCTTTCTGATTGCATATTGGCACGGTAAACCCCTTGGTCTCCAACAACCCAAGACAGCGGTCGACGCTCTTTACCGATAGATTCTTGCAACAGAAGCAGAGCCTGCATATAGGCTTCTGGACGCGGTGGGCAACCTGGGATATACACATCCACAGGAATAAATTTATCGACGCCTTGTACAACAGAGTAAATGTCATACATACCACCAGAGTTGGCACATGAACCCATGGAAATTACCCATTTTGGTTCAAGCATTTGGTCATACAGACGTTGAATAACAGGTGCCATTTTTGTGAAACAAGTACCTGCTACTACCATGAAATCGGCTTGACGAGGTGAAGCACGCAGTACTTCTGCACCAAAGCGGGCAACGTCATGAACAGCCGTGAACGAAGTCACCATTTCTACATAGCAACATGAAAGACCAAAGTTATATGGCCATAGAGAGTTTTTGCGCCCCCAATTAACCACATCGTGAAGTGCATGAGAAAGTTTTCCCATGTAAACACTGTTTTCAACTTGCTGCTCCAGTGGATCGGTAACGATTTCCTGAGTTTGCAGTGGGTAACGGTCGTTCTCACCGTTCGGATCTATGCGGGTGAGCGTATAATCCATTGTATAATGCCTCGCTTTTTACTGCGGATGACGATTGCTGATTTTAATAACTTCACTAGGATGCTTTACTTTTCCGCGGGAACGGACTGGAGTCCAATCCAATGCCCCAACGCGGACGAGGTAAAACAGTCCCGCCAACAATACCAAAATAAAGATCGCGGCTTCGATGAAACCTACCCAACCGGCTTCGCGGATGGCGACTGACCATGCAAATAAGAACATGGCTTCAACATCGAAGATAACGAAAAACATGGCAACTAAGTAAAACTTAGCAGACATGCGGAGACGTGCACTACCGACCGAGTCGATACCTGACTCATAAGGAACATGTTTTGTTCTGGCTTTGGCGCGGCTACCTAAAAAGTGACCTGCGACCAACATGAAAGCACAAAGACCGATAGTGCCGATAAGGAATATCGCAAACGCCCAGTTATGGGCTAACGCTAGGATTGATGTAGACATACTCGTTGCTTACTCATTACTTATGGTGTGTTAGCTGCTCTTTTTTACATCACGGCAGTATTGCACCACAATTGCCCAGTTAATCGAGAAGAAAGACCAAAATTGATCACAAACTAAAATATCACCAAACTTAAATCAGCCTGTTGACTGCGTTTGGTTTGTCCTCTCTCATTACAATTTATTTCACTTAAACTAAGTAAAATAACCCGTATTTGTTACAAAAACTTCACACTTTGAAAACAATAGAACAACAAAAAGCACTCATAATCTGCTAAAACGTGTCAGTGTAATGATACTCAAGTAAACACGCAAACTAGTTTAACTGATTATTCGTTTTTACTACACCATTATCTCAGGAAAAACCTGTCTTAACAGATGAAAAATTGCTCTTTTTATTTGATCTAACGCACACTTTTATTGAAAAAGTACTCAATTTGTTTACATAGCATTCAATTTAACTTTAAGTCTTTGTAACTCTTTTTAACGCATTACTTCAAGTAACTAACTGACATTACAGCGCTATTTTATCTATTCAATAAAAAAACATTGTTAATAACATAACAAATTGTTAACCAAACAATGAAATTCAGGTTATGCCAGCTACATCACAATTATTTCATGGTCTTTCTTATTTAACCATACTTATTAAGTGGTTATTTGCTTTTTTTATGAGCGGAAATTAATAAAAAATCGATAAATTTGAACTCGATATCCTACTAAGGATATCACTGGACATTATTTAAACATGCATAAAAACAAATTTCTCGATACCATTTCCCAATATTGAAAATTGAGTTCCACTGCATGAAATAATCGTTTCAGTTATTACCAACGAATCCGTTAAACTGTTATCTAACAGCTTAACCTACCCGTGTGTTAACCATTTAACCAAAAATAGCTATCTCAGTCGCCACACGAGCCTTCTTTAGATTGCGATTAACACATTGATTTTATTTGTACACAGCCAATAACACATTGATCACAAACAAGTGATTCAGTAATAAACCAACAAAAATGATATAAAAAAACGGCAATCCCAAAATAATTGGAATTACCGCCAGTACAATAAATCGATTAGATATTGCGATTAAAGCAACTAGATGAATCGATTAACTTAATTACCTTCCTCGCTGCTATCCATCAACTCACTTGCTGAGGCTGCAACATAAGGGATTTTTTTGTTTTCAATCGCACTGAATACTGTCAGAACAAAATCTTTTTGCTCGTCTGCATTCTTATACAACCAATACTGAATATCGGGTAAACGTGGCAACCCATCAGCTTCATTCAAAATACGTAAATCTGCATTTTGCATTTCCATTGGCCTTGCAGTTACCCCTACTTCCGCATTAACTGCTGCACGAACAGCAGGCAGAGAAGCTGCTTCATAAGCAACATGCCATGACAAACCTGCATCATCAAGGGCACTAGTACAAAGTTTACGATATGGGTTAGTTTCATCCATAACAACTAATGGGATCGGCTCATTCGGACGCAATTGAAAATCGGGTGCGCTATGCCACAAAACAGGCACGGTTCTTAAAGCCGTTTTAGGATGGTGGCTAATTCTTGCCGTTGTTAATGCAAGATCTATCTCATGGTTATCAAGCATTGACTCAATAAACTGAGCTCGTTTAATGCGTACTTCAATTGCAATTCTTGGATAGACAGACGCGATACGATTAAGCAAGAAAGGTAATAGGATATCGACAGTGTCATCAGATGCACCGATGCGCAATTCACCATCGGCGTCATTATAAGTTAATGATGCCGTTGCATCGTCATTGGCGCGCAATATTTGCCTTGCGTAGCCAAGTAATTGCAATCCGTGCGCGGTGAGCAGTTTATTTCGCCCATGGCGAGCGAAAAGCTCACGGCCGACTAATTGCTCTAAACGTTGCATTTGCTGGCTCACAGCAGATTGTGTTCGACAAACGGCTGCAGCTGCGGCTGCAAATGTGTTAAGATCTGCGACAGCGACGAAAGTACGTAGCAAATCAAGATCTAGGTTCATGATGGGACGATTGGAATTTATCATCGTTCATTCTCTTATATAATTTTATGTTACCTGGTGTTTCTGCTCTCCTCCATGAGAATCAGCGAGTTTATAGCGACTACTAAGCGAGTGCATTTCTAATCCATAGATCTGCAATGACTTCTCATTATTTTACTTTTTTGCATCCAGCTCATTAATCGCTAACGATAGAGCAGGGTACAAATAGCATACTTCCAAAAATCAAATAATTTTAATAAAAGTGGGATGATTTCCTAAAAAACACGCTAAAACGCGCTTGATAGGTTACGCTTAAATAGTAACATATTTAATGTAATCACAATTATTTTAATGTAAGCACATTATAAAATTCGTTTCACTATTTTTATATAGTCAAAAATATCAAATGGTTATAATTTTAAGCAGCACTTTTGGTTAAAGAAAGCAGCTTGAAACAATCAATATTACTAACAAAATCGCCCTGATTATTATAAAAAAAGGCTATTACAGCAAAAAAATCATGTCTGATTTAATGATTCAATGCTTAATATTACATTTTGATACAATTTTCTTTTTTTCCGCTATTTTTATGCTTTTTTACTTTTTATACTCCAAAACATCAAAGAATGTCGATATTATAATTCAACCAGTTCAATATTATGAGAATATACAACCAGCCTAAAATAAATAATAAGATACCAAACATTACATTTAAGCGTAAACCAACCTTTTACACCAAAAATAACCTTGCATCTTCAAAAGCTTCTGAGGGAGGAGTACAGTAAAGGAATAACGTCGGCCCGACCAATGCAACCCTTAGGGTAATGAGAGAACTATGAATAATCTAACTAAATCCAGTAAGCTCGATAATGTTTGCTATGACATTCGTGGGCCCGTATTAAAAGAAGCGAAGCGCCTAGAAGAAGAAGGCAACAAAGTCCTCAAACTCAATATTGGTAATCCGGCCCCGTTTGGTTTTGAAGCTCCAGATGAAATCCTTGTGGATGTCTTGCGTAATCTGCCAAGTTCTCAAGGTTATTGCGACTCAAAAGGCTTGTATTCTGCCCGTAAAGCGATTGTGCAGCATTACCAAGCTCGTGGCATTCATGAAATGACAGTAGAAGATGTCTACATTGGTAATGGTGTTTCCGAATTAATCGTACAAGCCATGCAAGCACTGCTTAATAATGGTGATGAAATGTTAGTACCAGCGCCTGATTATCCATTATGGACTGCTGCAGTTTCCCTTTCGGGAGGAAAAGCAGTTCATTATATGTGTGATGAACAGCAAGGTTGGATGCCTGATATTGAAGATATTCGCAAAAAAATCACACCAAGAACACGTGGTATTGTGGTCATTAACCCCAATAACCCAACGGGTGCGGTCTACAGCAAAGACCTATTAATGGAAATTGTCGAATTGGCTCGCCAGCACAATCTTATTATTTATGCTGATGAGATCTACGATAAAATTCTTTATGATGATGCTGTACATCACTCTATTGCCGCCCTCGCCCCAGATTTATTAACCATCACATTTAATGGTTTATCTAAAACTTATCGCGTCGCTGGTTTTCGCCAAGGTTGGATGGTATTAAACGGCCCGAAAAAACATGCAAAAAGCTATATTGAAGGTTTAGAAATGCTGGCCTCGATGCGCCTGTGTGCTAACGTTCCAATGCAGCATGCTATTCAAACTGCACTCGGGGGCTACCAAAGTATCAGTGAATTTATTCAACCAGGTGGTCGTTTATATGAGCAACGTAATCGTGCATGGGAGTTGATCAACCAAATACCGGGCGTTTCATGTGTCAAACCACAAGGTGCTCTGTATATGTTCCCAAAAATCGATATTAAACGATTTAATATCTATGACGACCAGAAAATGATTTTAGACCTATTGTTACAAGAGAAAGTGTTATTAGTTCAAGGTACCGCATTTAACTGGCCTGAACCCGATCACTTTAGAATTGTCACATTACCTTATGCAGATGACCTTGAAATGGCGATTAATAAATTTGGCCGTTTCCTTGAAGGTTATCGCCAATAAAAATTTATTCAAAATAATAAAAAGCCTCCTAATTCCGGAGGCTTTTTTTATTCTAAATTTAGCCATCATTAATAGACTGTATTATTTTGATAATCAAAGAATAGAAATAAAATAAATTGCCACAAGGAAAAACCCCAATAATATAAATGGAAAATATTTCATATTGCCTCGTTATTTCCGGATTGAACATCCATTATATTTTTTTAATTACATAATTCAACACAATTAAAATAGCAATTAAGTTATAATCTAAAATTGATTATATTATTATGATTATCTTAATATGAAAATAAATATTAATAAATAATTACGAACTAGTAACTTATTAAAAAACAATAAAAATATATCACTACCACATTATTTCCGTTATAATTTTAGTTGTTTGCAGACACCACAGAAGAGGACTTATGAGCTACTTTTTCGCCCACCTTGCTAGAATGAAACTCATTCACCGCTGGCCTTTAATGCGCAATGTACGAACTGAAAACGTTTCGGAACATAGCTTACAAGTGGCTATGGTTGCCCATGCTCTTGCTATCATCAAAAATCGTCGATTCGGCGGTCAGGTTAATGCAGAACGAATAGCCATGTTAGCCATGTACCATGATGCGAGCGAAGTTATCACTGGAGATTTACCAACTCCGATTAAATATCATAATCAGCAAATTGCTCATGAATATAAAAAAATAGAGAAGTTCGCCCAACAAAAATTACTCGAAATGCTACCAGAAGAACTGCAAGATGACTTCCGTGAGCTAATTATTGAAGATTTACAAACTGATGAAGAACATTCATTGGTTAAACAAGCTGACTCATTGTGCGCTTATTTAAAATGTTTAGAAGAGCTTTCCGCGGGTAATAGTGAATTTAAACTTGCAAAAAAACGCCTAGAGAAAATATTAGAAGAAAGAAAAAGCCCTGAAATGGACTATTTTATGGAAAAATTTGTCCCAGGTTTTAAACTTTCCCTTGATGAAATCAGTAATTAATTTTTTTAGTAGGAATAATAAATATTCCTACTCTGCATAAGCAGTTATTAATTATACTTCGTTAAATGCCGTAGAACAGTCAGACGATGACGGAAAATGCACATACAGCCGCTTAAAGTCCCCATTAACCCCCAAAACCACTTTTCCTTTATCTTCAAAGGTAATAGAACAATAAAAACTCGATTTTGTACGATATTTTTTGCCACTTTTAGTTGTTATTTCAACTAACCAGTAATCATATGAATCATTAATACCGAGCTCATATTTAAATGCAAAAATATCTTTCATAACTGCTTTATTTGCAATATTAGACAAAGTTTGTGAACTGGGATATTTTTTCGTTCTGCTATTACTAAGGTTATTAACATAGTGCTCAATAACAACAGAACTTAAGTCTTCCCCTTAAAAGTTTTCAAATGTTGCCAAGCCCAAATAATACCTTTCCGGTGTAGCAGTTTCTTTATTCATATTATATATTCCTCACATTGATTTGTCAGAAATAAGCTAGCATTTCATTTATCAAATGAAAAAACGAATAAATATTAACGCTTACGTTTTTTTAATAGAAAACCATCAATAACGATTTGCTTTTCATTCGTTATTGATGGTAATTTTGAAATTATAAATAACAAAAATTAATTAAAGGGAAATAATACCGGTACGACCAAAATACTAATTAACATTACGATAATAGTAAACGGTACACCAATTTTTAGAAAATCAGCAAATTTATACCCACCAGGCCCTAAAACTAAGGTATTCACTGGTGATGAAACTGGGGTCATAAAGGCAGCGGATGCGGCTATCCCAACAATCATGGCAAAAGGAAGTGGTGAAACCTCCATTTGACGCGCCGCCGCAATGGCAATCGGCGCCATTAACACCGCTGTTGCGGTATTGGAAATAAATAAGCCAATAGTGGCGCACAAAATAAACAGGCACAATAACATCACGTGCGGCCCTAACCCACCAGCCACTTTCATTAACGCATCGACAGCAAGCGCAATCCCCCCTGTTTCTTGTAATGCTAGCGCAAAAGGCATCATCCCAACAATTAAGATAATACTAGGCCAGTGAATTGACTTATAGGCACTTTCCATATCGATACAACGAAATTTCCCCATTAGCAAACAGGCAATAAGTGCTGCAATAAAATTAGGAATTTCATTGGTCACCATCATCGCGACCATTAGCGCCAAACAAAACAAGGCATGAGGAGCCTGAGATGCAGCGGGTGCAACGGCCTCGACTTCAGCAGCTAGGTTCAATACAATAAAATTACGCGGCTTAGTCGATAAAATTCGGATCAATTTCCAATCACCAATAACTAATAAAATATCACCTAACCTAAGCGGTTCATCAACTAGCTTTCCATCCAGTGCCTTGCCATCTCGACGAATACCAACAACGTTCAAACCATAACGAGTACGAAATTTAATGTCCCTCAACGATTTCCCCAATAGTTCGGAATCAGGGTTCATCGACACTTCAGCCATTCCCACATCACGTGATTGGTCTGAAAAATAATCTCCCCGTAAAATCATCGGTTCAAGAAGTTGCTCGCTACAAAATTGGCGCAAATCGTCATCACTCACGGATATATCGACTAATAAAACATCCCGCTCGCGTAGCTCGGTTCCCCCCGTTGCACTCACCATCACGCGACGGAATTTACGCCAACGCTCTATCCCAACCACGTTAGCTTCATAACGGGAGCGAAGATGCAGTTCATCAAGCGTATGGCCTATGAGTGGCGAACCTTTGCGGATAGCAAGGCGGCGAGCTCTACCCGTCAATTTGTAATCACGAATTAAATCACGGAAAGTACGTCGATAACGCTCAGGGAGTTTGTCGGGTTCATTACTGCCTAGCCAACGCCTTGTTAGCCACATGTAGGCAATACCGGCTAATAAAATGAGAATGCCTATAGGGGTAATAGAAAAAAATTGAAAGCCTTTGATCCCCTCTCGTACTAACTCACTATTCACTACCATATTCGGTGGCGTGGCCACCAGTGTCATCATTCCACTGATAAGCCCTGCGAAGCCTAATGGCATCATCAACCGGCTAGGGGACGTTTTCATGCGTGATGCAACGCTTAATACGACGGGGATAAAGATAGCCACCACTCCTGTGGAACTCATAAAAGCCCCTAACCCAGCGACGGTGAGCATTAAGAAAACCAGCATTTTGCTTTCGCTGCTTCCTGCAACGCGAACAAGCCAGTCTCCCATTTGATAGGCTATCCCTGTGCGAACAAGTCCATCACCAATAACAAACAATGCTGCAATTAGCAGGACGTTGGGGTCAGCAAAACCTGCGGTAGCTTGTTCTAGCGTTAAGGTATCGCTCAGCACAAACGCGACAATGACAAGTAACGCGACCACATCCATGCGAATTTTATTTGTGGTAAATAGAACTATCGCAATCAATAGAAGGGTTAAGACCCACAGCAATTCTCCGTTCAAAATATCCCCTTTCGACGAAAAAAAACATTGCTAAGAATTTTATTTAGTTAAGCATGTTTTACGGAGAATTTCTTTGATTAAATCACCATTAAGTCAAATTAGACACGAAAAGTTCATAATCACCATTATTGTCAGGTCCCATAACGGAAATTTGTTCCAATGAACTCACAATTACTTGAATTTCATCACGACGAGGCATCCCTTCTGGTGCATGGACTGCCACCACTTGGCAACCGGCTGTTAATGCTGAATGGATGCCTGCTTGTGCATCTTCAAAGGCAATACAGGATTTTGCAGGAAAAGAAAGTGCTTGGGCACCAAGTAAAAACGGCTCTGGGTCAGGCTTACCTTTGGACACTTTTTCAAATGTTACCCAATGTTTAGGCTCTGGTAACCCTGCCGCTTGTTGACGCCCATGAGCAATTGGTACAGTACCAGAGGTGACAATTGCCCACGGTGCACCAATTTCATTTAAACGCGTCAGCAAAGCAATAGCGCCGGGTAGAGCAACAACGCCCTCCACATCTTCGCTTTCCATTTTTTCTAGCCAATGGAAGTATTCCATAATTTCTTCATCACTCGCCTCGGGTAAAAAATGGCGCAAACTGGTCATTGCGGGTTTACCATGAATATAGCTAATAACTTCGTCCGCACTTTTACCAATACGCTCACCAAATTTGCACCAGCAACGTTCAACGACTGCGAGTGAATCCGCTAACGTACCGTCTAAATCAAATAGAAACCCTTTTGCCTTTAATTTCACATCTACCCCTTTAATTTTGCAATTCACATAACATAAAAAGTTGAATCGATTCTAGCCCACTAGTTAACGCTAAATAGGCGCTCATACGCAACCTCAATATTAAAAATAGTTAAGAATTGAGCCTAAGACATAAATTTGAATGCGCTAGGGCTGTTGATCTTTGTGTTTTTTGAACGATATGGTGATTTCTGTTGTATTTGCTTTTTTACGAAATCATTATATTGCTCCTGTACCACACAGGAAAAACGTAAAACTTACAGTTGGTTAGCATATTTATCGACATTAATAACTAGTAATTACATGATAAATAGTTAAATACACTGATGAATTAGACCGATAATTTCACGGCTAGTAGAGAGGAGCTTAAATTCTCTATTTTATTTATTTTAAATCATGTGGTTGCGATAACCTCTTAAGCTGAAATATTTGGTTACATAGTTTATTTCTATGTACATTAGAACTTACTGGGCTTATCGCAGTTTGGTCTATTTTTTGCTCGATGATTATTCGATAATGATTCATTTTTGGTGTTTTTCTGGAGTTATATAGCGATATTTCAACCCGTTTACGCTAAGTCACTTATCCTAGAGAGATACAAACTGGCCCTCCGGTTTACAGTCCATTCATAAGCTTTTATTATCCTTAACTCAAATCTTACCATGCGCACTGGCTGAGATGACGGAAATTAATCGATAATTATGTCGACCTAACCCAATTTGTCATTCTGGATAAAGGATATCGCTATGCCAACTCCATGTTATATTTCCATTGAAGGAAAAACCCAAGGCAACATCACTGCCGGTGCATTTACTGCCGATTCAGTGGGTAACATCTATGTGCAAGGTCATGAAGACCAAATGTTAGTGCAAGAGTTTTCTCACGTTGTGACTGTACCGACAGACCCACAATCCGGCCAGCCTTCAGGCCAACGTGCGCACAAGCCGTTCCGTTTCACCGTGGCGTTAAATAAAGCCGTTCCGCTGCTGTATAACGCCTTAGCGTCTGGCGAAATGCTGCCGAAAGTGGAACTGAAATGGTACCGCACCTCAGTCGAAGGTAAACAAGAGCATTTCTTCACTACCACGTTAACCGATGCGACTATCGTCAATATCGATTGCCAAATGCCGCACTGCCAAGACCCCGCAAAAGCGGATTTCACGCAGTTAATCGAAGTCTCTCTGTCTTACCGCAAAATCGATTGGGAACACACCGTTGCAGGCACATCCGGTGCCGATGACTGGCGTGCGCCGCTCGAAGCGTAAGTTCGAATTTAGCGAGCCTTTCGAGGCTCGTTTGCGTTTTTAGCTTTTTCTCCCGTAGAGGAAATTCCCATGTCTTGGACAGACCCCAATAAAAACAAACGACTCGGCAGCCCCGAAAATAACCCGCTTATTCACGGTGGCGGATACACCGGCGGCAGAACCTATGCACAGGACCAAGCCTTGCAAGAAGCCCATGGTCAACTGCTAGACCGTATTATGAATGGCGAAATGGGGACGGGATTAGTATTCACCTGTACCATTGGTGGGTTACCTGAAAATACCTTTCAAGTGACTCAGTTTGATTTACAAGAAGGGCTTTCCCAACTCTTTTCACTGTCGATTCAGGCGGTCAGCCCGTTACCCGAGATTGATTTTCAAACAGTATTGGGTGTGGCCTCCTCGCTGACCGTAAAACGAGATGGAAAAATTCTTCGCACGGTACAAGGGATTTTAGCGGGGGCTGAACAAGGGAATACCGATGGGGTTAAAACCTGGTATCACTTTGTGATACGCCCTGAAATGTGGGTGATGACGCTTAAGCAAGACAGCCGCATTTTCCAAAATATGACGGTGCCGAACATTCTTGAGACGCTATTGAGCGAGTCTCATATCAAATTTGATAAACAGCTTTATCACCCCGAAGAGCATCTGAAACGCGAGTACATCACTCAAAAGCGTGAAACCCTGTATGAATTCTGGTGTCGGCTTGCTGCCGAAGAGGGAATTAATTACTGGTTCGAAGAAGGCCCACAACTGTTTTACAGTGACCGTCATTTAGGCATGAAAGCGGGGATATCGCTCACCTATAATCCGCAATCTGAAACGGATATCACCGACAGCACCGCCACCACATGGCGCTATGCCGAGCAGTTGTGCAGCGATATTCGCGTGGATAAAGACTACAATCAACTCAGGCCCTCTTACCCGCTGAGTCATCAAGTCACTGGGGAAGTGCATCAACAACATGAAATCTTTGAAAGCTATGGTCGCTTTCAAGAAGATGCGCAGGGGCAACCTTTTAACCAAATTCGCTACGAACAATCACAAAACCAGCGGCAAGTAGGAACGGCTACGACGAACTGCATTGAGTTAGCACCGGGGCGTATTTTTACCTTGTCTAACCATCCTAGCCCTCGAATGAATACGACGTGGCAAGTGATTAGCGTATCCCATCACGGTGTGCAACCTCTTGCTGATAACAGTGGCGGTGAAGGGACTCAATTGAGTAACCAGCTTTCCTTTATTCCCAGCACTCAAGAGTGGCGACCGCCCTATCGGTATAAACCTACAGCGGATGGGGATGAAGTTGCGACAGTCGTAGGCCCAAAAGGGGAAGAAATTTACACGAACAGCAAAGGGGAAGTGACCGTCTATTTTCATTGGGACAGGCGTGGTATTCCTGACCACAGTGCTTCTTGCTGGGTACCTGTAATGCATGGCTGGAGCGGAAATGGCTATGGGTTTATGAGTATTCCCCATATTGGGCAGCAGGTTTTAATTAGTTATCTGAATGGCGACATTGACCGCCCCGTCATTACGGGATGCATGTACAACGGTCGCAATGCCCCTCCGTTAGATTTACCGACCCAAAAAACACGCACCACCTTTAAAACGTGCACTCATAAAGGGGAAGGTTTTAACGAATTACGTTTCGAAGACCAAGCAGGGCAAGAAGAAGTATATATTCATGCCCAGCGTGACATGAATGTGCATATTCAACATGATAGCCACACCCATGTTCAACAGGATGTCAAACAGCGTATTGACCAACACCGTTTTACTGACATTCAAGGGGATGACCACCTTCACATTAAAGGGACGCACAAGGCTCAAATAGAAGGTGATATCTCTGAACAGGTGCTTGGCAGTTATCACCAACAAATTAACGGTGCACTGGTGAGTGAAAGTGGTCAAGAGACCCACATCACCAGCCAAGGCAAAGTGGTGATTGATGCAGCGACGGAAATTACCTTAAAAGTGGGGGGTAGTTTTGTGCGGGTGACACCGGGCAATGTGTTTACCTCCGGCAATGTGGCGATTGGTGACAGTGCGGGAGGCTCAGGGCAAGCGGTAGACATTCAATTGCCGGATGGCGTTGACCCGTTTGCGATACCGCTGTTAGCGGAAAACCTGGCGTGTGAACTGTGGGAAAACCATGCGGAAATAGCGCTGTCACTCGACACACCGGAAGGTCAACTTCACCGACGTTTAGTGGATTGGTTACACCTGCATCCCTCACTCGTGGGGGATATTCATACTCGTACCGCCACACAATTTACGGACTATGCCCAGCAACAAGGCTGGTTAACCACGACAACGGAGCCGTCATGAGTCAGAAGGTTGAATCGTGCATTATCTGTGAAAACTACCGATTTTGGTTAGAACTGCAATTGGTTGATGATAAGGGACAACCCTTAGCCAACGTGCCCTATTCGCTCGCAGAGCGAGGCACAGGCCGTACATTGCAAGGCAGCAGCGACCCACAAGGCCTGATTAAAGCGGAAGGCTTAACGGCTCGCCCGTATACACTGAGCCTTGAACCGCAACCCTTAGCCGATGCCCTGACAACGCTGTCGCCTCCGGCAGCGATTCAAGGCAGCGATAAATTACTGAGTGATTATTGCCGTGAACAGGGGTATCTCCTGAGTGAAAACAACCGCGCTGGAGCATTTAACCCCAATATCCCAACGATCATCCACCGCATGACGGCGGGGCAAATCAGCCGTTCAGTGCATTATCAACAACGGGATAACGGCTATCCCCTGTTGTTCCCCTATGACCATCGTCGCGTGATTGCGATTAAACGCATTGCAGAGCCCGTATTTGCCAAATCCACGTTGAGAGGTCTGGGCAATACCGATGCGGGCGACACCGTCGAAGACTTGGCTAACTTTGGGCTATGTGATTACAACGCGTATACCTGTGGTATTGATGCCGCAGCGAAACAACCGAGCCAACGTTCTTCCTCATTTTTGAGCTTGTTAGGGATTGGTACTGCCAATGCCTTCGTAGCTCCTATGCCTCCGAGTCCTATAGGCGGATTCGGTGGAGCAGCGGCAGGTGGCGCTATGGGTCAACAAGCAATTAATCCACCGGATATCAATCAAGACTCAAGGCGATTTGCTTTCCAGTCTGAAAATGACTATGCAATAGCCAAAGGGGTATCGAAAGGATTCGGTTCGTCGACTTGGTTTGACAGTGCACGCGTATTGGTTGGTATGATACCGAATATCTATGATGGGGATAGTTTAACACACCCAGACTTGCTGGAAATCGCGGAAATAGGTGGAACTGCACCAACACGTATGCGAGTGGGATTTGCCTCAACGGGAACCACAGAGGCAGCGATGGCAAGTGCATCTCAACTGATTGCGTTCCATACTGAGCGAGACAGTGGCTTTGACCAAGTGCCGGTGATTAAAGGTGAATTGGCTTCCGAAGCTGAAGCGAGAGAGGTGTTGAGCTTACCGATATATCAATCCCCAAATGGATTGCCGAGCACTAATAACCAAGCCGAAATTTACCGTTTTGATGCAGGCGGGACAACTCTTTACATGGGCGTGGCGGCATCAGGGGAGATAATTAATATCTCTGCGCGGATTGATGATATCCCAAATGAACCCATCATTCATGCGGGCCCCTCGCCTCAGCCTCAAAGAGTCGAGAAACCGGAAGGTTTTGCTATCCATGAGTCTGATACTCGGCCTGAAACATTGCCGATTGCGGATGATGGGATTATTTGGCGCCATACGGGACACGATGTAGAGCCGGTGGATTTTAGGGATTATATTCTGACGGTTGAAAGAAAGGATGTAAAATCTGCTTATGTAAGTCTAGAAAAGGAGTATAAGAAGAAAATACAAGACTTTGAAGCAGAATATGGTAGCGACAATATACATGGCTTACGTAGGCATGGTTCCGGTACAACATTAGAACAACAAAAATACAGATCAAAAACTGGATATACTCCCGATGGAGTACAAGGTAGTCCAACTAATTCAACACGTTTTATCAATCCACAAGATCAGTTAGAAGCAATAGAAAAAGCAGGTGAATTATATGATCCTAACATTCATACAAATGGGCGTGTCGATGTTGACATGGGAAGAATCGTTGCGGAAGGCTATACAAAAGAAGGCGAATACTTTCAAACATCAACAGTAAGAGCTGGTTTTGATAAAAAAACAGGAAAAATGTATAGCATATTTGGAATAAAATGAAATGAAAAAGATAAAGATTAGTAGATGGTATATATCTGGATTTTGGGCTCCACTTGATGGTGGCCCGAATGAAGATGAAGCGTTATTGAAACTGAATTTGAATAATCATTCAAGTATTGATTTAATTGTTGATAAAATACTTAAGCCGTATATTGATATGTTGCCTTTAAAGTATCAAATTCGTTTCAAGGATAGTTTTAAGTATGCGATAGCATACTATTCAGAAAAAGAGCTAAAGGATTGCTACTATACTGGAGCACCTCAATTAGACTTACCTGACGGTATAACCGCTCGGGATTTTTATATCTATGTATGGAATTTAATGTATAAGAACGAAAGTTATTTGGCATCTGAGAAGGATAATTATACTGAGCTTTCACTTAACGAAATTTATAAAAAATAGTAGAGCCATTAAAGTATATCGAGACGAATAAAAAAATAATAGCAATTGTTTGATGTTCAATTACCAATCGATATATTGGGGATAATTTAATAGGGAATATTAGTGACTATGTCTATGGTTTATAATCGATTCAGTTTAATTGCCATCATCATTGGAGCTTTTAGCATTCTTGTAATACTTGTTAATCAAAGCCTTGAGCGTGAATACGTCCAATCCAAACCTAAGTTAGAGCAAATTGTTCATGAAAAGGTAAGTAGTATAAAAAAAGCGACAATCGATGCAATTAAAGGAAAAGCGTATCAAGCTCCTACTGTAGATCCTGCCAATGAACAGCGACAGCTTTTATTAGATAAAATTGAATTATCCAAACAAATTAGTATAACGCTCAGTGTGTTTGGCATTATTTTGACTGCTATTTCATTTATCCGCCATGAAAACAAAAAATCGGGCAGGATAGCGTTAGCGCTAAATGGGAGTGTTCTCGCTATTTCTCTTCTATTGTATGCTGCTGCTGGCGTAGCTAGCATTGTTGCTGTTTTACTTGTCATTTGGTTTATAGGTCACTTTTTTGACATTTTTAGTATTTGCTAACTTTTTCAGAAAAACTTGCTCATATAGCTCGCATATCAGTGTCACGTGTTGCTGCTTTACTAATGACAAGCAAACATGCTCTAAATATTCACGCTGTAGCTAGGCGACTAGAGAAGATATCTCGGGGAACATACAAATGTATGTGACCCGAGTCGCCGAACGCAGTCAACAAAGCTACAGCGCGAAGAATGACGAGCATTAGGCATTTAAAATTTGGGAGATCTCCACTGCTGATAAATGATACTGCCTTGGACATGCATGCCAAATCGCTAACATACGATTATATTTTTCCCACATTGGTGTTTGTGAGTTAAACCCATGCGTCCCGCTGTCAAAGTGGGTATAACGCCCTTCTGTGTTGACCATAAAACGGACATAGCTCAGATAACGTGCTTCTGTTGCCGCATCAAAGCCCAAAAATTGCACACGGCGGCCATCAATGTCTTCCTTATTAGCCATGTTGCTATAAGAGACTTGCAGCGCATGGTACATTTCCATGATATCAATAACAGTACGGCAGGTATCTTCACTTAAATGACCAAAGTCTCTGTCTAACTCACGCATTTGTAAACCGAAACCACGTTCAATAATGGTTTGTTGTCGGCGATAACGTTCTGCATTATCGGGGTCAAGCATGGTCATCATTTTATATTGATTAGATAAGATCAAGCGTTGTGCGTTAGTCATTTCCATCAGGGTTCTCCCACAAAAAAGTATGGCTTATCTTCGCATTCAACATCAATCATAGACAGTGAAAACATCGCTTTTATTGATCTAAACACTATTTTTGCATTACTTATTGTTAAATCTACCTTTTAATAAAAATTATCCCTTAGATATCTTCCATAAAGGAACGATCTAGCTGGTTAAATGCACGTTTTAGCAAGTCAGCCAACGCCATATAATCGGGTTGGTGTTCAACCGGTGCCATCGCAATTCCCGCTTCGGTAAATTTATCACGGATCTCATAAAACCAGCTTAGCAAGCTGGATGGCAAAGGCGTCGCCGCACGTTTTCCTAACCACCATAAGCCTTGCATTGGCAAACTACAGGCAAAAAGTGCCGTGGCAATGGCAGGTCCCAATTGCCCACCTAACGCGATTTGCCATGCTAATGTAAAAATTGCAATGGGCGGCATAAAGCGAATACCAAAGCGTACCGCCTTGTTAATACGAATTTCGGGGAATATCGGCGACAGTTTTTTCTCCATAGGAAAAGCCTTCAGATAGCGGTTACCTAATCTAAAGCGCTTAAAAAAACCGGGCGGTGTACTTTGCAATGTACTCATGAAACGTTTCCTATCGACTTCTTAAAAACTGAGGCAATAATTTATAAATTACGCATGGTAAAATGATAGCACATTTAAGGTAACGAAATTATTTCATTACATTTACCTTAAGTTAAGTCAATTTACTAAATATCAGCTATTCTAATAGCAACGTAACCCTGTGCTATAACACTACTTTATACGTCACTTATGATTTTAATCAATCAAAGTCCCTATTTTTAAAAAAAACGTATAAAATATAAAATAATTTTAGTAGAATCTGCCACATTTAGAATTGCTGTTGCATTTGTTATTTTTTAGCTTTATCCATCTTCGATACTGAAGATAGACAACAGTTATATATTGGGGTTGTTGGTCGTTATTTCAACACTAGGTGCAGAGGTTTACTTTTATAACCTTCTGTAGAAAAGAATAGCGCCTGCGTTATCAACCCCTGAAGATCTCACGATCTTTAATTTTTTTCGCCTTTAACATGATATCAATCATGATGTTTCAGGTCATAAATACGCTAGGCTCTAGCGGTATATTTTTATATCTGAGTCTTTTCATGTTTTTAAAAGGCTTCACAACAACAATTAACGATAGGTATTTCCATGTCAAGTAAGCTGGTACTGGTTCTAAACTGCGGTAGCTCCTCACTGAAATTCGCCATCATCGACCCAACTAATGGCGATGAATTTTTATCTGGATTAGCTGAGTGCTTTAACCTCCCGGAAGCCCGTATTAAGTGGAAAATGGATGGTGCTAAGAAAGAAGCGCCTTTAGGTGCTGGTGCAGCGCATAGCGAAGCATTGGATTTCATTGTTAACACTATTCTTGCTGAAAAACCTGAGCTATCAGAGCAAATCACCTCCATCGGTCACCGTATTGTTCATGGTGGTGAGAAATTTACCTCTTCTGTATTAATCACAGATGAAGTGATTGAAGGCATCGAAGCGGCTATTCCATTCGCGCCATTGCATAACCCTGCTCATCTCATCGGTATTGAAGAAGCAAGAAAATCCTTCCCGCATCTGGTCAACAAAAATGTCGCTGTCTTTGATACCGCATTCCATCAGACCATGCCGCAGGAAGCTTATCTGTATGCATTGCCATACGAATTATATTCAGAGCATAGTATTCGCCGTTATGGTGCGCACGGTACAAGCCATTACTATGTTTCCCGTGAAGCTGCGAAAAAACTCAACAAACCTGTTGATGAGCTAAATGTTATCACTTGCCACCTAGGCAATGGTGGTTCTGTTACTGCTATTGTTAACGGTAAATGCGTTGATACTTCAATGGGTTTAACGCCATTAGAAGGTCTGGTAATGGGAACACGTAGTGGTGATATCGACCCTGCAATTATTTTCCATTTACATGATTCTTTAGGTATGAGTGTTGAGCAAATCAACAAGATGCTGACCAAAGAGTCTGGTTTATTAGGTTTAACTGGCGTAACAAGTGACTGCCGCTATGTTGAAGATAACTACGGCACTAAAGAAGACGCAACTCGCGCAATGGATGTTTTCTGCCATCGTTTGGCGAAATACGTTGGTGCATATAGTGCTCTGATGGAAGGCCGCCTTGATGCTATCATCTTCACGGGTGGTATTGGTGAAAACTCAGCGCAAGTTCGTGAAATTACCTTGAAGAAACTGGCTATCCTTGGTTTCGAATATGACCACGAACGTAACTTAGCGGCGCGCTTCGGTAAAGAAGGTTTAATCACTACCGATAACAGCCGCCCAGCACTGGTTATCGCAACCAATGAAGAGTTGGTTATCGCCCAAGATACTGCGCGTTTAACCGCATAAGCAACTTCTACCGCCAGCAACCTGCTGGCGGTATCGTTTTGTCATTAGAGTAACCGAAATAAAGAGGTTCCCGTGTCCCGTACAATTATGTTAATACCTACTGGCACCAGCGTTGGCTTAACTAGCGTTAGCCTAGGTGTCGTTCGCTCAATGGAACAAAAAGGTGTTCAATTAAGCGTTTTCAAACCTATCGCACAGCCACGCGTCTCTGGCAATAAAGACCAAACCACTGAAGTCCTGCGCTCTCATTCAAGTATTACCACCATTGTTGAACCACTAACAATGGAATACGTAGAATCGCTACTGACCTCTTCCAAAAAAGATGTGTTAATGGAAGAAATCGTCGCTCGCTATCATGACCACACAAAAAATGCGGAAGTGATTTTAATTGAAGGTTTAGTGCCAACGCGTAAGCATTCATTTGCTCAATCATTAAACTATGAAATTGCCAAAACGTTAGGCGCAGAGATTGTTTTCGTCACTGCACCAGGCAACAGCTCAATCACACAAATGCAAGAGCGTTTAGAGTTAGTACGTAACGAATTTGGCGGCCAACGTAATAAAAATATCATCGGCGTTATTATCAATAAGGTGAATGCACCTGTTGATGAACAAGGTCGTACTCGCCCTGACCTATCTGAAATCTTTGATGATTCAACAAAAGCGACTGTGGCTAACCTCGATACTAAGCAACTTTCTGCGCTGAATCTGCCTGTGCTGGCATCCATTCCATGGAACTTTGATTTAATTGCCACCCGTGCAATTGACATGGCAAAACACTTGGGTGCAGAGATTGTTAACGAAGGCGAAATCAAAACTCGTCGTGTTAAATCAGTGACTTTCTGCGCACGCAGCATTCCGCACATGCTTGAACACTTCCGCCCAGGATCATTATTAGTGACCTCAGCGGATCGCCCTGATGTATTAGTTTCTGCCTCACTAGCGGCAATGAACGGGGTTGAAATCGGTGCAGTTCTACTCACTGGTGGTTACAACATCGATGCGCCTATTCGCCAGCTGTGTGAACAAGCTTTCGAAACCGGCCTGCCTGTTTTCATGGTGAAAAGCAATACATGGCAAACATCCCTGAATCTACAAAGCTTTAGCTTAGAAGTCCCAGCTGATGACCATGAACGTATTGAAAAAATTCAAAACTATGTGGCTCGTCATATTAGTAGCGATTGGATTGAATCACTGGTTGCTGACTCAGAACGCCCTAACCGCCTATCACCACCAGCATTCCGTTATCAGTTAACTGAATTAGCACGTAAAGCTGGCAAACGAATCGTTCTTCCTGAAGGCGACGAACCGCGTACAGTTAAAGCTGCATCTATCTGTGCAGAGCGCGGCATTGCAACTTGTGTTCTATTAGGTAACCCAGAAGATATTCGTCGTGTTGCTGCTGCACAAGGTATTGAACTCGGTACTGGTATTGAAATTGTTGACCCAGTTAAAGTACGTGAAGAATACGTTGCTCGCCTCGTTGAATTACGTAAGAGCAAAGGAATGACAGAGGTTGTTGCTCGTGAGCAATTAGAAGATAACGTTGTATTAGGCACATTAATGCTAGAGAAAGGCGAAGTGGATGGCCTAGTTTCTGGTGCTGTTCATACGACGGCGAATACTATCCGTCCACCGTTGCAATTAATTAAAACAGCACCGGGTAGCTCATTAGTTTCTTCTGTGTTCTTTATGTTATTACCAGAACAAGTATTTGTTTACGGTGACTGCGCTATCAACCCAGACCCAACTGCAGAGCAATTATCTGAAATCGCTATCCAATCTGCGGATTCTGCCAAAGCGTTCGGTATAGACCCACGTGTTGCGATGATTTCTTACTCTACAGGCGATTCAGGTGCGGGTAGTGATGTTGAGAAAGTGCGTGAAGCAACGCGTTTAGCACAAGAAAAACGCCCTGATTTAATTATCGATGGTCCATTACAATATGACGCGGCTGTTATGGCAGATGTCGCTAAGTCAAAAGCACCTAATTCACCAGTTGCAGGTAAAGCGACCGTATTTATCTTCCCAGACTTGAATACCGGTAATACCACGTATAAAGCCGTACAACGTTCTGCTGACTTAGTCTCTATTGGTCCAATGCTGCAAGGTATGCGTAAACCAGTCAATGACTTGTCACGCGGTGCATTAGTTGATGACATCGTGTATACCGTTGCGTTAACTGCTATCCAAGCAGTACAAAACGAAAACGCTTAATTCATCTCTTTATGCTAAAAAGCGCTCAACTGAGCGCTTTTTTATTGCCTGATTATTTTTAACTATCTTTTACGCGTAAATAATGAAACCACTACCGCAACAATAATATTCAGAATAAATGCAGCAATACCGATATTCATAAAGCTCAAACTTTCTCCTAACCAAGGGAACAATTGTGCTAAAGAAATTTTCTCTATATAGGTTACCGCAAGGAATAAAACCCCCGCAGAAATGCCACAAATAGCACCCGCTGGTGTCATTGGGTTTTGCTGTTTAAAGCTCATCAGTAAAGCAGGGAAAAACTGCGCGACAATATTGACCCCGAGTAACATAATAGCCACTAAGGTATCATTACTGTGGAAAATAAAATACAAGCTGACCAACGCAACGACAGGTACCATAAAGCGAGCATACACACCAGACTGGCGTTTTTCTTCACTTACTCCCATCGCTTTTTGCACAACTCCCGCTAACATATTAGAAGTGGTTAGCAACAACATCGAACCAGGTACTAATGCGGTTAACATCCCTGCCGCACCAATAAAACCAACCACAATCGGTGAGAAGGTGCTCTTAGATATCTCAAACAGCGATAAATCCACTGCCGCCCCTTCAAGATGTGGAATTTGTAATATAGACGCATAACCCACAAAAAATGCAAATAACATAATTAAGCTATAGGCAGGAATTAAAATACTATTGCGTTTTAAGGATTTTTCATCTTTAGCCGTAAATACCGCAGCCATATAATGTGGCCAACAGAAATAGGCAACCACAGATAAGAATATTGTGGAAATATACCAAGGGATATTTAGACCCGTTTCGGAGAATGTTAAAAAGCTTGGCATCGCCGTATCTATCGCTTTAAACATCTCCCCAAAGCTACCGTAATAATGAAGTGGGATATAAATACCAATAAATACGACCACAATTAAAATCATTAAATCTTTCAGTGCTGATGTCCAAGCTGACCCATGAATACCGGAGATCATCACAAACAACGTCACTGCAATAATTCCAATCCATATGGCAATATCTGCAGGAATTGCACCATAAGACGCTTGTGAAACAATAATGCCTAATCCTTTAAGCTGCAAAACAAATAAAGGCACCATCGCAGCAATAGAAATCAAGCTAATTAATAACCCTAACCCCGGGCTTTGGTATTTCTTGGTAAATAACTCAGAAATCGTTCTGACATCATTATCTTTTGCGAATCGCCATACCCTTGGGTGTACCCAGTATAAAAAGATCCCCATAAAAGCATTGACCGCTAAGGTATATAAAATTGCAGGTCCTTTACCGTAAGCCCAGCCGCTTCCACCAAGAAAAGTAAACGTGGTATATATTTCCCCTGCACTTAGAAGGAAAACCAGCAATGCACCATAGCTGCGCCCACCGACAGACCACCCTTCGTGATCCATCGTTTTGCCTTTTTTAGCACGGATAGCAAGATAAATGCTAAATAGGAAAAAAATTGTAATAATAATTAGCGCGGAGCTCATGGTGTTTCCTTCGTATTTTTATTATCTAATACATTGATTAGTAACATAACTAAGGCTGTAACAATCACCCATGAGACAATCCAGAACATTAAAAATGGCAAGCCCATAACAAAAGGCTCTACTTGGTTGGCATAATAGATACCCACGGTTAACGCTAGGATTGGGAAAATAACTAAATAATGATACCACTTCATATTCCGCCCCTTATTCCACTTGCCCGAAAGAAATCAATTCACGAGGCAAATGACTTAACATTTCCACACCGTCTTCAGTAATCAGAAGCATATCTTCAATCATAATACCGCCAACACCAATCCCGTAATAAGGTGTTTCTAAGCTCATTACCATCCCAGCTCGAAATATTTCTGTGGTCGCAGCGCTCACAAAAGGGGCTTCTTCCAACCCAACGAACACCCCGTCCCCATGGCCTAAGTGCCCACGGTTATAATGGGGCAAACCCGAAGAACGAATGAGTGCCATTGTTTCATTGAAAACATCACTTAATGCTACGCCGGGCGCAACTCGACTTAACATATATTGATGGCCTTTTAAGATAGTTTGATAAATAGCAGCGACTTTTTTATTCGGTTTCCCAACCACAAATGTCCGTGCAATATCAGCACCATAACCTGCCACATCAACGCCACAGTCAAATTTAATTAAATCCCCTTCTTTTGCAGGTTGGCCATCAGGGATCATTTTCGGTGAAAAATCACTGCCCACTGAAATTAAATTGAAGCGACTATAATTCGTTTCAGGGAATTCCATCACTTTCGCTTTAAAAGCGGCGGTTAATTCCGCTGAAGTACAGCCGACTTTGATCAATTTACTCGCAGCAGCAATACCAGCCTCTGTAATTTGTGCTGATTTTCTGAGATGAGCAATTTCCCACGGGCTTTTAATCATGCGTAATTCATTAAATAGCGGCGAAGAATCAACCAAATTTAATTCAGGAATAACCTTATCCAACCATACTTTACCTGTATGTGTAATTTGGTTTAATTCAATTGCAACCGGTTTACAATAAACTCCCGCTTCTGACAACGCCTCCTTGAGTAAATTGAAAATGGTTTCTATTGGGCTATTAATTGGCCTTGCCTTCACCACTTTGCCATTTTCCGGGTTGTAAGGGTCATCAACATCCACCCAAATTGGAAATGTTTTAATCCTTGCGTTAGGCATTTGAAGCGACAAATTTGCCGCTTCAAATTCATTCATAATAACCAATGATTGAATAGAAGGATCACGAAAAATAACCGCAATCGCCGAACCTGTTTGCCTGAAAGTGTACATAAAGAAGCTCGCAAAACCGGTTAAGTGATAAAAGTTATCACCCACGGTTGCGATTAACGCTTCAATTCCTTCACGCTCCATAATCTCACGGGCTTTATTGGTTACGTTATCAAGGTGTTGTTGTTTCAAAAAAGTATCTTGTTTATCAATTGTCATTTTTATTCTCTCGAAGCGTCATGTATACACCAAGCAGTGCATCATATCGCAAACGATAAATGTTAAGATCTGTCACATTATATCTAGTGTAGAAATGAATACATCGTTTAGCTTGCAAGTTGGTTATAACTAATCGTTATATATTAGCTTGAAATTAACTTTGCTAGAGATTTGATTTTGAGAGAAATAAAGTAAAGGACTAAATAAAATAGCCCTTTAACAATTTTAATCTGATCAACTATGAGTTTTCAGCACAAGTGATGGTTTTTTCTAACTCATTATTCCGAGTCAACCATAAAGAAAGCGCTTTAAGTGAATCCGGCGTAAATTCGTCACAGCGTGCGCTGATCTCTTTAGGGGTCAACCAACTGACCTCAACAACTTCAGATTCTTGTAAAGCAAATGGACCATGGCTCACACAGCTAAACAAACCACCCCATACACGACAATGCGCATCTTCAAAGTAAAAATGGCCATGTTCAGCAAAAGGAACGCCAGCAATACCTAGCTCTTCTTCAGCTTCACGCTTTGCAGAATCAAGAATGTTTTCACCTTGCGTAACCACTCCTCCAGCTGTTGCATCGAGGAAACCGGGGTGAAAATCTTTAATGTCTGTGCGTCGTTGAACCAATATTTTGCCCATTCCGTCATGAACAACAATGTAAGTTGCACGATGACGTAGGTTTTCTGCTCGCATTTGGCTACGTGTTGCCTGAGCAATCACAGTATTGTCTTCATCAACAATATCGACCCATTCAACAACTTCGGTTTGTTGTTCCATCCTGTAAACCTTTTATTTTTAAGCTAAAACTGCTTATATCATTAGACTGATTATTATTGTATGCCTGACAATACCAATCTGCATTGATCCGCACCTATGAAAATGATCCTAGCTGAATTTGTGATTGGTTGCCATCATAAAAAGCACTTCTTATTACAGTGATAATGAAACCGAATTTTTTAAAGGCAGGCTAAGCAAATCATACAAATTGTGTTCACAAATGCTATAGTTAAATCATAACGCTGTAGTTTGTTACTGATCTCAGGGATATCCCCTAAATAGTTCAAATTGCAGCTAGGCGCCAAGAGATGGCAGCCTTAGGAGCATACACAAGTATGTGACTAAGGTGACAAAACGTAAGCAACAACGCTGCAGTTTGAAATATGACGGGGATGGCGATGAAGATACTCATAACAGGCGGCACCGGGCTAATCGGAACACCACTAATCCAAAAACTGATTTCTCTTGAGCATCAGGTTACTGTATTAAGCCGCTCTCCACAAAAAGTTTATAGCCAGTTTTGCAAGGCTGTTGAGTGCTGGACGTCTCTCAATGGTAAAACCCACTTAAATGACTTCGATGCTGTCATTAACCTAGCAGGCGAACCTATTGCTGATAAGCGCTGGACAGAGGAACAAAAAAAGTTACTGTGTGATAGCCGTTGGAAGTTAACTCAGCAGCTTAGTGAGTTAATCACAGCCAGTGAAACCCCTCCCCGGGTATTTTTATCGGGCTCTGCTGTCGGCTATTATGGCAATCAGGGCCAATCGGTCGTTACCGAAGACGAACAGCCCCATGATGAATTTACTCACCAACTCACACAGCATTGGGAAGCTTTAGCCGCTAATGCTCAGTCAGAAAAAACTCGCGTTTGTTTATTACGCACTGGCCTTGTGTTATCAGCGAATGGCGGTTTACTTGCCAAAATTCTCCCCATTTTTAAAATGGGTGCAGGTGGGCCAATTGGTGACGGGAAACAATACATGCCGTGGATACATATCAACGATATGGTTCGTGCAATTTGTTTTTTATTAGATAACCCAACGCTTTCTGGCCCCTTTAATATGACCTCACCTTATCCAGTCCATAATGACCTATTTTCCGCCACGTTAGGTGAAGTTATTAATCGTCCTTCATTTGTACGAACGCCCGCTTTTGTGATTAAGGCCATCATGGGGGAATCCGCAGCGCTGGTATTGGGTGGCCAACAGGCGATCCCCAAACGGTTAGAAGAGGCAGGCTTTCAATTTGAACATATCGAGTTAAAAGAAGCGCTAACTGACTTACTTATTCCACATACTGATGAGTAAGGGTTATTTCGCCCCCTGCCAACGATGAAATAGGTCTTGTTCCAGTTCGATATCAAACTGATCAAGGATACGATTAACTGTTTGGTCAATAATATCTTGAATAGTTTCAGGCTGGTGATAAAACGCAGGCATGGGAGGCATAATCACGGCTCCCATCTCCGCCGCTTGCACCATCAAACGTAAATGGCCGACGTGCAATGGCGTTTCGCGTACACCTAACACCAATTTTTTACCTTCTTTAAGCACTACGTCCGCCGCCCTAGTGACCAACGTATCAGTATAACTGTGAACAATACCTGATAACGTTTTCATGGTGCAGGGCATGATCACCATCCCAGCAGTACGGAACGAACCGGAAGAAATCGCTGCAGCAATATCACGACTGTCATAGTTATGATCGGCTAACTGTTGAACGTCTTTCACCGTGTAAGTTGTTTCAAGTGCTAATGTTTGACGGGCGGCCGCACTCATCACCAAATGGGTTTCTACACCTTTGAGCGGTTTCAACACTTCAAGCAAGCGGACACCATAAATAGCCCCACTCGCGCCAGTTAACCCAATGATAAGTTTCTTCATTTCCCTACCTAACCACCCTAGCAAACAATAATCGAGCATTATATACGAAATACGCCACGGTTGCAGATGCAAAGAAAGCATTAAAATTAATTAAATAGGCGACTAATAACTCACTCATTATTTTAGCCTGTAGCCAACAACGCTACAGGTTAAAAGGCAAAAAGGATTTCTGGATCAGCCGCAATCCCAATTATACACCACACGACTAAAATCACGTTTTTTCAGGTCATCTGGGTGAATAAAGAAATTACCGACTCCCATATCTCCCCACATGATCCCTATTTCATAATCGGTATTTATTTGTAGAAGCAATTCATATTGTTGAATATCTTCTTCGTATTCTCTTGGGTCGGTTTGAGTGAAAAACGGATAGCCGCCGATGCAGTGTGCCCCTGATTCAAACGTATCACTGTAGGGCTCAACCCATTCATCGTAAAAATCTTCCCCTTCAAATTGCTCTTCATAATCATAGAGGTTATCAACCCCTAATATTTTCTGACCAAATTGGAAATCATCGATGCTGATGAACTGTTCCGCAGGCGTATATTCAATACTGTATTGGTGATCTATAGGGGTATAGTAATCATCGGAATGAGCCGCAATCACGGCAGAAAAATCTTGAGTTAATTGGCTGGCATCTTCAATAATATCTTCCCAATAAATAATGCGGAAATCTTCCTGTTTTTGCCTGTGTTCAAAGTCGGCTCCATATAAGTCATCACCACCAATAAAAAACTGTAAAATCCCCTTTTCAGGGTAATTTTCTAATTTAGGCATTTGTGCAAAGTTAATTTGGGCAAGCAACTTGAGTGGCATCCCTTCGATATTCGTCGGATATTTTTCATTTAGTGGCAAATACGGCATTCCCCCAACACGACTATCCCATAAAATATAGTCTTCAACTGGGGTTAACGTCATTTCAACAAGGGATTTTTTAGTGGATTTGATTTTATCTACAAAAGGTTTAATCACATCAGGAAGGGAGTTGAAATCAGCCATATATCGCTCCAAATAGGCAGTTAATGTCCCTCTAGCTTACTCGATTTTTACGTATTTTAAATCAGATATAACTGTAACTTAGGCCTTCATTTGACGTCATAGTTTTCTTGATATTTTAGGCTACAGATTAAAGATGGGAAAAATCAGAATCACTGTGGATTTTCTATATAGTTAGGGTTACAGCTAGGCGGCTAGCAAAGAGACCCTAGGAGCGTAGAAAACTACGTGACTAGGGCGAATTTGTGAAGCCAACAACGCTGTAGCCCAAACTATGACGAAAATTGACGAAAATTTAGCCTTCGTTATAAATCTCTAGGTCTTCAACCTCACTCTGATCCTTCAACTTTAACTCATCGTCTTTTCGTAAGTTTTCTAGGTAGTCTAAATAACTTTGGTCGATATCTTTGGTCACATAAATACCATCAAACACGGAACACTCAAATTCTGTAATTTCAGGGTTTTCTTCACGCACCGCGTCGACTAAATCCGTTAAATCTTGGAAAATTAGCCCATCTGCGCCGATAAGTTTGCGAATTTCATCCACTTCGCGCCCGTGTGCAATCAATTCATTTGCATTTGGCATATCAATGCCATATACGTTTGGGAAACGCACTTCGGGTGCCGCTGAGGCAAAGTAAACATTTTTTGCTCCGGCTTCACGCGCGAGTTCAACGATTTGCTCAGATGTTGTGCCGCGAACAATGGAGTCATCAATGAGTAAGACGTTTTTATCACGAAACTCTGCACGGTTCGCATTAAGCTTACGACGGACTGATTTACGACGTTCTTGCTGACCCGGCATGATAAATGTACGGCCTACATAGCGGTTTTTCACGAAACCTTGGCGGTATGGTTTATCCAGAATATGTGCGATTTCTAGCGCGATATCACACGATGTTTCTGGGATAGGAATTACCACATCAATGTTTAAATCTTCCCATTCGCGAGCAATTTTAGCGCCCAGTTTTTGCCCCATACGTAACCTTGCGTTATACACAGACACTTTATCAATAAAAGAGTCTTGGCGAGCAAAATAGACATACTCAAAAATACATGGGGTTAATTGCGGGTTATCAGAACATTGGCGTGTAAATAATTGGCCTTTTTCTGTCACATATACCGCTTCGCCAGGCGCCACATCGCGTAAAAACTCGAAACCTAAAGTATCAAGCGCAACACTTTCAGAAGCGACCATATATTCATGTTCACCACTTTCAGTAATGCGGCGCCCTAATACTAACGGACGAATACCGTGAGGATCACGGAAGGCTAACATGCCATGGCCAATAATTAATGCCACACAAGCATACGCACCGCGTAATTTTTTGTGCATCGCGGACACAGCACTGAAAACATTGTCTGGCTCGAGAGGGAAATGATCAAACCTATCCAGCTCATGGGCTAATACGTTCAGTAATATTTCAGAATCAGAAGTGGTGTTAACATGGCGGCGCGCTGTTTCAAATAAACTCCGAGTGAGTTCATGAGCGTTTGTCAGATTACCATTATGCGCAAGTGTAATACCAAAAGGTGAGTTTACGTAGAAAGGTTGCGCCTCGGAAGCACTTGAGCTACCTGCCGTTGGGTAACGGACGTGCCCTAACCCCATGCAGCCCTGTAATCTCAGCATATGACGTGTTTCAAACACATCTTTAACAAGGCCATTTGCTTTGCGTAAACGAATGTTGTTTTTGCCATCAATAGTGGCAATACCTGCTGCATCTTGCCCACGATGTTGAAGCACCGTGAGAGCATCATAAATTGATTGGTTTACCGGTGTAACACCGGCGATACCGACAATACCGCACATTTAGTCTTTCCTCATCAGCCAGACGGAGAAATGTTCTCCGGTAGGAAACTTGACGCATTTTGCAGGTAGTCAAAAAACCACCTGATTATATGACTGAACTGCGGAATAAGTTCCGAACGCTGCCAGTCCTCACTTTGAGGTAATGGTGTAAAGGTATCGAGAAAAAACAGCAATGCCGAAACAATCAATACACCACGCAACGCACCGAAGCAGATCCCCAGAACACGATCTGTGCCTGACAACCCCGTTTTTTGTACTAATGAGCTAATCACATAGTTTACGACTGCGCCAACAATCAAAGTGGCAATAAACAGTGCGGCGATAGCAATGCCATTTCTAACCAGCACATCCTCAAAGCGAGTAAAATAGTCAGCTAAATAAGGATAAAACGTACTTGCAACAAAAAAAGCACAGCCCCATGTAACCAGTGAGAGCGCCTCTCGTACAAACCCACGGATCAAGCTAACTAATGCCGAGAAGCCAATAATGGCGATAATTGTGTAATCTATCCAGACCATATTCCATTCCAAAATTCGCACTCGCGACATCAGCGAAGTGCATTCTAACAGAAAACGAAAACGTTTGCGTAACCATTTTTCTATCAAATTAAAAAAAATAGCGGCGAAAAGAAAAAATCATAATCGCCGCAGTAAGTTACTAAATCCCCTTACCTTTTAGGGATTATTTAAATTCTATTTTAAGGTTTATAGCTTTGAATTATCCCTTTTGTTCCCGTAATCCTATTCAGTTCTGGTAAAGCCGCTTCTAGCCTTTGCCTTGAGGCCTCAGGCCCTACGTAAATCCGCGTGAGTTTATTATTCACTGGTTTTGCAGGAACAGTATAAACTTGGTAACCAGACAACCTGAGCTGTGCGACTATCTCCTCAACTTTACTCGCATTGTTCAATGCGATGACTTGCACCACAAATGCTTTGCCTTGTGGCTGAGATTTCGGCTCGGGCTTAGGTTCAGGTTTCGGTTGTGGCTTCGGCTCAACTTTAGGCTCAGGCTTCGGTTCTGGCTTTGTGGGTTCAACTACGCTTGGTGCGGGAGTTGTCGTCGATGGCCGTGTTTCAACCTGTTCGTTTTGCTGCTGCGTAATCGCTTCTGATAACATGGCTTCAGAAGCCCCTTCTGAAGAAGCTGTTGTTGTCGTACTTACAATAGGCGCTATTGCCTCAATGTCTTCTTCATCACCTGGTTTAGGGATAATAGGAATGGCCGCAAATTCATTTTCATTGTATTTCTTATCGCCATCAAGCAGAGCAGGAAGCACAATGACACCCACTGCAACAAGCACAATGGCGCCAGCAAGTCGATTCTGAAATTTACTAGCCACCGGCACTATCCTTCTTGATTTTCCAATAACATCATAACGTGAGCGACGGTATGAAATGACCCGCACACCACAATCACATCTTGCTCATTAGCATCGACGCAAGCTTGCTGCCACGCTTTTTCTACGCTTTCAAACTGGTTAGCTGTGGGTAAATATTGACTAAGTTGGGCCACATCTGCTCCCCTAAACTCAGTTAATGGCGCAAGGTACCAGTCGGTGACTTGTTGTGATAAGCACTCAAGCGTCCCTTTGATATCTTTATCGCCTAGCATCCCTACCACCGCGAGAATGCGACGGTTTTTAGTTTCCGGTAAGGCCGCTAATTTACTGACTAAGTACCCTGCGGCATGGGGGTTATGCGCTACATCCAATATCATTAACGGTTTTTCACCAATAATTTGGAAGCGCCCCGGTAATTGAGCAGATTTCAAACCTTGATGAATAGCGGACTCAGTCACTTTTTGGGCAATATCAGCATCAATTTCCAATAAGCAACTCACCACACCCAGCGCTGTTGCTGCGTTCGCTAAAGGTACATTGGGTAACGGTAAATCATGCCATTCACGCTGTGAACTTTTCCATGACCAGCTATTTGCTTGCTCACTGTATTGCCAATCCGTACCACGGCGAAATAGCTGTGTACCTAGCTGCTCAGCCACTTGGGCAATTGAAGCAGGCATGTCCGGTTCACCGACCACTCCATAGTGATTTTTGCGGAAAATACCGGCTTTTTCATAACCAATATGTTCACGGTCTGCACCTAACCAATCTGTATGGTCTAAGGCAATACTGGTGATCGCCGCAATATCCGCATCAACGACATTGGTCGCATCTAACCGACCGCCTAAACCGACTTCTAAAATCACAATATCGAGTTTAGCTTGCTTAAATAATTGTAACGCCGCCAAGGTGCCGTATTCAAAATAGGTGAGAGAAATATCTGCACGTTGTGCTTCAATTGTGGCAAATGCTTCACAGAAATCAGACTCAGGGAGCTCTTGGCCTTGAATACGAACGCGTTCGGTATAACGAATAAGGTGCGGTGAACTGTAAACCCCAACTTTTAACCCAGATGCCATAAAAATAGACTCTAGCGTATGGCAAGTTGTCCCTTTTCCGTTGGTCCCAGTGACAGTGATAACTTTAGGTGCAGGTTGCGTTAGGTTCATTTTCCTAGCAACTTGACCGACTCGCTCCAACCCCATATCAATATTTTGACTATGTAAGTCGGTGAGATAAGAAAGCCAAGCCTCCAATGGAGACTTGGCATTAGGAATGATTAGATTACTCATCATCTTTTTTATGCTTTTCAGAATCCTTTTTTGGCTCTTGGGCATCAAGTTCATCAACGGCGTTAATGTCGATTTCAACCGTTTCCGCTACGATGATAGGTGTCTCATTAAAGCTTGGTTTATTGGTTAACATCGCTAACACTTCAGCTAAGCGATCACGCATCTCAGGGCGGCGAACTATCATATCAATCGCGCCTTTCTCAAGTAAGAATTCACTGCGTTGGAAACCTTGCGGTAACTTTTCACGAACCGTTTGTTCGATAACACGTGGCCCTGCGAAACCAATTAATGCTTTCGGCTCTGCCACATTAATATCCCCTAACATCGCTAAACTTGCAGACACCCCACCCATGGTTGGGTCGGTCAATACAGAGATGTAAGGTAAACCACGTTCTTGCAATTTTGCCAAAGCTGCACTGGTTTTTGCCATCTGCATCAATGATAACAGCGCTTCTTGCATACGCGCACCACCACTTGAAGAGAAACAAACCAACGGGCAGTTATCTTCCAGAGCTTGCTCCACTGCACGCACGAAACGCGCGCCAACAACAGAGGCCATTGAACCGCCCATAAAAGCGAACTCAAACGCCGCAGCCACCACAGGCATACCTTTCAACGTGCCTTTCATCACGATGATCGCGTCTTTTTCACCTGTTTCTTTTTGCGCAGCAGCAATACGGTCTTTATATTTTTTTGAATCTTTGAACTTAAGAATATCTTTTGGCTCAAGTTCACTGCCCAATTCCGTTGTTGAGTTTTCATCAAGGAAGGTTTCTAAGCGCTGACGTGCGTGAATTCGCATATGGTGGTCACATTTTGGACACACGGATAAATTACGCTCTAATTCAGCACCATATAATACTTGCCCACAGCTATCGCATTTGGTCCAAACCCCTTCAGGGATATTGGCTTTGTGTGATTGGGTCAAGTTACCTTTCTTTAAAATTTTTTCAATCCAGCTCATTAATGGACCTTTTTGTCTGATTCACTCTGGTTATCACCAGTATGTAATTTTTTGCCATTAAACCACAATGATATCTCACTGTAGATAAAAACTTGTTAAACCGCTTAGCGGTTATCGATTTTTTGCGCTGCCGCACGCTTTTCTTTCGCCGCTATTCGACGATGACGAATAATTTCAACCACACCCGGCAGAATTGAAACAAAGATAATCGCGACTATCAGTAATTTCAAATTGTTTTGCACGAACGGTAATTCACCAAAGAAATAACCCGCATAAGTGAATAATAATACCCAAATAAACGCGCCCGTCACATTATAAAAAGCAAAGTGACGATAAGACATTTTCCCCATTCCTGCAACGAATGGTGCAAAAGTTCTGACTATCGGCACAAAGCGTGCCAGTATAATCGCTTTACCGCCATGTTTTTCATAAAAAGCATGAGTTTTATCTAAATAAACACGACGAAAAATCTTCGAGTCTGGATTTCTGAATAATTTCTCACCAAAAATACGCCCAATTGCGTAGTTTACAGCATCACCAATAATCGCTGCCGTAATCATTAAAGCGACCATTAAATGGACATTCAGGTCATTGCTGTCTAATGACGCAATCGCGCCAGCAACAAATAATAACGAATCTCCAGGTAAAAATGGTGTGACCACTAACCCTGTTTCACAAAATAGGATCAGAAATAGGATACCATAGACCCATGTACCATAATCTCTGACCAGTTCAGCAAGATGGACATCGATGTGTAAAATAAAGTCGATAATAAAAGTGATAAATTCCATAAAATCCTCATTGATAATAGCATCCATGCTATTTACAAAAATTATGAGATAAATAAAAATTCGCTTTACATCAGTTCATCTGCCAGAAAAAGCGGCCCCATCACATTCTGAGGTAACTCAAATTTCTCTGGGTAATCGACACTCACTAAATACAGCCCTTCCGCTTTTGCGGTTGCAGCTGCCTTGGTACGGTCTTTTAACTCAAGAAGATGCGCCATCCAATCAATGTTTTGATTGCCACAACCAATCTCCAACAGACTTCCGACAATATTTCTCACCATATGGTGAACAAACGCATTGGCTTTGATATCTACCACCACATAATGACCGTGGCGACTGACATTCACATGCATCACATTACGCCATGGCGACTTCGACTGACACTGGACTGCTCTGAATGAGGTAAAATCACGCTCACCCAATAGCGCCTGTGCCGCTTCATGCATTCTTTTTTCATCGAGTGGATAATGAAAGTGCGTTACGCCACTCGATAAAATTGCTGGCCGATAACGGTGATTAAAAATCACGTAGCGATATCGACGCGCTGTTGCACTAAAGCGTGCATGAAACTCCTCGGCCACCGGTTTACACCAGCGGACAGCAATATCAGGGGGCAAATGCGTATTCGCCCCCATAGTCCAAGCCGCTTCTTTGCGGATGGCAGAGGTTTCGAAATGCACCACTTGCCCTGTAGCATGAACACCTGCATCTGTGCGCCCTGCGCAAAACACGCTAATTGGCTCCGCTGCAATTTTTGACAAGGCTTCTTCTAAACAACCTTGAATACTTTTCACTTCTTGCTGACGCTGCCAACCAAAATAACGACTGCCGTTGTATTCAATACCTAATGCGATTCGATACAACTGTGTAGGCTTAGACATTAGTAAAACAGCTCCTGAGCCAGTTTTTCTGCTGTTTCTACCGCCATCAGTGCCCCACCGAAACGCACGTTATCAGCCACTGACCAAAATTGTAAAATTTCAGGTATGCCATAGTCATTACGTACACAACCAATGCTTAATTGGTCATTACCTGACGCTTCAGTCACCTGTGTAGGATAATCACCCTCTTCTGAGACCTGAATATCTTCAAAACGTTCAAGTTCTTCGTTCGCTTCTTCTGCACTCATTGGGCGCAAAGTTTCTAAATGAACGACTTGCGCATTCCCATAAAAAACAGGGGATTGAATAAAACTCACCGCCACTGGTAAGCCATCATCTTGCAGCACCTTACGCACTTGCTCAACCAAACGACGTTCGTGAACGACACTACCTTCCATATCCGCCAGTAATGGCAACATATTGAACGCTAATTGCTTACTAAAACGGCCTTCTTCCGCAGGGATACCATTTAATAAACGCGCACTTTGCCCTGCCAGCTCGTCTACGGCGGCTTTACCATAACTGGAAACCGACAGCATATTTGTTAAGGTAATACGCCCTAACCCTGCGGCATCTACCAGCGGTTTAATTGCTGTTAATAGTTGGCTTACCGAGCTATCTGCCAATGAAATAATATTACGGTTGCGATAATCAGCTAGCACGTGCGGATTCACATTTGGCACGACCAACGGCACATCCGGTTCTTGAGCAAATACGCCACTCGTATCGATGACAATGCACCCTTCTTGTGCCGCTAATTCGGCATATTGTAGGCTGACACCTTCATTGGCTGCAAAAAAGGCAATTTGTGCCTGTGACCAATCAAAGTCGGTCACATTTTCAACTTGAATACTTTTACCATTAAAGCGTACGCTCTCCCCTGCACTACGCTCGCTGGCAAGTAAATACAATTCGCCGACTGGGAATTCTCTTTCTTGTAACAGTGAAATAATCGCTTCACCTACAGCACCGGTTGCGCCTAATACTGCAATATTCCAACCTTCAGTCATGGCTATTCCTCTAAAAAATAAAAAAATCAAACAACCCCCAATTATTAGGGGCTATTTAATTAGATGTTCATTTTAACTACATTTATTATGCGTGGGTTAAACGAGTCTTAAAACCCAGCGCATTCAGCTGCGATACCGTTTGTTCATGATCACAAATAATTTCAAGGGATGACCATTCACGGCGTTCTTGGTAATTTTTGCGCAGTTTATCAAATTCGCCTTTGCCCCCTGCAACCGCTCTTAACGCAGCGTCATCTCGGCGCACATCATACACGAGATGCACTAACCTTTTGAGCTGGTTTTGCGTTAATTTACCATTGAAAGTCAATTGATTGATATCTGGCTTAGGCAGTAATGATGAAAGAGAAACTTGTGACGATTTGCCGAGAAACTGGCAGTAAGCTTCATAAACTTGCGTCGTTCCTCGGGCTTTACCTTCTAGCGTATAGCCTGCAATATGCGGCGTGCCAATATCCACTAATGCTAAAAGTGCCGTATCTAAATCAGGCTCTGGCTCCCACACATCTAAGATAACGCTCAGTTTTTTTCCCCGGTTAAGTACAGATAATAGGGCTTTATTATCAACCACCTCACCCCGACTTGCGTTAATTAAAATGGTACCATCGCGCAATTTTTCTAAATGCGTTTCATCCATTAAATGGAAAGTTTGATATTCGCCTGACATATTCAGCGGAGTATGAAAGGTAATGACATCAGCGTGCTCAAGGATATCATCAAAAGAAACGAATGACTCGTCATCCCCCTTGGCTGCTCGCGGTGGGTCGCAGAGTAATGTTTTGACGCCCCAAGCCGATAACCTAGCGGCTAAGCGCCCTCCGACATTGCCAACGCCAATAATGCCAACTGTTTTATCACGCAAATCAAAGTTATCGCGTTCCGCTAGCAATAATAGTGAGGAAATCACATATTCAACAACGGCTATCGCATTACAACCCGGCGCTGATGAAAAACCAATATTTGCCGCCGATAACCACTCGGTATCAATATGGTCAAAACCGGCTGTCGCGGTTCCAACGAATTTAACTGGCGTATTACCAAGCAGTGATTCATTAACCTTAGTGATAGAACGCACCATTAATGCATCTGCATCAATTAATTCTTGTTCTGGTATAGGACGTCCCGGTACTGCTTTCACTTCACCAAGCTCGCTAAATAAAGTTTGAGCATATGGCATATTCTCATCGACTAAAATTTTCACGCTGTTGTCCCAATCAATAACTTTTTTGTATTGTGTCGTTATATAGATAAGTGGAACAATATTTTGCCACGGTTTAAGCCAGATGCCTATGATAGGTTGCCTTCTACGTCAAATTCTTTCGCTCGAAAACGGTCTGGTGTGACACCTGATATCTGCTGGAACATCGCAATAAAGGCGGATGCCGAGCTATACCCAACATCCAATGCGACTTCATGGACACTTTTCCCCTTTTCTAACCCGGCAACGGCATGTAAGTATCGCAAGCGTTGACGCCATTCACTAAACGACATACCTAATTCTTGCTGGCAGCGTCTTGATAACGTGCGTTCCGATGTATAATAGCGTTTTGCCCATTGTGCTAACGTCGTGTTATCAGCTGGGTCGCTTTGTAACTCTAATAAGATTGGGGCAAGAAATTTGTCTTTTGAAATAGGCAAATAAGTATCTTGGCAAGGGGACAATGGAAATTGGTCAATCAGCACATGAGCCAAACGTAAGTCTTGCTCTGTTTCAGGCTGAACAATACCGCGTTGGTACATATCCGTCATAATTGACTGAAATATAGGGCTAAGCTTAATCACACAAGGCCGCTGGGCAAGCACTTGGTTATATTCATGAGAAAAATCGATGATCCGAAATTTGACACTTTCTTTATTAAAGCTAGCATGGGGAATGTTCGCTGGGATCCAAATGCAAAACTCTGGCGGCGCTAGATAATGTTGACCAGCCACCTCCATTTCCATAATGCCACAGACCACATACAGCATTTGCCCAAAAGGGTGTGAATGGGATTTATACTCAGTGAGGGCCGCGGTTTGCTCGTGCCGAAAAGCCACCAATTCAGGCTCTGCGATATTACATTCACTGATTTGCCAAATGTCTGATTTTAAGTTTTCCATGGTTCCTGTCTGAAAAGCGTTATCGGTTGTCTGGTTATCAGTATATATAAAAAATCGGACAGATGTATACTAGCGCCCATTCAATATGGGAGAATGTTTTAATGAAGAATCTTCTTTTTCCGCTGATTGCGGTTTTATTATGGTCAATTAATGCCATTGTTAACAAAGCGGCATCCACTGCCATTGACCCTGCGGCAATCTCATTTTACCGTTGGGCATTGGCATTTCTTGTCATGACTCCTTTCGTATTACGTTCGGTGCTCCGAAACTTTAAAACGGTTATGAAACATTGGTGGCAACTCGCCATTTTAGGCGCGCTAGGGATGATGCTATACCAAAGTTTAGCTTATTATGCGGCTCACAGCGTAAGTGCGACCTTTATGGGAATTATGAATTCAATGATCCCATTACTAACAGTAATTATTAGTATCTTTGTGCTACGCGTTATTCCTACTGTGGGGATTATATTAGGCTCAATTCTTTCATTATGTGGATTAGTATGGTTAGTGAGCCAAGGAAGCCCAAGTGCGTTATTTTCTCAAGGCTTAGGTCAAGGGGAAGCCATGATGTTGGTTGCGTCAGCTGCATACGCCCTGTACGGTGTACTGACTAAGCGTTGGTCAATCCAATTATCTAGTTGGGACTCGCTGTACGTTCAGGTTTTCTTTGGCGTTATCATGCTACTCCCTAATTTCTTGCTAGCTGAAGATGTCTCTCTGAACAGCCAAAATATCGGTTTAGTGGTATTTGCAGGGATTGCCGCCTCCATTGTTGCTCCGGCATTGTGGATCCAAGGTGTTATGCGCCTTGGTGCGAATACAACCTCTATTTTTATGAACCTAGCTCCCGTTTTCACTGCCATTATCGCTATTTTCGCCTTGGGTGAAGAACTTAAAAGCTACCATTTAATCGGTGGTGGTGTGGTATTACTCGGGGTAATGTTAGCGCAACAATTACGTACACCACTGACAGAATTATTCCGCCGTGAAAAAAGGTGGTTCAAGAAGATTCTTGCCAGTAGAATAGAATTACAAAAGCAATAAATGCAATGTCGTCACTCATATGCCCCACTTTGTGGGGCTATGTTTGAAATCCTCGCCATTCCTTTGTTTATTTCCCCTTCATATTCCTTACCATTAATACTTTGTGACATTTTAAATCCCTCTCAAATCACCTTTAATTCGCCCACCATTGATATGATTTATCGAATTACCGTTTTTCAGATAGAGGATAATCCGATTGAATCTTCTGGAATTCCAATTAGACTTAAGCAAAATTAAATACCCCTTTAGGAGTATTAACTCCACTCAATAAGCCGTGATAATGCGATAAACCTAAATGGATCGTGGCAAGTAACCACCATAATAAGGAATGACAATGACTAAGCCGTTCAAAGTTGGGTTGTTCATATTGATAATAATTGCTGTAGCCATTGGCATTTATTTCATCAATACCACCAACTCATCCTCTCCCTCACAATTAGGCTACGACTTATATCAACAAGGTGAATCTCAAGCTGCATTTGAACAATTCCAAAAAAACGCAGATAAAGACTCACAATCCGCTTTTGCCTTAGCCATGATGTATAAAGAGGGTATTGGCACAAAAACTGATGATGTGGCAGCCCAAAACTGGCTAATTAAAGCGGCGGAAGATAACAATAAAAATGCATTATATAACCTTGGCTTTTTTCGTTATAAACACCTAATAGAAGACACTTCTACTGATGAAAACGGTTTAATTTCTTTAACTAAAGCGGCTAATCTCGGTGTCAAAGAAGCACAAGAAATGATTGGGGGTATTTATTTAGCTGATAAATACGAACAAGTTCCACAAAATATCGAACTTTCTCGCCAATATTTTACGTTGGCTTCTAACCAAGGCTCAAAACTGGCAAAATTTGCTTTGGGCTATATCGCTCATGACTTTGAAAATGACAGTAAGAAAGCCGTTGAAATATTAACACCGCTTGTCAGCAACGACTTTCCCTTACCCGCGATGTTACTCGCGTCGATATATGAAGAAGGTGGTAACGGCGTACCACCAAATCCGCTGTTAGCCAAAAAATATGAACGCCTCTCTTTTTCCTCTGCATTAGAATACATTTCTGACGCAAGTGAATTAGAGCCAGGGGCTTTATCATTGTATGGTTCACAAACAGAAGAAGAAAAACAAAAAGTCATCACTAATTTAGAAGAACGGGCGAGCCGTGGTGATGAGAACGCCATCTATGCTTTGTACCAAAAATATATGACCGGCGATGGCGTGCGGAGAAATAAAAACCGTGCGATAGTTTATCTGCGACCGCTTGTGGAAGCTAAACACCCTAAAGCCTTATATTTAAATTACAAAGCTGACACCGACCGCATTCAGGATTTAACTGATGCCGCTGATGGCCAATACCCTCCCGCGATGTATCAAGCCTATAACGTGTATTCTGGCCGTACATTTAGCGATGTTAAGCGAAATGACGCTTTAGCTGAAAAATATCTCACCGCTGCCGCAGATCTTGGCGACTTAAACGCACTTGTTACCATCAACGAGAGAGCAATCTCCAGTTACGATTTTCCAAACAAAAAACTGAGTGGTATTGTCGCCAAATACACTCCTATTTTAATGGAAAAATACCCGAACTCCGCAGATGCTTTAGTGGTAGCAAGTGAAGTTTATAGTGCTAAAGGTAGCCCATTATTTTCGCCAGAAAAAGCCTTCGCTGCTTTAGAAAAAGCAAATCGCATAGACCCCACTTATGATGCTCAGATGCAATTAGCGCGTTATTATATTAATGCTTTTGGTACTAAGCAGGATGTGCAGAAAGCCGCTAAATTACTCATCGACAACCTTAATGAAAACGATTACCCATCAACAGCCGATCGCTTATTAGTTCAAGTATATTATCGCTATGATATTAAAGCACTTATCGATGAAAAAACGATTGTCGATATCCTCAAAAACGATGTCATTAAACGCGAAAATTACGCCTTAGCTTATTTGTATGCTGACTATTTACTAAAAGAAGATGCAGAGAAAAATAGTGATCAGGCCTTTGATTTATATGAAAAATCAATCAAACAAAATTATAATAGCCAGGTTTATTATGCTGCAGCATTATTAAAATACCGGCCAACAGAAACCAATAAAATAGCTAACCTAATAGTCAATGTGCTCCATTCATCTCAAGCACAAGCCGAATTACTTCCAAGTCAGTTACAAATCGCTAAAGATATTTTATTAAAAGCAGGTTTAAATCGCGCTGACACAAAAGCGTTATTAGTCAAAATGGCTTTATATGATAACCATGCTGAAGCTCAAAAATTAATTGAACCGCTGATTAATAATGATGCTGATATCACCTATTTATATGGGATAAACAAACTCACTCAATTAACTAATGTTGATACCTTAAGTGATGCTGAAATAAAACCATTGTACGATTATATTTTAAAAGCTGCAGAATTGGGTAGTGCATCTGCTTATTTATATATCGCGCAAAACCTTGATGGCGTTACTTATCACAATGATAAGGCGTATTACAAATCTCGCTTCCAGCAAATTACTGGGCTTACCGCAAAAGATTTAGTTCCTCAATATAAAAAATGTGCGCCACTCAAAAATAACCGCTGCTTATATGAATTAGGGGAAATATATCAAGAAGGTAACTACGGCGAAGATGCCAATTATGATACCGCCCTTTTCTATTACAACCAAATTTCTGACCCTGATTTTAGCTTTTTAAAATCACGTAAAAGAGAAATTGAAAAAGCCAAAGCTTCATTTGCCAATATTCAACTAAAAGCGAAACAGAATGACCCTGATGCGTTACGTACGCTCGCCAATGCTTACAAATATGGTAATTATGGGCAAAAAGTCGACCAGAAAAAGTGGCTTGAATATTTAGAGAAAAGTGCAAAATTCAATCAAGAAAGTGCACTTGAAGAACTCATTGATTATTACCAACAGGATCAATATCTCAATGCAAATAAAGCAAAAATCCTAGGTTATTACGACCAATTAGCAGCGATTGGCAGTAAAGACTATACCCGTAAACTGGCACATCAGTATTTAAATGGCAGCCAGCTTGTTGAGCCTAATCGACAAAAAGCACGTGAGTATTACCTTAAAGCAGGAAGCTGGGGCAATGAATTCATCAAATATATGGATGATTATGACATTGGCATGAAAATGCTCAATGAAAGTCCTTCAGCAAAATACAAAGTGGGTCGAGCTTATTTCTATGGCCAAGGTGTCAAAGAAGATCGCCTTGAAGCGGCTAAATACCTGAAACAAGCTAGTGATGAAGGTAATGACCACGCAATCGCTCTCTATAGTGAGATGCGATATATGGGCGTGCTAAATGAAGAAAAAAACGCTTGGGTAATGGAACCTGACTGGGATGAGGCCATCGTTTATTTACGTAAACATTCGAATCCAAAACGGGTTGATGATTATATTGAAGTCTATGAAACTCTCGTTGTTCCTGCCAAAAAAGGCGATACCTCTGCTTATATTAAACTCGGGGATTGGTATAGTTCGCGCGGTAGAGATCTCGCGGCGCAAGATTGGTATAAGAAAAGTATCAAGGCTGGCAATTTAGCCGCTTATCAACCGCTTGATTCGGTTACTAAGGATAACCAAGAAAAACGCCAGAATTACGTTGAAGGTGCAGCAAAAGGTGATTTGTTCTCTAAAGTTCAACTAGCCAGAACGTATTTATATGATAACAAAATTCTCTCTGGCTCTCCTGAATATGATTTAGCCATTCAATATCTACAAGAGGGTATGAAATCAGCTGATGATAAGGTTTCTAATAATGCCTTCGATGCATTGGTGGATTTGTATCGAGATGGAATTAAAGATAAAAAAAGAGAGCTTAATCGCCCTAAAGACGAACAAAAATATTTAGCGCTGCTGCTAAGTGAAGAAAACACTCGTACCAAAGCTTTAATTAATCTGTATTACTATTACGTAAATAGTGATAACGCTAAAGCCTTAACTTATTTACAACAAGCTTACGATAAAGGTGATTTAGCCGCAACGGAGAAACTCTATCAAATCTACTATCCTGGCCAATATTGTGGAAACAGCGATAATGTGGATATGGATAAAGCAAGCCGGTATTTGAAGGAATGGATTGAAAAAAGCAATTTCCAGAAAAATACCGACAAACACTATATTCATTATCCAGAAAGTCTTTCCAAAGAGATGGGAACCCTCTATTTAAAAGGCGATTGTGATATTGATAAAAATATTAACAAAGCCATCGAATGGTATCAAATTTCGTTAAATTACCACCCAACTCACGCACTTGATGCAATTTATCAGGCTTATGTAGAAAAAGGCGATGCCAAGCAAGCCTATTACTATGCATTACAACTTGATAAAAAACCAAGTTCTATTGAGCTAATGGATACACTTTCAGCCCAAGATAAACAAGCAATTGAAAAACAAGTTGCCGATGAAAAAGCCTATGAGAAATATGGTCGTTTCGCCGAGCAAATTGAAAAGCAGCGCATCGAAGCTGAGGCAGGCGACAAAATGTCAGCCTTCTCATTAGGTATCGCTTATGCACGTGGTGAACGAGTGCCTGAAGATACCCAAAAGATGATCTATTATTATGAATTAGCAGGGAAAAATGGCTATCCTCGCGCTTATAATATTTTAGGTAATCTTTATCGTAAAGATAATGAGCGCGGTATAGAAAAAGACTTCCCGAAAGCGCTTTATTATTTTGATTTAGGCGCACAACAAAATGACAGTAACACCGCTCATTTAGCCGGGGATATGCTCTATTTTGGCCAAGGTGTGCCAAAAGATTATGTCCGTGCAGCAAAATATTACGATATGACAGACCTCGAACAAGGTACTCACCATGCGATGGCAAAATACAAACTTGCTTATATGTATTATAACGGCTGGGTCGGTACCAAAAGTAAAGACGATATCCAAAAAGCCCATGATTACCTTGAACTTGGCGCAAAATACCAAGACAAAGACTCAATCAACGCACTAAAAGAGTGGGATTTTAGTCTAATTAACCAATAATTGAATTATAAAGGCGCTAACTTCCTTTAGCGCCTTAACCTATCTACAATTATCATTTTTATATCTAAATAAAACAATATCATTCCCTCCACTTATGAGATTGCTAAAAATTTCATTGCTAATAATTTAAATTATACTAATCGCATTTTTATATAAAATAAAAATTAGTCTACTTCTTATTGTTAGATTATATTTTATTGGCATCTATATATATGCAAATTTCAATAACCATTAACACGGAGTGTTTACTATGAGCTCTACATTTAATAAAAATCGGGCATCATTAGGAAGTATAAAAAACCAAAACATATTTAAAGAAATAGACTATTCAGCAACCTTGTCAATTAGAAAGAAACCATCAATAAATGTCGTTTACCTAGAAGGGGTATATGAGCACATAAGCAAAAATTCAGAACACAACAAAAAAATATTTAATAATTTGTTAGCTAAAATTGATAATTTAAAAGATATATTTAAGATGGGTAAATCTGATGAATGGTACAAATTACAAGAGTTAGAACTTAAACTTATCGAACAAGCTGACAAGCAGACAAAAAATTTTGAAGTATTACAAAAGTTACATAGTAAACACACAAAAATGGAAAATTATTATACATTACCTATAACCTCGTCATCTATTAAACTTAATACCTTCGACTTAATTGAGCAATATAAAGCAGACTTATTAAATCTACTGAGTAATATGAGAGAGAAATTTATCTTACCTGATAACATTTCTTATCACAAGAACCCGATTATTCAAAATGCTATAGGCACAGAACTTGATCAGTTTAATTCTAATCTAAACGATAGCTATCAATTGTCTCAGCAATACACACAGAAAATGACTGAAAATGTGCAAAATAGGTTTTTACTCATGGAAAAAACATTCTATGCAGAAGGTCATATGAATGATTTATATACCGATGCCAAGAAAAGTAAAAGCAACATAGAACAGCTGCTAAAAGAACTTAACAGCAATAGCATAATGCATTCAACAAGTAATCATACAGTCGATAAGTTAATAAAATGCACAACAAAATTAAACACCCAATATACAGAAATTCAATATTCACATGATAGTTTTGATAAAATCAAAAACTTTGAATACTTAGATGATATTCATAACCACTTTGAACAAGATAAAGACTTTTACCTTAACTATCAGGAGAGCGACTACCAAAACAATAAAGAATTTAAATTATTAACTGAATTAAACCAGTCAATTAGTAACTTAAAAAAAATAAAAATTAATGCTCAAAAAACATTGGATAATCACATACTCCCGATTGATAAATTATTAGAACTTACTCCTGATAGACAACAGAAATACCAAAAAGACATTGATAATAAATTAGAAACATTATTCAATAAACTTGAAGCGCGTATCAATGTAGAAATAAAAAAAGAAGCGGGTTTATATTACGACCAGTCTACATATTTAATTAATCGTTCCCAGTTAGAAAAAGACATATTGAGTGTAAAAGAAGATTTAGCCAATTATATTATTGAAAATAGGACATTAGCTCAAGAGAAAAAAACTCATGATAGCATTGAAGAATTAACAACTCAGTTTCATGATGAATTCCTTAGAACAAAAACACTCCAAAAGTTTGTTAGTTTAGAATTAAACAGTCACTTATATCCATCTTCTAAACCAAGTAAAATAGGCTCTTATGCCAATAACGTTGGTGATAAAAAAGATAACATATATATGCTAGCAGTAGAAAAAAAACTATTAAAAAATGAATTAAATAATTTAATTTCTAACATTCATATAAAGATCCCTTTAAAATCAACTTCGTCTGCTGTTGGTGAAGATGCATATTATCAAACAGTTAAAGGAAAAATGTATACATTATTAGACTTAACTGAACAGTTAGGGAGTTTAACTAAAATGTACAGTTCAAAAGAACACTCAGAGATACTAGAATATATCAATGATATTCATTCGTTAGAAAAACAAATTGTTCAGACAGAAAAAGAGATTTCTCAATATATTTATACTCATTCAGAAAATAAAGACAAAAAATCAATTTCCTCAGAAATAACACCATTAATTATTGAAATCATGAATAAAAAATCAAAAATAATGTCAATTAAAACTCGCATTAACGAGAGAGCTGATGAATTCAATTTCACTGATGGTAATGGAAATAATAAAGACTTTGAATCCTTATTATCATCTATCATGGCTGAATTTCCACAAGACACAATAATTAGCGATGTATACGACCAACCATTGCATAACAAATCAATGCCTGTATTTATCCCATTACGGGATTAACACGTATTTTTATTTTCACTAGATTTGTATTTTACTATTATTTAAACCACCTACTGAATTAGGTGGTTTCTGTTATCATGGCGCTTGGCTGGCTTTAAATGCGACTCTAACCAATAATCCATTAAGTAATTTACTTTTTAATAATTGAGGTTCAGAACCATGATAGTTAGCAATATTTCAAATGATATCAACAATACTTCCATACCAAATAAAAATTAGTCACCTAATTTTAAGTAGGTTATATTAATTAACTACGACCACAGTAATGAAATATTTAAAAATTATTAACATGGAGTGTTTACTATGATTTCAAATTTAACCCTAAATACGAACCAAGAGTTACAACAAAGTGAAAACAATATCAATATATCTGAGGTTTTACGTGAGAAAGAATATCTAACCGCAGTAAGAGATGACTTTATTTCTAACGTATATAATCATGTCCCATTAAAATCTGTCACATCTAATGTCAGCGAGGAAACCTATTGTCAAACGATTAAAGATGCATTGCTAGATATCACTAATCAACGCTTACAATTAAACAAAATACAAAAATTGAAATCAGAATCTGTTGATACTACATATTTACAAGAAGAAAAACTTGCTAGTGCAAAAAATGATCTAGTGACATACATTCAAGAGCACTCAGAAAATAAAGATTCAAATTTGATTTCCCAAGACATATCGGCTTTGCTTGATGAAATATACAACACAGATTTAAAAATAGAATCAATCGAGACATTTATTAATGAAGTAAAAAATGACACAGCGCTAGCTATAGCTAATATATTTCTTAATGAAGACAATAAGTTAGATTCAGAATCATTATTATCATCCTCAATAGCAAGCCTCGAACAAAACACAATAACCTGTGATTTCAAACACGAACCTTCAAATAACACGCTATCGCAGATATTAATATCAATGTGAAACTAAACGTATCTAGCTTTTACTGCGTTTAGACTTTGTCACCAGAGAAACGCCTTAGTAAGGGCGTTTGTCTTACCACGGCGCTTGGCTGGCTTTAAATGCGATTCTAACCAATAATCCATTAAGTAATTTACTTTTTAATAATTGAGGTTCAGAACCATGATAGCTAGCAATATCTTTCACAAGCGCCAGCCCAAGGCCAGCGCCTTCCTTACCTAACGCATTATTTAAACGAGTAAAGGCTTCCATAGAACGGTTAATTTTCGCATCTGGGATCCCAGGACCAGAGTCTTCAACCTCTAAGACCCAATGAAGATGGTCATCACTGCTGACCACTCGAACGGTGACCACTCCATTTGCAGGCGTGTATTTAATCGCATTATCAATTAAATTTGCACACATCTCAGCCAATAAAATAGGCTCTCCCTTTATCCATGCTACGTCTAACCCTTCATAGCCTAAATCAATATTTTGGCTTTCTGCCTGCGCTAAGCGGGTAAAACACGTTTGATGAACAATTTCCACTAAATTAACTGCACGATATTGCGTGATGGCTTCTTTTTCATGTGCTTTTAAGCGAGATAACTGCAAAAGCCTATCCGTCAAAATGATCGTATTATCGAGGGTTTTATCAATAGCTTGTAAACTTTGTTGCCGTTGACTTTCGTCTGCACTATTAATGGCAACCGAAACTTGGGTTTTTAGTACGGTTAAAGGTGTTTTTAATTGGTGAGATGCATCTGCACTAAAGCGTTCTTGTCGTCTAACCATCCGCTTTAGGCGAGAAATATAACGGTTTAATGCATCAATTAATGGCGATAAATCCGACCACGGCAGTAAATCTGGCAAGGGTGTTAAATCATTGGCAGAACGGCCTAACATTAAGTGAGATAATCTTTTCAACGGTGCCAGCAGCTTACTAAGTAGAATATAGGCAAGCACCATGGTTAAAAGTACCACGGTACCTTGGCTCATCAAGGCAGAAATTAATAATTGATTAGCGAGATCTTGCCGCGAATAGACCGTTTCCGCAACACGAATTTCAACCATCCCAGTGATGCCACCTTCATTAATCGGTTGATAAAACGCAGCAATACGAATAGGTAAACCTTTATACTGTGCATCATAAAAATAAACTAGCGCAGTATAGTGCTGTGAACGCATCCAATAAGGGGGAATTGGCGGTAAGTCGTCATAACCAGAGATAGTTTCACCGTCAGGAGAGATAACTTGATAAAAAATTCGGTCATTATTATTTAGTTCGAAACTATCGAGCACCACATAAGGCACATTCACCGAGAGATGCCCATCTACCACTTGTAAGCGTTCTGCAACTGTTCGAGCTGAAGCTAGTAACGTTCGATCATAGGCTAAATTTGCAGCATTTTTTGCACTGTAATAGTGGGTATAAACCGAAAAACTCCCCAACAAAATGAGGGGGATACCGAAAAAGAGCAGTAACTGATGAAAGAGAGAGCGTGGATGAGCGACTAATTTCATACACTACACTGCTCTAATCGGTATCCCAATCCGCGTAAGGTATTGATGTTAACATCCGAACCGGCAAGTTTTTTTCTTACACGGTGAACATATAACTCAATACTTTGTAAATTGGCTTCATCTGACAGCGAAAATACCTGTTCAAATAATTGCATTTTAGAAACAGGCCGACCTCGTCGATGAAATAGGGTGTTTAACACCGCATATTCCCTTGGTGTTAAGCCTAACGGCTCTTCGCCTAATAAAAAATAACCGTCCTCATGGTAACTAAGTAAACCAAACTGTTGTGACTCATTAACTTGCCCTTGGCTACGCCGTAATAAAGCACGAAGACGCGCTTCTAATTCCGCAATATCAAAAGGTTTCGTCAGGTAGTCATCAGCCCCTGCATTTAACCCTTGTACACGGTCGGCTACGTCGGAATTCGCCGTTAGTAACAAGACGGGGGTTTCTTGATGCCGTTTGCGCATTTGCGCCAATACCTCAAGCCCACTCATTCTCGGAAGTGATACATCTAACACGACTAATTCATAGCGTTCAGTTTGTAATAGCTGGTCTGCTATCGCACCATCACTAGCAAGGTCAACCGCAAACCCAGATGACGATAAGGCCTTCTGTAACCATAATGACAACTCGTCATGATCTTCAACCAATAAAATTCTCATTCCGCATACTCATTATAATTATTTATCAGTATACGTTGGCATTCCATTGAATGAATGGAAAGCAAATGTGCACATTTTTACTGTGTCCATCACAACTATTGCTAACAAACACTATTAACGTGATTAATTTAACATTAAATTAACATAACAAAAAAGTAAAAATACAAAACAATCTGATATATATCACATAAAAATAATAATATTTGTTAATGAAAGGTAAATGAAAGCTTCATCGGGCGATGATGCCATACCAGCACAACAAGCAGTAATAATATATACCTCTAATTATTGTCTTAGTAAGGAAAAATAATGAAAAAATTCACCCAGACGGCCTTAGCAACAGCAATATTTTTAGTTGGCATCAATCAAGCAAACGCCCTACCCGAACGTACAGAATGTATTGCCCCCGCCAAACCTGGAGGCGGTTTTGATTTAACCTGTAAGTTAGTACAAGTGTCTCTTCTGGAAACCAAAGAAATTGAAAAACCAATGCGAGTGACCTATATGCCAGGCGGTATTGGTGCCGTTGCTTATAACGCTATTGTCGCACAACGCCCTGCGGAACCCGGCACCATTGTTGCTTTCTCAGGAGGTTCCTTACTCAATCTCGCGCAAGGGAAATTTGGTCGTTATAACGAAAACGATGTTCGCTGGCTCGCCAGTGTGGGAAGCGACTACGGTATGATAGCCGTACGTGCCGACTCACCTTATAAAACCCTGAAAGATTTAATGGATACCTTCAAAAAAGATCCTAACAGCATCGTATTTGGTGCGGGAGGGTCTATTGGCAGCCAAGATTGGATGAAAACGGCCTTATTAGCCAAAGCCATTGATATCGACCCACGAAAAATGCGTTATGTGGCCTTTGAAGGCGGCGGTGAAACCTTAACTGCATTACTGGGCAACCATATTCAAGTCCTTTCAGGGGATATCAGTGAAATGACGCCATATATCAATGAAGGTAAAATTCGTATCCTTGCTGTTTACTCAGACAAGCGCCTTGGTGATGGTTTATCAGATATTCCAACAGCAAAAGAACAAGGGTATGACATTGTATGGCCAATCATTCGTGGTTTCTATATGGGGCCGAAAGTCTCCGATGCTGACTATAACCAATGGGTCGAAGCCTTCCAAAAACTGCAACAAACCGACGAATTCAAAAAACAACGTGAACTGCGTGGTTTATTTGAATACAACTTAACCGGGCAAGAACTCGATAGCTATGTCAAAAAAGAAATCGAGCAATATCGTGAACAAGCCCGTGCCTTCGGTTTAGCTAAATAACGGAGTGAACGATGAGCCAACGCATATTTGCCATAGTTTGGCTAATACTGTGTGCTATCGGAATTTATATTGGTTGGGGGATCCAAAGTGAATTTAGTTATGAACCACTGGGCCCCCGCCCTTTTCCGGTTGTCATACTCTCCTTAATGGCGCTTTGTGCCCTTGCCTTATTATTTGGCAAGCAAGAAGCCGTTGAGTGGCCAAAACCCTATGTATTACGTCGTTTAGTTTTATTAGTTGTTGCACTTGTTATTTATGCATGGGCTTTTGAATGGTTAGGGTTCCCGATTGCAACCAGCTTACTCACCATCAGTATCGCCCTGCTATTTGGTGCGACACCTATCGCCGCGATTATTTCGGGCCCGGTCTTAGGTATCTTTTTGTTCTATGCCTTTGATAAATGGCTAGATGTAACCTTGCCTATTGGCAGCCTGCTAAGTTAAGGAGCGAAATCATGGAAACTTGGATGTATCTATCGCAAGGTTTCGAGGTCGCACTGGTTCCTCAAAATATCTTGATCGCCTTAATTGGCTGTTTTATCGGTACAATCGTGGGTATGCTTCCCGGCCTTGGCCCAATTAATGGTGTCGCTATTTTGCTACCATTGGCCTTTGCCCTGAAATTACCCGCCGAGTCCGCATTAATTTTACTCGCCACGGTTTATTTAGGTTGTGAATATGGCGGACGCATATCATCAATCTTACTCAATGTCCCTGGTGATGCCGCTGCCATCATGACCACCCTAGATGGTTACCCTATGGCAAAACAAGGGAAAGGCGGGGTTGCTCTCTCAATTTCTGCCGTCAGTTCATTTATTGGTTCAACGATTGCAATTGTAGGGATAATTTTATTCGCTCCCTTGCTTGCTCAATGGTCACTCGCCTTTGGGCCTGCCGAATATTTCGCCTTAATGGTTTTTGCTATCGCTTGCTTAGGTAGCATGATGAGCCAAAACCCAATCAAATCACTATTGGCTGCATTAATGGGTTTATCACTCGCCACTGTGGGAGTGGATGCCAACTCTGGGGAATATCGTTTTACGTTTGATAGCGTACATTTATCGGATGGCGTGCAGTTTATCGTCGTGGTTATTGGTTTATTTTCTGTTAGTGAAATTTTATTGATGCTCGAAGGCACTGCAACAGGCCAAGGTCTGATCCGTAAAACAGGCAGAATGCTATTCAATCGCAAAGAAGCCAAAGCATGTGCTGGCCCTGCTTTACGCTCTTCTTTTGTCGGTTTCTTTGTTGGCGTTTTGCCGGGAGCGGGTGCCACCATTGCCAGTGCTATCACTTACATGACGGAAAAGAAAATCAGTGGTGAAAAAGGCGATTTCGGTAATGGCGATGTCCGAGGGGTAGCCGCGCCTGAAGCCGCCAATAATGCCTCTGCGTGTGGGTCATTTATTCCTATGTTAACTCTTGGTGTTCCGGGCTCGGGAACAACAGCAGTAATGATGGGTGCCCTAACGCTCTATAATATCACCCCAGGCCCTGGTATGTTTACAGAGCAACCGGATATTGTTTGGGGGTTAATTGCTGCTCTGTTGATTGCTAACGTGGTTTTGCTCATCATGAATATTCCATTAATTGGCTTATTCACTCGCATGTTAACGGTTCCGTTATGGTTTTTAGTCCCTGCTATTGCTTGCATTTCTGCTGTCGGGGTATATGCCGTTCATAGTACGACATTTGATTTATTACTCATGATGGGGCTTGGCGTATTTGGGTTTATATTACGTAAAATGAACTTCCCACTTTCACCATTAATTTTAGGGTTTGTACTGGGTGAAATGTTAGAACAAAACTTACGCCGTTCATTATCTATCAGTAACGGTAGTTTCGATATTCTTTGGAGCAGTACGATTTCTCAAAGCTTATTAGTTCTAGCGGTATTAGTGCTAATTTTGCCACCGATTATAAAGCGTATTCGTAAACGTAAACAATCCACTGTCTCATCGTAATTACGTGTTCATACAATCTCTGTAAAACTTTGCCCCAGTGTGATTTTGGGGCATTTTTTTATTAATCAGTAGAAAGTTTTATATAACGAAGTAAAACCACATTGTTATCATGAGCTCCTTCACCATAATAGACATTCTTTGATGGTGAACTAATGGTAGTACTTGGCCGTTTTGGTGCATTTCTATGTAGTGGAAATGGATTTTCAATATTATGTATTTTGCTAATCAATCTACTAAATTTACTGCGGATATAACGAGATAATGCCGCACCTAAAATTTTAAAGTCCTGTTTCCAAATAGCCGTATGAAACCTTGTTACACTCATATGATTTCCTCTAATCAACTAAACATTGAGTCAATATCATGTCACTATTTTAGGCAGAAAAATTTAATAAAATGACGAATACTCATTCAATCATTAATAAACCACGGATTCAGATAATGACGATGTATTGAATAACCTCAATCAATTATCTTAGCCATCTCATTTATTAAAACATAAAACACAATGTTCGATAGATTACTTTTTGTCCTTTTTAATATCCAGCCAAAACCGTTAGCATATACTCGCACTATTGATGTCCATAGTGACTGTTACACAATCCATAGTCAGAAACCTGTCACTATCACGGAAAAAGACAGTGGTTATATCCAAATAAAAGCATTGGGTAAAATGCATATTTTTTGTGGGGAAATGTTGCTTATCAGCGTAAAGAAAAATACCACACTGGTGACTATTGGCTGGTCGAAAGATAAAAGCCAAATATTTGAAGTGCGTAAAAATGTGAAAGAAACTGCATATCGAGTGAATTCAAATAATTCGAGTTCAAGCTACACGCCCCCTTATTATGACAGCTCATCCAGTGATAATAATCACCGCTCAAGCAACCATTATTGTTCTAGTTCAGATTGCTCATCGTCCGATTCAGGAGGCGGGGACGGCGGAAGTAGTGATTAAAAAAAACGAGAACCGAAGTTCTCGCTTATTTAATACGTTAGCCTAATACAAATTATGCTTTGTATTTGCTCATCACTAATGTGGCGTTAGTTCCACCGAAACCGAAACTGTTAGACATGACTGTTTCCAGCGCTTGTTCGGTTGGCTTAGTCACGATATTCAAGCCCGCAGCTTTCTCATCTAGGTTTTCGACGTTAATACTTGGCGCAATAAAGCCGTGTTCTAACATCAGTAAGCTATAAATTGCTTCGTGAACACCCGCAGCACCTAATGAGTGGCCACTCATTGCTTTCGTTGCTGAAATTGCTGGAGAGTTGCTACCAAACACTTCTTGAATCGCTTCTAACTCTTTCGTGTCACCCACTGGCGTTGAGGTACCATGTGTATTGATGTAATCAATTTTATCAATACCTTGCATCGCCATTTGCATACAGCGCACCGCACCTTCTCCTGATGGAGCAACCATGTCTGCACCGTCAGAGGTCGCACCATAGCCGACAATTTCAGCGTAGATATGTGCACCACGCGCTAACGCATGTTCTAATTCCTCGACAACAACGATACCACCACCACCTGCGATAACGAAACCATCACGGTCTTTATCGTAAGTTCTTGATGCTTTGTCTGGCGTCTCATTGTATTTAGTCGACAATGCGCCCATCGCGTCAAACTCACAGGTCATTTCCCAGCTCAGTTCTTCACCGCCACCAGCAAAAACCACATCCTGTTTGCCTAATTGAATTAACTCAACCGCATGGCCAATACAGTGCGCTGATGTTGAACAAGCAGAACTGATGGAGTAGTTCACACCTTTGATTTTAAATGGCGTTGCTAAACAAGCAGAAATACCTGATGCCATTGCACGAGTCACCATGTATGGGCCCACACCACGCAAACCTTTAGCACGCATACCGTCAGAACCAGCAACTTGGTTACGTGGAGAACCACCACCAGAGCCAACAACGATACCTGTACGTAAATTTGAAACTTGTTCTTCTGTTAAACCTGAATCCGCAATCGCTTGTTCCATCGATAAATAAGCATAGGCGGAGCAATCACTCATAAAACGGAAAATTTTACGGTCGATTAAATCTTTTGGGTCTAAATTTTTAACATTACCCCAGACATGGCTACGCAGCCCTGCCTCTTTGAATTCTTCTGAGAAAGTGATCCCGGAACGACCTTCCTTCAGAGAAGCCAGTACTTCTTCCTGGTTATTACCAAGGCTGGAAACAATACCTAGACCAGTGATGACTGCACGCTTCATTCGTTACCTCATGTCTATAATTATATGATTGCGGGATTACAGGTTGTCACTTTAGCTTACACTTGTACGCTGAACAAGTCCGATCAGGGTAAATATTTGTATTTTTTTCTTTATGACGCCAATAAGACTTTTTTATGACGGTAGCCTTACACCCATATCAGCGGTAAAATTTAGGAATTAAATAAAGAATGTAGGCTTATCGTGAAAAAGAACGCTGTACAAACCGCACGCCTGAGCTGGAATGACGAAGGCACCCCCATGTCTGAACAGTTTGCAGATATCTATTTTTCTAACCAAGATGGCTTAGAAGAAGCTCGCCATGTGTTTTTGCAAGGAAATCATTTTCCTGAGCGCTTCGCGACGCACCCTTTCACAACCTGTGTAATTGCCGAAACCGGGTTTGGTACTGGATTGAATTTTTTAGCATTATGGCAATCTTTTAAACAATTTAAAGCCGAAAATCCAAACGCAAAATTGCAACAATTACATTTTATTAGTTTTGAAAAATACCCATTAACACAATCTGACTTAATGACAGCCCACCAATGTTGGCCTGAACTTAGCAGCTTCTCACAATCCCTTTGTGAAAATTGGCCACAAGCCTTACCGGGTAACCAGCGGATCATGTTAGAAAATGGCAGTGTGATATTAGATTTATGGTTTGGTGATGTAAATGAGCAAATATCTTTACTAAAAAACAATTTAAACAATAAGATAGATGCTTGGTTTTTAGATGGTTTCGCTCCCTCAAAAAATCCCGAAATGTGGAGTGAACAACTGTTCACTAATATGGCAAAATTCGCCCGCCTCAATGGAACTTTTGCAACATTTACCGTGGCAGGTTCCGTTAAACGAGGCCTTCAACAAGCTAGCTTTACCCTTAAAAAAGTCAAAGGCTTTGGTAACAAACGAGAAATGTTAACTGGGGTCTTAGCTGAAAAAGAAATTGATATCCCAACCCCTTGGTTTGCCAGAAAAAGCGCAGACAACCCAACTGATATCGCTATCATTGGTGGTGGGCTTGCCAGTTTAACAGCGGCCTACGCCCTTCATAACCGCGGTGCTAAAGTCACCTTATACTGCCAAGATACACAAGTTGCACAGAATGCTTCGGGCAATCGCCAAGGGGCTATTTACCCCTTACTCACCGGCAATAACGACCCACTCGAACGTTTTTTTGTCAGCGCTTTCCCTTTTGCTTCTCGTTTTTACCATCAATTAGCGAAGCAAGGACTCTCGTTTGAAGGGCAATGGTGTGGCGTGAGCCAATTAGCCTATAACGACAAAGTGGCTCGCAAGATAGCAGGAATGCTAGGAACCGAATGGCCAGCTGATTTTGCTATTGGTAAAAGTCGTCAGCAACTGAGTGGTATTTGCGGCGTTGATGTCAACCATGATGGCATTCATTATGCGTCTGGAGGATGGCTGTGCCCTGCCCAGCTTTGTGAGAGTTTACAACAATATTTACAACAGCTGGGTATTACCTTCTGTTTTGAACATAATGTCGTTGAATTAAAACAAACAGAACAAGATTGGCAGTTATTAATTGAAACCGCACAACACAAACAGCTAACACGTGTTCACTCAACTGTCATTATTGCTAATGGGCACAAGCTGCGCCAATTTGCTCAAACCGTTAATTTACCTATTTCGCCTGTGCGTGGGCAAGTCAGCCATATTCCAACCAATCACACCCTACAACAACTGAAAAATGTTCTGTGCTTTGAAGGCTATTTAACCCCTGCCGATGCCACGGGTACACAACATTGCTTAGGTGCTAGCTACCAACGTGAACGACTTGATTTCGATTATAGTGAAGAGGAACAGCAAGGGAACCGCCAAAAGCTGGTTGATAACCTACCCGATGTAACTTGGCCTAAGGATATCGATATTTCTCAGCAACGTTCACGCCAAGGTATTCGTTGTGTTATTCGCGACCATTTTCCGTTATTAGGCAATGTGCCTGATTTCGAACAACATGTGGCACTCTATCACAATTTGCCCACTCAAATTGCCAAAGAACAGCCTATTGCACTCGCTCCAGTGCACCCAAATTTATTTATTTTTGGTGCATTAGGGTCAAGAGGGTTATCAACCGCACCACTTTGCGCAGAATTGCTTGCGGCGCAAATTTTTGGGGAAGTACTCCCCCTAGACGATGAAACTCTTGCAGAACTCAACCCAAACCGTTTTTGGGTAAGGAAATTATTATTAGGTCGCCCTATTAAACTCCCTTATTAATACACTAATATTAATACACTAAGTTAATGAGATAGCCATTGCACAACGGTCTTTAGCATCAAACCCTGCATCGACCTCAGACTGTAAAATAGCCTGTAGTTCGGTGGTTAGCTCATTATCTTCAAGAATTTTAAAGCCCAAGCGTTGGTAATAAGGTGCATTCCAAGGCACATCGCGGCAAGTGGTCAATGTCACTACCGTGATATTCCGTGCCAAAGCAGCACCAAGTACCTGCTTAATCAGCTTTTTACCCAGCCCGCGTCCTTGCCATTGCTGGCAAACAGAAACCTCACAAATATGCAGGCTAGTATGATGATCTTCAGCATTGATAAAACCAATTGGTTCATCACAATCATTCACTGCTACCCACTCTAATTGCTCAGAAATAAAATCGAGGTGGTCTTGCTCCGTTTGCCCATCACCTTCAGCAAGCCATTTATATTTTTCAATACTCATAAATGCCTGTCCTGCGGAGGCTTCCACCGGAGGAAGATATTTGGCATCAAGGGGGGTTGCTAAACGAATATTCGCCATCATTTTTACTCGCAACAAAATTTAGCTAACAAAAAAGCGGGTTTCCCCGCTTTTCATACAGAACTCAACAAATTAAATGGCGTTATTTAATAAGTTTTTCCACATATCTAAAACCAGTACTTGGTCTGGTGGTGTCAATTCGCCAGCTTTGATGGCATTTTGAATACTGACTTCGACACGTTGATATAATGCTTCAGAACTGGTTTCGTTTTCTTCTTCCAGTTCAGCCACAGCAAGGGTTAAGTGACCACGCAAATAGCCGCCAGCGAAGAGTTCATCATCGCTCGCGTGTTCAACCATATCATCAATTTTCGTTAGTATGCGTGTTTCTAAATCCGCAAGCATGCTTAATCCTTACTTAAATGTGTGTTCATTAGGCAAAAATATCTTCCGGATAAGGAAAAGCTTCTGCACAAAGAGGTGGCGTATTGTAAAACAATTGTAACGCATTAATAAAGCGTAATGGCCGTTCAGGGATGCCATTTTCTAAATAAAGCATGACTTGTGCATGAACTTTGCGCATAAACGCAATACGATCAGGCTCAAAATCCCCCTCTAAGTTGTCACAACTGACATTAAATGGAATGCCAACGGCAACACAAAACAGCCAGTCCAACGCTTGGGGCTTGATTTCCACCACTTCAAACTCACACTGTGTTTTTTCATCTCGCCCATCTGGGCAATACCAATAACCGTAATCGACTTGCTGACGTCTTGCCTCCCCAGCAATACACCAATGTGAGATTTCATGCAGCGCACTGGTGAAAAAGCCGTGTGCAAAGACGATACGGTGATAAGGCACAGCCTCATCTGCGGGTAAATAAATGGGTTCATCATCCCCTTTTACCAGCTTCGTGTTATATGTCACACCAAAACATTCATCAAAGATATTGATTAGATCCTGATAATTATGTGTACTCATGAATAATTTAAATCATCTTAAAATAATGAGAGAAACCAAGCTTTAATCACGTCACCATGGCTATCATGGAGTAATTTAATACTCATCAGTAACGAAATCACCACGATCATCGGCCTGATCAGTTTTTGTCCTTTGGTTAAGACCAAACGCGCACCTAAACGAGCGCCAACCATTTGGCCGATTAGCATAACAAAACCTAAGGCCCAAAGAACATGACCCCCGATAATAAAGAACACTAAAGAGCCAAAATTAGAGGCAAAATTAAGTAACTTCGCATGCGCGGTAGCTTTGGCAAGATTATAACCAAGCAACAAAACATAACCCAATGCCAAAAATGAACCGGTTCCGGGACCAAAGGCACCATCATAAAAACCCAGCGTCATCCCAATTGCCACCCCGAAGAAAGGCATACTGATACGCTGTTGGCGGTCTTGTACACCAATTGATGGCGTCAATAAAAAGTATAAGCCGACACAAATCACCAAGATGGGTAATAGCTGTTTTAAGAACGCGGTATCAATCATTTGAATGACAATCGCACCCAGCATGGCACCAATCATGGTCATAATGAACGGAAACAGTTGTGCTCGTAAATCTATGGCTTTTCGCCTGACAAAATAGAGCGTTGAAGAAAACGAACCGCCAACCGCTTGCAATTTATTGGTTGCTAAAGCTTCAACTGGAGTTATTCCCACAGATAACAGGGCTGGGATCGTTAATAGCCCACCGCCACCCGCGATGGAGTCAATAAACCCTGCAAACAGCGCAACAAAGAAGAGTAAAGCATAAACTTCAGGTGCAACGGCAGTTAGCCAATCCATTTTACTATCCAAAAAGAAGTAATATCATGATGTTGATGTGAATATATCGCCAATCAGGTTTGGTGGTATCACAACCTAGATGAGGTATTTTTAGGAGGCTTCATCCGAACCTTCATCATCAACTAAGCGACCTTATAGGCCGCTCAGTTGTCACTACATAAACACAGTAAAACGGTTACTCAAACGGTTCCATTGCTGGCGTTACATCCGCACATTGGCCACGATGACGTAAATAGTGGTCCATTAGAACAATCGCCATCATCGCTTCCGCAATTGGTACCGCGCGAATGCCTACACAAGGGTCATGACGCCCTTTGGTGATCATTTCAACTTCTTCACCATCACGGTTTAGTGTTTTACCTGAAACGGTAATACTGGATGTCGGCTTTAACGCAATATGTGCAATGATAGGCTGGCTGCTGCTAATACCGCCTAAAATGCCACCTGCATGGTTTGAGGTGAAACCATTACGGGTAATTTCATCACGGTTTTCGCTGCCTTTAAGCGAAATAACACCGAAACCATCACCAATTTCCACGCCTTTTACCGCATTAATACTCATCAACGCATGAGCGAGGTCGGCATCTAAACGGTCAAATACCGGCTCACCTAAGCCCGCAGGCACATGCTCTGCAATGACGGTAATTTTAGCGCCAATCGAATCACCTTCTTTCTTTAAACCACGCAATAATTCGTCAAGTGCTTCTAACTTGCTTGGATCAGGACAGAAAAACGGGTTTTCTTCGACAATTGACCAGTCTTTAATTTCACAAGCGACTGACCCCATTTGCGTTAAACAACCATGAATTTGCACACCAAGCTTTTCTTGTAGATACTTTTTCGCAATCGCCCCTGCCGCAACACGCATAGCTGTTTCACGTGCTGATGAGCGACCACCACCACGGTAATCTCGCTGGCCATATTTTTGTTCGTAAGTGTAGTCTGCATGACCGGGCCTAAAAACATCTTTAATCGCGCCATAATCTTGCGAGCGTTGGTCGGTATTTTCAATCAGTAAACCAATACTCGTGCCCGTTGTCACACCATTAAACACACCAGATAAGATTTTGACTTGGTCGGGCTCCCGACGCGCTGTCGTATAACGAGATGTTCCTGGACGGCGACGGTCTAAATCTTTTTGTAAATCTGCTTCTGTCAGTGCTAAGCCAGGGGGAACCCCATCGACGATGCAACCTAATGCAACCCCGTGTGACTCACCAAATGTGGTTACGCGGAAAAGTTGCCCAATTGAATTTCCTGCCATCGGAGTATCCTATTCTAAGCCATTCTTGTTTTACTAAGAATTTTGGTTGTTAATTATTATATCGTTGTGTCGTTATTATTGATTACATGATCTTGGAACATCACGCAACTGTTGATTAATCGATATAAAGCTCAAAATGTGCGTGGTGCTCAACAAGTTGCTCACGTGTTAACATAAACACACCATCACCGCCGTATTCGAAGTCCAGCCAAATAAATGGAATTTCAGGGTATTGTTCAATTAAATGAACCATACTGTTACCCACTTCGCACACTAACACCCCTTCTTCCGTCAGAAAACGCGGGGCATTCGCTAAAATACGGCGTACCAGTTTCAAACCATCACTTCCAGCAGCCAGTGCTAATTCAGGCTCGACACGAAACTCTTCTGGTAAATCGTCCATATCTTCCGCATCAACATACGGTGGATTCGTCACGATCAGGTCATATTTAACCTCTGGCATATCACGGAATAAGTCAGAACGAATCGGTATCACACGGTGTTCTAAACCATGATTGGCAATATTTTGTTCAGCCACCGCCAGCACATCACTTGAAATATCAACCGCATCGACTTCTGCATCAGGGAACTCATAAGCACAAGCAATCGCAATACAACCACTTCCGGTACATAAATCAAGAATGGTTTGCGGTTCATCAGCCACTAAGCCAACAAAGTGGTTATTGATTAACTCACCAATTGGCGAGCGAGGGATAAGCACACGTTCATCAACATAAAATTCATGACCACAGAACCATGAACGATTTGTCAGGTATGCAACTGGAATACGCTCATTGATACGGCGTAAAACACGCTCAATAATACGGTGACGCTCTGTTGGCGTTAAGCGGGATGTTAATAGTTCATCGGGCAGGTCTAGAGGCAAGTAAAGTGTTGGTAACACCAATTGTAGCGCCTCATCCCATGGGTTATCTGTACCGTGGCCATAGTACACATTAGCCGCATTAAAGCGGCTCATCGTCCAACGCAAAATATCTTGAATGGTATGAAGTTCTGCAACGGCTTCATCAACGAAAATCTTTTCCAAGAAGGGGTTCTCCAGCCTGTATTTTGAAAGGGAATATATGAATAACTAAAGTTTGCCACGAAGTGAAAGACAAATCAGCAGATTAATATAATAAAATTTGCCCAAAAAGTCTGGTTATCGCGCTTATTAATGAATGCGGTGATGTAAAAACGCCCTTTATTTTAGCTAAAGGGCGTGAGAAAAATAACAAGCTCAGTAAGAAAGTAACAATATTAGCTTTCGTTTTGCAGCACGACTTCCGCCTCTTTCGTAGGTTTTTTGACCCAAAGTGCATAGGCGATAGCCAGTAATACTAACCAAACAATTCCGACATAGAGTGCAATTCGTGTTGATTCAAAATACCCCAGTACACCAAAAACAAATACCATAAATGCGATGGCTAAAATAGGAGCAACAGGCCACATAGGTACAGGAAATTTTAATTGGCTAATTTCTTCTGGCGACATTTTTTTACGCATTGCAAACTGTGACAATAAAATCATCAACCATACCCAAATGGTGGCAAATGTTGCAATTGACGCAATCACTACAAACACATCATCAGGAATGACATAATTCAATACCACTCCGACTAACAGCACCGCAACCATGACTAATACCGTCATCCAAGGCACACCATTTTTTGTCAGCTTGGTAAAGGCTTTTGGCGCTTGTCCTTCATGTGCCATGCCATACATCATACGCCCAGCACCAAAGATATCGCTGTTAATTGCCGAAATTGCCGCCGTGATCACAACAATATTTAAGATATTCGCTGCAGATTGAATACCTAAACTATCGAAAATTTGCACAAACGGGCTACCTTGCTGCCCAATTTGGTTCCACGGGTAAATGCACATTAAGACAAATAAGGTCAGGACATAAAACAGTAAGATGCGAATTGGCACGGCATTAATCGCTCTTGGGATAGTGGTTTCCGGGTTTTTCGCTTCACTCGCGGTAATACCAATAACTTCAATTCCCCCAAACGCAAACATCACCACGGCAAAGGAAGCAATCACCCCACCAATACCATTTGGCATAAACCCATCGTGAATAAATAAGTTTGATACCCCAACCGCATGGTCTGCCGCTTGGCCAAAGCCAAACATCATAATGGCTGCACCACCAACAATCATTGCAATAATCGCAATAACTTTAATGATTGAAAGCCAAAACTCCATTTCGCCGAAAGTTTTCACGTGGCATAGGTTTATTGCACCAATAAAGAAAATAATGCTCAACACCCAGATCCACTGCGCAACCTCCGGAAACCACAGTTTCATATAAACACCAAATGCTGTCACGTCCGCCAAGCAAACAATAAGCATTTCAAAAACATAGGTCCAACCCGCAAAAAAACCGGCTCTCGGCCCTAAATAATGACTAGCATACTGTGAGAACGACCCAGCAAGTGGCCGATGGACCGCCATTTCACCCAACGCTCTCATAACCATAAACACTGCGGCACCGCCGATAATATAGGCGAGTAATACCGCGGGACCAGCGGTTTCTATTGCTTTCGCTGAACCATAAAACAAACCTGTACCAATCGCAGAACCTAAAGCCATAAATCGAATGTGGCGCGCAGAAAGCCCTCGCGCAAGTTGTGATGTGCTTTGCATGATTTATCCTTCGTATTATTTTATTGTCGTGCAGATAAATACTTCAGGCGGCCAGTACATTGCCGGCCACCTTTTATTTGCTTGATAGACTAGTTAGGGAAAACAGTGCCGTCCTTAAAAAGCGCGGACAGTTTATATTGGTTAATTAAATTAATTGCCGCTTCAATATCAGGGGCAAAATAACGGTCTTTATCATAGTAAGCCACTTGGTCACGTAATGTTTTACGTGCTTTCTCCAAGGTTTCACTCGATTTCAAACCTTCGCGGAAATCCATTCCCTGACACGCTGAAAGCCATTCAATGGCTAAAATACCCGTGACATTCTTTGCCATTTCCCATAAACGACGACCCGCCGCAGGCGCCATCGATACGTGGTCTTCTTGGTTGGCTGATGTCGGCAGGCTATCAACACTCGAAGGATGGGCTAATGCTTTGTTTTCACTGGCTAATGCAGCCGCAGTGACTTGAGCTATCATAAAACCTGAGTTAACCCCCCCATTATTCACTAAGAAAGGAGGCAACTGTGACATGTGAGTATCCATCAATAATGCAATACGGCGTTCAGATAACGCACCGATTTCCGCTAACGCAAGCGCAATATTATCGGCTGCCATAGCAACAGGCTCTGCATGGAAGTTACCACCCGAAATAATATCGCCATTATCGGTAAAGACTAGCGGGTTATCCGACACGGCATTTGATTCAATTAAAATCACTTCAGCGGCTTGGCGAATTTGGGTTAAACAAGCCCCCATCACTTGTGGCTGACAACGTAGTGAATAAGGGTCTTGCACTTTCACGCAGTTCTCATGGGACTTCGCCAACTCACTGGTCGGTGATAAAACATCACGGAACATCGCCGCAACATCAATTTGCCCTTTTTGCCCTCGAACCTCTTGCACGCGTGCATCGAACGGTTTACGAGAGCCCAGTGTAGCTTCAACACTAAGCGCACCACAAACAATGCCAGATAACAGCAATTTTTCTGCTTCAAATAACCCTTTCAACGCAAAAGCCGTGGAGGTTTGCGTGCCGTTTAATAGGGCTAAACCTTCTTTAGCTTCCAATTTTAGTGGCGCTAACCCTGCTTTTTCTAACGCTTTTTTCGCTGAAATCCATTTGCCTTCATAGCGTGCTTTCCCTTCCCCTAACAGAATTAGACTCATATGTGCTAATGGCGCTAAGTCGCCAGAAGCCCCCACAGAGCCCTTCGCAGGAATAAATGGATAAACTTGCGCATTCACTAATGCAATCAAGGCATTAATGACTTCAAGACGAATACCCGAGAAACCACGAGCTAAACTATTAATTTTGAGCACCATGATTAAACGCACGAGGTCGTCATCTAACGGCTCGCCAACACCCGCAGCGTGAGACATCACGATAGAGCGTTGTAATGATTGCAGATCTTTAGTCGCAATGCGAGTATTGGCAAGTAAACCAAACCCCGTATTGATACCGTAAGCGGTTCTATCTTCTTCAATAATTTTATTGACCGTCGCCACACTTTTCTCAATAGCCGTGTGAGCGCGTTTATCCAATACCACTGTTACTGCTTGTTGGAAAACAATGCGGAGGTCTTCGAGTGTCATTTTTCCTGGGTGAATAGTTAACTTAGTCATTAATGGCACTCCTTAACGTGTTTTAATCATTGGTAAATTAAGATTTTTTTCTTGCGCACAAGCAATAGCAATATCATAGCCAGCATCAGCATGGCGCATGACACCAGTTGCCGGGTCATTGTGCAATACTCGAGCAATACGCTCTGCAGCTTCATCCGTTCCATCACACACAATCACTACCCCTGAGTGCTGAGAGAAGCCCATGCCTACGCCACCACCGTGATGTAAAGACACCCACGTCGCACCACTGGCTGTATTTAATAACGCATTGAGTAACGGCCAGTCTGAAACAGCATCAGAGCCATCTTTCATGGATTCTGTTTCTCGATTTGGGCTTGCTACTGAACCTGAGTCTAGGTGGTCACGGCCGATAACAATTGGAGCCGAAACCTCGCCGCTTCTGACCATCTCATTGAATGCTAAACCTAATTTAGCGCGATCCCCAAGCCCGACCCAACAGATACGCGCTGGCAAACCTTGAAAGCTGATACGTTCACGCGCCATATCCAACCAGCGGTGCAAGTGCTTATCATCCGGTAAAAGTTCTTTCACTTTCGCATCGGTTTTATAGATATCTTCAGGATCCCCTGATAACGCAACCCAGCGGAATGGACCAACACCGCGGCAAAATAGTGGGCGAATATAAGCAGGCACAAAACCAGGGAAATCAAACGCATTCTCTACGCCCATTTCCAACGCCATTTGGCGAATATTGTTCCCATAATCAAACGTAGGAATGCCTTGTTGTTTGAACGCTAACATGGCTTTAACATGCTCAGCCATAGATTTTTTCGCTGCCAACGCGGTGGCTTGGGGCTCTTGAACACTGCGTTCACGGTACTCTTCCCAGCTCATCCCAATTGGCAAATAACCATTTAGCGGGTCATGAGCACTTGTCTGATCGGTCACCATATCCGGTTTTACACCACGTTTGACAAGCTCAGGAAGAATTTCAGCGGCATTGGCACACAGTGCAATAGAAATGGCTTTTCCTTCCGATGTGTATTTTTTAAGACGCGCTAACGCATCATCAAGATCGGTCGCTTGTTCATCCACATAATGGGTTCTTAAGCGGAAGTCGATGCGGCTTTGTTGACATTCAATATTCAAAGAACACGCACCCGCCAGTGTCGCAGCAAGAGGTTGCGCCCCTCCCATACCACCCAAACCTGCGGTAAGTACCCAGCGCCCGGTTAAATCACCGTTAAAGTGCTGACGAGCGGCTTCAACAAAGGTTTCATAGGTTCCTTGCACAATGCCTTGGCTGCCGATGTAAATCCAGCTACCTGCCGTCATTTGCCCATACATGGCGAGGCCTTTCGCATCCAACTCATTAAAATGTTCCCAGTTTGCCCAATGTGGCACTATATTTGAGTTGGCGATTAAAACACGCGGAGCATTTTCATGGGTTTTAAAAACACCGACAGGCTTACCTGACTGTACCAACAGTGTTTCATCGCTCTCGAGCTGTTTCAGGGACTCAACAATTTGGTCATAACATTGCCAATTCCGTGCCGCACGCCCAATGCCACCATAGACCACTAATTCATGAGGGTTTTCTGCAACATCCGGGTCAAGGTTATTCATTAACATACGTAATGGGGCTTCAGTGAGCCAACTTTTGGCACTTAATGTGCTCCCCCGCGGCGCCCTAATTTCGATATTTCGATATTTATTATTCAGTCCTGTCACTTGTATACCCTCTTTTATCTGTCCATTAACGACCTTTTACTGTTCTTATAGATATAGTTGTATATACATGTACGATCAATTAATCTTTTAACATAAAGATTAAAAAAATATGATATAAAAATATTTTTAGTCAAATAAAACAATGGAATAAATAAATCACCTGATATTTTGCTGTATTTTCTTTATTCTAAATCTGCATACTAGATCACATTTGATTTACAATAAATTCACACAAAATAGGTAAAGAAGGCATGCACTCGATACGATAAGCGGAAAATATGTTGTATATCATTCCGCCCATACTTTTACGTGGAGAAATAACTTATGACGTGAAACTACCTTTAAGCTTATAGCGGTGACCAGGAAACAATAGTTTGGTACTTGTCACCGTGAAAGACTGGGACCAAGTACGCCTTGTAATTAACAAACAAGATGCGCCTGTGGTAATTTGCAATAACCTCGCTGAGCGCTCATCTGCCTCTACGGCCTCAACAATATGCTCCCCTTGTGTTAAAGGAGCGACTTGAGACAAATAATCATGCGGTGTAATCGATGAAAAATTTTGCTTTAAATAGTCAGGTGCTGCTAAGGCATTGACATATCTGTCTTCAATTTGTACAGGGACATCATTTTCTAAATGAACAATAATAGAATGAAACACGGCGCTATCTGGGCTGATATTTAATTCATTTGCGAGCGCTGGAGACGCTTGTATTTCTTCGAGCTTAATGATCCTGCAACTGTATTTATGGTTTCTTGCCAGTATTTCGGCTTCAATACTGTGTATTTCAAATAGTGCGGATTGCCCCTTTGGCTCAGCCACAAACGTTCCCACACCTTGCAAGCGAACCAATAACCCTTCAGCCGTTAATTCACGTAGTGCTCGGTTAGCGGTCATCCGGCTACATTGAAACTGTGTCACGAGCTCAGACTCAGATGGAATACGGTCATTTGCCTTCCACTCTGCCGTATGGATCTTTTCAATTATCGATTGTTTTACTTGCAAATAGAGTGGGAGCGGTGCCCCCTGTTTATCCTTTTTATCGGCTGTCACAGTCATTTCCAATTTAATGATTAAAATCTTAAGTATTAATATGCTATTCATTGCATAGCATACAACACGACCTTAGTGCTATCGGACATTTTTTATCCTGACAGTCGCGAATAAAAACATCATGCTTAATTATTAAGCACTCACATAATTAAACGATGTAATTTTAATAAAAACAAACAAAAAACAGAAAATATTTAGGGTAAATTGCGGCAAACAACATCATTTACCGCTATTAATTATTGTTATTTTCGTAGCTAGAACTGCGGGTCACATATATCACCCGTTTCGATGGGTAATTTTGCCTCCATGCACTCTGATGAACAATGGATTACTCCCTTGTTCATAAATCATTTCAACAGGCTCTTGCGCATTCCACACAACAAAATCAGCAACAAAGCCCGTTTTCAATTGCCCATGGCTATTTTCACGGCCTAACGCCTTTGCAGCGTTACGTGTCACGCCTGCCCATATCTCCTCCGGTGTCAGCTTAAATAGGACGGCCGCCATATTCATAATAATACGTAATGAGGCAAAAGGACTGGTGCCCGGATTAAAATCCGTTGAAACTGCCATAGGAACATTGTGTTCCCGCAACAGCTCAATTGGCGGTAACTTGGTTTCCCGTAAAAAATAAAATGCCCCCGGTAATAAAACTGCAACCGTTCTACTCGCTTTAAGTGCTTTAATCCCTTCTAGGTCTAGATATTCAATATGGTCAACTGACAAACCTTTGTAACGAGCAACCAACTCGCTCCCACCTAAGTTTGATAACTGCTCCACATGCCCTTTCACTGGGATCCCTAATTTCTGAGCCGCTGAAAATAATTTTTCACTTTGATAAAGGGAAAACCCCACACTTTCACAGAAAACATCTACCGCCTCAAACAGGCCTTTTTCCCATAATTCAGGCATGATTTTTTGGCAAATCAAATCAATGTATTCATCAGGTCTATCTTTATATTCAACGGGGACAGTGTGAGCGGAAAGCAGGGTTGAACTGACTGAAATAGGATATTGTGCAGATAACTGTTTCGCGACTTGTAATTGTTTTTCTTCATTTTCATAGTCAAGCCCATAACCTGATTTCATTTCAATACTTGTCACGCCTTCTCGAATTAATGCTTCGAGCCTTGGTTTAGCTCGTTCAAACAATTCGTTCTCGCTCATCTTACGAGTTTCACGCACAGTAGAATTAATTCCACCACCTTGAGAACTAATGGTTTCATAAGAAACTCCATTCATTCGCTGTTCCCATTCAGAAGCACGGTCACCACCAAAAACTAAATGTGTATGGCAATCAATTAATCCTGGGGTTATTAATTTACCTTTGACATCAATAACCTGGCAATCATTTAGTTCGACTTCCTGAGTAGGAACTATTGCAACTATTTTATTATCACGGACTACTAAATCATGGTGTTCAACAAGTCCATAAGGGACCGATAGTTCTGGGTCCATAGTGGCAATACGGCCATTACGCCAAACGATATCTTGAGAGTGTGTTTTGAATACCATCGTTTTTCCTATTGTTATTGAATTCATTGTTATTGAATTCAGTTTTAATCATTGTATTAATAAATAGTATAGATATGTATATACAATTAGACTAGCAAGTCCCCTTTTGTCAATGCTTACCTGCAAAAAGGTTATAAATATGTTACTTCACGCGAACAATCTACGATTATCACCATTCATTAAAAATGAGTTACACTAGCAACCAGAAAAATTAATCACAAAAATACATTACTAAAATTATGAAGAAAAAATTTGGTCTAGAAGATGAAGACATTCGTCTTTTCAAAGAAGCCATTAATGGAGCAAAAAAAATCCGTCAGGACCAAGTCCTGCACGCACCTGTACGTGCCAAAGTGACACAAGCATCAAATAAAAAAGTCATGCAAGAACAGGTTGACGCCTCTTTTTATTTTTCAGATGAATTCCAGCCTCAACTTGAAAATGAAGGGCCTACACGTTATTTAAGGCCAGAAGCCAACCCTTATGAATTAAAGAAACTTCGTCGGGGTGACTACGTTCCCGAGCTATTTTTAGATTTACATGGCTTAACACAAATGGAAGCAAAACAAGAAATTGGCGCGCTTATTGCGGCCTGTAAGCGTGAAAATGTCTATTGTGCCTGCATTATGCACGGCCATGGCAAGCATGTTTTAAAGCAGCAAACACCACTATGGCTTGCCCAACATCCTGATATTATTGCTTTTCACCAAGCACCTAAAGAATGGGGTGGTAATGCTGCCTTATTACTACTTATTGAAACTGCAGAGAGCGCTCGCCGTTAAGCGCTCATACTGTTCTGTATTATTTAGCAAACAGCAATTGTGATGGGCTCAACATCCATTCGAAATGACTTTTCTGATGAGCCACATCAATATCTACGCATGCAACTGTTGATGTGGTGAACATAGGTGGTTCTTTATGTGGGCACAGCTCCGATACTAAATAACCAACCAGCGGTAAATGAGATACAACTAATATCGCATTTGCACCTAGCACAGCAAGGTCTCGAATATGATCAGCCACAAATTCAGCATTCCCTCCAGGTGTTAATTGCCCTAAAATTTCCGACTTTGCTGGCAAATCAAGGTATTGACTCACAACCTGCCTAGTTTGTTCGGCTCTTAAATAAGGGCTTACTAACACCGAATCAATCTTAATACCTTGGTTCTGTAACCATTGAGCCATTAATACTGAGTCGTCTTTTCCCTTTTGAGTCAATGGGCGCTCAGCATCGCTAGGCGCTTGTATCGCTGCATCACCGTGACGCATAATGTAAACTTGCATAATCCACCATCTGAGTAACCTACCTTATTAAGGTGGTTATTCTTTTGTTGTTAAGATAATTGTTGTAAAAGTAACCATCAGTTGGGGTGAAATGTGATTCTGCATGAAATGACCAACAAAGAAAATGATTTGGGTAGATTTTTATGTATGTTTCTTTAGCTGGCTATGTTGTGGGCTAAAGTTTGCTATTTATTATCAATCAGTTAAAGATAATATAATTATTTATTCTAATCATGCGAACTTTACTTAAAAAAGCCTGATAACCAAAAATATGTTTGGTATCAGGCATTGATTGGTTTTATTAAAAAAGCAACAAACAGCTAATAGGCTAGCTTACCGCGCCATTATTGTTCATTACTTGGTTTTATTACATCAACCCCACCTTCTACATTGGTAGAAAAAAAGGTTCGATTATTCTCTGCCATGTTACATAGCAATTCACAAGGCTGGAATTTATCACCATATTTCACGGCGAGGTTATTCAGAGTTTCCACCGTTTTTGCAATCCCTAGGCTATCCATATACCTAAACGGACCACCAAAGAAGGGCGGGAAACCGATACCAAATACCGCTCCCACATCCCCATCACGCGCACTTTTAATGATGTTTTCATCAAGGCAGCGGGCAGCTTCGTTAAGCATCATCATGACACAGCGCTGTGCAATATCCGCTTTAGTCAATGTATTGTTGGGAACTACGCCAATCAGTGAATAAATGGTTTTATCGACTTGACGTTTACTGGCTTTTTTCCAAAACCACAACTTATTGGTGTGATGACCATATTCATAAAAACCTTTGCCGTTTTTCTTACCTTTACGGCCATCTTTAACGACTTTGTCGAGGATATCAGGGGCTTTGAAACGCTCACCAAAACGTTCAACTAAAATCGGTAAAATTTTTGTTCCTACATCAATGCCCACTTCATCCAACAAATTAAATGGCCCAACAGGGAAGCCAAATTCAATTAAAGCACGATCAATGTGTTCTATTGATTCACCTTCAACAAGGCATTGAGCAGCTTCACACAAGAAAGGCGCTAAAATGCGATTTACATAAAAACCGGCATCATCCCCTACGACAATGGCTGTTTTACCTTGACGTTTTGCTAAAGCAACAACGGTTGCAATCGTTGTTTCGTCTGTTTGTTGGTGAGGGATGACTTCAACCAACGGCATTTTATCGACGGGACTAAAATAGTGTAAGCCAATCACTTTTTCGGGATGAATCGCTTTCTGTGCAATTTGGTGAATAGGTAAAGATGATGTATTAGAAGCAAAAATGGCTTGTTGTTTCGACATCTGTTCAACTTCAGCAACCATTTTTTGTTTTAGAGCCAAATCTTCAAACACGGCTTCAATAACAATATCTGCGTTTTCAAGCCCTTGATAACTCAATGTGCCTGATACCTTAGCCATAATAGCGGCACGTTCTCGGGCTAATAACCGCCGCTTGATAACTCGCTGAGTCAGTAGATCCCAGCTATAACGCAAAGCTTGGGTGACACCTTTATCTGAAATATCTTTAATACGAACCGGCAATTTACCTTGAAAAGCGGTGACATAAGCAATTCCGCCCCCCATCAACCCGCCACCAAGCACACCAACTTGATTAATCTTCAAGGGTGTTGCTTGTGCCCCCGTTTCATTTTTTAACGCAGTAACCGCAAAAAATAAATTACGTAATGCAGCAGACTCTGGTGTCATCACAAGCTCACCAAAGGCTTTCGCTTCTTCTGCATAACCGGCTTGCAACCCTTCATTCATTCCTGTTTTCACAACATGAATAATTTTTTCAGGGGCTGGGTAATGGCCTTTGGTTTTGCTGAGTGCTTTTTGTTTGGCGCTATCGAACACTTTATTGCGAAGTAATTTGCTGCTTAATAAGCGCTGTTGCCAATGAATAGCAGGACGCTGAACGCCCCCTTTTTTCACCATTTTAACTGCAACGTCGAGTAAAATAGACTCAGGAACCACATCATCAACCAACCCTAATTTCAGCGCCTGTTTAGCTTTTAGCTGGCGGCCTGTCAGCATTAAATCCAATGCATGCGGAATACCAATCAACCGAGGTAAACGCTGAGTTCCCCCGGAGCCAGGTAATAGCCCCAATTGTACTTCAGGCAAGCCTAATTTCGTTTTATCATCATTGGAGCAAACCCGCGCATGACATGCCAAAGCAAGCTCTAGCCCACCACCTAAACACGCACCATGTATCGCAGCAATAATAGGCAATGGGTAGTTATCGATTTTATCAAACAGTACATGACCTGCTTTTGACAATTCACTGGCTTGGGACTTATTTTCACAGCCTGCTATCATGCTAATGTCCGCACCAGCAATAAAATTATCTTTTTTTCCTGAGGTAATAACTAACCCTTTCAGGCCAGAGGTAGACTGCGCTTGTTGTAAAATCGCAAGGAATTGCTCCGCAAACTCAGCTTTTAATGTATTGACTTTTTCATTGGGAACATCAATGAAGATCACCCCCACGTTTTCGCCATAAATATCTAAGCTAAAAGCTTGTTGTATTGTTTCTCTCGCAACTTCTGTAGCAGAATTTTGAGCCATTATTCCACCTCTAAGATCATTGCTGCACCTAAACCACCCGCAGCACAAGCTGTTGTTAAACCAAAACCACCACCCCGTCTGCGCAATTCATTTAGGGTTTGAGTCACCATTCGTGCGCCTGTGGCTGCAAATGGGTGCCCATACGCGATAGAACCACCTAAGACGTTAAATTTAGCCATATCCACTTCGCCAATTGCGTTATCCATTCCCAGTTTCTCCTGAGCGAATTTACGGCTACCAAACATGTGTAAATTAGCGAGCGTTTGCGCAGCAAAGGCCTCATGCATATCAATCAGGGATAAGTCTTGCAACGATAGCCCTGCACGTTTTAATGCAAGTGGTGTGGCATAAGAAGGCCCTAATAGCATATCTTCCCATACGTCTATCGCTGAAAACGCATAGCTTCGAATGTAGCCTAACGGTGTATAACCCAACGATTTCGCACGAGATTCTGTCATCATCAACACTGCTGCGGCGCCATCGGTCAGCGGAGTACTGTTTGCGGCGGTAACACTACCGTGTTTACGGTCAAAGGCAGGTTTTAATTTCGCATAAGATGATAATACTGAGTTTGTTCGTACATTGTTATCTTGGGAAAATTCTTGCTTAAAGGGAGGCATATACGCAGTCATAACTTCATTATTTAAAGCACCATTTTCCCACGCTTTTGTCGCTAATATATGCGAACGATGAGCAAGCTCATCTTGCTGGGCTCGGCTAATTTGATAACTTTTCGCCATTTGCTCCGCGGTATCTCCCATACGCAGCCCTGTAGAATATTCCGCAACACCGGGTGCAACTGGCGCTAAATCCTTCAAACGTAATTTCGCTAACAATGATAATTTTTGCCCAACAGACTTTGCTTTGCTTAATGCTAATAACGTCTCGGCCAATTTTTTTGATACGCCAATAGGAAGCACAGAAGATGAATCGGCCCCGCCAGCAATACCGATAGAAATATCACCTACCATCATACTTTGAGCAACGTTAACAATTGCTTGAAAACTTGTCGCACAGGCTCTTGATACACTATAGGCATCTGTTGAGACACTCATACCTGTTCCAAGAACAATTTCCCGCGCAATATTCGGCGCTTCAGGCATTTGTACTACTTGCCCAAATACCAGTTGCTCAATAAGGTTTTTGTCTAAATCACTGCGGGCTAATAATTCAGCAACGACTGCTTTACCTAAATCGACGGCTGGAATTCCTGCATATGCCGTAGATTGCTTTGCAAAAGGCAAGCGTAGACCACTGACAATGGCGATCCTTTCTTTTGTTTTATCTGTATTTTCACCATGGTGGAGATATTGATTCATGGTCGCTCCTGCTAAAAGCAAAAATGAAAATTATAGTTAACTAACTCACTAAGCGGACAAAGAGGTCTGACCTGTAATGATTGTTAACATAAAATTCACAATTATCAATGGGTATTAATAAAAAATGCGAGCAGGTACGCAACTTAGAGTAAAAACTCAGCGATTTGCAATAGAAGAAAGTGAAAGTATAAAGGAAGCCTTTTACCACTGAACGTTAATCACACCATCGTTTTAGTGATAAAAGGCAAATTAGAGTAAATTCAATCGTTTGATTAACGAAGGCCTAATTGAAAAATCAGGCTTTCAGCTTCACAGCTAAAACTAAACTCAGCCGTCAGCTCAACTCCACCCTCTACAGACTTGATAGAATGGGTTATTACACAAGGGTCTGACTCAACAGATTTTGCTTTCTCTGTGAGTGTTTTCAACATGGTTTCTGCTTCACCTTGTGTAGCAAAAACATGCTGATACGAAGCAGTACAGTCTTTATTATCCAATACTGTTCCCACATCTACACAGCAGCAGGCTGCGGTTTCATCCGCGCTACAACGGTTAATCGCATCAGTCATCTTACTCTCCAAATAAACAAACTGTTAAGCTGCTATCATAACGCTGAAAAAGTGCTAAAAACTAGTGTGTATCAAAATATATCGCTAATAATTAAACATAAGTTTGATCTTACCCCGTATTCGTATACTTATTGCTCCCAATTCGTCAGTTTATGTTGCCATTTTGTTAAATATGTCGCATTTTTGAAAACAAAGTCACAATAACTGCAAAACAAGCTTGCAACATATCAGGTGGTCAGACCTATACTCTAGTAACTGGTCTGATTTGTCATAGCGGCAAGGGACCCTACAATTCTGCGCTTCTTGCGATAGAAGTCGCTTTATTCAAAATAAAACATAAGAGGGTTTTGGTCATGAGCCAGAAAAACCTGTTCTCTAGATCAGCTTTAGCAATAGCAGTGGCAATTGTATCATCCAACGCAGGCGCGGCTGGTTTTTTGCTTAATGAATATTCTACATCCGCACTGGGACGCGCGTTTTCGGGGGCTGGTGCGATGGGCGACAACGCAAGTGAGGGAAGCCGAAACCCTGCTGCCATGATGTTGTTTGATCGCCCTTCTCTTTCTATTGGTGCTGTTTATATTGACCCAAGTGTTGATATTAAAGGGCGTGATAACGATATGTTTACTTCGAACAATATCGCACCAAATGCTCTTGTTCCTAACGCTCACTTTATCTTTCCTGTCAATGATAAATGGGCGGTTGGCACATCAATGACTACCAACTTTGGTTTAGCCACCGATTTCCCTAAAGATTATGCCGCAGGTTCAGTTGGTGGTAAAACCGACTTAAAAACCGTTAACCTAAATTTAAGTGGTGCCTATCGTTTAAATAACCATTTTAGTTTTGGTGTAGGTGCTAACGCAGTTTATGCGGATGCTGAAATAACTCGTCATGCGGGAGTGCTATCTCTACAACCACCTGTCTCAAGCCTACCCGGTATTGGCCCAAGCTCAACCATGGCAAAGCTAAAAGGTGATGACTGGGGCTATGGTTGGAATGCGGGTCTGTTGTATGAGATCAATGAAGACAACCGTTTAAGCTTAACTTACCGTTCTAAAGTTAAAGTTAAATTTGAAAATGGTAAGTACTCAAATGACCTACCAAATATGCCCCTTCCAAATGGTCTTGTAGGGACTGGTGGTGAAAAAATCAAGGGAACTTTAGACCTTAACTTACCTGATATCTGGGAATTCTCTGGTTACCATAAAGTCGCACCTAAGTGGGCACTGCATTATAGCGTTGCTTACACGGGCTGGAGTGAGTTTAAAGAATTAACCGCTTATCGTAAGAGCGATGGCCAAGAACTATTCCATAAACCAGAAAACTTTGATGATGCATGGCGTCTCGCTATCGGTACCACTTATTTCTATGATGATAATTGGACTTTCCGTACAGGTATTGCCTATGATGAAAGCCCTGTACCAGCTAAATATCGTTCAATTTCTATTCCTGACCAAGACCGTTACTGGTTAAGCGCAGGAACCACTTATGCATTTAATGAAAACGCTTCTGTTGATGTGGGTATTTCTTATATGCATGGCAAAAAAGTCAATATAAATGAAAGACTTGTAGAAAAAGACCCTAGAACTATGACGAGTTTCAAATCTGAAGGTTCTGCTTGGTTATACGGCGTAAACTTCAACTATACATTCTAATTAATTGAATTTTTAAATATCAGGGAGCTCCCTCCCTGATATTATTTTCAACTTCAACTATCTCATCCCACTAATTTTCAAAACTTAACATAAATTTTCTTGACCCTAACCCACATCATATGTAAATTAAATGTTAAGCACATGAGTTCACCTCATCATTTCTTTATAAAATACACACTATCGCATTTTTAAGATAAATCGTTTTATATTTCATTAGATTACCATTCATTCTCTGAATGTTCTTATTTGCAAGTACAACCTAATAGCATATTTTATACTGATGATATCCACTAATATGTATGGCTTTTTCATCAAACTGTATTAATCACGCTATATTCTATTATTGGCTAAAGCCGAAAGGCATGTAAAAGAGGCAACAATGACTAAAACTTAGGAGGCTTTATGGGAACACTGTTTACTGTCGGTTTTATTGGTGTATTAGGGGTAATAGCCTTAATTGACACCATCTCTCAACGAGGAAAGCGAGACAATGATTAGCTTTTTATTTATCACTCTCTAGTATCATTCGTATACAAGAGAGTGATAAACCTTCCAAAACAATTCAATTTACTAATCTATCGAATCAAGCTGGTCTTCAATTGCTGCTGCATTTGGGTTTTCCATGGCTTTTAACGCACCACCACTTGATAAGAAATCATTACGTTGAAAATAAGCTTCTCGCATCATTAAATACGGGTCTGAAGAGTTCTTCAATAATCCATCTGAATCTAATAACCTTGCTCGGGTTTCAATCCCTTCTAGTGCCCACTTACCTGCTGACATCCAAAATGTGAGATAACTTAGCATTGGATATAAATCATCAACTAAGTCCCCCCCTTGTTCCCTCGGTGTTGCACTGCCATACCCCGGTAACACCACATAAGGACCATAGCCCACATCGTAATAACCCAATGTATTACCAAAGCGTTTAGGTTCTTCTTTAACTAGCTGAGGATTAGCCATTGATGCAACATCAATGAGTCCCCCCATACCAAAGACGGTATTAAGGAAAAAGCGGTTAAAATGTTTGAAACCTTGAGTGACTTCACCCCGCAAAAAGCTATTCAACATACTTGCAGGTTCTTCAAGGTTAACAAAAAAATTGGTTAATCCATTACGGGCAGGCATCGGGACATAATCATTCCAAGCAACAGCGACTGGTCTTAATACATAAGGGTCGAGGACGTTATAGTTGAAATTAAACATTGCTCGATTGAACCCTTCTAAGGGGTCTGAACGCTCATGTGTTTCTGGGTCAATGCTACTTGCACAACCTGCAATTAGCACCCCTGCCAGAAAAACGCCCGTCATGCGAAACTTCATAACATTTCTCCATTCCCTGCACCGTTCCACTACGGTACTTTCCACTGTAATAACTGTTTTGCTTATAGTAAGGCTAAAAAAAGAATTATGTTAATCCTTTTGAGTTATTTAATTCCCTTAAGGACTAATTATACGCCATTTAATCATATTCTTATTATAAGAAAATTGAACAATTAGTACAAAGCAGAAATACTCACTTCCCTCAATTATGGAAATGATAATCACCCTATTTTCGAGTGAAAAATAGTCAAAAAAATATTTATAGAAGATAAATTGGATTATTTGCCCGTAACAACTTGATTCAATTAGACCTGAACAGTAAAATGCCTTCGCTGTCGTAATTACGACTCCAAAAGTCCCCTTAGTTAAATGGATATAACGAGCCCCTCCTAAGGGCTAGTTGCAGGTTCGATTCCTGCAGGGGACACCACAGCAAGCTAAACCCAGCTATTCCCACCTAAATAAAAATCTCATCAAGCCAATCATGTCTACTACTCATACTCAATCCCCCCTATAAAGCGAAATACAAACCAAATCGAAACAGCAAGATACAAAAAAGCATACGAATTAACCGATACTTAAGGTTTGTATCTTCATATGTCAACAACGGCCCTATGTCTTGGCTTTTAAAATACTAAATCGCCAAAAAGAAAAATTTATAACGATGAAATGCCTCCCTGTAATTAGTTACCCAACGATTAGTAGAAGGCACTTCATAGGCAAACTTCCTAATTTATTATTAATTATTCTATTGCTAGATTAATATCCTCGTCGCATTTTCCGCTCTATTTGAATATTCTGACCAGCTTTAATACTGTTTAATGTGCTATCAACGTAAGGGGCATCTTTAGGATTTTCTTTACTTAACTCATGCCCAGAAGATGCACAAGCGGAAAGCATTACTGCAAAAACTATTATAAACAGCCTCATGTCATACCTCATATTTACACTTATATTAAGTTTTAGACCTATATAAGTTTGTAAGTTCAGATCAGCAATTAAACAATATCTAAACATTAAGAAAATAAGAAGTACCATAGACGCAAAAGCTGTGTTCGCATAAGCCTCGGTTGGTAGTAACCCAAACTTAATCATCTTAAATAAAATTATCGCAAAGATTAGTTATAAAGGTAGGTGCTTGGTAGTAAACCAACTCTATTTATTTTATTTTCTCTAAATGTTTTTTTATCGTATCAATACATTGTTCGGAGTTATCTATGATGATAACTTTAGATGCAAATAAAGGATTTTTAGCAAAGAAATCATCAAGTCTCTTATCAAATTGCTTTGTAAAGCGTAGCAGCTCAATCATATTAAAAAGAGTTTCTTTAGGCCCCATTGTTGTAAATTTCGATGAAAGGTATCGTTTTACAATTCTAAAGACACAAATACGATAAGGTATAATTAAGCGAATAATCAGCGTACAATCGTTAAAAAATGGTATTAAACGCCTATCGTAAGCACCTTCAACTATCCATTCCGTTTTAGACGTTATCGCTGAAACTAAGGCGTTAATAATAGGTTGAGGATTTTTGATATATTCCTGCTGAGTTTTATCCCAATAAATCTCATCATAACCATACACGGGCGTGTTAAATTCATCAGATAACTTGGCAGATAACGTCGTCTTCCCTGCTCCAGATGTTCCTATAATACAAACTTTCATATCTTCTCTTCGTGTATCAAATGCTAGCCGCACAAAATAAATTTAAATGATAACAACAATGTCAACTTACAGCAGATTAAATGCAGTAAATATGATTATGATAATTCAGTTTTAGTGAGATAATGCCTTTCCATGCCTGTCTCTGGGAAATCAGGCAAGGACATTTGTTTTACATATCCTAATTTTTCATAAAAGGGTAAGGCTTGAAAACTGAATGTATCGACTAAACTATGAATACACCCTAATTTTATTGCTTCTCGTTCAGCGGTATACATCAATTTACTGCCTAACCCCATTTTTCTGGCGTCCTCACTTACCCATAAAAAATCGATACAAAGCCAATTTGCCTTTACAGAAGCCAGTAATCCACCAAGCATAACACCAGAGTCATTTTAAAAATAAACGCCTAACTCACTAAAACGTTCTGCATTCAAATATTGGATATTAAAACTACGTAACCCTGCAAGTAGTTCTTCTTTATCTTCAGTGGTGATTTCATGTGCAACAATAATATTCATTCTATATTCTATTGATAGTCGGATAATAAAGCATTATTTCATACATATTTACTTTGATAAGTAAACAATAAAATATCAGAGAATTGAGTTTACAATTTTAAAATACATCGGTTTCTATAATTTGGGTAATTAAAGCAGTTACAGATAATACTAACGATGATTTTATCATTTGTTGAAAACGGTGTTTTTGCAATTCAATTAATTGGTTATCGACAAGATCCTCTGGTTGATTGAATCTCATCATTTCTGGTAAAGGTTCCATACAATGAAGCATTTTAACACTGCCTAAAATTTCATCATCCGTAAAATTTATATTTAAATTTTCTGCTGATAACGATTCATTCAAAGCAAGAAATAATTCTATATCTTCATAGGTTTCACGAGAAATCGCCCCTAATGCAAATAGAAGTTTCAAACGAACCGATAATTCTCCTAATGGCCCATTTCCAGTTAAAAGTGGTTCAACTGCATATTTTACCGCATAATCATCCTTTCTAAAAACTTTTAACATTAATTTATCAATAGCTTGTGAAATTAAAAGAACGACCTCTTGAACAAATAAATTTACTTCCGGCCGTTGATTTAACCGCTCAAGAATCTGATTTTCAATGTTTTGTTTATTTTCCATATTAGCTTCTTTTATCACTTTATAGCTATACTACTTACTATCATACTGTAGATAGCCATAAAGTGACTGAACCTCAATTAATCAATCTATTATCCGTAATATTACTTGTTACTCAATATCAATAACTGGTATTGGGAATAGATTCTATCAACAACCTCGGGATATTGCTCTAACCCACAAAGCTCAACAACCGCTTGATATATACCTTTGTCAGCAATTAACTTTGCCATTTCATTTGCTTGAGGATCAGCTTCACATCTGAAATGCAATGCGGCAGCAATTCCTATGATCAGATTTTCATTTGGTAATTGGTATTCAAATGTGCCTAACAACGGCTTAATTAAGCGATCATTAGAACTTAACTTTCTCATAGGCTGTCGCCCTACTCGACTAACATCATCTTTTAAATATGGGTTTGCAAAGCGACTTAGTATTTTATCTATGTATTGATTATGTATTTGTGAATCAAAGCCATAACGTTGAATTAAAACTTGTCCACTTTCTTGCATAGCCGATTTAACAACAGTATGGATCCTCAAATCCCCAATTGACTCACTAATTGTTTGGTATCCATATAATTGTCCCAAATACGCTGTCATCGCATGGCCTGTATTTAACGTAAATAGTTTGCGTTCAACAAATGCCATTAGGTTATCCGTTAATTCCATTCCATTGATAATAGGAATATCACCAACAAATTGTGTCTGATCAACAATCCACTCACTAAAGGATTCGACAGTAACGTCAAGCGGGTCATCATTCGCTGCATCCATTGGAGGAACAATACGGTCAACTGCGGAGTCTACAAAGCCAATATGCTGCTCAACCCATTGATGCAACTCTTCAGGCAATTGAGCCAATACATGTTGCTTTAGTTGGCTAGTTCCTCTTACCATATTTTCACATGCAATAATATTGAGCGGCTGGTTATTTCCCAACGATTTTCTATGAATAATGCCTTTAGCTATCGTTGAGGCAATTTTTTCCAGCACCTGTGGCCCGACTGCTGTTGTAAGCATATCTGCTGTTGCAATAAACTCTATCGTTTTAGGGTCATTACTATTAACAGCGTGAATGTGTTGGACTTTCTCAATACGATTTTCCTGACCAACAACATGAACATTATAAGATTGTTGATGTGCTAATTGGTCAATTAATGGCTGATTGACATCAGTAAAAGTTACTTGTGAATTTGCATCTGCTAATAATTTACCAATAAAACCGCGGCCTATATTTCCTGCACCAAAATGAATGACTTTCATTATTATTCTCCTCATGCTGCACTTTGAGACGCTAAAATTTCGAGTACTTCCTGAACATCTTGGGTTTCACATAAACGCTCAATAACCCCATCTTCATCTAAAGCGGAAGTAATTCGTGTGATAACTTCAATGTGCTCATTATTTTGTGCTGCAATACCAATAACTAAGCGGGCAATTTCATCAGGTTCTTCACCAAATTGTACGCCTTCAGGGTATTGGCAAACAACAATGCCGGTTTTTAATACTCGATCTTTTGCTTCTATGGTGCCATGAGGAACAGCAATAGATTCACCTAGATAGGTTGAAGTCAGTTTTTCGCGAGCTAACATCGCCTCAATATAGTCAGGCTCAACATAGCCACCCTCAACTAATTTTTGCCCCGCAAATTGAATGGCTTGCATTTTATTCTGTGCAGATAGGTTTAAATGAATATGCTTTGCACTCAATGTAAATATCGCATCATCATGATCTTCCATTTCATAGGATTCATCATTTGCTGCAATAATCGTTTGTTTAATCAGTCGTCCATCATTTGCTGCTTTAGGATTTTTTTTAGCTATTAAGTTTGTTACAAGATCATTATACGTTTGGCTATCTAGGAAATTAGTCAACGATATATGCATTGCATTTGGTGCAAATGTTTTCGCTCTTTGTGTTAAATCTTTATGCGTTATCACAATATCAACGTTATCCGGCAGGTCGTTAATTGCCATGTTCGAAACAGAAATTCCTAATAAGCCCGCATCACGCACCTTTTTAGCTAATACTCCTGCTCCCATGGCACTAGAACCCATTCCTGCATCACAAGCTACAATAATGTTGCGTACTTCGGCTAAATTAACAGAGGTATTTTGATTGATTTCTACTGCTGCCGATGATTTTGATTGCGATTTCATATTACGCATTTTTTTCGTAGCATTTTCGAGCTCATCATCATCACCTATGCGAGTTTTCTTTAATAAAATCGCGGAAACAATAAAGGAAACTAACGTCGCACTGGTGACTGATAAAATCACACCGACCAATGATGACTTAGGCGTCATCAACAGAACTGCAAATATTGAACCCGGTGATGCAGGAGAGACTAACCCAGCATGAAAAAGGTTCATAACAAACACTCCTGTCATCCCACCCAGAATAACTGCAAGAATTAACCGAGGATTCATTAAGACATAGGGGAAATAAATCTCATGTATCCCACCAAAAAAGTGAATAATTGCGGCTCCTGGTGCAGATTGCTTCGCATTTCCTTTACCAAAAAACATGTAAGCAAGTAAAACACCTAAACCCGGTCCAGGGTTGGCTTCAATAAGAAAGAAAATAGATGCGCCAGTTTCAGTCGCTTGTTGAATACCTAAGGGTGAGAAAATACCGTGGTTAATCGCGTTATTTAGAAATAATATCTTGGCGGGCTCAACAAAAATAGACGTGAGTGGAAGTAAATTATTCTCCACCATCACATTCACGCCTGCTGCCAATATTTTGGATAGCCCTGCAACAAGAGGCCCAATAGCTAAATAAGCCAAAATGGCTAATAACATGCCGATAATGCCGGAGGAAAAATTATTCACCAACATTTCAAAACCTGTTTTAACTTTGCCTTCTATCCACAAATCAAAACGTTTTATTGCATATCCGCCTAATGGGCCAGCAATCATTGCCCCCATAAACATTGGCATGTCAGCACCAACAATTACCCCCATTGTTGTTATTGCGCCGACTATTCCGCCCCGCTCTCCACCAACTAAACGGCCACCAGTATAACCGATTAATAGTGGTAATAAATAAGTGATCATAGGGCCAACAAGTTGAGCTAATGTCTCATTAGGCCACCAGCCAGTTGGGATGAATAACGCCGTTATTAATCCCCAAGCGATAAAGGCACCGATATTAGGCATAACCATATTACTGAGGAAACGCCCAAAATTCTGTACCTTTAATTTGATATTTGATGTTACCATGACAGAACCCCGTGGTACGAAAATGATAAAGTTGTAACGTTATCGCCAAATAACGTCTGTGATTTTTTCAACACATTCACTCTAGCATGAGCTTGATCAGATTCGCACCACGCGGGCCTTTTTGTGACCATCATCACCATCCAACCCCTACTTACCCCATCTTTATATTGACAAAGATCACAAAAAAATCGTGTCACTAAATTACATTGCTCTTTTTTTGCACTAAAAAACTATTTTTCGTGATTTAAATCACAAAATAAAAATCGCAATTTATCTTAAATTAGTGACAATAATCACAATTTATTTTCTATTTATCTTTTTCTACCCAGTGAACTGCCAACATTTTTTCATCTGCACAGATCATTTCTCAATTTTGTAATAAAATTACTAAACGTATTTTCTATTTCATTATAGCCACTGTCTTTTTGAGATAGTCTTAAATAGAATCAACAGCAACGCATTATTATCAATACATTATTTAGCCTTGCTTCGTCAGGTGTTCACCGATAAATTACCTCTAATTTTCTTAATTAAAATGTGAACATCATGACGTTAACCGTTATTGTTTTTCTTTTGGTTTATATTGCGATGGGCTTTGGTAAGCTACCTGGCTTCAAAGTTGATAGAACTGGCGCTGCGGTTATTGGTGCCTTAGCTATGATGGCTATCGATAGTATTACCCCTCCCCATGCATGGAATGCTATTGATTACCGAACTATTGGTATGTTATTTGGGCTTATGGTCGTTTCTGCTTCTTTTGTTGTTTCTGGTTTTTATAGCTGGACCGCAAACCGGGTGGCGATGCTAAAAGTTTCACCACCAATATTACTGGCTGTTTTAATTCTTGTCGGCGGCTTTCTTTCTGCATTGCTCACGAATGATGTTGTTGTTGTCGCCATGACACCATTATTAGTATCAATTAGTTTATCTCGCGGTTTAAACCCAATTCCTTTTTTGCTTGGCTTTTGTTTCGCAGCTAATAACGGAGCGGCGGGCTCATTAATTGGTAGCCCACAGAATATGATCGCAGCGCAAGGACTCGATATCTCGTTTGTTGGCTTATTACAGGCGTCTGCAATACCAGCCCTGCTTTCCTTACCATTAACATGGTTGGTACTTGTTTGGTTATATCGTAATCGTTGGTATTTGACTAAAGAAAATACATTAGCAACGCCCCCTAAAACCACCCAAGAAACATTAAATGTATGGGAAACAGCAAAAGCTGGCGTTATTACTTTCGCAGTTATCATTACCTTTATTGTGACAGATATTCCTAAAGAACTTATAGCGTTAACGGCTGCTGGATTTTTATTATTAAATAGATCCATTGCCTCGAGTGATATGCTTAAACTCGTCGATGGCAATCTTTTATTACTCATCATGGGATTATTTGTCGTCAATGCCGCTTTTGCCGCCACAGGTCTTCCTCAGCAATTATTAACTGATTTGCGAAGCTATGGTGTGGATCTCAACAATCCATTAGCCCTATTTTTAGTTACTGGTGTTCTAAGTACTATCGTTGGAAACAACCCTTCAGTCATGTTACTCGTTCCCTTCTTAACACCTGAAGGTAATGCCGATTCGTTAGGCGCAGCTCTCGTTTTGGGTTCTGGTTTTTCAAGCAACTTACTGGTTTTCGGTAGTCTTGCTGGCATTATTGTGGTCGAACAATCAGCGGCATATGGCGTGAAAATTTCTTTTGGTGAGTTTTCTAAATCAGGGGGAGTTGTAGCACTATTGTGCATGTTATTAGCTGCTGCATGGATTTTATTTGCTTTATAGGCTTTTTAGCCAATCTGCTATTACATAAGCAGATTGGCTATAATTATAAATCCTATGGCAGTATTGCAAAAGAACGAACAGGAAAACCACTAGCATTGTTTGGTTTAGCAACAATATTAAAAATTACAGCACCACGCGTGGGGACTTGGTCCAAATTAGCAAGTAATTCAACTTGGTATGTATCTTGTTCTAATACATAATACTCACCAAGTAACGCATTATTTTTTCGAAAATCTTTTGCTGCATCAGTATCAAATGTTTCATGGCCAATCGCTTTTATTCCGCGTTCTTCAAATAAAAATTTAAGTGCATCCATTCCCCAACCCGGTATTTGGTTATTGCCCTCGTCATCTTTATTATCCATCAGCTCTTGTGATGGCCAACGTTTACTCCAGTCAGTACGTAATGCAACAAAACTCCCTGATTCAATTCGGCCATTTTTCGCTTCAAAATTAAGGACATCATCAAGAGAAAATGCAAAATTAGGATCTTCTTTTGCCCTTTCAGACTGGTCAATAACAATCAATGGCAGAACAAGTTCTTTTAATTCAAGCTCATGTAAATAACGTTTCCCTTCAACGAAATGACAGGGAGCATCAATATGGGTGCCATATTGTCCTGGAAATGTAAATTGCTGTGCAAAGAAACCTTCTGGATAGCCAAATAATGTTTTAAACTCAGCAGAGTCAAACATAAAAAAATGCGGTGAGTCTTTATCGAAGCTATGTGTCAAATCAACCCATTTTTTAGATTTTATTACATTAAATGCATCAATTAATTCATTGCTCATATTTTCCCCTGTCAGTTCTATTTTCTAAATAAAATTATCTACAGACTATTTTTATAATGCCTTTCCTAACCTATTAAATAACGAAAAAACATCCTGTTGTCTACAAATTCAACACGAATCTTTTTCATATTAAATCAGTAAGATATTTATCTTTTATCGCAAAAAACCACTAATTAATAAAAATTAGTGGTTAACATAATATTAATAATAAAAAAATAGACTAGGATTTTATTTAGGGTATTTGTTCCAGCTGTCAGGTTCAATAAAACCATCATAAATACGCTGAGAACGAATATAATCTGCATACTCTTTAGATTCAAAAGCTTCTTTCAAATCTTTTGCCCACTGAGCATCTAGGTCTTTTTGCATGACAGTCACAATAACGCGATGCTCTAGCGGTGAGTTTTCTACAACTAAACCATCTGCAATACGTTGGCCGGCACTTGCCACATAGTTACCATTCACAACGACAAAATCAACATCATCTAATAATCGCAACCCTTGAGCCGCATCGGTTTCTCGAATATCTAAGTTATATTCATTTGGGGAGATATCATTAACACTAAAACTTAATGTACTCACATCAGGCTTAATTGTAATCCAACCTAACTTTTCCAGGATCCTAGCGCCACGCTCTGCATTAACGGGGTCATTAGATAATGCAACAATCATACCATCTTTCACATCATCCAGCGTTTTATGTTTATTTGACCGCAGGCTTTGAGGCGCACTCGGTGAGTCTGTCAATGCCACCATGTTAATATTATTTTTTTTGTTATAAGCCTCCATATAGGCACGGCTTTGATTTACAGAAGCATCAATAGAACCTTCTTCAAAAGCAGGATTTATTTGCCTATTCTGTGAAAATTGGCGCAAATTAACGGTATAACCTTTTTTTTCTAAAATCGGTACAATACCTTTATCCACTTGGTCAATATAATTGCCAACACCAAAGCCTATTGTAATTTGTTTTTTATTAGGATTATCTTTTTCACTATTATCGCCACACCCTGCCAACACAACTAAAGCAGTAGTAATTAAAGATAAACCTATTATTTTTTGTTTTAACATATGTAACAACCCTGTAAAGATATTTTGGGCAGTATAATCATAATTAAAGAGCACAACTTAGACTATATCGTTATAACTTAATACAAAAGTAATATAAGAGTCACTTGTAATTCTTTTTGGTTATAAATATATAACAAATAGATCGTTCGATTAGTGATGTGATTGATATGTAATGAAGGAGATAAAAACGTTTAAAAAAAGTGAGTTGCTTTATGACTATTTCCTATAATGATGTAATTAATTATTTAACTAATTTAACACCAGATTCCAATCTAGCTAAAATTCGCCATGAACGCTCAGTCGCGACTGAAAATACTCAAGCCGTATTTGAAGCTATTTTTTCTACGCCATCGACACTTCTCACAAATGATGTGAAATATTATTTTGCTCATGAAGTCGCGAAAATAACGGGAAGTCCCCGTCTCGCTGAATTTTATTTGCAATTAATAGACTCAATTCCTGATGAACCTCTTACCCAACCACTTTCCACAGCAAAAGAATATCTGCAAATTTTAACGCAATCACCTAAAGACACCCATTACCAATTAATTGCTGCATTAACTGAACAAGGTTGGCAAGAGAGTGACATCATTTTACTTGCCCAATTAATAACTTATGTCACCTATCAAGCTCGGCTAATCGAAGGGATCCTTTTACTGACAGATAATAGCAGCCTTACAAGTAATTCGTCCAAAGTTGTGGCTGGTAAATGGAACCATCAACTATTAACCCGAAAAGGGAACTCTTCTCCAACCTCTTTTACACAAGATAACTTAGGATGGGAAGCTTGGATTTCAGCAAGGGATGCGAAGACATTGTCTGTTGAAGAAGCTCAGGTTATGAAAAAATTTGGCCAATTAAACTCTGAATATTTTTTACTACTCGCACATCAAAGCAAAATTTTAGAATTACGAACTTTAGTTGACCGAGGCGTGTTTTATACCTCAGAAGGGTTACCCCGCTGGGAACGTGAATTTGCTGCGGCGGTAACGAGTAAAGTTAATGGCTGCATATACTGCGCTTCTGTACATGCTAGAAAAGCCAGTCAGTATGCAAAAGAACGACGTGCTGATGTTGATAAATTACTAGCAACTGCGACGGGTTCAGTACTTGCTGAAGGTTTTGATGACAGACTCCTAGCCATCACAGATTTAGTCGCCTCTTTATCTGCAACCCCCATCCAAGCCACACCATCACAAATTGAAGAGTTACAAAACTTGGGTTTATCTGAACTTGAATTACTTGATTTAGTTCAATCAACGGCCTTCTTTTCATGGGCGAACCGCTTAATGTTATCACTGGGTGAGCCCTTTGAAATAGTAGAGGATAAGGAGTAATTCAATGGAACTGATTATGGGTTTAGAGGCATTAGAAGCGCAAATAAAACAAGATTTGCAGTATTTAAATTTACCAATAACGTCTTGGTCATTATCAAAAAATAACCCTGAAAACCAAATTATTGATGTCGCTATCATTGGTGCGGGTATGTCAGGTATTACAGCCGCATTCGCTCTGAAATTACGTGGTATCAATGCAATTGTTTTCGACCAAGCCCCTGCTGGCAAAGAAGGCCCATGGCAAAGCCCTGCATTAATGGAAACATTGCGTTCCCCAAAACATGTGGTTGGCCCTGCGCTTGCATCCCCCTCTTTAACTTTTCAAGCTTGGTTTAAAGCCCAGTTTGGCATTCAAAAATGGGATGAACTCGATAAAATTCCACGTTTGCAGTGGGGAGAATATCTGCAATGGTATAAAACCATGACAGAACCCTATGTGCTTAATCAATATCGGTTAGTGGATGTGCAATTAAATGATAACTACCGTGAATTAATTTTTGATACCCCAGAAGGAACGGTCAGTTATCAAGCGCAACATGTAATTTTAGCGACTGGTATGGAGTCTTTTAGTGAAGCTAATATCCCTAGCTTTATGAATGACATCCCAACGAATTATTGGGAACATTCATATGCAGGTACTGACTATCGTCGCTTTAAAGGTTTAGACATTGGTGTTGTTGGCTATAGTGCAGGTGCTATGGATAGTTCAGCAACGGCATTAGAAAATGGTGCTAATTCGGTTGAAATTTTAATTCGTGCTAGCGATATGCCTCGTGTAAACCGAGGGAAAGTTGCTGGAAGCGCAGGTTTTACCAATGCATATGCCTATTTTACCGATGCTCAAAAATGGCATTACACGGACTATGTAGCCAAAGCCAAAACACCAGCGCCCCACGGAAGCACACTAAGAGTATCTCGTCATGAGAATGCTTATTTCAATTTCAATACTCAAGTTAAATTTATTGAATTAAAAAACAAAAAGTTACATGTCACGACAACGACAGGTAAATTTATATTAGATTATTTGATCTTGGCAACTGGTTATCGGATTAATTGGGCCAAGCACAGCGCCTTTCATCGGTTATCACCGCTAGTTAAAACATGGGGAGATGCATACACGCCATCCATTCATGAAGAAAATACAGAGTTAGCTTCACATCCTTATTTAGGTAATCACTTTGAATTTCAAGCGAAACACAAGCAAGACACACTAAAAATCAATCAGTTATATTGTTTTAACTTAAGTGCATCGCTCAGTATGGGGCCTGTTATAGGGTTAATCCCCGGAACTAATGTTGGGGCAGAACGATTGGCTGACCATATTGCAGCTCAATTGTACTTGAGTCATCAAGAACAACACCTTGAGCAAGTCAAAAATAGCCAAGAAGCTGAATTATTAGGTGATGAGTGGCAACCCGCTGCACCACCTTCAGAACGCGTGCAATTAACTGATAATGTAGAGTAAATTATGATTACCTTTCAAAATATTCAAAAAGTCTATGAAAAAGATGGGCAGTCTTTAGTTGCATTGCAAGACATTAATTTGCATATCAATAAAGGTGATATCTTTGGATTTATTGGTTATAGCGGAGCGGGTAAAAGTTCACTTATCCGCTTAGTGAATCAATTAGAAAAACCAACCAGTGGGGCAGTTATTATTAATGGCCAAAATATTGCTGAACATACCCCTGCAGAAACTCGTTCACATAAAAAAAGCATTGGTATGATTTTCCAGCATTTCAATTTGCTAGAAACTAAAACTGTTGCTCAAAATATTGCGATGCCTTTATTACTTTCAGGTGTCGATAAACAAGAAATCACTCGGCGAGTTGATAGCATTCTTGAATATGTCGAACTTAGCGATAAAAAACACCAATACCCTGGGCAGCTATCCGGTGGGCAAAAGCAGCGTGTTGGTATTGCTCGTGCTTTGATCAATAACCCACAAATTTTGTTATGTGATGAAGCCACTTCAGCCCTTGACCCGCAAACAACTCGCTCAATTTTGCAATTATTAAAAAAAATCAATCAAGAGCAAAATATTACTATCTTGCTCGTAACTCATGAAATGGAAGTCATTGAAGAAATCTGTAACCGTGTAGCCGTTATGGAATCAGGAAAAATTGTCGAAGAGGGAACTGTACTTGATATTTTTGCAAATCCACATCAAGACACAACCAGAAAATTTGTAGGAACAGTGTTAAATGAAGAAATTCCAGAACGCGTTCTACATAATTTAGAACACCAACAAGATGTTTATCGTCTTGAATTTTTAGGGTCCTCTGCGCAACAACCTGTTGTTAATGAGTTAATACTGAAAGAAATTGTCAAAATAAATATTTTGTTTGCCAATATGAAAGAAATTAGTGGTGTCGTGCTAGGCAGTATGTTTGTCCAATTTATTGGTGATAAAGAAAAAATTGAAGATGCAGTTTCTTTTCTTCGCCAACGTGGAGTTGCAGTTAATAAGGGGGCACTATGACACAATTATTCGAAACCGCTTTAACAACTAAACAGTTTTTATTAGCGATGTCAGAAACTTTTACGATGGTTAGCGTTGCGCTCGTATTAGGTTCTATATTTGGGATCTTATTAGGTATCGTACTTGTTGTAACGAGACCAGACGGTATTTGGGAAAATAAATGTATTTATCGTATAGTGAACCCGATTATTAATATTATTCGCTCACTGCCTTTTATCATCTTATTAGTTGCTATGATCCCTCTCACACGCTTTATGGTGGGAACTTCAATAGGAACAACTGCAGCAATAGTGCCATTAGTCATTTTTATTGCGCCCTATACCGCACGCTTAGTTGAAAATTCATTACTCAGTGTACATTCGGGTATTATTGAAGCGGCTGATTCTATGGGAGCGACTAATTGGCAAATTGTTTGGCATTTTATTTTACCAGAAGCAAAGTCATCATTAATTTTAAGTTTAACCGCTGCAAGTATTACTTTAGTCGGTGCAACCGCGATGGCAGGAGCCGTTGGTGGTGGTGGCGTTGGTGACTTAGCTCTAAACTACGGCTACCAACGTTTTGATAATGTCGCAATGGCTATTACCGTTGTTACATTGGTAATTATAGTACAAGGCATGCAATTTATTGGTGACTATTTAGCTAAAAAAGCGCGCTACCATTAATTAGATGGTGAAGGTCGAAAGAATATTCGGCCTTCTCTCTTTTACCTTACTTTATAAGTGCCTATTTTCCCCCTCAATGCTTATGTCCCCCATTTCAAAATTACCTTTAATTAAAAAATTAAAAATAAAGTGGACTACGGTGCCTACTTATTCAAATTTATCGTTTTTTTACGTGATTTAACTCACTTTAATAATAAAAAATGCGATAAATAATCAAATTATTTAAATTTATTTATATTATAATCATGTAGATATACTTTTTAATGGATATTATCAGCTTTTCGCTAAAATAATCTATTCTCTATGTATATTTAGTCGTCTTGCTGTTTTTTCGTTTTTTGCTTTCTACGCGCGCTTTACGATGCATCGTCAGCGTTTTATTCACTTACAGATTAAACTGATTATGCCAACTATTGAACAACTCATTTTATTGATTTCTATACTCATTCTTTTGGGAATTTTCTCTAGCAAATTGTCTGCTAGGCTCGGTTTACCTATGCTAGTCATGTTTTTGTTTATTGGCATGTTAGCAGGCGAAGACGGGATAGGTAAGATTACATTTGATAACGTGAATGTTTCCTATGCCGTTGGTTCTCTCGCCCTTGCTTTAATTTTATTTGATGGGGGTCTACAAACATCAGTAAAATCAATTCGTCTAGTTTGGAAACCATCTTTTACACTAGCAACATTAGGCGTTCTTGTCACCGCAGGTGTGACAGGTCTCGCTGCTGCCTATATTCTCGGCGTTCCTCTGCTTGAAGGGCTATTACTTGGCGCTATAGTAGGTTCTACCGATGCCGCCGCCGTTTTTTCCTTACTACGCAACGCGGGGATCTATTTAAATGAACGATTGCAATCCACTTTAGAAATAGAAAGTGCAACAAATGACCCTACGGCCATATTTTTAACTGTTGGTTTATTACAACTTTTAATGAACCCACAAGCTTCAGGTAGTGAATTAATTCTGCTGTTTTTTAGCCAAATGGGAATAGGTACTGTTGTTGGCTTGAGCGTTGGCTGGGTTTCAGTCAAAATTATCAATAAGATTAAGCTATTAGCTACTGGTTTGTATCCTGTGCTTGTCGCTGCATGTGGACTACTATCTTTCGGTCTCGCCAGTAATTTAGAAGGCAGTGGGTTTTTATCTATTTTTGTCACTGGTGTTGTGATTGGTAATCATCGGTTTGTTTTTCAACGCAATACATTTTTGTTCCATGATGGATTAGCATGGCTAAGCCAAATTATCATGTTCGTTATGCTAGGGTTACTTGTCAACCCAAGTTCTCTTATTGAAGTCTGGCTTGAAGGCTTAATTATTGCTCTGGTCTTAACGTTTATCGCGAGGCCATTGGCTGTAATTCCTGTTCTAAAATTATTTGGTTTCCCTAAACCTGAAATAACATTAATTTCTTGGGTAGGGTTACGTGGCTCTGTTCCTATTATTCTTGCTATTTTCCCGTTTATCTACGGGCTACCTAATGCCCATTTAATTTTTGACGTGGTTTTCTTTGTGGTATTAATTTCAGCAACCTTACAAGGCTCAACCTTGCCTTACGTTGCACGTAAATTAAATTTAATGCAGCCACCTCCATTGATCCCTGCGGCCACTTTAGATATTACCGCAGTAGAACAAATAGACGCAGATTTAGTGGAATATACATTAGGAGAGGATTGCTCTGCAGTGGGTCGCCGATTATCGCAGCTTGCATTACCTGACCAAACTGTCATTGCAATGATCACGCGTGAAAAAAGTGTTTTACCTCCAAGGGGTTCAACTACCTTTCATGCTGAAGACCATTTATTCGTTGTTCTTAAACCTGAAAATCGTATTTTTCTTGAACGCCTTTTTTCAGAAAAAAACATCTCTGAACACACTCCTATTGAACTTCCCGATACAGGGCTAAGTCTAAAAGGAACGACTCGATTAAATGAGATCTACTCATCTTATGGTATCCAAATTGATAATAGTGATGAAAGGACTCTTAACCAATTTATTTACGCTTCTATATCGGAACCTTTGCAAGATACCATCATAAAATTAGATCAACTGCAATTAAGAATTGGAGAGATGATAGGCACACGTATCGTAACCGTAATATTAGAGCCAATCAAAGAGCAGGAAGGTTAACGGAGCATAAATATCTTACCCAATATTTTTCTTAGATATTGAGTAAAATCTTAAGTAATAATTATTTTAAGATACAAAAATAAAAGCCCTTTCGGGCTTTTATTTGTTCTTTAATGAAACATAAGATAAAAACAGCTATTGTCATTTTAAGCTATAAATAGCAGGTATATTTAATTTATGTTCCTAATTGAAACAATTAAGAATTAAAGCGAATTACGTTTCATTCTAAAACAATATAGATATTTAGTTACACCAGAGTATATGCAGAGCTTTCAAACCCCTTATTACCCGTGTTCTCATCTACTTGAGTATCCTCTTGCAGGACTTCACTAAAAAACTCACCCATGTTAACGTCTAAAACTTTTAATACTCGAACTAGACAATCTATATCGATACGATTCACACCACGCTCGTAACGAAATAGCTGCTGTTCACTTATATCTATCTCTTTAGCTAACTGAAAAACAGTAAAGCCTTGAGCTCTTCTAAGGGCTTTTATTTTTTGTCCAACTGCACAAGCGACAGGATATTTCGTGTTCATAAACATTCTCGCTTCAATTTATATTTAAGGAAATAAAAATTAGCAGATAATTATCTACATATTTTATTTTTTATATTTATGTGTATAACATTGATAATGCTACAGACGATTCAGCATATATCTAACAGAATGATATACTACCCTTATAATTAGTTTCAACTAGTCCTAAATTGACATTGCAACTATGTAACAAAGTATTTCACGCTATACATTTCCGTATTAAAATCAAAATAATACTTTAATATCACAAAGTTACACGCAACATGTGTATCACTGCATAGTAATATCCCAGAGGATATGCCTAAACTCTTGGAATATTCATCTAAAAAAGACCTATATAGCCGATGCATAACCTAAAAATAAAGGAAATAAATAGAATTATTTAACACTGTAACAATATTAATGTTATTGATACAATTAAACTCGATGAAAAGTGATAAACCCAGTATAAATGATACTTTTATGTAAAAAATGGTAAAAACAGTCAATTTTATCTCTAAAACTCTCTAATTCGACAAAATATCAGTACGTTAAAAAGCCAGTTAAACTGTTACAATTAGTAAATTACTAAATTTTTAAAGTAGCAAGAAATGGATTTATTATCTACAAGTACCAAACATAACAAAACCATAACGTTAAGAAAGCTTATTATTCATTTTACTAGATGAATATCACAAAATTATGAAAAATAACTTTCATCGACAGTCTGTTTTTGATTCCACTTGTTTCTGTTTTTTTAGGATGAAAGATAATACAAAATTTTAAAAATAAACACAATTCAAGCATTTATAGCTAAATTACAGATTTTTATATTTACGATATAATGAAAGCTATTTATAAAAAATGATAATTACTCGTCCATTCTATGGAAGAGTAATTAGCCATTCATTTATGCTTAAATGACGTCATTATATTTTAAAATATATCCTGCTAATGCCATATTAGAATATAGACATAAAAACTAAGTGGTTTTCAAAGTACATCTTGAATTATTTTACATATTAGGCGGGCTGTGTAGCCGATAATTCTCTAAGTTCTTATCATATTACTTAGAAAATGCAACTTACAAAATAGGTGTATTATTTAGTGAGTAAGTGTTTACTGAGCTAAGTATTAGTTTGGATTATTTGCTTGATAATGGCTTGAGATGGTGGGTCGTGCAGGATTGAAATCCTTCGGATTTGCCCTGCGGGCTAAACCTGCAACCAGCTTGTCGAGGTATGGCTTAACGACTGAGTGTTTACTTAGGTGATTGTTAAATTGGATTATTTGCTTAGGAATGGCTTGAGATGGTGGGTCGTGCAGGATTGAAATCCTTCGGATTTACCCTACGGGCTGAACCTGCAACCAGCTTGTCGAGGTATGGCTTAACGACTGAGTGTTTACTTAGGTGATTGTTAAATTGGATTATTTGCTTAGGAATGGCTTGAGATGGTGGGTCGTGCAGGATTGAAATCCTTCGGATTTACCCTACGGGCTGAACCTGCAACCAGCTTGTCGAGGTATGGCTTAACGACTGAGTGTTTACTTAGGTGATTGTTAAATTGGATTATTTGCTTAGGAATGGCTTGAGATGGTGGGTCGTGCAGGATTCGAACCTGCGACCAATTGATTAAAAGTCAACTGCTCTACCGACTGAGCTAACGACCCATCTTGGAAGATCTGATTTTTTACTGCTTAGATGGTGGGTCGTGCAGGATTCGAACCTGCGACCAATTGATTAAAAGTCAACTGCTCTACCGACTGAGCTAACGACCCATCTAAATTGTGTTTCAATGCAAATAACTGATGAAGTGGTGGGCGATAGCGGGCTCGAACCACTGACCCCCTCCTTGTAAGGGAGGTGCTCTACCAACTGAGCTAATCGCCCACTTCATGACTTATACTACATTATAATAAATAATTGGTGGGCGATAGCGGGCTCGAACCACTGACCCCCTCCTTGTAAGGGAGGTGCTCTACCAACTGAGCTAATCGCCCAATTATTTATTTTTCATCGTCAACGGTGGTGGGCGATAGCGGGCTCGAACCACTGACCCCCTCCTTGTAAGGGAGGTGCTCTACCAACTGAGCTAATCGCCCCGTCGTCGATGGAGGTGCATTATAGGGATACTGAGTTCTGAGTCAACGCTTTTTCAATAGATTTTTTTCGTTCGTTGCAAAAATAATCAAGATGTTTCAATATTCACCAGAAAAGCTGCCTTTTTAATCAATTACCTATCATTTTCTCTTTATTCTTTTAAGAAAAAAACAGAAACTATTTTTAAAGCGCATTTATTTATGTCAAATTTGGCGAAACAAACTAATTTCTTGTCTTCTATCCTGATAACTTGATTGAGGAATCATTGTAGGATGATAGAATAGATATACATTTTAGCAATGCTTAGACATTTCACTGCTTAGAACATCAAACTCGCCATCAAGTTAATTGTGCCTGTTTTTAGTCTTCTAAACAGTAAACAGATAAGCGCTTCAAAAACATGTTTTGCAATTAAGGCAATCTCGATGAGTAAAATCAAAACCCGTTTTGCACCAAGCCCAACTGGCTATTTACACGTTGGTGGTGCACGTACCGCTCTGTATTCCTGGTTATTTAGTCGCCACAATCAGGGCGAATTTGTCCTGCGTATTGAAGATACTGACTTAGAACGCTCAACTCAGGAAGCTATCGACGCCATTATGGACGGTATGAACTGGTTGAATTTAAATTGGGATGAAGGCCCTTACTATCAAACTAAACGCTTTGACCGTTATAATGATGTCATTGACCAAATGTTAGATGCGGGTACCGCTTATCGTTGTTATTGTTCGAAAGAGCGCTTAGAGGCGTTACGTGAAGAGCAAATGGCAAATAATGAAAAGCCTCGTTATGATGGCTGCTGCCGTGACCATGCACACAACCATACACCTGATGAGCCGCACGTTGTTCGTTTCCGTAACCCACAAGAAGGTTCTGTTATTTTTGACGACAAAATTCGTGGGCCAATTGAATTTAGTAACCAAGAGCTGGACGATTTAATTATTCGTCGTACTGATGGTTCACCAACTTACAACTTCTGTGTGGTTATTGATGACTGGGATATGGAAATTACCCACGTTATCCGTGGTGAAGACCATATCAACAACACGCCTCGCCAAATCAACATTCTAAAAGCATTAGGGGCACCAGTACCTGTGTATGCTCACGTTTCGATGATCCTAGGTGATGACGGTAAAAAACTATCAAAACGTCATGGTGCGGTTAGTGTTATGCAATATCGTGATGACGGTTATTTGCCGCAAGCACTTCTTAACTACCTTGTGCGTTTAGGTTGGTCTCATGGCGACCAAGAGATTTTCACTGTTGACGAAATGAAAGAATATTTCAGCCTCGACGCTATCAGTAAATCAGCAAGCGCATTTAATACTGAAAAACTGCAGTGGTTAAACCACCACTATATCAATACATTACCAGCAGAAGAAGTTGCAACCTATCTTGCATGGCATATTGAACAACAGAATATTGATACCAGCACAGGGCCTCAATTAGTTGATCTAATCAAATTACTTGGTGAACGTTGTAAAACATTGAAAGAAATGGCGGAATCTTGCCACTATTTCTACCAAGATTTCGAAGAATTTGACGCTGATGCGGCGAAAAAACACTTGCGACCAGTTGCTCGTCAGCCTTTAGAAGTCGTAAAAGATAAATTAGCTGCGATAACTGATTGGACGGCTGAAAATGTTCACCAAGCCATCGAAGCAACTGCCGCTGAATTAGAAGTGGGTATGGGTAAAGTGGGTATGCCTTTACGTGTTGCTGTGACAGGTGCTGGCCAGTCTCCAGGCCTTGATGTGACCGTTCACGCTATCGGTCAAGCTCGCTCTATCACTCGTATTGAGAAAGCCTTAGCGTTTATCGCTGAACGTGAAGCTTCTGCTCAATAATTTAATATTATTGGCCCTCAATTTATTGGGGGCCAATTCTCTGATTCATCCTCCCTTCTCCACTCAACTGATTGCAAAATGTTCTATATTTCAGCAATTAAACCTAAAACCCTATTATTTTATTGACACTCTAACTTAGCTTGAATATGATGCATCCCGTCCAAAAGATTTTGTTTGGGGCTATAGCTCAGCTGGGAGAGCGCTTGCATGGCATGCAAGAGGTCAGCGGTTCGATCCCGCTTAGCTCCACCATCTAATTCCCTGTTAGGTGGCACAATACAAAACATTTCGATTGGGGCTATAGCTCAGCTGGGAGAGCGCTTGCATGGCATGCAAGAGGTCAGCGGTTCGATCCCGCTTAGCTCCACCAATCATTTAAATACTAAAAGTCACTATTCACCTCTTCCATTTTAAATCAATAATATCTTTTAGATTATGAATTACTGCGCGGTATAACCACCATCAATAGGAATAAATGCACCGGTTATAAAGCTACTTTCTTCTGATAACAAAAAGGCCACCACATTAGCAATTTCTAGCCGAGTAGCCATTCTGCCCATTGGGTGAGTAGAAGCCATCCATTGCTGCGTTTCCTGTGGTAATGCACTAATATTCGGTGTTTCTATATAGCCAGGGCCAACAGCATTGATACGGATACCTTTTTGAGCGTTTTCTAAGGCAGCGGAACGTGTTAATCCAAGTACCGCATGCTTTGCTGCAGTGTAAGGTGCTATACCCGCTATCCCTGTTACCCCATTGCAAGCTGATAAATTTACGATAGCTCCCCCACCACTACGCAAAATCATAGGAATACTGTACTTCATACCGTGAAATGTCCCTGTTATATCGGTTTCAATCACCTCATGCCAAGCCTCTAAAGGATAATCCTCAATATTGACGCCATGAGGTCCAGTGATCCCCGCATTATTCACCAAATAGTGCAAAACACCGTATTGTTGCTCAATTTTTTCGACTGTTGTTTTAAAGTCTTGTGCATTTGCGACATTCATTTTTATAGCATAGACACGTTGTCCTGTTGGGTCTATCTCTCTAGCGGCTTGTTGTAAAGCGACCTCATTGCGCCCCGTAATTACCGTTATCGCGCCAAGTGAATACAGCTTTTGTGCAATAGTAAAACCGACACCTGTCGATGCCCCTGTAACCAATGCCACTCGCTGATTAAACTTCCCCATAGCTCACCTCAATTATGATTAACTTTAGTTAACTATAATTAATTAACCAAAGTTAATCAACTGGTCGTCTTATTATTAAAATCAATATATACTCAATAGATTGAATGTTACGGAGTTTTCATGATGCCAAATTCTCTTGAAGATGCGCTTTCCCTGCTGCAATGTACGCTAGTTGCGCGCAGAGTTAGCTTTACCCCAGAGCAAATAACTTGGGGTCAATATGATGTGCTAGAGATATTGAGATTAAAAGGGGATTTAACACCAAGCCAGTTAAGCCAATCACTTGGCCTCTCTCGCCAAAATTTATCGAAATTTCTTCGAGCTCTGAAATCTTATGAATTTGTCGAGCAATATCAATCTGAAGAAGATGGACGGGAACTGATCACCCGTTTAACCGACAAAGGGCATCATTTTTTGCAGCGTGCAGCCACAGGACGTGCTGAAAATGCAGCTAAGGTCAAAGCAGCATTAACGCCCCAAGAACAAAAACTATTTATTACTTTAAGTCAGAAAATTACTCACGCACTAGGCCACGATTAACCCCGTTTTAAAGGCTTTACCAGCCCTTCTAAGCCTTCTATTTTTATTCCTAGGGTCATTTCCATTAACTGCCCTAAGCGTCCAGCAGGGAACTCTCCTTTCTTATAGAACCATAATAAATATTCTTCGGGTAAATCAATTAAGACACAGCCTTTATATTTACCAAATGGCATATACGTATTGGCCATATCAATGAGATCTTGTTTTTCCATTGTTATTTCTCTTTCGTATCAAAGCATAAAAAACGGCGCTCATTTGAACGCCGTTTCTTAATCTAACATGTTTTAGTGGATTACAAAACTAACCCAACAACCGCTGCGGATAAGAAGCTAACTAAGGTTGAACCATACAGTAATTTTAAACCGAAACGAGCCACGGTATTACCTTGTTTCTCATCTAAGCCTTTAATCGCACCTGCAATAATACCGATGGATGAGAAGTTAGCGAAAGAAACTAAGAATACGGATAAGATACCAACAGAACGCTCAGATAACCCACCAGCAATCGCTTGTAAGCCATCCATCGCAACGAATTCATTCGTTACCATTTTCACTGCCATAATTCCGCCAACCTGTAAGGCTTCATCGGCAGGAATGCCGAGCATCCATGCAAATGGATAGAATACGTAACCTAACATGGTTTGGAAGTCGATACCGAATACAGCTGAGAAAATACCGTTAATCATCGCAATGAGGGCAATAAAACCAATCAACATCGCTGAAACGATAATCGCTACTTTAAACCCTGCAAGAATATATTCACCTAACATTTCAAAGAAGCTTTGCCCTTCGTGCAGGTTGCTCATTTGAATATCTTCTTCACCTTCAGGTGGATACGGGTTAATCAGTGATAGTACGACGAAAGTACCAAACATATTTAGAACCAATGCAGCGACCACAAAACGCGGCTCTAACATGGTCATGTATGCCCCAACGATAGACATAGATACCGTTGACATGGCAGTTGCCGCCATGGTGTACATTCTGCGGTCTGACATCCGGTTCAATTGGTCTTTATACGCAATAAAGTTTTCTGACTGACCCAGTAACAATGAACTGACTGCGTTAAAAGACTCTAACTTACCCATACCATTCACTTTCGATAACACGGTACCGATGATACGGATCACGATAGGGAGAATTTTGACGTGCTGTAAGATCCCGATCAACGCAGAAATAAAGATGATTGGGCATAACACTTGTAAGAAGAAGAATGCTAAGTTCCCTTCAATCATGCCACCAAAAATAAATTTAGTCCCTTCTGCTGCATAGCCTAGCAAGTGAGTAAATACCCCTGCCACACCAAGAACAAAAGATTCGCCAATATTCGATTTTAAGAACAAATACGCTAATGCAATTTGAATAACCAGTAGTTGAACAACATAGCGAGGACGGATCCCTCTACGGTTACTACTGGCTAAAATGGCAAGAGCGGCAATTACTACTAAAGATAAAACGAAATGCAGGATCGAGGTCATATGCGACTCCAACAAATTTAAGAATCAGTCTATGTGCATATTCTATGTAATAGACAACATTTAAATGAGACGGGTGTCACATTAATATGAAAGCTTACTAGGTGTATTTTGCAAAAAGAAGAAGGGGATCACGTTTCAACCATAACAATTCCTAGCATTCGCTTTTTTTGCACAGAAATTTTACTGAGAATTTAAGTTAAGACTTACAACAACCTGCGTATAAAATTGTTGCCTACAGAGATCGTAGGCAACTAAGTCAAATTGAATATAGTTCACTATTAAATATTCAGCAAACGAACCAATTCATTTTCATCAATAACGCGTATGCCAAGTTCATTTGCTTTGGCTAATTTAGAACCAGCGGCCTCACCTGCAATGACTAAATCCGTTTTCTTCGAGACACTTCCTGAGAATTTTGCACCTAAAGCCACTAACTTGTCTTTGGCTTCATCACGCGTCAATACGCTCATTGACCCTGTTAGTACCACTGTTTTACCTGCAAATGGGCTATCGATTTCTGCACTATTCACGACTTTTACTTCAGGCCAATGAATATTTGCCTTCGTCAGTAAATCTTCAATCACCGCTTGGTTATGAGGTTCACGGAAAAAATTGACCACATGTTTCGCAACTACATGACCAATATCTTGAACGGTTTTTAGTGACTCTTCATCCGCCGCCATCACAGCCTCAAGTGTGGTGTAATGCGCTGCTAAGTTTGCCGCCGTTGCTTCGCCAACCTCACGAATTCCAAGGGCATAAATAAAGCGAGCCAATGTTGTTTGCTTAGACTTATTGAGTGCATCAACCAGATTCTGTGCCGACTTCGGCCCCATTCTATCCAAGCCTGTTAAGATACCCGCACTTAATTGATATAAATCTGCCGGCGTTTTGACATACTCTTTTTCGACTAACTGGTCGATAATTTTATCGCCCATGCCATCCACATCCATTGCTCGGCGTGAGACAAAATGTTTCAGTGCTTCTTTGCGTTGTGCCCCACAAATAAGCCCACCAGTACAGCGTGCCACCGCTTCACCTTCAACTCGTTCGATATCAGAACCGCATACAGGGCAATGGGTCGGGAAGACAATTTCACGGCTATCTGTTGGTCGCTTGTCAACCACAACACTGACGATTTGTGGAATAACATCCCCTGCTCGACGAATAATGACCGTATCACCGATATGCACGCCAAGGCGTTCAATTTCATCTGCATTGTGTAACGTCGCATTACTGACCACCACACCTGCGACTTGCACGGGTTCTAAACGCGCCACAGGCGTGATAGCACCTGTACGCCCAACTTGAAATTCAACATCTTTTAATAATGTGACTTGTTCTTGAGCTGGGAATTTAAACGCTGTCGCCCAGCGAGGTGCTCGAGAAACAAAACCTAATTCTTCTTGAATCGCGATTGAGTTAACTTTAATGACTACCCCATCGATATCAAAGCCAAGATCAGGTCGAACTTGCTCAATTTCATGGTAAAAATCTAATACGGCCTGATGACCAACACGTAATTGAACATAATCACTAACCGGTAAACCCCATGCTTTAAATTGCATCAAACGGTCATAATGAGTGTCCGGTAACGAGCCACCTTCCACAAGCCCAACACCATAACAATAAAAAGTGAGTGGCCTTTTAGCGGTAATACGTGGGTCTAATTGACGCAACGAACCCGCAGCCGCATTACGCGGGTTTGCAAAGACTTTGCCATCCGTTTTACGTGCCTGCTCATTGAGTGCTTCAAAACCTTTTTGGGGCATGAAGACTTCGCCACGGATCTCAACGCGATCAGGAATATTTCTTCCCCTTAAACGCAATGGGATAGCGCGGATGGTTCGTACATTCGCGGTAATATTCTCACCTACGGTCCCATCACCACGAGTCGCCGCTTGTACTAATTCACCATTTTCATACAACAAACTTACCGCTAACCCATCGAGCTTGAGCTCACAACAGAAAGTCAGTTCTTGATGATTTTTCAAACGATCTCTTACCCGCTTATCAAACGCAAGGTAACTTTCTTCATCAAAAACATTATCTAGGGATAACATAGGTATTTCATGGCGTACGGTATCAAACGCAGCCAATGGTGCGGCACCAACACGTTGAGTCGGTGAATCACTTGTGACAAGTTCAGGATGCTGTGCCTCTATCTCTTTTAGACGTTGCATTAACTTGTCATATTCTACGTCTGGAATTTCGGGCGCATCTAATACATGGTATTGATATTCATGATGACGTAACTGTTTTTTTAATTCGTCTATTTCTTGTTTGGTAGTCATGATTCACTCATACAGATAAAAAACCCCCAATTAATGGGGGTTTTGTTCAACGTTTATTTAACTTAATGTGTTTCTAATTCGAGCATGATACACCTCTATTTTTTGAGGTGTCAGCATTTTGCGTTCGTCATCAAGAACAACCCCTCCCGCATCTGATGCGATACGTTGAGCAGCTTGCAACATCAATTTGAAGTTTTGCCCTGCATCACCGTAAGACGGGACCATCATAAACATGGAAACCCCTGGGGTGGTAAAATCAGCCATTGTCTCTGGGTCGAATGAGCCCGGTTTCACCATGTTGGCTAAGCTAAACAAAACAGGCCCCGTACCAGACGGGTTTACATGGCGGTGGAATATTTTCATTTCCCCAAATTGGAAACCGGCTTGTAAAATACTTTGCAGTAATAATTCACCTTGAAGTTCCTGCCCTTGCAAAGCGGCTACGTGAAGTACCAGGACTGTCTCCTTGCTACTTGTTGTAGCAGAATTTTCCTGCGGCTCAGCTTTCTTCTCAATATGCTGCGTCTCTTGTTCATAGGTGCTCGGCTGAGGCTCTTCTCTCAATTTGGTTGAATCAATATGTGGTTCAGCGACAGTTTCAGTGGCTGGCTCAACAATCACTTCCTCACTCATATTAATGGTGAGTTGTTCGGGTACATGAACGGGTTCAGTACGTTGATGCATCGTAGGCTCATTATGAACCGGCGATTTAGCCTCAGGCTCCTTGTTCATAATAATGTCAGGTTCAACCGATGCTTTTGGCTGTATATTAGGCTCAACTGGAGACTCATTTTTTACCGGATATACAGGCTCAGTCGCAGCGGGATGAACAGGCGCCTGCTGAGTCGGTTGATTTTCAGTAAATAATGCAGAATCATCATATTCTGATGAATTCTCCTGCATATTGTTTTTTCTACGTTTTACGGGTCTGTCGCGAAATAACTTTGAGCGCTCTTTACGGCTGGTCCATAAACCATGCAGTAATAAAGCGACAATCGCTATCGCACCTACGACCACTAATATCAGACGCAAATCCTGCATCGCTGCTATCTCTAGTTGATGAATGATAATGCCAACACGGCGGAAACTTCCTTAAGATTATTTCTCAATTGCTCTAAGTGCAACCCCCAGAACGATTTTCTTACAAGAAAGAGAATATTCCGCTTTCATTTGCTGCTTTTTTAAGCGAATAATGGCTAGTCAGCCTAATTTCATATCTATATGATACATGGTCAACCGAAAAGGAGAGAACAAGAAGTATGACCCAATCGACATTTTCGACACAAAAAGACCATTCTGGTTTTTATTATTTTACACAAGGCTGGAGATTAATCACTCGGCCCGGTATTAAACGTTTTGTTATTTTGCCCCTATTAGCCAATATTTTATTCTTAGGCGGCGCATTTTGGTGGTTATATACAAAGCTTGGCGGCTGGATAGCCCAAGTGATGAGTTACGTTCCTGACTGGCTACAATGGCTCGATTATGTTATTTGGCCAATCGCTGTTATCTCTATTTTGCTCGTGTTTACCTATTTTTTTAGTACGGTTGCTAATATTATCGCTGCACCTTTTAACGGTTGGTTATCAGAAAAACTCGAAGCCGAGTTAACGGGTAAACCATCACCAGATACCGGTGTTGCTGAGTTATTAAAAGATGTTCCTCGTATGATAAAGCGCGAGTTTGTCCGAATCGGTTACTACTTACCTCGCGCTATTGGGTTATTAATCCTATTTTTCATACCCGGTATTGGCCAAACAGTCGCCCCCGTACTGTGGTTTTTATTTGGTGCTTGGATGATGTCAATCCAATATTGCGATTACCCGTTTGATAACCACCGTGTTGGCTTTAACGAAATGAAGCAGGCGCTTGCCAAAGAGCGGATGAGAAACGTTCAATTTGGTGGCGTCATTAGCTTGTTAATGATGGTGCCTTTTGTCAACTTAGTGATCATGCCTGTTGCAGTTTGTGGTGCAACATTGATGTGGGTTGACAGGTATCGTGAGCGTTACGCACGCTACTAATCTATTAAATCATTGCGCAGGTTTATCGCCTGCGCTCTTTTATTTACTTATTATTGTTACACTATAATTATTCCTTAGAACTATTAGATCTAAAATAACATTTCGTTATAAGCTTATGCTCAAATCATATTTGCATTAATTTGTTCTTAACGTATGTTGAATCCATCTCATTATTTTTAATTAATACCGATTACATTACTGGCTAACCGATTTTTAAGGATATCCCATGAGCAAAATTTATGATGATAACTCGTTGACCATTGGCCACACCCCACTTGTTCGCCTAAAACATTTTGGTAATGGCAATATTTTAGCAAAAGTGGAATCTCGCAACCCAAGCTTCAGTGTTAAGTGCCGTATTGGTGCTAACATGATTTGGGATGCAGAGAAAAAAGGTATCCTAAACAAAGACAAAGAATTAGTTGAACCAACTAGTGGAAATACGGGTATCGCTTTAGCCTATGTCGCTGCGGCGAGAGGTTATAAATTGACGTTAACCATGCCTGAAACCATGAGTATTGAGCGCCGTAAACTACTCAAAGCATTAGGTGCCAACCTCGTTTTAACTGAGGGGGCAAAAGGCATGAAAGGTGCAATAGCTAAAGCTGAAGAAATAGTGAATAGCAACCCTAAAAAATACTTATTACTTCAACAGTTTAATAACCCAGCAAACCCTGAAATCCATGAAAAAACCACTGGGCCTGAAATTTGGGAAGATACTGACGGCAATGTCGATGTTGTAGTCGCAGGTGTTGGTACGGGCGGGACGATTACAGGGATTGCAAAATACCTGAAAAACACCAAAGGCAAAGTTGTGACTATCGTGGCTGTTGAACCAGAAACATCCCCTGTCATTACCCAAGCTTTAGCGGGCGAAGAAATTAAACCGGGTCCTCACAAAATACAAGGGATCGGCGCTGGTTTTATTCCGGGTAACTTAGATTTAAAATTACTCGATAAGGTCATTCAAATCAGCGATGACGAAGCCATCAAAACGGCTCGTGAGCTGATGGAAAAAGAAGGTATTCTTGCGGGTATCTCATCAGGCGCTGCTATTGCTGCTGCCACTAAAATTGCCGCAGACCCTGCCTATAAAGGTAAAAATATCGTCGTTATTTTACCTTCTTCAGGTGAGCGTTATTTGTCTACAGCCCTGTTTGCTGACATCTCGGCTGAGTAGCATAACTTCGTTACAATATCGTTAAAAAAGCACCTAAATGGTGCTTTTTTTGTGGCATAGATCAAACTTTAGCACGGATGGAGATGATTTATAATTCGGGGTTTAGTATTAAACATAGTAATTATTTTGCACCTCGAAATTAATCACTTTTTAGCCAACCTCTAGGGCGAGTAAAATAATTTGCCAATGAGAAAAAAGTATCGAGTTCGCAAGAAAAACAGAAAAAGGGTTGATACCGCACAAAGTAGGAAACCTTTTTTCAAGTTAATAATCTAACTTATACGCAAACCTAGTCTATTTCATCTACAATTGGCTGGGTAATTAAAAAAACGAAAGTTATTGAGGAAATACTATGTTTCAGCAAGAAGTTACTATTACGGCACCAAATGGTCTACATACTCGTCCTGCAGCTCAATTCGTAAAAGAAGCAAAAGCATTCTCTTCCGACATTTCTTTAATTTCTGGCGGCAAATCCGCTAGCGCAAAAAGTTTGTTTAAATTACAAACCTTAGGCCTAACGCAAGGCACAGTTGTGACAATTTCTGCTGAAGGCGAAGACGAAAAAGAAGCCGTTGAGCATTTAGTTAAACTGATGGGCGAATTAGAATAATTTCGCACGAAAATAGCATTTACTGATTTCATTCAATGTCCCTGAGTGATGTCATTCGGGGACATTTGTATAATCGGCTATATTCATTGTCGTCTCTGCAACATCAGAACTCCCAGCACTAGCAGCAGTAAGGTAATATTATGATTTCAGGAATTTTAGTATCCCCGGGTTTTGCTTTTGGTCAGGCTTTAATCCTCAAAGAAGATCCTATCGTTGTTAGCACAAAAAAAATTGCTGACGATCAGGTTGATAAAGAAATTGCTCGCTTTATTGAGGGTCGTAACAAATCAGCCGAACAACTCAATTTGATTAAAGAGAAAGCCGAAAAAAATCTTGGAGCTGAAAAAGCTGAGATTTTTGAAGGTCATATCATGCTGCTAGAAGATGAAGAGTTGGAACAAGAAATTGTCTCTTTAATCAAAGGCGATAAAAAAACGGCAGATGCCGCTGCGTATTCGGTTATTGAAGATCAAGCTCAAGCGCTTGAATCCCTTGATGATGAATATCTTAAAGAACGCGCCGCTGACGTGCGTGATATTGGCAAACGTCTATTAAAAAACATATTAAATATTCCTATCGTTGATTTAAGTGCAATCAGCGAAGAAGTTATTTTAGTGGCTGCGGATTTAACCCCTTCAGAAACCGCACAGCTAAATTTAGATAAAGTATTAGGGTTTATTACTGATTTAGGTGGCCGTACATCACATACCTCAATTATGGCGCGTTCTCTTGAGTTACCTGCCATTGTTGGAACTAGTGATGCCACCAGCAAAATTAAAAATGGCGATTTCATTGTATTAGATGGTGTCAACAACACCATCCACTTGAACCCATCTGAAGCCGAAATCGACAAACTGAAAGCTTTCCGTGATGAATATCTACAAGAAAAAGAAGAGCTCGCAAAATTAAAAGATTTGCCTGCCATCACCCTTGATGGTCATCAAGTTGAAGTTTGTGCGAATATCGGTACTGTACGTGATGTCGCTGGTGCAGAGCGCAATGGCGCAGAAGGCGTTGGGCTCTACCGTACTGAGTTTTTATTCATGGATAGAGACTCTCTTCCTACCGAAGAAGAACAGTTTCAAGCTTATAAAGCTGTTGCAGAAGCAATGGGCAGCCAAGCCGTTATTGTCCGTACAATGGATATCGGCGGTGATAAAGACCTGCCATATATGAATTTACCAAAAGAAGAGAACCCATTTCTCGGCTGGCGTGCAATTCGTATTTGTCTTGATCGCAAAGAAATCTTACACTCACAATTAAGAGCTATTTTAAGAGCCTCTAAATTTGGTAAACTGCGTATTATGTTCCCAATGGTTATTTCCGTTGAAGAAGTTCGTGAACTAAAAGCAGAGCTAGAAATGCTTAAAGCTCAGTTACGTGAAGAAGGTAAAGCTTTTGACGAGTCAATTGAAGTCGGTGTGATGGTTGAAACACCAGCCGCAGCTGTTATTGCTCGCCACTTGGCAAAAGAAGTTGATTTCTTTAGTATTGGGACGAACGATCTCACTCAATACACTTTAGCGGTCGACCGTGGTAATGAACTGATTTCTCATCTTTACAACCCGATGTCACCTGCTGTCCTAAACTTAATTAAGCAAGTGATCGATGCATCACACGCTGAAGGTAAATGGACTGGGATGTGTGGGGAGTTAGCTGGAGATGAGCGTGCAACCTTATTGCTACTTGGCATGGGGCTGGATGAATTTAGTATGAGCGCGATTTCAATTCCGCGTATCAAAAAGTTAATTCGCAATGCGAGCTTTACTGATACCCAAGCTTTGGCTGAACAAGCACTTGCTCAACCCACAGCGGATGAATTGATGAAACTTGTAGATACCTTTATCCAAGAAAAAACGTTATGCTAAGAACAGCACATTAGTTCGGTCCCATATAAAACGATTAGGAGAAGGTCCATGGGTCTGTTTGACAAACTGAAATCACTCGTTTCGGAAGACAAAAGTAGCAGTGGCAGTATTGAAATTATCGCACCTTTATCGGGTGAGATTGTCAATATTGAAGATGTTCCAGACGTTGTGTTCGCAGAAAAAATTGTTGGTGATGGTATTGCGATTAAACCCGCAGGTAACAAAATCGTTGCCCCTGTAGACGGTACAATTGGTAAAATATTTGAAACTAACCATGCGTTTTCTATTGAATCAGATGATGGTATAGAACTATTTGTTCACTTCGGTATTGATACCGTTGAACTTAAAGGTGAAGGCTTTAAACGCATCGCTGAAGAAGGCCAAACTGTGAAGAAAGGCGACTTAATCATCGAGTTTGATTTAGCGCTGTTAGAAGAGAAAGCAAAATCTGTTCTAACGCCAGTTGTCATTTCTAATATGGACGAAATCAAAGAACTAAACAAACTGACAGGCTCAGTGACAGTCGGTGAAACTGTCATCATGCGTATTAAGAAATAACTTAACTGCCAATATTTAGTTAAAACCATCAGGCCTTGCCTGATGGTTTTTCATTTATGGGGATTTTTTATTGAGCACAGATTTGTCATTAAATTATCTCACTCATTAAATACACCTGTTGATAAATAACGGTCTCCTCGGTCACAAATTACTGCCACAATGACCGCTCCCGGGTTAGCTTTCGCCACTTTTAACGCACCAGCAACCGCCCCACCCGAGCTCACTCCACAAAAGATACCTTCAACTTTAGCTAAAGCTCTCATAGTCTCTTCAGCTTCTTGCTGGTTTATATCCAGTACACTATCAACTAATGAGTCATCAAAAATACCGGGTAAGTAACCTGGTGACCAACGCCTAATACCCGGAATTTGGCTTTTTTCCGCAGGTTGTAACCCAACAATATGGACATCATCTGACTGGGATTTTAAATAGCGGCTTACCCCGGTAATGGTCCCCGTGGTTCCCATACTCGATACAAAATGGGTAATGCGACCATTGGTTTGCTGCCATATTTCAGGGCCTGTTGTTTTAAAATGAGCTAATGGGTTATCAGGGTTGTTAAATTGGTCTAAAACTTTCCCCTCACCTCTTTGTTCCATTTCCTTAGCCAAATCACGGGCACCTTCCATACCAACAGCAGTACTCACTAAAATGAGTTCTGCACCATAGGCTTGCATTGAAGCTTGCCGCTCTTTGCTCATGTTATCTGGCATGAGTAATTTCAGTTTGTAGCCTTTTACTGCGGCTATCATCGCGAGCGCGATACCTGTATTTCCACTAGTTGCTTCAATTAGCGTATCACCTGGCTTAATTTCACCCCGTAATTGCGCTTCATTAATCATTGAAAATGCCGCGCGATCTTTCACTGAACCTGCGGGGTTATTACCTTCAAGTTTCACCCAAATTTCAGCTTCAATCCCTTGTGTTAAACGCTGAAGCTTTACTAATGGGGTATTACCGATAAATTGTTCCAGAGCCGACACTTTACCATCCTTATAATTTTTATATATAAATAAGAAATAATAGAGATAAGATATTACCCCAATATTGATATGTGAAAATTGAAATCTCTTCACATTAATATTAGAAAAATAGATTATCTTAATTACTATTTCTGATATAGCTAATTGATATATTATATTACAATAAGTTTATAGAATTACCAGTTATATTTCATATAAAAATATGAAAAATAAATCTTTTATATCAATTAGTTATGATGAATTTAATCATAATGGGAAATAGACTAAATATTTTTAATATAAAGTCTAATCATCGGTCATATACCTAGAAAGTAATAGAAAAGATAACACCAATAATATATTTATTAGTGTTATAAGTTATTGAGTTTTATATTCATGCACTTTCAGCAAGTTGTGGGAAAATTAACGCCTGATCTCCTTGATAGATCTTTGCCTGCTGGCTACCTAAAAAGTAACGTTCACCTCGCGTTGGTATCGTTTTTTCGGACTGCCAAATCACTGACAAAGGCTCTTTCCCCCAACCTAATGGTTGAACGGTTAATTGCCAAAAATGCCCTCTTGGCCCCGATTCCGTAATTCTAACAGGTAAACGGTGCTGTTCATCCACTTCAGCTTGTAATGAGATATCCCAAGGACGTAAAAATACGTCGACTTCACCTTGTTGAACACTGGTATGGTTAAGGGGGAATTCATAGCCATCTATATTTAATGTTGAACCTTTGATGTGGGCAGAAATTTGGTTCACTTCCCCCATAAATTCAAGCACAAAACGGGTTTCTGGGCGCTGCCAAATATCGCTCGGTGTGCCAACTTGCTCAATATGACCTTGGCTCATCACCACCACTCTGTCTGCAACTTCCATGGCTTCTTCTTGGTCATGAGTCACAAAAACACTGGTAAATTTTAATTCATCATGTAATTGACGTAACCAACGGCGTAATTCAATACGCACTTGTGCGTCAAGCGCACCAAAAGGTTCATCTAATAATAAAATTTGTGGATCAACGGCTAAAGCCCTTGCCAGTGCCACACGCTGTTTTTGCCCCCCTGAAAGTTGCGCGGGGTAACGTGAAGCCAGATGGGCGAGTTGAACCATTTCCAACAATTTTGTTACTTTATCTTTAATAGCCTGAGCTGATGGGCGCTGCTTTCTGGGTAAAACCGTTAAACCAAATGCCACATTATCAAACACTGTCATGTGGCGAAATAGTGCATAGTGTTGAAATACAAAGCCAACATGCCTATCTTTCGCATGGATTTTACTAACATCGTGACCATGAAAGCGCAATAACCCCTGACTTTGTTGTTCAAGCCCAGCAATAATCCGCAATAAGGTTGTTTTTCCTGAACCGGAAGGCCCTAATAAGGCAACCATTTCACCCGATGCAATATCCAGTGAAATATCGCTGAGTACTTGGGTTTTACCAAATAACTTACCGATTTTTTCAATTTCAATACTCATGATTAATGGACTCCTGATTCAGATTGCTGGCGACTTAAATGCCACTGCAATGCGCTTTTAAGTATTAAGGTGATAATTGCCAGCAGTGCTAAGATCCCTGCGGCCGTAAACGCCCCTACTGTATTATAATCCTGATGCAATAATTCAACTTGCAACGGTAAGGTGTATGTTTCACCACGAATAGCTCCTGAAACCACCGAAACCGCACCAAATTCACCGATTGCACGGGCGTTAGTTAAAACCACGCCATACAATAATGCCCAGCGGATATTGGGCAATGTCACACGCCAAAACATCTTCCATCCTGACGCTCCCAGTAACACCGCGGCTTCATCTTCTTGGCTACCTTGGCTTAACATCAAGGGCACTAACTCACGTACGACAAATGGACACGTTACAAAAATGGTCACTAACGCCATACCTGGCCATGAAAACATTAGCTGGATATCAAAACCTTCAAGCCACCCACCAAACCAGCTGTTCGAGCCATAAAAAAGTAAGTACAGCAAACCCGCAACAACAGGTGAAACCGCAAACGGGATATCTACCAAGGTGAGTAATAATTGGCGACCAGGAAATTGAAATCGTGTCACTAACCACGCCATCATGGTGCCAAAAACTAAATTTACAGGAACGGTAATTAAAGCAATTAATACTGTTAAACCAATAGCGTGTAGCATATCTGGGTCTGCCAAATTCAGTAAAACGGCATCTAACCCTTTTTGAAATGCAGTAATAAATATCCAAACAATTGGAATCACTAATAGTAAAAACGAAAACAATAAACCTATCGCAATTCGTAGCCATTTCCCCCAGTTAATTTGGATACGGCTAGTAGTGTGAATTGGTGTAATTTGCGCCATTACTTGCCCCCCAACCGTTTACCAAAGCGGCTTTGTACTAAATTAACACTAAATAGAAGTAACAATGAAACCGCTAAAATAACTGAGGCCACAGCACTGGCTGCCGGGTAATCAAATTGCTGTAGCTGACTAAAAATCATTAATGAGACAACTTCGGTTTGCCACGCAATATTACCCGCAATAAATATAATGGCACCAAACTCGCCTAAACTCCGCGTAAAGGACAAAACCGTTCCGGCTAATAAGGCCGGTGAAAGCTCTGGCAGTATCACTCGACGAAAAGTTTGCCAACGGCTCGCACCTAGGGTTTGAGCAGCTTCTTCGTATTCAGGGCCTAGCTCTTCCAACACAGGTTGAACCGTACGCACAACAAACGGAATACTGGTAAAAGCCATCGCAACCGCAATTCCCAGCCAAGTATTAACAACTTTAATGTCAAACTGGTGCAGATATTGCCCATACCAGCCCGAGGTTGCAAACAGGGTTGCCAATGTCAGCCCCGCTACCGCAGTAGGTAATGCAAAGGGTAAATCTACTAAACCATCTAAAAACAAACGCCCAGGAAAGCGATAACGCGTTAAAATCCACGCTAATAACATGCCAAACACCGCATTAAACAAACTTGCGACTAATGCAGACAGTAACGTCACTTTGTACGCGGCAACCACTTGCGGGTAACTAATGACAGCCCAATATTGCTGCCATGTCATTTCCGATAATTGGATCACCAAAGCGCTCATGGGTAATAGCAAAATCAAGCAGGTATAAAAAAGGCTGCTACCTAGCGTTAGCCCAAAGCCTGGCAAAAAACGCTTTCCTGAACGATTCATTAACGGCGCCCTTCAGCCATTAATTGGTCAAATTCCCCACCGGTGGCAAAATGAACGTCCATTACTTTTGGCCAGCTCTCAAATTGTGATTCAACCGTAAACAACTGAGTTTCTGGGAATTTTTCCTTATTCGCACTCATCACCGCTTTGTCATTCACTCGGTAATTGTACTGAGTGATGATTTCTTGGGCCTGTGGGCTATAGAGATAATTTAAGTAAGCTTTAGCGACATCTTCAGTACCATTTTTTTGTACATTTTTATCGACCCAAGCGACGGGAAACTCCGCTAAGATATCCACCGGCGGTACAATAACTTCGTAGTCTGATTCACCATACTGAGAGCGAATATTATTCACTTCTGATTCAAAACTAATAAGGACGTCACCGAGCCCCCGTTCAATAAATGACGTCGTCGCGCCACGCCCACCGGTATCAAATACTTCTACATTTTTCAGAAACTGTTTCATTTGCTCACGGGTTTGTGCTTTATCATCTTTATTTTCTTGATTAAAAGCGCCCCATGCCGCAAGGTAGGTATAACGGCCATTTCCTGAAGTTTTTGGGTTCGGGAAGATTAATTTAACATCTTCACGGACTAAATCATCCCACGTTTTAATCCCTTTAGGGTTTCCTTTACGAACTAAAAACGCCATTGTTGAATAATAAGGCGAGCTATTATTTGGTAAGCGAGCTTGCCAGTCTGCAGGGATCAAATTCCCTTTGTCATGCAAAATTTGCACGTCCGTGACTTGGTTATAGGTCACCACATCCGCTTTCAGCCCTTGTAAAATAGCCAGAGCTTGCTTTGATGAGCCGGCGTGTGATTGTTTAATTGTGAGTTTGTCGTCAGGGTGGGCTTCATTCCATTGTTTTTCAAATGAAGGGTTCAACGCCACAAATAATTCACGGGCAATATCATAAGAGCTATTAAGCAGTTCAGCTGCAACTAATGGTGAGCTTCCGAGTAATGATACCGTTGCCAAACTCGCTAGTGCTGTTTTTTTCAAAAATGATTTTTTCATTCCACACCTATTCGTAACTAAACCCAAATGGCTGACATTGGAACCACTGTATATGTTTTGGTTATAACTGTGTAGCTATCAATCACCTTTTTATATATCAAATTAGAATAACAAAGAAACGAACGTCATAAGCAGGAAAATTAACTGATTTTTTAATTAGTTAGTGATATGAATGCGTTTCATTTTTAAGTTTAGCGAAGCAAAGACACCTTAAACATTTTCCCCCTCTCTCTTTTTTATACACATAACACACACTTTAAATATTGTAAGCGCTCTTCAGAGTGTGTATTATGTGTATATCAGTTAACGAAATGGAGGGATCGTGCAAAGTTCGGAACTGATAAACATACTGCAAAAAAACGGTTGGAAACTTGAAAGAATAAAAGGAAGTCACCATCAGTTTTCCCACCCACATTTTTCAATTGTAATTACTGTTCCGCATCCACAAAAAGATTTAAAGATAGGCACACTAAATCACATTTTGAAGGCTGCGAAACTAAAACATTAAATAAGAAAAGCGTTCACGCATGAGCGCTATCTTTAATGGAGATAACCTAATGCTTTATACCGCCTTTATTGAAATTGATAATGATGGCAGCGCAAGTGGCTGGTTTCCTGATATTGAAGGATGTACATTCGCGGGCAGCAATATAGAAGAGGCTTACGCAGAAGCAAAATCAGCAATTGATGCTCATTTTGAATTATTGAGTGAAAAAGGCTTTGAGATCCCATTATCGAAATCTCAGCAAACGCTATTGAACCCAATACAACCTGAATATGCGCATGGGATATGGTTATTTGTGGATGTCGATATGGATAAATACGATGGCCGTACTGAGCGTATTAATATCACCTTGCCGCATCGTTTATTACATCGTATTGATGCTTTAGTGAAGGTTAATCCTGAATATGGTAGCCGTAGTGGTTTTATTGCTGCTGCAGCTCGTAAAGAATTAAAAAAAACCGATTAATACATTGAAAATAATAGATTACATAAATAATTATCAATCGCCGCATCCTTGCGGCAACTTATTGATCAAAGAGACGTCAATGTCTCAATCGACGGAGCATAGTAATAACTCCCCGAAACGGCTTTCGTCATACGCAGCAAATCATCGTATTTGCCGTCTTTTTCACCAAACATGCTGAGTAACTGCTGTTCAATATTGTGTAACCTTGCACAATAAGCGATAAAGAATAAGCCATGTTTGCCGCTTGCTGTACCATATGGCAAGCTGTGACGCATGACTGAAAGCTCTTCTCCCTCTTCTTCTATCACCACGCGTGAGACATGAGAGGTGACATTGCGCGCATCTTCATCTAATTCAACGCTATCTTTTTTAGTACGGCCAATCATTTTTTCTTGTTCATGTTCCGAAAAACGATCCCATTTTCGTAAATCGTGTTCATAGCGTTGGACTAAAACATAGCTTCCGCCTTTATCTTCACCGTCTTCGATTAATGTGACCTCTGCAATTTCTTCCCCTTGCGGGTTCTCTGTTCCATCAATAAAACCACTTAAATCTCTGTCATCTACCCAACGAAATCCATGAATTTCTTCAACCACAGAGATAGATTTACCAAATGCTTTTAAAGCAGCTTGTGCTAAAGAAAAATTAATATCGTGGCGCAGTGATTGAATATGAATAAACATATCCCGTTGAGTGGCGGGAGCAAGCCCTTTACCCAGAGTGCGAAATGGTTTCAATTCAGGAGCAGTATTTGCCTTACCGAGCTGTTTCCAGATATCAGAGCCAAACGCGATAACTGCACCAAGGCGATCATCTGGGTATTGCGCTTGTAATTTGGTTAAAGCCTCGACAAAGCTTTTACATCCAGACTTAACTTCATCCAGAGATCCCTCTTGCACTTGCGCTTCAATAAAAATACCAAAACGGCTATGTTCTTTCAAAATACCACTTTGAGAATGAGACATACGGTAAACCTCGTAAAATTAATATGTTATATAACCTATTTTTTATATAAGCGATTTTAATATCTTATCTTATCGCTATGATGTTCACCTTGTTTTAACGCAAGGGAATATAGGTTTCCGGTCTATTATAAGAAAGAAAATTTAAGAAAGGGTAAATTTCTTTGAAAACAAGGAAAAAGAAACACTAATGGAAAGATATCGCCAGTATAGATAGCCCTGACGATATTATTAACGAAATGAGATTATTTATGCCAAATAATTTGCGAGATTTTCCATGTTTTCAGGTCATCATCTGAAGGCATTAAATCTTCTGGCCCTTGCCACTTACCTGTAAAACGGTAAACCACTTTACTTGATTGCGGTGAATTACATTCAATGGTTGGAACGTCATTGACTCGCTCGCCTAGACCGCAAATACCGAATGCTTTTTGATAAATTTCACTAAATTCAGTACCCACTGTCGGCCCCCATTCAGTTGCAATATCCGGGTCACTCACTATAATTCGTGATACATAGCCGTGCTCTGGGCCAACTATTTCTAATTTTACTTCATTATCATCCATTCCTTGGAAAATTGTGACCACATCCCCATTTTCCATTTGCATACCGCTGCGTAATGTATAGCGGTCATCAAGTTGTTTCTTAATGATATCCGCTTGCATTGGTGTAAAACTAGTCACTTGACCAAGTCCTGAGCTAGAAACCACCAGTGGGCTGCTAAACCAAGTCGATGGCGAAAAGAATTTCACACCCGCACACCCTGATAACAGAACTGTTCCACAGAGTAGAGAAGCCTTCAACAACGGCGATAATCCATTATTACTGTTCAACTTTGCATGTTGGGACATATCATCCTCTTTTATGAGTCGCATAATGCATATTGTGACAATCTATTTACTAAAACATTCCCATAGAAAGTTAAATAAATAGTCAATTAACTTAAAAATCCGTTTCGTGCGTTAATTTTTTCGAATAAATTAAACGTTCAGGTTGTTCTTCTTCATACAACATTTTTTCAAACATACAAATAGCCGCATCAGACTCTTCACTCACTAATAACTCTATTCTTCCGCAGCCTCTGGCTATCAGTTTTTTTTCTAGTCGACTCACTAATGCATTAGCAATACCACGGCCACGGTATTCCGGGTGAACAGCAAGATAAACAGCTGTGCCACGAATGCCATCGTAGCCCCCCATAATAGTACCGACAATTTCACCGGCAACTTCAGCCACTAAAAATAAGTCGGCCCCACACTGTAATTTGCGTTCAATATCGAGTTCAGGATCACCTGAAAATTCATTGAGAGCACAACGCTCCCATAAGGTCAGGACGTCTTCATAATCACTTTGCCGAAAGACTCGTATTTCCATCTCATTTGCCTACTTAAGCTAATCTTTCTGCCATTATCTCTGCTTTTGCAACACAATCAATATTCAATATGCCTTTCTTCGAGTAAAAGGGTATACTTTAACCATTATTTTTTTGCTATGGTTCTATTATAAAACAATGAATTACCCAGATATTGATCGCGTAAAAGCCTATTTGCAGAACTTGCAAGAGACTATTTGCCAAAAAATTACTGAGCTAGATGGTAAGCAAACTTTTCTAGAACAAACATGGGAACGAACTGAAGGTGGTGGCGGTCGTAGCCGAGTACTAACCAAAGGGGCACTATTTGAACAAGCTGGGGTTAACTTCTCACATATTAAAGGAGAAAAGTTGCCAGCATCAGCCTCTGCACATCGGCCCGAGCTTGCTGGCCGTAGCTACCAAGCAATGGGCGTCTCTCTTGTTATTCACCCTCTGAATCCTTACATTCCAACTACCCATGCTAATGTTCGTTTCTTTATCGCTGAAAAAGAAGGTTGCGAGCCTGTTTGGTGGTTTGGTGGCGGTTTTGATTTAACCCCTTTTTATGGCTTTCATGAAGATGTCATCCACTGGCACACTGTTGCTCGTGATTTATGCCGCCCTTATGGTACTGATGTTTATCCTAAATATAAAAATTGGTGTGATGAATACTTTTTCCTGAAGCATAGAAATGAACCTCGTGGTGTGGGTGGGCTATTTTATGATGACCTTAACCAAGGGGGTTTTGAATCCTGTTTTAACTTCACTCAAGCCGTTGGTAATGGCTTTTTAGATGCCTATGTGCCGATTGTTGAAAAACGCAAAGATCATTCATGGGGTGAACGAGAGCGTCAATTCCAATTATATCGTCGTGGTCGTTATGTCGAATTCAATTTGGTATGGGACAGAGGTACATTATTTGGCTTACAAAGTGGAGGCCGAACAGAATCAATTTTAATGTCAATGCCACCACTTGTCCGCTGGGAATACGACTATCATCCTGAACCTAATAGCCAAGAAGCTGCTCTCTATACTGAATTTTTAATTCTAAATAAAGAGTGGGTTTCGCCATAATTAATAACATTAGTTTATAAATTAAGGTAGAAAGATAACCGTTCTACCTTTCTAATATAAAATAACAGAAATTGATTTTAAAGCTTATATATCAACTAGTTACAAAATTATCACAACAGATTATGATTCCATTTCACCCAACTGAATGGAGTTATAATATGAATCAAATTTTAGGCCGTTCTTTACTCTCACCTTGCTTATTAGCCAATTTAGTGACTAAAGCAGGTCATACTAACTTAAAATCAACGCTCACTCATATCAATGATATTATGAGCCGAACCTATTCACATGAAGATGCATTATTTCATCGCAATAATCTTTCATCTTGCCCTATAGATACGACAGGAAAGCGCTATAACCGTTTTATTCGTGATGCTCAGCGCCCTATTCCACATAAACATCACTGGCATTCTGACCTGCCAATTTGTGAACGTTCAGGGCTTTCTCCAGATAGTCATATGCCACATGATGACTATGCGGTAATTATGTGCGAAGAAGACACTCAAGCACCATCAAAACCCGCTGGGCAAGTATTTAATTCAATTGGTGTTATTCGTACCTTTTTCAAGGAAAAATTAAATATTGACCAAATTTTTGGCTGTTCTGCTGATATTAATGCGGTTATTCATTATGGAACAAACTACGCTAACGCATTTTGGAATTCTCAAGCTATTTTCTTTGGTGACGGGGATGGAATCGTTTTTGGCCCATTCTATAACGACATTGATATAATTGCTCACGAACTTGCTCATGGTTTTATTAGTTCAAAAGCTAATTTTAGATATTCTTTCCAGTCTGGTGCTCTTAATGAGTCTGTCGCAGATGTACTTGGGATTATGGTCAAGCAATATTTAAATAATGAAACAGCCAATACCTCTAATTGGCTACTTGGGGAAAATTTATTTATTGACCAAATAAATGCACCTGCCCTACGTTCGATGATAAATCCAGGCGACGCTTATTATCTTTCTGATGAGGTCAGAGATCCACAAGTTGGCCATATGTCTCAATATCAAGATTTACCTATTTTTGTTGATAATGGCGGCGTACATATTAATTCAGGCATTCCAAATAGAGCCTTTTACCTATTAGCTAAGAGCCTTGGTGGCTATACGTGGGATATCGCCGGTAAAATTTGGCTGGAAGCAGTGTCTGACAATAGAGTGACAAAAAAAGCGACATTTATCGAATTTGCTGATGCCACGATCCGTGCAGCTAAGAAACTGTTTGATGATAATATTGCGCAAAAAACACAGCAAAGTTGGTTAGATGTTGGGCTGATAGTAAACCTGTAAAAAAATATATTGCTAGATAGCATTAAACCATTTGAAATTAATTTTTCTGTAAAATACAAAGGCCGATACTAAAGAGCATTAATCAACTCTTTTATTCAGCCTTATTCATTAAACCTGCACGTTAACGTTTTTTCTTTTTTCTGCCTGGTTGTGTAAACTTTTTGCGTGTCGGGTTTTCTGGTTTTACTTTGGGTTTACTTGGCGAAGTCTGCTTTGTATTACTTTTGTTAGCAGAAGCTGACTTCTGTGGCTTTTTCGATTTTACGTCTGATTCAGATTTTTCCATCATATCAAATAATTCAATCAATTCATCATCGGTTAAATCACGCCACTCCCCGACAGGAATGCCTGTCAATTTAACATTCATGATGCGAACGCGTTCAAGTTTGGTGACCTCAAAGCCAAAATGCTCACACATACGACGAATTTGACGGTTTAGTCCCTGCACAAGCGTAATTCTAAAAACAAAAGGAGCCTCTTTCTTAACCTTACATTTTTTCGTCATTGTTCCAAGAATGGGTACTCCAGCACCCATTCCACGGATAAATTCATCCGTTACGGGTTTATTGACCGTGACTAAATACTCTTTTTCATGAGAATTGCCTGCCCGTAAAATTTTATTCACCAAATCCCCATGGTTGGTGAGAAAAATTAGCCCTTGAGAGTCTTTATCTAAGCGGCCAATTGGGAAAATTCGGGTACTGTGGTTAACATAATCAACAATATTATCTTTTTCACCACTCTCTGTCGTACTGACAATACCGACTGGCTTATTGAGTGCGATTAACACTAAATCTTCTTCATTGCGCGGTTCGATTAATTGCCCATTAACTTTTACCACGTCACCAGCAAAAACTTGGTCGCCAATTCCTGCACGCTTACCATTAATAAATACATTACCTTGTTCAATATAACGGTCAGCTTCACGCCTTGAGCAAATACCACTTTCACTAATATATTTGTTTAAACGTGTAGAAGAACGAGTGTCCATAATTTTCCTCAATCTTTGATTCTTACCCTTACGTTCATCATGATATATGCTAGTAACGTAAGGGCGATATTCATTCTTAAAGTATTATCCAGATAATATTAAAAAGCCGTAACATAATGACTTTGTTACGGCTTTTATGCGTTCAATAGGGCTAATTAAGCTTTCATCAGCGCCTTATTGACTAGCGTTTTTTCAAATGCTGCATTAAACGCTTACGCTTACGCAACTGGGTTGGCGTTAACTTATTTTTCTTATCTGCATAAGGGTTTTCTCCCTCTTTAAACAGAATTCGAATTGGCGTTCCCATCACTTGCAATGAACGGCGGAAGTAATTCATCAAATAACGCTTATAGCTATCTGGTAAATCAGAAACTTGGTTACCGTGGATCACCACAATTGGTGGATTGTGTCCCCCAGCATGGGCATACTTCATTTTAACACGACGACCACGAATAAGCGGTGGTTGGTGCTCATCTTCTGCCATCTTCATGATGCGCGTTAATAATGCCGTTCCCACTCGACGAGTTGCAGATTCATAAGCTTCTTGCACTGATTCAAATAGGTTACCCACGCCACTGCCATGCAATGCAGAAATAAAGTGAATTCGTGCGAAATCAACAAAACCAAGACGCAGTTCAAGCATGTCTTTTACGTGCTCGCGGTCTTCTGGCTTCATACCATCCCATTTATTGACTGCAATCACCAATGAGCGCCCCGCATTGAGGATAAAGCCAAGTAAAGATAAATCTTGGTCTGAAATACCTTCGCGTGCATCGATAACTAAGAGTACGACGTTCGCGTCTTCAATCGCTTGCAATGTTTTGATAACAGAGAATTTTTCCACTGTTTCTGTAACTTTTCCACGCTTACGCACACCGGCGGTATCGATTAAAATATACTCACGCTCATCGCGTTCCATTGGGATGTAAATGCTGTCACGTGTGGTCCCTGGCATATCAAACACCACAACACGCTCTTCACCTAAAATACGGTTGGTTAATGTCGATTTACCGACATTCGGACGGCCAACGATGGCTAATTTAATCGGTAATGTTGTTGGATCGAAGTCATCTTCTTCGTCTTCATCAAGCTCACCTTGAGCTTCTAACTCTGCCCAATATGCCGCATTTTCTTCTTCTTCGGTCAGTTCGACTTCTTCTTCATCTTCAGCAACAAAAGGTTTTAACGATTGTTCTATTAACTGAGTGACACCGCGGCCATGTGATGCAGCGATAGGATGAATTTCCCCTAAACCAAGAGAGTAAAAATCCCCGATTGCTGTTGTGACATCAATACCATCTGTTTTGTTTGCCACTAAATAAGTTTTTTTCTTGCGGCTACGAAGATGTTTGGCAATGCCTTCATCAGCGGGCATTAACCCGGCTCTTGCATCGACCATAAACAGAACAATATCTGCCTCTTCAATTGCTTGCAAGGACTGTGCGGCCATGTGCGTTTCTACGCCTTCCTCAGTCCCATCGATACCACCCGTGTCGATAATAATGAATTCGTGACCTTCAACTTCTGCACGACCATATTTGCGATCACGAGTCAGACCGGGAAAGTCCGCTACTAATGCGTCACGGGTACGGGTTAAACGGTTAAATAACGTGGATTTTCCTACGTTTGGACGCCCTACCAGCGCTACGACGGGTATCATTCTTAGATGCCTCACAACTTTTATTAACTAAAGGAATTCTGAGGCTTTAACTCAGAAAACAAAAAACGAAACGGCTCCTGTGTTCAGGAACCGTTGATTTTATCGATAAATTGGCGGTTTGTCAGAAAATTAACGTGTTAACAGGTAAACTGTTCCGTTTTTTGTCTGAACCATTAGTTTATCACTTGCAACCACTGGGCGACTGTGAATACCAGAGCTGTTTAGTTTGTTTTGTGCAACAAACCCACCCGTACTCATGTCTAACCAATGCAGATAACCCTCTTTGTCACCGACAACAAGATAGCCATTATACATTTCTGGTGCAGATAACCCGCGGTTTAGTAAGTCTTCCTGTGTCCACAGTGTCACACCATCGCTTTTACGAACAGACAATACGCGGTCACTTTGGTCAACGAGGTACAGGTTTTCACCTGACATTACCATATCATTGATTGAGCCCAGTTCACGTTTCCATAGGATTTGACCTGAACGCATATCCAGTGCTGCCAATGTGCCATTATAAGCAATCGCATACACTTTGCCGTCATCAATAATTGGTGTCATATCGACATCATTTAAGCGGCCGATTTCTGTAGAACTGGTCACTTGCGAAATGCGTTGCTGCCAAATTAATTGGCCTTGAGACAATAACACTGCACTGACACGACCGTTATCCCCCCCCACAATCGCAGCACCAAAGGCAACTGCTGGAGCAGATTCACCACGTAATGACAACGATGGGGTATCCATGTTAACAGTCCACTTGATTTCCCCGCTATTGACGTCTAAAGCTTGCAGTTGACCATTACTGGTATGAATAACAACAAGGTCATTACTCACTACAGGTTTAGAAAGGGCTTCACCTGCAACTTCGACATCCCAAGCGACTTGACCATCTTCTTTGTTAAGAGCGATAACTGTTCCACGCTCAGTACCCACAAAGATTTTGTCGCCATCAACGGTTAAACCACCGGATAATAATGCAGATAAATTAGCAGAAAGAAAACCCGTTCGTTTAGATAAATCTACTGACCATAGTTCTTTACCACTGTCGAGTTCAAAGGCTTTAACTAAACCTTTTCGGTCTGCTGCATAAACGGCTGAGCCATCCCAAACCGGTGATAATTCAGAATAAAATTGTTCAACACCATTTCCAACAGATTTATCCCAAACAATTGATGGGGTGAATTGATTTTCAACCTGTGGAAGTGGCGCCATAATAATAGAATCAGTTTCGCTGGAACAACCGGCAAGTAAAGCTGAAGCGACTAGGCCAACTAAAAGTGTTTTGCGCAACTGCATGTTTGTCGTTTCCTTTCTTCTTATGAATTAGATACGTTGTTCAATTTCAGAGTCAAAATACCTCTAATAGATTGAGAGCCTTCACTTTCTAACCCCTGAGTGTAAGCGGCTTTTGCGCCTGCTTTATCACCCTTGTGGAGTAAGGCATCGCCACGGACATCCTGTGCCGTTGCTTGCCATGACTTACTTTTAATATTTGCCACTGACGCTATCGCGCCATCAGCATTACCTTGAGCCAATTGTACTCGTGCTAAACGCAAGTTAATTAAATCTTGCATATCCACAGTTTTTGCTTTGGCTAATGCATTGGTCAATGCAGTTTGTGCGTTAGCTAAATCACCTTTATCCACTGCAATTTGCGCAAGCTCTAAACCCATCATCGCACTGTATACATCGTCAGTTTCAGCCGCAAATTTTTGCGCCGCAGCAATAGCCTGATCTGAACCCGAACGTAATTGGGCGTTTACTGTTTCAAATTTTTGTGCACTTTCTTGCAGTACATTGGTTTTATGGGACTGCCAGTAGTTCCAACCAAATACACCACCAACGCCAATGACGAGACCAATAACTAATGCCACGCCATTATTCGCAAAAAAGCGTTTAATCGCATCGACTTGATCATTTTCGTTTGTATAGACTTCCACTTGTCTCTCCTTAACCTAATAATTCGGCGATGCGTGACGCCATAAGTTGCTGCGAAATAGTTTCTTGTACGCCAGTACGTAAGTCTTTCACTGTGACTTGGTTATTTTTAATTTCATCTTCCCCCAAGATTAGTGCAATTTTAGCGCCTTGTTTGTCCGCTCTTGCTAACTGTTTCTTGAAGCTACCACCACCGTGGTTAGTCATTAACCGTAGTGTTGGTAGTGCATCACGGACTTTTTCAGCCACTAATATCGCTGCTTGTTGGCTATTTTCGCCAAAGGAAGCAAGATAAACGTCAGCGACTGAAGCATCCGCTGTAAATTCAGGGTTCACTTCTTGGACTAATAACACCATGCGTTCCATACCCATGGCAAAACCAACCGCAGGTGTTGCACGACCGCCTAATTGTTCAACTAGGCCATCATAACGGCCACCCGCACAAACTGTGCCTTGTGAACCCAGCGCCGTGGTTACCCACTCAAAAACAGTGCGGTTATAGTAGTCAAGACCACGAACTAAACGTTGATTTACGCGGTATTGAACCCCAGCAGCTTCTAACAACTTGCATAAGCCATCAAAGTGCTCACGTGATTCGACATCAAGGTAAACAAACAGTTCAGGTGCATCATTCAATAAAGCCTGAATTTCTTGATTTTTTGAGTCCAAAACACGTAAAGGATTTGTGTACATCCGGCGTTTGCAGTCTTCATCCAGCTTATCTTTATGCTGTTCTAAGAAAGCAACTAAAGCCTCACGGTAATTAGCTCGCGCTTCTAATGAACCAATCGAGTTCAGCTCTAATGTTACATGCTCACTAATTCCTAACGCTTTCCACCAGCGCGCTGTCATTAAAATAACTTCAGCATCGATATCAGGGCCTGCAAGACCAAAAACTTCAGCCCCTAACTGGTGAAATTGACGATAACGACCTTTTTGTGGGCGCTCATAACGGAACATTGGGCCTAAATACCACAAACGCTGTTCCTGATTGTACAGCAAACCATGCTCAATACCTGCACGCACACAACCTGCGGTATTTTCAGGGCGTAATGTCAGACTTTCATCGTTACGGTCATTGAAAGTGTACATTTCTTTTTCAACGACATCCGTCACTTCACCTATCGCTCTGCGAAATAGCGGGGTCTGCTCTACAATCGGGGTACGAATTTCACTAAAACCATAACCCTGTAAAATATTTTTTAATGTTGCCTCGATTTTCTGCCATACACGCGTGTCAGCTGGCAAGTAATCATTCATGCCGCGAATGGCTTGGATATTTTTTCCCACTTTATTTCTCTATTTTCAGAATTACATTAGTTTGATTATAAGAGCGAAATATCATCTGGTTCAATCAACAAACACCAATTACTGATACTAATCGGGATTTATCTGTTAATTTGTACGGTGAGCGACCGATTTTAGAAAAAAATGCGGATAATTGATATAGCGTTTGTTCTAAATACGCCAAACGACTCTATGAGTCGCTTGGCATTAGAATACACAAAATTAATCTTTTAAGTTGACTTCAATCCGCTTGCTTTCATCCATCATCGCTGCTTTTGCTCGAATTTTAGCCTCTAATTGGTCGATGATGTTGTCATTATCAAAGCGCTCTTTTTGACGTTTACCGTCTTCATAGAAACCACTCTTGGTTTTTGCGCCTGCAACACCTAGCGTAGAAACTTCCGCTTCACCGGGGCCATTGACCACACAACCAATAATCGACACATCCATTGGCGTAATGATATCTTCTAAGCGCTGTTCTAACTCATTCACCGTGCCTATCACATCAAATTCTTGCCGTGAGCAGGTTGGACAAGCAATAAAATTAATGCCACGCGAACGAATACGCAGTGATTTTAAAATATCAAAACCGACTTTAACTTCTTCAACAGGGTCTGCAGCCAAAGAAATACGCAGAGTATCACCGATACCTTCAGACAGTAACATTCCTAAGCCAATCGCTGATTTTACGGATCCTGCACGTGCGCCACCCGCCTCGGTAATACCTAAATGCAGAGGTTGATCAATTTTATTCGCTAATAAACGGTAAGAGCCGACAGCTAAAAATACATCAGAAGCTTTTACACTGACTTTGAATTGGTCGAAATTCAGCCTATCTAAGATGTCCACATGGCGCATTGCCGACTCAACTAAGGCTTCAGGTGTTGGCTCGCCGTACTTCTCTTGAATATCTTTTTCAAGGGAACCACCATTAACCCCAATACGAATTGGAATATTGTAGTGGCGTGCGCAATCAACAACTTGGCGAATACGTTCTTCGCTACCAATATTACCTGGGTTAATACGCAAGCAATCAACGCCGTATTCCGCTACTTTTAATGCAATACGATAGTCAAAATGGATATCCGCCACCAATGGAACATTAACTTGTTGTTTAATCAGTTTAAATGCTTCAGCGGCATCCATGGTAGGAACAGAAACACGCACAATATCAACACCCACGCGCTCAAGGGATTTTATTTGGCGAACTGTGGCTTCGACATCAGTTGTACGAGTATTGGTCATTGACTGGACAGCGATAGGAGCACCATCGCCTACAGGTACGCTACCTACATTAATACGGGTGGATTTACGTCTTTTTATCGGTGATTCATTATGCATTTTGGTTTAATTCTCCGAACGTCCATGTGCTCTTTGTTACCGTGGTACTTTTTGTGCCTATAGTACTCTTTGTTACCGTGGTATAGTTTTAACGATTATTTTTATACGCTCAACTATACACAAGAAAGCAAACCATAGCCTATCAAAAAAGATGTTTTCGGATATAGTTTGCTTCTTTTTGCCTATTTGTTTTTAGGCTTCAGGTAACTTCAATTTTGCTGGACGTTTCGCTTTAATAAAACGGCTTAAATCAACAGCGTTACCTTGGAACTGTACCGTCACATTCGCCGGCGCACCAATGTTCAGACGATAAGGTTGCGGACCATCAAGTTCCAGCTTATCCCCATTATTTTTGGTACCACTGAATAAAATTTTATTATTCGCATCACGAATTTCTAACCAACACTGCCCAGTAAAATTCAAGACCAGAGCTTGGCTACTCACTGCAACAGGTTCAGTCGTTTCTGTATTTTGTGTTCTATCTAATGCAACTGAAGATTGTGGTGCATTCGGTAATGGAATTGTTCTAACTGGCTCTGTAACAGAGTCAGCCGTTAATACGGGCTCTTGGCCTTGTAATTCAAGTGTATTTTCCTGTGTAACAGGCGCTGTATCCGTTGAGACTATCTCTGTTGAAGCCGGCAATTCAACGGGGGTTGTGCTGTTATCTTGCTGAGACAAAATCAAATCATTTTGATTTGCCATTGAAACTAATTCATCTTTTTGTGCGTTATGATCTTGCCACCACCATACACCAACCATTGCAATGAGGACGATCACAATCAACCAAGTCAGTTTCATTAACCAACCTTCGCGCTTTTTACGCTTTTTCCCTAAAGAATAGCTTTGCATAGGAGAAACTTTGGCTAATGTGACGGGCTCTTCCGTTTTCATATACGTTTTTAATTCGCTTTCTGATATGCCTACCATGCGTGCATAAAGGCGAATATAACCACGTAAAAATGTCGGTTCGACCCCAGCGGGTGCAATGTCTTGTTCTATCTCTTTTACCGTACTGATTTTAAGGCATAATCGTTCTGCAACAACATCTTGGGTTAGCCCCATGCGCTCACGTGCTTGCATCAATAATTGTCCGACTGTCGTCGTAGTCTGTTCGGTATTATTTTCGATAGTCATTTGCTGGCAACACTATTTCCAAGTTTAAAAGATATAAAGCAAACATTGAGCAGCTTTATTCGTCAATAATTTATCATCATGTTGAAACAACAATTAAATTTTTCTTATTGCTTCAACTATTGTAGGTGAACAAAGGCGTTTTGCCTAACTCTAAAACGCCCTAAATCATCACCTAATTCACTGATTCAAGCCTATTTATAAATCAGACTGTTTTTACCTTGATAGGTTCCCCTGCTAAGCGTTTTTTCAACGTTCGTTTTGTTCTGTCGATCACGTCGCCAGCAAGTTGCCCACAGGCAGCATCAATATCATCACCGCGTGTTTTGCGCACTATCGTGGTAAAACCATATCCCATCAATACTTTACAAAAACGGTCAATACGACTATTCGAACTTCTACCGTATGGCGCCCCTGGGAACGGGTTCCATGGAATTAAGTTAATCTTACTCGGTGTATTTTTTAAACATTCCGCTAATTGATGTGCTTGCTCAACACTGTCGTTAACGTGATCTAACATCACATATTCAACGGTTACTCGTCCTGCATTGGCATTCGATTTTGTTAAATAACGATTCACACTGTTGAGGAAGGTTTCAATATTGTATTTTTTATTAATTGGAACAATATCGTCGCGAATATCGTCTGTTGGCGCATGCAACGAAATCGCTAACGCAACATCAATCATATCGCCTAGCTTATCCAGTGCAGGTACAACACCCGATGTTGAAATCGTTACGCGACGCTTAGATAACCCAAAACCGAAGTCATCTAACATAATTTCCATCGCAGGAACGACGTTATTCAAATTCAGCAATGGTTCGCCCATACCCATCATTACGACGTTGGTAATTGGACGGCGTCCACTGGATTTCAGTGAACCAATAATTTTTGCAGCTCGCCAAACCTGACCAATGATTTCCGAAACACGTAAGTTACGGTTGAAGCCTTGTTGCGCCGTGGAACAGAATTTACACTCCAGCGCACAACCAACCTGTGAAGAGACACACAATGTTGCACGATCTGCTTCTGGGATATATACAGTTTCAACCAGTTGGTCACCCACTTTGATAGCCCACTTAATGGTACCATCTGATGAGCGCTGTTCGTCAGCGACTTCCGGTGCACGGATTTCCGCGACTTCTTTTAGTTTTGCTCTAAGAACTTTATTAATATCGGTCATTTGGTCAAAATCATCATAGCAATAATGATAGATCCATTTCATGACCTGATCCGCGCGGAACGGTTTTTCACCCATTTGAGCAAAGAACTCACGCATTTGCTTGCGGTTTAAATCAAGTAAATTGGTTTTTTGATTCGTTTTTTCTGGCGTGACAGAAATAGCAGAAGAAGTTGCACATTGTGCATCTGTTGTCATATCAGACATGGTGTATTGCCTCGTTGTTACACTTTCGGCAGTGCTAGTGGTGAGTATAGCACGACGTAATTTTTGCGGTCTTAAAAATATAATCGCCCCGCTAATCATAGCAGGGCGTCGCATTGTACAAACTTTATAACAATAATGCTAATGCATTAGTTAAAGAAGTCTTAGCGTGGGCAGATTTCATCAGCAGTGAAGAAATACGCGATTTCACGAGCAGCAGATTCTTCAGAGTCTGAACCGTGAGTTGCGTTTTCAGTGAAGCTGTCTGCGTAGTCTGCACGTAAAGTACCTGCTAACGCGTTATCTGGGTTAGTTGCGCCCATCAGGTCACGATGACGTTGGATTGCATTTTCACCTTCTAACACTTGCAGCATGATAGGGCCTGAAGTCATGAATTCAACCAGACCTTCAAAGAAAGGACGGCCTTTGTGTTCAGCGTAGAAGCCTTCAGCTTGCTCACGAGTTAAATGCATCATTTTAGCGGCGATGATTGTGAAACCCGCGCTTTCAAAACGGTTGTAGATTGCACCAATAACGTTTTTCTTCACAGCGTTTGGTTTAATAATAGAAAATGTACGTTGAACAGTCATAAATAACCTCTTAGCGATTCATTAGGCCTTTATTCTTTATTCTTCCCTGTAACTTAGGATGCAAGAACTTAAAATAGGCATGTTGTAGTTTTTTATATTATTTCTAATTCTATTGTTAGGCTTTTAAACTTCAAAAGCAACCATGTCTAGGAAAAAGAAAAATAAGGCGATGATTATAGGGGCTCTGATTACAATTTCCTACAGTCACAACAACATTTTGTTAAACTTTTTATAGCAAAAAACACTATTTTTTCGGGTAAGTCACGTTTTTCATCTATTACTTCACTCTAAAACTCATTGCCGTCACTTGGCCGCTTAAATCCAATACCGAAATTTGGTAGTTTCCACTTTTATCGAGTGTCAGCAAAATAGAACCATTTTGCTCTGTTGTGTTCACCTGTTCTCCATTTAAGAACCACCATTTCTGACCCTGCCCACCCTGTGTGACTAAACGCAAATCTAAACTGATTTTTCCTGGCAAGCGCTGTAATACTTCACCATCACGTATACCGGAAATCAATAATGGCGGTGTTTCTAATTTCAATGGAGGGCAAGCTAAATCTGCTTTAGGTAACCGATTTTCTCGTTTTTCACTACTCGGTAACCATGACTCCACCGTAATCGGCCATAAATGTACCTCTTTTTCCTGTGCATTCGGGCAATCTGCCGCCACTTGTAGCCCTTTGTTATTTACCCAGATTTTTTGTCTTAACCCTAAGAGTGACTCTTGGTCTCGTGCCATTAAAGTAGGCGGAATGGTATTATCCAAGATCCAACTTAGGCGCCTTTGGCGGCAATTATTATCATCTTTCAGTAATGCCGTTCCTCCCGGCCAGCAAATCACTGCTTGGCTAACACTGGCAGGCTTCACATCTTTCGGTAACGGTTCATGAGATAGGTAAATTTTGCTCAGTAACATTCCATTGATTTGATTCATAATCGGGATAGCAGTGGCAAAGCCTAGCTGTCCTGCAACAGGCGTTGCATCCGGTCGTCCGACCCAAACGCCGATGGTATAACGCGGATTAACACCAATCGCCCACGCATCTCGATAACCATAACTGGTTCCCGTTTTCCATGCTAAATTAAGTTGCCCTGATAAATTAGCCTCAGGAACAGGGCGTGCTTCCCCGCCCATAATACGGCGCACTATCCACGCGGCTCCCGGTGACATCAGCGCTCTATCGCGAATTTTATCGGTTGGTTTAAAACGTAGCGGCGACACATTACCTTTTCTCGCAAATGCGCTGTAAGCGGAAACCAAATCTTCCATCCGTGTGGCTGTGCCGCCTAAAATCAGCGACAAGTTTGGTTCACTCCCTAACGGAAAGCGCAGCTCAGTCCCAACATTACGCAGTTGAGCCGTAAATCGTTTACTACCATACACATCTAATAACTGAACTACGGGTAAATTTAATGAACGAACGAGTGCATCACTAACACTCACTGGCCCATTAAAACCACTGTCAAAGTTCCCCGGACGGTAATCATTAAAGCGCCTCGGTACATCTTGTAATAACGACTCCGCATGGATGAGCCCGTCATCCATCGCTAATGCATATAAAAAAGGTTTTAACGTTGAGCCTGGAGAGCGCCAAGCGCTAATCATGTCCACATGACCAAAACGGCTATCATCTTGGAAATCAATTGAGCCAATATAAGCTTTTACTGCCATATCCGTATGATCAACCACCAAAATCCCCAGTGAAGTTTGTTTTGGTAGTTGGTTTTTCCAATTCATTGCCATGTCTTCCAGTTGCCTTTGCAAACTGGCGTCGATAGTGGTTTCAATGATGGGGTCTTGCGTATTTTTAGTCACACGCCTTGCAAGCAAAGGAGCAGAATGCGGATTCTTCCGCGGTGCTAGCCAAATTTGTTCTTGTTTAATATCGGCAACTTTTTCAGGGCTCCAAACTTGGTATTCCTCTAACCTGTCTAACACCTTATCACGAGCGGCTTGTGCCCTTTGTGGATAACGGTCTGGCCTTAAACGGCTAGGAGCTTGAGGTAGAACAGCAAAGAGAGCCGCTTCACTCGCCGTCAATTTTGCTGGTGACTTATTCAAATATACCCAGCTAGCGGCTCCAATACCTTCAATGGTTCCACCATACGGAGCGCGGTTTAAATACATTTCTAAAATTTCATCTTTTGAGTAGTGATACTCAAGCTGAGCCGTACGCCAAAGCTGTTTCAGCTTACCGCCCAATGTTCTTTCATGGGGATCAATTAACCGTGCAACTTGCATCGAAATGGTACTACCGCCCGACACAATACGCCCTGAACTCACAAACTGCCCCGCGGCCCTAACTAGCGAAAACGGGTTTACCCCCGGATGGCGATAAAAATGGCGGTCTTCATACGTTAATAACGCTTCAATAAAATCAGGAGAAACCTCATCGAGTGTAACCGGAAAGCGCCAAATACCTTCTTTGTCTGCAAAGCGCCACAATGGTGTGCCATCCGCAGCAACCACAGTTCGAGCCATTTCAATTTGCTTAATCGGCAACGGCCATATTTTATCAGCCGCTAGAAAAGCCAGTGGCAAAATAATGACCAACAGAACCAGTGCAATGCCTGTGCGGCGTAACCATTTTTTCATTGATGGGAGTACCGAAAATAAATTAAAAGAGCCCTTATACTTTATATATCAATATATAAGGGCTCAGTTTAGCGGTGATTAACGAACGATTTCTAATTGGCCATCAGAATAGCCCGTCGCGCGCCAATCAGGGACATACATTGATTCAACTTGTGGTACTGGAATGCTATACACACCCGGTGTCACTGCACGTGCTAAGTAGACTAAGGTAGTTGGGCGATACTGCTGAACTTCAACGGCAGCCACAAAACGGTCATCACGGTATTCCATATGGCGAATTTGTGATTGCTGCATGTCATCAATCAGTTCTTGCAGGTTCGGCGCAGACTCACTCAAATTAGCGCTACTGTTCGCTAAATTTTGGTTTTCCAGTTCTAAGCCCGCTGGTAGTAAGTCAACCACTAGCGCATCTGGTACGCTTTGGGATGCTTGAACTTCCAATTTAACCACCACCATTTCACCGCTTCTTAGCCTATCTAACGAAATGCGGTTACCTTTCATATCATAGTAACTACGAGTGATACCCAGCACATTCGAACTTGGTTTCGGCGAATGTTGTGGATAACCCACCACGTTTAGGCGTGTGTATAGCGTATTGGTTCCCGTGTTTTCGATGCTATAACCTGTTTCTAATTGTGCTTTACTCAAGAACTCACTCACGGGTTTATCTGAAACCATCGGAGGTTCTTGGCCATTAATCGTTGCTTTCCATGGAGCTTCACTTTCATTTAAGTAGAAACGGCCCGCTAAGTACAACGCATTGCTCTCTTGTGTCGAGAAATAACGTTGAGAAGTCAAGTTATTAGACAAAGTTTGTAGTTTTTGGTCACGGGATTTTGGCATTAAATTATATTCATTTAATAGCGCAACAATCATCGCGTCATCACGGATCACCGAACCGTAATCCCCTACATAGCTGTAGCGGTTACGTTGTTTTTTCAGTCCGTCAATCACCGCGCTCTCACCACGTGATTTATCCCCCATCAAGTTCAATGCAACACCAAGCTGAACGAGCGGTAAACCACTAGCGGCATGATCTCTTTGGTTATAAAGTTGACGTAATGCACCTAGAGGTGCTTTTTGCTGTGACGCCAACACTAAGCCAGCGTATGCTTGAGTTGCGAAACGCGCACCTGCCTGATTTTCCGTATAAGGATAATTGATTTGGTTGCCATCTTGTAAATAGCTCAATAAGCGCGTGTTCGCGTTACTGATAGCGTCTTGCGGAACCGTAAACCCACGCTGATTCGCTTTATTCAAGAAATCCGCTGCATATGCGGTTAACCAATACTCTTCGCGGCCGTTTCTATCCCATAACGAGAAACCGCCATCATTACGTTGCATACTTAACAAATGCGGAATACCAATTTCAATCGCTTTATGGCGGTCTGCATCCGTTTGCGTTTTAATCCCTATCTTATTCAGCTCAGCTTGAGTTGAGAATAATGATGGATATAACCCGCTAATAGTTTGCTCTAAACAACCGTATGGGTAAGCAAATAGCTCTCTAATATAACGAGAAATATCTAACGGTGGACGGCTAGTTAATAGCACTTGCCCCTCTAGGGTATCGGGTTGTAACCCGGCAATTTGGTTAGTCGGCAACGCCCATGAGGTACCTGGCTCAATAGCAGTTGCAAAAGAAACAGTTTCTGCTGGTTGTGCCGGACGAACCCCGACTTTCCAACTATTACTGTAATCTTTATTGGCTTCGCCTTGAATTTTCACACCATTAATGGTCATTGACACTTCACCTTCACCGAAGCCGTAGTCTGCTCTGACAGGTAGATTAATCGTGGTACGTTTGCCTTTTGGTAACTCCAACTCACGGCTGCTGACACCATCAAGTTTCACCATTCCTGATGCCTTGAAGTTAACCGTCACATTTTGTGTGTTGTCCGTCATATTGGTCAAATCAAGCGCAAAGTAAGACTTATCACCGCCAGCCATAAAGCGTGGCATCGACATTTGTGTCACTAATGGTGCTGCGACAATTACTTTGCTATCCGCATGGCCGAACTCTTTTTCATTCCATGCTTGAGCCATCACACGTAATTCCCCGTTAAAATCAGGGATAGCAAGGCTAATTTCACCCTCACCGTCTTTATTTAATGTGACAGGTTTGGCTTGCTCTGCAATAATTTGCACTTCAGTGAGTGGCTTCATACCACCACGCTCTAATGCGGCATCCTCGCTGTCACCACCAAAGCGCAAGTTAGCAACCTTACCTTGTCCTTCAATTAAATGACCATAAACGTCATATTGGTCAACGCTATAACGCTTACGGCCAAAAAAGGCATCATACGGGTCTGGGGTTTTGAAATCTGTGATATTCAATACGCCAGTGTCAACCGCAGATAACAACACATTCACTTTTTCAGGTAACGGTTTGCCATCTTGTGCTGTCGCTTTAATTTTTACCGTTAAGTCTTGGTTTGGACGCATTTTATCTGGCGCGGAGAGTGCTAAAGCAATCTTACGGTTTTCATCTGCGATTGGTAAATGCAACACACCCACCGCACGTTTTACCGTTGCTTCTTTAGAATCGTCTCCTGGGCGCACCACAACTGCTGAGACGTACAAGTCATGACGAGCCCACTCTTTATTGACTGGGATTTCAACGTCTAAGCCTTTTTCTGGCACATCAATTTCTTCCCACCACAATGGACCATTGCTCGATTCGAGCAATATATACCCTTTACCGGCTTTAGGAGATTCAATGCGAACTTTAGCTTTTTCACCCGGTAAGTACGCAGGCTTATTCAGGCTGAGTTTCACTTGGTCAGGACGAACTGAGCCACTTCCCCCTGTGTTATCTTGCCATGAATACCCTGCCCAAAACTGGACGCTCGACACTAGCTGATTTTCTGGGTTAACAACTTCTAGGCGGAATGCCCCCCAATCCACAGGGAAAGACACTTTCGCCGTTCCGTCTTTGGCAATAGCAATATTTTCATTCGCCATAACGAGGTCTTTTTGGTCATAATTTGAAGACCAACCACCACTTTCAGACCAACTCCAGTAATAATCACGACGCTCATACACTAAACGCACGGTTAAGTTTTCTGCTGCCAGTTTGTTACCTGCGGCATCAGCCATGACTAATTCAAATTCTGCGAGTGAATTTTCATCCACATTGTGACGTTTTACATAACGGTCAGTGCGGTAATCATAAATTTCTTTTTTCGCAAATAATGGGCGAATACCGACCAGTTTTTCCGCAGGCCAAATGGCTTGCTCGGCACGGCGCGTCACAGGACGTCCGCCAGCCTCAAGCAAACTTGCTTGTAAAACAGCCGAAATAGGTGAACGTGTTGAACTCCAATTGCTATTTGGAATTGAAATCACGGTTTCACCATTGCTGTCCAGCGTCAAGTCAAACTCGTCCAACTTACGTGGTAAACCTTCTTCATTGACAGCACCAAATTCAAAACCAGGTAATTTTGCGACCGCTTCCCGAGCTGCTTTTAAGACAATTTGCCCTTGTAGCTGGTTATCAGCCGCTGGCGCACCGTATAAATAACGACCTTGAATATCAAAATCGACAGATTGACTTGTTAAACGAGGGACATCGCTGCCCTCAATTTCCAGAGCCATACGTTCTGGCATAAAATCTTCAACATTAAATTTGTAGTAACGCAGTGGTGAACCATCACCTAAATCAAAGCGAAGCGACCAACCACCCGTTTCTGCATTTTTAGGAATTTCAAATTGATATTGATATAAGCCATTTTGGTTTTCTTCTGGCTGCCAAACAAAACTGCGAACCACTTGCCCATCAGTTTTTAATACATCAACTTTAACTGGCTGAGTTTTGACTGGGTTACCATCGCCATCACGCAATAGACCATTTACTAGCAATAATTCACCTGGGCGATATAAATCGCGAGGACCGAAGGTGAAAAATTGTTTTGCGTAGCCTTCTGGCCCTGAAATATCGAATTCAGATAAATCAAGCGCTGGCTGAGTGAGGTCAATCATACTGGTTTGCCCTTCATGGGTTGCCAGCAATAATTTTCCACCCGCTAATTTATCTAGCTGAGCATGGCCATCGCCATCTGTCGTACCTTTTGTTACTAACTGGCCTTTTTCATCCAAAATACGCAGCTCAACGCCTTTAATTGCAGAGCCTTTCGCTAAGGATTGAGTGAAAATATCGACACGGTCTTGGTAACTGTGTAGTGATACACCAATATCACTCAATGTGAAGACAGTTGCAGGGAATTGATAACTATAGCTGCCTGCTTTTTGCATGATGGCCAAATACACGCCATCTTGCTGTAACTCTTTGACATCTTTCAACGGCAGTAAAATGGTTTGGCGGGTATTTTTATCTGGATTTAAGTCAAAGCGGCCGGTATAAGCCAGCTCCACTTTGTCGAGAAACTCTTCGGAATACCAATACTCATAATTACTACGATACTGCCACTGCGCTAAAAATTGTGGTAATTGCTTTTCATCCACACGGAAGAAATTAACGTCGACCTTATCAACGTTCAAGGCAATCACAGGTAAGCCTTGGGCAACCTTGCTAGGTAATAAAGAGCCTTTACTTGCAAAACCAACGGTTGGGATGATTTGTGCAGTGGTGAGTTTTTTCTCAAAACTTTCGGTCGTTGTACGCTCATTAACCGCTTTAATACCCGGGTTAATGGTTAAGTTTAACTCTTTAGATGGCGGAAGATGGCGAAAACGGAGTTCCATTTGGTTATCAGACAGTTCCCAAGCGCCATCTAACTTACCCGCTTTAACATCAATGAGGTTAATGTACTGGCCAAAGTCTTGGTTTGCTTGTAGTGGAACCGAGAATGTCACCACCATGGCACTCGCACCATCAAGCTGTAATTCAGACGCATCCAAAATAGTTAAATCTTTCCCTGCATATTTTTTTATCATTTCTTCAGTGGAAAGTTTCGGTGCTGCTTTTTTCTGTTCTGCAACTGGCGCTGTTTTGGTTTGATTTTCTGGCGCTGTGGTTGAAACATTTGGCTCATTTTTGGTTGTTTCATCTGTATTATCACAACCAGCCAATGCCACTACCGATGCCAACGCAAGTGCTAAATAACGCTTTTTGGTTTTGAGACCCGCCAATGAAGCCCAACTTGATTGTTGTTTCATTACCGCCCGCCCTTTAATTAGTTAAAATTGATTCTGTTTTTTAAGGTTTTAACAGGAGATTAAAACCCTCTACATACTTAGAAATGTTTAAAAACACACACAGATAAATACTGCTGATATTATTTCAATTATCGAAACAATTTAACAGAATGTGATTAGAACACCTATCAGACAAAACGGAAAAAATGATGGGAGAGAAAAACAGAGAAATGAAATAATATTTTTTAAATAGTAAGCAGAATATATATTTAATAAATGAGCAATATGCATTTTATGAGTGAGAAAAAATATTTCCCTCACTCTATACATGGAATTATTAGGTGTTTTTTACTGGGATTGTGTCCCGCAAGAAGCTACCAAGACGACGCTGGTAAAAAGGCTGAACGTGTTGAGTAATAAAATGGCTAACACCTTGTTCATTTTCATTCACCACACAAAAATCAATAGACTCGTCATCAGCTAAAAACTCACAAGCAAGCGTCCCAGCCCCATGGATAATTGAATCAATATTTTCTGCTCCTGTGGTAAACTCCAACGCTATCATTAAGATAGGCGCTTCTTTAGCAGAATCGCTCTCTGTTGCGGAGACCATGAAACCGCGTCTGACCACTTTGTGTTGTTTAAAAAATTCAGTAAGCGCGTCAACAATGGCTTGTGGCTGATCTTCTAACACACTTAATTTAAGTGATGAACCTTTCGGCACTGTTAATTCAGTAAATTGGATCTCAGTTTCTTGGTTAGAACTGTTATTATTCGATTGCTGCGACATTGCCAATCCCCTGTTATTAAAAAGAATCGCTTATTATACTCGCAAATACGTCAAGGTAAAAAAATAGGCACGAAAAGTCACCTTCCCGTGCCTGTTATCAATCAAACATTCGCTACTTTGATTTACTGATTAATAAGTTAGCTAATGTTCTTACACCTGTACCCGTTGCGCCTTCTGCCCATAAGCTAACTGCAGATTTACGGTAAGTCGCTGAGCAGTCAATATGCACCCAATTTTGACGATAATTTTCGACAAAATGCGATAAAAATGCCGCAGCGGTGCTTGCGCCTGCTGTGTGCGATGGTGCCGCAATATTGTTCAAATCCGCAAAACCAGACGGTAATTGCTGGCGATGGAACTCTGCCAGTGGTAAACGCCAGAACAGTTCAAACTCAGCGTCTGAAGCGCTCATTAAATCAGCAACTAACTTGTCATCGAAACTCAATACAGAATGGTAGTCATTACCCACGGCAGTTTTCGCTGCGCCCGTCAAGGTTGCTGCATCAATAATTAACGTTGGTTTTTCTTTGCTCGCATCAATCAGGCCATCGGCTAGGACTAAACGACCCTCAGCATCTGTATTCATTATTTCAACGGATTTACCATTGCGGTAACGAATAATATCACCCAATTTGAATGCATTGCCGCTAACCATATTGTCAGCAATGCACAAGAACATTTTCACACGTTTTTGTAAGCCACGTGAAATCGCCAATGCCAATGAACCTGCTAATGTTGCTGCACCACCCATATCGGCTTTCATTGAATTCATTGAGGATGATGGTTTGATGCTATAACCGCCTGAATCGAAAGTAATTCCTTTACCCACTAACGCAGCAAATACAGGGGCATTTGGGTTGGCTCCTGGGTTGTAATCCAACGCCAAAAATACAGGTGGACGACTTGAACCACGACCAACCGTATGAATACCGGTATAACCTTGTTCTAATAAATCATCACCTTTAATAATACGGTAGCTAATGTCTTGTGCGCCGACAGTGCAGAGTAAATCGATGGCGCGTTGTGCGAGTTGCTCTGGGCCTAACTCTTCTGCCGGTGCGTTAATCACATCACGTACCCAATCAATGGTACGAATACGGTTTTCTAACTCTTTGCGATCCGCTTCTGGCAGTACTGGCCATTCAATCGTTCTAGCCCCTTTTGGCGCACGAAAACCTTGCCAAAATGCCCAGCTTTTTTCTAAATCCCAGCCTTCGCCAGCCAAAGCTACATTGCGGATCCCTTGGCCATCTAATTTACGGCCAGCGCTTTGTACTGCACATAATTTACCTGCATGTTTCAGGTGGATTGTCATCCCTTTATCGCTAGAGCTTAACAATGCGCCTTCGCCCCAACAAGGTGCAGCAGGCTCACAAGAAATCATTACTGGCATAATTTGTTTTGTCATCGTTTTTCTCACTTTGTCTATTTTTGCAGACAGTAAAAGCCCATTTATTCTGTCAGCAGATGGCATTACCTTAACTGATAAATGCCAACAGGGATATCATTATAGTGCTGATATAAAATAAAAAACCGAGCACTATTTCTGACAGTCACTCGGTTTTTAGGGGAAAACCCTACTTATTCGAATTCATCCAGCCAAACTAACAAAATCGCTTCTAGGATTTTCTCGTTCGATTTTTGCGGATCATCATCAAATTCTTCTAAATCGCAAATCCACTGGTGCATATCGGTAAAGCGCACCGTTTTTGGATCAACATCTGGAAATGCGTCATACAGTGCTTCACCGATTTCACGGCTATTTGACCATTTTAAACTCATCATTTTCTCTCATTATATGAACAACTATTTTTCAAATTATAGTCCTTTGAATCATATCAACGGATCTTTTTCATCTATTCTTCATTATACTGTTTGTGAGAGGTAAATCGATAAGTGTTTCCAGACAAGCCAATGTAATGCCTTGCTCTTTTAATGCGGTAAACAAACCACTTGATGATACATAAGGGCAACCCAATTTTTCTTTGATATTTTGAATTCGTCTATTTTCACTGGCTTCTGAACAACCTTGAATATAACTGATTTCTTTTACCTTACAGTGCGAAAGCAGTAGGCGTATGGTTATCATCTCTTTTCGTGTAAAACGAATATGGCCAAAACGCATATATTTTTGAGGATTTAATAGTTCCGGTGCAACATTCTTTGTTTGCCCTAATAATTGCGCCTTTATAGGAATATTCGCTCTCATCGGTAAAGTAACGTCAGGATTTTTTTTCCAAAGCTGGTGGGCATACTCAGAAATCATGGGACGATGCTTATAAATAGATAACATTTCAGATAATGTGAGCTGCTTATTTGAATTTACAGTAGTAATTTCAAATGTACTCCCATATCTATTACAAAAATCAACTTTAAATTTACTTTTTTTCGATTTAGCTAGAATCTTCATGAAAACTTCCGGGTAATTATTCCAATATTGGATGCTCGATTTTAATCTTTCTTCCACCAAAAGATCCAACCCACTGTTTAAACTTATTAATTGCCATTCATAATTATTAGATGCTATATGCATTGTTTTATTTTTTAAATCAACACAGAAATAGGTAACATCAACATCATGCCAATCAAAAATATTTATAAATTCATTTTTAAAATTACCACATATATCTTCAAAAACTTGGCTTTCAGCATTCATATCAATTCCTTAATAAAATTTAACTTCCCATTTTTGTCTCTATTTCAAAATCTTTAGGTGGCTTTTTATAAATTAAAAATCGAAGTGCACCACACAGTGTTAAAAATAGCCCCACATAGGCTATATTAATATTAGCAAGATAAGTTGTAATCAAAGGTGAGACACCACCAAAAAGCATTGCTGTAAAGTTAAAACCTAACGCAAGTGTAACAACCTTTCCTTTTGCCGCTTTAAACAACATAAAGGGGGTCGTTGCTAAAATCATTGCTGCATATATATTGATAATTAATTGAGAAATAATAGTTAATATTATAGATTGGCTGCTAATTAATAAAAACATAGGAATTGATAAAAACACCATTCCTATCACACCGAGGTTATATACCTTTTCCAAAATATTATATTTGTCGGTAAGCCAGCCACAAATTAACATAAAAGATAGAAGTAAAATTGACAATAACAGTGCCCATACAGTCCTATCTTCTATCATTTGCATTTTTTCAAGAAACATAGCTGTTGAAACATGCTGCACAAAGAAGAGCACATTTCCAGGTATGGTTAATAAAAAAACAAAAAACATATCCATATAACTAATAGGTACTGATTTTATTTTTTCACTTGAATTATTAGGCAATTTCATTCTAAACCAAAAGCTAATAGCAATATTAAGCACTCCTAAAAACAGGGGAACTCGCCATCCAATACTTTGCATCATCTCTGGTTCTAAAAAAAATTCCAAAGCAAATACAACTGTAAGTGAAATAATAATACCGAATGCTGTACTGCCATTGATTATGGCTGATAACCTTGAGTTTTCATTATTCTTAGAGTTATTAAAAAGGTAAGTAATTAATGATGGATATTCTCCTGCAAAACTAAATGATAGTGCCATTTGCAAAATTAAAATGGCAATAGGAGTGTAATTCCCTAATAAATTAATAGGTAATAATGCCATGCATAGTGTAGCTGTCCCTGTTATAAAACTTGTTAAAACCAATGCGGACTTTTTACCAACACTGTCGGCATACCTCCCTATAATATAAGCACCAACAGGCCGAATAATAAAACGCAAAGCAAATATACCCCATACCATCTCTGTCGCTTGGTTATAGCCTAGCCGCTCTAATTCTGCGCTGAGATAACTCGATATTGCTGCAAAAACAGCAATATCATAATATTCAAGTGTATTACCAGCCACTGCGCCAAATCGATATTTCCATTTCATGATAGAATTCCTTTTTATCTCCAACTTTATTTAATTAGCATTTATATAAACATTGAATCATTGTATTTTAATCCAAAGGTAACTACTCAATATCGATGTTATCTATAACATAAAAAACAAAGCGCACAAAGTGATAATTTAATTACTAACTTTAAATCAGCAAGTAAATAAAACAAAAAATTTCATAATATATAAATAATTAATTTATTAAAATTAAATAAAATATTAAGGATTGCATTTCACTTTCAAAAAAAACAAAAGAAAATAATAAGGAAAATATTAAAATACAAAAAATCACTCTTATTACATATATGAATAAATATTAAGGACGATTTACTGTTATTTTTTAAATAATTCACATTGTAGCTAGACGGCAAATGAGAGTATTTTGGAGAGCATACAAAAGTATGTGACTAGGGTTAGCGAAAGAAGCCAACAACGCTACAGCGTGAAGCATAACATGTATTTTGATTTTTTAAATAATTCACGTTGTAGCTAGGCGGCAAATGAGCTAATCCCTAGGAGCATACACAAGTATGTGACTAGGGTTAGCGAAAGAAGCCAACAACGCTACAGCGTGAAGCATGACATGTATTTTGATTTTTTAAATAATTCACGTTGTAGCTAGGCGGCGATTGAGAGTAGCTTGGAAAGCATACACAAGTATGTGACTAGGGTTAGCGAAAGAAGCCCCCTACAACGCGAAATATAACAAACTATTCAATGCTCTAAATAGTTCGTGTTGTAGGTAGGCGGCAATTGAGAGTATCTTGGGGAGCATACAAAAGTATGTGACCCAAGTACTCGAAAGAAGCCAACACCCCTACAACGCGAAATATAACGAGCATTAGTGTTCGCGGGCGTGATTGATAGTATAACGTGGTATCTCCACCACTAAATCCTCATCCGTCACCAACGCCTGGCAACTTAAACGACTTTCTGGTTCTAACCCCCATGCTTTGTCTAACATGTCATCTTCGAGTTCACTACTTTCTTCTAGTGAGTCAAAGCCTTCGCGAACGATGCAATGACAGGTTGTACAAGCACAGGATTTTTCACAGGCGTGCTCAAGCTCAATACCGCTGCGTAATGCAACATTTAAAATAGACTCGCCTTCTTGTGCTTCAACGACAGCACCGTCTGGACATAAATCACTATGAGGTAAAAAAACTATTTTCGGCATAATTATATCTCATCCACAGAATGGCCTGACAACGCTTGTCGAATGGAGGTATCCATACGACGCGCTGCAAACTCCTGCGATTGCTTATCCAGTTGTTTAATGGCATTTTCAATTACGATTGGGTCAATGCCCTCAATCGCTTTAATTAACTCATTGACCGCACTATCAATTTCTGACTCTTCTTCTGGCGTCAGTAAATTGCCATCTTGGACTAATGCGCTCGTTAAACTTTCAAGCACTCTTGCAGCTTCAACTTTTTGCTCCGCTAAGCGGCGCGCATTTAAGTCATCTTGCGCGTTAGTCATTGAATCCTTAATCATGTTTGAAATTTCGTTGTCCGTTAACCCATACGATGGCTTAACTTGAATCGAGGCTTCTACACCAGTGGATTTTTCCATAGCACTGACACTCAACAGCCCATCAGCATCGACTTGGAAAGTGACGCGAATATGAGCCCCACCAGCTGCCATTGCTGGAATATCACGTAAGGTAAAGCGCGCTAACGAGCGGCAATTTGCCACCATTTCACGTTCACCTTGCACCACATGCACACTCATTGCCGTTTGGCCGTCTTTAAATGTGGTAAACTCTTGAGCTCGAGCAACTGGAATCGTCGTATTGCGCGGGATCACTTTTTCAACCAATCCCCCCATGGTCTCTAGACCAAGGGATAACGGGATCACGTCCAATAACAACATTTCGCTGTCGGGCTTGTTCCCTACTAAAATATCGGCTTGAATTGCGGCGCCAATTGCCACTACTTTATCTGGGTCGATGGATGTCAGTGGTGATTTACCAAAAAACTCCCCAACTTTTTGACGTACTAAGGGTACGCGAGTCGAACCGCCAACCATAACAACGTTCAGCACCTCTTGTGCCTCAACACCTGCATCTTTCAATGCACGACGACAAGCCATCAGTGTACGTTTCACGTAAGTTTCAATTAACGTTTCAAACTGCTCACGACGAATTTCCCCTTGCCAATTGGCAAGCTGAATAGCCACGGCATCTGCGTCACTGAGCGCAACTTTCGTTTCTGTTGCCACATTTAATAGTTGACGATTTAAATGATGATCGCCTTGTAATGAAACGCCTGCTTGCTCAGCAATCCACTGTGCCAGTACTTGGTCGAAATCATCGCCCCCAAGTGCAGTATCGCCGCCCGTTGCCAACACCTCGAATACACCGCGGCTTAAACGCAAAATAGAAACATCAAAAGTACCACCACCAAGGTCATAAACAGCAATCACGCCTTCTTGCCCAGAGTCCAACCCGTAAGCAATCGCAGCGGCAGTCGGTTCATTCAGTAAACGTAATACATGTAAGCCTGCAAGGCGCGCCGCATCTTTTGTACCTTGGCGTTGTGCATCATCAAAATAAGCCGGCACCGTAATCACTACGCCATCCATTTCGCCACCTAAGGTTTCTTCCGCACGTTTTGCTAATGTTCTTAGAATGTCAGAAGACACTTGGATTGGATCGACTTGGCCAGCCGCAGTTTGAATAAATGGCAAACCATTTTCACTGGCACTTAGTTGATAAGGTAAGTCAGGGTAGCGTTTTTGAATATCGACCAATGAACGCCCCATCATGCGTTTCACTGAAATAATGGTATTGACTGGGTCTTGCTCTGCAAGTTGCTTTGCATCCCATCCCACTAGTTTGCTTTCAGGCTGATAATTAACAATCGATGGTAATAAAAAACGCCCTTGATTGTCAGGCAAAGCCGCAGCTTCACCACTGCGCACTGTCGCAATCAAAGAGTGGGTGGTACCTAAATCAATGCCAGCAGCCAATTTGCGTTGATGCGGAGCTGCTGTCATACCGGGTTCGCTGATTTGTAGTAACGCCATAATCGTTTTCTCTTAAAATTCATCTAGTAACCGTTCTTCGAGTTGCTCAGCTTGCTGCTGAAGCTTATCGAGAAAACGTAGTTTACGTACAGTATCAGCGGCTTTTTCCCACTGCATGGCATCTAACTCTGTCACCATCAGTGCGCTTCGTGCTTGCTGCATTTGTTTGACGTTTTGCATAAATTTAGCCAATAAATCAAGTGCATCATCACTGTTTTCAATATTGTCTAACTCTTCACGTAGCTCAAGCTGCTCCATTAAAAATGCCGTATCATGCATGGTATGTTGTTCGTTATTAATATCAAAACCATGTAATGAAAGCATATATTCCGCGCGTTTTAGCGGATGACGAAGGGCTTGATAGGCAGCATTAATGGTTGCTGCTTTTTGCAGTGCTTGCATTTTTTCCTGTTCAGAACAGGTTGCAAACCGGTCAGGATGGTATTGACGCTGTAAGTCTTGAAAACGTAACGTCAGTTGTTCGCTATCGATGGCATAAGTTGGGGTCAACCCAAAAAGAGTAAAGTAATCCATAAGTGCTCAGTTTCTCGAACCGGTTACCAATGCCACTAACAAGTTAATATTAGTGAGATTGGCCGAAAATTAGGCTTAATTGAACGCATTATACGTGAAAACTTTCACCGCATCCGCATTCACTATTGACGTTAGGGTTATTAAATTTAAACCCTTCGTTTAAGCCTTCTTTAACGAAATCCAGCTCAGTACCATCAAGATAAACAATGCTCTTGCCATCGACGATGACCTTCACGCCTTTATCTTCAAAAACCGTGTCTTCTTCATTGATTATATCAGCGAATTCAAGAACATAAGCCATCCCTGAACAACCTGAAGTTCTTACACCTAAACGCAAGCCCTCGCCTTTTCCACGATTTTGCAGAAAGGATTGAATACGCTGCGCAGCACTTTCTGTAAGAGAAATAGACATTGCAAACCTCACTTTAGAAACAAACAAGGCAGATGCTACTCAAGAGTCGCATCCGCCTTCAAATTATTTTATACCCACCCTATTTCTAAGCTAAGAAACTCAGCGATGTTTAGCCTAGAAGGCATGAGTATTGTTCCAGTTATAGGACGATAACTTGTTGTTATTTATTAATATGGCTTGTCCTATAAACTGATTAAAAACTTATTTGCTTTGGCGTTTGCTTTTGTAATCAGCAATAGCAGCTTTGATTGCGTCTTCCGCTAGAATTGAACAGTGAATTTTCACTGGTGGTAGTTCTAACTCTTCTGCAATGGCTGTATTTTTGATTGACTCCGCTTCGTCCAAGCTTTTGCCTTTCATCCACTCAGTCACGAGTGAACTTGATGCAATTGCTGAACCGCAACCATAAGTTTTAAAGCGTGCATCTTCAATAATGCCGTCATCATTTACTTTAATCTGTAATTTCATGACGTCACCACAGGCAGGTGCGCCTACCATACCGCTACCGACGCTTGGGTCGCTGTTGTCAAACGAACCAACGTTGCGTGGGTTTTCATAATGATCGATAACTTTTTCACTGTAAGCCATTTTTAAACTCCTGAAACCGTCTGATTAATGGTGAGACCATTCGATGCTGTTAAGATCTACGCCGTCTTTAAACATTTCCCATAAAGGAGACAGCTCGCGTAAGTGGCCAATTGCGCCATGAATCATTTTGATTGCATAGTCAATTTCTTCTTCTGTCGTGAAACGACCTAAAGAGAAACGGATTGAGCTATGTGCCAGCTCATCATTCATCCCTAAAGCGCGCAGTACATAAGAAGGTTCTAGGCTTGCAGAAGTACATGCAGAACCTGAAGATACAGCCAAATCTTTTAATGACATCATCAGTGATTCACCTTCAACATAGTTGAAGCTGACGTTCAGAATGTGCGGCGCACCGTGTTCTAAATCACCATTGAGGTAAACTTCTTCGATATCTTTAATACCGTTCCACAAACGTAACCGTAAACCGCGTAAACGCTCAGATTCCGCAGCCATTTCTTCTTTGGCAATACGGTAAGCTTCGCCCATACCAACGATTTGGTGTACAGGTAATGTCCCAGAACGCATACCGCGCTCATGGCCACCACCGTGCTGTTGCGCTTCAAGGCGAACACGTGGTTTACGGCGGACATACAGTGCACCAATACCCATTGGGCCATAAAGTTTGTGCGCAGAGAACGACATTAAATCAACTTTTAACGCATTCAGGTCGATGGGCAATTTGCCCACGCTTTGAGTTGCATCGACGTGGAAAATAATCCCTTTGCTACGGCATAATTCACCAATAGCTTCGATATCCTGCACTACACCAATTTCATTATTAACATGCATAATAGAAATTAAAATAGTGTCTTCACGGATAGCGTCTTGTAGGTCTTGCATAGCAATTAAACCATTGCTTTGCGGTGACAGATAAGTCACTTCAAAACCTTCACGCTCTAATTGGCGGCAGGTATCTAAAACGGCTTTGTGTTCCGTTTTACAGGTAATAATGTGGTTGCCTTTCTTTTTATAGAAATTAGCAGCGCCTTTAATCGCTAAGTTATCAGACTCAGTTGCGCCTGAAGTAAACACGATTTCACGTGGGTCAGCGCCCACTAATTCGGCGATTTGATTGCGAGCAATATCTACAGCTTCTTCCGCTTGCCAGCCGAAACGATGAGAACGGGACGCTGGGTTACCAAAGTTCCCATCCATTGTTAAACATTGCATCATTTTTTCAGCCACACGCGGGTCAACCGGTGTTGTTGCTGAATAATCAAGATAAATTGGTAATTTCATTGCTCACTTACTCCAAAGGACAAGGTAACTTGCCTTTAATTTTTAAAGATACAAATAGCGGAAATTAGCTCTTCGTCTAACAACTCACCAAGATGTACCGACTGCAATTTTTTTAATATTTTTAAGCACGTACATTGATAATCGATTCAGGTGTAATCCCATTTGGCATGGTTTTACGCTGTTCGTTATCTTGTCTATCAGCAACAACCATGACTTCTTGGTTTTTAACCAGCTCATCAAGGCTAATGCTGCTAAGGAAACTTGTAATTCTATCGCTTAAATCGCGCCATAATGCGTGAGTTAAACAACGATCGCCATTTTGGCAACCTTCTTTATTACCCTGGCAACGGGTGGCGTCAACAGATTCATCTACCGCAGCGATTACTTCAGCAACAAAGATTTGGTCTGCGTCTCTACCAAGCAAATAACCGCCGCCTGGACCGCGCACACTCGAAACCAACTCGTTTTTGCGTAAACGAGAGAAAAGTTGCTCAAGATAAGAGAGGGAAATTCCCTGACGTTCAGAAATGTCAGCTAAAGGCACTGGACCTGACTGAGAGTGTAATGCGACATCTAACATCGCAGTTACTGCGTAACGCCCTTTGGAAGTGAGTCTCATAACATATTACTCCGTGGTAAATTATGGTCAGATTGTGACATTCCTGAGTAATTTAGTCAACTATTTACCTGACTAATTTACTCAAGTATTATTCACCTGCTTTTACCACGGATTTTGCCTCACTTTTTCGCCCATTTTTCCATTGATGTTAAGATACCCCGCAGGATATGTAACTCTTGGGTTTCGATATGCGCTCGAGTGAATAAACGGCGTAATTTATTCATAATTAAGCCAGGGTGGGCTTTACGTATAAAACCGGATTCATTCAATACGCTTTCAAGATGGACATAAAACCGCTCAACATCTTCTGACGGCGGGTATTCTACCTCATCATCTGCGGAAATTACCGTATTTTTTTCATTCATTGAAAGATACGCCATACGTATCTCATAACTCACCAACTGAACCGCCATCGCTAAATTCAAAGAACCGTATTCAGGATTCGTTGGGATATATAAATGATACTGACATTTTTGTAATTCTTCGTTGGTCAATCCTACTCGCTCACGACCAAAAACAATCGCAACTGGCGACTCTTTGGATTGCTCAACAGATTTAACGCCACATTCACGTGGCTCAACCATCGGCCAAGATAAAGTACGAGAACGCGCACTAGTGCCGATCACTAGTTTACAGCCTTCTAAAGCTTCATCGAGAGTTTTAACGATTGTCGCATTACCAATAACATCACTTGCTCCTGCAGAAAGCGCAATAGAGTGTGAGTCTGGTTCAACAAGAGGGTTAACAAGATAGAGATTAGAAAGCCCCATGGTTTTCATTGCACGGGCCGTTGAGCCCATATTACCAGTGTGTGAGGTCTCAACAAGAACAATACGGATATTATCTAACATGGTTTATACGTTTCATAAAAAAATTATCGCAATAGCTTAACACAAAATTGCTTATTGTGACGAACATCTATATACTTCGGCACTCAAGTTTTTCGTTCTTTAACATTCCAGTGGAAAAAGCCCATGCATCCGATGCTTAACATCGCCATACGTGCAGCACGTAAGGCCGGTAATCACATAGCTAAAAACTATGAAATGCCTAGCAATATTAAAGTCACTCAGAAAGGCACTAACGATTTCGTTACTAACGTTGATCAAGAATCTGAGCAACTGATCATTGAAATCATCCGCAAGTCATATCCAGACCACACTATTATCACTGAAGAAAGCGGTGAATTAATTGGTAAAGATGATGATATTCAATGGGTAATCGATCCACTGGATGGCACCACCAACTTCACAAAACGCCTCCCTCATTTTTCTGTTTCTATCGCTGTACGCGTTAAAGGCCGTACAGAAGTTGCTGTTGTCTACGACCCAATGCGTAATGAATTATTTAGCGCAGTACGTGGACAAGGCGCTCAGCTTAACGGTTATCGTATTCGCATTGATGAAAAGCGTGACCTTGATGGCGCTATCGTTGCGACAGGTTTCCCTTTCAAACAAAAACAGCACGCTGCGGTATATATGAATATCATGACCGCAATGTTCGACAAATGCGCTGATTTCCGTCGTACGGGTTCTGCGGCGTTAGACCTGTGTTATGTTGCTTCTGGTCGTGTTGATGCATTCTTTGAAATCGGCTTAAAACCATGGGATTTCTTAGGCGGCGAGCTAATCATGCGTGAAGCTGGCGGTATCATGACTGACTTTATTGGCGGCCATAATTATATCGCATCTGGTAACTTAGTCGCTGGTAGCCCACGTGTTGTTAGAGACATACTGTCCGTCATGAAAGATGAGTTATCGGAAGCATTAAAACGCTAATTCATTCAGACTAGAAATAAATTAGCGCCAAACAAAAACCCACTCTTATTGTGGGTTTTTGTTGTTATTTAAAATAAATGTTTGTTTAAAATAAATTGCTATTTAAAACAAAATAACACCTTTAATTAATTCACGATTATTAATGACATCACTTTCATAAACATCACCAATGGTATCAAAGTCAAATTGGTGTGTTAGCATCATCCCACTAGATAACTTACCTTCAGCCATTAATCTTGCAACTTTATTGAAGTCTTCAGGCGTTGCATTACGACTCCCCATCATTGTTGTCTCTTTTTTATGGAAATCGGGGTCTGGAAACGATAAATTACCTTTAAATAGGCCAACAAATACAATTAAACCACCATGACGAATTAAATTCACCGCGGTGTTCATTGCGTGTTGATTCCCCGTAGCATCAATGACTTTCTCAGCAAGCATGCCTGAAAAATGGCCTTCAATGCTTGATAAGTAATTTTCAGCCGCTGGGTCACACGTTTTTAAGCCTAAGACCTTTTCAACATGTTGGCGACGTGCCTCACTGGTATCAGCCACTAATACGTTAGCACCATCCGCTTTGGCAATTGCAGCAACGCCAAGCCCTATCGGCCCAGCCCCTACGACTAAAACAGTATCTTGCGCTTTAACTTGCGCACGCCTGACGGCATGAGCACTGATTGAAAATGGTTCGATCAAGGCGCCATCAATATCTGTGACAGTGTCTTCAATCGCTAATACATTTTTCTCTGGAACATTTAAATATTCACAAAAACCCCCGTCTTCGTGAACGCCAATAACTGATATTTTTTCGCAACAATTTGTTTTTCCTTCCTTGCATGCACCACATTCGTAACATGCGACATAAGGCATCACCGCAACACGTTGCCCGACTTTCCACTGCGTGATATCTGATGCAACCTCACAAATAGTTCCAGAAATTTCATGTCCTAATACTCGTGGATATTGAAAAAATGGCTGGTTTCCTCCCCATGCATGAATATCAGTTCCACATATACCAACCGCATGAATTTTTATTTTTACGTGCCCAGTTTGAACTGTAGGTTCAACAACTTGTTGATAGACTAATTGTTTAGGTTCTTGGCAAATCAATTGTTTCATATTTCCCTCCATCAATTTATCTGTCTTTTTTAATTTAAAAAACATAGACTAGATAATTAACAACCGAATTTTGTGATTAAATGTTTTTAAATCGGTTTTAAATCGGTCTTTAAAGAATAAAAATCAGATTCAAGGAGTATTTAAATGGTGAGGAGTAAAAATATACGCTATGGGTCAATTAATGAATTCTTAGATGCCATACATAAAAATTTATTAACATCCCCCTTCCCCTCACAATCTTCTTTAGCAGAGATGTTTAATATCAGTCGAACCACCGTGAGACATACCCTCGAATATTTATTAGAAAAGAAAATCATTGAAAAACAAGGGAATGAATATCATGTCATTCGCTATCCCAATAAAACTGATTTCTTTCCTGTTGAATCAAGTCTCCCTGATCAACAAATCGTCTTATTCGAAAAAGCGTTTTATCAAATGATTAAACGCAAAGAATTGATGCCCGGAGATACTTTTACTGAATTACAATTAGCAAAAAAAAGTCATGTAAGTTCTAGTGTTGTTCGGGAGTTCTTAGTGGAGTTTTCCCGTTATGGGTTAATTAAAAACACCCACCGAGGAAATTGGCATATGATGAAGTTTTCACGTGAATACGCAGAAAAACTTTTTGAGTTTAGGGAGTTACTAGAAACCAATGCATTGACTCATTTTTTAAATTTACCACCAGATGACCATCGTTGGATTTTAGCGAAAGAGCTATTACTCAAGCATAGAACACTGCGTGAAACCGTTACTATCAATTACCGCGACTTTTCTCAACTAGATTATGAACTACATAGCCTTATTTTATCGGGTGCCAACAACCCATTTTTTAATCAATCTCTTGAAATCATCACTGTGATATTTCATTTTCAATATCAATGGGATGAATCAGATTTAAAAGAAAGAAATGTACTGGCAATTGAAGAACACATGACCATTTTAAGTGCGTTAATTAGCCGTAATGATATTGTCGCGATGAATGAACTTAGACATCATTTAGATACCGCTAAACGAACTATGATCAACTCCATACAGCAAACTTATGAATAAATAACATTAGTTTACAAGGCCAATGGATGGCCAATGACGAATTATTTCTTTGGGTCGATAATGGTACACATCAAACAAAATCTGAATTTTTCAGTAAAAAAACAGCTTAATTATAAAATTATTATTATCAAAAATCATAGAAAATAAAATTATCACTATATTTCAATTAATTAAAAGACATATTTATTGAACAGATTTAATCTATCAATAATTCATCTGTTTTTAACTGATAAAAAACACATTAAAAACATCAAAAAGCCATTCATTCCACAAAATTGATGCAATTAATAGTCCATAGAAAAAAATACTTCTAGTCTGAATCAACACCAGATGATTAATACACATAATAACTAGAGGAATGGTCATGGATTACTTAAATAGACAGTCAATGGCTAATAAGCAATACCCAGAGAGAATTTTGCAATTCGGAGAAGGTAATTTTTTACGTGCTTTTATCGACTGGATGGTTGACCAACTGAATGAAAAGACAGATTTCAATAGTGGCATTACGCTTGTCAGGCCAATTGACTCATCCCATCCCTCAATTAATCAACAAAATGGACTTTATACTGCCATCACCAGGGGAATTAATGAACAAAAACAAAGCGTTTCTAATATAAGGATTATTAATTCGGTTAACCGTGAAATACTTATCTATTCAGAATATGATAAATTTTTAAAGTGTGCAGAAAATCCCGAATTACAATGGATTTTCTCTAACACTACGGAAGCAGGGATCGTATATAAGCACGACGTACGCTTAGAAGATACACCAGCAAGTAGTTTCCCTGCGAAACTTACTCAATTTTTATTTCACCGCTTTCAACATTTTAATGGCGATAGTAGCAAAGGGTTGTTCATCATCCCCTGTGAGTTAATTGACTATAATGGCGATAAGTTACAAGAGTTTGTAAATCAACATGCACAAGACTGGCAACTTCCCACAGATTTTATTGCTTGGCTAAATAGCAGTAATACGTTTTGTTCTACGCTAGTCGATAGAATCGTTACTGGCTACCCGAAAAATGAAATTGAAAAACTGGAAAAAGAATTAGGTTATAAAGACGATTTTCTCGTCACTGCTGAATATTTCTATTTATTTGTTATTCAAGGGCCAAAAATACTAGAACAGAAGCTAAAGTTAAATGAATTGCCATTAAATATCAAAGTAGTAGATGACATAAAACCCTATAAAGAACGTAAAGTTGCAATCTTAAATGGTGCACACACTGCGATGGTTCCCGTTGCTTATTTAGCAGGGGTTCGAACTGTTCGTGATGTCACTACCAACCCAATCTTTTTATCTTTCATCAAAGATTTAATTGATAATGAGGTTATTCCTGTTTTATCTCAAAGCCCTTCGGAGCTCATGGCTTTTGCCTCCGCAGTAATTGACCGTTTTAATAACCCATATATAGAGCATGAGTTACTTTCAATTTCTCTAAACTCGCTAACTAAATTTAAAACTCGTTTATTACCTCAATTAATCTCTTATGTTAAGCAATACAATAAAATTCCTTATTGCATTTCATTTTCACTTGCTGCGCTTATTGTTTTCTATCGAGGAAAACAGGGTGAACAACTCATTCCTTTAAATGATGATGATTATTTACTTGAACGCTTTAAAGCTTGGAATGAGCTCTATGACTCAAATGTAAAACAACTGACTGAAAATGTGCTAGCAATGTCTGATTTATGGGGATTAAACCTCAACGAAATACCACAATTACAGGATGATGTGAGCCAAAAAATCACAGATATTCTGAATTGTGGCACAGAAGCAATGCTACGCAAAAAATACATTGGTTAGAAAAAGAAACTAAATACTTAAAACAATAAATCCCCTACAGGAGATACCTTTATGAAACTGAGCACATTAAACGGAAAGACATTTCTTAGCTTAACACTCAGCACAATGCTATTAATGGGCAGCATGACAGGTGCCGCATTCGCCGATGCTAAATATAAGCTAAAAGTCGCTTATGAAAATAACCCCGGAGAGCCTTTTGACTTAGCTATCCACGAATGGGCAAAGAAATTCAATGAAAAAACTAATGGTGAAGGTGAGTTAATTCCTTACCCAAGCTCACAATTAGGTTCTAAAAAAGATGTCATCGAACAAATGAAGTTAGGTAGTCCATTAATTACCTTAGCAGATGGTGCCTTCTTTTCTGATTATGTACCTGATTACGGTATTATGTTTGGGCCGTACTTAGGGCTATCTTATAAAGATATTTTTAAATTAAATGCCTCACCTTGGTATGGTTCCTTAGAACAACAGTTAGATAAAAAAGGCCTTCATGTAGTTTCTAAAGATTGGTTATATGGTTCACGCCATATCTTAGCCAATAAAATGATCCAAACCCCAGATGACCTAAAAGGTTTAAAAATTCGCGTCCCCAACAATAAAATTCAAATTAAAGGTTTAGAGGCAATGGGTGCCACACCAACACCATTACCTTTAGCTGAAGTTTATACTGCACTTAATCTTAAAATTATTGATGGTGCAGAAAACCCAATTCCAGTGCTATATGGGCAAAAACACCATGAAGCTGCCAAATTCTTAATTCTAACGGGCCATGTAGAAAACGTAACCAACTTAGTCATGGGCAGCAAAACCTACGCTAAATTACCTGAAAATATTCAGCAGGCTTTAGTTGAATCAGGAAATGAAGCTGGGCAATTCTTAACAGATTTAGTCTTACAGCAAGAGAAAGAGATCATTGAGAAAATGAAAAGTGAAGGTGTTACTGTTGTTGAAGTAGACAGAGCGCTCTTCAAAGAAAAATCTAAGCCTTTCTATAATGAATTCCCTGAGTGGTCTGCGAATTTATATCAACAAACTCAAGATATTATTAATAATTAACCCTATAACTTGGCGGTTAACACCGCCAATATTTTTACAATACAAATGGTTGACTATTATTCTCGCAAGGATCTTTTATGTTTAAATTTCTGGGGAAATTAAGTGATATAGTGGCATCGCTTGCCGTTGCCGCTATCGTCATTATTACCATTCTTGCTGTATTCATGCGTTGGCTTCTTAATGACCCTTTAATGTGGAGTGAGGAAGTTTTAATTATTTGCTACATATGGTTGGTTATGATTGGAGCAGCATCCGCTGCGGGTAAAAGAATGCATGTCAGTATTGATGCTATTACCTCTTTATTTCCTGAAAAAGTACAATTAGGTATCGCGGTCATTACCCACATTATGGCCATTATTGCTTTATCAATTTTTGGGTATCTTGGATATGAACTCTCGATTATTGCAGAAGATAAAATAACACCAATTATTGGTGTTTCTTATTACTATATCGACCTTTCTGTTCCCATTGGCGCATCCATCATGGTGTTATTTTCTATCCAACATTTACTGGAAGACATGAGTAAATTAATAAAAGGAGATAAACCATGTCAGTAATTATCGCCTGTATTGTATTAATATTCTGCTTTTTAATTAATGTTCCCATTTTTTTAAGTGTGCTAATTGCATTACTCACTTATTTCTTTTCTGCTGGTGATATATCTCCTCTTATTGCAGTTCAGCGCATTATTGGTGCAGGAGAAAATGTCACGTTACTTGCTATTCCTTTTTTCATTCTGTTAGGTAACCTTTTGAATTACACGGGTATCACTAGCCGAATGTTAAAATTTACTGGCACACTGTCTGGGCACTACCCAGGGGGACTTGCCCAATCTAACGTATTATTAAGTACAATGATGGGTGGGCTCTCTGCATCTAACCTTGCTGACTGTGCCATGTTATCTAAAATGTTAGTACCCGAAATGACCAAATTAGGTTATGGGAAAAGCTTCTCTGCCGCTGTCACTGCTGCAGGATCATTAATAACACCTATAATTCCACCGGGTATTGCATTAATCATCTATGGATTTGTTGCCGATGTCTCTATTGGTAAGATGTTTATGGCTGCAATCATTCCTGGTTTAATGTGCTGCGTTGCTTTAATGGTTACAATTTATCTTATTGCCAAAAAACGTGGATACAAACCTGCTAGAGACAAAGCGCCTACATTTGCTGAAGTTTACCAAACAGGTAAAGGAGCAATGTCAGCTTTCCTCTTAGTCCTCGTTATTATTGGCGGAATTCGCTTTGGTATTTTTACACCGACAGAAGCTGGTGCTATTGCTGTACTTTACGTTATTGTAATTGGTACCTTCTTTTATCGTGAAATGAAGTTAAAAGACATTGCGGCCTCATTTTTAGAAACAGCTCGTTCAACAGCAAGCATAATGCTCATTATTATGACTTGTTCTGCGTTAGCATGGGTATTGACGAACGAGCAAGTGGCACAAGATGTTGCCAAAATGATGACAAGTTTCTCTGATAATCCATATGTCTTCTTAATGATTGTCAATGCGGTGCTTTTAATTCTAGGTATGTTTATTGAAGGTAATGCAGCAATTATTGTCCTTGTTCCATTATTAATGCCTACAGTAAAACTTTTAGGAATTGACCCTATCCATTTTGGCATTGTCATGATCCTTAATTTAGCTATCGGATGTTTAACACCCCCTATGGGAACGGTAATGTTTGTTGCCACATCGATTACTGGTGTACGTATTTCAGACTTTATTCGTGAGGTCATGCCACTATTCTTTGCATTAATTATCGTATTACTCTTAGTCACTTTTATGCCTGTATTTACGACTTTCCTACCTAGCTTATAAGATAAAATTATATCTCAATGGCAAGTCATTAACTATGACTTGCCATTTTATTATCAATTAATTTCTTATAAATTAAATTTCATTTAATTTCACAAATTAATATTACTTTTGTTTATTGTTAAGTTAATTGATCTTTATCCTTGTCACAATAACATGCACAACAAGAAATAATCAAAAAGATAAACTACCAACCATCAAAAATTACACTTATTACGAGTCAATATAAAGTAATTAGAAAAACAATATCACATTAAATTCATATATATAAAAAAGACATTAATCTCATTAAATATTTTTTTGATTTTTAATTTGAAAAAAATATATTTTATATCTAGCATAAAATAACACAGCTAATTTACATTCAGCTGTTAATCAAAGTTTTATCACTTTATTTTACTTTGACCTTATGGGGTTAATTATGTCTAGATATATACTACCTCTGTCTTTGCTTTCGTTATCTGTTATATCAAGTTCAGCATTTGCAATAACTAACAGTGCTGGAGGAATTATTTCAATTTCTGGAGCAATAAGCGATACAACTTGTACTATTAATGGCGGAAATAGTGCCGATATGACTGTTGTTCTTGACCCAATAACCGTAACAGATGCAGGGACCACTGCCGCGACGGTTATTTCTAAAAATCAAAAACAATTTTCTTTAACTTTCTCTGATTGTGCACCTGCGAGCACTCCTGTAAGTAATCTGAAATTACACTTTTATTCGTCAAGTAATATTTCCCCTTCCGGTTTGTATTTAGTGAATACTTCCGTCAATGAAAATGATGCTTCCGTTGCTAAAAATGTTGGATTTAGTTTATCTAAAACCAGCACTCCAACAACCGCAATTCCACTCAATGTGGCCTTTGATACTAACCTTACAGGGGCTGACACTGGTGGCGCGACAGGCGCTACACTCAATTTAATAGCCAGTTATTATAAAACTAATGCAACTGCTGCCAAAGTCGGTCTTTTGCAATCAAATGTAATATATACAGTTTCCTATTTATAATTATGACTTAGCCAGGCTTTTATTAGCCTGGCTTTAAATGGATACTATTATGAAAACTCTAGTTTTATTACTCACTATTTTATTTTCGAGCTCAACATTATCTAATGTTATTATTACAGGCACTCGAATTATATATCCTGCTGACGCTGATAGTATTACCGTACAATTAACCAATAATAGTAAAACATCGTCTCTTGTTCAGTCATGGATTGATAACGGTGATGAAAATTCCACACCTGAGAATTCTGAAGCGCCTTTTTATTTGTCCCCTCCTATTGTTAAAATTGAAGGTTTACAAGGTCAGCAATTAAAAATAAAAAAAATACCCGGAAAACTTTCTGACAATGTTGAAAGTGTATTTTTCTTAAATGTTTTAGATATTCCTAAAACTCCAGAATCTGCTAAAGGCAAAAATGCAATTCAGCTAGCCACACGCTCACGAATTAAAATTTTTTATCGTCCTATTGGTCTAACCGAATCCTCCGATGAAGTCATTAATCATGCGAGCTACCAGATTAAAAATAATAACATATTAGTTAAAAATAACTCGCAATACCATTTAACTATTGCAGCTATCACACCATCGGACGATAAAAATAATTCATTAATTGATTCTGCGATGATTGCCCCTATGTCTGAAAAAGAATTACCTATTAAAGGAACAATGAAAAGCCACGATCTTATTCTAATGTATGTGGATGACTATGGTGTTTTCAAATCTAAAAACATTAAACTTTAATAGAAGAAATCATCGTGAAAAAAGAAAACTATCTCTACCTCCTAATCTTAATAGGACTACAAAGTTATCTAAAGAACTCAATAGCGGACGAGTTTGAGACGTCCCTATTGGTAGGCAAATCTGCACAAGGAGATATTTCACGATTCTATACCGACAATAAAATTCCATCAGGTAAACAATTAGCCGATCTTTATGTAAATAATAATTGGAAAGGCCAATTTGAAATTGATATCAATAATGATGGTAAACTGATTAGCCTTGCTGCTGATGATGTGCAGAAATTAAACCTGAATTTATCTTCTGAGGTGATTGAACAAACCAAACAACAGCCATTTATTCCTATTGATGATTTAGCGGCCAATATAAAATATAAATTCAATATCAACGACCTACGACTCGATATTACCGTTCCTCAAGTCGCTCTGAAACAACTCGAAGCTAACTATGTTGACCCCAGTCTCTGGAATTATGGCGAACCTGCAATTATTTTTTCTTATAATACAAATTATTATAGTTACAAAGAGAAAAAAAACTCTAAAACCAGCAGTGACAATTTTTTTGCTACCTTAAATTCAGGCGTTAATTTAGGCGCTTGGCAATTTAGAGATGAATCCAGCTATCGACATAGCTCTCATAGTAGCCAAAAATGGAAAAACAATACCCGTTATATTTATCGTCCTCTTAGTACAATCAAATCCGGGTTGAAATTAGGTGATTTTTATACACCCGCAGCCCTATTTAATAGTATTCGAGTTCGAGGGATTGCATTGGCAACAGAAGCTAGTATGTTGCCAAATTCAAGTCAAAATTTTGTACCTATTATACGCGGTGTCGCTCAAACAAATGCCTTAGTCAGCGTGTACCAAAATAATAATCTGGTTTATCAAGAAAGCGTTCCCCCTGGTGAGTTTGCATTTAATGACCTTCAGCCTAGTGCTGGTGGAGGTGACTTATTCGTCGTTGTCCAAGAAGCTGATGGAAGGCAAGAAACCTTTACTGTGCCCTATTCTGCTGTACCTGACATGCTCAAACAGGGCGTTTATAATTACAGCCTTATTGCTGGGCAAACTAAAATCGACAATACCCATTATCAACCCAAATTTACTCAAGGTGAGTTTCACTATGGATTAAATAATTTAGTGACACTTTATGCAGGAATGCTATTTAGCGAAAAATACTATTCTGGCGTTATAGGGAGTGGTTGGAATTTTAGTTTTGGGGCCATTTCAGCTGACATTACGCAAGCAAATACTAAATTGGATTCCGGAAATCACAGTGGGCAAAGCTACCGCCTGACTTATAACAAATATATTAATGCAACATCGACCAATTTAACCTTGGCGTCATATCGTTATTCCACTAGTGGTTACTATAGCTTTATTGATGCCATTTATTCCCAAGATAATTATCGCGCTTGGAAAGCTTATCAAGACCAGTTATCAGAAAAACTCGGCAATAATATTCCACCTGAGCTTTCACTCACTAATTATGACGCTTTACGTGGCTCACGTGCTAAAAACACATTTACGTTGAATTTAAACCAACAATTAGCTGATGGTTATGGTTCGGTATTCATATCGGGTACACACCGTGATTATTGGAATGCAAACGGTAATAGCCGTGAATATCAAGCCGGTTATGCAAACAATTATAACGATATTTCCTATAGTGTGTCTGTTTCACGTGTTCGCAATTACGACAGCGAAGAAGAAACTCGTATTTATGCCAACTTTAGTGTTCCTTTTTCTTTATTTGAAAAACGCGCCAATATTAGTATGGGAAGCTATTTCACCGACTCTCGTTATCAACAAACTACGCTGAGTGTCAGTGGTATTGCAGGTAAAAATGACCAAGTCAATTATACGCTAACTGCAACGAACCAAAGCGGTGGTAATAACTTAGTTGGTGGGAACGTCAGCTATCAGCTTCCCTCTAGCACGCTTTCAGGATCTTACACAGAGGCCAATAATTACCGCCAAACGGGTTTAGGTGCCAAAGGAACTCTGGTTGCTATTCCTGGACATATTGTTTTTTCAGGGGAAACAGGACAGACCTACACCATCATTGATGCTCCAATGGCCAGTGACATGATGGTCAATGCCGATAAAACCACTTTAACTAATCAACAAGGTGTTGTTTTAGTCGCTAACTCCACACCCTATAGAACCAATACCTATACCTTGACAGATACAGAGAAAACCGCAGGCGCCGAGGTGCTCGGTAATATGGCAAATGTAAGTCCATATCAAGGGGCGGTAAATTACATCAAACTCGAGACCGATACTCGACAAACTTATATCATCCGTGGCGCTCTTGCTAATGGCGATAGCTTACCTTTTGGAACAGAAATCACAGATGCTAAACAACAGAGTATTGGTTATGTCGGCCAATCTGGCGTGATGTATATCAAAAGTGAGCAATTACCGATGGCATTGCACATAAAGCTTAAAGGGAAACAGACATGTGTTATTGAGCCGCTACTCAACACGATGGATAAGAACAAAAACCTCTGTCGATAAAGGAAAATATGATGAAAAAAATCACTTTAGCACTGATGTTTTCCAGTATATTGGCTTACAGCCAGTTTTCCTCAGCACATTGTAGACAAACTTCTACCGTGACGGCTCCCGCTCTTGCTTTTGATTTATCGACAGAGCTCACCAGTACATCGACTCAAGTTAGTAAAAATAGTAGAACCATCTACCCTGGAACTTTTACCTGTACTGCAAGAGGGATACTTTTTCCTAATTCTATTGGTATCGCATCTCCTTTCCAAGGCAGAACCGCCACTATTGGTTTTAATGGTGGAAAGCAGTTTGTCTCAATTACAGTCACTGCATTAGAAAAAGATAGGGTTATCGGCCTTACGGAAGGTGTACATCAAGGTAGTGAACTCGATACAAATTTTACCGTTCAATTTAATTTGCTTGCGACTAAACCCGGACCCAACTATGTCGAAGTATCAGGAAGTACCGCCACAGTTACCCCTATCGTACTCGCCTCTGATGCATCCAGCTTGGGAATTTTACAGTGGCTATTAGATATTGTATCTAAATTAGTCACTTTTCTGTTAACGCTGCAATGGCCAACTAGTGCTGATGATATCTACTTACAACCAATTACCTTAACTTATAATCCAATCCTCACTACCTGTAATTTTGCTAACCAAGGTTTAGTCGTTTCGCTACCCCCAGTAAGCATCAATGCAGTGAAAACTGCAACCAGAGCGGGCTACACGCCATTCACACTTAATTTTACTTGCCAAGACTTTTTAGCAGGCGGTAATGCTTCTCGTGATGTATCTATTTTTTTATCCAGTAGCAATTTGCTCTCAAATGATAAAACAACATTGAATAATACCATTAGCCAAGGTGCTAATGGCGTTGGCTTCCGATTAGTTAGTGCAGGTAATCTCAATACACCGTTAGTGCTTTCAGATAGCGTGGCAGCTAAAAATGGAGCGACAAATATTTTTACTGTCCTCAAGGGAAATCCAATCTCCCCTTCTTTTTCAGTAAATTTAGGTGCTTATTACTATGCATACAACACAAATAGTGTCACTCAAGGGCAAGTCTCAAGTACGGCAACAGTTGTGATGTCATATAATTAACAAGGAAAATACCATGGTGGGATTCATTAAAATTACAGGGTTCGCTACATTACTATTTTTTAGCTTCCAGACAAGTGCAAGTCTTGTTTTGCAAGGAACGCGAATTATTTTTCCTAGTGATAAAAAATCCGTCGGAATTCAACTTACTAATTACAGTGAACAAGCCACATTAACTCAAAGCTGGGTGGATGAAGGTAATCCGGACTCGACACCAGAAAAGACGAACGCACCATTTATTGTAACGCCCCCCGTCACTAAAATCGCAGCAAATGACGGAGTTCAATTACAAATACGTTTTATTGGTGACAAACTCCCTACGAATAAAGAGTCTGTATTTTATTTAAATGTATTAGACATTGCGCCAAAGCCAAAACAAATAAATAGTGCAAATATGCTGCAGTTCGCCATTCAAACACGGATTAAAGTTTTTTATCGACCAATTGCGCTTATAAATAAACCAGATGATTTAATCAATAACATTAAATTCCATTTAGCTAAAGATGGCATTATCGTCAACAACCCAACCCCTTATTTTTTAAGTATTGCCAATATCTATCTAGCTAATAATGAAAGCCGTTCTATTACAAAAAGTTCGATGATTGCGCCATTTTCATCACAAATCTTCCCTTCAACCACCACCATTAATCACGGAGAAAATATAACAATGATTTATATTGACGATACTGGAAAACAAATTCAATACCAAACCAAGCTATAAAATAGGCTTAACCGCTTCTATAACTTGGCAGGTGAATATTAAGATTGAGCCACCACTTTAGGGCGGATAAACACGGCAGGTACAGCGAGAAGAGCCATTAAGTAAAACACCACACCATGATGAGCAGGCACTCGCTCATAAATGTATCCGACAATAATAGTCAGTACGGCTAACCCACCACCAGTTGCGAGTGCGGAGTAAACACCTTGTAATGGGATAATTTCATTTTCTTTTCTTGCACTAATAAAGCGCATTGCGGCTAGGTGGCAAATTGTAAAAGTACCACTGTGAAGAATTTGTACCACGATTAATACCGGTAATGCAGTAAACGCTCCCATCAAGCCCCAACGAATAATTCCACAGAAGGCAGATAACAACAGTAAATTTCGAGCGCTCCAACGCCTAAATAAACGGTGGCTTAACATAAATACAATGACTTCAGCAACCACACCGAGCGACCATAAATTACCGATAACTAAATCTGAATAGCCGGCTTCTTTCCAAAATAGGGAAGCAAAACCATAATAAGCCGCATGAGCCCCTTGCAGTAACGTAACACAGATAAGAAACCTAACGACGTTTTTATCCGCAATCAATTGTTTAAACGTAACCTTATTACCACCATCCGCTTTCGCTGCCCCCATTGGCATAATTGCTGGTTTCAGCATTGCGCCTAGTAATAATGCTAAACAGCTTACTATCAAGGCCACCATGATGGCTTTATTTCCCCAAACACCGGCTAAATACCCCATCAGTGAGGAACCTATAATAAAAGCTATCGAACCCCAAACGCGAATTTTGCCGTAGTCAAAGGTAAATTGTTTTTGCCATGTCCCCGCCAGTGAATCACCCAGTGGAACCATTGGTGCAAAAAATAAGTTAAACCCAATCATTACAAACAACAGCCATGCCCAGTGAGAACCCAGAGCAAAACCGACAGAAAAAATAAGTGAAAGTCCTGCGAGTAAGCGTAGAGCAGTAATAAGTTTCGAGGGCTCTTTAACTAAAGGAGTAATAAACATCGCACCAAGGAAACGGGCTGCTAGCCCTACCCCTAACAAAACACCAATCATTTCTGCATCAATTCCCTCACCTTGTAACCAAACTGACCAAAATGGCAAGAAAATACTGTAGGCAAAAAAGTAGGTAAAATAATCAATAGCTAGCCAACGCGTTGATGGAATGACCATCACTCCTCCGTTTTTTCAATGCAAAAAACCCGCTCATACATACATGTAGAAGCGGGTTTCAGTAATTAATAATACGTTATGTTATGCGTAAACTGGGTATTTTTTGCAAATTGCTAATACTTTTTGCTTCACGCTCTCAATGGTCGCTTCGTCATTGAGGTTGTCTAGAATATCACACATCCAGCTAGCTAGCTCACCCGCTTCTGCTTCTTTGAAGCCACGACGCGTAATCGCAGGAGAACCAATACGTACACCAGACGTTACAAATGGGCTCTTAGGGTCGTTCGGTACACTGTTTTTGTTAACAGTGATATTTGCACGGCCAAGTGCAGCATCTGCATCTTTACCTGTAATGTCTTTATCAACCAAATCAACTAAGAATAAGTGGTTTTCAGTTCCGCCAGATACCACTTTGTAGCCACGTTTTTGGAAAACATCGACCATTGCCTTCGCATTCTTAGCAACTTGCTGTTGATAAACTTTGAATTCAGGTTCCATCGCTTCTTTTAGAGCAACCGCTTTACCTGCAATAACATGCATTAAAGGGCCACCTTGAGATCCAGGGAATACCGCTGAGTTGATTTTTTTGTACAACTCTTCGTCACCACCTTTAGCTAAAATTAACCCACCACGTGGACCCGCTAAAGTTTTATGCGTTGTTGTTGTCACAACGTGTGCATGAGGAACTGGGTTTGGATAAACACCCGCAGCAATCAAACCTGCAACGTGAGCCATATCAACAAACAGGTAAGCGCCAATACCATCTGCGATTTCACGCATTTTTGCCCAATCAACGACACCTGAGTACGCAGAGAAACCACCGATAATCATTTTTGGTTTGTGTTTTTCCGCTTGCGCTTTGATATCGTCGTAGTCAATTTTACCGCTTTCATCAATACCGTAAGGCACGATGTTGTACAGTTTACCTGAGAAGTTAACCGGTGAACCGTGAGTTAAGTGGCCACCATGTGCTAGGTTCATTCCCAGAACGGTATCACCAGGCTGTAATAACGCCATGTAAACTGCAGCGTTAGCTTGTGAACCTGAGTGCGGCTGCACGTTCGCATAGTCAGCACCAAATAGTTCTTTCGCACGGTCAATCGCTAATTGCTCTACCACGTCAACATACTCACAACCGCCATAGTAGCGTTTGCCTGGGTATCCTTCTGCATATTTATTGGTTAGCTGAGAACCTTGAGCCTGCATGACTCGTGGACTGGTATAGTTTTCAGAAGCAATTAATTCAATGTGTTCTTCTTGACGTTGTACTTCTTGCTCCATTGCTTCCCATAATTTCGGATCGTAGTCAGCAATATTCATTTCACGCTTTAACATTCGCTTCTCCTGCCTCAGCAATTCAATAGGTTGAAAATCGATTCATCGGAATGACACACAGTGTAAACTCTTTTTCTCTCTTGAGATAGCCCTAAAGAAAAAATATACGCAAACGATTGCATTAATTTTTTTCACTTCATTTGCTTCTGAAGGCTTCATTATAAAATAGCTCAAATTTTAATTTTTAACGGACAAACATCCAGATTTGCTATTCCCTTCTCATTATGTGCCTAAATCCACCCTATTTTTCTGTTTTGAGTCTTTACATAAACACGTAAATATTATAAGTTGTATTTAAAATGCATCTTTATAAATCACCTTCATCGTTCGCAAAAAATAGGGATTAGCTAAGATGAAATAAATTTATCTAACTAATCTACAAAGGAATATTTTTAGATCGCAAAAATTTGCCTTTTGCCATAACTATAATGAGAACATGAAAATAATTCAGGAGCACCTGTATGCTAGATAGCCAAACCATTGCCATTGTTAAATCAACCATTCCTGCCATTGCTGAAACAGGGCCAAAACTGACCGCGCATTTTTATGATCGGATGTTTAAACAGCATCCTGAATTAAAAGATATTTTCAACATGACTCACCAAGTGAATGGGGACCAACGAGAAGCCCTTTTCAACGCTATCTGCGCATATGCTGTGCATATTGAAACTCCTGAGGCTCTTATTTCAGCTGTCGAAAAAATCGCCCAAAAACATGTAAGCTTAAATATTAAACCTGAGCACTATCCAATCGTCGGGGAAAACTTACTCGCGGCTATTGATGAACTCCTCAACCCAGGCCAAGAGGTTCTTGATGCATGGGGAAGAGCTTACGGTGTTTTAGCCGATATTTTTATTGGTAGAGAAGCTGCAATTTACCAAGAAAATGCGGATAAAAATGGGGGTTGGGAAGGCTTACGTGAGTTTAAATTAGCGCAAAAACAACCACAAAGTGATGTGATTACAAGTTTTGAATTTGTTCCTGTCGATGGGCAACCTGTCGCTGATTACCGCCCAGGCCAATATATCACTATTTATGTCAACAACCAGGGATTTGAAAACCAAGAAATCCGCCAATACTCTCTGACCACTGCACCTAATGGCCGTAGCTACCGTATTGCGGTAAAACGTGAAGAACAAGGCTCCGTTTCTAATTTCTTACATCAACAATTAAATGAAGGTGATAGTGTACTGCTCGCCCCTCCATGTGGTGATTTCTTTATTGATGTTGATGGTCAGACACCTGTTACCTTGATCTCTGCAGGCGTTGGTTTAACTCCAATGCTGAGCATGTTAAATCATCTAACAGAACAAGGTCACAACGCACAAGTTAATTGGTTCCATGCCGCTGAAAATGGTGCTGTTCATGCCTTTAGGCACGAAATTCAACAACTATTAGCAAAACAGCAAACCAGCCAATCCGCGATTTGGTTTAATCAACCAAGAGAGGAAGATCGTCTCGGGTTTGATTACCAATATGAAGGTTTAATGAATTTAGAATTGGTACGTGAATGGATTGAGCAACCGAACATGCAATTCTATTTCTGTGGCCCTGTTGGTTTTATGCAGCACGTAGGCAAACAGCTAATTGCAATGGGTGTCGATGCCGATGCTATTCACTATGAATGTTTTGGACCACATAAAGTATTACCCCTCAATTAATGGATAAAAAATGCTCTTCTGTTTAGAAGAGCATTCTCTGAAACATATTAACTGAAGAAAATGGTTTAAATGGTTAAGTGTTTGCCATTTTTCTAAATTTAGCGGTAACGGACTCGCATAATAAATACGCAATTCTAATCCCATTCCTGTGTATTTTCCGTTACCGCTTTTTCACATAACGTAATTTATTAAATCGCTTCTTCATCTTGCTCACCGGTCCGAATACGGATCACTCGAGCTACATCATAAACAAAGATCTTCCCATCGCCAATTTTGCCCGTTTGGGCCGTTTGCATAATGGTTTCGACACAGTTTTCAACAATGTCATCAGGGACAACAATTTCAATTTTAACCTTAGGTAAAAAATCAACCATATACTCTGCACCACGGTAAAGCTCAGTATGCCCTTTTTGACGTCCAAAGCCTTTCACTTCAGTTACCGTCATTCCGGTAATACCCACTTCAGCCAATGCTTCACGAACATCATCAAGTTTGAATGGCTTTATAATTGCATCAATTTTTTTCATAAATAATTCCTGTTATGACCAGTTTTTACGGCCAAAACCTGAGGTGATCGGATAGCGGCGATCTTTACCGAAATTACGCATCGTAATACGTGGCCCAACAGGCGCCTGACGGCGTTTATATTCATTAATATCAACAAGACGTACAACTTTTCGTACCACGTCTTTATCAAAACCAAGTTTGATTAAATCATTAACTGACAAGTCTTTTTCCACGTAGCCTTCCAATAATGCATCTAACACATCATAAGGCGGCAAGCTGTCTTGATCTAATTGCCCTGGAGCAAGTTCTGCTGACGGTGGCCTATCAATCACACGTTGAGGAATTGCTGGAGATAATGTATTACGATATTTAGCTAACTCAAAAACAAGGGTTTTAGGCACATCTTTTAACACATCAAAACCACCTGCCATATCGCCATATAATGTTGAATAACCAACAGCAGATTCACTTTTATTACTGGTAGTCAACACTAAGCGACGACGTTTATTTGACATTGCCATTAAAATAACCGCTCGGCAACGTGCTTGTAAGTTTTCCTCAGTGGTATCAACCGCGGTTCCTTCAAACATCGGCGTTAACTGAGCCATAAAGGCATCAAACATCGGTTCGATGGATACGATATCGAATTCAACCCCAAGCAAATCAGCTTGTTCTTTAGCGTCGTGGATGCTCATCTCAGAAGTATAGCGGAATGGCATCATGACCGCTTGCACGTGCTCTTTCCCTATAGCATCAACCGCAATAGCCACCGTTAGCCCTGAGTCAATCCCGCCTGATAGCCCTAAAATAGCCCCATTAAAACCATTTTTATTGATGTAGTCGCGAGTAGACATGACTAAAGCTTGGTATACCTGCGCCACAGGGTCATTCTCAATAAATACACTACCTTCGCTCACCAATGCAAGTTCATCAAATTGCGCTGTGATAACCTGCTCTTTAAATTCTTCCAATTTAAAGGTTTGCTTGCCTTTGTTTGCAATGATTTTTGAGCCACCATCAAACACCAATTCGTCTTGTCCGCCAACTTGATTGAGATACACAATTGGCATATGAGTGCGTTTACAATGATCGACTAATAAATCAGTTCGAATATGTTCTTTATTAATATCATAAGGAGATGCATTGATTGTCAGTAATATTTCTGCGCCAGCCCCTTTTACTGCATCAACCGGTTCGTCATACCAAATATCTTCGCAAATCAATAAGCCGAGCTGATAACCTTTAAATTCAACAACACAGGTTTTTTCATCTGCGGTGAAATAACGAGGCTCATCAAACACGCCATAATTTGGTAATTCTTGTTTAAAATAACGTGCATGCAATTTGCCTTGATAGAAAAAAGACAATGCATTATAGATATCATCCCCTTCATACCATGGATGACCAACAATAATTGCCGTTTCTTGGCTGGCTTTTTGCAAACGGTCGAGTTGTACTAAACAGCGGTCCTCAAAATCAGCTCGGAAAATTAAATCCTCTGGTGGGTACCCTGTCAAAGACAGCTCTGAAAACATGACAATATCTGTGTTTGGTGCTTGTTCACTCACAACTTGCAACATGCGATCGCAGTTGCCTTCGATGTCACCGACTAACCAATTAAGTTGTGCTAGTGAAATATTAAGCTTACGGCTCATAAGGTGTTTTTTCTCCCGGAGCGTGAATATGAATTGCCTTATTCCACATAATGTAATCGATAACAACTATGTGGTAAATAATTCTTATTTATTCTTTAAAATCATTGGCTTCTAAATCGTGTCGACCAAGTAATTTGTAAAATTCTGTGCGGTTTCGCCCTGCCATTCGGGCAGCTTGGGTGACATTCCCTTTTGTCATTTGTAATAACTTACGTAAATAATTCAATTCAAATTGATTACGAGCTTCAACAAATGTCGGCAAGGCCGTATTTTCACCTTGAAGTGCTTGGCTGACGAGTGCTTCACTGATAACAGGAGACGTTGTTAATGCAACACATTGTTCAATAACATTAACTAATTGACGAACATTGCCCGGCCAACTCGCTGTTATTAAGCACTTCATGGCGTCACTGGAAAAACTACGCACGAAAGGTTTATGCCGTGATGCAGATTCACGCAATAGATGATTTGCTAATAATGGAATATCTTCAGAACGTTCATTTAACGCAGGAATACGCAGATTAACCACATTTAAGCGATAGTAGAGGTCCTCACGAAACTCATTTTTTTCCATCGCTTTAGGCAAATTACGGTGAGTTGCGGAGAGAATTCGCACGTCAATATCTAAATCGCGGTTACTACCTAAAGGGCGAACTTTGCGTTCTTGCAATACTCGCAATAATTTAACCTGCAATGGCATTGGCATATCGCCAATCTCATCTAAAAATAACGTACCACCGCTGGCTGCAAAGAATAACCCTTCGCGGTTACTTACTGCGCCGGTAAAAGCCCCTTTAGCATGACCAAATAATTCAGACTCTAATAATTGTTCAGGTAGTGCACCACAGTTAATGGCAATAAACGGCTTACGCGCCCTAGGGCTAGCTTTATGAATCGCTTGCGCTAAAACTTCTTTACCTGTACCACTTTGCCCATTAATTAGCACGCTAACATCAGATTGTGCCACCATATGCGCTTGTTCTAATAACCGAGTCATTAAGGGGCTACGCGTGACTATACCAGCGCTCCACTCCTCATCGCTAATCGGTGTCGAAGAGAGCGCGAGAGCTTCATCGATTGCTTTATATAATGCGTCTTTATCTACTGGCTTAGTTAAAAAACTAAATACGCCTCGTTGTGTTGCCGCGACGGCATCAGGGATAGAACCATGAGCAGTTAGTATGATAACTGGCATGTTTGGATGGGCTTTTTGTATCTCATCGAAAAGCGCCATACCATCCATTTCATCCATGCGTAAATCGCTGATCACTAAATCTAATTTTTCTTTTTGTAAGATTTTTAGTGCTTCAGGGCCGCTTTCTGCTGTAGTGACTTTAAAGCCTTCACTACTCAAACGCATACCTAACAGTTTCAGAAGACTTGGGTCATCGTCAACTAGTAACAAATTTGCTGACTTACGATTCGTCATTTTTGTTCATTCTCCGATGAATTTTGCTCTACTGGAGAAGATGCGCTGCTATCAGGCTTTGGCTCTTCTGAGGAAATAGGCTTATCTCCTTCAACCCCATTCTCTACATCTTTTTCGGTTTCGTTGGTGCTTTTCTTACGAGAAGAAAGCTGGCGTTCAATATCTGTTAAATTTTCAAGCTTACGGGAGGTCGTATTCAGTTCAAAAGCCAATTTAGCATTATCTTCCTTTAGACGGTCGAGTTTTGTATCCATTTCTTGCTGTAGGCGTTTATAACGAGCCCCCGCGTCTGACAGATTGATAATTTGTACTTGTTGCTCACGCCATAATTGTAATAATGGACGTACCGCAGTGGGAAAATTCAAACTGTACGTATTTATGCTATCAAGCATTTTACGGCGCTCTGCAATAGACGGGTCAGCAGAATTCAACAAAATATTTTGTTGAAATGCACTCGACCAATTTGTTACGTCTATTTTACCTGCATCTTCACGTGCTTGACTGGTTTCCGTGCGATCTGCGCAGTCCATCATTCGTAACCAAAATAATGCATTTTCCCGTGCAGTTGGCTGGTCATTGTTCCAAATAGATTCACATGATGTATAACGGTAGTCTGTGACTTTAACTTCAGGCACAACGACTTGCGCTAGAGTTTCGAGCGGTGACTGGCCATTTTTAGCGACACATCCACTTAAGATTAGGGAAAATAAGACCGCCCCAAAATTGAGCCCTGTACGTCTCATCACATAAGGTACTCTTCGATTATTTTTACTTAACGATGCGTTACGGTAAAGTACCGCCCAAACACCTGTAGACCGATTTACCATTATTCATTCTCTGCGGTTAGAGGCAGTTCAATTCTAAAACAGACATCTGCTGATTTGTTGGGAACGAGAGAAAGTTCTCCCCCCATTTGTTTAATACAATCTTGCGCAATACTCAGCCCTAGCCCACTTCCTTTGACAGCACCTTTTCTTTGTAGTGAACCTTGATAGAACGGCTCAAAAATCATACTTTGCTCAGACTCAGGAATTGGCGTCCCCGTATTCGCAACTTCAATCAGAAGCTTATTACCTGTTTGGCGACTAGAGATCCAAATATTACCTGATTCGCCACCATAGTGCACCGCATTGGAGTAGATATTATCAATAACTCGTCCTAAAAGTGAGGGTTCGGCTAAACAGCTGTCCACTTTTAAACGCACTTCTGTTTTAATATTTTTAGCCCGTGCCGGTAAATTATGTGCTTTAACAATATCTTCAATGAGTTTTTGTAAATCAACAATTTGTGCTTCTGGTGGGTCATCGACAAGCTTACGATTATAGTCAAGTAATTGCTCAATAAGTTGCTGAAGATGCTTACTGCTGTGATCAAGAATTTCTACAACTTCTTTTTGAGACACAGTTAATGGCCCTGCCACCTCATCAGCGAGTAATTCTGTTCCTTCACGCATGCTTGCAAGAGGTGTTTTTAATTCATGTGAAATATGGCGTAGAAATTCGTGGCGCTGTGATTCAAGCCATGCGAGTCGTTCACTTAACCAAATAATCCGCTGTGCGATTGTCCGTAGCTCCCTCGGGCCTTTAAAGCGTTCAATATTATTCGCAATTGTACGCCCAGTACCGAGACGGTTAATCATTCGTTCGATAGCTTTAACTGGGCCAATAATCATCCGAGTGAATAATGCCACTAGCAATGCGCTTAATAAGAATAAAATTAAGCTTTGCCAACCAAATAGTTGGCCTTTATTCGCAATCGCTTTTTGCAGCTGTTCCCCACGGCTAAAAATCACATCACGAGTTTCTTGCACTAATGAGGCATTTTCGGCAGAAAATTGTTCTAAAGCCCGTGTGATTTTTTCTGTCGGTTCATTGTTTTCACACGCAACCGTTTTAAGTACATCCAAAGTCTTAGTCAATGCAGAAGTGTCTGTCGAGGTAGGTAAGATCGTTCGCTGACGTTCAAACATTTGCTGGTAGTCTGCAAACTGTTTCTGATATTGAGTATGCAATGTAGCATCTTGCAAAACACAATATTGACGATAGCTCCGTTCCATTTCTAAGGCGAGGCTACTCATCACTTCACTACGCCGTGCGTCAAGCAACGTGGTTTTATTGATATTGGCAGCTTGGTTACTCAGTTGCTCTAGGCTTTGATATGCCTGATAGGCTAATACTAATAAAGGAAGTAATACAAGCCAGAATGCCATCACAACTAGTTGACGCAAGGAGCGAGGAAAAAAACGCCATTTACTCAATACATTCATCTCATACCCATTAAACGTATTGCAATGGTAGCAGAACTCCCTGTAATGCGAAAAGCACAATCCAAATTCTGTGTCCCATAGCGTTAAAATCAGACTAAGTATAACAGTGAAATAGCAATGAACGTGCCAAGTTTATTGGTAAAAAATGATAATTTTCAGATAGGTATGTTCATCGCTCCGGATGTTACTTTTTCGCATAAACGAAAGCATAAAAGAATCGATAGGTCTTACTAAATGAATTCTTTCGTCTTTTCTTTAAAAATAAAACACTAAGCTATGCCCTAAATAATTCGGATTGCAGCTAGGCGCCAAGTGAAGATATCTCTAGGAGCATACAAAAGTATGTGACTAGAGTGGCTGAACGCAGGTAACAACGCTGCGGTTCGAAGTATGACAGGCTCAGGGCGGCAAGAGAAGATATCTCTATGAAACATACAAAAGTGTGTGACTAGAGTGGCTGAACGCAGGTAACAACGCTGCGGTTCGAAGTATGACGGGCATAAAACAGGAAGGCGGGATGAAGTATTGACCTTCACCCCGCCAGCGATAACAACTTCTATAATGCTTTTTATATGATTATGTCTTTACATTAAAGATAATCATATAGGTGGTGCCTCACTCCACGTGTCGCCCTGTGTTTGATAAGGCCCGAAGGCGAATATCTATGCTGTTGGACGGTAGGCACCTTACTTTGGCGTCATTCTTGGTTTATGTGGTATGTACCCAACTAATTTTGGACCTACATAAGAAGTTGAATGAGCAACTGAATATTATTATGCACAAGCCGTGCCAACTTTTCAAGAAATTTTATATCTACATGATTAAAAACAAAATTTATTTTTAATCCCACTTTAGCTACTTTTTAATACACCGTACCCGCTTACTGTTTTTTCTTAAGTGTCGCTAATTTATGACACCCGATTAGCTCATTTTCAAATACCTTAAATATCAATAAGATAAATGTCGCCTTTTGGAGACACGGCTATAGTGTGTTTGTCTCTTATTTAAGACACTGTCGTTTAATCACACATTAAATATACACTTAATATAAATTAAATTAGAATAATTAATGATTTACCGTAAGGCACTAATTAAGATAGAGAGCAAGACAACAATATGTAATTGATATATTTGACTTTGGTTAAATCCATCTATAATAAAAACAGCAGAGATACTTTACCAATCATTATATTTTATTGTTACTTTCTTGTTTAAGGTGTATTTATGAATAAAATGCCCTCATTACCTATGCAGGATCTTCAACCAGCTTTACATATTTTAGAGCAATCTATTGGCTATTTATACCAAGCTGCACTACGTGCCGCGGTGAAACTGCGTATTGCAGAAGCATTACAATCAGGTTCCAAAACAGCTGAAGAACTCGCCAAAGAAACGGGAGCAAATCCCCGAGAACTCACTCGATTATTACGATTATTAGCCACTAAAGATATTTTTAAGCTAACCCCTGATAACAAATTTGACCTCACACCCGCCGCACAATATTTATCTGAAAAGAATACGTTTTCATTACGGCAAGCGGTATTGATGTTTACTGACCCTTCGTTCTGGTTACCCGCAGGCGAGTTACACCGCAGCGCGTTTGAACCCCATTTGTTTAACAGCATGTTTGGAATGAGTTTTTATGAATATTGGGATGAACGAATTACTGATAGTGATAATTTCCACGAAGGCATTTCGTCTGTAAGTAAATTAGAAAATGCATTTGTCGTAGAAAGTTATAGTTTCCCAGATAACGCTCTCGTTGCAGACATTGGCGGCGGCTGTGGTGGGTTACTTTTAGAGGTTATGAAAGCAAATTTAACATTAAAAGGCATATTATTTGATAAAGCCCAAGTATTAGAAAAACATATTCTTAATCAACTAGATGCCCCCCCCCGTTGGAGCATCCAAGCTGGCTCATTTCTTGAAGCCTGCCCTGAAGCTGATATTTATTTACTCAAGTATATTACTCATAATTGGTCAGATACTGTTGCAATAAAGATACTTAAAACAATTAGAAAGTCGATGAGTCCTAACTCTAAGTTACTAATCATTGAAAATATTGTTACCAACGACAATCACCCCCACTTCAGTAAAAATATGGATTTAGTACAGATGGTTTTATTTGATGAAGGCCATGAACGCACAGAAACTGAGTTCAATTCACTGCTAAATCAAGCAAACTTACAATTAAAACAAATTATTTCAACACAATGTCATATTTCCATTATTGAAGCATACCCCATTTAACGTCCGCTATCCTGCTTTATACAATCAAAGCACTAAAGCAGGATAATTAAAGAAAATACCTGATGAATATCAGAATTTTAAATTATGTTAGTAGCTTATCCCTGTTCGTCTTGCTATAAGATTTGCCAATACCCTACTCATCAAATTGATAAAAAATATGATAAAAATCGCGTTAGTTGATGACCATATCGTTGTGCGTTCTGGCTTCGCACAACTATTAACACTTGAACCTGATATTTCGGTTGTCGGGCAATATGCTAATGCTCAAGAAGCTTGGCCTAATTTGCTTAATTTAGATATTGATGTTGCCATCATGGATATTTCAATGCCAGATGAGAACGGCCTGCAACTTTTATCACGGTTGCGCCAAAAAAAGCCGGATTTTCGCACCATTATCTTGAGTATTTATGATACCCCCGCTTTTGTGCAAAGTGCTTTAGATGCTGGAGCCAGTGCGTATTTAACTAAACGCTGTGGCCCTGAAGAATTAGTGCAAGCGGTTCGCTCAGTGCACCAAGGAGGCTGCTACCTATGCGCCGATGCCATGAGAGCGTTACGCCACTCACCCCAACAGCAGCAAAGTCTACAAGAACTCACGCCTCGGGAACGGGAAGTGTTTGATTTATTAGTTGCTGGCTTGAGTGTAAAAGTGATCGCAGAGCAACTTGAATTAAGCCATAAAACTGTGCATGTGCATCGTGCAAATATATTAGGCAAATTACAATGCGAAAATACCATCGACCTTGTTCATTACGCGTTAGAGCATAACCTAATATCAAGGTAATTTCGGCATGAATAAAAGCTTACGTTTAACACTGCAGTCCATCTTTCTATTTTTTACCTATTCTCTGTTATGGATAGGGTTGTGGATCATCGGCTTTTATTTAAGTCAAAACAGTTTTCAAGCAACTTTATTTCTTCCGCAAGGCTTGCGCCTAGCATTGATGATTATCCTGTGGCGACGTTACTGGCCAACACTACTACTCAGCGAAGGGATATTAAATTTTTGGTTATCATCAGAGCAACTGCTCTTCCAACCTGTTTTACTGTTATCTCCATTATTGAGTCTCGGTGTTGCCTTCGTCATTCAAAACATTTGGTGGCGCTATACGTTATATTGGCAACGATTACTATTATTACTCGCAGGTGTCGCCGCAAATAGTGTATTACATGCTTTATTATTCAGTGGGTTATCATCTTATTCCATTAGCCAATTATTCCTAACAACATTCACCGGAGGAATGCTACTCTCTCCTTTTGTTTACCTTATTTATGAATATCTCCACGAGCAGCACTACCAAATGCTCCTTGATTATGGAACGCCAGATAAACAATTACGAACCTCTTTAATAGTTTGGTGTTTTCTATTCTGTGTCGTTGGGTTGAGTGCCCAAGTCTTTTTTGCCCCCGAAATTGAGCGGTTAATTGTCCTACTCGTCTTTATTCCTAATGTTTTTATGGCTTATCGCTATGGTTGGCAGGGCGGCGTACTTTCTGCATTATTAGGCAGTTTAATTATTACTTTTGCACGGCAATTTCACGGTGCCTTTGTTGATTTAGAAGAGCTAGAAATGTTTCTCAGTTCCCAAGCCTTAATTGGCATTGGGCTTGGGATAGCAATTAGCCGACAAAAACAACTGGCGAGTAACCTACAACGCTACCGACAACGCTTAGAGCAAGAGCTAAAAGCGCGACGCGACTTAATGTTACAACTCGTTCATACCGAGGAAGATATCAAAAAAGCGATTGCTCGCGAGTTGCATGATGAAATTGGGCAAAATATTACTGCCATCCAAATTCAGTCAATGCTAGTGAAAAAAACAGCATCTGACGACATCAGCCACCAAGCAGCAAGTCAAATAAATGAACTAGCTCAGCAAATTCACCAATCTACGCGGCAATTATTGCGCCAATTGCGCCCTCCCGTATTGGATGAAATGTCCCTTGAAAATGCACTTAAGCACTTAATTACTGAATTTTCTTTTCCACAGAATAATATTCAATGTCACTTTCATTATGGCTTACAAGAAACGCCGATCAATGAAACGGTTTTATTTACACTTTATCGCCTCGTCCAAGAATTACTTAACAATATCAGTAAACATGCAAAAGCCACACAAATTCACATATCTCTTAAGCAAATAGGTGACTCGATCCAGCTAGTTGTTGATGACAATGGCGTTGGCATTCCATTTAGCAAACGCACGAGTGGCTTTGGTTTACGCGGTATTGAGGAGCGAGTTCGAGCCTTAGGTGGTGACTGGACATTGACCACACAAAACGGAACACAAATAAGTGTTAACTTGCCCACATTTTGAGATAAAACATTGCAAAACTAGGAATAATTCCTAGTCCCCTAATACCTTCTCTCATCCTTTTTGTTAAAAACTTGATTACATTTTGCCTAACAAGAGAAACCGCCCTATGACAGGTAAAGACACCTTGAGTCTGGATAACACGTATCGTTTTTGGCGTCGCCGCTTAATGCTATCAATGATTATTGGTTATGCCACTTTTTACCTTACGCGAAAGAGTTTTAACTTCGTGATGCCTGTCATGCAAAACGAGCTGTTTCTCGATAAAAGCGATATTGGCTGGATAGCGACTGCATTTTATTTAACCTACGGTATTTCTAAGTTTTTATCGGGAATTTTCCACGATATCACCGGATACCGTTGGTTTATGGGTGTCGGCTTAGTGATGACAGGGCTACTAAATATTATTTTTGCCTATTGCTTATCGTTTCCGGCGTTATTAATCGTGTGGACACTAAATGGCTTTTTTCAAGGCTGGGGCTGGCCACCTTGCGCACGCATTCTAACGCACTGGTATTCACGCAATGAACGTGGGTTTTGGTGGGGGCTGTGGAATATTTCCATCAACCTAGGGGGAATGTTACTGCCTCTGCTAACGGCATTATTGGCAACCCAGTACAGCTGGCAAATGGCATTAATTGTCCCTGGCGTTATTGGAGTCATCATTGGGTTATGGCTGTGCCGCCAATTACGTGGCACACCACAAGAAGAACAGCTTCCAAGCGTGGGGCAATGGCGACAAGATGTGTTGGAGTTACGCCAAGAGCGTTTGTCCCCTCCCATGCCGATGTTAACGATTTTAAAAGATGCCATTATTTTTAACCGTATGATTTGGTTACTGGGTTTCTCCTATATTTTGGTTTATCTCATTCGCATGGCGATAAACGATTGGGGGAATTTATGGTTAACAGAGAAACATGGCACTAATTTACTCAGTGCAAATGCAACATTATCGTTATTTGAATTGGGGGGATTATTAGGTGCTCTCTGCTCTGGCTGGGGCTCTGATATCCTATTTCGCGGCCAACGAGCGCCAATGATCCTACTGTTTTCTTTGGGGCTTTGTGTCTCAGTTAGCGCCTTATGGTTAACGCCAATTCATCACTACGCTTTATTGGCTGTATGTTTCTTTGCTATCGGATTTTTTGTGTTTGGACCACAAATGTTAATCGGCTTAGCTGCAACAGAATATTGTCATAAAAAAGCAGCTGGGGCGGTAACGGGCTATCTTGGATTGTACGCCTATTTAGGGGCGGCAATTGCGGGATGGCCGCTCTCTCAAGTCATTGCACATTATGGTTGGTCAGGAATGTTTTCTTTACTGGCCAGTGCCGCGGCTTTGATGGGATTACTGCTAATGCCTCTATTGATTGCCAATGTCAGCAAGCGAGAGCATTTAGCAGGCACTGTTTCACCCTCTGATAATAAAACCTGAATAAAGGACTGAAAATGAAACTGAAAACTCTCTCTACGCTTATCGCTGCTGGTTTATCACTAGCGGCTATTTCTACCACTGCAAATGCTGCGGGCCGTTTGGTTGTTTACTGTAGCGCCACTAACGCCATGTGCGAAACTGAAACGCAAGCTTTTGCGAAAAAATACGATGTCAAAACCACATTTGTACGTAATGGTTCTGGCAGTACTTTAGCCAAAATTGAGGCCGAAAAACGTAACCCACAAGCTGACGTGTGGTATGGCGGTACATTAGACCCTCATTCACAAGCAGGAGAAATGGATTTACTTGAGCCATACAAGTCGCCAAATCTGTCTGAAATTATGCCGCAGTTCCAAGACCCAGCAAAACGTAAAGGTAACTATTCTTCCGCAGTTTACATCGGTATTTTAGGGTTTGGCGTTAACAAAGACCGCCTAAAAGAGAAAGGGTTACCTATCCCAACTTGCTGGAAAGATTTAACCAAACCTGAATATAAAGGCGAAATTCAAATTGCAGACCCACAAAGTTCAGGAACTGCTTATACCGCATTAGCCACTTTCGACCAATTATGGGGTAATGAGCAAGCCTTTGATTACCTGAAAAAATTAAACTCAAATATCTCTCAATATACTAAGTCAGGTATTGCCCCAGCACGTAACGCCGCTCGCGGTGAGTCCGCCATTGGTATTGGCTTTTTACATGATTATTCATTAGAAGTGGAAAATGGCGCGCCATTAGAGCTTATCGCACCATGCGAAGGTACTGGCTATGAAATTGGCGGGATCAGTATCCTGAAAAATGCACGCAATATGGATAACGCCAAATTATTCGTTGATTTCGTCTTATCGAAAGAAGCTCAAGAGCTGAGCTGGAAAGAAGGGAAATCTTACCAAATCTTAACCAACACAACGGCAGAATCCTCGCCTATTTCATTAAAACTCAATGACTTGAACCTAATTAATTACGATATGGATAAATACGGTGATGCTGACGTCCGTAAAAACCTTATCAATAAATGGGTTACTGAAGTCAAAATGAGCAAATAGCATTAAGTGCGGCGTTTACTCGCCGCACTGAGCACTTACTTAACTAAAATAAAAAATTAATTTAATTAAGCTTCAAATTATGAGTGTTGTCACTAGGCGGCAAGTGACGTTATCCCTAGGAGCATACATAAGTATGTGACTAGGGTAACGGAGTGAAGCCAATACCGTGACAGCGCAAAATATGACGAGCTTAGGGGGAACTATGTCTCAAACCCTAACCTTATCGACCCCAACCAAAAAGGATAGCATATTCTTTTGGTTGCTGATTGCATGGCTAGGTTTCGCGTTACTACCTTCTTGGAGCCTAGACTATGGCGTACTTGATTCAACACAAGACGAGATCATAGCGGCTTACGGTTGGAGTAGCCTAAACATTAGTTGGCTTTGGTATTTATTACCTTCTATTTTATTTATTCGCCCGTTAACACCAGCGGATCGTTATCATAAAACACGGCATTACGTCGATATTGGCGTGGCTGTTATCACCGCCGCCGTGGTGATCTTAACCTCCTACTTTGAAGGAAAAGGGTTAGGTTACTCAGCTATTGTGCTATTTATCGCCTTGGGAATGGTGATGACATTGGCGTTAACCCGCCTTGAGTGGCTCGGTGGAGACCAGTTTGTTATTGGCTCACTGATCACCGTTGTTGCTTTAATAACCCTGTTTATTGTGTTCCCAAGTGTCGCTATTTTTATCCCGATGTTTACTGATGGAAACGGAGACTTTGCGCCATTCGCCTTTGTGGCAATTTTGACACAATCGCATATTGTCCAAGTTATTATTAACTCTGTATTTTTATCGTTAGCAGTAGGGGCTGGCTGTACTTTCTTTGGTTTAATTTTAGCCATTTATACGACGCGTATTGCTAAACGCTCCGCCATCATTGGCCGTGTTTTTTCTATTTTGCCTATCGTCACTCCCCCATTTGTCGTCGGTCTAGGGGTCACATTGATGATGGGGCGTTCAGGGTATATTACCGAATTCCTTGCTACTTATATGGGCCTTGAAAATACCAACTGGCTATATGGCTTTACGGGAATTTGGTTAGCGCAAGTGCTAGCATTCACCCCGATGTCATTCATGATTTTAGATGGTGCGATTAAAACCATTCACCCATCTTTAGAAGAAGCGTCTTATACATTGCGTGCCAACCGTTACCAAACTTTCTTTAATGTATTTATGCCATTACTGAAACCTGCTTTGGCAAACGCATTTTTAATCGTCATAGTGCAATCATTGGCTGACTTTAGTAACCCATTAGTTTTAGGTGGTAACTTCGACGTACTCGCGACGCAAATTTACTTCTATATCACTGGGTCGCAGTTAGATTATCAAGCCGCCAGTACCTTGGGTGCGTCACTACTAGTGTTCTCACTTTTAGTCTTCTGCGTTCAGTATATGTGGATAGGCAAACGCTCCTATGTCACTGTGTCCGGGAAATCTTACCGTGGTGATGTTCAGCCGTTACCAACATCGTTAATTGCCACTGTAACAGCCTTCTTAGCTATTTGGGTTGCATTTAACATATTGTTATACGGTAGCATTTTCTACGGTAGCTTTACCGTGAACTGGGGTGTTGATTACACCTTAACCTTAGATAATTTTATTAAATTATTTGGTCAGGGTATGAGTGATGGTGCATGGCCGTCACTGTTAGATACGCTTCTGTATGCAGGTATTGCGGCACCTATTACCGCGATCCTTGGTTTACTAATTGCCTATATCGTAGTTCGCCAAGACTTCCGTGGTAAAAAGACCATCGAATTCACGACGATGTTGTGTTTTGCGGTTCCAGGTACCGTGGCAGGTGTGTCATACATTTTAGCCTTTAACGACTCACCGTTTTATTTAACGGGAACGGCTGCCATCGTCATTATTTCAATGACCATGCGTAACGTCCCTGTGGGTATCCGTGCTGGTATTGCAGGTTTAGGGCAAATTGATAAATCATTGGATGAAGCGTCACTCAGCTTACGAGCGGGTTCAATGCGTACCATCTTCTTTATCCTATTACCCTTGTTGCGCCCAGCCATTTTATCGGCGCTGATTTATAGCTTTGTCCGTGCGATCACCACTGTCAGTGCGATTGTATTCTTGGTTACTCCAGATACTCGCGTCGCAACGGCTTATATTTTGAACCGTGTTGAAGACGGTGAATATGGCGTTGCCATTGCCTATGGCTCAATCCTGATTGTCGTAATGTTGGCAATTATTTTCTTATTTGACTATTTGATTGGCGAAGCCCGTGTTTCACGTTCCAAAGCCAAAAATGCACAGTAATCATGGAGTAACTGACATGACACAACATCATTTTGTTGAACTAAAAAATGTGACTAAACGCTTTGGCAACAATACCGTCATCGATGATTTAAGTCTTTCAATTCCGCAAGGTAGCATGGTGACCCTACTCGGCCCATCAGGCTGCGGTAAAACCACCGTATTGCGTTTAGTGGCTGGCTTAGAAAAACCGACTGAAGGCCGTATGTTTATTGACGGTGAAGATGTGACAGACCGTTCCATTCAACAACGCGATATCTGTATGGTTTTCCAATCTTATGCCCTGTTCCCGCATATGTCCTTGGGGGACAACGTGGGTTATGGCTTAAAAATGTTAGGATTACCCAAAGCCGAAATAAAAAAACGAGTTGACGAGGCATTAGAATTAGTGGATTTAGCAGGTTTTGCTGGCCGCTTTGTCGACCAAATTTCTGGGGGACAACAGCAACGAGTTGCCTTAGCTCGCGCATTGATCCTTAAGCCAAAAGTGCTGTTGTTCGATGAGCCATTAAGTAACTTGGATGCAAATTTACGTCGTAGCATGCGTGAAAAAATCCGTGAGTTACAGCAGCAGTTTAATATCACCTCTTTGTATGTTACCCATGACCAAAGCGAGGCCTTTGCGGTTTCGGATATGGTGTTGGTCATGAATAAAGGGAAAATCATGCAACTCGGCTCACCGCAAGAGCTCTACCGCCAGCCAGCGTCAAAATTTATGGCCAGCTTTATGGGGGATGCCAATATTTTCCCTGCGACGCTCAGTGCGGATTCCGTGGATATTTTCAATTATCGCTTACCACGCCCAGAACAGTTTGTTACTGATAAAACCGCGGTAACTGTGGGGGTTCGTCCCGAAGCTATCACGCTGAGTTTACAAGGTGAAGACAGCCAACGCTGTACAGTGACTCACGTCGCTTATATGGGGCCTCAATATGAAGTCACTGTTGATTGGCATGGTCAATCAATGTTGCTGCAAATTAATGCCACTCAATTACAACCTTCTGTCGGGGAAAACCTCTATTTGCAGATCCACCCATACGGCATGTTTATTCTTGAGTAATATCCCACTCTTTGAATAATACAAAATGTCATTAGGTAACAAGGGAAACTTAGCATTGTGAATAGCACATTCTCCCTTCACCCATAAGGGCGGAGGGGGAATGTGCCCCATAAGAAAATAATCACTAAAAGCATATTATCGGTGACTTCAATATCAATTTTTATTTTTTTCTGAAAGTACAATTAACATACTTAACAAAATAAATAACATACCGATTATCATCGAAATTGTCATTGTCTCATCTAAAAGATAGGATGAAATCATCACACTAATGATTGGTGAAATAAGAATTGAGTATGATGAAAGCTTTGCGCCACCATACTCTATCATATAATACCAAAGAACATAAACAATCACGCCATTAGCTATCCCCATATAGATAATTGGTATATATACACTCATAAAAAATTCAGAATGTATATTACTCAATATGTTTAAATCAACATTTAAAAATGGAATTAATAAAATAAAAAAAACAAATGATACTATATTTTGATAAAATACTTTTGAAGTTAGGTTTATTTTCATGGTAATTTTTTCAGATAAAATAGTTCCTAGTGCCCACATAAATGCACTTAATAAAATTATCATTTCACCAATACTTATACCAACTGGTGATATAAAGATAAAAATACCACTAATGCATAACAAAGATACAAATACTGACCGAGTTTCAATATGTTTATTTATTACACCCAATACAACTGTTGCCATTACTGGCATTGTATAAACAAGTACAGATGCCTTTACCGCTTCTGTATACTTTAACGCCAAACTATTTAATATAGGAACTAAAAAAACATTTAAAAAACCAAGTGGGATACTGTTTACAAACTCTCGAAAATTAAACCGACACCGACTAAAAAAGAAAAAAACAAAGCACAAAAAAATAACTGAAATAATTAGGGAGTAGATTCTAAAAGCCCAAACACCTACTTGGTCAATCGCTAGTTTTGATATAGGAAATGCACTCCCCCATATGAATGATATTAAAATAGCACAAAGAAGTACTTTAATTTGCTTCATTATACCTCACAACTAATGCCATTCTTTTACTTGTTCTATTAGATGTCACTGTGGAAACGAAATGTGGGATTTTTCTTTTTTTTGTATCAAAAATTAAAATATTTAAATATGACGGGATAAAAGTATCTAAAATTGTCTTTTTATCATTATCTAAAATCATCGTTAACCCTCCATAATTTGCTTCCCATTCCTTTGTTAGGTTAATTACAATACCTATCCCATCATCGGAGTCACAATGTGTAGTTAGAAAATCATCTTTATCAAACTTGCTTAAGTACATGTTTGATATAACATTTACTTTACTTCCTGTTAGGTTTTCTAAAAAGTTTTTAAATTTAACATCATTAACAACTGAAATTAAATCAGCAAAAATTATTTTTATTGAATCAGATAAGTTATCTACATTGATAACACTAACATTAGAAAATATTAAATTAAGACAGTCAACGTCTGTAGATTAATAAAAAATAATGCCACATAGATAATAAATATATTGGCAATACATATTATTTGAATATATATATTTTTTAAATAAAATAAAAAAACAGCGTCTAAGTTTCCTTAAACGCTGCTTTTAATAGCAGGATTAATTATAAAAACGCTTTATATGGCAATTCAGGTTCATTTTTGAAAATATCACTAAAGCCGCGGAAATGTTGATAATGCATGCGGTCTTTATCTGTTGGATAAGTATATTTCCCACCCACTTGCCAGAAGAACGGGGCAAATTTATATTGCAAACGCTCTTTTTTCATATTCCACAAGACTTCAATTTCCCGCGGATCATTTTGGAAGTTTGCCCAAATATCATGGTGGAATGGAATAACACGCTCACAATCTAATGACTCTGCTGCACGTAAAATATCCGATGACGTCATTTTATCCGTCACACCACGTGGGTTTTCGCCAAAAGAAAGCAGTGCGACATCAATATTGTAACGGTTACCATGCGCCGCATAATAGTTTGAATAATGTGAATCGCCGGAATGATAAATAGAGCCGCCAGTTGTTTCTATCAAGTAGTTCACCGCACGAGAATCCATGCCATCTAAAATTTGCTTATCATAAGAAGAAACACCCTGTGGCAATGTCACCAATGCTGTGCGGTCAAATGAATCTAACACACGGATTTTCATATCCCCCACTTCCAGTACATCACCGACTTTGGCAACAACGCAACGTTCGGTTGGTACTCCCCATTTTATCCATAAATCCACACAAGCTTGAGGGCCAATAAATTTAACGTGGTCACCACAGTTTTGCATTACCGCAGCAGCGACATTGACATCGATATGGTCAGCATGGTCATGAGAGGCCAAAATCGCATCAACTTCTTTAATCGCAAACGGATCTAAAGGGAAAATCGCAGTACGTAAGTTTGGTTGTAGCGCTTCAACACCGCCCATACGCATCATTTGGTGTTGCTTATTCATGAGTGGATTTTTTTGCGTTTTTTTCCCTGTTCCACACCAAAAATCGATACAAACATTGGTATTTCCCTCACTCTTTAACCAAATACCTGTGCACCCCAGCCACCACATTGAAAAGGTATTGGGTTCAACAACCGTTTTTTCAATTTCTTCATTTAGCCACGTTCCCCACTCAGGAAACGTACTTAAAATCCAAGATTCACGTGTGATTTCATTTACTTTGCTCATAGTAACAATACCTTTTCTAGAATTTTAGATGTAGGGAGCCTGATGCCTTAATCGAGAAATTAAGGCATGGCAGCTGAATTTGTCTATATTAAAAAATCAGGTATTCGACGGAATTAAACCAGTATCACTCGCGTGCCCTGCTCGGCAATCGCTTTGATAACCTCAGCATTGGCATTTCTTCCAGTGATAAGAACATCTATCTTATTAGCTGGGCAAAATAACATTCCCGTTCGATGACCCACTTTGGAACTGTCTACAACAACGACTAATTTATCAATTTGATCAAGCATTTGCTGCTCTGCTACCGCAGTTAACATATCCGCTTTGTATAAGCCAGCTTCCGTTAATCCTTTACCTGAAGTAAACATCCAGTTACCGGCATAGCCCATTAACGTGTTCAAAGCAGGATTCAAAAAAATGTTTTGTGCTTTGTTATACTGCCCACCGATTAAAATGACGTCATCATGGTCTTGGTCAATCAAATAACTCGCTAATGGAAAATAATTCGTCACAATTTGCACGTTTTTACCGCACAACTGCTGCCCTAACATAAACGCGGTTGAACCACAGTTAATTACAGCGCTTTCTCCCGGAAGACAAAGTTCTGCCGCTTTAATTGCGATTTCAGACTTTTCTTCATAGTGCTCAGTACTATTGATGTTTAACGGTGTCCACTTACGCTTTTTATTTTCAATACGTTCTGCGCCATTACGGACTTTTCGCAATTTACCTTGCTCATCTAACTTTGAAATATCACGACGAGCAGTTGCAGGAGACACACTAAATTGTTCGGTTATATGAGAAACATTGATCACTCGATGCGTTTCCAATAACGACAATATTTCATTGTGTCTTTGCACTTCATTCATAATCATCGCCTTATTAGTTAATAATCACGACCATGATGACACATGACTCAAAATGATTACTAGTGATTAGTTTTGATTCTATTTATCTCATCTAATATTGTCAACCTTTGCTTATGCAAAAAAACAATATTTGATTCAAGTAAAAATATCACATTGATATACATGAATATTTTAAATTTTACGTGATCAGGTCGCCATTTATTTATTTTTTTACTGGTAAAAAAACAGACAAATGCAAACAATCATAAAAGAGCAATTCATGATTACATATGATCACATTTGATTTTTGCAGGATTGTTTAACCCCTTTAAATGATTATATCGCAATAACACCAGATACGATCAATATGAATCATCTCTGACCCAGATAAATTACAAATACAATTTGATTAGAGGTAAAAATATGGATTTTTTATACGACGCTTTCTATATTTTTTACAGCCAAGTAATGACAAAAGCGCCTCTATTATTAGGCTTAGTCACATTTATTGGTTATTGGCTATTAAAACGCGATGGCACGACAATCCTCAAAGGGACAATCAAAACGATTGTTGGTTTTATGCTAGTTGGCGTTGGAGCCAGTACTTTAGTTTCCAGTTTTAAACCCGTAATAGAAAAAATGTCTGAATACCATGGACTTACGGGCTCAGTTATTGACCCATATACGTCAATGATGGCGACAATGGAAGCCATGGGTGATAACTATTCTTGGGTGGGCTATACCGTTTTATTAGCTCTCGCAATTAATATTGTTTTAGTCCTTTTTCGCCGCGTCACGGGTATTCGTACCATTATGTTGACAGGGCATATTATGTTTCAACAAGCAGGCCTAATCGCTGTTTTCTATTTTGTGCTCGGCTCAAGCATGTGGGAAACCATTTTGTATTCTGCGGTATTAATGGCGCTGTATTGGGGAATTTCTTCCAATATTATGTTTAAGCCAACGCAAGAAGTCACTGGCGGTGCCGGTTTTTCTATCGGCCACCAGCAGCAGTTTGCCTCATGGATAGCAACCAAAGTTTCCCCGAAATTGGGGGATAGAAAAGACAGTGTTGATAATTTAAAACTGCCCAAATGGCTGCATATCTTCCATGACAGTATTTCCGCTACTGCCATTGTGATGACCTTATTCTTTGGTGTGATCTTAATTTCCTTTGGTATACCTAATCTGCAAACCATGGCAGGGACCACCCACTGGACCATTTATATTATTGAAACAGGTTTAAAATTTGCCGTTGCTATCCAAATCATTGTAACGGGTGTGCGAATGTTTGTTGCCGAGCTTTCTGAGGCCTTTAAAGGGATCTCCGAACGTGTCATTCCCAACGCTGTACTCGCTATCGATTGTGCAGCAATCTACGCTTTCTCACCTAATGCGATGGTATTTGGCTTTATGTGGGGGGCAATTGGGCAATTTGTTGCCGTTCTGGGTATGTTGGCATTTAACTCGCCAATTATGATTATTCCTGGTTTTATCCCAATGTTTTTCTCCAACGCCACTATTGGTATCTTTGCAAACCATTTTGGCGGCTGGAAAGCGGTTATGAAAGTCTGTTTTGTCATGGGCGTTATCGAGATATTAGGTTCCGCTTGGGCCATTGATCTTATCAATCGACAAGGTACTGAATTTAGCGGTTGGATGGGAATGGCCGACTGGGCATTAGCTTTCCCTGTCATTATGCAAGGTTTGTCTTTCTCTAAAATGTTCTTCTTTGTGGTTGTCGCCCTCTCCTTTGTCTATATGTACTTTGCCGCAAAAAAATTACGCGCTGAAGAAGACGCACGAAGTCCAACCGAAGCTGAAAGTGAGGTCAATGAGAAAGCTGAAGCAGCCCCACTTGAAAATAGCGGCGCTAAACCTGTACGTATCTTAGCAGTTTGCGGTAATGGACAAGGCTCGTCAATGATGATGAAAATGAAAATTGGCCAGTATCTTGAGAAAAAAGGGATCCCACACACCATGGACTCCTGCGCCGTATCTGACTATAAATCAAAATTAACAGCCACTGATATTATCGTTTCCTCTAAGCATTTAAGCTCAGAAATGGACCCCGGTGATGGGAAATTTGTGCTTGGCGTACAAAATATGCTCAACCCTAACTCATTCGGTGATGAACTACTCGATATCATACATACTAATTTTATCGGAAATAAATAGCCTAAGTCATAGGAATAGATATCGCTCATAACGGTATCTACCCCCTTAACGTTGAAAAATAGGAAGGCAATGATGGGATTTAAACAATCACTAATCGACAATAATTCGATACAGCTACAAGCATCCGCTGATAACTGGCGTGATGCTATTAAGATAGGTACAGACCTGCTCATCGCTTCGGGGGCGATAAAACCCAGTTATCATGAGGCAATCATCAGCAGCGTCGAAAAACTTGGGCCTTATATTTGTATCGCGCCTAATTTGGCCCTTCCCCATGCAAGACCTGAAGATGGTGTACTAAAAACAGCCTTTGCTTTAGTCACTCTAGACAAACCCATTATTTTTGATGGCGAGGATGAACCCGTTGATGTGCTGATCACCTTAGCGGGTAGCTCATCAGATGAACATATGGAAGGCTTGATGGAAGTGACTCGCGTTCTCGATGATGAAAACAGTGAAACCGGTGTCGACCTTGATAAATTACGTCGCTGCCGCACCATTGATGATGTTTATCAGGTTATTGACCAAGCATTATGCTAATTTAATGATAATAAAAAAGAATCATTAATTAGCAATAGAGGTAATCAACTATGTATAACGTATTAGCGCTTGATTTAGATGGCACAGTTTTAACTCAAGAACACACTATCCACCCAGCCGTCAAACAAGCCATTCACAAAGCAGCAAAACAATGCCATGTCATGATAGTCACGGGTCGCCATCATACCGCAGCTCGCCCCTATTATGATGAGCTTGGTTTAACCACGCCAATTATTTGTTGCAATGGTACTTATATCTATGATTACCAAAATGAAAAAGTTCTCACACACAATGCTCTCACCAAAGAGAACGCGCTCACTTTTATTGAACTGGCGCAACAGGACAAACTGAAAATGGTGATGTATATCACCGATGCCATGGTGTATTCAAAAATCGATCCCATCGATTACATGAGCGCGATGGAGCAATGGGCTAACGTCCCAACCATGGCCCATCCGCCAAAAATTTATCGCATTGATTCATTTGAAGAACAAGTCCAGCACGCTGACTATATTTGGAAATTTGTCGTCGAAGGTGAACCGGCTACGTTAGAGCGCTTCTTAAACTCACCTTGGATAAAACAAACTTTTAATGCAGAAAAATCATGGTCAAACCGTTTCGATTTTGCTGCTAAAGGCAATAACAAAGGAACGCGTTTAGCTGAGTATCTTCATTCTCTGGGTTATGACTCGAAGCAAGTTATTGCTGTTGGTGATAATCACAACGATATCTCCATGATTAAGCTAGCAGGCTTAGGAGTTGCAATGAAAAATGCTGATGACACCGTGAAGTCCCATGCGGATTTCGTTTGTGCTACCGATAACAATGGTGATGGCCTTGCGCGTCTCATACATGAAAATATTTTAGGACAATCACAATGACAAAGCCTTTGATCCAAATAGCTCTAGACCAAACCAACTTACCGGCTGCACTCGAAGTGGCTGAAAATGTACACACTTTCGTTGATATTATTGAAGTGGGCACAATCTTAGCTTTTGCAGAAGGCATGAATGCAGTCGCGACTTTACGTCAAAAATATCCCAACCACATTCTAGTTTGCGATATGAAAACCACGGATGGTGGAGCCATTTTATCGAAAATGGCATTTGAAGCGGGAGCAGATTGGATCACAGTATCAGCGGCGGCACATATTGCCACTATAGCTGCCTGTAAAAAAGTTGCCGATGAGTTTAATCGTGAAATCCAAATTGAAATCTATGGTAATTGGACTTTTGACGATGCTAAAAATTGGGTTGAACTTGGCATTTCGCAAGCTATTTACCATCGTTCCCGTGATGCAGAACTCGCTGGTATTGGCTGGACCAATGAAGATATCGAAAAAATGCGCAAGCTGTCTGATTTAGGACTAGAACTCTCAATTACAGGCGGGATAATTCCAGAAGACCTGCATTTATTTAATGGTATCAATGCAAAAGCCTTTATTGCTGGCCGTGCGTTAGTGGGTGAAAAAGGCCAAAAAACGGCGGAAGCACTAAGGGAACAAATTGACCGTTTTTGGAAATAGTAATTAGGAATAATTCTGACTCAAAAACCGACCTTTCCGTTTAAAACTCACTCGATTAAAATTCAGGCCAGCAAAATAGCTGGCCTTTTCAACAATCTATCGAACTTGTGATTTATTAACCTAATTGCTTACGTGCGTTACGGAAAATGCGCATCCACGGGCTATCTTCTCCCCAATTTTCAGGGTGCCATGAATTACTCACAGTGCGGAAAACACGCTCAGGGTGCGGCATCATGATCGTTGCTCGGCCATCTTTCGAGGTCACCGACGTAATACCATTAACTGACCCATTCGGGTTAGCTGGATATTGCTCAGTTACCTGACCGTAGTTATTCACGAAGCGCATTGCCACCAGCCCATTATCTTCTAATTGCTGTAAATGTGCGGCTGCACGGGTTTCCACTTGCCCTTCCCCATGAGAAACCGCTATCGGCATACGAGAACCTGTCATATCTTGCAGTAACAGTGATGGGCTTTTTGCTATTTCAACTAAGCTAAAGCGTGCTTCAAAACGTTCAGAACGATTACGTACAAAACGAGGCCAGAATTCAGCACCTGGGATAAGCGTATGTAAGTTCGACATCATCTGGCAACCATTACATACCCCCAGAGATAAAGTATCAGCACGGTTAAAGAATGTCTCAAATTCATCACGGACTTTATTGTTGAATAAAATAGATTTTGCCCAACCTTCACCCGCACCTAATACGTCACCATAAGAGAAACCGCCACAAGCCACTAATGCTTGGAATTGTTCCAAAGACAAGTTACCTGCGAGTAAATCACTCATATGCACATCAATTGCATCGAAACCAGCACGGTCAAAGGCTGCCGCCATTTCCACATGTGAGTTCACACCTTGTTCACGTAAAACAGCTACTTTAGGACGTACACCTGACAAAATAAATGGCGCAGCAATGTCTTCTTCAATGTCATAAGTCAATTTCACATTCAAACCTGGGTCTTGGTTATCCTGTTTCATTGTATGTTCTTCGTCGGCACACACTTCGTTATCGCGCAAGCGCTGCATTTGCCAAGTCGTTTCAGCCCACCATTGGCGCAATAAACTGCGAGATTCGCGGTAAACAACCGTATCTCGGCTATTGATGATCACGGCATCATCTTGTATTGCAGAACCTAAATAATGAACACAGCCTGCAAGCCCTGCTTGTGCAAAACATTCTGCCACATACTCTCTATCGGCTTCATTAATTTGAATGACAGCGCCTAACTCTTCGTTGAATAATGCTGCGAGCGTGTCTTCATCAAAAGAGCTAATATCAACATTAATACCGCAATGACCTGCAAAAGCCATTTCCACTAAAGTGACGAATAAGCCGCCATCTGAGCGGTCATGATAGGCTAATAATTTTTGCTCGGATAATAACTTCTGAATGGTATTAAAGAAGCCAAGCAATACTTCAGGGCTACGTACATCAGGGGCTTTATTACCTAACTGACGATATACCTGTGCGAGTGCAGAACCGCCCAGCGCGTTATGGCCTTGCCCGAGGTCAATTAATAACAAGGCATTATCATGACCTGTTTTTAACTCAGGTGTCACTGTTAAGCGGACATCTTCAACACGGCCAAATGCACTAATCACCAAGGAAAGTGGCGACGTCATTTCACGTTCTTCACCATCCTGCTGCCAACGGGTTTTCATTGACATGGAATCTTTACCAACTGGGATAGTTAAACCTAACGCAGGGCACAGTTCTTCTCCTACCGCTTTAACCGCTTCATATAGACCTGCATCTTCACCAGGGTGCCCAGCTGCTGCCATCCAGTTAGCCGACAATTTAACGCGTTTTAAATCTTGCACATAAGAACATGCGATATTAGTTAATGCTTCCCCAACTGCCATTCGTGCTGATGCAGCAAAGTCCACCAATGCTACTGGTGTTCTTTCACCAATTGACATGGATTCCCCATAGTAGCTATCTAAGCTAGCAGTGGTTACCGCGCAGTCAGCAACAGGAATTTGCCATGGGCCAACCATCTGATCACGCGCCACCATACCCGTCACTGTGCGGTCACCAATGGTGATTAAGAATGTTTTTTCAGCTACTGCAGGCAAATGTAGAACACGCTTCACCGCTTCATTTAAATTAATCGCTGTTCTATCTAATGAATCGGGCTCTGCCTTTAATGTTGTTACATCACGCAGCATTTTTGGTGTTTTACCCAGTAAAACATCCAAAGGCATATCTATAGGTTGGTTAGAAAAGTGTTCATCATTCAGTGTTAAATGACGCTCTTCAGTGGCTTCCCCAATCACGGCAAATGGCGCACGTTCGCGCTCACAAATTGCGGTGAACACAGGAAGCTGCTCTGGTGAAACGGCCATTACATAACGTTCTTGAGATTCGTTACACCAGACCTCCAATGGGCTCATTCCTGGCTCATCATTGAGAATCTTACGTAACTCAAAGCGCCCACCACGGCCACCATCACTGACCAATTCTGGCATTGCGTTCGACAAACCGCCTGCGCCTACGTCATGGATAAATAAAATTGGGTTATCATCACCAAGTTGCCAACAGCTATCGATGACTTCTTGGCAACGGCGTTCCATTTCGGCGTTATCACGTTGTACCGAAGCAAAATCGAGATCTGCGTCTGATTGGCCTGATGCCATTGATGATGCAGCCCCGCCACCTAACCCAATGTTCATTGAAGGGCCACCGAGTACAATCAGTTTTGCACCAACCGTAATATCGCCTTTTTGTACGTGATCTGCACGGATGTTTCCGATACCACCCGCTAACATAATAGGCTTATGGTAACCACGTAATTCTTCACCATTGTGGCTGTTAACTTTTTCTTCATACGTTCTGAAATAACCTAATAGCGCAGGACGACCAAATTCATTATTGAATGCCGCCCCACCTAATGGCCCTTCCATCATAATATCCAAAGCCGTCACAATGCGCTCTGGTTTACCAAAATCTTCTTCCCAAGGCTGTTCAAAACCGGGAATGCGTAAGTTAGAAACAGAAAAACCGACTAAACCAGCTTTTGGCTTCGCGCCGCGCCCTGTTGCGCCTTCATCACGAATTTCACCGCCAGAGCCTGTTGCTGCTCCCGGCCATGGTGAAATCGCTGTTGGGTGGTTATGAGTTTCCACCTTCATTAAGATATGAGCATCTTCTTGGTGGTAGCGGTATGTACGTCCTTCAGGTTCAGGAAAAAAGCGGCCAACAGACGAACCTTCCATAACGGCGGCATTATCTTTATAAGCAGATAAAACATGGTCAGGTGTTTTTTCAAACGTATTTTTAATCATTTTAAACAGTGATTTAGGCTGTTTTTCACCATCAATTACCCAGTCTGCATTAAAGATTTTATGGCGGCAATGTTCTGAGTTTGCTTGCGCAAACATATAGAGCTCAACATCCGTTGGATTACGTTTTAACCCAGTAAATGCCTCTAACAGGTAATCAATTTCGTCATCAGCCAACGCTAGGCCCATTTCCCTGTTTGCTGTTTCCAATGCAAGGCGGCCACCCGTAATCACATCAATGGACTTCATTGGTGCTGGCTGTTGCTGCACAAACAGTGCGCTCGCTTGTTCAAAAGAAGAAAAAATGCTTTCCATCATGCGATCATGCAAAATAGCGATCACTTCATGCCACTGTTCTTGGGTCAATGCATCACCTTGAACATAATAAGCAATCCCGCGTTCGATACGCTTTACTTGGCGAAGACCACAGTTATGTGCAATATCGGTGGCTTTTGAAGACCACGGAGAGATAGTTCCCGGACGAGGAGTGACTAAAATAAGCTTACCGAATGGCTCGTGCTCAGCCAGAGAAGGACCATACTTTAACAAACTGCTCAGTTTGCCTTGCTCACTATCACTCAACGGCGCTGATAATTCAGCAAAGTGCATATACTCAGCATAGATATCCGTGACAGGAAGCTGTTTTTCTGTAAACAGCGCCAAAAGGCGGGTAATACGAAATGCTGATAGAGCAGGTGAACCACGCAAAATTTCCATCGTCTTAATTTCTCTCTTTTAAACGCCAGCCCTGAACATGAAAGCAGGGAAACCGGAACACATTATAGAGCAATGTTCATCAATACGAAACCGTTTGCGTGATTAAAAATAAAGCGATTAGTTAAATATTATTCTGTGCTAAATACGATAATATAGGTTGCACCGTTCCTAAATGTTGAGCAAAATAGCCGACTACTGGAATTATAACCATTACTTAGCCATACTCTTTTATGGACATACAGCACCAGTCAATGCACGAGAAACTATTATTTGAATAACTTAAAAGTTAACTATTTAATTGTCGTGGTCATCGCGCTACTGGCTACTATGGTCATCGGTTTTAACGTCCGTTGGCCCAATACGCAGAATTCACAAATTAATAAAATTATTTCTCAAGGTGAATTACGTATTAGTGCCGTTAGCTCGCCACTTATCTATATTGATGAGCAAAAACAGCTGCGTGGGTTTGACTACGAGCTGGCTCAAGGCTTTGCCTCATACCTAGGAGTTAAACTCAAGATAACCATCCGCCCAACATTCGAGCAAATATTCGATGACCTTGAAAATGGCGATGCCGATATCGCGGTTGCGGGTTTACTGTATAACAAAGACCGTTTAGCCAAAACAAAAACTGGTCCAAGTTATCTTAATGTCACTCAACAACTTGTCTATCGCAAAGGAACAAATCGCCCCAAAAACTTCAATGAAATAACGGGTAAATTATTGGTAACAGCGGGTACGGCGCATGCAAGTACCTTGAAGGAACTCGCCAAGGAATACCCAAACCTAAAGTGGGAAGAAACCTCAAAATACAATACCAATCAAATCCTTGAAATGGTTGCCGATGGTGAGGTTGACTACACATTAGAAGACTCTATTGCCGTTGCACTACAGCAACGTATTCACCCGCAATTAGCGGTTGCTTTTGATTTATTGGATGATCATGCTGTTACTTGGTATATGCGTCGTAGTAAAGAAAACAGTTTAGATGCTGCGTTGCTTGATTTCTTCAACATCAGCCATGAAAGCGAATTACTTGCACGTCTTAATGAAAAATATTTCAGCCATGTAGAGTCTTTCGATTATTTCGATACAATGGCATTTATTAAAGCCATTGATAATAAACTCCCCGAGTATCAACCTCTATTTGAAAAATATGCTCAGGTAATTGACTGGAAATTATTAGCGGCTATTGCATGGCAAGAGTCCCATTGGGATCCTTTAGCGACCTCACCTACGGGGGTACGCGGGCTAATGATGCTAACAAAGCCAACCGCAACAACAATGGGTATTGCGGATAGGTTAGACCCGGAAGAAAGCATAAAGGGCGGCGCCGCTTATATTGCTTATATTATGGAGCGTTTACCTGAAACCATCGAAGAGGATGACCGTATCTGGTTTGCCCTTTCCGCCTATAATATGGGGTATGGGCATATGCAGGATGTCCGTAAATTAACTGAAATGTTAGGTGGAGACCCTAACCGGTGGTTAGATGTGAAAGCCCGCTTGCCTTTATTGACACAGAAAAAATATTACTCACAACTCACTTATGGTTATGCACGTGGCCACGAAGCTTATCGTTACGTTGAGAATATTCGTCGTTATCATCAAAGTTTAGTTGGTTACTTACAAAGCCAAGAAAGAAAACAGCATGCACTTGATATTGCACAAAAATCACTTATTTATTTAATTTCACCAGAAAACCTGACAGCAGCTGAGTCTCAAACGATTCAAAATCAGTCCCCTATTCCTGAAAAAGTGAGTACTACACATTTAGGGAAAATGAGTTCTGCAACGCAACCACCTAAAACACTTGAAGAAAAAAGACTACCATTAGGAAAGTATTTGCTTTCACTACATCCATCGCAAAATACCGATGAAACCGATGATAAAACGCCCATCACACCACTAAAAGCACCTGAGAAGCCGTTATAAATCATGCTGAAATAAAATGGGAGCGCTAAAATTTACCATATTAGCGCTTTTGTTCTTTTTTTTGGGCTCTACGCAGCTTAAAAAAAGCACTCAGCATTGAAGAACATTGCTGTTCTAGAACACCACCAGTAACATCCACATAATGATTTAACCCTGCTTGCCCCATGATATCTAGGTAAGAACCACAAGCTCCAGTTTTAAAGTCCTTAGCACCATAAACTACACGGCTAATACGGCTGTGGATCATTGCACCTGCACACATAATACAAGGCTCTAACGTGACATATAAGGTGGTATCTAATAACCGATAATTTGATAGCTCTTGCCCTGCTTGTTGCAAAGCCATAATCTCAGCATGTGCAGTCGGATTGTGGTCAATAATAGAACGATTCCACCCCGAGGCAACCAAATGGTTATCTTTCACTAAGACCGCACCGACAGGAATTTCGCCAAGATCTTGTGCTTTTAGCGCAAGTTCAATGGCTTGTTGCATCCAATACTCATCAATTTCTATTTGTGTCACTCTTACCTCTAACCAATGCGTTTACACGTGATTATCCTTAAATGTTAGAATGACCGCAATTAAAATGCTTTTGCCTTTATAATAACAACCTAATTTTAATTGCTAAAAATCGCTAATTTAGCTGCAAAACCCATAAAGAAAGCGCCTACCGTACAATTTCCAAGTTTTGCAAGGAGCTGCTTTTCACGTAAAAAACGAGCTATCAAGTAACCACTAAAAATCAATAAGCTTAAGTATAAAAAACTGACTAATTCTAAGATCGTCGCGAGTACAAGATAAGGCACCCATGCATGAGAGTAATTAAAATCAACAAATTGTATAAAGAAAGAAATATAAAATAGAATTGCTTTCGGGTTTGTTAAGCTCAGCACTAAGGCTCGAGTAAAATGGTTTTCTGTTTTAGTTTTAATTGAAATAGTGTCAGTGCCGTCTTGATTCGACTTCTTATGCATAAATGTGCTATATAAAATCTTACAACCTAAATATAGTAAATAAGCAGCCCCTAAATAGCGCACTATCATAAATAATGTTGGAGAAGCTTTGATTACCGAAGCTACACCAATGAATGACAGGAAAATTAATATCCCATCCCCAGTAAATACCCCTAGAGCAGCCCGATAACCAAACCGAGCCCCACTCGAAGTGCTTGTTTTTAATACATATAATGAATTAGGCCCTGGCACGATAATGATTAAAACAAGCCCAGCTAGGTAAGTCCAAAAGTTAAGAACACCAAGATTTTCGAACATATTTTCAACCCTTTATCTTTTTTATTATTTTTATCACAACTTTCAATCTTTGTGAATATTTATTCTATTTATTAGATATATGAAATGAACTAATAATAAAGATTATTTTAAATCTAACTTATTTATTTATGATAACTAGGCAATCAAATTATTATTCATTATTAATAGTAAAAGGAATAAATATATGGCTATCATTAGAAGATTGGTACAAGACGGTTCATTTGAAGAGTTTTATCCAACAACAATGACATTCAATGCCGCAAAGCGTAATTATTTTTTAGGCCATTCAAAAGATAAAACTTACGTTGTCTATGCCATGGCTGATAACGGTAAAATTGAACCAAATGCTCCTGCGCAAAAAGGAAAATTAAGATCCTACCTTGGTAATATTCAAGCATTTTATGATACAGTAGATAATAAACAATACTTATATGGATATAATTTAAGCGAGAAAATCGTCGAATTATATGAAATTGACGATAAAGCTGGCATAAAACTACTCTATGTTGATGAATTTACTGTTGGAAGTACAATTCAATCGGCAACTCTATTTATCGCCAATGGCCTTATCCATATATTCAGTCAAGCTGAAAAAGATAAAAGCTGGAAAACCCATAGCTATAGCATCATATAATACCTTCCTTATATTACGTATATTTTATGACACCTTAAATTAGTCACAAGGGGTATTAATTTGCCCCTTATTTAAATAATCAACTTTAAAATCATATTTTAATAAAGAAAGAAAAGCGGTATAAGATCATCAACATTAAAACTTCACCACACTATTAACATTAGGTCTATTTAAATAAATAATCTTATCTTTCACCCTAGTTTCGATTATTTAGCATAGGTATATTTACATTCTTATCTTAATTCACTTTATTATTACATTCTAGTTTACTGATTATTTAAAAATAGAAAATAACGATCCAGATGTGAATACAATAACAGAAAAGGATACCAATATTCTGGTATAGCAAAAAATTGAACACTAAAAACACAAATTTATCATTTAAATGATGTAAAACATCTACACTATGATTTGTTGTTACTTTTTTCAGGCTTTGCAGGTAAAATACATGGCATAAAAATATAAAAACCAAACGAAAGTAACGAATAGGTGCAAGGTATAAGTTACTAGTTTTTAACTTAATACAATGTAAATCACTGATATGTCTTTATTAATTACAAAACGCTGTATCAATTGCGATATGTGTGAACCCGAATGCCCAAATGATGCAATATTTATGGGTGACGAAATTTACGAAATTGACTCAACACTATGTACTGAATGTGTAGGCCATTACGACAAACCTACTTGCCAGTCCGTTTGCCCAATTACTAATACAATCATCACAGATCCTCAACATATCGAAACTGAAGAACAGCTTTGGGATAAGTTTGTTGCAATTCATCACGCCGATAAAATTTAGGTTTAACTTCACTTATATCCAATTATTTATCTAGTTATCCTTAAATGCTGCCAGTGATTTTTACTGGCAGCTCGGTATTACATTGATTCAAGAAATACTTTCTATGATAACTGTAGCAGATGCATAGTGACGTTCATCGGTAATAGAAACATGGTAATGCGTAACTTTTAACCGATTCGCCAGCTCCAATGCCTCCCCAGTTAAACTTAATAATGGTTTCCCCAATTTGTCATTGGTTACTTCAAATTGGTTAAAGGCCAAACCATTACGGATCCCTGTTCCTAATGCTTTTGCTGCCGCTTCTTTAACTGCAAAGCGTTTTGCTAAAAAACGAGCTGGCTTTGATTGCTGTTGATATTGGGCTAATTCATTCTCAGTTAGAATTCTTTTCGCCAGACTATCACCGGTTCGTTCAAGCACCGACTCAATTCGAGCAATCTCAACAATATCCGTTCCTAATCCAACAATGGCCATTATTTACGTGCTTCTAATAAGATTTTTTTCATGTCAGTAACCGCTTGAGCTAACCCACTAAACAAAGCACGGCCAATAATTGCATGGCCAATATTAAGCTCATAAATTTCAGGTAACTGTGCAATACGTTGAACGTTATGGTATGTCAAACCATGACCCGCATTAACTTTAATACCTTTACTCGCCGCATATACGGCACCATCACGAATACGGCGAAATTCTAACTCTTGCTCTTGTTCTGATTTAGCATCAGCATAAGCCCCTGTGTGAATTTCAATAAATGGTGCACCACACTCTTGCGCAGCATCAATTTGTGCGTGGTCTGCATCAATAAACAATGAAACTAAAATACCCGCTTCTGTGAGGCGTTTTACAGCATCAGCCACTTTCTGTTTTTGGCCCGCAACATCTAAACCACCTTCAGTGGTTACCTCTTCACGCTTTTCTGGCACTAAACAGCAGAAAGTAGGTTTGATGCGGCACGCAATTTCAACCATTTCATCGGTTACCGCCATTTCAAGATTCATACGTGTTTGAATAGTTTCATTCAACAGAGTGATATCTCTATCTGTAATATGGCGTCGATCTTCGCGTAAATGCACTGTAATGCCATCAGCGCCTGCTTGCTCCGCAACAAATGCAGCTTGTACAGGGTCTGGATATTGAGTTCCTCTTGCATTTCTAACCGTTGCAATATGGTCGATATTTACGCCTAACAAAAGCTCTGCCATTTTTTATTCCCCATTAATAAACACTAACAAACTCATCTACCTACTATCCTACTGTAATTTTCTCCTTTGAGGGAATAAATCTCTCACCATTCGAAGCAAATTCCAATCTGTATATCCTGTTTCAGTATTTGTATTTTATTTTTGCGAAGCGCTTCGTAAGATTTTGTACCAGTGAAATAAATGTATTGTCTGAAAGAGCCAGTTCCGCTAAAAAGACACATGAGAAAAGGATATATTGTAGTAATCGAGGTGTAACAAACTAGATAAAAAATAAAATGAAAAACAATTTTAGCTCTGTTTGTTATGTGTAACTGGCGAGTAAGTAAACTGTCGAAATAATTCTCTGCTTTTTAAAGGTTTACCGCCTAAATATGGTTTTAAAGCAAGTCGGGTAAAACGTTTTGCTGCTTTGAGCGTATCTGCGTCAGGAAATTCTCGACTCGCCAATGACTTAAGTTGTTTACCCGTAAAACTAAGCTGGTCAACAACCAAGCTACCAATAAACCCTTTTTCTTCTCTATACCGGTAAGTCATTGTGTCAGAAACGGGCTCTCCGCTGCCAGCGCAATGTAAAAAATCAACACCATAACCAAGGTAAGAAAGCAGAGCCAATTCAAACCGACGCAATGCAAATTCAGGGGTGTGCTCACTTGCGGCAAGGATCTGTAAGCATGAAAGGTAATCAAAAAATAGTGAGGAATATGGTGTACCAAATTCTAATACACGTGCGGTTAATTCATTAAGGTATAAACCACTATATAGAACGGTTCCCGTTAAAGGGAGAGCCAAAGACACAGGGTCGGCATTGATTAAGGTTTTGATTTCACCTTTGCCCCCCCAACGGATTAACAAAGGTGTGAAGGGCTGTAAACAGCCCCTTAATGGTGAACGATTACGGCGAGCGCCTTTTGCAAGTAAGCGTATTTTTCCTTCGCCTTCAGTAAAAAAATCGAGCAATAAACTCGTTTCACTGTAAGGCCTTGAATGGAGTACAAACGCACGCTGCCAACCACTCACTTTGCCACCTACTATTTTAGGTCGTCAACATAACCCAGGCTACGTAATGCTCTTTCGTCATCAGCCCAGCCAGATTTAACTTTAACCCAAAGCTCAAGGTGCACCTTGTTATCAAACATTCTTTCCATATCGATACGCGCTTCGGTACCGATGGTTTTCAGTTTGCTACCTTTGTTACCAATAACCATTTTCTTTTGGCCTTCACGCTCAACAAGAATCAAGCCATTGATATGGTAAATACCCGCTTCTGTTACCTTAAATTGTTCAATTTCAACCGTCACCGAATATGGTAGCTCATCACCTAAGAAACGCATGAGCTTTTCACGGATAATCTCAGATGCCATAAAACGCTGAGAACGGTCAGTAATATAGTCTTCAGGAAAATGATGAATAGCTTCAGGTATATGTTGTTTAACAATTTTAGCAATTGTATCCACACCAGTACCTTTTTCTGCACTGATAGGAACAACATCTAAAAAATTCATTTTCTGACTGATCATACTGATATGTGGCAACAGTATGGTTTTATCAGTCACATTATCAATTTTGTTAATTGCCAATATAACAGGGCAACGCAAGCTAGATAACTTAGTCAGTACCATTTCATCATCAGCGGTCCAATTAGTTCCTTCAACAACAAAAATAACTAATTCAACATCACCAATTGAACTGGATGCAGCGCGATTCATTAAACGGTTAATTGCACGTTTTTCTTCAATATGAAGTCCTGGGGTATCAACATAAATAATTTGGTAATTATCTTCTGTGTGGATCCCCATAATACGATGGCGAGTCGTCTGTGGCTTTCTCGAAGTAATCGAAACTTTTTGCCCCAGTAATTGATTCAATAATGTCGATTTACCGACATTTGGCCGTCCAACTATGGCAACAAAACCACAGTGGGATTGTAATTCACTCATTCAAGCTCCAAAATTTTCAATGCTTGCTCTGCTGCTGCTTGCTCCGCTTTACGACGGCTTGAGCCAACGCCATTAATCGGTTGGTCAATACCACTGACTTGGCAGTGGATCGTAAATTCTTGATCGTGAGCTTCACCTTTGACCTGAACAACCAAATAATTAGGTAGTGGTAAATGGCGCCCTTGCAGATATTCTTGTAACCTTGTTTTCGGGTCTTTTTGCTTATCACCCGGACTGATCTCAACCAGTCTACTTTGATACCAATCTAAAATAATTCTTTCGATCGTTTGGATATCACTATCTAAAAAAATACCACCGATCAGTGCTTCAACAGTATCAGCAAGGATAGATTCGCGACGAAAACCACCACTTTTTAATTCCCCCGGTCCTAAACGTAAACATTCACCGAGTTCAAATTCGCGTGCGATTTCTGCTAATGTATTTCCGCGTACAAGCGTTGCTCGCATACGACTCATATCCCCCTCGTCTACCTTTGGAAAACGGTGGTATAAGTCATTTGCAATCACAAAACTCAAAATCGAGTCACCTAAAAATTCTAGGCGTTCATTATGTTTGCTGCTTGCACTTCTATGTGTCAATGCTTGGATTAATAACTCGTTCTGTTTGAATTGATAACCAAGCTTACGTTGTAATCTTTCTATTAAAGAGGGGTTCATGTGCGCCCAACCATTTTTATTTGATAAAAAAGCACACGCAACAGACCTGTAAAATTCACCATTTTACAAAACTGTTGCGTTTGCACTGACTCCTTATGCTTCCATATATTTTACAGCTCAGTGAAACTAATTATAAAAATCCATTAGTTACAATAAGTTAAAATGGGAGAGTTAATAATTGGGGAGCCAATAATATTAATTAATCTATATTGTACACTGGGTAAAACAATAATGCTTCGGATAATACGGGTTTTCAAACGAAAACCCGTATTTGTAGCATTTAGCTAGACCCACTAACCAAATTATAGTGGACCAATTCGACTAAAGCGAATACCTGTCGGCCATTCATTTTCTTGCTTATCAAGACTTAACCAAATAAATACCGCGCGACCAACTAAATTCTCTTCCGGCACAAAGCCCCACATACGACTGTCAGAGCTATTATCCCTGTTGTCACCCATCATAAAGTAGTGCTTTTCAGGAACAATCCATTCATTCTTCGGCATACCTGGTTGCAAATATTTTGCTTCCGTAATTGCTTGACGAATAATCAAAATTTGATGCTCAACCGTATCCAATTTTTCACTACGTTCGTATTGACGCAATGCATTTCTTGGTAGAGGTTGGTCTAATGGAATTTCATAATTGCCCTTTTGGTTATCAACAACAGAACCGATATCAAGGAACATTGTCCATTCACTCGGCGCCAGAGGACCATAAACAATAGGTAAGGTCTCTGTACATTTGTTATCTGCACAATTAGGGTAAATTGTGAGTTCCTTTGCATCTGGGTTATAAATAATTTTATCACCCGGCATTCCAATAACTCGTTTTACAAAATCAACATTAGGATCTTTAGGGTATTTAAAAACTGCGATATCACCACGTTTCGGTTTACCTGTTTCGATTAATGTCGTTTGTGTGATTGGATCTTTCAAACCATAAGCAAATTTCTCAACCAACATAAAATCGCCAACTAACAACGTTGGCATCATTGACCCTGAAGGTATTTGAAATGGCTCATAAATAAATGAACGCACAATCAGTACAATCGCTAACACAGGGAAAATAGACGACCCTGTTTCAAGCCAAGATGGACGGCGGACAGCATTCGCCATATCCGCCTCACTCACTGCGCCATTTGTTGCATCCTGTAACTGTTTAAGTTTTGCTTTACGCGCAGGTGCAAATTTAAACTTGTCTAAACACCATATAATCCCAGTGATTAATGTTGCCAGTGTTAGGATCAAGGCAAAGGTGTTAGCCATTGAGACTCCTTGTAAACTTAGTCTTTACCAACATGCAATATAGCAAGGAACGCTTCTTGTGGTAGCTCAACGTTACCAACTTGCTTCATGCGTTTCTTACCATCCTTTTGCTTCTGTAACAGTTTTTTCTTACGGCTAACGTCACCGCCATAACACTTAGCAAGTACGTTTTTACGCAGTTGTTTAACTGTAGAACGAGCAATAATGTGGTTACCGATCGCAGCTTGAATCGCAATATCGAACTGCTGACGCGGGATCAACTCTTTCATTTTTTCAACCAGTTCACGGCCGCGATATTGAGAATTCGCACGGTGAGTGATCAAGGCCAAAGCATCTACACGCTCATTGTTGATAAGAACATCAACACGCACCATGTCTGATGCTTGGAAACGTTTAAATGCATAATCTAAAGATGCATACCCACGAGACGTTGATTTTAAGCGGTCGAAGAAATCCAATACCACTTCTGCCATTGGGATTTCATAAGTCAACGATACTTGATTACCATGATAGACCATATTGGTCTGAACGCCACGTTTCTCAATACAAAGTGTAATAACGTTACCTAAATATTCTTTAGGCATCAGCATATGACACTCTGCGATTGGTTCGCGTAATTCTTCAATATTGTTCAATGCCGGTAGCTTAGATGGGCTATCGACATACACGATATCACCATTGGTCTGCTGCACTTCATACACTACAGTTGGCGCAGTGGTAATCAAATCAAGGTCATATTCACGTTCTAAACGTTCTTGAATGATTTCCATGTGCAGTAAGCCAAGGAAACCACAACGGAAACCGAAACCTAGCGCAGTAGAAGTTTCTGGCTCATAAAATAAAGACGCGTCATTTAGACTTAACTTACCTAGTGCATCACGGAATGATTCATAGTCATCAGAACTGACTGGGAATAAACCAGCGTAAACCTGTGGTTTAACCTTTTTAAAACCAGGTAATGCTTTATCCGCTGGATTACGAGCCCCTGTTAGCGTATCCCCAACTGGGGCACCAGTGATGTCTTTAATTGCACAAACTAACCAGCCCACTTCACCGCAACTCAAAACATCACGGTCGATTTGCTTAGGTGTGAAAATACCGAGGCGATCTGCATTATATACTTGCCCGGTGCTCATCACTTTAATTTTATCGCCTTTTCTCAATGTTCCGTTTTTAATACGGATCAATGAAACAACGCCTAAATAGTTATCAAACCACGAGTCAATAATAAGTGCTTGCAAAGGCGCATCCGCATCCCCAATCGGAGGTGGGATCTCTTTAACAAGGCGTTCAATCACATCTTGAACACCAATACCTGTTTTTGCAGAGCAGCGAACTGCATCATGCGCGTCAAGGCCAACAATATCTTCTATTTCATCAGCAACACGCTCAGGATCTGCAGCGGGTAAATCAATTTTATTTAAAACCGGAACCACTTCTAAATCCATTTCGATAGCGGTATAGCAGTTTGCCAAGGTTTGAGCCTCAACGCCTTGCCCTGCATCAACCACCAGCAAAGCACCTTCACAGGCTGCTAATGAACGAGATACTTCATAAGAGAAGTCTACGTGACCCGGGGTGTCAATGAAGTTTAATTGGTAAGTTTCACCATCTGACGCCTTATAATCAAGCGTCACGCTCTGTGCTTTAATAGTGATCCCACGCTCACGCTCTAAGTCCATCGAGTCTAAAACTTGTGCCGCCATTTCGCGGTCGGTTAAGCCACCACAAATTTGAATAATGCGATCTGACAAGGTCGACTTACCATGGTCGATATGAGCAATGATGGAAAAGTTTCTTATATTATTGATTTTCAAGGTAATATCTTCTTTTAAATTGCCTTACAAAATCAGCTTTGTGCAAGTATCGCGACAAAACTAAAATGCTATGATTATCACAAGATTGTTAATTAGCAGCATTTTACATATAAGAACCCGCTAACACAAAGATTCAATGTAAAACAACTGTAAACCTGCATCAGGTTAATAGGTTAGTCGTCATAATTCATCATTAATACAAACCACATCAACCACGCTTATAGCCATAATCAATCTATTGTAATTTCTAACTCAAAACAGACAAAATATGTTAATGACTTTATTAGCCATAATACTATTTGTATGTTAATTAATTCTAATCCACAAAAAAGGGAAACATATGTTCCCCTTTCAATTGATAATATCAAATTAACCTTCTAACTCAACATATTGAAATTTAGCAATTAATTTGTACTGAAAGCTCGCTCGGAGGCAACCCTATCTGTAAAACAACAGGTTGAAAAGCTTCATCATCGCGCAAATTTGACGCTAGCCTACGCGCAACATAAAAACCAATAATACCACCAATTACACCTGAAATCGCTATCCAGAACTGCTCAAAATCAAACGCCTGCGCTAAGCCAGCAAAAATAAACAACCCCAAAATGGGTGTTAAGTAAACTAACAGCGCTGAGCGAATTAAACTCCCCTCAGGGATGCCCACTTCAATTTTCTGCCCTTCAACTAGTGGTTGTTCAATTGCGATTTCTAATTCATGTTCCGTATTTGGCCCAATTTTGCTTAAAGCATAAGAACCACAGGTTTTACGAGCACCGCAACTACCACAGCCGGATGAAGAACCATAGCGCAATAAAGCCCTACCGTTTTGCCAACGGACTACTGTTGCCCACTCTTTTACCATAATTTACTCCCGAAACTGAATACTACCTGCTACCACTTGTGCTGTTGCTAATGGTAATTCACCAATGATAGTGATGACATTTTGCTTTTGCGTCATTGTGTAAATAGTTCGACGCCCATTTTGAAGCGGTTGATCGAGTAACGGGCCTTTAGTCGATTTTGTCACATTTACAGAAAAGGTAAATAAACCATCACTAAACATTGCGGTTTCTACCACATCATCTTCAGCTAATTTTCGCGAAGAACGGGATATTTCTTCAAAACCAGGTGGTAACATGCCAACTTGCCACTTAAAGGAAGGATTTCCATTTTTAGGGGAAATCAATAATGGCGGCATATTCACTTTACTTAACGCAAGTAATGAATCCTTAACTGTTTGGCTATCTAGCACCGTCGAGATCACACGAAATTGTTCTAATGTTTGGCTATTATTATCGAGAAGGTCGATACGTAATGGCAATTTCGTTTCTTCATCGATCAATACTACATAGTTAAACCGAGAATTGTCTTTCGATATTATGCGAATTACTAATGCTGGCCTATCGCCAATGTGGGTCCGCCCTGCATCAATAAAATTATAATAAGGTTTAATCTGTTGATAATTAGCAAAAACTACTGATGGTAAATTATCAACTATATATTTACCATTTAAGCTGAATGCATCAAAACCAGGTTCAAAGTAACTGATGCTATTGCCTTTTTGAACAATTTCACGACGCGATGAATCCATTTGGATCATTTGTGAAACAGGTTCACCATTAATGATGGCATGGCGGTAACGTACAGGTGTTATTGATTGCGGACTGAATGTCATATAAGACATTTCGTAAGAGAGGTTCTGGGCAGCATTTCCCATTTCTTTAAAAAGAACATCGGCATCTAGTTCAGATGCCGAAGCTTGATTAGAAATAATCAGGCTGCCCGTCAGGCAGATGACGGATAACCATTTGTTCATTATTGCAATTTAACTCCTGCTGAAGACGCAGGTTTTACAGACTCTTGATATTGCTGGTTAAGCATCGAGCGTCTTTCAATTTCATACTGTTGCAGCATCGCATTAATACGTTGATTTTGTTGCTCAACTTGTTGAATTTGCTGCTCATTACCAAATAATTGATTATCTGAGATATTTAAGCTAACTGGCGCCCCGCTGCCAACAGGAATAGTATTAAACATTGGCTCATCAACCGGTGAGTCAACGGTATTACTTTGGTTGTATTGTTGAACCCCAACAATAACCGCCAAAGACACACAAGCTGCAACACCAATTTGAGTCAGCTGGCTCGCCCAAGGACGAATTTTACCCCAGAATGGGAAAGCCCCCCAAGTCGCAGGCTCTGGCTGCGATTCGACAACTACCTGAGGATTAATACGCACAGCTTCATTCTCTAATGCTGCCGCAACTTTACTTGCAATATCGAAGTGCATGACTTCATTAGTATCGTTACGCAGAGTATCACGAATAAGATGATAGCTCTCCCAACGTTGTTTTAACGTTGAATCACGTGAAATAGCGTTGACCAGTTCTAAGTCTAGTACTTCGCCATCCATCATTGCGGAAAGTTTCTCTCTTTGCATGCCCAATTACCTTCAGTTAATTGCATCACAATTATATTTAATTGACTGATTTAACAGACTAATACTGTTGAATCAGAGGCTGAACTTTATTATCAATCGCTTCCCTTGCCCTAAAAATACGAGAACGTACGGTGCCAACAGGGCAATCCATTATTTCTGCGATTTCTTCATAGCTCAAACCATCTAACTCGCGGAGAGTAATTGCCATTCTAAGATCTTCTGGCAGCGATTCGATGGTCCGGAAAACAACTTTCTTTAATTCATCAGACAACATTAAGTTCTCTGGGTTCGAAATTTCTTTTAAGGCACTCGCGGTTTCAAAGTTTTCTGCATCACTCGCTTCCAAGTCCGACGCAGGTGGGCGTCTATCTTGGGCAACTAAATAATTTTTAGCTGTATTTACCGCAATCCGATAAAGCCAAGTATAAAATGCGCTGTCACCACGAAACGAACCAATGGCGCGATAAGCTTTTATAAATGACTCCTGCGCAACGTCAGGCACATCTGCTTGCGGTACATAGCGGGATACTAGGCTTGCGACTTTATGCTGATATTTTATCACCAATAAGTTGAAAGCTTGTTGATCGCCTTTTTGTACCTTTTCAACCAAAATCTGGTCGGTCAGTTGCTCGCTCATTCCAGGAAGTATCTCCCGAATTCAGGCCGATAATATGTTAACTTGATCATGTTCTCCCTTCCTAAAGCAAGCACTACTTTGAGTAGTAGAACTCGTTGAAGTTCAATTTAATCTAAAAAAATAGTCAAAAATTTACAAAACTGATAAAAAAATTACTGAGATGATCTTAAAGATCCTTATTAAAACAACTGCCTATAATATTCTTTCAGGCCTATAAGACAGCATACAGATTTTAGGCGCGAATGCGATAGCTATCACACTAAAAGCATTTGAATACGTAAATAGCGCTAGGTCAATATACTGTGCCTTAACAACCATCCACTCATAGCAATAGGACACTCGATAGGCTAACATAAAAAACTCAATACATACTATTATATACATGCAAACACTTATGAACGAATCCACACAGCATTACACTGATATTTTAATCATTGGGAGTGGTGTCGCAGGACTTTCAGCTGCCTTACGGCTCGCCCCTTTTCATCAAGTGACCATTCTCAGTAAAAGCAGCCTCAGCGAAGGGGCATCATATTACGCACAAGGTGGTATTGCCGCCGTTTTTGATGACACTGACAGCATCGAATCCCATGTAGAAGATACCCTAATTGCTGGTGCAGGTATCTGCCAGAAAGAAGCTGTTGAGTTTATTGCCTCCAATGCGAAACATTGCGTGCAATGGCTTATTGACCAAGGTGTTTTATTCGATACTGAAATTACCGAAAGCGGTGAAACACAGTATCATTTAACCCGTGAAGGTGGCCATAGTCATCGGCGGATCCTCCATCATGCTGATGCCACAGGAAAAGAAGTTGAAACCACGCTAGTTGACCTCGCTTTTGCCCACCCAAACATTCATATTAAAGAACGCTATAATGCCGTCGACCTTATCCTTTCTAATGAGGCTGAATCGCCACGAATTTTAGGCGCTTACGTATGGAATCGCCAAAAAGAGCAAGTTGAAACCATTCGAGCGAAAACGATTGTTCTAGCAACGGGCGGCGCGGCTAAAGTTTATCAATATACCACTAACCCTGATATTTCTTCTGGTGATGGTATCGCAATGGCGTGGCGGGCTGGCTGCCGTGTTGCTAACCTTGAATTTAATCAATTCCACCCAACGTGTTTATTTCACCCACAAGCACGCAATTTCTTATTAACTGAAGCATTACGTGGTGAGGGGGCTTACCTCAAGCGTCCTGATGGTAGCCGATTTATGCCAGATCACGACGATCGCGGTGAACTTGCCCCTCGCGATGTTGTTGCACGAGCTATTGACCATGAAATGAAACGCCTTGGTGCTGATTGCATGTATTTGGACATTAGCCATAAGCCTAGCGATTTCGTTAAAAACCATTTCCCGACTATTTATGCGAAATTGATGACTTTAGGGTTAGACCTCACTCAAGAGCCCATCCCTATCGTCCCAGCGGCCCATTACACATGCGGTGGTGTAATTGTCGATGAAACGGGTATGACTGATATCAAGAATCTCTATGCAATTGGCGAAGTGAGCTACACTGGCTTACATGGTGCAAACCGTATGGCATCCAATTCACTATTAGAATGCTTGGTATATGGTTGGGCGGCGGCAGAAAATATTAATAAAACGATTAAACAGATCGGCGAAATCCCCTATTTATCTGAATGGGATGAAAGCCGAGTACATAACTCAGATGAACAGGTTGTTATTCAACATAACTGGCATGAATTACGCTTATTTATGTGGGATTACATGGGAATTGTGAGAACCACAAAACGGCTTGAGCGCGCACTGCGTCGCATCCATCTATTGCAGCAAGAAATTCACGACTACTATGCAAATTTCCGCATTTCAAATAACTTACTTGAATTACGTAACCTAGTTCAAGTCGCTGAATTAATGGTTCGTTGTGCATTAGAACGCAAAGAAAGCCGTGGATTACATTACAACTTGGATTACCCAGAACCACTTCCTAATTCAGGCCCCACTATTTTAAAACCTGAATAACGTGAGCTAGGGCCGGCCTTTGAGCCGGCTTTAATATTTCACATAAAATGGCTGAATTAGTTTACGAAATTCATCGGTATACTCACCCTTTTCATCTTTGAGTGCCAGCGATGTCACTTGTGTTTGTATCTCTTGCAGTTGAATGCCCAATAGCATGCGATGGTAGACCGTTGTAGGTTTATCACTAACATTGACGCGAAAAGCGGTAAACCAACCTGAATTCTCAGCCATCTTCTGTATTTTTTCACCAACTTCATAGGGCAGCACTAAACAAAATAGTCCATGAGATGTAAGACAGGATTTTGCACTTTCGAGTAATACATCATGAGTTAATGTTGCGGTATATCTCGCTTGGTCTCGTTTTTCATCCCGACACGCAACCGCAGGTTCAAAGTAAGGTGGGTTACTAACAATCAAATCATATTGAAGCGATAACAACTGGCTGTAACTCACAATGTCTTGATTGATGACATGTAAACGATCCGCCCATGGGGATTCAATAAAATTTTCTTGTGCTTGCACTGCCGCGTCACTATCTAACTCGACGGCATCAACACATAACATTGCATTTCTTTGTGCTAGCATCAATGCTATTAGCCCACTACCGCTACCAATATCCAATACAGACTGAACACCGTCTACAGGAGCCCAAGCCCCCAATAGCACACCATCCGTCCCCACTTTCATCGCACATCGGTCATGAGCCACAAAAAACTGTTTAAACGTAAAACCGCCTTTACGGTAATTCTTTTTTTGCTTACACATGCAAACACTCTAATTGGCTAATACTTGTTCGAACATTCTCATACTAAGCAAATAAAAGTCATAATTTAACCTATTTGCTACAATATAATTCTCATAATATGAGAATTATATTTGAGACAAAAAAAATTTACTGATAAGTTCGAAAAAAAGGAGATGCCATGAACAGTATAAATAGAACCTTAGACATCTTGTCTTACATCACAACTTGCGCATCTCCAGTGACGCCACAGTCTATCTCATCAGCGTTAGAGATCCCATTATCAACCGTCTATCGTTTACTAACAATTCTCATAGATTGGGAATTTGTATCTCACGCAAAACAATATGGAACATACTGTGTTGGCTCGCAGAGTATCAAAAATCAAGAAAAATACTATCACCACAGTTTATTGATGAGCGCGTCTAAACAAGAACTGCAAACTTTAGCGAAAAAAACCCAAGAAACCGTGGCGATTATCACCTCAAATTTACGAGAGACCATTTGTGTCGACATGATTGAGAGTGAACAAGCGCTGCGCTGCTCTTTTATTATTGGCCGGGGCAATACTTTAGTTAAAGGAGCAAGTGCGAAAACATTGTTAGCTTTTCGTCATGAACTCTATCAAAACCAAGTACTTGAAGCTCATACAAAGCAGTTAACCACTGAACAACAAAAAATAAAGCTACAACAAGATTTACAACAGATACGCAAACAAGGTTACGGCATGTCTGTGAGTGAAATCGATGAAGGCGTACTGGGTGTTTCTGCACCGATTTTCAAAGGTAATGATGTGTTAGCTGTCGTTTCAGTTATGGCACCTGAATTTCGCTCTACACATCGCGTGGATGAATTTATCACGCACACCTGCCAAACAGCGCATAACATCACTAAATTAATTAACTTGGAGTAACTATGACACAACCTTTCCAATGGCAAGGGCGCACAGATGGTGAAACACAAGAACATTTGCGCATCCACCAAGTCATTAATAAACACACACCTGCCAAGTTTGCATTAATTGGTTTTGCTTCTGATGAGGGCGTTCGACGCAATAAAGGCCGCCAAGGTGCAAAAGCAGGCCCTGATGCAATTCGTCATCAACTGGCAGGGTTGCCTATTCATCAGCCGATTGCAATCAAAGATGCCGGTACAATTCGCTGTGATGATGACAATTTAGAAGCAGCACAGCGCCGTTTATCCGACCAACTTATCGTCCTCCTCGCTGATAACCAAAAACCGATTGTCCTTGGCGGCGGTCATGAAGTTGCATTTGCGAGCTTCCAGGGCCTGTTTGACTACGTTGAACAACATCAAGCGGGTAAAACGATTGGTATTATTAACTTTGATGCACATTTTGATTTGCGTGAAGCCCCTGTTGCCACTTCTGGCACTCCATTTTTACAATCTGCCATGTTGTGCCAGCAACACCAACGCTCTTTCAAATATTTATGTCTAGGTATCGCAGATCATGGCAATACAAAAGTATTATTCGATACCGCAGATACGCTAGGTTGCCAATATATCCGCGATAAAGAACTCGCTTATTCTAAGCTACCTCAAGCGATTGAAAAAATTAAAAAATTTATTGACGAAGTAGACTATTTATATGTCACCGTTGATTTAGATGTCTTTTCCGCCGCTATTGCACCGGGCGTTAGTGCACCAGCACCAAAAGGCATTTCTACTGAAATTTTTGATGAATTGTTTGCCATTATCAAGAGCAGCCAAAAAATTGCGGTTTTTGATATCGCAGAATGTAATCCTGAATTTGATATTGACAACCATACCGCCAAACTCGCGGCTTATTTGATATACCAATATTTATTCTAATAAACAACACAACAACTCGACTGATAAATACACTGTTTCTCACGCTGTTAAGATTATTAATTTTCAAACACCACAATAAAAATAGCTTTGAAGTTGATTATCAAACTAGCCGTAACACAATAACTTAATGGTTTTTAACTATTGAATTTCGCGTTACAGCTAGGCAGCAAGTGACGTTATCCCTAGGAGCATACAAAAGTATGTGACTAGGGTGGAGCGCGGCCAACAACGCTGTAGCGCAATAACTTAATGGTTTTTAACTATTAAATTTCGCGTTACAGCTAGGCAGCAAGTGACGTTATCCCTAGGAGCATACAAAAGTATGTGACTAGGGTAACGGAGCGCGGCCAACAACGCTGTAGCGCAATAACTTAATGGTTTTTAACTATTGAATTTCGCGTTACAGCTAGGCGGCAAGTGACGTTATCCCTAGGAGCATACAAAAGTATGTGACTAGGGTAACGGAGCGCGGCCAACAACGCTGTAGCGCAATAACTTAATGGTTTTTAACTATTGAATTTCGCGTTACAGCTAGGCGGCAAGTGACGTTATCCCTAGGAGCATACAAAAGTATGTGACTAGGGTAACGGAGCGCGGCCAACAACGCTGTAGCGTGAAAGACAACAGTTAAAAAGGGAAAAATATGATTCTACACCTCGACACACTCTCCACCCTCTTCCTAACGGTGATCTGCTTACTCATGGGGATCCACTTGAAGAAACGTATCGAATGGCTACAGCGCTTTTGTATCCCTTCTCCCGTCATTGGCGGCTTTCTGGTTAGTTTGATTATTTGGGGGCTCAAATCATTTAATCTGGCCGAAATCAATTTTGATACCAGTTTACAAACCTTCTTAATGGTCGCTTTCTTTACCACTATTGGTATTGACGGCAGCTTCCGTATTTTAAAAAGTGGTGGTCGGTTACTCTTTATCTACCTGTTTATCTGCTGGTTTGTGGTTATTTTCCAAGACACCTTTGGTGCAGGCCTTGCTCATTTACTCGGTGTTGATCCCGTTATTGGTATCATGGCTGGTGGCGTTTCTCTTACTGGGGGACATGGTGGTGCAGCAGCCTTTGGTGGCATGGCTGAGGGCCTTGGCGTGCAATCCGCAACGGTTGCCGCAATTGCCGCAGCAACATTCGGCCTAATTACAGGAAGTTTACTTGGTGGTCCGATTGCAACATTCTTAATTAAGAAATTTAACGTGCAGATTAAAGCTGATGAAAATGTTGAGCGAGTTCAAGTTCCTGAAACCATTGCTGGAAAAATTGAATCCATCGATGCTCACGCCTTTTTAAAAATGCTAGCACTTGTTCTTGGAATTATGGTTATTGGTCAATTCGCTTCAGCGCAATTTACCAAAGCAACCGGGTTTTCTTTGCCGAGCTATGTTGGAGCAATGATCATTGCGATTGTTATTCGCAATATTAATGACCAAGTAGAATTATTCCGTATTAACCAAAAGTCGGTTGACCTTATCTCTGAAGTTTCGCTTGGCCTATTTTTGACTATGGCGATGATGTCATTGAAAATATGGGAGCTAAAAGCTGTTGCTTTGCCATTATTCACCATTCTATTGGCGCAAGTGATTATTTTAATTCTATTAGTTGTCTTTGTCATTTTCCGCTTATTAGGCAAAAACTACGATGCCGCAGTAATGTGTGCAGGCCTAATGGGGCACGGCTTAGGTGCGACGCCAAATGCAATGGCGAATATGTCCTCTGTTTGTGAACGTTACAAACAAGTGTCAATGAAAGCTTTCATGATTGTGCCACTCAGTGGTGCCGTGCTCATTGACTTAGTTGGTATTCCTTATCATACATGGTTAATTAATATACTTAGCTAAGTTAGATAAGCATATAAAGGAGGAAAAGCTCTTTCCTCCTTCAATTATTTATCTTCTCTATATTTCACTCACATACATTGATATATCGCTCCCTGTCCACAGTGAAAACAGTTACACTTGAGCAAAGCTGATTTTTTCAGGTGAACAATTTTGCTAACCTGTTTATAATCAGCGCCCCAAATAGAGGTATATCATGACTGCATCCACTTTTACTGAACTTGAACTTGATGAAAGCCTAATTGATGCGCTTTCAGATAAAGGCTATCAACGTCCAACCGCTATTCAAGCGGCAGCTATTCCTGCTGCAATGGATGGCCGCGATGTATTAGGTTCAGCCCCGACAGGTACAGGTAAAACAGCCGCGTTTTTACTACCTGCGATCCAACATTTACTTGATTTCCCTAGAAAGAAATCAGGGCCGCCTCGCGTTCTAGTTGTCACGCCAACTCGTGAATTAGCCATGCAGGTTGCTGACCAAGCAAAAGAATTATGTGCCCATAATCACCTCGATATTGCAACAATCACGGGTGGTGTTGCTTATATGAATCACGCTGAAGTTTTCAGCGAAAATCAAGATATTGTCGTCGCAACAACAGGCCGTCTACTCCAATATATTAAAGAAGAAAACTTTGACTGCCGAGCAGTTGAGATTTTGATCCTTGACGAAGCTGACCGCATGCTCGACATGGGCTTTGCCAATGACATAGAAACAATTGCAGGCGAAACACGCTGGCGCAAGCAAACTATGCTGTTTTCTGCCACTCTTGAAGGCGAAGCTATTCGTGACTTTGCTGAGCGTTTATTAGAAGACCCAATTGAAATTGACGCCGACCCTTCACGCCGTGAACGTAAAAAAATTCAGCAATTTCATTACCGTGCTGACACTCTAGAGCATAAAACAGCATTACTGTGCCATTTGTTAAAACAGGATGAAGTCACCAAAGCTATCGTATTTGTGCGTAAGCGTGAGCGTTTGCGCGAATTAGTCCAATGGTTACGTGAAGCAGGTATCGAACCTTGTTATCTTGAAGGTGAAATGCCACAGGCTAAGCGTAATGAAGCGGTACGTCGCCTAGTTGATGGCCAAGTTAAAGTACTCGTTGCAACAGATGTTGCTTCCCGTGGCTTAGATATCGAAAACGTTAGCCATGTTTTTAACTTTGACTTACCTAGAACTGCAGATGTGTATTTGCACCGTATTGGCCGTACCGGCCGAGCTGGACGTAAAGGAACCGCAATTTCCTTAGTCGAAGCGCATGACTTCCCATTATTGGGTAAAATTACTCGTTATATTGAAGAACCTATCAAAATTCGTGTGGTTGATTCTTTACGTCCAACAACTAAAGCCCCTTCAGAAGCGATGCTAAATAAGCCAAAACCGTCGAAGAAAGTGCTTGCTAAGCGTAAAGAAAAGAAAAAAGAAGAACAAGCCAAGAAAAAAGAAAAAGTACGCCATCGCGACAAGAAAAATATTGGGAAACGTCGTACTCCTGCTAGCCATTCCGTATCAATAGATAACGACAAAAGCTAGGCACTAAAAACGGGTTTAGGCCCGTTTTTTATTTAGCTCATCATTTGAAAAGCTTTATCTCGCATTTGTTTGCCTTCAGGCGTTAATAAATCATATTTAATAATATGGTTACCAAGTATATCCTTACAATCTAAGCCTTTATTATTTTTAATACGCCAATCAGCCCCATTCTCCAATAATAATGCGGCAACATCGAGAGCATGACTATTTAAAGCATCATGTAAAGGGGTATTCCCCAAACTATCCTTAATATTAACTGTTAATCCATTTTTTAATAACAGTTGTGACTGTACAAAACAACCATTTTGCGCCGCTAAATGTAAAATACTTTTTTGTTCTCTTGATTGAAACATTTTAATTGATTGGCCATAACGGGATTCAATTAAAATTTTCATAAATTGCCCATTAGCTGTTCTCACTGAGTGCTGAGCAAGAAAATTAATGTCGCAAGGTTTATGGTCTAATGATAAAAGTGCTGAAAACTCCGTTATATTTCCTTTTTTGATAGCACTTTCACAACATTCCTGCCAACTCATTTCCTGTTTTTCTTCTTTAGTTGGAAATATTTCTAGTGGTATTTCTTGTACCTTATTATATTCACCTGTGATTGCATTCCAATTATTCCATGGCTTATGTTTGCACATAACCCTAATAATTTTAAGCATTGAATGAGCAATAAAACTTCTTGTTAATAAACGGGTGGGTAACCAATTTTTCCAAGAGCTATGTTCGCTATAAGCCATTTTAATACAATTTCCCAACGCAGAAGGGATCGGTAAAGAGTTTTGTAATCCATCGAGCCAATCATATTGCACCGTGTAATAACGTATCAACCCTTCTTGTGCCATTTTTTCAGCAACGTGATAATCAATCCCAATATTATTAATAGTATTTTTTGCCAGCCCTGCAGGACTGAATGCGATACAGGGTGATTGACTCGCTAACGCCGCTATTGATGCCAATCCTCCACCTAATGAGTGCCCTGTACAAATTGTGTTTCCATTAACTGCATTGAATAAAACATTCATCAAACCAACAGCTTGAAAATATTGAGACTCATAAAAACCAAGGCCTTGACGAATATTACTGTAAAAATCGATAATATCGTTAGTACCAGCAAAACAAAGAATATATAAATCATTAAATCGACAGATATTAGCTTGAAAACCTGTTTGCTCGTCGTTTAATAGTTCTGCATTAACTCCGAGATCAAAAATCTCTTTATTACTTAATCTTTCAACACCCTGAATATTCCGCCAATTTTTATGATAAGCACCTTGCGCTAATAGAGCCAAAATATAGTCATTTTGTTGTGCATGACCTCCTAAGAAGTCTTCTCTTAATATCTCTTTAGGCCATAAATCTGTTATACAAGGTTTAATTTCTTGATGTTGGTGCTGCAAATAAATATTTAAGTTTTCTCTAACAAAAATATATTCATCTTTTTTTGATAATGTTTGTAGTGTTGGTAGTGACATGAATTCTCCCTAACAAGTGTATTTGTTGGAAGAATATTGAAATACAAATAACCAAGGTGGGAAATAATCAACTTTATTAGGAACAAATAAAAAGCCATTGGTAACAATGGCTTTAGAATTTATTATGCATTACTAGATGTAATTACATTTAATATTTATTACAAGCTTTCAGTGAAAGTACGAGTAATAACATCACGTTGTTGTTCAGGCGTTAATGAATTAAAACGCACTGCATAACCAGAAACACGGATTGTTAATTGTGGATATTTTTCTGGGTTTTTAACTGCATCTTCTAATGTTTCACGACTTAATACGTTAACATTTAAGTGCTGACCACCTTCAACACGTACAGTTGGTTTCATTTCTAAAGGAACTTCACGATACTCAAAAGCACCTAATTCGTCTTTAGCAACGATTTGCCCTTCGTTATAATCGGCTTTCGCACAAACACAACGAGCTTCATTTTTTTCGTCATCCAGTAACCAAAACGAATTCATCAATGCTGCATTATCAGTTTTAGTAATTTGAATACCTGTAATCATGTCGACCTCCACGTTCGAGCTAGATTGCATTCGATTTGCTTAATAAATCGAAGCTACATTAACCATCAATCTTATGAAAACTTGTAATTGGATATTTGGTCTAACCAATGTATATAGGTATTTTATACCAGCTAGATCCCCTATTTTCTTTGATATTTATCAATTATTCCGCTTAGTAACTAATTCAACCAACCCAACATTATGATTTAAATCAAAATTCATAATTCACTTTTTTAACTATTTTTATATATTTTCAATTTTTTTTAAAGATTAATACTCAATATCAGGGCTTTATCTCTCCCTCATGAACCAGTAAGCTTATAGCTATCAACTGGTTCATATAATTGTTCCTTCTTAAATTCATTGTTATGGAATATTTCATGTCAAACTCCATTACGTGGCACGATGTTATTGGCCCTGAAAAATCAAAACCTTATTTCAAAGAAACGTTGGCTTATGTAGCAGAACAACGCAAAAATGGTAAAATTATCTATCCTGCTCAAGACGACGTTTTTAATGCATTTAGGTATACCGAGCTTTCTGATATTAAAGTTGTTATCCTTGGGCAAGACCCTTACCATGGGCCAGGGCAAGCTCACGGCCTCTCTTTTTCCGTACTCCCAGGAATTAAGCCACCACCATCATTAGTCAATATGTATAAAGAGCTAGCAAAAGATATTAGTGACTTTCAAAGGCCTAATCATGGGTACTTGCTCAGTTGGGCTCAACAAGGTGTTTTACTCCTTAACACCGTCCTCACCGTCGAGCAAGGCAATGCCCATTCCCATGCACATTTAGGTTGGGAAACATTTACAGATAAAGTTATTGAAGCAATTAATGAAAATACCGAGGGCGTGATCTTTTTACTCTGGGGCTCTCATGCCCAGAAAAAAGGTAAAATTATTGATACTAAACGCCATCATGTTCTGAAAGCCCCACATCCCTCCCCACTTTCTGCTCATCGCGGGTTTTTAGGTTGTGGGCATTTTTCACAAACAAATGAAATTTTAGCTCAGCAAGGCAAAAAACCTATAGATTGGACACCTGTAATTAGCGAATAATTTCAAATTGCGGACAATAAAAAATGGGATACTCACGTATCCCATTTCATCGATTATTTAGACACAATAACCATTGCAGGTCTGAGTAAACGGTTATTTAACGTGTACCCTTTTTGCATCACATCAATCACATGATTAGCTTGGTGATCAGGTGACTCAATCATCGTCATCGCTTGATGAACTTCAGGGTTGAATGGCACATTCACTTCACTGACAGGCTCAATACCGAACTTAGCCACTGCATCTAAAAAGGTTTTTAACGTTAAATTTAAACCTTCTAACATCGCTTTAGACTCTTCACTTTCGTGATCAGCAGCTTCTATTGCACGTTCCAAGTTATCAATCACTGGCAATAATTCATTTGAGAATTTTTCCAGTGCAAATTTATGTGCCTTTTCGATATCTTGCTCAGTCCTACGACGAATATTTTCAATTTCTGCGTGTGCACGTAACATCGCTTCACGTTCAGTTTTTTGTGAAGCTTCTAACTGTTGCTCAAGCTCAGCAATACGCGCGGCTAACGCTTGTTCGTCTGCTTGTAACTCATCAGCTTGTTGAACGCTGGCTTCTTGCTCAGCTTGAACTTTTTGTGATTCATTTTGTTCAAAAGCTTGCTCATCATGCATGTTTTGGTCTTTACTACTCATGAATATCTCCGCGTATTTAGCATTAATCCCATATATGAGAGTATTATGGGGATCTAATACAGGGATTCAAGGGAAGTCATACAATCAGAGGCCAAAAAAGTATGCGAAAGGACAATAATACAGCACTACCACATTTTAAAACGATAGGCATTGTCGGGCACCCTAGGCATCCTGAAGCATTGGCAACTCATGAATTAATATACCATTGGTTAATTTCAAAAAATTATCATGCCATTATCGATAAACAAGTTGCTAAAGATTTAAAATTATCTAATGCCAACACTGGTACATTAACTGAAATAGGCCAACAGGCTGATTTAGTTGTCGTCGTTGGCGGGGATGGCAATATGCTTGGCGCTGCTCGTATTTTATCCCGGTATAATAATAAAGTGATCGGTGTAAATCGTGGTAATCTCGGTTTTCTTACTGATTTAGACCCTGATAATGCATTGCAACAACTTTCAAGTGTTCTTGAAGGAAAATACCGCGAAGAAAGACGTTTTTTACTAGAAGCACAAGTCATTAAAGCTAACCAAAAAGCCCGTAAAAGCACCGCAATTAATGAGATTGTTCTGCACCCAGGCAAAGTTGCGCATATGATCGAATTCGAGGTTTACATTGATGAAAAATTTGCCTTTTCTCAACGTTCTGATGGTTTGATTATCGCCACACCAACAGGTTCTACAGCTTATTCTCTTTCCGCAGGTGGCCCTATTTTAACCCCAAACTTGGATGCTATTGTATTAGTTCCAATGTTTCCACATACCTTATCCTCCAGACCACTGGTGATTAGCAGCAACAGCAGTATTCGGTTGAAGTTTTTACGAACAAATATTGATTATGAAGTCAGCTGTGACAGCCAAATTATGCTCCCTATTCAGGATGGAGAGGAAGTTATTGTTAAACGTAGTAATAAAAATCTTAATTTAGTTCATCCACAAGATTACAATTATTTCAATACATTAAGTTCAAAATTAGGCTGGGCTAAAAAAACTTTTTAATTTTTTCATTCTGCCTCTTTACTGTATAAAAAAACAGTCATACACTGTATTAAAACACAGGTGTGTATTTTTACAGGAGAGCGCAGATGCTTACCCAACTAACAATCAATAATTTTGCAATCGTACGTGAATTAGAAATTGATTTCCGTAATGGTATGACAGCCATAACCGGTGAAACAGGTGCGGGTAAGTCCATTGCTATTGATGCTCTTGGCCTATGTTTAGGTAATCGGGGGGAAGCCAATATGGTACGCCCTGGTGCACTGCGTGCTGATCTTTGTGCCCGTTTTTCCTTAGTTGATGCTGAGATGGCTGCTAATTGGCTTATTGAGCACCAACTTGATAACCAAAATGAGTGCTTATTACGTCGGACTATCTCTCCTGACGGCCGTTCCCGAGGTTTTATTAACGGCGTTTCTGTACCTTTATCACAACTTAGAGAACTCGGTACATTACTGATCCAAATTCATGGCCAGCACGCGCACCAACTCTTGCTAGATAACACTCATCAAAAGTCCCTGCTTGATGCCTATTCAAACCAGCAAGAACTACTTGCTCAAATGAAAAAAGCATGGAAAACATGGCACGACTCCTGCCAACAATTAGCCGTATTTCAAAAAGAGATGCAAGAGCGTGAATCTCGACAACAGTTGCTGGAATATCATCTAAAAGAACTGAACGAATTCCTTCCTGTTCAAGGAGAATTTGAAGAGATAGACCAAGAATATAAACAACTCGCTAATCATGGGCAATTTTTATCTATTGGTCAAACAACCACGCACATGCTATCTGAAAATGATGATGCGAACGTCATTAGTTTATTAAATATGGCAAAAAATGAATTGACTGATCTCGTTGCTCTCAATCCGAAATTTTCAGAACTTCTCAATATGCTTGAAGAAGCATCAATACAAGTCAGTGAAGTCAGTGATGAAATAAAACATTATTGCGATCAATACGAACTTGATCCCAACCGTTTATTTGAACTTGAGCAACGTATCTCTAAACAAATTAGCTTAGCTCGAAAACATCATGTTAGCCCCGAGGCACTACCTGAACTATTTCAACAGTTATTGACTGAGCAAGAACAAATTGCTAATCAAAACGAAGATTGTGAAACTTTAAACGAGCAAGTTGCTATCGATCATCAAAAAGCATTAGCTTGTGCAGAGCGTTTACACCATGTGCGACTGCATTATGCCCAAGAGTTAAGCACACTAATTACCAACAGTATGCATCAACTTTCAATGCCTCATGGTCTGTTTACTATTGATGTGAAATTTATACCAGAACAATTGCAGGTTGATGGTGCATGTAAGATAGAGTTCAATGTTACAACGAACCCAGGCCAGCCACATCAGGCGCTCGCTAAAGTTGCTTCAGGTGGTGAACTATCGCGTATCGCACTAGCTATTCAAGTTATTACCGCTAAGAAAATGGATACTCCAGCGTTAATTTTTGATGAGGTCGATGTGGGTATTAGCGGACCAACAGCCGCTATTGTTGGTAAGTTATTACGTGAGTTAGGTGAATCAACTCAAGTCATGTGTGTAACGCATTTACCTCAAGTTGCAGGTTGTGGACATCATCATTTTTATGTAAGCAAAGAAACTAATGGAGTTGAAACTGAAACTCATATGCAGCTATTAGATAAAAAATCTAGATTACAAGAGCTTGCGCGCCTTTTGGCAGGTTCAGAAGTCACCAAAAATACACTAGCCAACGCAAAAGAGTTACTTGCAGCATAATTTTTGACAACTTTTTTACGCTCATGTGGTCTTAGAGTCGATAAGGAAGGTTTTAAATTGTATCAATGTCGATTATCATTGATGTTCTGACTCCAAAAGGAATGAGATATCCATGCGTTATAAATTGTTAACTGCTGCCGCACTATCACTCGCATTAATGTCTACGGGCTGTTCAATGATGGAACGTCTTGTCTATCACCCGGACATTAACCAAGGTAATTACCTCACAGCGAAAGATGTTGCTAAGATCCAAAAAGGAATGACACAGCAACAGGTCGCTTATACTTTGGGCACGCCAATGTTATCTGACCCGTTTGGTACTCAGACTTGGTATTATGTTTTCCGCCAAGAACTAGGGCATGACCCAGTTCAGCAAGAAACTTTGACTCTGATTTTTGATCGCAATGGTATTCTTACTGACATCAAAAACGAGAAAAATCTTGCCGCGCAGGAATCAATGGAAGCTGCTGAAACAAAAGCATCAGAAACTAAAACAGCTGACTAACCACAAACACTAAGAACCACCTAGTGTGATAGTAACAACCTGTTTTATGAAGGACTTATTCAGGCGGGTTGTTATTATGAGTATCTTTATTAAAAATTTATTTAGACTCAACTTGTATAAATAAATTTAAAGACAAAAACCGAGCTTTGCTCGGTTCGCTACGTATAATCGGTTTACTTATTTTTAACTTCTTTAAACTTTTCCGCTCGTTTGCGACGTAATTCTTTTGGGTCTGCAATCAAAGGTCGATAAATCTCAACACGATCCCCATCTTGCACTAAATCTGTCAATTTAGCAGGGCGACTATAAATACCAATCTTATTTTTTTTAAGATCAATATCATCTCTAAGAGCTAAAATACCAGAAGCTAGTATTGCTTCTTCTATTGTCGCCCCCTCTTTCACTTTTACTGATAGCAAAAATTGCTTTTCAGGAAGCGCATATGTCACTTCAATATTCAGCTCAGACACTGTATACATCCTTTGCTCTTAAAGTGAAGGCTTGAACCATATTATTAGCTAATTCCTTAAAAATTTTGCCAAATGCAAGTTCTATCAATTTATTTGTAAATTCAAAATCAAGGTGAAACTCGATTTTACAAGCATCAGGGCTTAAAGGAATAAATTTCCAACCACCAGCTAATTTACTAAATGGCCCTTCCACAAGTTGCATATGAATGCACTTGTTATCCTCTAGCACATTTTTTGTGACAAAAGTTTTGCTAATGCCTGCTTTTGACACTTCAACAGAAGCGGTCATTTCTTCAGAACTATGACTAATAATTCGGCTACCCACACACCCCGGCAAAAAGCTCGGATATGAAATAACGTCATTAACGAGTTTATACATTTGTTCTGCGCTAAAAGGGACCAACGCAGAGCGACTAATCTGTGGCATATCAATTCCTATCCCCAAAAACTGAGCGTATAATACCATCTTTGATTGGTTAAACAAAAAACAAAACCCACATAGGGCAAGATTTGCACAATCAAAAAAATATCAGCTTAGAAAGATTTCTTTCAACTCAGCTTACAGTATAATGATTGCACTATGACAAAGAAAAAACCATATAAACCCGGTTCAGCAACAATTGCTATGAACAAGCGTGCTCGCCACGAATATTCTATCGAAGAGGAGTTCGAGGCGGGTCTATCCCTACAAGGTTGGGAAGTCAAATCACTCCGTGCAGGCAAAGCCAACATTGGAGATAGCTACGTTCTTTTAAGGGACGGCGAAGCTTATTTATTCGGTGCAAACTTCACACCGCTGACTGTTGCATCATCGCACGTTGTGTGCGACCCAACTCGTAGCCGAAAATTACTTTTAAATCAACGTGAATTAGATACACTCTACGGTAAAGTTAACCGCGAAGGTTATACCGTTATTGCACTTTCTCTCTACTGGAAAAATGCATGGTGTAAAGTTAAAATCGGCGTTGCCAGAGGTAAAAAATCTCACGATAAGCGTTCTGATATTAAAGAACGTGAATGGCAACTCGATAAAGCACGTATAATGAAACATTCTAATCGCTAACCTCTAGCTTTATAGAGTATTTTTCTGTTATACTGCGCTCAACAACTTGGGGCTGATTCTGGATTCGACGGGATTTGCGAAACCCAAGGTGCATGCCGAGGGGCGGTTGGCCTCGTAAAAAGCCGCAAAAAAATAGTCGCAAACGACGAAAACTACGCTTTAGCAGCTTAATAACCTGCTTAGAGCCCTCTCTCCCTAGCCTCCGCTCTTAGGACGGGGATCAAGAGAGGTCAAACCCAAAAGAGATCGCGTGGATGCCTTGCCTGGGGTTGAAGCGTTAAACTTAATCAGGATAGTTTGTTGGTGGCGTGTCTGTCCGCAGCTGGCAAATGAATTCAAAGACTAGACTAAGCATGTAGTACCGAGGATGTAGAAATTTCGGACGCGGGTTCAACTCCCGCCAGCTCCACCAAATATAGTATCATTGATGTTCAGTGATGATTAAAAAAGCCTTCAATTTCATAGTTGAAGGCTTTTTTTATATGTATTAATGGTCAGTTATGCTCAGTGACAAGCAAAATTTTTAGTTATATCATTAGTTATATCCCTTATGTATAACTAAAAGGCGTATAACTATATGGCGCGTACAACAGTTCCACTCAGTGATACCAAGCTTAAATCAGCAAAACCCAAAGATAAAGATTATACGCTGCAAGATGGAAATGGCTTATATCTGCTAATCAAAACAACTGGCTCAAAAATATGGCGCTTTAACTACTACCGCCCTATAACCAAAAAACGTGCACTTATTAGCTTTGGTAGCTACCCTACGGTTAGTCTTTTAGATGCTAGACTTAAACGTGAAAATGCGCGAGAGCTTCTAGCTAAAAATATAGATCCACAAGAACACAAAAAAGCGGAAGAACAACGCCTATTTGAAGAAAAAAATAATACTTTTGAAAAAATAGCTCAGCAGTGGTTCGAAATCAAAAGTAAATCTAGTTTGCAAGAATCAACCTTGAAAGACATTTGGCGTTCTCTTGAGTTACATGTCCTCCCTCATGTTGGTGATATAGCAATAGCTGATTTAAAAGCCCGCCACTTTATTAGCGCATTAGAACCTTTAAAAGCACAAGGCAAACTAGAATCAGTTAAACGAGTAGCGCAACGCATTAATGAAGTGATGTTTTATGCTGTGAATGTGGGCTATCTTGATGCCAACCCTGCTGCAAAAATTACCGCTGCTTTTGAAAATCCAGTTGTAAAAAACTTACCTGCATTAAAACCTGATCAGCTTCCTGAATTGATGGCTGCAATCCAAGGAGTCAACATTGAGCGACAAACTTATTGTTTACTGCAATGGCAATTATTAACTATGACTCGCCCAGCCGAAGCAGCCGAAGCGGCATGGTGTGAGATCGATCTTGATAATAAGCTTTGGACTATCCCACCAGCAAGAATGAAGATGAAAAGAGAACATATCATTCCTCTCTCTCCTCAAGCATTGGCAATATTAGAAACTATGAAACCTATAAGCGGTCATAGGGAACACATTTTTCCTAGTATGAAATCACCACACACTAAACCAATGAATAGCCAAACAGTTAATGCGGCTATCAAGCGTGTTGGCTTTGCAGGTCGCCTTGTAGCACATGGATTCCGTTCAATTGCATCAACTGCATTAAATGAGCATGGATTTCAACCTGATGTGATTGAAGCAGCTTTAGCCCATATCGATAGCAATGAGGTACGACGTGCTTATAACCGAGCTATTTATCTCGAACAAAGGCGTGAAATGATGGATTGGTGGGGCGAGTTTGTTGATAAAGCAATAAAAAGAAATTAAGTAAATTTTATATGCCGCATTTATTATAAAGCATAGGAATAGATCATGTCAGGTAGAATGCAACATTATATACCCCAATCGTTTCTACGTGGGTTTTCACTAGATCAAAAATCTCAGCAAACATACGTTTATAATAAAAACAAAAGTTATATATCCAATATTAATCGCATTGCAGTACAGCGTGATTTTTATTCTATCCCCTCACTTAATGGTGAAGAAACTCTTGATGATAAAATTACTAACTATGAAAGTAATAGACTAGGTGTACTACTTGGTAATTTACGTCTATCTGAAGTAGGTTCTAGCATAGATCCATATATTGCAGCTGAAGTTATCGCACACCTATCACCAAGAAGTAAAAGTATCCGAAGTATGTTTGGAAATGCCACTAATCAATTGATTGTTGGAATATCTGATATATTTTCGAACAAAGAGGCGGTTCTATCTGTAATGGAATTAAATGATCCCTTACCGAATAAAACATGGAGAGATCGTTTTTCATCCCTGCTTAATGATGACCTAGAGCTAAAAAAATTAATTGACTTTGTTATGAGTAAAACAAACATTCCAAAAACTACATTAGAAAAAATTGGGTATATGCTTATAAAGGAGAATATTTTAGGTGATACATTGCCTGTTAATGAGTTAGCCAAATATGTTTTATCAATATTAATTAATAATATTGATAAAACCATAGAGAGTGCCCATAAAAAATTTCTTAATAGTGAAATAATTGTTGAACCACGTAAACAATCACTTGTTGAATTTACATGGTTCATTTCATCAGCACAAGGAGAAGGCGCTATAATGCCCGATTGTATAGCGATTGCGCTGGATGAAGAAGGAGTGTATTTACCTTACATAATGGCTTCTGGTACTTCAATTATTGTCATGCCTTTAACATCAGAGAAAATTCTCATAGGTTTAAAGTCTATTGACTCTATACCTGATCTATCTAATTTTAACAACGAAGCATCAGCATGTTGTTCTGAATTTTTCATTTCATCATCTTCAAATCATGCCTATTTATCTGAAAATATAGGTAACCGTTGGAAAACTAAATCTGATTTTATCGTTCATGATTCACTAAATGAACTATTGAATAAAAATCAAACCAAGAATGAAGTAATATCTGACCTTAATTCTATTCCATCTGTAAGCTTTCAATTAAACTTTACTAATTGGTCGACAGATTTTGATATTCAAAGCATCAACAAAGTGATTAAGACTATCATACATAGCATGTGTCATTCACTTAATCTCAATGTTTTAGATGCCATTACTTTCACCTCTAACTTTGAAAAATCATTATCAGAAATTGATAGAGGGTTTAAATTAAACGATATATATGAAGGAACTCCTGATTACATTGCGCAAGGAGTAGCTGCTCTACTAGTTATAAAAGATGGCAAACCTAAAGTGCACCTTGTTCTTCATCAAGAATATGCATTATCTTTAATTGAAGACAATTCTGATAATACAGAAATAGCTCTACACTTTCTTGTAGCAGGACTGGCTATAGTACATATAACTGACAAAATTGAAAAAATATTACCTAACTTATTAATGGAACCCTTCAAAACATTTAATCATTCAGCTGTACTACACTGCGCACTGCGTAAAGCAGTGAGGGCTTATCAATATTCATACATTAGTGCAAATTTTGGTTCAGCAGAAATAATTGAAGAAGAATATTATAATTACTTTATAACTACATTTGATGTTTCTCAGTCCAACATATTAAAAGCAAAAGAGGAATATAAGGTAGATAGAGATAGTAATAAATTTCTTTGCTCTTTGATTAATGATGTAGGTAATATTTTAACCTGTACAGCTAGAGTAGTTGGGCACCTACAAGGAGCTAAAGGAATTTTTATACCACCAGAAAAATCATTAATTGAAACTGTAATATTGTCACACCAATTAACTGGATGGGTGAACGCTTTTGCAAGTGATTTACATACTTTTTGGAATATTGAGTTGTGGTCTAAAGACGATTTCTATGCTCTAAATATTCATGTTGAGCGATTATTATGGCCTCATCATATATTTTTATTTCCTACTGACGACAACATAGATACAACTATTTTGTCTTTATAAGGTTTAATTCTTAAATGCCATAATTGTAACTTAAAATATTTAAAGGTCATCCTAAAGCACTCTGGATGACCTTTTTATAAAACAACTTGTTGCTTTAAAGGTTAGCTTACAACATCAACTTTCAAGCAATAACGACGACTTAATTTCACGCCATTAACCTTGCACTGGCGAGTGCTTTTGCCTTGGGCATCAGTAAGTAACTTTCCTTCTGAGACCAACTGGCGAATCACAGTTTTTTTATTCCCAATAATATTACCATCAAAAAATGATGATTTTACTGCGACACACTGTACCTCTTTGATTTGAACAACAATGGCATTTAAATTGTTTAGTTTGTCCTTATCTACGAGACTCTTTTTCGGTTTGCAGGGATTTTTCAATGTATCTAATAGCTTTTGATTGAAAACAACCTTTTTAATAGGGTTTTGATCTATAGCTTTCAGATAACAATGTGTAATTCCATCAAAAACCTCCTTCTCAGTAAAGGGGAGAACCTTAGTTTTAATACCGAGTATCCCACTTGCGTAAGCTAAAGCAAAACGAGTAGCTATACGTTTATCTAATCCATTAGAACCTACATTATTCATCTCCAAGAATTTAGTAATATAGTCGTTGAGCTTATTAGTAATATACTCTGGAGATTTTTTGCTAACCTGTGTCAGTATCTTCTGTAAGAACGCATCTCCAGCTGTGCCATAATAGTTATTGCAATTTTCTTTCAAATATTCTGCATATTCAGCAGATGACGATACACCTTCAGGTAATGAATTAAAAATACCCATACCGTTATCACAATCAACAGGAACATCTATGAATCGAGCTATTTCACCATTCTTACGACTCATTAGACCAGAGCTGGCATGTTGGCTTAAAGCTTCTTCACCATTGCTTAAAGCGACTAATTGCCAACTTGCCGAACGTTCTTGATAGATATGACTTCTTGACTTACCAGTACCAGAACCAAGCATATACACAAATTTTTGCATTTTTTGGGCGGCAGCTTGGCGATTAGAGTCTATTAAAATAAGTTCGTCAGTCAATAATAAGCCATGATTACGAGACTCCGCTTGCTGCTCAAATGCAGCCTCAGTTATATTCCAATCAAGAATGTATGAAGAGTCTCCAAATACAGAAGCTGCTGATTCTAACATTGTACTTTTCCCCGAAGAACTCTCACCGTGAGCATGAAATCCTCCTGATTCTATTTTTGTAAAATAAATGCACATGCCAGCAAAAGCTGAACATAAGCCAAGCATAATATAAGGACTATATTTAGCAGTTTCTGCTACCTTATTCTTCCATTGTTCCAATGTCCCTTTAGCCTGACATGAGTAATTAAATGTTCTAGCATTAGGATTTGGAAATATCTTCAAGTCATTATGTCCACCTACTACCTCTCCTGAGTTTTTAATATAGTAGTACTCATTATCAACATAAAGAAAACCTGGTTTATTACACAGTAAAATTCTTTCATCACAATCACCTAAAATAACATCAAAAACTTCTTTGAAATTCTCATGGATAACTTTAGGTTTAAATCCATTCTCTAATAGAAAGCTTTTAAGTTTATTAGGTACTGCAATTATTGACGCTGGAATTAATAAAAAAATATCCTTATTTTTATTTACATTGAAAAACTCAACTAAACGATAAGATTCTTGCCCTTCATCTTGATATGATAAAGCAACAAGCTTAATATGTTTTGAATCCATTTTCTTTCTAGTCATAAAGGCCTCTTTGATAATCACTAAATCACCAAATCACCATTTACAACACCAGTATGTATTAGCGTTATACTAATCAAGATAAATTAACTAGTGTTCATTCCAAAAACTATCAGACTAATCAATCTTCCATATCTACAAGCATACTGGTGCTGTCTAAACAGAGATCTAGAATTTAGTTACTGGAATTACACTTAAAAAATATGTCACTGAATTTCAGTGTATCGAGCTTAACCAATGAATCAGCGAACATACGATTATTCGATATACGACGTTTACCACTATGCTTGAGCTTTCCCTCCTTATTAGTAAAAAATGCCATTTCGCACCACATGATTTTAGTTATATACTTGATAACCCCGCCAATATCATTAATTTCATCAACCACCATAGGTCTATTTTTAATGCCTTGCCGAGAGTTTAAATTCTTAGATGACTTCATGTAATCTCTAAGAGATTTGATTTTTTCACTTTCATTAGGAATTAATAAATGAAAATGAGGTTGATAATAACTAGAATTAATGCTCTCATATAAGTGGAGATCTAATTCTAGACTGCCAAAAATAAAGTTATTAAAACTAATAGATTTAAGCTTCTTTCTTAATTTATCCTTTAATAAATTAGGATTGAAATCTGGCAATTCATTTATTGTAATTTTATCTTTATAAAAAACAAGAGTGACAAAAACATATTTTTTATTTATATAATTACCGAATTGATTAACTATATCTAGCTGCTTAACCTTAATGCATTGAGCACAAGCCAAACTATTGCAATTATATTCCTCTTCGCAATCTTGAATTTTCCTAGCTAATTTTTTATAACGTTTGTTTTTTGTTTTATTATAAATAAGATTCAGTATTTTAATTCTTTCGTTATTCTCCTTTTTTTCCTCACTGCTTCGTCTATTTATACTCATCCTATTGGTATAGATTTTCATAACATAATACTCTCCTCCAGATAATAAAGATAAAATTATCCATAATCTAATATTTAAAATATGTTAGTTATTAATTATTTTACAGTGCGAGTATTAAGCCATTCTTGAACAGCATTAAGATCATAGCCAACACGTCTAATTCCGATGCGAATACGAGGAGGAAAACCAGCTTTACGCTCAAGATTGTATACTGAGTTCCGAGAACGGACATCAAGGATTAACATCACTTCTGCCATGCTACAAATTTTTATCATCTTACTCATGTGTAACCTCTTTTTGCTATACGTCTATTAGCTACTGAATGGGTTACAGCATACAAATTAACATATGACTAAAAAAGGGGAGCATTTTTCATTGTTTTACTAACCTAGCTTTTTTATTTCATTCATGATATGGGAGTCGCCTCTTAAATATTTTTTCGCGGTATCAATACTGCTGGTTAACAACACCATTGAACACTCTGGGCAATGGCTACTTAAAGTCGCTTCCGCAACTTTTTCTTGTGTTATTTTTCCCCGAATGCCTCTACATTTTTCAGTGTGAAAGGTTAGTACGTGTTTGGCCTTGATTAAAAATTTTTCTTTCTCTTGTTCAAAGCGTTTTTTATTACCATGGGGTGCAATCTTTAAGTTTTTGAGTGACTTTTTTATTATTTTTAAATATTTATCCTCAACAGAAAGCTCATCTAATAGATTGGAATTAATGCAACTGCCATATAGTGGGTGAGTGAGTTCTAAAGAAGCTATTTCAATTTGTTTTGATGAATAAGGTTTTACTAATATTTCGGTAATCATTCCGTCTCTACTTTCAAGCCCATACTCGAGTATATGCAAAATATGATTTCTACTTGGGTAAACAATTTCATCGTAATTCTTTGTTCCTGTAGTATTGCTATACCCTTTTCCTCGCCAATCTAATACAAACTCGATATGATGATTTTTCCATATACCGATAATGCTATCCTCAGTACACGCAATACCTTCATTTTTCATTTTTTGTATAATATTTGGTATTGTATGTACAACAATATGATTGTTCATATCATTTAGCCCTTTCCATTCATTTATAACTCTTAATAATGAATATTAATAAGCTAATGTATGATTAGCAATCAGATAAAATTAATAAGGCGAATATGAAAACTAAGTGACTTCAACAAAATAAATAGATTCACTATACAACCGCCGTACCTTGTTTCCTCGTAATCCATAGCTGGCGCGGCTTACCTTCTCTTGCTGGTGGCTATCAAAGAAATAGAGATAATCACTGTTCATACGCTCCACCAGCGACCAATGCCATTGATCCCCCAGAAGAATAAGCCGGCGTGACGTTGTATGAGCGCCGAGGAACGCCTGACAAGCAGACAGTATTTTTTGTGTGGTAAGTCCAACTTTGTAACGAAATGGCGTAGTGACGCGTAGAGGGGCTTGTGATGGGTATTTTGAGGTTAGGCGCTTAATCAAGTAATCCATCTCAGGAACATCAATACCTTGGGTTAAACACTTGTACAGTGACCAGTATTCACTGTATTCACGCAAAAGATAATTAAATAACGGGCGGGGTTTTATGCGGTCTCCATAGAACCATGTACCCATATTGACCAGACTGTAAATCCCACAGAGGCAATCTAAATCCCCTTGCTTGGACGGTATCAACATCAACTCAAACCTTCTATTGATTGTACTGTACTTAATGAGATCACCAGCGCTGGTATTATTTTTACTTAATTAGTGGGTTTCCCACTGAATACTGACTTCGTAACATTTCATTTTGTGGTATTGAATAAAATTGCGTTGCCACAGTTCAAACAGTGCTCCACCCTCTTCTTCATCAATATCCCCCATCATAAAATGATAGATATAACCCTGCGACCAACAAATATCGAGTTCCTTTTCAAGCTCAGGATAATAGCTCCCCATGAATGAAAAATCGGTCACATAATCAAACTGCCATTGCTCATGCTGCCGTAACAAGCGTATTTCGACAGGATGGAAACCGCCTGTTTCAGCACTATACAATGGGTCTCGAAAATTCATTGTGACCGCCCGAACAAGGGTTAAATCAATCGCTGAGTTAATCACTGAATTATCCAGTTCATTTAATAATAATTGGCTAAAAGCTTGTGCGATAGGCAAGCGTAGCCCTGACTGATGAATAGTCATATAAAGTTGCCTTTAAATAAAAAAGTAGAAATAAACTGTTAAGCACAACCCAATCATATTTGGGTATAGTGCCATGCTAATATTTTACCATAAACATTAGCAAAGTAAAGTTATTTATTGATTATAATCAGGTAGTTACATGAGTTTAGCCATCGTTGCTATTTTGATATACGTACTGTGATTTTTATTAATGGCGGGGAATATTGATGTGGAAAGTGAATGAAAGAATGGAAGCGTCAAAGGGTAAAATGCCAACCTAATAATAGGCTGGCATAGCAATTAACCGTTGAGTAACGTAACAACAAAACTTTTTTTATCATCCGTGAGCTGTACGGAATAAATTACCGTGACAGAGCCTGCTTTTCCCGTTGCTTCCGCAGCACAGAGATAAACGCCTCGTTCTGCATTTTGACGTTGCGTTCGCACATTCTCAAGCTGCTCATACATCGCCCAACCGACATGTTGATTGACGACTTGTAACGCTAATGCTTTTGCACCCTCGCTATTACAATTAATTGTGCTCTCATTACATCCCGTTAAACCAACTATCGCCATTAATATGCTTAATTTCATCCACTGGTTAAGTTTCATTTTCACATTGTCACCTTACAGCAGAAAATTCACGGTTATTCCTGCTAATATATCGAGTGCAATCACAACCAACGCTGCGTAATACCAAGCACGACGATTCGGTATTTTCACGATAAAGTAAAAACAGCAAATATCCCAAATGAGAATCAATGCTTCCACTTTATTCAATGTCACCTTTTTAGTAATAAAAAATTCAACGATATTTAAGAATAAAATCGGTAAAAACCAAAATAGCCAAAAGGTTTTAGCTAATCCAAAGCCACCGTTGAGCAAACGCTGTTTAAATAAAGCTGGGTCATTTAATCCTTTCGCTTCATTTTCTTCTCGAATTTTTTGCAATTTATTTTTGATAGACATGAGTGTTCCTTCAATTAAATGAATTAAGGTTTTTTTCCATGGTGTTGACGCTAGAATGGGTGCAATGCCTTACCGATAGGCAAGGGTAAATATTTAGGCTATTTCAATTACCGTCCATGATTATTAGAGGGTGGCTTATTGATGTAACGACTCGGCCATATTGTTTCAGGAGCCGTGCCAATCACATCCGCAATAATCTGTTCAGCTCTTGGGTACGCTCGCTCTAGCGCATTATTTAACGTCCGAGAAGAAAGCCCATGCTCACGAGATAATTGCGCTAGTGTGACCCCTTTTTTATGCAAAGCCGCCACAATATCCGCACGGTGCCAATCCGCAGTGCTTCCTTTTCTGGGCTTTTTTTGAGATGCTACAGGGTTAGACATAGTAATAACTCCACTGTTTAATTCCTCGTCTATTAAAAACCAATTAAAGGGAATTATCAATAGATATCTTTATGATTTTAACATCTTTCTAGTGCGGTTATTTTATCCTTTTGATATATATGAGATTTATAAAAATCATGACTGATAAAAAAAAACTAATTGAAATGGATAATGCGCCCAAGCTCTGGTTTACCAGTGGGGAGCTTGCGGCTATAGGAAAAGAAAAAGCTGACGATCCAACACGTTACCCTGAATATAAAGAGATGGATATCCCTACCACTGCGAAAGGCGTTAGAGTCCGTCTAGAGTCAATCACCGCTCTTCATCCCCACTTTCGCAAGAAGAACCCTAATAAGCGTGGCGACCTCTATCATATTGATGCATTTAAAGTGATCCTAAATACGGATGAAAAAGAGCTCATCAAGCAAAACACGCTATCTTCTGAAAGTGCAGATCTTAACCTTTTACTTGAAATCTATAAATCACTGTCGGCAGAGAAAAGAAAAGCACTATTAAAAAATGCGCTCACCATGAAACAGGAAGAATTAGATTAGTATCTTTTAATACCTTTTGTTATTTTAATAACTGTATTTTCGTCACTGACTCAGAGGCACTATGCAGTTATCTCACCACAACACGCTAGACAGCAGCTATGACCCATTGACAGTTAAAGCCATTGATTATGTCATTCTCATTAACAGAGCCTCACCGAGACGTTTACAGCGCCATTTTCGGATAGGATTTCACCGTGCTGAGCGCATTATTCATCAACTTGAGTATTTAGGTGTGATCACGCCCTTGAATCAGTATGATTATCGTGAAGTGCTGGGATACCCAACTCACTCCAGATCTTTCGATGCATCAGACTTTGCTGCGCCTATTGAGACAGCACAACCACCGTTATTCGCTGAATTACCACTAGATACGCAATCCCTAGAATACCGTTGCTTGATTCAAGCTATCGTCTGGCAACGTATCGTGGTTTGGGTAGAAGAAATCGAGATTGAAGGTAGTACAGCCAATATCTTGAAATCTGTTTCGCCATTTGAATACCTGATTGATACCCACAGCGATGACATTTATCAGGATACTCTTCGCAACAACGCCAGTTCTTACCTCTTCCTTGCCACACTTCGCCCTGAAACCCCATTGGATGTACTACGGCAGCATGGGCGCATTAGTTATCAACCCTGCTGGAAGCTGCCTCGAATAGCACAGGAAGAATGGCAAGGTTTATGGGTGCCAAATGAATCAGGATGGGAAAGCCTAAGTGAGGAAAATACTCATCAGCCAAGAGGGATTGGTGAGTGGCCTGATTTACCCAATAAAAGCATGAAACCGTTGATGCATGGGCTGCAAGAGGATGTGTCCACTCCCCATTAATTGAGACACATTAAATTAGAGTTTTCTAACTGTTTACGATAGGCCTCCGGTGGGAGGTGATTTAAACTTTCGTGAGTTCGATTTTGGTTATAATCTTGTAGCCAAAACCATGCTAATTCTCGAACTTGGCTTAACGATTCAAATAAATACGCATTTAAAAATTCACGACGGAACGAACCATTAAAACGTTCGATAAATCCGTTTTGTTGTGGTTTTCCTGGTTGAATATGGCACAGCAAAATTTGGTTATCTTCACAATAATTCAATAAGTTAACTGAAATGAGTTCAGGTCCATTATCGACTCGGATCTGTTTTGGCAATCCTCTTTCGGCTTTTAAACGTTCAAGCACCCTGATAACACGTTCAGCCGGTAATGACGTATCAACCTCAATCGCCAAGCATTCTCGCGTTCCTTCATCAATAATATTGAGAGTTCTGAAGCGCTTACCGCAATATAAACTATCGTGCATAAAATCCAATGCCCATTGAATATTCGGGACTTTTTCAATTACTAATGGTCTTTTTTCACGCTTCGGAAGCACTTTTTTAACCCGTAGTTTCAGATTCAATCCTAATCGACAATAAACACGATAAACTCGTTTATGATTAAAAGGATAGCCTTGAAATCTCAGTCGGAAATAGCACTTCCAGAATCCCGATTGTGGCGATTTCGCTAATACAGATTGTATGGCATCGATGACGATTCTATCTTTCTCGCGCCAATTTTGAGTCTTTCGATAAAACGAAGCGCGAGGTAGCGATGTTAGTTTACACGCTCTAATGACTGATAAACCCGCGGCCTTTAATGACTGAGCACAGGATTTCTTTTCAGCCACTACCAACCCTTTTTTGCGAAAAGCTCCTTCATCGCGTGGTTTTCAAGGCTAACTTCCGCAAAGAGCTTTTTTAGTTTCGCGTTTTCATCTTCAAGCTCTTTTAATCGTTTAACATCATTAGCTTCCATGCCACCATACTTTGATTTCCAGTTATAGTAAGTCGCGTTGCTGATCCCATTTTGGCGGCAAATATCTTCCACTTTCATGCCAGAATCAGCGAGTTTTAAAATATTAACGATTTGAGTTTCAGTAAAACGGGCTTTTTTCATTATGACCTCTGCAAATTTTAGGGCAGAAAATCTAATTATAGCTGTCTTATTTTAGGGGAAGTGGACAGATGGCGGGGATTATTTGCGGTATTTGATTTATTGGAAAAGCCAGTGTTAATAATTTTAAGCCTAATGTATTAATAATCATAATCTGCAAGGCATAAATCACCTTGTATAACCACATTAATATTTAGAGGAATAATATGAAATATTCATCACTAGTCATTGCCACTGTAACCATCTTCTTATCAACAGCACAGGCAGCAAATCCACCTTTCCAAAATCCCGTAGAATACAAAAGCAAACATGGAATACTAGAAATAACACCAAGCCAAAATGATGCGCCAAAGTTCGATTTCCAGATTAATGCCAATGTTGATATGTATGTCTGCGAAGCTGAAGGTACAGCCTATATTACAGAAAGAGACTTATCGTCAAATACTTGGAGTGCTACAGCACTAGTCAGCACAGATAGTGACTATGGAGACCAATATTGTAAAATGGAATTTTCTATGGATAAAGCAGGAAAGATAGCAATCAAAACAAGTTTTGGTTGCTCGGCTCAATGTGGTATGGGTGCAGTAGGAGCTATGAATAACATATATAAAAAATGATAGCTAGCCTTAAATGTTTCAATTGAACCAATTATAAATAGATAATTATTATCAGTTCTATTATGGATTTTAATTTCTATAAAACTCATTTTTCATAGCCATTGTAATTTTTAGCAGTTTCTGAAAATGAGATGTCAGCACGAAATTGTGTTTCTTTGTTATATCTAAAGGGCATCCATATATAAAAATTGTTAGAAAGATAGTACATAATCTCACACGTTAACCAATCTTCGCATGATAATCCCCATTCAGTGATCTATTCTAATTTACCAGACTCTGCTTGGTAAAATGTTTGTAGTGGATTAATTATATGTTTAGGTATATATGCTACCTCATCGGAGTTTTCAAATTCCATTTCTCACCCATAAAAATGAATTATTAACTAGTAAAACTCAATCTAATTTGTGTTTATTTTGATAATCTGTAGGAGATTCTATTAATTCTATCCATTTATTTTCTTTATCAAACAATACTATTGTTGGGCAATTTATATAATCATAAACTAATTTTACTTTTTTTGCCAGCCTTTCATCTCTTGTAATAAAATAATCACAAAAAGAACCATAAATAGAATGAGTATTATCGTGAAGGCTTGACATTGGTTTTTTTTCTACTGAGAATCCATTAAGCATCAATGTCTTCATCATTGTATCAATAAATATCTCAGCAAGAGAGTACTCTTTTTTAATACGCATAAAAATATTTTTGCTAAAAAATATTTTTTCAATTCTAGATTTAAACTGACTCAACCTTAATGAAGAATATTTTTCTATTTTTCTATATAATAAACACTCAACCACCCCGGTATAAGGCTGTATAGAAACGCCCTCACTAGCCAATTCATGCAGTGCCGTAGAAAATTTTAATTTTTCACTCATACTTTCCAATAAACTATTAACTGAATTTTCATTTTTTAGAATTTCCTCATAAGTTTTAATTTGGCCCATCGCAGACTTTGTTTCCTCATCAATTTCAATCGCCTTATCTAAGATTTCCTTTTGGCCTAACTCTGCAACAGCATTGGATTGATAATACTTATTAACTCTTTCAAAACAATCAATTGGATGTTCACTTACAATAATTGGACTTTTATTTCCAGATACTTTACTAATAACCCTAGAGAATCTATTAGGGTAGGGTAATATTTCCATATTATTAGTAATTTTTGAAATAACCTCTAGCCTATCATTCAATTCTGATGATGATATTTGGTTTTTAATATTCTCACTTCTATGTGAATTACAAAGTTCCTCGCAATTGGCTGGAGAGTATAAAATATTAAATTCTCCTCCCGAAAACTTCCGCTGAATCAAATCAATATTTAGTTCTTTTCTAGATAAAATAATATCAAGCCAAATATTTTGGTCTAAGTATACAGTTTTCATTTTCCTGTCCTTTATACTCTTTTAATATCCTAAGTTCATTACTAATCTATAATTTAATTCTATATACATTACTTATGCTTAACTTGTCCATATGAAAGAATCTTCAATATCTCAACAATAAAAAAACAAGAATCATAAATAATTACCTTTATCTACTCTTTTTTCTCTTATACTAGAAATTGATTCAAAAATCTTATTTTCAGGAAAGTTTTTTTCTAATGTTAGAATATACTTTACTAATCGAAAATAGTTTTTTTCATCGACACTTTTAATATATGCTAACCAGCCATTTACCTGTTCAATTTTTGAGCCATCTGACTTTAGCATTGTATAAATCATTGCCCTAATTTGCCTATATTTCCTTCGACCAATACCAACACCATCAATAGATATAACTAAACCTGTTACCTCCTTACGCTTTCTTGTACCACATATTTTTGTTTTACTATCATTTATAAAAAAACCTTCATCTTTCAAAATTTCTTCAATTATAGGTTTCGCTTTTCTGATTTTAGTTTCATTGAAGGCTGATAATGTAATATCATCTGCGTATCGTGTATACATTATACCTTTAGGGCCTGAATAGCCTTGAATCCTCGAATCCTCGAATCCAGACGCTGGCAAGCTAAATTTGATAGTTTAGGTGAGGTAGGAGCTCCTTGAGGTAAGTATCCCTTAAAAGTACATAGCCTAGTAAAAATATTACTTATAGTCTTATTATATCCTATTGAGTGGAAAATGCTGTAAACGTGCGATGCTGGTATTGTATTAAAAAAATCTTCTAAATCAATATTTAATAAAACATGAGCGCCGATATGAGGAGTTGCATTACTTAATATAGACTCTCCAATTTCGAAACCTTTAGCATTTTGAGAAGAACTCAAACGATAAAGTATCTTTCTCAAAATCCATGATTGAACAGCTTTCATTGCTCTTGATGGTTGAGCTATTTCTCTTTGGCCTCCAGATTTTTTCTTTAAATAATAAACCTTATAGTGCTCATCGGAGAGATACGCTAACTTTTGGATCAACCCTGAAGACAAACGCATTTGATTAGATAATTCATTTAGATCACCTATAGGTGGTAAACCAAGGTTTTTTAACCTACTTAAATTATTAATATTAGAATATTGTGTCATGATGAAGGAACGCACCTTTACGTCATAAGTTCTCATTTAGAACTTGCGAATCTAAAACCGGGGTGTTTTAGTGAGCAAGAGCTAAATGAGCCATTTAACCAGTTTAATTGAAGGACAGCGAATCACTACCCAGTTGAATTCCTGATTTCTCAAAAACCAACTCGCTAAAGGTGCGTTTGCTCATTCTATCATAACAAACAGCAGATTTCCCACGATATTGAAAATTCATTAGTTCTATACGGACAAGGTCTAAACGATGGCCAACAAACTTTAGTCGAACGTGCAAAGCACCACTTTTTGTCATGTCATACCCAGTAGTTGTTTTCATGATCATTCTCTTAGATTGCAATTTTGTTAAAGCCGAGCGTGTTGCTATATCTGACATTACATCATCTTGCTCTGTAGCAATCTTTAACAGTATTCTTAGGCTATCAAGGTCAAGATTTTCAATGAGGTATATACAAGGAAGAATGAAATTCTCCGCTTCTAAAATATTAGTTACATTTTTCTTCACTGGATTTAATTTTTGAATTTTCGTAATTGAGTCTGATATTATTCTAAACGTTTTAGCTTTATCCTCTGGATTACTCAACTTGTCATAGTCTAAATTGATAACTTTCCCAGAAACTGATGATTTAATTAATCTATTAGGCCCATAGTTTAAAAAACTCCTTTTATTTTTATAGCGTTGATTTACTACACAAATTAATTTATTAACTAATTGTGGATTACTAGAGAATGCACCCAATTCAGCGAAAGAGCCGGGACTTTCAGGCAACAGCACAATGGCATCAACAGAGTTAGCTAAAATATTTTCAAGGGCAAGTAAGCTATGTTGCCCCTGCCCAGCTAACAAATCATCAAATAAACTTTCTGGATACAATAATTCATACTGAATTCTACTTTGATTATCGTTAAGTAAACAAGCCATCTTAAATCGGCCTTTAGTTTTATCTTTGATATCAGCGCCACATAAAAAAATAGTTCTCTTTTTTGCAAATATAGGTGCATAAATACGTTCTTTAATTACATTAGCGATATCAATTAATTGTAATCTTGAAAATGTTTTTTTCATTCTACTCTCCTCTTCGTAACAAGATGGCTCTTTATTTATTAACGAATATAAGACGTATACACTACCTCTTATGGGCCTTTCGCAGAGTCAAACGTAAAAAAACGATTAATTAACTCTTGTAATTTTGTGGATTTCAAACCAGCATTCCATGCGTTTTCTAACGCTCTAGTAACTGCTAATGGATTTTTCCTTAACCCGCCTACATTTCCATAATATGCAGCAGCCTGATCTTCATACTGTTTCCATTCATCACCAAACTCTGAGTTGATGATATCAGTTATATTTGTTTTCCACATTGTTAAATTATTCTTACAAATGCTATCATCAGGCCAATTTTCTGTTTTATCATGACCTAATAAATATAAAATTGCAGCATTATCTTTTTTATGTTTATTGATTTCATCATCTCGAGTTTTATTCGTATCTGCATCGCATACGACAAAAACCTCTATTTTTAATAGTTTTGCAATTGCTAGTGGTTTAATTATTTCACTCTTGCCGCCGACAGGAATTATATTATATCCCAAACGCCGAAAATCAGGCAATTTTCCCATTAAATGAATATAGGATGTTAAATAAGCAACATCTTCAATTCCTTCTACTAAAATTAATTTATTGCTAAAAAACATTTCACTTATCTCAGGACGTAATGTTGGATATAACTTTGCAATCATTCCACTTTCTTTAATAGATTTTTCACCAGCAGCAGTTAATTCTTTAGATAAGTCGCTATAATTTAATGATGTAACAGTAGAAAAAGTAGGTGAGCCAACCTCTCTAACCATACGAACGTTATCAAAATCATCACTAGGGATAAAATAAGGGCTATGAGAACAAACGATTATTTGTGAATTATCGTTTGAGAGTTTTTGCAAAACTTCAGACAAATATCTAGCTTGTGGTGGATGCTGATATAACTCAGGTTCTTCGATAGCCATAACAAGAGTTGGCACATTTTCGTCTTCTATATTCGCTAATTCTTGTAAAAGAGTTAGTAGGTATGATCTCTGCATACCATGTCCAAACCGAGCCAATTCACTTTCAAACCCTTTCTCGCCTATTTGAATATGAGCTATAGGTTCTTCAATTCTAATGGACTTTTCAGCATCATTTTTCCAAAGAACTTTAGCAGTTGCACTTGGATTAGCCCAGTGTTTCAATTTACATTCGAGAGATTCAGAGATACTTGATAGTAAATTTTGCTCTTCATCAAGCATCGTCTGATAGCTTTGCCTGATATCATTTCGTAATACTGTAACTTTTTCTGTGAAATTCACTTTTGCCCTAATTGCTCTGGAAAGCAACTGCCCTAAAGCTGATACTTTACTTTCCTCCGCCTCTTCAGAAACGTCCTTTGACGCGGAAACAAAAATCCATTGTAGATATGGTGCAAGTCGGTTAGCTCCTTTGGATACACCATAAAACTGATCTTCACTTGGGATCAAACTGCATTTATCAGGGTTTGCAGCTTCAAATTCATTTAGTGCACTAGCCATATCACTTTTTGAAGTGGCAGATGCTATAGTAGGCCATTCTTTCCTTAAGCCTGAAAATATCTTTTTAAGTTCAGCTGCCGTCATTTTGTTTTTCTCTGACTCAAACCAAACTTTGAATTCGCTCATACCTAATCGGTTACCAAATTGCTTGACTTCAGCTCTTTCAGTTCCTTCATCGAATACCGCTTTTGCAGTAACAATTAATTTATCTTGCCGAACATAATCAGATAAGCTTTTTTTAGCATTATCTGACAATTCGTTAAAAGTTACAGTGATTAATATTGGCTCATTTATATTTTTATGATGAAAATCATCAATAGATAATTTGCTTAGGTCTGTTTTAGAATCTTTATACTGCCTAAAAAACACATTCAGTGCATTCATTACAGTAGACTTGCCTACTCCATTTGCACCAACAAAACAACTATAATCATTAAAGTGTATTGTTTCGTCCTTGAAGGTACGAAAGTTTTGAATTCTGACTGACTCAATTTTCATGGCTATCCCTTAAAAAGTAATCTAATTCTTAGCTTTCACACTAGTGATTACCATATCATAGGATTGAATTTTCTTCCCCAAAATGAAATTAGTTTTATATTATTAATTTTCTACCTAATTTTTAGCGGAATATTCAGGCAAAAACATCAGTTAACAATATGATAACAAAACCACATAGTTATACATTTAGTTATACAATAAAATATCAAAAATAATATTTCATTTTAAATCAATTAAATAAATCATAAATTCAACTTACGCCAGCTAATTGATTTACAACAAGTTTCAAACCATTTCATGTTGAAATTGTGCTGTAGGATGTACTGCATGACGACATTAAAGCTCTCCCACTACCTCTACTATCGAACCAATATATGATAGTTTCGTAAAACCACCCCGACCATTAGCCTTAATCTTCAATAGCCAATATAATCACTGGCAAGCCCTATATTCAGGAACCACGGAAACGGTCAAGGAATACATTGTCTTTTTCCAGCAGCAACTTAGGTTATTAGTCAACGCATGGCGGCAGCGTGAAATAGATGATTTTCATCTGAATATTGATAAGAGAATTGATGAACTCAGACGGGGGCTTACAAACTATTTCACCTCAATCATTAATGGAATTACCGATAGCTTGCAACTACTCAATAAATATCAATTCAGCTCCTCACAGGGAGTTGAACTCAAAGTAAACATCAATGTTATCACCTTTGTAACCATAAGATGAGTTACGTTATTGATTCCATTAACATAACTTATTGAAAATAGATAAGATAAAACTATAAAGGAATAATTTGTACCACTTATCAAACTCGCTAGAAAAGGCATCATGTGTTAACACAGATACGAGCATTATCCACACCAATCCTTAGTTGAATTATCAAAATCTCATTTTAGTACTTTATGTATTATCACTATTAATAATAGACTAGCAGGAAACGAAAACAATGTTACAAATGAAATTAGCACACTGGTATCTAGCAGCTCATTAATAACTGCTCTTAATTGTATTGTAGTCATATTATCTGACCATGGCTGCTCCATTTGGTATTTTTGGTTAATAGCCATTCCTGCATTCAATGAAAACAATATAACGTAATTTGCTACAATAATACCAAGCGTTAATCCCCACTTTACGAATAATTTAATTCCCATTAATTTGGTCCCCGTAAAGTAATTGTCCAATTATACCCATTGTTTCTTCTCCAGAAAAATCCGTATGATATCCAACCATAGATGCGGCACCTGATTCGGCTTCAAACAATGTTCTCGATTTACTTTTTTCCATAGGTGTAACACCTGTGACATTTGAGTACTGCTGTTGGAATAACCCAGTTACTTCGATGACAACAAGAGAAGATAAATCTTGTTTCTTACCAACCATGTAATCCTCTAAAGATGCGGGAACCACAAAAGATTCCTGACCCGTCACAATATATCTGGCTAATGAATAACCCGAACGAACAGATGATAATTCCTTTTCAAAAACCTTTGAGCCTCCTGCTTTTATTGCATTTACTGTTTGTGTTGTACAATTACTCGTTGATAAATCATAAATGTTTATTGTGTGCCCGTACTTTTTAGTTGCCTCGCCCACATTAGGGGATAACCCAACAGGGGAAGAGCCTCCACTCCACAATGCCATAAAGTGAGCTTCTACTTGCTGTATATTGGCATCATTTACAGCAAAAACTCGAGCATTCATTTTGTATAGCTCATGTCGGTAATAATTTCTTGCATCCTCATCTATAAGGCGAATTAAGATACCATCCCCCACAATGCCAAGAGTACCAGTCCGACCGAATCTACCATAAGTATAAACTGTTATTTGGTTATTTTTATGTAATGAAACATACGAGTGCCCAGAGCCTACTCTTTCTGTCCACACATAAACCCCATCAGGAATGAGATTGTCTAATGCCGTGCATTCACCTATGATATTAGAAGGAATAAAAGCGGCGTGACACGGACACGTTGAATAACTTTTGCGGGTATCAGCAGCTGGTTGTCCCCCAATTAAATGAGTAAAATCTCCCCCTACTATTTCATACCTTCCTGCATGAACACCACATGTAACTTTATTACCTTGAACGGCTTGTCGCTTAAAATTAATACCACCCCGATGTGCTAATGCACTCCCCTCTAATACTCTTCCACCGCATGTAGTCCTATCCCCCTCTAGCACTTTGAATGACACCACCATAAATCACCTCAATAAAATTAATTAACTAGGTTTTGTGTAATACTATAACTTGAGGTATTTGCAGCTTTATGTTCACAGGTGATACTTTCATACTTCATCGATACTGTTTCATAAGCTTGTGCATCATTATTGTCTAGGGCATTTGGATGGTGATTACTAATGCTTACGATTGATGCATTAGTCAATTTGATTGTTTTATAGACTATCAACTTACCGCTTCTATCGGTTCTATAAAAGCTAAATTCACAATCAAGTAACTCGTTATTATTAATGCTATTCATCAAGAGAGGGGTCGATTTATCATCTAATTTTGTAAATGAAAAGGGTGAATGTGAGACGTTTTGGTGACGGCTCATACTATAATTAGTTGAATAAACAAAGATTTCATTTTTATGGCCTTCTTGGTATTTATTTCCTATTGAGTCGTAACTTGAACATCCAGCAGAGATAAGCCCTTGTTTCTTCCCTTTTATAACTAAATATATTTGATTTGCCATCGAGACGATCCTTAATATAAAAAGAATAATTAAGCATTATATTTCCCTTATTTCTATAGGAATATTCAACATAGTTAATAAAAACAGCGTAATACTCCCATAAAAATTATTGAATCCAACTCAAAATCAGTCTCTAGCTTAAATTCAGTTCCCCCAAAGGGAGTTGAATTCACTGCAAACCTCAATACCTGATTCTTGCAGCCATAAACCAACTGTGCCACACTATTGTGACATTAACTTCATCGACACAGATAGAAGAATCAAATAGTTACATTGGGGAGGAGCTTCAAGCCAGCTCCACCAAATTATCTTCTAAGGACGTCCAAAGAAGACTGAAAAGCCCGCTAACTCAATGAGTTGCGGGCTTTTTTATGTCCTGCGCAGTCTGATGTCACCTAATTAAATCCAATCATCTTAGGCACCTTGATAGGCACCTCGTTAACCTTTATAGTTTTTGAGGTGCCTAAAAACAATGGAACATCAAAATGGCAAGACAAACCAAACCTTTATCAGTAAAAGAGATCGATGTAGCAAAGCCGAAACAGAGTGATTATGTTCTCTATGATGGTGATGGATTAGAGTTATTGGTTAAATCCAATGGCAGTAAGCTGTGGTCATTTCGCTACATTCGCCCACTCACTAAAAAGCGAGCTAAAAAGAGCCTTGGTTCTTACCCTGCCGTCAGCCTTGCTGATGCACGTAGTTACCGCCTTGAAGCAAGAACACTGCTCGCTAAACAGATAGACCCACAAGATCACTATAAAGAACAAGTTCGTAATACCTTAGAAGCTAAGACAAATACCTTTCAACTTGTTGCTGAACGTTGGTGGTGTAGTGGTCAACAAAAATTGGTCACCGTTTTAGAGTTTTCCCAATACAATCGTTCTGATTCATTGGGTGTTAAACCACCGTTATATTGATGGGGTCTAAGCTGAATGTAAAATACCTCCAAAGTACTTACACAATGACCTCCATGTGCACGCCAAGTGCACATGATTGAAGCTTAGTAAAGATACCCTTTAATAATCAACCAATTAAAAAATTACGGACACGGGTTCAACCCCGCCAGCAAAAAAGAATGGCAAGTTTTATATCTTTTAAGGATAAAAATCTTAGCAATATGAAGCATTAATTAGAAGATGAAATGCTAATTTCATGCAGAATGCGATAACCCAGGTAACATCTATAACATCTTGTCGAAATAAATTGAACATTTCAATCAAATAACCCTCCTTTACTAATAACCACGACCTGCAATAATCCCATCTCGATATAGTAAACAAATGGAATTATAACATGACTAAATTACACTTATTATTAGTAATTGCTGTATTTGGAAGTGCAAGTGGAAATGCCTTAGCCTCTACGAATAATGAAGGCTATTATGGTGCTGCACGGCTCTCTAAGGTATGGCAAAAAGCAGATAATATGGACACCAGTAGTAGACCAGGCATTGGTCAATTTGTCTCTGGTGATGATAAAGATGATTTTTATAATGGCTCTTTAGCTGCTGGCTATCAATTTGGTAATGGTTGGCGTACAGAAGCGGAATATACTTTTAATAAAAAAGCAGAGTATACTAGTGGATCAACAACTTTCCCGACCAGCTTGAATCACCATAAAACAGAGTCCCAACGATTAATGCTAAATGCTTATCGTGATTATGAAATTTATCAGGGAGTTTCTATTTATGGAACCGCTGGTGTTGGTATCGCAAAAGTTAAATCGTCTGGATGGCAAGGAAATGTTTCACGTCAATACGCAAGTAACACTGATGCAAACTTGGTATATTCTCTCGGTGCTGGCGTCAGCTATGAACCTATTAATAAACTCAATCTTGACTTAGGCTACCGTTATGTGGATCTAGGTAAAATTGAAAGTGGCATGAACCGATTTGCTAATGCTCGAGGCTTACAAGACGAGCAAATGAAAGCACACCTTAAATCTCAAGAAGTTGTATTTGGTGTCAGATACTTATTTTAGTATTTTTATAGTGTTATCTCATTGGTATTGTCTCAAAAATAGCTAACTCTTGTTAGCTATTTTTAATTGTGGTGAATACGTTCAATTTTTGCCATTATTGCTCGAGTATTGCTTTATATGACGTTGGGTATCTTTCACGAATAGCTGTCTATGAAAACAACAAGCCATGTTTTATATTTTAAAAAATTCAGATTTGGGGTGCTATTGGCTTTGACTGGGAGCGTAATGTTCATTGAAGTACCTACAGAGCCGAACTCATACTAAAATAAGAAATAAAAAGTGTCTAAAAATACAGGAAAAAATATAATAATAGCTATACCTCAAGATATCATTTTGATATTTTTTGAAAAGAGAAATGATGTAGACCTTTTTGCGTTAAGATAAGGCCAAACATAACTTTATGATGTATAACCTGAAATAAACTATGAAAACATCCTTGCTATCAAATAAGACCACGCTAATCGTAATAATAGGATGGCTATTACTTTATTACGTAACAGGTGAAATCTCCGAAATACTTACACCAGAGAATTCAGATATTTCTGTTGTCTGGTTTCCTGCGGGAGTCGCAACAACCGCTTTTTTATGTATGCACAAGCGCCAATGGTTACCATTACTGATTGGCTTCGTTGTATTAAACTTGATTCTGAATGGCTTTGATAGTGAGCAAATCACCCTTTCACTTATATACGCCGCTCTGGCAGTACTTTCTTGTATTGCTATTGCTTGGATTGTCCGTAGGTATGCTCAACGAGGAGATGATCTGCAACTAATATTGTTATGGCTATCGGCAACAATAATTGTCAGTTTTGCAGATGCAGTTCTATTTTCTATCAGTTTGTATTGGCTTGATAATACATCACTTAATGATATTTTTTGGGATGGTTTTATTGCTGATATTACTGGCAACATCTTTGCCACAACAGTGATTATGGGGCTAATTAATACCCATTTCAAAAGGGTGGTGCCTTCTTTCAAAATTAATATAATTTGGGGAAGTATTGTTTTTATTCTTCTTATTATTAGCACTATATTAATATTCAATGATACTGCGATACAGATATACCATTCCTATTTTCATCATCATCGTAATACTGCTAAATTATCGCTACTCTGTATCCCTATTTTGCTTGCTGTTACCCTGTCTATGCTGTGGGGAAACAGAGGGGGATCAATAGCACTATTAATACTTGCCACTATTACAATCTATTACACTCGTAATCAGCACGGGCCTTTTTATCTTCATGGCCTATTTCGCCATGAGTCACTGTGGTTAATACAGGGGTATTTGACCGTCATATCATTATTAATGGTTTTTTTACGAGTTGTCGCTCGAAGTACTCATAGTATTGATGACACACAAGGGGCTTATAAACCGCAGCACCTAGTATATCAACTTAATCTAGATAATGGTGCTATAGAATGGGGAAATACAGATTGTTCATATCCGAAGGCTGATTTAACAACCCTTTCCGATCTAAGGCAAATTATGGAATCTATTCATCCTGACGACCGAGAAAAACTCGCTCGACATTGGGAACAAGAGCAGGCTCAAACCACTCTTCCAATAATAACCTTTTGTCTGAAAGATAAAGAAGGTCGTTGGTGGAATATAGAAGATCGTGGAAGTGTTATTTTTAGTCATAACAAACCAGTAATGATTGTTGGGAATTGGTTTATTTTGGGTGAAGTATCCTAAAATTGATGTAATAACAAAGGATAAGTGATGCTACAAATTGCATTATTACTTTTCGGTGCCGAATTTATCAGAGGAAAAGCACATTACCTCTGGGGGATTGGGCTCCTTTGGTGTTTTATTGGTATATTTATTTTCATCGATGGTGTTGATGGTATTCTTTTTTTTCCAATACATTTGTTTGGTATTCTATTGTTACTTGAAAGTCTGATCACATTAAGTGTCGCTTCAAGCGGAATTGGAACACAAAAAACGATACTTTTCTTTAAAGGTGGTCTATTTTTGTTCTGTGCATTGGTTATCTTGATTAATCAAACATATAGCAATGTATTATTGTCAGCAATGTTCGGTTTTGTTTTTTTTATTACCGGATTATTTGTTGTTGCATCAGCTTGGATCGTACGTTTTCCTGGATGGCAATTAATCCTATTATGGGGCGTAATTGAAATGCTGTTTGCCTTTTTTCTGTTTACCCATCACCAAGCAACAATTTCTTTTTTTATCGGTTTTTTGATGATAGGAAGTGGATTTGGATGCCTGAAGTTAGCATTTCGAGCCCGTCATATCCAACGAGGAACATCCATATTTGAACTGATGCGTCCTTTACCTGTGTCGTTTAAGAAAAAAGGGGCAATGCGACCCATAACAGAGACCCCACAATCTTCCACTATAAGTAGAGAAACTGAACAAGATACTATTTTGACTGTTCATATCTGGACCCCCGAAGGCTCCGCAAACCAACGCCCTGTACCACGGCCAATTATTAATCGTTATATTGCGGCTGTTGATTCTGAAGGAGTAATCTCGACGGGGCATGCATCCCTAGAACTCTACCCGCACCTCTATATCAGCTTATACCCTGAAGAAGATATTGATCGTTCTCCATCAGAGTTTTTCAGGCTACTAAAAGCAACCGCTGATAATAATGTTCCGGGGCGTTTCTTGCCTAATTATCAAACTGAAGCATCCGAATGGTGTGAATCTGACAGACAGATTGTTTTCAATGTTTATAACTATGCTTCTTTATTGAGTTTTTGGGAAAAATATCGCCAATACCCTATTTATAACCTAACATACCAAAACTGCTCCAGCAGTGTTGCATATGGTTTGGAGGCTGCATTAGATGGTGTTTTGTCTATGCAAAAGAGAAGTGATTTTATCGGGATTTTAAATGTACTTTGCATGCCAGAGTTATGGATTGCGGCTCAAATTCGTCGGCGTGCACTGATGATGGCATGGACCCCTGGATTAATTATGGATTATGCACGTGCTTTGCGGGCTATTGTACACCCAGTTCCAGTCCCTTGGTATAAACGCTTACTTAGGCGTTGAGTTTCATAGCCATTAGACATTTTTATCTCAAACATAGTTTAAAATTGTCATTTTGGAATGTTTGCTAAATAAGTTAAAGAGGTTTTTATGCTGAAAGTGTACGCAATCTTAATGGTGTCTATCATAGCTGAAACAACCGCGACAACCATGATGAAGGCGTCTGATGGGTTTACTAAGTTAGTACCCAGTATTATTGTCGTTATTGGTTATGCCATTTCTTTTTATGGATTATCCCAAGTTGTAAAAAGTATGAATATTGGTATCGCCTATGCGATATGGGCTGGAGCGGGAATATTTCTTGTTTCAGCATTATCATTTTTTGTTTATAAACAGAAACTTGATTTTCCAGCATTAATTGGTCTAGCATGCATTGCGCTGGGAATTGTTATTATCCAGCTGTTCTCTAAATCAATTACTCATTGAGTGTCGAAATTATTCAACAAGAATGGATTAAATAACGACATTAAGTTGCACACGTAACAAGATACATACCGACATTGAAACATTTTTTGTTACACCACGCTGGTGGTGTAACATCACTAGGAGAGGTATCCTCTCCTTTTAACTGATTCTATCAAGCAGTATAGCTTTCCGGTTCACTCCCCTCGTCGCTTTTGCCTATCCGTATTACAAAGAAAAAATCATTATTACAACCTCTGTGCCGTAATATATTTCATAAAGGTTATAGATTATACCAACTCATTAACCTCAGACCATCCATCGCAGAGATTATGATGAGCAACGATATTGCGTAAAATCAATCCATTGACCGCAGCTATCATGGCTACGTTTTGCGGCATCAATAAATGCCATCCCCTGTAGGCCTGTTTCAATACCTGGTAATAACGGTGATGCGCCGCTTCCCTTGCGTAAACGAGTTGCCGCCTCACGATAAACCTGAGCAAAACCCTCTAAATATCCTTCAGGATGCCCGGCTGGAACCCTTGACATCGCACGGTTTTCCTCCCATTGAGACATTGATCCCCGTGTCACACAATACATTGGCGAATCAAACGGCTTTAACCATAATTGATTAGGATTTTCTTGGGAAAATGAAAGACTCCCTTGGCTGCCATATATGCGTAGTCGCAGCCCGTTTTCTTCACCACAGGCCACTTGGCTCGCCCATAGACGCCCTTTTGCTCCGTTGTGATAACGCATTTGCACACGCACATCATCATCTAGCACTCTTCCAGGGATTATTGATGTGAGTTCCGCACAAATGGCCTCTGGCAACATCCCTGTGACAAATGAAGCTAACTGCCACGCATGAGTACCGATATCGCCTATACAGCCCGCTCCCGCTTTTTGTGGATCGGTACGCCAACTTGCTTGCTTGTTTTCAGTTTCCTCTAATCGTGTTGCTAGCCATTGCTGCAAATACTCCACTTCAATATAACGAATTTCTCCTAGTTCTCCTGCTAATATCCGGCTGCGCGCTTCACGAATTAACGGATAAGCACTGTAATTATGCGTGAGAATCAGTTGCCTACCCGTTTCTCGCACAACATCAGCAAGCTGCAAAGCTTCTGAGTATGATGTACACAATGGTTTATCACAGATAACGTCAATACCTGAGCGTAAAAATTCAACGGCAATAGGGGCATGCAAGTGATTAGGCGTGACAATCGCAACAACATCAATGCCATCATCACGTGCGACTTCACTTTGCACCATTTGCTGATAGCTGGCGTAGCATCGTTCAGGCGCAAGGTGCAGCCGTTCCCCTGTGCGTTTACCGTTTTCTTCATTCGAGGAAAATGCGCCTGCAACTAACTCAAACTCATCATCCATACGAGCCGCTAATCGATGCACGGCACCAATAAATGCACCTTCCCCGCCCCCAACCATTCCCAGCTTTAGTCTCATCGCCTTATCCTTTATTTATCACTTACGATCCCAAGTAATGCTCTGATTTGTTGAAGATTAGTATCTACCACTGCAAAATCATCAAAGGCATGATCAACCACTGGAATAATATGATTGGCGATAAAATCGGCTCCCTCTTTCGCCCCGGCATCTGGGGATTTAAGGCAACACTCCCATTCCATTGTAGCGACACCGGAAAAACCGTACTGAGTTAATTTGCTAAAAATAGATACAAAATCAATCTGACCATCCCCTAACGAGCGAAAACGCCCTGCACGCTCAACCCATGATTGATAACCGCCATAGACACCGCTACGGCCATTTGGTGTATATTCCGCATCTTTGACATGAAATGCGCGAATGCGTTGGTGATAGCAATCAATAAACGCAAGATAATCCATCTGCTGGAGCAATAAATGACTTGGATCGTAGAGAATATGGCAACGCGGGTGGTTATCGACAAGGCCGAGAAAACGCTCAAATGTCACGCCGTCGTGTAAGTCTTCCCCTGGATGCAACTCGTAACATACATCGACGCCACACTCGTCAAACACATTCAGAATAGGTAACCAACGCAGCGCAAGTTCAGCAAATGCTTCATCAAATAACTGTGCATTGTGAGGGGGCCAAGGGTAAAAATAAGGCCACGCCAGTGCGCCTGAGAAAGTCACGTGTGTAACTAGCCCTAGGCGCTGAGAGGCTTTTGCCGCTTTGATGAGTTGCTCCACCGCCCACTGCTGGCGCTTTTGAGGATTACCTCTGACACTCACTGGGGCAAAACCATCAAAAACAGTGTCATACGCTGGATGTACCGCAATCAATTGGCCTTGTATATGAGTCGATAACTCACTGATCTGAATACCATATTGCTGTAACATGGCAACCAACTCATCGCAATAAGTTTGGCTTGTGGCTGCCAAGTCTAAATCAAAGATACGTGGGTCGATCGTTGGCACTTGAATATATGTAAAACCTAGGCTTGATGCCCATTCAGCAAGGCTTTCTAATGAGTTAAAAGGGGCTTTCTCACCAATAAATTGTGCTAGAAAAATACCTGGACCTTGGATTGTTTTCATGACTCACTCCCTAAAATCACAGTGCGCTGTGTACGCACAGTTTCATCCGCAGCAAGAACAATTCGCAAGCTATTGAGTGCGTCTTGTAAATGCTGTTCTAATGAAAATTGTTCCGTAATCGCTTGAATAAAATAACGTTGTTCACTTAGGCACAGTGCCAAATGGTCTGGCTCATCTTGGCAGTCAACCCAACGGTCAGGATGTTTAAAAGCATTGTTTTTATCAAGCTCTGCATAATGAATACGTAAAGAGTCAGTGCGTGTGTGCCCATCAACATTGTCGCTATTTCCTTCTCCATGCCGAGCCATTATCGAAACCGCACCGCGAGGGCCTATAACATCTTTGATAAAATACGCCGTTTCGCTGATCATTGGTCCCCAACCCGCTTCATACCAACCCACTGAGCCATCATCAAAACGAACCTGTAATTGACCGTAGTTATACATATTGTCTGGTAATTCATCGGTCAATCTTGCGCCAATAGCGCTGACACTCACTGGTTGAGCTTGTGTCATTTGGCACATCACATCTAAATAATGAACGCCGCAGTCAACTATCGGTGATAGTGATTGCATCAAGTTACGGTGTACATCCCACATCTGACCATGGCTTTGTTGATTCAAATTCATTCTCATCACTAATGGCTTACCCAGCTCATGCGCTAGATGAATGAATTGTTGCCACGATGGGTGATGACGCAAAATATAACCGACCACCACTTGTCGATGGGCTTGTTTAGCCGCAGCAATGACACGCTTAGCCCCTTCAACCGTAGTGGCTAATGGCTTTTCAATAAACACATGACAGCCTGCCTTGAGTGCTAGCAATGCATAAGCTTCATGAGTATCAGGGTATGTCGTTAAGCAAACCGCATCTGGTTGCGTTGCTTTTAATGCCTGTTCGTAATTATCAAACGTGGCATATTCACCACCTAAATGTTCATTGAGAATGTCTTTTGAATGACCACGAGCCACCAGCCCGCAGATATCAACCCCTTCCATTCGGTGGTAAGCCTCTGCATGAGAGGCTCCCATATTGCCGCAACCAACGACTAAGACGCGTAAATTAGCCATCTTATTTCTCCTCCACTGGCTTTTCTCTATAGTTGAACGTGAAGAAGAACAATGCGGCAATCAGTAACGCACCAATCGCTGGGTACCACCAAAAACTTTGCCATTGAGGCAGAGCCGCTGCGCCTTCCGTTGTGACAATGCTATTGAACAGCATTCCACTGATTTGTGAACCAATTAACATCCCCACGCCATAGGTAAACAAGACCAGCAAGCTCTGCGCCTGCCCTTTTACTTTCTCACCAGCAACTTTGTCTGTATAGATAAAACCAATAACAAAGAAGAAGTCATAACACATACCATGTAAGAAAATACCGATATAAATCATCCAGCGCAGTTCTTCAGCAATCCCTAAGGCAAACATGACATAACGTAAGCACCAAGATAGCATCCCAATCAGCAACATCACTTTGATACCAAGACGAGCAAAGAAGAATGGTATCAATAACATAAAGAACAGTTCTGACATCTGCCCTAAAGACATCACGCCACCAACGTTAGTAAATCCTGTCGCCGCAACAAATGGCGCCGCATAGGCATAGTAAGCCGCCAATGGGATAGAGATCAGCATTGCACAAATGATGAAAACTAAGAAATGACGTTGCTTGAGCATGGCAAACGCATCTGCGCATAACAAGTCGCGCATCGCAACAGGTTTACCACGCTCTGGTGCTGGCGTGTGTGGTAATGTAAAGCTGTAAATCGCTAGTACCAACGAAGCTACTGCCGCCAAGGTGAAAATTTCTGTACTATCTGATAACCCTGTTGAACCGACAATCAGCCCCGCAACAATCCAACCAAATGTACCGAATGCACGCACAACTGGGAACGCTTTCTCACTGTTCGGTAAACTATAAAAGGCAACGTTGTTACTAAGAGCAATAGTTGGCATATAGCAAAGCATATAACCAAAGATTATCCATAACAGACCGCTATGATCCCCCGTAAAGTAACTTGGGATCATCCATAACAAACCGGCACCGATGAGATGCAGCACGCCAAGCACTTTTTGTGATGCAAAAAAACGGTCAACCACCATCCCTAGTACAAAAGGAGATAAAATAGAGGCGATGGGCCCTGTCGAATAGGCATCACCAATAATTGCTGATAAACCATATTTCCCCATGACAACCCCTAGCGTGACATACCATGCCCCCCACACAAAAAATTGAAGGAACATCATTAACGCCAATCGCGGTACTACCCATACATGGGCAGTATTTTTACCGCCTTGAGCAAGACTATTTGTACCCATAAGACCCCCAATAATTTCTATTTTTTATTAGCCACTTTCAGGTAAAAAGGACGGCATAACCACGCAGCTTGGTTTCTGCGCATAACCTTTGGCTTGCGCAAGATGCAGTTCACAAATTCGACCGCCCCATCGCAATAGCGCTTGGCACAGTGCGCTTCGCTCTGTGGGAACTAAAACGACTGGCTTCGCACCACGATGATGTTTGTCTAGCATCCAACCGAGTAAATCCAGCGCTATCTCATCACGATAGCTGCAGCCGGGCCCTAACATCCTCGATGCGGGGTGTGCGATAGAGGCAAGATAACCTTCGATGCGCTGGTTATGTTCCCAGACTGCAATTCGCCATAACCCGCTGGTGTCATTTAAAAAATATTCAATATCCCGCTGACGACTAATACCTAATGAATCCGCTTCCAATTGTAAAATAGCCGGTAAGTCTTCGGTTCGAGCATCTCGCACAATTCCTTTGGTCAAGCGAGGGAGATTCACGCCTTGCTCTGGTACTGAAATCACCATGTCTTGGTAAATTGCATAAGGTGTAAAACCGCCGCGGCGATAAAGAGAATAAGAGTCTAAATTCAGGGCACTTGAAATTAAGCGAATGGGTAAATTTCCGGCTAATTCATCCGCTTTGGACAGTAATTTCTTTGCAATACCCTGCCCAAATGCGTCGGGATGGACATTCATAATCCCAAGGCCCAAATGTGTTTCTCGTGGGTGAAAAAAACACGAGCCAAGAATATTGAGTTGTGAATCACGAGCTACCCAGTGGTAATCAGGATCAAGTTGTTGGTATACATCAACAAATAAATGGCACTCTTCAGGCGCAGACTGAAATATTGCGCCTAAACCATGTTGTTGATACCAGACATTCGTTGAGTGATAAATCAAATGCGCGACTTCACTCCGATCAGCGCATTTCGCAAGCTGTAGTTGTATATCCATTCATTACCTCTCATGTTTTATTGTTTATAAAATGAGGCTTTTCACTAAATGGCAGCTAAATCCAAAAATGAAATCGATTACATTTTTACTGAAATCGATTTCATTTATAAAATATAGCCAAATTGTTTCTTTCAGCAACTAGCTGAATGGTTCAATAATGATCTAAAAGATAAATTTGCAATCTGCATCACAAGTTGATTGTATCAATCGTACTTTTCATCGCGATGTTGCATACTGTGCATGGCAATAGACAAAAGGAAAAGTGAACAATGTCGATAGAAAAAGTGGCGAAAATTGCAGGAGTCTCTGCCGCAACGGTTTCACGGGTATTGAATGATCAACATATTGTAAAACCCGCAACTCGAGATAAAGTTCTTGCCGCCATCGCTCAGTGTAATTATCAACCTAATTTATTAGCGCGCCAGCTACGTACCTCGCGTAGTCGCATGCTATTGGTACTGGTGTCTAATATCACTAACCCCTTTTGTTCATTGGTTGTACGTGGTATTGAAGAAGAAGCGGAACGCCACGGCTATCATATTTTGTTATGTAATTCTGAATCCAATCCAACGCGTGAATCCGCTTATCTAAGTTTACTCAGAGGTAAGGTTGTTGATGGCGTCATCACTATGGATGCTGTGAGTTGTTTACCGGGGCTTACTGATATGATTGGGGATTTTCCGTGGGTGCAGTGTGGTGAAGGGGATCCAGAATTTCGTGCTTCTTCTGTTACTATTGATAATTCACAAGCCGCTAGCGCAGGCGTTTATCATTTAGCAGCGAAAAATCGCCAACGCATTGCATTAATTAACAGTGATATGCGTTACCTCTATTCGCAACAACGGGAACAAGGGTACCGAAAAGCACTCGCTGAACTTGGCTTTGAATATTGTAAAATCGAGTATGTAGAAGAATTAGATTACACCGCGGGGGCGAAGGCCATGGAAAAGTTACTGCAAAATGCGCCCAAACCCGATGCTGTATTCGCGATTTCTGATGTCATCGCAGGCGGTGCAATGAGTGTTTTGCATCAGCAGGGATTGCATATTCCGAATGATATTGCTGTGTTAGGGTTTGATGGTGTGCCCTTCGGTGAAGTAACCACACCGCCATTAAGTACCATTGTGCAGCCGATGCATCAATTTGGCATCCGTAGCGTTCAACTACTACTCAATAAAATTAAGCACCCGCAACTCGATGACAGCCATGAAATCCTCGAATGGCAATTAATTGAACGCGGCTCAACTTAACTCACTTTTTTACCTCCATTCTGGGGCTGTGATATTGAAATAATACGGATAAGAAACGACGCTATAATTTTTCTAGTGAAGCGGTTTTGTCTCCTGTATCAACCCATATTTTGATCAATACAGAAGTCGTACCTTCGTTAACAACCTTCAATGCAACACTACCCAAAATTCATTGTTTAGTGTTAGTTAGCTCGCCTTGAGTAAGGCTTTAACTAACCACATTTACACCATAAATTATGACTTGATTTTATTCATCGCCATCAGCAATAAAAAATATCCACCACCTAAAATAGCGACAAAAATTCCAGCCGCAATCTGTGTTGGATAAATAATAATTTGGCCTAGCCAATCTGCCCAAACCATTAATATACTGCCGATCAACCCACTAATAATAAGTTGTTGTTTCGCCTTTTTAGCGCCAACTAAAAAAGCCATATGGGGTGCAACTAAACCAAGAAATGCAATGGGGCCAACAGTGGAAGTGACAAAGGCACACAATAATGCAACTAAGATTAATAGCAATATAGTCGCTAATTGTGAATTTAGTCCTCTTCCCTGTGCAAATGTTCGACTAATTGATAATAAAACTAGCCAACGATTTAACGTGATCGCTAATATAGTTAACACAACAACACTGATTGAAAAAATAATGGCCTGTTGCCCTTCCACACGATAAGTTGAGCCTGAAAGCCATAATAATATCCGATAGCTACTCAATGTCCCTTGAGCTAAAAAGAACTGAACAAAAGCTTCTAACGTTGCCGTTAGGCAGATCCCTGTCAAAATTAAACTTGCTGGTGCGTATTGGTGCCGTTTACCTAGATATAACAATATTCCTAATACAATCAGGCTCCCGATTAAAGCAACACCCCAAAATGAGGTTTGAATAGCCGTGCCTAATAGTAGGCTAAATAGAACGAGTGCCGCTGTAGCCCCTGAAGAAACCCCCAAAATGTCTGGGCTGGCCAACGGGTTATAAATAATCCTTTGTAATAAAACCCCCGCAATACTCAAGGCTAATCCAGCAAATGTCGCCGCTAATAAACGAGGCCATTTAATATCCCATTGAAAACTTGACGGCAGTTGCCAATAATATTGTTCACCATTCGTTTGTAAGCAAAGGGAAAATACAACTCCACTTACTAACAATAAAATAAGAATAGATACCGTGGTTTTAGAAAGTATTATTTTTGTTGGTAATAACCCTATCGATAATTGATCTTGGGCTGTCATTGTTCGGCGGCTAAACCAGATCAATAAAGGAGCACCAATAGCAGCTGTCATTACACCCGTAGGAACCACAATATTAAGATAATTTGTTAGTGCGATTGCCCCGCTGTCTGCAAGAAGCAATAAAATAGCCCCTACAACTGCACTATTTAATAACTCTTGCCTTGTACTCATATTACCCATTCGCCGTACTATATTTGGAGCTAATAAACCAATAAAACTAATAACCCCTACAGTTGAAATAGTCGCCGCTACTAACCAAGATGCTAAAACAATAAAAAGTAAAAAAGTTGGTAAAACGGATAAGCCTCGAGCTTTTGCCCCCTCATGGCCTAATTTCAATAATGTCAAAATACGTGGGGCGAAACAGATAATAATAATAACAGGGAACAATAAAGGTAATAAACCAACCACTTTTTGCCAACCATCTTGCGCTAAATTTCCTGCTCCCCACATAAAAATATTTTGTGCAAATTGCGAATTTAATGTAATTAATGCAGTCGCTATAGCACCAAACAAAATATTTATGACCATTCCTGAAACAACTAACGGAATGCCTGTCATATTACGAATACCTGCAATTAATATTACTAAACCAAATGCAAGTAATGCTCCCACCATCGCAGCTAGCGTTTGATATAACCCAATCTCGTTACTAAACCAAATATTGACGACCACTAATGCTAACCAAGCACCTGATGATGAACCTAACGTTAGTGGTGAAGTAAGATTATTTTGTGTTAATTGCTGCATCAAACTGCCCAATAAACCAAAAGTTGCTCCCACTAATAATGCCATAGCAAGGCGTGGTAATTGGCCATATAAATAAAAATAATCAGCAAATGTATCGGCTGAAGCTGGATGGATAACTAAAAATAATTGCTGACTGAGTGTAACCCCAGGTTCGAGCTGAAGGTTAATCAGCGCGACCACCATTAATACAAAAAATAGTATTGAGTGCTGTTTAGTTGTCATTATGAGGAGCAACCTGTAATAAGCTTTCTGTTAATGCTTCCGCCATTAATTGCAAGGAAAAGACACCACCATAATTCCAAACGGGACGAACACTATTTATCCGCCCTTGTTTAACAAAAGGCATCGACTGCCATAATATGGAATCATTCAGTTTTTTTTCTTCTACAAATGGTTTGATGTATAACACGTACCCATCATTTATAAACTGCAATGAATTTATTCGTCTCTGCTCTATTCCCCAAGGACGTGCGGGGACTAAAATAGCAGGCTTTAATGCAAGCTGTTCAAGAACATAATTGAGTGTTGAATTCTCAGTATAAAGAAAAATAGTGCTTAAACTTGAAAACCGGATAACAGCAATATCTGGTTTCGTGGAAAAAGCTCGTTCAAGCTGTGATCTTAATTCAGCAAAACGTTTATCCATTTTCATTAGATATTCATCAGCAAAAGAGGTCTTGTCAAATAAGCGAGCCAACGTTTTAAAATGCGCAATGGCTACAAGCCCTGAGTCATCTTGGCGTGCAAAATTTGATAAATAAACGACTGGCGCTATTTTTTCCAATAAAGGCAGTAAATCTTCTTGCGCGCTACTTGCAATAATAACATCAGGTTTCAATGCGGCAATTTGCTCTAAATTAGGTTCAGCCCGGGTTCCTACCTCTTTGACTGAAGAAGGAACAACAGGGTCAACAACCCATTGCTGGTAACTCTCTAATTCCGTGGCGCCAACAGGTGTGACTTCAAGCGTTAATAGCTGTTCCAGCAAATCCCAATCTAAAACCACAACGCGCTGAGGCGGCGAATTGAACTCGACAATACCACGACTGTCCGTAACAGAATAAGCCCGTGTATAAAATGAGCATAATAATGTACTTGTTAATAAAATAAGGCCAAGCAAATTGATTCTTAAGCGCATACGATAGCAACCCTATGATGTTCTGACTCGGGAAAACTAGGGTGTGGTATTAATTTAATCGGAGTATCGTAGAGTGACGATAGCCTTGCTTCATCATGGAGAAGAACGCTTTTTCCCTCAAATTCTATTTTCCCTTTTTTTAATGCCACGATGTGTGTTGCATACCGTAAAGAAAGGTTGAGGTCATGAAGGATCACAATCACACCAATCCCATGAACTTTATTAAGCTCACTCAATAAATTCATTAACTGGTATTGATGGTGAATATCTAATGCAGAAGTCGGTTCATCCAGTATTAAAACTGGTGATTGTTGAGCAAGTAACATGGCAACCCATGCGCGCTGGCGCTCTCCACCAGACAAGTTGTCCGCTAAGTTCGCGGAAAACCCCTCAACCCCAGCTTTCTCCATCGCTTGTTGGATAATAATTTCATCGTCAGCTTGCCAGCGACCAAGTGCACCTCGCCACGGAAAACGCCCTAACCGCACAAGTTCTTTCACAGACAGCCCCGCTGAGGCTGGCAGTTTTTGTGGTAAATATGCGATTTTCTGCGCTAATTCTTTCGTTTTATATTGAGAAAGACTCGTGCCATTTAAATCAATTTGCCCGCTATCCGGTGCCATCTGCCCAGAAAGGAGATTAACCAGTGTAGATTTTCCTGAACCATTATGACCAAGAACCACTGTGAGTTCTGTTGTGGGTATATTTAACGAATCTATAGATAAAATAGAACGATGATCGCGAACGATATTAATATTTGCTAATCGAAACATAGAAAGGACTCAAGGCATGCCAACATTATTAGCATGCCTTTTTTAAAATTACCAAGTGTACTTTGTTTGTAACACAAATGAGCGCGATTGTCCGTAATAGCACCAGGTATCACAGGATGAAACATACTCTTTATTGAGGATGTTATTCATATTGAACTGGAACTGCCAATTGTTCGATAATTGATATATCGCGGCCATATCCCAGAGCGTCGCACTAGGAACAGAAAGGTTGCTGCTTGCTGGGTTATCCTTTGATTGACCATAATAGCGAATACCAGTTCCGAGTTTTAACGACTGGTTACTCACGATTGGAATTTCGTAGTCAGTCCAGACAGTCGCCATATGTTTGGGGATCATACCAGCCTGTTTACGTCCCTTACCACCTGTTTGATCTGTTTTCGCATTGGTATAAGTGTATGTCGCTTTAATATCCCAATTATCAGTAACACTTGCAAATAGTTCTGTTTCTATACCTTGTGAAGTGACTTTACCTGTTTGTGTTGCAACAGGGTGTTCAGGAGTTGTGACTAACGCATTTTTTTGTTCGATATCGAACCAAGCAATATTCCAATAACCATCCATAAAATAAGGTGTATATTTGATACCTGCTTCAAATTGCTCACCTTTAAGTGGTTTATATAGTTTTTGGGTTGTTGGGTCGATTGTCGATTGAACTTCAAAAGATTGAGAGTAATTTAAATAAGGTGAAATGCCATTGTCAGCAATATACATTAAACCCGCATTTAAACTCATCTGCCCATCATTTCTAGACTCATCTTCTGCTTTTTTATGTGCTTTATTTTCAGTTTTTACCCAATCATAACGTGCACCAACGACCCCAATCCATTTGCTATCAAGCTTTGTTTGGTATTGTGAATAAATACTAGCTTGTGTTTTATCAATAGTGCGATGAATGTTATTTGATGGGTCAAGTGGGGTATAGTGCCCATAAACTGGCTTCCACGGGTTAATTTTACCAAAAGCATAATTATCCTGTTCATCGCCTTTGGTTTGATGATATTGGAATTCAATACCCGCAAGTAAGGTATTTTCAAACCGCTCACTATCCCATTCACCGACGATATTGTTATCAAAACTAAAACTTTGGTTTTTACCATCGCGAAAAACAATACCTTGCCCCAATTCCTGCACGGTAGGGTCTGCATTAAAGAAAGCATAAACACTTCTGAGTGTTAGGTCGTTGTAACCATAATTTACACGCTGCGCAAAACGCCACTCATCATTAAATTGATGTTCTAATAAATAACCCACTGAGAACTGAGTCCGCTTGTATTTATCGTAATCAGGCTCACCTAAATTGGTTGATGGCTTAATTTTACCGTAATTAGAGTGAATTAATGTTCCCGCCGCTGGGAAAAAAGGATTCGTGGGCGTACCATCATCGTGCAGATACGTTCCCATTAACGTAAGTACAGTCTGATCAGACAAGTCAAATGCCGCACTTGGCGCCAGATAAATACGTTTATTATCCGTGCCTTTGAGTTCCCCATCCGATTTTTTCATCGTTCCCACTAAACGGTAGCGGGCACCTGCATCGGCTGATGCTGTAGAAAGATCAAAGCCTAGCGCTTGATGATCGTTATTACCCGCTTCTAAAAATATTTCATTTTTAGCATTAATAGATGGCTTTTTCGTTACTAAGTTAACAGCGCCTCCAGGAGTGGATTCGCCAAAGAGAACGGCTGATGACCCCTTCACGACTTCAATACTTTCCAATCCATAAGGTTCAAGTAGCCAAGTGTAGTAGCCATCTCGATATAACCGGCTATTATCTAAATAAGTTGCGGCATCAAAACCGCGAACTTTGAACCAATCCGTATCATTATCAGCCCCATAAGGTTGTGCAACAACCCCCGAGGTATAACGAAGTGCTTCATCAATTTTTTGCGGAGCATGTATGGTCAAATCTTGTTCCGTAATGATCGAAACAGATTTTGGCGTTTCTTGCAGCGCAGTATTCACTTTGAGTGCTTGTGCACTAACAACGAAAGAGTCTTTTTTGTCGCTATTTTGTTCATTTGCCATGGATTGGTTTTGAACAGCCAGCGCTAACAGAGTGAAAATGGCAACCTGATGTAAACGAAATAAACCTAAATTTTTCACAAAATAGTTCCAATGATAATAATAATAAGTCTCAGTATTATTCCTAAAAATAAGTCAAATTAAAATCAATTTGGCATATTTGCTTATAACAAATAGTTATTAAAAAAATAAAATTAAACACAATTAACCATGCATAAGGAAGGGAGATTATTAGTCAAGAATAACGAAAATGATCTCGATGCGAATATTAGGTCATTATTTAAGTTAACAAACGCAAAAAATAAGGCGGGAATGACCTTTCCCGCCTCGTGCTATCATTTTACTTATCAGCTTGTTAGAAGTTTTGGATTACCAGAACAGCGCATATAGCACACATAAGATAACCATAATTGCGTATGATGCGATATTGAAGCCTGTCGATGTTTTAAAGGTCTCCGACGTTAGGATAATAGCCCCTTCACAGTCATCTTCTTTTGCCGTTGTCAGGCTAATTAAACCAATCACTACCGCAGTAAAGAAGAAGGTGTACATCATTTGGTCAAGGAATGGCATACCTAACGGCATTAGTTTTAAGAATAATGCAAACGGAATTGAGAGCAGCACACCGATAATCGCGCCTTTCGCATTGGTTTTCTTCCAAAATAGACCTAATAAGAATACCGCTAAGATACCTGGGCTAACTAACCCGGTATATTCCTGAATATATTGGAAAGCTTGTCCAATGTTACCCAGTAATGGGGCGATGAAGCATGCGACGATTAACGCAACAACTGCACTAATCCGCCCGACATTCACTAATTTATGGTCCGCGGTTGATGGAGCAATGTATTCTTTGTAGATATCCATGGTGAAAATAGTTGCCACTGAGTTCAACATGGAAGCTAAAGAAGAAACGATAGCCGCAGCTAATGCCGCAAACACAACCCCTTTAGCGCCTACGGGTAAGAATTGTGTTAACCATGGGTAAGCTTTGTCCGCTTGGGCCAATGTTGGCATATGTTCTTGTGCCATCGTTCCTAATCCCGCCAGTAATGCAGGGTCAGAAACTATCACAAATGCCGCAATACCCGGTACGACAACAAGGATTGGGACAATAAGTTTGAGAAATGCTGCGAAAACCAAGCCTTTTTGCGCTTCATTAATAGACTTAGCGGCTAATGCACGTTGAATAATATATTGGTTGAAGCCCCAGTAATATAAATTAGCAACCCATAAACCGCCAATTAACACTGCAATACCGGGTAAATTGCTAAACTGAGGATTGTCTTGGCTTAAAATCATTTCAAAATGCGCAGGCGCTTCACTTGCCATACGGCTCATACCTGCGAATAACCCCGCATCACCGCCAATATAGCTCACCGCCATTATCGTGGTTAAAAAGCCGCCTAAAATTAAGAAGAAAACTTGTACAACATCCGTCCACGCAACCGCAGATAGCCCGCCATAAAGAGAGTAAATCACTGCAAATAATGCTAAGCCGAAAATAGCATAATGCATTGGAATACCTAGGATTGTTTGTAATGCTAACGACCCTAAATAGAGAACTGAAGTTAAATTAACAAAGATAAATAATGCCAACCAGAACACGGCTAAGATCGTTTTTAACGTTTTATTGAAACGTTTTTCAACAAACTCTGGAATGGTAAAAATACCTTTATCAATAAACACGGGCATGAAGTATTTTGCGACAATGATCAGTGTTAGTGCTGCCATCCATTCATAGGATGCGATAGCCAAACCTATTGAAAAACCAGAGCCCGACATACCAATAAATTGCTCTGCTGATATATTTGCCGCAATCAGTGAAGAACCAATAGCCCACCAAGGTAATGTTTTTCCTGCTAGAAAATAGTCTTTTGTACCTTTCTTTTGTCCTTTTTTATCTCGAGAAACCCAAAGACCAACACTAATAATGACAAGCACATACAGAATGAATATTCCGTAATCTAATGTGCTTAACCCAACCCCTTCAGTTTGCATAATCAAATTCCTTCGCCAAGTGATAACAAAGCAAGTGTAAACGTTACCACGAAATATCACCGTTAGATGAATCACATATTTTCACAATATCCTCTAAAGAATTAACTTAATGGACTAAATAGCAGAAATTAATGTAAATTTTCATAGGTGATAGAAGAGAAGGTACCAGGAAGTAATCTATATTTTAATAAATTCGTGAAGTTCATCAAATATTAATGAAAACGTTTACACTTATTTTCGTAACGCTATGGCCTATAAAATACTTAGGCGTGCAAAGGTCTAACTGAATTACGTTGAACCAATGTCGGAGAGTAAATCAAACTTTCACCTGTCGTTTTTTCCCCTCTCGCTAAAGAAAGTGCTAGTTGTGTGGCTTTTTCTGCCATCATTTGGATAGGATAACGAATTGTTGTTAAGCGTGGATGGATGTAGCGGGCAATCAACACATCATCAAAACCAATAACCGAGACCTGTTCTGGTGAGTGAATTTCATTTTCATCTAATACCGCGATGGCTCCCGCGGCCATAAAATCGTTGTAACCCACGACCGCTGTGATTTCGAGTGATTTTATCAGTAAGTTAGTCATCGCTTGCTCCCCACCTTCCCCATAAGGAGCGCCATATTCAATATAACTATCAGACAGTTGAATACCATTATTTTTTAACGCATCTCGATAACCCTGTAAACGCTGTACCGCATCCTCAATTTGGTGATTTGATGAAATGTACGCAATTTTAGTGTGCCCATGTCGAATAAGATGTTCTGTCGCTAAATATGCGCCCTTGTAGTTATTTAAAGAAATACAACGGGTTGCAATTTCATCAATATGGCGGTTGATCAGTACCATACTTGGGACTTCTTTTGCATATTGAAGCAGTTCAGCATCATCCAGGGCTTTAGAGTGGATAACCAAAGCATCACAGCGGTTGTTAATCAACAACTCAATCGATTGGCGCTCTTCCTTGGCATTATGGTAACCATTACAAATCAGAATATGTTTACCATTTTTATGCGCTACGGCATCAACGGCTTTGACCATAACGCCAAAAAAAGGGTCGGAAACATCGTTAACTAACACCCCAATGGTATTTGAACTTTGGTTCACAAGAGCTCGCGCAGCGGCATTGGGACGATAACCTAGCTTATTCATTGCACTCTTTACTGATGCAATAGAAGCTTGGCTTGCCTTCGGTGATTGGTTAATCACTCGAGAAACAGTTGCAACCGAAACACCGGCTTCTTTTGCCACATCTTTGATTGTCGCCATTGTGCACCTCTACAATTAGGATGGCTTATTAAACAATGAGCTAGAATTAAAAACAATGGCATAACGCATATTAAAATTATTTAAAGTAAAATAATGGGTTTATCGTGCAAAAAAGAAAACACCGCTTAGATGCGGTGTTAATCATATATAGATTTAGAAAATAAATTGATAGCAGGTTTCACTACAATAAATTTGATTAGGCTGTGAAATCGGGCTGTATCGTTCTCCCCATTCAGGATGATTAACAGCATCAGGTGGAAACTGTGTTTCAAATGCAACCCCAGAAAAAGGCGTATAAGATTTAGTTTTACCCGCAACTGAAACTAAATAATTCCCTGTATACAACTGCATAGAGGGCATCGTTGTAGAAATATTCATCTTTACGTCTCCCTCAGGAGCACTCAACGATGCCACCGTTTGCCGCCCATCAATACGGGCTGCATCTAGCATAAAAGTGTGGTCATATCCCCCAGCAGAAATTTGGTCGTGATCTTGTAGAAAGTCACGGCCAATGAGTTTGCTTTGGCGAAAATCAAAATAACTACCAGTGACATTACGCCACTCTCCGCTAGGGATCCCTGCTTTATCTGTGGGTAAATAACAGTCACTGTAAATCGTAAGAGCATGATCTAGCGCTGTCTTTTCACTACCTTCACCCGCCAAATTAAAATAAGTATGGTTGGTTAGGTTTACAGGACAGGCCTTTGTAGCTTGGTGCTTATAACGGATAATCACTTGATTTTCATCCGTTAATTCATAACTTACCTCAACTTTCAATTCCCCGGGAAAACCTTGGTCACCGTCGGGTGAAATGAGTGAAAAAATAGCCTGTTGAGTACTAGGCTGTGATATGGCCCAAATCCGATAACTAAAATTGTCCTGCCCACCATGTAAACAATGCGGCTCTTGATTGGCTGACACTGAATAATTTTCACCATGAATAGAAAAACGTGCATTCGCTATACGGTTAGCTACGCGCCCGACTGTCGCGCCCAAATACACGTCTTGTTCCTTTTGTTTATCCATATTTGGTGAACCTAGAACAACATCTCGTCTCCCATGTATTAGCGGCAAAATACAACTTACCCAGCTTGCCCCTAAACTTGTCAGGACAATTTTCATGTCATTTTTATTGGTTAACTCTACGACTTTGGGCGTCTGATTTTTTTCTTGATTAAACAGCATGTTATATCAACTTTTTTCAATTTATTAATTTGGTTTTAACTTACCACACTCGCACCTGAGCTAGGTTGGCATACATAAATATCGGCTTGTAAACCTGTCGCTTTCTGGTATTGCGCTTCTACCGCGTCAATCACTGGTTGAACACATTGCTGCTGCATCAGTGCAACCACACAGCCGCCAAAGCCCCCTCCGGTCATACGTACCCCACCTTGAACACCTAAAACGGACTTAACGATATCCACTAAAGTATCAATTTCTTTAACTGTGATTTCAAAATCATCACGCATGGAAATATGTGACTGCGCCATTAATTCGCTTAGTTGCAATAAATCATTTTGCGTTAATGCTTTTGCTGCCGCCAAAGTACGCTCGTTCTCACTGATCACGTGTTTGGCTCGCTTGGCAACGACAGGAGATAACTGGTGTTGCTGCTGCAAAAAATCATCAAATGTGACATCGCGCAACGCTTTCACTCCAAACAAATTGGCAGCTTCTTCACATTGTTGGCGGCGTGTATTGTATTCACTCCCAACTAAGCCTCGTTGCTTGTTTGAATTGATAATCATCACAACCAGATCATCAGGTATGGAAATAGGAAATAGGGCCAAACTGCGGCAATCAATCAATAGAGCATGGCCTTCATCACCACACGCTGAAATCAGTTGGTCCATAATACCGCAGTTACAACCAACAAATTGGTTCTCAGCTTGTTGGCCATTAAGCGCGATATCTTGCTGGCTAATATCTAATTGATACAAAGCCTTAAGTGTTTGTCCAATCACAACTTCGAGTGAGGCTGAAGAACTTAACCCCGCGCCTTGCGGCACATTACCACTGACTGCAATATCGCAACCATTGAATAAAAGCCCTTTTTGTAAGAGAAACTTCACGACACCGCGAATATAGTTTGCCCACATTTTTTCAGGCAAAAATGCAATTTCGCTATCCAAACTGAATTCGTCACATTCATTATGGTAGTCAGCCGCAACGACTCGGATGATACGATCATCACGTTTAGCCGCTGCGGTCATCGTTTGGTAATCAATCGCACAAGGCAAAACAAAGCCATCATTATAATCCGTATGTTCACCGATAATATTCACTCGCCCCGGCGCTTGAACATAAATTTCAGGTTGATAACCAAAGGTTTTTTCAAACGACGAGGCAACAGTTTGCTTTAACGTTTCCATTTTTAATTATCCTTAATGCGTAATTTGGTTAACCCAGCAAACAGCTAAGTTAATTATAATTTGATGAATTATTTAGTAGTTTGACTTTGTTTATAATGGCAGTCACTCACATCACGTAAACGTTGTGCGGCCTGTTCTGGTGTCAGGTCTCGCTGAGTTTCAGCTAACATTTCATACCCCACCATGAATTTTTTCACCGTCGCTGAGCGCAGTAATGGTGGATAAAATAAAGCATGTAATTGCCAATGTTCGATACTTTGGCTTTCATTCATAAAAGGCGCAAAGTGCCATCCCATTGAATAAGGGAAAGAGCAATGAAATAGGTTATCGTAGCGACTTGTGAGTTTTTTTAGCGCTATAGCAAGGTCTGCGCGAATGACTTCATTCATTTCATCCATGCGGCGAATATGTTGTTTTGGTAGTAACAGCGTCTCAAATGGCCAAGCCGCCCAATAAGGGACAAGTGCAATCCACTCTTGAGTTTCAACAACAATCCGTGAGCCATCTTGTTGTTCTGCTTTAATATAATCAATTAATAAATTACGGTCATGACGTTGATAATATTGCGCGAGAAAGTGGTCCTTACGTGCAATTTCATTGGGTAAAAAATCACTAGCCCAAATTTGTCCATGAGGATGAGGTTGAGAGCACCCCATTATTTCTCCTTTATTTTCAAAAACTTGAATCCAAGCATAGTGTTCACTTAATTCGGCGATTTGTTGCTGCCATGTTTCGATAACGCCTTCAAGTTCAGGCACAGACAGCTCTGGCAGTGTTTTACTGTGATCAGGAGAGAAACAGATCACTCGGCTAACACCACTCACCGATTGTGATTGAAACAACTCAGATTGATTATCTGGTTGGGCACAGGGTTGTGCTAATAATGCACCATGGTCATTTTGGAATACATAAGTCCCTTGGTAGTTAGGATTGACCTCCCCTGAAACCCTTGTATTACCTGGGCAAAGAAAGCAGTGTGCATCATACTGAGGTAAATCTTCTATTGATGACTTTTCATCTTTACCGCTCCACGGGCGTTTTGCTCGATGGGGAGACACTAACACCCATTGGCCCGTTAATGGATTATAGCGACGATGAGGGCAATCCGAAGGGTTAAAAGGCAAAATATTCATCTCATGCATCTCCTAAACTTCATAACCATTGGGATTATTTGATTGCCAGCGCCAACTGTCAGTCGCCATATCCTCAAGAGTTCGCTCCGCTTGCCATCCTAGTTCATGGTGCGCTTTTTCTGGTGTTGACCAGTATTCCGCAATATCCCCAGCACGACGTGGTTCAATCACATAAGGAATGGCTTTTCCAACTGCTTTTTCAAATGCATGTAACATTTGCAAAACACTGGTGCCGTTCCCCGTACCCAAATTGTAGCAATGTAACCCTGCTTGATTACCAACCTTTTGTAGAGCAGCAACATGGCCATCAGCTAAATCCATGACATGAATATAATCCCGAACCCCCGTCCCATCCACCGTAGGGTAATCGTTTCCATAAATCACCAATTTTTCTCTTTTCCCTACTGCAACTTGGGTAATATAAGGTGTTAAATTATTGGGGATCCCTTGTGGGTCTTCTCCCATCAAACCCGATGGATGAGCACCTACTGGGTTGAAATAACGTAATAATGTTAATGACCATGACGGGTCTGAGTGAAATAAATCAGATAAACAACGCTCAACCATATACTTGCTGGTGCCATAAGGGCTTTGCGTATTACCCGTTGGGAACTCTTCGGTGATAGGTAAACGACTGGGCTCGCCATATACTGTTGCTGACGAACTAAAAATCAAACTTTTCACGTTCGCTTCCTGCATACAGCGCATTAATACCAATGTCCCATTGAAATTAACATCATAGTATTTAAGGGGGTTTTCTACTGATTCACCAACCGCTTTTAGCCCTGCAAAATGAATAACTGAATGAAATTGATGAGAAGAAAAAATGTGGGCTAGCTGTTGCTCATTTCGAACATCACACTGATAAAATACTGGGCGCATACCGGTTAATCTTTCAATACGATTAAGCACTTCTAGCTTTGCATTACACAAATTATCAATAATAACTGGTGATAGCCCAGCCTTTATCAATTGAACACAAGTATGACTACCGATATACCCGAGCCCGCCTGTAACGAGAATTTCAACCTGTTGCATCTCTCTTCCCCCAATACTGCTTAAATTGCATTCTGTCTTCCAACTTGTCATTGCTACCAAGTATAACAACGAGTTTAGATAAGATTCTGTGATCAACCTCGACTTAGTGTAAACGTTTACACAAAAATATAAAATAATCTATTTCTCACATAAATAAATCGCATCAGGAAAAGATCATTCAAGGTAAACAAATTCTCCTGTTTTCACCAATAACTCATTTATCCATTTCCGTCCTTTTGATTGTTTCGCTAGTAGGAACAGCTAAAGACTAAAAAAAATAGATTAACTTCAAATGGTTATAGAGAAAGCAAGAAAAAAAAGATAAATGATAAGAACTGTTTTAGTGACCTACTTAACACAGATGCAACAAATCATTTACTTTGCATATTGTTTCATCTAAATATGTTTGTATTACCAAACGGCACACTGTTCCCGCATAAGGAACAAAAATATAACAATAGTGCTAATTCAACTAATTATAAACAGGGGAAGCTATGAATAACCGACTACAATCTGCTGGTTTCGTATTAACCTTGTTAGATTACTTTTCAATCAACAAGCCCATATGGGGAGTACGTGAGTTAGCTCGTCATCTTGATAAGAGCCCTTCCGTCGTACAGCGGGGTTTTAATATTCTAGAAGAGCAAGGTTTCTTACAAAAAAATAAAAATAAAGAATATTTATTAGGCTTGCGGTGTATTGAAATCGGTCATTTAGCCAATAACACACGCCAGTTTTCACAATTAGCGAGTGACTACTTACGCCCTCTCGCTGATAAAACACATGAAACCATATTTATTTATCGCCGTTACAATGATATCGCTATTTGTAATTTCATTTTAGAAAGTGACCATCTTATCCGCTTTACATCTAAAGAAGGAGAAGCGTTGAGCTTGCATGAAGCCCCATTTACACAAATCATTTTAAGCTCAATGGATATTTCATATATTGATGAATATCTTTCTAAACATAATTTGCAAAATAACACCTTATTAAAAAAGCAATTAAGTCTCTATGCTGAAGAAGGATATGCATATTCAAAAGAAGCTTATTTAGCAGGAACACAAGGGTTATCCGTTCCTATATTTTCTTTTGAAAAAGGGGTATTAGGCTCGTTATGCATTGCAGCATCAAGCCAAAGTAAAAATTTAACCGAGTATTATCCATTATTAAAATCCACAGCCAGTAAATTATCTACCATATTTTAAATCCATGGTGAAATAATAAGATAAAAAGCAGTTATTAATTATTAAAATAAAATAGGTAACTCTATGAATATATCTCATGATAAAAATGATACTGAGGTACGTGTATCTATTTTTTCTCCAGCATTACTCATCGCAATAATTATATTATCTTTTGTTGGTGCTATTATTGGTATTCAGATTATTGTCACACTAGGTATCTCCGCAAACACATCAATTATCGGTGCTGTTCTCGCCATTTTATTATCTCGTGTCCCACTTTCTATTTTTGCATCATTTAAATTTATCGATGCGCAAAATTTAATTCAAACTAGCATCTCTGCAGCAACCTTTGCTGCAGCAAATGGTTTAATAGTAGCCATTGGTGTGCCTTGGGTATTGAGTATGCCTGAATTAATTTATCCGATGATGGCTGGAGCTTTCGTTGCGATTATCATTGATGGCACGATTTTATATGGCTTGTTTAATACCCGCGCCTATCCTGCCAGTGCATCTTGGCCTGCCGGTGTTGCCACAGCAGAAACTTTGTGGGCAGGAAATAAAGGTGGAAAGCGGCTTGGCGCATTGCTGACAGGCTTTGCTGCTGGAGCCATCGGTGCAGGTTTTGGTATCCCAATGGCATCCGCAGGGATCGCGTTGATTGGCAGTATTTTCGCGTTATTCATGTTTGCTGTTGGACTTCTCATTCGCGGTTTTTCTGAGTCAGGGCTAATTACTTATAATTTATATGAAAACTATGTCCCACACGGTGTGATGATTGGTGCAGGTATCGTCGCATTAATCCAAATCGGAGCCATTGTATTTCGCAACAAGAAAGATAGTCAGCAACAAAGCGAAGATAGTGATGAATTACGCCAAAGTAGCAAACGTATCAAGTCAACCTTAATCAAAGGGGCAACGTTCTACTTTTTAACCGCATTAGCACTCACATTTATTAGTCAAATATTTGTCACTATGACATTGCCACAACTTATTGGATTCCTCATTTTTGCGACCTTAGCCGCTTTAATCCAAGAGATGATTGTAGGTATGGCTGCGATGCATTCTGGCTGGTTTCCTGCAACTGCAGCAGCTCTTATCTCATTGATGATTGGTATTTTACTGGGGTTTCCCCCCGAAGCATTGGCCGTTTTAGTTGGGTTTTGTGCCGCGACAGGCCCTGCTTTTGCCGATATGGGTTTTGACCTAAAAACGGGGTTTATGATCCGCGGTTATGGTAAAAACCAATCTGCAGAACATTATGGGAGAAAACAACAATATTTTGCCGCTATTATCGGTTTTTGCTGCGCCTTGGTGGTGGTTGCACTTACCTACGATTTTTATTTCGAACAAGACAAAATCGTTCCTGCATCAAGGCTTTATGCTGCTACGATCCAAGCAGGAAGCTCCTCAAATGTGGCAATGATGTTGTTATTGTGGGCCATACCGGGTGCCATCATTCAGTTAATTGGCGGTGCTAAAAACCAGATTGGCGTACTCTTCTCAACTGGCTTGATGATTAACTACCCTATTGCAGGTTGGACGGTTCTTACTGCACTCGCGGTTCGAATTATCATTGAGCGTTTCTTCAATATCAGTTCCGATAAAATTTCAACTTTCGCTGGTGGGCTTATTGCTGGCGATGCTCTTTACTCCACGGCTAAAGCATTCCTGCCAACCCTCAAAGCGAAACTGCTTTCCTTCTGGGCTAAATAACTTTATAGGGAATAATAATGACGAATATCTGGTCGCAAGTGCAAAAAGACACTCTAGTTTCACAACATTACGCTTATTTTGATACGGGAGCCGCTGCGCCACCGCCAAAACCGATAATAGACGCAGTAAAGCGCTATCTTGATAAAACCGCAGAGCAAGGGACTTATTTACCGAGCTTCCGCAAGCAAACCTATGAGCAAGTTGAAATTTGTCGACAAAAATTGGCCGCATTTATCGGTGCAAAGCCCAGTGAAATTGCATTTACTAAAAATGGCACAGAATCTATCAGCTTGATTGCTAGAGGTATTTCTTGGCAAGCTGGCGATGAAGTGATAATTCCGGATACTGAGATGCTCAGCAATATTGCAATTTGGCAACTGTTAGCGCATGAAAAAGGAATAAAAATTATTAAGGTGAGTGCGGATAGCTATGGTGTCCTTTCACCTGAATCTATCGAGCAAGCGATAACCTCTAAGACAAAGCTCATCAGTTTCGTTGCGCTATCTAACATAACTGGGGTAATTCAACCTGTGCAGGCTATTTGTGATATAGCCAGAAAGCATGGTGTACTTAGCCATATTAGTGCTTCACAAGCCATTGGAATGTATAACGTTAATGTTCAAAAATGGCAATGTGACTTTATGTCATCATGTGGCCGAAAAGGGTTAAGAGCGATAGAAGGCAGTGGAATTCTGTTTGTTCGTGAATCATTGGTACCATCATTAACCCCCACACTGGTCGGTTGGTGGAATAGCTCAATTGACCCACAAACAGGAGACGTTATTCTGCCTCAAACAGCAAAACGCTTTGAAGCGGGCTGCCCAAATGTTCCGGCCATTATTAGTTTAGATTCGGCTTTAGACTATGCTGTAAATATCGGTATTGAACAAATTGAGACTCGCAACCAAACACTCACTCAATATGCGATGCAGCAATTATCTCAACTTTCTGGTGTCGAAATTTATGGCCCTAATAATAGCCACCAGCGAATAGGAATAATTCCATTTAATATTAACGGAATCCCCTCTGATGTATTAATGCAAAAATTAGAAGCTAAAAATATCATTATTGAATCAGGTCACTTTATGGCAACCGCTATTTTAAAGTTCTATCAAATAGAAAAAATGGCCCGCTTATCACTTCATTATTTTAATAGTGGAAAAGAAATCGATTTATTAATTAATTCAATAAAAAAAATCAAAAAGGAATATAGCAATGACTAATGCGTTATTAATGAGTAGTTCACGTATGGGGAATATGAATTATTTACAACATGCGGGCGAACAAATCCATCGTTTATTACAACATGAAAAACAAAATATTCTATTTATTCCTTATGCCGCAGTTACATTCAGTTTTGATGATTTTGAAGCAATTGTAAAACCAGTATTTAATGCTTTAGGTTATGAATTAACATCAATTCATCACTTTAGCGACCCTGTTGCGGCAGTTAAACAAGCACAAGCGATTGCTATTGGCGGCGGAAATACCTTTGCCTTATTAAAACGCCTATATGATGCCAACATAGTGGAGCTGATTTCACAACGAGTTAAATATGAAAGCATTCCCTATATGGGATGGAGTGCAGGCAGTAATGTTGCAACACCGAGTATTCGCACCACCAATGATATGCCAATTGTCCAACCCCCTACATTTAGTGCGCTGAATATTTGCCCATTTCAAATTAACCCGCATTTTATTTCTGGTAAACCAATTGGTTATAATGGGGAAAGTCGTGAAGAGAGATTAAATGAGTTTTTAACGATTAACCCCATGGAAGAATTGATCGCACTATATGAAGGAACTGCATTATTTATTGAAAACGGCCATGGCACCATTTTAGGTGAGCAAAATGCCCTATGGTTACGAGGACCTAATAAGATTGAAGAAATTGCTACCAACAAGCCATTCAAATTAAATATTATTAAAGGAGTGCAATAATGTCTTTGAATTATCTAAGCCAAGTTTATGACTTATTAGACACCCCTGATGTTGATGGCGAAAAAATGGCAGCGCTACTTCATTCTGTTGGCTCAAATGATGCCATCATCACTGTTACTTCTATTCCTTATGAATCCCCAGAGGATACAAGTCAGTTATGCCATTTTATAAAAGTATTAATCCCAGGCTCTGAGGGCAAACACCGTGGAGGCACTTACCCGACTTTAGGCATTATCGGTCGTTTAGGTGCACAACAGGCACAACCGAATCGTATTGGAATAGTTTCTGATGCTGATGGGTCAATTGTCGCTTTTGCCAGCGCGATGAAATTGTTGGATATGGCGGCAAAGGGACAGAGCCTCAAAGGGGACGTAATAATTAGCTCTCATATCGCCACGCATGTTTCGATTACTCCTCATGACCCTGTCGATTTTATGGGGATGCCAGTTTCATCTAATACCATGAACCAATATGAAGTCGATAAACAGATGGATGCTATTTTATCCATCGATACATCAAAGGGAAACAACATCATTAAGCACCGAGGGATTGCGATTTCTCCCACGGCTATGCAAGGCTATATTTTACGCGTCGCACCTGATTTAGTTCGCTTACTGGAGTATGCAACAGGAGATGTGGCAAAGACGTTTCCTATCACCACACAAGATATTTCTCCTTATGATAACGGTGTTTATCACTTTAATTCTATAATGCAACCGCATATTGCAACACAGGCACCTGTTGTTGGCCTTGCCATTACGGCTAAATCGATTGTCCCCGGTAGTGAAACAGGTGCAAGTTATGAAAGTGAGTTAATCGATGCCACACGCTTTACCGTGGAAGTCGCTAAGCAATTTTGTTGGGATAAAATTCGATTTTATCAGCAAGATGAATATGAAACACTTTATGATTTATACGGTTCATTAGCACAGATTCAGGGGTAACCTTCGAAGAGTAAAAGCCCACATTTGTGGGCTTTAGGTTGTTGACAAAGCGGGATAAAACGTGGTTTTTCCCATTTTGTGTCATCAGCCAAAAATCAATAAATTGATTTTCCTAGTTTATTTTCAATAAACTATTAGACTTGCCGCCAAACATAATATGTTTGTCATCAATCAGTATGTTTACCAACCCTATATTAACTTTTGTAATTCCTAAATCGGTTAGCATTTCAGGCATCATAAAATTGAAGCTTTTGTGTGTGAAACAAAAAAACAACATAACCAACAAAAATGAACTAGCCAGTGCTATATAAGCTGTTTAGATGAAATAACATGAACCCCTTTAGTGGGATTTATTGCAGCCTCAAATAATGCTTTCGCAATATTTGTTGCGGGGCTAACTTGGCAGCTCGCGGGCAATATAGATGATAGACAGGAAATAATACGGATCACAACGACTTCACCCAAACGCGTATGCTCACGCTCACCACTAATCACATTCGGGCGAACTAAAGTTAAAGAATCAAAACCCAGTGACATTAAATCTTGTTCAAGCTGCCCTTTCACTCGACTATAGAAAAAAGGTGACTTAGCGTTTGACCCCAAAGCAGAAGTCAATACAAATGTCGGGCAGCCCCATTTTTTGGCTAGCCTTGCACAGGTTAAAGGATAGGTGTAGTCCACTTGACGAAATGCCGCCTTTGAACCAGCGGCTTTGAGGGTTGAGCCGAGCGCGCAAATCACAGCATCGACTTCCCATAATGCAGCCTCATCAGGCAGATGATTAAAATCTACAATAGGTGCTTGTAATTTCTCATGTTCTGCTAATGCATGTCGTGTTGGTGCTATCACCTGAGTCACACGAGAGTCTGCAAGAGCCAAGGATAAAACATGACTTCCCACAAGCCCTGTCGCGCCTAACAGTAATATTTTCATTTTATTCACCCATGCAATGAATGGAGAAATTCAATTATAGCCTTGTCAGTGGGCTTCCACTAGATTCATGCTGTTTTTTCGTACTAACTTAGTTGTTTGTGGCTCTTTTGTTGTTTGATTGTGAAAATTGCTTGATATTAGCAATCATTCTAAAGATAATCATTATCAATATCATTTCGATTATCAACAAACTTAGTATGGTAAATAATATGACAGCCCCAGTTGCAGAAAATACCGTCGAAACGGCAAAACAAACCGTTAAAACTGACGTGATAGAAAGCCAACAATTATTGGGCCCTGCCGGTAAGGTCTCAATTCAACATAATGGCGAACTTTATCAATTGAGACAAACGCGTACAGGTAAGTTGATCTTAACTAAGTAAAACCGTACCCAAAGTAAGTCGCACCAAAACTTAATTCGCAAGCCACCTAGGTCAATTATCCAGGCAGCCAGCTTAATCTAAACATAGGAAAAGGTTTCTTATGGAGTTTAAACTGACGTCTGTATTTCACATTTGTGCCACTAAATATCGAATCAGCAAGGATAGCCACTCGATACCTGACTATCGCGCAGCGGTAGCGTTAATGTGCCGCATCCCAAATAGTCCTGCTGAACACCAACCAGTTACTGACTATTACCTCAGCTTTATACCTTCATTAGTTGTTTACTCCTCTTGCTATGTTCAGACACCGCTTACATGCAATTTTTCCTGTGTCATACCGAATTCAGGTCCTCCAGACCAATACATCGCTATCAATTAATACGAATTCACTCTGCTTAATACAGATAAAAACTATATGGAGTATCACAATTATGTCCCCTGTTTTGCGAATGTCAGTCCTAACCAGTGCCATCTTAGGCGTGATAGCAAGTGCTCAAGCACAAACAACAGAACCATCACCAAAAAAAAATCATCATGATGTGATGACTGTCTATGCGACAGGTAGCGAACGTGACAGCTTCGAAACCCCGATGATGGTCACGGTGATCAAAAATAATTCACCTGAAACGCAAACGGCCAGCACTGTCAATGACATTTTACGTAAAGTTCCCGGGATTGGTGTCACCGGTACCAGCCGTGCAAATGGGCAAGATATTTATATGCGCGGGTTTGATCGACGCGGCATTTTGACCTTAGTGGATGGTATTCGCCAAGGCACAGATACAGGCCATGTCAATGGCACCTTTATCGACCCTGCTCTGATTAAGCAAGTTGAAATTATCCGTGGCCCTTCTGCCCTACTCTACGGCAGTGGTGCCATGGGCGGTGTGATTGCTTGGGAAACCGTTGATGCCAAAGACTTATTACGTGAAGGCCAAGACCACGGTTTCCGTGTCTTTACCGAAGCCGCTACTGGCGATCATAGCTTCGGTTTCGGCGGCACTGCGTTTGGCCGTAGTGATAACCTTGATGGGCTATTCAGCTTTGTCACGAAAGAAACCGGTAATGTCCGCATGAGTAATGGCGATGACATGAAAAACAAGGAAACCATTGGTAACCTGCTGGCAAAAGGAACATGGCAAATCGATGATGCACAAAAGCTTTCAGGCCAAGTGCGTTATTATAATAATGATGCCAATGAGCCGAAAAACCCACAACAAATCACCAGTACCAGTAAAAACTTAAAAGTGAACCGCACAACGCGTCAACGCGATGCGCAAGCCACTTACAACTTAAAGCCATCTTCGCAAGATTGGCTTAACCTGACAGTGACACCCTATTATTCTGAGGTCAATATTACGGCTAAAGGTCAAGGCACCCCTTACGAGGGCAGGACACAGAAAACTTATGGGATGAAGGTTGATAACAAAACCAATTTCTATGATTTCCCTCTCGCTGCCCATAACTTAACGTATGGCAGTGAAGCTTATCAGCAAAAACAGACACCTTATGCCAACACAACCCAGTTCCCTGATGCAGAAATCACCTTTGCATCTGGATTTTTACAAGATGAAATTAGCCTAAAAGATTTGCCTGTTTCATTTATTGTCGGCACGCGCTATGACCATTACAAATCGAAAGCCAAAGGTAATGATGAAACCAAAGAAGGCAAATGGTCATCTAAAGGGGCGGTCAGCATCACACCAACAGAGTGGTCAATGTTGTTTGCATCGTACTCTGAAGCCTTCCGCGCGCCAACCATGATGGAGATGTACAACGATGAAGTCCATTTCCCAATAGGGCCAATCTTTAATAAATGGCGTCCAAATCCAAATTTAAAACCTGAAAGCACCCGTACTGCGGAATATGGATTTGGCCTGCGTTTCAATGACTTATTAATGGAAAGAGACAACCTGCAATTCAAAGCCAGCTACTTTGATACCAAAGCCAAAGACTATATCAATACCTATGTCACCCCTGAGCCTGATTTTAGAAATCCAGAAAACAATTACACCACATCAATCAATACAAAACGCGCCAAAATTTGGGGCGTAGATGCATCTTTGGATTATAAAACAGACTATTTCAGATGGAACTTAGCCTATAACCGTACCACGGGCAAAAACGAATATAACGGTGAATCAATCACTTCCATCAAACCAGAGTCATTCACCAGTAACCTCTCTATTCCTGTTGCCAATAGCGGTTTTTCAGTGGGCTGGTTAGGCGAGTTTACGCGCCATACTGACTTCAATAAAGCCACTAAAGCCACCCCTCAAGCGGGCTATGCCGTACATGACTTCTACGTCAGCTACCAAGGTGACGGGCAGCTCAAAGGGTTAGGAACCAGTGTCGTATTAGGTAATGCATTTGATAAAGAATACTACTCATCACAAGGCATTCCTCAAGATGGACGTAATGCCAAGCTGCTTGTCAGCTTCCAATGGTAATTCACACAATATTAAGGAGATAAACGTGAATTCAGCACTTTACGAGCGTTACCAACAAGCAAAAACAGAGAACAAAGCCAAATACGCTCGCGATCTCGCCGCCTATTTAAATGTATCTGAAGCTCAACTGCTGCATAGTCGTGTTGGTCACGACAAAGCTGTTCGTTTAAACGTCGACGCCCCCACTTTATTGACAGAATTAGCCACTGTTGGAAAAGTGAAAGCGATTACACGCAACGAATATGTTGTTCATGAGCAAGTTGGCCGTTATGACAATGCGACATTTAGCCCACATGGCGGCTTAATTTTAAACCCACGCGCCCTTGATTTACGGATGTTCTTTAGTCATTGGGATGCCATTTTTGCGTTAACCGAAGACAGCAAACACGGTGAACGCCATAGTATTCAATTCTTTGATAAACAAGGTGATGCACTACATAAAGTTTACACCACCGATGAAACGGATATGGCGGCATGGCAAGCACTGATTGAAAAATATGCCACCCAAGATAACCCGGAACTCATCCATGAAGCAGCCACTCCATTTACCAACCAACCCGTTAGTGAAGAGCTAAAACAACAGCTAGAACAACAATGGCGCAACATGACAGATGTTCACCAATTTTTTGTTCTCCTGAAGAAAAATAACCTCAGCCGCCAGCAAGTTTTCGCCGCAGTCAGTGATGATTTGGCTTGGAAAGTGCCTAATGATTCCTTCAATCAGCTGATTAACACTGCGTTCAAAGATCAAAATGAAATTATGATTTTTGTGGGCAACCGCGGATGTGTGCAAATTTTCACTGGTGAAATCAAAAAAATCATGCCATATCAAAGTGAAGGTTCAGACTTAAAGTGGCTAAATATTTTCAATCCTGATTTCACCTTGCACATGATTGAAAATGGTATCGCCGAATGCTGGGTTACACGTAAGCCAACGCAAGATGGCCATGTGACAAGCCTTGAAGTCTTCGATAACCAAGGAAATCAAATTGCACAAATGTATGGGCAGCGTACGGAAGGGACTCCAGAGCAAGAGCAATGGCGCCAACAAGTCACCGCATTACCACGCATTTAAACCTAGGTAACTTATTATGAAACAATGGCTTCTAATCTTATCAACGCTGTTTATCTCTGTTAGTTCTTATGCAGCAGAACGTATCGTCACCTTAGGTGGTGATGTGACTGAAATTGTGTATGCACTCGGAGCACAAGAACAGCTCGTTGCCCGTGACAGCACCAGTCTTCACCCAGAGCAAGCGACCAAGCTCCCTGACGTGGGCTATATGCGTATGCTTAATGCGGAAGGTGTGTTATCAATGCGTCCGACTTTAGTACTTGCGAGTGAGTTAGCTAAACCCTCAATGGCTCTCTCGCAAATCGAAAAAAGTGGCGTAAAAATTATTAAGGTGACAGGGAAACCCAGTTTAGAAGCCATTCCAGAAAAAATTACCGCCATCGCTAATGTGGTCGGTAAAACAGAGCAAGGAAAGCAATTAGTTAATCAATTTAACCAACAGCTCAGCCAAGTAAATACGGCTCCTATTGATAAAAAAGTCTTATTTATCATGAGTCACGGTGGTGTTATGCCTTTAGCGGCAGGACGGCACACTGCGGCAGACAGTGTCATTAACGCGGTAGGGGCAAAAAATGCCATGAGCAGCTTCGACAGCTACCGTCCTTTATCCCAAGAGGGTTTGCTATCAAGCCAGCCTGATTTAATCATTTTTACTCAGGAAGGGGTTAAATCATTAGGCGGGATAGAAAAAGTGTGGAACTTACAAGGAATGTCAATGACCCCCGCAGGGAAAAATAAAGCGCTTTTGGTTGTTGATGATGTCGGTATGCTCACCTTCAGTTTAGGTACGCCTAAAGTCATGCAACAACTACGTGAGGCATTAGAAAAATCCCAATGAGTCGCTTTAAAAACCCATTTTTGGTGATTATCGTTTTATTGTTCGCACTTGGTGGTTTAGTTCTCATCGCGTCGAATGCAGGCGCAATGAACTTTTCATTAAAAGCACTGTGGCAGGCTTCTGCCACAGACTCGGATTGGCAAATATGGCTGAATATTCGCCTTCCTCGTGTGTTAATTGCCATCTTAGTTGGCCTTGCCTTGGCAGTGTCTGGCGCCATTATGCAAGGGTTATTCCGTAACCCCCTCGCTGATCCTAGCTTACTCGGTATCAGTAGTGGCGCGGCTTTATCCGTTGCCGCATTTATTGTTTTCTCTGTTTCATTACCCACCGTGATGCAAGGTTATGGCCATGTCGCTGCTGCTTTTATTGGTAGCCTAACCGTTTCTTTTATTATTTTTAGCTTAAATCGTTCATCAAATGGCAACCTCGCAAAATTACTTCTCGCGGGTATCGCAATCAATGCACTGTGCATGTCATTCATCGGTGTTCTTAGTTATATCAGCAATGATCAACAGCTAAGAACATTTAGTTTATGGATGATGGGCACACTCGGTAATGTTGACTGGACGTCACTGACTATTGCCGCTTCAGTTATTCTTCCTATTTGTGTTATCTGCCTAATGCAGGGAAATAAGCTCAACATTCTACAATTAGGGGATGAAGATGCACATTACCTTGGGCTTAATGTTGAACGAACCAAATTTATTTTATTATTCCTCAGCGCTATGTTAGTCGGTTGTGCTGTTGCGATGAGCGGGGTTATTGGTTTTGTGGGTCTCGTCGTTCCGCATCTTATTCGTATGACACTCGGTCCAGACCATCGTTGGCTCATCCCTGGTTCAGCTATCGTCGGTGCGGGGTTATTATTGATCGCTGATACAGTAGCGAGGACTGCAGTTGCACCTGCTGAAATCCCTGTTGGCTTGCTAACAGGCTTGATTGGTGGCCCCTACTTCTTATGGCTCATTTTGCGACAGCCTGCAGGGAGGATCTAAATATGCAAACCAAACCGTTCTTGTTAGAAGCACAAAATTTATCTTATAAAATTAGTGAAAAGACATTGATAGATAATGTGAGTTTATCTATTGATCAAGGTGAATTTGTCGCGATCATTGGGCCAAATGGCGCAGGGAAATCCAGCCTATTAAAATTACTAACTGGCTATAACACCCCAACTCATGGCACGTGCTTTATTGAAGGCCGAGCGATGGTTGACTGGGATCATAACGAATTAGCACGAAAACGTGCCGTCATGAAACAACATAGCCACTTACAATTTGCTTTTACTGTTGAAGATGTTGTTGCGATGGGGAGAACCCCCTACGGTTCAGAGCATAAACACACCGCCATCGATGAAGCCTTATCACAAACCAGTTGCCAATCACTACGCCAGCGAGACTACCGCCAACTTTCAGGGGGGGAACAGCAACGCGTTCAATTGGCTCGAGTATTAGCGCAATTATGGCAACCCACAGCTCAACCCGCTTGTTTGTTTCTTGATGAACCCACTTCAGCGCTTGATTTATACCACCAACAACATAGCTTACGGCTACTACATCAACTTACCCGTCAACGACCGTTAGGCGTTTGCTGTGTATTACATGACCTGAACCTAACCGCGCTATATGCAGATAAAGTGTTATTAATTCATGATGGGAAACTTGTTGCTCAAGGTTCCCCTATTGAAGTTTTAACAACTGAAAATTTAACTCAATGGTATCAAGCTGACCTAGGTGTTACTCAACACCCAGAAAATAACACGCCTCATGTTTATTTGCGCCATTAACTAATATCTAAAAAGTACTTTATTCAACTCACTTTAAGGGTAAAGTACTTTAATATTCTTATCTTAATAAAGAATTATTAAACCATACCGATTTTAATATGTTATCAATAACTTTTAATGGTGTTAGTTTTTACATCAATAGTATTTACTCTCTTGATGCACTTCAGTTAATAAAATAGTTATTAGCCCAAAAAAGTGTAAAATCTATATAATCCGTTAATAAACCCGTAAATTTCAAAAATAAATCTCAAGTAATTTCACTTAGAATACCTAAGCATCGCGCAGGTATTTCAAAGGGTTTACATGGAAAACAATATTATTGAAACATTAATTGAGTTAACGCATCGTGGAAATGATGATGTTAAAATTGCAGCTATTTCTGCCTTAGGAGATTATAAAGTAACCGTTGAACAACAAAATGCAATCAACCGCTTACTTGAACTCTGTAAAGACCCAAATAAAGATGTCGCAGTGTCTGCAATAAAAGCGCTAAGTAAACTCTCCGACCATTTTTAATATACAAACAATATCTTTTTATCAATACTCTTCTTGAAATTAAAACTTATTAATTAAACTTATTTAACTTTCTCGATCTCTCTAGTCACTAAATATGAATAGGTAATAATGTCTACTACCTATTCATACGCTAGCTCAGCCACACTACACTCAAATTAGTTGTGTTTTTTGATATCAATAAATACCTCCTTCTAGTAGCATTTTAAACATTGAAATTACCCTCTTAAAAAATAAATGAGTTTTAATTCATTTATTAATACCTATTAGCAGGATAATGAATGGATAACAAAGTCATAAATACATTACTTGATTTAACAAAAAGAAAAAATGATGATGTAAAAATAGCCGCTATATCCGCTTTAGGCGATTGTAAAATACAGCTGAAACAACATATTACGATTAACCGCCTACTTGAATTATGTAATGACCCAAATAAAGATGTCGCAATCAGCGCAATTAAAGCAATTAGCAAGCTCTCCAATGAGGTGGTCGAATAGTGACTTGAGCATTATTACGATAAAATAATGGAAATAGTAAAGTGAAACCAATTAGTGGTCTCACTTTATGATATTTTAGTTATTATCGCTTAAATATCGTGCATGAAATGCAATATGTTCACCAATGAAACTACTAATAAAGTAGTAACTGTGATCATACCCATCACGCAGATTCAAACAATATTCAAATTGTTTTTTATCACAAATATCCGCAAATAACTCTGGTTTCAGTTGCTCTTGGTAAAAAGGATCCGCAGTACCGACATCCACTAAAATAGGTGGAATAGCCTCAGCCTTTTCGAGCAATTCAACGGTGTCATATTGAGACCAACTAACCGTATCTTCCCCCAAATAAGCCATAAACGCTTTTTGCCCCCAAGGAACCTGAGTTGGAGCAACAATCGGAGAAAATGCAGATAAACTACAATATCGACCTGTATTACGTAGGCCAATCATTAAAGCGCCGTGCCCCCCCATAGAATGGCCAAAAATAGCGCGTTTTTCAGATACAGGTAAATGTGTTTCGACTAAATCAGGTAGCTCAGACACAATATAATCATACATTTTGTAATGATTACGCCACGGAGCTTGCTGCGCATTCACATAAAAACCTGCACCTTGCCCTAAATCATAGGCCTCGTCATCAGCGACTTCAGTACCGCGAGGGCTGGTATCCGGTGCAATAAGAATTACGCCATATTTTGCCGCAAATTGTTGGGCTCCCGCCTTAGTGATAAAATTTTGCTCATTACAGGTTAATCCTGATAACCAATAAATCACCGGGCAGGCGACTGTTTTCGCTTGTGGTGGTAGATAGGCTGCGAACTTCATTTCACAGCCGAGCACAGTGGATTGATGTTGATAAACATCCTGCCAGCCCCCAAAACACGCATGGCGTTCAATTCTCTCCATCAAAGACTCCTTAATCATAGTGAATAACGGTACGGATTGATTTACCTTCATGCATTAAATCAAATGCGTCATTAATACGCTCTAATGGCAATGTGTGCGTCACAAATGGAGACAGCTCAATATCACCCTTCATGGCATCTTCAACCATTTTTGGCAACTGGCTACGGCCTTTCACACCACCAAAAGCCGTACCACGCCATGACCGCCCTGTTACTAATTGGAATGGACGAGTTGAAATTTCTTGCCCTGCCCCTGCGACACCAATGATAATTGATTGGCCCCATCCTCGGTGTGCACTTTCAAGTGCTGCACGCATAACATTAACATTACCAATACATTCAAAGGTATGATCAACTCCCCACTGGGTTTTCTCAATCAACACTTGCTGAATCGGCTTATCAAAATCATTAGGATTCATACATTCTGTCGCACCAAATTGGCGCGCTAGTTCAAACTTAGACGGGTTAGTATCAATGGCAATAATACGGCCAGCCTTTGCTTGCCTTGCCCCTTGAATAACCGCAAGACCAATCCCACCGAGGCCAAAAACTGCAACTGAGTCACCTTCTTGTACTTTAGCCGTATTATGTACAGCACCGATACCCGTGGTCACGCCACAACCTAATAAACACACTTCTTCATGGTTGGCTTGAGGGTTAATTTTAGCCAAAGAGACTTCGGCAACAACAGTATATTCACTGAATGTTGAACAACCCATATAATGGTAAACAGGCTGGCCATTGTAAGAAAAACGTGTTGTCCCATCAGGCATCACACCTTTACCTTGTGTTTCCCTAACAGAGACACATAAGTTTGTTTTACCTGATTCACAAAAAACACATTTTCCACATTCTGCCGTATAAAGTGGGATGACATGGTCACCAACGCTAACGCTAGTTACACCTTCGCCGACTTCAACAACAACGCCCGCCCCTTCATGCCCTAATACCACAGGAAATAACCCTTCAGGGTCATCACCTGACAAGGTAAATGCATCAGTATGGCAAACACCCGTATGGCTAATTTTGACTAACACTTCCCCAGCTTTTGGTGGCATGACATCAATTTCGACAATTTTTAATGGCTCACCTGGGCCAAATGCGACTGCTGCACGTGATTTCATCGTTATTCCTTCTTTATTTACCGCAAATAGGTACGAATTAATGAGATAGCATCGTCTACTGAGTCTTTTTGCAACTGTGTTGTCGCAGACTCTTGAAGCCCTTCTCGTAAATGACTTTCTAATACCCCTGCCATCAAACCATTAACTGCACCGCGAATAGCAGCAATTTGTTGTAAAATGGCAGCACATTCAACTTCATCCTCCAAGGCCGACTCCAAGGCAAACAATTGCCCTTTCAGCTTTCTAACCCGAGTAAGGACTGCTTTTTTTTCCTTTGGGGAATGTGGCATATTTAAGCCTCTTTAATATACATAGGGGGAGTATAGTATCTATAGGATTATCTGTACAGAATTGCTTATTTTTATGACCCCAAAATACAAAATAATATTAGGTATAAAGGTTAAACAGTAAAACGTGAATATCACGTTCTACTGTCTTCAATAAGAAATAGATTAACGCTACAACAAGTTAAAGTATTTATCTGGCTGATACTTAGGGGGAAGTGGTTGAATATCTAACATATCCAATGCATTACCTTCAATACTATTACAAATAGCATTAAGCGGTAAATCATTTGCAGCAATCCCAAAAGGATCTTCGAGTTCTTCTGCTAATGCATCCCACGCTAGGAAGGTATAAGAAATAAAAACAGAAACAAATGGCGTCATAAAATGTAGGTCTACGACTAATGCAAAAGGAAGTAACGAACAAAATAGATAGACTGTTCGCTGTAAAATTAACGTATACGCAAACGGGATCGGCGTATTCGAAATACGTTCACAGCCGCCAAGTACGTCCGATAATGCATTAATATCTTTATTAATGGCTTGAAAGAGTACATCGCTGATGACTTTTTTATCACGTAATTCCCCCACCTTTAGGCCAATCTGCAACAATATTCGGCTAGTGGGAAACGGACTTCGGATAACCTCATCAAAAATATTTCGAGGTAATAACCGGTACAAGTCAATGATTGGACTGGTTTTTCTTAGTTCGTGTTTAAGGCTCCAACCAAAAGCAATCAACAGATTCGCAAACTCCTTTTGGGCTAATTGGTCATTAGGTAATAACCCTTTAATATTCCTTAAAATATTTCTTTGATTAATTAATAACGAAGCCCAAAGCGTTCGCGCCTCAATCAAACGGCTGTAACAGGCATTATTACGAAAACCGAGGAAGATTGCGATGGCAATCCCCAGTAAGCTAAAAGGGGCAATCGTTAAGTGTATACCTAATCGTTCGTACCATTGAAAACTGAGTACTGCTACGATTGATATCATTATATTTAGAGAAAGCCGAAATGTTATTTTTGACAGCACAGAACCATGCCAGTCGAATAACCGAAAAAACCAGTGCTGATGAGGACGAATAACCATAAGAAGACATATTGTATTAAGATAACGACATTAACTTATTATTTCATTAATTAATTCAATGCGCTATAGCCAAACAACAATTAAAGTAAATATCACAATAATGATGACAAGTGGCAATAGCGCTAAATTCATCCAATACGGTTTTCGTTTATAAATAATATTTGATTTTAATATTACTTATTAAGCTAGTTTTTTGCGGCTTTTAAACGCTCAATTTCATCTTGTAACGCTTCTATCTGCTGCTCTAAATGATCCGTTTCAGTAAAACTATATCGGTGATTTAATTTAGTTGGGCCTGTGGCTCCGGAATAATGGTCATAGCAGTTATTTTGTACATTTGAAATAGCACGCTCTAACCCCATGACTCTGTTTTGGTTACCGTGCATTTTGGCATATTTTAGCTGTTTTTCTAATTGATAGATTTTTTTATCACAACCATAATATTTATAACCTGTTTGAGCGGATACTGGAATAATCAGCGTTGATAAAATTATTAACAGTATTTTTTTCATGTCACATTCCTAATTCAAAAAATAATTTACCTGTGGCTACTTCATCATTTTGGCACATTATTAATATAGGTAATCTCCTAATTTAGCTTAGGCTAAACAAATGTAACGAGTAATTAAAATAAACCCACCTAAAATGATAACAATCATTTATTATTAATGATGAGTATTAAGTTAAAATGTTTTTTTTACATGATTTATTACAGACAGACACATTTTTCCCTGATACTTTAATATTAAAGGATTATTCTACAAGGATGTAGCTAGTTTCCGTACCTCAGTAGGTAAGCAATACGTATTATTACCAAATGCTTCATAAAACAACATATCAATTTAATTAATCCATATCTCGTATTTAATCTCTTATCCGCATTAATATTAATTTCTACTATTTTCATCAAAAAAACGCATTTAAATTTTCGAGATTTAATTTTTTCGATGATATCTGATTCAGAATAAGCCTAAACTCCCACCTCCTTTCATATTTGTTTACGACGGTTTACTGAGTAAAGATATACTCTTTGAATATAAAGAAGATAACCTCAAATGAGAATCACATGCATCACACCGAATTCGAACTCAAGTTCGCCAATGCTAACGAACAACAATTTCATACCGCATTAAAACAAGCAAGTCAGGAATATCTGCAAACTAAGCACGATCACGTGTATGCCAGCCTAGCTGACCTTGCTGCAATTGGCGTCTTGTTTATTGTTGCTGTTCTGAGTTATCTTCCAATTCTCATTACAACATCTACCACAGTTTACATATTGTCCTATTTTGTATTTGTCTTACTCATCATGCTATTAAATGTGATTGGCCAACATGACGCCTGCCATAATACCTTATTTAAATCCGGCTGGAAAAATCGGTTATTTGGGCGTTTAGTTACATTACCCTTAGGATTAGAACCGGAATTTTGGCGCACACGCCACGTTCATTATCACCACCATTATGCCAATATCGAACATTATGATTTAGACACTGAAGAAAATGGCATATTCCGCCAAACGCCCTTTCAGCGTTGGCGACCTTTTATGAAATATCAACATATTTATTGGCCTTTCGTCGCATCATTGTCACTCACATGGATAGCTCTGGTGTTTGATTGGTCTGATCGAACGGGGAAAACACGCTTAAAAACACAGAAAGTTTTAGAAGGTAAACTAGGTTGGGGATTATTTTTAGGTAGCAAGATAGGACACTTAATATTGATGCTTGGTATCCCAGTAATAGTGGCTCACCATCATGGGATCAGCTTAACTGCAATATTTATCACGTACTTGTTGAGCCAGATGGTTGCTTCCATTTTTGTAATTTATTTATTATTAGGAACACATTGGGCAGAGACACAGTTTTTTACTGCACCTGAGGATAAACAAATCACGCATGGCTGGTACCACCATAATTTTGTCACGGCTTGTGACTGGCTACCAACCCCCCATTTTTTATGGCGCTTAACTGGGGGATTAAATTACCACCTTACACATCATCTTTTCCCTCATTGGCACCATCGCCATTACCCTGCTCTAGCACACATCTTAGCCAAATTGGCCCAACAGTACGATATGCCATACCGTTGTATTGATTACAAACAACTCGTTGCAGCTCAAATACGATTTTTAAAACAAATGGGACAACCGCCACTGCAATAACAATTTTAGTAATTTAAAAAATAACAACTTTCTAAAATACCATCTCTAAATCCATTTGTTTAGAGGTCATTATCTAAATAAACCCTTAAGGTCTATCTTTCTTGCCTATGTTACACATTAAATAGGCAATACCCTTATTATTAATGACGAATAATTAAAACGATTGATTTAATTATTGATATAAAAGCATACAGATACCCGGCTATTATTAACAAAATGACCTTTATTTATCTTTTGTTTACTATTTATTTATTAAGAAATTATTAAATTGACCGTTACATTTATTGATGTTTTATTTAAGTTATAAAAAATATAATCAAATAAAAATTAGATTTCATTTACACACTACAATTTTAGAATGGTTGGTGCTCGCATGAAAAAAGCAGAGTATTTTATAAAAAAATTACGTACGCTCATTATGAGTGACAAAACATATCTCACTAATAAATTTACTAAAAAACTCAATTACCGCCCTGATTTTAAAGCCCCAAAAAGCTTTAATGAGAAAGTAAATTTTAGAATGTTGCGAGATAAAAATCCATTATATTCACAATTTGCAGATAAACTCGCGGTAAGGGAATATATCTCACGAACAATAGGAAATGAATATTTAGTACCTATCATCGCCACTTATAAAAGTGTCGATGAAATTGATCTAAACAAACTGCCAGAGCGTTTCGTTTTAAAATGCAATCACGACAGTGGTAGTAGCATTATTTGTCGCGATAAAGCACACTTTGACTGGCTAAAAGCTAAAAATAAATTAGATTTTCATTTAACTAAAAACCTTTACTATATTACTCGAGAGCGTCATTATAAAACTATTCCCGCACAAATTATGTGTGAAGAATATATTGATTTATTCGCTAATAAAAACCGGAAGTTAGTACCAGAAACATGCAGGATCCATTGCTTCTCTGGTAAGCCTGCCTATGCAGAGATTGATTACTCAGACGAATTTAGCAATGAATTTATTAATATTTATGATATCAACTGGCAGTTACAACCCGTGACTTTTGGTTATCCGAACATGTTGGAACCCGTATCTGAGCCGCCACTATTCAAAGAAATGTTACGGTTAGCGGAAATACTCGTCACACCTTTTGATTATTGCCGTGCGGATTTTTTGATGTCTGATGAAAATACCTTGTATTTCAGCGAACTTACATTTGCCCCAAATGCAGGTAGAACAGAAATATCACCGCTATCATGGGATTTCAAATTAGGGGAGCTTTGGGAGCAACGCATTGTACGTAATACAAAGCATTCCCCCATTGAAGCACAACTGTCACCTTCAACCGTCAATAAAAAGAAATAATTAGAACGACAAAAAGGCCCTGTAAGTAATTCACAGAGCCTTTTATTTAGCAGTTTTATTTGTCGATAAAATTAATTTGCTAACACACTGGCTTTACGACGTAAGCTCGCAATTAACATATAAATCGCAGTCACTAACAGCACAATAAAGAAGAAATTCACTAAACCATTATGTTGGCCTAAAAACGTCCCTGCTGCGATAGGCCCCATTGCTGAACCTATACTGTAACTAAACAGCATCACTTGTGTTGCTGCGACGATATAGGAGGAATCTAAGTTATCACACGCCAACGTTATCGCCACAGGATATAAGGCAAAAGTTGACATACCGAGTAGCGCTAAAGCGACAATCATAACTAAGTAGTCACTCGAAATATAAATAACACCCATAGCAAAAACACCTAATAATGAAACCATCGCAAGTAATAAGGTTTTACTCATTAAGACAGATAATTTGCTAACAACTGGCTGTATTAACATCCCACCAAGAATAATTGAAGCCATCAACACACCGACTTGGTCGGTGGTGAATTGGTCTTTTTTCAATGATAACGGCATTAACCCATAGATAGTCCCCATGGTAATACCTGAAACCATACAACCGATAATTGCAGGTTTACTTAAACGAGCAATTTTTTTCAATGACAGTTTTTGATGCGAACCACTTTCTGGCTGGCCTTGACGTACTAATAACGGTGGCATTACCGCTAATAATAATAACCCTAATACCACCATAAACGGATAAGCACCATGGGTTCCAATAACACCAATAGCAAGCTGGCCAAGAGTGGTTCCGCCATACAATGACGTCATATAAAAACTTAAACGTTTAGCACGCTCTTTCGGATTATCGCCAATCAATAACCAAGATTCGACAACCACAAAAATCCCAGCCACTGCAACCCCTGCAACTAAGCGGTTTGGCAACCAAGCTTCAATGGTCGGGGTCCACGGCAGTACAATAACTGTCGCGGCAAGCATCAATAAAAAGCCAATAAAGGCAAGACGATGGCCTATTTTGGCAATAATTGGTTCAATTAACATTGAGCCAATTAATAAACCAATATAATACGCACTCGCTAACCAACCCGCATATTGCGTATCAATACCAAAACTTCCCATCGATAATGGGATTAAGCTCATTAAATAACCCGATGCAATAGCAAAAATCGTTAACCCTGCAACAGGAACGAATGCATTGTCGCGTTTGCGCATGATAGTAGTGGACTGATTCACGCCCAACTCTCCAACTAACAAAATAAATAATATGCGCTGCAACTACATCGTTGAATACGACAACATTGTGTTCTCAAGAAAGAACACATTTCGGCGATTAGTGCAGTAGTAAAAAAACAAAGATAGGACTAATTTGAGCGCAATATAGAACGTTCAATCATGAAGTTAAAATGAGAAAATCTAATGGTGACTAGCAAAATAATTTATGTGAGAAAAATCACGTTTTTTACGATGGTGAATTTAGTGAAAGAAGAACAAGAAAAATAAAAATAATACTTAAAAATCAAAATAATAGATAAATATAAACATCACTGTTTTTTGTTACGATTTGATACAACTTAAGTCATATGGAAAAAATCCTAAAAGCACTTAATAACAAAATAATTTATTTGTCACTGAACACGACTGAATGAATTTAATTCAACAAGTAGTATTCAATGATTCCATGAATAAAAACAACCTAATTATCTCCTTTATGGCACTCTCACTAATCCATTACCTTTTAATCAACCCCCCCCCTGAATGAATACAAATTAATTATTATTTAGTATCATGATTTACCTGATTTGCTTTCTCTAATAAAGAAAGACGTCGCCACAGGGTTGTTCTGCTAATACCTAAGTGCTGAGCTACGGCTTTACGATCACCACCAAACCTATTCATCACGTCAGTAAGCGGTTCCTTACTTTTATCGATAACAACCTCATGGCTTGTTGCATCCCATTTGCGCTCAGGAGATAGACTCGCCAACATTTCCTCACTAATGGCCTTTTCGGGGTATGCGCTGCAATAAAGTGCAACTCGCTCCATTAAGTTTCTGAGTTCTCGCACATTACCGGGCCATGAATACTCAACAAAAAAGCATTTACACGCAATTAACTGCTGTACACGAAAAGAAGGCAACGGCAGCATTAAGCCTGCAAAGGCTAACTTAAGTAACCGCTCCGCTAATACAAAAATATCATCGCCACGTTCATTGAGTGCTGGAACTCGCATTCTCAATACCCCGAGCCGATAAAATAGATCGGCACGAAAATGCCCTTCTCTTACCCAACGGTCTAAATCGCAATGAGTCGCACAAATGACTCGTACATTGACTTTTAACGGTTTATACCCCCCAACACGCACGACAGAACGCTCTTCGAGTACTCGTAATAATTTTGTTTGTAATGCAATCGGCATTTCACCAATTTCATCTAAGAACAGTGTTCCCCCATTCGCCAGTTCAAATAGCCCTGCTCGGCCACCCCGGCGAGAGCCAGTAAAGGCTCCTTCTTCATAGCCAAATAATTCGGCTTCTAATAATGTTTCAGGTATTGCTCCGCAGTTTACGGCCACAAAAGGCATTTGTTGTTTACTTCGCTTATGTTGATTAAATAAGGTATATTCGTGATGAATGGCTTGTGCCACCATCTCTTTCCCTGTTCCACTCGCACCTTGAACCAATACTGTTGCATCAGAACGTGCGTACAACATAATAGTTTGCCTAACACGTTCCATCGGTAATGACGAACCAATCAGGTCATTAATGGTATAACGGACTTTTGCGGGATTAGGAGGGAGATATTTGTCTTGCGAATGGTTTTCACGCCTCGACATTCGGCTTAATTCGATAGCGTCTGAGAATGCTTGTCGTATGGTTTGTGTGGAATAGACAAAAACCCCTGTCATCCCCATTTCATCAGCTAAATCCATGATGAGCCCAGCCCCTACAACAACGGAAATTCCCATTGCTTTTAATGCTTTAAGCTGAGATCTTGCATCTTCTGCGGTGACATAACTACGCTGTTCAATTTGCAAACCAAAACGTTGCTGAAATTCATCTAATGAGGAAAGTGTTTTTTTATAATTAATGATCCCGACTTTATCGCTAATCTCTCGGGCTTTGGCCAATGCTTGCATGACATCGAACCCGCTAATTTTCACGATAATAACAGGAACTGAAACATGGCTTTTTAAATAAGCACCATTTGAACCTGCACTAATGATGGCATCACAATGTCCACCCTGTAATCGTTGATGCACGGCCTCTACCGCCTGCTCAAAACCAAGGTTTAGTGGGGTGATTTCCGCTTGTTCACTAAATTCAGGGCTGATATCTCGAAATAGTGTAAATAACCGAGACACTGAAACAGTCCAAATAATCGGTTTTTCCATCATCGCCATACCTTCTTACCATGTTTCATTTATGTTTCAATTGACAATATCTTGTTTCAACGAAACACACCAACCGATTATTTTAAAATTGTTTTTCCCGTCACAAATCAAAAAAAACAATATCAGTTTGATTTTAAACACATTTGCATACCCATGTAATTTAGAGCCAGATTGGCACGTCAATTGCTATATGACTATAGTTATCTCAATTTCATTACAATTAATTAACATCATATGAGGCTATTATGTCGTCATTTAGTGCAGGACAAAAATTTCGTGAGGCTATCAAGCAAGAATCTCCATTGCAGCTCGTTGGAACTATCAATGCCAACCACGCGCTCCTTGCAAAACAAGCTGGCTATAAAGCTATTTACTTATCTGGAGGTGGCGTCGCTGCGGGGTCACTGGGCATGCCGGACTTAGGTATTTCAACGTTAGATGATGTTTTAATTGATATTCGACGCATTACTGATGTATGTGACTTACCACTTATGGTCGATGCCGATATTGGCTTTGGTCCTTCTGCTTTTAATGTCGCCCGCACGGTGAAATCCTTTTGTAAAGCCGGTGCGGCAGGGTTGCATATTGAAGACCAAGTGGGTGCAAAACGTTGTGGCCATCGCCCTAATAAAGAAATTGTTTCGACACAAGAGATGGTCGACCGCATCAAGGCGGCTGTTGATGCACGAACCGATGACAGCTTTGTCATTATGGCTCGAACCGATGCATTAGCGGTCGAAGGCATTGATGCCGCACTGGAACGTGCACAAGTCTACTTAGAAGCCGGTGCGGACATGCTTTTTCCAGAGGCAATTACTGAGCTTTCTATGTATCAACAGTTTACAAGTAATACCTCCGCTCCCGTACTGGCCAATTTAACTGAATTTGGTCAAACCCCTTTATTTACTCTTGATGAACTACGCAGTGTTGACATTGCCATTGCGCTGTATCCACTGTCTGCGTTTCGAGCCATGAATAAAGCCGCTGAACAGGTTTATACAACATTACGCAAAGAGGGCACTCAAAAAAGTGTCATTCCACTTATGCAGACTCGAGAAGAGCTGTATCAAAGTATTCATTATTACGATTATGAACAAAAACTGGATGCGTTATTTTCCAAGAATAAATCCTAATTTTTAAGCACTTATCATTACTAAAAGTTGCATCGCCTCTGTCCCCTACAAGGAATAAATGATGAATGAACAACTTAGTCGTACTGAAACACCTCAATTTAAACCTAAAAAATCCGTTGCACTTTCAGGTATTACTGCCGGAAATACCGCACTTTGTACCGTTGGGCGTAATGGTAATGATCTGCATTATCGCGGGTTTGACATTCACGACTTAGCCACACAATGTGAATTTGAAGAAATCGCGCATTTGCTCATCCATGAAAGGCTGCCGACAGCAACCGAACTCGTTGCATATAAAGAAAAGCTGCAATCTCTTCGGGGGTTACCGGCAAGTGTTAAACAAACGTTAGAATCCATACCCGCGAACGCGCACCCAATGGACGTCATGCGCACAGGCGTATCAATGATGGGCTGCGTGTTACCCGAAAAAGAATCTCACCCTTTTTCCGGTGCTAGGGATATTGCTGATCGCTTATTAGCGTCACTGGGTTCGATGTTGTTGTATTGGTATCACTTTAGCCACCATGGAAGACGTATTGAAACCCAAACTGATGATGATTCAATTGGCGCGCATTTCTTGCATCTATTGCACGGTAAAAAGCCCCCTGCTCAATGGGAAAAATTTATGCATATTGCGGCAATTTTATACGCAGAACATGAATTTAACGCATCGACATTCGCAGCAAGGGTTATTGCGGGAACAGGCACGGATTTTTACTCTGCGATGACAGGTGCAATTGCCGCTTTGCGTGGCCCAAAACACGGGGGGGCAAATGAAGTTTCATTAGAAATTCAGCAACGTTATGCCTCAATGGAGGAAGCAGAACAAGATATTACAGCGCGCGTTAAAAATAGTGAGGTTATCATTGGGTTTGGCCACCCCGTTTATACCCTCGCAGACCCCCGCCACCCTATTATCAAGTCTGTCGCTTTACAGTTATCAGAACAGAACCTAAATCGACATCTTTATACCGTTGCGGATCGAATTGAATCCGTAATGAAACGTGAAAAAAACATGTTTCCAAATTTAGATTGGTTTTCTGCTGTGGCCTATCACCTTATGGGCATTCCCACCGCCATGTTTACCCCATTATTTGTTATGGCACGTACCGCTGGCTGGTCAGCACATATTATTGAGCAACGACAAGATAATAAAATTATTCGTCCTTCAGCCAACTATATTGGTCCTGAAAATCAATTATTTACTCCTATAGAACAGCGTTAAAAGGTAACCTAATGACAACACAAACCGTGCGTTCGCAACAAATTGAATTTGATAAAGTGATCAGCGATATTGTTGATTATGTAATGGATTACCCAATTATTTCTGACCTCGCCTATGATACGGCTTATCATTGCCTGCTCGATACCCTTGGTTGCGGTATGGAATCCCTTGAATACCCTGCATGTAAAAAATTATTAGGGCCAATCATTCCAGGTACGATTGTGCCAAATGGCACAAAAATCCCAGGCACCCAATTTCAATTAGACCCAGTGCAAGGCGCATTTAATCTTGGCACAATGTGCCGTTGGCTCGACTTTAATGACACTTGGCTGGCTGCCGAATGGGGCCACCCGTCGGATAACCTTGGTGGTATTTTAGCCACTGCAGATTGGCTTTCTCGTGAAAATATTGCGAAAGGCAAGCCCCCGCTAGTTATTAAAGATGTTTTGACTGCATTAATTAAAGCGCATGAAATTCAAGGCTGCATCGCACTAGAAAATGCCTTTAACCAAGTCGGGCTCGACCATGTTATTTTAGTCAAAGTGGCATCAACTGCGGTTGTTTCTCATCTATTGGGGCTGGAAAGAGAACAAATTCTCAATGCTGTTTCCCAAGCGTGGATTGATGGCCACAGCTTACGTACCTACCGCCATAGCCCCAATACAGGGTCTCGCAAGTCATGGGCGGCAGGTGACGCCACCTCCCGTGCTGTACGGCTGGCTTTAATGGCTCAAAAAGGGGAAATGGGCTATCCAACGGCGCTAACGGCTAAAACCTGGGGCTTCTACGATGTTTTATTTAATGGACAACCCCTGCGTTTTCAACGCCCTTATGGCTCCTATGTTATGGAAAATGTGTTGTTTAAGATTTCTTTCCCTGCTGAGTTTCATTCCCAAACAGCAGTAGAGGCAGCGTTACAACTCCACCAAACCCTCGAAAAATCAGGAAAAACGGCTCAAGATATTGAGTCTATTGCCATACGCACTCATGAAGCTTGTATTCGTATCATTGATAAAAAAGGCCCATTACATAACCCAGCAGATCGTGACCATTGCATTCAATATATGGTCGCTATCCCATTAATTTTTGGTCGTTTAACGGCTGCTGATTATGAAGATAATATTGCCAAAGATGAGCGTATTGATGCATTACGTGCAAAAATGCATTGCACTGAAGATGCACAGTTTACCCGAGACTATCATGACCCTGAAAAACGTTCGATTAGCAATGGGTTAACCATTACATTGAAGGATGGACAAGTGCTTGATGAAGTTGTTATCGAATATCCTGTTGGCCATAAACGCCGCCGTAAAGAAGGGATGCCATTGTTATTAAATAAATTTAAAATTAATCTAGCAAGGCAATTCCCAGAGGCTCAACAAATTCGAATTCTAAAAGCCTCTCTCGATAAACCAATGCTAGAAAAAATGCCCGTCAATGAATATATGGATCTATTCGTTATTTAAGACTAAGGAAATTATTAACTGGCGAGCATTAACTGGCGAGTAATTCAGCGCCTTAATATAGAGGCGCTGAATATTCACTATTGTATTAGAAAACAAATTGGTAATGCGTTTGGTTTTGGTACATTTGTTGAGGAAATGCAATCGAACTGTATTGTTCTCCCCACTCAGGGTGATTGATTGCATCTGCTGGAAACTGAGTTGCTATCACTACCCCTGAATAAGGGACATACGTTCGTGTTTTCCCCGACGTTGCAAGCAGGTTATTTCCACTGTACACATGTAATGCAGACTGCGTGGTTGCGATATTTAGCCGCACATCACCACTTGGTGCCCCGAGGGTTGCCACCGTCTGCAGACCATCGGTTAATGTATTGTTTAATATAAACGTATGGTCATACCCCCCAACTCGACGTTGGTCATCATCTTGTAAGAAATCTCGGCCAATCCGTTTACTTTGGCGAAAATCAAAATTTGTATCTGCAACGTTATACCACTCTCCCGTTGGGATACCGTCCATATCTGTCGGTAAATATTGGTCTGCATCAATATATAAATCATGTTCCAAAGCCGTTCTGACCGAGTCCTCCCCCGCTAAGTTAAAGTAGATGTGATTCGCAAGATTAACAGGGCAAGCTTCTGTCGATTGATAAGTATGGTGAATAACGACTTGATTATCTTCTGTGAGTTCATAGCTCACTTCAACGTCTAACTGCCCCGGAAAGCCTTGATCACCAACAGGCGACGTCAAAGAAAAAACAGCTTTTTGAGGTGTTGGTTGAAAAATACCCCATATGCGATGGCTAAAACTATGTTTTCCACCATTCAAGCAATGTACACCTTGGTTATTCGAAAGTTGATAATGCTGTTCATTTAGCGTGAATTGTGAATTGTTTATGCGGTTAGCAACTCGCCCAACGATTGAACCAAGGTATACCCCCTGTTCCATCTGTTTAGCCATATTGGGTGAACCTAAAACAACATCTCGTTTTCCTGTTACTAGCGGAAGTATACAGCTAACCCAACTAGCTCCTAGGCTACTGAGAATAACCTTCATACCATTTTGATTAGTAAGGGCAATAACCTTTGGGGCGCGAAATGTCTGACATTGTTCTTGAGTTAACCGCATTTTTTCCTCAATCATTCAATAATCACTATAGAGAGCATTTTTTGGGGTTTGCTACATTTGCCCTATATTTTGAAACAAATACCTTATTGTGCCATCTTGAAACTGCTTATTAATTTTCGCCTTGTTATCAATCAGGTGCAATAATTAATGTGTTGATTTTACATAATAGCTTGCAATAAAAAACCGAGCCACTTTAAAGCTCGGTTTTTATCGAAAAATAAAATAAATGTATGATTAATGCTTAGCGTCTTTGTCATACGGGTCAAGGTGGGTCATAACATCCAAAATTAATGGGTTTTCCATCAATTTTTTACGCACATTTACCGCAATTTCATGGCCAACAGTAATACTCATATTTCCATCAAGCTCTAAATGCACATCCACCAATAAAAAGTCACCCGATTTACGTGTTTTTAAATCATGGTATCCCGATAACTCACTAATATTATCCAAAACAGAACGGATTTCCTGCAAAGTTTCTTCGTCTGCGCCTTTATCCATTAAATCTTGCATGGATTGATTGGTGAATTTAAACCCCATCCGAAAAACAAATGTCCCTACAATCAACGCGGCCAGTGGGTCAAAAATTTTAAACCCACACAGGCTACCAACAATACCAATGGCCACCACTAGGGAGGAAGCAGCATCGGAACGAGCATGCCATGCATTCGCCACTAACATACTGGAGTTTACTTTTTTCGCGACATGCAACATATAGCGAAACAGCCCCTCTTTTGCGACTAAAGCAATCAGTGCAACAATCAATGCAATTGAGTGAACTTCAGGAATTAACTCAGGTTTCAGTAATTTTTCAATCGCTGACCAAACCATTCCCACGCCCACAATTAATAAAATAATACCTAATATTAATGAAGCGCCATTTTCATAACGAAAATGACCATATGGATGGTCTTCATCTGGCTTCTTGTGGCTTTTCTTATTGGCTATCAACACCACAAAATCAGCGACCAAATCCGATAATGTATGAATACCGTCAGCGACTAACCCGGAAGAATGAGAAAAAATACCAACAATTATCTGCCAAATCGATAAGAAAATATTTACGACAACACTGACTAAGGTACTTTTTTTTGCGGCTTTAAATTTTATTTGTTGGATTTCAAAATCACTTTTTTTCTGTGTTGAAGCATTATTCATAGTCATAAAATAGGTTCTTTAATGAAAAACAAAACAATTATCATTCAAATAACACATTTAAATCAATTAGTTAAGCAAATTACCGCGATCTTCGCATATATTTTGTTAAAAGTCTCTGTGTGATTTGTAAATAACACTGAGAGTTGATAATAATTATTCTTTCTTTTCAAAGAAGAAGCTATGTCATTTTTAGATTATCGCTATAAATGCGCACGTTATAGCATTTATTACTTTTCATTTAACTTATAGTATATTGTAGATAACCTTTTGTAATTAATTTTAAATAATACGAAAATGAGGTAGCTATGTATAAAAAAATCCTAGTCCCTATTGATTTGTTAGAAGATGAATTAAACCAAGAGATCATCAAACACGTTGAGGCACTAGCGCAACTAAGCTCAGCTGAAATTCATTTTCTATCCGTTATTCCGAGCCTTGAGTTATTTTTTGGTATTGAAATTGCCGCATTACCAGAAAGCAACAAAGATTCTGCGGAACGCTCAATCCTTGCAATGCGTGCGTTAGAAGAAGTCATTAAAGATATCAAAGTTGCTGATGAACGGATTAACTGCAAAATTGGTATTGGTTCAGCTAAAGATGAAATCTTAGATTATGCGCAAGAAATTAGCGCAGATCTCATTGTTGTAGGCTCCCATCACCCAAGCACTTCAACCTATTTATTAGGTTCAACAGCCTCTGCAATCGTGCGCCATGCGAAAACATCTGTCTTCGTTATTCGCTAAATTGGTTTCTATAAAAAATGCCGCTAAATGCGGCATTTGAGGTTGTTGACAAAGCGGGATAAAAGCGTGGTTTTTCCCGCTTTGTGTTATCAGCCGAAAATCAATAAATTGATTTTCCTGATTTATTTTCAAAACCTATTAGACTTGTCGCCAAACATAATATGTTTGTCAGCAGTCTGAATGCCGCTAAATGCGGCATTTTCTTTAATATTTATTTTGTAACTGAATCAATTAATTTATCGTCTGTAGACCAGATACGATATTTTACTTGCATATCTTTCGGAGCATAAACCACAATCGGTAATTTGCTGTTATAACGCACAAATGCATCATCGCCTAATTGAGTCGTCACAAAACGGTCTTTTGCAGGCTCAGAGCATCCCATCATAGTGGATGCCGGGCCTTTTACTTCGTCGAGTTTATAATAATCATAGCCCCAGCCTTCCAACGTCTTTCTGTCTAGGTCACCCATAAACCATTGGCGGTTACAATCTGCTTTGATCGTTTTTCCAATAACTAACTCAACCATAAAGTCATTTTCATTTTGTTGCTTGGTTAATTCAATCACATGACGAGTCATACCCGATTCTGCTTTTGGGTATGGCGCGATCTTTTCCAAATCTTCCGTTGCTACTGCACAAGATGAAATTAGTGCCGCCGCCATTACAGATAAAATCGCTTTTTTCATTATTTATTCCTATTTAAGAACACAAAACTAATTTTTAAAACCAGTCTTTTATCCATGTTAAGTCATTTACACCGTAATTATCACTATAGATGATTCTTAATTACAAAAATATAGATAACTCAGGTAAAAGCCATGTAATACTACTTAATTCTAGTAGAAGGATCATAAAACTAATAAAAATTATGTAAATTACAAGCTATTTGGATGTACAAAATGCATGCACTGTTTATACTGAAACTGAGGCTTAATATATTCTGAGGAGGTAGTATGTTATCAGCAGATCAAGATTTAGTTTCAAAATTAATCTCTACACATCCCCGTTTTCAAACTCTTTATGAAAAACATCATCAACTCGACAAAGAAATCAGCAAATTAGAAGGGCCTTCTGGTGCTGGTTACAATGAGCATGTCGCTAAGCTAAAAAAAGAAAAATTACATCTTAAAGATGAAATGCAAAAAATAATGCTCTCGAGTCAATAGGTTATCACGATAATAGTATTAGTTGTTTTTCTCACATAATGAAATTCAAAAACTGGGCTAACATCCTAAAAGATAATGATATTCTATCGATCATTTAACGTTAGCTAGTGTTGTTTCACACTAATATAAGAGGGTGTTTTTTTATTACCCTCTTTTTATTACGCCGAATAACTCACCATTTTATTGAGTCCCATCAATAAAAATACAAAAAAATTATCATAAACCAACTATAAATTGTATATTAAATATATGTTTTGTTTTTATAGAGAATTTTCTATGGTTGGCAAACGCATACACCGTGAAATTAAAACGATTGAAAAAATGATAAAAATCTATGAGAAAGCCTATCCAGCACCAGCAGAATCACCTGATTTTTATCAAAAACTATTTTCCTATGCCGTTAATAGATTAGAAAAATGCCGATATGGAGAAGAAAAACCAGCATGTAAACAATGTCCAATCCATTGTTACCAACCCAAAATGAGAGAGCAGATGAAGCTAGTTATGCGCTGGGCTGGCCCGAAGATGTTAATCCATCACCCAATTCTCGCTATACGTCATTTACTTGATGATCGTAAACCAGTCCCTGATTTACCAGCTAAAGTAAACAAGCGAGCAACTCAGAAACAAGAGCCATAATTAGTGAGCCTATAGCTCAAGCTTAACCCTCTATTTAAAGCAAAGTACAACATGAGGAGAAATAATAAAGCACAAAGATGTTGAAAAATGGCGAGCAATAAGTAGTAACGCTAAAGAACTATTTATAAAAATATATATTTAAAATACCTATTAAAGCAATCATAGAAACCTATCAATTAAAAAACGAGACTCAAGTCACAAATAAATAGCAATCCCCCCACATCTTAATAAATTAAATCAATCATATCGATTTAAAAAATAAATAAATTAGATTAATAACCATTAATTACATTAGCAAAATTAATAAATGATAGTTTTGCCGAAATCTATAATCATCATTAGCATAGCTAAAATTTATATTACTATGCTAAAAATGATAAGTAAGAAGAAAGTAGAAAAAAAACACGGTTTAGGTGTAAAAAACGATAACATATTAACATACGACTAATTTTACCAATTCAGATTAAAAATCCAAACTAATTAAAATTATAAGTATAATAATTAAATTACCCCACTAATTACACGAAAAATACCGATTAATTCGCACCAATAGCTCGGAAAAAGTATATTTAGAAACATTTATTTATATTTAGAATTATAATGTGACACAAAATTAATCGATTTATATAATTTCAATCATACTAATAACATCCATGCTTTATATCACCAGATAGGAATAGTTGAATATTTTATTTTGAATTTATATTTAAATACGATTAAAAAGGTATAGTCATGCAAGCAATAAACTCACCAAATCGACACTTCATTAAACAGATAAACATTGATAGTAACGCGGCCCATAACATTATTGACCTAGAAACTAAAGGGCTTTTAATTATAGAACAAGGCTCTGTGTTACTAGAAACCCCAGCTAACTCACAATCTTTAAATGAAGGCGATATCTTATATCACAAACAGGGAGCTTACTCACTACAGCTCACTGAAACAACAAGTTGCAAATTACTTTGGATATCCTTGGATGATAACTTTTTGCGTAGTTTCATCGCCAATCATGGCACTGAGTTAAGCGAAATAGACCGCAATGAAGGTTTACCCTGTGATATCATTAAATTTAATTCATCCCCTCTCATTGAAGAAATCAAATCAAGCTTAAATACATTTGTTAATAACGAATACCCTGACGTCATTTTCTCACTCCGAGTTAGTGAATTACTGTTATTACTAAGCTACAGTGAACAAGGTGCTTTATTGCTATCTAATTTTAGACAGCTAAGTAGTCGCCAAATAGAACGTCTACAAATGTTTATGGAAAATAATTATCTTAAAGAGTGGAAATTAAGTGAGTTCGCACGTACTTTTGGTATGGGATTAACAACATTTAAAGAACTGTTCAATAGCGTTTATGCAACGTCACCACGCGCATGGATAAGTGAAAAACGTATTATGTATGCACACCAGTTATTAATTAATACTACAATGAGTATTGTAGAGGTTTCTATGGAAGCAGGCTTTTCAAGTCAATCTTACTTCACCCAAACTTATCGAAAACGGTTTGGCTACACACCGAGTCGGTCAAGAATAGCAGCTTAACCGCTCAGTAAGACTCTAACTCATGCCCTGTCAGTTATAGAAGTTTAATCTTCACTATAATCTGGCAGAAAGGCAAACATCAAATCCTTCCTTTAAATATTCACATTCACTTCTTATACTTCTTATACTTCTTATACTCCTTATACTTCTTATACTTCTTATACTTCTTTCAGATTGATACATCACAAAAAAAGGTAATTTGCCTTTCAGTGACAAATTACCTTTAAGATAACCTTAAATAAAAGCTATGCTATTTCGCTTTGATTATTTTTAAATCAATAATTGACATGGAGTTTGGTGGTACCTCACCTGGTATGCCTTCAACGCCATACCCACCTTCAGGTTTAATATAGACTTTAACCATTCCCCCTTCCCCTGCTCGTTCGACAAAGGAGTTTAATGGTGCAGGTAACTGATTATAAGGTAATGTGACAGGGTTTTGATCGGTATACAACACCGTAACCTTACCGTCAGTTAATTGCTCTCTCATAATAAAAGTCACGTCTTTATTTTTCACGTCTTTTATCGGTGAGCCAACTTGAATGATTTTATAGTAAGTATTGCTATCGAGCTTACTGTATTTTTGAGCGGTAATTTGCTCAATAATTTTTTGGTTTTTCTTCGCATTTTCTGCAGCAATCACTTTTGCATCTTTGCTAGGAGGAATTCGCCCAGCCAGACCAGTACTCGATTTCGAACCACCTCTTGCTTTTAATGCATCATTTTCATTTTGTAATTGAGTTATCTGTCGATTTAACGCCATAATTTGTGATTTTAAAGCTTCATCACTCGAAATGGATTTACTTGAATCCAATTCCGTTTGTAGTTTTTTCAATTTCTCTTGTGCTAATGCCAACTCTTTTTGAGAGTTCGCTTTTAAATCACCAAGAAGTTTATTCGTGTCTGTCAGTTTTTGCTCAATTTCAGACTGTTTCTTTGTTTTAGCCGCAATATCACTTTCAAGTTTGCTGATTTTGTCTTCTTGAGCCTTAGTCTGCTTAGTAAATTGCTGGTTTTGCTGGTCAAGTTTTTTCTTCTCACTTTCTTGGGCAGCAAGAGCGTCACTAATTGATTTTTTCTCAGATTCTAACTTGGCAATAGCGCTTTCTTTTTCTTTCAATAATGTAACTTGTTTATTTAAGTCCGCAGTTAACGCTTTAACTTGCTTGTCACTTGCTTGACCTACTAGCGCTGTTTGTTTTTCAACATCTTTTTGTAATTTCAGCAGTTCTGCATTAGCCTGTTCCAATTGTTTTTGAGCATTAACAAAATTTTGTTCATTTTGTTTTAAGTTTTCTTGCAATTGTTGCTGTTGCTTTTGGCTCTCAACATATTGTTTTGATAAAACATTCTGTGCTGCTTGCTGCTCAGCCAACTGTTTTTTTGCTGTTGCTAATTCAGACTCTAACGTAATTTTTTGTGCTAATTTGGCAGTTTGCTCTGCTAAAGATGCTTGGATCTTATCTGCTTGCTGCGCTTTCTGTTTCAGTTGCGTAACAAGCTGCTGGTTTTTCTCCGCTAACGCTTTTGCATCTGCTTGCTGTTTGGCGAGCGCCTCACGAGTTACTTTACTTTCCGTTTCAGCTTTCTTCAACCCGTCTTCTTTTTGCTTCAGCAAAGCGAGTTGTTTGTTTAAATCTGCCGTCAGCGCTTTAACCTGTTGGTCGCTGGCTTGATTCATTAAAGCTGTTTTTGTTTCAACTTCATTCTTCAGCTTCTGCAAATCCGTGTTCGCTTGTTTCAGTTGCGCCTGTGCCGTAACGTAATCGTGCTCTTGCTGGTTGAGTTTCGCCTGCAACTCAGCTTGCTGTTTTTCACTTTGAGCTAACTGTTTTTCTAACGTATTTTGCGTACTTTGATATGAATTCAGCTGTTCCTGGGCAACTTTTAAGGCATTTTCTAATACAACTTTTTGCTCAGCTTGTTCAGTTTTTTCCGCCAAAGAAGCTTGAATGCTTTTCGCTAATTGTTCTTTTTCGACTAACTGGGCTTGTAGTTGCTGGTTTTGTGACTCTAATGATTTACTTTTCTCTTGCTGAGCGACCAAAGAAGATTGGACATCATCTTTTTCACTTTTAGCCGTAGCTAATTCATTTTCTTTCTGTTTTAACAACTCTTTTTGCTGTAAAAGTTCAGCTGTCACTGACTTCATTTGTTCATCAGTATTACCAACAAGTTGCAGTTGATTTTTAGCCTCTGACTCCAATTTTGCAATATCAGCGGTTAATTGCTCAATTTTCAAATTTGCGGTAGCAAATTGTTGTTCTTTCTCTGCTAATTGCTGTTTAAGTTGGGCTTGTTCGACAACACTTTCATTTAATTGTTTCTCAAGCTGGGCAATCGTTTCTTGGGTTTGCTGATTTTCTTGACTTAATTGTTCAAGACTATTTTGCTTTTGCTCAATTGTTTTTTGGGCATCCGCCAATTTAGCCTTTAACGTGTCAATTAAAGACTGATCATCTGATGAATTTACAACCGCCTGTAGCTGGGCTATATGCTCTTTACTCTTCAGAACTTCGTCGTTTAGTTTATCAATCTCAAATTGTTTTTCGGTAATTGTCTGCGTTAATTGCGCGATACTCTTATTATGATTAATAAGTTCAGAAACGAGTTGATCATCATTGAGTAAATGATTATAGGCAATAAGCTGGCCTACTCCTTGAGCAATACCAAACTTATATAGATGTGTTAATTGCTGGCGTTCAATTAATTGCGCTAACTGCTCAAGATAAGCAGAGGTATTAATACCTGTAGGCTTAGCAAATTTAGATGAATATAAGCCGAGTGGGTCAAGAACCAATTGATACTTTGCAAAATCTTTTGCTAGATAAGCAGGATCCCATTGGTTGCTTTGAAAAAAATAAGGGTAAGACGACAATAAAATAGGCGCTACGCCATTTTCTGTCGCCACCGCACACACTTCAGGAAAAGTCGTTTTTTCTGGCTCTACAGGGTCTGCTTTCGCTACATCTGCTTTCTTCGTTGATGTAGCAGCAGATTTACTTTTCCCTGTAGTTTTGCCTTTAGTTCCTTTATTCGCTGCCGCAGATTTTTGCTTCTCTTTCGGCGCAGGAACAGTAGATAGCGAAGAAAAGATATCATAACCTTGGTTTTGTGTATTAACTGGCAATTGTTGTTTTTGCTCTTGTACTTTGCCTTCTTTTTCCATTTGAAGGTAGGTATCAAAATCATCAATTACATTGTTAAAGCGCTCTGCTTTTGGAGCATGACTAAAAAAAGTCGTAACAAGTGCCAGTGACACACAAAGCCTAAGGTTTATTCTCATAATCCACTAATTTTCTTCAATGTTGATTCGGTAGACAATACTGAGTTATAACGAACTTTTGCGCACAACACTTTAGTTTTAGATTCTATCGCCATTTGTAATAATTCAATTGTGTCTGGGCTAGCAGTACTTTCAACTTGTCGATATAGACGGTTGATTTCGCTAACTTCTTTAAATGAACCTACTAAGCGATTGTAATCTTTAGGTGAGAGTGTTTTGAGCGCGTTTAATTCTTTAACACACGTATTTAAATGGGCAAATGATTGCTGATCAGCACCATTTTCACCATAGCTTGTTGATGCTATTGGTGTACGACTAATGGCACTATTTAAAACTTTTTGAGATTCAGGGTATGTGTTATCGGTCTGACCTGAATTAGTATCCGCCGTTGGTTGTGTTACCGGCTGAGCGGGACTTGTATTGACTGTCTGTTTACTTGGGGTATTCGGTGTTGCTGTATTGTATGTGTCTGAGCCAAATGTACAACCTGAAAGAAGAGCTGTACCTGCTATAAGCAAAGATGCAACATGAAATTTATTTTTTAAAAACATATGGTTACCTTACCAGCACTTTTCTTCGCTATTATAATGATGTCCAAAAAACCTAGTGTAAGCTAAAAACTAGCTATTTTCTATAAGTCCGAATGTAGAAATAGAGTCATCTCATAAATTTAGATTAACTTAACTTTAGTTTTAAAATTATTTTATTGCTACATTTTCATTAATTTTATGAGCTAATTCTCACTAGTCGTCCTATAAAGGGATAAATTAACACCTTTGCCGAAATTTTTTATTATTTTATGTCAGATAACGATCAGGTTACTTGGTAAACCTTACTAGCAATTCAATACCTTTCAAGTAAACTCTTATTTTAGTTCTGTCACCTGTAACAATTGTTAACAAATAAAATGTTCTCTAACGAAAAAATCCTATTTCATTTATCAAGTTGCTGACACATTTAAGCCGATGACATGGCAATTTTCGCCATCACACCAAATATGAGTAACTTGCTTAATTCAATTCTACAGGCTAACAGTAATTAAAAATTATAAATAGAATCAAATTTTTATCAAAAAACGTATTTATAGACAGTCAACTACGTAATAAAGCATAGCAGTTATCTGTCAGAATTACTTATATTAAATTGATACGATTCGTAACTCAAATTTATTTTTAATTAAAACATAGTGATTACATAGTCATAATCACTAAAAAAATACTTTTTAGTGATTTTATTTTGCGTTACTCATTTAACGTCTAGTAAATGGTGTTTTATCTTTAAACTAAAATGAACGACTTGAATAAAACATGTGAAGAGTAATATTGATAGCTTATAAATGTAAATATATGCCCGGAATTAACCGGGCATAATGGCATTTAAGCTTTGCTAGGACGTAAAGCAGGGAATAAAATAACATCACGAATGGTATGGCTATTCGTGAATAACATCACCATACGGTCAATACCAATACCTAAACCGGCCGTTGGCGGTAAACCATGTTCTAATGCAGTAACATAGTCTTCATCATAGAACATTGCTTCGTCATCACCTTCATCTTTTTGACGAACTTGCTCAGCAAAGCGTTCAGCTTGGTCTTCTGCGTCATTTAATTCCGAGAAACCGTTACCGATTTCACGACCACCAATGAAGAATTCAAAACGGTCGGTAATAAATGGGTTGTCATCATTACGACGCGCTAACGGCGAAACTTCAGCTGGATACTCAGTAATAAATGTTGGCTGAATCAAGTGGCTTTCTGCAACTTCTTCGAAGATTTCACACTGTACGCGCCCTAAGCCCCAGCTCTTTTCAATCTTAATACCGATAGACTGAGCAATTGCCACCGCTTTATCCATATCATCCAAATCAGCAACATTCGTTTCTGGACGATATTTGCAAATAGCTTCTTTCATCGTCATTTTAGTAAATGGCTTACCAAAATCGAACTCTTGTTCACCATACTGAACAACAGTATTACCTAACACTTTTTGTGTCAGTGTACGGAACAAATCTTCTGTCAATGCGATTAGATCACGGTAATCAGCATAAGCCATATAGAGTTCCATCATTGTGAACTCTGGGTTATGACGTGGGGATAACCCCTCATTACGGAAATTACGGTTGATTTCAAATACACGTTCAAAACCACCCACAACTAAGCGCTTGAGGTACAATTCAGGCGCAATACGTAAATACATATCAATATCTAATGCATTATGGTGAGTCACAAATGGACGTGCAGAAGCACCACCTGGAATGACTTGCATCATCGGTGTTTCCACTTCCATAAAGCCGTAGCTAACCATAAAGTTACGTACTTCAGCGAGGATCTTCGAACGAACAATAAAAGTATGACGAGATTCATCATTAGCGATTAGATCAAGGTAACGCTGACGGTAACGTGTTTCTTGGTCTGATAGACCGTGGAATTTGTCAGGTAATGGACGCAACGCTTTGGTTAATAAACGAACTTCATGACAATGAACAGTTAACTCGCCGGTTTTGGTTTTAAATAAACGGCCTTTAGCACCTAAGATATCGCCTAAGTCCCATTTTTTAAACTGTTCGTTATAAATGCCTTCTGCTAAGTCATCACGCGATACATAAATTTGAATGCGTCCGCCAACGTCCTGTAACGTGGCAAATGACGCTTTACCCATGATACGGCGCGTCATCATACGACCAGCAATCGACACTTCAATATTTAAGTCTTCAAGCTCTTCGGATGTTTTATCATCATATTGCGCATGAATTTTGTCGGAAATATCTTCACGACGAAAATCATTTGGAAATGGAATACCCTTTTCACGCAGTGCCGCTAATTTTTCTTTACGGGCTTTAAGTTCGTTATTCAAATCAGGTGCTTGTTCAACACCTTGTTGTTCCTGAGACATTTTTTCCTCACAGGCCAGCTTTTAAACTAGCTTCAATGAATTTATCCAAATCACCATCCAGTACGGCTTGCGTGTTACGCGTTTCCACACCAGTACGTAAATCTTTAATTCTTGCATCATCAAGGACATAAGAACGAATCTGGCTTCCCCAGCCAATATCAGACTTGTTCTCTTCCATCGCTTGCTTATCTGCATTTTTCTTTTGCATTTCCAGTTCGTATAGCTTCGCTTTTAACTGGCGCATAGCTTGGTCTTTATTTTTATGCTGCGAACGGTCATTCTGGCATTGCGTCACAATATTGGTTGGAATATGTGTGATACGTACCGCTGATTCCGTTTTGTTTACGTGCTGACCACCCGCACCAGATGCACGGTATACATCAATACGCAAATCCGCTGGATTGATTTCGATATCAATATCATCATCAACTTCAGGATAAATAAACGCAGAACTAAAAGAAGTATGGCGACGCCCTCCTGAGTCAAACGGACTCTTACGAACCAAACGGTGAACACCAGTTTCCGTTCTTAACCACCCGTAGGCATAGTCACCAATAATTTTGACTGTTGCCGATTTTAGCCCAGCAACATCACCATCAGACTCTTCGATAATCTCGGTTTTAAAGCCCTTTGACTCGGCCCAACGCAAGTACATACGCAATAACATACTTGCCCAATCTTGCGCTTCAGTACCGCCAGAACCCGCTTGTAAATCAATGTAGCAATCTGCACTATCGTATTCGCCAGAGAACATACGACGAAATTCAAGTTGCTCTAATTTGCCTTCTAATTGCTCTAGTTCAGCTTCAGCTTCATTGAATGTGTCTTCGTCATCAGCTTCAACCGCAAGCTCTAATAAACCTTCAACATCTTCAAGGCCTTGCGTCATCTGGTCAATCGTTTCAACAATTGCTTCAAGAGATGAGCGTTCTTTACCAAGGGCTTGCGCTCTTTCGGGTTCATTCCACACATCAGGCTGTTCAAGCTCAGCATTGACTTCTTCTAAGCGTTCTTTCTTGGCATCATAGTCAAAGATACCCCCTCAGAACCACTGTCCGTTCAGACAGGTCCTGAATCTTATTTTTTACTGGGTTTATTTCAAACGTCATTTTTCAATATCTTATGGTTAGTCAAAAATAATTTTTTATTCACAAACCGCTTAGTATAGCGGAATTTATCTCATGTTTATAGCGCCATCAAACGCTATTTGCTGGTTATTCCGCCGTTTATGATAGGCTTAATCAGGCCAAATATGCTCAATCATTAGCTGGACGTTTTTTTGTCCACGATATTCGTTCACATCTAATTTAAAGGCTATTTTCGCTTTTTTGATGCTGTTATCTGGCCATCGACGAACATCAATATTAAACATAATTGCATCTAACATTGGCCCACCATTCACGGGTTCCAGCATAAGTTTCAAATGGCGCTCACCAACAAGCCTTTGCTGTAACAATTGGAATTCACCATCAAATATAGGTTCCGGAAATGCTTGTCCCCATGGGCCACTTTCTCGAATAAGTTCTGCAGTTTCTAAACAAAACTCATTGCGTGAAAGTTCGCCATCACTCCAGATTACCCCAGCCAATTGCTCAGGTTGAACTAATTCACCCATCAATAATTCAAAGTGATGTTTAAAAGCGTCAAATTGATCAACATGCAAAGTTAAGCCTGCTGCCATTGCATGGCCACCAAATTTTTGCATAATCCCGGGTTGTAATGTATTTAACCGTTCTAATGCATCCCGCATATGGACACCCTGAATGGAACGCCCAGAACCTTTTAATAAACCATCACCCGCAGGAGCAAAAGCGATAACAGGACGATGATATTGTTCTTTGATCCTTGAGGCGAGTATACCGACAACCCCCTGATGCCATTCAGGATGATAAATGGCTAAGCCATTTGGTAACTGGCTTTCACCGTATTCGAATTGATTAAAAAGCACGAGCGCTTCTTGCTGCATACCCGCTTCAATCTCACGGCGAGTTTGATTCAGCCCATCTAACTCATTTGCCAGTTCCCTTGCATACGCCATATCGTCTGTCAGTAATAATTCAATGCTCACTGACATATCATCTAATCTGCCTGCCGCATTTAGCCTAGGGCCAAGCGCAAACCCAAAATCATTTGCCACTAGTCTTGATAAATCACGTTTGGAAACCTCAATGAGGGCTTTAATACCCGCGCAACAGCGCCCAGCTCTAACACGATTTAGCCCTTGGTGAACTAAAATGCGGTTATTTGTATCAAGAGGAACCACATCTGCAACAGTTCCTAATGCAACCAAATCAAGGTACTCGGCTAAATTAGGCTCTGCTAGCCCTTGCTGCACAAACCACCCTTGCTGACGTAGATATGCACGTAAGGCAGACATTAAATAAAATGTGACACCAACCCCGGCTAATGATTTAGATGCAAAGCAACATTCATTTAAGTTCGGGTTGATTATCGCATCCGCAGCAGGCAAAGTTTCCCCCGGCAGATGGTGATCGGTAATAATTACATTCATTCCATATTGATTAGCTACTGCAACCCCTTCATGGGATGAGATGCCATTATCAACGGTAATAATGAGATTCGTTCCGCGTTTACAAGCTTCTTCGACAACCAATGGCGTTAATCCATAACCATTTTCAAAACGGTTCGGAACGATATAATTGATATTTCTATATCCCATTGATTTTAGAGCTCTAATAGCTAATGCCGTACTGGTTGCTCCATCCGCATCGAAATCCCCAACAATAGTAATAGCTTCATGTTCATTTAACGCACGATAAAGTAGGGGCAATGCCTTATCAACACCCGATAATGTCCGATAATCCAATAAATTAGCTGCTTTGCGCTCTAACTGATTGATATCCGTGATGCCCCGATGCTGGTAAATTCGTTGTAATAGCTCAGGCAAGCCAGGAAGTTGAGCGGCAGAACTTTGCTGCTGTCTTTGTTGTAAGAGTGTTTCTACATTCACAATAATTAACTATTTTTCGTTGAGTAATTGAACAAGGGCATCCGGTTTCATGTATCCAGGCAGTAATTGCCCATCCGGTAGGATGATTGCTGGTGTTCCCGTCACTTTGAATAAATTACCCACATTCATATGTTTACTTAGGTCAATTTTGCAATCTTCAATCATGGCAACTTCTTCACCTTTAAACGCTTGAGTTAATGCTTTTTGTTGTAGGCCATTGCACCAAATAGATGCCATTTTCTTTCCTACGTCGCTATCTGCACCTTGGCGTGGATAAGCCAGATAACGCACCGTGACACCTTGGCTGTTTAATTCACCAACAGATTCATGTAATTTTTTACAATAACCACAACTAATATCGGTAAAAACTGTCACAACATGCTTTTCCTGAGGGGCTTTGAAGATAATCATTTCATCTTTGAGCGCTTCTACTTTTTTCATTAATGGCTGATTACTGATATTGACTGGGTTTTTACCGCTCATATCATAAATTGGCCCTTGCAATAAATATTTGCCATCATCAGTGATATAAACAACCCCTGTTGTGGTTTCAACAACATTCAGCCCAACGATTGGCGAAGGTTTAATTACCTCAACAACCATGTTGTATTTTTCCAAAGTATCACGGATAACTTTTTCTTCTGTTGCCCCATAGACCGTGGAAGTCACAGTCGCAATACATGCAGCAGCCAATAATAACAATTTGCGTTTCATAGATAGTCCTTTAATCATGCATCACCCCCTTGGATGATGCTGCTCATGCAATACTCGTAACCGTTCAGTAGCAACATGAGTATAAATTTGGGTGGTTGAAAGATCACTATGACCTAACAACATTTGTACCACGCGTAAATCTGCCCCATGATTGAGTAAATGGGTTGCAAATGCGTGTCTAAGAACATGCGGTGAGAGTAGCTCGCTATCAATATGTGCAAGTACTGCATAATATTTTATTCGATGCCAAAACGTTTGCCGAGTCATTTTCGTGCCACGCTTACTCGGGAATAGAATATCGCTAGTTTTGCCATTTAATAAATCTGGGCGACCTTCATCAATATATTTCTCTAGCCAATATATTGCCTCTTCCCCCAAGGGAATCAATCTTTCTTTATCGCCTTTACCAACAACGCGAATAACCCCCTGCCGCAAGCTAATATCTGAAAAAGTTAAGCCGATTAATTCAGAAACACGCAAACCACAAGCATATAGCACTTCCAACATGGCCTTATCACGTAGTTCTAAAGCATCTTCGGTAGCAGGGGCATTTAATAAATCTTCAACTTGTTTTTCACTTAAATCTTTGGGTAAACGCTGCGGAATTTTGGGGGCAGCAATCACCGCAGAAGGGTCATCCAGACGGATTTTCTCCCGATACAAATATTGAAATAACCTACGCATCGCACTTAATAAACGTGCTGAACTGGTTGCTTTATATCCACAATCAATACGTTCCGCAAAAAAAGATTGTAAGTCAATTGATTGAACACTTTCTAAATGCAACTGATGCGCATCAAGCCATTTATCTAATAGTTGAAGGTCATTACGATAAGAAGCCAATGTATTTTCGGCTAGATCTTGTTCAAGCCAAATTGTATCAAGAAATTGTTCAATTAATGGATTAAGTTGTTTTGTTTCCACGACAGATAAGCTTCCTTTAGATAATACCACACGATTCTATTATGCCTGAATGTGGCTGCTTCTGTTACAATATCTCTCTTGTGATGAAAACCATAGCTGGACATAGTAATAATATATATGAAAATAGGTCTTTTTTACGGTTCTAGTACCTGTTATACCGAAATGGTTGCAGAAAAAATACGTGATATTCTCGGCGATGATTTAGTCACATTGCATAACGTTAACGATACACCGCCAGCAGAAATGGAACAGTATGATGTTCTTATTTTGGGAATACCTACGTGGGATTTTGGTGAAATACAGGAAGATTGGCTTGAAATTTGGGAAGCGCTTCCCAATCTTAACCTTGCAAATAAAATCATTGCGATGTATGGACTGGGTGACCAAATAGATTATGGCGAGTGGTTTCTTGATGCCCTTGGCATGCTCTATCATCAACTAAAACCAACTGGCGCTAAATTTGTCGGTTTCTGGCCAACTGAAGGCTATACCTTTGATAGCCCTAAACCACTCAATGAAACTGGTGATATGTTTGTTGGGCTGGCATTAGATGAAGTCCACCAGTTTGAACAAACTGATGAGCGCATCGCACAGTGGTGTGTACAAATTTTTGAGGAAATTGAAGCGTTGTTATAATGCAAGTATGGCGCAAGCTTATATTAGCTTGCTTATTGATAACCCAAAGTGAGGGTTATCTACCCTACACTAGGCTACCAATTTGATTTATCACCTATGATTTTGGTAGCCTAAATATCAGGGTATTGCAGCAATAATTGGTTTAAATTACGCCAATTCTCTTCCGACAATGCGTCTTTTGCAACCCACAAATGGAGCTTTTGTGGTTTACCTTGTAACGCTTCTAGTGTCAGTAATATACCATAGCGGGTAAGCCAAGGTGCTTTCAGTATTCTCCATTCATTTTTCTTCCACTGAACCTTATTACCATTAACCAGTACAGCAACCCCTTTTATTTTACTGATATTTTTCTGGCTCTTTGCCCAACTCGCAACGACAACCACTAATAGCGGCAACCATATCATTGAGTTACCAGGGGACCATGGAGCCAATAGTAAAAACATCCCAATGACCCCATGAACACAGGTTGAGAACAGTTGGGTTTTCCATGAAATGGAGAGATTAGATTTCCACAGGACCACGATTTTTATTTTTTTCCTGAATCAGTTTAATCATACGAAAAAGTTCGTCATCATCTGGACGACCGTGATTCATTAGCCAATTGAATAAATCAGGGTCCGCACATTCTAATAAACGGACAAATACCTGCTTATCGTGAGTTGTTAGGTCATCATATTCATACTCAAAAAACGGCATGATTGAAATATCTAATTCACGCATACCACGGCGGCATGCCCAATGAATTCGCGCTTTATTCTCAATATCCATTCTACTACGACCTTTTTTGCAGTTAACTGATTAGATTGATTATTTTCCATACTCTAACAGATTATCCGCTAAGAAAACATGTTATAGACTACATTGTTGTAATTTTAGTAGTAAAATACCGTTTTTCTACAAACAGATGATAAAAAACTATTAGATAATACAGCTTCATCATAATAACTACTTGCAATGTTATCTAGCTATTTTACCATTAGGCACCTTTATCTATCAAAGAACAACAGGTGAAATCATGACTAACCAAATTGATAGTACACAGCAATTCCCTCTCGGATCTCAGTCTTTACCACTCGTTTTGATTTCACTGGAAAACTGGGAACTTATTCACCTTCACGGCGCCGATGCAGAAAAATACCTGCAAGGCCAAGTAACCGCAGATATCGCCACACTCAAGCAATCACATGCATTAACCGCACATTGTGATCCTAAAGGTAAGATGTGGAGCGACCTCCGCCTATTCCATCATTTAGATGGCTACTCATATTTATTAAGAACCAGCGTTGCCGACTCACAACTCGCCGAACTGAAAAAATATGCTGTTTTTTCGAAAGTCACCTTTGAAAAAAAACCAGAACTGAAATTAGTCGGAGTCGCGGGTAAAGGCGCTAGAGAAGCACTGGCAACATTATTTACTGCATTACCTGACGCTCAAAACCAAGTGGTTACAGACGACGCCTCCACAATATTACATTTTGCATTACCCACAGAGCGTTTTTTAGTGATCACGAACGAAGAAACGGCACAAAAAATGGCCCAAACCTTAGGTGCTATTCAGGTCAACGATGAACAATGGTTAGCCCTTGATATCGAAGCCGGTTTTGCGGTTATCGATCAGCAAAATAGTGCCCAACATTTACCTCAAGCAACCAACTTACAAGCCCTACCTGATGGTATTAGCTTTAAAAAAGGCTGTTATACCGGTCAAGAAATGGTTGCCCGTGCAAAATTCCGTGGTGCAAATAAACGTGCGATGTACACCTTAAAAGGTACAGGTACCACTATTCCTGTCGTTGGTGAAGGTGTGGAATGGCAGCTTGGTGATAAATGGCGCCGTACAGGAACTGTTTTAGCTGCTATTCGCTTAGGTAGCGGCGAAATCTATGTGCAAGTCATTATGAATAACGATATGGAAGCGGATAGCGTTTTCCGTGTTATGGGGGATGAGCAAAGTCATCTAACTATCGCATCATTACCTTATTCATTAGAAGAGAATTAATTGGAGTTTTTATGTCATCTGCATTAGGTAACAAGCCCGTAGAGGTGGTTAATTTTGGGGCTTTTACCGAAGTCGTCCAATTTTTGATGGAATTAGATAAACTCAAAAGTGTTTATCGTAAAAATAAGTTATTGAACCGTGAACGCCAAGAAAACACAGCAGAACACAGTTGGCAATTTGCCGTTGCAGCAATGAGTTTTGCACCTTATGTTCAAGGCATTAATATCGAACATGCGATAAAACTTGCCCTTGTTCATGACATTGTTGAAATTGATGCAGGCGATGTATTGGTATTTGATAATGCCGCTCGTGATGCTATTCATGAAGAAGAAGTTAAAGCGGCTAAGCGTATTTTTAACTTACTGCCTAGCCCGCAAAATGAAACGCTATTAGCTCTGTGGAATGAATATGATGCATTAGAAACCCCGGAATCTGTGTATGCGAATGCCATTGACCGAGCGATGCCGATGCTGATGAACCTGCATAATCAAGGCCAAAGTTGGGTCGAAAACCACATTCGTCTGGAACAAGTTCTCAGTAAATGTGATTATATTCAGCAGATCCTACCTGAATTTTATCAACAACTTAAATTACAATTGGAACTCGCTCAGCAAAAAGGCTGGTTACTGTAATTTATGTCAGAAGCGGCTACAAAGCCGCTTTATTTAACGTGTTACACTCATCTAATCTATGTGTATTACCCACAGCAAGATATACTTTTCACTAATTCATTATTTTGATTTAAATAATAAACCACTTTATATTTTTTAATAATTATTAATCTCGACTTATATAGAAATACCAATATTAATAACTTGCCAATTATTAATATCGCTCCTATCTTTATCATTGAACATTTGCCAAAGAGGTTTAAAATGGAAAAATTCAATGAATATTCAAATCCTTACCTTTTACTTCTAGATGTCCATTCACCCGCTATAATTCAATTCAATAAATCAACACATCAAACAATCCCAATTATCGAAGGACTCGGTGGAACCCCTGATGGTATTGCCGTTGACCCTGCTAACCGATTAATTTATTGGAGTAATATGGGTGAAGATTATGAGGCTGACGATGGCTCCATTAATGTGATGAATTTTGATGGTACTGGCAGAAAAATACTATTGGGCAACGGAAAGATAAGAACGCCAAAACAATTGCATCTTGATTTAGTAAATCAACGATTATATTGGTGTGACCGTGAAGGTGGTATGGTTTCATCATGTAATATTGATGGTTCTGATTTATTCGTCCATGTAGCAAGACCCCGAGATAAACACAATAAAGTAGATATATTAGACCAATGTGTTGGCATTACTGTTGATGTCACAAATAATTGGATTTACTGGACTCAGAAAGGGACCCCTAAAGGTAATTTAGGTCGTATTTTTAGGGTGCCATTAACGCCTAAAATCCAACAATCGGCCAATCAACGAACTGATATTCAATTACTCCTTCAAGACCTCCCCGAACCTATTGATTTATTGCTTGATAAAGAAAACCATATTTTATATTGGACAGATAGAGGCGCTGAGCCCGATGGTAATAGCTTAAATTGTGCCAATATTTCTGCTGATGGATTAAGCCATTACAAGGTGATAAGCTGTGGTTTTAAAGAGGCTATTGGACTCACATATGATAAGCCTGCACAACTGATGTATGTGGCTGACCTTAATGGGGGGGTTTACCGAGTCATTATAGAAACAGGTGCCGTGGAAAAGCTACACCAAGGTAAAAACTATACGGGTGTCTCACAATATTTAGGTTAAATAAATCCTAAATAAATAAAGGCTTGAATTCAGTAACTCACCGAAATCAAGCCTAAAGAGTATTTAATTCACATTATATAATGGAAGTGTGCGATATATTCCTACATATAATCTTCAATCGGCACACATGAGCAGTGTAAATGACGATCCCCATACACATCATCAAGCCGTTTTACTGCTGGCCAGTATTTATTCGCTTTCGTTTGTGCTGTTGGGAATGCTGCGAGTTCACGGCTATAACTATGAGGCCACTCCCCGGCTAGCTCCGTTTGCACATGAGGCGAATTCACGAGAGGGTTATCTTCTAGTGTCCACTGCCCTTTCACGACTTGGTCAATTTCATCGCGTATCGCTAACATGGCGTCAATAAACCGATCAATTTCAGTTATGCTTTCAGACTCTGTCGGTTCAATCATTAATGTCCCTGCTACAGGGAAAGACATGGTTGGCGCATGAAAACCATAATCAATTAAGCGCTTAGCAATATCGAGCTCACTGATACCCGTATCTCTTTTAATTGGGCGTAAATCGACAATACATTCATGGGCAACATAGCCTTCTTGCCCTGTATATAAAATGTCATAACGGCCAGAAAGACGCTTGGCAATATAATTCGCATTTAAAATAGCAACTTGGCTAGCTTTACGTAGACCATAAGAGCCCATCATCCGAATATACATCCAGCTAATTGGCAAAATTGATGCACTGCCAAATGGGGCTGCAGATACCGCACCTTGGTCAGTTAACATTTCTTGCTCAACCACAGAATGCCCCGGTACGAACGGTGCCAAGTGTTTTTTCACACCGATAGGCCCCATACCTGGTCCGCCACCGCCGTGAGGGATACAGAATGTTTTATGCAAATTCAGGTGAGAAACATCCGCACCAATAAAGCCCGGTGTTGTTAACCCAACTTGAGCATTCATATTTGCACCATCAAGATATACTTGACCACCATATTGGTGAATAATTTCACACACTTCACGAATACTTTCTTCATATACCCCGTGGGTTGATGGGTAAGTTACCATCACACAAGAAAGAGCTTCGCTATGTTGCTGAGCTTTTTCACGTAAATCCGTTAAATCGATATTACCTTCATCATCACAACGCACTACCACCACTTCCATACCTGCCATATGCGCAGAGGCAGGATTGGTACCGTGAGCAGAAGCCGGGATCAAACAAATATTTCGCTCCCCTTCATTGCGACTCTCATGGTAACGACGAATAGCTAATAAACCTGCATATTCACCTTGAGCCCCTGAGTTAGGTTGCATACAAACCGCATCATAACCGGTCAATTGTACTAACCAATGAGAAAGCTGTTCTATCATTTGATGATAACCTTGCGCCTGCTCAGGTGGACAAAACGGATGTAGCTCGCCAAATTCAGGCCAGGTAATTGGGATCATTTCCGCAGCCGCATTAAGCTTCATGGTACAAGAACCCAGAGGGATCATAGCTTGGTTTAATGCTAAATCTTTGCGCTCTAAGCTATGCATGTAGCGCATCATTTCGGTTTCACTGTGGTAACGATGAAAGTTGGGATGTACTAAAATTTCATCATCACGTCTCATCGTGTTTGGAATTGCTTGTTCTGTCGCGGAAACTGACTGATCTAGTTTTTCAAAATCCAGCTTAGTTTCGACGCCGGTGATCACTGCAAACAATTCATTTAAATCTTGGCGGGTCGTGATTTCACTAAAAGTCACGCCAACTGCACCACGAATATCAGTACGTAAATTCACTTTGGCTTTTTCAGCACGCGCTAGCACTGCTGTTTTGTCTGCGACTTCAATGCAAAGTGTATCAAACCAAGTTTTATGGCGTGATACGAAACCTGCATCTGCTAATGCCTTGGCAAAAATAGAGCTAAAGCGATGAATGCGCTCTGCAATTATTTTCAGCCCTTTTGGCCCATGATAAACCGCATACATGGCTGCGATATTGGCTAACAGCACTTGGGATGTACAAATATTCGAGTTCGCTTTTTCACGGCGAATATGTTGTTCACGGGTTTGCATCGCCATACGCAGTGCGGTATTACCTGCTGCATCCCGTGACACACCGATAATACGTCCCGGCATTGCCCGTTTAAATTCGTCACGACAAGCAAAGAAGGCCGCATGTGGCCCACCATACCCCATCGGGACGCCAAAACGCTGTGCTGAACCGAAGACAATATCCGCCCCTTGCTTACCCGGTGCAGTGAGCAATACTAGCGCCATCATATCTGCTGCAACGCAACTGACAATTTTACGCTCTTTTAATTGGGCAAATAGCGAACTGTAGTCATGGACATTACCTGTCGTGCCAACCTGTTGAAGTAACACACCAAAAACACCTTCGTGTTCCAGTGCTTTCTCTGCGCTATCCACAATCACTTCAAAACCAAAAGTACCCGCACGCGTGCGAACGACATCTAGCGTTTGCGGATGAACATCATCTGCTACAAAAAAGCGTTCTGCATCTTTCAGTTTGCTGATCCGTTTTGCCATTGCCATAGCTTCAGCCGCAGCAGTGGCTTCATCTAATAACGACGCAGAGGCAAGGTCTAACCCCGTAAGGTCGATAGTTACCTGTTGAAAATTCAATAATGATTCTAAACGACCTTGTGACACCTCCGGTTGGTATGGCGTATAAGCGGTATACCAACCCGGGTTTTCTAATAAATTACGCAAAATAACCGGCGGAAGCACTGCAGGCGCATACCCCATACCAATGTAGCTTTTATAGCGCTTATTGAGTGACGCTATCGCTTTTAATTCAGCTAAGGCTTCTTGCTCAGTTGCTCCCCCACCCACTCTTGGTGGCTCTGCAAGCAAAATGGCTTTAGGGACAATTTTGTCCATCAAAGCATCTAATGACGTTGCACCCACGGTGTCTAACATGGTTTTTAATTGTTGTTCTGATGAACCAATATGGCGCGAAATGAATTCTGAACGGTTTTCTAATTGACTCAGTGACATCGACATATCTGTGTTCCCATCCTTTGTCTGCTATGCATAAGTTGTAGGGCGGTTATTACGGAACTTGCGAGATAACGCTTAAAATCAATAATATTGCGGTTGTTTCTTATTTCTAACTAATTAGATTTTATCAATCCTCTAAATAGCTCATCTTATGGCTATCACTAAAAAGTGTTTATTCTAAATAGTTTGCGTTGTGGCTAGGCGGCAAACCAATGAGACCCTAGGAGCATACATAAGTATGTGACTAGGGCGAGAGAGCGAAGCCAACACCGCCACAGCAACCAAAAGTGTTTATTCTAAATAGTTTGCGTTGTGGCTAGGCGGCAAACCAATGAGATCCTAGGAACATACATAAGTATGTGACTAGGGCGAGAGAGCGAAGCCAACACCGCCACAGCAACCAAAAGTGTTTATTCTAAATAGTTTGCGTTGTGGCTAGGCGGCAAGCAAATGAGACCCTAGGAGCATACATAAGTATGTGACTAGGGCGAGAGAGCGAAGCCAACACCGCCACAACACAAAATATGACGAATAAACTATTCTTCGGCTTCGATCATAGAGGTATACCCCGCCGCATCAATCAAATCCGCCAGCTCTGCGGTATCGGATGCTTTAATGCGGAAAATCCAACCTTCTTGATACGGCTGTTCATTTACGAGTTCTGGCGCGTCATTTAACTCACTATTAACCGCCACAATTTCGCCACTCAGTGGTGCGTAAATATCAGATGCTGCTTTAACTGATTCGACGACTGCAACGTCATCACCTGCACTTACCGCCGTTCCCACCTCGGGTAAATCAACAAACACCATGTCACCCAACGTTTCTTGCGCATGTTCGGTGATACCAACTGTAAATTCACCATTACCTTCATCGCGCAGCCACTCATGTTCACGGGTGTACATTAATTCTTTAGGTGTATTGCTCATCATTAGCCTCTCAATTTTTAAATTTATTAATCAGATTCGCCCAAATTACACTAAGCAGTTACCTTCACGGACAAAGCCCGGTTTAACAACTTCAACTGGCATTTCTCTTTGTCTGATTTCAACAATTGCTTTGTCTTGAATTCCGTTCGGGACACGCGCTAACGCAATACTGAAGCCAAGGGTTGGCGAGAAAGAGCCGCTGGTTATTACCCCTTCTTGTAGTTTCCCCAGTTCATCAGTAAAGCGAACAACTTGCCCTGCACGCAGTATACCTTTTTCACGCATCACAATACCGACAAGTTTTTCAGTACCTTGTTCGCGTAATTTTTCCAATGCTTCACGGCCAATAAATTGGCGATCTTCTGGTTTCCAAGAGATCGTCCATCCCATATTCGCGGCTAATGGTGAAATCGTTTCATCCATATCTTGCCCATATAGGTTCATACCGGCTTCAAGGCGCAAAGTATCCCGCGCCCCTAAGCCCGCTGGGTGTACCCCTGCCTTAAGCAGTTTATGCCAAAATTCAACGACCTGCTCTTTAGGCATAGCAATTTCATAACCTTTTTCGCCGGTATAGCCCGTGGTTGCGATGAACAAATCTCCAGTTTGAATACCATAAAATGGTTTCATTCCTTCAATGGCGCTATTTTGTTCCGAACTCAGTAATGAATGAACCTTTTCTGGTGCTTGCGGCCCTTGGACAGCTAATAACGCTAAGTCATCGCGAACACGAATTTCAACGGCATAACCTTTAGCATGTTGTTCAATCCAAGCGAGGTCTTTATCGCGTGTTGCTGAGTTGACGACGAGACGATAAAAGTCATCAGCGAGGTAATACACAATCAGGTCATCAATAACACCACCTGAAGCATTCAGCATGCCTGTATATAAGGCTTTACCTTGCTCTGTAAGTTTATTGATATCGTTGGCGAGAAGATAACGAAGAAAATCACGACAGCCTTCGCCGTGTAAATCGACAATAGTCATATGGGAAACATCAAACATCCCTGCTTCGGTTCTGACAAAATTATGTTCATTGATCTGCGAACCATAATGCAACGGCATCATCCAACCATGAAAATCGACCATTTTTGCACCGCAGGCTATATGTTCATCATATAGCGTTGTTTGCTTTACCATGAATACCCTCTTTACATTATTAATTAATATGACAGGGTGATTGCGTAGTGAAAATTATCCATCTGCAACAAAGTCGCGAGATAATTTTAACCCGACGCAAACGATAACTTTTAAAAAACCTACCACTGTTTGCAGTTCTATTCTATAAAAAAAAATAGGGCGACCATCCATCTGTATTACTGATTGCGCTCTGATTTTGCCAGTGCTTTTTGTTAAATAATTGAGAATGATCACTCAAAACCCTTACATTTAGCGTCTAGGAGCTCAAAATATCATCAATTAAAGAATTTAAATGATAGCTTCGCCAATAAAACTCATCACACCAATATAAATAAAACTAATGCGAAAAATGAATGTAATTAGTTTTTTTCAGTCATGATAAAAAGAGAAAAGTCTGCTATTCATACTAAAACAAGATCGGCAGGGTTATTTCGTATACAGAAACCAGTGATGACACTTTGTATATTGAAATTAAAAAAGAAAAAGACACAATTTATAAGATTGTGCCTTTGCAGAAAGGGATTTAGAGAGTGTCTTCGACTTGTAACTGTTCCAGCCACTTCGGCATATCAAACAGCCCCATCGCATGGTTCAATAATTGCGGTTTAACACCCGGTAAGCTGTCCGCTAAAACCAGCCCGATATCACGAAGTAATTTCTTCGCAGGGTTATTGCCATCAAACAATTCACGGAAGCCTTGCATACCAGCTAACATCAACGCTGCACTGTGCTTACGGCTGCGCTCGTAATCACGCAAGTATAAATATTGACCAAAGTCTTTACCTTCGCGGTGCAAACGTTTAATTTCACCGATCAACATAGCCACATCCATAAACCCAAGGTTAACCCCTTGGCCTGCTAATGGATGAATGGTATGTGCCGCATCCCCCAACAGAGCTAAGCGTTGAGCTGCAAATTGCCTTGCATAACGCCCTGTGAGAGGAATGGTTAATCGCTCACTTTCCACTTGGCAAAGACCCAGACGAACATCAAATGAAACCGCCAGTTCTTTATTAAAATCAGCAGGTTCTAAAGATTGACGCCTAGCTGCTTCAGTGGCAGATTGAGACCAGACAATCGAGCAAAGATGTGGGTCACTTAATGGTAAAAACGCCAAAATACCTTCACCATCAAAAGCTTGTCGAGCAACGCCTTCGTGAGGTTTTTCGGTTCGGATCGTAGCAACTAACGCGGTATGTTCATAATCCCAAAAGGTTAATGGGATATCAGCATGGCTACGCAACCACGAGTTTGCCCCATCAGCCCCCACAATCAACCGTGCCGTTAACATGTTTTCATCATCTAACGTAATGAAAACATCATTTTCTCCCCACACCACTTTTTTAATTGTTGCGGGGGCCAATAATGTCACATCGCGAAGCTGAGACGCCTTTTGCCATAGTGCATCACGTACAACATTATTCTCAACAATATGCCCTAAATGCGTCAGGTTACGTTCTTGAGCGGTAAAAGAAATACGCCCAAAGCTATCGTTATCCCAAACTTCCATGCCATTATATGCAGAAGCTCGCATTCCTTTAATAGTTGACCATACACCTAAGTGGGTCAGTAACTTTTCACTTGCCGCATTAATAGCAGATACCCTTAATGCATGCGGCTCTGCTACACTAAATGGCAGCTTAGGTGGATGAGTCTCAATTACCGCAACACGAAGCCCACTCCCTTCAAGCCCACAAGCGACTGCTAACCCAACCATACCACCACCGGCGATAACCACATCAAATGATTGCATATTTTTTATTCCTCTTTATTTCGTGGTTATTGGTGTGCAACCCAACCCAATGTTTGGCGAGCCAAAACATCACGAGCTGGCGGTAACATTTCCATTGCCATTAAACCTAAGTTACGCCCGACAATAAGCGGTAAACAGCGATTCGCAAATAAACGAACCAAACCGTCGGTTATCGTAACCGTTTTGTCTCTATCTAACGCTCTGGCTTGCTGGTATTGGCTGAGTAATGAATAACGGCCAATGTCTTGCCCTTTCGCGTTTGCATCTACCACAATGTGAGCCAGTTGCATCACATCACGGATACCTAAATTAAAGCCTTGCCCCGCAATAGGATGCAGGGTCTGAGCAGCGTTCCCCACTAACACGACTCGATGACTAACAGGGTTAAGCGCCTTACGTAATACCAATGGATAACAATGACGCTTACCGGCCATGACGATTTCGCCTAGCCGCCAGCCGAATGCTTGCTGTAATTTATCCTTGAACGTCTCATCATCCCAAGACCTAATTGTGTCAGCTTGTTCTTGCTGATGGCACCAAACCAATGAACTACGGCCTTGTGACATTGGCAACAAGGCTAATGGGCCAAATTCCGTAAAGCGTTCAAAGGCTTGGCCTTGTGGGTCTATGGCGGTTTTCACATTCGCGATAATAGCCACTTGCCCATAATCGTCCTGTTGCCATTGCATATGGCAGGCTTTACCAATCGCGGAATGGCTGCCATCCGCAGCAATCAGTAATTCCCCTGTCACCTTATCTCCATTATTCAAGGTGACCGTCACAATCTCTTGTTCACGATGGACATTTTCTACTTTTGCAGGGCAATAAAGGGTTACACCGGGGGCTTTACGTAACAATGAAAACAGGCGGGCGCCAGCTTCGTGCAGCTCAATAACATTGCCTAGAGCATCGATATGATAATCATCGGCTACGATATTCACAAAACCAGCATGGCCCCTATCAGACACATGAACATGATTAATGGGGGTCACACAATCCGCTAAAGCAGGCCAAATGCCTATTTTTGCTAACGACTGACAAGTACCGTGGGCTAGCGCAATCGCACGTGCGTCGAACCCCGGATGTTTGCCATCAGGCAAAGCTGCCTCGATTAATGAAACCGATAATTTTCCTTGGCTAAGGGATGATATCGCCAGTGCTAATGTTGCACCCGCCATACCGCCCCCCACGATGATCACATTCATGCGTTGTTTATTACCTTTCTATGATGACTGACAGCTACCCTAAATTGTGCGTTGCTGCCGCCATTAGGGCTTCAATTTCATCAGGGTCTTTCACGACTAAATCTGTTAAGTTTTCATTTCCGTTTTCGGTGATAACAATATCATCTTCGATACGTACACCAATACCGCGATATTGTGGTGGCACATCGGCATCTGGAGCAATATATAAACCAGGCTCAACAGTTAATACCATCCCCACTTCAAGTGTACGGTCGCGGTCTGTGCCATAAAAACCTACATCATGTACATCTAACCCTAACCAATGACTTAAACCATGCATAAAGAATGGCTGATATGCTTTGTTTTCGATCAATTGATCCACATCGCCTTGTAAAATTCCAAGTGCGACAAGACCTTCTGTTTTGATACGAACAATTTCACGAGTCACCTCATGAATACTGGTTCCCGGGCGGTATAGCTCTAACGCGGTATTTAACGCTTTAAGGACGATATCGTAAATTTCACGTTGCGCTTGGCTAAATTTACCATTTACTGGGAAAGTACGCGTGATATCCCCTGCATAGCCTTCAAATTCTGCCCCCGCATCAATCAAGACTAATTCGCCATCCTTCATTAGGCTCTCATTTTCGGTGTAATGCAAAATACAGGCATTTTCACCACTACCCACAATGGAGTTGTACGAAGGGAAACGTGCACCATGGCGAGTAAATTCGTGTTCTAACTCACCACAAAGTTGGTATTCATACATGTTAGGTCGGCAAGTTTCCATGGCTCTAACGTGTGCGAGAGCAGAAATTCGCCCAGCCATACGCAAGGTATTAATTTCTTCTTCTGACTTAAATAAGCGCATTTCATGGACAATCGGCCGCCAATCTACCAATGTTTGTGGCGCTCGTAAGTGACGGCGGCTGCCTTTACGTAAAATATCTAAGGCATCAAATACCAATTTATCGGCATAGGCAAACTCCCCCTGTGCATGATAAACCACATCGAGGCCGTTCAGTAATTGATAAAGTTGTTCTTCTATTTCATTGAAAGGTAACGCTTTGTCGATACCTAACTTTTCAGGTGCGGCGTCTTGGCCAAGGCGGCGACCAAACCAAATTTCAGCAGTTAAATCACGAACACGGTTAAAAAGAACAGAATGGCTATGTTTTTCATCGCTCTTAATCAACACTAATACGGCTTCAGGTTCGCTAAACCCCGTCAAATAAAGGAAATCACTGTGTTGACGGTACGGGTATTCGCAATCCGCATTACGCTGCGCAGGAGGCGCTGAGAAAATAATTGCTGCACTGCCTGGTTGCATTTGAGCCAATAATGCATTGCGACGAGAAATAAATTCCTGTTTATTCATACCGTTTTTGCCTTATTATCAGAATAATTAGATTGCTGAATATATTGCTTGTGTTTAACCAATCACATAACAACATACACTGGCGAAATGACTTAAAACTGGATACACCCCGTTTTCAAGCACTTAATTTTATCAATAATATAATATCGTCCGATAAAGTTAAGTGGCTTTGAAAACTCACGTTACACGTTAAAAGAAACTAATGAAGAACTGGCTTATCATTTTCTACTGCGGTTGGGCCTTGGCCTTTAGTTGGCTCAATCAATGCAATGTAACATAATTGCACCGCCACCCTGACATACTCCACCACTTCTTCTAACGCTTGCTCGAGTTCTTCTTGGTCTTCGTCTTCATCATAACCAAGCATACCAATATTGCGTAAATCTGTGATAACCTCGCTTATCTCTTTTTTATCAGCCAGTTTCGGTTGTGTAACACCAACACCTAATAAAAAGTGATTTACCCAGCCAGCTAGCGCATCAGCATGGTCAAAAACAGAAGCATCTTCGTCAGGAAATAGCATAGTAAATGCAAACTCGCTATCATCAAGTGCTTCAAACGTGGTATCAAAAAGTTCTCGCAGTGGCTGTGAAACGGTTTGTGGAAAAGCTAAACCATCGTTAGCAAGGTCATGGACTAACGTTTGCCAGCTTTGATCACGTCCCCCACCACAGATCAACCCGGTTATTAGACCATGGATCTCCGCGGCAGTAAGTGCGATTGAGTGCTGTTGCAGTAGTTTGTCCAGTGATTCATAGTTTGGTAAAGATTTTTGTATAGACATCTGAATTCGTCATGTTAGCTTATGATTCGTGATATGCTACCATCAAGGATAGCCGCTAGACCAGTATGCTTTTGTCTTATCTATTAATTGCGCCAAATATGATGTATTTATGGCGAGTATTATTCAGTATGGAGGTATCATGTCCGCACAACCTGTCGACATCCAGATTTTCGGGCGTTCAATGCGAGTTAACTGCCCATCAGAACAAAAAGAAGCCCTTCTTGAGTCGGCTAAAGAATTAGAACAACGCTTGCAAAATCTGAAAGATAGAAGCGGTGTGACCAATATGGAACAACTTATTTTTATCGTAGCATTGAACGTCTGTCACGAATTAGCACAAGAAAAGACAAAAACGCGTGATTATGCTTATAATATGGAAGAGAAAATAAAAATGTTGCAGCACACAATCGAACAAGCGTTGCACGATCAGGTGAAAATTACTGAGAGGCAGGTATTGCCCTTAGAGTAAATCTGCTTATTAATCAGACACTAGTAGAAAAAAATATACAAAATTAAGGTTGCATTTTAAATCTAGTTTCGTACAATGAAATCACTGAGTAACGATAAGTTCTCAAACCAAATTTCTCTGAGATGCGCGTGAGTGGGCGAGTCCCCTGAGCCGATATTTCAACTAAATAGAATGTGGTTATGGCGCTGGTGAGCATGCCTGATTCGCTCAGGAAGCCTAAAGGTTGCTAAACTGCGTTCACCTTGAACCAAGGGTTCAAGGGTTACAGCCTACAACGGCATCTTGGAGACCCTCAATTAAGTTCCTGCTTATTTTTCATTTGTTTTCTACATAACCTTTCATCTTGCGATATACTTCAAGTAATTTACTTTCTTGGTTAACTGTTTTTTATCGCATATATAACAGGTTATCACATGCAAGACTCCCTCTCGACCCAACGCCAGCAGGTACGTCAAACAATCCGCCAAGCACGTCGTCAATTAAGCGCTCAGCAGCAATATGACGCTGCGGAACAACTCATGCATAATGCATTAAACCACCCGAAAATAGCACAAGCCAACACGATTGCTTTGTTTCTTTCTTTTGATGGCGAAATTGATACTAAACCGCTCATTCATGCACTCTGGGCTGAAGGCAAACAAGTCTATCTCCCTGTTTTACATCCTTTTAGTCGTCACCATTTACTGTTTCTTCACTATCGCCCCGATAGCCAACTCGTTAAAAACCGATTTAATATTGATGAACCACCGCTTGATGTTAGAGATGTGCTACCACTTGAGAAACTGGATATCATGCTTATCCCATTAGTGGCATTTGATACTCAAGGGCAACGGTTAGGTATGGGAGGTGGGTTCTATGATAGGACTCTAGCAAATTGGCAAAAAACCGGTTTTTATCCAATTGGCCTTGCCCATAATTGCCAGCAAGTAGAAAAACTCCCCATCGCACACTGGGATGTTCCTTTACCCGAAATTATTACGCCGCAAAAAGTATGGCGCTGGTCATAAATACCCGCGCCATCATTTCACACAATTTTTAGCGTAGCTTAGAACAGTAAACGCGCACGAATGGTTCCAGGCAAATCTTTTAATTTCTGGAGTGCTTCATCTGTTTGGTTTGGCGTTTGCATTAATACATCAATAACCACATAACCTACGTTGCCTGATGTACGTAAATACTGGCCAACAACGTTAATGTTATTTTCAGTAAATACTTGGTTGATGCTGTTCAAAATACCTGGACGGTTTTCATGAATATGCAAGAAACGGTTGGTATCTTCAGTATGGACAGGCAGGGAAACTTCGGGGAAGTTAACCGCAGATAGTGTTGAACCATTATCTGAGTATTTCGCCAACTTACTAGCCACTTCTAACCCAATATTTTCTTGAGCTTCTTCTGTAGAGCCCCCAATGTGCGGCGTTAAAATCACATTATCGAACTTAATTAATTCAGAGATAAATGGGTCATTAGGGTCATTATTTGCAGCTGGCTCACTTGGGAATACGTCCACCGCAGCACCTGATAAATGTTTGCTTTCCAACGCGGCTGCCAGTGAAGGAATATCCACAACTGTTCCACGTGATGCGTTAATGAAAATAGAACCAGGCTTCATACGGTCGAATTGTTCTTTAGCAAACATATTCTTCGTACTTGGGGTCTCAGGGACATGTAAGCTAACCACATCGCTCATATTCAGAAGTTCAGTTAAAGAACGAACTTGAGTTGCATTACCTAATGGTAGTTTGTTTTCAATATCATAGAAGAAAACATTCATACCGATACCCTCAGCTAAGATCCCTAACTGAGTACCAATGTGGCCATATCCAACAATACCAAGACGCTTACCGCGTGCTTCAAAACAGCCTTTCGCTTGTTTTTCCCAAACACCACGGTGTGCTTGCATATTCGCTTCAGGAATACGACGCAGTAAAAGTAATAATTGGCCTAATACCATTTCTGCAACGGAACGTGTATTCGAAAATGGTGCGTTAAATACAGGGATACCGCGTTTTGCCGCAGCATCTAAATCAACTTGGTTGGTGCCGATACAAAAGCAACCCACTGCAACAAGTTTTTCTGCTGCTGCAAAAATTTCTTCAGTAAGATGAGTACGGGAACGGATACCTACAAAACGTGCATCTTTAATCGCTTCTTTTAATTCTTCGTCGGATAACGCACTTTTGTGATATTCAATATTGGTGTAGCCCGCAGCTTTTAAGTTATCAACCGCACTTTGGTGCACACCTTCTAGCAGTAAAAATTTAATTTTGTCTTTTTGCAAAGATACCTTAACCATTTCCCTACCCTATCGTGAACGTACTTAAGATTTATAACAGATGAACATATGTGTTTGCCTAACATAGCTCAAGAGAGATGACATCCATCTACCTTGAGCTATGAAGCGTATACCAACATAGCAAAAAATAGCGCAGTAGCAATACAACCGTTTGCTTAATGGATGCTAAAAAGCGCGAAGAAAAAGAAGTTAAATGGTAGAAAATCAGGGGTGATAACACAAAATAAGGATTTTTCCTGCACAATGCCTATTTGTGTGAGATATATCACCAAAATAGCTAGATATTAAAAAAAATAAAATAAATTTCAAATTGGTGATATTAATAAAACTGGTTAATTAATTTAGCTTCTATCAAATCATAAACTAATGACAAAATACCAGTAAGACAAAAAAACCAGTGGGTATAACTCCACTGGCTTATTAAAAAATTGAATACGATATAGATTATAACTTGATGGTTTTAACGCCTTCGTTTGCAGTTCCCATCAAGACGACGTCTGCACCACGATTCGCGAATAACCCAACGGTCACAACACCTGCAATCCCATTAATGGTATTTTCTAATGCCACTGGGTCAATAATATTTAAATTATGGACATCTAAAATCACATTACCGTTATCTGTAATCACATTTTGACGGTACTCTGGCGTGCCACCCAGTTTAACCAATTCACGTGCCACATAGCTACGCGCCATTGGGATCACTTCAATAGGCAGAGGGAATTTACCTAACACATCAACTAACTTAGATTCGTCAACGATACAAACAAAGGTTTTTGCAATTGCAGAAACAATTTTTTCACGTGTTAAAGCCGCACCACCGCCTTTGATCATATTCATGTGGTGGTCAACTTCATCAGCGCCATCAACATAAACATCTAAGGAATCCACTTCATTGCAATCAAATACCGTAATACCCAATGATTTTAATTTTTGAGTTGATGCTTCTGAACTTGATACCGCACCTTCTATTTGACCTTTCATTGTTGCTAATGCATCAATGAAGTGTGAAGCTGTCGAGCCCGTTCCAACACCAACAATAGTGCCCGGTTTTACGTAATCAAGTGCTGCCCAACCTACCGCTTTTTTTAATTCGTCCTGAGTCATGCTCATGCCTTTTAAGATTTAATTGAGTCGTGATTAAGGTTATTAATAACTAGTATATACCGGACACCCAATAAGTTGCAGCTTTGTTCGCTGTATTTATGTCACGGTTCTTGGGATTTAGGCCACAACAATAATATTTTTAAGTGTTATTTGTAAAAATATGGCATAGTGCTTGGTAGAATAACAACAAGGAGATCTTTTTGATGAAGCGCCCTGACTATCGCGCATTACAAGCACTGGATGCCGTTATCCGTGAACGCGGCTTTGAGCGCGCAGCTCAAAAGCTCTGCATCACGCAATCTGCTGTGTCACAACGTATAAAGCAGTTAGAAAACCTATTTGGGCAGCCACTACTTGTGCGTACCGTTCCGCCACACCCAACTGAACAAGGGCAAAAACTGCTAGCATTGCTTCATCAAGTCGAATTGTTAGAAGAACAATGGTTAGGTGATGAAAATAGTGGTTCCACCCCTTTATTGCTCTCACTTGCCGTCAACGCCGACAGCTTGGCAACTTGGTTTCTTCCAGCCCTAAACCCTGTATTAGGCAACAGCCCTATTCGGCTAAATATTCAGGTAGAAGATGAAACCCGAACCCAAGAACGTTTAAGACGTGGTGAAGTGGTAGGCGCTATCAGTATTCAACCCCAAGCATTACCGGGTTGCTTGGTCGATAAACTTGGCGCACTAGACTATATTTTTGTCGCGTCACCTGGCTTTGCAGCGAAATATTTCCCCGATGGGGTGACTCGCTCTTCGTTATTAAAAGCGCCTGCGGTTGCTTTCGACCATTTAGACGATATGCACCAAGCCTTTGTGCAACAAAACTTTGGGTTGTCGCCCGGCAGTGTTCCATGCCATATCGTGAACTCCTCAGAGGCCTTTGTACAGTTAGCGAAACAGGGCTCTACCTGCTGTATGATCCCACATTTGCAGATAGCAAGTGAATTAGCGAATGGTGAGTTGGTTGATTTAACACCAGGGCTATGTCAGCGACGCATGCTTTATTGGCACCGCTTCGCACCTGAAAGCCGTACAATGAAAAAAGTGACTGACGCCCTATTAAAAACTGGGCGCCAGATGTTAAAACAAGAAGATGAACCCGCAAAAAACTAGCGTTTTAATTCAAATACCACATCAACTTGGTCATTAAAATCAATACTCTGTTGTTCATAAGTCTCATCAATCTTGAGGTCTTGAGCAACAGAGGCTTTCATCGCCTCACCATAATTTCTTGTTGCCATTGGATATGGCACCGCAGCTGGCGCATTATAGTTAATGCTATACACTGGGCCTAACTGAACATTAAAGCCTTTCGCTAAGAGATTAGCTTGTTCTGTCGCATTTTTAATCGCTTGAGACCGTGCTTCATCACGATACTGTTGCGGATTAGCCACACCAAACTGTACTGAGTTGATTTCATTGAGACCTGCGGCTAAAGCACCATCTAACAAGACATTAAGTTGGTCTAATTTCTTCACTTTCACTTCAACAGAACGTGTTGCCGTGTAGCCTTCGATGGTTGATTTTTGTTTCACACTACTGTAATCATATTTAGGCTGAGTTCGCACATTTGCTGCATTAATATCTTCTTTTTCAATACCGTTTTTCTTAAGAAACTCAAAATACTCCGCAACTCGCTTATCGACCCCGGCTTTCGCAGCCGCCGCATCTTTAGCAGTCACTTCCACCTGAATATTCAGCGTCGCCATATCAGGTGTCGCTTTCACTATTGCATTACCCGAAGTCGTAATGTGTGGACCATTAGGTAACGGGTCAGCCAATGACATGGTAGGAACCGCAGCACCTGCTACCATCGCAGCTAAAACTAAAGATTTTAATTTCACAGAACCTCCCAAGGCAATTATTTATCGCTAAAAAAGGGATAATTGGTAATAAACTATCCCTGAGCTCAATTTAACAGTAACACATGAAACAAAAAGTACAGTCAGAATAATGAGAAATTAAACGTTATTGCTTGTCTGTTGAAGATATATTGTTATTGAGAAAGCAAACCTAGTCCTTTAAGCCCCTGTATAGCGAGTTGAAATGCAATAAACCACATCACGCTACCGACAAAAATGTTAATAATGCGCTGTGAACGCGGTTTATTTAACACGGGTGAAAACCAAGCTGCAAGTATCGCTAACGCAAAAAACCATACAAAAGAAGCCGTTAATGCTCCAGCCGTAAACCAAGGTCTCAGCTGGCTTTCTAATTGGCCTCCCACACTACCCAATACAACGAAAGTGTCTAAATAAACATGAGGATTCAGCCAAGTGACGGCAAATAGTGTGACAATCACTTTCCATCTTGTGATAGCACGGCTTTCTGTTTGAAGTATGACCTCATCAGGGCTGAGTGCTGTCCGAAACGCACCATAGCCATACCATAGAAGAAATGCTACGCCTGCCCATGTAATCAATTGCATTAATATTTCAGACTGGCTTAATAAAGCGCTCCCACCAAAAACACCTGCGATAATTAAAACGGTATCACTTAAAGCGCATAATAATGCACTCATTAAATGAAACTGCTTCCGGCTTCCTTGTTGTAAGACAAAAGCATTCTGCGGCCCTAAAGGTAATATCATCGCTGCACCCAACAGTGCACCCTGTAAATAGATCGAAAACATGCATTAACTCCAACTTTTTATTCAATTAATATGCATGGATATTAACGAGAAAAAATTATTAGTTGAAATGATTAAGTCTAATAGGTCATAAGTATCACTTATAACTAAAAACGGCTCGGTAAGAAAAATATAGGGGTGAGAAATGAATAAGAGCCCATCGAAGACAGGCTCTTATTTTCAGTGAAACTGCTGAATATGACTTCTAAATATTACTCTGCAGAATCTTGCTTGGTAGGCGCATTTTGTTTATGAACATGAACATCCATTTGTGGGAATGGGATACCAATATTATGTTTATCCAATGCTCGCTTAAACTCTTCTAGCAAGTCCCAATACACAGGCCATGCATCACCATTGGTGGTCCAAAAACGCACTAAATAATTTAATGACGATGGTGCCATATCATGTAAACGGATAGTAACGCCTTTAGCATGCTGAATACGGCTATCTGCGGCGACGATATCACCTAATACTTTTTTCACCACATCAATATCAGAATCGTAAGCAACACCTACAATAATATCTTGACGACGGTTAGGCTCACGACTGGTATTAATAATGTTATCGGCAATGATTTTTCCATTAGGAATAACAATAATACGGTCATCTGCGGTTCTTAGCGTAGTTGAAAATATTTGTACATTTTGTACTGTACCTTCAACGGCACCAATTGAAACATACTCCCCCGCTTTTAGTGGCCTAAATACCACCAGCAACACACCTGCGGCAAAGTTACCCAGCGAGTTTTGTAATGCTAAGCCAACAGCTAAACCGGCCGCCCCCATTACCGCAATCACAGAGGCTGTTTGTACGCCAACTTTCCCTAATACAGCAATTAAGGTGAATGCAACAATGGTATAGCGCGCTATCGCTGATAAAAAGTCACTCACTGTTGAATCAATGCCTTTCATAGTCATCACGCGATGCAAACCACGTCCGACCCATTTTGCAATCATCATCCCGACAATTAAGATAACGATAGCAGACACGATATTTACAACATACTGAACTAACAGATCTTGGTTTGCCACAAACCAATTCGTTGCTTCATTCAACGCGCCTGTAACATCATCAGTATTCATATATATTGCCCTTTAAAATCCAATTATCAAAATTAATCCCAGCCAATTAATCTTTAACTAAGCGTTTAACGGCTGGCCGTACACTGCAAATAATAGCGGTGATTTATTGAAATACAAAACAAATCACTAAATAAAATTATTTTATCTATTTTCTATAACAAAAAGACGATAATCTTTTAACATTAACAGAAAGTCATCAGTGCCGCAAAATGCAACACTTTCATTATCATAATAACTCATTCCCTCTTCCAACCCTTCAGTTTCAAATGATAATTGGTTGGCGCGGATCATCACTTCTTCATCATCAAGCAACAATGTATATTCGTGGCCAATAAGCTCCCATTGTTTTTCACTACCTTTAATTTTTTCGTAGTTTTCTTCAATAGCATCTAACAGACTAAGGTCGTTTTTAACCTCTTCATTAAGCCAATATCCAATAGCCTCATGATCCATCGAGAATTTAGCGGAGATAGCTCCGGTGATATCTTGGAAAAATTGGTAGTCCATATGCAGTCCCTCTACTCTTGCGTTATTGAACCTAGTATAACGCGAGTCAAACCGCTTTGTTGAGAGGTATTACCAACAGAAAAAATAAAATTGAGTAAAGCACCGATTTCAACACATAAGCTACGTAATTCACTTAATATTAAATAAGAAAATAATTAAAATATTCATAATTAAAACAATAGGAGCTCTAATGATCAATCGCTTAGACCATATAGTGCTAACCACAACTAACCTTGATGCCTGCATTGACTTTTACCAACGGGTGTTAAAAATGGAAGTTATTACCTTTGGTGAACAGCGTTATGCGTTATGTTTTGGACAGCAAAAAATCAATATCCACCAATATGGAAAAGAATTTGAACCCAAAGCCCACTTGCCTGTACCAGGTGCGCTCGATTTATGTTTTATTAGCGATATACCGCTGTGTGATGTGCAAAAGCATATTGAACAACAAGGTGTAAAAATTATCGAAGGGCCAGTTAATCGGACTGGTGCAACTGGAGCAATTAGATCTATTTACTTACGTGATGTCGATTTAAATTTAATCGAAATTTCTGAATATATTTAGCAAATACACCCAATTAAAAAGGCCCCTAACATTAGGAGCCTCCGTTATTAATATTACCTTATTACACCGCTGTTTGGAAAATCACGCCATCCGCTTTTTCGGTATATTGTGATAACTGGTCAAAGTTCAGGTAACGGTATGTATCCGCCGCTGTTTCATCGACCTTATCCATAAACTGCAGATATTCTGCTGGCGTTGGTAAACGACCTAACAAAGAAGCTACCGCTGCCAGTTCTGCTGATGCGAGGTAAACATTCGCACCTGTTCCTAAACGGTTAGGGAAGTTACGCGTTGAAGTGGAAACGACCGTCGCTCCGTCAGCTACACGCGCCTGGTTACCCATACACAATGAACACCCTGGAACTTCAATACGTGCACCACTCTTACCAAACACGCTGTAGTAACCTTCTTCGGTTAATTGCGCTGCGTCCATCTTAGTTGGCGGCGCAACCCATAAACGTGTTGGTAATTGGCCTTTGTGGGAATCCAATAACTTACCTGCTGCACGGAAGTGGCCAATGTTTGTCATACAAGAACCGATGAAGACCTCATCAATTTTCTCGTTTTGCACATCAGACAATAAACGTGCATCATCTGGGTCATTTGGTGCACACAGAATTGGCTCTTTGATATCATTGAGGTTAATTTCAATCACTGCCGCGTATTCCGCATCTGCATCACCTTCCAGCAGTTGTGGGTCCGCTAACCAGCTTTCCATTCCTTTGATACGGCGTTCGATAGTACGGCGATCACCATAACCTTCGGCTATCATCCACTTTAATAGAACGATATTCGATTGCAGGTATTCGATAATTGGCGCTTTATCTAATTTGATAGTACAACCCGCCGCTGAACGCTCTGCTGACGCATCCGCTAATTCAAACGCTTGTTCGACTTTCAGCTCAGGTAAGCCTTCAATTTCTAAGATACGGCCAGAGAAAATGTTTTTCTTACCTTTTTTCTCTACGGTCAATAGGCCGTCTTTGATTGCATATAGTGGAATTGCATGGACGAGGTCACGTAAAGTGATACCCGGCTGCATTTCACCTTTAAAGCGAACCAATACTGACTCAGGCATATCCAGTGGCATAACACCTGTCGCCGCAGCAAATGCGACTAAACCTGAACCCGCAGGGAATGAAATACCAATTGGGAAACGCGTATGTGAGTCACCACCTGTACCAACGGTATCTGGCAGTAACATACGGTTTAACCATGAGTGGATAATACCATCTCCCGGACGAAGAGAAACACCGCCACGGTTCATGATAAAATCAGGTAAGGTATGGTGTGTTGTCACATCAACAGGTTTTGGATACGCTGCTGTATGGCAGAATGACTGCATGACTAAATCTGCTGAGAAACCAAGGCAAGCTAGGTCTTTCAGTTCATCACGGGTCATCGGCCCGGTTGTATCTTGTGAACCTACAGAGGTCATTTTTGGCTCACAATATTCGCCAGGGCGAATACCTGGGCGACCGCAAGCACGACCAACCATTTTTTGTGCTAATGAGAAACCACGATTGCTTTGTGCAACGGATTTCGCGTGACGGAATACATCTGTCGCTTCTAAGCCCAGTGATTCACGTGCTTTATTGGTTAAGCCACGGCCGATAATCAGCGGAATACGACCACCTGCACGCACTTCGTCAATCAACACATCTGTTTTTAATTCAAATGTTTCTAGCAGTTCGCCCGTTTCGTGGTTACGAACTTCACCTTTAAATGGATAGATATCAATCACATCGCCCATATTCAGTTTAGAAACATCCACTTCAATCGGTAATGCGCCCGCATCTTCCATCGTATTAAAGAAGATTGGTGCAATTTTGCCGCCTAATACCACCCCACCGCCACGTTTATTTGGCACAAATGGGATATCGTCACCCATAAACCACAGCACGGAGTTAGTGGCTGATTTACGAGAAGAACCGGTACCGACGACGTCACCCACGTAAGCTAATGGGAAGCCTTTTTTATTTAATGCATCAATTTGCTTGATTGGACCAACATTACCCGCATCGTCTGGTTCAATACCATCGCGTGCGTTTTTCAGCATTGCTAACGCGTGTAATGGGATATCTGGACGTGACCATGCATCAGGCGCTGGCGATAAGTCATCTGTGTTAGTTTCACCCGTAACTTTGAACACAGTTACGGTCATTTTTTCAGCTAACGCAGGACGCTCTTTGAACCACTCGGCATCCGCCCATGATTCAATAACTTGTTTAGCGTGAACATTTCCCGCTTTCGCTTTTTCTTCTACGTCGTAGAAGTTATCAAACATCAGTAAGGTGTGGGAAAGTGCTTTAGCGGCGATTGGCGCCAGTTTTTCGTCATCCAACGCTTCAATTAGTGCGTGAATGTTATATCCACCCTGCATAGTACCTAACAGTTCAATGGCTTTTTCAGGGGAGATAAGAGAAGAGGAAGTTTCGCCTTTAGCTATCGCGGCTAAAAATCCAGCTTTTACGTACGCTGCTTCATCAACACCAGGAGGGACGCGGTTGGTCAGCAGGTCTAACAGGAAATCTTCTTCACCTTTGGGTGGGTTTTTGAGTAACTCTACCAGTGCAGCTACTTGTGACGCATCTAATGGCTTAGGGACAATCCCTTGAGCGGCACGCTCGGCTACGTGCTTACGGTATTCTTCTAGCACGACGTTCTCCTCGCTTCTTTGTTATTTATATACCCGGCTCTCTGCACCATACTGACAAAATTATCATCCGGTGCCAGGTCAGAGGAATTTGCTCGCATAATCTCAATGGCGGTAAAATTATGCCCAGCTTCGGGCGATCAGCATAGCAGAATTTAAACGTAATGTTAATTCATTCACAAGAAAGCAACATTTAACTACTAACTTTACGCCTTAACACTTCATTACTGGCTATTTTTCAGCTTAAGATACTATTAATCATCGTAAAACGCCGAAAAAACCATACGTTTTATAATGCATTTTAAAATTTAAAGCACCCTAATTAGTGCCTTTTTTCATCAGCTATCACAAATTATATTTTTTATCGCAATTTTATTTATATTACTAATTGATAAGGTAAATCATTGCGATTGGTTTTAATTTATTTAAATGTTTTAATGGATTTTACTTCCCTTTTAAACCAATTAAATTGCCAAATGGGTCTTCAAGTTGGCACATTCGATTGTTACCATCTATTAACATTGGCCCGCGATACAGTTTTGCCCCTAGTTGAGTGAAATGCTCAAAAGCCAAATCAAAATCATCGACTTGCCAATACAATACAGTCCCTTTTTTACCCTCACTGACTTTTTTATCCGCTTGCACCACTTCTATCGTGAAGTCTCCGACATGCAGTAAGGTAAAATCAAATTCAGGCAAGTATTCTGCCTTTGCTTGTGGGAAAGCTTGCTGATACCAAGCCAATCCCGCTTGAACATCAGGTACATGAATTAAAATTGCAGTAGGTTTTAGTTCCATAGCGCTTTCTTATTGATATGTATTATTTTGTTTTATCTACACGAATGATTGAAAGTTAGTAGATGTAGATAAGGTGTAAACAATAGCCAAACCAGCGTTTGCTTACACCTTTAGTATCATCAAGTCAGATCATATTGCGTGTTTTTCTGATAAATAACGAAGAATGGCTGATATATTTTTTAAGTTATACTTTATAAGTAATTCATTTTCTTTAGCTTTACATAGCATCTCATAATCAGCTTCTAACTGCCCAATATCTAACTGAGTAGGCTCATTGTAAATATCATAAATAGATTCAGAAGGCACATTCCAATAAAAATCTGCATCTAAGTCTATATTATCCATTCCCTGTACTTTCATCTCTTTGAAAATGGCTACTATAGCCTCTTCCAGTAGACTCAGTTCTATTTTCATATTTTAACCTTTACCATTCTTAATTTCATTTATGTTCTTTTCAAATGTTTTAATTTATATTTCTAAACATTTAGTTAGTCATCAATAATATTAATTTCTTTATCAATTAACCGACCAAAATCTTCACTTTGTGAAATTACTGTGATGGTTTTCTGTATTAATTCCTCAATACTAGCTTGGAGCTGTTCTGGAATTAAACATTCAACATCGTCCAATTCGCAACCTAGGTTAATTATCCCTATTAATTTTTCATCTGAACCCATTTGTTCGAGTAGTTTAGCCAAATAAGGTTTGAAAACAAATCATTCTGCCTCATCAATCGATATCAAATTTTTATCTAATGCAGTTAATACACCTAAAGTTAATAAGCTTATAAATTTGCTCGTCTGTTTATCACTAATACTATAATTAAGCCTAGTCACCTCTTACTCCAACCACATTTAATTTTCACATTAATGACTCTGCCACTTTGGTTCCCCCACGCTAAAAATGGAGGAACCAACCTGCTTATGCGGAAATTAAACTAAAGGTTCTAAACGTAAAAGATGATCTTTAGCTTTCTCTATCAATAATAAAAATTCACTGTAATTAAATTCTAAAAAATCCGAGTCAGGATAAATAATAATTTTTACCTCTTTCTTATCTTCAGACAGTGAAATTTCCCCCCACTGAACATCATTAAAAGAGAGCTCAGCATATAAATCATCTCGGCTTAAAGAACTTCCAACACTGTATTCCAACATAAAATCCCCCCATCAATCATTTGCAAACATTATGGCTCTCTAAAACCAATAAATTTCTTACCATCTATACTAAATCTTAATACCCGACCATCAGGTGATTTAGCATCAATCACTTCAATTCTTTTCCTATTTTCATAAATAGTTCTAGGTCTTATTATTACATTTGGATTATCTAATATTTCATCGATTAATGCTCTAGCTTCCTGATTCAATACTGAAGCTTTTTGGTTGGAATATGAGTATGCAGAGCCTTCCCTACCCCCATGCTTTTGGAGCGTTCTGCCAGCATTTGTTAAACCATTGCGATTGATTTCTGATGCTGCTTGCTTTAGTTCTTCTTTAGAAGGAAGACCATTATTTTTTATAGAGAACTCATCAGGTTCCCACCCCTCCGGTCCTCCTGCCCTAGAGCCCCCTACCTTTACTTTATCTGAATTTGATAACTCTTTTCCAACATTTGGATTTTTTGCTGCTTTATCTAAATCATTTGAGCAGCTCATGCCAAAAGAGCAATCAAACGTTTCCGCTAGGCCATCACGTATTGCCTAAGGTAGCCACTCCCCCTCCAGACTGTTGATTATACGGCTAGCTGAGGGGGAGTAAAGCGGCTAAGGAGATCCCTGCACAGAACTGGACTCTCTCTTTAATTACTTTAAACTACAAAACCATCAACCCAACCATCTCTATCTAGAACTTCTTCACTAATACTAAACCCATCAGGGTAATCTATGAATCCAGGTTGATTAGATACCTTGTCTTGAGCCTTTTGAGCAAGTTCAAAACTTGAATAAATTCCAATGAATTACCTTTTCCGTATTTAGCATCTAGTAACCTTTCGGCAAATTTATTGCCATTTTCACCCACTAATAGTTTTTCTCCTTTAGCCCAACTAGGTACATCTTTAGCTCCTTCTTTACCACTAATTCCCGGTTTAGGTACCTGTGGTTTTTCTGAAAGAAGAGCTATATCGTCTAACTTAAAGGTGTCTATCAAGTCGGTGGCTATTCAGTTTAAATAAATTAAAGATGCCTTACAGGCAGTTGATTATCTGGATAATTAAGCAATTCTTTGTATATGAGAGGAACGAACTTAAACCAGCTCAGATAGAAAATTTAGGATCCCATATATTTTCCGGATTCATCTTTCCATAAAATCGCTGGCATTTCATAAAAATAGAAGTTCAAGTCGTCATCATCTTTTGCTTTAGCATTTTCAGGCCAGTGCTGTTCAAGATAATTAACAATTTCTTGACTATTAGCATTCCAATACGGAACAACTCTACCTAAAGGGTCATCTGGAGAACAAAATTTAATTACTTGCTCATCTAATAACGCTTTTATCATAGAGAAAAATATAATCCTATGTTCATAGAAAGATTTGTTTGGATTCCAACCAACGATTGAACCAAACAACCCTGATAGCCATAGCCCTTTTGCATCACTAATAATTTCATCAAAATGCACAACTTTTTCCATATTAGAGGATAACCTGTTAATTGCAGCCTCAAAACTAGCCTTCCACGACTTTAATTTCTCTATCAACCAGCCGCCCAAAGGTTTCACTTTGTGAAATTACGGTGATGCTTTTCTGTATTAACTCATCAATGCTCGCTTGGAGCCGTTCTGGAATTAAACATTCCATAGATAGAATCTGCCCTTGATGGTTCTACGTCCATTCTACTGTCCCATCTTTAAGTATCCAAACGGCTCCGCCAGGGCATTCTTCATCAAAAAACCAAAACTGATCAATTAATTGCTCTTCTGTTTCTGGAAATGCAGTATAGAAGCACTGTAATTGTTCATCTATTGAACCACTTAAAAATTTACCATACTTAGCTAATTTTAACTTTCCATCACGTAGTAACTTGTCTAAGAACCAAAAAAATATTTTTTTCCTTTCCTGAAAAGGAAAATTATCATACATAGCATGGAGCGAAGGAAGCATATCTGGCGTGAGATACGCCCATAACCCATCAAGGGCTTGGGTTTCAGCGTATTCAGCAATAGTTTTATATTCAATATTTGATATCATCTTATTTATTACCTAAACTTGATCTCTGCGTTTCTTCCAAGACCGTTCTCTACTTGGCGTAAAGTTGGATTATTTCTTATTTGGACTGTCCAGCGAGCACCTGTTTGTGCTGCCGAACTAGATACGCTCCTAAGGGTTATCATTGTACCATCAGTTAGTTTGGCAGTATAAATACCATCTTTTACCTTAGTTAGGGGTTGAGCAGCTAATTGTTCAGCATAATTATATATCTGTTGGCCTGTTAAGTTTTGACTATCATAAATCCTCGTTGAATAACGATTTCCTCCTACACCTTGTTTAATTGTTTGACCGTCAATAGTTATAGTCTGAGAAGGCGAGTCTTTATCATAAACCCTCGCTAATTCTTCAAAATTCTTTTGTTGCTGTTTGCCGTTTGTGTAGCTTGCGTATTTAAACCAACGCCATGAGATAATGTAGGAACATTCGGTGTGGGAACGGCAAATACACTACTTTGGGCTATTTTCAGCTTATTTAATTCATTTAAATTAAACTGAATTTTATCCGTGATACTTTTATGTTGTCTCTTAATTTCGAGCAATTGATTTCTAGCATCACGGTCAGCTCGCTTATTAACCGCATCTATATATAGATCTATATTATCAAAAGGAAATCTCGGTATACCGGGTATATTATCGTCAAAATCCTCTGCGAGGAGCCTGTCCCTATCTTCAATTGTGCGAAATTTAAAGATTGCTGAAATTTTTAAATTTGAGGAGTCTGAAGATTGAAAATGCCATTTGTATGTACAAGGATATTTTTGTGGATCAATGATAAATTTCCAGCCAGGCGATTTTTCAATCTCCGCAATATCCTTTCTTAAGGTAATTAAATTATTTTCAATTGATATTTGTTTAGATTTTAAATCATTTTTAATTGTAGTAGAATAATCTTGAAAAGCATCGATTTTGTGATTATTAACATCATCATGGATATCAGCTAGTTTTATATTATCATAAAGATTTTCATGTAAAATACTTTTTAATTTTTCATACCTCCCAGTTAAATCAATATCTTCATGAGCATTATCATAATTATTAAAACAATCATTGAAATGCGGTCTAGGGTTACTTCCCCATACCGTTATTGTACCTAGGTCTGTCACACCATCCATAAACTAACTTCCTTATTAGTTATAAAAAACAGAATAAAGAAATTAGAATTTAATATTTTTATAGTCAACTAACCGTTATCATTAATAAAGATTCGACCATTTAAAATTAAAAGCGTATTACTTATAAAATGATTAATATCTATTTTAATCAATAATAGAAAAGAAACATGTGACTAATTGTTTATATTCACAAAAACAAAAAAAGCCAATGAGTTTCCACATTGGCTTCAATTCGCTTTAGTGATAAACAGCATACTAGAGATACTATTTATCTATGCGATTAAAGAAAATTATTTTTTCTTTTTCGCTTTTGCGTTTGGTAAATCAGTAATGCTACCTTCGTAAATCTCAGCAGCCATACCGAATATTCCCTAAGGTAGCCACTACCCCTCACGTTCCAAACCAGACAACTAATCATCCCGTTAGCTGACAGCGAGTAAGACCGTTAATTCAGATCCCTGTGTAGAGCAAGGATTTTTACTCATTCAGTAAAAATTCATTGTTTCTTTAATGTATCTCTGGCTTCAATCAATATTGAAATTAGATCATCTAAAGGCATTTTAGCTGTAAAACCGTGGGATAAATCTGAACCAAATAGTTCAATTTCTAAATTATCTACACCTTTATCTTGATTAATTTCTGCAACCCGCTCCCAATTTAATTGAACCTCTAACGTTAGATTCTCATATTCCATTGGACTTGAAAAAAATAGTTCTAATTTATTATCTTTCATTTTATTGCCTTCTTTGGGTCTAGCACAGTATTAAATGAGCCATCCGCATTATATCTAACGCCTTTTCCACTAGGCAAACGATATTCAAACGCACCACCACCTAAATCGTTTCGAACTACTTTAGGATCTTTAAAGATTTCTCGGATGAAATTTTCGGCAGCAGCATTTTTTTGCGCTGGATTACCATTTAAGGGTTCAAAAACGCCACTGGGTCTAGCCGCATGCTTGTCCCATGCTCTCACAGCTGAGGATAAGCACGATTGTAGTGTACTAAAGAAGCAGTGGTCAAAACCAGAAAGTATACAATGGGTTCCCCCCAACCGAGGTAAACCAAACCCCAGCCCACAACTCATGTTAAGCGGCAAGTGATTGAGTGAGTTTGGGTTTAAGGTGAGTAACCACATACCCTCACTCACCAAGCCGGACAGTTGATCATCCGGTTGGCTGAGAGCGAGTAAAATGATTGAGGTAAGAGACTAAAATTTGTTGGCATAGTGGCTCTTTAAATAGCCACTATGCCATTATTTTTTATAGATCTTTGTACCTATCAGGAAGGTATTTTCTATGTTCCATTGATTTCATTAAATTTTTTAGATCTGTCAAGTAATGTGATAACTCTTGTTTATTTGAACATTCCGTTTTTTCATATATTTGCTCATCAGATAAATGAGTTAAAACGTAATTTAAGCAATCTGTATAAATTACAACTTCCGATTCAGATAAACGAATATCAAATAAAGTTACATCCGCTTCTGGTATGTAATTAATTTTTAGTATATCCATCCTACCACCTCACATAATCAGAAAATTTTTCTTTAAATTCATCTGGTTTTTCATTACTAGGTCTATTCCATCGCCCATCTCTAGTACGTTGAGCCGTATTTCTATCACTATTTTTAAATGACGAGACCACTTCTCCATCAGGCTCAATTAGATGTATTCTTCCGTCATTACCTTTTACAACCCAACGACCATCATCTTGTATTAAGATATCTGAAGGCCTCGATTTTTGAACATCATTAATGACTGAACTGACTGGACGCCCCTCTTTATTTCTGATTCCCGCATGTTCACCTTGTGTAATCTTGTTTAAATAGGCGAGGTTATCTAAAGATAGAGTATCAGGAATAGATGTTCCAGGCAGTTTTTCGATCGGTTCTGGAAGCTGGTTTCCACCCGTATCAATTTTTCCTTGTTCGGGTATTTGGTTTCCGCTTGTATCCGTCCGGCCTTGCTCAGGTATTTGGTCGCCACCAGTATGAAATTTCTCAACATTTGAATTATTTGCTGCTTTATCTATATCATTTGAACAACTCATGCCAAAAGAGCAATCAAACGTTTCCGCTAGGCCATCACGAATATTACCTAATGCCTTTTCGATACCTTTTGCAATACTGCTATCTTCTGTTTGTGTTACTTGTGAATTTGAACCAACACCATGAGGTAATGTAGGAACATTCGGAGACGGAATAGCAAATATACTACTTTGAGTAAAGTTGAGTTTATTCAAATTCTCTGTATTAACATCAATGGCATTAATTAATCTGCTATGTAAATATTTAACAGAAGTAATACTTTCTCTTGCCGACTTATCAAGTATCTCTCCATCTCCATCTCCATCTCCATATTTATAATTGTCATTCAAACTGTCTAGATAGGTATTCTCATTATACCCAATTAAAAAGCTATCTAGCTCAGCTGAGGTTTTATACTCTTTGCTGATTAATCTGCCAGATATCATTATCTCTTGTACAAAAGGGTATTTCTCTGGATTATTTAAAAACTTTCATTCATTAAATCCTTCAACTTTTTCCAAAAATAATTTTTGTTTCTCGATATGCTCTTTAATTATTTCCTTTTTAGTCTCAATATTTTCTTTTGATGATAAATCAACCTTTCCATTTTTATCTAATAAAGACTCAATATCTATAGGAGTAGCCATGTATTCACAATATGACATGTAATCCATAAAATCATTTAGAGCGTGATACCATTCAGGTGAAACGTCATGTCTATAACTTTCAAGACAACTATTATATCCTTCATAATATCCATCACCAAAATATAAAGCGGTATTATCCTCAACAGGTAATCGAGTTCCTATTACAGTCATTGAATCCACATGACTCATATTTGTCATAATCTAATTTCCTTATTAGCATTAAAATATTGCAATAAGGAAAATAAAATTTAATTTTTTTATAGTCAACTAAGTGGTATCATTCAAATAATACAAAAAATCAGAATTAAATAATAATATTAAAAAGTATTTAATTACTTAGTTAATGACTAAAAATAAGAATTAGTAGATTAAATAAAGTTCTCCCTTTATTTTTAAATAAATATAAAAAAGCCAACGTGTTTCCACATTGGCTTCAATTCGCTTTGGTGATAAACAGCATACTAGAGATACTGTTTATCTGTGCGATTAAAGAAAATTATTTTTTCTTTTTCGCTTTTGCGTTTGGTAAATCAGTAATGCTACCTTCGTAAATTTCAGCAGCCATACCGATTGATTCATACAGTGTTGGGTGAGCATGGATAGTTAATGCTAAATCTTCAGCATCACAACCCATTTCAATTGCTAGGCCGATTTCGCCCAGTAATTCACCACCGTTCACACCGACAACAGCCCCACCGATAACACGGTTAGATTGTTTGTCGAAAATCAGCTTAGTCATACCTTCGGCGCAATCAGATGCAATTGCACGGCCTGATGCTGCCCATGGGAAAGTCGCAACTTCGTAGCTGATATTTTGTTCTTTCGCTTCTTTCTCAGTTAAACCAACCCATGCAACTTCTGGCTCAGTATAAGCGATTGATGGGATCACTTTCGGGTCAAAGTAATGTTTCAGACCAGAGATAACTTCTGCGGCAACGTGCCCCTCGTGAACACCTTTGTGAGCCAACATTGGCTGGCCAACGATATCACCGATAGCGAAGATATGAGGAACGTTAGTGCGCATTTGCTTATCGACATGGATAAAGCCACGGTCATCAACTTCAACGCCAGCTTTGCCTGCATCCAAGTTTTTACCATTAGGAACACGGCCGATTGCCACTAATACAGCATCGTAACGTTGCGGCTCTGCGGAAGCTTTTTTGCCTTCCATAGAAACGTAGATACCGTCTTCTTTCGCTTCAACGGCTGTTACTTTAGTTTCTAACAGAAGATTGAATTTTTTACTGATTTGTTTGGTGAATACTTTAACCACATCTTTGTCAGCCGCTGGGATGACTTGGTCAAACATTTCAACCACATCGATTTGAGAACCCAGTGCATGATACACAGTTCCCATTTCTAAACCGATGATACCCCCACCCATAACCAGCAGACGCTCAGGAACTTCTTTCAGTTCTAATGCATCGGTTGAGTCCCAAATACGTGGGTCTTCATGTGGAATGAATGGTAATTGAATTGGACGGGAACCCGCAGCAATAATTGCGTTATCGAAATTGATAGTTGTGCTACCGTTTTCACCTTCAACAACCAGCGTGTTGGCACCTGTGAATTTACCGAAGCCGTTAACTACGTTAACTTTACGGCCTTTAGCCATACCAGCCAGACCACCCGTCAGCTGATTAATCACTTTTTCTTTCCATAAGCGAACTTTGGAAATGTCAGTTTTTGGCTCACCAAAAACGATGCCGTGTTCTGCTAAAGCTTTTGCTTCTTCGATCACTTTTGCAACATGGAGTAAAGCTTTAGAAGGAATACAACCAACGTTTAAACAAACACCACCAAGGGTTGAATAACGTTCTACTAAAACAGTTTCTAAACCTAAGTCAGCGCAACGGAAAGCCGCAGAATAGCCTGCAGGGCCTGCACCAAGCACAACGACTTGGGCTTTAATTTCAGTACTCATCATGACCTCTTTTTGTTTTGTCCAGCGGTACTGCTGAATAAACGATCTTCCACTGGAAAAGTACACACCGAGAGCAGTTTACAGAATTGTTAACACCCTGAAAAGGCTCATTTCGTGATGTAACTCCCAACCTTTCGTAGCAGCAGCAAAAAATTCTGCCTCAGCCTAAATAAAACAGACCGGCCTATTCGCCGGTCTTATTATTTACATCACTAAACGGCGAATATCGCTCATTAATTGCCCTACTAGGGTGATGAAGCGAGCTCCATCAGCACCATCGATTACACGATGGTCAAAGGACAGTGACATTGGCAGGATTAGGCGAGGAACAAATTCGCTACCATTCCAAACAGGTTTCATTGAAGAACGTGACAGTCCCATAATTGCAACTTCTGGTGCATTCACGATAGGTGCAAAACCGGTAGTTCCGATACCACCAAGGCTTGAAATCGTGAAGCAACCACCTTGCATATCAGACGCAGTCAGTTTACCTGCACGCGCTTTCTTAGAAACTTCCATCAGTTCGCGAGATAGCTCTAAAATGCCTTTTTTGTTAACGTCTTTGAAGACAGGAACAACTAAGCCATTTGGAGTATCTACGGCAATACCGATGTTAATATATTTTTTCAGGAACAGACGCTGTGCATCTTCAGAAATGGAGCTATTAAAGCGTGGCATTTCTTCCAGAGCACGAGCAACAGCTTTCATGACAAAAACTAATGGTGTGATTTTCACATCCAGTTTTTTCTTCTCAGCTTCTTTGTTTTGTTGCTTACGGAATTCTTCAACTTCAGTGGTATCCACTTCTTCCATCAGCGTAACGTGCGGGATCATTACCCAGTTACGGCTCAGGTTAGCACCAGAGATTTTTTGGATACGACCCAGTTCAACTTCTTCAACTTCACCGAATTTACTGTAATCCACTTTCGGCCATGGCAGCATACCTGGTAAACCACCACCCGCAGCTGCAGGAGCTTCCGCACGTTTTACGGCATCTTTCACGTAAGCTTGAACGTCTTCACGCAGGATACGGCCCTTACGACCTGTACCTTTAACTTTCGCTAAGTTAACACCAAATTCACGCGCTAAGCGGCGAATAACCGGTGTTGCATGGATATATGCGTCGTTTTCAACAAATTCAGTTTTGCTGTCAGTTGCTTTCGCTGGCGCTGCTTGTGCAGGAGCTGCCGCTGGAGCCGGAGCAGACGGTTGAGCTGCTGGAGCCGCTGCAGGCGCTGCACCTGCCACTTCAAAAGTCATGATCAGCGAGCCAGTTTTCACTTTATCGCCAGTCGCAATCTTGATTTCTTTAACTGTTCCAGCAAATGGCGCAGGAACTTCCATTGACGCTTTGTCACCTTCAACGGTAATGATTGATTGCTCAGCAGAAACGGTATCACCCACTTTTACCATGACTTCAGTGACTTCAACTTCATCACCACCGATATCTGGAACGTTAACATCTTTAATTGCTGATGCTGCTGGAGCCGCTGGTGCAGCAGCTTGTGCAGCTGGAGCCGCCGCAGGTGCTGCGCCTGCAACTTCAAAGACCATAATCAATGAGCCGGTTTTAACTTTATCACCGGTTGCAATTTTGATTTCTTTAACCGTTCCAGCAAATGGTGCAGGAACTTCCATTGAAGCTTTGTCACCTTCAACAGTAATTAAAGATTGCTCAGCTTCTACTTTGTCACCGACTTTAACCATAATTTCAGTAACTTCAACTTCATCGCCACCGATATCTGGAACAGCAACATCTTTAGATGCAGCTGCGCTTGGCGCTGCCGCTGGAGCTGTAGGGGCTTCTGCAGGAGCAGGCGCTGCTGCACCCGCCTCCGCTTCGAATACCATGATTAATTTGCCTGTTGTCACTTTATCGCCAACAGCAATTTTAATTTCTTTTACCACACCCGCTTGTGGAGATGGGACTTCCATAGAAGCCTTATCACCTTCAACGGTAATAAGCGATTGCTCAGCTTCTACTTTGTCGCCAACTTTAACCATCACTTCGGTGACTTCAACTTCATCAGCACCGATATCAGGCACTTGGATTTCAATAGACATTGATTTTTACCTCTTATGCCAAACGTGGGTTAACTTTATCTGGGTTGATGTTGTATTTTTTAATCGCTTCTTCAACGACTTTTACATCAATCTCACCACGTTTAGCTAATTCACCTAACGCTGCAACGATCACATAGGATGTATCCACTTCAAAGTGGTGACGCAGGTTTTCACGACTGTCTGAACGACCGAAACCATCTGTACCCAGAACACGGTAATCACTTGCAGGAACATAAGTACGAACTTGTTCTGCAAACAGTTTCATATAGTCAGTTGATGCAACTGCTGGTGCATCATTCATAACTTGAGCAATGTATGGAACACGTGGTGCTTCAGATGGGTGCAGCATGTTCCAACGCTCACAATCTTGGCCATCACGTGCTAATTCAGTGAATGAAGTCACGCTATAGACATCAGAACCGATTCCATACTCAGCAGACAAGATGTCAGCGGCTTCACGCACGTGGCGCATCATTGAACCTGAACCTAACAGCTGAACTTTACCTTTGCTACCTTCAACAGAAGCCAGTTTATAGATACCTTTACGGATACCTTCTTCTACGCCTTCTGGCATTGCTGGCATGTGGTAGTTTTCATTCAGCGTCGTGATGTAGTAGTAAACGTTTTCTTGTTTCTCACCGTACATACGCTCTAAGCCGTCTTGCATGATCACCGCAACTTCGTAAGCGAAAGCTGGGTCATAAGAAATACAGTTAGGGATAGTCAGTGATTGAATATGGCTATGGCCATCTTCATGCTGTAGACCTTCACCATTCAGGGTTGTACGGCCGGAAGTACCACCAATTAAGAAACCGCGTGCTTGTTGGTCACCCGCTGCCCACATCAAGTCACCAATACGTTGGAAACCAAACATTGAGTAGTAGATATAGAATGGGATCATCGGCAAGTTGTTAGTGCTGTATGATGTCGCAGCCGCTAACCAAGAAGAACCTGCTCCCAGCTCATTGATACCTTCTTGCAGAATTTGACCTTTAGAGTCTTCTTTATAGTAAGCAACTTGCTCACGGTCTTGCGGAGTATATTGCTGGCCTTTAGGGCTATAGATACCGATTTGACGGAATAGACCTTCCATACCAAATGTACGTGCTTCATCAGCGATGATTGGTACTAAACGCTCTTTGATCGATTTGTTTTTCAACATAACGTTCAACGCACGAACGAACGCGATAGTTGTTGAAATTTCTTTAGATTGCTCTTCCAATAATTGGCTGAAATCTGCCAGTGCAGGGATATCCAGTTTTTCGTCAAAGGTTGAACGACGAGCTGGCAAATAACCACCTAACGCTTGACGGCGCTCATGCAGATATTTGTACTCTTCGGAATCTTTTTCAAACGTAATGTATGGCAGTTTTTCAATTTGCTCATCAGCAACGGGTACATTGAATTGATCACGGAAATGACGAACGCCATCCATGTTCATTTTCTTCACTTGGTGAGCAATGTTTTTACCTTCTGCAGTTTCGCCCATACCATAACCTTTGATGGTTTGCGCTAAAATAACAGTTGGTTTGCCTTTAGTTTCTTGTGCTTTTTTGAATGCAGCATACACTTTCTTCGGATCGTGACCACCACGGTTCAGTGCCCAAATTTCATCATCAGTCATATCTTTAACTAATGCTGCAGTTTCTGGGTAACGATTAAAGAAGTGTTCACGAACGTATGCACCGTCACGTGATTTAAAGGTTTGGTAGTCGCCGTCTAAGGTTTCGTTCATTAGTTGAACAAGTTTACCACTTGTATCTTTACGCAGTAATTCATCCCAACGGTCGCCCCACATAACTTTGATAACTTGCCAGCCAGCACCATTAAAGATACCTTCTAGTTCATTAACAATTTTACCATTACCTGTAACTGGTCCATCTAAACGTTGCAGGTTACAGTTGATAACAAATACTAAGTTATCTAATTTATCGCGAGTTGCGATAGTAATTGCACCTTTAGACTCTGGCTCATCCATCTCACCATCACCAAGGAATGCATATACGCGCTGAGCTGATGTATCTTTCAGTCCGCGGTTATCAAGGTATTTCAGGAATTTCGCTTGATAAATAGCATTAATTGGACCCAGACCCATTGATACAGTAGGGAACTGCCAGAAATCAGGCATTAATTTAGGGTGTGGATAAGAAGACAGACCATTTCCACCAATTTCTTGACGGAAGTTGTTCATTTGCTCTTCAGTTAAGCGGCCTTCCAAGAACGCACGTGCGTAAATACCTGGAGAGATGTGGCCTTGGAAGAAGACTAAGTCCCCGCCGTCATTGTTATTATGCGCACGGAAGAAGTGGTTAAAGCACACTTCATATAAAGTTGCTGATGACTGGAAAGAAGCCATATGGCCACCCAGTTCTAAGTCTTTTTTGGAAGCGCGTAAAACAGTCATCACTGCGTTCCAACGAATTGCAGAGCGAATACGGCGCTCTAAATCCATGTTACCAGGGTATGCCGGCTCATCTTCAACAGCAATTGTGTTGATGTAATCAGAATGACCAGATGCACCAGCGGCAATATTAACACCGCCTTTACGCGCTTCGCTTAATACCTGTTCGATAATAAACTGAGCACGATCAACACCTTCTTCACGGATGACCGATTCAATCGCCTGTAGCCAGTCGCGAGTTTCAATCGGATCCACGTCATTTTTTAACATATCTGACATGGTGTATTCCTTATCTGTTATCTATTTTATATGTTTATGTGGAGCCTATCTTCCTGCTATTTTCCCAGTCGCTATAAAACAGCGGGAAGATAGGCCCTGATGTAGTTGCCGCTTTAACTCTCAATTAGAGTATTCACAATAATATAGACGCAGCAGTCAGGATCTATATTATCAATTCAAATCAGGATGTTGCTGTAACCGACGTAAAGAACGTTCTCTGCGAGTTTGCTCTCGGCTAATATCCAACAGTAAATCTTCGATAAAGGCTAAATGGCGATGAGAAGCTTCACGTGCTTTTTCTGGTTCTCTTGCCATTATAGCGGCAAAAATTTGTGCTCGATGTTCACTAACTGCTTTATACATTTCTTTACGGGTATATAAGAACTCAAAGTTCTGACGAATATTTTGTTCTAACATCGGGATCATACAACGCAATAGATGTAGCAAAACGACGTTATGAGCAGCTTCAGTGACAATTAATTGATATTGTAATACTGCATCTGACTCTGCTTCTAATCCGCCATTTTCTTGCGCTGTCTTAATTAATTCATAGCTTTGGCGAATCCGTTCGAGATCTTCATCTGTACCACGGAGTGCCGCGTAATACGCAGCAATACCTTCAAGGGCATGACGAGTTTCAAGAAGATCGAATTGAGATTCTGGATTGCCTTCAAGTAGCTGAGCTAAAGGGTCACTAAAGCTTTGCCACATTTTCTTTTGCACGAATGTTCCGCCACCTTGGCGGCGAGATAAAAGGCCTTTCGCCTCTAATGTTTGAATTGCTTCACGCACTGATGGTCGAGATACGTCAAACTGTTTTGCAAGTTCGCGTTCAGGAGGCAGCTTTTCGCCAGGGCGTAATATCCCTTCGAAAATAAGATGTTCGAGACGCTGCTCTATTACATCTGATAACTTTGGTTGGCGAATTTTACCGTAAGTCATAATCTGCCATATTCATGAGTGAGTAATTATTGATTACGTATTACCCAGTGTTAATTGGTAATACCAATTTATTTATGGGTTAATAAAGTAACAAAGTATTCACTATCTGTCCATAAAGACCTTGCGCTAAATCATAAAATCCTGCAAATCTTAACAATTTTTTTTAAAATTTAGCATGAATTGATAACTTAATATGCAATTTGATATGACATATTTTAACATTAAAAACGATTTTTTATGCTAAAATGCAAAAACTGAACCGTTAAAGCAAGCAATATAATGAATTTAAATTTAAAATAAGTGCATTTAAAATCAAATCAACTCATTAATTGCAGTCTCTACTCGTTTGGAACACAACAGCGTTAATGAAATGTTAAAATTGCAAGTGATTTTAAATTTAACTCAAATTTTATTGATTAAATTACACTCAAGCCTATCTATTATTTTAGAATAAAATTGATGTCGAAAATAAAATAGCACTGTAATGTTTCAATTTATAGGTGGCACGGAAAATGCGATAAGGTTTCGAGATTCGATTAGCTAGGAGCTACAAAATATTTCGTTGTAACCCATTAAATAGTTAAATCAATGCCAAAATACAATTTGGTAACGAGTGAGTCAGATGTTAGTCACCTATTTAACGCATTAACGTAAATAGGTGACTAATGTATAGGTCTCATCAATAACACTAAGATTAATGAGCCCAGTTAAGGCACCCTGAGTGTATTAACCGGATCACTTACCTATTCTTATCAATAAAACGCATAGACAAATCCATGGCTTTAATATGTTTGGTTAGCGCCCCAACAGAAATAAAATCAACCCCTGTTTCTGCGAACTCTTTTATCGTTTCTAATGTGACATCGCCAGAAACTTCAAGTGCCGCTTTTTCTGCCGTTAACACTACCGCTTCTTTCATCATAACTGGAGTAAAATTATCCAACATAATGATATCAGCATTCGCTTTTAAAGCTCGTAATAGCTCATCTAAGCTTTCTACTTCAATTTCAATTGGGACATCCGGATGGGCGCTACGCGCTAATTCAACAGCTCGCTCGACTGAACCTGCGGATATAATATGGTTTTCTTTTATTAAGTAAGCATCAGATAAACCTAGACGATGATTAAACCCTCCCCCCATCAATACCGCATATTTTAAAGCGGTTCTTAAACCAGGGATAGTTTTACGGGTATCAAGTAACTTCGCTCTTGTACCTGTGATTTGTTTTACATATTCGGCAGTTATACTTGAAACAGAAGAAAGCGTTTGAATGAAATTCAAAGAGGTGCGTTCACCTGTTAATAAAATTTGTGATGGGCCATGCATCTCACAGAGAACTTGGTTAGGGGTAACGGTTTCACCATCTTGAACTTTCCAATCAATGTTGACTTGCCCACCAAGTTGAAGAAAAACTTCATCTAACCATTGTTTCCCACAGAAAACGCCATGTTCACGAGTAATAATTCGAGCACTCGCTTGTGTGCCTACATTTAACAGCTGACCAGTAATATCTTTTTTATAATCAACAGATTGACCTAAATCTTCTTTCAAAGCAACACTGACCATAAAAGGAATGTCAACCTGCAACCGCTCAAGAAGCATTTTACGTCTTTGTTGTTCATCATATCGCCGTATAGTCATTTTAACTCCAAAATATGCACTCGCTTTGTTTCATCTATGCTAATCTTTTCGTTCGCAGATAACGAGTGTTAACAAAAAAGAAAAGAGAATACTATGGATAACGATATGAAAATACATAATGGTTGGCTAAATAATGTGACTCATATCCCTTCTCCACATCATGATGAGCGCCCCTCTAATACCATACCTTCTCTTCTAATTATTCATAATATCAGCCTTCCTCCAGGACAATTTGGTGGCCCTTATATAAACCAATTATTTACAGGGACTTTAAACCCTGATGAACACCCATTTTTTAATGAAATCAGACATCTTCGAGTTTCAGCTCATTGCCTAATACGCCGTGATGGTGCAATCATTCAATATGTCCCCTTTCATTTACGGGCTTGGCACGCTGGGCAGTCTTCCTACCAAGGCCAAGAAAAATGTAACGACTTTTCTATTGGTATTGAGCTAGAAGGCACTGATTTTGAACCATTTACAGAAGAACAATATCAATCCCTTACTTATTTAACTAATTTACTTATACTTGAATACCCACTAATTAAAAATAATATTACTGGTCATAGTAATATAGCTCCTGGTCGTAAAACGGATCCTGGCCCATTTTTTGATTGGGGATATTATAAGAATAAATTAAACAATTATTAACTTTATAATTATTAGCGGATAATATCTTTATTCAATTTACCCGCTAATGAAAAATATATAAACTTATCTTCTCTTAATTTATAACTGAACTCCAGCTTCTATTTTTTCTTTATTATTTTTTTGCGAAGCTGCTCGAAGAAAAATAAAACCCCACGCACATTTCAATAAAAAATCACAAATCGTTTCGCACTACCTTTTTTAAACTCTAATTTTAACTTAAAAATACAATTATGATGAAACCTCACTTAACAACGGAGGTTTTATTTATGAATCAACAAGGATTTTCACTCATTGAAATTATGGTAGTAATTGCAATTATATCAATTCTAAGTGCTATTGCTATCCCTGGCTATCAAAGCTATATGCAAAAAGCAGCAATTACTGATGTACTCCAGACTGTTATCCCATATAAAAACAGTGTTGAAATATGTAGCTTTAATCGAGGGAGTTTATCACAATGTAATGGAGGTAATGATGATATCCCTACCAATATAACTGGAAAATACATTAGTAAAATAGAAGTTAAATCTGGAGTTATTACATTTTCTACTGACAAATCATTATCAGGCTTAAAAGTCACATTAACACCAACCCTTCCTAGCATAGGCACCCCCTTTAATTGGACAGTTGTTTGCGAAAACAAAGATAATGCCAAATTGAAGTCATTATGTAATAAAACCTTTGTGTTTTAACTGGAAGTATTTATATGAACATGACTAAAAACGAGCAATTTATTTATAAAGAACTTAAGAGTATATGTGATAGAAATTACATTATAATCATCGATTATAATCAAAAACGGTTATCTATAGCTGTTGTTAAAAAACCAGATGACAACTTGATCGCCACATTAAAATTTATTGCTAGTGTCCCTGTATGCTATGATATTTGGCCAAAAGAAAAAATAGACCATTATTTTAATAATACAATACATGAAATAAAGGAGGAAGAAAATAGTTATCAATCTCCAGAACCCGAACTATTAAGCACTTCATCTCCTGCGATTAGTTTTGTTGAGGAGCTATTAAAAACAGCGGTTCATAAACGCTCATCAGATATACACCTTGAGCCGACTAAGCAAGGGTTAAAAATTCGATTACGTGTCGATGGAAAGTTATATTTTATTCCTTCTCCACCTTACGAAATTAATAGTGAAATTATTGCTCGTATAAAAATATTGGCAAAAATGAATATCGCGGAGAAAAGACTTCCACAAGATGGCCAAATGAGTTGGTACTTTGATGGACAAAACTATAGCATCCGTCTTTCGAGTATTCCGACAATTCATGGGGAAAAATTGGTCTTACGTATTTTAAATACACAATTAAAATATTCTTTAGAGCACATAGGGATGTGCTCTTCCCTTCTAGAGTTATTAAAAGAGTATTTAAATCGTCCACAAGGATTAATTTTAGTCACAGGGCCGACAGGAAGCGGTAAAACAGTAACTCTTTATAGCTACTTAGAATATTTAAATCAATCCTCAAGAAATATAACAACCATTGAAGACCCAATTGAAATTCCATTACAAGGAATCAACCAAACTCAAGTCAATGAAAAATATAAACTTAATTTTTCTTCTATTTTAAGGGCGCTACTGCGACAAGACCCTGATGTCATTATGATCGGTGAGATTCGTGATGAAGAAACAGCTAAGATCGCGACTCGAGCAGCGCAAACTGGCCATCTAGTTTTGTCGACATTGCATACCAATTGTACATTCAGTGCAATAGAGAGAATGAACCAATTAGGAGTAGAAAATAGTCAACTTAAATCATGTTTGAAAATGGTTATTGCACAAAGATTAGTAAGAAAACTTTGCCCTCACTGCAAAGAAAAAACACCTAAGAAAACTAAATTACACAATAACTGTGTAATTAATGAATGGTCCTCAAAGGGGTGTGAGCTATGTTTTTCTGGTTTTATGGGAAGAACCGCTGTTTATGAATATATAGATCAAAGCAATATTAGCGAAATACTGACAAAAAATACATTAGAAAATCAAAGTAATTTTGTTAACCTTTTTAATGCAGGAATAGAGCTTGTTGAAATGAGTGAGACAACTCTCCAAGAAATCTATTCTATCATCGGAAATGGAGTAAATTAACATGTTTATTTATTCATATATCGCCATTGATTTTAACAATCAATTAACATGCAGCACATTAATAGCAAAAAGCAAAAAACATGCATTCATCAACATATCTGAAAGAAATTTAATTCCTGTACAAATAAAGTTAAAAACATTATTTTCATTAGACAAAAAGAATATTAATTATCGAATTCATTTCTTCCACCAGTTATCTTTATTATCATCATCAGGTATTAATCTCGTACAATGCTTAAAAATATTACATACCAACTGCCAACTTCCTTTTTGGATTGATATTATTGAAAACTCGATAGTTCATATAGAAAAAGGAGAGAAGTTTTCACAGTATTTGAAGAAGCACCCAACAATATTTAATGATACTATAATAAGCATTGTTACCATTGCCGAAAAAACAGGGCAATACGAACAAAGTTTTAGTACAATCAATTCAATATTGGAACATAATAATAAAGTGTCTTTAATCATCAGTAAATCGATACGATACCCAATAATTCTTTCTTCATTTTCAATAATGTTATTAATCATTATGATGGTCTATGTAGTTCCTCAATTTGAAAACATCTATCAAAATACCAGACACGAATTACCACTCGTTACAAAAATCATAACCTTTATTTCAAGCTTTCTAAGAGAGTACTTAGTTTACTTATTTTCTTTTCTTTTACTTTCTCTCCCTCTCGTATTTAAATTCAAAGAAAAAACATTATCTTTATTAAAAAACACAATAATTCACCTACCGATATTCAAAAAATCATTACAACTCCATAACTTAAGCTTGTATTTTTTAACGATGCACTCAACAATTAACGTAGGGTTATCATTATCCGAATGTTTAAAATGCACAATTCAAACTATCAATAACCATCAATATAAAAAAGACTGTGAACACGTGCATATATCGGTACATAAAGGAGAGTTACTGTCCCATGCTATGAAGAAAACCAAGTTCTTTCCTGATTTATCTGTACAGCTAATGTCTATTGCAGAAGAATCTGGAAAAATACACTACTTTTCAAAGTATTTATTCAAATATTATTCAGAGCAATATATTTTTATTACTGAAAAAAATCTAAAAAATATTGAACCTATTTTACTCCTTTTAATTGCCATCCTAGTAGGTATGATCATGTTAGCAATGTATCTACCGATATTTAATTTAGGTAATGTTATAACTGAACTATAAATAATTTCATGTGGATATGAATATTACATTTTATCCTAACAACTTTATATAATATTTTTTTAAACTATTCACAGTATATTACTTTGGATGAAGACAAATGATTTATTTCAGTGTAATCTATTTTTTTCAACGAGTAAATGAATAATCATATGCCTTATATAGTTGCTTTAACAGGTGGTATTGGAAGTGGTAAAACAACAGTTGCAAACGAGTTTGCTAGACTTGGAGTCCCCCTAGTTGATGCCGATGTGATTGCACGACAGGTTGTTGAGCCTAACAGCCCAGCCCTTGAAAGCATTAGATATCACTTCGGTGAAGATATTATTCTTCCCAACGGGTGCCTAGATAGGCAACGCTTACGAGACATTATTTTTTCTAAGCCCGATGAAAAAAAGTGGCTGAATGCTCTACTTCATCCATTGATTCAACAAGAAACGCAAAAACAATTTCAACAAATAGATTACCCTTATGTATTATGGGTAGTCCCTTTATTAATTGAAAATAATATTCATCATTTGGCTGATAGGGTATTAGTTGTTGATGTTACTGTCGAAGAACAAATTCAACGAACCCTAAAAAGAGATAAGACCAGTTTAGAACAAGTAACTAATATACTTAATGCACAAGTTAGTCGTGAAAAACGACTTAATCATGCCAACGATATAATAACAAACCATACTCATGGCACGGATCTCTCTGACAAGGTAGCAATTCTTCATAACCAGTACTTAACACTAGCAAGAATAAAAAAATAGGAATTAAAATGGGCGAATTAATTACAACAAATTTAATTACTTATGAATACCCAATGAATGAAAAAATTCGTTCGTGGTTGCGCCTTGAAACACTTTTATCTCAAATTTATGAGTTAAGTAATATTACCTCCTACTCTACTGGTATTGCTTTTTTTCGCTCAGTTTCAGAATTAATTGAAATCCTAGATAGAGGAGAGGTTCGTTCTGAGCTTATAAAAGAACTAGAAAAACAACGAACTCGGCTATCTAATTGGGCAGAAGCTCCTAACGCTGATAACCAATTAATATCTACATTACTAAAACAATTATCAGAAACAACATCCAATTTAATGTCCGCAGCACGCTTTGGCCACCATCTACGTACAGATAAAATTATTAGTATGGTACGGCAACGTTTGAGTATTCCTGGTGGCTGTTGTAGTTTCGACCTACCGACTTTACAACTTTGGTTAAATATTCCACAAAATGAACGAGACAAGGTCATTAGTGGCTGGTTGCAAAGCCTCGACCCACTCAATGATGCATTGCAAACTGTTCTAACACTAATTCGGCAAAATGGAATCTTTGAACAAAAAGAGTCTCATAATGGTTTTTATCAAGACAACGTAGAAGGTAAAGAACTGCTACGCATCAAGTTAACTGCAGAACACTTGGTATACCCACAAATCTCTGGCCACAAAACACGATTCGCACTACGTTTTCTACATATCGACAGTGAGAATGGTATACTCCCCGATATTATTAATTTTGAGTTATCCTGTTGCTAGCTAGAGAAATATTTTTATGAGTGAAATCATTGAAGTTAATTGCCCTACATGTAAAAAAATAGTTGTTTGGAATGAAAATAGCCCGTTCCGGCCATTTTGTAGTAAGCGTTGTCAACTTATTGACCTTGGTGAATGGGCTAGTGAAGAAAAACGAATTGCGAGTCAAGGGGATATTTCTGACAGCGATGACTGGAGTGAACAACCAGATAAATAATGTATAAGTCGTGACATCGTAAATTAAGTGGAAAATATATTATTGTGTATTTTCCACTTAATATCATTATCAGCTATTATGTTGTTCACTTCTCTGTGTTAATAAATCAACAATGATACGGTTTGCTGGGGGAAATTCTTCAGCTTTAAGCTCATGCTGAGAAACCCAACACGAATCCTGCCCTTCTCTACCATACGGTTCATTTTCCCATGAAGATACCATAAAAAAATAGAGTGTAATGAAACGGTCATCAAACTCATGGTCAACCCGATGAAATAACTCGTTCTTAGTCACTACAATTCCAACTTCTTCTTCAAGTTCGCGAATTAAAGCGGCTTCAGGTGATTCATTAACTTCAAGTTTCCCACCGGGAAATTCCCAAAAACCAGCCATATGCGTGCCTTCTGGTCGTTTAGTAATAAAAATTTTTTGCTCGGGGTTACGAATAATCCCAGCCGCGATATGCAAATGTTTTTTTTCCATAATTTTTTCGTCAAAAAGGCGGGTTACCCCGCCTTTTTTATATTAATGAGTTAATAGTAAATTAATTTAAACGGCCATGGCATTGCTTGTATTTTTTACCCGAACCACAAGGACAAGGGTCATTACGGCCAATTTTGTGACCTTGGGTTGCAATTTTAGCTTCGGTTTCAGTCATTAAAGATTCAGCGCCCGCTTCATGGCTTAATTGTTGCCTCTTCGCTAAACGCTCAGCTTCTTCACGACGCTGTTGTTCTAATGCTTCAACCTCTTCAGGTAAACGAACTTGTACCTTAGATAAAGTACTAATCACTTCATATTTCAATGCTTCAAGCATGTTAGCAAACATACTGAAAGATTCACGTTTGTATTCTTGCTTAGGATCTTTTTGCGCATAACCACGCAAATGAATACCTTGACGTAAGTAATCCATTGACGCTAAGTGCTCTTTCCATAACGTGTCTAATGTTTGCAACATGACACCTTTTTCGAAATTACGCATCGCTTCCGCGCCAACAATTTCTTCTTTATGATCATAAACTTCAATCGCTTTTGCCATAATACGTTCACGTAATGTTTCTTCGTGTAACTCTGGCTCTTTATCTAACCACTCTTTGATTGGTAAATCGAGGTCAAAATCATTGACTAAACGCTGATGTAGCCCTTCGATATCCCACATTTCTTCAAGTGATTGAGGTGGAATATAGGCATCCATCGTTGTGGTTAATACATCTTCACGAATGCTATCAACCGTTTCTTTAATATCACCGCCATCCAGTAGTTCATTACGCTGAGTATAAATCGCACGACGTTGGTCACTAGCAACATCATCATACTCAAGTAATTGTTTACGGATATCAAAGTTACGGCTTTCAACTTTACGTTGCGCATTAGCAATAGCCTTGGTCACCCATGGGTGTTCAATCGCTTCACCCGGCTTCATACCTAACTTTTTCATCATGCCAGTAACGCGGTCTGAAGCAAAAATACGCATCAGCGCATCTTCCATTGATAAGTAAAAACGAGATGAACCCGCATCCCCTTGACGACCGGCACGACCACGTAACTGGTTATCGATACGACGTGACTCATGACGTTCTGTACCAATAATATGTAAACCACCTGCTGCTAAAACAGCGTCATGACGAACTTTCCAGTTTGCTTTGATTTCATCAATTTGCTCTTGAGTTGGCTCTTCTAATGCAGCAACCTCAGTTTGCCAGCTACCACCTAGCATGATGTCAGTACCACGACCGGCCATATTAGTTGCGATCGTTACAGCTCCAGCTTGACCCGCATTCGCAATGATGTCAGCTTCCATTGCATGGAATTTTGCATTCAAAACATTATGAGCAATTTTAGCTTTTTTCAACGCATTCGAAATCAATTCGGATTTTTCGATTGAAATTGTACCAACAAGAACGGGTTGCCCATTGGCAGTTCTTTCACGAATATCTTCAATAATTGCTGCAAACTTATCAGCTTCGTTCATATAAACGAGGTCAGGTAAATCTTTACGCACCATTGGGCGGTTAGTTGGGATAACAATTGTATCGAGTTTATAAATTGAGCTAAATTCAAAAGCTTCGGTATCCGCAGTCCCCGTCATACCTGCAAGTTTTTCATATAAACGGAAATAGTTCTGGAAAGTAATTGAAGCCAAGGTTTGGTTTTCGTTTTGAATTTCAACGCCTTCTTTCGCTTCTACTGCTTGGTGTAAGCCGTCAGACCAACGACGCCCTTCCATTGTACGGCCAGTGTGTTCATCAACAATAACAATTTGACCGTCTTTTACAATATAATCAACGTCTAAGGTAAATAGCGCATGAGCACGTAAGCCCGCCATCACATGGTGCATTAACATGATGTTAGAAGGTGAATATAAAGACTCTCCTTCATCCATTAAACCTTCTTTTGCTAGAAGCTCTTCGATTAACATCAGTCCACGTTCAGTTATAGTCACTTGACGCGATTTTTCATCGACAGAAAAATGGCCTTCCCCTTGGAAAGTATCTGAATCTTCTTTCTCTTGACGTTGAAGATATGGAATAAGTTTATCAACTTTTTGGTACAGTTCAGAACTGTCTTCTGCAGGACCTGAAATAATCAGTGGTGTACGCGCTTCATCGATAAGAATGGAGTCAACCTCATCCACCAAAGCATAATGCAATTTACGCTGAACACGCTCTTCAGGGCTAAACGCCATGTTGTCACGTAGGTAGTCGAAACCAAATTCATTATTAGTACCGTAAGTAATATCTGCCGCATATGCTTCACGTTTTGCAGGCGGGGCCATACCTGGCAGGTTGATACCCACAGTTAAGCCTAAGAATTCAAATAATGGACGGTTATTTTCAGCATCACGTTTGGCTAAGTAATCATTCACCGTAACTACGTGAACCCCTTTACCACTTAATGCGTTGATATAAGCAGGTAATGTTGCTGTTAAAGTTTTACCTTCCCCTGTACGCATCTCTGCGATACAGCGTTCGTTTAGTACCATTCCACCGATAAGCTGTACATCAAAGTGGCGCATACCAAATACACGTTTACTTGCTTCACGAACAGTTGCAAATGCCTCAGGAATGATACTTTCTAAACTTTCACCTTTCGTTAAACGCTCACGAAATTCCACCGTTTTTGCTTTTAACTCATCATCAGATAACTTTTCGAAATCGGGTTCAAGACGGTTAATTTTTTCAACTTCTTTACGTAAACGGCGCAACGTACGGTCATTACGGCTACCAAAAACCTTGGTCAAAATCTTTGTTAACATATTTTAATCTCTAATAATCAATTAATTACTTTAAATTTTTATAAATTTTATGGCGTAAAACAGCACAGCGATGAGCTGTTTTACCATGAATGAAGATTAAACTGTTAACGGGCCGGCACGAATGCCGTGTACTTGAGCAATCCAAATTGCAGGTTGATAGGCAATAATATGGGGATAGTTATAATGACTAAATTGAATAACACTTTCATCCCACTGAAGTGAACGCTGTGCTAACATGGCATACAGCGTGTCTAACATCAGCTGTGGGGCAATAAGCTGTTCAGTCTCTTCTGTTGCAGCGTTTACATCATCGTCTTCTGTCGCCGAAAAAGCAAAAGTTAGCTGCCGAATAACGTTTCTTACCGCATGTTGCTGCCAGTAATTTACTGAATAAGATGACGATGATGACGAAGAGCGTTGGGAATTCTGTTGAGCAAATAAATTGTCAAAAGCATTCACAGCTTGGCTTTGGCGATTAACTGGGGAAGAGTTAACCTGTGTGTGTTGAGATTCTGATAACGCATTTAAAATTGTAGGCAAGCCGACACCCGTGGCAACCACACCTAATAGCAGGTGGGACCAAAAGTATTTTCTTCCGAGTTGTCGCCAAAAATTTAAAATGCCCATCAAACTCTTATATAATGAATAAGTGACAAAATTATTATTTGTAATTCGTTGTTTCATTCTCAGCCGGAGCTAAAAATGAGAGATAGTCATCCACAAGCACTTTTTGATGTTCTTGAAGGATCATTGGCAACATCATCGAACACTTTACAAACTATTCAACGTAATGCAAAAGCGATTATCAAACTGAATCGTGCTGTAAAAGGGTTACTGCCGGCTGAAATCAAACTCATGTGCCGTGTTGCAAACTATCGTAATAATGTTATGGTCATTGAAGTGGCAAACGCCAGTTGGATGACCCGACTTAATTACGAAAAACTCAATCTTCTTTCTGCATTAAGAACGTCCATTCTACCATCTTTATCTTCTATCGACATCAGAATCAATCCCGATCTTATGCGAAAATCGAGGCAAAATAGCTCAGTAACTAAGCAAACAGTCTCAATAAGTCAAAAAATGAACGAACGCCAGATAAGCACACAAACCGCACAAGCACTTTTGAAATTAGCAGAGAATAGCCCGAAGGGATTAAAAGAAAGATTTGAGCGGCTGGCTGCACTAGCCGGAGAGAGTACTAGTGCAACCAACAGAAAGGGCTAACTTCGATTAGCTTTCGAAGATAGCTGCATAATCACGTCTTATGCAAACACCGCTGAAGGTGCTTTGAATGCGACAGGCAATTGAGCTTCGTCTTCAAATGTGACGAGATCCCAAGCTGATTCTTTCGCTAAAACTGCTTGTAACAGCTTGTTATTCAGTGCGTGGCCTGATTTAAACGCGGTGAAAGCGCCAATAATGTTATGTCCACACATGAATAAATCACCAATTGCATCCAACATTTTGTGACGAACGAATTCATCTTCAAAACGTAAACCATCTTCGTTAAGAACTTTATAGTCATCAACAACGATGGCGCAGTCAAAACTACCGCCTAAGCACAAGCCTTTTGATTGCAGATATTCAATATCACGCATAAAGCCAAAAGTACGCGCACGGCTAATTTGATTTACAAATGATTCCGCTGAGAAATCAAGTGAGTAGCGTTGTGTGCTACTATCAATCGCTGGGTGCTGAAAATCAATTGTGAAATCAAGGCTAAACCCATTATAAGGTCGCATTTCAGCCCATTTATCACCATCTTCAACACGTACTGTTTCTTTTATACGTAAAAATTTCTTAGCACAATTTAATTCTTCAATACCGCCATCAAGCAGTAAGAATACAAATGGTGCGGCACTGCCATCCATAATAGGAATTTCAGGCGCATTGACTTCAATAACAATGTTATCGATACCTAACCCTGCTAAGGCAGCATTCAAATGCTCAACAGTCGAAATACGCACGTTATCTTCGTTAACTAAGCAAGTACATAACATGGTGTCACGAACTGATTTCGCATCTGCCGGAAAATCAACCGGTGGATTAAGGTCAGTACGACGGTAGATGACCCCGGTATTGGCCGGCGCTGGACGTAATGTAAGCGTAACTTTCTTGCCGGTATGTAAACCAACACCAGTCGCTGTAATAATACGTTTTAGTGTCCGTTGTTTGATCATCGTATTTTTCTCGCAATGTTATAAGTCCTACTGATCATCATACAAGATAATCAGTAGGAAATTTTAGCACAAAAAGCGGAGAAACCAATATAAATAAAATTAATCGGCCTGCTTACGCAAGAACGCAGGAATATCAAGATAATCTGGTTCTTTATTTGTTTGCGTATTTTGGTCATTGACCGCTTTAGCCGCTGGCTTCTCTTCTGTTAATGAAGACATGCTATTTTGCATTTGCTGATAGCGCTGTTCCATTGACGCCTGCTGAGACATCTTGTTGCTAACTAGAGTAATTTCTGGACGTTTGTCCATACCAATACCTGTAGCAACAACAGTGACACGCAGTTCTTCGTGCATTTCTGGGTCAAGAGATGTACCGATTACCACAGTTGCATTATCAGATGCGAAGGCACGGATAGTGTTACCCACCGTTTCAAACTCATCCAAGCGCAGGTCGAAACCAGCTGTAATGTTAACCAACACACCACGTGCACCAGACAGGTCGATATCTTCAAGAAGTGGACTAGAAATAGCCATTTCTGCCGCTTCTTCTGCTCTATCTTCACCACGAGCAACACCTGACCCCATCATTGCGTAGCCCATTTCTGACATCACAGTACGTACGTCAGCAAAGTCTACGTTCATTAAACCTGGGCGTGTAATCAGTTCAGCGATACCTTGTACTGCACCTTTTAGTACGTCATTTGCCGCACCAAAAGCATCCAGTAATGAGATACCACGACCAAGTACTTTCAATAATTTATCATTTGGGATAGTGATCAGTGAGTCAACATGTTTTGACAACTCAGTGATACCTGCCTCTGCAAATGCCATGCGCTTTTTACCTTCGAAATTAAAAGGTTTAGTCACGACAGCAACTGTCAGAATACCCAATTCTTTGGCAACCTCGGCAACGACCGGAGCTGCACCAGTCCCTGTACCGCCACCCATACCTGCTGCGATAAAGACCATATCCGCGCCATCTAAAGCATTACGCAGCGCCTCACGGTCTTCTTCAGCGGCATTACGGCCAACTTCAGGGTTTGCACCTGCACCCAGACCTTTGGTAATACCGGTACCGATCTGGATAGTTTGTCCAACTGCGGTTTTACGCAGCGCTTGTGCATCTGTATTGACAGCGAAGAATTCAACGCCTTCAATACGTTCACGCACCATGTGTTCAACGGCGTTACCGCCGCCGCCGCCAACGCCGATGACTTTAATCACCGCATCGTTGGTTAGCTCCATTGGTTCAAACATAATGTCTCTCCGTTTTGTGCTTACTACTTTTGAAGCTAATAATATGCTTCTTTATCAAAATTAAAATTCTTTTCTCAGCCAACTGGTGATTTTACTAAACCATCCACTAACTGATGCACGTTTTTCTACTTCGGTATCATCGCCTAAATGGCTTTCTTTACCGTAATGCAGAAGCCCTACTGCTGTTGAATAATATGGCTCCTGCGCATAATCCGTTAACCCTGTGATGTTGAGCGGTGTACCAATTCGCACTTGCGTATGGAACACTTTTTGCGCACATTCGACTAGACCATCAATTTGTGCGGCCCCACCAGTCAACACGATACCAGCTGCCAAATGGTGTTTGACACCTTGTTGGCGTAACTGTTCCTGTAAATTTAAAATTTCTTCATTTACTAAGTTTAACAGCTCAGTATACCTTGGCTCTATCACTTCTGCTAAGGTTTGACGCTGTAAGCTTCTTGGTGGTCGCCCACCAACACTTGGTACTTCCACGGTCTCGTCTTTACTCACGATAGAACCGACTGCACACCCATGACGCACTTTGATGGCTTCTGCATCACTGGGTGGTGTTCCAAACGCATAAGCGATGTCGCTTGTCACCACATTGCCTGCATACGGGATGACTTTTGTATGGCGCAAAGCTCCGCCAGTGTAAACCGCCATATCCATAGTGCCGCCACCGATATCAACGACACATACACCTAATTCACGCTCATCTTCCGTTAAAACGCTATAACTTGCAGCGAGACCGGCAAAAATAAGCTGGTCAACTTTTAACCCACAACGTTCAACGGCTTTAACAATATTTTTTGCCATATCGTTATGGCAGGTGATCAAATGGACTTTGGCTTGCATACGTACACCGGATAAACCAACCGGGTTTTTAATCCCTTCTTGGTAATCTATTGCAAATTCTTGCGGTATCACGTGCAAAATTCTGTGCTCATCGCGAACACGTACCGATTTTGCTGTATGCACAACACTGTCAACATCTTCTTGCGTCACTTCTTCTTCTGAAACTGGCACCATACCAATCTCATTTTGGCAACTGACGTGCTTACCCGATAGTGCAAGGTAAACTGATGAAATTTGGCAGTCGGCCATGAGTTCTGCCTGGTCAATGGCTCTTTGTACACATTTTACCACTGATTCAAGGTCGTTTACGCCACCTTTGTCCATTCCACGAGATGGACAACTTCCCACCCCAATAATATTAACCATACCATCGGGCAGAATTTCGCCAACAAGGGCTGATACCTTGGAAGTTCCAATTTCAAGGCCTACCACTAATTTTCTGTCCGTTGCTTTAATCATTTTTTCTGCCTAATTTTTGTTATTAGTCATCGTCTTTATTGTAGCTCCGGTGGAGCATCAACCAACAGTGGCGCCCAGCCCACCGCAGCACCACTGGAATAACGTAAGTCAACATAGTCAACGCGTTTATCCGTTGTTTGCTGCAAAAGCGGATACAGTTCAAGGAACCTATTTAACCGCTCTGACACATCTTTCTTACCCAATTCGATTCTAACATCGTTGTCTAAAATAATTTGCCATGCATTTCTGGCTGTCATCGATAGCGATTTTAGCTTTAGATTATGTGCAGCTAATGTGTTCTTAAAGACTGCGAACTCTTTAAGAACCTCTTTTTGGCTACCTTGTGGCCCATAAAGCAACACATAATCGCCTTTACCATTTTCACTAACCGGTAAGTTAAATACCCGACCTTGTTCATCCACCATGTTTTGGTCGTTCCACCTAGCGAATGGGCGGTATTCAACAATATGAATTTTCAATTCATCTGGCCATTGTTTACGCACAGTCACTTGGCGTACCCATGGCATCATGCTTATTTGCTTCTGGATAGCGTTGACATCGACGGTCATAAACGTCCCCGGCTGCCCTAGCGCTAAAATAGCCTTTCTAACATCATCATTTTTGGTGTAATGGCGCTCACCCGTTAACACTAACTTGGACATCGGCAGCCGATCCGCATCTTTCATCCAAGTCATTACCATCCAACCACTCCAGATGATAGTGCCAACCACAAATAGGAAGAAAAATAACCCACCTAAAAATGCACCATTACTAGGTCCTCCTGAACGAGGATCCTCATCGTTCTTTTGATTATGATGCCTAACATTTAGTGCTGCTTGTGACATATCAACGAGCCAATCTCAAAATTTGCACAACTAACTGTGAAAAACTCATACCTGCCTGACGAGCAGCCATCGGTACTAGGCTATGGCTTGTCATACCTGGCGATGTATTAACTTCCAACAGATAAAATTGGCCATCGCTGCCTTGCATTACATCAACTCGCCCCCAGCCTTCACAACCAACAACTTGGTAAGCTTTCAGCGCTAAGTCTGCGAGTTCTGACTCAAGCTGTTCATCTAAACCACTCGGGCAAAAATATTGAGTTTCATCAGATAAATATTTCGCTTCGTAGTCATAAAAAATACCTGGTGGTTGAATACGAATTGACGGTAGAGTGTTGCCTCCTAACACCGCGACCGTGAACTCAGGACCACTCAGCCATTTTTCAATTAACAACGTTTCATCAAATTGAAACGCAAGATCCAGTGCAGCAGGCAATGCCTCTAAGTTATCAACTTTACTCATACCAACACTGGAGCCTTCAAGGCTTGGCTTCACGATAAGAGGTAATCCGAGAAATTGCACTTTAGCGACAATTTGCTCATAAGAAGCCTGCTTATACTGCTGCTTTGTTAAGTAAACATACGGCGATACACTTAACCCTGCACCTTGCCATAATTGTTTTGTTCTCAACTTATCCATGCTAAGTGCTGAAGCCATAACACCACTGCCGGTATAAGGCAGATTTAGTGTTTCTAACAGCCCCTGTAATGTACCGTCTTCACCACCGCGGCCATGTAACGCAATAAAAACTTTATTGAAACCTGCATCTTTCAATGTTTCTACAGGGAAATCTTGAGGGTCGATAGGATGTGCATCAATACCTGCTTGGCGTAGCCCTGCCAGCACAGCATTTCCTGACTGAAGTGAAACTTCACGTTCAGCAGATGAGCCTCCTAATAGAACCGCAACTTTCTCTGTCATTTTTATTCCTCAATCATCGGTGGCTGTAATTTTGCTTCTGCTAGGCTTTTGGCTATTTTACCAATATTTCCTGCGCCTTGAACTAAAATTAAATCATTTTCATCAAGAGTTTGAGCTAAAATATGTGGAATTTGTTCAATATCTGCAACATAAATAGGATCAATCTGACCACGACCACGAATTGAGCGGCACAATGAGCGGCTATCCGCACCCGGCACATGCTTTTCGCCCGCTGAATATACGTCTAACATTAGCAGCACATCAACCTGCCCCAAAACATTCACAAAATCATCGTATAAGTCACGAGTACGGGTATAACGATGCGGTTGGAATACCATAACAATGCGTTTATCTGGCCAACCCGCTCTCGCAGCTTTAATCGTTGCATCCACTTCTGTTGGGTGGTGGCCATAGTCATCGACTAGCATCACTTCACCCTCTTTGCCATTCACATTACGCAGAGGGAAATTCCCTAAGAAATCAAAGCGGCGCCCCGTACCTTGAAACTCAACTAGTGCAGATAAAATATGTAAATCGTCAATACCTTCTTCTGTGGCAACAGCTACTGCGGCTGTCGCATTGAGCGCATTGTGACGTCCCGGTGCATTTAGAACCACAGTCAGCTCTGGCATATTTTCACGAGCAATGGTGAAAAAGCCTTGATTTCCTTTTTGCTCATATTGCGTAATACGCACATCAGCATCTTCACTAAAACCATAAGTAGTAATGTAGCGACCAATTTTAGGTAGCAACGAACGAATGACAGGATCATCAATACACATTACTGCACGCCCGTAGAACGGCAGATTATGCAAGAAATTAATAAATGTATTCGTTAAATTATCGAAGTCGCCTTGGTAAGTATCCATATGGTCAGCTTCGATATTTGTCACGACCGCAACTAACGGTTGCAAATGTAAAAACGATGCATCGCTTTCATCGGCTTCTGCAATCAAGTAACGGCTACTACCTAAACGTGCGTGTGTTCCTGCTGATTTAACTAACCCCCCATTCACAAATGTGGGGTCAAGACCTGCTTGTGCATAAATCCCAGAAATCATTGCTGTAGTGGTCGTTTTCCCGTGGGTACCTGCAACGGCAATACCATGACGGTAACGCATTAATTCAGCCAACATTTCCGCACGACGAATAACAGGAATACGCAATTCTTTGGCGGCTTGAATTTCAGGGTTCTCACTCGAGATAGCCGTTGATACGACAACAACACTCGCGTCTTCAACGTTCTCTGGGCGGTGATTAAAGTAAATCGTTGCCCCTAATGCGGTTAATTGTTGAGTCACTGCATTCGGTGCTAAATCTGAACCACTAATTTCATAGCCTTCATTTGCCAACACTTCAGCGATACCACCCATGCCAGCACCGCCGATGCCGACAAAATGGATGTGCCTAACTCTTCTCATTTCTGGCACTGATGTTCTTAATTTCGCTAATTGTTGTGTATTCACTATATTTCTTCGCTTCTAATTAATTCGATATCAATTATGGCTAATATTATTTAGCCACTTCGCAAATCACGGTAGCAACTCGCTCAGTTGCGTCTGTAATTGCACAGCTATGCGCTTTTTCGGCCATTGAGAGTAATTCGTTTCTATCCCATTGTTCTAATAAGCTCGCCACAGCATCTGCGGTAAATTGTGATTGTTCTAAAATTTTAGCCGCTCCCGCTTTTTCTAGCGGTAATGCATTCCAATATTGTTGACGATCTTTATGTTGAAAAGGCACAAAAATAGCCGGTAAACCTGCGGCTGCAATTTCACTTACGGTTAGTGCGCCAGACCGACAAACAACAATATCTGCCCATGCGTAAGCTTGCGCCATATCATCAATAAATTCAGTAACTTTATACTCAGAATTGACTGAAACTTGCATGTGCTCATTATACAATGCTTCTGTCGATTCCTTACTGCCTTTTCCCGCTTGATGCCAGATATTTAACTGTTTGCCTACTTTTTCAGCAACCAGAGGCATCACTTGATTTAAAATCCGTGCCCCTTGGCTACCACCGACAACCAATACGCGTATAGCGCCTTCTCGGCCTGCTAAACGTTCCTGTGGTGCAGGTAGAGCCAAAACATCTTCCCGTACTGGATTCCCTACAACTGGTGCGTCAGGAAATGCCCCCGGAAAGGCTTGTAATACTCTTTTTGCAATTCGAGATAGCCATTTATTCGTTAACCCTGCAATACCATTTTGTTCATGAAGCACCACGGGTACACCACATTGCCATGCCGCAATACCACCGGGCCCCGAAACATAGCCTCCCATGCCTAATACAGCATCTGGCTGATAACGCTTGATAATTGTTTTTGCTTGGCGAATTGCTTTATAAATACGCCATGGCGCCCCCAGTTGGGCGGCAATGCCTTTACCCCTGAGGCCAGAAATTTGAATAAATTCAATATCGATACCGTGTTTAGGCACTAATGTTGCTTCCATTCGGTCAGCCGTGCCTAACCAACGGATTTCCCACCCTTGAGCCTGCAAATAATGTGCCACGGCTAAACCTGGAAAAACATGTCCTCCAGTTCCACCTGCCATGACGAGTAATTTCTTTGCCTGACTCATTTAGTGCTCCTTACAAACGCCTGCGCTTTTTCAAGGCGTGTTTCAAAATCAATTCTCAGTAATATCGCAATGGCAGCAGCCATTACCAGTAAACTCGAACCACCATAACTAATTAATGGCAATGTTAACCCTTTTGTCGGTAACATACCGGATGCAGCCCCAACGTTAACTAAGGCTTGGAAGGTAAACCAAATACCAATTGAACAAGCTAAATAACCACCGAATAATTGGTTTGACATCAATGCGCGACGGCCAATCATCATTGCTCTAAATGCCAACATAAAGACCATCAGCAGAACCAATACAACGCCAAAGTACCCGAGCTCCTCAGCTAAAACCGAGAAAATAAAGTCTGTGTGTGCTTCTGGCAAATACTCTAATTTTTGTACTGAATTACCAAGCCCTTGCCCAAACACTTCACCACGACCAAAAGCCATTAAAGATTGGGTTAGCTGATAACCACTGCCAAACGGGTCATCCCACGGGTTCAAAAACGATGTAACACGACGTAAGCGGTACGGCTCGAACCAAATCAAAGCCAATACCCCCACTGCGCAAGCGGCAATACCAATAATAAACGGCGCTAACCTTGCGCCCGCTAAAAATAACAATCCCAGAGTGGTAACCACTAATACGATAACGGTCCCTAAGTCAGGCTGTAATAAAAGCAATGACGCCATAACAATCAAAATACACATCGGTTTAATAAAGCCAAGAAAACGGGTTCTGACTTCATCGGATTTACGCACCAAGTAACTGGACACATAGCAAAACAACGTAAATTTCGAAATTTCTGCTGGTTGAATTTTTACCAAACCGATGTCTATCCAGCGTGATGCCCCGTTAACTGAACTTCCTGCAACCAGCACCACCACTAGCATGCCAAGTGAAACCATCAAAAAAATGAAATTGTACTTTTCCCAAACTGCCATCGGGATACGCATGACACCCAACGCTAAAATAAATGCGATAACGATATACACCACATCACGCTTAGCGAAATAGAACGGGTCTTCTGTTAAGCGTTGGCCAACTGGCATGGAAGCGGATGTGACCATGATAAAACCCACTGCGGCTAAACCGAATGCCAACCACACTAATGTACGGTCGTAAAGCGTTGAGCCTGAAATCACGCCATTTTTTTCACCAATGACCCAATTTTTTAAACGCATCGCACCCGGTATCGTCATTAACCTAACTCCTGGGCTAATTGAGCAAAGACAGTTCCACGCTGCTCAAAACTTTTAAACTGATCCAAACTGGCACATGCAGGGGATAACAGCACCATGTCCCCCGCTTTTAATTGTGGCGCAATTTGGCGTAAGCTTTGTTCCATAGTCTCAGTCAATACTGATTTTTCAGGTGCCATATAAGCTAATGTTTTCCCATCGCGACCAAAGCAATATAAGCGGTAGTTATCAGCAGCAATATATTGTTTTAATGGTGAAAAATCAGCTGACTTGCCATCCCCACCTAATAATAAATAGATATTGCCATCCACATGTAACCCATTTAACGCCGCTTCTGTACTTCCAACATTTGTGGCTTTAGAGTCATTAATCCAGCGAACACCGTTATTGAATAACACTAATTCGAAACGATGTGCTAACCCCTTATATTCTTTCAATACTTGAAGGCAAGCTGGACGAGGAATATCCACTGCATCCGCCAATGCTAACGCGGCTAACGCATTAAGGTAATTGTGTTGGCCGGTTAAGTGCATTTCATTGACATCTAATAGCTCTTTTCCTTGGGCCACTAACACCCGTTTTTGGGTATCAAAGAAATAATCACCACTATTTAAGCCAAAGCTAATGCATTCATCCAAAGTATGATTAGCGGGTAAGGTCAGTATATCTTGTACGTTAACAATGCAGTTTTGAGCATTGTGATAAATTTTTAATTTCGCTTCACGGTACTGTTCTAGACCTAATGGATATCTATCCATATGATCTTCACTAATATTTAAGACTGTCGCGGCGGTCGCTTCTAGGCTTGAGGTGGTTTCTAATTGGAAGCTGGAAAGTTCTAAAACGTACAGATTATGCCCTGCATTGAGTAATGAAAGTGCTGGCGTACCAATGTTGCCACCTACACCAACTGAAATACCCGCTGCTTTAGCCATTTCTCCAACCAATGACGTGACAGTGCTTTTACCATTTGAACCTGTAATCGCGACAATCGGTGCATCTGCTTCACGGCAAAATAATTCGATATCACCCACAATTTCGATGCCATTTTCTGCGGCCTGCTGTAATTGAGGGGTCGCTAACGCGATTCCTGGACTAGCAACAATTAAATCGGCGGCCTGTAACCAGCTATTATTCAAACTACCACTATGGCACTCTACATTTTCTGGGAGTTTATCTACACCAGGCGGTACTGCACGGGTATCCATAACGCGAGGCACCACGCCGCGCTCAAGGAAAAAGTGAACGCAAGATAGGCCGGTGATCCCCAGCCCAATAATAACGACGTTCTTACCCTGATAATCAACCATCTTAACGCACCTTCAAGGTTGCCAGCCCAATCAGGACTAGCATTAACGAGATAATCCAGAAACGCACGATAACACGTGGTTCTGGCCAACCCTTCAATTCATAATGGTGGTGAATTGGTGCCATACGGAAAATACGTTGTCCACGCAATTTAAATGAACCGACTTGTAAAATAACTGACAGCGTCTCAACGACGAACACACCGCCCATAATCACTAATAAAAACTCTTGGCGCAGTAATACCGCAATAGTCCCTAGTGCACCGCCAAGCGCCAATGAGCCGACATCGCCCATAAATACTTGCGCTGGGTATGTGTTAAACCATAAGAAGCCTAACCCTGCCCCCACAATGGCAGTACAGACAATCACCAGTTCACCTGCATGGGGTAAAAATGGAATATGTAAGTAACTGGCAAAGTTGACGTTACCTGTTGCCCATGCCACTAATGCAAAACCTGCGGCAACAAATACCGTTGGCATGATAGCTAAGCCATCCAAGCCATCGGTTAGGTTTACTGCGTTACTGGTTCCAACAATCACAAAATAGGTCAGCAAAATATACAACATGCCCAGTTGTGGCATTACGTCTTTAAAAAATGGTACAACTAACTGAGTTGCTGGGGTATCTTTACCAATCGCGTACATGGAAAAGGCAACAATTAACGCAATCACGGATTGCCAGAAATATTTCCAACGCGCGATTAAGCCACGAGTGTCTTTACGAACCACTTTCCGGTAGTCGTCAACAAAACCGACAATGCCATACCCAACTAGCACGAGTAGTACACACCAAACGTAAGGGTTGTCTAATCGAGCCCATAACAATGTTGAAACGGTAATTGAAAATAAGATCAATAACCCGCCCATAGTTGGGGTCCCACGCTTACTAAAGTGAGACTCAGGGCCTTCGTTACGAACGACTTGACCAATTTGCATTTTCTGCAGGTAAGCAATTAAATGAGGCCCCATCCACAGAGCAATGGCGAGTGCCGTCAGCAAACCGACAATGGCCCTGAACGTCAAATAAGAAAAGACGTTCAGAACAGAAAACTTGTGGACTAACATTTCGGCAAGCCAGACTAACATTCGAAGCACTCCTTCAATGCATTCACAACATCTTCCATCGCGGAGCTGCGTGAACCTTTAACTAAAATAGAAACAACGTCCTTCTGCTGCGCTAGCGGAATTAGTCGGGTTAATAAATCTGCTTTCACTGTGAAGTGCTCACCACACTCACTAAATTGGCTGATCAACTCACTTAACTGACCAACACTGAATACCTTATCTAAACCCGCCTGCTTAGCGGCAACACCTACACGTTGGTGGCAATCTTCGGCATAATCACCCAGTTCCCCCATATCCCCTACCACTAAGATGCGGTAACCCGGCATTTTTTCGAGGACCTGAATTGCTGCGATCATTGAGCCATCATTGGCGTTATAAGTGTCATCTAATACCACTTTGTGTTCACTCAAGCGCACAGGGTATAAACGCCCAGGTACCGCTTGCGTTTTTGCTATGCCGTTTTTGATATCTTCTAGGCTAGCGCCGACAGAAATCGCCAATGCACTTGCCGCTAACACATTAGCAATGTTATGCCGCCCTGGTAATGGCAAGGTGATATCGACACTACCAACAGGGGTATGTAACACAAAATCTGTTGTTAGCTGTTTCACTTGAATATCAGAAGGATAGAAATCCGCTTTTGCTTGTGAAGTTAGCGAGTAATACCAAACAGTTTGGCGTGGCTGAAACTGCCATTTTTCACTGTAGCTATCAAGGTTAACAATTGCGGTTCCTTCTTCTGGAACACCTTGGTAAATTTCACCTTTGGCTGTCGCAACCCCTTCCGGTGAACCAAAGCCCGCTAAGTGCGCAGCAAATAAATTGTTAACTAACGCCGCTTCTGGTTTAACAATATTGGTTGTGTAGGCGATTTCATTTGGGTGATTAGCACCCATTTCTATCACAGCGAATTCATCATCATTTGTTAAACGAAATAGTGTCAAAGGCACACCAATATCGTTGTTTAAATTACCGGCGGTATATAAGGTTTTACCGCGCTCAGATAAAATGGATGCGGTCATTTCTTTAACAGATGTTTTGCCCGAAGAGCCCGTCAAGCCAACGATTCGAGCTCTGCTCTGCTGACGAACCCATGCAGCCAATTGGCCCATCGCAATACGCGAGTCTTTCACGATAACTTGAGGGCAATCTACATTCAGCTTGCGCTCAACAAGTAACGCTTTAGCTCCCGCAACCACCACTTGTTGTGCGAAATCATGGGCGTCAAAGCGTTCACCTTTTAAGGCAATAAATAGGCAATTTTCAGCAATTTTGCGGCTATCGGTACTAACAGAGCTAATCAAAACATTGGTATCTGGAGCAGACTCAATCTGCCCTTGGGTAATCTGTGCCAGCTGAGCGAGTGTTAAAGAGATCATGCGATTACCCCCAACAAACGTGCCACCGTTAAACGGTCGGAGTAATCTAGCTTGCGCTGACCAATAATTTGATAATCTTCATGACCTTTGCCGGCAATCACAATCACATCATCAGGAGATGCCTGCAAAATGGTGTTTGTCACTGCTTCTGGACGACCTGGAATGGCCAAGGCACGGCTGGAATCTAATAGTCCAGCCATGATGTCATTAATAATGTCGATAGGGTCTTCGCTGCGCGGGTTGTCATCTGTGATCACGATTTTATCTGCATATTCTTCTGCTGCGGCTCCCATCAGAGGGCGCTTACCTTTGTCACGGTCACCACCGCAACCAAATACACACCATAATTGCCCTTTGCAATGTAAGCGTGCTGCCGCTAAGGCTTTTTCTAAGGCATCAGGAGTATGCGCATAATCAACAACAACTGTCGGTTTATTCGGTGCACTAAACACTTCCATACGGCCGCAAACTGGTGACAATGAAGATGTAGCAGCCAGCAGTTTGTTTAACGGATAATCCATCATCAGCAAAGTTGCCATTGCCACTAATAAGTTGCTGACATTAAATGCTCCCATCAATGGGCTTTCAAAGTCACCATTTCCCCATGAGGAATCAAAATGGATAGTAGCGCCTTTGTCGTGGTATTCCACTTCCGTTGCTTTTAACCATGGACCTTGCCAATCTTGAGGAATTTTGTTTTCCATGGTCACCGCGCACGCTTGTGGTAAACGCTGCAGCCACTTCAAACCAATCGCATCATCCGCATTGATAATTTGCGATTTTGTATTATGTGTGGAAAACAATAGCCATTTCGCGGCTTCATAGCTTTCCATATCGCCGTGATAATCAAGGTGATCACGGCTTAAATTAGTGAACACAGCAGCATCGAACTGTAAGTCTGCGACACGGCCTTGTACTAATCCATGGGAAGAAACTTCCATCGCTGTTAATGTTGCTTTTTGGTTCAATAACTGGGTCAATTCAAGTTGAATATCTACCGCAGAGCCCGTGGTATTTTCGCTTGGTGACACATGGCCTAATAGGCCATTACCCACGGTTCCCATTACTGCACTAGTTTCCCCTAGCCCTTGAGCCCACTGAGCAATTAATTGTGTGGTGGTGGTTTTACCGTTAGTCCCCGTCACACCAACGAGTTTCATTCTTGCAGAAGGTTGGTGGTAAAACTCACCGGCCAGTGCAGATAAACGGTTATTCAGGTCATTCAAATAAATAACAGGTACGCCATGAACGAAACGAATTTCGCCTTCAACGGCTTCACCTTCCGCCTCTGCTATTACAGCGGAAACCCCTTGAGCAATCGCTTGAGGAATATAGTGTCGCCCATCCGATTGATGACCTTTTATTGCAATAAACAGATCGCCCGCGGCAGCCTTTCGACTGTCTAGCGTCATCTCACGCAGTGAGATTGGAGTTGTGCTCACACCAAAGGGTGAGAGTAGATCACAAAGATTACGATCTGCCACTTTTAACCTCTTTTTGACTATTTACGATTTCATTTTGTTCGTCTGGTTGCAATGCGTCGGGTTCAACGTTCATCAACCGCAAGACCCCACCCATGATTGAGCCAAATACGGGGGCAGAAACCGCACCACCATAGTATTTACCTGCACTTGGCTCATTGATAAGCACAACTAACGCATAGCGTGGATTACTCGCAGGCGCAACACCTGCGGCATAAGCTAAATATTTATTAACATAGCGCCCTTCAGGGCCCACTTTTTTTGCTGTACCGGTTTTAATGGCAATGCGATAGCCTTTAATGGCTGCTCGAGCTCCCCCGCCGCCGGGTAGAGCTACACTCTCCATCATATGCACCACAGTACGCATAATTGGCTCAGGAAAAACACGCGTCCCTGGCACGGGAGGGTCAACTTTAGTGATTGATAGAGGCCGGTAAATACCGAAACTCCCTATCGTTGCATAGGCTCGCGCTAACTGTAACGGTGTTACCATTTGCCCGTAGCCAAAAGAAAAGGTGGCCCTTTCTAAATCAGACCACCGTGTTTTTTTACTTGGAAAGATGCCACTACTTTCCCCGACTAACCCCAGATTAGTCGGCTTGCCAAACCCAAAGCGGCTATACACATCCACCAGCTCAGTGGCAGGCATCGCTAACGCAAGTTTTGAAACACCTACGTTACTCGACTTCTGTAAAATCCCAGTAATAGTTAGCTCAGCGTATCGTGCTACGTCTTTGATCTCATGACCACTAATACGATACGGATAAGTATTAATTACTGAGTTTTCTTTAATAATTTTGTTATGTAGCGCACTCATTACCACCATAGGTTTTACTGTTGAGCCCGGCTCAAAAATATCCGTAATGGCGCGGTTACGCATCGCATCCATTGATGTACCCGTTAAATTATTTGGGTTATAGGATGGGCTATTCGCCATTGCTAAAATTTCACCGGTATGAACATCAACTAAAATTGCCACACCCGATTCCGCTTTATTTTCCTGCACGCCACGTGTTAATTCACGGTAAACAATGGATTGAATACGTTCATCAATGCTTAATGTCAGATTATGTGCAGCTTGGCTGTCAATAGACGAAATGGTTTCAATCACTCGCCCATTACGGTCTTTACGGACTGTACGTTCACCCGGCGCACCTTTTAACCAACGGTCAAAGCTTTTTTCGACGCCTTCAATCCCTTCACCATCAATGTTTGTTACCCCCAGTAAGTGAGCGGTAACTGGGCCTGATGGGTAATAACGACGAGATTCTTTGCGTAAGTAAATACCCGGTATTTTTAATTTTTTAACGTAATCACCAATAGATGGGTTAACTTGGCGCGCTAAATACACAAAACGGCCTCTTGGATTGGCCGATATTTTGCTCGTAATTTGTTCTAATGGAATTTCAAGTGCGTCTGCCAGTGCTTTCCAGTGTTCGTCATTGCTTATTCCCCCTTTTTCAAATACCTCTTTGGGGTCTGCCCAGATCGCATTGACTGGCACACTCACGGCAAGTTGCCGCCCTTCTCGGTCGCTAATCATACCTCGTGATGTCGCAACTTCTTGCACTCGTAAAGAGCGCATATCGCCTTCTTTCACCAGTTTCTCTGGCGCAATAATTTGCAGATAAGCCACCCGCGTTAGCAACCCTGCTAACGCTAAGACAATGCATCCGCACAGCAAAATAAAGCGCCAGCGGACAAAGCTGGTACTCTCTTCTTGTTTCTTATTTTTCGCTGTTTTTGGTGCTTTCATTAGGAACCTTTTTATTGCTTAGAAACAATAATTTTTTCTTGTGATGGTTCAACTTGCACCATCTGTAATTTTTCAACCGATAAACGTTCTATTCGGCTATGGCTCGCAAGGGCGTTTTCTTCAAGGATCAAATTACGCCATTCAATATCTAACAAGTCTTTTTCTTCATACAACTTATCTTTTGCGGCCGTTAGTAAACGCGTTTCATGTGCCGTCGTTACCACAAAAACAGCACTGATAATAATTGCCACTAATAAAATCAAAGGAACGATGCCATAACGAAATAAATCACGCCCAATGACGCGAGCTAGGCTGTGCCTTTCTGGAACCATTATTCCGCCGCCTTCTCAGCAAACCGCAACACAGAACTACGTGCGCGTGGATTTTCATCAATTTCGTTTTCCGAAGGTTTCATCTTACCTAGGTCACGTAACTGCGCTGCACCTAACTCTTTAATCTGCGCTTCAGTAAGAGGAATACCTGCTGGCACCGATGGACCTTTACAATTTTTGCGAATAAACCGTTTTACTAACCTGTCTTCCAACGAATGGAAACTGATAACTGATAAACGCCCTTGTGGTGCTAAAACGTTCATTGCGCCTTCTAACGCTTTTTCTATTTCTTCCAATTCACTGTTAATATAAATTCGAATGGCTTGGAAGCTACGCGTCGCTGGGTGCTTATGTCGGTCTTTCATTGGACTAACTTTTGCAATTAATTCAGCAAGATGCCGTGTGCGTGTTAACGGTTCTTCTTCCGGGTTATGATTACGCTCAACAATCGCTCTCGCAATTCGTTTCGCAAAACGCTCTTCACCAAAAGTTTTTAAAACCCAAGCTATGTCATCCGCTTCTGCGTCCATCAACCATTGCTGTGCAGATTGCCCTTTGGTTGGGTCCATCCTCATATCTAACGGCCCGTCACGCATAAAGGAAAAACCGCGTTCAGGGTCATCTAACTGGGGTGAAGAAACGCCTAAATCCAGCAGTACGCCATCAATTTGCCCGACTAACCCTTCTTCTTCCACATACTCTGCAATCGCAGAAAATGGGCCATGTTTAATCTTAAAACGAGGGTCATCAATAGTTTGAGCCGCTTTTATTGCCTCTGGGTCACGGTCTATGGCGATTAAACGACCATTTTCGCCAAGCTGACTTAATATCAACCTTGAATGACCACCACGACCAAATGTGCCATCAATGTAGATACCGTTAGGTTTAATGTTTAAGCCATTAACGGCTTCATCCAGTAATACTGTTACGTGTTTAAATTGCTGTTGCGTCATTATTAAAGTGACAAATCCTGTAAGCGGGCTGAAAGTGGTTCATTGGTAAGGCGCTCAGCGGCAATATCATCTTCCACTTGCTGATACCAAGTTTGTTCATCCCAAAGTTCAAATTTATTAATCTGGCCAACCAACATGACCTCTTTGGTTAGCCCTGCGTGTTGACGCAATGTACTGGCTAACAAAAGACGCCCCGCGTTGTCCATTTGGCATTCACTTGCATGGCCCAATAACAGCCGTTGCACGCGTCGTTCAGCAGGGTTCATCGTCGATAACCGAGAAAGCTTTTCTTCGATAATCTCCCACTCAGGTAAGGTATAAAGCAGCAGACATGGCTGGTGAAGGTCAATGGTACAAACCATTTGCCCTTTCGATTCCTCGTTCAGCATTCCTCGATAACGAGTCGGCACGGTTAGACGCCCTTTGCTGTCGAGATTAACCAGTGTTGCCCCACGAAACATACCCGATTAAACCCCTTTTATTTCCAAGCCACCCACTTTACCCCACAATTCACCACATATAAAGTTTACGAATGGTATGAAAACGTTGTCAAGCCAGTCGCACTCAGCTTTAGCTTTATTTACAGAACAATTCAGAAAAAATAAGGGTAGGTAAAATATGACTTGGAAAGAAAATGTGAAATAACAAGTTGATATAATTAATATATTTTATAAAGTGCAACTTAAATAAGCGAGATCACTCTAGATTGCTGCAAAATCATACAAATCATTATAAATTCAACTTAAGTCTCATTTTTAATCAGTATATCTTGTACCGGTTATTTACTTTTATTGAGTCCCCAAATAATCATTAATATCTAACAATGGTAAAAATACCCCGAAAGAAAAATAAAACCATTAAATATCAACATAATAAATAACTGTTTTAATAAACAGTATTTAATTTTAAATATTTATCGCACAAATCAGTAATACATCTACAATAAATTTATATTAATTTAATCATCCGATTTAGCTTTCATTTTAAAATCAGCAATAAATATCTTAAGATAAATCCTAAAGTTAAATATTTACCTACTTTTAGCTTATAAAAAAAAGCCCCTACAAGATAGGGGCCGTTATATTACTCATTATTGTGACCAACATCACTCATTATCGTGTAAATATTCACTGTTCGATTAAAGTTAAGTCTATTTTACTACTGCTTACGACCTAAACTTCCACGACGGCATAAATCACGGCGAATACGAGTAATACCAGGTTCTGGTTTTTGCTTTTCATCAAGGCTGGCAAGTACTAATTCTAAAATACGTTCAGCGATATCCCTATGGCGTTGTGCAAGGGAAAGCACTGGGCACTCGAGAAAATCTAATAACTCATTATCACCAAATGTGGCAATGACCATGTGTTCAGGTAAACGACCACTACGTTTCAACGCAACATCTAATACACCTTGTAGTAAGGAAAATGATGTTGTAAATAACGCGTCAGGCATCTCGTTACCGCTATCAAGCCAATGTGCAAAAACCTCTGCTGCTGAATCGCGTTCATAGCTATTTGCATACAGATAATCAATCTTGCGCGGGTCTTCATGCCATGCTTTACGGAAACCTTGCTCGCGTAAATAGCTGACAGACAGTTCAGGTAACGCCCCCAAATACAATACGGATTCAGCATTAAACTTGCGTAGTTCTGCTGAAATCATGAAAGCATCTTCTTGGTCATCACCAACGACACTAATAAAATGCTCTTTTTCAAGGGCTCTATCAAGTGCGATAATCGGTAAAGAACGGTTCGCCCAACGCTGATAAAACGGGTGTTCCGGCGGTAAAGCTGTCGAAACAATAATGGCGTCAACTTGTCGTTGCAAAAGGTGCTCAACACAACGAATTTCATTGTCAGGTTGGTCTTCTGAGCATGCTATTAGTAGTTGATAACCACGTTGACGCGCCTGCCTTTCAAGGTAATTTGCTATACGGGTATAGCTGGTATTTTCCAAGTCTGGGATCACTAACCCTATAGAACGGGTACGCCCTGCTCGTAGCCCCGCAGCAACTGCATTTGGATGGTAATTGTGCTCTCTGACGACTGCCATCACTTTTTCTACAGTTTTATCGCTGACTCGATACTGCTTGGCCTTGCCGTTGATCACATAACTAGCCGTTGTGCGGGAAACACCCGCTAGACGGGCTATCTCATCCAGTTTCACGTTAACCTCTTTACAATTTTGGGAATAGCCTCGAATCATTCGGGGCCTTAAACGCGATTATTCTACCTTCGGAAGATAAATTTTTCATCGCATAATTTTATCACCGCGTGAAACTCCGACGATCCCTGAGCGTACAACTTCAACAATTTCAGCAACACCACGCACTGATTCGATAAAAGCATCCAGTTTTTCGCTTGTTCCCGCTAGCTGAACGGTATAAAGCGTTGGGGTTACATCAACAATTTGTCCACGGAAAATATCCGCACAGCGCTTCACTTCATCACGCCCATATCCAGAGGCCTGTAGCTTCACTAACATGATTTCACGTTCAATATGTGCTGACGCCGTCAGCTCACTGACACGCAGCACATCAACCAATTTATGCAATTGTTTCTCAATTTGCTCAAGAACTTTTGCATCCCCTTTAGTTTGGATAGTCATACGTGACAATGTTGGATCGTCCGTTGGCGCCACGGTCAAACTTTCAATATTATAACCACGCTGAGAGAACAGACCTATGACACGGGACAAAGCACCTGATTCATTTTCTAATAAAACGGATAAAATACGACGCATGATCAGGTCCTCTCTGTTTTGCTCAACCACATTTCATCCATTGCGCCGCCACGGATCTGCATTGGATAAACGTGCTCAGTTTCATCAATATTTACGTCAACGAAGACTAATCGCTGATTTTCATTTACTTCAACAAGGGCTTGTTTTAGTTTTTCTTCCAGCTCATCAGGTGTTGTTATCGAAATACCAACGTGGCCATAAGCTTGCGCTAACTTGATGAAATCAGGCAATGATTGCATGTAGGATTGCGAATGGCGGCCTTGATAAATCATATCTTGCCACTGTTTTACCATGCCTAAGAAACCATTGTTTAAGTTGAGTACTAAAACCGGTAAACCATATTGCAGGGCTGTTGAAAGCTCCTGAATGTTCATTTGGATACTGCCGTCTCCGGTCACACAAACAACTGTCGATTTTGGATGCGCTAATTTCACCCCTAATGCAGCAGGTAAACCAAAGCCCATCGTGCCAAGACCTCCAGAATTTATCCAATGACGAGGTTTATCAAAGGGATAATATAATGCGGCAAACATTTGGTGCTGCCCGACGTCAGATGTCACATACGCTTCACCTTTCGTTAAACGGTAAATCATTTCAATAGCTTGTTGTGGCTTAACTTTTGTTGGGCTGGTTTCATAACGTAAACATTGTTTACTACGCCACTGTTCAATTTCTTTCCACCATGCAGTGAGCGCTTGGTTATCTTGTTTTGCTGAAGCCTGGTCTAACTGACCTAACATTTGCTTTAATGTAAGTTTCGCATCACCCACGATTGGGATGTCCGCATTAACCGTTTTTGAGATAGACGTTGGATCAACATCAATTTGGATAACAGTCGCATTTGGGCAGTATTTTTCTAAGTTGTTCGTTGTTCTATCATCAAAACGAACACCAACAGCAAAAATCACATCTGAGTTATGCATAACCTTATTAGCTTCATAGGTTCCATGCATTCCAAGCATCCCGACAGACTGCTTGTGAGTTTCTGGGAAAGCTCCTAACCCCATTAAGGTTGATACTACTGGTAATTGTAGTTTTTCTGCCAACTCAATAAGTTCAGCAGAGCAATTCGCGTTAATCGCTCCCCCGCCAATATAAAAAACCGGTTTTTTTGCCGAAACCAATTTAGTTAACGCCTTTTTGATTTGACCTTTGTGGCCTTGCAACGTTGGGTTATAAGAACGCAAAGAAACATTTTCTGGATAACGATAAGCAAACTTCAAGGCTGGGTTAACGGTGTCTTTAGGGAAATCAATGACTACAGGCCCAGGACGCCCACTTGCCGCAATATAAAAAGCTTTCTTGATGGTTTCAGGAATTTCTTCTGCGCTTTTAATTAAAAAACTGTGCTTTACTATTGGCCTTGAAATCCCAACCATGTCGCATTCCTGAAACGCATCATTACCAATTAGCGAACTGGCAACCTGCCCCGATAACACCACCATCGGTACTGAATCCATATAAGCTGTCGCAATACCCGTAATCGCATTCGTTGCCCCTGGCCCCGATGTAACTAACACGACCCCAACATCTCCTGTTGAACGTGCATAACCATCAGCCATATGCACCGCAGCCTGTTCATGACGCACTAATATGTGTTCTACCCCGCCAACAGTATGAAGTGCATCATAAATATCCAATACGGCACCGCCTGGATAACCAAACACGTGCTTTACTCCTTGGTCAATCAACGATTTGACGACCATTTCCGCTCCCGACAACATCTCCATGAGTTTGCCCCCAGACATTATTTGCAAGTGAAGAGGTATGCTCTACCTCTTTATTTTTATCATTTAAATAGTGAAATTCGTACTATTAACATATCTCTCCGGCTGAAACGAAGCAAACACCATTTCAGTGCAAGGATCACGAAACTTTCACATCATCTTGAACATGGGAATTTGATAGATAAATTGACTGCGTATGAAAATAATAGAAGGAAAAATGACTGGCATGAATGAAAAAACAGTGCAACTTTAATTAGTTGGAACCGTTACAATTTTTAATATTGAGCTATTATTTGAATGAATAAATAAAAACAGAACAAAAACAAGACCTGACTTACCCATAATACAGGTAAGCCAGATAATTAAATGGTAAATTATTCTTTGTACATCGATTCAATTTCTAATTGATAGCGCTCAGAAATGATTTTACGACGTAGCTTTAAAGTCGGCGTTAATTCACCTTTTTCCATTGAAAATGTGGTTGGTAGCAATGTAAAACGCTTAACTTGATGGAAATTTTCGATATTCTTTTGTAAATCTTTTAAGCGACTTTCGAATAATGCCACAATATTCGAGTCTTTTAAGAGTTCTAAACGATCTCGATATTTCAGGTTTATTGAATGGGCATATTCTTCTAAGCTGTCATAGCAAGGCACAATAAGCGCTGAAACAAACTTACGAGCATCAGCAATGACTGCGATGTGTTCAATAAACTTGTCTTGCCCTAATACGCCTTCAATCATCTGCGGTGCAATATATTTTCCATTAGACGTTTTCATTAAATCTTTTAGTCTATCTGTAATATATAAATTACCTTGTTCGTCAATTTTCCCTGCATCACCTGTTTTTAACCAGCCATCCGCTGTAAATGTATCTAAGGTTTCAATCGGGCGGTTGTAATAGCCTTTCATAACCACCGGCCCTTTTACTTGTATTTCATCGTCTTTACCAATACGCACTGAAACAGAAGATAGTGGTGTACCAATCGAGCCTAATGGGTATTTCCCTTCTTCCCAGCAAGATACCGTGGCACAGGTTTCTGACATACCATAGCCGTATTTAATGTTTACCCCTGCAGAAAGGAAAAATGCAATCACATCGTCATCAAGACGGGCACCTGCAGCTGGCATGAACCGAATTCGCCCCCCTAACCCTTCACGAATTTTATTGAGGACCAGTTTGTCGACCATAGGGAAAATAGCGCGGTTAATAAAAGAGGGTTTGCGACCTTTTGCTAAGGCTTTCACTCGGCTTCTGCCAAGGGATAATGCACAGCGAAATAGTGCCCTACGAACTAAAGGTGCTTTTGCCACTTTACTGTGTATTGCTGAATAAACTTTTTCATAAAAACGCGGAACCGCACACATTACTGTCGGTTTTACCTCAGCTAATGCTTCACGAACCTGATTGGTGTCCGTTAAATAAACGTTTAGTGCTCCAACGTGCATAACGTAAAAGCTCCACGCACGTTCAAAAACATGTGAAAGTGGTAAAAAACTTAAAGAAACATCATCAGCGGTGAGTTGTAATCGTTCGTCATGGAGATACAGCTGCGCAGCCATGTTGTAGTAATCCAACATAACGCCTTTGGGTTCTCCGGTAGTACCTGATGTATAGATGATGGTAAATAAATCACTGAGATTATGCGCAGCGATGCGTTCATCCAGTTCTGCTTGGTATGCAGTTTGTGATTGCGCCATAAACGTGGATAAATGCATGGTATTGATTGAAATATCAGCCAACTTAACATTGTCATTCATCACAACAATCGTGGTTAATTGAGGGCAAAGAGCGGGTAACTGGCATGCAACTTGATATTGCGCCTCTTCCCCAACAAATAGCACTTTAATATTTGCGTCGTTAATAATATACGCAGCTTGCTCGACACTGCTAGTCGCATAAAGTGGCACCGTGACCGCCCTAATTTGTAACGCGGCAAAATCCACTAATGACCAATTCATACTGTTGTGGGCAAATAACCCAATATTTTCTTGTGCGATAACGTTTAATGCTAAGAGGTGTCGAGAAATTGCTGAAGTGCGATCGCCAACCTCCCCCCACGTTAATGAGCTACGTTGCCCGTTATCCCATTGACTGAAAGCTATCCGGTTCGCTGATTCTTGTGCAGTAACCCTGCTACGTAAGCGATTAACCAAGTGGTATGGATATAGATTTTCAGTAATCAAAGTTTATTCCCTATAAGTCATTATCGATATAAGCTACTCGGCACATTCACAAGCACTTAACCATTCTTATTATTTCAGCTTACAAGTGTTAGCTGAATATTCGCAGTGTATCGACTAAAGAGATGCGTGAAAAGCATTTATATGTAAATTTTTTGCAAATGTTATGTCTGCTACAAAACTCACCATAGCACCTACGATAATGAGTTAATCAGCTTGTTGGCATGTATATTTTGTTATAAGCACGTTTGCAGAAATATAGAGGTTGTTGGCCTTAAGGGACAATTTCATTTGTTATTTTCCCTTAACAAAATGAGCTATTTCTTTCTCATCAGTTCGAGATAGCCTACAACCTCTAATATTTTAAATAGGCGTGTTATGCCGCAACAGGCTGTTCAGAGAGTTCCTCAATCAATTGATTGAATTGAGACTTCATCCATTGATGGCCTTTATCCCTAACCGTTGATTCATGCCAAGTTAAGTAACAAGGCAGTGTATCCTTAAGCCAAGGTAACGTTAACGTACGTAATTTAAGTTGCCCAAAGTGATGATTAACTAACCATTTTGGCACAATAGCCACGAGATCAGTTTGAGCAACAATACTCAATACACTATTTAAGTCAGTCCCTTGATAACTAACCGTATGCGATAACTCAGTATTATTATAATAAGGTTTACTAAATGACCCCATGTTATCCATTGACATAATAGCGTGGCGTTCATTATTTAGTTCAGTTTCAGAAATTGAATTACCAATACGTGGATGATGATTTGCCACCACTAATACCAATTCGTCATCAAATAAAACCTGATGTTGAAATTCCGTCTTTTCTAATTGATTATAGCCAAGGAAGAAATCCATTTCTTGGTATTTTAATTGATGAGCAATTTTATCACCCATAAAAGAATGAATGATTATATTAATATTAGGCGAAACTACCTTAAATTTTTCGACAATAATAGCAGCTAGGCGAATATCTAACGGTGAACAGATAGATAAATTAAATACCCGATCACTGTTTTGTGGGTTAAAACCTGCGCTAGGTAATTCATTATGAACTAATTGTAATGCTTGCCTAATAGGCCCAAATAATTGTTTAGCACGCGATGTCGGCTGAATACCACGCCCATATCGCACAAATAACTCGTCATTAAACATTGATTTTAAACGTGAAACTGCATTACTTACTGCAGGCTGAGACATCCCTAGAACTTGCGCAGCTTTTGTCACATTTTGCATCTGCATAACCACGTCAAAAACCGTTAATAGGTTAAGATCAACATTACGTAAATGAATATCGCTACTATCTTTTTTAGCTGTTGAAATTGTATCAAAATCAGTCATTTTTTACTCCACTAATATATTTATCATTTTTCATTAACGAAAAGAGTCATTCATCTAAAGAAACCGACGAATATATAAATTCATTAAATATTATTCTTAAAACAACTTATAGATAATAAGCTATTTCGCTTTCCCTGCATTTATTAAAACGACGTTTATATTACTTAACCTATTAATTAAACTTGCAGTATAAATATCATCATAAAGCGTAAATATTCATCAAAACAATGAGTAATAACTACTAATTAGACTTGCAATCACTCACCGTAAAAATAATAAAGCAATTTTTGCAAGAAATCATAATAAATCGTATTTAGAATCAATAAATATCCTCATTATCAGATTATTTTTTAAATACTCATTTATTAGATAATTAACTTAATTAAAAAGCATTGGTGTAGGTGATTCATTCCTTGCGTTGAACTTCAACTCATAGAAAAATAGAAAAACACCATAAAATTCAACACATTAAACCCAATCAATACTTAGACAATGCCTGATTGAAGAATTTTACCCTTATAATTACATAAAAATCCAGACAAAACAGAAGAGTTACACCAAAAAAATAGCAACAACCACCAACTAAAAGCCATAATTCATGATTGGTAAAAATATGCTAAAAATCTATGATTGACATTAACTTTAAGATAACGTATCAATAAATACAGTTTAATTAAGATACTCAAGAGAGACGGTTGCAATGACATTTTCTATTCGCCTACTAAGCCTACTACTACTCGCATTAAATTTGCGCGGTATGCTTATGGACGAAAAATAGAAACAAACTGTCCACAAACATTAAGAACCCGCGCAACCGCGGGTTTTTTTATGCCTGCGGCTTTGGAAGAACATAACACTCAGTAAAAACAAAATTCGATATGAGGAACACAATATGAGCAACCAAGTCATTATCTTTGATACCACCTTACGCGACGGTGAGCAGGCATTACAGGCTAGTTTATCAGTCAAAGAAAAATTACAAATCGCCTTTGCGTTAGAACGTTTAGGCGTTGATATCATTGAAGCCGGTTTCCCAGTCTCTTCACCAGGTGACTTCGAGTCCGTTCAAACCATTGCCAGAGAAATCAAAAATAGCCGAATTTGTGCATTAGCACGTTGTATTGAAAATGATATTGATGTTGCAGCCGAGTCATTAAAGGTCGCTGAAGCCTTTCGTATTCATATTTTCTTAGCCACCTCCAACTTGCATATGGAGAAAAAATTAAATAAATCCTTTGATGGCGTAATGGATATGGCAATCAATTCCATCAAGCGAGCTAGACGCTATACCGACGACGTTGAATTCTCCTGTGAAGACGCCGGCCGTACTGACCCTGACAATTTGTGCCGCATTGTTGAAACAGCTATAAATGCGGGTGCCACCACCATTAATATCCCAGATACTGTAGGTTATACAACGCCTTACCAATTTGGTGGAATTATCACTGATTTGTATAACCGTGTGCCAAATATCGATAAAGCCGTTATTTCTGTTCATTGCCATGATGATTTAGGGATGTCGGTTGCTAACTCAATCAGTGCCGTGCAAGCCGGTGCCCGCCAAGTAGAAGGGACAATTAATGGCTTAGGTGAACGCGCTGGCAACACGGCATTAGAAGAAGTGATTATGGCAATTAAATTGCGCGAGCAAATGTTAAATGTGCATACCAATATTAATCACAAAGAAATTTACCGGACCAGCCAATTAGTTAGCCAATTATGTAATACACCAATTCCAGCGAATAAAGCGGTTGTCGGCAGCAATGCATTTGCTCACTCATCAGGAATTCACCAAGATGGCGTACTGAAAAACCGCGAAACCTATGAAATCATGACGCCTGAGTCCATTGGCTTAAAAGAACAACAACTGAATTTAACCTCACGCTCAGGCCGCGCCGCTGTTAAGCACCGTATGGAGGAAATGGGGTATCACGAAGGTAAAGACTTCAAATTGGATGAATTATATACTGCATTTTTGAATTTAGCCGATAAAAAAGGTCAAGTGTTTGACTATGACTTAGAAGCCTTGGCTTTCTTTACTAAACAACAAGATGAAACTGACCACTTCGTAATGGACTATTTCAGTACGCAATCAGGCTCTAGTATTGTTGCGACAGCAACAGTCAAAATGCAGTGTGGTGATGAAGTGAAATCTGAAGCTGCAACCGGTAATGGCCCCGTTGATGCGATTTACCAAGCTATCAGCAACATTACACAATTCCCTATGAAGTTAGTCTCTTATCAGTTGTCAGCTAAAGGCCACGGTGAAAATGCATTAGGCCAAGTGGATATCGTGGTTGAATGCCATAACCGTAAGTTCCACGGGATGGGGTTAGCGACAGATATCGTTGAATCTTCAGCGAAAGCCATGGTGCATGTCTTGAATAGCATTTGGCGCTCAGAGCAAGTTGAAAAAGAAAAACAAAAAATAAATCAAGAATCACAATCAAACACAAAGGAAGCTGTTTAACAATGTCTAGTTATAAAATTGCCGTATTACCGGGAGATGGCATCGGTCCAGAAGTGATGGCGCAAGCTCACAAGGTTTTAGCTGCTATCAGCAAACGTTTTGCAATAACAATCAACACCACTGAATATGATGTTGGCGGTGCGGCAATCGACAAGCACGGTGAGCCATTACCACAGGCCACAGTAAAAGGTTGTGAGGAAGCTGACGCTGTCTTATTTGGTTCTGTCGGTGGGCCGAAATGGGAACACTTGCCACCCGATAGCCAGCCTGAACGCGGTGCATTATTGCCTTTACGTAAGCATTTTAAATTATTCAGTAATTTACGCCCTGCTCGCTTATATCAAGCATTAGAAGCATTCTGCCCATTACGTGCAGACATCGCAGCTCAAGGCTTTGATATTCTTTGTGTGCGTGAATTAACAGGTGGGATTTACTTCGGTCAACCAAAAGGCCGCAAAGGTGAAGACCAAGAAGAATATGCATTTGATACTGAAGTTTATCACCGCTATGAAATCGAGCGTATCGCACGTATTGCTTTTGAATCAGCCCGCAAACGTAATAACAAAGTCACATCAATCGACAAAGCAAACGTGTTACAAAGCTCGGTCTTATGGCGTGAAGTGGTTAATCAAATCGCAAAAGAATATCCAGATGTTGAAGTCAGCCATATGTATATCGATAACGCAGCCATGCAAATGATCAAAGCCCCATCTCAGTTTGATGTGGTGTTATGTTCTAACTTGTTCGGCGATATCATTTCTGATGAATGTGCGATGATCACCGGTTCCATGGGCATGTTACCTTCTGCGAGCTTAAATGAAGTTGGATTTGGTTTGTATGAACCTGCGGGAGGCTCTGCTCCAGATATTGCTGGAAAAAATATTGCCAACCCAATTGCACAAATTTTATCTGCTTCCATGTTGCTAAGATTTAGCTTAGACCAAGCCGATGCAGCAGATGCAATCGAGCGTGCGGTCAATAAGGCCTTAGAAGAAGGTTATAGAACATCCGACTTAGCAGGTGCAGGTCAGTCAATAAGTACCAGTGAAATGGGCGATATTATTGCTCGTTATATTGCAGAAGGGGTTTAACATGGCCAAGACTTTATATCAAAAATTATATGATGCCCACGTTGTCCGTGAGGTCGAAAATGAAATCCCTTTGATTTATATCGATCGCCATTTGGTACATGAAGTGACATCACCTCAAGCGTTTGATGGTTTGAGAACTAAGAAACGTCCTTTACATCAACCAAGTAAAACTTTTGCCACAATGGATCACAACGTATCAACGCAAACCAAAGATATTAATGCTTGTGGCGATATGGCTCGTATTCAAATGCAAGAGTTAATGAAAAACTGTAAAGAGTTTGGCGTAACTTTATATGATTTGAATCACCCATACCAAGGTATTGTCCATGTGATGGGGCCTGAGCAAGGTATCACTTTACCCGGTATGACCATTGTATGTGGAGACTCCCACACCGCAACACACGGTGCATTTGGCTCATTAGCCTTTGGTATCGGAACATCTGAGGTTGAGCACGTGATGGCGACTCAAACGCTGAAACAAGCACGCGCTAAAACAATGAAAATTGAAGTCGTAGGCAAAGCTCCAGCAGGTATTACCGCAAAAGATATCGTTTTAGCGATTATCGGTACAACGGGCAGCGCAGGCGGTACTGGCTATATTGTTGAGTTTTGTGGTGAAGCTATCGAAAACTTAAGCATGGAAGGCCGCATGACGGTATGCAACATGGCAATTGAATTAGGCGCGAAAGCGGGAATTATCGCACCGGATGAAACCACTTTTGCCTATATGAAAGGTCGCCAATTTGCACCTAAAGGCCAACAATGGGACGATGCGGTTGCTTATTGGAAAACATTAAAAACGGATGATGATGCACAATTTGATAAAGTCATCACTATTCAAGCAAGTAGTATCGCGCCACAAGTCACTTGGGGAACCAACCCTGGGCAGGTGATTGCCATCAACCAGCCGATCCCTGCTCCTGAGTCATTTACAGACCCTGTTGAACGAGCTTCCGCTGAAAAAGCATTAGCTTACATGGGGTTAGAGTCTGGCATTAAATTATCTGATGTCAAAATTGACAAAGTATTTATTGGTTCATGTACGAATTCACGTATTGAAGATTTACGTGCCGCTGCTGCAATTGCAAAAGGTAAAAAAGTGGCTAATGGCGTACAAGCTATTGTTGTTCCGGGATCTGGCCCTGTTAAGGCCCAAGCTGAGCAAGAAGGTTTAGATAAAATTTTCATTGAAGCGGGTTTTGAATGGCGTTTACCGGGTTGCTCTATGTGTTTAGCGATGAATAATGACCGCTTAAACCCTGGCGAACGCTGTGCATCAACCAGTAACCGTAACTTTGAAGGCCGCCAAGGTCGCGCAGGTCGTACTCACTTGGTTAGCCCAGCAATGGCAGCGGCCGCAGCGATTAATGGCCATTTTGCTGATGTACGTGATATTCAAATCTAAGGAGAAAATGATGGAAAAGTTTATTACACACGTCGGGATTGTCGCTCCTTTAGATGCAGCTAATGTGGATACTGATGCCATTATCCCTAAACAGTTTTTGCAAAAAGTGACTCGCACAGGTTTTGGGCAACACTTGTTTAATGACTGGCGCTTTTTAGATGAGAACGGGCAACAACCTAACCCTGATTTCGTCTTAAATAAGCCAGTTTTTAAAGGGGCCAGTATTTTATTAGCTCGCGAAAACTTTGGTTGCGGTTCATCCCGTGAGCACGCACCTTGGGCATTAACTGACTTTGGTATTCAAGTGGTTATCGCCCCAAGCTTTGCTGATATTTTTTATGGTAACTCGTTCAACAACCAATTATTACCAATCAAATTAAGTGAAACTGAAGTGGATGAGCTGTTTAACTATGTTAATAGCCATGAAGGTTGCCAGTTTACGGTAGACTTAGAAGCTCAAACCGTGACTGCTGGTGATAAAACCTATCATTTTGAAATTGATAGCTTCCGCCGCCACTGCATGATGAATGGCTTGGATAGTATTGGTTTGACGTTGCAGCATGTCGACCAGATCACCGATTTTGAAAGCAAGATTCCATCCTTTATGCAGTAAATCCTTTTCTACGCCTACTTTGGTGGGCGTAGTTCCTCTTTTAGCTCTAATTATCCAACTAAACCGCCTACTTCGCACCAAAAATGCGGAATTCATCCATCATTAAAAATTTACAATCCAAAATCACTTCCCCGTTAATATCTTCCTGTATAATTAATAACAAAATAAGATTTTTGCCTTTAACTGAACGATTTTTTCTAAATAGTTCGCACTGTAGCTAGGCGGTGAGAGAAGATATCTTGGGGAGCATACATAAGTATGTGACCCAAGTAGCTGAACGAAACCAACAACGCGACAGTGCGAAATATGACGAAAAAATAAAAAAAAGCCGGTAAAAACCGGCTCGGTGATAAACACCATTACTCTAAATGGGGGAGTCGGCCTGCAACATGCAAACCAAACGAGCTACTTACTGCCTTCTATTATCGTGAGATTTTAGGAAATTAAAATTGATGTATTTTTTGCCGGAGTTCCTCTTTTATGTCTAATTCGCGATTACAAACCCAGTTCATTCGTCTCTGGCAACACTTTCAGGGCCAAGACAGTGAAACAACTCTGCAAGATATCGCTGATACGCTGTTTTGCTCTCGCCGTCATGTTCGGACGCTACTTAATAATATGCAGTCACAAGGTTGGCTCAGTTGGCAGGCTGAGTCTGGTCGAGGAAAACGCTCGGCCCTTATTTTTCATGTTAATGGCTTAGAGCTACAACAGGCACAGGCTGAACAACTACTCAAAGAAGAAAGTATTGAAAAACTTGTCGCCCTAGTGGGTGATAAGGAAACCATTCGCCAAATGGTATTGTCTGAACTGGAACGCAGCTATCGACAAGGTAAGAATTTATTACGGATTATTTATTATCGAGATTTCCCGACTCTTCTTCCTGGCGCCCCCATGCGCCGCTCAGAAATTCACTTGATGAGCCAAATTTTTAATGGTCTTACCCATATAAATGAGGAAAAAGGGGAAGTGGAAGGTGGCCTTGCCCACCATTGGCAACCCATAAGTGATACCCAATGGCGTTTCTATTTACGCCCTGCTATTTATTTCCACCATGGGAGAGAAATGGTTGCCGACGATATTATCTATTCCCTTTTACGCTTAAAAACCTGTTGGCCGCTATTTTCACATATACAATCCGTCAGCTCACCGCAACCTTATGTGATTGATATCACGTTAAGTGAGCCTGATAAACAGCTACCTTGGTTATTAGGCAGTCATCATGCGGCTATTTTACCGAAAGAGTGGGAGAGCCTCGAAAACTTTAGCCGTTGCCCTATCGGCACTGGTCCCTATCAAGTAGAAAAAAACTTGCCACAAAAGCTGACTATCACGGCTTTCGACCGCTATTTTGGCTATCGTGCACTGCTAGATGAAGTGACCATTTGGGTGGTTCCTGAACTTTCAGAACAAATGGTTTGTACGACATTAAAAATGGATGGTGACAAGCACCATAATGATTCACTTGAAAGCCGCATGGAAGAAGGCTGCTATTTCCTCTTAATGGATCAGCGCTCACCGGTTGCTCAGCGTGAAGATGTCCGTAAATGGTTATGTAGCTTTTTAACACCTGTCAACCTACTTGCCCATTGTGAACCGTTTTATCAGCGCCATTGGGCGCCAGCTTATGGCTTATTACTCCATTGGCATCATAGTAAAATGCTAACCTTGTTCCCTAAGCCTGAAGATTTGACTGAGCTGACTGTTACTTTTTATCGCAACCACCATGAGTTCTATGCGATTAGCCAAATTATGAAACGCGTGTTACAGACACAAGGCGTGGAGCTCAAGATTAATATCATTGATTATGATGATTGGTTTAATGGCAATGGGCAAAGTGATATTTGGTTAGCAACAGCTAACTTTTTTAAACCTCTTGAATTTTCTATCTTTGCTACCTTGTACGAAATGCCATTACTGCGCGAATGCCTTAATAACACTCTCCGCGATGAACTTAATCTATGGCGTAATAACCAATTAGATGTAGAAGCCTGGTGTGAAAGCTTAATTGACTCGCAAATTTTCCACCCTATTTTTCATCATTGGCTTGAACTACAAGGCCAAAAAACCATGCGCGGCGTACGGATGAATACCTTTGGCTGGTTTGATTTTAAATCTGCATGGTTTAAACCCTCTGAGGATAACCTAGCAAAATAATGATAGTTATAAACAGATAAAATGAATAATAAGGATGTTATTCACTTTTTCTGTGGATATCCATGTGAACAACCTCATGGTAATCAGGGTATATCCCCAAGCCACTTTTTTATCAAAAAAAAGAATAGTCAAATAATCATTGATAAATCAAAGAAGTAAATAACAAAAAAGCGTTTTATCCACTGGCTATTTTTCTAGCTAAAATACTTAAGACTTTAACTGAGCAAAGATCAAACAACGTTGTATTTATCCACAAGATATGTGCTCAACTTACTCATATTTTGTGATATTCGTCATAAAAACCGTTTAGTCAAGGCTGTAAATACACACAGTAATCTCTATTTTTCACAGTTATCCAGAAATCCTGTGGATAACCTAGTGCATGATCCTGTGATTATCTTGGGATGAACTTGAATAACCTCTGTTATAATTTATGACCTGGATGAATAAATAACATTATATCCCTATATATCAAATAGTTAAAAACATCAAAGAAAAAGTGTTATACTTCTTCAGTTCTATGTATTTTCACTGACTACTTTTTATACATTAATATTCAAACCATGATGCCATTTATTGCGCCACCGCCACCTGATAACGAAGCAACCTTAATGGGTCGAGCGCAAGCCCTTGCTGGCTATACGCTTGGTGAGCTCGCCCAACATGCTGCTATCCCTATCCCTCCTGACCTCAAACGAGATAAAGGCTGGGTTGGTATGCTATTGGAATATTATTTAGGTGCGAGTGCGGGAAGCAAGGCAGAGCAAGATTTCGCTCATATTGGGATTGAATTAAAAACCATTCCTATTGACCGTTATGGTGCTCCACTCGAAACGACCTTTGTTTCTGTAGCGCCATTAACGGGGAATAGTGGCTTAACATGGGAAAATAGCCATGTTCGCCGCAAACTATCCCGCATTTTATGGTTTCCTATCGAAGGGGAAAGGCAAATTCCACTCTCACAACGCAGAGTCGCAAACCCGTTAATCTGGAGCCCATCTCCCTTTGAAGAACAGTTACTAAGACAAGATTGGGAAGAGCTAATGGACCTCATTGTATTAGGCAAAGTGGAAAGTATCACTGCACGCCATGGGCAGGTATTACAGATCCGCCCTAAGGCCGCAAACAATAAGGCACTAACTGAAGCGATTGGTGAGTTCGGTCAACCGATTATGACGCTACCTCGTGGTTTTTATCTCAAAAAAGATTTTACCGCGCCCCTGTTAGCGCGGCATTTTAATCTAAGTTAGTCGCTAACCATCGCCTGTACCAAAGCAGACGATAAATTATTATCACTGTTTAATTTGTTAATTAGAAGGTACTAAGATGTTTGAATGGATACTGGACCCCAATGCTTGGATGGCACTCGCCACACTAACCATATTAGAAATTGTCCTAGGCATCGATAATATTATTTTCCTCAGTATTGTGGTGAGCAAGCTTCCAAGCCACCAGCAAAATAGTGCCAGACGGACAGGCCTTATTGCGGCAATGGTGATGCGCCTTGCGTTATTGGCTTCGATTGCTTGGTTATCACGCCTTACCACGCCGCTTTTCACTGTCGCAGACCATGTTGTATCCGCTCGCGATCTCATATTATGCGCAGGTGGGATCTTCCTTATTTGGAAAGCAAGCCAAGAAATTTTTGATACGATTGAAGGGGAAAGTGAAAATAATCTAGCAAATAAAAAAGTGAGCTCATTTTGGGGCGCTATCGTGCAAATTGCTTTATTAGACATTATCTTCAGTTTAGATTCCGTGATCACCGCAGTGGGGCTATCAGACCACTTATTTATCATGATGGCAGCGGTAGTCATCGCTGTACTCATTATGATGCTTGCGGCCAAACCCATTGGCGACTTTGTTGAGCGCTACCCTTCCGTCAAAATCTTGGCCTTATCATTTTTGATTTTAGTTGGCTTCACATTGCTGCTTGAAAGTGTTCAAGTCCATGTTTCTAAAGGCTACATTTATTTTGCTATGTTTTTTTCTATGGCAGTGCAAGTTCTCAATATCTTGCGCAGCAAAAAATGGAAAACCAGAAACCAAACCGATTAAGATGGCAATCTAACCGCTTGTTTAGCTGCTAAAATAGCCCCCTCTACCGCTTTTTTTGCTTGTGGGCTATTTTTCCAGCAACTTGAGCCTGTTAATGCGGCACCAGAGCTCAAAATTTCATCATAGGAGGCTTCACTCAATTGTGCGAGTGAGCTAAAACCCATTTGTTCCAAGCGGCTAATTACCGTGGGCCCGACACCCTTGACGGCCAATAAAATCTCTTTTTCTGATTCGGAAAATGCCATTTGACGATTCTCTTGTGAATGAATTTATATTTATTAAGCTAATATTTTGCATTTTACCTATTTAATACTTTAAAATTACAATTATAACAATGCCAGTTTTAATAATTATTAACTGACCTATCTTATCACCCCATCTGTACCTGCTTTGTGTTAGGAATTCACCATGTATAACGCACCACTGACTAACCCACATCAACACACGATGCAATTACCTGATAGCCGACAATTTTGCTGGTTTGAATCAGGTCCTAAAACAGGCTTCCCTGTTATTTTTTGTACCGGTGCGGGCATGAGTGGTTCATTAGGATTTGGTTTGGATTTACTCGAACGACTAAACATTCGTTTGATTGTTCCTGAACGTGCGGGGCTTGGTGACTCAACATTTCACCCTGAAAAATCATTAAAAAATTTTGCTCTGGATGTTCAAGCGCTGTTAGATGAGCAATCTATTACTCAATATTCTGTCGTCGGTTTTTCTCAAGGTGCTGTTTTTGCCATGGCTATCGCTCACTATTGCCAACCTATTTCACTGTCTATCGTGTCAGGGCAAGACCAATTTGAATACCCTGCAACTCGCGCAATACTCAGTGCTGATATCGTGAACATGCAAGAGCAAGCCCTTAACAGCCCTGAAACGCTGTCAGATTGGCTATTAAAAAATGTCACCGGCGAGTGGCTGTTGGCATTTATTCTTAATTGCAGCGCAGAAATCGACCAACAACTCTACAATGAAGAACATTTCCTTGAAGCATATAGCCATTGCATGCGACGTGCTTTCGCTCAAGGCAACCAAGGTTATGTTCAAGACTTATTGATTGCATTACAGAACTGGGAATTCACCCCTGAAACGACCCGCGTGCCTGTCTCTTTATGGTATGGCGAACTCGATATGAGCACTGTTCATTCCCCTGATTTTGGCAAAATATTAGCCAGCCGTTTTCCCAATTGCCGACATCATTTGTTAAGTCATGAGGGAGGCTCCCTACTGTGGACACAAGCGGAAGCTATTTTAACCGATATTCAGCAGCACGCCGCATAAACAAAAACCGCGATGAGTTATTCATCGCGGCTATTTATTTACACCCTAAATTCACATAAGTGAATTAACGATAGACAATTCCACCGTCAGTCAAAATAGATTGACCAGTAATATAGTCAGAATCATCGCTTGCTAAGAATGCCACTAGACTCGCGACATCATCAGGGGTTTGAGCACGACCAAGCGCGATCCCTTCAACATATTTTTTGTAAGTCTCGCCTTTTGGTGCACCTGTAATTTCAGCAAAGCGCTCATCAATCTCCACCCACATATCTGTACCAACAATACCAGGGCAATACGCATTTACGGTGATCCCTGAGCTTGCGTATTCTTTGGCTGCGGCTTGGGTTAACGCGCGAACGGCAAATTTCGTGGCAGAATACACACCTAACATCGCAAAACCATCATGCCCTGCAATTGAGGACGCATTGATGATTTTCCCTTTATGTTTACGCTCTTGGAATTTCTCGCTCGCTGCTTGAATACCCCACATGGTGCCATCCACGTTAATTTTGAAGATTAAATCCATATCTTCTTGGCGAACATCAGCGATTGGCTTAACTTGTGCAATCCCTGCGTTATTAATCATTACATCAAAACCACCTAACTCAGCTTCTGCATGAGCCACCGCAGCAAAAACTTGGTCACGTTGACTGATATCTGCGGCAAATGTTGTTACTTTACGGCCTAAAGCTTCAATTTCTTTGGCAACATCTTGAAGCTTGTCTTTTTTCAAATCTACCAGTGCGATATCAGCCCCTTCTTTCGCTAAACGTAGTGCGATACCACGGCCAATCCCTTGAGCTGCACCAGTAACTAAAATAACTTTATTATTTAACGCCATACTTATCTCCTACTGAGTAATAGCCAAATTGACTAGTTCACCTTTAATATTAAGTTAGCAACAATAACAATAAGTTACAAAGCAATGATTTTACTCTAACATTTAATATTTATAAAAAATATTACACTATTAACATGGTGAATATATTTTTTTTACCGTAGAAAAAAGCATATATACGTAAATTACAAGATTATTGTTAATAAAAATCATTCTCAACTCAATAAACAAAAAGTGCGATTCCTTCATTTTCAGTATAAATAATAATCACATAGATAAATTGTGGATATAAAAAAGCCACCAATCGGTGGCTTCTTGATACAGTAAAATATAAATAACTTATTTTTTAGCAGCTTGGATATACAGCATTTCTAATGCAATAGACGCTGCGGCGAGTGCCGTGATTTCAGATTGGTCATAAGCCGGAGCCACTTCGACTAAATCCATACCCACGATGTTTAATGACTGTATTCCACGCAATAATTTCAATGCACGATCTGACGTTAAACCACCAATAACAGGCGTTCCTGTCCCCGGCGCAAACGCTGGATCAAGGCAGTCAATATCGAAAGTCAGGTAAACGGGTAGATCGCCAACAATCTCTTTGATTTGCGCAACCATATCATCCACACTGCGATCATTCACCTGACCTGCATCCAATACAGTAAAGCCATTGTCGCTGTCATGTTCGGTACGAATACCAATTTGTACTGAATGATTTGGGTCGATCAGACCTTCTTTTGGTGCATGATAGAACATGGTTCCGTGGTCAAATTTGCTACCATTGCCATAGGTGTCCGTGTGTGCATCGAAATGAACTAAGGCCATTTTACCAAAGTGTTTCGCATGAGCTCGCAGCAATGGCAGTGTAACGAAATGGTCACCACCAAAGGTCAAGCAACGTTTACCTGATTCAAGTAGTTTTTCAGTGTGTGCTTGCAGCTTGTCACTCATGTCTTGCGCATCACCAAAAGCAAATACCACATCACCACAGTCAACAACATTCAAACGGTCTGTTAACTTGAAATTCCAAGGCCAGCGGTGGCTTTCCCATGCAAGATTTGTAGAAACTTGGCGAATTGCGGCTGGCCCATGACGGCTACCTGCGCGACCTGAAGTTGCCATATCGAAGGGTACACCGGTGATCACCCACTCTGCATCTGAACTATAAGGCTGAAAATTCAGCGGGAAACGTAAGAAACCAAATGCGTTAGAAACCAGTGAGTTATCAACTTGATTGCCTAAAGTACTATTAATCATTTCTGTTCCTCAAAATAGGCCTACCCATTAGCAAGCCCTTTTAATATTCGATTCGAATCGTTTTACCTAAATCAACTTCGCACAGTATAAATAATAAACAAATCATGTTATTTGCACAAAGTTATTATCTGTTCAGTATATTAATGCGCTAAATAGTTCGTGCTGTCGCTAGGCGGCAAAATGAGCCAATCCCTAGGAGCATACACAAGTATGTGACTAGGGTTGGCAAATGCAGCCAACAACGCGACGGTGCGAAATATAACGCGCATTGAGCATTTATTCGTCTTCTAAATAAGTATACCCATACAAACCATTCTCGAACTCAGCGACAAAGTCTTTTTGTAACTGCTCACTCAAGCCTGTCCCTTTTACTTGCTCTGTGAAGCTTTCTAATAGGACTTCTGGGACTAATTTGACGTATTGCAGCATATCTGCGACAGAATCGCCCTCTTCACTTTGCAAGTAACGCAGATTACCTTGGCTATCAACCCAGACATCTATTGCTGCGGTATCACCAAACAGATTATGCATATTACCTAAAATTTCCTGATACGCTCCAATCATAAAGAAACCTATCATAGGCGGGTTTTCAGGGTCGTAGGCAGGCATTGGCATAGTAGTTTCAACACCATCACCATCAACGTAATGGTCAATAATACCATCAGAATCACAGGTGATATCTAACAATACCGCACGACGGTCTAATGGTTTATCTAAACCTTCAATCGGTAATACTGGGAAAACTTGGTCGATTCCCCAAGAGTCTGGCAGCGATTGGAATAAAGAAAAGTTCACATAAAACTTATCAGCCATGCGCTCTTGCAGTTCGTCGATAATTGGACGATGAGCACGGTTACTTGGGTCGAGATCTTGCTGGATACGACGGCAAATATTCAGGTATAGCTCTTCTGCCCATGCACGTTGAGTCAAATCTAACACGCCGTGTGCATACTGAGTATGCGCTTCTTGTAAGTCGAATTGGCTATCATGCAACCATTCGCGTAATGAACGGCTACTGCCCTGATGCTGCATTGACTCCCAGGTTTCCCATAAGGAAATTAATGAACGCGGTGCATCCTCATGAGGTGGTGTGGTTTTGGTAAATTCATTGCGTTCAACCCCAATCACATTGGAGACTAAAACCGTATGATGTGCGGTCAATGCTCGGCCTGACTCCGTGATCACCGTTGGGTGCGGTAAATTAAACTCCTCACACGCATCCCCAATCGCCCAAATGACGTTATTGGCGTATTCATTTAAGCCATAGTTAACGGAGCAATCGGATTGAGAACGTGTACCTTCATAGTCAACACCAAGGCCACCGCCCACATCAAAGCACTGGATATTGACACCTAAGCGATGCAATTCCACATAAAAGCGGGCTGATTCACGAACCCCAGTGGCGATATCGCGAATATTGGCCATCTGAGAGCCTAAATGGAAATGAAGCAACTGCAAACTATCTAGGCGATTTGCATTGCGTAAAATTTCCACTAATTGTAATACTTGGGTTGCAGCCAAACCAAATTTAGATTTTTCACCACCACTGGCTTGCCACTTGCCTGAACCTTGAGAAGCCAAACGGGCGCGAACCCCTAAGCGTGGTGTGACATTCAAGCTTTCCGCTTCTTTTAACACCATCTCAATTTCAGACATTTTTTCGATAACAAGGTAAACCTTGTGGCCTAACTTTTCCCCAATTAACGCTAATCGGATATATTCACGGTCTTTATATCCATTACAAACAATAACGGTTTGTGTTTTGTCTGCGTTCGCTAAAACTGCCATTAACTCCGCTTTTGAGCCAGCTTCAAGCCCTAACGGCTCCCCTGAATTCACTAGCGATTCAATCACTCGACGTTGCTGGTTAACTTTTATTGGATAAACCAGAAAGTAATCGCCTTTATAGCCATAAGACTCACGTGCGCGTCTAAATGCTGCATTTATTGAACGTAAACGATGCTGTAAGATTTGCGGGAAACAAAACAGTGCAGGTAAGCGTAAATGCTCCTGCTCTTCTTTCACTTGATTAACAAGGTCAGCTAAATCAACAAAGGTGTCAGGGTTCTCAGGATTCGGGCAAACACAGACATTTCCGCGCTCATTCACCTGATAGTAACCACCACCCCAATACGCGATGTTGTACGTCTGACGCATTTTGCGAGCGATATTATCATTCATAATAAACTCCTGTATGGAGGGGTGAGTGACGCGTTCTCCTTCCTGATGTATGTCAGTGAAGACATAACACTGCAAGGCAGTTATGTTGGGGAAACGGCAATACTCAGATTTTAATAAAAAGTGCTTAGAACTTCTAAACAGTGACAATATACGACCTTAAGCTGACAGATTAATGACTCAGCCTCGAAGGTGTATTAAAGATGTGACGGTAACTTCGTGATGAAGTAAAGAATGACAGGAAAGTAAATGCCAAAGTCACGCGGCGGTCCGCATATGACGGTTGGATACTGTTATTCAGTAGATTATGGATCATTACCCATTAACCCCCAATATAACTGTTTACCCTTTTAAAATTTCAATGTGGTAGCACTATTTTGGCAGGTTGACCTGTTGATTTAAGCTATATCACCTTATTTTTCATTGAAATTCAAAAGCTTATAAACATTCCTGATAGATAGCAGTCATTTTATATTATCCTGCTGGTATATAACGGGAAATAACAACCATCCGTTACGGTCGCAGTTTATACATCTATTACGCTCAAAAAGCAAAACCAAAATGACTAAATTGCGATAAAACTTTACCTATTGCTGTTTTATGTCTCTATTCGTTTTTTGTATAAATACAGGTAGAAATTTTTACTGTATGAGACTAAAATAGCCGTCTAGATGTTAAAACATCCAATTATAAATTTGCGAATTCTTAAGGTATTAATCTCATGGCTACACATCTCTTTACTTCTGAGTCTGTATCAGAAGGGCATCCAGATAAAATTGCTGATCAAATCTCTGACGCAGTACTTGATGCTATTCTGGAACAAGACCCGAAAGCTCGCGTTGCCTGCGAAACCTACGTCAAAACAGGTATGGTAATGGTCGGGGGAGAAATCACCACCAGCGCTTGGGTTGATATTGAAGAAATCACGCGCAAAACTGTTCGCGAAATTGGCTATACCAGTTCCGAAATGGGCTTCGATGCCAATTCATGTGCCGTTTTAAGTGCGATCGGTAAACAGTCGCCCGATATCAACCAAGGTGTTGACCGTGTTGACCCATCAGAACAAGGCGCGGGTGACCAAGGCCTAATGTTTGGTTATGCAACCAACGAAACTGATGTATTAATGCCTGCTCCTATTACTTATGCACACCGCTTAGTGCAGCGCCAAGCAGATGTTCGTAAAAATGGCACGCTGCCATGGTTACGCCCAGACGCGAAAAGTCAGGTTACATTCCAATACGACAACAATAAAATTGTAGGTATTGATGCCGTTGTTTTATCTACTCAGCATTCTGAAGATATTCAACAAAAAGACCTGCATGAAGCCGTGATGGAAGAGATCATCAAGCCAGTTCTACCTGCAGAATGGTTATCAAAAGAGACAAAATATTTTATTAACCCAACGGGCCGTTTTGTTATCGGTGGGCCGATGGGTGACTGTGGATTAACTGGCCGTAAAATCATTGTAGATACCTACGGTGGTATGGCTCGTCATGGTGGTGGGGCATTCTCTGGTAAAGACCCATCAAAAGTTGACCGTTCAGCAGCCTATGCAGCACGTTACGTGGCAAAAAATATTGTCGCCGCGGGCCTCGCAGACCGTTGTGAAATTCAAGTTTCTTACGCTATCGGCGTGGCAGAACCGACATCGATTATGGTAGAAACCTTTGGAACAGGTAAAGTTGATGAGTCATTATTAATTCAATTAGTTCGTGAATTCTTTGACTTACGCCCTTACGGCTTAATCAAGATGCTTGATTTATTACACCCTATTTACCAACAAACTGCTTCATATGGCCACTTTGGTCGTTCACAGTTCCCATGGGAAAAAACTGACAAAGCTGAAGCATTGCGTGCCGCTGCAGGCTTGTAATCTCTTTAGTCAATAAGTCACATACAAAAACCCATCAAATGATGGGTTTTTTATTGCTCACAATGAACGATTAATTTTTTTGCGTAAACTGGAAGATAGCCATTCCCGCAACCATTGCTAATGTAAATATTATCCCTTGTGTCAATCCCATTCCTGTTAACAATAATGCAGGCCCTGGGCAGATCCCTGCTAACCCCCACCCCACACCAAATAATACACTTCCGGTGACTAGTTTTTTATCTATCGTTTGATTGGTAGGAATTTGCAATGGGCAATTAAGTACACTAACAGAACGTTTTTTAACCCCTAAGAAAGCAATACCACTGATTACCATTCCAACTGCCATCGTAATTAATAAAGAAGGATCCCACGTTCCCGTAATATCTAAAAATGCCAAAATTTTTGCTGGATTTCCCATCCCGGCAATGACCAATCCTAAACCAAACAGTATCCCTGAAATTAATGCGATAAGAATAGGCATTGCTTTATCTCCCTATCCCATAATGGTTGGCTAGTGCGACTGTCGCAAAAGCAACAATCATAAAGACTAATACTGCAACAATTGAACGACGGGATAACCTTGCCATGCCGCAGATCCCATGACCGCTAGTACAGCCACTTCCCAGTCGTGAACCAAAACCGACAAACAACCCAGCTAATACTAAAATAGGTGTGCTGGTCGCAATGTTAACTTCTGGTGTATACGCCAACCAAGTAAACAACGTTGGGGCGCTCATCAAACCAATAATAAATGCCAATTTCCATGCAGTATCCCCCTTAGTTGGTTTCAATAACCCGCCTAAAATACCGCTGATACCTGCAATACGACCGTTAAACACTAATAAAATTGCTGCGGCTAAGCCAATCAACACACCGCCAATCGCGGCAGAAAGTGGCGTAAAATTAGCCCAATCTATGGTCATTTCATTTCTCCTTCACGGGGCAATAAAGCTGATATAACGTATTGAGCAGCGTAAATAATTTCTCATCTGCAATCGCATAGTAAATACGCTTTCCTTCTCGGCGCGTCATCACTAAGCCTTCATTACGCAATACTGTTAATTGTTGAGAGAGTGTCGGTTGTAATATTCCTAACTGCTCTTCTAACTCACTAACGCAGGCTTCACCCTGTGTTAATTGGCATAATAAAATTAAGCGATCTGGATTCCCTAGTGTTTTCAATAATGAAGCCGTTTCTGATGCGGCCTGCTTCATCGCTAACAGTTGCTGTTCAGAGGTATTATTGGGCATATGTTATTTCTAATTAATATTATATAAAAATACAATATATGTTTTGATATAATATTTGTCAATTATTGCTTGTTTATGTCCATTACCTTCACGTATCCTTTACCCCATGAAAACAATCCGTGTTCCACTCTTTTTACAGCAACAAGTCATGCGCACATTGCGAGAAAAACTCGCACTTGCAGAATACAAACTCGAACAGTCATTTTCAGAGCCAACGGTTAATTACAAACAACGGGGGACAACTGCGGGTAGTGCTTACTTAAAAGAATGGGAAATTCGCCTTAACCCCAGTTTACTTATCGAAAATACAGAGCAATTTATTGATGAGGTTGTGCCTCATGAATTAGCGCATTTGTTGGTTTTTCATGTGTTTGGCCGCAAAGGTATCGCACCGCATGGCAAAGAATGGAAGTGGATGATGCAACACGTACTGGAAGTCACGGCGAAACGTACGCACAACTTTGCGGTTACAACAGTAAAAAGTAAAACATTTCTCTACCGTTGTGCCTGTGAAGCGTCCCATGAATTAACCATACGCCGCCACAACAAAGTACTACGTGGTGAAAACCAATATTTATGTCGAAAATGTGGAGAAGTATTGAAACAAGAAGGGATTTCTGTCGCTGCGGCAGAAAATTAGACTTTCTGCCGCATCAAGTTTGAGATGTGCGCTTAAGCAAACTCCGTCATCACTAATTTTGCGATTTCAAAGTAGATAATTAAGCCTGTACCATCAATGAAAGTTGCAATGAACGGGGCAGAAACAACTGCTGGGTCCACTTTCATTTTCTTCAATACCATTGGAATGATTGAAGAAACAATCGCACTCCACATTGTAATGGCAACGATGGTTAAGCTAACCACAATAGTCACTTCGTGGCCAACACCTAAAATCCATGCACGAATTAATGCCGCACCACCAATAGTCACCGCCACTAAAAATGAGGTAGAAACCTCTTTCTTCAGTACGGTACCCAGGTTACGTAAACTCACCTCGCCCAGTGCCATTGCACGGACTAATGTTGATGTAATTTGTGTTCCACTATTACCGCCTGTACCAATCAATAGCGGAATGAAAAACGCTAACGAAATTGCGGCTTCGAGCTGTTCTTCAAATGCTTTTAATACAGTTCCTGTATACGCTTCGGCCACAAATAGCATCAACAACCAAACGACACGTTTACGCCATAAAGTTACAGGGCTTGTCGTTAAGTAGGGCTCATCTAATGGGGTAGTAGCGCCTTGTAGCTGCGCATCGAGTGTATTCTCATCTTCAATCAGTTCGGCGATATCTTGCGGACGCAAAACACCCATTAATTTGCCAAATTGCACCACAGGTATCATATCTAAACCGCTATGATTAATCAGATCATAAACATCATGACGTGATTGTTCTGGGGCAACAGAAAAATAATTGTGTCGCATGATATCAGACACTAATAAATTTTCAGGTGAAGCTAATAATGATTTAACTGAAAGAATGCCATTTAAATAATTGTCATTGTCGACAACAAATAAATAGGTTGGGATTTGCTCGCCATCAAGGTGTTCAATAAGATTTTTTTTCACGCAAGCTATTGAGTCTGCGATAGATACTGGCAAATATGATTGACTCATATAAGCGCTGACTGTTGCATCATCAACTTTTGCTGGCTGTGTGTTATTGTCTTTGAGGCGTGCGCCTTTCATTGCGGATTGAGCAATAGCAACTGCTCCCGCTTTGTTCTGGGTAGTGAATGTCATTTTTTTAGTCCCTATTACTGTTGGTTACTCAAACAGTACTCACATAGGGGCGAAACCAGATGAGAGAATGCGAAAGCTATCTCTTCGTCTCGGTTTTAGCACTATACAACGTATCCTGACTTAGCAGGAAGTTACATGGGGATATACCTTCGGTCGATATATCCTGTCCTAATCTTGGGCGTCTCTCGACGTCGTCAGATCAGTAACCTATGTTTGTATAGGAGCCTCGCCTAACGAGATACTGCACTTTGGATGCGGCGCGAATTATACCCATTGGTGAATTAATTGCCACCCTATATCTACGTTTTTTTACGCATGGAAAACTTATTGTTTAGGTTCCGTTTAAGTTTATATTAAATATATCTTTATAAAGTAACAAAATGTAACTAATAATAAGAATGAATATTAGAATTGAAGTAAATATATTTATTTACTTATCAATAACCAACCCTTTGAGAAATCAAAGTATCATTTGTAATATTATTTAGTAAACCTTACCGATAATTAATCAAAACTTAATTCTCTATTTACCGTACAATACAAAAAAAACAATATAAAGGAGCAAGCCCAATTTAATATAATTAAAACACTTTATTAGAGTACAAGCAATCACTAATATCAGTCATTAGTTGATTTTTTATATTAAAAATAAGCCAGCAAACAAATAATGAAGTAAGAAAATACACTTAAGGCATTATTTAATTCGAAATTATCATTAAAAAGCATTCTTTTAAATTGTTAATATTTAATTGCAGATATCAATTTAGTATTAAATATTACAAGAATTATCTTAGAATATTTTTTATTTTATATAACAGTGAAAGTTTTATTATGGATAAAGTAATTGTTGGAATGTTAACGAAACTAACATTTCGCGTAAACGATGAAATCAAAATTGCTGCCATTTCTGCTTTAGGTGATTTCAAAGCAACGATTGAATATAATGATGCCATCATACGAATCATAGACTTATGTCAGGACCCAAACAAAGAGGTTGCTGTATCAGCGATTAATACATTAAGTAAATTATCTATTTATTTTTTAAATAGCTCACTACCGAAACATTAATTGCACTCTCATTTTGAGTATTGTAAATAATTACTATGATTTATTTTAAATAATACTGTCCCATTAATACTCTAATGAGACAGTTTGCACATGTTATATAATTTTACGCTATTTCAGTGTCACCCTGTAATTGGCAACTACAAGCTAAAACATAGCCCTCAGCTATTTCTGCTTCAGTTAATGTCATTGTGCTTGTTGTTGTGTATTTACCTGATAACACTTTTGTTTTACAGCTTCCACAAACCCCTGCTCGGCAAGCTGCAATAACGGGCTGTTTATTTTGCTCCAGTGCAGATAATAAAGAAGTACCTACAGGGACTTTAAAGTCGACCAATCGTTGACGGATTTTTAATGTAAGAATATCTTCACTATCAACAACCTCTGGTTCATTTGAAAAACGCTCCATAAAGAAATGTTCAGCAGGGACGCCTAAATTAGCAGCAAATTGCTGTGCATTTTTCATGTAAGGCACAGGCCCACACGTCATCACAATTCGTGAATTAATATCGGGTACTAACGCTTTCAATTTCTCTTCGGTTAAACGCCCTTGAGCAATATCGCCATTATCTGGTGTTTCCGCCATGACACACAATTGCAACCGTTCTGGATATAACCGGACGAGCTTTTGCCATTCCTCAGCAAAAATAACTTGCTTATCATCGCGAACATTGAATAGCACTTTTACATGGGAATTTGGGCGATTCACCATCAGCCAACGTGTCATTGACATAATCGGTGTCACCCCACACCCAGCAGCTAACATCAAATACTGCGAGTTTTGTAGACTAGCACAGGTGAATTCCCCTTGTGCTTCTGAAAGCCAAAGGTAGTCACCTTCTTTAACCGAACGTGTTAACCAATTTGACCCTTCACCATCGTCTAACCGCCTGACAGTAATGGAAATAAAACGACTTTGCCCCGGTGATGATGAAAGAGTATAAGCACGCATGACATCATCACTATTTTTAATGCTGACCAAAGCATATTGACCAGGTGAATATGTATAAAAATCATGATTGATAAGGTTGATTGTCCAGACATCTGATGTTTCTTGAATAATAGAATGAACTTGCATTCTATTTGGACATAAACTGCTTGGCATGGTCATCGCGCTACTCCTTTAAAGGGGGTCGCAACCCCCATCTTTCACATCGTTTTTAAGCTTTTTCTATCGGTTTATTGATCATGCAGGTAAAATTTCTGCCAGATCTTGCTCAACTGTCGTAATACTACGCATGCCAAACTTCTCATTTAGCACATTTAATAAGTTTTCAGTTAAGAAACCAGGTGCTGTTGGGCCGGTGTAAATATTTTTCACACCCAACGCTAATAATGTTAAAAGGATGACAATCGCTTTTTGCTCAAACCAAGACAGAATCAGACTCAATGGCAAGTCATTAATACCACAACCAAGTTTCTCTGATAGATTCACCGCAAGCATAATGGCAGAATATGCATCGTTACATTGGCCCACATCCAGTAAGCGTGGTAGCCCTTCTAATGTGCCAAAATCTAATTTATTAAAACGATACTTACCACATGCGAGTGTAAGGATTAAGCAATCTTCAGGTACACTACGGGCAAAATCCGTATAATAGCTACGTTCGCCACGGCTACCATCACAACCACCAACAAGGAATACGTGACGTAGTTTTTTCTGTGAAACTAAATCAATCACCGCGTCTGCCGCGCCTAACAGTGTTTGACGACCGAAACCAACCGTAATTTTGTGCTCGATTTCGGTATACGGGAAACCGGCAAGTGACTGAGCTTGAGCAATCATTGCAGAAAAATCATCACCCACTAAATGTTTTGCACCCGGCCAACCCACAATACTACGCGTCCAGATACGGTCTTTATAATCACCGACATCAGGGTCAATAATACAGTTAGAGGTCATCAAGATAGACCCAGGGAATTTTGCAAATTCCACTTGCTGATTTTGCCAACCGCTACCATAGTTACCGACTAAATGAGGGTATTTTTTCAGTTCTGGGTAACCATGTGCTGGCAGCATTTCGCCGTGGGTATAAACATTGATACCCGTACCTTCAGTTTGTTCTAACAACATTTTTAAGTCTTTCAGGTCATGACCTGAAATTAAAATACATTTCCCTGCGACTGGACGAACGTTGACTTCCGTTGGCGTTGGGTGACCAAATTCGCTCGTTTCACCTACATCCAAAATTTCCATGATCTTGAAATTCATTAGACCAATTGCCATGGCATTATCAAGCAGTTCATTCATATCCGATGGCAATGTTCCAAGCCAAGCCATAATTTCATGATATTGGCCATAAACCTCATTATCATACTGACCTAAAACATGGGCGTGTTCCATATAGGCTGCCGCCCCTTTTAAGCCATATAGGCATAACATACGTAAACCGTGAATGTCTTCGCCGACTTCAGCTTTATCAATATCTAATGAAAATTGAGCCGCTTGTGCCTGTAAGGTTGGAATGTCAGTACCATTTAATTGCAAATTAATTAATGGATGATTGAAAGCCACTACACTATTCACGGATTGGCAATGTTTTATTAATTTATCACGTAAATAAATAGCTTCACGGGCGTAACCGATAATACGCTCTGAATCAAAATTGACGTTGGTTAAAGTAGAGAAAAATGCGCGCGGAGCAAAACTATCAATATCATGGTCAATAATACCCAGTGAGCGGGCAGTGACTGCACTTGCAGATAAGCTTTGCAATACAGCAACTAATAAATCTTGTAGGTCAGAAGTTTCTGCTGTTTTACCGCACATACCCTGCGCGTATGCACAGCCATTACCAGCTGGAGTTCTAATTGTTTGTTCACATTGCACACAGTACATGTTGTTCGCCTCTTAAAGTTGCATTTCAAATACAACATTAAGACTACGCTCTTTATTAGAATAAAAAAGTGGAATTATTCATTATCTAATGGTTTATTGATCTATATTAATATTCATTGCAAATGAGAACTATTCACAGTAATGAAAGTGTGCTATTCGTGCTGTTGGTTTTGTTTTCACTTTTCTTGCTTAAATGCACTATTTTGCATTTTATTTATATCCTGATAACGCTCTTACGATAACTCTTGTTATACTTACCTATAAGTGTTTGTTATTCCATCGTATAAAGAGAATCCAATAAAGATGAGCCAGGTAAATTCAGCTAGTAAATCTATGATAAAAACCCGATTGCGGATTTTTAAACGGCTAAAAGAATCAGATAAAACACCTGTAAAAATCTTACTACTTGCGGCACTCATTGGTGCGGCGGTCGGTCTTATCGGTTCACTATTTGAATTAGGAACAACTTGGATTAGCAACTATCGCGTGCAATCGGTGAGTGAATGGGTTGCCCCAAAATGGCTGATGGTTGTTGGGATGTTTTTTATCTCGGCACTTCTTGCCATGTTAGGCTATTACCTTGTTAAACGGTTCTCTCCTGAATCTGGTGGGTCTGGGATCCCAGAAATTGAAGGTGCATTACAGGATTTACGCCCCGTAAGATGGTGGAGAGTCATCCCAGTTAAGTTTATTGGTGGATTAGGAACATTGGGCTCAGGTATGGTATTAGGCCGTGAAGGACCAACCGTGCAACTTGGTGCGAACCTTAGCCAAATGTTTTATGATTTATTTCGTTTAAAAGATAATGAGTCACGCCACACCTTGCTTGCCTCTGGTGCGGCGGCAGGTTTATCTACAGCATTTAATGCCCCTTTAGCTGGCATCTTGTTTATTATTGAAGAAATGCGTCCGCAATTTAAATACAGTTTAATTTCAATTAAAGCGGTATTTATCGGTGTTGTTACCTCTACCATTGTCTATCGGCTAATCAATGGAGAAGCTATTGTATTAAATATCGGCCAATTTTCTTCTGCACCTATGAATACTTTATGGCTTTATTTAATTTTAGGATTAATGTTTGGTGTTATCGGTATCTGTTTTAATGGTTTTTTATTGTACCTACAAAGTAAATTTTTAGCATTTTACCAAAATAAAATTTCTCGCTTTGTATTGATGGGCGGGTTAATTGGTGGGGCTTGTGGTGCAATTGGCGTTTACCTGCCTGAAATTGTAGGTGGTGGATATTCCGTGATCCACCAGATGGTAGCAGGCCAATTTACCATCACTTTGTTATTCATATTCTTTGCTTTGCGGTTTTTAACTTCGACGATTAGCTTTAGCTCTGGGGCTCCAGGTGGTATTTTCTCTCCTTTACTCGCCCTTGGGACATTATTTGGTGGTGTTTTCGGCTACGCCGCCCTCGAAATATTCCCTAATTACCAAATTGAAGTGGGGACTTTCGCTATTGCAGGCATGGGAGCTTTATTTGCCGCAACCGTCAGAGCCCCATTAACTGGGATAGTCTTAGTTTTAGAAATGACAAATAACTACCAGTTAATCTTACCGATGATTATTACCTGCATTGGCGCCACAATGATGGCCCAATTTTTAGGTGGCAAACCGCTATATTCTGTATTGCTGGAAAAAACTTTAGCCCGTAGCGAAAAAGAAACCGCTCCGCCTGTCACTGACAAACCTTAAATAGTAGAAGCAAAAAGAGTTGCCGACAGCGGCAACTCAGACTGCTGACAAACATATTATGTTTGGCGGCAAGTCGAATAGTTTTTGAAAATAAACTAGGAAAATCAATTTATTGATTTTCGGCTGATAACACAAAGCAGGAAAAACCACGCTTTTATCCCGCTTTGTCAACAACCTCAGTTGCCGACAGCGGCAACTCTTTTATTAAGATAACCTATGCTAATTTCTTACTTACTTCTTCCTTGCAATGAGTGTTGCAAAATTTAATTTAATACGATTACCTTGTGAATCAGTACGGTGTAAATGACCAGGGTTTTCGTTATATTTTAAAATATCCCAATCTTTATAATACCCTTCTAGCTCCCCTGGTTTTAAGAAGCATTTAAATGGCACTAAATCCAGCGGTGCATCTGGCGTTTCAACGGCACACACAATAACGTTAACTCCCCCTGGCAGGGTATGTTCTTGCATATTAGTAATAACATTGGCGATTTTTTCTCGCTGCAAGAACATTAGCACGACAGTGGAAATAATAAGTTCGTAGTTCTCTTGTATTTGGTGACTATTAATATCATAAACAGCCGTATGAATATTCTCTACCCCAGCTTGTTTTTTAACGAAGTCAATTGCTTGGATATGCTGAGGGTTGATATCTACCGAGGTCACGTCATACCCCCGCAAGGCAAGATAAAAACTATTACGCCCTCTTCCCGAACCTAAATCTAATGTTTTACATGGCTTACTCAGGTGATTCTCACACAAATAGCGCACTTCTGAATGTGGAGTCGTTAACCCATGCTCTTTATAAAATTTCAGTTCTGGTTTGCATAAAAATGCCAGTTGGCATTCCATGTCATCACTACAAGCAGAAATACGATGCCAAACTTGAGGTTCAATAATAGGCGGCTGGTTATGAATATCAAAGGTAAAGTGTTGCTCGCTGCCGTCTTCATTAAAAATGATAAAATCTAAAGAGCCTTTTAGCACTTTCAACTGTGCGTATGTATCCTCTTTTGTATTATGGCGCTCTTGGAACATTAACGGCAAAGAAGCTTTATTCCAAACTGGCATAGTTTTGTAACACACGAGATCATTCATATCATCACCAATAAGTTGCATTTTAAATACATCTTATACCGTTCGTTTGCTATCTGCAAAACATTCATAAATTAATTATCGCGGGCTTGATTCATATCAACCCCCTATAGACTAAGAGGGCTGAAATGCTTCATGGGCTCAGTTAATAACCTAACTGTTCCGCACTTAACCCTAAGAATTCAAAAGGTTTTGTAACTACATAACTGTTGGTCGCATCCCCTGAATAGATATGGCTCTGCTCTTCACCGAGGTCCAGCTTTTTCACTTTTCCAGTTTCCGCTGAAAAGTCAATTTTTGCCAAATCAGTCCAAAAAATATTTGGAGTTAATGCTGACTCGAAAAAGTAGAGCTGGCGTTTATGGTCAACTAATGTCCGCCAACGTGTTGACGATATTTCAGGCGAATTTTCAGACGTCAATCCGTAAGGGACAGACACATTACGTACGACACTGAAAACACTGGCGACCGCTTTATTAGGCGTTGTTTTCTGAGGAATTGCATTAATATAAAACTGCGCGCGAGCAAATCTATCAGCGGAGCGGTTAGTCCCCGGTAACATTACAGTGCCGCCAATTCCTTGCCAATATTCCTGCATTGCTAATTGCTTCTCATAAGTCGGCGAGTTAGTCATAACTTGATACTTGCGACTGTGATGAATTACCTGCTTACCATCGATATATTCAATAATCGCGCTATCACCACTCGCATCTGATAATGATAAATGTAAAGTCGCTAACCTATCTTGTCCTGGCACATTATCTGTTGCGACTACGAGTGGATTCTTTTCTAGCTCAGCAACGGCTTCTTCCACTGTCGCATAGTTATCTAGAACATATTGCGCCCATAAAGATATCGACAACGCAGGTTGCTTATTATCTATTTGAGGATATTTTGATTCCGCGAGCCACAGTAAATTGGCAACCAGACCTTCCTCGTTCACTCCGTCCGTTGTTGAAATATCATAACCCGAGGCTATCACGCTGCCGTATTTTGATTTCCATTTTAAAGAGTTAGGCCCTGCAATGCCATCACGCTCCATCCCTCGAGGAAAGATCCATAGATTGGTACCAATATCGTATTTCCAATCCATTGTTCTTCCGGTCATTATTTGTTCATTTTCACCTAAATAAACAACTCGAGTACAAGCTTGGCTAACTGTAATCGGCATTGATATCGCAGCAGTTGCGGCAAGTGCTACGATACTTTTCTTAATAAATTGCATGCCATCTCCAAAATAGTTAAAAATAAATTTACATAATAAGCATACTACATAAATACGAACTATTTATGCTCAAAGAATAATGTATTAAAAAAAGTGCGATTAACACAATGAAATATAATAAATAATGACACAAAATGGCACCCATATTAACCAGTGCCATTTTGCTGGAAAGAATTAATTATTTACTGATGAAAATAAAGAACGTAGTAATGCAGCTTTTTTCTGATTATCAGGCATAGATAATATTTCATTATAGAAACTAATAGAAATACGGCACGCTAATGCAGGTGATTTCTTCCCTGCTTCTAAATTTCCAAGGATTGCGGTATCTTCACCATACTTTGCAGAAAGCCCACTAGCAAGCTGTGTTAATTCCTCAGAATACTCTTTTGGGGACATCAACGCCTGTTTTACACCCGCTTCACTTGAAATTAAGAGCTCATTGGTCGCTTGGATTTGTTTCAACAAAACAGCTTGGCTTTTTTGTGGTGGAATAATTTCCGCTGTTTCTCTTAAGTGCGGAAACAATGAATAAAAACACGTTTTTCCTGTTGGGTCTTCTTCTAATAAGATTTTCAGGTAATCATTCACTCTGCTAGTAAAATTAATTACGGAATCATCAGAAGCATATTCCATACGTTCTAGCACCAGCTTCATGACATTGCCAACAACCTGATCAAACAGTTGACGACGTAAATCTTCATTAGCTGGGTCGTATTGCGTGATTAGATGCTCAAAACTTTGATAGGTTTCAGGGCTTATTTTCTTCACCGTCGCGATAATCGGCAGTTCTTTTTCAACTTGGGCAAGTGCCTCTGAATGAATTGCACTATTATTTTCTGTAGATAACACATTATTATCTTTACTTAACCAATAAAAACCGAATGCGAATGCAATAAAAATAATGCTAACAATTAATGCGGTTTTACGTGAGTTATTTGTATTCAAAGTTACCCTGCCTTTTCTTGGTAAAACGGTTCCCACAAACACTTTCAAGCTACTTATATACTGTAGAACCCATCGCATATAATGTCATGGCATCTAAAAACAATAGTCATCACGGACCTAGACTATTAATACCACGAATTGACCTATAAAAAGTGATAATGTTTATTTTAGCTTGTATCAAAGTCGTCAAGCTATAGGAATAAGGGAAAATGCGAGGCTAAGACGGGAGAATTTGCCATAAATAAACAATTTAGAAAACGCTGGATATAAAAAAACCTTCAAGACTTGAAAGCTTGAAGGTTTATTATGATAAAAATCTTATTTAACTTGAACACCTTCAACTGAAATCAACAGTTGTGCTTCTTGAGATTTAGGACCCAAATCAGATTTGATGTTAAATTCTTTCAGCTTAATATTACCTTCAGCTTCAAAACCTGCACGGTATCCACCCCAAGGATCTTTACCTTCGCCCATTAATTTAGCATCTAATGTAATCGGCTTAGTAACACCATTTAAAGTGAAATCACCTGTGATTTTGTATGTTTCACCGTCTTTCTTCACTTCTGTTGAAACGAATTTTGCTTCAGGGAATTTTGCTGCATTTAAGAAATCACCACTGCGTAAATGTTTATCACGCTCTGCGTGGTTAGTGTCAATGCTGCCTGTCTTAATAGTTACTTCGACTTTATCTTTTGATGGGTCTTTTGCATCATAAGTGAAAGACCCATCAAAGTCTTTAAAACTACCATATACCCAGCTATAACCTAAATGCTGAATACGAAATTCAATAAACGCGTGTTGGCCTTGCTTATCAAATTGGTAAGTTTCTGCTAATGCTGAACCTGCCGTTAAAAAAAGTGCGCCAGTAGCCAGACCAAGAACCGTTTTCTTCAACATAATTATCTCCACGTTACTTATCGGGGTTAAAACCCAACATTCTTTTTAATGTAATATCACGATCAAAAAAGTGATGTTTAAAAGCTGCAAAAGCATGCAACACTGATAATAGAACCACTGCCCAAGCTAAATATAAATGAACTTCACCTGCTGTATCTGCTTGTGTTGCAGCACCAGTAAATAGTGCAGGAACCTCAAACCAATCAAATACACTGATAGGCTGTCCATCAGCGGTTGAGATTAAATAACCACTGATTAAAATACTGAACAAAATAATATAAATCAGAATTTGAACAATAATAGAGCTAGCTTTCGTTAATTTACTGTAGCTTGCTAATGGCTTCGGTGGCGGTGAAATAAATCGCCAAATCACACGAAATGCCATAACAATAAATAATAATATTCCTATACTTTTATGTATCTCAGGAGCTTGATGATACCAACTATCATAATAGCCTAGTGTCACCATCCATAAACCTAAAGCGAACATTCCATATACGACAATTGCGACTAGCCAATGTATGAGCAAAGAGATATGCCCATAACGACTTGCATTATTTTTCCATTGCATGATAAAAACCATTTAGAGAAGAAGGTAATATTTTATTAACTAAGCCGTAATAATCATAAGGTGAAATTAATTTTATTCCTATCCCAAAGTTAAACAAATATTTTGTTGAAGACATTCAAATACGATCAACATAATGAAAAATAGATTACTATTTGATTTTGTCTAGTGTTAATTAGAAAAGTTGAATAAAGATTTTTCCAGTTTTGTAAATGGCCGTAACTAAATACTTAGTTCATTTATTTATTAATTTCAATTAAATCTAGCTTATTCCTAATAGATATAAGCTGTTATTCATAAAATAACATTTGTAGGTCTGCCTTTTTCCCCATACATTGGTATTCTTTCTTTTAACATTGCAAACTGACTGATAGGTTAAATACTATGTATAAACTTTGGATAGCAAATAAAAACTACTCTTCATGGTCACTACGTCCTTGGATTTTACTAAAGGTATTACAGATCCCGTTTGAAGAAAATTTGTGTTTATTTGAAAACGGTAAAAGTAGCCATGAAAAATTCAGTCGTTTTTCACCTACAGGCTTAGTCCCTTGTTTAATCGATGAAAACCAAACAATATGGGATTCATTAGCCATCTGTGAATATGTTGCAGAAGACTACCCTCAAGTCTGGCCAAAAGAGCGAAAAGCCAGAGCATGGGCTCGTAGTGCAAGCGCAGAAATGCACTCGGGTTTTAGTGCATTACGCCAGCAATGTCCAATGGATGGTACTCATAATTCACCACTTAACAATATTTCAATTGAATTACAAACCGACTTAAATCGATTGCAGAAATTATGGCAGGATGGGTTAAACCAATTTGGTGGCCCTTGGCTTGCAGGTAGTGAATTTACGGCTGTAGATGCTTTTTTTGCACCAGTTGCCTTCCGAATTCGCAGTTATCACTTACCTGTAAACCCAGCTGCCAAACAATGGGTTGACCGAATTTTAGTTTTACCCGCAATGAAAGAATGGCATGAAGCAGGTTTACAAGAACCCTATATTGAACACTAAAAATAGGCTAATCGGGAGGCATTATATGCCTCCAGCTTTATTTGATTAGTAAAAAATCACCTGCTCGAACATCAAAATTAATATTTAACCAATTTGTCGGTCATTCAAGCTACATTAGGTTATTTAACAGACAAACAGCGGGCTATAATTTTTCATTCCACGGGTCTGCGGTCATAATATCGCCAAGTGGTGTGTGTAATGTAACCTTTTCATTTTTAAACCACTCAGCTAATGAAAACCCACCTTTAGGGGTTTCGATATGAATATCAATTGGGCAATAAGGAGTGTTCGCCTTAATTGCAAACTCAGCAAAATCTTCTTTTTCTTGACGATGTGGACAGCGAATGACCACATCAAGGTCGCAGTCTGACAACATACTTTGGATATCTGTCGCTAAAGTGTAAGCACAACTCCCTGTTACTCCCCATTGCCAAGGCCATTTAGTCTGTGAAATGATCCATAAAACCTGCACCGGTGGTAAAGCGATAAACATTGAACGTTGTAGTTCCACCGAATTCGCCACCAAGGATTCCACATTCATAATGTGCGTAATTGCAGATTTTTCAATTTGTGTTGTAACGCGTTGGTGTGGCTTAATTCCTCTAATTGCAACAGTCAGTTTATTCTCATCCGCTTTATTTCGGTATACCGTCAACGGTAACTTACTGTTCCACTGTGAGCCGGCCCATTCAGGAAGCGATTCTATCGCGACATCATTATTGCTGCCGACCCAAACAAAATCATGAGGATTGATTATTTGCATTTTATTACCTTTATGATTGCTACAACTGCTCTCCCCTATTATGCCTTTTTTGTCACATAAAAACAGAATATCGCAACCAACAATTCAACACATGCCATTTAATGGTAACTTGTCATAAATACTGAGATCTCACCTTGAAATTTTATACCGTATATTATTTAATTACGTTATTAATTAATAGGTTAAGCCTCTATTTGTGAGCATCGGATTATGAGAACGTTTCCTGCTATCCACGATGGAATTATTTTTACCAGTTGTATGTTTTTTAGCGCCGCAACCGCTTTTGTGATCTTAGATGCACAAGCTGCGATGTGGGCAACATTCTCAACGCTGTATTCCTTTAATTTATTCAATGCAGCAAAAGAATATAAGAATTATGCCTATACCGCTTGTTGTTTATTAATGATTTTAGTCGCTATTTTTATCGGTGATACGTTACGCCTTGGTACCGCATATTATATTTATCTCGCCATTTTTTCGTTCATTTACTACCAATTGTATGGCACAGATCCTGCTATGGATTTAACCATGAAATTTATGATTATCATGTCGACAATTGGTACCATCTTACCTGATATATCCAAAAGCTTAGCGTTAGGGTTTATTATTGGTAGTGGAGTAACGTTAATTACGTATTATGTCCTTAGCCATAAAATGACACGCCATAGTGTAATAACGAGCGCTTTAGTTGAACAAAATTTGTTTACGTTGAGAAAAAATATTATCCCACGCTCAATGATTTATGCTTTGGGGCTATTACTCGCGCTCGCTATTCCTCGCAGTATAGATCTAGGGCACTTTTATTGGACATTACTGACCTTCGTTTTTGTATTGCATCCAAAATCACAAAGTATCGTTAAAATTACTTTGCAGAGGGTCTTAGGCAGTCTTATTTCTGTCTTATTATTGTATTTTTTATTCAATTTACCCTTTATGCCGTATATCGGTTTAATTGCAGTCGTGGTGTTCGCCTTTTTAATGCCGATGAGCTTTCATTACGGATATACGTTTATGACGTTTGTCGTGACAAGCTTAATTTTGTCCATTCTTGAGCTCGTTATATATTGGCGTCACCCAACCTATGAATTATTGTTTGACCGCGTTCTTGAAACCGCCTTAGGAGGAACCATCGCCATTATGACGAGTATTATTTTAAAGTTATTTAGAGAAACGAAATAAAATTAAGCATATTCCCCAATAAGAACGTTTGTTCTATACTCAAAAAGAACACATTGGGAAAACAAGTCTTAGTCCTAAAGCCTAGCCCTATCAGTATCATTATTCTTGAGTGAGGCACTCAAGCAAAGAGGAACTGAAGATGAAAATATCGATTATTGGCGCAACGGGTTTTGTCGGCAGAGCATTAGTCGCTGAAGCGTTGCTTCGGCACCACCAAGTGACGGCTATTTCTCGTCATAGTAATCAATTATTTCAGCACGCTCTTTTAATCACCGCCGCAGGTGATATTACAGATATCCCATGGTTAACCTCTCGGCTTAAAGGACAGGATGTCATCATCAGCGCGTTTAATGGTGGCTGGCAAAATCCGAATTTGTATCAAGATACCGTGGCAGGAAACCAGGCCATTTTACAAGCAGTACAAAAATCGATGGTAAAACGATTTATTGTGGTCGGTGGTGCAGGAAGCCTAAAAATTGCTTCAGGTATTGATTTAATTGATTCCCCCGATTTTCCTGCCGAAATAAAATCAGGCGCTCAAGCAATGAGGGAATTTAAGAACCAATTACAATCCATTGATTCATTGGATTGGACCTACATTTCCCCAGCCGCAATACTCGAGGAAGGAGAAAGAACAGAAACCTTCCGTCTTGGAGGCGAACAATTGCTGATGAATGGCAACGTTCCTGCGAAAATATCAGTTGAAGATTTTGCGGTAGCTATACTTGATGAGGTAAATAATAGGCAGTTCATTCGCCAACAATTTACTGCAGCATATTAAGTTTAATCGAAAAAAAGCCGGTAAATATTTACCGGCAAAGATAGATAACAGAACTTAATTCACATATTTCTGCTTTAACTTACTTTTCACTATGTTTCGCTGCATAGATTTCACTATTCACCCAGTTATGGTCTTTTTCCCATGTAAATAACCACTTACGGGTTGGCCCTGCCATCACATTAAGGTAATAGTTATCATAACCAGCCACTGTCGCCATTGGGTGATACCCTTTTGGTACCATAACGACATCTTTGTTATACACCGCCATACATTCATCTAGCTCGCGATCATCCGTGTAAACGCGCTGCATACAGAAACCTTGGGAAGGATTTAAACGATGATAATAGGTTTCTTCTAGATAAGTTTCATTGGGTTCATTATCGGTATCATGTTTATGGCTTGGATAAGAGCTAGTGCATCCTTCATCTGTAAAGACCTCCACGACTAATAAGCTATCAGCGGCTTTATCATCCGGCAAAATATTATGCACATAGCGTTTGTTATAACCATGGCCACGTTGTTCCGCACCAATATCATCAGGGCCAATTAAACGAGTTGGGTAAGTTCCTTTTCCTTTTGCCCTGCAAACTGCCAATTCAAGGTCGGTATCCGCCATGACCTCAGCAAACTCTTGCGCTGTAACATACACCGCATACGGCTTTTTACGCTCGAAAGGATCCATACGGTCACCAACATTTTCAAACGCTTGATTCGGTGTTTTAATTGTCGCTTTACCTGCCACCAGCACTAAGCACATTTCATTTTCAGAGGCAGGCAAGGAGATAGACTCGCCTTGTTTTAATTCATAAACATCAAAGTGAACATATCTCCAGTTAGCGATTTTCGGAGTGATATGCTGAGTTCGCTTATGTGCATCTGGAGCATGGTATTTCGACAATAATTTTGACATAACTTTCCTCTGACACTTTTTAGGTTCTAGATATGTAATTCTTTTCAGTTACTAACCGTTTCACCAATTAAACAGTTCAGTTTGTGGCTAGAGTCAGCAAACAAAGCTAACAACGCCACAGACTGAAATATGACGACGACGATTTAGATCAAACCCGCATCCTTAGCAAATTTAGACAAATTGTTGTAACCCAATGTGGCATAAGTCAATGGATGTGCGATCGCAGGGTCTTGCTCTGCTTCGACCACTAACCAGCCATTTTCATATTGGCTATTTTTCAATACTTTAAACACTTCTGGATAGTTAACGCAGCCATCACCAGGTACCGTGAACACCCCTGCTAATACTGCATTTAAGAAACTGGTTTTACGGTTTTTAACATCTTTTAGAACATCTGCACGGACATCTTTGCAATGCACATGATTGATACGTTTTGCCCAGCGTTTTGCCACTTCAACTGGGTCTGCACCGGCAAAGGTTAAATGCCCTGTATCCAGTAATAAACCGACCTCATCCCCTGTATGTTTCATTAAATTATCCACATCTTCTGCGGACTCGATCACTGTCCCCATATGATGATGATAGGCAATCTTAACCCCTTGAGATAAAGTATATTTTGCGAATTCGGTCAATTTTTTACCGTATTCTTCCCATTGATCAGCTGGGAACAATGGGCGCATATGAACCGGTTTGTTTTGATCGCCATGAATACAGTGAGTCACTTCCGCGAAAACCATCACTTTAGCGCCTAAATCACGTAGCAATGCTAAGTGCTCTTGTACCGCTTCAATTTCTTCTTCCACACTGCGAGATAATAATTCTCCCGAATACCAGCCTGAAACCAATTGTAAGTCATGCTGCTTTAAGATCGGCCCTAAGATTTCCGCTTTACGTGGAAATTTATTACCTAGTTCAAAACCAGCGAAACCCGCTTGACGACCTTCAGTTAAACATGTTTCTAGAGACGTTTCTGCCCCTAAAGTGGGTAAATCATCATTCGTCCATGTCAACGGGTTGATACCAAGTTGGATTGCCATGATGAAGCTCCTGTGTAGGTAAAAGTAATATTATTTACGCTGACGCCATAAGGCTATCAGGTTTAAGTAATTGGTTTTGATTTTCTGCACCAGCTCATCGTCATTGATTTCACCTTTCATCCACTCCAACGAAGGCTTACCAAATAAAGTGCGGCCAACAGCAAATCCTTTGACGATTGATTTCCCAGCGGCTGCGTTGAAGCCTGCTTGTAGCTCAGCTTGTGGTGCGTCAAGTCCTAAGAGCACGACACCGCGGCAATAAGGGTCACGTTCTTGAATTAATTGATCAACTGCATCCCAGTTTTGCGCTTGTAGTGGTGGTAATTTCCACCAATCTGGTTTTATACCTAAGTTATAGAAGCGTTTGATTGCGCGTAAATACAGCTCATCGTTGCGTTCCATATCTGCAGGCAATATCACCTCGAGCAACAATTCATGCCCTGATTGGCAGCAAGCGCTATACACTTCTTGAACCGTTTTTTCTTGCTCTAAGCGCAGTGGATGGTTGTCTTCTGGGTGAAAAAATACCAAACATTTGACAATATGCTCTTTTGGCCAGCTAATCAGCTGAGAGCCAATATTCCCATGCTCTAAGCATAATGGTCTTGACGCAGGTAGCTCAATTGGGCGGCCTATCCACCAACCACGGCCGGTTACATCATTCAATACGTCTTGGCCAAATGTACTATCACAGAGTAACCCTGCTTTCCCCTGCAGATCTGCCTCTTCGGCCACTTCACTACTAGCGCGGTAAATCAATTTTTTCAGGGTTGGAATGCAAGAGATATCAACCCCTGCGAGGCGTGCCATATCAACAAATTGAATGCGGTGGTCAAATGCCATCACACAAAGTTCATTCCATTGTGTGCTACGTGAAGTCACACGGTGCAAATGGTTAAGCATCGGGTCAAGATCTGGGCGTGGAACTGCAGCTGCACGCTCAAGGTAATTATCCAACTCGATTTTTGTTGGCATTGCAGGCGCACAGCCATGGCGCGAAACCACTAAAGCCCCACAAGCATTCGCATAAGCGCAGGCTTTTTCCCAACCATCGCCGTTTAGATAACCGCGAAGTAGGCCAGACATAAATGCATCACCGGCACCTAATACGTTGAGAACTTCAACTCTCACACCATGAACAGTGATCCCTTCGTCCAACGTTTCTGGGATCTCACCACTAAATACCGAGCAGCCAAGAGAGCCGCGTTTACACACCAGCTCCGCATCCGTTAATTGGCGAATGTTCTTAAGTGCTTGTACGGTATCCGTCGTCCCGCCTGCAATATGAAATTCTTCTTCTGTACCGACAATCAAATCGAACATCGATAATACGTCTTGCAGTTGTTGCGTGACACTCTCGGAAGCAATAAAACGCGTTTCACCATCACCCAAAGAGGTCAGTCCCCATAAGACCGGGCGATAATCAATATCAATGGCTGTTTTGACATTATTACGTTTAGCATATTCCAACGCTTTTAGTACTGCCGCGCGAGTTTTCGGGTTAGATAAATGCGTTCCTGTAATTGCCAAGCAGCGTGCAGATGCAATATATTCTTCAGAGAAATCGTCTGGCGTAATCGCCATATCTGCGCAGTTATCACGATAGAAAATTAATGGGAAAGTATCCTGATCTTTAATCCCTAAGATAACTAATGCCGTTAATCTGTCTTTGTCTGTAATAAGATGGCTAGTATCACAGCCTACACGCTGTAACTCCTCACGTAAAAAGCGCCCCATGTGTTCATCCCCCACACGGGCAAGCATTGATGATTTCAATCCTTGTATTGCAGTGCCGAATGCAACGTTTCCTGAAGAGCCGCCTAAATATTTGGCAAACGAGCTCACATCTTCTAAACGAGAACCTATCTGTTGTCCGTACAGGTCAACGGCAATACGGCCCATACAGATAACATCTAACTTCTTCTGCTTATCCATTAATTACCCCTTAACTACAACAGAATTAATTGATTTCTTTAACGTTAACCCAACGTTGTTCGTCATATGAACGTGCTATCGCGTCTAATATTCGTGATACTTTCCAGCCTTCTTCAAAATCAGGCCACATTGGCTGCCCTGTTGCAACGCCATCAATTAAATCACGCACTTCAACTGTTTTTTGGTCATTGAAGCCAATACCATGACCTGCAGCATTACAAAATGGTGCATAATCCGGGTGTTCTGGCCCAACAAAAATTGTTTTAAAACCTTGGCGGTTGCTAGGTTCATCATGGCGATAGAGCTTTAGCTCTGCCATTCTTTCTTGAGTGAAAGACAACGTTCCTTTGGTGCCGGTCACCACATAGGTTAGCCCCATTTTACGGCCAGCTGCGATTCGTGAAGTTTCAATGACGCCCATTGCGCCACCAGCAAAACGTACCATGGCATGCGCTTGGTCTTCATTTTCAACCGTAACCATAACGGTTGATCCCGTTTTTTCAGGGCGCTGTTTAATCACAATTTCCATATCACCACAGACGGTTTCAATATCCCCTACTAGGAATTGCGCCATATTGATAATGTGTGCAGACAAGTCCCCCAAAGCACCTAACCCTGCTTTTTCTTTAAAGCAATGCCAGTGAATTGGGGCGCTAGGGTCAGCCATATAATCTTCATTATGGGTGCCATAAAAATGGATAACTTCCCCGATTTCGCCATTTGCAATGATTTCTTTGGCTAGCTGCGAAGTTGGGTTTTTCATATAGTTAAAACCCACTAACGTTAAGACGCCGGCTTGTTTAGCCGCTTCGACCATTTCTTTGGCATCTTCAGAATTGAGTGCTAATGGTTTTTCACAATAAACATGTTTACCATGCTTAATTGCCTCCATTGCCATTTCTTTATGTAGGAAATTAGGCGAGCAAATATCCACTACATCAATATTTGGATCTGCAACTAATTTGCGCCAGTCATCCGTTGCACGATTAAAACCCATTTCCTGAGCTCGGGTTTGTGCTAGCTCAGGGGTAATTTCTGCAATCATTTCGCGAACCAATTTCCCCTGCAATGGAAAAACGGTTGGTGCTTGTGCATAAGCAATGGCATGAGCTCGTCCTATATAGCCAGTACCTATCATCCCGATACGGATCTCTTTCATCTGTTCTACCTCTCGCTCATTTCTTGTAGTGCAATAGCTGGCCCAATATTCGTTCCAGATTTTATTTCAATAATGATGTTATACGGAACATTCGTTTCATTTTCAATATTATTAGAAACATTAATTTCATTATGTGATCTAACGTTAATTTTTAGTGTAATTAATTAATTTATAAGAAAATAAATATTAAATTTAAAGAAAGGAAAAATAATAGAGTCGTGATAAGATGAAATAAAATGAAATAGAATAACTAAAAATGAAATTTATTGAGTATAGGATCTGGCAAGATCCCATACTCTCTTCAGAACTAAAAATTAACGATGAAGAATACTTAAAAACTCTTCTTTACTTGAGGTCAGAGACAATGCATTGGCAATAAATTCGTCACTAAAAATCAACGCAATTTCCCTAAGTACATCAATATGTTCCCTTGATTTTGCAATCACGCCTATGGCAATAAACATCACATTGGTTCTGTCCCAAATAACACCGTCAGGAAATTGAAAAATTTCAACACCGGTATGCAAGATAATATCATTGGCGGACTTAGGTAGATGTGGCAACGTGATGCCATTCCCCAAGAATGTTGATATCTGTTGCTCCCTTTCCGTTAAGAAATGTACACAATCCCTATCAACATAACCTTTATTTTTAAATTCCGTACCAACCATTTTGAGTACTTCAGCTTTATTTCTTGCCTGACAACCTAAATGCAAATTACTTGTGGTTAGTTGTTCTATCATATCCAACCCTCGATTAAGTTAATTAGGTATATTCACACCACCAATAAGTAATAATTACATTGATGAGAGCTCTTCTTCTAATTGCTCTAATGATTTGTTTGATGTTTCTGGCAATAACTTCACGACAAAAACGATAGCTAAGTAGTTTATTACCGCAAAAATTAAGAATACCGGACCTAAACCAAGTTCTGCTTGTAATACAGGGAATAAATAACTCACAATCGCATTCATAATCCACATAAAAAAGACCGAGATCCCCATGGATAACCCGCGAATTTTAAGTGGGAATAGCTCAGCAAGTACCACCCACGTTAAAAAGCCCATCGTTCCTTGCATAACCCCAACAAACACCGCGCCAAGTAACCAAATTAATGTTGCTTTAACATCCCCGGTTAAAAAGTAGTCTGTAGCTGCAATTAATAAGTGTAACGATGCCATTAGCGCAAAACCACCAACAATCAGTGTCTTACGTTTAAATCGGTCAACAAGGAATAACACCCCTATCACCATACCACCAACAGAAAAAACACCATTTAATACGTTGAAAACTAAAGATGTTTGCTCAGAAAAACCCGCTGTTTTGAGAATTTCTGTGCCATAATACATAATAACGTTAACCCCAGTTGTTTGCTGTAATGCCGCCCACACCATCCCAATTAAAACCAATTTAAAAATCCAAGGTGTATTAAAAATTAACGCTAAATTTTGTTTATTGGCATTCGGATGACGTTTAGCTTCCGCAGCTTCAACATCTAATAACGTCACGATATCTTCATATTCTTGAATTGCACGTTTTTCAGGACGAATTTGCTTCAGTATTTTCAAGGCTTCTTCACGACGGTTTTTACTCATTAACCAACGTGGGCTTTCAGGCGCTTTCCACATACCAAATAGCAAACACAATGCGGGCACGGCTTGTACTAACAGCATATAACGCCAAACATCAGGAAGATGGCCCCAAATTGAACCGATAATCGCATTAATAGCAAATGCTGCTAGCTGCCCGATAACAATAGCAACTTCATTTAACCCAGTGAGTTTCCCCCGCATTTCAGTCGGAGCCACTTCAGAAATAAATGTCGGTGCCGTCACAGAGGCTCCACCCACCGCAAAGCCCAATATAAACCGAGCAATAAGAAGAACTTCAATATTTGGGGCTGCCGCAGATAAAAATGCCCCAAATAAAAACAGAAATGAGAGGTAAAGCAAATAAGTACGGCGCCCGACAAAGTCTGCTACACGTCCGCCACAAACACTACCTAATGCTGCGCCCACTAATAGGACACTCATTACCAGCCCTTCCGTGGTTGGCGTTAATCCCATGTTTTCTTTCAGTGATGAAAATGCACCGTTAATGACACCAGTATCATAACCAAATAGTAATCCACCAAAGGTTGCAACCAAGGTTATTTGGTGCAACCTTTTTCTCTGTTGTTGATTGAGATTCATGATTAATGACATATTATTACCTTATTATTTGAATCATTATGTCTTACCAAAAAAACAATTTTTCAATATTTAAATAAATGTTTAATGTTAAATATTAAATAATGAAATAAGTTTCTGGCACTCTGGTTTGAATCGCTACTTTGCTAGCTTTAGGCCTGTTCGATAAACTCTTTGAAAATAGTTTTCGCAAATTTAAAACGATAAATACATCAGTTAAATTAAAGAAAGTAAGATTATAAAAAGCCTCAATTAATCTCGGAATATTGAAAGCCTAAAGAGTATTAAATAAAATGTAAGGTCAGTATTTTATATACTCATTGATAAATGAATATATTTACTATTGCGGCCAAAAATTAATTTTTAACCGCAAGTCTATAATCAAGTTAAATATTATTACCGCATTAATTACAATTTAACTTCTTTACCTGTTTTGAGTGACTCCAGTGCTTTGTCTGCAAGATATAAAGCCAATTCACCATCGGTCCCTGTCGTTTCAGACTCCGCACGACCAGCTAAGATATCAACAAAATGCTGCCACTCCGCTTGGTATGCTTCGTGGTAACGTTGTAAGAAGAAATACTCTGGCTTGGCCGATAAGCACCCAACTTCACTTAACAGCGCAACACTATTCTCTTTAATATTTCCAGCCGTTAATAATCCTTTTTCACCATGTAATTCAATGCGTTGGTCATAGCCATAACCTGAACGACGGCTGTTAGAGATGGTCGCCATTGCGCCTGATGGGAATTTTAAGATAATAAACGCGGTATCAATATCACCAGCTTGGCCGATCGCAGGATCAACAACATTGCTGCCTTGTGCGTAGACAGAGCAAGGCTCCTCGCCAATCATAAAGCGCGCCATATCAAAGTCATGAATAGTCATATCTCTGAACATACCACCGGAGACTTTAACATATTCTGCAGGTGGTGGTGACGGGTCACGAGATGTGATAATTAAAGATTCTGCTTTACCAATAGCGCCTTGTTGGAATAAATTTTTCAAGTGGCGAAATTGAGGATCATAGCGACGGTTAAAACCAATAAACAGTGGAACGTTATGTTCTTTTACGCTTTTTAAACACTGCTTCACACGCTCAAGGTCGAGGTGAACAGGTTTTTCACAGAAAATCACTTTTTTATGTTTGGCTGCTAGTTCGATTAGATCAGCGTGAGTATCTGTGGCTGAAGCGATTAAAACACCCTGTATATTAGGGTCTTGCATTGCTTCTTCTGTTGTCTGAACTTTGGCTTGGTATTTTTCAGCCAAGGCAACCGCATTGGGTTGGTAAGGGTCGATAACAGAGTAAAGTTTGGTTTCTTTATGGCCGGCAATATTAACAGCATGAACCTGTCCGATACGTCCTGCGCCGAATAGTGCTATATTGAACATTCAAATGCTCCTTGATACCTTAAATCCACTATTTGGATATTACGAAATATACCAAATAAAACATTCATTTCAATTTATAATTTTTTGAAAATTATATTTTTGGGCTCTAGATAACAAATGTTATATTAAAGTGTATTTTTAGTGTTATTCAGATCACAAATTGACAATGTAAGCGAACAGCATTTAACAATAAAGTCTGTGTTTGCTGGCACATTAGTTCTCCATAACTTCTTTTTTTGCTCTTCCTTCCTCTCGAAATAAAACATATATTTCAATTAAATTATTTTTAAACTATTAAAACCATAAAAAAACCCAGCCTAAGCTGGGTATATAATCCAAATGATTCGAGTTGCGTGGGTGGGTAGCGCAGAGCATTCCCCATACAACTTGAAGTATGACGAATATAGAGCCACAAGTGGTAACCACTATGTAAATTAACACCAAAGCAATCCTTGCTAAATTTCCAGTAACTACCCTACTTAATTACATCTGACTCATTAAGAAAACGAAGAACATTCCTCGACGGTAAAAACACCGTCGAGTTATTACGATAATACAAAGCACTACCCCAACACGTTGATTAATAAAGACGAACTTTATTTTCAACCATCTGTTTAATTTTTTCAGCGGAAGCAACTATTTGAGGCTTTTTAGAAACTTGTGCCGTGCCTGTGCGCCACCAAGCTTCATAACCATCGGTCATTGTTTTCGGAAGTACTTTAATATCAATCAATACACAGCCCGAATGGGACTTCGCGTCTTTCAGTGCGGCAATCAATTGTTCCTCATCATGTACCCGATAACTTTTACAGCCATAGCTTTCTGCGTTTTTAGCAAAATCGACCTTCACTAACGGCCCATCCATCAACCCCGTCTGTGGGTTTCGATGTCGGTTCTCTGTACCAAAACTTCCCATGCCTTGGCTCATCTGCAGGTTATTAATACAACCAAATCCCGCGTTATCAAACAATAAGATGGTGATCTTAATGTTCTCTTGAATCGCGGTTTGTAATTCACTGTGTAGCATTAAATAAGAACCATCTCCGACCATCGCATAAACTGGTTGTTTCGGCGCTGCAATTTTAGCACCAACAGCGGCGGCAATTTCGTACCCCATGCATGAATAACCATATTCAAGATGATAAGTATCTCGCTGTTTTGGTAGCCAAATACGTTGTAAATCTCCCGGTAATGAACCTGCTGCCCCCACAATAATGGCATCGTCTTCCATGTATTGCTGCATCAAGCCTAGTACCCGTGTTTGTGCCAGTTCTGTACCTAGCGTTTTACGGTATTCTTCAAGCTTATCATCAAGATGGCCTGCAATTTCAGGGACAAAATCTAATGGCCGATACTGTATACTAAACAAGCGCTCCAGCTCATTTTTCCACTGTTGTTTAGACTGCTGAATTTCATCCCCCCACTGAGCTTTATAGTGAGAATCTTTCAGCTTTATATCCAGTGCTTGAAGTGCTTCTTTGGCATCTGCAACAACTTTCAAAGCATCTAACTTACTTGCATCGAATTCCGCAACATTGATATTTAAGAAGGTTACATTTGGATGACTAAATAAAGATTTAGATGCGGTGGTAAAATCAGTAAAGCGGGTGCCAACACCAATAACTAAATCAGCCTCTTTAGCTAACAAGTTTGCGGCTAACCCACCTGTAGTGCCAATTCCACCCATATTCAAGGGATGACTGGCAACGACGGCACTTTTACCCGCTTGAGTTTCACCAAATGGAATCTGGTAATCTTCAGCAAACTGTAAAAATGCCTCGTGAGCTTCGGAATAACGTACGCCACCGCCACAGATGAGCAATGGTTTTTTCTTACTGCGGATCAGATGAACGGCTTCTTCGATACTCACCGTTGTCGGTGGTCTACGTTCAATACGATGGATGCGTTTTTGGAAAAAATAATCGGGGTAATCCCACGCCTCGCCTTGAACATCTTGAGGTAGGCAAATGGTTACCGCGCCAGTATCCGCAGGGTCAGTTAACACCCGCATGGCATTAACCATCGCCGCCATCAGTTGTTCAGGCCGTGAAACCCTATCCCAATAACGTGAAACTGGGCGAAAACAATCATTAGTACTGATAGTCCCATCACCGTATTGTTCGACTTGCTGCAATACTGGGTCGGGCTGACGTGTTGCAAAAGTATCGCCAGGTAGTAATAACAGTGGAATGCGATTCGCCGTAGCTGTTGCGGCAGCTGTGATCATATTCGCAGCACCTGGGCCAACAGAGGACGTAACCGCAAAAATTTGTTTACGTTTTTTTTGTTTGGCAAAGCCTGTCGCAATATGTGCCATGCCTTGCTCGTTGCAACCTTGATAAACACGTAGATGCCCAGGCGCCTCTTCGAGCGCCTGACCTAAACCTACAACATTACCATGGCCAAAAATCGTAAATACTCCCTGAATAAACGGATACTGCTCACCATCGACATCAACATATTGTTGGTTTAGAAATTTAACCAACGCCTGAGCGGTCGTCATTTTCTGCTTATTCATACGGGTCTCCGTTTATTCCATGGTTGGCATTGTGAAACTACTTTCATGGTGTTCTAAGCGAACACTTGCAGGCCAGCGACTAGTGACTGTTTTCATGCGAGTATAGAAGCGAACACCATCATTTCCATGTACATTTAATGGACCAAAAATAGAACGTTTCCAACCACCAAAACTGTGGAATGCCATCGGTACTGGAATCGGTATGTTGATCCCAACCATTCCAGCTTGGACATTTTCTTGGAATTCACGAGCCGTTTCACCATCACGGGTGAAAATAGCCGTTCCATTTCCATATTCATGTTGGTTAATTAGTTTCAAACCCGTTTCGAAGTCTGGAACACGCACTACGGCTAAGACAGGTCCAAAAATTTCTTCTTTATAAATGTCCATCTCAGGAGTGACATTATCAAATAATGTTGGTCCTACAAAATAACCATTTTCGAAGCCTTTCACTTTAAAATCACGGCCATCAACTAATAACGTCGCACCTTGTTTTTCACCGCTAGTAATATAGTCACAGATTTTAGCTTTGTGCTGTGCTGAAATGACGGGACCCATATCATTTTCTTTGCCTTGCGTAATACCTGGCCCGACGGACATTTTAGCAATTTGACCTTTCAGGTTAGCAATGAGCGCATCTGCTGTTTCATCACCGACGGCTAAGACTACAGATAATGCCATACAACGTTCGCCCGCTGCACCAAATGCCGCGCCCATAATGGCATTAGCCGCCTGCCCCATGTCCGCATCCGGCATTAAAATACAATGGTTTTTTGCACCACCGAGTGCTTGACAGCGTTTGCCATGAGCAGATGCCGTCGTGTAAATATATTCAGCAATAGGTGTTGAACCAACAAAACTAACGGCTTGGACTTCTGGCGCGGTTAAGAGCACATCGACAGATTCTTTGTCCCCTTGAACAACGTTAAATACGCCATCAGGTAAACCTGCTTCTTTTAATAATTTAGCTAATCCTAATGCTAAAGAAGGGTCTTTTTCTGATGGTTTTAAAACAAAGGTATTGCCTGTTGCAATAGCCACTGGGAACATCCACATCGGTACCATTGCTGGGAAATTAAATGGTGTAATTCCCGCACATACCCCCAGAGGTTGCATTAATGAGTGGCTATCAACACCGGTAGCAACATTGGCTGAGTGCTCACCTTTTTGTAAGTGAGGGATACCACATGCAAATTCAACGACTTCCAAACCACGCGTTAATTCACCTACCGCATCAGAAAAAACTTTACCATGTTCTCTTGAAATTAAACGAGCCAGTTCATCCATATTCTCTTCCAGCAATGCTTTAAATTTGAATAAGATCCGGGAACGTTTCAAAGGGGAAAGTTTTGACCACTTAGGGAATGCTTTATTCGCAATCTCAATTGCTTTTTTTGTTTCATCGGCACTGCTAAGTACAACCTGAGCAATTTGCTCACCCGTTGCTGGGTTGAATACCGGTGCAAAACGCCCACTTTTGCTGGATACTATCTCACCACCAATGAAATTATGAATCTGTTCCATGTTGCCTCTCTTTAGCTGACAGAGTTACCTTGTTACTCAATGTATATGAAATATTTGTTTCATTTACAACTAAATTTGAAATAACATTCAATTTATGTGATCTAGACAAAGTTTTTATGAAATTTTTAATCGCGGCTAAAAAACACCTATTTTAAACTTATGTCCATCACTTATTTATTGGCTATTTTTCCTTTGTATTGGGCTAAACATGGCTTTCTTTCCATCAAGAAAATAAGAGAAAAAATTGATGTAAGCTGTTCAATTTATTATCCCAAATTCAAATTATTTTAAGATCCTAAAAAAAGAAAATTTTTAAATATGAACTAAGTGTTTCAAAAAGATTCGACTAACGCCGTAAAACAACTACAATTAGAGCCAAATTCTGGAGGGTATATGTCAAGTGCATCAAATTTAAATGAGTTTCAAGAGCAAGTTCGCTCAAGGTATGACGAATTAAGTAAACGGCTACAGCAAGTAGCACGCTATGTGTTAGATAATACGAATAGTGTCGCATTTGATACAGTTGCCGTCATTGCGAAAGAGGCTAAGGTTCCGCCTTCGACTCTGATCCGCTTTGCAAATGCGTTTAATTTCAGTGGGTTTAATGAAATGAAACAATTGTTTCGTATGAACCTCGTTGAAGAAACGGCCAGCTACACAGATAGAGCCCGCATGTTTCGTGAAATGGACGGCTCCCAAGAACTGGGAGATGACCCTTCCCAAATTTTGAAGGAGTTCGCTCATTCTAACGCCCAAGCTTTACAACAAATGGCAGCCAGAACCCCTGCTGAAGATATCGAAAAAGCCGTATCGTTATTAGCAAATGCACAAAATATCTATATTATCGGTTTGCGTCGCTCATTCAGCGTTGCAACGTATTTAAGTTACGCTCTTAGCCATTTGGAATGTCGCCCAGTACTTATTGATGGGCTTGGCGGAATGTTCAAGGAACAGATCAGCAGGATCAGTGAAAATGACGTCGTTATTTCAATCAGTTTCACGCCTTACGCCTCGGAAACTGTCATGGTAAGTGAGAAGGCGGCCCAAGCAGGTGCGCAGCAAATCGTTATTACTGACAGCCAAATCAGCCCTTTGGCAAGTTTTAGCGATGTTTGTTTTGTTATCAAAGAAGCCCAAGTAGATGCATTTCGTTCGCAATCAGCCACCTTATGTTTAGCACAATCACTGACCGTTGCATTAGCCTACCGTCAGGGTAGCAGCTTAGTCTAAGTTATACGGCTCTGTAATTAAACACCTCCATTAATTCAGAGCCTCTTCCAATCCTCTCCCTCATTAACATAAACGTATTTATTGAATGTTAATTAAGTTTCATCTTTTTCTTGGATTTGTGAATCTCATCAGAAAATACAAATTCCAAAAATACAATCAAATGAAATTATTATTTCGTCCTGCTATGTTGGGATTATTTCTCGTGTCAGATAAAACCATAATAAGGGCTAAGCATGTTAAATACACACTTTCTTTATTTACTCGGGCATCTTCGCTTACTTGAGGAACAACATTCTGTCACGTCCCTTAATCGCTCTGGTATAGGCTTAATCGGTACAACACCTTATAACCAACTTTATATCGATGCGATAAAATGTTGCGCTCATCATAGTGAGCTAAAGTCAATTTGCCAGTTGTCCCCATCACTCCCTTCTATGACTGACTTTATGTGCCAAAAGAAAAAGATAGAAGAGTTGATCAACCATGATGATGTCGATTGCATCATCATGACATCCACTTGCAGTGATGAGTTACTCAAATTTGCGATTCATACTGCTGTAATTGCAGGAAAAGATATCCTATTAAATGACATCCCCAACTATAATGAAATCAAACTAAAGGAAGTGCTAGAGGAAGCGGCGCGGCATGGTGTATTCATTGGTTATAACCAACCTTTTAGCTTTGATAACCAGTTCAGTCAAATAAAAACCGCTTTAATGTCTAAACATGGCTTAGAAACAGGGTTATTACGTCTCACAACTCATAGAATATGTGAGACTGAAAATCAATTACCATTCAATATATTACGAAACACTATCACAAAAAATATAGAATTATTGTTATCTTTAATGCCTGATGTTCTACTTTCAAACCCGGCAATTCAATACTCACATCCTTTTATGAAAAGAGCTGATGGCGATGTGTTGATGATCAATTTTCGCCAAGATGGCGGGTTATTGATTTCATTTGAAATCTTTTTCAATACAGGAAAGATCTCAGACAAATTGTCTTTAAAACAATGCAATAACCGATATGAAGTAGCGAAAAAAATCTCTTTTAATGAGAAAAATCAAGAGATTAATCAAAATAATTTTATTGTAGAGCAACTCGACCAATTTATTTTAAAACTCGCTAGCAACACAAAGTTAGCTAAGATTAATCAATGGAGTCGCGCTAATAAACTAACTGATAAAGTCATAAAACAGCTGAATACCTATGGATATATTTGATTACTGAAAATATAAAGATAATTCTAATAGTAACATGCAATATTATTTTACTGGTGAATAATACAATGATGTTTGTAACACACTTAATTCACTTATAATCAATGTAATGAGCTATATGTACCACCATTTATATTAACAACGCCATATAAAAAAGACGTAGGGTCAACATTGAAAAGATAAGCAAATTGAAATAATGAATCAACATCAATACAACTTTCTCCAGTCTCGAATCGATTCATTTCTTCTTCTGTTACACCGATTAAGCTGGCCATTCTTTCTATCGATATTTTATGGTTTTCTCGTTGTTTTCGGATTTTTATCCCTAGCATTTTAGCAATGCTTTCCTTGCCCATAATAACCTCTACTAAATATTAAAATGAATATTATTAACCGGTGCGTAAATTATCACCAACCATAAATTTATAAATTGACTTAAAATAATAAAATCCTAATTAAACAAGTCAATTTAAGATAATCCAACAATGAAATTAAAATAAAAAATTAGATAACCAGATGATATAACTAGATTAAATCAGTTTCATTATTTCATTTTCGTTGTGACGCTCATCACATAAAATGTAAAATTTAAGCGATATAGAAACTAGATTATCGTCTATCAACGACTAAAAAATTGTATTTCCAGTTTAACTAGATTTTAGCTTACATTTTCATTTTGATAAAATCATATTACCAAATTTAATGTTATAACCTTAGGAAATTCGTGACATTTTGTATTCATGCGTATCAATAAGTTTCCATAACGCAATTATAATAAAGAAAAAATTTCCCCATCATAAAAAAAGACGTTTTTTTTTATTTATTAGTCGAAGTTACAAGATTAGTTTTAGATTATAAAAATAAGATGATTTATAATACACTTATAGGGGAAAAGTACTTTTCAAGGTTAGTAAGTTACATTATATCACTCTTATTTTGAATCTCTAAAATAGATTGCTATAACAGTTTGTTTTAGATGTAAATAAAATCATTCCTCTACATTTATGCCATATTCATTACTTTCAGTCTATACACAGCATGTAAAAATTAGACAAATTATGTAAACGCCAAATAGGTGTATTTTAGTATTCACTCCCTCACCCTCTCAAAACTTACTTAACTTCACATCTTTTTAATAAAATTGTCAGTTAGCATGCTATCCTATTACGAGCACCTATGAATACTTGCCACTCATCGCACAAAGTTATTATATGGCTTCTTATTTTTATTGGTAAGTAAAGAGACCTGAAAGGATAATCATGCTACAAGAAAGCGTTATCAGGGAAATTATTCTCTGGATAGAACAAAATTTAGAATCACGCCTATCCCTAGATACTGTTGCCGATAAATCAGGATACACAAAATGGCACTTTCAGCGCCTATTTAAAAACCAAACAGGGCTCGCTCTTGGCTCCTATATCCGAGCAAGACGTCTTTCTTGTTCTGCTGTCGCATTACGACTAACAAATGACAGCATAATGGATATTTCTCTAAGATACCGTTTTGACTCACAACAAACTTTTTGTCGTGCATTTAAAAAGCAATTTAATCTGACACCTTCTGAATATAGAAAACGAGAAGGCTGGAAAGTTGAAGGGTTCTGTTTACCGCTACGAGAGAGTAAAGAACTCAACGTGAGTGTTAAATTGACCCAGTTACCGGCAATCAATTTACTTGGCACTAAACATCGTTACACTAAAGATATTAATGAATGGAACCTAAAAACGGATGAGTTGCGTCGGTACTATTGGATGGCTTTTTTTGATAAAAACCCTTATGTCACTCAGCATCTATATGCTATCCATGGTATTGACCAAAGCGCTAACGCAGAAGGGCACTTCCTATATACCACGGCTCTAGATGAACAAGATGTAGACATCGAACTTCCGCAAGCAACAAACTTACAGTTACCCTCTGGAAATTACTTAGAAATCAAAATTACTAGTAGCCTTCATGGTATAGATTATAATGATATTATCTATACTGCTTATGGAAAAGTACTTGCTGAAATGGATATCGTCCGTGGAGAAGGGCCTGATGTGGAACAATATGTCCTAAAATCTAAACCCTCTTATGAGGCATTCATTAATGATTCACGCAACTTCATTCAAGAACTAAATTATTATATTCCCGTTATTATTTAACAAGCGCCTATTTAATAACCAGCCAGCATCCCATACAAAATTGCATGGGATGCTAGTCTAATAATCAAAAAGTCACATTTATTTTTGCCCAGAAGTTTCTTCCTGGTTCGTTCACTGGCACATTGGATGAATAACCAAAACCACTATTCCCCGCTAAATTAAGGTGCTCGCTATAGGTTTTGTCAAAAAGATTATCAACACCTGCGCTTAATTTCATGTTTTCATTAATTTTATACGCTGTATTTAATGAAAAAATCGTGAAACCCGCACTTTTGCTGAAATCTTTACCCACTACATTTCCATCATTAATGGCAACACGATTTTGGCGGCTCACAACACGCACTAAGCCTGTCGTGGTCCAATCGCCTTTTTCCCACGATAAACCAAATCGGCTTTCCAACGGTGGCATTTGCGGTAATGCCTTTCCATCTGTACGGTTTTCCCCCCATGAATAAGCAAGGCTTGCATCCGCTTTCCACTCATCACTGAGCTTTTGGGCAACACCAAGTTCTCCGCCCATAATTAACGCATCCACATTTTCCACCTGACTCATTCGTGGATTTACTGCGCTATAACGGAAGAGAATAAAATCATCAACACGCCCCACATATGCAGAAACCCATGCATTAGTATCTTCATGGCTATATTTAGCACCAATATCTAACTGAGTCGTTTTTTCAGTTTTTAACTTATCAAATACATTATTGCTACCATCTGGTCCGAGTTTAGGCGAAAACAACTCCCAATAATCAGGAAAACGTTCGGTATAGCCGACACCGGCATATACCATAACAGGTGTATCAGATAAAGAATGCTCATAACGCGCAAAGCCCGCTGGCATCACCGTATTACGCCCTGAAGAGCCTACGCCTGTATTATTTTCAACTATCACACGATCTAAACGAGCCCCACTAACAACTTTACCTTGCTCAGTCGCATGCCAAGTTAGCTCACTAAAGACACCATAATCTTGGAATTGTGCATCTTTTTTCCAGCTATTATTATTGTTTTTACGATGTTTATTGGTCTGCATGTCAGCCCCTGCACGCAGTTCATAGTCTTTCCATAACCATGTTCCCATGGTACGGCCGCCCATGGTTTCACGGTCAACTCGCATTTTCATTGGCATATTCATCATACCGTGGCCTCCATGCCCCATATGCCCGCCCCCCATTCCACCGCCTGATGGAGTACGAAGCGAGTAATTATCCATAATATGATCGGCGTAATTGTAGTAAACATTTGCTTCAACTTTATCTAAAACATCACCGATATTACTCTTTTCAAAGCGTAAGCCTAAGCTTTCACGTTTAAACTGAGAGCCATCCATTCCCCTCCCTGCATAACGAGCTTCGCCGTCGCCTTTACCAGCGGTTAATTCTAATAATGTATATTCATCTGGCGTCCAGCCGATAGCAATATCAGCGTTCCACTTATCCCATTTAGAGGGAACCTTATCACCATTGCCATCTTTATAATCATTTGAACGTGATTTATTACCAATAACACGAACATAACCCGTTTCATTACCTAAGCTAATATCAGCATTACCATCCCAACGCTCATTAGATGCCGTTAAGGCACTTGCGTTGCCTTTAATACCTGCTTCAGTAAATAGCGGTTTTTCGCGCTCAAACCGGATTGTTCCTGCTGAATTCCCAGGCCCCCATAAAACAGTTTGTGGCCCTTTAATCATATTTAATACATCAAAGTTTTCCGGTGAAATATAAGAAGTCGGTGCATCCATACGAGAAGGGCATGCACCCAACATTTCACTATCATTGGTTAAAATACGCAAACGAGACCCAAACATGCCACGAAAAACCGGATCTCCGTTAGTTCCACCGTTACGTATCTGTGAAAAGCCTGGGATCGTTTTAAGGTAATCAGAACCATCACTCGCAGGGACGGGCTGCCTTGGTGTTTTAGGGGATGTCGTAATAGTCAATGGTGAATCGACTGGCGCAGTAACAATCATCACTGAGTTATTTGAGATTGGACTTTGGTTGATTTCAGTTTTAGCGACTGTAGGCGCTGTAAAAATCGCACTAATAACCAGCGTTGCAATAGGAGCCACTTTAAAAACGTGTGTGTTCATTTTTTACCTGTTTCTTAGAATATAGGTACGCTGCTTTCGCCTCTTAGCTTGCAAATACATTTTCAGCACCCATGGGTGAACCTCTTAAAAATCAAAGAAATTCAAGATGAACGAAAACGCTTTGGACAATAAAGGCAAGAATAGCAATTAAATTAATTTGTAAGATTTATCATGCTAAGACATCAGTAAATAGGCGGGGCTCTAGCGAGATGTAATGACCATGGTCTAAATAACCAAATGTGAACGTAGCGCTCAAAAGGAACAAATAGAGTCAGCGTGGCGAGTTGTCGAATAACCGCAGCAATAAATAAGATAAGAAATGGAAAGTGGACCAATAACTGACAGTAACCACATGCAATGTCTTCCATCGGAGACTGCCCCATCCCCGTCATTAACATATGATTCATTGGTGTAGAAACGTCACAATTTTCAGGCATTGGCATACTATGATGCGAATGCCTCGATTGGTCTGCCATTGATAAATGCTCAACTACACTATTAGAGCTAGGGCTCACGCAGTGTTCCATCAGCCTCATCGATTTAGAGAACAATGGAGCAATAAACAGCATAGCCACAGCCAATAATGCAAGGTAGGCAGCAAATTGTCTGATTGAAGTGTGCAGGTGCAACGTTTTTCCGTCATCTGAGTACGAATTTTATAGCGCGAAATTGTATCTTATTTGGAGGATGGATGTTATTAATTTTCACCATTAATGTTAAGTAGGACCTACCTCTACATGTAATGAACTAAAAAACAAACAATTACCAATAAAAATCAATCTATTGATTAAATCTCTACTCTTACGACAATAGACTGAAATTAAAGCAAATAATAAGCTAATTATTTATCTATAAACCATCTAGACCTAACGATTTAGATGAGACCATTTTGTGTTAGCCACTATTTTAGTTATCTCTTCTTTAGTTGGAATTAATATGAGTTTATCCAATTCAATCCAAACCGTTTTGGTAAATTGAAATCGGTTATCCGGTGTAAAACCGCTCAATTTGTTCTGTTGATATTCCTCCTTTTCTTTATCGCTGACGCCTTGTCTGAACTCTTCATAGGCGACCATGAATTGTTTTGTTTCCTTACCATCTAGCCCTTTTTTGAAGGTTACCAAAATTTTATAGCTGAGTTTTCCTCTGAGAAAACTTTTAGTCGTATCGGATAGTGATTGATATGCAGCAATTTTGTCGTCTTTTGCTTTTTGAATATATTGTAGACTTCTTGGTGTCTGATTTATTTGGTAATTTGGTTGAGCTCTAGCTAACGCACCCTTTTTAACTGGCGTTCTGTGGACGCGATTTAGATTGCTTGGTTCCGAATTCGAACGATTTAATACCAATGCCCCTGATATATTTTTTTGATGAATCTTTGAAGGTTCTGAATAGGCATGCCTTAACGTGGGTAGCCGAATGGGAATTTTTGACCCTGTCAGGTCAATCTGTTTTTTTTGTTTAATATTATCAACAAATCGACCTAATTTTTGCTGCTGATTCACAAGCTTAGCTTTAACTTCCTTATCTAATATAAGTCGATTCAAATTTGAAATGATTGGATGAGAGATATTCGTTAGATGAGAATTACGCATTGGTTGAGTTGACATATTGCTTCCTTTTATCTAGTTATAAACTCAAACTATGTTAAAAGAATTAGTATCAATATTCTTTAATAAACCGAAGCAATTCAAACTGTAGATTTATATTTTGAAGAGTCGCGTTATACAGGAGAACACCTGTATAACGCGATTAGAGAAAAAAATTACTTATCCGCTGGCAGCCCTTTCTTTTCGTGTACCATCATCAGTGCCTGTTCAACACTACGCTCGATAATAGGACGACGTTGGTCATTCTCAGGCAGTAGTTTTAACATCATTTGCCAAGCCGAGATGGCCTCTGCATAACGCTCTTGCTCAAATGCATTGAATGCAAAAATACTTAATGCTTTTACATTGGTACGGTCTTCAGCAATGACCTTTTTAAGTAGCTCTGCACCTTGGCGGTTATCTTCTGGGTCAGAAGAACGCGTCAAAACCTCCGCATATCCCATCACTACATTTTCATTTTTAGGGGCTAGGCGATAAGCGCGGCCATAGGCATCGGTTGCCATAGTCGCATTTCCCAACACCATACCAATACGGCCTAGCATTTCCCACGCTTCGACATTTTGCGGGTCTTCCTGCAATCGAGTGCGTAACCCTAAAGCAAGGTGTTCCATTTCCGCATTATTGAGTGGCGGCTCAGATGGATCTAGCGCTCTATCTAACAAAGCAGGAGCTTGCTGGTAGGCATTATTCCAATCTGCCACTTTCTCGTAACTGCCTACCTGATAATAAGCCCCACCCGCAACACCTAATGCGATGATAAACCCGGGTAAATAAACCCAATTGCTGGTACGAGAGGCCTCAGGCAATGCTTCCTCATCACCCTGCTCAACCTGTTTTAATCTAACGCGTTTTTTAGAACGGGCAAAAATGATCCAGCCGCCTACCGCTATCGCAACAAACGGTAACCCCCATAGCATCACCGTGAGCGGTGTCAGTGGTGGGTTATAAGTGACGAAGTAACCATAGCGAGCAACCATATAATCAACGATTTCATCGCGGTTTTTGCCTTCTTTCATTAACTCATACACTTTTTGGCGCAAATCCAGTGCAATCATTGAGTTAGAATCCGCAATACTGTTGTTTTGGCATTTAGGACAACGTAGCTCTTCCGTTAATTTACGAAATTGCTGCTCTTGCTGTTCATTATCGAAAGTAAACACTTCTGTCGATGCATATGTCACCGTTGCGCTTAACGCTAACATCAATAAACCCAATAAATACCTCATTGGTTCGCCTCCTGATTATAGCGCTCCCAAAGGGGTTTAAATTCTTTTTCCCAAACGCGCTCGTCCATTGCCCCTGCGTGACGATAACGGATCACACCATTGCCATCAATTAAGAAGGTTTCAGGTGCACCATATACCCCTAAATCAAGGCCTAACATACCTTCACCATCAAATAAGCTTAGGGCATAAGGGTTGCCTAACTCACGCAACCACACAATGGCTTTATCTCGTTTATCTTTATAATTCAGCCCGACCACTCGAACACCTTGTGCAGACAATTTATTCAAATATTGATGTTCTGCACGGCATGTTGGGCACCATGTCGCCCAAACATTCAACAAAATAGGTTGCCCTTGTGTTAATACATCGGATTCGTAGTGCTGCCCCGGATTTTCAAGTGATTCAAGGCGAAAAACAGGCACTGGCTTACCAATTAAAGCAGACTCTAATAAACGGGGATCATCCCCTTCCGCATTGCGCATCAATTGCCATAACAGGACCGCAGCAATTCCTGCAAAAATAATAAAAGGAATTAAGAAGACTTTGCGGTTCATGCTGTTTCCCCTTGTAATTTACGACGACGATAACGTGGGTCAAACAAACAAAATAACGCACCGATAGCCATTAACACACCACCAGACCAGATCCAACGAACAAACGGTTTATAATACAAACGCATCGTCCACGTATCTTTCGCGACTTCCTCACCCAATGCCGCATATAAATCGCGAGTAAAACCGCCATCAATCGCAGCTTCAGTCATAACAGCTCGGCTTACGCTATAAAAACGTTTTTCAGGCATTAAAACACCGATGACTTTGTCTTTCTCTTTCACTGAAATACTACCAATAACGCCTTGATAATTAGGGCCATCAGCCTCTTTTACGCCATTAAATACAAAGGTATAAGCACGAATTGAAATGCTATCGCCCGGTTTCATTTTCACATCACGCTCAATACTGTAATTTTGGCTAAAGGCAATACCGACGATAGTTACCGCTAAACCTAAGTGAGCCAGTACCATACCCCAGTAACTTGGCGTGAGCTTGATTTTCTTACTGATGCGCACTCGCATTTCCGCAAATGCAAGAATGGCTATCCAACACGCCATCATTAAGCCGACAACCGTCAGCGCTTCTACCCTATCTTCCATCAGTAATGGCAGGGCAAAAGAGAGAATAACGGTTAATACCGTTGCAATGATTAATAATTTTTTGATAGCGGCAGGACGGTCACGCCCCCAACGTACAAGTGGACCAATCCCCAGTAACAAGGCAAATGGCACCATCAATGCTATAAACATGGTATTAAAGAATGGTTCACCAATAGAAATTGTACCAAGGCCAATTTGTTTATGAACCAAGGGTAGCAATGTACCGAGTAACACGACTAACATCGCTGCTGTTAGGATAACGTTATTACCCAATAACATGGATTCACGCGACCATAAGGCATTGTTCACCCTTGAGCGTACCTTGTGCCCACGCAGTGCAAACACCAGTAAAGAGCCGCCAATCACTAACACCATGAAGGCTAAGATGAATAACCCTCGAGATGGGTCTGAGGCGAAGGCGTGTACAGAAACTAATACCCCCGAGCGAACCAAGAACGTCCCGAGTAAACACAATGAGAAAGCAAAAATCGATAATAATAGTGACCATGCTTTAAACGTGGCTCGCTGTTCAGTGACGGAGAGTGAGTGGATCAATGCCGTTCCCACTAACCATGGCATAAAGGAGGCGTTTTCTACTGGATCCCAGAACCACCAACCTCCCCAGCCTAATTCATAATAGGCCCATGCGGAACCTAGCATGATCCCTAGCGTTAAAAAGAACCATGCTGCCATCGTCCAAGGGCGAGCGAAGCGCGTGAAGGAGCTATCTAACCGACCACTTAATAATGCTGCAATCGCAAAGGCAAATGCCACTGAGAAGCCGACATAGCCCATATATAACAATGGTGGATGGAAAATCAGCCCAGGGTCTTGCAGTAATGGATTGAGGTCACGCCCTTCAATCGGAAAGGCGGGCAGCGTGCGAGAAAATGGATTTGACGTAAAGATGATAAACAGTAAAAAACCAACGCTAACCATCCCCATGACCGCTAAAACACGGGCGACAATGTCGAGAGGCATTCGGTAACTGCAAATTGCCACCGCAAATGTCCAGCCGCTCATTAATAATACCCAAAGTAATAATGAGCCTTCATGAGCTCCCCATGTTGCCGCAACACGGTACCAAATCGGCAATTGCGTATTAGAGTTATTGGCAACATAAGTGACTGAGAAATCATTAACAACAAAGGCATTCACTAATACTAGGAATGCCCCTGTTACACAGAGAAAAAGTAACCATGCTAATGGACGTGATGATGCCATTAAACGTGCATCATTACGTGCTACTCCCCAAAGCGGGTAAAAAGACAGCAAAACAGCGAGACCTAACGCCAAGCACAGTAAAACGCTACCAATTTCCGGGATCATGATGCATTGTCCTTATAGGCAGCAGCTGGCCTGCGGTGGTTTTCCTGCATCGCTTTTTCAACTTCTGGCGGCGTGTAGTTTTCATCATGTTTCGCAAGGACTTCTTTCGCTAAAATATGATTATTCTCTTGTAATTCGCCTTGAACAACGACACCTTGCCCTTCTTTGAATAAGTCAGGCAAAATTCCGTGATAGCTGACGTCCACTTCACCTTCGGCATCATAAACCGTAAAAGTGATATTGACAGCATTAGAGACAGGGTCAGAATCGCGTACCACACTGCCTGGCATCACCATGCCGCCAACGCGCAAACGTTGCCCAACTTCAGGGATTTGTTGAGTTTCTCGCTTACCATAGATGATTTCACCGGGGGTATAAAACAAGTCAATACTTGAGCGCAATGCGTAGAGAATCAATGCGAGGGTTAACCCCACGCCAACCAATATGGAACAGATCAACCAAAGTCGGTTACGACGACGAATATTCACACTCCCTCCCTACGCGCTCTTGCTGCTTTTTGTCTTACTTCACGAGCTTGCTGTTGAATAATTGCATTTATTATCATTTTTCTTTGTATGTATGTATGCAAACAGAGTAACAAAATAGGTATTAATGTCAGCGCAACCGCCAGCCATACATAAAAACCATAGCCGCCCATCGCCCAAAATTCACTCCAAGATGCAAATGCGCTAGTCATGATTGACGTCCTTTTTTATTCACAATATCTAATACCCATGGACGGTTACGTTCTAACAACAATAATTGACTACGTAAACGAATTAACGTTAATGAGATAAAGAGAAATAGGTAACCAAGGATAGCTAAACGTAGTGGCGTACGCATAGCTGGGTTGATACTTTCTTGCATACGCGTCGAAGGTTGATGCAAAGTTTGCCACCATTCAACTGAATAATGAATAATAGGTAAGTTAATCACACCAATTAATACTAAAATCGCAGCGGCCTTTCCTGCTGTACGACGGTCATCAAAAGCATGCCATAAAGCAATAATCCCCACATAAAGAAAAAATAGAATTAGTTCAGAGGTTAAACGTGCATCCCATACCCACCATGCACCCCACATTGGTTTACCCCATGTCGCACCTGTCACCAAGGCAATAAAAGTAAATACCGCCCCTATCGGTGCCATTGCCGCTATCGCCAATTCAGAGACTTTCAGTTGCCAGACAAGACCAACAAAAGCAGTAATTGCCATTGTGGCATAAATGCCCATCGACCACATCGCGGCAGGAACGTGGATATACATAATACGATAACTTTGGCTTTGGACTTTATCGGTTGGCGCAAAGCCAAATCCCCAAATCCACCCCACCGCTAAACAAATTACACTCAATATAATAAACCACGGTATTAGACGCCCACATAACCGGTAAAGGTTAACTGGGATGGCAAGTTGATGAAGCTTTTTCCACATAGTTTAATTACCCTGATTTATTATATTGTTAGTAAATGCTGCGTGACAGAATCATACAATACACATTAAAAAAGCAAATATATTGATTTAACACAAATATAACTTAGGCTGATCATACTCAAACGCATAACCAGCCTATTTATTGATCATTACTTATAATTTATCGGTATAACTCATCATAAAATGATTACCTTAAATTAAAAGCCAGGTTCAACTTCACGCATGTCCGGCAATTTATGGGCAATTCCTTTGTGACAGTCAATGCAAGTTTTACCATCAGTGATGGCTTGGTCATGCATTTTAGCTGCAACCCCTTTTTGTGCCGTGAAATCCATATACTCAAAATTGTGGCAGTTACGACACTCTTGTGAGTCGTTATTTTTCATCCGTCGCCACTCACTTTGCGCCATCGCTAACCGATGGTCTTCAAATTTTTGAGGCGTGTCGATGATGCCAAAAATTTTCCCGTATAGCTCCTTACTCGCTTGAATTTTACGCACCATTTTTGGGCCAAACTCATGCGGTACGTGACAATCTGGGCAAGTTGCGCGAACACCACTACGGTTAGTATAGTGAATAGTATCCATATATTCTTCATAGACATTCTCACGCATTTCATGGCAGCTAATACAAAACTCTTCCGTATTGGCCATTTCCATACCCGTATTGAAGCCGCCCCAGAAGATAACACCACTCACAAAACCAATCAGCAATAAGGTTCCTAATGCTAAACGGCTTGGCCTACGCCACCACCGCCATACTCGGCCGATTAATCCAAACAAGCCCTTTTTCTTCGGCTTGTCATCATTTATTTGCTTATCATTGTTATTTGACATAATTCCCCCTTATTTCCCAAAACCTTTGGATGGGGTAAATGTGTTATCAACAATCGGTGCCGTGTCTGATTGCGGCACGTGGCACTGTAGACAGAAGTAGCGGTTTGGTGCGACTTCGCCAAGAACTTTGCCTGTTGCATCCATAAAGTGCGTTGGGCTAACTCTTGGTGCCCCTGTGGTGCGATAATTTTCCACACCATGGCATTGCAAACAACGATTAGTATTAGTGGTAATTTGATAACCTTCAACACTATGTGGGATCATTGGCGGTTGATTCACATAGTTTAATGCCATTCTTTCTTGCTCTTTCGGAATATGAATGCTTCCTTCTGACGTACCGGATACTTCTGGTGATTGGGTCAGGTCTACACCATTAGCAGCCCAAACAAGACTGCTTACAACAAAGGCCATTCCAGCCACCCAACGGCTGATCGTCTTTTTCAGGACAGGATTTTTCATGATTTTGCTCCCGAACTCCATCTTAGTGTTATTTTAAAAACATCCTCAGAACAAACATCAATGCAACGACCGCAAGTGATACAATCTTTATCTGATATTTGTGCTGGAGCTTGTTTATCTAGGACCGGTGCACGCAGAACTTGCGGCTCCGGACAAATGTGGAAACAGTCCATACAACGGCTACAGTTTTCTTTATTTTCCGCTGTAACAACTAGTGCGCCCTTACACCCTGCCACGCCATATAGCGCACCTAATGGGCAAAGGTGACCGCACCAACCATGTTCCACAACTAATAAATCGAATAAAAACAGTGCAACTAAAACCAATGCACCGCTGCCAAAACCAAAAATTAAACTGCGCCCCATTAATGAAACTGGATTAAGCCATTCCCAAAGTAAGGTTCCTGTAATAGCAGAACCAATCAGGATAACCACCAGCAATACATAACGAATATTGCGTGGTATCGTTGCGGACTGGTTAAAATCAAACTTACGTCTTAACCACGCCGCGGCATCCGTCACTGGGTTTACAGGACAAACCCAACTGCAGAAAATACGCTTACCCAACAGTGCATAAACCCCGAATACGATAGCAGCCCCAACTAATGCTGAGATCCCCGGTAAGTAACCACTTGCTAAGCTCTCTAAGGTGATTAATGGGTCAGTCAAAGGTACGGTATCTAACAATAAGCTACTGCTGTAGTTACCATGTAAAATCCACACCCCAAACCATGGCCCACTCAAGAACATCGCTAACACCAGCAATTGGCTTATGCGTCTAAATACCAACCACTTGTGGCTCTGCCACCAACCTTTTTTTGCCTGAGCTTCACGTCCGGCATCACGTTTACGATTCGCCATTGTTACCCTCCAGCCAACCAAAGCGGTAATGGTGTCCTAACTCACCTTTTGCTAACGACCTTGGTAATACCTTGATAGCCGCCTCTTCCAATACACAAGCCTGTTCACATTTACCGCATCCCGTGCAGTAATTGCTATTGACTGTGGGTAAGAAGCGCGCGTGCTTACCTGTTCGGTGGTTTTGTTCAAGTTCCAATGTGATGGCTTCATCAATCAGTGGACATACGCGGTAACATACATCACACCTTAGCCCTTGAAAGTTCAAGCAGTTTTCCTGATCGAGTAAAACGGCTAACCCCATGCGTGCATCGTTAATCGACTCAATGTCTTTATCCAATGCACCACTTGGGCAAACTTTGGCGCAAGGAATGTCCTCACACATTTCACACGGGTTTTCTCGAGCGATAAAGTACGGCGTTCCTGAAGCCAAGCCTGATGCCAATGTCGCTAATTTTAACATGTCATACGGACAGGCTTGAACGCATTGCCCACAACGGACACATGCACTGGCAAATGCTTTTTCATCAAGAGCTCCCGGCGGGCGAAGCTTAACTCCACTCGCACGGGAAGTTTGTTGCTGAAGCCCCAGCACCACACCAACAGCCGCCAACCCACCCGCAGTGCGGGCGACATCGCGTAAAAAGCGACGACGACTGTTCTGGGACTTAGCCTGTTGAGACTTAGCTTTCTGGGGCATGAGCAATTACACCTTTTCCAGTTTAACGGCACATTTTTTGTAATCCGTTTCTTTTGAAAGCGGATCGGTTGCATCCAGTGTTAAGTTATTCACTAGCTGCGCAGCATCGAAGAACGCCATGTAAACTAAGCCTTTTGGTGGTCTATTACGGCCACGAGTTTCAACAATCGTGGTCACATCACCACGGCGTGAAACTACTTTGACTTTATCACCACGGCGTAAACCTCTCTCTTTCGCATCGATTGGATGTATAAACACAAGAGATTCAGGGAAAGCACGGTGTAGTTCAGGAACACGGCGTGTCATACTACCGGTATGCCAATGTTCTAATACACGGCCTGTTGATAACCATAAGTCATATTCTTTATCTGGCGATTCAGCAGCAGGCTCAAATGGCAATGCAAAAATGACCGCTTTACCATCGGGTTTACCGTAGAATTGATAACCCGCGCCAGCCTTAACGTAAGGGTCATTTCCTTCGCTATAACGCCACTGCGTTTCTTTGCCATCAACCACTGGCCAACGGATACCGCGCGCTTTGTGGTAGTCATCAAAATCAGCCAAGTCATGACCATGACCACGACCAAAGCCAGCGTATTCTTCGAACAGCCCTTTTTGTAAGTAGAAGCCTAATTCACGTGATTCATCGTTAAGTTGGTCTTCGGCTAACTCGCTTACAGGGAACTTCGTTACCGCTTGGTTAGCGAATAACACGTCATACAACGTTTTACCGCGTAATTCAGGTTTTTTCGCGAGTAACTCTTCAGGCCACACTTCATCCGTTGTAAAGCGTTTAGAGAACAACACCATCTGCATTAAGTCAGATTTCGCTTCGCCTGGTGCTTTAACTTGCTGACGCCAAAACTGAGTACGACGTTCCGCATTACCGTAAGCGCCTTCTTTTTCTACCCACATTGCTGTTGGTAAAATCAAGTCAGCAGCTAACGCACTTACTGTTGGATAGGGGTCAGAAACCACAATAAAGTTGCGAGGGTCACGCCAACCTGGCATACGCTCTTGGTTGATATTCGGGCCCGCTTGCATGTTGTTGTTACACATTACCCAGTAAAAATTCAATTTACCGTCTTTTAAAGCGCGGTCTTGGGCAACGGCATGTAAACCGACTTTTTCAGGGATCGTCCCAGCAGGTAACCCCCATACACCTTCTACTTTTTCACGGTGTTTTTCATTGGTAACCACCATGTCCGCTGGTAAACGGTGTGAGAACGTACCAACTTCACGAGCGGTACCACACGCTGATGGCTGACCGGTTAATGAGAACGGCCCACAGCCAGGTTGAGAAATTTTCCCTGTCAGTAAGTGCAGGTTATACACTAAGTTATTTGCCCAAACACCGCGAGTGTGCTGGTTAAAGCCCATGGTCCAATAAGAAACCACTTTAGTTTTAGGGTCTGCGTAAAGTTTAGCGAGTTCTTCTAACTGATCTTTTGGAACCCCTGTCATTTCTACAGTTTTGTCTAAAGTATATTCCGCAACAAAGGCTTTATATTCATCCCACGTCATTGGCTCAGATGCATCAGAACCTGCATTTTTCGCTTTTTGTTCGAGTGGATGAGTTGGGCGTAATCCATAACCGATATCTGTTGCACCACGACGTAAATTCACGTGTTTATCAAGGAATTCCTGATTAACTGCATTATTTTGAATAATATAATTCGCAATATAGTTCAGGATCACTAAGTCAGATTGTGGTGTAAAAACGATACCGTTATCCGCTAATTCAAAGCTACGGTGTTTAAAAGTCGATAACACGGCAACACGCACGTCAGGGTTAGACAGACGGCGGTTGGTGATACGAGACCACAAGATTGGGTGCATTTCTGCCATGTTTGAGCCCCAAAGGACAAACGCGTCAGCATGCTCAATGTCATCATAACAACCCATTGGCTCATCCATACCGAAAGTACGCATGAAGCCCACTACCGCAGAAGCCATACAGTGGCGTGCATTAGGGTCTAAGTTATTAGAACGGAATCCACCTTTGAACAGTTTTGATGCTGCATAGCCTTCCCAAACTGTCCACTGACCCGAACCGAACATACCGATCCCTTCAGGGCCTTTTTCTTTTAATGTGGTTTTGACTTTTTCTTCCATAACATCAAAGGCTTGTTCCCACGTGATCGGTGTGAACTCCCCATTTTTGTCATATTCACCGTCTTTCATACGCAACATTGGCTGCGTTAAACGGTCTTTTCCGTACATGATTTTAGGTAAGAAATACCCTTTGATACAGTTTAGACCACGGTTTACAGGCGCTTCTGGGTCACCTTGGCTGGCTACGATGCGACCATTTTGAGTTCCCACCAATACCCCACAGCCTGTACCACAAAAACGGCAAGGGGCTTTGTCCCATTTAATACTTTCTTGTTGGCCAACCACTGCTTTCGCAATGCTTGGTGCGCCAATACCGGCCGCCGCAGCAGCGGCCGCTATCGCATTGGCTTTCATAAAGCTACGACGACTGAGTTTCATAATCTTCCTCACCTTGCTCTTCCTGCTGGTGGTAAACCAGCGAAACATCTAGTACGCCGTCAATATCGCGTACTAAATCAATAGTATCTAACAACGTTCTACTACCTTGCCCTTCAACAACCACAATCAGTTTTCCGTTTTCTGGGGCGCTTAACGCCACCTCACAATTAGAAAGTTGATTAATTTCTTCGGCCACAGTAGACAGTCGTTCACTTTTTACTTGTACTATTAAACTGCACACTTGATAGTTACTGTGCATGTTCATGCTCCACGGTAATGGCTGAAACTGGGCAACCTGCGACACAAGCACCACAGCCTGTACAACCTGGTGTTTCTACTTTTGGCTGGTATATACCGGCCATTGACGGACGAAAAGAGATGACTTCAGGCTCACAACTGTCTTGGCAACGTCGACATTCAATCGAAAGATAAGCAAGACAATTTTGGCCAATCGAAATTGAGATATCCCAAGGTTGGGAATGTTTTGGAAGGAAAATAGGTTCTGGACATGCTGTTGCACATGCATAGCAAAATGTACATTCACCACGCTTAAAATCAACAACAGGGTAGCCCCCTGCTCCTGGTTGGATAATTGCCGTTTCGCAACTTTCAACACAGGCATTGCAACGGGTACACAATTCGATAAATTGCGTTTCACTACCACTCCATGGCGGCCGAACCACTGGGGCTGCACTACGCCACGCACCAGTTAATACTCCCCGACGGGTGAGATCAACCATGTTTTTTTCCTTTACATTGCCAACAAAAAAACTAAAACGTATTGATAAACCGCATTTTTTATATGTGTATTTATGAGAAATATTAACGATAGAGGTTATAAAAATACATACTACCAAGTAGGTAAAAGAGGTAATTCCCCGTATACGACTAGAAATGACAACATTTACGTTATTTACTCGCCATTAGCTAAAAATAGCATCAAAATGATAAGCAAGTAGGCCTTTTTAATTATTTATTAACATTTTTTTAATATGTATTATTAATTTAAACTCAAGTTTTAATTTTTTAAATTATAATTCCAGCTCAAAACTACTACTAAAGTGGTATATGCAATGTCATTTAGCAAAAAAATATCTGTATTTTTTTTGATATTAAACAACTTTCATTTCTAACTTTATTTTAAAAACAGCACTCAAATATTTAAAATAAAAAAATTATTTTAAAATCAATAAAATAAAATCAGATAACGCCAAATATCAAAATAAGAATCATTACTAATTAATTATTAAAAGTAACAGTTTAAAACTACAGAAAAATAACTATATCAATTTCAATAATACCTATTTTTTATTATTTCCTCACATTCTATTTCCTTATTACAAATTATCTTTTGATCAAAAACAATATTTTTAGTGTGGTTTTTTGTTACACATATAAATTGGCAATGTCTTGGTAGCAGATGAAAGCTTGCTATCAAACCTAAATAACAAAAAGATACCCAAAATAGTTCGAGTCACAGGTCACATTACAACAACAACTCGAAAAATGAAGGGATGACTGGCTAAAATTACTCGAGGCCCTTTTTATGGCAAACATAAGAAATAATGCACTATGCTTATTGAGTCTGGTTGCAGGAATATTTCTCTTTACCTCTGTTCATGCTCAAACTCCGACTAAAGATAGTACATCTACCATCAACGCTCGAAATGAAACTTTCGAAGCTGCTCACCCTGATCAATACCACTCTTGGCGAGCAACATCCGAGCAATCAAACCGAGAAGACGCATTAGCGGAAGACCCTCGCTTAGTCGTTCTCTGGGCTGGATACCCATTCTCACGCGACTACAACAAACCTCGTGGTCACGCCTATGCCATCATCGACGTCCGTGAAACCTTACGAACTGGTGCTCCGAAAGATGCCCAAGATGGCCCGCTTCCGATGGCATGTTGGAGCTGTAAAAGTCCCGATGTGGCTAGGCTTATCCAAGAACATGGCGAAGATGGCTATTTCGAAGGTAAGTGGGCAAAAGGTGGCCCAGAAGTGGTTAATGTCTTAGGCTGTGCAGATTGTCATAAAACAGACTCTGCGGATTTTGCAAAAGGTAAACCAGAGCTAACGCTTTCACGCCCTTATGCAGAGCGTGCAATGGAAGCGATTGGCAAACCGTTTGATAAAGCCAGTCGGTTCGACCAGCAATCCATGGTGTGTGGCCAATGCCACGTAGAATATTATTTCTCTGGTGATAAAAAAGCCGTGAAATTCCCATGGGATAACGGCACCAAAGTGGAAGATATGGAAGTCTACTACGACAACATTGGTTTCTCTGACTGGACCAACTCACTGTCGAAAGCGCCTATGCTAAAAGCCCAACACCCAGAATATGAAACTTGGAGTGCGGGTATTCATGGCAAAAATAACGTGACCTGTATTGATTGCCATATGCCAAAACTGCAAAACGAAAAAGGCGAACTGTATACCAGCCATAAAATTGGTAATCCATTCGACAATTTCGAACAAACCTGTAGCACTTGCCATACCCAAAGCAAACAACAACTGCAAGATGTGGTTGCTGAACGTAAAGTCGCTATCCAAGAGATGAAAATCAAAGCGGAAGACCAATTGGTTCGCGCTCACTTTGAAGCGAAAACCGCATGGGATGCAGGCGCAACAGAAGATGAAATGAAACCAATTTTAACCGATATTCGCCATGCACAATGGCGCTGGGATTTAGCTATCGCCTCCCACGGTATTCATATGCACGCACCAGATGAAGGCCTACGTATGTTAGGTGGTTCGATGGATAAAGCGGCAGATGCACGTACCAAACTCGCTCGCCTGTTAGGCTCTAAAGGCATCACCCATGAAATTGCCATTCCAGATATTTCAACCAAGGAAAAAGCACAACAAGCCATTGGTTTAGATATGCAAAAAATCAATGCGGAGAAACAAGAGTTCTTAAAAACTGTGGTTCCGCAATGGGATGACCAAGCTCGTAAAAATGACCTATTAGCCAAATAACCATGATTTGCCCCAAATAATGGGGCAATACAACCAATGGAGTGAATATGAGCGTACTACGTTCGTTATTAACTGCTGGGGTGCTGGCAACAGGCTTATTATGGGCAACAGCCGCATCCGCAACCCCACAAATGGCCCAAGAAAATGCAGAAGGCCGTTGGGTTGTCACGCAGCAACGCAGCGCTGACAAAGCCTGCTTAGACTGCCATAAACCTGACCAAGAAGGCATGCATGGCACTCACGCAGAAGTGGTTAACCCTAACAATAATTTACCCGTGACTTGTACCAACTGCCACGGTAACCCAGGGCCTGATCACCGTGAAGGTGTCAAAGATGTCATGCGCTTTAACAACCCAATGTATACCGTTGAGCAACAAAACAGTGTCTGTCTATCATGTCACTTACCGGAGCAGCTGCAAAAAGCGTTCTGGCCTCATGATGTTCACGTCACCAAAGTAGCCTGCGCGAGTTGCCATGACCTTCATCCGAAACAAGATACGATGAAGGTGCTGACTGATAAGGGCAAAGTAAAAATATGTGTCGACTGCCACTCAGATCAACGCAATAACCCTGATTTCAACCCAGCAGCGGTGAAATTGCGTAAGGAGCAGCCATGAGTTGTTCTCGTCGTCAATTCATTATCTACTCAGGAGCACTGGCGGCGGTAGGAGGAGTTGCTAGCCATGCGCTAGCTAACACCATGAAAATAGATGGCGTTCGCTACGGCATGGTGCACGATGAAAATCTGTGCATCGGCTGTACGGCGTGTATGGATGCATGCCGAGAGGTTAACCAAGTCCCAGAAAGTGTTTCGCGGTTAACTATCATCCGTAGTGAGCCTATTGGCCAGTTTCCTGATGTTAAATACCGTTTTTTTCGCCACTCCTGTCAACATTGTGAAAGTGCACCTTGTGTCGATGTTTGCCCTACTGGTGCCTCTTTTATTGATAAAACGACAGGGATTGTTGATGTCAACCCTGACTTATGTGTCGGCTGCCAATACTGTATTGCTGCCTGCCCTTATCGCGTCAGGTTTATTCACCCCATCAATAAAACCGCGGATAAATGTGATTTCTGCCGTAAAACGAATCTAAAAAAGGGCAAGCAGCCGGCTTGCGTCGAATCTTGCCCGACCAAAGCATTAACCTTTGGTAATTTAGATGACCCTAAGAGCGATATTTCGTTGATGCTAAAAGAAAAACCGACTTATCGATTCAAAATTGCACTCGGTACTCACCCCAAAATGTATCGGGTTCCGTTCAAATATGGGGAGGTTAGCCAATGACAACAGCTTCTGCTTTCCATTTTGAATCCTTAGTGTGGGACTGGCCCATTGCGGTTTACTTATTCTTAATTGGTATTTCGGCTGGGCTTGTGGTACTTGCGGTACTTATGCGCCAGTATTATCCCACTTCGGCTGACAGTGATAGCACTCTCATGCGCACAACACTGATTTTAGCTCCGACGACGATCATCTTTGGGTTATTGATCTTAATTCTCCACTTGACGCGTCCATGGACGTTCTGGAAATTAATGTTTCATTACAGCCCGACCTCAGTTATGTCGATGGGTGTGATGTTATTCCAAGTGTATATGGCAGTGCTTGTTATTTGGCTAGCTAAAATCTATGAAAAAGAACTCATTGTTTTACAGCAAAAATGGCTGCCCAAATTTACCATCATCCCAAGAGTATTAACCCTGCTAAATCGTGCGATGCGTTCTCTGGATATTGTAATGCTAGTCTTGGCTGTTTTGCTTGGGGCTTATACCGGATTTTTACTTTCAGCATTAAAATCTTATCCATTCTTAAACAATCCATTATTACCAGCTTTATTCCTATTTTCAGGAATATCTTCAGGTATTGCGGTATCACTCATAGCAATCGCATTGCGCTACCGCAAAAATATTCATAACGGCGAAACCGCATTTTTGCACCGTATCGAAAGCTTTGTTATTTGGTTGGAGATATTCCTATTAGCGGCCTTTTTTGTCGGGTTAGCTTTAGGAGACGATGGGAAAATCCGTTCATTAATTGCTGCATTAGGCGGTGGTTTCTGGACTTGGTGGTTTTGGATTGGTGTTGTCGGGTTTGGTTTTATTATTCCACTTCTATTCAAGAAATGGATGGACAAAGGACAAGGCGCAGCAAGAGTATTAATTATCAGTGGTGCAAGCTTACTGGGTGTCTTCTGCTTACGCTTCTTTGTGTTATACGCAGGGCAGTTGACCGTCGCATAACTCACTAAATAATAAGGGTAATCATTGGAACTCATACTCCCAGAAATTGGCTTTCTCTGCCTTGCATTGGCACTGTGTATTGCCTGTTTTCAAGTATCATTCGGAGTTATTGGTTTCTTCCGCCATATTCCGAGGCAAATGCCTCGGAATATTCTTTGGACCTACTTACAATTTCTTTTCTTGCTCGTTGCTTATATTTGTTTAACTATCAGTTTTATTCAAAGTGACTTTTCGGTCGTATATGTGGCGCAACATAGCCATCGGCTATCGCCGCTATATATTAAAATTGCGGCAGTATGGGGAGGCCATGAAGGGTCAATATTTCTTTGGCTGCTGTTTATCTCAGCTTGGAGTTGTCTATTTGCATGGCGTTATCGCCAGCAAACTCATCTCGTGTTTCCTCTCACACTAACGCTTCTTGCCATTATCAGTGCGGCATTATTACTGTTTATCGTATTTTATTCTGACCCCTTTGTTCGCATTTTTCCTCCCGCTATTGAAGGGAGAGATCTCAACCCAATGCTGCAACATTGGGGATTAATATTACATCCCCCTCTACTTTATTTAGGCTATAGCGGGTTAATGGTCGTAACCGCCTTAGCGCTTGCATCTACACTTTGCGGGCAATTTAACCAAACTATCGCCGGGCTCTGTTGGCGCTTTGTCGTTCCTAGTTGGTGCATACTCACTTTGGGTATCACTCTTGGGTCATGGTGGGCATACAGTGAACTTGGTTGGGGTGGTTGGTGGTTTTGGGACCCTGTTGAAAATGCGTCATTATTGCCATGGCTAAGTGCAACTGCCCTATTTCATAGCTTAACAGTCTCACGCAAAACTGGGCACTATCGCCACTGGTCTATATTGCTGGCAATTCTTACGTTTATTTTATCTTTATTAGGCACATTAATTGTACGCTCAGGGATTTTAATGTCTGTCCATGCGTTTGCTTTGGATAACGTTAGGGCTGCTCCCCTCTTTTTATTGTTCAGTTTTCTGAGTTTCGGGGCTTTATGTATATATGGTTGGAAAGCTAAAAATATCGATAATTTACCAACTAATATGAATCGCCGTCAGCTTTACTTATTACTCACTTTAATCCTATTTTCTACTGTATTATTTATTGTTCTGACGGGCACGCTTTACCCTATGATTTACACGCTATTTGGTTGGGGGAAAATATCGGTTGGGGCACCTTATTTTAACCAAGCGTTATTACCATTTGGTATTTTAATGCTAATCATAATGGCTGTGAGTGCCATTTATCCTCTTAGTAAAACTCGCATTAAACCCCAATGGCGTATTCTTTTAATTCTACTTCTCAGTGTGTTATTAAGCTTCTTTCTTTGGTCTAAAGGACTTGTTATCGCCCTTTCTTGTGGCTTTTTATTTGCAATTTTACTTATCTTTTGGCTACGTCCTATCGATGCTATTCGGCAACATTTCCCTTCCCTTATCGCTCATACAGGAGTTGTAATTTTTGCTGCTGGTATTGCCTTGTCAATTGGTAGCCACCACGAAACGAGTGTTAATCTTTCTGTTGGGCAATCTATTTCACTCGCCGGTTATCAATTCCAATTCAACGAACTGCAACTTGAAGCTAAATCTAATTACACGACCGAAAAGGCTATTATACAAATTAGCAAAGCTGGCCAGCCATTACACCAGTTAATCACCGAGCGCCGCCTTTATACCGCTCGCCAGCAATTAATGATTGAACCTGGTATATATTGGGGATGGTTACGCAATTGGTATGCGGTATTAGGTGAGAAAACAGGAACAAATAGCTACGCGATACGCCTTTACGTGCAAGATGGCATTCAATGGATTTGGGGCGGTGCGTTTGTTATGTGTTTTGGCCTATTAATAAGCTGGGTAAAAGGGAGAATAAAAAATGCTTAGAATCCTATTAGCACTATTTTTCCTATTTTTCTCTTTTATATCCAATGCTCAAATCGTTGATGTGTGGGAATTTAATTCCATTGAAGAACAAGAGTATTCTTTGCAGATCGCCTCACAGTTACGTTGCCCGCAATGCCAAAACCAAAATTTACTCGAATCCAATGCCCCCACAGCAGTAAGTATGCGCCACCAAGTTTTTAAAATGGTTGCAGAAGGAAAAGATAAAGCGCAAATCATGCGCTATATGACCGAACGATATGGTGATTTCGTGCTGTATAACCCACCGCTAACGATTGGAACTGCCCTGCTTTGGGGATTGCCTGCTATTGCTCTGATTGGCATTTTTTATTTCATTTTCAAATTTACTCGGTCACAAAAACAGCAACTTATAGAGAACAATTTTAGCCATCGACAAATATCCGAGCAATTATTACCCCCAGATATAACAACACCCTCGACTATCCTGCAATGGCATTTTAATAAATTACTTGCCATATTAATTGTGTTGGTTGTTATTGGTTACTTCTTCTCACCTCGATTTGAATTAGCTTATCAGGAATATCAACGTATATCCGATCCACTGCTCTCATTCACACCATTGCAGCAAGAACAAAAGGATTTATTACGCTTACAAAATGATATTCGTCAATCGCCTAAAAATAGTGAGCTTTGGGCTATACTGGGTGAATATTATCTTTATCAAAACAGTTATGATAATGCGTTGATTGCTTATCAAAGAGCACTAAAATATGGCGGGGAAAATGCTCAAATATACTCTGCTATTGCAACCGTTTTATATTACCAAGCAGGTCAACAGCAAACCGAAGATGTCAGAGCGGTAATTAACAAAGCATTAAGCCTTGATAATCAAGAAATTACCGCATTAATGCTAGTTGCTTCTGATGCCTTTATGAATGCAAATTATGAGCAAGCGATTGATATTTGGCAAAAGTTATTAGATAGTAATAGCTCTCGTATTAATCGCTCTCAGCTCATTGAAGCTATTCATATGGCAAAAATAATGAAGAATAAAAAATAATAATCTTATCTTTATTATTAATTTTATTACGCCAGGGATTAATACATACTAAATTATCACAGTAGTGATAAAATATTCTTTTATGAATGTCTATTTATTTAAATGTGTAATTTTTCGTTTCTTATTGATTACCATTGTGTCCCCCCTATATTACTTCAAATAATCTTATGTTAGATTGGCAACAGTAAATTATCCCAAATGTAATCCAAGTATACCTCCGTAAGTGAAATTATCAATTAAAATTTAGCTTATGGTGATAAATTTTATTTACTTTTATATTATGGCATTCATTGGGAGGTTCAAAAATAATAACATAAGAAATAAACACTATGAAAAATAAAATATTTTCATTTTTAGTTATTGGCCTAATTGCAGGCGCGTCCTTTATAGGAGGCGTTGTAAGTAACTATACACCTGATTTAGACATTGTAGAAAAATCTCAAAAAGCGGTTGAAGATTTTTTAGCATTTCCCAAAACAGCTGAGTATAAAAATGTTAAATATCATGAGATAAGAGAAACCTTAGACCATGGTATGCTAGGCTATGTATGCGGTGAAGTACTTATTTTTACTAGCCAAAATTCATATTCATTTAAACGTTTTGTGGTCAAAACTTATCTTCATAATGATGGCCGTAATGTTGTTTCCATTCCATTAATCGATAGAGATGATAAAGAATTTCCTGATAATGACTTTAATGTTATTTGGAATAAGTATTGTAATAATTAAGTAAATATAAAACCCAATTGTTTAAATAAGATATTTCCGAGCCCTTTAAAATTTCATTAATATATCAAAGGGCTCAAATTAAATATTACATAAAAAACTATATTCTCTTTAGATATCTGTCATTCCGTAAATCAATCCTTTAATGATGATTACATTTTATCGTGGAGACTCTGTACTAACAGAGCATCTAGGCAAAATGCGATCAATTCAGACTATCTCCTTTTGAGCTATCCCTCATATAGAATTATTTTTCAATAGTAATTCATCCCTGCTTGATATAAAGTCTCAGCCTTTTTTCAAAATAGTTACTCTTGGAGGCGAAATGTTTATCGGTTTTGATTACGGTACATCTAACTGCGCTATTGCGGTCATGAAGAACGGGATCCCCACATTATTACCATTAGAAGGCGATAACGTTTATATCCCATCAACCTTATGCGCACCGACAAGAGAATCAGTCTCTGAGCATTTATTTCGCCATTGTAAAATCGCTCCCTCGAATGAAATCGGGCAGCAAATTTTAAAAAGATCTATCGCATTTAACCGTGATGAAGGGATCGATTTAATGCCTGAAGACATCGTATTTGGGCAAGCCGCTTTAGATTTATATTTAAGTGATCCTAGAGATGTATATTATGTGAAGTCCCCTAAATCATTTTTGGGAGCATCTGGCTTACATGAGACTCAAATTAGTTTTTTTGAAGACCTTGTCTGCGCCATGATGAAAAATATAAAGAATACCTCAGAAAATAATTTACAACAGATTATTGATGATACTGTGATTGGACGCCCTATTAACTTTCATGGTCGTGGAGGGGAACTCTCGAACCAACAAGCAGAATCAATACTCTATCGCGCGGCAAAACGCGCAGGATTTAATCATATTACTTTTCAATTCGAACCCGTAGCCGCAGGGCTTGAATATGAATCAACATTAAATAAAGACCAGATTATCCTAGTCGTTGATATTGGTGGTGGAACAACGGATTGTTCATTAATCCAAATGGGGCCCACTTATAGAAATGCACAAGACAGAACACAATCCTTACTTGCTCATAGTGGACAACGGGTGGGTGGAAATGACCTTGATATTTACCTTGCATTAAAACAATTGATGCCGCTTTTTGGGATGGAAAGCCAATCTTTATCAGGCATTAAAATGCCATTCCTGCAATTTTGGAACCCTATTGCTATCAATAATGTTGAAGCACAAAAAGAGTTTTATTCAAGACAAAACTTGGCAGCGTTAACACGCTTAAAACAAGATGCAAAAGAACCTCAAATAATATCTCGATTACTAGAAGTTTATAATGAAACATTAGGTTATAGCTTAGTACGTAAAGCTGAAGAAGCTAAAATTGCTTTATCAGACGCCTCAAGCTATTTAGCACAAATTAAATTAATTTCTGAAAAATTAGAAGTGAATATTCCCCATGAACAAATGGTGGAATCAATTGAATCACCAAAAAGTAAAATGATTGAATTGGTTAAAGAAGCAGTCAACCAAGGCGGGGTCAAACCTGATGCTATTTACGTTACAGGTGGGAGTGCTCGCTCCCCAATATTACACCAAGCTATTAGCCAAGAATTACCTAATATTCCGATAGTACGTGGGGATGATTTTGGTTCCGTTACTGCAGGGTTAACGCGTTGGGCTGAGACTTGTTTTAAATAAGCGACAGAAACACTAATAGCGCAGAATAAATAAGATTCATATTTAGACTGCGCTATTGGTACAAAATATTATTTCTTAACTTTATGAACAATATCAAAGTACTTATCTTTATTATCTTGCTCTGGATAAATACGATATGTGTATTCTTCTGGGGTTACTGTGACATTTTCAACAACACGAGTAAACAAGACTTTACCCTCGTCATCTTTCGCTGTTAATGAGCGAGTTTTGCCATTTTCATCAAATGACCAGTCACCTTTCATTTTAGGTTTTCCATCAAACGTGGTCATATTAAATGTACCGTCTGGATAATACTCAGCTAAACCAAAAAAGTTAGCGACTTGTTTATCATCTGCATTAACTTCTTTTTTATCTTGATCTAAAGCTTCTGTCGTTGTCCATACTTTGCCTACCATAATTTCTTCGTAAGCATTTAATTTATGTTCCGCATTCTGTGATTGGCTTGCTGCTGGAGTTGTAGCTGCTTGAACAGCAAATGACATAGTAGATACAACAGCAAAGAGTGTAGGTACTAATAATTTTTTCATTTTTATCCTCTAATAAATTAACTCAAACAACAATTTGATTAAGTTAAGATTAGCGATATAAAACCAATTTTGAAAATTATATTACGTTTATTTACAAGATAATATCTTATTACAATTAGTAAATACTATTTTACAATAAAAAATATATCGAAAATTCATGAGTTTTAAAATTAATACTCTTAATTTTAGCTATCAAGCAATTTATTAATCAACCAGTACCCCGCTTTTCCGGGTGGATTATTCTTAGACCAAACTAAATCCACATCAATTTTACGTGGCCATAAATCATAATTAATACTCACTAAACGGTTATGTCCAAATTGCTTAACTAACCATGTTGGTAATATTGCCCACCCAGCCCCTTGTTCTGCCATTTCTAATAATAATAAATAATTAGGTGCAAACCAGTTCTTTTCACTATTAATAATAATTTGGCTGCTACTGCTTAGCCGTAATTGACGAGTCATCGTTAAATGTTGATAAGTTATTTTTTTCTCTTTAGCTAATGGATGACTATCTAATACATATAAACCTAATTCACCTTGAATAGGTAAACGAGAAAAAGAAATATCCGCAGGATATTCTGTACGGGACTCCATCATACCAACATGGGCTTGTTGGTTCTGGATCATTTCGATAACAGCATTATTTTCTGCAATTAAAAACTCAAACTCAAGATGCGGAAATTGCCTATCTAATGTTGTTACAATATGCTCAGCATGAGGTGGCTGATAGGTATCTGAAAAAGCACAACTTAACCTAGGCTCAATATCAGGGAGCAACTCAACTCTAAGCGCTTGAAGACGCTCATCTGCTGATAAAATATCCTCAACTAAGCTCAAAACTTTTCTACCTGCAAAAGTCAATGTTGATTCACGCCCCTGCCTATCAAATAACGTAAACCCCAAATCGTCTTCAAAACCACTGATCGTCGTACTGACAGTTGATTGGCTTTTATTTAATTTACGTGCCGCAGCAGAGAATGACTTTAAGGATGCCGCCTCCACAAAGGTACGCAATGTTTCTATAGAATAGTTCATAAGGTATCGTTTTTTTCGATGGCTGCCATTTTGTATATATATAAAAAATAGCAAATAATTGCACCCGATTTTTACCTAAAAATTAATTTTCTATATCTTTGAGGTAGTTATGAGCAAGTATACAAAAACATTAACTGAGCGAATTTTTCATGCAGTTTCATTTGAGGTCATCGCAATTGCGATAACTGCACCGGTCAGTGCATGGCTTTTAGGACGCTCAATTTTCCAAATGGGAACAGTGGCTATTGTCTTATCGACGCTGGCAATGCTATTAAACTTATTTTATAACATGGCCTTTGACCGTTATTGGCCTTTATCCAAGGGGTCTCGCCCAGCCAAAGTGCGTGTTTTTCATGCTGTTGGTTTTGAATTAAGCTTTGTGATCACGGGTGTCCCAATGCTGGCGTTTTTACTTCAAATGTCATTCTTAGATGCATTCTTACTTGAAATCGGCTTTTTTGTCTTTTTCTTATTTTATACTTATGCGTTTAATCTTGGATATGACCTTTTACGTGTCCGTTGGTTTGCAAATAGAGAGAACGCTGTAAGTATCTCTGAAGCGGTAGCTAAACGCTCTTAATTTTACTCTTAATAAATATTCGAACACCGTGTTGCTTATCTTCACGGTGTTCTTTGTATATTAAAACCCCTATAAACACGCCGAAATAATCCTCTTTTTTTTGCAAAAAATAAAATAGAGAATGATATTTAACTAATTTATCACACAATTAACCTCATTAAGGCTTGGCTACTCACCAAGCCTTTTTACTTATAAATAATATTTCATTAAAAATCAAAATATTAACAAATTATAATATGCACCCACCAAAGTTGATAATAACTATCATTTGCAATTGATAATTATTAACATATAATTCGAATCGTTATTTTACCTTATGAGTCATAACTCAAACATAACTACTTAATACCTGAATTGGTCTCCCCTCTTTAGGTTCAACGAGAAAGAATATTGAGGTTTTATGATGAGTCGAAAATTAATCACTTTTATGCTATCCATAACACTTCATGTTCTTGTTATTGGGTACTTAACCTATGTTACGGCTCAATCATTATCCTTAAAAAACCAAGCACAACAGGATGCGCCTATTATATCGATCGCATTGACTCAAGCTGTCAACGTTGCAGAACCTGAAGAGCTCCCCCTTCCTATAGACACACCTAGTGAGGTAAAAATTGCTTCCAGCCCAATAGTTGAACACGCCGTCATTGTTGCGCCTAAAAAGCAAAAAAAGGTGATCAAAACCCCAAAAGAACCTGTGAAGCCCAAAGAACTCACTAAAAGAACTGAAAACGCTCACAAATCAGCTAATACAGAAATTAAAAATGATTTGCCAATCGCACAACAACAAAAGGCTGGAGCCCTTGTATCGTCTCAATCCGCAGGAATAAAAGGCCCCAAAAACCAACATGCGACTAGTGATACTAATAGCCAATTAATTAATGCTTACCGTGAAAAACTACGCCAAGAAGTTGAGCGAAACAAGCAATACCCTCGCCGCGCAAAAAAAATGAAAAACCGTGGTATCGCAACTATTCAATTTCAATTAAGCCAAACCGGAGAAATTAGTTTAATTCGCTTAGCAAGCAGTTCAGGAAATGATTTATTAGATCAAGCCGCTTTACTTGCAGTACAAAAAAGCCGCTCTGTCGGTAAGCCACCAGCAGGTTTTGCTCAATCTATCACTCTCAATATTGAATTTAATTAACCAACACTGATAATAACAATTATTTTCAATAAAAAAGTACACCTTAATTGGATATTAGATGTTCACTTTACAGTTAGTTATTCTGTATTTATTTTTCATTCCAAAAAATAATAATAAATTTTATTGTTTTTTCAGAGCAATCAATGATCCTAGAGAAATTTATTATTATTTTCCAACTATATGACTAAAAGTCTTCTCCCTATTTTCCAAAAATAGCCTTACCGAGAGAAATATTTTCTCTACAAAACTCAATATTAACATTTCTAAATTTTTAGACGCGAGTAATAAAAATAAAACCTATTTTTATTCATAACGTTATAATGATATCAATTATCATTAATATTTATTTATTATAAAAAGGTTACCAGTTTTGCAAATATAACTTCGTTGATATGGCGCAAAAAAAACTAAATATGTCAGAGTAAGATAGCCCTGAATAACACTATATTTAATATGGTCATAAAGGCTAATATCAATGAATACAAAAAATAAATTATTAAATAGCCCTATCTCAAGGCGCAATGTCGTGAAATCTGGCGCTGCAGGCGGTTTATTTGCTGCAGTAGGCGGTTTATCACTTACTTTCAATGCAAAAGCAATCGATAACACTCAAAACTCAACATCCGCTGAAGAAAAAGCCGTTTGGAGCTCATGTACCGTTAACTGTGGTAGCCGTTGCCTATTACGTCTCCATGTTCGTGACGATGAAGTATATTGGGTTGAATCTGATACCACGGGAGAAGATGAATATGGCAATCATCAAGTAAGAGCTTGCCTGCGTGGCCGCTCAATCCGTAGAAGAATGAACCACCCAGATAGATTAAAGTACCCAATGAAACGTGTGGGTAAACGTGGTGAAGGCAAATTTGTCCGAATTTCATGGGAAGAGGCCCTAGATACCGTTGGTAATAGTTTGCGCGATATTTTGCAAAATTACGGCAATGAAGCGGTGCATGTTCTCTATGGCACTGGCGTTGATGGCGGTAATATCACCAATTCGAATGTTCCCTATCGTTTAATGAATTCATGTGGTGGTTTCCTGAGCCGCTATGGCAGTTATAGTACTGCGCAAATTCGTGCGGGTATGAATTATCTGTATGGTTCTCAAGAAGCCAATAGCCCCGACGATATCGCAAATACAAAACTAGTTGTGATGTTTGGTAATAACCCAGCCGAAACTCGTATGAGTGGTGGAGGTGTGACTTATTATGTCGAACAAGCACGTGAGCGTTCGAATGCGCGCATGATAGTTATTGACCCTCGTTATAATGACACAGCTTCTGGTAGAGAAGATGAATGGTTACCTATTCGCCCTGGTACTGATGGCGCACTTGCAGCTGCATTAGCTTATGTGATTATCACTGAGGATATGGTAGACCAAGAGTTTGTGGATAAATACTGTATTGGCTATGACGAAAAAACCTTACCGGCTTCTGCTCCTCAAAACGGTCACTATAAGGCCTATATTTTAGGCCAAGGTGCTGATGGTGTGGCTAAAACACCACAGTGGGCCGCTAAAATTACAGGTATTCCAGCAGATAAAATCATTAAGTTAGCTCGTGAAATAGGCCAAGCGAAACCCGCTTATATTGTTCAAGGTTGGGGCCCTCAACGTCATTCAAATGGTGAACAAACCGTTCGAGCAATTGCCATGTTAGCCATTATCACAGGTAATGTTGGTATCAGTGGCGGAAATTCAGGCTGTCGTGAAGGCACCTATGATTCAGGTGTTGAATGGTTCCCAATGCTCGATAACCCAGTCAAAACACAAATTTCCGTTTTCACATGGACTGATGCGATTGAACGCGGCACAGAAATGACCGCCATTCACGATGGCATCAAAGGGAAAGATAAATTAGATGTTCCCATTAAGTTCTTATGGTGCTATGCCAGTAACACATTGATAAATCAGCACAGTGATATCGCCCGTACCCATGAAATTTTGCAAGATGACAGCAAATGCGAAATGATTGTTGGTATCGACCATTTCATGACGGCATCAGCAAAATATTGCGATATTTTATTACCTGATTTAATGCCTACCGAGCAAGAAGACCTTATTCCTAGCGAGTCTGCAGGAAACATGTCTTACATGATCTTAGGCCAACCAGCGACTAGCGCTAAATTTGAGCGTAAACCCATCTATGAAATTTTGTCGGAAATTGCTAAACGCTTAGGCCCTGATGTCGAACAGAAATTCACCGAAGGCCGCAGCCAGCACGAATGGGTTAAATATTTATGTGAAAAAAGTCGCGAACGCTACCCTGATATGCCAACTTATGAAGAAATGAAAACCGTGGGTATTTTCAAGCACAAATGCCCAGATGAGCATGTCATTGGATTTAAAGCCTTCCGAGATAACCCTCAAGCTAATCCACTGAAAACGCCTTCAGGAAAAATAGAAATTTACTCTGAAAGCCTAGCTGAGATAGCGAAAACATGGCAATTAGCACCAGATGATGTGATTGATCCGTTACCAATTTACACAGAAGGCTTTGAAAGCCATACCGATAGCCTTAATAAAAAATACCCATTACAAATGACAGGGTTTCATTATAAAGCCAGAACACACTCAAGTTATGGCAACATTGATATCTTAAAACAAGCCTGCCGCCAAGAAATATGGATTAACCCAATAGATGCCAAAGCGCGTGGTATTAATCAGGGTGATATGGTCAAAGTTTTCAATGACCGAGGTGAAGTTCATATTCCAGCTAAAGTGACTCCGCGGATCATGCCTGGGGTGACGGCTATGGGCCAAGGGGCTTGGTTAGATGCCGATATGTTTGGCAAAAAAGTAGACCAAGGCGGGTGTATTAATGTCCTCACAACTCAACGCCCTTCACCGCTTGCTAAGGGAAACCCTCAGCATACTAACTTAGTTGAAATTGCAAAACTATAAGGAGCCCGGTATGTCACAACAATATGGTTTTTATATTGATACACAACGTTGTACGGGCTGCAAAACGTGTGAACTCGCCTGTAAAGATTTTAAAAACTTATCCGCTGATGTTCATTTTCGTCGTATTTATGAATATGCAGGCGGCGACTGGACAGAGCAAGATGGCGCATGGCATCAAAATGTATTTTCTTATTACCTCTCTATTTCATGCAACCATTGTGAAGACCCTGCTTGCGTTAAAGTTTGCCCAAGTGGCGCAATGCATAAACGTGAAGATGGCTTTGTCGTTGTTGACGAAAGTGTCTGTATTGGTTGCCGTTATTGCCATATGGCATGTCCTTATAGTGCACCGCAGTTTGATGCAGTCAAAGGGCATATGACTAAATGTGATGGCTGCTATGAACGTGTGGCTGAAGGCAAAAAAACCATTTGTGTTGAGTCTTGCCCGCTACGTGCATTAGATTTTGGGCCCATTGAAGAGTTACGTGAGAAATACGGAACAATCAATGAAATAGCACCGCTACCAGCAGCACATTATACCAAACCCAATATTGTATTAAATCTCAATGCAAATTGCCGTCCTGTGGGCGACACCACAGGTTATTTAGCTAATCCGGAGGAAGTTTAAAATGGGCGCAGGCTTACATGAATATCCGTTAATCTTCTTCACCGTTATAGGTCAAAGTGTTGCTGGCGCATTTATTCTCATGGCTCTGGTATTGTTAATGAAACCCATGCAAGAACAGCATCATAAAATAGTGATGAGCATGTTTGGTTTATGGGTGTTAATGGGAGTTGGCTTTTTACTCTCCATGCTACATATGGGCTCACCGATGCGTGCCTTTAATTCGATGATACGTGTTGGGCATTCAGCGCTCAGTAACGAAATAGTCAGTGGCTCAATATTCTTTGCCTTAGGTGGGATATATTGGTTATTGTCATTATTAAAGAAGATGCCCAAGTCTGTCGGCAATATTTGGTTAATCGTCACTATCATTTGTGCGGCAATATTTATTTATGCCATATCTCGCGTTTACCAAATTGATACCGTCCCAACTTGGTTTAATCACTATGGTAGTTTGCAATTTATCCTAACCAGCTTTATTGCAGGGCCTGTTCTTGCCGCATTTTTATTGCGTATAGCAAGTTATGATATCAATAACATCCGCTTTTTTATATTAATCAGTATTGTTGCGGTTATTGCGAGCAGTATTTTGGTAACGGCACAAGGATTTGAATTAGGCTCTATCCAAAGTTCAGTACAAAAAGCATCAGAGCTTGTTCCAGATTATGCCTCACTGATGGGATGGCGTACTGTTTGCTTAACATTGGGGCTAGCTTTCTGGATTTACCCGCATGTTAAAATGAAAAACCCTTCAATTATTGGGCTACTAGTCGCCGTATTATTGGTGATTTTTGGTGAATTGATTGGTAGAGGCATTTTCTACGGGCTGCATATGACGGTGGGTATGGCTGTTGCAGGCTAACGACTAATTCATTGTTTTTTTACGATGATAAGAAGGTTAATGACTTTCTTATCATCGACAACAATCTCATGTTTCGCTACGATCACACCAAAGAGTCATCATCAACATAGCAATGTGGACAAATATGGAACAAAAATTATTGGCAGATTTTTCGCTTTGCGCGCAAACTTTAGGGGCATTATTTTATTATGACCCTTCTGATGCACGCGTAAATAAGTTAATTGATTTATTTACGACGAGCGAATGGTTAGCTGAATGGCCATTTACTCAGGATTATGATTGCCAACGTATTGATAAACTCTTTCAAGATAGTCTTTCTGAATCAGAAACATTACAAGAAGCCTATCAGCGCTTATTTATAGGCCCTTATGCATTACCAGCACCACCTTGGGGTTCTGTTTATCTTGATAAAGAAAATGTTATTTTTGGTATTTCGACACTTGAGTTAAGAGCATGGCTCCGTAATAACCAAATCAATATTGAATTAAACCAAAAAGAGCCAGAAGATCATGTAGGGTTATTATTTCTTCTCACCGCCTGGGTGATTGAAAATAAACCAGAACTACTACGCGAATTGCTAGAATTACATTTTCTACCTTGGGTCTATCGCTATTTAGAGAAAATGCAATTGCAAAGCGGGAATGCATTTTATGAAGCCTCCGCACTATTGGCCACTGAAACTTTAAGACATATCCAACAAGCCGCTAAATTAAATCCAGCGAATAAAGAGCTTTGTCTTTAGTTTTATATCGTTCAAATAACCGTTTCGTGAAGTAAAAGCCCTCTAAATAATCTCATTATTTAGAGGGCTTGAATATATTATTGGTACTTTCTTGGGATGTGATTAGTGCCACTGAGGAATTAAAATACGTTGATAATCGCCTAATTACTGTATTTGCGATAAAGCAGAACCGACGTCAGCAAGTAAATCATCAATATCTTCACAGCCCAGTGAGAAACGCAATAACCCATCCGTTACGCCTTGCAGTAATCTCTCTTCTTCAGGGATACAAGCATGGGACATCATTTTAGGGTAGGAAATAATTGATTCAATTCCCCCTAAACTGACTGCAACGAGTGGAATACGAACCGCGTCTAAAAATCGTTTTACATTGTCATAGCTACCCAAATCAAAGGAAACCACCATTCCGCCATTTTTAGATTGCTGCATATGAATGATATGATTTGGGTGCGAAGCTAACCCAGGATAAAAAACGTGTTGTACTTTTGGATGCTCATTCAGATATTCTGCAAGCTTTTGCGCATTTTCACTGGCTCGTTCAACCCGCATTGCCATTGATTTTAAACCTCGCATTGTCAGCCAGCTGTCAAATGGTGCAGCAATACTGCCAATAGCAACTGCAGACTTATGTAACCACCTCGCATATTCAGGGTTATTCGTTGCTACCGTCCCCAAGATCACATCACTATGGCCATTAATAAATTTAGTTGCGCTATTAATAGAAAAATCAATTCCAAGAGAAATAACATCTGATAACAACGGCGTCATAAAGGTATTGTCACAGATAGTAATAATATTATGCTGCTGCGCAATCCCAATAACAGATTTTAAATCCGTCACTTGTAACGTTGGATTAGATGGCGTTTCAATATAAAACGCTTTGGTGTTTTCCATTATTGCTTGCTGATAATTCATTGGATTAGTCGCATCAACAAATGTGACTGAAATACCGTAGCGTGGCAAAAATTCAGTCATTAATTGGAAAGAGCCACCATATATATTTTTGCAGGCAACAATATGGTCGCCCTGACTAAAATTAAGCAATACGGCACTTATTGCTGCCATTCCTGAGGAAAAAACTTCAGCAAATTTTGCATTTTCAATCGCGCAAATAGCCTCACTTAATGCATCTCTCGTTGGATTGGAAAAACGAGAATAAATATGGTCGTAACTTTCCTCAATATTGGCTTGTGAAAATGTGGATGATTGATATAACGGGATAGAAGAACTTCCGGTATATTTATCTGTCATGGGATATCCATGAATAACCTTGGTATTAATTTTCATAATAAAATCGCATTATCAGAAGTCTATTTTAATTGTTGCTATATTGATTTCAGAATAAGCAAAAATAACAAGAGCACCATCAGTGTAAATATCACGACCTAAATATTCTGAATGATTATTTAGTTTTGCTAGTGGTGCTACTCCTTGAAATAAATCTATTTTATTTATTGCAGCTAATTTTGCCTAATCTTTATTCACTTTATTAATATGTGAAACCTAAATACAGATAAACCATCAGCGCAAACGCGGCCGTGACTGTTGCATAAGGCATTTGGGTACGAATATGCTCAATATGGTCACAATCTGTTGCCATAGAAGCCACAATTGCATCACTGGAAATTGGTGATGTCATGTCTCCGTAAATTGAACCTGCAATGGCTGCACCAATCATATATTCAACAGGCATTCCGACTGAAAGTCCTAATTGCACACCAATTGGGATCATAATGGCAAATGTTCCCCACGATGTTCCTGTTGCTAATGACATCACCGCACTAATTAAGAAGATAAAGCCTATTGAGAAAGCTGGCGAAATAACACCCGAGGTGATTTCTGCTATATAGGCACCGGTATTTAAATCTGAAGAAACGGTTCCCATTAAAAAAGCGAGGATCATCACCGAGCTAATTTTTACCATGCTGGCATAGCCGATATATAATTCTTTAAAGAAAGTCTCAATATTAAGTACACGACGTGCTAAGAACCACACAAAAGAGACTAAAGTTCCAAACATGACTCCCCAATATACCGATGTTGAACCGCTACCTTTACTAAAATCGCCATTACCGGTGATATAAAGCGCAACAGGTACCATTAATACCGTTGATAAAATTGGGATAAAGAAATTAAGAGAAGTATGGCAATTAGGGTGCTCAATAATATCTTCATCATCCTGCTCAGCTTCTTCCGCGGATAATAAAGTTAAAGCCTGCTGCTCTGCGCGTAAATCCGCCTTTTTCATTGGCCCCCAAGAAACATTGGAGAAAATATAAAACAGCACTGAAGCGAGGGAAAACCACGCCATGATATTAAATACCATAGAGCCAGCTAAAATTTCAAAAGGCTCTCCAGTAATTAAACCTTTAGATATTTGTACGCCAATAACCCCCATCATTGCCGCTCCCCAGCCGTTAATCATGGCTGATGAACACACTGATACACAGGAAGTCTGCACAATGTAGGACATTTTTTCTGGCGAAACTCCGTATTTCTTCGCTAATGTTTTTGTTGATGCTCCAGCAATTAATTGGTTAATAGAGCTTTCAATAAAAATTAATGATGTAATAATCATCGCCATTAATTGAACAGCTTTTTTATTTTTAATTAACTTTGTTTTATTTGTTAATAATTTAACCAATGAACGCACACCACCAGTAACAACGACGAGCCGCATAATACCGCCAATCATTACCATAAATAGAATTGTTTTTGTGTTTCCCGGTGATGCAAACGTATTAATAATGCCATCGAGCGTTCCGTTTATACCTAATAATATATTGTGATCATATATAACGGTAAAACCAACTAATATCCCCAGTAATAATGATAATATAACTTGTCGTGTAAAAATGGCTAAAAGTATCGTCACCATTGGCGTGACAATGGTCCAAATCCCATAATCATTCATTAGATGCTCTCTTATTATATTTTATTTTGATTTTAATAAATTAAGATAGTGCGTTTTCTAAATCATTTAATAAGTCTGTGATATCTTCAATACCTACGGATAAACGTAATGTGGAGTCAAATACTTGGATACTTTCTCTTTCTTCTTTTGTCATCGACCCATGTGACATGGTTGCCGAATGATTCACCATACTTTCAACACCCCCCAATGATTCCGCTAAAACAAAATATTTAACTTTAGATAAAAAGGCTTTGGTGTCTTCAATATCCCCTGCTAATTTAATCGTCACAACCGCTCCTCCTGTACGCATTTGTTTTTTGCATAATTCATATTGAGGATGCGAAGGTAATCCAGGGTAATAAACCTGCTCAACTTTCGGGTGTGTTGATAAATATTTCGCAACTTGTGCGGCATTACTGCATTGTGCTGCCATACGTAATGCTAATGTTTTTAATCCACGTAAAGCAAGGTAGGCGTCAAAAGGAGAAGCAATTGCTCCGAGGGTGGTTTTTAGAAAATCAAGGCGGCTGGCTAAGTCTTCTCTTTGGGTGATCACCGCACCACCAATTAAATCGGAATGGCCGCCAATATATTTACTTGCCGATAACATCACTAAATCGGCACCTAATTCTAATGGTTTTTGGTTCCAAGGTGTTGCAAATGTATTATCAACACAAGTTAAAATATTATGCTCTTTGGCAAGTGAACAAATAGCATTAATATCAACTAATTCTAATAATGGATTAGTTGGGCTTTCAATCCAAATTAAGCGTGTGTTATCTTTTATTTTTGTTTTAACTTCATCAAGATTATTCAAATCAACATAGTCTATTTGGTGACCGCTGTTAATGGTTGAAACTCGTTCAAATAACCGAAAAGTTCCTCCATAAACACCCTTCATTGCAATAATATGTGAATCTTTTGGTAATAAATTTAAAACTAAACTTGAAGCAGCCACACCGGATGCAGTCGCTGTTGCATAGCTTCCACATTCAATTTCAGCTAATAAGGTTTCATATGCATAACGTGTTGGGTTGCTGCAACGTGAATAACAATATTCACCATGCTCTGTTAAGCTTTGTTGAACGAAAGTACTGGCTGTTGTAATAGCAGGAAAAATAGCATGATTAACAGTATCTTGCTGCTTTCCACCATGAATTAAAATTGTAGCAATATTCTTAGTCATTATCTAAAACCCAATATAGTAAAGTAAAAATGATATCTTTATATTTGTTGCTAAAAGAAATATGCCACAGGGAAATAGAAAATTTTTTCTAAAAATTGGTGCCTTTTTTCAAATTAAGAGAAAATTTTTCTATTCAAGAATAAATGGCCTTTAAATTCATGCTGTTGGTTAAGTTTTGATAAATGAGCTAGCCGTCACAATATCATTATTTTGTTTATTCTTCACAATCAATTACCCAGTAAAAACCACATAAACCACTAAAATAAAACAATAAATGTTCTATGCAAGTTAAATTTTTCATCACGTAATGTAATTATTTGGTAGGTATTTTGTCGTTAATTTAACATACACCTTAGTATTTACGCCTAATTGGCTTCTTTTCATACTGCATAACAGCCATATAAGAGAAACTTATTCTCTTTCACATTATTTCTTGCAATGAACTATATCGCTTAGAAGACAGAAAAAGTCGATGAATAAAAATACAATTAATACGCCAAAGAGTGACTATCAAGCAATAATATGCTCAAAGGCTATTTATAAGAAAAGCACAGAGACTAAATTTGACTAAGTTGTTTTTAATTTAATCACTCTGATTTTTTTGTTTAAAAAAACACAGTTAAATATTACAAACTATGAAAAATAAATTGCTATCGTTATTTAAATTATTAGAAAAACGTATAACCACTATATATTTTATAAATTATTCTAATCACACTCTCTTAAAAAATCTCAATTTAGCCTAATACAGAATTTTTCATTAGAAACTCAAACTTGCTCGAACAATATCAGCAATGTATTCCATATTATATATCCCTATAAAATTACTCTCTAAATGGGTTTGTATTTTTAGTGAATAATCATCTTGTATACAAATTATTTATTATGATACAGTCAAAAAATACCTATGATTCAACTATCAAGTATTGGTACTTCTTATATCCTTTACTGTGGTACGACTCACTAGAGCATAAAAATTTATGGTATTTATTTCCCATAATACAAACAGTGAAAATCAAAAAAAAATCGCAATTATTATTAGCAAATTTTAACACTGCCTTTTTCTTTTGTTTTTTTACCTTTAATGAAAGCAGCGTTTAATTTAGTGAAAATCTGAATCAGATAAACTTAACTTAATATACACCCTATTTTGATATCACCTAAAATTAAATTTACCACAATAAAAACAACTTAATTTTGTAGTAAATACAATATAAGGAAACAACCATGAATAATAACTTTTTAGCGCATGAAGACAGTATGCTTAAGCTACTTGAAAAAGTAGTCAATATCGAATCAGGCTCTTATGACAAAGAAGGTGTAGATAACCACGCTGCTGTCTGGTGTGAAAAATATCGCGAAATGGGGTTCGAAGTCGAAATCATTGAAAATGAATCACTCGGCAATAATTATCGAATTTATCACCCTTCAATAAAGGCTGATATATTAATTTTATTGCATTTAGATACCGTTTTTCCTAAAGGCACCGTTGCTGAACGTCCTTTTAGCATTGAAGGTGATCGAGCTTATGGCCCTGGCGTGATTGATATGAAAGGCAGCCATGTCATGGTATATCAAGTCATGAAGCAACTTTATGATAATCAAGATATTCGCTACAAAAATATTGAGATTATCCTCAATTGTGATGAAGAAATTGGTTCTATTTCATCTCGCGGTGTCATCGAACAATGTGCACTAGGAAAGCGCTACGCACTTGTGATGGAGCCTGCTCGTGCCAATGGCGCTATAGTGAGCGCTCGCCGCGGTGTTGGAACTTATGTATTAAATATTGAAGGAAAAGCCTCTCATTCAGGTATTGCCCCCGAAGCAGGCATTAGTGCAATTCAGGAATTATCATATAAAATCCAAATGTTACACGCACTCTCTGCTCATGATAAAGGCCTATCCGTTAACGTTGGCCTAATTTCTGGTGGAACCTCTGTGAATACTGTAGCTCCGAATGCCAGAGCAGAAATCGATGTCCGTATTTCGTCTGAAGAACAGGGTATTGAGATCGATAAAAAAGTCAGGGAAGTATGTAGTACACCAGTATTAGACGGCATCAAACTCACCTTAACAGGCGGAATTAATCGCCCACCTATGGCTAAAACGGATGAAAGCACCGTTCTTATCAACATCATTAAAGAAGAAGCTGCGCAACTAAACATTGATTTACTTGATGTTTCGACGGGTGGTGGCTCTGATGCCTCTTTTACTGCAGGTGTCGGAACGGCCACTGTAGATGGGTTAGGCCCGATTGGTGGATACCAGCACAGTGATAAAGAATACTTAGAAATACCGTCACTCACAGAACGTGCACAGTTATTTTTCAATATATTACAACGCATTACACAATAAATAATAATCCAATAGGAAACTCTATGACAACGATGTCAACAAACACAACAACACCACCTAAAAAACGTTCTGAAGGTCTAAACCCTTATGTTCTTTTGTTTTTCATCTTAGTATTGGCAGGTATTGCAACGTGGATCGTTCCTGCGGGGCAATATGCATCAGAAACAAAAGTCATCACCATGGTAAAAGATGGTATAGAAACAAAAGTATCTAGTTCTTATACCATTCCCGGTAGTTATGAGCGCTTACCAGAACAACACGGTATTTTGCCAGGGCAAATTTTCACCTCAATTGCTGATGGTCTAATCAAAGCTGCTCCTATTATCTTTTTGATTATTTTCACTGGAGGTGCTTTACATCTTCTTGAGGAAACCGGGGCCATCAAAAAAGTACTCAATAATATCTCGCGCAGTAAAAGACTTAATGACTTTTTACTAATCAGTATATTCTTTGTCGTTTTTTCTATTTTAGGGACAACAGGGATTGTGGTTAACTCAATTATTGCATTTGTTCCTATCGGTCTTTTAGTCGCTAAATCCGTGGGAATGGACGACAAATTTGGTGCTGCTTTAGTCTATGTTGCGGCTTATTCGGGCTTTAATGCCTCAATCATGGCACCAATGACAGTGGGTTTATCTCAAGGTTTAGCCGACGTCCCGTTGTTATCCGGCCTCGGTTTTAGAATGGCTATTTATATTGCATTTGTTATCGCGGGTATTCTATTTTTAACGATTTATACCAAGAAATGCCGTAATAAAGGCATGATTCGTCCTGAGATTGAAATTAATACCGACGAACACCAAACCTCTAAAATTTCAGCTTTGCATGTCATTACTCTTTCCTATAGCGCATTCTGCTTAGTCGGATTTATTTTCGGTGCTGTTGAGTGGGGCTGGGGAGAAAAAGAGATGATGGCTATGTTTATCATCTTAGGCGTTGGCGTGGGTGTTTTAAACCGCATGTCTCCTAATACCATTGCAACAGGCTTCTTAAAAGGTTGTGCGGGAATGGTAGGTGGCGCGTTTATCGTTGGTATGGCACGTGCTATTGCTATCGTATTATCTGATGGGATGATTTTAGATACCATCGTTAATGCCATTATTTCAATGATGGATGGCTTACCGAAGACCTTATCTGCCCTTTCCATGTTCGCAACCGCGGCAATTATGCACTTCTTTATTTCATCAGGTTCTGGTGAAGCAGCAGTGCTTGTACCTATTTTCACGCCAATGGGCGATTTATTAGAAATCACTCGCCAAACGACAGTACAAACTGTATTGCTTGGAGAAGGGGTTGTTAACTGTATTAACCCAACCTCTGGAATTTTAATGGCTGTACTTGCAACGGCAAAAATTCCTTATACACAATGGGTGAGATTTATTTGGCCGTTAGTCTTCACATGGATAGCCATTTCTATTGTCGCTCTAATATATGCTGTAATGACAAATTTAGGCCCTATCTAAGACATCAATATTGAACAATTCAATATTCTCAGCACCGCTTCTTAGTGGTGCTTTTTTTAATTATGGCATCACAAATTAAATAATAAGTACAATAGCTGTATCCTTAGAAGCAAAAAATAAAGTAGCCAATTACAATCCGAATTAAAAACAGACAGAGTAAGGTAGGAATAGTATTATTAGCGCTATTATGCCTTTTATTCTATTTGAGATTGTATTGTGACTTCATTTGCTGACCTAAATGCGCTTTCTGCGGAACAACTCACTAACTTACAAGAGTTAGGCTACCTAAACATGACACAGATCCAAGCTGCCGCTCTTCCCCCTATACTTGCCGGAAAAGACGTCCGAGCACAAGCTAAAACGGGCAGCGGCAAAACTGCGGTTTTTGGTCTGGGTTTATTACAACATATTGACGCCAAATTATTTAAAACTCAGTCATTAGTTTTATGTCCAACTCGTGAACTGGCAGATCAAGTCGCCAATGAATTGCGCCGTTTAGCTCGCGCGATCCCTAATATCAAAATTTTGACACTCTGCGGTGGTGTGCCTTTCAGCGTACAACGCGACTCCCTTGCCCATGCAGCACATATCATTGTTGCCACACCGGGGCGTTTACTTGATCATTTAAATCGTGAAACAGTACAACTTGATGCATTGCAAACTTTAGTTTTAGACGAAGCAGACAGAATGCTCGATATGGGCTTTATGCCAGATATTGAGACCATAATTGATTACGCACCAATTAATAGACAAACATTATTGTTTTCAGCCACTTGGCCAGAAGAAATTGCACGAATTAGCCAGCAAATTCAAAATAACCCACAAACCATTGAAATCAATAGTGTTGATGAACTCCCGGCAGTTGAACAACAATTTTATGAAGTCGCTCGTCACGAAAAAATTGAATTATTACAAAAGCTCTTAAGCCGTGAACAACCCGCTTCTTGTGTCGTTTTCTGTAATACTAAGAAAGATTGCCAAGCCGTTTATGATGCCTTAACAGCCAGCAAACAAAGTGTCTTAGTGCTTCATGGTGACATGGAACAACGTGAGCGTGACCAAACTCTAGTGCGTTTTGCTAACGGAAGTAGCCGTGTGTTAGTGGCTACGGATGTCGCATCCCGTGGATTAGATATTAAAGCTCTCGAAATGGTGATTAACTATGAATTATCATGGGACCCTGAAGTGCATGTTCACCGCATCGGCCGAACTGCACGTGCCGGTGAAAGCGGTTTAGCAATTAGTTTATGTGCACCAGAAGAAGCCCAACGAGCCAATGCTCTAGAAGAAATGTTAAACATGAAGCTTAATTGGCAAACCGAACCGACAGGTTTACGAGTCACTCCGTTAGAAGCGACAATGATGACCTTATGCCTTGATGGCGGTAAAAAAGCCAAAATACGTCCTGGAGATATTTTAGGTGCTTTAACCGGAGAAGTTGGCCTCAATGGTGCCGATATTGGCAAGATTGTGATCCACCCTACCCATGCCTACGTCGCACTCAAACGTGAGGTTGCCGTACAAGCTTGGAAGCATTTACAGCAAGGAAAAATTAAAAGGAAATCCGTTAAGGCTAGGTTATTAAAATAATATGTGTGATTCGAGTTTCCTTCTGCACGATGTTAGTACGGAAGGAAACTCGATAATTTTCTTACTTTTCTATGATGTGGCGTTATTCTCTTGCGGCAAGGCAGATTTAGGTAATCCAAAAATCTTATCAAATGCCCAATTAAAAAAGAAAGTATAAATTGGGATAAAAATAATTAAGGCGAAGTCGAGTATTAACGCCTGTAAAAGACTAATTGATAACCACCATGCAATTAAAGGAATTAAAAAAATCACCAACGTTAATTGAAATAATATGGCGTGTACAAACCGGCGCCTAAAGGTTCTAATGCGTGATTTTTGTTTTGATTCCCAATATTCAAATGCGGTATTGAAAATAAAGTTCCAGCTCACTGCAATAGTCGTTATGACTAAAGCTAATGGGCCTGTTGTTTCCGCTGAATTACCGGAAAGAAAAGCCAATGCCAACGCTGAAATTAACCAACCAATAACCTCATAAGCTGTGACAAAAACAATTTTACGTTTAATCCCCTGCATTTTCCCACCTCCAAAAATATCATTATCAACAAGGTGGTAAAATAAATATAATTCAATGATAATAAAAGTCAGCTTCTATCAGTTTTATTGAAAGGTGAATAATGCCATTTAATAGTGACAACCTAACGATTTTTCTCACCGTGTTAGATAAAGGCTCATTTTCTGCGGCGGCTAGAGCATTGAAACGCGTGCCATCCGCAGTCAGTATGGCCGTGGCGAATCTAGAAGCTGAACTTGGATTTGAACTATTTGATAGACACACTAGAGAGCCTAAACCCACTGAAAAAGCGCTTTCATTAGCGCCCTATGCACGGCATATTGTGGCTAATTTATCACAACTCAATACTTTTTCTTTAGAGTTGACCCAAGGTGTCGAAAGTAAATTGACCATTGGTATTGCAGCAGGTATCAATGCCAATTTACTCTTTGATACTCTACATATTTTAAGCCAGCGTTATCCTTTACTGCATATTGAACTGATTACCGCACCTCAAGATGATCTTCTACCGTTATTACATGAACAGCAAATTCACCTTGCGATTGTCTTTGGCGGTTTAAATGTTAATTCTCAAGAGCAATTTCATTATATTGGCGAAGAATCAATTATTGCCACCATTTCGGCTAAACATCCCTCTTTACAAAATAAAACATCGCTCTATATCGAAGACCTTGTTGAAAGCCGGCAAATTATTATTGCGAGCCGCCAACGTGAATTGAGTGATATACGCATTCTAGTTTCCAGTAATTATTGGAAAACAGACAGTTTTTCTTTGGCTCTCGGTTTAGTCGAGAGTGGTATGGGATGGGGAAATTTCCCTTTGTCACTAATTAAAGATAAATTGAACGATGGCTCACTAAAACCCCTTGAGTTTAAAAATACCCCAAATGGCTTCAAACTGCCTATTCACGCGGTATGTTTGCAAGGTCATGTGCTTAAACGTGGTGCTCAAGAATGCATTGAATTACTGAAAAATAAGGCAATTTAAACCCTAAGTTATCTATTATTTCTACTTTTAATTCCATAAATAAAATTATTCTTGAATACATTAATTATTTTAAATCATTGACGAAAACGTTTGCTTTTTGTTTTGATGGCTATAAAATGCGTCGGATTTTTTTGGCCTGAAAAAAATAACTGGAGACAATCGTGCCTGACGATAAAAATTATAGCCATGGCCCCGTGCCCATATCAGCGCGGAAAGGCGGACTAGCATTAACCTTTGTGATGCTAGGTTTAACGTTCTTTTCCGCCAGTATGTGGACCGGAGGCGCTCTCGGTACCGGTCTTGATTTTCATGATTTCTTCCTCGCAGTTCTTATCGGTAATCTTCTTCTTGGTATCTACACCGCATTTCTTGGTTTTATTGGTTCTAAAACAGGCTTAACCACTCACCTTCTTGCTCGTTATTCTTTTGGTATTAAAGGCTCATGGCTCCCCTCTTTCCTATTAGGCGGCACACAAGTTGGCTGGTTTGGTGTCGGTGTTGCGATGTTTGCCATTCCTGTTGGTAAAGCAACAGGCTGGGATATCAACTGGTTAATTGGTATTTCCGGGGTCTTAATGACCGTTACTGTGTTTTTTGGTATTTCTGCTCTTACAGTTCTGTCAATCGTTGCTGTTCCTGCCATTGCGATACTTGGTAGTTACTCCGTTTACCTTGCTATCACTGATATGGGTGGAATGAGTGCATTGCAGGCTGTCGTCCCCGCAAAACCCATCGATTTTAACCTTGCGTTAGCCATGGTTGTAGGCTCTTTTGTGAGTGCAGGAACATTAACGGCCGATTTTGTGCGTTTCGGGCGAAGACCTAAAATTGCAGTACTTGTCGCTATTATTGCCTTTTTCCTTGGTAACTCATTGATGTTTATCTTTGGCGCCGCTGGCGCCGCATCATTAGGTATGGCAGATATCTCTGATGTGATGATTGCTCAAGGTTTGCTATTACCCGCAATTATCGTTTTAGGTCTAAATATTTGGACAACTAATGATAACGCCCTATACGCGTCAGGCTTGGGGTTTGCCAATATCACCGGCTTATCCAGCAAAACCTTATCCATTGTCAATGGACTGGTAGGAACGTTATGCGCACTGTGGTTATATAATAATTTTGTCGGCTGGCTAACTTTCTTATCAGCGGCTATCCCCCCTATTGGTGGAATTATCATCGCAGACTACCTCATGTACCGTCACCGCTACGAAACCTTTGACCGCAGTAAAATGCGTGATGTCAACATCAGTGCATTAATCGCTGTTGCCGCTGGGGTTATCGCAGGTAACTGGTTACCAGGTATTGTCCCTGTCAATGCCGTGCTGGGTGGTGCATTATGTTACGCTATCCTTAACCCATTATTAAATCGCCGCCATACTACTGATTCGGAGATGACCCGTGCTTAATCAAACTATCAAACATATCCATAATATCCGTTTACCCGAGCGTGATGGGCTGTGGCGTATTGATATCGACAACCAAAAAATTCAAGCTATCCTTCCACAACCTGAAGGCGAAATATTGCCAAACAGCTTAGACGGTGAAGGTGGTTTGGTGACCGCGCCCTTCGTTGAGCCACACATTCACTTGGATACTACTCAAACCGCTGGGCAACCAAGCTGGAACCAGTCTGGAACACTCTTTGAAGGCATTGAACGTTGGGCGGAGCGCAAAGCGATGCTTACCCACGAGGATGTTAAAAACCGCGCGTGGCAAACCCTTAAATGGCAAATTGCCAATGGTATTCAACATGTTCGCACCCATGTGGATGTGTCAGACCCAACATTAACCGCACTGAAAGCGATGTTAGAAGTAAAACAAGAAATCGCGCCTTGGGTTGATGTGCAAATTGTTGCTTTTCCACAAGAAGGTATTTTGTCTTATCCAAATGGCGAAGCCTTGTTAGAAGAAGCACTACGCCTTGGAGCCGATGTCGTTGGTGCTATTCCACATTTCGAATTTACTCGTGAGTATGGTGTAGAATCACTCCATAAAACGTTCGCTTTAGCACAAAAATATGACCGTTTGATTGATGTCCACTGTGATGAAATCGATGATGAACAATCCCGCTTTGTGGAAACTGTCGCAGCGCTAGCACATGCACAGGGGATGGGTTCTCGCGTCACGGCAAGCCATACTACTGCGATGCATTCATACAATGGCGCTTATACTTCCCGTTTATTTCGTCTGCTAAAAATGTCTGGGATTAACTTTGTGGCTAACCCGCTAGTGAATATTCACTTACAAGGCCGCTTTGATACTTATCCCAAACGCCGTGGGATTACGCGTGTGAAAGAGATGCTAGCCGCAGATATTAATGTCTGCTTCGGCCACGATGATGTTTTTGACCCTTGGTACCCACTTGGTACAGCTAATATGCTGCAAGTCCTGCATATGGGGTTACATGTTTGCCAATTAATGGGTTACCAGCAAATCAATGATGGGCTGAAACTGATTAGTGAGTACAGCGCACGTACGTTGAACTTGCAAGATTATGGTGTGAATGAAGGAAAACGCGCTAGTTTATTGATTTTACCTGCAGAAAATGGCTTCGATGCCGTGCGCCGTCAAGTTCCTGTACGTTATTCGGTTCGTGATGGTCAGGTGATTGCCAATACCCAACCTGCGGTAACCCAAATTCATTTAGAACAAACGGAAACAATCCGTTATGGATATACTCCAAAAATCTAACCATTAATTTTTAATTCCAAAATGGCTCTCTACAACAGTAGGTGAGCCAATTGTCTTATAGCTCATCATTAATTTAAATAAAACCAGCCCGAAGAACTAATCTTAATCGGATAAAAAGCAACTAATGACGTATTTCTTACACAAAATTCATTCCTATATACTAGACTTAATCCAATACTTATTGCAGAGCTTGAAAGCTTTGGTGAGCAAATAAACGTCTTATAAGAACTCCTTTTTTGGTTATAAGTGCCATTTCTAAGTATTAAGCGCAATTTCTATTGAAATTCAATGCGAACGTTTTATATTTTTTAGAGAGTTATCTGAAACTGGATTTGAGCTTTATTTATAGCAACAATAACGCTAATACACTGACTGTCATGCAGCGGTGGCCAATATTCCTGTTTTGCTGTACCGCGAATACGTCACAAATAAAGTTCTCTGAATCCCACTTTGAAAAAAATTGGAGATCAGATGAGTACTGAACAAGTCGTTAACCAAAAAAATACTATCGATTCTTGGCAACGCATTGCTGCTGAATTATTAAGTGAAGCTGGTATTAAAATTAATGGCTCCCGCCCTTTCGATATTCAAGTTCACAACCACCAATTCTTTAAACGAGTACTACAACAAGGCTCATTAGGATTAGGTGAAAGCTATATGGATGGTTGGTGGGATTGCGAACGTTTAGACATATTTTTCCAACATGTATTACGCCATAAGCTCGATAAAAAAATACCTCATAATTTCAGTGATACATTGAAAATTGCTGTCGCACGCGTTCGCAATTTACAAACCCTAAAACGAGCTCGCATTGTTGGAGAAGAACATTACGACCTCGGGAATGACTTATTTTCCCTGATGCTCGACCCTTATATGCAATATTCTTGCGGCTACTGGAAAGGTTTAGAAACGGTTCCTGAAAACCTCCCTCTTGCTCAAGAACAAAAATTAAATTTAATCTGCGAAAAACTGCAATTAAAACCAGATATGCGATTACTGGATATCGGCTGTGGATGGGGCGGGCTCGCTGCCTATGCAGCAAAAAACTATGGAGTTTCTGTCACGGGTGTCACTATTTCCGCTGAGCAACAAAAATATGCTCAAGCTCGCTGTGCAGGCTTAGATGTCGATATTAAATTAGACGATTATCGGAATCTCAACGACCAATTTGACCGTATTGTCTCTGTAGGCATGTTTGAGCATGTCGGGCCTAAAAACTATGCGACTTACTTTGATGTTATTCAACGCAATTTAAAAACTAATGGTTTGTTTTTACTTCACACCATTGGCTCTAATCAAAATAAAGTAAATGTCGACCCATGGACTAACAAGTATATTTTTCCAAACGGCTGCCTACCGTCTGTACAAAATATTGGCGAAACCAGCGAAGGCAAACTGGTCATGGAAGATTGGCATAATTTTGGTGCAGATTATGACCATACACTTATGGCGTGGTATTCCCGTTTTCAAGCGGCTTGGTCAGAGCTCGAAGATAATTATACGCCTCGCTTCAAACGCATGTTTTCTTATTATTTAAATGCTTGTGCAGGTGCATTTAGAGCGAGAGATATTCAATTATGGCAAATACTTTGGAGCCCACAAGGTGTGACCGGGGGCCTACGGGTTGCTCGCTAAGCTTTTGTCCTGAATATATATCTTTGTTAACCTTACGGGCTAGTTAAAGAGTCAATGTATTTTATTCAACCATTGATCAATAGCCCGTAAGCCTTGCTGGATATCATCCTTCAATTGGGTATCCGCCATTGGCTGCTGTTCTAATAATACGCAGCTTTGTACTGCATTTTGCATTCCCAAACTGGCACAACTGCTTTTTAACTGGTGAGCAAGGCGCTTTATTTGTTCTGCGTTACTTTCTGCTCGTGCAATGTCAATTTGATCGAGCAAAGGCAAGGAATGTTGTTTAAAAATACTCACCCATTCGCGAATTTTCTGGAATCCCATTAATTCGGCATCACTGGCAAGTTGTTGTAAATTTATAACTTCTCCCTGAACACCAGAATCAGACAATGTATATTCACCACCTGAAATATATTTAACAATTAATTGATTTAACATATCTCTTGGTACCGGTTTTTGAATGATACCGCGAAAAACTTGGCTGGTTCGTTGGCGCAATGTTTCATCAATCACATGAGCACTAAAACCAATCAAAATCAATGTAGGGTAAGTTTTCGCTATTTGTTTAGCCAAGGTGATACCATCGATGTCAGGTAAGCCAAAATCCACCAATGCCGCCGTAAATTGTTGACCAGCTTGTAGAGTCGCCAAAGCCTCAGCAGCAGAGCCAACAATGGTTACCTGAGCCCCACTGCGGGTTAACATTTCTCCACTGATTTTTTGAGTCAATGGGTTGTCTTCTATGAGTAATAAATTCACACCTCGCATGTCTAATGGCAGCTCAGCCGATTTACCCACTGGATGAGAGGTGATACATAGCGGCAATGTTAAACGAAAGCAGCTCCCGCTCCCCAACTGGCTACTAACCGTCAATTCACCTCCCATCGCTTGCGCTAGACTTGCACTAATTGTCAGCCCAAGTCCTGTACCACCCCGCTGGCTATCTACTTGCACAAATGGCTTAAAAATATCAGTAAATCGCGAGCTATCAATGCCACACCCTGTGTCTTCCACTTCAATAAACCAATATTTACCATAACGGCAACTACGCAAAGTGATTTGCCCCTTTTGAGTAAAGCGCAATGCATTACTGAGTAAATTCGTGATAATTTGTCGGATCCGTAGCGGGTCCCCTTGTAAAGCAATCGGCAAATCATCCGCAATATCTGCAACTAACTGAATAGCACTATTTTTATTACTGGCATTCATTAAATACAAAGTACTTTCTAATAACGGCTTGGGCTCAAAAGGCTCATCATTGATGGAAACATTTTGTCCCCCTGCTTCAATTGCGGAGTAGTCCAAAATGTCATTCAAAATTGCTAATAAAGATTCACCTGAGTCAGTAATCGCATATAAATCATCATGATATTGGTTAAGTGCTTTATTTTCTAATAACAGCTGCGCTGTCCCCAAAATCCCATAAAGAGGAGTGCGAATTTCATGGCTCATTGCCGCTAAAAATGCCGATTTAGCCTGATTGGCTTGTTCTGCTTCAGAACGAGCTTTGCGGTGCTCAACAACCATCACGCGCAATTCTGCCGTCCTCGCTTTGACTTCGTCTGCTAGCTGTTCACGCTGATTATTTAAGGCATGAACACTTTCACGAAATGCATCCATTAAACGGCCAATCGTATCAAGCTCTTTTACCCCTGCAGTTTCAGGAAATGCAGAGTCAATATCGCCCTCTAATAAGCGTTGAAGGGCTTGGGTTTGCTGTGCCAGCGGCTTTGTCACTAAACGATAAACCACTCGCCAAAGGATCAAGATAAGTGAGAGTAATGAGACAATACTCAATGCTAACAACCAATTCTGCCCTCGTTCACTGGCTTGTTTAAGTTGTCCCAATGCGGTTTGGTTACGAAGCTCAATGATGTCAACTAATTGCGCTACTTCACTACTAAAACGTGCAAATTGGTCAATATTATTTTGTGATAAAATCTGTAAACGTGTTGTGATGTCGTTATCTTGCCGGTACAACGCGATTAACTCGGTATAGCGCTTCACGCTATTTAACGCGTTTTCTACTTGGCCTCGCACTGCAGGGTCTTCAATATATTTTTGCCGACGTTGTAAGATTTTAACTGCAGAATTCAACTGTTTTTCTAATTCGGCCATATTGCGGTGGGGCTGGTTTGAACCTAAATTAAGTACCATTTGCTGTACACGCATCGCGCTTAATCGAAGCTCATTCATTTGGCTGGCATATTCAAGGTCAATATCAATTAGTTGATCAAGGGCTTGTTGTGCTTGTTCCCCTTGTTTCCTTTCAATAAGGTCGTAAATACTGACTTGAGTTGCTCCCGCTGAGGTGGCGGCATTGTTTGCCTGACCATGTGCCTTTTGGGCGATATCTCCCGCCGCTGTAATTATCTGCTGCCTTAATTGTTGCTGCTCTGCGCGCAGTTTTAACCGCTGCCCAACTAATTCACCCTGTTGGCTTAATGACTGAGCAATTTCTTTTTCTTGTTGTTCAATATTTTGTGTATTAAAGCCTTGTTCTCTTAATATTTTCAGTAAATTAGTGATTTTAAGGCTTTGCGCCGTTAACATTCGTCCTTGTGCTAACCAAATACTTTCGCTATCTGCATTTGTGAGATTTTGTGCAGAAAATAGCTCCCAAGCGCTCGCTTCACTCAGTTTGCCTTGCCATATTCATGGTTGGGATCAGAGCCTCGGTGTTGGCCTGTTCAACTTGGCTAACAAAACGTAAGTTGTACCACCCCACAAGGGTGCTAATAAAGGTCAATGCAGCCATCAACGCAAAGCCCATCCATAGTCGTCTAGTTAGTGATAAATTCACGGTTTGGTTAGCCTAAAAATTAAAATGGTTGAGTTAGCAGCAAGAATGCATTTAGGATAAAGGTTTCTGGTTTGTGAGGCTATCATGCGTGTATTGATTTTACTACTGTTCACATTTCACTCGTTGTTGAGCCTAGCAACGGCGCACGATAGCTCACTAATTCAGTGGCGTGACACACTGCATTTTGACCAGCAACCACATGATCCCGTTACCGCCACAAAAACATGGAAGTTGTGTGCGCTTTATCCTAGCCTAAAAGATTCTTATTGGTTATCAATTAATTACGGAATGCAAAAAGCGGCAAAACACTATGGCATTGACCTAAACGTATTAGAAGCCGGTGGATATAACCAACTAGCAACCCAACAAAAGCAAATTACACAGTGCCAACAATGGGGAGCAGATGCCATCTTACTAGGCAGTAGCACCACAACTTTTCCAAACCTTAGCCAACTGGTAGAAAATACGCCTGTCATTGAAGTCATCAATGCTACACACGATAAAACAATTAAAACCCGCGTTGGTGTACCTTGGTTTCAAATGGGTTATCAACCGGGGCGCTATTTAGTCCAATGGAGTCAAGGTAAGCCATTGAAAGTTTTACTTATGCCTGGCCCATTAAATGCCGGAGGCAGCCATGAAATGGAGCAAGGATTCCGAGAAGCTATTGCAGGTAGCCAAGTACAAATTGTGGATGTGGCGCAAGGAGATAACGACCTTGAGGTTCAACGCAATCTATTACATGAAATGTTAGAGCGTAACCCTGATGTCGATGTCGTCGTTGGCACTGCTATTGCTGCTGAGGCCGCAATGGGTGAAGGCCGAAACTTAACGAACCCATTGAATATTGTCTCTTTTTACCTTTCTCACCAAGTCTACCGCGGGTTAAAAAGAGGCCGAATTATTATGGCTGCCAGCGACCAAATGGTTTGGCAAGGTGAGCTAGTGATTGAACAAGCCATCAAAGTACTACAAAAGCAGCCGGTTCCAAACAATATAAGCCCGCCGATTTTAGTGCTTACCCAACAAAACGCAGATAGTGAACACTTACGCAACTCATTATCTCCAGGAGGCTTTAGGCCCGTATATCAATATACATCGGCGGCTAAAAAATAGCCTTCACCATGCTGAGTCACTAATAAATCCGCTTTGATTTTATGGCGTAAACGGCGAATAAGTACATCTATGGTACGTAAGTCAGGGTTATCAACTCGTCGGGCAGATAACATACGTAAAAGACGTTCTCGGCTTAAAATCTCCCGCGGGTTCGTCACAAAAGCCACTAGCATTTCATATTCAGCCCGTGTGAGTTTGATAGCCTGATGTTCAAATTCGAGCGTATGCATCGAAACATTTAGGCAATAGCCAGCAAACTGATAACAATTATCTTGTGAAACAACTTGAGCTTGCGAAGGCTTAGCAAGGTCAATTCGCCAAAGTAAATTTTTAACGCGAACGACTAATTCCCTGAGTTCCAAGGGCTTAGTAACATAGTCATCGGCTCCCATTTCTAAACCCACAATACGGTCAATTTGGTCACAGCGACCTGTGACTAAAATAATTCCTACCGTGAAACGCTCACGTAGTGCCCTTGTTAACATTAACCCGTTTTCATCTGGTAAATTAATATCCAACAGAATCAAGTCAACGGCTTGCTGGTCCATAATTTCGCGTAGCCCCGCGCCATTCCCCGTTACAGAAACACGATACCCTTCTTGCTCAAAGTAAGCCTGTAAGCGAGCCTGAGTAACGGGTTCATCTTCAACAACCACAATATGATGTGATGTCATTGATATACTCTCTTCTGTTCATATCTGTTCATATTTGCTCATATCTTGCCGTAAGCTGTTCATTCTGACTAGTACCGCTATTCATATTAACTCAATAAGATCGCCTGTATTAAACCATATAATTACAGGGGCTATTATGCGGAAACTCTGGAGAGCGTTGCGAAAACCAAGTGCTCGTTGGTCAATGCTAACGTTAATCGTTGTCGGGATTGCAGTAGGTGTTGCGTTAATCGTTGTCCCCCATGTTGGGATGAAAGTGACTAGCACCACTGAGTTTTGTGTCAGTTGCCATAGCATGGAACCCGTTTACGAAGAATATAAACAATCGGTACATTTCCAAAATGCATCTGGCGTACGCGCAGAATGCCATGACTGCCATATTCCCTCCGACCTTCCAGGCATGATTAAACGGAAACTCGAAGCAAGCAATGATATTTATCAAACATTTATTGCTCACTCGATAGATACCCCAGAAAAATTTGAAGCCAAACGTGCCGAACTTGCGGAACGCGAGTGGGCTCGCATGAAAGAAAATAATTCTGCTACTTGTCGCTCTTGCCATGATTATGACTCGATGGACCACGCCAAACAAAATCCAGAAGCAGCTCGCCAAATGCAAATCGCTGCGAAAGAAAATCAGTCATGTATTGACTGCCATAAAGGGATTGCCCATCAATTACCCGATATGAGCAGTGGCTTTCGTAAACAATTTGATGAGTTAAGAGCGAAAGCAAGTAGTGATGCTGATATTCTTTATTCACTTGATATTAAACCTCTTTATGCCAATAAAGGGGATAAAGACCCCGCTGGCTCGTTACTTCCTGCCTCAGAGGTGAAAGTCCTAAAACGTGATGGCGATTGGCTACAAGTTGAAATCACAGGGTGGACAGAAACCGATGGTCGCCAACGAGTTCTATCTGAATTCCCCGGCAAGCGAATTTTCGTAGCTTCGATACGTGGTGATGTTCAAGAAAATGTGAAAAATTTAGAAAGTACCGTCGTCGCTGCAACCGATACTTCATGGAGCAAACTGCAAGCGACTGCATGGATGCAGCAAGGTGATATGGTCAATGATATCAAACCGATATGGGCTTATGCAGACTCTTTATATAACGGGTCTTGTAATCAATGCCATGGTGCTCCAGATATTGCCCACTTTGATGCTAACGGTTGGATAGGCACATTAAACGGCATGATTGGCTTTACCAGCTTAGATAAGCGAGAAGAGCGTACCTTACTGAAATACTTACAAATGAATGCATCTGATACCGCAGGATCTTCACACGGTGATAACGGAGTACAGAATGAAAAATAATCCAACTTTTCAAGCTTCTCGTCGACACTTTTTGTTCCAGCTTGGCGGGCTCACTGTTGCGGGTATGTTAGGCCCTTCCCTATTAACACCACGTAAGGCTAACGCTGCAACAGCTGGAGAACAAACTGCGATGGTACAAGAAGGCATTCTAACTGGGTCACACTGGGGCGCAATTCGCGCTACCGTAGTTGATGGTCGTTTTATCGAAGCAAAACCCTTTGAACACGATAAATTTCCATCAAAAATGATTGCAGGATTGCCTGACCATGTGCATGGTACTGCCCGTATCCGTTACCCAATGGTGCGTGTTGACTGGCTACGTAAACGCCATTTAAGTGACACCTCACAACGAGGTGATAACCGCTTCGTACGTGTTTCTTGGGATGAGGCCCTTGATTTGTTCTATCAAGAATTAGAACGTATTCAAACAACTTATGGACCAAGTGGATTACTTACTGCAAATGGCTGGCAATCGACAGGGATGCTTCACAACGCTTCAGGTATGTTAGCCCGCGCCATTGCGCTGCACGGTAATAGTGTCAGTACTGGCGGAGACTACTCAACGGGTGCTGCACAAGTGATTTTACCTCGAGTTGTCGGGTCAATGGAGGTTTATGAACAACAAACCTCTTGGCCGCTAGTCCTTAAAAATAGTAAAACCATCGTATTATGGGGCTCTGACCTGATTAAAAACCAACAAGCTAACTGGTGGTGTCCTGATCATGACGTTTATGAATATTATGAACAACTGAAAGAAAAAGCCGCTAGTGGCGAGATAAAAGTCATCAGTATCGACCCTATAATCACCTCTACTCATGATTACCTTGGGCGTACCAATGTTCAGCATATTGCAATTAACCCGCAAGCGGATGTTCCACTGCAATTAGCCATCGCCCACACGCTTTACAGTGAAAACTTGCATGATAAAACCTTCTTAAAAGAATATTGTGTTGGTTTCGAGCAATTTGTTCCCTACTTAATGGGAAAAACAGATGGACAACCCAAAGATGCACAATGGGCGTCTGAAATTTGTGGCATTGATGCCGGCACAATCCAAGCCTTAGCCCGCCAAATGGCAGCAAATAGAACCCAAATCATTGCAGGTTGGTGCGTTCAACGCATGCAACATGGTGAACAATGGTCTTGGATGATTGTCGTTTTGGCTGCGATGTTAGGTCAGATTGGCTTACCGGGTGGAGGATTTGGCTTCGGTTGGCACTATAATGGAGCAGGAACCCCAAGCCGCCAGGGAATTATTTTAAGTGGTTTTTCCGGCTCAACCAAAGTGCCACCTATTCATGATAACAATGACTACAAAGGCTACAGCAGCACCATTCCTATTGCTCGTTTTATTGATGCTATTTTAGAACCAGGAAAAACAATCAACTGGAACGGTAAAGCAGTTAAATTACCTCCACTAAAAATGTGTGTGTTTGCTGGAACCAACCCATTCCACCGCCACCAACAAATTAACCGTATTATTGAAGGTTGGCGCAAACTAGAAACGGTTGTCTCTATTGATAATCAATGGACATCCACCTGTCGTTTTGCCGATATCGTATTGCCGGCAACCACACAATTTGAACGTAATGACCTTGACCAATACGGTAACCATTCAAATCGTGGAATTATTGCGATGAAACAACTCGTTGAACCGCAGTTTGAGTCACGTAATGACTTCGATATTTTACGTGACCTATGCCGCCGTTTTGGTCGTGAAGAAGCCTTTACTGAAGGTTTGGACGAAATGGGTTGGATAAAACGCATTTGGCAAGAAGGCAGCCAACAAGGAAAAGGCCGTGGTATCCATTTACCCTCCTTCGATACGTTCTGGGAAAAAGAAGGCTATGTGGAATTTGAACATCCACAAATGTTTGTTCGTCATCAAGCATTTAGGGAAGATCCCGACTTAGAACCTTTAGGGACACCGAGTGGTTTAATTGAAATTTACTCAAAAACTATTGCTGATATGCAATATGATGATTGCCAAGGTCACCCAATGTGGTTCGAAAAAGCAGAACGCTCTCATGGTGGTCCAGGTTCAAAAAAATGGCCACTACATTTGCAATCCGCACATCCCGATTTTCGTTTACACTCACAATTGTGCGAATCCCCTGTATTACGTCAATATTATTCTGTGAGTGGCAAAGAGCCGGTCTTTATTAGCCCTCAAGATGCGAAAGCTAGAGGCATACAAAATGGTGATATTGTTCGTGTTTTCAACGACCGCGGGCAAGTGTTAGCAGGAGCCGTAGTTTCTGACTTATATACAGAAGGCGTTGCTCGTATCCATGAAGGAGCTTGGTATGACCCGACTAAGGGTGGAGAAATCAATTCCCTGTGCAAATACGGAAACCCAAACGTATTAACGCTTGATATTGGAACCTCTCAATTAGCGCAGGCCACCAGCGCACATACCACCTTAGTGGAGATAGAAAAATACACAGGACAAGTGGATAACGTCAATGCATTCGATGGGCCAATTGAAATGGTTGCTCAATGTGAATATGTTCCTGCATCACAGGTGAACAAATGACAAAACAAATCACTTTGTCGCCAGAACAAATAGCATGTGTTTATGCATGGCTAGCACAATTGTTCTCACGTGAATTAGATAATGCAACGTTAGCACAGATTCAATCTAGCGAAATGATGGATTGGTTTACGACTATCGAGCAGGAACCTGTTTTAACTTCGCTAATTCAAGAGGTTAAAACAAAAATCAAAGCGCTAATGATGCGAAATGATGCTCAGCTCGAATTAGCCGCCGACTTCTGTAGCTTATTTTTAATGTCTGATAAGCAATCAGCTTTACCTTACGCCTCAGTTTATCCAAACTGTGAGCAAGGTAATGAACAAATTAAGTACTTATTAGCCGAGGCTGGAATGGAAACTAATGAGGCATTTAGAGAGCCTTCTGATCATATTTCAATTTTTTTAGAGCTATTAAGTCACTTACATTTTTCATTAAATGAAGCCCATTTGGACCAAGAAAAAGTAAGGCAATTGCGCCTAAAAACCTTGTCACTTTTACTGCAATGGCTACCAATATTTAGCCAAAATTGCCAACGGTATGATGAGTTTGGTTTTTATGCCGCTTTGAGTCAACTGTCGTTAGCACTAGTTCAATGGGATAAGCAAACCTAGCAGATGCCATTTAAATAATTTATATATTATTCAACTATTATTAAATAAAGGGATATTGATAAATAATATCCCTTTTAAATCTGAGTCATAACACCTGAGTTACTGTAAAGAAATAAGTTTTTCACGGCTCAGCCCAGTGCTTTTCATTATTATCTCAATACTAACTCCTTGTTCCAAAAGATTCCGCGCCGTTGTTATATTTGCCTCTTCTTTGCCTTTTTGAAATCCTTCCTGCAGCCCTTCTTGTCGTCCTTCTTGTCGTCCTTCTTGTCGTCCTTTATCTTGCAATCGTTGCGCAATATTCATGATTGTCTCCTTATGCTTTTCTGTTTGTTCCCCTAAAATTTGAATAACTTGTTCAAAATTATGCGAGTCTAAGGCAATAAACAAATAATTGAGGATAGTTATGATGTCGTTGTCACTATGCAAAAAAACTTTGGTTTTATTAAGAGGGTGTCAGACCGGGTTGTACCACACTATAAATTTGTTTTTTCAATTCCCCTTGCTTAGCCAACTGGTAAACATGTGAAGCAACATCCGCGCGCATCACTAAACCATGAACTTCAACCTCTTGTTGAAGAACTGCTTTTCCCGTTGGTTCACCATGTAATAACCCACCAGGGCGAACAATCACATAATCTAACGAGCTAGTTTGTAGCCATGATTCCGCAAGGGATTTTTCTCTCACTGCCTGACCAAACGCAGCGCGTGACCGAGCAGATAAATAAGGCCATGAATCTCCACAGCCTAATGACGTAACTAACACCATGCGAGATATACCCGCTTGCTCGGCACAATCAATCACCGTACGGTGAGCTAAATAATCTTGCGTACCTCCCATGGTTGAAATAACTGTGGCATTTGTTCCTGCGGCATGGCATGCAGCTTTAACCACCTCGCTATCACAAGCATCGCCGATGAAAACTTGCCCCCCTACAGCCTCTAACGCTGCTGCAGATTGCCTATTACGTACAACTACGATGACAGGATGTTTCTCTGCTATTGCCAACTGAGCAATCTGATGGCCAACACCTTTTCCACCAGCGCCAAAAATTAACCATGGTGCCATTACTTTATCCCTTAGCATTTTGAGTAAATATTAATCTAATAGTGATCGGTAAAAACTAAATTACCACACCATTAATGATAATGCGCCTTATTTTCATTTGCTATTTTAATTTATTTAGCCCGCCATTGACTAGCACCGATGATGAAACAATAAACAACACTAACTTTAATGTTTTTTATGTAATTCTTTTAATCAAACACATTAAAATGTGACTAGTTTAACTTTTTCGTTAAAAAATACTTATCATAAAAATTGATAAACCAACAAATTAATTACAAAAATAAATCGTAATATCAACAACTAACAATGAACGAAATACTACCATCCTATTGATACCCATAATAATTTCAATGTTAATGCGAAGAATTATCATTTGCATTTATATTATTATTTGATTTAATACCTACCGCCATATATATGCGAAATAATAATTTCCTAATCAATAGTATCGTTAATATCTTTAATAAAAATGGAGTATTTCGATGAAAAAGTTAACTATTATCGCCCTAGCATTCGCCACTAGTGGGGTCACTTTTGCCGCTTCTGCTGAAGTCGGTTTTGACCAAAGCCAATCTTTCAATCCAAATGAACCTTCCATACGCGTTGGTAAAACAGAAGGCACTGGTGGTGGCCATGCCGGCGCTATCGGTGATCCCGGTATTGGTGTGCAAACTGTATATGGTGGAAAAATCATTTCATTCTCAGGGCTAACAAAAATGGCGCCAAAAAAACAGGGAAATGAAGCGCATGTGATTTCCATGCCTAATAGCCCTGGTTCACATAACAAAATGGGCGTATTTAACTTTGCCAAAGTCGCGGATGCTGAGGTGTACTTCGGTGAATGGTCATCGACAGGGCAAGTTAATGACGCCACACACACGGCTTACTACTCAGGTAAAGACATCACCACCAATATGCCAACAGCGGGCACTGCTGAATACTCTGTTAAAGGAATAAGCCAATATAACGGAGGCGCAATGGCCGCAGGTACCCTGACAGCTAACTTTGGTACTAAATCTTTAGCAGGGAATATTGGTGCAACGAATATTGATGCCACCATTAAAAATAATGCGACCTTCGCAGGAGATGCGACACTTAATGGCGCATTAGGTGAAACCCGCGGCCACTTTTTTGGCGACCAAGCTAAACATATTGCTGGGGTAACTGAATTTAGCGACCACAGTAAAGATATGGCCTTTGGGGGAAGCCGTGGGAATATTTCCCAGTAACCCGTAGATCAATCTCGGTGGCCGCAACAAAGCATCACGCGTTGCTGGTCACCGCCCTTTATTACCGAAGCTAACCCTATGCAATATCTTTTATTAGCCCTTGCTATCATGGTTCCAATGGTCGTGCCCTCTGCATTTTCAACCAGTTTGGATACAGACCGTGAACAGTTGTTATGGCAAAAAGACAAACAAAATTATCGTGAAAAAAGTGCTGTCGTTCCTAATAAAGATCAATGGCTACTTCCTGATGGCCTATCCATTAATTTGAATGGGGAAAACTATTCCCTTGAAAATAATGCGCAAGACCTAGGCCAAGCTATTTACCTAGCAATCAACCATCGACAATTTCAAGATGTACAACGCTTATTACCTCGCTACCAACAGCTAGCTGATGCAGACCCATTGCTTATTTTATTTGCAAAGGCTGAGCTCGCTAAAGCGCAAGGCCATTACCCTGAAGCAATTACTTATTATCACCAAATACTGGCCCTTTCCCCAAAGTTTCTTCGCATTAAATTAGAACTCGCTCGAGCCTATTTTGAAGATAATCAAAATAAAGAGTCATTGGCTTTATTTCAGAATTTAATTCACGATGAAACACTTGCATTACCCGCCAGTGTAAAGCAGACCATTCAACAATTTATTCGCGCTATCGAAAACCGCACAGCTTGGAGCGGTAGTCTCTCTTTCGGTTATAAAAATAACAGCAATATTAACCAAGTCCCTGATAAAAATAAAATTTGGGAAGTACCAGGTGGCACATTAAAAATGGACAACCCCATCGCGTCGTCAGGGCTCACCTATGACGCGAGCCTGAGTAAAATAATTCCTATCTCTGGCCATCATTCATTGCAAATCAAGGGGACATCCTATGGCGACCGCTATCCTCACTATGCCGAATTTAGTGAGAATACCACCTCTTTAGCTACTTTATACCGTTTTAATGATGCGAATACCACTGTCGCCGCTGGCCCATTAATTGAATTAAAAACAGTCAATGAAAAGCGTCGTTATTTAGGGATGGGTGGCAAAATTGAAGCTGATTATCAATTCAGCCCAAACATGATCCTCAGTATGTCCGCGGATCACCAACAGCTTCATTACCAAAAACCGTATGACAGTGCCGATGGCAATCGAAGTAGCCTACACCTAACGGGTATCTACGGTATTACCACCGATACTTCCATCTTTTTGGGAGCAGATGCAACCCGTCTCACGACCGAAGTTCGTAGCGATGATTATGACCAGTTGGGTGTCCGAGGCGGCTTCTATACCGTGCTTACACCTGATGTGCATTTATTAGCGCTAGCCACCTATCGAGAAAGCCAATTTCAAGCCTTCAATTACCTCCTGAATGTGAAACGCCATGATCGTGAAGCTATGTATTTTGCGCGGCTCAATTTTCCCACTTATTCATTATTCACATTTACGCCTTATACCAGTTATCGCTTTCGTAACAATCGCAGTTCCGCAGATGGAATTTACACCTATCACCAGCACGAAATTTCTATTGGGTTAGAAACCCGTTTTTAAGCGTTATGGCACAGAGAAAAACACTATGCATAAATACAAATTAACACCTATTACGACAGCAATTATTACCGCCCTCTTTATTCCATCGATTGCTTTAGGGGAAAAAGAAGAACACATTGGCACCATTACTGTTCAAGATTCAGCAAAAACCATCAAAGAGCGTGATCAACAAGGCTACGATGACCAATATGATGCAAAAGGCTCTAAAATTTACTTAGGGAAAGACCTTGTTGAACGTTATAAAGGCACCAGTACTGCAGATGTGCTAAATAGTGCAGTTGGTGTCTATAGCGGTGATGCGAGAAACAGTGGTGCGTTAGACCCCAATATTCGAGGCATTCAAGGGCAAGAACGCGTCCCTGTGACGGTCGATGGTACCGAGCAATCACTCACAGTTTACCGGGGTTACAATGGGGCAAATAACCGCAACTATATAGACCCAAACCTTATAAGCAGTATCGAAGTTGAAAAAAGTGGTTCCCTTACAGGCGATATAAAAACCTCTGTTGGTGGTGGAATAGCCATCAGAACCCTAGGGATAGATGATGTTGTCGCCCCCGATGAAAAATTTGGTGTTAGCTTGAAATTAGAGACTAGCAGTAATTCTACACGGGAACGTATCCCACGTTTTGGTTATGGCGAGGATTATCGTGATCACCCAGAGATTTATAAAAATAATAACTCTGTATTCTCCGATCCTGTCGTCAACATCACACCAAAATCCCGAGGAAGTGCGCAATTTTTCAATTTTAAAGATAATGGCGGAAGGATCGCAGTTGGAACTCGACAAGAAAAATTCGATTTAATGGCCGCCTATGCTTATCGCCGGCAAGGCAACTATTTTGCAGGGAAAAATGGCGCTCACCGTTATAAGGAATCCGTTCAACTAAATGAACAACAAACAGTGCAGCAACAACTTGGCCCAGACCCTTACTTACCTTTTGCCGCGAATGTATTTCGCCCCGGAAAAGAAGTGACTAATACCTCTAATGAGCTGGAATCCTATTTAGTCAAAACAAATTTATATCTCACTGAAAACCAAACATTACACTTTGGCTTTCGCCGGAGTGAAAGTACCTATGGTGAAATTATGCCTTCACGTTTAGGATTTGCTGAGCTGGAAGGAAAACAAGTATTACCACAATGGCCATTAGCTCACTTTACGGTCAATGCCTATAATGCCGAATACAAATGGAAACCCGAAGATAATCAATGGATTGACCTAAATGCGAATATCTGGATGACGCATTCCGTAGGAGATACCAATACCTCTGGCGGCTACCCTCGAGAGCCTAAAGAGCGTGACTGGGCCTTTGAGTATGGCTATGGCGATGGCAAAGATCCTAACATTGATGGCACTTTAATTAATACAGCCGCAACTAACTCCGAAAATGATCGTATTGGTTTTAATTTACGCAATACCATGGCGCTCACCCCCGATCTTGATTTAACCATTCGCGGTTCAATGCTCAAAGAAAAATTAGACTCAAATGACGTTCCACCATCGCAAACTGCTAGCCCGTTTATTGCCCTTCCACGTAAAGGTCGTCGGCAAGAAACCAGTATTGCCTTTAACTTTAACTATCGCCCAACGAGTTGGTTGGAATTGGATGCGGGTGCAAAATATATTGATGGTTGGACGGAGGATGACTACTTAAAGGAGCAAATGCGCAAGCGCACCAAAGGTTTTCAAAACCCCAATGAGCGCCTCGCTAAACAGATCAATTACAACCGTATTTTAACCCAAGATGAATACAATAAAGCAATTGAAAATGGCTACCAACCCTTCAATGGTGGCTATAGGAATAAACAAATATTACTCAAAACGATAGGGCTTGAAGACACGAATTATACTGTTTTCATCACCAAGAGAAAGAGCTCTCAACATCCAGAAGAAAATGGCGTTTTAGATGTCAATTTCCGCACGGAATGGAAATCAGATAAAGACGGACGCTATACGACAAAAACGAACCCTTTCCATAACGGCACTTTTGACTCCCAAGCACGCGCAGTCGACCCAGTAACGGGGAAAGAAGTTTATGTCTATGGCGCAAGTTATTCACACCCTTCAGATGATATCGAGCGAAAACTCACAGAAGAAGAAAAATGGAAATTCTCAGGCAAACAAAAAAGCCATGGCTGGGCGCCTGCTTTTGGTGCCAATGTTTGGTTGTCTGATAACGACCGCGTTTATGCGCGTTACATCGAAACGGTACGCTTACCAAGTATTTTCGAAAATAGCATTGGGTTTGCTGGGGAAAGTGAAGCTCGCAAAGAGAAAATGTTATTCAAACCCGAACGTGCAAAAACCTTTGAATTTGGTTATTCACGTAATTTACAAGGGTTACTCGGTGCTGAGCGCCACGCTGATGTGAAAATAGGCTATTACCATACGGTCATCGAAAATGCATTTGACCGCGATGGGCGTCTTAATTTTGTTCAAGTAAAAGAACATAAAACTGCAGGGATTGAAGCCTTGGCTCGCTACGATAATGGTGGGGTATTTATGGATATTGGTGTTGATTACCGCCTCAAAAATGAGGTTTGTGATGACTCCGCACCCGCTAATTTGGACCCAACTAACCGTTATAATATATCTCAATGCACTACCGCAGGTTTCCCCGGTGGCTTTTTACGCACACAATTACAGCCTAAATATGCGATTAACTCCAATCTCGGCATGCGTTTTATGGATGAAACTCTCGAGGTGGGAACACGCTTACGTTATACCAGCAGTGTGCAAAATAAAGATGAACGGAAACTAATGCAGCAATTTCCAGGAAGTTATTCAATGGCGAATAATAGCCCAATGCACTGGACCCCGACCTTTACAGCGGATGCCTATGCCAGTTACCAAATTGATAAAAATATCAATGTCGAATTCTTAGTAACCAACTTAACTGATCGTTATTATATCGACCCACTGACACGTAGTATGATGCCAGCCCCGGGCCGCACACTACGCTTAGGATTAAATGCGCAATTTTAGATAAATACTGCTGATTTACCGCTCTATAAATATCCGCTGCTAACTTTTAGTTGGAGTGGATATTTATCACTTTAGTATCAGAAAAATAACCGCATAATAGTTTCATCAAATTCATCTTGCTCAACAACAGAAAAGCCAAATTGTTCAAAAAAAGGTTTCATGATGTCATTACCTTCGACATAGCAAATTGATACGGACTTATATTTGCCCAAATTTTTAATTTCCTCGAGAACTAGCGGAATAGCCTTAGAACCAAAACCTTTTCTTTGATGTTTTATATCAATCATCAATTGATCAATAAACACCTCTTCAGGCCTACCATTTTCATGGTTTGAATAATATTGAACAAAGCCAACAGGCTCATCATCAACATAGATACCTCGATTAATATAATAATCAAAAAATTTTGAGGCTGAGATTGACTCTGAGTTAAGAGCGACAAAGTCTTCCTGCTCTTTGGTTATTTCGAGACATATGATATCCACCCAATTGTCTTTGGTGATATCTTTTAGGGTAATGGCCATAAACACCTTACTTTAGATTTACCGATTACAATACCGTTGTGATAAAAGGATGACTCACCATAAATTAACAATAAATACTTTTTTGTTCGCGCCATTCGTGCCTTTGTATTTTTTGAGATGCTATAAACAAATAGCAGTTGATATGTTACGGATAACATTAATATCAGCATTTAGACTAAAATAAAATTTCGACTCATTTATTGCTTTCTAATTAATGAATATTCAGAATTGCGATCCAAGTCAAATATCACCGCCAAATACAATATTATTGTAATTTATCAAATTTTTTTGAAAGGAAAGCAAAAAAAACGCACTAGTCTATTAAACTAATAATTAAATTTAAATCAGATTAAAGTAGAACTTAAAACCCAAAAATACAACAACAAAACCCAGCAACTCCTCAATTTTCACCATTATGCAAACTCAATAAAAATAAAACCTTTTCATATAAAAATACATAAAACCTGAACAACCTCACATTTATTAGGTATTTGATAACTCTTCGCATTAATGCATATGAAAATAAAAATTACTTATGAAACAACATGTTAAAAATTTAATAAATTTTTGTATCGCACTGAAAAATAAAAACATTTTTAATATTGAAATGCAAAAAACAATTCAAAGACTCCATTTTTATTAATTATTTTAATTTATTGATTTTAACCATGCCTTTTCGGCATGGTTAAGAGACTTTCGGAATATTGTCAGGAAAATAGTTTCATGGATAGTATGAATACGAAAATGATGCATTTTTATTATAAATATATACGAATAACTCTTAAAACATTTCCAATGAAAGGTAACACTATGGGTATATTAAAAGATAGTAAGTTGCTTTTGGTTAGCTTACTTATCATTCTTCTTTCGGAAGCTATAGGGCAAATTAAAATCAGTTTAGTCATGGTTTTTCCAATGCTTTATTCCATGTTGATGGGTGGTATTATCAGTTTTCCAAAATTCAAAATTCTCAGCGAAAAAAACATGGCACACGCTAGCTCTATAATGAGTGTCGCGTTAGTTATCTTAATTGCAAAATTAAGCACCTCCGTTGGTGCATCTTGGGAAAAAATTATTCAAGCCGGTGGCGCATTAATCTTGCAAGAAATCGGTCACTTTATCGGTACCATTTTACTCGGTTTACCACTTGCTATCATGTTAGGCATGGGCCGTGAAGCTGTTGGTGCGACCTACTCTATCGGTCGTGAACCTAATATTGCCATTATTGAAGCCAAATATGGTTTAAGTTCACCAGAAGGCCGCGGTGTTATGGCAATGTATATTTGCGGAACATTGTACGGAGCCGTTTGGATGGGCATCATCGCCAGTGTTATCGCTGGACTCGATATTATGAGCCCTCTCGCTTTAGCAATGGGAGCCGGGGTCGGAAGTGGCTCGATGCTAGCTGCGTCAGTCGCACCATTATTGGAGCTTTATCCTGAACACGCTGCGGATATTCAAGCATTTTCATCCTCCGCAAACTTGATGTCTTCAGTATTAGGTCTGTACATCTATATTTTCTTCTCCTTACCGTTTGCCTCTTTCTTATACAACAAGTTGAAAAGAAAACGTGCAACAGCATCAGCAGATACAGAATAAGGATATAAGATCATGAAAAAGATGGCAGAAATTGCAATAATCATCGTGTTAGTCATCATCTTCACTTCACTGGGTGATGCACTCGGCGGTTCAATTTATGGCCGCGGCAGCTTTGGCGCAGTCTTTAGTGACTCACTTATCGCCATGGCATTATTAGGGGGGATGTCATTTGTGGCATACTTGATTGCACAAATCCCACCATTAGGTAAGTTACCTGTGATTTTCTGGGTATCTTTAATTGCTGCCGGTTTGTGTTCACCGTTATTCCCTTACGATAAAGAAATGATCGCAATGACAGGTAAAATATCACTTGCTGTTATTAGTACGACGGTACTTGCATTTGCCGGTCTTTCACTCGGTAAAGATATTGATAAATTTAAAGCTATTTCATGGCGTATCATCCCAGTTTCACTGGCGGTCTTTACGGGAACATTCTTATTCGCTGCACTTATTGGTCAAGTGACACTTTCATGGAGCGGCGTTATCTAACAAGAGGAAATATTTACCATGACAATGACCAAAGACCAATTGAAAGCCATCGTCTGCGAGACAATTGCATCCCATAAAGGGGATATCAAGAAATTAGCAGATGATATTTGGGCAGAGCCTGAGCTAGGCTACAAAGAAATCAAAACAGCAAAAAAAGTGGAAGCTGCATTTTCTGCGCTAGGCGTTAATTACCGAAACCAACTCGCATTAACAGGTGTTAAGGCGCGCCTTAAAGGTGGAAAAGGGAGTAAACATAGTATTGCTGTGATTGGTGAGCTCGATGCGATTATTTGTGCAGAACACCCAGAAGCCGATGATTTAACGGGTGCTGCCCATTGCTGCGGGCACAATGCTCAAATCGCTAATATGATGGCTGTGACTATTGGTCTGGTTAAGTCAGGTGCTATGCAATACCTCGCGGGAGACGTCGTTCCTTTCGCCGTTCCCGCTGAGGAGTATGTTGAACTGGCTTATCGTAATAAACTGATTGAACAAGGAAAAATTAGTTATATCGGCGGTAAGCCAGAGCTGATATCCCTTGGTGAATTTGATGATATCGATATGGCGATGCAAATTCATTTAACCAGTGTCAAACCAGAACGTGATACCGGTTTTATTGAAATGTCGACCACCACCAATGGGTTTATTGGCAAGTTGATTAACTACAAAGGGAAAGCATCTCATGCTGCGGCTGCCCCTCACTTAGGTGTCAATGCCCTCAATGCCGCAATGATGGGGATTATGGGAGTGAATGCGATCCGCGAGACCTTCCAAGAAAAAGATTATATTCGTTTTCATCCGATCATCACGCAAGGCGGCGATTTGGTCAATGTCACCCCAAGTGATGTCCGTATGGAAAGTTATGTCCGAGCGTCAAATGTCCCTGCAATGATTGATGCGAATGAGCGTATTACTCGCGCATTGGTTGCTGGTGCAATGTCTGTCGGTGCAGAGGTAGAAGTCAAAGATTTACCGGGTTACCTCCCACTGTATAACAACGATACGTTGAACCATTTGTTGCAGCAAAATGCCCATGACTTGATTGGTGAAGAAAATGTTTGGGTTGCTGGGCACATGACGGGAAGCACGGATACAGGTGACTTATCACATATCATGCCAGTGAGTCACCCATGGATTGGCGCAATTCGTGGTGGTTTGCATGGTAAAGATTACGTTGTTTTTGATGATGATATGGCCTATATCCGCCCAGCTCAAATGATGGCAATGGCAATTATTGACCTGTTATTTGATGATGCATCCCAAGCTGATGAGATGTTAGCTGATTACACCCCATTAATGAGCAAAGATGAATACCTCTCATTTATCGGCTCTTTTAAGAACTAATTATTAAAATATTCCCCTTATTGCTATGTTAATTATAATAAGGGGAATATGATTTTTTTAGCTTTTATCCCACCTTTAAAATTTTTTCTTCGCATTAATTAATTTCTTTTTACATTCGCCATCTCATTTAAAAAAATTTCTAAAATCATACCAATCACCGCCCTACTTTAAATAAAAAATTTAACTTAAACCCTATTCAGGCTCGCTTTAAAATATAAATATCCTTAATATTAAAATTGAAAAATAAAATCATAACAAATTGATATAAAAGGATTTTAATTGAATTGATGATTTTTTATTATTATTTTAATAAATTACCATCCTTATTATTCATGAGCCATGCAATACTGATATGATATAAACACGATCTCCGTCACGCTCACTTTTTTAATATCCACGCTAAAATTGACCTATAAATTGATAGATAAAAAATAACGAGTAGAAGTAGACATCATCCTATTTCTGAATCTAATTTTTAAAATACACATAAATTAAATGAGCGCGCTGTTCATTATTCCATGCTCACACCAGGGGCCCTTTAACAGCATTAAAAACGCTTTCTGTATACGGGATAAAACGTAATGACCAACAAATACAATATCAGTGAAAAACTCTTTGCTTTAGAAACATTTAGCAAAAAAACACGTCAGGATTTACATAAAATCCCCGAATTGTCTGGGCTAGAATTCAAAACCTCACAATATTGCCGTGAATTGATGGAAAGCTTTGGCTATAACATTCGTTTATTCGAAGGCTACACAGGTTTTACCGCTGAATTGATTGTCGACCCAACCAAGCGCTTAATTGCCTATCGTACTGATATCGATGGCCTTGAAATGCCTGATTTAACGTGCAATGAGCACAGTTCTGTCCATGAAGGTTGCGCCCATAACTGTGGCCATGATACCCACATGACCATCGCCTTAACCGCAGCGAAATACCTCAGTGAAAACCGTTCTGAACTCACCCATAACGTCCGTTTTATCTTCCAAATGGCGGAAGAGGACATGCGAGTACCGGGCGCTAACAAAATGGTCGAAATGGGGTGTATGGAAGGCGTCGACGAAGTTTACGGGTTACACAATGATGCGGCCTTTGAAACGGGTTATATTAAATTCAATTCAGGAGTTATGTCCTCATACGGTTCAGCATGGACACTAGATGTCCATGGTGTGTCTGCTCACGGCTCAACCCCTCATAAAGGGTTAGATGCTATCCGCGAAGCAACACGTATCATTGATTATATGGACTACATTGTTGCCAAAAAGACCGATCCTTTCAGTCCCGCTGTATTTGGTTGCGGCATGATTAATGGCGGAACGATCCCAAATGCGCTAGCTGACCATGTTCAAGCACGCGGAACGATCCGTTCAATGGATGAAGAAACAGACAAAATATTAAAGGCAAGTTTCAATGAAATTGTAGCTCGCAGTGAAGCTGGTGGGTTTAAAACCACATTGGAAGCCAGCGGTTATCCCGCTGTCGTCAATCACCCGCAAGCGGCCAAAGTCATTTATGATGCTGCAGCCGCCTTTTTACCACTTGAGCATATTGATTCAAACGGTAAGCCGATGACAGGAAGTGAAGATTTCAGTTATATGATCAATGCCACTAAAGATAAACTCGGTGCCATGTACTTTTTAGGAAGTGGTAATCAAGCAAAAGGGATTAATAATTACTTACATGCAAACCCGTATTTTGTTGATGACGATTGCTTGCTGATTGGCGCTCAAATCTTTATTAATATCGCCACTCGTTAGAATAAATATAATACACACAGTAATATTAAAGCCGAGTAAATTCCATTACTCGGCTTTTTTCTTAATCATCCGCAGATAAGTCATAGCTCAGGCAATTCTCTATATAACCTATCTTTCTCACTTTGTTCTGTAGGTACCCATTGATTTGGCTGATGTATATAATTCAAATCAAGATGGGGAGCGTAATGAGAGATAAAATCATACATATAATCTTTTAAATGCATGTGCCGATTAATACAAACATGTGTATAACTTGGCTTGACTAAGTGGCTAATATCAATACAACATAATGCTTCACTATCTTCCTCTGGGTCAAAAGCGACCGTTGAAATAATACCGACCCCAGCTCCACGTTTCACATAGTATTTAATGATTTCAGTATCTACCGCAGTTAAAACAACATTTGGCGTTAATTTATGTTGATAAAAGACTTGATCGAGCTTTGAATGCCCTGTAAAACCAAATACATAGGTAATTAGCGGGTAGTCTGCAAGGTCTTCAATCCTAAGCTGTTCACATTGAGCCAATGGGTGGTCATGAGGAACAATAATACTGCGAGACCATTGATAACAAGGCATTACCAATAAATCATCATAAAGGTGCATAGACTCAGTCGCAATGGCAAAATCCACATCGCCATTATTCACCATCTCTGCTATCTGAGCAGGCGCGCCTTGGTGAAAATGCAAAGAAATATTGGGGTAACGTGCGTTAAAACGCTCAATCACTTGCGGTAATTTATAGCGGATCTGGGTGTGGGTTGTTGCAATATGCAGGTTTTGTTTTATCGTCGTATCTTCATGAGACACGATACTTTTAATTTTATCGAACTGCGCAAGAATATCACACGCAACATGATGAACTTTCTCGCCAATCGGACTCAGCGATAATAAGTTATTATTTTTCCGATTGAATAATGAAACGTTCAGCTCATCTTCCAATATTTTAAGTTGCTTACTTACCGTTGGCTGAGAGGTATACAGTTTTTCAGCCGCATTCGTGATATTAAAATCACTTTTTACCACTTCAACAAAGCTTTTAAGCTGACTAATGTTCATTGCTGGATTATCCAATGTATAATGGACTAAAAATAGAGATACAAGCACAGTCCAAGATTTAACATCTTGGTTATTCTGTGCAGGAATTATACCATAACGAACTGATTAGCAATAAGTACACTGTGGTTTATTCCCTAGTAAAAACAGTCCAAAACATAAATCATAAAATAAATATTCTACAAGAACCTATAATATTCAGCGCGATAAAACCACTGCTCTCAACACCCCATTGCGGATCATGGCAAGGGGGCTGTGTGAAGTTTCACTGTCAGAATTGCGATAAATAGTGATTTCATTCATTTGGCTTACCCTAAATGAAATAATGATAGTCGAAGCACTAAAGCAACGAGTGTGACAATGAGTACAGGGAGTGTCATGATAATCCCTGTTTTGAAATAATATCCCCATGTAATGGTCATGTTCTTTTGCGATAAAACATGTAGCCACAGCAATGTTGCCAAACTGCCAATTGGCGTAATTTTTGGCCCCAAATCAGCCCCAATCACATTCGCATAAACCATCGCTTGCTGAATTAATCCTGATGCTTCACTTCCTTCAATGGACAAGGCACCAATTAATACCGTTGGCATGTTATTCATTATTGAGGATAAAAATGCAGTGATAAATCCCGTACCAATTGTTGCTACCCATAACCCTTTGTCTGCAAGGTAATTCAGCGTTTCAGAAAGATAATCGGTTAACCCTGCATTTCTTAAACCATAAACAACCAAATACATTCCTAAAGAGAAAATGACGATTTGCCACGGTGCTCCACGTAATACTTTGTTGGTATTAATTGTATGGCCTCTGGCTGCAATCACCCAAAGAATTAAAGCGCCAATAGCCGCAATTGCACTCACTGGAATACCTAATGGTTCTAAGACAAAAAAACCGATAAGCAACAGCACTAATACCAGCCAACCTGCTTTAAACGTTGTCATGTCCTTAATGGCTAAGGCGGGCTCACTCAGTTTGGTAACATCATATTGTTTAGGAATATCTTTACGGAAAAACCAATGCAGCATCGCTAATGTTGCAATAATTGCAGCAATATCCACTGGCACCATAATCGATGCATATTCAGTAAATCCAATATTAAAGAAGTCCGCAGAAACGATATTCACGAGGTTCGAAACGATCAGCGGCAAGCTCGCCGTATCTGCAATAAACCCGGCAGCCATGACAAATGCTAATGTCGTGCCTTTGTTGAAACCAAGTGCCAATAACATCGCAATCACAATGGGCGTTAATATCAATGCTGCGCCATCATTGGCAAATAAGGCCGCAACCGTTGCTCCAAGTAACACAATATAACTGAATAACAGTTTTCCTTTCCCCCCGCCCCACTTGGCAACATGTAATGCCGCCCATTCAAAGAAACCACTTTCATCTAAAAGTAGGCTAATGATAATGACGGCAACAAATGTCGCCGTGGCATTCCAAACAATATTCCAAACAATCGGGATGTCTTGAAAACTGATCACACCAAAGATCAGGGCTAATATTGCCCCTATTGTTGCACTCCAACCAATACCCAACCCTTTAGGCTGCCAAATAACAAACGTAATCGTTAAAATAAAAATTAATGCAGCAATCAACATAACGACCTCATGAACAAGGGTATAGATATACCTTCCTGAAATAAATTGGCTAATTAACCGACCCAATTAACTTTGCTCATTCCCATGCCAATATATATGAATATTCATATATATTGACTTAAAAAATTTTATACTGCACAACGGCCAGCAGGTTCTTTTGTCTCTAGGCTGTTAAGCAAATCTGCAACTCTATTTTTCTCTGTGGCATAAGTTACATCAATGATACTTTTCACCCACGGTAGTAATACTGGAGATAAACGATAATGAACCCATTTACCCTGTTTTGAATCGAGCAAAAGACCTGATTCTCTAAGCATTGCTAGATGTCGAGATGTCTTTGGTTGCGATAGATTTAAAGCCGTATAAATATCACACACACACAGTTCACCAGCTGCTTTCAAAAGCAGCACGATATCGAGCCTTGTTTGATCACCTAAAATTTTAAACAGTTGTAATGGTTCCATGTGTACCTCTTTAGTCTTTTCTTTAAGTTACACCCAAAAGACACATACGTCAAAACGTATATATTATATTTAGCGCGATAGTGCCGTATACCTCAAATATGACTTAATATCAGTAGACGCCAGTTGAACGAAGAAGAGTTAAAGCTTCAGCTTTCGCAAAGCCACCAGTATTGCAAGAATATCACCATCTGATAATTCTATTGCCGGTGATGAAAGGCTGACAAAAAATAATCCTACCCGTAGCATACCTGTATTTCTCACTGCCTCCGTTTCAAACGGAACCATAAAATTAACACTAATGCGATTTCAAATTGAACCTGCTATTAATCAATCTTATTTAAACTTTATCTTTCAGGTTTTAACTTGAACATAATCGTCGTTGATTCAAGAGCGCCATTAACTGATTGAGCGAACTCAGGAATTTCACCGCTAGCATGCTTTCCCTTCGGTGTTTACCATTTGGTTTTATACATAATTCAAGTCCAACAACTGAATAGCACCAGCTATTGAAAAACTTAACCCTAATATAGAGTATGAAGTAACAAGAAGACTGGCCGAAATTAATGGCGTTATTTACGCTAATCTCATGAGTCCGCAAGGAACTAAATCAGGCAAGCTATTGGTCTAACTACCCAGCCAAAGGACGAGCTAGATCCCAACCGAGTGTTAGCTTAGCGGGAGTGCATCAGGATTTGTATTATGTAAATATCCACAGTCCTTCATCTAAAACATAACTAAGAACTTTATAAGCTAAATTAGTAAAAATTATATAAATAAAAACCCACAATAAAAAAGGCATCCATTCTCTAGCTGCTTTCTTTTTTGCTCTAATGTTTTTTCTCACCTTGTCTACTAACAGGGTAAGGCCAGCAATAACGAAACCCAATAAACAGACCACAATCAATACATAGACAGCTAACATCAAAAAAGCATACATAAGTGTTCGCACTGTATTATATCCTTATAAAGGTACACCTAAACTTAACTTAAATTCCATATCTAACATATATTATTTCAGGCAATAAAAAACCCACCGGAGTGGGTTAGTTTTCATCTCTAAATTTTTGGGCTATTTGAGCCAACTCATCCATGACCTTATAGTCTTGTGCTTTTAAGTGAGCATCAGGATGTAGTATGGCTATAATTGAGTATCGGTGATCTTCAATAAGCCCCTGCACATACACCAAGCAGATATCTTTTTCAGGATTTCCATTTTTGTGAGTTCTGTAATATTGAACCCTATCATCTGGAAATCTATCTGGTGGTATTTTTAAATGAATGTGCATCAAACAAGCTTTTTCAGCTGAATATGGCTTAACGTATGAAACATCTCTTCCGAAATAACTAGGAACAACTCCGTCGGACTTATATTTTTTAAAGTCTTTGAGTAGCTTGGCTTCGAGATCTAAATGTTTTTGGAATAAGTCGCCAAAAAATTGATTTCTTGTTTGCTCGTTTATAGTTACTTCTATTTCGTCCATGAATTAGCCAGTAAAGGAATAATCACCTGAAATTATTTTCTTAGTTGTATAATCAGCTAATTCCCCTAAAGCATTAAAGTCGATATCACTTTCGAATGTTTTAGGGATAGTGAATAACTGACGAGAAAAATCATTTAAACGAGCTATTGCATATCTAGCCTTAGCAACTGTTCGCAAGTATGATTTCATTTCCGTTTTTTCTTCATCGGACAAGTCGCCTTGCTTAACCATTACTTTAAGAACATTTTCAAATCCTCTTAAAGCAGCTTCGCAAGCTTTGTTTTCATCAACCCCATTTTGAAGCATAACGCCATGAGCTTGATAATCATCCATCTCTAACAGATTAAAGTAGTACGCGTTTATTTCATCAGCTAGCTTATTAACTATCTGATTTCTTTCTGCATACTCAGACTTAAGCTCTGTAACATTATCAATCACATTTCTCTTCATGACATGCGACTCCTTATCATTACATGCGTCAGCGAGCGAATACGAAGGAACGCTGAGCACTCCACCCGCTAAAATCGCTGCAAAACAATGTTTTAGTAAAGGATTCATTTTCATGCCTTATCAAATTGCTAAATATACCTTGGAGTATATTAGAATTAAGTTAACTTAACCGCAAGCTCTACTTGTATCTTGAATATCGAGGTGTATAATACCGCGCCTCGATAATACCCACCATAACAACTATCAAGACTGGTAATAAAAAATTACCAATAAAAATACCCATCAGCAGGTTAACCTCAGATTACCGATTGATTTAAAAGATAAAGTTCAAGAGTTAGCTGAATTTAATAATCGCTCAACCAATCAGGAAATGGTCACAGCTATCGAATATTGGATACTGCGTAATTCTCATGTTGAAGTTTTAACCATAAAGGTCGTCTTTCCTTTTGGTTAGATCACTTCGACGGTGTGAAGCTGAAAGATATTACAGAAGCAAAAATTTATGTAGCTGTAAGCAAGATGAGAAATAGGAAGGTTAGAGAGCGATGGGAAAAACAAGCTGAAGCAGCCAAGCGTAAGGGAAAGGAAATCCCTGCTTATTCAGAGGCCCAAGTAACAACAGCCACCAAAGAAAAGCATTTGGCAATAATAATGAAGTCATTGCTGAGAACTGCTGAGAGAGAATGGAAATGGTCAGAAGGTATGCACATCTTGCGCCTAATCATTTAAGCGAACACGCGAGACATATTGATACCATTTTTAATGATAACGATACAATTACGACACAATAAGGAAATCAAGCAGGATTAAAACCAGCATAACTTCCCTACAGGATTCGAACACGAGTAAATTAACATTGTTTTATAATGAAAATATCGTGTTCGATAAATTTTATACCAACAAATATACCAACAATTATTTTTCTATCATAATGCCTAAGCTTTTCTACTTCCCTGAAATCGACATCTTCGCCAACTCTGGATTATTAGCCTCAAAGATGGATAGTGGTAATTCAACCTTACGACCGTTTTGATCTTCCACCGCTTTAACCACTTCAAATTCAGCAACATCCTCACACGGAATTTCCAATCCTGCAAAGGTGGCACGCATTGCACTAGAATCGCCAAAAGGTTCCACTTCCAGTACCGTATCCCCTAATACTTTTCCTTTTCCATCCTTCATTCTCAAGGTTATCTCAAGCGCACCAAATTCAGCATGGTCTAAAACCATATGGTTACCGCCGTTATCGAGAGTAAACGAGTAACCACAATAACCTCTGTTAATAAAATTTGAGCTTGTATGTGTAATACTTGCGTAGCGTTGTTCATTTGCATATGCAAATGAACCCAACACCAACATACTCAGAACGAATAGGATATTTATCTTTTTCATCATATATTCCTCATGAACAAATTCATTTAGTTGAATTAAAAGACCACTCCCTTCGGAAGTGGTTTAAGCTTGACGATGAAAGAATGAAGACAATGAACATGTATCCACATTTATCGATTTTGTTTCTCTCGCTCCATTTCTTCTAATGTCTCTTTTTGAATACGTCCATATTTTTGAATATCCTCATAAGCTTTCATGTTAGTTTGTAACCCGCCTTGCATTCTATTTTTCTCTTTCCAACGAGGGCGATTTTTACCTGAAAATTCTTTCTTTTGGCTCCAATAACCGATGGGGTACTGAGCCACAATCGTTCCTCCGACACCAATGTCCACCGTAGAGTATTGACCATTGTTGATGTAGCCCTTTTTAATATAAGCATTTGGACTACACGTGCCGGTATCTCGTTGTTGCCAAAAACCTTCAGTTCTCGCTACGATATAAAAATCACCAAATGCACACCCAGAGGCAGATTTTCGGTTCAGTACGGCAACATAATGTTTGGTTGAACCCACTATTTTACAGGTACTGTTTTGGCTGCCACAGACTTGCCATAAAGTTTTACCACCATCACCTTTATATTCCCAAATTGTATCTTTAGGCGGCTTGCTGGCGGCAAAAGCTTGCGAAGCGATAAGACATAATGATGCGGATGTAATAAGAGCTAAATATTTTTTCATTTAAAATTCCTTTCAATATTATTAGATACGTCAATATTGACGCAAGATAAGCACAACTTAATAGGTGCTCAGTTTTCTAAGGTGTAGCGTATTAAGTGTTCAATTCATGAATGGCTGAATGTTTCTTTACAGTGAAATTGCAGTCTCTCCTTAATCTCACTGGAGATAGTGTTTTGATTTTTAATCGGCGTTATCCATTCAAAATTGCAATCGCGGCACATCCAACCCGTACCCCATGCAATGATGTCTTGCTCAGAAGAACAGTGAGGGCAATGTGTGGGATACGATGTTAGTGGGGTTAATAACGTCATGGTCGGCTCCTTTCTTTGTGTGATGGAAGAGAGGTAACTACTTGTGATATCAATCGAAAATGCGGTAAGGCCGCGATAAAATTGTTTTGTTGTGACAGTTGCATCACTACGTGTTTCGGTGTGAAAGGGGTATTAAGTGGTTGAACTTGCTGGATATCCTCTAACAGTAAAACATGCACTTGCTGGTGGTATTCCGCCAATAAATACCACTGACCTTCACGGTAAATCAGTTGATAGGGTTGTAGTGGATTAAAACGACGCTCAAGCGTGAGTATGCTAATAGATTGCTTACTGGTAATGGCATACACCAATTGATAGAAATGGTCGGTATGTAAAGCAGAAATCTTATGGGCGTGATGCCAAATCAAACAAGGTGCATGAGGCTGCTGAGTTAACAGCAATCCCAGTAAGCGACTGTCTAGCCCCGGGAACAACCGAGTCATTCCAATCTGTTTCACAAAGGTAAGAACATCTTTGTCTCGATAAGCTTTTAGCGTATTGATGGGCAAGCGATAACAACCTTGCCGACCTTCTACACCTAGATAAGCCAAGCGTTCACGTAAGTCCCGTTGTAAGGTGCGTTCAGAAACATTGAACTCTTGGGCTAAACATGAGAGCACAAGGCTTTCTCCTGCCATTAAGCGGGCAATCAGCGCAGAGAGTCGCACAGCCATGCGGTCATATTTTCGGTTAATCTGAAACATAACGTATTGCTCTCAATAACAGACGTTAGGAAATTAAGAAGTGAGGGAGTTTAACTTAGGGGATTGACAGGTTATGTCTGTTGGGAAAAATTCTCATTAGGCATTTTAATGAAAAATCACTATAAGTAATTCATTGATAAATAACGTTATGCTTTTTATTTGAACGATAAGAAAGTAAGGCGTAACGACACAACCTGTCAGGGCGGAAAAATTAGTTGGGTTGGCGAAGGACGAGTTGGTTAAATAAGGTATCCGCCATCACCCAGAGGGCTTTATTGAGTTTGATATCGCCATCAATCTCATTCACCGAACGAGTGCGAGCGCGTTTACCTTTTGCAGTTCTGCCTGATAATCCCCCTTTAATCAGGTTTTCTTGTAGACGTTGGTACACTGTCCAGAGGTCTTCTTTTTTATCTTCAAAGCGTCGAGGCTGTAGAATTTGCTCTCGTGTGACGGGCTGGAACTCTTTACCAAAGCGGTAGGTCAACGCCGCCTCCGCAAAGGCTTGCTGGGCGGGGGGAGGTAACAATAACGACTGCATACTTTCGCGTTTCTCTGCCACTTGCTCAAACGTATCGAGTACTTCATACGCCCCTTCAATCACTTTCCTCACCACATCCCCTTTATGGGGCTATGAGCATCTATTCATAGCCTCACCTATGTTGATCTCTCAACTATGTGTAGTTTGTTGCTAATCCGTCTCCATTTAACCTATTATAGGTAGCTGGCTTAAAATTTCTCCTATACATAGTTTTCATTTTCGAACCAACCTGTTGTCTCCCATTTCAAGGAGATAATCATGAATACCGATCAACCTACTTTATGCAATCACGGTGATCCTACCGGTTATGTTCCATTATTGATTGAATACAGAGAGACACTTCGAGAGTACTTAGCATGTCGTGGATATTCGAACAGTTATATTCAGCGTTGCGGGGAGGTCATGGCACAGTTTTCACGTTGGATGTCGGAAATGCGCCTGTCCTTGTGTGATGTAAATGAGACTCTGGTTGAAGAATTTTTGCACCAGCGCGTTCCCGATTATATTGAGCCTGTTTCGGGATATCGGCGCAACCATAGTCGCTCGCCCCTAGGGCACTTGTTAAACATGTTGCGGGCCATAGAGTTAATCCCACCTAAACCTATTGATATGCTCCCAGTGGCTGTAGAGTTACGCCGTTTTGACGACTATTTACTACAAGCCCGTGGATTCGCGCGAAGTACTCGGGAGACTTCCATACGAATTGTTGGCAGATTTCTTCGCGATAAATTCAACGATGGTGCCATCAATTTATCCACGCTCACCCCCGCACATGTTCGTGATTTTCTTGTCTCACAGGCTAATGTCTATAGAACACCGGTAAGCTTTAGCCTCGTTGTGTCCAGTCTGCGTGGCTATTTTCGGTGGCGCATAATGCAAAAGGATGATTTGTATGTTTTGATTGGCGCCCTTGCAAATCCGGCTAACTGGCAGCAGGCATCTTTACCTAAGTCACTCAGCACCGACGAAATTGAACAACTGCTAAACTCACTTGGGCAAACAGACCCAATTGGATTGCGTGCTGATGCCATGGTGCGCTGTGCTCTGGATCTCGGCCTTCGTATTGGTGAAATCGCCCGCCTGAGCCTGGATGATATTGATTGGGTGAGCGGAACAATCACCCTGCGTCGGACAAAAGGCCGCCGGGACGATGTAATGCCCCTGCCCGTAACTACAGGCAATGCCATCGCTGCCTACCTACAGAACGGCAGACCGAAGACCCTGCATCGGGAGGTCTTTGCCAGCCATAAAACACCTCGTGAACGTCCCATTAGTAGATCGGTAGTCAGTATCGCTATACGCCAGGTATATGCACGTGCCGGGCTTCAGTACACCAGTGCCCATCTACTGCGTCACACGATGGCCAACAGGTTGCTTGCGACTGGTGCGTCGATTAAAGACATTGCTGATATTTTGCGTCACCGCTCGTTAAATTCCACATGCATTTATGCCAAACTCGACAGTCGTAATCTGGCACGCGTAGCTCTGCCGTGGCCGGGCTTTTTTGACATGGATACTGCAGGGGGCCAGATATAATGGGCGATCTGACCACACAAGTTGAATGTTATCTTTCTGAAAAACGGTATCTCGGCTTCGAAATGAGTCATGCCAGTTATTGTTTACGTAGCTTTGCACGATACGTACAGCGAGCCAATCATCAAGGGCCATTAACTCTTGAATTGATGACCGAATGGGCATCAAAAGGCCGGTTTACCGAAGCTGTGCCTATTAGCATGGCCCACGGTCGCCTGAAATATTTGCGTACCTTCATGCGCTGGTTGCAATTCTCAGAACCGGAACACGAGGTGCCAGATGGCTCGGTCTGCGGACGAAAACCAGAGCGCGGAACGCCGCATATCTACAGTGAGCAAGAGATCGAGGATCTGTTGGCTGCGGCGAAGAGGTTGGGCCCGCACAACAGCATCCGAGGTCTGCTCTACGAGACACTCTTTGGCCTTCTCGCAAGCACTGGATTGCGTATTTCTGAGGCTCTGTCACTTCGCATTAGCGATGTAGACTTACGTAGGAGCATATTGATAATCCGGAGAACCAAGTTTGGAAAATCACGTTCAATCGTGTTGCACCCGAGTACGAGCAAGGCATTACATCAATACCTGAACCAACGTAAATTAACGGGGGCAGCATCAGATGAAGATGCTTATTTTTTCATCGGATTACGCGCTGATGTATTAGGAAAACCATTAGGCGGACAACAAGTTTGTCAGGTATTCCGGGCATTACGCCGGGAATTGGGCTGGGTTAATCGTGGCACTCATCATGCACCACGTATCCACGATCTACGGCATTCATTTGTAGTCAGGCGGATTATTCTGTGGCAACAACAAGGGATCGATGTTGCTCATGAGATGCTGTCACTATCGACTTATTTAGGGCATGCCAGCATAGCGGAGACTTACTGGTATCTACAGGCGGTTCCGGAGCTGATGGCGGCTTCGGCAAAGCAATTCGAAATGTGTATGCCGGAGGTGAATGATGCGTAAATCGATGTCTAAGCAATCAAGTTTCCCGGAAATTGTGCAGCAGTTTTTTACTGAATACCTGGTGGCGCAAAGGGCTCTCAGTCCGCAAACAATCGCCTGTTATCGGGATGCGCTCAAGCTATTTCTTGAGTTTGCAACTTCGCAGTTGCACAGACAACCAGTAGCCATGAAGTTGGAAGACATCACGCCAGATCTCATCTTGAAGTTTTTGGATAATCTGGAGTCAGAACGTCAGAATACTGTACGAAGCCGCAACCTTCGCCTAACTGCCCTACGAACGTTTCTCAGGTTTGCTGGCCGACGAGACATTACCGCATTACACACGGTAGAACGAGCACTCAATGTACCAATGAAACGCTTTGATCAGCCACTAATCGGCCACTTAACTCGCCCAGAAATCATCGCCATACTCGGTGACCCTGGTGATGACTGGATCTCACAGCGCGATCACTTGCTGTTTACGATTATCTATAACACGGGGGCTCGAGTGTCTGAGGTAATCAATATACGTGTTGTTGATGTCGTGCTTGATGGAAGCGCATGCGTTCATCTGAATGGAAAAGGGCGACGTAAGAGATCGATACCATTATGGAAATCCACGGTTGGAATTATACGGGCATGGTTGCGAACCAATCAGAACATGCACGGTGATGCGGCATTGCTTCCTGCCAGATCGGGGCAACCAATGACGCGAGCTAATGTGGCACAACGTTTAGCACTTGCAGTCAATCGTGCAGCAGCCACTCAACCCAGTCTGAAGACCAAGCGAGTGTCACCACATGTCCTCAGGCATACGACCGCCATGCACCTTCTGCAAAGTGGTGTCTCCTTCAATCTCATTGCTCTATGGCTTGGTCACGAAAGCGTGAATACGACGCATCGCTATGTCGAAGCCAACTTGCAGATGAAGGAAGAGGTGCTTTCTCGCCTTGATGCACCAGACACAACATTCAAGCGATTCCGGGCATCAGATGATCTACTCAACTTTCTGAAAACGCTGTAACTATGCAAATCAATTGTCGGCTCCAGGTCAATAAACTATAGGAGCCGACAATAGCTCCGCGAGCTAACTATACATAGTTGAGAAATTAACATAGGTGCGGCACGCGCACTTCACCAAAGGTATCGCCACAAACGAGTCCATTTTGACAAACATAACGAAAAAAGCCCGGTAACATCTGATAGCTACTGGAGCCATCATGGCTATTTAAGAGAATAATTTCAGGTACTTGTATTCCTGTAATTTGATCATGTCTTCTTAGCCGTAGCATATGCTTTGTGTGCTCTCGACGACTGGCATCACGTACACGAGTCTGACACGCAAAGAACGGGTAAAAACCTTCTTTTTGAAGACTATCCAATAAGGTAATGGTTGGTATGTAAGTGTAACGCTCACTTCTGGATTCGTGTTTTTCTTCAGAGAAAACACTCGGTACAGTACGGAACAATTCTTCGATGGTCAGTGGACGGTCACGGCGAATACTGTTAGCAGAGCCAAAACGCGAAGCTAATAAACTCATGATAGACTCCTGATTAATCAATTAAGTGGAAAATGGCAGCGGATTCGGAATGTTGTGAAGCGTAGTCACGTAGCTGATAAAAGCGGTTACACATCACTTCACTTTCTGTTTGGAATGACCAGATGCTGTACAGGATTAGACACACTGCAATGCCTGCCGCCTCTTGGCTCACGGTGGCTTCATTGCCATTATGCATGTTGAATAGGGTTAAGATGTCTGCGTTGATATCAGGGTAGATAAAGGCTCCCCCATTACTGAGCACGCCATACTCCCAGTAACCGCCATGATACTCATCACAGAATTGGCCCATCGTGGTGAAGATCACTACTTCAAAGGTGGTCCAGCCTTTCACACCACCAAAATGGTTGAGCCAAAAATCAAGGCGTTGTTCATCAGGGACTAATTCCATTGTGATAGCGGATTCGGTTGTGTTACTCATAAGTTGATACTCCAGTAAAAAGAAATAAAAAAGCGCCAATCCCGTTAAGGACTAGCGCTTGATGTCATCAATGTTGTGTTAATTTAAGAAGTTAAAAGAAAAAACTCCACAGGGATTTAGCGACGGAGACGATGCTGTTTTTGACTGTGCCAATCGTGCTTTTTATCAAGACAGGCAGGGGAAGGATGTCTATCAGCGTATCGACGATATCACTGACGCATTGTCCAAAATCGTTACGTGCGGAGTTCTCTACGGATTGCGTTCGGTAAGTGTTGTTCAGTTGCCTAGCGACACCGCTACTAGCCTCTGCCGGTAATACCTGTATTAATTGCTCCGCTAATTCAGTCAGTTGGTAACCTTCTGCCGCAGAAACCGTCATCACAGGATGATGCGGCTTAAATGCGGTTATCACGGCTTGTTGCTTCAATTCTAAGCTAGCCGCTTGCTCTGGGGATGGCTGGTGGCTCAGTTCATTCCACTGGCGACAGGGCTCTATTTTGTCGGCCTGATTCAATACAAACAGAAATCGTTCAGATTGGTAGCCACATTGCTCAGTGAGAAAGCGATAACATTGTTCATCAGAAGACCATGCCCTATCATCGGCTTTGAGTACCCAGATGATTAAATCTAGTTCTGGCAATAAGTTACGATAGAGCTGGTGGTACTCTTTATCTCGCTCAAGGCTTTCACCTACGCCGGGTAAATCCACAAAGGTAAGCGTGTGATTGTTCATCGTCATACTGAAGCGTTGGGCTTGGCGGGTACAACCTGAAACATCACTCACGGGCGATAGTGAGGATTGGAACAGCGCATTGATCAGACTGGATTTTCCGGCTCCAGTTTTACCCATCAGGCCGATGGTGGGGGAGTAGTTTATTAGGTAGTTGAGTTGGTTGAAAAACAGATTTTTAAATGAAGCAGGAAAGGCAGAAATAACCCTTCCTAATTCAGGATATTCGTTCATATTGCTTCCTTGAAAATAAATTCATCATCATTCAAGGTAATAATATATATTTGAAATTGTTTTAATTTTTCTTTTCAACTAACGATATGAGTTCTTTAAGTGGATCTCGTGGCAAAACAATTTCTTCAATCATCGCCTCGATAATTTCGTTAATATTTTTATTATGATTTTTAGCTATTTCTTTTAATTTCAACATAGATGATTTTGAAATATACGTATTGAGTACAGCCTTATCTTTAACTCCATCACGATACTTTTTTTGGCTCCATGCCTTCCTTGTTTGAAATAAAAAAAGCTTTACACGTTCTACGGTTGAAATAACAGCCCAATAATCAAAACAGGAAACAATTATTTTCCATTTCTGATTTTTAATAAGAACATTAACATCATCAGCAGCAATATTTTCGCGCATCATCCTCTCTCCTATCCATTTTAACGCTTCAGTTTTTTTTGACAAAAATGAAAAAGGATCTGGATATTCTTTGGTAATAGATGAAGCTTTATCTCTCATTTGAAAAACTATCGCATTAAAATCTTTAGGGGTCATAAATAAAACCACAAAATCCAAAAAACAAACAATATAATGAAAAGGTATATTTTTACCCATCATTGGCATCAAATTTAAAGGTGAATAATTATACACTCCAGCCATAATTGATTTATGACCCATTTCTATAAGGTATTTATTATACGACTTCATGAGAAAATTTAAGATAACAAATGATATTCTTTCATTCCTTAAAAAAGATAGTTGTTCTATTGGAATAGTTTTTCTCTCCACCTTTCTTAAATAGTGATCAACATTATTTAAGACATTCCCGACATGCTGATTCAACTCACGAATTAACGTATTAACATTCTTACCTCTTGCCTCGATAATCATTTTATAAAAATCTTCAGGTAATAGTGTTTTTTCTGAAAGCATACAGAATAGGACAGCATAATATTGTCTACACTCCAAATAATTATCATTTACATCTACACTTATCATACACTCTCTCCACCTAGTATTTTTTGCAGACCTTTACGCTGTATTTTACGTAGTATTTAAGATGTTATTATGCTACATAACAATCAGTATTTATGTGTTGAAAATCACTATAACCACACAAATTATTATTAGAATGAAGACTAATCTTTAGATAAGCTAATATCAGAGTTGAACTACTTGAAAAAGTATCAGTTCACCTTTGTTCAAAAGCGCTCTGTCACGGTCATCGGTGATGAGATAGAGAAGAGCCTTGCCGTGTTGGTATAGTATTATCTTAATAAAGAAAACCTATCCCATAACTACACCTAGAATATTAATCATTACCCTGTCACTGACTCACTAATTCATATGCTCATCATTTTTCTAAAGTGATGAATTCTTATTTTTAACAACATCCATTCTAGATATGAAAATAAAACCAACCAAAGGTATCAATCATGTCTAGAAACACCTACAACGAGCATTACATTCAAAAGATAAACCACACCATCCGTAAATCACTCTTAACCTATAATCGAGTTACTGCTATTCGAGTGGACTTGCGATTTCCTTCATCGGATATAATTCACTTAAGTGATTCCAATGCCATCACCCGATTTTTTGAATCGTTAAAAGCAAAAATAAATGCTGACCTAAAACGTAAAAATAAAATATGGAAGCGTAACCATTCATGCCCTTTGTTTTATGTATGGGTCAGAGAGTTTGGTGAGATAAAAAACAAAAAACACTACCATGTACTTTTGCTATTAAATAAAGATGTTTATTGGAACCTAGGTGATTTTATTAAAACCAAAGGGACGCTCTATGCATTAGTACAACAAGCATGGTGTAGTGCTATTGGTGTAAACCATCCTGATAAGCGTTATTTAGTTCATATCCCGGACAACGCCGTTACTTGGCTAGATAATAATGAAACCCACAATGAAAGTGCGATATTCAAATTAAACCAGCGTTGTCGTTACTTAGCCAAAGAGCATACAAAATATTATGGTGATGGCGAGCGTTCTTTTGGGTGCAGCCGTTAATCTACCAATAAAAAACATGAGGGGGATATCTTTTGGAAGAGAGATATCCCTAAATATTCATCGATATCCCTTCTGCCTTTTAACTTTAAAGACAGGAGTTCAATAATGAGCACTCAAGCGATTCCCTTATTAGATGACCAATTCGTTGATATGAAATTTATAACCCGCTTAACCGGACTAACAGATAAATGGTTTTATAAATTGATCCAAGATGGGGAGTTTCCAAAGCCGATAAAACTGGGGCGTAGTTCTCGTTGGTTAAAGAGCGAAGTTGAAAATTGGTTACAAGCACGTATTGCCGAATCCAGAGTCTAACCATCACATCACTCTCCTATTCTGCGTTAGTAACACCAACATTTAAGTCACACTGAAAACTCAACAATGAGAAAGTATCATGCTCTTTATGAGACATTGCTACGCCTTTACCAACTCTGACTGAATGGACTTACCAAACTTACTGTCGCTCACGGAATGCTTCATCCCTATATCAAGAATAGTTACCAGCTGGTGGAGAGGATCATTGGCAAGCAGATGGAGAACCAGGGGCTGGAGATAATAATGAATGATTATGTATTATTCACAACAACATATTTTATTTAGTTAACAGCATAAACACATACAGAGTGTTGAAGTTGCCAACAACACTCAATCCCATTCACTTTCTTAGGGTTTGTACTTAACTGGCCTCTTCATTTGCATTTTTACATCGTGTACTACCAATCACTATTTGACCATCTTCCTTGATAAATTCACTTTGTTGCTGATTAGGCAATATATCTAATACGACCTCTGATGGCCGACACAACTTTACGCCCAGCGGCGTGACAACAATCGGCCTATTGATCAGTATTGGGTACTGCAACATAAAATCGATCAATTGCTCATCGGAATAAAGGTTATTTTCTAAATTTAATTGCTCATAGGGCTCAACATTTTTGCGGAGTAATTCGCTGACTGTGATTTTCATATCGGCGATAAGTTGCACTAGCACATCCTTAGTCGGAGGTGTTTCTAGGTAATAAATAATCGTTGGCTCAACACCACTATTGCGGATCATGGCAAGGGTATTACGCGAAGTGCCACAATTGGGGTTATGGTAGATAGTGATCTCATTCATGGGGTTACCTTTAATTTAATAGTGAAAGTCGAAGTACTAAAGCAACGAGTGTGACAATGAGCACAGGGATAGTCATGATAATCCCGGTTTTGAAATAATATCCCCATGTAATGGTCATGTTTTTTTGCGATAAAACATGCAACCACAACAATGTCGCCAAGCTACCTATTGGTGTGATTTTTGGACCTAAATCGGCGCCAATCACATTGGCATACACCATCGCTTGCTGAATTAACCCTGATGCTTCACTTCCTTCTATGGATAGCGCACCAATTAACACCGTTGGCATGTTATTCATTATTGAGGATAAAAATGCAGTTATAAATCCCGTACCAATTGTTGCTACCCATAACCCTTTATCTGCAAGGTAATTGAGCGTTTCAGAAAGATAATCGGTTAACCCTGCATTTCTTAAACCATAAACAACCAAGTACATACCTAAAGAGAAAATGACGATTTGCCACGGTGCTCCACGTAATACTTTTTTGGTATTAATCGTATGGCCTCTGGCTGCAATCACCCAAAGAATTAAAGCGCCAATAGCCGCAATTGCACTGACTGGAATACCTAATGGTTCTAAGACAAAGAAACCAATAAGTAGCAGTACCAATACCAGCCAACCTGTTTTAAACGTTGTCATGTCCTTAATGGCTAAAGTCGGTTCACTCAGTTTGGTAACATCATATTGTTTAGGAATATCTTTGCGGAAAAACCAATGCAGCATCGCTAATGTTGCAATAATTGCAGCAATATCCACTGGCACCATAATCGATGCATATTCAGTAAATCCAATATTAAAGAAGTCCGCAGAAACGATATTCACGAGGTTCGAAACGATCAGCGGCAAGCTCGCCGTATCTGCAATAAACCCGGCAGCCATGACAAATGCTAATGTCGTGCCTTTGTTGAAACCAAGTGCCAATAACATCGCAATCACAATGGGCGTTAATATCAATGCTGCGCCATCATTGGCAAACAAGGCCGCAACCGTTGCACCAAGTAACACGATATAACTGAATAACAGTTTTCCTTTACCCCCACCCCATTTGGCAACATGTAATGCAGCCCATTCAAAGAAACCACTTTCATCTAAAAGTAGGCTAATGATAATTACGGCAACAAATGTCGCCGTGGCATTCCAAACAATGTTCCAAACAATAGGAATATCTTGAAAACTGATCACACCAAAGATCAGTGCCAATACAGCCCCTACTGTGGCACTCCAGCCAATACCCAGTCCTTTGGGTTGCCAAATAACAAAGGTGATCGTTAAAATAAAAATCAATGCGGCAATAAACATAACAACCTCATTTAAAAGGTGCTTTTCCGCACCTTTTATTTTTAGAAAATAAAACTTACTCTGCAAGCTGACTTAATGCAGATATCCCCACAGGCTCTGTTTCAAGCAAAGGAACAATAGCAACACGTTTTGCCAATGTTGATGTCACTTTTTTAATCTGAGCGACTTCCTGTTCAGCTCTTGAAAGTAACAATGGTGATGTTGTTTCTGTGATAGATAGACTGTTATTGATTACCCACGCCCACGGATGTATATCTGCCCGTATTAAATCATTTTGCAAGTTCTCCGCCTCAAGCACAGGCGTAGTTTCAGCGAGTGTCGTAATAATAACTTTGGTGCGTTCAGGATCTTGTAATTGCATCATCGGCGTTAAATAATGACCTTTCTCGCCCATTTTTTTAGCAATTTCTTTATGGTATGCCCCTGTTGCATCCAGAAGTAATAATGTATGCCCAGTCGGCGCAGTATCCATGACGACAAAACGTTTACCCGCATCTCTAATGATGCGAGAAAAAGCCTGAAATACCGCAATTTCTTCTGTGCATGGAGAGCGTAAATCTTCCTCAAGTAATGCACGCCCCTCTTCATCTAAACCTTTCCCTTTTGTTTCTAAGACATAATTACGATAACGCTCAGTTTCAGCGATAGGATCAATTCGGCTAACTTGAAGGTTGGGTAAAACACCATCGAGGGTTGATTCAATATGCGCGGCTGGATCAGATGTGGTCAGATGTACATCAAGCCCTTTTTCTGCCAATTTAACTGCGATTGATGCCGCAATCGTTGTTTTCCCTACACCACCTTTGCCCATTAACATAATTAGCCCATGCTGTTGCTGAGATATTTCGCCAACCAGTTCTGACAAGGTAGGTAAAGAAATAGGTTGTTTTGTCGGGGTAATAGTTGGAATTTGTGGCATGTCATTAGATAACAACTGCTTCAGTGCATCGACACCCACCATATTGATCTTTTGTAAATAAAGAATATCGACAGGTAACGAGCGTAGTGCTTCAGGCATAGACTCTAATGCCGCTTGTTCACGAGAGTAGAGCGCATGGGATAACTTATCATTGTCAGTTATCGCAGTTTCAGGGAAAACACCATTGACAATCAATTGCTGATTTTTGATACCCAGAGATGACAACTCGCTATAGGTTCTTGCGACTTCCCTCAATGCGGCAAACTGAGGTCGTGCAACCAAGACTAGCCTTGTTAGTGATTTATCACTCAACGCTTTCACCGCCATGCTGTACTGCTCACGTTGTTTATCAAGGCCAGACATTGGCCCTAGACATGACGCACCATCAGGATTGTCACTAATAAAATCACTCCACGCACTCGGGAGTTGTAATAAACGGATGGTATGCCCCGTTGGTGCGGTATCAAAAATGATATGGTCAAATTGCTCTGTAATTTCGGTATTGGTTAACAACCCAGTAAATTCATCGAAAGCTGCAATCTCTGTTGTACAGGCACCTGATAGTTGTTCCGTAATACTTTGAATTACCGCTTCAGGTAAACTTTCTTTGATTGGATTAATAATTTTGTTTCGATATTCTTCGGCTGCGGCTTGAGGGTCTATTTCAATAGCAAATAGATTTGGAACCAATGTTATTGGCTTAATCTGATTTCCTATTGATTGAGAAAATACCTGTCCGACGTTAGATGCAGGATCTGTACTCACTAGCAGGACTTTTTTTCCATCCTCTGCCAGCTTGATTGCTGTCGCACAGGAAATTGAGGTTTTACCCACACCACCTTTTCCAGTAAAAAATAAATAATTAGGTGTGTTATCTAAAAATTTCATTTTATTGCTCCTGTTAACAACACGTTTTGTCATTACCGCAACACGATTTAACTATTTCGGCTTTTTCAATATTCAGGCGAATACCAAACCATCTGGCTAACTCATGTCGTTTTGGGTATCGACCAGTCAGCACAATCTCACCATCCAGAATCAATAGTGGAAGTGACTCGGCACCTGCGGTTTCCAAAAATGTTTTTGCTTTTGTGTTGTTAACGAACGCCATTGGCTCTTGTGCTAAATTAAAACGCCTTATATTTGCCCCTTGTTTTTTAACCAATCCACATCTGTTGCGAAGTCTACCAATGCTTGATCGACTTCTGTTCCACAAACACCAGTGCTACAACATAACGCTGGGTCAAAGACTTCTAGTTTTTTCATACCTCAACCTTATATATGTTTTTTCATATATGTTAATTTAAAAAATTTTATGTGGAACAACTACTCGCAGACTCTTTTGTCTCTAGACTCTTAAGCAAATCTGCAACTCTATTTTTCTCTGTGACATAGGTGACATCAATGATACTTTTCACCCACGGTAGTAATGCCGGAGATAATCGATAATGAACCCATTTACCATGCTTTGAATCGAGCAAAAGACCTGATTCTCTTAGCATTGCTAGGTGTCGAGAAGTCTTTGGTTGCGATAAATTCAAGGCCGTATAGATATCACAGACACATAGCTCACCAGATGCTTTCAAAAGCAATACGATATCCAATCTGGTTTGGTCACCTAAAATTTTAAACAGTTGTAATGGTTCCATATATGCTCCTTAATTATTGATTAGGATTCTAATCTCAAAAAACACATATGTAAAATCAAATATGAAAATTAATGCTAGAAAGGATTTTAAGCTGAAGAAGTCTTGCTAGTTGGACAACACTGAATAATATGAAGCGGTCATAAAAATTGGTCATAATTTTATAACAGTCTAAATCTGTAGTGAAATTTCATTAATCTCTTCATTAGAAAGGTTACCGAAGAAAAGTTACTGAGCTCTTCGGCTAAATTAAGTAAACCAGATTTATGTTTAACTGTATGATTGTTAATATATAAAATTGGAGTTACATCATATTTTTTACTATTTTCACATCCATATTAAAATATACTAACTCACAATAAACTACCATACCAGTCATGACTGGTATACACTAAATCAATGTGACACAAAATTCTGAATACCCCCTTATATTTTGCCTTTAATATCATGGTATACATGAGAATCATACATAGCTATATGATATTTTACATTGGGGCCGTATTTTCATCCTCTATATCTTCCAACCATTTAAGTGTAGCTTCATGAAGAGCTTCAATCAGGTTTTCAATATACATAATTAATGAATTAAACTTTCTAGGTTGTAAATTCACTCTAAACTCACCATGTCCCAATGAATTTCTCATACCAACCACTTCACCTAATTGCGACAAATCAAGTGATGAATAATCTAGTCCGATAGCTTCAAGATTTGTTTTTACTACAGACTCATTAACATTAGAAAAAGTCATAACTAATTCAGATACATCACAATCAGATAATACTGACTGATTAAACCTATCTATATCTTGAATAACACTACTTGTCAGTTTGAATGCACCTTTTGTTACTTTCTTTTTAAATTGACCATTATCATGTACTACACCTCGATGATAATCAATATCATAAATATTTCTTATCATATCAGTATATCGACTAAAGAAGGGCTCTTTTTGAAGCCATAGCGCCCTGATTTCAGGCGAATACTTTAATGCTTCTTTGTCTAATTGCTTTAATGTATTTAAGCATACAGATATTGTTTCAGTAAAAAAACCTTCCCAAGAAGAATAAATCATTGGTACAGCTATAGTTCTGAACATACTTGACTTATCTTGTTCTTGAGATCCAGTTAAAAACTGCTCAATTGATTTTATGCTATTAAGAAAATCAAAGCTTTCACTCTTTGTTTTTCTTAATTGTACTCGAAAATCTTCAAAATCAGTTATTCGCATTTTAACTAAACACCGCTTCACCAAGGTTAATTCTTTTCTCTAATTTTAATTTAGTATTAGAGCCAGCACCAGTACAAGATCTTAATTCATCCATTTTAACTGTCATCAAATACTCAAAACGTTTAGCTACCTCTGATGGTGTTAAATTATCAACATTCTTAAAGATCCCCACTGCAACTACATCTAACAAATTAGTACTAAAAGCCCCTACGGGTTGTCCATCCTTTCTAAATTTAAATGCTTTCCCTGATAGTTCAGCAAGATTAATTAAATCAAATGTTCTTTTTATTTTTAATTCAAAATTAATATCTATTACATTATTTTCTGCAGCATAAAACATAAATTCATCTAAAAAATCAGATACTCCATGAACAAATTTATCTGAGTATGTCAAGGAAGCCATTATTCTTAATAATGCCTCCTCTACACCTTGAGATTTTTGACCTTCTTCATTAATTCCTAAAGCTTTCACTATATCTTGAATTTCAGCTAATGTTCTTAATCTATTAGCAAAATTTGATCCAACTAGTCTTGCCATGCAATTTCTAATTTCTTGGTCACTTAATCGTACTCCAGATCTATTCAACCTCTTAAAAACATTATATTTTGTTTCTGCTTTAGTTTCCTGCTCTAATATTACAATGTTAACCCTTGCATTTTTTATCGTTCTTGTAACTTTTTCAGGTAAGCTTTTAGCTTCCCAGCCTTCTAATTCAGTTACAATTGGAGTATCTTCTAAAACAGTTGGGTTTTTTATATCATTAATTGAATTAATTTTCTTAGCATTATCAATTAATTCCTTACTAAAAATTTCCTCAGAAAAAAACCTGATAATAGTACTGATGCGCTGTAATCCATCAATAACTTCTTGCTTCCCCTCTTTATCAATATAAAAAAATAAAGTTGGAGTAGGTATATTTAATAATAATGATTCAATAAATTGGCTTTGCCTTGAATTATCCCATCTAAAAAGTCTTTGATAGTCTGGTGAAATTGTTATTTCATTATCTCTATATAAATTTATTAGCTCTCTCCAAGTTGCCGTATATGAATCAGTTACTACCTCATCTCTTTTATCATCAATCTGATTAAGTAGATTACTTACATTGTTGTTCATTTTGTCACCTTTATTACTTTTTCAAAATATTTTTTATCTTTAATATAAATGGATGATCTGCTGTTAATCTGTCCCAATATTACTTTAACATTCTCTTCATATACTATTTCTTGTTTAGAGAACCCTATTCCTTTTGCCATTTCACAGTAAATGCTGTATAAAGGAATTTCTATTTCTTTATAATATGAATTCTGTATTACTAAATAGGCTGATTTCCCATTACTTAGTACTCTATATATTTCCAAAAGAGATTCATAGGCATCATGAAAATATCTTATTTTATTTTTAAGATAATAACTATTTGATGCTATTGAATAATGTTTAGAAACTCTAGATAAAACATCCAGACAAATATCACCCCATAATGGACTTATGTCATCTTGAATGGAAGGGACTGTTGTTGTCCCCATAGTCTGCTTTCTAACTAAGTCATATCCATCAATGCCAGATATAACCTCTAATTCAATTCTTGTTGAGACAGCATAGTCAATTCTAGTTAAGTAAGGAGGTGATGTTATAATTAAGTCAACTGAAGAATTACTAATAGGTAGCTTCTTACTGTCGGCATTAAATACTTTATAACTTGACATCCCATAATTATCAGAATAATTATCTTTTAACTCATGAATCATTTTCTCATAGTTATTTTTATATTCAATAACAAAATCTAATTGTACACTTTTTGACACGGATTTTTTAGAAATCCATGTAGGATTAGACCCAGTTTTTATCGTGAAATTCTTACGAATTGTCACAAAAAGAACACTACAAAAAAATGCTTTGATTGCATTAATATACTCTACATCTTTTTCATTACTAAAAATACCACAAATTATATCGTAGTATTTTTTTGACTGCTGAAATAATGATATATCACTATTTTCATATTTACTATAATGCGTAAAAGCATCTAAAATCTTGTTCAAATACTCTCTACAATCAAATTGTAGCTCTGTAATAATACTTTTACTCTTAGCGGCAGCGAAATAACTCATTACTGGATTAATATCAATACCAATACAATTTATCCCCAATTTTTGACAAACAATGCCAGTAGTTCCACTACCAATCCAAGGATCAAGCACTGTTGAACCGCATTCTAATTTTTCTACATGCAAGACAGATTTCACAAAAGACTCTGAATAACCTGCATAGTAAGGATGCCAAGAATGTAGCCCCTTACGTTCATTTTTGCCTCTCTTTGCACCAGAAATCATCGCTAAACCACTTTATCTAAAATTGACTATCTGAGCTAATATGCTCACTATCCTATAAAAATAACAATAAAAATTTTAGACATCTTCACTGTTATTGCTGAAGATGTCTATTGATTACTAAAAATTCACACTCACCACATTCCCTACCCCACACTCCAACTCATCAATATAGTCCGCATACCACTGGATCATCTCTCTTCTGTTTTCAAGGTACTGAGCATGGTTATACGTACCACGGATCGTATTCTTATCAACGTGAGCAAGTTGAAGCTCAATCCATGCCGTATTGAATCCCTTCTCATGCAAGATAGTGCTCATTGTGTGCCTAAAACCATGTCCGGTTGCTTTTCCATGATAACCAATACGTTTAAGGACCTGATTAACACTTGCTTCGCTCATTGGCTTAGTAATGTCATTTCTGCCGGGGAATACCAACTTATAGCGTCCTGTAATGGCTTGAACTTCACGTAATGCCGTGATGACTTGAGTCGATAATGGAACAAGATGTGGGCGGCGCATTTTCATTCTTTCTTTTGGGATCTCCCAAATACAGCGTTCGAAATCAAACTCACCCCATTCTGCTAAACGTAGCTCAATAGTTCTCACGCCTGTTAACATCAGAATTTTAGTTGCTAGCCGAGTGATTGGGCTACCTGAATAATGATTTAATGCATTAAGAAATGCAGGTAATTCATTAGCAAGCAAATGTGGATAGTGTTGTGCTTTGGGAGGTGTTAACGCGCTAGCGAGTTCAGAGGCGGGGTTGTATTCTGCTTTGCCTGTCACAATAGCGTATCTGAAGACTTGGTTACATGCTTGACGGATCTTACGTAACTTGTCTAGCACTCCCCTTTTTTCTAGTTTACGCAACGTACTGAGTACTTCTAGTGGCTTAATTTCAGCAATTGGCCTTTTACCTAGATCAGGAAAAATGTCATTTTCAAATGACTCCATCAGATCTTCAGCATAACCTTTAGACCAGTTTGGCTTTTTATACTCGTGCCATTCAAGGGTTACGGCTTGAAATGTATTATTAACCGCCGATTGGCGTTCTATCTTTTCAAGCTTTTTCTGTTCCGAAGGATCAATGTTGTTAGCTATTTGACGTTTTGCTTCATCTCTACGCTGCCTTGCATCAGCTAAAGAAATTTCAGGGTAAACACCAAGCGCTAATGTTTTTTGTTTTCCGTCAAATCGATATTGTAGCCGCCAGTATTTAGAGCCATTAGCATGCACGTAAAGGTGCATTCCTTCACCGTCAGTGAGTTTGTATCCTTTGTCGGCGGGCTTTGCCGTTCTTACCTTCACATCTGTTAGTGCCATATAGGAACTCCCATGAGTTTGTGTTGGTATAAGAATTCATTGAACCTGTATGTACCAACGCATATACCAACAAATATTACTTGATGTAGGTTGATATAGGTAGACGTCAGTTGAACGAAGAAAGGTTAAAAACAGCTAATTCACTGAATTTTAGACATAAAAAAAGACATCGGTTGATGTCCATTGACTTCGAAATGGTACGCCCTACAGGATTCGAACCTGTGACCTACGGCTTAGAAGGCCGTTGCTCTATCCAACTGAGCTAAGGGCGCATTGATAATGCAGGCAGCCTATCTGGCTGATGGCGTTGAATTATACGGTTGCTGAGCGCTGAGTCAATGGCTTTTCGCTACTAAAATAACTATATGCTCATTTTATGTAATAGTTTGAACTGACAAGGGCGCTAACTTCTGACAAAATAGAGCCATTACCGTGTCTCATATATGGATTAAGTTACAGATGTTAGCAAAAATTATTGATGGGAAAACGATTGCGCAGACAATTAGGCAGGAAGTTGCCCAAAAAGTACAATTACGTTTAGAACAGGGAAAACGTGCTCCCGGTCTTGCCGTTATTTTAGTCGGCGCTAACCCAGCTTCACAAATCTATGTCGGCAGCAAACGCCGTGCTTGTGAAGAAGTCGGTTTTATTTCACGTTCTTATGATTTACCAGATACAACGACAGAAGCTGAATTACTCAAGCTAATTGATGATTTAAACCAAGATCCTGAAATTGATGGAATTTTAGTTCAATTACCATTACCTGCGGGTATTGATAACGTCAAAGTCATTGAGCGCATTCATCCAGACAAAGACGTTGATGGTTTTCATCCCTATAATGTTGGTCGCTTGTGCCAACGTGCACCACGCCTTCGTCCATGCACTCCCAAAGGGATTGTTACTCTACTTGAGCGTTGCGGTATCAACACTTATGGTTTAAACGCCGTCATTATTGGCGCATCCAACATTGTTGGCCGTCCAATGAGCCTAGAGCTTCTACTAGCAGGTTGCACCACAACAGTAACGCATCGCTTTACCAAAGATTTAGAACACCATGTTCGCCATGCTGATTTAGTTGTCGTCGCTGTGGGGAAACCCAATTTTATTCCTGGTGAATGGATTAAACCTGGAGCGATTGTGGTCGATGTCGGTATTAATCGTTTAGAGAGCGGCAAAGTCACGGGGGATGTCGATTTTGACGAAGCCGCGAAAAACGCCGCTTGGATAACCCCAGTTCCTGGTGGTGTTGGCCCAATGACTGTTGCAACTTTAATTCAAAATACCCTTCAGGCATGTGAAGAGTACCACGATATTTAATGTAATTTTGGAGTTATCATGGATATATTCAATTTAGATGGCCATCCACACGTCGAACTGTGTGATTTGCTAAAAATTGAAGGCTGGGCTGAAAGCGGAGCAATGGCAAAAGCCATGATTGCAGATGGCTTAGTTGAAGTTGATGGTGTGGTCGAAACACGCAAACGCTGTAAAATTGTAGCGGGTAAAATCGTTTCAATGGGCAGCGAAAAAATCAAAGTTGTAGAATAGATACAATTAGGTAAGCTGAAAAATTTCAGCTTACCTCCTTTCTAGAATCAACAATGCACTCCCCCTCCCTTTTATTCAAAATATTCTGATTTATTACAAGACTGACAAAGCCATTTTGAAGTTCTAGGCGAATTTTTTCTTTAAATCATTTTTACTGTATTAAGTATTTAAGCAATCAAATATATTGAAAAATTAATTTATTGTTTTATATAAATAAAAAGCTTCAGCAACCACTTCAGCTTTAACTTAAAACAGATAAAAAACGCGAAAATCCCCCCTTATAAAAATTTAACTTAGATCTCATTTTTTGTATTTCACACCTTAACTGCATAGACAAGACTAAACGATTCAGCTAATCTTGTTAACGATAACATGACTAACAAATAATCAGGTCCGCTTGCAAGTCTTCTGGCTGATCCGTCTATGAATAATAATCAGGAGAAATTATGTTTAACTTACCAATAAGTGATATCCACCTTGCAGCTGCTGCATCTGATAAAAAAAATGCAATAGAACAAGTCGCTAAAGCATTAGAAAATGCTGGCTATGCAAGAAGCGGTTATGCGCAAGGGATGCTTAACCGAGAAACCCAAGCTCCTACCTTTTTAGGAAATGGCATCGCTATCCCACACGGGACAACAGAGACACGAGACCAAGTGTTGAAAACAGGTTTTGCTGTTTTCCAATTCCCTGATGGTATTGATTGGGGTGATAACCAAACTGCTTATATTGTTATTGGCATTGCCGCTCAATCAAACGAACATCTCGAATTACTTCGTCAATTAACCCATATAATCAGTGATGAACACACAGCGGATGCAATGGCCAAAGCAAACACTCCCAAAGCCTTAAAACAACTTCTAATGGGTGAACGCCAAACTCAACCAGTGAAACTTGATGACTCTATGGTCACGGTTAATGCCAGTGTTGATAATATAAACACATTAAAAATACAGAATATTATTAACCTACAAAACGCCCAAGCTGTTAGTACCGACTTTATTACCCAAGTTCTCACCCAAACACCTTCGTATTTAGGTCAAGGTATTTGGTTAAGTGATAGCCCTATTGGAAATATTCAGAATGCGATTGCGATAACGACCGTAAAAAAACCATTTAGCTTTCAAGGTAACCCAGTCAATGCCCTAATCACTCTCTCTTACGCTAATTATCAGATAGAAACTTTTTTACTTAAAATAAATAATTTATTGAAAAATAAAGAATTAAATCTAATTAACAACACTGATAACGTTAACAATCTAATTAATTTATTGCGTAGTGAAGATTCACACACGGAAAGTGAATCATCAAGTACATCCGGAATCACTCAGGACTTCACCGTTCTTAATCCACATGGGCTACATACGCGCCCGAGCACCCAGTTAGTCACCACCATTAAGCAGTTCGAAAGCACTATTACTGTGAGTAATCTTGATGGTACTGCGACTCCCGTAAATGGTCGCAGCTTAATGAAAATCGTCAGTTTAGGCGCTAAATGTGGGCACCGTTTACGAATTCACGCAGAAGGTACAGATGCACAAGAAGCTATCGTTACCATTGGCGAGGCAATTAACTCAGGACTTGGAGAAGAAATCGCATGAGCAGAAGAGTCGCAACTATCACGTTAAACCCCGCCTATGATTTAGTTGGGCTTTTACCTGATATTCATAGAGGTGATGTGAATTTAGTCAAAACGGCTGGGCTTCATGCCGCTGGAAAAGGCATAAATGTGGCCAAAGTACTTAAAAACTTAGGAATTGATGTCACTGTTGGTGGTTTTTTAGGTAAAGAAAACCAAGATGGTTTCCAAAAAGCGTTCAGCGAAACAGGAATTGCTAACCGCTTTCAGGTTGTTGAAGGCCGCACCCGTATCAATGTGAAACTGACAGAGCACACAGGCGAAGTTACCGATTTTAACTTCTCAGGCTTCAGTGTCACTAAAGCGGACTGGCAACGTTTCGTCACCGACTCACTTAGCTGGGCAGGTCAGTTTGATATGATTTGCGTCAGTGGGAGCTTGCCTCAAGGAGTTGATTTAAAAGACTTTACTCAATGGATGTTACGCCTTAGAGAACAGTGCATGTGTGTCATTTTTGATAGTAGCCGCGAAGCCTTTGTCGCTGGGCTCAAAGCTTCTCCTTGGTTAGTAAAACCTAATCATCGTGAACTTGAAATTTGGGCAGGCAAACCGCTCCCAACTCATCAAGATATCGTTGATGCCGCGAATCAACTTCGCCAACAAGGTATTGCGCATGTAGTAGTTTCTTTAGGCGAAAAAGGCGCTATGTGGGTCAATTCATCAGGTGCTTGGTTTGCTAAACCACCTGAATGTGACGTTATCAGCACCGTCGGCGCAGGGGACTCAATGGTAGGTGGGTTAATTTACGGGCTAATGATGAGGCAGACAAGTGAGCACACACTACGCTTAGCTACTGCCATTTCTGCACTTGCAGTCTCCCAACCCAATGTCGGTATCACAGACCGAGCGCAACTTGCACATATGATGACAAAGGTTGACTTACAACCGTTTACGGCTCAATGAGGATGAAAAACATGAAAATATTAATCGCTCCAAGCCACCAGCAAGGCCCTGCTATTTGCTGGCTAGCCATCGATGCCTTAAAGAATGTATCTGCCTTACAAAATATCACCTTCACTGAACAGCTTACTGATGCTGATATTGTGATTTGTTTTGACACTCAGTTGCCTGAAGATTTCAATTGTGCAGACAAAAAAATCTATTTCGGCCACCCCGATGTCGCTGTTAGGCAACCTGCTGAATTCCTGACATCAGCAATTAATGAAGCCACACTTTGTGAACAACAAATTGCCGAACCGCAGCACACAAAAACTTTCTCTATATTAGCCGTTACAGCTTGCCCTACAGGGGTTGCTCACACTTATATGTCCGCAGAAGCACTTGAAGCTGAAGCAAAAAAACGAGGCTGGAATATCAAAGTAGAAACCCGTGGTTCTGTAGGGGTTGGAAATGAAATTACACCAGAAGAAATTGCACAAGCTGATTTAGTCATTGTCGCTGCTGATATCGAAGTCAATGTGGATAAATTTGCGGGAAAGCCAATGTACCGCACCTCTACCAGTGCAGCATTGAAGAAAACAGCACAGGAATTAGATAGAGCGATAAAGGAGGCGAGTACATTTTCGCCACAAAATGGCAAAAACTCATCACAATCAAGCCAATCCAACGAAAAACGCGGAGTCTATAAGCACTTACTCACAGGTGTGTCTTATATGCTCCCGATGGTTGTGGCAGGAGGATTGTGTACTGCACTTTCATTTGCTTTTGGTTTAGATGCATCCAATGTAGAAGGCTCTCTGGCCTGGGCGCTTAGCCTAATTGGTGGGCAAACAGCCCTTGCATTAATGGTGCCTGTACTATCGGGTTATATCGCCTATTCCATTGCTGACAGAACAGGGCTAACCCCGGGTTTAGTCGGTGGGGTACTTGCAACCACCTTAGGCGCCGGTTTCTTAGGCGGGATCATTTCCGGTTTCCTTGCAGGTTATAGCGCTCACTTTATTAGCACCCGATTAAAATTGCCACAAACCATGGAAGCGTTAAAACCAATTTTAATCGTGCCACTCATTTCCACTTTATTTACGGGTTTAGCCATGATCTATGTGATTGGTCACCCTGTAGCGTGGTTGATGGACTGGTTAACCAACTGGCTAAATACCATGGGAACCACCAATGCAGTGATCTTAGGTGCAATATTGGGTGTCATGATGTGTACGGATATGGGAGGCCCGGTCAACAAAGCTGCTTACGCCTTTGGTGTCGGCCTATTAAGTTCACAAACCTACGCACCAATGGCAGCGATTATGGCTGCAGGTATGGTGCCGCCACTGGCAATGGGGATTGCCACATTAATAGCGAGACATAAATTTGTTCCCGCTGAACGCGAAGCGGGTAAAGCCTCTTTTGTTCTCGGTTTATGTTTTATTTCAGAAGGTGCAATCCCATTTGCCGCCAAAGACCCGATTCGTGTTCTTCCTGTTTGTATCATTGGTGGCGCGATAACTGGGGCGCTATCCATGTACTTTGGTATTCAGCTAATGGCACCTCACGGCGGTTTATTTGTGCTGTTAATACCCGGAGCTATTAATCATGTATTGATGTATTTATTCGCGATAGTAGCTGGCACGGTGGTTTCTGGTGTGCTTTATGCCATTGTCAAAAAAGCAACGCCCAAAGAAGCTCAACAAGAAATGGCAAGTATCGCTTAATCACCAGATTTAAGTTCCATTCCTAGTCCCTGTTGGTAGTCTTATTCCCCCCTTAACTGGGGGGCTTTTATTTCACACTAAAAATAAAAAACGGTTAGATATCAATACCTAACCGTTTAAATATGCAGGATTTTTTAAGTCCATCAGTACTCGAAATGATAACTTGGGGAGCATACAAAAGTATGTGACCCAAGTAGCCAAGTGATGGCAACACCACCACAGTATGAATATGACTCTTATTAATACGCTAAATAGTTCGTGTTGTGGCTAGGCGCCGAACGCGGATAACTTGGGGAGCATACAAAAGTATGTGACCCAAGTAGCCAAGTGATGGCAACACCGCCACAGTATGAATATGACTCTTATTAATACGCTAAATAGTTCGTGTTGTGGCTAGGCGCCGAACGCGGATAACTTGGGAAGCATACAAAAGTATGTGACCCAAGTAGCCAAGTGATGGCAACACCGCCACAGTATGAATATGACTCTTATTAATACGCTAAATAGTTCGTGTTGTGGCTAGGCGCCGAACGCGGATAACTTGGGGAGCATACAAAAGTATGTGACCCAAGTAGCCAAGTGATGGCAACACCGCCACAGTATGAATATGACTCTTATTAATACGCTAAATAGTTCGTGTTGTGGCTAGGCGCCGAACGCGGATAACTTGGGGAGCATACAAAAGTATGTGACCCAAGTAGCCAAGTGATGGCAACACCGCCACAGCACGAAATATGACGCGTATTATTTGCGACGCCACGTAGTACCAGTAGCCCCATCCTCAAGCACAACCCCCATAGCTGTCAGCTCATCACGAGCCGCATCCGCTTGCGCCCAATCTTTATTCTTACGTGCATCTAGACGTTGTTGAATTAATGCCTCGATTTTTGCCACTTCCGCATCATCTTCAGTTTGTGCGCCGCCTTTTAAAAAGACTTCAGGGTCTTGTTCTAATAAACCCAGTACGCTTGCTAACTCACGCAATTGTGCAGCCATACCATTTGCTGCTGACATATCTTCTGATTTCAAACGATTAACTTCACGAACTATATCAAATAATACCGAATAGGCTTCAGGTGTATTAAAGTCATCATTCATCGCTTCAATGAAACGTGCTTTAAATTCATCACCACCAGCAGGTACGGCTGACTTATCTGTACCACGTAGTGCCGTATACATGCGCTCAAGTGCTGAACGTGCCTGCTTCAAATTTTCTTCCGTGTAGTTTAATTGGCTGCGGTAATGACCTGATAACAGAAAGTAACGCACTGTTTCTGCATCGTAATACTCAAGTACGTCACGAATAGTGAAGAAATTATTGAGAGATTTAGACATTTTCTCTCTATCAACCATGACCATACCGGAGTGCATCCAGTAATTCACATAAGGGCCATCATGAGCACAGGTAGATTGTGCAATTTCATTTTCATGGTGTGGGAACATTAAATCAGAGCCGCCACCATGAATATCAAAATGGTTGCCTAACGTTTTGCTGTTCATTGCCGAACATTCAATGTGCCAGCCTGGGCGGCCTAAACCCCATGGGGATTCCCAACTTGGTTCGCCTTCTTTAGACATTTTCCACAAGACGAAATCCATTGGATTACGTTTTACATCAGCGACCTCGACGCGAGCACCTGCTTGCAACTGCTCTAAATCTTGGCGAGATAACAGACCATAATTTGGGTCGGTTTTGACTTCAAACATCACATCGCCATTCGCAGCGACATAAGCATGACCACGCTCAATCAAGCTTTGGGTTAATTCAATGATTTCACCAATATGACGCGTTGCTCGTGGTTCGCTATCAGGGCGTAAAATATTTAAGGCATCGAAATCTTTGTGCATTTCAGCCAACATACGCGTTGTTAGCGCTTCGACGCTTTCATTATTTTCTGCTGCACGTTTAATGATTTTATCGTCAATATCGGTGACGTTGCGTACATAATTTAAGTCGTAACCCAAATAACGTAAATAGCGGCTAATTGCATCAAATGCCACAAATGTACGGCCATGGCCGATATGACACAAGTCGTAGATAGTGATGCCACACACATACATCCCAATCTTCCCTGCGTGGATGGGCTTAAACTCTTCTTTTTGACGACTTAGCGTATTAAAAATTTGTAGCATCTGAACTTTTCCATTTATTTGAAAAATGATTATCGATTTCTACCGATAAAATATCATGTTATTGAACCCCGATCACCTTAAGAATGCAAGGGTTTACCCGCTTCCTTTTCAGTTTATTGATTAGGTTTAATACACATCTATTATGCTATAAACGGCCGACTACGCTTCCTTCCGCTTCAAGTCAGGTTTTATCTGTGATATAAACGTCCTGATCTCAACGCTTTCGCAAGTTAGCGCACAAAAAACAATTATTCAGGATAGCTATTATGGTTACATTTCATACCAATCACGGTGACATTGTTATCAAAACGTTTGACGATAAAGCCCCCGTTACAGTCGAAAACTTTTTAACTTACTGCCGTGAAGGTTTTTACAATAATACCATTTTCCATCGTGTTATTAATGGTTTCATGATCCAAGGCGGTGGTTTTGAGCCAGGAATGGAACAAAAAAACACTAAAGCGCCTATTAAAAACGAAGCAAACAACGGTTTAAAAAATACCCGTGGTACTTTGGCAATGGCTCGTACTAACGACCCTCATTCAGCAACAGCACAATTCTTTATCAACGTTGTTGACAACGACTTCTTGAACTTCCGTTCAGAGCGTCCAGATGGCTGGGGCTACTGTGTATTTGCTGAAGTCGTTGAAGGCATGGATGTTGTTGACAAAATCAAAGGTGTTTCAACTGGCCGCAGCGGCTTCCACCAAGACGTTCCACGCGAAGACGTCATCATTGAAAAAGTGACTGTCAGCGAGTAAACCTGAACGCATGTCCACTTACATCATTGCAGATTTGCATTTGAGTGAAGATGAACCGGCGATCACCGCCGGTTTTATTAATTTTATTCAACAGCAAGCCATCCATGCCGAAAGCCTATATATTCTCGGTGATTTTTTTAATTATTGGGTGGGCGATGATGATGACAATCCGCTACATCAACAAGTTGCCAACGAACTCAAACTACTCACTGACCGTGGAATTCCCTGCTATTTCATTCATGGAAATCGGGATTTTTTAATTGGTCAACGCTATGCGAAACAGTGTGGCATGACCATACTCCCACAGGAAACATTGCTCGAACTTTACGGCAAGCGCATTTTAATTCTGCATGGTGATACATTATGCATTGACGATGCTGCCTATCAAAATTACCGTAAAAAAGTTCATACCCCTTGGGTTCAACGGCTGTTTTTGTTACTCCCTCTTTTTGTGCGTCGCCGTATCGCGCAAAAAATGCGCCAAAATAGCCAGTATGCAAGCAGCATGAAAGCCGAGTCGATTATGGACGTCAATTCACAAGCCGTTATTGATGCATTACAAAGGCACCAAGCGCAATGGATGATCCATGGTCATACTCACCGCCCTGCTATTCATGAAGTAAATATTGGAGGTAAGTTGCATTATCGGGGTGTATTAGGTGCTTGGCACTATGAAGGTTCCGCCTTTGTAATTAACGAGCAAGGCATTGAACTGATTTTCTTTCCTTTCAAGTAATTTTGCCTAACGAACCATTTTTGATATATCGCCACAACTGTTTGCTCACTTATTGATCACGCAAACGTTTTCCTTGCTGCTTTACCATGATATGATCGAGACAATTCAATTTCCCACCTCAGGGTGATGTTTTTTTTCAATACAGGAAAGCACCAAATGACTGCCCAAATTCCTGCTCAATCTGCGGCAAAAATTGCCATTGTTATGGGTTCGAAAAGTGATTGGACGACAATGCAGCTCGCAGCTGATGTATTAACAGAACTCCAAATCCCTTTTCACGTCGAAATCGTCTCTGCACATCGCACCCCGGATAAATTATTTTCCTTTGCTGAAAATGCAAAAAAAAATGGGTTTGATGTGATTATTGCAGGTGCTGGTGGTGCTGCTCACTTACCAGGAATGATCGCCGCTAAAACATTAGTTCCTGTTTTTGGTGTTCCTGTACAAAGCGCTGCATTAAGTGGTGTTGACAGCCTATATTCTATCGTGCAAATGCCTAAAGGTATCCCTGTAGGCACACTAGCCATCGGCAAAGCAGGTGCCGCAAATGCAGCACTTTTAGCCGCTCAAGTATTAGCAATAAGTGATACTGCTATTTTCAACCGCCTCTCAGCGTGGCGAGAAGTCCAAACCAATGATGTGCTGAACAACCCAGACCCGAGGGAAGCATAATGAAACCCGTTTGTGTGCTTGGTAATGGCCAACTCGGCCGCATGCTGCGTCAAGCGGGTGAGCCATTAGGCATTGCTGTTTTTCCTGTAGGGCTTGATGCAGAACCTGAAGCGGTTCCTTATCAGCAAAGCGTCATCACCGCTGAAATTGAACGTTGGCCAGAAACCCCGCTAACAAAAGAATTAGCTCGCCATAATGCCTTTATTAACCGTGATATTTTTCCACGTTTAGCTGATAGGTTTCCACAAAAAAGCTTATTTGATAGCTTACAACTTTCTACTGCACCTTGGGCATTATTAGAATCCCCTGAACAATGGCCTGAGCTGTTTGCCACACTCGGTGAGTTTCTCATTGTAAAACGCAGAACTGGTGGCTATGACGGGCGAGGTCAATGGCGTGTTCGCCCTGGTGATGAAAAAGACCTGCCTGCTGAAATTTATGGTGAATGCATCGTTGAACAAGGTATCCCTTTTGACGCGGAAGTGTCTGTCATTGGTGCCCGAAATGCAGCGGGGGAATCCGTTTTTTACCCGATCACCCATAATTTACACCAAGAAGGCATTTTGCGTACCAGTGTGGCCTTCCCTAAGTCAACTAATCCGCAACAAGAACAAGCTCAAGCTATGCTCAGCGCAGTGATGGATGAACTTGGTTATATCGGTGTGATGGCAATGGAATGCTTTGTCGTGGGCAATAACTTGCTGATTAACGAAATTGCGCCTCGAGTACATAATAGCGGCCATTGGACACAAAATGGCGCATCCATTAGCCAGTTTGAATTACATCTACGTGCTATTTTAAACCTGCCAATGCCATCTCCAGAGGTATATAGCCCTGCCGTGATGGTCAATTTAATCGGCACTGATGTAAATATAGACTGGCTGAGCTTACCCCTCGTTCACCTTCACTGGTATGAAAAAGAGGTACACCCTGCCCGAAAAGTGGGTCATTTAAACCTTTCCCATCGTGACTGCCACCAATTATCTGCCACACTGGCGGCTTTGATCCCACTTTTGCCAAATGAGTACAAAAGTGGCATTGAGTGGGCAAATGCAAAATTAGACTGGTACTCTCATCAATAAATAGGGAAAATAGCCCGATTCGATGCCCGAAACTATTTTCGGGCATTATGCTATTTTCGCCGTCATCCAGAAAACAAATATCCTGATTTAAGGTGTGCGGCATTACTGGAGTCAATATGTCCTCGCAGACTTTTAGTCCGTTTTATCAGTGGTGCATTCTTATTCTGTTAGGGCTGGTTTATTTTTTAGCCACCGCGACAACCTTTACCTCTCTTGGCGTGGTTTTACCTGAGATGATTAGTGAGCTCAAATGGAGCTGGAGTGAGGCTGGTTTTGGTTTTACGCTACTGGGTTTAACTTGCGGGCTAGCGAGTTTTCTCCCGTCTCTGTTAATCCGCAAAGTGGGTGTACGAGCCACTTTATTGCTAGGCACCAGTATCTTTGTTGCTGGCTTTTATAGCCTTTATTCCACACAAGCCATCAGCACCTATTTTTTAGGTACTGCATTGATTGGTATTGGTTTCACCTTACTCGCTACGGTCCCGGGGACTTATGTACTTTCGCGGCTATTTGAAAAACAATCCCTTGCCTTTGGGTTATATTTCACCATCGGGGGCTTGGGTGGAGTTGCAGGCCCTTGGATTTACTTTTACGCATCAAACCAATTAGGCTCATGGCGCATGCATTGGGTTCTATGTGCCGTTTATCTTAGCATTGTCACGTTAATCACGATTTTTATGCTGCGAGAAGGTAAAAAAGAGCAAGAGCACGCAAAAAAGGTAATGCAAAAACAAGTTAGTGACGCAAGTAAACCTATTTATCGCACTGCAGAAGTATGGACGGTCGGCAGAGCACTGCGTACATGGCAGTTCTACTTGATTGCTGCGACTTATACCTCGTTTTTATGGTGTGGTATCACCGTTAACAGTTTTGCTGTCGCCCATATTGAAGAGCGCGGCTTTGGCATGACAGTGGCGGTTTCGTTATTAAGCACAATGGCATTTGTGAATGCATTCTCAAGGTTTATTGGTGGAGCCGCAGGCGAATGGTTAGAACCGAAGAAACTATTAATCGGTAGCCTAATTATCATGGTATTAGGTGTCATTTTCCTCAGTATTGCCACCTCATGGCTTTGGCTTATTTTATTTGTGTTATGCGTTGGTATTGGCTACGGCATGACCTTTTTGGCATCAAGTGTTTTACTGTCAAATTATTTCGGCCGAGGCCCATACTTAGAACTATTCTCTGTCGTAAATTTAATTTCAACGGTTGCCTGCTTAGCACCTTTTATTGCGGGTGCAATAAAAGATTTCACAGGAAGTTTCACCCCTGCTTTTTTGGTTATCGCGGCTCCCGTTGTGGTTATTTTATTCATTACTTTGATGATGAAGCCCCCAGCCCTCAATCACAAATAAAAAATCCCGAGTGATTAGCTCGGGAAAATTAAAACCAAAGGGAAAACAAGCTTAAGACCAGATATTGGATCAAAACATACTGCTTATTTGCGCCACCGAAAAAATTAAATGGTGGCGCAAAATCAATTACGGTTTTAACAACTCAGGGACGTTTAATAAGATAAACTCATTATCATCCGCTTTATTTGGCTCACGGCTAGATGAAAACGGATAGTTATTGTCATTACCAACAATAATGTGTTCACTATCAACCACATCCACGTTTTCAATAGTGAAGAATGGGAAAGTAAACACTCCGTCATTAAGCGGTTTTCTTGCCATATTGTTCGGGTCTTTGATATTCATTAAATCAATATAAGCCTGCTTATCTACTGGTTTGCCTATATTGTTATCTGAAAATTCAATACGATAAACACGCTTGAATTTAGCTAAATTACTAAAGCAATTTTCAGTATTACTGCTTCCCGCCGTGCAGGCTTTATCTGCTGTACCTTCACCATTATCACGCTCAATGATTAGGCCGTGGGTATCATCGATTAAGTTAAAGTCACCAATGGCATTCTGATTGTCTTCAAAGACATACAACCAGCTTCTGCCTGTCCAATTTTGTTTTTTTACATCAAACTCAAGAATACGTGCTGCGCGTTTGCCATCAACACTTTCATAATCTTGTTTGTCATCAAGCCAAATTGCCCCTTCTAGCATTGGGTAGAGCTTAGAACCGTCTGGCGATGACGCCATACCTTCAAAACCTTTTGAACGGTTGACTTGGAAATTCACTTTATCTGCGGGTTTACCCGGTGTTGTGATTTGGTAGTGATCAGGAGAAACGACTTTCTTTCCATCTACTTGTGTCTCAAATAAAGCTAATACTTTGCCATCCAAATCCATTTTGATTAGGTAAGGGCCGAACTCATCGCCAACCCATAGGGCATCCCCTGCAAATTGAAAACTTTCAGGGTCAAAATCACTGCCTGTTAAATAGCGTTCTTTTGTGCTCTCATTCGTAATATGAAAAGGGATAATTTTATCGGGGTCATGGAAGAAAACCGTTTTTAATGGCGTTGTATTACCTGACTGAAAATCAATATCATATTGAGTGACATACAACATCGAATCAGGAGAATTGGCTTTGTTGCCGAATCCATTATCAGTTAAAACCCAGTAAGTGCCATCCGCCATACGTTTAATACCCGAGTGCCCTTGACGTGGCTGGCCTTTGATTGGAATATGCATTCCTGTTGGGCGATCCGCGGATTTACCCTCCACTTTCCCCAAACTATCGACACGAGCGCCAGTGGTAAATTTACCGCTCACTTGCATGTCTGAAGGTGCATCTTCGGGGGAAGAAACCATGGAATTAACAGGAAGAATGGAGTGACCCGCTAACGTTGCTGGCACTTCTTGTTGTGCAAACCCGGTGATGCTAAATGAAATTAAACCAGCTAATAAAGATAACGAGCCCAGTTTACGTTTAATCGAATGGTTATTCTGCATTGTTATGTTTCCATTTTAAGGTCATCAATAATTGATGCGGGAATCATAACCATAATGAATGACATTTTTGTGATGAATTTGAGACAGTTATTTTACTGAAAAATCGATTGTTTTTAGAATATTCAATAAATAGTGGTATTAAGGTATTTCCCTAATACCACCATATTCTAAATAACTCGAGTTGCATGTAGATCAACCTATCTGAGCGCAATCAATGCCCATGCAACTCGAAGTATGACGAGTATTTAACTATTAGGTAAACGACGGTGCTGACTCCCCGTCCCTAATAAACGCAGTCCTAACCAACTACCACAAATAGACAATAGAATTGCCGCGCACAAAGGCAATAATACCCACATACGCCATTCTGGCTGCCAAGGGAAGTCAAACACTTTACTTTGCAACAGCCACAATGCAATTTCTGCTCCAAAAGCTGCGGCAAGCCCGGCCATTAAGCCAAGTAATGCAAATTCGCTCCATAGCGTTCTACGCATTAATTTTTTGCTAGCGCCTAATGTTCGATATACCACAAGCTCCCGCTCTCGCTGGCTCATACCCACTTGAATTTGAGCCAATAGTAGCAATAACCCACAAAAAATAACCAGTACCACCATAACTTCAAGAGCTTGGCTAACTTGCTGAAGAATTTGCTGAATTTGGGTAATAATTGCGCCAGTATCGAGCACATTAATGGTCGGGTAATGACGGCTAAGTTGCGTCAATAGCTGCCCATCACCGTCATAGTGGAAGCTGCTCAGCCAGGTGGCCGGCATTTGAGAAAGACTTTCTTCAGAGAAAATAAAATAGAAGTTCGGTCGCAGGCTCTCCCAATCAACCGTACGAATACTACTGACTGTTGCACTAAAGACCTGAGCCCCTGCGTTAAATGTTAGTTTATCGCCTAATTTCAATCCGAGCTCTTTGACAACCGTTTGTTCGATCGAAACTTCTCCCGCTTTCGGTGGCCATGTCCCTTCGTCAACCACATTAGCTGGCGCTAAATCAGATTGCCAAGTTAAGCTCAATTCACGTCGTACCGTATTATTATTTGGATCACGTTGATCTGCCCATTCAATCGCTGACTGGTCATTAATATCGGTTAAGCGCGCTAACACCACAGGGTTGAACTCTGTTGGCTTGACATCAAACTCAGCCAATAACTTGGTAACAGGTTCAAGCTGTGACTGGTTCATATTAATTAAGAAATAGTTCGGGCTATCTGCGGGTAACTGTTGCTGCCAGCGATCAAGCAAATCACCACGTACTAAAATTAGCAGCGCCAATAACATAAATGATAGCGAAAATGCACTCATTTGTGTGATGGTTTGTAACGGCTGGCGCAATAGGCGACTAACGGATAAACGCAAACTTAATTGGCGAAACTTAATATGACGTAGCCCCCATAAGCCTACCCAACCAATCAGCGCAAGTAGAATGGCCACCACGACAATACCCGCTAAAATTGACCATAACAGAGGGTTTACGCCAGCAAAAATAAATAACCCACCAACCACAATTAAAATAACAATTGGCAGATAATAATACAGCGGCCAAACGGGTGATTTGGCATCTTCACGTAATACCCTTGAAGGCTGGGTTGCCATCAGTTGGTAATAAGGGCGACTGCCAACAATAATAGCAATAATGAATAATGTACCGATTGCCCAAACCCAAGGCATTAAACTCGCAGGTGGCAATTCCTTCGGCAACATAGCCCCTAAGATTTGCATTAAAATGCCTTCAAAAGCCAAACCTAATAATGAGCCGAGTAAAGCTGCGGCAATTAAAATGACTAACCACTGCCCAATAATCCACTGACGTAATGCGCTACGCCCTGCTCCTAGAGTTTTTAATACTGCGATTAGTTGATGACGGCTGCGGCAATAATGCGTCATTGAAACCACGACCGCAGCAATGGCTAGCAACAGTGTTAATAACACTGATAGCAATAAAAATTGTTGAGCACGTTGAAACGTTTTCCCTACTGCGCCGTTATCTTCGCTTAATGTATACCAACGTTGATCATTTCGCAGATCTTGCTCATATTTTTGTTGAAATGCATCAATCAGCTGACGATCACCGGCAAACATGTCGCGATACGTTAATCGGCTGCCTACTTGAATAGCCCCCGTTAGTGGCGCATCTTCAATCGCTATTAATACTCTTGGAGCAATCTGGAACGGGTTAAATCCGCTGTCGGGCTCTTGGATTAATTTACCCGAGACTTTTAGCGTTGCATCTCCGATATCAATGTTATCCCCTACATTGAGGTTCAATAATTCTAATAGCCGCGGAGCGACTAATATCTCCCCTTTTGTCGGGATTAACCCAGCAGGTTCAGTGATAAGCTCACCATATAATGGATATGCCTTATCCGCTGCTTTCACTAACACCAGTTGTGGCCGAGCGTCTTCATCTTCTGTCGCATAAGCCATAGTAGAAAATGATATTTGTTGGCTTAACGTTAAACCCTCTTTTTGGGCCTCTTGTAACCATGCAGGGTCGCTTGGATGAGAAGATCGTAAAACTAAGTCACCCGCTAATAGCTCACGGCTTTGGTAACTCATGCTATTTTCAATGCGATCGCTAATTCGCCCTAAAGCTAGTACACAAGCAACAGCAAGGGTGAGTGCAAGCCAAACAATCAGTAACGAGGGAGTTTTCCATTCACGCCAAAACCAACGCCAAATCATGCTTCTTCCCTCAATTGCCCATCGACCAAGCGCAAACGGCGTTGGCAACGCGCAGCCAGCTCGTTATCGTGAGTCACTAAAATAAGGGTCGTCCCGTGCTGTTTATTCATATCAAACAGTAAATCTGCAATTTTATCCCCTGTGTGGCGATCGAGATTTCCCGTTGGTTCATCAGCAAATAAAATCTGTGGGCGGCCATTAAAGGCACGAGCAAGTGCAACACGCTGTTGCTCCCCCCCTGACAACTGTGGTGGCATATGTTTTAGGCGATCTTTTAAGCCTAAATCCGTCAGTAAACTCGCCGCGTGTTGGTAGCTTTCAGACTCAGATTCGCCACGTAACAAAGAAGGAAGTTGTACATTTTCAATGGCATTTAAGGTTGGGATCAACATAAAGGATTGGAACACAAAACCGACACTTTGTGCCCGTAAGCGTGCCCGCTGCTCTTCGTCCATTTTAGTAAGGTCTTGACCTAATAAATTAACCGTTCCACTGGAGCCGTCATCCAACCCCGCAATAATCCCTAGCAAGGTTGATTTCCCCGAACCTGACTCCCCAATTAAAGCAATTGTTTGCCCGGACTCGACAATTAGCTCAACACCTTGCAATATAGTCAGTTCATGTTCACCTTGACCAACACGTTTAATGAGATGATGAACTTCAAGAATATTATTCGCCGACATATATTGGTATTTCTCCTGTTACTGACTGCAAGTGGGCACGCACTTGCGTCAACTAAGCTATTAATCTTAGGTGATAGCCTAAGTGCAGGCTACCGTTTACCGGCTGAGCAGGCTTGGGCCTCCTTGCTTGCCGAACGTTGGCAGAAACTTTCCCCACCCGTTGCTATTGTTAACGGTAGTATTAGTGGGAATACCTCTGCACAGGGGTTAGAACGCCTTTCCGTTTTACTCGAACAAAACAAACCTAACTGGGTATTGATCGAATTAGGTGCAAATGATGGCTTACAAGGTCTCCCAGTTGAACAACTCGAAGCTAATTTACAGCAAATTATCGATCAAATCGTGCAATCCGGTGCGAAGCCGCTCTTAATGCAAATTCGCATTCCACCTAACTATGGAAAACGTTATACGACAAGTTTCGAAAAAGTCTATCCGAAATTGGCGCAAAGTAATCAAATTCCATTACTGCCGTTTTATATGGAAACCGTGATAACTAAGCCTGAATGGATACAACAAGATGGTATTCACCCTACCGTTGAAGCCCAGCCATCCATTGCTGATTTTATGGAAAAACAGCTTTTCGAACATATTTTACCGTCTAGCAAATAAAACAGACGTTAAACAAGGGTACTAAAACGCTCTTTTATACCCGAAATAGATTCAGTTGCATGAAACCAAGGTAAAGTTATGCAAACATCGGCACGAAACAAAAAATCAGTCCTGGTCACAGGTGCATCAAGCGGTATTGGCTTTTGTGCTGCACAGACACTTCGGCAGCGTGGCTACCATGTTATTGTTGCCTGCCGTAAAGAAAGCGATATTTTACGCCTAAAAGAGCTAGGTTATGACACTGTCTCCCTTGACCTCGATAATAAGGATAGCATAGAAACCGCGGCTCAAACGGTGTTAACACTCTGTAATCACCGCCTTTTCGGATTATTCAACAACGCTGGTTTTGGGGTGTATGGCCCATTAAATAGCGTCAGCCGCGAACAACTTGAAGCCCAGTTTTCCACTAACTTTTTTGGTGTTCACCAGTTAACGTTTTTGCTATTACCTGCAATGCTAGCGCACCATGAAGGGCGAATTATCCAAACTAGTTCAGTGATGGGGGTTATTTCAACTCCCGGACGTGGCGCTTATGCTGCCAGCAAATACGCATTGGAAGCCTGGTCCGATGCACTACGCTTAGAATTGGCAGGAACAGGGGTGAAAGTGAGTTTGATTGAACCGGGCCCGATTCATACGGCTTTTACTCAAAATGTTGAACAAACACAAAAAGATAAACCCGTTAAAAACCCAGGTATTGCTTCACGTTTCACCTTAACACCAGAACATGTGGTAGAAAAACTGATCCATGCGTTAGAAAGCCCGCGCCCTAAAGTTCGCTATTCTGTCACGTTATTAACCGTCGCAGTGCGTATCTTAAAACGTATTTTACCTGACAAAATAATGGATAAAATACTGGCAAATCAGGGGAAAAAAGCTTGAAAAAAGCAAAATCAGCCCCACTTTATTACTATTGCTCACAAATTCTATTGATAACAAATTCAAAAGAGACTTCTTATGTTTGCTAACGCTCAGATAATTGATATTAACGAAACCAACCTACACCAATTCATTGAACAATCAATGAACTTACCTGTCATGTTTTACTTTTGGTCACCGCGTAGCCCTCATTGCCAAGATTTCGGTACCATGTTGGAAAAAATTGCCAACGACTACGCAGGGTTATTTATTTTAGCTAAAGTTAATTGTGATGAAGAACAAATGATCGCAAGCCAGTTTGGCTTAAAAGCGATCCCTACTGTGTATGTATTACAAAATGGCCGCCCTGTTGATGGCTTTGAAGGACCACAACCAGAAGAGGTGGTGTTGGAAATTTTATCTCGCGTGCTGCCAAGCCCAGAAGAAATGAAAGCAGCACAAGCTGCTGAATTAATTGCAGAAGGTAAAACACAAGAAGCGCTGCCATTGTTAAAAGAAGCGCATCAGTTGAACCCCCAAAATAGCGACATCACGTTATTATTGGCAGAAACACAAATCGGTTTAAATCTCGTTGATGACGCACAAGCTACTTTAGAAGCTGTCCCATTACAGGATAAAGACAGTCGTTACCAAGGTTTAATCGCACAAATTGAATTATTGAAGCAAGCTGCGGACACCCCTGAAATTCAGCAATTACAAGATGAATTCAATCAAGATCCACAAAATACAACATTAGCGGTTCAATTAGCCCTAAAACTGCATGAGGTGAACCGCAACGAAGAAGCGCTGGAAATGTTATTCGGCTTTTTACGTACCGACTTGGGTGCGGGTGACGGCGCAGTAAGAAAAACCATGATGGATATTATGTCGGCAATGGGAACCGGTGATGCAATTGCCAGTAAATACCGTCGCCAAGTATATTCATTACTTTACTAATTAAGAGTTAAATATGGACTTGTTCGCCTTTGGTGCAATACCGATTATCATTTTTGTCGCTGTCGTTATTGTTTTTACCTGTGTTAAAACAGTACCGCAAGGCTTTCAATGGACCGTTGAGCGCTTCGGTCGCTATACCCGTACGTTGCAACCCGGCTTACATATTATTGTGCCATTTATGGACAAAATTGGCCGTCGCATCAATATGATGGAACAAGTCCTTGATATCCCATCTCAAGAAGTTATTTCTCGCGATAATGCCAATGTCACTATTGATGCTGTCTGCTTTATCCAAGTCGTTGACCCAGTACGTGCAGCCTATGAGGTTAGCAACCTTGAGCTTTCGGTACTGAATTTAACTATGACGAATATTCGTACCGTATTAGGTTCCATGGAACTAGACGAAATGTTGTCCCAGCGTGATTCCATTAATAGCCGCTTGTTGCACGTGGTGGATGAAGCAACCAACCCTTGGGGGGTCAAAATTACCCGTATCGAAATTCGTGATGTGAAGCCACCAAAAGAATTGATTAGTGCGATGAATGCGCAGATGAAGGCTGAACGTACTAAACGTGCCGATATTCTTGAGGCCGAGGGGATACGCCAAGCGGCAATTTTAAAAGCTGAAGGTGAAAAGCAGTCACAAATTCTCAAAGCCGAAGGGGAACGTCAATCGGCATTTTTACAAGCCGAAGCGCGTGAAAGAGCCGCGGAAGCGGAAGCAAAAGCGACACAAATGGTATCTGAAGCTATCGCCGCTGGTGATATGCAGGCTATTAATTACTTTGTGGCGCAAAAATACACCGATGCACTGACCAGTATTGGTTCTGCCGAAAACAGCAAAGTCATCATGATGCCATTAGAAGCCAGTAATTTAATGGGCGCAATTGGTGGGATTACTGAGCTAATCGGAGAAAGCAAGAAAACCAGTGCCATGAAAAAGCAGGTAAAAGAATGATAGAGCTTATCAGTGCTCAACCCGCATGGTTTTGGCTGTGCCTTGGTGGGCTATTGCTGATTGGTGAACTTCTTGGTACCGCAGGCTATCTTTTATGGTCGGGTATTGCTGCGGTGCTTGTTGGGGTTATCACTTGGGTACTGCCATTTATCGGTTGGGAGTGGCAAGGGATTTTATTTGCCATTTTTACCGTTGTCTCCGCTGTGTTATGGCGCAACTGGTTGAGGAATAGGCAAAAAAATAAGGCAGATAACGTCAACCAAATTAGCCATCAACTCATCGGCGTTAAAGGCCGTTTGTTGTCAGATACTGAAGAAGGTTTTAGCCGTGTACGCCTTGCAGATGGCAGTTGGCGTGTCTATAGCGACACGCCATTAAGTGCCAATACAGAAGTGGTGGTCATCGCAGTAGACGGCATCACCTTGCAGGTTAAGCCTTCGCATGATGACAACACCCACGTGCCAAGTGATCAATAATTGGGCAATCTGCACCATCATCCCCAGGGCATACGTCCACGAGCTCTTGTAATGTATCTCTAATGGCAGACAATTTAACGATTGTCTGCTCTATTTCATTTATCTTAGCTATCGTTGTCGTCTTTACATCAGCACTATGTCTGGTTGGATCACGAAATAAACCTAATAGCTCACCACATTCATCCAAGGTAAAACCCACATCTTTTGCCTGTTTAAGCAATACGAGTTCGTTTAAATGACGCTCCTGATAATAACGGTAGCTATTTTCCCCTCTTTCAGGCGGTGTAATTAGCCCTTTGTCTTCATAAAAACGAATAGCTTTTGCAGTTAGGCCCGTTTTTTTGGCAATTTCACTAATATTCATAATTCCTCTTGACCTTAACCTTGCTGGAAGGTGTAACCTTTGTTCATTGTCGAATTATAGACCTAATTGTAGATAAAGTTATAGACCCAATACATCAAACGGGTTTTGGAGGCTGCAAAATGAGTAACATGATTATTTTAAAATTACAGGGGCTAAGCTGCATGCACTGTGTCGGCTCAGTCACTAAAGCGCTCGAAGGGCACGGTGATGTCACTAACTTAAAAGTCACTATCGATTATGCTGTGATGGAAAGTGATAGCAATGTCGATGACATAATTAAAACCATCGTCGATGCAGGCTATGAAGCTGAGGTGGCTAAGAGCCCAGATATCGAATTACAACTTTCTGGCCTCAATTGTATGAAATGCGCAGGTAAAACACAAAAAGCACTCGAAGAAGTTGACGGTGTCGCCGCTGCAGTTGTCGATACGACTAACGCCAAGGTATATGGCACTGCGGATGCGCAAACGTTAATCGCTGCCGTTCAACAAGCTGGCTACAATGCAGAACTGGCTCAAACAAAAGCGATCTCTTTAGCCCTTTCGGGTCTAACTTGCATGAAATGTGCCGCTAAAACACAGCAGGCGCTAGAAGCGGTTGATGGTGTTGAAAGCGCAACTGTCGATACCCAAACCGCTGTTGTTCGTGGTACGGCCTCCGTAGACGCTTTAATTGCTGCGGTTCAAGCCGCTGGCTACCAAGCCACTGAGAATGAATCTCACCCAAAAACTGAGCCGCTGAGTACCACAACTGAACAGCCGGAAGCTGATTCAGCGGCAATCTGTGAGATCCCGGCACAAGAGTCTGATTTAGGTGAACAACCTGAAATTAGCCCAATGGATGACAGTGTACAGTTACTGCTTGATGGCATGACCTGTGCCAGTTGTGTCAATAAAGTTCAGAAAGCCTTAAATAGCGTACCGGGTGTTGAAAATGCACGGGTCAACTTAGCAGAGCGCAGTGCTTTAGTCACCGGAACTGCTGAACCTAACGATTTAATCGACGCGGTTGTCAAAGCAGGCTATGGCGCGGAGATCATTCAAGATGAAGCCAAACGCCGTGAGCGCCAACAAGAAGTCGCGCAAGCCAATATGCGCCGCTTTCGCTGGCAATCGGCATTAGCTCTTGCCCTTGGTATCCCTGTGATGGTATGGGGGATGATGGGCGATAACATGGTGCTGACTGAGCAAAACCATACCATTTGGCTCACCATTGGTGCATTAACCCTTGCGGTAATGGTATTTGCAGGGGGACACTTTTATCGTAATGCATGGCAAAGCCTGAAAAATGGCAGCGCCACTATGGATACCTTAGTTGCGTTAGGAACAGGAGCGGCTTGGCTTTATTCGATTGTGGTGAATATTTGGCCTGAGTTATTCCCAGACCAAGCTCGCCACCTTTATTATGAAGCCAGTGCCATGATCATCGGTCTTATTAACCTTGGTCATGCCCTAGAGCAACGAGCTCGCCAACGTTCATCAAAAGCCCTTGAACGCTTGCTAGACCTGACACCGCCAACTGCCCGTGTTGTCACAGAGCAAGGCGAAGTGGATATGCCACTGGAGCAAGTCAAAAAAGGGATGGTTTTACGCTTAGCTACGGGTGATCGTGTGCCTGTGGATGGTGAAATTATCGAAGGCGAGGTTTGGTTAGACGAAGCCATGCTAACCGGTGAGCCGATCCCACAGCAAAAGAGTAAAGGGGATCAAGTCCATGCCGGAACCGTGGTACAAGATGGTACCGTGCTATTCCGTGCCGCTGCTGTCGGTAGCCAAACGACTTTAGCACGAATTATCCACCTTGTTCGCCAAGCACAAAGTAGTAAACCACAAATTGGCCAGCTTGCTGACCGTATTTCTGCGGTATTCGTGCCTGTAGTTGTTGCTATTGCTTTGATTTCAGGGGCTATTTGGTATTTTGTTGGTCCTGCGCCACAAATAACTTACGCATTGGTTATTACCACAACCGTGTTAATTATTGCGTGCCCTTGTGCGCTTGGCCTTGCAACACCAATGTCGATTATTTCTGGCGTGGGCCGAGCGGCTGAGTTTGGCGTGTTAGTACGCGATGCAGATGCATTACAGCAAGCCAGTGAATTAGATACCATTGTATTTGATAAAACAGGTACATTAACTGAAGGAATGCCTCAAGTTACGGATATCCACGTGTTTAATGGGTTCGAACAAGATACCGCCTTACAGTTTGCCGCTTCATTAGAAAATGGCTCTAATCACCCACTTGCCCGCGCTGTTTTAAATCGCGCAAAAGGCTTAACACTACCCGCTAATGAGCAGTTTAGAACCTTAGCTGGGTTAGGTATTAGTGCAATAATTAACGGCCAAACTATTTTGTTAGGTAACCAAAAACTGTTAGCGCAAAATAATGTTGATACCCGTGACGTTGAAGAAACATTACACCAACAAGCCACTCAAGGCGTAACACCTGTTCTACTGGCTGTTGATGGTAAAGTTGCCGCACTGTTATCTATCCGTGACCCATTGCGTGAAGATAGCATAAGCGCACTGGCGCGGTTACATAAACAAGGTTTCCAATTAGTCATGTTAACTGGGGATAACCCAGTAACTGCCAACGCCATAGCCAAAGAAGCGGGTATTGATGAAGTCATTGCGGGCGTCATGCCAGACGGTAAATCTGCTGCTATTGAAGCCTTACAAGCCAAAGGCCACAAAGTGGCAATGGTGGGTGATGGTATCAATGATGCACCTGCTCTCGCCCGAGCTGATGTAGGTATTGCGATGGGCGGCGGCAGTGATATCGCTATTGAAACGGCATCGATTACCCTGATGCGCCAAAGCTTACATGGTGTAGCCGATGCAGTGTCTATTTCGAAAGGAACACTGCGTAATATGAAGCAAAACTTATTTGGGGCCTTTGTTTACAATACCTTAGGTATCCCAATTGCCGCGGGTATTTTATACCCAATTACCGGGACTTTACTTAACCCTGTCGTTGCAGGTGCGGCAATGGCTTTATCATCCATTACCGTGGTCAGTAACGCAAACCGCTTATTACGCTTTAAACCTGAAAAATAATACCCAAAAGTGGGAGGAACATGAGTTCCTCCCTTTTTAATGATGAATGCTGTTCATATCGAAACCTTGTCACCACAACACTTCATTTTCTTACTAAGTAAAAATCGCATTATTTTTTATGTCATTAATATCAAGCTAAGCCTATACTTATAAATAGTTAGTTACTTAATATTTGGAGTACAAAATGCTTAATATTGATCGTGAAAAACTCGCCAAACTTGCAGGCGAAGAGTTTAAAAAGCAACGTACCTTTTTGGTGATCTTATCCATTTTACTGTTGGCTGGTGGAATTTTTTGCATTATCAACCCAATGATTTCAGGCATTGCCGTTAGTACCGTACTTGGGGTGCTCCTGATTATTGGGGGCGTTGGCGCGATTGTAAGCATTCTAAGTACCGTGATCTATACCGGTTGGTCCCGGTTATTTGGTTTTGTTATTGGCCTTATCTATATCATTGTCGGCTACTCGTTTATTAAAGATCCGTTACAAAGTTTGGTAGCTTTGGCTATTTTAGTGGCGGCTTTATTTATCGTGGGTGGGGTCATTCGGCTGTATGTCGGCTTCCAACAAATTAGTTCAGCGGGTGGCTGGTTACAAATCATCATTGGGCTGTTAGATTTCTTTATTGCCTATTTGCTTATCGGTAATGGCCCAATTACATCAATTACCTTACTGACAACCCTAATTGGTATCGAAATGGTGTTTAGTTCCTTTAGTTTGTTCACGTTACTCAGTGTATTTAAAGGTATCAGTAAAAATAATTAACCCTACCATGCCCCTTTGACAGGGGCATTTTTTCGCCTCCACGATGTCATCAATCTGCTAAAAAATGCGCAATTAGCGATGAGTATTCGCAAATTGCGGCTAGATTGTTTAACCTAATAAAATGAGAGATAACACAGGGGCGAAATCGTGGGTAAACTGTTCGAAAATTTAAAAAATTGGCTTCATACGCAAACCGCTCCGGCTTACCCTTACCCTGCCATTGATATTCGGCTATCAAAAAATCTTAAATTGCACGTTGTGGGTAGCATCCATATGGGAACAGAAAATATGTTTCCTTTGTCTGCCACATTATTAGATAAACTTAATCTCGCAGATGCCTTGATCGTTGAGGCGGATATCACTGAAACTCACTCCCCATTTCCTAGCGATACCACCGAACTTCTCCCTGTCGAACAACGACTCACTCTTGATGAATATCACCTTTTTCAACAATATTGCTTAGAGCTCCGCCAATCCCCCGAACGCTTTGATGCCTTACCCTCATGGCAAATCGCCCTGATTTTGCAAGCAACCCAAGCCCAAGAACTCGGGCTTAGAGGCCACTACGGTATTGACTACCAACTTATCCGTAATGCGCAATCACAACTCAAACCAATTATTGAACTAGAAGGAACCGCCTCTCAAGTTGAATTGCTGCTTTCTTTGCCTAATAATGGGTTAGCGTTATTACAAGACTCATTGAAACACTGGCGTGAAAACGCGCGCTCGCTACAAACGATGATAGGCTGGTGGCTAGACTACCAACCCAATAATCGTACCGCTTTACCCAATACCTTTAGCGAAGATATTTACCAAGTATTGATGAAGCAACGAAACGCGAATTGGAGCGAACAACTTAGGTCACTTCCTGATGGTAACTATGTGGTTGCCGTTGGTGCGTTACACCTGTTTGGTGAAAATAGTCTGGTAGAATATTTGCGAAACTAAGTCATAAATAGAAGGCTCAAAATGACCCCAGCCGTTAAATTACTCGAAAAACAAAAAATTTCCTTCACTTTACATCCTTATGACCACGACCCAAATGAAAGTAACTTTGGTGATGAAGCAGTACAAAAACTCGGGTTAGATGCCAAGCAAGTGTTTAAAACCTTGTTAGTCGCACTCAATGGCGATCAAAAAACGTTAGCCGTGGCCGTAACACCTGTTTCGGGGCAATTAGATTTAAAACAGGTTGCCAAAGTGTTTAAGGTCAAAAAAGTTGAAATGGCGGACCCACAAATCGCTCAAAAAACAACGGGATATTTGCTTGGGGGAATTAGCCCATTAGGTCAAAAAAAGCGCTTACCAACAGTAATTGACGACCAAGCTCAGCAATATGCCACTATGTTTGTTTCAGGTGGGAAACGTGGGCTAGATATTGAACTTGCTCCTACCGATCTCGCCAAAGTGCTGAATGCAACCTTCGCTGAAATACGAAAATAGCATTACACTTTGATGGCATTGAGGATTATTGGATAGTATTAAACTAAAAAGCCCCACTGTGAAATAAAGTGGGGCTTTCAAGGTAATAATGATTTAATTATTTATTATTATAAATAATTTCACCTTTTGGCTCATAGTCTGCCGCTTTCAGCGGGGAGTGTTTTTCAATATACCCTTTGAGCACTTCCGCATCGACAAAGCCGGTATTAACATAATTAGGGTGGTTATCAATTTTCGGGTAACCGTCCCCACCAATTGCATTGAAATTCAACGTTGCCATACGATACGTCTTGGCCGGGTCAACAGGCTTCCCATCAATTTTGACATCACTAATCGTGCCATCTTTATTCAGGGTTAAATTCACATTGTAGAACTGACCATACGCGCCTGCATCTGGTTTCATATTCGCAACCGCAGTCAGATATGGGATAACTTCATCACCTTTGAAGTCCACATAAACTAACTCATTGGCAAACGGTTGAACCTTAAGCACATCTTTATAAGTGATATCGCCACTTTCGATAGAGTCACGAACACCGCCGCCGCTCATAATCGCAAAATCAGCCCCTGCGCGTTCTTTTTGTGCGGCTAACAGAAGGTGCCCCATATTGGTTTGCACAAAACGCACTTTACTGCGATCACCTTCAAGTTTACCTTCAACTGAGCCCACTTTAACACTCAATTGCTTGTCACCTTTTTCTTGATAAGGTGTCAGTAATTTCATCATGTCAGGGTTATGAGCAATTTCTTGCGTATAGTAAACTCGCTCGCTAGTCCCATCTTCTTTTGTGACTTTTTTCTTCAAGTTAATTGGGATTAACTGGTAGTGCTTCAGGGTAAACTTACCGTTTTTAAATTCAAAATCCGCACGGCCAACATATTTACCCCATTCATGGGCTTGCACAATCCAAGTTCCATTTTGGTTATCTGGCGCACACGGTGTACCGGGTACATAGTCTTCCTGTTTGTAGTTTTTCTTTTCTTGAGACATACAAACAGGGTCTTGTGAGTGACCACCCACTATCATATCCAAATAACCAGCGGGTAAGCTGCGTGCCATTTCTACATCGCCTGGGGCATTCGAACCATGGTTGCCATCATCATAATGCCCCATATGGGTTGCTGCGATAATAATGTCTGGTTTTTCTGTCGCACGGAGCTCTTCAACCACTTTTTTGGCTTCGTCCGCAGGCACACGGAATTCGACATCAGGGAAGTTGGCAGGGTTACCAATACGCACGGTGTCATCAGTGGTTAAACCCATAACCGCAATTTTTACACCTTGTTTATCAAAGATTTGATAAGGTTTGAAAAGGCGTTTACCTGTACTGGTTTGATAAATATTGGCGGATAAAAACGGAAAAGTTGCCCATTTTTCTTGCTGACGCAGCGTTTCAAGTGGGTTATCAAACTCGTGGTTTCCTAATGCCATTGCATCGTAACCGACTAAGTTCATTCCTTTAAAATCAGGTTCTGCATCTTGTAAATCAGACTCTGGTACACCGGTATTAATATCGCCACCAGAGAGCAGTAAAACACTGCCACCTTGCTTAGCAACTTCGTCACGAATTTCATCAACTACCGTTTTTTGCGCTGCTAAACCATATTCACCGTGGTCGTTGTGCCAAAAGTGGCCATGATGGTCATTGGTATGCAAAATGGTAATATTGTATGTTTTGTCTTTTTCCCACGCATTTGCCATAGTTGCGGGTATTAACGCTAACGATACCGTTAATGCGCATGCCTTAAATGCAAACTTCATACATTTCTCCCTGCTGGTATAGGAATTTTTATACAGTCATATTAGATTATAGTTTGTCACTACCTGCTGTCTTATAGCATAAAAATATGAGCAGGATTTGATACCTATTGCAGAATAAGAAATTCGTTTCATAAAAATGAGATCGCCATCAAACAATTAACGAGCACTAGTTATTCACGTGATTTATTTATTCATTTAAATAAATTGTATTTCAGTTATATTAATAACAATTATGTAACACAAAAAGTTGATAATGACATGAGTGAGCAAACCACAACCCCCAACAACCCAAGCCCGTCAAAGCCATTAAATAAAACAGGGAAAACGCTCTTTAGTATCCTAACTGCGATCAGTGTTTCTCATTTACTCAATGACATGATCCAGTCACTGATCTTAGCCATTTATCCTTTATTACAATCTGATTTCTCATTGAGTTTTGCCCAAATCGGGATGATTACCCTTACTTATCAGATTACCGCATCACTGTTGCAACCGATTATTGGCTACTATACGGACAAACATCCACAACCTTATTCCTTGCCAATAGGAATGAGCTTCACGCTAACGGGGTTAATCTTGTTAGCGATGGCAGAAACCTTCCCGACCATATTACTTGCAGCAGCATTGGTTGGAACTGGTTCTTCTGTCTTCCATCCTGAATCTTCTCGTGTTGCTCGTATGGCTTCAGGGGGTCGTCATGGTCTGGCACAATCATTTTTCCAAGTCGGAGGCAACTTGGGCGCCTCCCTTGGGCCACTACTTGCAGCACTAATTATTGAACCCTACGGAAAAGGCAATATTGGCTGGTTCTCGCTCGCTGCTCTGCTTGCAATTGTTATTTTGTTGCAAGTCAGTAGCTGGTACAAACAACAACACCGCGCAGCAAGTAAAAAGCCGATCAGTGCAGGGAATGTTAAAGTCTTACCACGAAAAACAATTATTGGCTCTTTGGCAGTACTGTTAATTCTGATTTTTTCAAAATATTTCTATTTGGCGAGTATCAGTAGCTATTACACCTTTTATTTGATCGATAAGTTCGGTGTTTCTGTACAAAATGCTCAAATTCATTTGTTTGTTTTCTTATTTGCCGTTGCCGCAGGTACTATGATTGGTGGGCCAATAGGTGACAAAATAGGACGTAAATACGTTATTTGGTTCTCAATCCTTGGAGTTGCGCCATTTACCTTAATTTTACCCTATGCATCTCTTTATTGGACTGGGGTGCTTACCGTAATTATTGGTATGATTTTAGCCTCTGCATTTTCGGCTATTTTAGTCTACGCACAAGAGCTGATCCCCGGTAAAACCGGCATGGTATCAGGGTTGTTCTTTGGGTTAGCATTCGGTATGGGGGGCGTTGGCGCCGCCGTTTTAGGCCATATCGCAGACCAGACCGGTATTGAACAAGTTTATCATTATTGTGCTTTCTTACCCTTACTTGGGATTTTTACAGTATTGCTGCCAAATATTGGCAAAAAATAGATTTATTTTCTTATTTTATCCATACTTACCTAAAAATAAGTATGGGTCTTTCCTTCCATAATTCAGATTAATTTCAGATAAAAATCTCATAAACACACAGCTTGTAACGATTTAGCTCCTTTAACCTGTCTTTTTTTTAAAAACATTTCATTTTTTTAAGGAAATTTATCTCAAAAAAAGTTAGAATATAAAAACATGCAATTTGCATTTTAAAATGAAGGCCTCATTTTAAAAGTCAACGGCATGTACCCACCTTTCTATTTTTATATTCACCAGAGGAGACTAAATGGAGCATTCAACGCCCTTAATCACAACCATTGTTGGTGGTCTCGCCCTTGCATATTTGTTAGGTATGATCGCGCAGCGATTAAAAATTTCCCCTTTAGTTGGCTATCTTGCGGCCGGTGTTCTCGCAGGCCCATTTACCCCTGGCTTTGTTGCTGATGCAGCATTGGCGCCTGAACTTGCTGAAATCGGTGTTATCTTACTGATGTTTGGGGTAGGCCTACATTTTTCATTAAAAGATTTACTTGCTGTTAAAGCTATCGCCATTCCTGGAGCCATTGCACAAATCGCAGTAGCAACCTTACTGGGTCTTGGCCTGTCCATGTTATTTGGCTGGGGAATATTTACAGGTGTTGTATTCGGCCTGTGTTTATCAACCGCCAGTACCGTCGTATTACTACGTGCTTTAGAAGAACGCCAACTGATTGAAAGTCAGCGTGGGCAAATTGCTATAGGCTGGCTGATTGTTGAAGACCTCGCCATGGTCTTAACACTTGTTCTTCTGCCTGCTGCTGCGGCTATCATGAACACCGATGACGCTAGCTTCAGTGAACTCACGTTAGGCCTTGCATGGACAATAGGTAAAGTTGTTCTATTCATATTTATTATGATTGTCGTGGGGCGTAAAGTTATCCCATGGATTTTATCACGTACCGCATCAACAGGTTCTCGTGAACTGTTTACTCTTGCCGTACTAGCACTTGCATTGGGTATTGCCTATGCCGCTGTGGCTATTTTCGATGCCTCATTTGCCCTCGGTGCGTTCTTCGCAGGGATGGTATTAAATGAGTCTGAGCTCAGCCACCGTGCTGCACAAGACACGCTGCCATTACGCGATGCCTTTGCCGTCCTGTTCTTTGTCTCAGTTGGGATGCTATTCGACCCAGTGGTATTAATTGAGCAACCGCTAGGGATTTTAGCCGTTCTCGCCATTATCATTATTGGTAAATCCGCAGCCGCCTTAGTACTTGTTAGGATGTTTGGTCATTCTCGGCGAACCGCATTAACTATTTCTGTTAGTCTTGCACAAATTGGTGAGTTTGCCTTTATCTTAGCCGGTATGGGCTTAACCCTAGGCGTAATGGATAAAGACGCACAAAACTTAGTATTAGCAGGCGCAATTGTCTCGATTATGCTAAATCCTGTGCTATTTAGCTTATTAGATAAGTACCTTGAGAAAACTGAGACTATCGAAGAGCAACTGCTGGAAGAGACTCTGGAAGAAGAAACCCAAGTTCCTGTCGATATCTGCGGCCACGCAATCATCGTCGGTTATGGTCGAGTAGGTGGCATGCTTGCAGACAAACTGCGTAGAAGGGAAATTCCGGTTGTTGTTGTTGAGGATACCCGCGCTCGGTTTGAAGAACTTGCTGAAAATGGCTTTAGTGCAATTTTAGGCAATGGTGCAAATAAAGATATCATTAGCCTTGCGCGTATTGAATGTGCCAAAACATTGCTTTTAACCATTCCGAATGGTTATGAAGCTGGGGAAATTGTCGCAACAGCAAAAGAAATGAACCCAGATATCACTGTGATTGTTCGCGCCCATTATGATGATGAAGTCAGTTTTATCAAAGAACGAGGGGCTGAGCATATCATTATTGGTGAACATGAAATTGCTAAGTCCATGGCAACACTCATGTGCAATGATGTGGAAGAGTTCGGTTGTTCTATCGATGATTTTATTGATAACGACAATAAAAAAGTTGAAGGCAAAAACTTAGATGAATATCTAAAACCTAGCCACTAAACACCACCCTATCTTTAAAGCCGTAGCCTTTGGATTACGGCTTTTTTACGCAAACTTTTTGCTCATCTCTTAGGTAGTATTCCGTAAACATAAATCATCTAGGAACTTACCGAATGAAAAAAACAGTTTTACTTTCTCTATTAACCTTGCTTGCTTCATCTGCTTATGCCGTTGAAAACTGTAGTGATGAACAACGGAATATGCATGATGATAATTTGCATTTGATGACGCAAAAAATCGTGTATGGCCCTATCAAAACAATTAAAACCGTAAACTATAGCTCAGCCCATATAGGTTCATCCTTAGACAGTAAAACTCTTAAAATGGCATTTTTACCTTGCGGTGAACTAGAAAGCTATCAAAGTGAATCAAAATGGTTTTTAAATGGAGAGCTCAATTCATCACTGAAAAGAACAATCCAGAGAAAACCAACTTATCAAATGGTGAACCTGATTTCATTAGGTCAACCCGTGCAGAATATGGAAAGCAAGTTCACTTTTGAACAAGATCCATCCGGCAAAATATCAGCAGTCAAAACTCAAGATCAGGCAGGCAAAGACTACACTGTCACTGCTAAGTATAACAATGGCAAAATAGATTCGACAAAAGGGTTTTCTGAAGGGATGGAGGTGTTTTACCAATATTCTTATGATGACCAAGGTAGGTTAGCCGCTATTCATGGAAATTCAGGGCGTGATACTCGCCAATTTACTTATGACTCTGATGGCTTCTTTCAGAAAGAAACTCGGACAATTAAAATTGATACTGATGAGATAACTACCATTATTGAATGCCTAGAAACTGATAAATATGGTAATTGCTTAACTGAAACAGTAACCAACTCACATAGTAGCCAGCCAGCCCCTTTAATTGAGACGTTTAAATACCAGTACCAATACTATTAAAATTAATTAATATTCCACAAAAAATCCATGACGATAAAACGTCATGGATCATCAAGATAACTATAAATAAACGTTATTCTGCTATTTGTAGTTTAAACTCATCCCCTGTCCAAACCGGCAACCCTTGGTCTTTAAAAAACTGAATTTCCGCTGCAACACCACCGCTCTTTTCCCAGCCTGGCAATGTCAGCACAATTAAACCATCACAGCGCTTTAGAAATTCCATATCAATAGAAGACCATGCGACTTTTAGCCCTTGTGAGGCCAAGTATTGGTTAATTGGATGGGTCATCGTGATTTGGCTATAAGTAGCGATACCTTTAAGCGCAAGTTCTGCCGCAAATTTAGTACATTCAGCAAAGCGCATTTCTACGACACTGCTGTCGGGGTCTGAATAAGGGCAAGCAATAAAATAGAGGCTCATAATCATTCCTAGTATTGGCGTTAATCAAATTTTGGGTAAAGTAACCCTATGAAAAATAATTAAATATATTTCATAGGGTGTGTTTATAATTGAATGATGAAAATTAAAGCTTATTCAACATCCGCAACAATAATTTTCGTTTTAGGATGTTTTTTATTCTCAGGTAATTTAAATTCTTTGCTGGTTGTCACCAAATAATCAATATTGTCCCAACTCGTCACAAAATTAATCGCATGCTTATTAGCCTTTGTGCCATCCGCTAACACCATTAATTTATCGCTGTTTTCCATCATCTTTTGCGCAATTGCGGCTTCATCGACGTGCTGGTCCATCACACCATGCAATGCATGTATCGCCCCTGCCCCAATCACTGCGTAATCTGCAAAAAACTCAGCAATATTTTTTAGCGCAATAGCACCTAAGCATGCGTTTTGTGCGGCGTTAAATTGCCCACCAATCAAAATTGTTTCGATAGTTACGTTTTCTTGTAACGTATTTGCCAATAAAGGCGAATTCGTAATAACCGTTAAATTATCAATCAACTTGATTCTTTGGCTAAATTCAAAGGTCGTCGTGCCAAAATCGATAAACAATGTGTCTCCGGGTTTAATCAGCTCCGCGGCTTTCGCTGCAATCGCTTTTTTCTCATCAACCGCGGCTTGGGCTCTTTCCGTAAAATTACGTTCAAATTTTGACTGAATGTTTACGGCTCCACCATGGACTTTTTTTAGTAACTTTTGTGTTTCAAGTTTACTAAGGTCACGACGGATAGTTTCTTGCGCGACATTAAAATGTTTAGCAAGCTCCTGTACGTAAACCTGCCCTTGAGTAGAAAGTAACTCAATGATGGTTTGATGACGTACTTTTGAGGAACGTCCCTCACACATAGTTTAATCCTTCTTAACCATTTAACTTTCCAGCACTATACAACAGTGATGCTAATTTCAGTAGCGTCCCGTTGTATTTTTGTTAAATCAATATTTTTCAGTAAAATACGTCGTGTTGGTAAACAGCGATGGCGTTTTTCATATAACAGGGTATTTCCTGCCATAACTCGAATAGTTCCGCTCACGGGTTGTTCAACTTTGATATTAAAATCAATTTGTCGCACTGATAAATTATCAATATCAATACATGCAGGAACACTAAAACAAATTTTCGAGTCAAACTGCACAGGAATATGTTGGGTTTCTTTTAATTGTTGTTGATGATGATTTGCTAATAAATCGTCAGCGATCCGTTCTCCTGTCACTAAGCCTTCTTGATAACATTGGTCGCCCATATCGGCCGGATGCAACATATTGCCCGCAGCATAGTAACTGGCATCTGAGCAACGTCCATATTGGTCTGTTACCGGTTTCCCTGTCGCCGCATCAAACCCCAAATGACTTTTACGGATTAACGTGTTTTCACCGACAAATTGCCCGGTAAAAATGACCGAATCACACATAATTTTGTGGCTTTTACCTTTGGTTTCAACAATCACATATTCCACGCGATCTAATCCACCAATCTCCGTAATCTTACTGTTTAGATGAATGGGAGTCCCCATTGCCTTGGCAAATAACGTCGCGGGTTTAAAGGCTAAAATCCGTTCGCCACTTTCAATCATCGCTTGGGCTTTAACGCCTGCGTTTTTTAATGTCCATAGCGCCGAAAAACTCACTAATTCACTGCCAACTATCACAGGATTACGGCAAGGCTTCTTACCATTTAGATAAACAAATTGCTGTAATGCTCCGGCTGTTAATACCCCTTGAGGGCGCAAGCCTGAAACTAAGCGCGGGTGTCTAGGTGTTTCTCTGACCCCTGTTGCTATCAGAACCCGCTTAGCTTGCATTTCGACAAGGCCTTCTGGTGTTGAAACCGTTAATTTTCCATTAGGCTGTAATGCCGTTACCGTACTACGGGTGAAAATCGGCGTATTTCCCAGTTGATTGACAATTTTTTCTGCAAATTGATTGCCTTTCATCGGGCGCTTGAATGCGAGTATGCCAAAAGTTGGGTGTTGGCAATGACGCGGAACACCGCCTGCCTGCGCTTCACGTTCAATAATGGCGATATTTTGAATACCGCGACGACGCAAAACCTGTGCCGCAGCAACACCAGTAGGACCCGAGCCAATGATAATCACATCATAATTTAAACTCATTTTACGGCCTCCACTGCCAGTGTGTGGTCGAAACGACCATTAATGATTTCAGCCACCTGGCTACTACAATAAAACCCATTACAGCGCCCCATCATCACTCGCGTTCTGCGGCGTAAAGCGCCTAAACACTCGGGAGGAATATCCGAATCAAATGCGGCTTCAATCTCCCGCTGAGTCACTAATTCACAATGGCAAACAATACCGCCATTGCTTTTGCATTGGTAATCCCGTTGATGATATTCAGAAATCATTGGCATAGTGGGCCAAATGAGCGCTTCTGGCGGTGATAATTCAAAAAGTGGTGTGAAGTTTTCTTGATACAATTTACCAAGATAGCTCGCCACACCTAACGCTGAGGTTAAGCCTGTGGAACGAATTCCCCCCGCACATATCCACTGCTTTTCAGGGTAATCATTAATGCGGTAATATTTTTCTTCTGTCGCAGGACGTAACCCCGCATAGGTTGCGGTCACACTGTAATTGTGCAATGAAGGTAACATACGTGAACCTTGGGCAATTAAGTCCTCAAGGACTTCCTGTTTTACTTCTGCCTTCCAACGGTCATCTTGTTCTTCCGCTGTTGGGCCAAGTAAGAGGTTGCCAAAGATGGTTTTTGATAGCAAAACACCTTTTGTGATAGCCGTTGGCACAGGCAAGATAATCGCATTGATATCTGCCGCTGCGGCTTTATCATAAACAAGAAACTGCCCTTTACGTGGTTTTATTTGAAACGGTGATGGGTGGCAAATGGATTCAACAATATCCCCATTAATTCCTGCACAGTTAATGACTAAACGGGCAGAAAACTCACCTTTTGATGTGGTTAAATTCCATACTCCATCATTAAGTGCTCCGCCGCTTACCTCACAATGAAAACGGTATTCAGCCCCATGTTTCACAGCTTGAGTTAAATACGAAAGCGGTGTACTCCATGGGTCGATAACCGCCTCACCGGGAACAGAAACGGCTGCTAGAGCACCTTCCGCTAAATGTGGTTCTCTACGATAGAGCTCTTCTTTATCAATAATTGCCACATCTAATACATTGTTAGTGTGCGCTTGTTCGACTATCGAAGGTAATTTACTGAGTTGCTCATCATTCCATGCAACCACTAATGCTCCTGTTTCAAGAAGAGGTAAATTCATTTTTTCTCTAATTTCAATGAATTCACGATACCCTTCTTGCATGCACTCAAGCTCTAGACTCCCTGGTGTGGCGTCAAAACCTGTGTGTAATAGCGCACTATTTGCCTTACTTGCTCCCGAAAGGATGTCACCTCCACGTTCAAGTAACAACGTGTTGGCACCCATCAGTGTGAATTTACGTGTCACAGCACAGCCAATGACACCACCGCCGATGACAATGACATCCCAAATTTTTTTATTATTAATATCCATGGCTGAGATCCTTAACTTAAAACTTGTACACATAAAACCACACAATTCCCACAATCACAATAAATAAAACAACACAAAGCACAACAACAACCAAAAACTTACTCACATTGTTACTTTATTGTGATTTTTGTCACATTAGTGAAACTTACTGTGAGTTTTTTGTGGATTTTATTTCCGATTGAACGATAGTAAGCAAAAAAACAGACCTATTTACAACATTTATAACACTGGGAACATTGTGATGCTCAATCAACGTTATGCGGCTATCGATCAGGGAACAACGGGAACCCGGGTCGTTGTCTTTGAAGAAGGCGGCCATTATCACTCCCCTATGAGCATTCCTCATAAGCAAATCACATTAAATAGTGGTTGGGTTGAACACGACCCAGAGGAAATACTGGCAAACATCATTAAGTGCTTACACAGTTGTGAAGTTGTTGATGCTATTGGGCTTTGCCACCAAGGCGAAAGTATTGTGGCGTGGGATGCGGACAGCAAGCGCCCTTTATACAATGTGATTGTTTGGCAAGACTTACGGACAGAAAAAACTATCTCAATGCTCAAGGAAGCAGGGTTAGAGCCGCTGGTACAGTCTAAGTCAGGCTTACCGCTAGACCCTTATTTTTCCGCCAGCAAAATGGGTTGGATTATTGAAAATGTCGTCGGTGCGAAAACATTAGCGGATAAAAATAAATTACGCATTGGTACGATGGATGCATTCTTCCTCGACCGCTTATGTGGCGTATTTGTCACCGACTACAACTCAGCGTCTCGAACTTCATTACTCAATATTCATACCTTGGAGTGGGACCAAGAGCTATGTGACATTTTTGGTGTTCCCATCCATTGCTTGCCGCCTATTAAAGACAATATTGGTGACTTTGGCGCAATAAATCTTGATGGGCACCTCACACCAGTCACCGCCATTATTGTTGACCAATTTGCCGGCACATTCGGCCATGGTTGTCGTGAAAAAGGTGATGCCAAAATCACCTTCGGCACAGGCGCGTTCTTGCAAGCACTTACTGGCACCGATATTCCACAAACTCATAACAGTGGTTTATTACCGACACTCTGTTGGAAGTTTCCCAACCAACCCCCTGTCTTTGGCTTAGATGGCGGCGTATACAACGCAGCATCTGCCATTAATTGGGCTCGCAAAATCGGTTTGTTTGACTCATTCGATGAACTGGGTGATTTCAGGGCTGAATCCGCCATTAAACGTGGTCTTGCCTTTGTCCCAGCGTTATCTGGTTTAGGGTGCCCATACTGGGATCGCAGTGCCGCAGGTCTCTGGGCTGGGTTTTCATTAGATACTGACAAAAAAGACATGATGCAGTCTGTCTTGGAAGGTATAGCAGCACGCTCCGCTGAAGTTATTTTTGCAATGGAAAAAATTTCACCGCTAGGCCAATCAATCTCAGTCGATGGAGGGCTTTCTTCAAATCAATATTTTAAGCAATTTTTAGCTAATTTATTACAAAAAGACATTGAAGCACCAGCAAACCGTGAAGTAACCGCACTAGGCGCTGCCTTATTGGCTCGCAAAGGCATAGGGATCACTCACGAAATGGCGGTAAGACGCAACGCTACTGTGACACATCCTGATGGAACGAATATGCAAGGTGTGATGGAACAATATCGCGACATCATTGCCCGTTCTCGCCAATTAAGACACTAAAATAATAAAAGGAAACCCTGCCATGGCTGAATTCGGAAATTACATTATTTATTTGATTATGTGCGGAGCCATCATTGGCGCAGTCGCATCTATTGTGAAACCAACCAGTGAACTGGGGAAAGAGTTTGTTAACGGGATCTTTTCTATCGGCCCCGTATTTCTTGCTCAAGCGGGGATCATGGCCGCAGTTCCACTACTCTCACAGTTAATATCTTATGTACTCGGCCCCGTGTTTTCATCGGTCGGGTCTGATGTTTCAATCGCGGCTTTATCAATTATTGCGGTTGATATGGGCGGTTACCAGCTAGCTGATGCTTTGACAACTAATCGAGATATGTGGATCACGGCAATGTTGATCGGTTATACCTCAGGTGCCACCATTGTTTACCTGATCCCTGTAGGATTAACAATGTTAAATCGCAAAGATCATAAGTATCTTGCGCTTGGTGCAATGGCTGGGTTGATCTCAATACCATTTGGCGTACTCGCTTCACTGCTATTAATTACGTTCAATAATATTCCAGTCAGGGACATTATTTCTACGAACTCACCAGCGGCACATCAATTAACCTTAGATTTCTTTACCATGTTGCAATACTTGATGCCGCTGTTTGTATTCTGTTTTTTATTGGCTGCTGGGCTAAAATATCGCCCGATGTTAATGGTAACCGGCTTCCTGATTTTCGGTAAAATCATGGATGCATTCGTCAAATTAGTCTTAGCATTTTCCATTGTTGAGCACTTTACCGGAGTATTCACCAAAGTTTTCGGTGCATGGGGCTTCGACCCACTGTTTGCAGACCAAAATGAGCTATTCCGTGCCATCGAAATTGCAGGTTATATCGGTATTATGTTAGCGGGTACATTCCCAATTTGTTATTTGTTCCAACGCTACTGTAAACCTTTAGTACGTGCATTAAGTAACCGTTTAAAACTGAGTGATACGGGTTCTTTAGGATTTATTATGGTTATGGCAAACATTATTGCTACTTATCACTTATTCAAAGAAATGCGTGCGAGGGATAAAGTATTATGTGTCGCATTCGGTGTTTGTGCACAGGCAACCATCGGTGACCATCTTGCTTTCACCGCTAACTTCCAACCCACTCTCGTTTTACCTATTTTACTTGGTAAGTTGGTAGGCGGCTTCTTAGCGGTATTTATTGCGATTAAAATCTCAGTACCGCAGGCGATGCGTTATGAAGCTGAAGATGCCAAAGCAGCCGAAATAGTTAAAGAAGAAAGTGAACTCGCTGTTGCTAAACAACATTAATTAGCATTAACCATACTTATATATTTAAAGATAATTAGCTGTATGCCAAATATGAATACTCATAAAGTAGCATACAGCTTTTATTTATTAGTCTGAAATTAACTCAAACTCTCATCAATTATTAATATTGTACTCACTATATGGTTATCTATATTAGTCATCATTAACCATTACATTATTTATAGATACATAATTTGAAGGTAAATAATTACCTTAATTAATAAAATTTAGTGACAACAACTCATCAAAATAATTGTTCAAAAAGAAAGGCACCTCAATAACAATTATATTGAAGTGCCTTAAAATCGATATCATTAATTAAAATGAGAATTATTTCGCTTTAACGTTCCCAATAAGACTCTTCTAAGCTATCTTCTTTTTCAGGTAAGCCACGAGTCAAACGAGGCGAATGCTGAGTTAATACTTGATAACTTACACGATTAGCATATTTACATACTTGAGCTAAAGAAGAATACGTTAAGTATTGGCGCTCATGTTTACTGGAATTAGGCACATTAGAACGGTGGTAAGAATTGGCGGTAATATCGTGAAGTAATGCCGATAAAGCCCCGTCTCCCGCCCCATTTGTGTTCATTATTTTCTCAGGTCCCCCCATATAAGGCTCGATATGAGAGAAAATTCGTAATGGAACTTGGCAATCTTGCTGGCGCATTGCTCGGCTAAACTCGTACAAGTTAAATTCTGCAATTGCCCCCGGTAATAGTGGATGTTGCGTCGTACGTTTATAGGCGTCTTCGGTGTAGCCTGCCATATACAGGCCTGATGAGCCCGCCGTACATAAAACTAAATCTACCCAGTCTAATGCCATATTAGAGGCAAGTAATGGGTCACTCAGCCCTGTAAGTTCCTGCGCTTCGTCTTCATTCATTGCAACTACTGAAATATGTTCCGCTAAAAAATTACGCCAAAACTGAGGGTCTTGAGCAATAACAAATTTAGTTCCGAGTGTTAACACGACGGGGACATTGTGCTTTTTCGCATACGCAATAGCCTGCATAGTTGCATCAGGCATGGTTTCTCCGGGTTTACAGCGGACTAAATAAGCTGTTAATACCAACGCAGAAGCCCCGGCAATAATGTCCTCGGGAATGCTATTTGGGTGCAAGCGATTCATATGGCCAGGGCTGATAGCAAACGTTCGCTCGCCATTTTCAGTGATCAAGGTAAAACAGCGCCCGATAGGCCCGTCCACACCTTGTAGAAAATTCAAATCCATGCGACTTGAGGTGTGACATAAATAGCGATACGCATAGCTACCAATTTGGATGCTATTGCACATTGTGCCCAATAAAACTGACCTGTCATCGGCTAAAACCGAATAGTTGTGCAGCGTATTGCCAATCGTTCCACCTGCAAACTCATGAGTAATCAAGGCATTATCTGTAAGTTCTTTATACAAAGCTTCGGCGACATCGTCTTCAATAACCAGCGAATGCCCCTTACTCAATTGATAGCGCTGAATGAAGTCGTCATCCACTTTCGCTTCAATATCGACTAATGTTTGGTCGATACCAACAATATAGGACTTACAATTCTCATCATCCGCCAATGTTTCTTTTAAAGGCTGTAATAAAGGATCTCTGAGACTAACAGGAAAATAGTGTTTTGACTTGCGTTGACCGGGGAATTTCATAATTAGAAGATTAACAATGGAACATCACCCTATTCTAGCACGATAAAATAAAGCCAGCACCTGCAAAGAAGGCACTGGCCCCATTGTTTGTCATTTGGAAGTTATTTTATTGATTTTGATATTTATAATCGCGATAAAGCTCCCGACTTAACACAAATGCACAGCTCAAAATTAAACCGAGTATTGCGCTTAATGCAACAATTAACGATGATTTTGGTGAATCTTTATGCAACGGTAAGTCTGGCGTTAAAATAAACTTAACGGGTGTAAAATCTAATTCTTTAGCGGTTACTTCTTGTAAATTATCAAGGTAAATTTTACGGTTCTGTAAATTTTCGCTCATCAATGCCAAATCACGATTTTGAGTTTCAATCAGTAATTTTTTCTCTAAAGCTTCAGTCCCTAACGCAATAGGGTAATCAGGGTCATCATTGATAGCAACAGATTCGCTGGCGATCGGTTTTTCAATTCCAGCGGCTTTTGCAATATCAACAGCTCGTTTAAGCCTTTCAACCTTAACATCGTATTCAGTTTGAATTTTGCTGACTTCACGTTTTAGTGACTCACTGGCATAAATAAGTTTCTCTGAAATCATATTATCGATTTCAACTTTTAGCTGTTGCCTTACTTTCGATGCACTATAACGAATATAGCCTTCAAGTAAATCTTGGGCTTCAGTTGGCAACGGAGCAGTGAAGCTTAAAACAATATCATTTGAAGTACTGTTTTTTTCTTTTGACAGATCTTGAATTTTAATATCATTCGAAATGATTGAATTTACTAGCCTTTGCTGAGCGATAACATCATCTTTTGGGTCAATTTTCTCTGCCAGATTATGGTAATAATCAGTACTTCTTATATAACTTTCTTGATTAACTTTCGAACGATACTGGTCAACAAATGCATTAAAAATACGTTGAGCACTTAAATCAATCGGAATATCTAATACATCCAGTTGAGCTTTAAATGCGTTAACTTCTTTGAGCTCTTCAGATGCAGGAGGAATGACAATAGCAGTACTGCTCCATTTTTGAGGTAATAGTTTTACAACACCAACACTCACCACAATACAAACAACCGTAAATATAAGAATCAAAAATTTATGTTTTAACAAAATGGAAAACAAGGCCATTAAATCAATTTCATCGTTTTGCTGTATTTGAAATTGATGAGCAGAAGGTGACTTCTGCTCTATATTACCTTGTGGTGGCTGCTGCTTATTGCTCATATTAATTCCAAAAGACATAACATTTATTCAATCATTTATAATTTCAGATAAGTGATTATAGTCTATAATCAGCTTATTGATATATCGATAAGCAAACTTTTCTGCATTATTTTACTGAATTGATTACTTTAGAACATCTTGAATTATTGAATTAATCATATGAATGCTATTCGGATTATCATTTAATGCCGGTATGTAATTATATTTATTACCACCACTACTCATAAAAAACTCTTTATTTTGCTCGCTAATTTCTTCTAATGTTTCTAAGCAATCAACTGAAAAACCAGGGCAAATGACCTGAACTGACTTTACGCCTTGGGAGGGTAACTCATGCATCGTTTTATCCATATAAGGCATCAACCAAGGCTCACGTCCAAAACGCGACTGGTAGGTCAGCATGACTTTATCACTTGGGTAATTTAACGCCTCACGGAGCACCTCTGCCGTTTTTTCGCACTCTTGCTGGTAAATATCACCTGTATCGCAATAACGCTGTGGAATGCCATGGAACGACAATATTAGCCTATCGGGTTCACCATGCAGGGCAAAGCTTGCTTCTATCGAGGCCACTAAAGCTTGAATATAAGCAGGATGTGTCGCATAGCTACGAATGAATTGCACGCTTGGAATGGTACGTCTACTTTCAAACGCTCGGGTTAATGCATCATAAACCGCTGCAGTTGTCGTGCAGGAATACTGTGGATACAGTGGAAGAACCACTAAGTCGGTAACACCTTGGTCTAGCAAACTATCTACCGCACTTTTAATTGAAGGCGAACCATAGCTCATGCCTATCTCTACAGCAATATTAGGCAATAACTCTGCTAACTTTTGTTTTTGACGCAAAGAATAAACCAGTAATGGTGCCCCCCCTTCTAACCAAATAGACTTATATAACTTCGCCACTTTAGAAGAGCGAAGAGGCAAAATCGCCCCATGTAAAATCGGCTTCCAAATCAAGCGCGGTACATCAATAACGCGTTTATCACTAAGAAATTCAGCTAAATAGCGTTTCACTGCTGAGGTTGTTGGGGCATCAGGGGTTCCTAAGTTTGCTAACAAAATGCCGTATTTTTTTTCTGACATGAAACAACTCCTAATTGATAATTATTCCCAACTTTAACACAGTTAATTAACGATTTTTGTCACCAAGTGGTATAAAAAACAAAGGCAGCGATCATCGCTGCCTCCATATAATACCTTATACTTAAAATAATTCGAATTGCAGTTACGATTACTGCAACACAAAGCATGGTAAGTACAAATATTAACCTAAGATTTTTGCTAGTTCTTCACTAACTTCTGCCACTTTACGAGTACCGTCTAATTTGAAGTACTTGGTATTACCTTGTTTAGCTTCATTTTGGTAATACGCAATTAAAGGTGCAGTTAATGCATGATATTCAACCAGACGCTTACGCACGGTGTCTTCTTGGTCATCTTTACGGATGGTTAATTCTTCACCTGTTACATCGTCTTTGCCTTCAACCTTTGGTGGGTTGAAGTTGATGTGGTAAACACGGCCTGATGGCGCATGTACACGACGGCCAATAATACGCTCAACAATGATTTCGTCTGGTACATCAAATTCCAGTACGTTATCAACAGTGATACCCGCTTCTTTCATCGCGTCCGCTTGTGGGATTGTACGAGGGAACCCATCCAACAAGAAGCCATTGCGGCAGTCATCTTGTTTGATGCGCTCTTTAACTAATGCGATAACTAATTCATCAGTAACTAATTTACCGTTATCCATCAGCTCTTTAGCTTGTAAGCCGAGTTCGCTCCCTGATTTAACAGCTGCACGTAACATGTCACCTGTTGAAATTTGAGGGATCCCAAACTTTTCCATAATAAATTGAGCTTGAGTGCCCTTACCAGCGCCTGGAGCGCCAAGCAGAATGATACGCATTGCGTAAACCCCTTGCTATTTAGATTTTTATAATTTGAAAAGAAAACAAGCTACCATACCATTAGCATACGGCTTTACTCAAGAACACACGTAAACGATTTCGCATTTATCTTTTTTCGCAAAAGAAAAAAACCACGCTAAAGCACAAGCAAAAGCGCGGTTTATGCTCAATATCGAAAATATCAAATTAAATTACTTTAGAAGTAATTCATTGATTTTACGAATAAATAGGTTTGGATCTTCCAATGTACCACGTTCTGCTAATAATGCTTGATCCAACAATACATCTACCCAATCAGCAAACACAGATTCATCTGACACTTCTGCGGCTTTTTTCACCAATGGATGTGTTGGGTTCAATTCGAAGTTATATTTTACTTCTGGCGCGGCTTACCCTGCTGCTGCAAACAGTTTTGCCATTTGTGTGCTCATTTCATCCGCATCTGTCGTAACAATGGCAGGCGTATCCGTTAAGCGATGTGTGAGTTTAACTTCTTTAACACGCTCACCAAGGAATGATTTAACGCGTTCAACAAATGGCTCTAATTGCTTATCCGCTTCCTCTTGCTCCGCTTTGTTTTCATCCGCTAGCTTATCTAATGACTCGTCTGCTTTACTCACGGATTGGAACTGTTTACCGTCGAATTCAGACAGATAGTTCATCATCCATTCGTCAATACGGTCAGATAACAGTAGGACTTCAATACCTTTTTTACGGAATAGCTCAAGGTGTGGGCTGCCTTTCGCCGCCGCATAGCTATCTGCAGTGATGTAATAAATTTTATCTTGGCCTTCAACCATGCGGCTTACATAATCTTCTAAAGATACGTTCTGTACGCTGCTATCGGTATGAGTTGTTGCAAAACGCAGAAGTTTAGCAATAGTTTCACTATTTGCCATATCTTCCGCAGGGCCTTCTTTCATCACCAAGCCAAATTGTTGCCAGAAGGTTTGGTATTTTTCTGTGTCAGATTTAGCCAGTTTCTCAAGCATTTGCAGAACACGTTTCGTTAATGCGCTGCGTAAACTACGAGTTAATGCGCTGTCTTGCAGTATTTCACGAGACACGTTCAGTGGTAAATCATTGGAATCCAACACCCCACGAATAAAACGCAGGTAATTAGGCATAAACTGTTCTGCGTCATCCATAATAAATACGCGTTGAACATAGAGTTTCAAGCCGTGCTGTTGGTCACGATTCCATAGGTCAAATGGCGCTTTAGACGGCACATACAGCAAGCTCGTATACTCTTGCTTACCTTCTACACGGTTATGTGACCATGTTAGTGGGTCTGCGTAGTCATGGGAAATATGTTTATAGAATTCAGCGTATTCTTCGTCTGAAATTTCAGATTTGCTACGAGTCCACAATGCTTTCGCTTGGTTAATTTTTTCCCAAGTTACCGTACCGTTTTCTTCATTTTTTTCTTCGATTTCAACTGGTAAAGCAATATGGTCAGAATATTTGCTAATCACTGAACGTAAGCGCCAGTTATCCAGATATTCCTTTTCATCATCGCGCAAATGCAAAGTGATTTCAGTGCCGCGTTCCGCTTTTTCAATATCAGCGATGGTGTATTCACCTTCACCAGCAGATTCCCAGAACACACCTTCATCGACAGGGGCACCAGCTGCGCGGCTACGTACAGTCACTTTATCAGCCACAATAAATGCAGAATAGAAGCCCACACCAAATTGACCAATCATTTGGCTATCTTTGACTTGGTCACTACCTAATGACTCTAAGAATGCTTTTGTGCCTGACTTCGCGATAGTGCCGAGGTTTTCAATCACCTCTTCACGGCTCATACCGATACCGTTATCACTGATGGTCAATGTACCTTTTTCTTTATCGGCACTAATACGCACGCGCAGGTCTCCATCGTTTTCATACAGTTCTGGTTTAGATAATGCACGAAAACGCAGTTTATCCGCCGCATCTGATGCGTTGGAGATTAATTCACGTAAGAAAATCTCTTTATTTGAATAAAGAGAGTGGATCATTAATTGGAGGAGTTGTTTAACTTCTGATTGGAAACCACGAGTTTCCTGTCCTTTCATACTCATTAATCGCCTCTATTTCATCAATCTAATTGGATAGGTTTGACTTATCGATGCAGATTAGTTGGGGGCAAAAAAATAGAATTCAACCACTAACCACAAATTAGAAGCTAAATTAATATGAATGAAAGGAAATGACCGAAGACTACGATGCTTTTGCTTGAAGGATATTTTTGAATTAAGGGTTTTGCTTTGAGGGGTTTGCCTTTAAATTTTAAAAACAGCACCTCACCATCATCCTCTAAATAATTTGTGCCGTAGCTAGGCGTCGAATGCATTAATCCCTGGGAGCATACACAAGTATGTGACTAGGGTTGATGCATGAAGACAACAACGCTACGGCGCAAAGAATGACGAGGACTTTAGAGCCGTTGGCGCCCCGCCAACGAGTGAGAAAGTGTGGTTCCATCAACCATTTCCAACTCCCCCCCCACAGGCACCCCGTGTGCAATTCGGCTCGCAGCCACCCCATATTGCGCGCACATTTGGCCAATATAGTTTGCTGTCGCTTCACCTTCAACCGTTGGGTTGGTTGCTAAAATCACTTCATTGATAGTCTCTGATGCCAAACGCTCTTCTAGTCTATCAAGACCGATATCCATTGGGCCAATACCATCAAGTGGTGACAAATGCCCCATCAGCACAAAATAACGCCCGGAAAATTGCCCGGTTTGTTCTATTGCATAGATATCTGCTGGGCTTTCAACAATACAAATCAAACCATTTTGTTGGCGGCGAGGGTTATCGCAGATATTACAGACCTCTTGTTCTGTAAATGTTCTGCAATCACGGCAGTGACCTATTTCAGACATGGCACGAGTGAGCGATTGCGCTAAACGCATTCCCCCACTGCGGTCACGCTGTAAAAGATGAAAAGCCATTCGCTGCGCTGACTTGGGGCCAACCCCAGGGAGACAGCGCAGAGCTTCCATCAAAGATTCAAGAAGCGGACTTGTTTGCATTAGAATGGCATCTTAAAGCCTGGTGGTAATTGCATACCACTGGAAACACTTGCCATTTTTTCTTTCTGCGTTTCTTCGATACGACGAGCAGCATCATTAAATGCCGCAGCAATCAAGTCTTCTAACATTTCTTTGTCGTCTTCGAGTAAGCTAGGGTCAATTTCAACACGGCGGCAGTTGTGTGAGCCGTTAATCGTCACTTTAACTAAGCCAGCACCAGATTCGCCTGTAGCTTCTAGTTGAGCGATTTCTTCCTGAACTTTTTGCATTTTATCTTGCATTTGCTGGGCCTGTTTCATCAGGTTACCCAATCCACCTTTACCAAACATAGTTATCTCTCACAACTGAGGCTACAGCTTAACAATGAGACTGTAGCGTTAAACGGGGCGAATACTCTCTTCATCTAATTGCGCATCAAACATTGAGCGCAGTTTTTGAATCGTTTTATCCGCAATAATAGACTGGCGCGCTTGTGCCAGTTTTTCTTCATAAATCGCCTGTCGCCATTCTAGCGGGGTTTTCACCTCGCTATTATCATCATGAACGATTTTCAGTTCAACAGTACGACCATATAGTTCGCTCAGAGCTTCTTCCAATGCTTTATGTGCCGATGGTTTATCGAGGTGCTTCTGAGCCGAGCGCAAATGTAAAACAATTTGCGACTCACTTAATTCTTCTATATATGAATTCAAAGCTAATTGTTCAACCAGTTTGGGAATATTTAATTTTGCGATTTTCCCAGACCAGCTATCACGAATTCGCCCTTCCTCAATAATTTTAGCGGCTAATTCAGGCGTTTTTTCATATTCCAACGCCTCTTTGATTTCACTTGGCGTTGTTATTGCCTCTTTTGGTGCCATCGCCTCTTCATTTTGAGGCTTCCATTGGTACTGCTTTGATTTTTGTGGTTTTGCTGCCTGAGCCGCTTTATTTACCACATTTTGTTGATGTTTGCTGGTCACGGCGGCCAGCCTTTCCAGTGCTGATGCCGCCGGCTTAGCCCTTTCAGGCATCACCGGTTTAGCCTTTTTTGGGCTAGGATCCTCACTTTGTGGAGATTGTAGCGCCTGCCTAGCCTTCAATAACTGTAATGTTGGGCTATTGTCTGGCAGATTTTCTGCTCGTGCTTGAACAGGAGGCACCCTTTGCACCATATTTGGTGCAGCAGGCGATGCCGATTGAACAGCCGCCTGCGTAATAACTTTTGGTGGAGCTTCAATTTCAGCAATCACATTTTTCGGATGAAAAGCTAATGCACGTAACAATGCCATTTCAACCCCCATACGCCGCTCAGGAGCATAAGGGAGTTCTTTTCTTCCAACTAATAACGTTTGGTAAAACAGTTGGAGATCTGCAGGAGAAATTACCCTTGCGACCTGCCGTAGCCGCCCTTCTATCGATGATGGGTCTGTTTCTTGTTCAGCAGGAAGCAGTTGGATCATCGCGATACGGTGTAATTGCGACAAAACTTCCACCAGCAAGTTTTCCCAATCCGCACCGCGACTAGCAGCTTGCTCTACCTGTTCCATCACCGCCATGCTATCGGCACGTACTAACGCTTCAATAATCGCTAATGGCTGTTCATCATCAAGGGTTCCTAGCATTTGGCTAACTATATCAGCCGTTACTTTCCCTTGCCCCATCGCAATGGCTTGATCAGTTAAGCTTAATGCATCACGTAAACTGCCATCCGCCGCTCTTGCAATGAGCTGGCGAGCTCGTTGGTCATGTTCAATATTTTCTGCATTCAGAATAAGTTCAAGCTGTTCACTGATTTGCGTGACATCTAATGCTTTTAGGTGGAATTGCAAACAGCGAGACAAAATGGTCACGGGGAGTTTTTGCGGGTCCGTCGTCGCTAACAAAAACTTCACATGTTCAGGCGGTTCTTCAAGGGTTTTTAATAACGCATTGAAACTATGACGAGACAACATGTGTACTTCGTCAATTAAATAAACTTTGAAGCGCCCACGTGCCGGCGCGTATTGGACGTTGTCTAATAATTCACGAGTATCTTCGACTTTAGTTCGGGAAGCCGCGTCAATTTCAATTAAGTCAACAAATCGCCCTTGTTCTATTTCAAGGCAGTTGGCACATTTACCACAAGGTGATGCAGTGATCCCTGTTTCGCAATTAAGGCCTTTGGCAAATAGGCGAGCAATCGTCGTTTTTCCTACACCACGTGTACCGGAGAAAAGATAGGCGTGATGAAGCCGCTGATGCGTTAGCCCATTAGCGAGTGCAGTCAAAACGTGCTGTTGGCCAACAACGTCTGAAAATTTTTGGGGGCGCCACTTACGGGCAAGTACCTGATAGCTCATGGATTCCACTGTCATTTAACATGGTACGTGAATATATATAATCATAGTACCATGCTACCACAGCCTCAACCTATACAGCGAGACTGTGATAAAAATAGAGGGAAAATAAAGATTAGTGGCCTGGGAATTCAACAAGGCTATAAGAAGAAACACCTTCTTTTTGCAGGCGCTCAACGCCGCCAAGGTCAGGTAAACAGATGATAAATGCGGCATCAACAACATTAGCACCGAGTTGTTTGATCATTTTAACTGTCGCTTCCACTGTACCACCTGTGGCAAGTAAGTCATCAACCACTAAGACATTATCTTCAGGGCTGATACTATCTTTATGGATTTCAAGTGTATCCGTGCCATATTCAAGGTCGTAAGTCATACTCAATACTTCACGTGGTAATTTCCCTTTTTTACGTACAGGGACAAAACCTACGCCTAAACGTAATGCAACTGGAGCGCCGAATAGAAAACCACGCGCTTCAGTTCCTACAATTTTAGTGACGCCTTTATTTTGATAATGTTCCACTAACATATCAATCGTTGCTTGGTATGCAGCAGGGTTATTTAATAAAGTCGTAATGTCACGAAAGATCACACCTTCGATTGGATAATCTTGGATAGATGCGATACTTTCTTTAATCAATTGCAGTTGTTGCTCTTTAGCGGTCATAATAAAAGCCATGTAGTAAACACGAAAGTGTAGAATCTATGTAAAGTACCATAAAAATGCAATAAGAAGCCGTCAATTTGGCATCAGTTTTGTTGCTGAATATCAATTTTCCGCTATTTTTCACATTTAATGAGAACAAAAAATGAAAATTCCCGCTCTTTTGGATGCGTTAAAAAAGCAAATTGATGAATTGAAAACACGAGTGGAGCCCATAAAAGACCTTGAGTTTTCACATTCACGTTTCGATATGCAATTGTTTAGCCGCAAATCAACCCGTTTAGGGGATTGCCAAAATGAATTGCAGACGTTGTACCAGCAATTGTGCCATAGCGTAACGTTAAACCACACTGAGCAAGTTAATTTTCTTACTGAAAAAATCGTCCATCAAATGCAGGCAATTTCACGAGAGATCTCTACACAAGCTTTACGCGAAAAAGAATCAAATTTTACTAAGAAAAAGGAACAAGTTGATTTATATGAACGTTTATCACAACACCAAGACTATGAACGACGCTTGCAGGCCATGGTGAGTGAAAAAGAACTTCATTTAAGTGAGCTAACCGACCACCGTTCGCAGCACCAGTGCCAAAAAGAACTCGCTGTACTCGCAGGCCGTTTGTACCGTTGCCGCCAAGCACTTTTGCGTATTGAAAAAGCCATTGAACATCAAGAAAATCAATATTTTGATTAAATCTTAGAAGGAATCAGTATGAGTTCACTCAAGGATGCTCCACAAGAAATCCAACTTGCTGTTGATTTAATCTACTTATTAGAGACGTCTGAGATAGACACCGATGTAGTTCTCAAAGCACTTGAAATCGTGAAAAATGATTATATTGCAAAACAAGTGCAAGCAGCAAAAACTGCCTGCACCAAAGAAACTTAATGAGTTTAGTGCGTTTTATCATCACTATCTTTAGGTGTTCGCTTCACTTCTTGCACTTCATCACCTTTACTATTGTGTAAATGCACTTCTAACTGATTGAATGCAATATCAATATCATTTTCTCGACATAGTTTGTCTATCGCACGGTTCACTTCATCGCTGGTTACGCCACGGTCACCAATCTGCCGTACATAAAAACGTAATTCGTGATCTAACGTGCTTGCACCAAAACTGGTGAAATAGACATTAGGAGCAGGTTCAGTCATTACCTTGCTATTATTGGTTGCCGCAGACAATAAAACGCGTTTCACTTTATCAAGATCAGAGCCATATGCCACACCGATCGCTATGGTGATACGTGTGACGGTGTCCGATAGCGACCAGTTGATCAACCGTTCAGTCACAAAAGCCTTATTAGGAATGATCACTTCTTTGCGATCAAAATCAACGATGGTTGTCGCACGAATGCGAATTTTACTAACTGTTCCTGAATAGGTCCCAATAGTGACGGTGTCGCCAATACGGATCGGCCGCTCAAACAGTAAAATGATCCCTGAAACAAAGTTGGCAAAAATTTCCTGTAAGCCAAACCCTAACCCGACGGTCAAAGCTGCTGCCAACCACTGCAATTTGTTCCATGTCACGCCAATCATACCTAATGAGGCAATCGCGCCAATCCCCACGATAATATAAGTTAATATTGTCGTGATCGCATAAGTAGAGCCCTGACGGAGTTTTAACCGTGATAACACCAATACTTCCAGTAACCCAGGGAGATTTCGCGTCATCACCCAAGACACAATGATAATCACAAGAGCTAAAATTAAATTCGCTAAGGTTACGAATTGTAAGATATTTCCCCCTTCTGCCGATGTGGCGGTATAGCTCCATAAGTTCACGCTATCTAAGAAAGAGAAAATGGTGATGAAGTCAGACCAAATTGCATAAAACGCTAACGCAAAGATAATAAACAACACCATCGTTGTGAGACGTAATGATTGCTGGCTAATCAGCTCAATAGTCATTGGTGGCTCTTTAATTGGCTCGTTTTCAGTATCTTCTTGCTTCGACATCGCACGGCGTTCTATGGCACGTTGATATGCTAATTTACGAGCAACCAGTGTTAAGCCTCTCAAACACGCGCTATAAGTGATATACCATAGGAGTAATAGGTATAAACTGTCGATCCAACGGTTTGCCAAGCGCAATGTGGTGTAATAATACCCCGCCATCATTAAGCCCACTAAAATTAATGGCGAAAATGTCAACAATGTCACAACGATACTGCGCGTTAAGTGACTCCCTTTCTCTTGCCAAACTTGTTTGCAAAATGGAATAGTAAAGATGCACAGTAGAATAAGAGAAACCAGCACGATCAACTGGCCAATCACGTCCTCAGACACTTTCAGTGGGTTGCTAACACCATAAGTAGAAAAGAAAATGAGTGGCAATAGAGGAATAGATAGCCTGATCATCCTGCGTCGAGTCTGGGATATTTTTTCTTTTTCGATACCAAAGTGTTTTTGTGCAATACCTTGTGGTTTTAATACTCGGAAAGTCAGCTCAAATAATGCCCAAAATATCGCCAATTGTTGGCAAAATTGCCAAAAGAATGGCCCTTGCACATTCCCTGTTTTCAAAAACCAATAGCCAAATGCCAGTAAAAACAGTGAAATAGGTAATGTTTGCATTAATGTTAACAACAGTGCCAACGGGGTACTTAATACACTGTCATTACGTAAGCTGGAAAGCCGTTGGTCAATATCCTGCAGTCGGTTACTAATTTTGCGATTAAACCAAATAAACAGTAATGCGACTAAAACCAGTGGAACAACGACCAATAATGAAGCCGTCACTCCACGCTTAATACTACGATTCGATAAACTAAAATCAAAATTATGAATCTGTGCTGCCGCAGCTTCAGGAAAACCTTTAACCCATTCCAAATCCATCGGTTTATTACTATTCACCCAGAATATTTGCTGCGCCAAGGTATTTTCAAGAGACCCCACTACACTCAATAATTGGTTTTGATCAAGTTGCAAGTTGATTGCTTGGGAAATTTGCCCGCCAAGCTGCTGGTTGAGTTCATCTAATAACCCACGACGTACTTCCAATAGTTTCAATAACGTAGATTTATCCTCAGCGGATAATAATGCGCTATTTGCCAGCTCATCCCCTGTTTTTACCTCAAATTGCTGTTCCAACTTAGTAATATAATCATTAGGTTGATAAAGCTCATCACGCTGTTGGTTAATATCAAATTGCTCAAGCCGCAAATCAGCAATCGTTGTGGGTAAATTTTTCGTTAAAATGTCTGGCGGCAAGTCAATTTGTTGTTGAAATAAAATTCGTGAGAGCAATAAGCTACCGCGTAATACATTAATTTGCTCTTTTAAATTTCGTTCGGACTGCGTCGCTCTTTCAAGCCATGTTTTAACTCGAATACCATTTTGCACCAGTTTATTGCTATTTTCGGTCACTGCGATTAAACGGTCACTGAGCGCATTATTAATCGCAATTTCTTTTTGAATAATGGGATTCTGTTGCGCTTCAATATCGGTTTCAGAAGTACTCAGCGCCTCGCGTACCGTTGATTGGGAGTCATTTAGTCGGCGATGGCTAATCGCATTTTGTACTTGCTGAATATGGTGTTCCAATTGCTCAATATATGCTGCGGTATAATCACGTTGTTTTTGCAGCACATCTTGTAATTGAGTGTTAGCCTGTAGAATACGTTTTTGATATTCATTTTGTTGCTGCAATAAATACTGTTCAACTTGCAGCATGGTAATTTGAGTAGGTCTTAAATTTACAGATTCATTCAATGAACTATTTAGCTCATTGCGAATTTCTTGTAAGCGCCTCGCATTTTCCAACATCATCGCTTGTGCCCTTTCAGGCTGTGTCTGTAAGCCAATTAATTGGCTACTATAGGTTGCAAGGTCATTTTGTTCTGTTTGCAGATTTTCTAAATAAGAGGCTTGTAATGCTTCTAGTTGTGAAAGAGAACTATCTTGTATTTTTCGTAGGAAATTTTCGGTGCGTTGCTCATTTTCATTTTTTATTTGCAACAAACCTTGTGCTGCTTGTTTCGATTCTTCACTCGCGCTATTCAGTTTTTTTTGCAGTTCAGCCGTTCGCTGTTCGAGTTTATCCAGCTCGTTATAAAAATCTGAGGTTTTTTCCAGATCAGCGAGAGCAAGTTTATCTTCCTCACTGAGTGAACTTTTTTTATTCAATGCGTTGAGCGCATTTTTTATTTCATTCTTATCAGGTAAGTTATTTGATGTTAATGCCGTAATTGAACTGGAAAAAGATATGATGAAAAAAAACAGTGTTATTGATACTAACTGCCGCCACTTCCATTGTTGTTTCATCATAATGGCATTCCTTTATACAAATAATAATATTGTTTAATTAAACCAAAGTGCCGATAGTCGCCTACCAACACTTACTTTCACCTAATTAAACACATTTTACGTAAAATGTTAGAAAGTTAATACTTTATCTGCCGTTAATGTCCAGCTTGCAAGCTCGACTAACGTGCCTACCTCAACACCATCAGCAAGGGTTAACTCACTTACACCTCGGGCATCTGTACAAGTTTTACATAATTTAATGGGGACATTTTGTGCCGTTAAAATCTCTAACATTTGTTGAAGATTATAGCCTTCTTTCGGCTTTTGAGCTGCCAAACCTGCGGTCACAGCATCTGACATCAGAAATATTTTTAAATCTAACTGCGGCTCTTGCTCTTTTAACGTTATCGCTAATCGCAATGAGTTGAACAATATTTCACTGCCGTAAGGTGCGCCATTAGCAATAATCAAAATAGAGGTCATATTGTACTCCACTTATTCAGTTTGAATGGGTTTTAACCGGATTGCGGTATTACATTTTAGTGTTTCTAATAGTGTATCAACCAATGTAATTGTATGTTGATTAGTATTAAAATTTTCTGATTGGAGTAGCCAGTTTTCTAACAAACCAGACATTAATGAACGGATCATAATCGCAGCACATTCCACATCAAGATCAGCAGGAAGTTGACCTGCATCAATACAGGCAGTCAAGTTATCAACTATTCGACATTGACTTGCGACATAATTAGCGCGTTTAAAATCAACTAACTCTGCCATTTCGCCAACTAATTCACACTTCAAAAAGAAAATTTCCATCAAAGCGCGGTTTTTAGGGCTTTCAATAAAATCAGTCAAAATATAAACTAATAATTCTCTTAGTATTGAAAGTGGATCATTGGTATATTTAGAACGATAATATTCTTCAGCTTGTACTATTTGGTTATCACCAAATTCACAAGCTTGATAAAAAAGATCAACTTTGTTTTTGAAATGCCAATATATTGCACCTCGGGTAACCCCCGCTGCTTTTGCAATATCGGCTAATGATGTGGCAGAAACTCCTCGTTCAGAGAATGTTTTGATGGCAGCATCTAATATTTCCTGACGGGTTTCTTCAGCCTGTTGTTTAGTTTTTCGTGCCATTGTGACCCGTTTCTATCGAAAGCTGATTTACATACATTCGTGTATGTTTGTACTATAGCATAGTGATAAATCATATTGTTTACCATTTTTCTTATTTTTGTTTTGAACTCATATTGATTAATTGAGGTTAACTTATGCGAAAAAACAGAGGGGTGTTACCTCTGGCTCTGTTAGTTCTTTCAGGTGGCTTGGCTTTATCTGGTTGTAACGATGAACAACAAGGTGGCGGAGAACGCCCGGCGCCTGAAGTAGGAATTGTTACGCTTAAAGCCGAACCTCTGACTCTCAAAACCGAGTTACCAGGCCGTACATCCGCATTTCGTGTTGCCGAGGTTCGCCCTCAGGTTAGTGGCATCATATTGAAACGCAACTATAAAGAAGGTAGCGACGTAGAAGCAGGGACATCTTTATACCAAATTGACCCAGCACCATTCCAAGCAACCTATGACAGCGCAAAAGCGGAACTTGCAAAAGCACAAGCCAATGCGAATCTGGCTGCATTAACGGTGAAGCGTTATAAACCATTGTTAGGTACTAATTACATTAGTCGTCAGGAATACGACGAAGCGACCTCAACCTATGCACAAGCACTTGCTGCCGTCAAAGCGGCTGAAGCTGCGGTTGAAACGGCACGTATCAACCTGAATTATACCAAAGTAACTGCACCGATCAGCGGCCGTACCGGTAAATCGAATGTGACTGAAGGGGCTTTAGTATCCACAGGACAAGCCACTGAATTAATGCGTGTTCAGCAACTTGATCCTATCTATGTTGACGTAACACAATCGAGTGACGATTTTTTACGTCTCAAAAATGAGATAGCGAAAGGCGCTGTACAGCGAGAATCAGGGAAAGCACCTGTCTGTTTGATCAACAACAACGGTCAAGAATACGCACAAAAGGGTGTTCTGGAATTCTCTGATGTCACTGTTGATGAAACAACAGGGTCTATCACCATGAGAGCCATGTTCCCTAACCCGAACAAAGAGTTACTTCCAGGTATGTTTGTTCGTGCTGTATTAGAAGACGGTGTTATTGAAAAGGCGATTCTAGTTCCACAACAAGGCTTGACTCGTACGGCTCAAGGAACTTCTCAAGTCATGGTTGTTGGCGCAGAGAATAAAGTTGAAGTCAGAAAAGTTAAAGCAGGACAAGCAGTTGGCAACAAATGGCTGGTAACTGAAGGTCTACAAGCAGGTGATCGTGTCATTGTCATCGGCTTACAAAAAATCAAACCAGGAATTGTTGTGAATCCTAAGGAAGCAAACTTAGAAACGCAATCCATAGACAATCAGGCAAAACCTGAAGAAAAGTCTAAATAAGGGAGCGGCTGATTAATGCCTAAGTTTTTTATAGAAAGACCAATTTTTGCGTGGGTAATTGCAATTATCACCATGCTTGCTGGTCTGTTGGCAATTATCCAGTTACCTGTTTCGCAGTACCCGACCATCGCGCCACCGGCTGTTTCTATTTCAGCTAACTATCCGGGAGCGGATGCTGAGACGGTACAAAATACAGTAACGCAGGTTATCGAACAGAACATGAACGGTATCGATAACTTGGTATATATGTCATCGAGCAGTGATTCATCAGGTTCTGCTAGCATTACGCTAACATTTGAAGCAGGAACTGATGGTGATATCGCGCAAGTACAGGTGCAAAACAAATTGCAACTGGCGATGCCATTGTTGCCACAAGAAGTTCAGCAGCAAGGTATTAGTGTCGATAAATCAACTAGTTCATTCTTAATGGTTGCGGGTTTCGTTTCTAGCGATGGCTCAATGGGGCAATACGATATTGCCGACTACGTAGGGTCAAATATTAAAGACCCACTTAGCCGAGTTAACGGTGTAGGTGAAACTCAACTGTTCGGTACCCAATATGCAATGCGTATTTGGTTAAAACCAGAGCAACTCGTTAAGTACAACATGACCACAACAGATGTCATTAATGCGATCAAGGTACAAAATAACCAAGTCGCAGCAGGGCAACTCGGTGGTTCACCGTCTGTAGCAAACCAGCGTTTAAACGTTTCTATCATTGCGCAGACACGTTTAAATAGCCCTGAAGAATTTAGCAATATTCTATTACGTGTAAACCAGGATGGTTCACAAGTGCGTATTAAAGATGTTGCTGATGTCCAATTAGGTGCTGAAAACTATAGTACGATTGCCCGCTTTAATGGTAAGCCAGCAGCAGGTATCGGTATTAAACTGGCAACCGGAGCTAACGCTTTAGATACGTCTAATAACGTCCGCGCTGCGCTTGAGGAAATGAAGCCTTTCTTCCCTCAAGGATTAGAGATTGTTTATCCATACGATACGACCCCATTCGTTAAAATTTCAATTAACGAAGTGGTTAAAACGTTAGTAGAAGCAATCATGCTGGTTGTTGTCGTTATGTATTTGTTCCTACAAAACATCCGTGCAACACTGATACCAACGATTGCAGTACCTGTCGTATTGTTAGGTACCTTTGCTATCTTGTCGGCATTTGGTTATTCCATAAACACCTTGACCATGTTCGCGATGGTACTCGCCATCGGGCTTCTCGTCGATGACGCCATCGTCGTTGTTGAGAACGTTGAGCGTGTTATGCAAGAAGAAGGCTTGTCACCAAAAGAAGCGACCAAAAAATCAATGGGTCAAATCCAAGGTGCGTTAGTCGGTATTGCAATGGTGCTGTCTGCGGTATTTATTCCTATGGCCTTCTTTGGAGGTTCTACAGGGGCAATTTACCGTCAGTTCTCAATTACCATTGTATCCTCCATGATCTTATCAGTACTGGTTGCGATGATCTTAACGCCAGCACTGTGTGCCACCATGTTGAAGCCAATTGAAAAAGGCAGCCATGGTAGCCAAAAAGGATTCTTTGGATGGTTTAACCGCACATTTGAAAAACAAGCACACCACTACACCGACAGTGTAAGCCGTATGCTTAACGGCACGGGCCGTTATTTAGTGATTTACCTGCTGTTAGTGGTTGGTATGGCGTTCATGTTCGTCCGCTTACCGTCCTCTTTCTTACCAGCGGAAGACCAAGGGGTATTCTTGTCAATGATCCAATTACCACCGGGATCAACGCAAGAACAAACCCAAGCGGTATTGGATGAAGTGAATAACTACTACCATACCGAAGAAGCCAAAAACGTTGAGTCGGTCTTTACCGTTGGGGGCTTTAGCTTCGCAGGTCAAGGTCAAAACATGGGTCTCGCTTTCGTCGTTCTGAAAAATTGGAGCGAACGTAAAGGCGATGAAAACCACGTTGATGCGATTGTACAACGTGCGAATATCGCACTGTCACAAAAACAAGAGGCACTGATTTACGCCTTTAACCTACCAGCGATTGTTGAGTTAGGTACCGCAGACGGGTTTGACTTTGAGTTAGTCGATAAAGGTAACTTGGGGCATGATAAACTGATGCAAGCCCGCAACCAGTTACTTGGATTAGCTGCTCAGCACCCAGAAATGCTTCAAGGTGTTCGTCCAAATGGTCAGGATGATACCTCGCAATACCGTATTTATATTGACCAACAAAAAGCACAGGCTCAAGGTGTCGCTATCAGTGATATCAACGCAACATTGAGTTCTATGTTTGGTGGAAGCTACGTGAATGACTTTATCGACCGTGGTCGTGTGAAGAAAGTTTACGTACAAGGTGACGCAGAAAGCCGTATGTTACCTTCTGACATCAGTAACCTGTATGTTCGCAATAACCAAGGTAAAATGGTTCCGTTCTCTGCCTTTATGGACGAATCCAAAGATCCTTGGAAGTATGGTTCACCGCGTTTAGAGCGTTATAACGGTGTCCCTGCGATGAACATTCAAGGTCAGGCAGCTCCAGGGAAAAGTACTGGTGATGCGATGCTGTTAATGGAAAAACTCACCACTGAAAACCTGCCTGAAGGAATTGGTTACGAGTGGACAGGTATGTCATATCAAGAACGCTTAGCAGGTAACCAAGCCCCTGCTCTGTACGCAATCTCCTTGATAGTGGTCTTCCTGTGTTTGGCGGCTCTCTATGAAAGCTGGTCAGTTCCATTCTCAGTTATGTTAGTCGTTCCATTAGGTATTATTGGTGCGTTACTGTTTACCAGTGTTCGTGGTCTAGACAACGACGTTTACTTTAAAGTGGGTCTCTTAACAACCATTGGGCTCTCGGCGAAAAACGCAATCTTGATTGTTGAATTCGCCAAAGACTTGATGGAAAAAGAAGGTAAAGGGTTAGTCGAAGCAACACTGAATGCAGTTAAAATGCGTTTACGACCAATTCTGATGACATCTTTAGCATTTATGTTAGGTGTTATCCCACTGGTGTTTAGTAACGGTGCAGGTTCTGCATCCCAGAACTCAGTAGGTACTGGTGTTCTTGGGGGAATGTTTGCCGCAACCTCATTGGCTATCTTCTTCGTTCCTGTATTCTTCGTGGTGATCCGTCGCCGTTTCTCGAAGAAATCAGAAGATATTGAACACAGTCATCCACCAACAGCACAATAATTGCTGATCGATAAATCGAAAAGAGCCACTTATGTTGTGGCTCTTTTTTTATATATTAATTTAATACTGACTTGTTGTAGATAACATGGCGAAATGAGGTTTATCCTGCTCTTTGGGTGCAGTTTGAATTTCAAAGTCTTCCTGAGTAAAATCTATTCGATTCAACAACTCCCCTAATAAAGCTATCTTATCATTGATATTAAAATAGCTTCTGAAATGCATTGATAAAGACATTAAACCGTGACTCGCCAAAGCTTGTTCAGCTAATAAACTCACATCAATGTGTTGATCTGTTCCATCAATTCTAAGTTGTAGATGACGATAAGAGTGAGCCTGTAAACCATAAATTCCACGGATATAAAGAGATGTATTATTTATTGAATCTGTAATAACCAAGTCATCTCCTTGGCGATTAATAAAAATCTCCTTCAATTGGTTTTTTATGGGTAGGATAAGCAAATCAACAATTCGGTCTACCGAATAATTATCAATAATAATCGTTTGATAACGCTGCCAATCTACTTTTTTAAACTGATAAGTATCGGAGCCCTCACCACCATTAAGAATTAAAACAGAAACATCGCCTAATGCTGCAGGAATAACGACATCATCCTCCGGTGTTCCTTTAATAATTAATGATAAGCCTAATTGTTCATGAGATGATGTTGGATGATAAATAATTGCATTTTCTTCTGTTAACAGCATTAAGCCACCCGCTATTTTTTGCACTGACTTAAAAGTAAGCTCAGGGTATAAATCAACATGCTTAGGTAATTTATTGGGAAATCGAAGAACACCCTGACTATCGAAAATATTGTTAAACTTCATCTCTCCAATCGCGTTTATTCGATATAGCTTCTTTGATTTTGAATCAAAAATAACGCCATATTGTTTATCGTGATCAAAATCGATAATTTGTAACTCACTTTCTAACGAAAATGAAGGCGCAACAACAACCATCTCGTTAAAATACCATGCTGGTAATATGCGTTCCCCATTAGTATCTTTTAATCCAAACAATGCAATGGGGTCCTTTTCATTGGAAAATTGAGCAAAACGCTCCCACTTCAAAGGCTCTCTCGCAAACCAGTCTTTATTGAGGGCAACTAATTGTGTACTACCATTCGCACCCAGCTGCCTAACAAAGCCTTCTTTTTGGATAACAAGGAGCTCCCCTTGCCAGTGCGTGACATTTTCTATTCCACTCAAATTTAAACGAAAGGCGGCACTTGGCTTATTTGGATTAATATTATCTTGCCCTAACCCTTTCTGATAAAAAATGGAGTCTTCTTTTCGGCTATAAAAGAAAAAGACTTCCTTTCCATTTTCATTTAATAAACTTCCTAATAATTCCAAGTCCTTAGGAGGAAACCAATACCATAAATCATACCTCGGATTATAACGTCCCAGGCTTGTTGCAAATATTTTTGCAAGTGTAGGTTTAATTCTATAACGCTTTAATTGAGATATCGCCTCTTTACCATCGCTAATAGATAGAGCAAACCTCTCTCGCCAAACTTTTTCTAATGGCGTATTTTTTGCGAGCTCACAATCAATATATTTTAAATCTTCTTCACTTATCGAAATAAACTCATTCAAGAATAGCCGTTCATTCACATTTTTTCTTTCTAAATTGGCTTTAACCAATGTTCCACTCTCATTGCGTAGCCAGTAATGATGCCAAAAACCATTTTCATCAGTGCCCGATATCATCACCGTGTTCGCAATGCTGGGTTTGATGGTAATTGTCTTTTGATATTCAGGACTCATATATCGACAGGCTAAGTAGTCATGGCTACTAAATTGCTTACGTTGTTCAAATGATAATAATGTTTGTGTGTCATGTAAGTTATCGAGTAATAACCTGTTATTCACAACGCTCACGAGCTCTAATTTATCACTCTGTATTAGCCTATAGGTATTTTCAACCGTACTGCCAGTACTTCTTTCTGTTAGTGTTATATACAGTTGGTCATCAACCAATGTGACTTTAATAATTTCTGCATCTAGACCTAAAACCATATTCGCTTTAAGTTGAGTCAGTAAAGAACCTGTATTTATATCAACCTGCCAAATTACTGATTCCACTGATGAATAAAAATAGGCTGTATCCCTATTAATTTTTATTAGTTGTGCCGAATGATTTTCTTTATTTTTTGAGTGAGTAAAAATGACCCGATCATGTTGAACATCATAAAATGCACGTCCCACGTTTAAACCGTTATATTGATAATTATCGATGGCAACATACTGGCCGTTAAGCTTATTTTTAATTGATAAATCATGAAGATGCTGTTTAATTGTCTGGCTTTTGTTTATCCATTGACTACCATCTACATTAATAATCTTTGCAGTCTTATTAATAAAATCTATTTCACATACTTCATGTTGAGCATTGACAAGTAAAATCGAATTACCCGCCACCGATGTATCAACATTGATAGTAATGCCGCTAATTTTAATGTGATCATCCATGATTTGAATAACATGCTCTTTTCCATCACTTTCTATTAAACTCGTATCAATTATCCAGCTAGATTGTTTTCCATACATAGCCCCCTCAATTAACGTAAGAGATGCGCCATAATTAACTGTAATTTGATATTCCCCGCCATTACCAGTGACTGCGTGCGTAATATGCCCTTGCCATGGAATAGGCATTTTAGGAACGGCTAATTGTCTATTTTGGCTATCTAGATTGACATGAATGGTAGTATTTTCATATTCATGCTCTAAAGTGGTGATAACATACTCTAGGCCACAATAAAAAAAATCAAAATAGAATTGATAGCGTTCTTCCATTCCTCTCAAAATAGAAAAACCATTATCCCCTCGAGAAGTTCCACCAAAAAGAGAGCTATATCTGTAACGAATAAACGATTTAGGTACAACTGGTAATATCACCACCCCAGTTTGGCTCCCATTAAAGTTTACTCTTGGCTCAGTAACACCAACAGCTTCTCTAATATTAATTGCATATGATTTATCAATCTCTGCACTCGGGCCCGACTGAAAATCATTCAACCAGCAATGCTCTATATACCACTTTTTTTTCACACCTCGATATATATATTGGCTACCAAGGTCAAAATAGCCATTTTTGAAATCTAATTTCTCGATGACAATATTGGGTGTTGGTACCAAAAAGTCTTTTTTTGCATCATAACTTATCGCTGCATTTTGATAGTCTCGTTGATAAATCGCGAATTCTTCCCCTACAGCAACAGCTTTTTGTGCGTGTCTTTCATTAATATTAACCAGTTCGGTGATACCAATACCTATTCCCATAAGTGGTACAGCTAATGGCCCTGCAACACCTGCCACCGTTTCCGCACCAAGTAGAGATGCTCCCGTGCTTACAATACCTAACCCTAATGATGATGAATCAAAAGCTAGTTGAGTACCAAATACAGCTCGCTGAGTTTCATTTTGTGCATTCGCTAACTCATAAATATCGAAACCAACCATAGCTCCTTGGAAAATAACCCCTAACCCTTCATTCGCTGTACGTACTAGAGACGAAGAAAAGCGATTCATTACTGATTTTGCCACTCCATTCCCTTCACACCATAATGAATATGCAATTTTTCCAGTTTTCACGGCATCATTGATAGCACCATGGGCTATCATAGAATAGCTAATATAACTATGAATACGCAGTGCTGTTGCTAAATTAGATGTTGGCCTAGAAGAAACCACTGACTGTCGATTTCTATTCTCCGACCATTGAATGATTGCTTGTATTCCCATCGCTATATTGAGGCCATCCACATGTTCTGTACCCTCAATATCTCTTTCACATTGCAACTCCCCATCACTAAAAGAATAATGACTCTTTAACATAGCCATTTGCTTGTGAAAATATTCTTTAAACTCAATAAATGTTGTGTCTTTCGTTTCAGCCCAATATATCTTTTCCTCTATCCCTTGATGTATAAATTGAATACGATATCGGCCATCTTCCAAATTCTCAACATTTTCAAAAACAGGTAACCATTTTTCATCTAGTTGATGACTTTTGCACACTTCATTAATTGAGTATTCAAGACGTTCCCCCCATTTCTCTGACTCCAAAATAATTAAGGATGTCTGTATTTTCTTATCTTTTGCTATTAAAGACTGATGTTCTAGAATACTCTCCATTTTCTTATGTAGAGAAATAGATTCCATTAAATTATCTGAATAAACCAAATCGGAAACAGTTAAACCACTACCAATTTGTACTTCAGACATTTTTCCCGTATTAATAGAGACCAATTCAAAACTACTATTTAAAACCGCATACTGCTCTGCCATCTTGTTTTTAAATAAAAATTTATTTAAAGTTAAAAATAACTTATCAGAATCATTAAAAGCATAAATACCAAAGTTTGGATCATAAAAATAATAATTAATTTCATTACCACTTTTGACTTTACCTAATAACATTGAGTGTGTTGTGCTATTTAGCGCATAAATATTTCCTTGTTCAGCATTAATCAGAATTTCTTTTATTTCATTTAACTCGAATTGGCCAATTATAGTTGATGCGTGTGCCGCTTCTATATTTACATGAAGTTCTTTTAACGCAGCTTGTAACAAAGTTGAATTCGGCTCCGTTGGTGATGCCCCAGCTAAAAACATCTTATTAAGCAATTTATTTGCACCCTCACCGCCCTCTAAGGCTAATGCAACAGCCATTGCCCTAACTAAAGAGTAACAACGTCCCCCTGAATTATCATCCATTAAATATAAATAAAAATCTTGTGGTGCGAGACGTTTCTCAATATAACCGCTATCTCTAAAGATTGAATTAAATTTATAAGTAAAATCTAAAACATCATAAATAAAACCTGAATTTTCTCTCGAGGTTATATACTGAGCTAATACTCCGCACTCAATGGCAGTAAACTCATTCTCAAAGTTAAATATTTCCGCTTTTACTGATAATATATCATTATTAAATTTATCAATAATATACATACATGGGAGTAACAGTGGCTCCGTAACAAATCGCTGAATATCTTGGCTTATTCTATGATTTTTAAGCAGCATACTGTCAAAAAGACTATTTTTTAAATGACCATCACGCTGTATTTGCGCAACTAAACTAGGATTATTTGTATCGTAGCCTACTTTTTGTAATACTTTCGGTAAGATTTGTTTTACTGGCCGGTCTGTTAATAAAGCTTCTGTGATAGCGTCAGCAATGACCTGTGACCTCGCTTGCCCATGGCTTGTTGACTGACCTTTTGGTGTTTCCGAATAAGAAATGCCAGTATCCATTTTTTGCATACCAACTGGTGTATGTTCAATAAATGCATCCGAAGGAATCAATGTATTAAGTCGCTGGGTAATTTCCTTTGCATGCTCAAGCCCCGATTCAGATAAGTAAATAACAGCTTGATCCGTTTGTATACCAAATTTTCTAGGCCCCATAATTTTGGCTTGTTCTATACACTGAAGTGACGGCTCATGAAATAACTTCACCAAAGATTTTGCCAGCCGATTAATATATTTTTTATGTATATTTATAGTTAACCTAGCATTTATACTAGAACGAAGTTTTATCCTTTGTTTTAAATTTTTAGGGAGAATACGCAGTGCTTGTGAACTTAATAAATCGGAATCAACAAGGTTAGATAATTCAATATCCTCTTTACCTTGAACTCTTATATCGACATCATTATTTCCTGTTGATAAATGCCTTATATTATCAATAAATTTCAGCTCTTCTTGACTACTGAGTTTTTCAATACCGATAGGAACATCATTGTTATATACAAAATAAGATTTCTGTTCTATTTCTTTCTTTAATTTATCATGTTTTTTCAATAAATCTGGAGACCACTTTCCTTCATGACGATATTCATATTTAATCGCCTCAACCAGCATCATAATATTTTTATCAAACTTTACTTTATCCATTACATAAATGGTATGATTCAATAGAGAGCTATAGCTATCACTAGACATATTATTAAATCCCTTTATTTTTAACTTAAAAACATAACAAGTAGTAATTTATTAGCAAGGAAAATGAAATTCACAAACGGCCAAAAACATAATATAACAATTACTTACATTATATTTTTTCATTTTTCCGATTTTTCCTGAGTGCTAACCGTATCATATTTTATTAAGCCAAACTAATTTTTGATTATTATAAAAAACGACTAAATACATTATACTTTTAATCATAAAAGGATTTTTACAGCAAGGAGCTAATACCAATGAAGAAAACCATATTATTCACTCTACTAAGTTGTACTTTATTTCATACCACATCATTAGCCGAGGCCCCTGATATCACAAAAGCAAAAGTTATTAATATAGAAGCCCCTCTCAAAAATAACATCTCGTTTAATACCTTCGAAAGTCTCTCATCTAATGACGATGGCTTAATTTTTAATAATGATATTAACAGTAATACTAAGCTTAATAATAAGGCAGCAAAGCTTATTTTTGCAGAAGTAACAGGGACTGAAACAAGCAACTTACAAGGGATATTAGGAATAAAAGGGCAACGTGCTAACCTTGTTATCGCAAATCCTAATGGTATTTCATGGAAAGACGGCGCCGTTGATAATATTAATAGCCTCTCCTTAATTGCCGGTAAATTCGAAAAAAAATATATTAAAAACAAAGAGAAAGATAACCAGCTTGAACTCCAAAAATTGGAGGACTATAACCAACTGAAGTTTTCAACTCAACCTGCTAGCCAAATCAGTATTAGTCAGCAACAAGGAACTCCAATTCAACTATCAAAATTAAATATCGTTGCAGACCAAATAAAGCTGCAAAATACACTTAATATCCACTCTGCCATACAAAATTATATCAGCGCATCGGGTAATAGCACCCTTTCTCCTAGTGAAGGCGTTGTCAAGTACAGCACAAAGTTCAAAACTGACATTCCTTATATTCAAGGAAATCATTTAGAGATGGATGAGCAAACTAAATTAACAGGTCGTAACATTGTGCTTGAGAGTCACCAATATCACTGTAAAGATAATTTCCTTTGCCCACAAAATAAAATAGATATTCAAGGGCTTATTAACACGATGAGTTTCTCTGTGCGCGGAGACGCAGACATTACTTTTTCTGATACGGGCGTGATAAAAATAGGGAAAAACCAACAGGCTCTTATTGCTAAAACAACGCAATAATCTCAATTTAGCGTACAACAACAAATAACGGCCTCAATAAGAGGCCGTTAAGTTAAAGTGAATTGATCCTAAGTTACATCCAGATAAACCAAGCAAACAATGAAATCACAAGGATACAAGCCACGTTTAATACCGCACCAACACGTACCATTTCAATTTGCCTAATATAACCGGAACCGAATACAATCGCATTTGGCGGTGTAGCAACCGGCAACATAAACGCACAAGATGCACCAATCCCAATAATCATGGTTAATACAATGACTGGCATACCTAATGCTTCAGCAACTGTTGCAAAGATTGGTACTAATAAAGCTGCGCTCGCCGTATTACTGGTAAACTCAGTCAAAATGATAATAAAGGTAGTAACAGCTAGAATAATAACAAACCAGTGACTTTCACCGAATGTCATTTGCATCCAGTCTGCCATGATCTTACTTGCCCCAGAAGAACTTAAAATTGCGCTGAGTGTTAAACCACCACCAAACAGCATCAATACGCCCCACTCGGTATTTTTTTGAATTTGAGACCAGCTAGCAACACCTGTTACACCAATTAAAATCGCAGCACTCATCGCAATGATTGTATCTAAATCTTTTACACCACCTAATGCATCACTAATAAACGTACTCGTGATCCAACAAACTACGGCTAAAAGGAAAATCGTCATTGCTGTAATACGCTTGCCATTCCACTCAACGTGTTCTAACTCAATTTGAAAACGATGTTTCAGGTTTGGACGTAACATCATGTACATCAATACAAACATCATTGGTAGTAACACCACCATGATTGGAATACCATATTTCATCCATGATAAGAAATCTAAACCTAAAGCTGCTGCCGCAATCGCATTTGGAGGGCTACCTATAATCGTGCCTAAACCACCGATACTTGCACTATAAGCAACACCTAATAGTACAAACACGAAAGTATTACGTTCATGACGTACATCGAGATTAGACAGTATACCTAATACTAGTGGTAGCATCATTGCAGCTGTTGCTGTGTTACTAATCCACATAGAAAGTAACGCTGTTACACCAAACAGCAATAATACCGCGACTGATAAGCGCCCTCGAGCTGCCATTAGTAAGCGATTTGCAATTAGCCTATCAAGGCCTTGGATATGTAAAGCCGTCGCTAATGCAAAGCCACCGAAGAATAAGAAAATAATCGGATTTGCAAATGATTTCAATGCATCCCCTGTATTCATCAGCCCTAAGCCTACCGCCAAGATCGGAATACACAGTGCAGTAATGGTGACATGGATAGCTTCAGTTAACCAAAGCACACCGATGAAAACCATCATTGCAAGACCTGCATTTGCTTTATCATCAAATGGTAAATATTTTAGTAATAAAATTAAGAGTACGATATCAACAGCTAAGATTATCCATCCCCGTTTATTCGAGGGGGTTGGGCTCACTGATGGTGTTAAAGATTCTGAAGCGTCCATGTTTACTCCATAGCTTTGGAAGCAAGTTTATTTTTAGCGCATATTGTTAATAATTATTTATAAGCTGTGAAATATAGAGTTAATTTATTGAGATGAAAATGTGGATAAGCTAAAAGTGCGATCTACCCCGCGCAATTTTTTGTGTTTTTAATATCTCTACCGGAAAATGTTCTATTTTGTAGGCAAATAACCGCATAAATTAACAGTTTCAATCGACAGAACAATTGCGCTAATACGCCAACACATCAGTCAGCAGTTAATTCCACCCAAAGCTAAATAAATGATATTAATAGATGAAAAACAAACTTAAACTAAAATATCAACCAATGAAACTAGACAACTAATTAAGCTAGCCAGTTAAAGTCCAGCTAGCTTAACTAATTCATACCTGCTCTATCCCACTAAAACAGGCGCAGTAACCAACGAAGGCTGTATTATATCCTGATGTATAATCATGCTTTCACGATGATTTAATGATGATGTCATTGCTGAAAGCTGTGCTAGCTGATTGTCATGAGCCAACAGTATTTCTTCATCAGACTCATTTGGTGTATTAGTAACCATAAGCCCATCAGTCAATAAATAATTATCTACAATAGTTTTCACCCCAATATCTTCGTTAGAATTTAAAAATCGCAATTGAAGGTGTTCATATCCTTGAGCATTAGCAGCAAATATCCGCCTAATAATAAGTATGCTATTTGTATTTATATCCGTCAGAATAAGGTCATCCCCTAGGCGATTCACTGCTAGAGAGTTCATATCGTCAACAGGTAAAACAAGTGTATCTGTCAAACGATCGCTCGCATTATTATCAATGATAATTGCTTGATAATGTAGCCACGCCGTTCTAGAAATAACATAGCTATCTTCTTTGTCTCCCGCACTTAATATAATATTTTTTACATTATTGATAACCGGTGGGTTGATTATATCCCTTGAATTTCCACCGTTAATTAATAAAGATGATGAGAATTCCTCTTTATTACTATCTGAATTATTCTCTCCCTTACTGTAATATAAAATCTCATCATTAGTTGTATACATTAACAATCCATTTTTTAATTTTTTAACTGTATCAAATTTAATATTTGGGTATATCTCATACATTGAAGGTAGTGATAAAGTATTTTTTAAATTATTTTTATCAAAAGCTTTAACTAAAGCAGCTTCATTTACAATTGGTTGCCAATAAAGTTTTTTATTTTCCATATCAAAAATAATTGCTGCTGAACGGTACTCGTCTATTCCTAAATATTGCAATGTATTCTTTGATGATAATTGATATGCAATAACAATACTTTTATTTTCATACCAAGCAGGAATAATAGCTTGATTATCACTCATTTTTAATCCAAGTAAAGCATATACTCCTTGATTTGACTCTAATTGACCAAAATCTTCCCACCATCTTGTTGAATGTGAATCAAACCACTTTTGATTTAGTGCCACAGGTTGAATATTACCTTGAGCGTTAATTTGACTCACAATGCCATTATTACTAATAATTAAAATTTTACTTTGACTGAATATAACACTCTCAATATTTTCGGCTTCTATCCTTTTGATTTCTTGCTTTTCTATTTGAAAGAAATTTGGGTTCTCTCCAACTTGTCGATATATTAATTTTTCCTTATGACTATAAAAAAAGAATACTTCTTTCCCATCATTGTTTAATAAAAACCCAACAAACATTAAATCTTTAGGCTCAAATAATTCTTTGTTATCGAGAGCAAGATTATATGAAGCAACATTTGGCTTTATAATAACACCGTCTCTTTCTCTTAACCAATAATGATATATATTATTATTTTTATCAATTCCTGATATTTGGATGATATCAGCCAACTTCACACTTTTACTATATATTGTTTTTTTATCTTTTACTTTATCAACTAACAACAGATACTTACCAAAAATCACATCTGAAATATCCTTAGGTAGGACCGATTTTTCTTCAAATAACTGATAATGAGTCAGTTCATCAATAGAAACACTAACTAATATAATTTCATCTCCATTTATCATATAATTTGCGACTTCATGGGCTCCTTCACTAGGATAACGACATGAGAAATAAATATTTTCATTACTAACCCATAACTTAGTTAATTCAAAACCCCGCTGAGAATTATTATTAATAATATATTTCCACTGAAGTTTATTATCCTTATCAACTAACCACAATAGATTATTATCTTTTGAATAAAAACACGCACCCGCCCCTAACAAAGAAAATAGATCAGCATTTTTAGTATATTGTTCCAATGAATCAGTGAAAATATATCTCCCTGTAGAAACCTGATAAAATGCCCTGCCTACATTAACTTTTCCATACTCATAATTTTCAATTAATACGTACTGCCCCATAATTTTATGTTGTTCATTTAATTTATTTAAATGATTAGATAACTCTTCATTATGGCCGACCCACTTATTTCCATCTTCGCCAATTAAATTTAAATCTAAGTTTAAAAAATCCACTTTATAAACTTCATTATTATTATTAATATATAAAAAATCTTTTTTTGATACTGATTGGTCTATTTTTATTTTTACTCCACCAATATTTATACAGTCAGAACTAACAATAATATCATCTTTATCTAATAATCCACCACTAATTATCCAATGAGAAGGCGATACCTTATTTGAATCATCAATCAATTCTATCTCTGCGCCTATTTGTGGGCTAAGTTTATATACCCCACCATCCCCCCTTATCGAATGCTTAATTTTCCCATGCCACTCACTGGGTATTTTTGGAATAACCAAATGTCTATATTGATTATTTAACTTTATTTCGATTTCTGTATCTACATATTCATGGAATATCTGAGTTATAGTATTTTCACTTGGGAATATATAAAAGTCATAATCAAATTTATCTGTATTTTCTAAACGTCGAATAACATCAAACCCACTATCATGACGTGTTGTTGCTCCTGGCCATAAATTGTAATCATATTTAATATACGATTTTGGCGTGATAGGTAAGGCAATTATTTGTGCATCTAAATAGCCATACTGTCGGCTACTCATGTTATATCCGATACCTTTACGAATATTAATTGCCTGTTGACGGTCATGTACCATTGTAGGGAAGTTACCCGCCCAAAAAATATAATTTTTCCGTCCGCCCCCTGCAGAATGTGCGCTAGTCCTATAGATATACTGGCTATCAAATTCAATTTGGTTATTTCTGAGATCTATTGTTTTAAAAACTGCACCAGCGCGCGGAAGAGCAATACTTTTATCAGGTAAGTAATCATATCCGTTATTTTTATATGCTTGGTCTAACTGATAGAAATATCTACCTACCGATTTAGCATCTTCTCCTATCACTGCATAATTACGCGCCAAACCAGTGACACCAATACTTAACCCAGCAAAAATAACCCCAGCTCCCCCCATAAATACTGAAGCTTCCGTTACTCCTAAAGCACCGGTTCCTAAACTGAGTCCTCCTGTGACAAAGCTTGCAGAGTCAAAAGCAAGTTGTGTACTAAATATAATCTTATGAGGTTCATCTTTTGCATAGGTCAATTCATATATATCAAAGCCGACTAAGGTACCATTAAATAAAACAGTAACACCTTCATTTACTGTTTGAGCTAATGAAGTAGAAAACAGACTAATATTTTTAGCTTCATAGCTAATATTTTCATTTAACCCACTACGAATTATACCTACAATTTTAGCTAAATCATTCATAGCTCCATGAAATATCATTCCATAATTAATATAACTATGTATTTTCAATGCTAATGCTACGTTAAAATTATCATTATTCATTCCGTTTCTATTATGGTTTTTATCTGAATACCATAGCATCAAAGACTGAATAGCTATTCCTGCATTTAATCCATCGAACGATGGCTCATTGATATTATATTCACTGTTATTATCTATATATTTTTGGGGCTTTATTTTTTTACCATCGAAAAAATAATTTTCCCTAAATAATGCTACTTGCTTTTCATAGTAATGATTAAATTCTTTAATTGTCGGATCATCCATTTCAATCCAATGACTTTTTTCAGGATCATCATAATCTATAAATTGAAGTTGATATTTACCTTTCTCATCCTCTTTCAGTGTAGAAAATATAGGCACCCATTTTCTATTAAATTGATAGTTCATTGATAAATTGGCAAGAGAAGTTTCTAAACGGTATCCCCATTGTTGGGCTTCTAACATAGCCAATGTTCCTTTCAATTGAATGTCTCTTTGAATAGCAAGTTGTTTATTAACGATACTACTAGTTTTACTTTCACGTTTAGTAATTAAACTCAGTGAAATAGGCTCACTTAAATGAGTTACACTTAACCCACTCCCCACAGGAACACTCGACATATCATCGGTAATAATCGAAATCACTTCGAAAACCGGATCTTTGTTGCTCCCAAAGGCTGAGTAAAAATCAGCCATTTTGTTATCTACCATAAATTTTTTAAATGCTGAAAATAGTTCTTTACTATTATTAAACGAAAACAAACCGAAGTTAGGGTCATAAAAATAGTAGTGTGATTTTTTATCATTTATAGTTTTACCAATAAGCATCGAGTGATTTTGGCTATTAATAGCAAACATCATTGTTTTTTGCTTCGCCTCTAATAAATTCTGTGTCTCTTTGATATTAATTCTACCATGAGAAAATGATGCCTCTATTGCTTCCACATTCGAATGTAATCGCTCCAATGCTGTTTTTATTAATATTGAATCATTATCTTTAGGATTCGCTGATGCTATATAGAGTTTATTAAATAAAGTATCCGCGCCTTTTTGGTCATTTTTTGCTAATGCAACTGACATAGCTCTAACCAAAGGATAACAACGCCCCCGAGAATCATCCCCTATCAGGGTTAAATAAAAATCTTGTGGCATTAATCGATTAATTTGACTGTTTAGTGAATAAAACAATTCACTAACTTTTCCTGTTTCATTCAAAATATATTTTATATATTCGGCATGACCTACATTATTAATTCTTTGATATAAAGCCCCTCGTTCTATAGGACTAAGGTCTTGAGTTAAATATAATTTTTTCAGTTCTATTGACGTCATATTCTTCTTTAATCCTGATATATTGACTTCTAAAAAACCGTTCATGCCCTCACTAAAACTATTTCTAAATGAAGGTTTATTAGAATTTTTATGAACAAAAACTAAATTTTCATATCGCTCATTGATTGTTTGCTTATATTCATTAATACCGCCATATATTGATTGTTCTTTATTTTTAACAACAGCGTTCATGCCTTTACTTTTTTTTATTTCCCACCATAATTTACTTCTTTCTATTTGGTTCCCTTCAAGCAGTATTCTATTATAATGATTATGATAAAGACTAATTTGAATATCACTTTGTGCTAATTTTCGTGTTAAAGATTTTATTTTAACTTTATCATCTATTGTTTTATTTATCTTCCTATTTAGTTCCTGAAGTTGTTTCTGCCATACTTCTTGAAAATTTTTTAACATTTTTACATGATTATTTATTTTTATACTTATAGATGTAATAAACTCATGCCATGCTTTAGCGCTATCTAGTTTTCGTTCCGTTTCAAATATATTATTACCTTTCTCATCCACATATAAGCAATTGAATTTCTTTGCTATAGACAATATTTTGACATGTATATTTTCCCGAGTGTTTTCAAATTTATTTTTATTTATACTATCCATTTTATTATTAGGAATATATTTTAATATTCTATTTCCCCCTTCTATTGCAAATGATTTTCTTTCACCTTTAAAATCTTTAACCTCTTGTTTTTGTACGACTAATTGCCAATCATTATTTACAAACTGCATATATGCTGTCGCATTACCATTTGTACTATTTTTTATTTTATAATCTTGATAATCAGCAGACATAACAACATCATCATATAAAATTGAACTATTCATTCTGCAATCATTATAGACTCGATAATGATCTTTATCATGATTGGTAACTATAATAGAATTTTTATTTAAAGTACCTGTAAATAAGAGAAACGTATCTGATGGTTTTTTAGGAATATCTACATAGGAGGGATATAAATGAGTTGTATCATAATTATTATTATTGAGTAAATAACTTTTAATTACAAACGGATCAGGCTGCTCGCTATCATAATAACTAATATCATATCGTGAGTTATCATATTTAGTTAATGTTATATCTCCTTTTTCTGCCGTTGAGCCAATTTTAATTAACTCGCTTGTATCTAGCGTATATTTATTGATGATTTCATTTATTTTTTCAATTACTTCTGTATATTTTTTTACTGTCATTGCATTCATTCCTTTGAATAAAAATTAATTATTTATCTAAAATGAATAATGACTGTAAATTAATATCTCCTTTAGTACCATAATCAAAAAACAAATTCAGATTGAATTTTATAAAAAAACTCAATTATATTTGTTGCATTAATACAATAAATAACCCAAAAAAAGGGAAGCCTAAGCTTCCCTATTCATTAACTTGCTAAGCAATAAATAATTATGCTTGGCCTTTAACTTCTTTTAAGCCATTGAATGGTGCATTTTTACCTAATGCTTCTTCAATACGAATCAATTGGTTATATTTAGCAACACGGTCAGAACGGCTCATAGAACCTGTTTTGATTTGGCCTGCTGCTGTACCAACTGCTAAATCTGCAATAGTTGCATCTTCAGTTTCACCTGAACGGTGAGAGATAACAGCTGTATAGCCTGCATCTTTCGCCATTTTAATTGCAGCCAAAGTTTCAGTTAAAGAACCAATTTGGTTGAATTTGATCAGGATAGAGTTAGCGATGCCTTTATCGATACCTTCTTTTAGGATCTTAGTATTAGTTACAAACAGGTCATCACCAACCAGTTGGATTTTGTCACCAAGAACTTTAGTTTGGTATGCGAAACCATCCCAGTCAGACTCGTTCAGACCATCTTCGATAGATACGATTGGGTACTGTTTAGTCAGTTCTTCTAAATAATGTGTGAACTCTTGTGAAGTGAAGGTTTTGCCTTCGCCTTTCAGCTCATAATTACCGGTTTCTGCGTTATAGAACTCAGATGCTGCACAGTCCATCGCCAGTGTTACGTCTTTACCTAACACATAACCAGCTTGCTCAACTGCTTCTTTAATTGCTGCTAATGCTGCTGCGTTTGATTCTAAGTTAGGCGCATAACCACCTTCATCACCTACAGCTGTATTCATACCTTTAGATTTCAGTACTTTTGCTAAGTGATGGAAGATCTCAGAGCCCATACGGACAGCTTCTTTCAGCGTTGGTGCGCCAACAGGCTGGATCATGAATTCTTGGATATCAACGTTGTTATCAGCATGCTCACCACCATTGATGATGTTCATCATCGGCAGAGGCATAGAGTATTGACCGTGAGTACCATTCAAGTCAGAAATGTGCTCATACAGAGGCATACCTTTCGCCGCTGCTGCTGCTTTAGCATTTGCTAAAGATACAGCGAGAATTGCGTTTGCACCAAATTTAGATTTGTTCTCAGTGCCATCGAGGTCAATCATGATTTTATCGATGTTAGCTTGGTCTTTAGCATCTTTACCGATCAGCGCTTCTGCGATTGGACCATTAACAGCAGCAACTGCTTTCAGAACACCTTTACCCAGAAAACGTGCTTTATCACCGTCACGCAGTTCCAGAGCTTCACGAGAACCTGTTGACGCACCTGATGGTGCCGCAGCTAAACCAACAAAGCCACCTTCTAAATGAACTTCAGCTTCTACAGTTGGGTTACCACGAGAGTCAATGATTTCACGACCGATCACTTTAACAATTTTGGACATTAGGTTTTCCTCAGTACAAGTTAAATTTTGGGAAGTTGGTGCACCTGCGCCGACTTCCCCATATCTTATTTCAACTCACCTTTCTGGTACTTACCAGCGGCTTTAACAAAACCTGCAAACAACGGATGACCATCTCTTGGTGTAGAGGTGAACTCTGGGTGGAACTGACAAGCCACAAACCATGGATGATTAGGGTTTTCAATAATTTCCACCAGCTTATTATCCACTGAACGGCCTGCAATTTTTAGGCCCGCATCTTCAATACGTTTCAGTAGTAAATTATTCACCTCATAACGGTGACGGTGACGTTCAATGATAGTTTCTGAACCATACATTTCACGTACAAGGCTACCATTCACTAAATGACATGGTTGGCCACCAACACGCATTGTTCCACCAAGATCGCTCTCTTCTGAACGTACTTCAAGGTTACCCTCTTCGTCGCGCCATTCAGTAATCAGCGCAACAACAGGGAATTTACAATCCGCTTTAAATTCTGTTGAGTTTGCATCTGCCATATTGGCAACATTACGTGCAAATTCAATCAATGCGACTTGCATACCCAAACAAATTCCTAAGTAAGGGATCTTGTTTTCACGTGCATATTGAGCGGTCAGAATTTTCCCTTCAACGCCACGCTCACCAAAGCCGCCTGGTACTAAAATAGCATCTAAACCTTTTAGTAACTCAACACCTCGAGTTTCAATATCTTGTGAATCAATTAATTTGATGTTCACAGTTAAACGGTTTTTCAAGCCGCCGTGTTTTAATGCTTCAATTACAGATTTATACGCATCTGGTAACTCGACATATTTACCCACCATTCCAATGGTGACTTCACCTGCAGGATTAGCTTCTTCGTAAATAACTTGTTCCCACTCAGCTAAATTAGCTTCTGGCGCATCAATGCGGAAACGGTTACAGATGTATTCATCCAAGCCTTGTGATTTCAATAAGGCTGGGATTTTATAAATTGAATCAACGTCTTTGAGAGAAATAACCGCTTTCTCTGGCACATTACAGAACAATGCGATTTTTGCACGTTCATTTGCTGGGATCACTCTGTCTGAACGACAAATCAGCACATCTGGTTGAATACCAATTGACAGTAATTCTTTCACAGAATGTTGAGTTGGCTTAGTTTTTACTTCACCAGCCGCTGCAAGGTATGGCACTAATGTTAAGTGCAAATATAATGTGCGTTCACGGCCAACTTCAGCTGCCATTTGACGAATCGCTTCAAGGAATGGCAATGATTCGATATCACCAACTGTACCACCAACTTCAACCAAAACAACGTCATGGCCTTCACCGCCACGGATGATGCGGTCTTTAATTTCATTAGTGATATGAGGGATAACTTGAATTGTAGCGCCTAAATAGTCGCCACGGCGCTCTTTGCGCAGAACTTCAGAGTAAACACGCCCAGTCGTAAAGTTATTACGACGTGTCATTTTAGTACGGATGAAACGCTCATAGTGACCTAAATCTAAGTCAGTTTCAGCGCCGTCTTCTGTAACGAAAACTTCCCCGTGTTGGGTTGGGCTCATAGTGCCTGGATCTACGTTAATATAGGGATCCAGTTTCATAATAGTCACATTGAGTCCACGGGCTTCGAGTATAGCCGCCAAAGAGGCTGCGGCAATGCCTTTACCCAGTGAGGATACGACCCCGCCGGTCACAAAAATATAATTAGTTTTCATGCTGAACCTGAAAGTTTAGGTTTAAAAGATGATGGATATAACAGGACGGGAAAACAGTATACCCGAACCTTAATTTCGCTACAAATGTTCTAAGCATAATAAGGCTAAATTTCATCAATACTCTAATATTATCAGCAAGTTAAAAGCGAAAAATATTTATCGCTTCAAAATTAGTCATCTTTATCTATTTTTATAGATTAACACAGTTCAAACACAAAAGCTAAATCCTTTCAGCTCATTGTATGGTGTAAAAAATGCGATTCTGCACTAACTTTGATTTTGAATAACTATTTACTCTAACTCTCCACATTTAACCTTCGAAAACTTCAACCTCCATATTATTTTTGAAGCTTTGTTTGGAGCCATTGCATGAGGTGATTTTAGAACAAACCAACCATATCGAACATATCGAATTTTTCTGTAGATGCTTCGTTCTATATATAATTAATGCTCTAGATAGTTCGTGCTACAGCTAGGCGGCAAGAGAGGATATCTCAGGGAGCATACACAAGTATGTGACCTGAGTAGCCGAACATAGCCAACAACGCTATAGTGCAAAATATGACGAACCATTTTATTCTTGACTCTTAACCTGCTGCCAAAGCCCTTCCATCTCATCAAGTGTAGCACTTTCTGTCGTTTTGCCACTTTCCGCTAGGCTTTTTTCGATTTGACGAAAACGGCCTTCAAATTTGTTGCAAGCTTTTTGCAACGCTATTTCAGGTTTATGACCTAAATGGCGAGATAAATTCACTACGGCAAACAATAAATCGCCGATTTCTTCCTCTAGGTGAGTTTGGTCAACAACCGCCTGTGTGGCTTCTTCCATCACCTCTTCAAGTTCTTCATGAACCTTACCCACAACAGGGCCTAGCGTATCCCAGTCAAAACCGACCGAAGCACAACGCTTTTGAATTTTATAGGCTTTCATTAGTGCTGGGAGCGAATTCGGGATATCATCTAGCACAGAAAACTGCGATTTTTCAGCTCGCTCTTTTGCTTTTCGTTTTTCCCACCCCTCAATCACTTCCGAGCTGCTCAATGTGTTATTTGTATCAAAAATATGTGGGTGACGATGTTCAAGCTTATCGCTCACTGCTTGGCAAATATCATTAAAATCAAACAATGATTTTTCATTCGCCATTTGCGCATAGAAAACCACTTGGAACAATAAGTCGCCCAGCTCACCTTTTAAGTCGTTAAAATCTTCACGTTCTATCGCATCAAGCACTTCATAGGTTTCTTCAAGTGTATAAGGTGCAATAGTTTTAAATGTCTGTACTTTATCCCATGGGCAACCTGTTTGTGGGTCACGCAGCTGTGCCATAATGGATAATAAGCGTTCGATTTCGGGTTTTTCCTGACTCATTGTATTAACCTTTGATTTTCTTTTGTTTCTAATTGTCATCTTTATCTCAAACTTACCAGATATAAAGGCAAATCAACAAATTTTTCCCAACAAAAGAAAAAACAAAGAAAAGATTATTGAATATTTGCAAAAAATTATTTTCAAAATAGTTTGAATTGCAGCTAGGCGGCAAGTAAACGAGCCCCTAGTCACATACATCAGTATGTGACTAGAGTGAGAGCGCGCAGCCAACAACGCTGCAGCTCAAAATATGAAGAAAATGTAGGAGCATACATCAGTATGTGACTAAGGTGAGAGCACGCAGCCAACAACGCTACAACTCAAAATATGAAGAAAACCACTGACAATATAACAGTACTGATTTTCAAAATAGTTTGAGATGTAGGTAGGCGGCAAGCGAAGATATCTCGGGGAGCATACATAAGTATGTGACCCGAGTAGCTAAGTGTAGCCAACACCCCTACAACTCAAAATATGAAGAAAATCACTGGGAATGGCGTTTTGCCTCAATAACATCCGGCAACTGATTTAATTTTGCTAACACCCGGCTCAGCACCTCAATATTATACAGCTCAATTGTCATATCTATCGTTGCTAATTGCTGCTTCACATCGCTGCGGCTACTGACGCCAAGCACATTAACCTTCTCATTAGCTAATATTGTCGTGATATCACGTAGTAGACCACTACGGTCATTGGCGACAACTCTAACCACGAGAGAATAACCACTGGAATAGTTTTCTCCCCAAACTGCATCTATCACACGTTCTGGCGCATGACTTTGCAGCTCAGCTAATTGTTCGCAATCCGCACTGTGAATAGAAATACCTCGTCCTTTCGTGATAAAACCGACAATTTCATCCCCTGGAATTGGCTGGCAACAACGTGCAATATGGTGCATTAGGTTACCAACCCCTTCAACCACCACTCGACCACTACCATGGGATGGTGCTCTTGGGAGTGAAGACTTACTTTCTAATGTCTTCATTGCCGCGCGGTCTTCTTCTTCTGCGGTGGCTTTGTTAAATTTGCTTTGCAGGAAATTCACTAATTGGTTGATACGAATATCACCACCACCAATTCCGGCTAAAACTTCATCCAATGAGTGAACATTATAGCGCGCGATTAGCAGTTTTTCGGCCTCTCGGAGGCTGATATCAAGCTGCGATAATTCGCTATCAAGAATTTGGCGCCCTGCGAGAATGTTTTTATCTCTATCTTGTTTACGGAACCAATTTTGGATTTTGGCTCGTCCACGGCTGGTTGTTACATACCCTAAGTTAGGATTTAACCAGTCACGGCTTGGGTTTGGATGCTTTTGAGTGATAATTTCAATTTGGTCACCCATTTGTAATTGATAGCTAAATGGAACAATACGCCCACCTATTTTTGCACCAATACAACGATGGCCGACATCACTGTGAATGTGATAAGCGAAATCAAGCGGCGTCGAGCCTGCTGGCAAATCCACCACATCCCCTTTTGGGGTAAAAACATACACTCTGTCATCAAACACTTGGCTACGAACTTCATCTAGCATTTCGCCAGAATCTGCCATTTCTTCTTGCCATGCAATCAGCTTACGTAACCACGCAATACGGTTTTCGTAGCTACTTCCTTTGCCAATACCAGTCGCGCCTTCTTTGTATTTCCAATGCGCCGCAACCCCCAGCTCTGCATCTTCATGCATTTGACGGGTACGAATTTGAATTTCAAGTGTTTTGCCGTTTGGCCCTAATACTACTGTATGAATCGATTGATAACCATTAGGCTTTGGATTCGCCACATAGTCATCAAACTCATCAGGAAGGTGGCGAAAATGGGTATGAACAATTCCTAATGCAGCGTAACAATCCTGCAAGCGTTCAACGACAATACGCACCGCTCGCACATCAAACAGTTCATCAAATGCCAATGATTTTTTCTGCATTTTACGCCAAATACTATAAATATGCTTAGGTCGGCCATAGATATCTGCTTGAATATTCTCTTTTAACATGTACTTACGTAAGGTTGTTACGAAAGTATCTATGTACTCTTCACGGTCAATACGACGTTCATGGAGGAGCTTTGCAATTTTCTTATATTCATCGGGATGCAAATAACGAAAACAAAAGTCTTCTAACTCCCATTTTAACTGCCCAATTCCTAGGCGATTTGCTAAAGGAGCATAAATATTTGAACACTCTTTTGCAGCTAAGACGCGCTCATCTTCCGTTGCATCTTTGACTTCACGTAAATGAGCAATTCGTTCCGCTAACTTAATAACAACGCAGCGGAAATCCTCTACCATTGACAGTAGCATACGACGAATATTATCAACTTGTGTCGAGCTGGTTTCGCTTGATTGTGTTGCTTTGAGTTGGCGGATCGCATCCATTTCCAGCACGCCTTTAACAAGTTCGTGAATGGATTTGCCAAATTCCTCAATAACTTCTTGTTCTTCTAACTTCCCTTCTTCCACTAAGGGGAAAAGCAAAGCCGCTTGTAAGCTGCCGATATCCATACTTAATGTCGATAGGATCTCGGTCATTTCAATACCGCGCCACAGCAACAGAGAGGCGATTTCTTGTCCGGCTAATTTATCGTGACAATATTGCCAGGTATGGATGAGCTTTTCTTCTGATTGTTTATTGCTCAATCCCAGGCCGTTAACCCACTTTTCTGGGGCAAACTCACCTGCTGGGGTAAGATGCGCACTTCTTACTGCAACCATATGTTCTCCCTACCTATTAAACCTCTGGGCGACGGATAAATAACGCCATTGACTCTAAATGGCTAGTTTGCGGAAACATATCTAGCATCCGCAACTGTAATAATTGATAGCCCCCATCGAGTAAAGCTTTGCTATCTCTTGCCAATGTTGTGGGGTTACATGAAACATAGACAATTTTTTCTGGCATCAGTTTAATTAAATGTTCCATAACGCCAGCGGCTCCAGCCCTAGCTGGGTCTAATAACACTTTATTAAAGCCATGAACCGCCCAAGGTTGTGTGTGTATCTGGGCTTCTAAGTTTTCATTATAGAATGTCGCATTACAAATAGTATTGAGCTGTGCATTGTTTCGTGCCTGTTCGACTAAATTTTCCACACCCTCAACACCCACAACGGATTTCACTAACCGTGCAATTGGCAACGTAAAGTTACCCATTCCACAAAAAAGATCTAATACCCTATCTTCACTGTTTAGATCTAACCATGCTAAAGCTTGTTCTACCATCTGCTGGTTAACTTGCCCGTTCACTTGAATAAAATTTAACGGATTAAATTTTAGTAACTCCCCTGCAACTTGATATTCAGGTTGTGGCGAATTTGGTGACAGAGCCTGTAAGTTTTCATCATTACCCGCTAACCAGATAGACACTCCGTGCTGATTTTCAAAATCGCTTAACTTTTGGGTATCTGATAACGAAAAAGGGGTTAAGTAGCGAATCAATACAATTTTACAATTGTCTGCACGAATAAGTTCTACATGCCCCAGTTTCGCTTTATTACTGAGCTGGTTAATACATTCAGAAAGTGGTTTTAATAAAATATCCAAATCTGGGGATAAGATAGGACAATTTTTTATATCAACCAATGTGTTAGATTGAGATTGACGAAACCCCATAACGACATTTTTACTTTTAGGCTGATATTGTAGCCCTAATCGAGCTCGACGGCGGTAACCATATGGCTCACCACTAATCACCGTAGGAACAGATATATCTAGCGATGTTTCGCGCTGCATCAGGTAAGCTAAGGCATGAGCTTTGCTTTCTCTTTGCAGTGCAATGTCAACATGTTGCTGTTGACACCCCCCACATTGATTAAAATAACGGCACCGAGGCTTTACTCTTTGTGGGCTCGTGCTCAAGCGTTTAGTCACCTTCCCTTTAGCAAAATGCCGCTTCTCTTCCGTCAATTCAATTTGTGCTTCTTCTCCAGGCAATAAACCTGTTACAAAAATGGTTTTTCCTTCGATACGGGCAACACCTTGCCCAGCAGCATCGAGGCTATCAGCTACAACCGTGATTTGACGGCGTGAAGTGGTACGGCGATTAGGAGAGTAAAATTGAGCCATAAAGTAGTCACTACAGAGTATTAAGTTATAAAAATCATGATTGCCGAATTTTCAATTTTAATGCGTTGTTTTTTTCGCTAATTAATCCAGAAAAACGGTCAGTCCCATTATACCTGTTTTTCCTATCATTTGATTGACTACTTTTCCATTTTTATTATGCCATTCAATTATTATATTAGTTACTAACCATAAATTTACGATATTCTTCATAGGCATAGTGGTCTGTCATACCGCTAATATAGTCTTGAATCAAACGAGCTCGATAATAAAACTCCAGAATAGATTTATCTGCTTCATTCGTTGCAGAAATTTTCTCAAGTGCTTCCGTGTAAGATAAGCGATGCTTATTAGATAATTTATGGAACAATCTCGTTTCAATGAAAAAGTGCTTGTGGTAATTTTTTTCAACGAGCTCAGCAAAATCCCTTCTATTCATCATCAGTAATGGGCTATAAAAATCTAATAACCCACTGATAATTCGATAGCCTTGCAACTCTAACTCTTCAACTTCATGGTGGTTAAATACATGTTTAAAAGCCACTGTTTTCAATACTTTCAGTAATCTATGTTCTGGGCTTTTATCTTCTAACAAAGCGCTGTTAAAAGTGCCATTATAAATTTCAGGCAGATGTTTAATAAACTGCAGTGCACTGTAATGAGACAACTTCCCTGTAATATTCACGCGCAAATACATAAAGAACTGATCTTGCTGAATACGCCTTGTGTGGTTGTCACTGATATTATTGAAAGCTCGCATGACAGTTTGATCGAACAAATCATTTTGTTCAATATCACCCCACTCTGCTTTTAAGTACTCAATCAACTGCTCAACAGTAAAAATGCCTTTTTCCGCGGCATCATCTAAATCAGCAATACAATATGAAATATCATCAGCCGCTTCCATAATATAGGACAGAGGGAAACGGCAGTATTTCTCCATATCGAGTTTTTTGGTTAACTCACTGACAAAGTCCACCTCTGACCAATAATAGCCTGGTTTTTTCATCAAATAATCAAACTCAGGAGGAATTGGCTCCAAATCATAAGCTCCACGCGTATATTTTAAGATAGAACCAATTTGTGCATAAGTTAAGTTTAGTTTGAGTAAACGATGCGCCATGCGCAGCCCTTGCGCATTACCTTCAAATGAGCATAAATCCTGCTTTAATTGACGGCGGAATAAGTCTTGCTTTTCATTTCCAGTTAATTGTAATGCCGGTATTTGGCATGGGTCAGGGGAATTGGGTGTATATAAGTAACTTGGCGACAGTAACTTGGTAAACCACCGTTGAATTGCGGCCTCACCAAAGTGCCCAAATGGTGGATTACCGATATCATGCATTAAACAAGCCATTTCGACTAAGCTTTCAAACGCATCACAACGTTCATTTAACCCATAGGGCTCCAGTAACTTTTTCTTTTTTAATTCACCTAAAACCGTTTTACTGATGTAACGGCCAACCTGCTGAACCTCTAGTGAGTGAGTTAATCGGCTACGCACTGCTGCGTTTTGCTCTAAGGGAAAAACTTGTGTTTTTTGTTGTAAGCGGCGAATGGCTGCTGAATTGATAATCCGCCCACGATCACTTTCAAATAAGCGATTAACCGCATCTTCATCTTTAGATGAAATTTTTTGGTTTTTCGCACTGCTCATGTAGTTACGCTGAAAGTGTAGCTTCTTAACAAAATTAATCTCACCCACTCTGCCACCTTCCCTATTTCGATTGATGTTTCATTATATAGCCTAAATACAGGAAAAAACCTTCACGACTCACCTTTCAATGTTACACTTCGTGCATCTTTGTAATTTCGTTGTCAAAATTCGAGTTGTTGCAATTAAAATTGCGAGCCCACTCGAAGAATGCAGCAATAACACAATAAAACATTATCGTCCCTAGTCAAAATATTGACACTATATTGACATTAATAGTGCAAATTGTGCAGGGAAAAGGAGACAAAATGAAAGTTGGAATAATTGGTGCCATGGAACAGGAAGTGGCGATTTTGCGCTCACAAATTGAAAACTGCCAAACTATTAACCGTGCTGGTTGTGAGATTTATACAGGCCAAATTAATGGCGTTGACGTTGCGTTATTGAAATCAGGTATTGGTAAAGTCGCAGCCGCAATCGGTACAACACTATTATTAGAGCATTGCCAACCAGATGTCGTGATTAACACAGGTTCCGCAGGTGGTTTAGACCCTCATTTAAACGTCGGCGATATCGTGGTTTCTACAGAAGTTCGTTACCATGATGCTGATGTGACCGCATTCGGTTATGAACCCGGCCAAATGGCACAGTGTCCGCCAGCTTTCGTTGCTGATACTAAGTTAATTGAAGTTGCTGAGCAGTGCATTAAGTTATTGGATATGAACGCTGTTCGTGGATTAGTCTGTAGCGGTGATGCTTTTATTAATGGTGCTGAGCCACTAGCGCGCATCAAAGCGATGTTCCCACAAGTTGCGGCAGTAGAAATGGAAGCCACCGCGATTGGTCAAGTATGTCACCAATTTGGCATTCCATTTGTCGTCGTTCGTGCCATTTCAGATGTTGCAGATAAAGAATCCCACACGAGCTTCGATGAGTTTTTACCTGTTGCTGCCCGTCAATCTTCCCTGATGATCACAGCAATTTTAGCTAAACTCGCTTAATCATTTGCAAAAAAGGTATAACCATTTGTTAGTTATACCTTTTAATTAATTCTACGATGAATTTTGTTATGAAACGAATTACGCATTATTTTTCCCTTACTATCACCTTATTATGTGCTTTATTGGTGGCCTTTTCTGCTCTAGGAGCAACAAAGCAGCGCGTTATTAGTTTATCACCGGCCAATACTGAACTTGCTTATGCAGCAGGGCTTGGAGATAGCTTAATTGCGGTCAGTGCTTACTCCGATTACCCAGAGCAAGCAAAAAAATTAGAACAAGTCTCTGATTGGCAAGGTTTAAATGTAGAACGTATTATCGCACTTAAACCTGATTTAATCCTCGCATGGCGAGGAGGTAACCCCCAGCGGCCTCTTGATCAACTCGCAGGCCTCGGTATCCCAATTATTTATTTCGATCCTCAAACTATTGATGATGTCATCAACTCAGTGATTGAATTAGCACAATACAGCCCAACCCCAGAGATAGCACAACAAAATGTTGAAAAAATGCGCTCTAGGCTCGCTCCTTATCAAAAAGAAAAAATTTCTAATAAAAAATCAAAGAAAGTGTTCATTCAACTCGGTACTCAGCCTTTATTTAGCGCAGGTAACCACACGCTGCAAAATGATGTCGTAGAGTTTTGTGGTAGTGAAAATATTTTTGCTAATAGCGCAGTTCAATGGCCTCAAGTCAGTCGTGAGCAGGTGCTCACTCGCAAGCCAGATGTAATTATTATGACTGGTTCAGCCGAACAGGAAAAAACAGTGAAAAAATTTTGGCACTCACAGCTCAATGTTCCAATTATCCGATTAAATGAAGATTGGTTTCACCGAGCAGGCCCAAGGATTGTTAATGCGACAGAACAACTGTGCGAGCAGTTAAACGCATTATCTGATTGAGAATTACAAATTACAAATTACAAATTACAAATTACAAATTACAAATTACAAATTACAAATTACAAATTACAAATTACAAAAATTTTCTAAATAGTTCGAGTTGTGGCAAGGCGGCAAATGAAGATATATCGGGGAGCATACATTAGTATGTGACCCGAGTAACTGAATGAAGCCAACACCGCCACAGCTCGAAATATGACGAAAATTAGACGCTGAAAGACGAACCACACCCACAAGTAGACTTAGCATTCGGATTGGTCACAATAAAGCGCGAACCTTCTAAGCCTTCAGTATAATCAACACTTCCACCCACTAAATATTGTAGGCTCATTGGGTCTACGACAAGAGCAACGCCTTGTTTCTCGATTGTCATATCGCCTTCATTGATCTGGTCATCAAATGTGAAACCATATTGGAAACCGCTGCATCCGCCACCAGTGATATAAACACGCAGACGCAGGTTTGGGTTGTCCTCATCAGAGACCAGATCTTTAACTTTAATTGCTGCCGCATCAGTAAATTGCAAAGGCAGAGCTGCATCATCACTCATTTTTTACTCCAAACCGGTGACCGGTAAATTCATGTGTAGGCTTAAACCTACTCAGATCAATTAACCTAATTATCCGCCACTTGACTAAATGGTTCAAGTGTTGTTACGCAATTAGACACATTGTGCATATCTTCGTATCAACATTTGGTTTAATTGGTGTGGTGCTTTAGAATGAGAGCAATTTTTTTCTTAGCCTCTTTCTGGAGCCCTGCGATGTCACAATCTGAAAAACTTTACGCACAAGCAAAAGAACAAATTCCTGGTGGTGTAAACTCCCCTGTTCGTGCTTTTAATGGTGTTGGTGGAACCCCATTATTTATTGAAAAAGCGGATGGCGCTTATATTTATGACGTTGATGGTAAAGCCTATGTAGATTATGTTGGCTCATGGGGACCAATGGTTTTAGGCCATAACCATCCTGAGATCCGTGATGCCGTGATCAAAGCGGTTCATAAAGGATTAAGTTTTGGTGCTCCGACTGCCGCTGAAGTTGAAATGGCTGAATTAGTTTGTGAACTAGTCCCCTCTATGGATATGGTACGCATGGTAAATTCAGGCACTGAGGCTACCATGAGCGCAATTCGCCTAGCTCGGGGTTACACAGGCCGTGACAAAATCATCAAATTTGAAGGCTGCTATCATGGCCATGCAGATTGCTTATTAGTCAAAGCGGGCTCTGGTGCGCTTACTATGGGCGAACCAAACTCTCCTGGCGTTCCTGAAGATTTTGTAAAACACACATTAACTTGTACCTATAATGACCTATCTTCAGTCCGTCAAGCATTTGAAAATTATCCAGAAGATATTGCATGTGTCATTGTTGAACCTGTTGCTGGAAATATGAATTGTGTACCACCAACAGCTGAATTTTTACCCGGTTTACGTGCATTATGTGATGAATTCAATGCCGTACTCATCATTGATGAAGTCATGACAGGCTTTCGCGTCGCATTAGGTGGAGCACAAGATTACTACGATGTTCAGCCTGATTTAACCTGTTTAGGTAAAATCATCGGTGGTGGTATGCCTGTTGGTGCCTTCGGTGGCCGCCTTGAAATTATGGAAAAACTAGCACCAATTGGACCTGTTTACCAAGCTGGGACCTTATCTGGTAACCCTGTCGCGATGGCTGCTGGCCTCGCTTGCTTAAAAGAAGTCTCTCAGCCGGGAGTCCACTCACGTTTAAATGAATTAACAGAAAAGTTAGCTCGTGGTTTAAAACGTGTTTCCGCAGAGCAAGGTATCCCGATGGTTATCAATCACGTCGGTGGCATGTTTGGTATTTTCTTCACCGACGCCCCAACCGTAACTTGCTACCAAGATGTGATGAAATGCAACGTTGAGCACTTTAAGAAATTTTTCCATTACATGTTAGAGCAAGGTATTTACCTCGCGCCTTCTGCATTTGAAGCTGGCTTTATGTCTATCGCCCACAACGATGAAGACATTGAGAAAACTATCAAAGCCGCAGAAACTGCATTGATGAAAATTAAAGAGAATTAATTCACATTGATGTTATAGAGGTGAAATTTTATCCATTTTCACCTCTATTTTTTATAGTTAAGAATAGATAACTCTAGGTTCGACACCACAATTCCCTAACTAATTAGTATTCAAATAATTAGCCTTTCAAATAAGCAATTCGCCAACTAATTAATTCTCTAAATAGTTCGAGTTGTGGCAATGCGGCAAATGAGGAAATCCCTAGGAGCATACACAAGTATGTGACTAGGGTTGACGAATGAAGCCAACACAGTCACAACTTGAAATATGACGAGAAAAGCCTTACACCACAATTCCCTAACTAATTAGCATTCAAATAATTAGCCTTTCAAATAAGCAATTCGCCAACTAATTAATTCTCTAAATAGTTCGAGTTGTGGCAAGGCGGCAAATGAGGAAATCCCTAGGAGCATACACAAGTATGTGACTAGGGTTGACGAATGAAGCCAACACAGTCACAACTTGAAATATGACGAGAATTTAGGGATTATTGCCAAACATATCCTTAACCCAATCCGGCGCATCATCTTGTTGCTCGCCATTATTACCATTTAAGTCCCAGACCGGGGCTTGCTCTTCTGACGCTTGGCATATCCCTTCTGGGTTATCTGTCCAAATCGGCAACATTCTACCGCCGCCGAAGTTTGAGCAACTTAATTGGCCGTCAGCAGTGACTTGCATATCAACAATGCCCTCTGGTGCACGGTTGATAAGTGCTAATGGCGCTTGGTTATCTAAGTAGCGTTGGTACACTTTCAGTGCGCCTGTCGCCCCTGTTAATTGTGTTGGACCGTTATTATCACGGCCAACCCACACAATCGCCACTTCTTTGCCATCAATACCTGCATACCAGCTATCGCGTAGATCGTTAGTTGTCCCTGTTTTACCGGCTAAATTATACTTGGCGTATTTGGTCAATAAGACTCTGCCCGTACCTTGTTTAACCACTTGCTGCATACCATACAATGTGAGGTATGCCGCTTGGGAAGGTACTGCTCGCTCTGCTGATGGGTAGCTTTGGTAAATTTCATTGCCATCTCCATCAATAACAGAACGCAATGCAGATAATTTCGCACGATTACCGTCACCACCAATGGTTTGATAAACTTGAGCAACTTCCGCTGGTGTTAGGTTAACTGCACCTAATAACATCGCAGGAACTTTTTCCATGGCAGCCGCAGGAGCTCCTAAGCGTACAAAAGTATTAAACACTTGGTCTAAACCAACCTCTAGCCCTAAGTTTACCGTTGGGATATTTTGTGATTTTGCCAAAGCGTCAACTAACATCATACGGCCGTTGAAATTACGGCTGTAGTTTCTTGGGCTCCAGTTTTGATTCCCGACTTTTACTGTTAGTGGCTCATCTTTTAACCATGTATTTAAACGAAAACGGTCCGGTTCACTTAGTGCAGCGAGGTATACCGGAGGTTTTGCCAGAGAACCAATGCTGCGCCGTGCATTTAACGCACGGTTAAACCCTGAATATTGGGGCTGAGAACCACCAACCATAGCGCGTACTTCGCCATTAATGCGGTCAACTACCACCATTGCCCCTTCTATGTCATCTAATTTACGAGATTTACGTAAATCAGCGACACCATTCTCAACTGCATTTTCAGCCGCAGTTTGAGCCACAGGATCTAGAGTGGTAAAAATTTTCGCACCAGAGAGTTCTTTAACTTTATCGCCCAATTTTTCATTGAGTTCTAAACGAACCATTTGCATAAAGGCAGGTTGAGAAGCCACTAGCCCTTCTTTATTTTTCACACCGAGAGGCCTTGCGCTCAGTACCTGATACATTTCTTGGTCAATCACACCGCGTGTTTCCAAGATTTTCAGTACGATATTACGGCGTTTAATTGCATTTTGTGGCTTAGTCCAAGGGTTATACGTTGACGCCCCTTGCACCATACCGACTAATAACGCCTGTTGATCAAAACTTAGTTCGTTGATTGGACGACCAAAGTAATACAAGCTCGCTAATGGGAAACCTCGAATTTCATCATTACCATTTTGGCCTAAAAAGACTTCATTTAAATACAGCTCTAAAATACGCTCTTTGCTGTAGTTGTAGTCCAGTAAAACCGCCATGTACGCTTCATTGGCTTTACGTTTTAATGTCCGTTCATTGGTCAAAAAAAGATTTTTGACCAACTGCTGAGTTAAGGTACTTCCCCCTTGAACAGAGCGTCCTGCACTTAAGTTAGCAACAACAGCACGGCCAATAGAGTACAAACTGACCCCATCGTGCTCATAAAAGTTTCGATCTTCGGTTTCTAGTAAGATTTTAACTAAGGACTCAGGGAAGTCAGATATCGGTAAAACTAACCGTTGCTCATTATTCGCCGACTGCATCATCGTGATCAGTTTCGGGTCCAAGCGGAAAAAGCCAAATGAGCGGCCGTTTTCCATATTTTCAATTTTGCTCAACGCGTTATTATCAAACACCATACGCGCGAGTATTTGCCCTTCTTTTTGATCAGGGAAATTGAACGGCCGGCGTAAGATTTCGATACTATTACCGCGTACTACAAATTCGCCCGATGTCGTTATTTTACTCACTTTACGGTATTGCATACCTTCAAGCAGGCGAACCATTTCAGCCTGGCTGTAGTCCATGCCCGGTTCAAGATTAACCATCCGGCCGTATACTGCGGCGGGTAAATCCCAAACCTTACCATCGAGACGTTCTTTAATTTGTTGGTTTAAATAAAAACCATATGCCGCGAGTAAAACAGCAAACACGATCATCAGTTTGACTAGCAGCCAAAACCAACGCCATTTACTTTTTACCTTCCGAGGCTTGTTCTTTTTTGAGCCTTTTTTAGCCATTTGCTCTTCTTCGTCTTCATCATCGAGATATTGTTCATCAATATCATCATCTTCAAATAAATCTTCATCGTCATAGTCATCGCGGTCTCTACGGCGGCGAGATGAAGACTGTTTTTTCCCAGCAGTTTTTTTATTACGTCTGCCGATCGGTTCAAAATCTTTACCTGACATGGTCACTCCATATCACATGACAAAATAACTTAATAACTCACTAGTTACGCCAATTTAGTGGTTAATTTTGGCTCATAACCTCAGAGATTTCACCAAAGAAAGCTCTTAATTACATTTCCTTACTCAGGTTAACGCATCGATAGCCTGAATGAGGAAACCCGCTATTAGAGCACAAAAATAGGTTATTTCGCACCCATCATCGCTTTTTTTGTTTGTCTCGTTGGCGCAGTATTTGCAGGGTCATCCGGCCATAAATGCTTTGGATAACGCCCTTTCATCTCTTTTTGTATCTCTTTATAGCTGCCCTGCCAAAATACGCCAAGGTCTTGTGTAATCTGCAATGGCCGCATCGCAGGAGAAAGCAAAGAGAGCGTAATAGGAATTTTCCCTTGTGCTACTGTCGGGTTCGCTTTTTCCCCGTACATCTCTTGCATACGAATAGCTATCACTGGTGGCTTATCTAACGAATAGTGAATACTTACATCATGTAAAGATGGCGCTCGATAGGTCTTCGGAAACATACTTTCTAACCACTGTTGCTGCTGCCAATCTAATCGATTGATTAATAAAGAGGCTAAATCAATCTGCTGTAGTTTTTGCTTATTTGTTATGCCATCAAGATAAGGTTCAAGCCATTCATCTAACGAATCTAATAGCGCTATATCATCAAAATCAGGAAAAACAATATCAGGAAAATGCCGCTTAGCTAGCATGCAGCGAATACACAATTGCAAAGCATCTTCCTGCCAATTTAACTGCTGCAAGCCATTTTGCTTCAACCAATAAACCAGCGCTTGGCGAATCTCAGCCTTATCAGGGTTGCTCAAACGTTCTGATTTCACTACTAATTGACCACATTGCAAGCGTTTCCAAGCTAATAAGGTCCCTTTTTGTTCATCCCATTCGACCGTTTCTTGAGTGTTAAATAAAGATGGGCAATCTGCTTGTAATCTGTCAATTTCAATAGGGTAAGCCAAGGAAATACGCGCATCAGCCATATTTTCGGGTTGCCATAAAGACACCACCATCAACCACGACTCTCCCATTAGCCTATCCGATTCATCCAATATAGCCCCTAAACCACTCGCTAATTGATAGCGATGTTGGTTATCTCGAGATTTCGCAATGCGATCGGGAAAACCCACAGCTAACAACGTTGGTAACCACTCACTAATTAGCGCATCTTGCTGACCAATGGTACTCAACACTTTGTGTTCGCAAAGTGCTGATGCTCTCTTGCACCACCCCTCAGTTGGCCTTTCTATATAATAACGAAGATCCGCATCTTGTTGACGAGGTGGTTCCTCGATAATCGCCACCAACAGCGCAGCTAATTGGATAACAGACTGATTTTGGCTTTGTTGTGCTTTACATAACATTGCCGCTGTTCGTACTGAACTGCCTAACTCCGCCATCTGCTGCCCAAAAGGCGTTAACTTGTTTGCTGCATCAATAGCACCTAATTTGCCAAGTAAATTTTTTGCCGCTGATATTGCCGGTTTAGGGGGTAAAGTCAGCCAATTCAGCTGTGCGGCATCGTGACAACCCCATTGTAATAAAGATAACCATAAGCTGCTCAAGTCACTTTGTGCAATTTCGGCCTCGCTAAATTGTGCCGCACGCTCAGCCTGCTCTTCACTGAATAAGTGCCAGCAAACACCTTCTTCCAAACGGCCTGCTCGGCCTGCACGTTGTGCCATCGACGCTTGGCTAATTCGCTGTTTAACTAGTTTTGTTAGTCCTGTTCGTGGGTTGAACTGACCCACACGTTCAAGACCACTATCCATCACAAGGCGGATCCCTTCAATCGTTAAACTGGTTTCCGCAATATTGGTGGCTAATACGACCTTTCGCACTCCTTCTGGTGCCAGCTGTATCGCCTGTTGCTGAGCCTGTAGAGATAGTGCTCCGTATAAAGGACATAAAAGTATGTCCTCACTAACCATCAAAGCGAGCTCTGCTCTTACTTTCTCGATTTCCCCCATACCTGGAAGAAATAATAATAAAGACCCGTGCTCTTGTTGCAATAACTGCCAAGCCGCTAGCGCCACTTCTTTATGGAAGAGATTATTTGGGTTAATCGGATAATATTCACGTATTACGGGGAACGTACGCCCTTGTGAGGTGATAACTGGAGCATCAGGAAACAACTGATTCAGCCCTTGATTATCCAATGTCGCTGACATCAATAGAATACGTAAATCTTCACGTAAGGCTTGCTGTGAATCAATTAACAAAGCGAGACCTAAGTCTGCCTGTAAATTTCGTTCATGAAACTCATCTAAAATGACTAAGCTAACCCCTTCAAGCATTGGGTCATTTTGCAGTAAGCGGGTCAGTACGCCTTCTGTCACGACTTCAAGACGCGTGTGGCGACTAACTCTAGTTTCAGAGCGCATGCGTAAACCGATGGTATGACCGATATCTTCACCAAGTTGCTGTGCGAGGCGAGCCGCTACTGAACGTGCCGCTAAGCGACGGGGTTCCAACATAATAACCCGCCCATCAATAACCCCACTTTTTAATATTTCTAACGGTAAAACCGTTGATTTACCTGCACCTGTAGGTGCATGAAGCAAAACTTGAGGTGAAGCGACTAACGCGGTAAGTATGTCCTCACAAACTTCGAATATCGGTAACACTGAGGTTATCACTCCATGTATTTAACTTTTACTGTCAGACATTGTAGCATTAGCCTCTTTTGCCAGTAAGCATATTACCGACAACGATAGCGGAGATCCCATGGAATTTGAACCCGCCTTACAACCAGCTACTCTGATTAAGCGTTACAAGCGCTTTTTGGCTGATGTTACTTTACCGAGCGGTGAAGAAATTACAATTCACTGTGCGAATACAGGCGCTATGACAGGTTGTGCTACCCCTGGTGATACCATCTGGTATTCGACGTCCAATAATACAAAACGCAAGTATCCGTATAGTTGGGAGTTAACCCAAACCACAAATGGCCACTTTATTTGCATTAATACCCTTCGTGCGAACCAATTAGTTGCACAAGCCTTAGCCGAAAAACACATTCCAGAATTATCCGAATACAGCGTAATAAAGTCTGAAGTTAAATATGGCACAGAAAATAGCCGAATCGATTTCTATCTCACGCAAAATGGATTACCAGATTGCTTTATCGAAGTAAAATCAGTAACTTTACTAGAAAATAATCAGGGGTTCTTTCCTGATGCAGTGACACTTAGAGGCCAAAAGCATTTAAGAGAGCTCATGCATATTGCGAAAGAAGGAAAAAGAGCCATACTATTGTTTGTTGCTTTACACACAGGTATTCACGTAGCATCTGCAGCGGCACATATTGATAAACAATATGCGCTCTTATTGGAGGAAGCGAGACAAAGTGGTGTTGAAGTGCTTTGTTATCAAGCTGATATAACTATTCAACAAATGGTGTTAAGTAAGCAGATTCACTTTAACTCTATTAAATAAAGTTTTTTTAACCGTTTTTTATACGAGGCCGCAGAGTTCTGGGCGCTAAAAAGGGAATAAACACGCTCGCCCTCACAGCATTACAAAACTCATTGCAGGAACGATTGCCAAGAGCGCAGTCTTCTGCTATTTATAGCGACCTTAATTTTTCCCCCTTGGGGTTTTTGTAAAATTTGCGTGTGTAGGAGAAGCATTATGCAAGAAGGGCAAAAACGTAAGACATCGTCCTTAAGCATTCTCGCCATTGCTGGGGTTGAACCCTATCATGAAAAAGCTGGCGAAGAGTACATGAACGAGGCCCAGTTGGCGCATTTTAAGCTCATTCTCGAAGCATGGCGCAATCAACTCAGAGATGAAGTGGACCGGACTGTTACTCATATGCAAGATGAGGCAGCTAACTTTCCAGACCCCGTTGATAGAGCCGCTCAGGAAGAAGAATTCAGCCTTGAATTACGTAACCGGGACCGTGAACGTAAACTGATTAAGAAAATCGAAAAAACGCTGAAAAAAGTTGAAGATGACGACTTTGGCTATTGTGAATCATGTGGTGTAGAAATTGGTATCCGCCGTTTGGAAGCCCGTCCTACCGCTGATTTATGTATCGACTGTAAAACATTAGCTGAAATTCGCGAAAAGCAAATGGCTGGCTAGTGTCTATATGGAGTCCTGAACGGCGCATATTACTGCGCCGTTACAAGGAAACGTTACATTCTGTTATGTTCCACTCAGAGCTTATTCCTTGCGTTAGCTATCACATAAAATCTATCCTTCCCGCATCTTTTTGCCAATTGGTTGGCGATAACGTCCTACCGTGCTCTTTTAAGTAAGATAAACATTTACTTTCACGTAATTTTTTACGGAGATAGATTAGGCTGTTATTTAACCCCATAGTTTGAAGTTGAATAATCCTCTAACAACAAAAAAGCGCTTAAAATAAGGCTTCTAAACCTATACTTCTATAGTGAGATCGCTTTTTGAGCTATTATTTTGCGTAAATTTTATTGGTAACGTTTATAATTAGAGATGACTTTTATTCGTTTAACCATTCTCAAAGAAACTTCTGTGAGCTATGATTAGCCGCTTATTTTTGTTTAATGAATATTGGTAATGACATCGAGGTGTACTATTTTTAACCGAGTAGCAAATTTCTGCCGTAATATTTTATCTCGCAATACAGACGCATCCCCTGAAGATGTAGAACAACATCGTGATACTTCGCGAGATATACAGGCAGCCGGTAAAAGGCCAGTCACTCATTCTGCTCATGCGCAAACCGCATCTAAAGAGCAGAACACCGCTCAACCCCATAAAACAGCCACTATTAAAAAAACGGTTCGTCAATCTCAACGTGCCGATTCAACACCTGAGAAGCGCCCTACAATGACAACCGTAAACGACGAAAACATTACTGTTATCCCGCGTTCCGAACATCCTATTTCGCGTAGTGATATTAGTGACAATGCATTAAAAGTACTGTACCGCTTAAATAAAAGTGGCTTTGAAGCCTACTTAGTGGGTGGTGGTGTGCGTGATTTGCTTTTAGGCCAAAAGCCTAAAGACTTCGATATAACTACGAACGCAACACCTGAGCAGATCCGCAAATTATTTCGTAATTGCCGTCTAGTTGGTCGTCGTTTCCGTCTAGCCCATATTATGTTTGGCCCCGAAATTATTGAAGTTGCAACTTTCCGTGGCCACCATGACCAAAATGTGTCAGATGACAAAAACTTATCTGCACAAGCGCAAAACGGTATGTTGTTACGCGACAACATCTTTGGTTCTATTGAGGAAGATGCGATTCGTCGGGACTTCACCGTTAATAGCCTATATTACAATATTGAAGACTTCACATTACGTGACTACGTTAATGGTTTGAAAGACCTCAAAGCTGGCGTTATTCGTTTAATTGGTGACCCTGAAACGCGCTATCGTGAAGACCCAGTCAGAATGCTAAGAGCGGTACGTTTTGCCTGCAAATTAAATATGAGCATCGAGCCGAAAACCGCAGAGCCAATTTACCAACTCGCTCATTTATTGAGAGAAATTCCATCTGCTCGGTTATTTGAAGAATCACTCAAATTACTCCAAGCAGGCCAAGGTTACGCGACTTATAAAATGCTCAAAAAATATGGTTTGTTTGAGCAACTTTTCCCTGTTGTCGCAAGCCGATTTACTGATAACAGTGATTCGCCAATGGAAAAAATCATTGAGCAAGTCCTCAAAAATACTGATTTCAGACTAAAAAATGATAAGCGTGTTAACCCTGCTTTTTTATTTGCTGTTATGTTATGGTATCCAGTTACTGAGCATGCTGAGAAGCTATCTCAAGAAGGCGGGTTGGCCTATTACGACGCCTTTGCGCTGGCAATGAATGATATATTAGATGAACAGTGCCGCTCGATTGCGATCCCAAAACGCATTACAACCACTATGCGTGATATTTGGTTATTGCAATTACGCTTACCTCGCCGCCAAGGTCGTCGCGCAAATAAACTCATGGAGCACCCAAAATTCCGTGCAGCGTTTGATTTATTAGAATTAAGAGCCAATGTTGAGCACCGCAACGAGTTACAAGAGTTAGCGTTATGGTGGACTGATTTTCAACAAGCGAATAATATCAAACAGCGTGAAATGATTTCGGAATTAGGTAGTGCCCCTACTCGCCGCCGCCATCGCCCACGTTCATCACAAGGTGGAACCGGCGCGCGCCGGCCGAATAAGTCATAATAGATAGAGAGAATACAATGGAACAAGTCTATATTGCTGTAGGAAGTAACCTTGGTGAGCCGCTGCTACAGGCACAGCAAGCTATTGCAGCATTAGATGCTATTCCTAATAGCCGCGTTGTTTCTACCTCTTCTGTTTATCGAACCAAACCATTAGGCCCACAGGACCAGCCAGATTTTTTGAATCTGGCTGTGCTACTAGAAACAAGCCTTGAGCCTGAAGTTCTTCTTAACCATACACAAAAAATCGAACTTGAGCTTGGCCGTGTACGCAAAGAGGAACGTTGGGGGCCACGAACGCTTGACCTCGATATCATGCTTTTTGGTAACCGTATCATCAATACTGAACGGTTAATCGTTCCACATTATGGGCTAAAAGAGCGTGAGTTTATGTTGTATCCGCTTAGCGAAATCGCCCCTTCCCTTGTTTTTCCTGATGGCGAAAAGCTTTCAGAAAGACTCACACAAGTCCCTCGAAATGGCCTAACGTTTTGGGATATTCCAGCCTAAAATGTTCAACCTCTTATGAGGTATGGTCGCAGGGAGATCATTTCCGGAGGTTATTATAATGAAACCAATTTCTCTGGCTGATTTATGTCAGTTTAAAAAAGACAAACACAAATTTGCAACCATGACAGCCTATGACTCAAGCTTTGCTCAATTATTTTATGAGCAAGGTATTCAGGTGATGCTCGTTGGAGACTCACTGGGAATGACGATCCAAGGTGAATCATCTACTTTACCTGTGACCGTCGAGCAAATTGCTTACCACACCCGATGCGTTCGCAAAGGTGCACCAAACGCCTTCATTATTGCAGATATGCCATTCATGAGTTACGCCACACCAGAACAAGCTTGTTCTAATGCAGCAATTTTGATGCAAGCGGGTGCAAACATGGTGAAAATTGAGGGTGGCAGCTGGTTATGTGATACCGTAAAAATGCTAGGAGAACGCTCTGTTCCTGTGTGTGGTCATCTAGGTTTAACACCTCAAGCAGTAAACGTTCTTGGCGGTTATAAAGTCCAAGGACGCGATGAGGTCACGGCAAATCAATTACTCAAAGATGCAATTGCATTAGAAAATGCAGGTATCCAATTATTGGTTCTCGAATGTGTTCCAACTGCCTTAGCAAGTCATGTTTCTGAAGAACTGCTATTACCGGTGATTGGTATTGGCGCAGGAAATGGAACTGATGGACAAATCCTTGTTATGCATGATGCACTGGGTATTACCGCACGAGCGCCTAAATTTGCTAAAAACTTTTTAGCTCAAGCAGGCAACCTTCATGATGCTATTCGTATGTATATCCAAGAAGTGGAAGATGGCATTTACCCAAGTGAAGCACATTCTTTTTCTTAATTGATGCCAGTAATTATAAGGAACACACGTATGCTTATCGTTGAAACGGCACTTATCTTACGCCGTGAAATTCGTCGTTGGAAACAAGAAGGTAAACGTATTGCACTTGTCCCAACGATGGGTAATTTACACGATGGTCACTTAACACTCATTGACCAAGCGAAAAAACAGGCTGATATTGTGATTGCCAGTGTATTCGTGAACCCAATGCAATTTGATAGGCAATCTGATTTAGCCAATTACCCACGAACTTTGCAAGAAGATTGCGAAAAATTAAAGCGTCGTGATATCAATTTAGTTTTTGCACCTTCCCCGCAAGAATTCTACCCAGAAGGGATGGAAAAACAGACTTTTGTTGAAGTTCCTGAGTTATCGACCATGTTAGAAGGCGCAAGCCGTCCCGGTCATTTTAGAGGTGTCGCAACGGTTATCACTAAGCTGTTCAACTTAGTTCAGCCAGATATTGCCTTGTTTGGTGAAAAAGATTACCAACAGTTGCAATTAATTCGCAAATTAGTTTCTGACTTATCATTTGATACTCAAATTGTTAGTGTCCCAACGGTTAGAGCTAAAAATGGCCTAGCACTGAGTTCACGTAACAATAATTTGTCAGCAGAAGAGCTAAAAATAGCGCCTAAACTGTTTCAAATTATGCAACAAGCGGGTGAAAAATTAGTCGCTGAGCCTAACGCATCTGAAGTTATTATCGAAGAGATGAATAATAGCTTACGTGAAGCCGGTTTTACCCCTGATGAGCTATTTATTCGCGATGCAGATACATTATTACCACTTGGTGAGTCCAGTAAACGTGCGGTTATTTTAATGGCTGCATGGTTAGGTCAAACGCGTCTTATTGATAATTTACAAGTTGACCTGCAACGCGATATTGCATAAAAATAAATCAATTATAAAAATGAAATAACACACTGCAATTACAGTGTTTATAGCGTTAATTCAATGTCTGTGTTCCGAATGGCTTTTATTTTTCAAACTCATTTGGTTCACAGCTAGGCGGTAAGTAAGCGAGTCCTTAGGAGCACATAAGTATGTGACTAGGGCGAGTGAGCGCCACCAACAACGCTGTGAGCCAAATGAGGAAGAAAAAAATGTTAAGAAGAATGTTACAAGGTAAACTCCATCGCGTCACGGTTACACAAGCAGACCTACACTATGAAGGCTCATGTGCGATAGATCAGGACTTCATGGATGCAGCTGGGATCCTTGAATACGAAGCCATTGATATTTACAACGTTGATAATGGCGAACGTTTTTCAACCTACGCGATTTCTGGCGAGCGCGGTTCAAAAATTATCTCAGTAAATGGTGCTGCTGCACGCCGTGCTGCGGTTGGTGATAAGCTGATTATTTGTTCTTATGTACAAATGGAAGATGAAGATGCGCGCCTACATAAGCCAAAAGTGGCTTATTTTGATGAAAACAATAAAATGAGTCGCATCGCAAAAGCAGTCCCTGTTCAAGTGGCATAATGTTGGATTTTATTTATCCAACAATTTGATTAGTATTGCCATTTATATACATCTCAATAAAAAACGGCTTTTGATTACGCTAAGTACCAAAAGCCGTTTTTTACACAATTTCAGCCCAAAATTTAACTTCTTAAGCCTCTACCTTGCTCAATCAAAAACCATGTTAATGCATAAAAGACGACTAAGAAAATCATTAAGACGCCTAACGTAATCGCGATAGAAACATCGGCTATTCCCAGAAAACCATAACGAAAGCCGCTGATCATATACACAATTGGGTTCAGTTTAGAGACGGCTTGCCAAAACGGTGGGAGCAATGACAACGAATAAAACACACCACCTAAATACGTTAATGGTGTTAATACAAAGGTAGGAACAATACTAATATCATCAAATGTCTTAGCGAAGATGGCATTTAATAGACCGGCAAGGGAAAACACAATTGCGGTTAGTAATAATGTTATGACTACCATTGCCCATGAATGCACTTGCAAGGGAATAAAAAATAACGATACCAATGTAACGAGAAAGCCGACTAAAATCCCTCTAGCAACACCACCACCAACAAAACCTGCGATAATAATATGCGTCGGAACAGGGGCAACGAGTAATTCTTCAATATTTTTCTGAAATTTAGAACCAAAGAAAGAAGAACAAACATTTGAATATGAATTAGTGATCACCGCCATCATGATCAGCCCGGGGACGATAAACTGCATATAATCCACACCGCCCATATCACCAATTCTTGAACCAATTAAATTACCAAAAATCACAAAATACAGCGACATTGTGATCACTGGTGGTAACAATGTTTGTATCCAAATACGGCCAAACCGCGTGACTTCTTTTATCCAAATAGTTTTTAATGCGACCCAATATAATGAGATCATCTTGCAATCTCCTTCTCGGTTGCATTACTTTCTCTTTTGACTAAGTTAACAAATAACTCTTCTAACCGGTTTGCTTTATTTCGCATACTTAAAATCTGAACACCTTGCTCACTGAATTGGCTAAAAACACTATTTAGACCTTGCTCTCTTTTAACATCTACCTCAAGTGTTGAAGTATCTATCAAACGTGATTCATACCCTAATAATTGAGGGATCGGACTTTTTGGCATTAAATCAAAAATAAAGGTTTCTGATTCTAATTGGCTCAGTAATTGCTTCATACTAGTATTTTCAACTAATTCACCATGTTGAATAATGCCAATATTACGGCACAACATTTCAGCCTCTTCCAAATAGTGAGTGGTTAAAATGATTGTCGTCCCCTGAGCGTTAAGATTCTTTAAAAATGTCCACATTGAGCGACGAAGCTCAATATCAACACCCGCCGTGGGTTCATCCAAAATTAATAGCTTTGGTTGGTGCATCAATGCACGGGCTATCATTAAACGGCGTTTCATACCACCAGACAAATTACGTGCCCGCTCATCACGCTTTTCCCATAAATCAAGTTGGGTTAGGTACTGCTCTGCACGTTGTACCGCAACAGAACGCGTAACCCCATAATAACCGGCTTGGTTAAGGACAATTTGTAATACCGTTTCAAATGGATTGAAATTAAACTCTTGAGGCACTAATCCAAGTTGCTGCTTTGCTTGCACAACTTGTTTTTCTAAATCATAACCAAATACTTTTACAGACCCGCTTGTTTTGTTTACCAGCGAGCTAATGATCCCTATTGTAGTTGATTTACCCGCACCATTTGGTCCCAACAATGCGTAAAAGTCACCGTCTTCAACGCTCAGATCAATCCCTTTCAGGGCTTTCACACCACCTGGGTAGGTTTTGGTTAACTGCGATAACTCAAGTGCATATGTCATATGTAAAAAAAACCTTTATTCTTAGAACGGTTTGAAGGCAATATATCGCCATGATGCCACTTTTTTCTGCTCTATGTTATGCAGAAAAGAGATAATTAGTTTATACAATATAATTCAATATGTTATAAATTTAGGGTTGTCTTGTCTAAAAGACAGGTTCATCATAAGGGCATTAAAATTAGTATAACTAATTATTAATTAATCAATAAATGTTGTATAAGATTTTATCGCAAAGTAACACAACTAGGCTATAAGTCATGATGAGAAAAATCGAAGAGCTGTTTGCTAACAATGAAGCATGGTCAGCATCAGTCAATGAACAAGACCCCGAATTCTTCAAGGAATTATCAAAAGCACAAAAGCCGAGATTCTTATGGATAGGCTGCTCTGACAGCCGAGTACCTGCAGAAAAACTCATTAACGCGGCACCTGGGGACCTTTTTGTGCACCGTAATGTTGCCAACTTAGTCATTCACACTGACCTAAACTGTTTATCTGTCATTCAATATGCGGTTGATGTCTTACAAGTTGAGCACATTATTATTTGCGGCCACTATGGCTGTGGTGGTATTGAAGCGGCGGTTGATAATACCGAACTTGGCTTAATTAATAACTGGCTATTACACATAAGAGATATTTGGTACAGACATAGCTCTATGTTGGGTGAATTAAAGCCTTGTGAGCGTCTTAACCGTTTATGTGAGTTAAATGTTGTTGAGCAAGTTTATAACTTAGGGCATTCAACCATCATGCAGTCTGCATGGAAACGTGGCCAAAAAGTGATGATCCACGGTTGGGTATATGGGATTAATAATGGCCGGTTACACGACTTACATATTACTGCAGACAGCCGAGAAAAACTTGAGTTATGTTACCGTGAAGCTATTTCAACATTAACTCAAAAAAAATAAATTAAACTAAAAATAAAAAGCTCTTACATTTAAGAGCTTTTTACCAATTAAATCCAAAAATAGCGTAATTAAATTATAAAATATATTTTCATTTCTTTTAAATTAAAATGAAAATATCAATCCAAAAAAACTCATGATTAACAATTGTTGTAATTATATTTATACGCATATTAATTTAAGTATTGATACATATTTATCCTGAAGCAGAGTGAAGCTTATTTGTTGATTACAAAGAAATTAACCTCAAGAAATATATATTCAACCACGAAAAACTCATTGATGATATTTTATTTTGAAATAAAAAACCGGACTTTGAATAAGTATTTTTAAATATACTTATTTTAAATTTCAATCATAATTCAAGTGTTATAATGGGGTATTGTTAATTTACATATATTAACTTCAAATCATATTTAGGGATATTTCTATGAGTCAGCCTATTAAAAGTGGGTCTTCTAATCATACATTAAAGCTAAAGCCTATCGTCTTATGCGTCTCTGCAATTTTAGGGATGACTTCAATGGCTCATGGCGAAATAATTAATACTAACGGTGCTGGAGTAATCAATCAGCACAATGGCCCAACAATTGTTAATATAAATAAAGCTAGTGACAAAGGGGTTTCTCACAATATATACAACAAATTCGATGTTGATAATAAGGGAGTCATTTTAAACAACAGTAAAGATAACGTTAATACTCAGTTAGGTGGAATGATTAACGGAAACCTTAATTTAGCGGGTGGTGAAGCAAAAGTTATCCTTAATGAGGTTAACTCTAATAATGCAACAACGCTAAATGGTATGGTTGAAGTTGCAGGGAAAAAAGCACAAGTTATTGTTGCTAACCCATCAGGTATTACATGTAACTCATGCGGCTTCATTAATACAGAAAGTGCGACTCTAACAACGGGTAAGCCAATTGTTACTAACGGAGAAATTCTTGGCTATAACGTTTCTAAAGGCCAAATTATCGTTAATAAAAACTTAACGTCTAATTCTCCAACTGAACTAATTGCTCGTTCAGCAATTATTAATGGTCAATTAGCAGCAAAAGAAATCAAAGTTGTTACGGGAAATAACTTTGTCGATGCTAATGGTGAAGTATTATCTTCTGTTCCCGGTACAGGTAGCCGCCCTTCTGTCGCAATTGATGTTTCATCTTTAGGTGGTATGTACGCAGATAAAATTACCCTTGTTTCTACCGAAATGGGGGTTGGCGTTAGTAATCAGGGCATTATTTCTGCTGGTAATGATGGTTTATCTATCTCTTCTAATGGTGGGCTATCTAATAAAAGAAATAGAATTCGATCTAACGGTAATATTGATGTAAAAGCCTCAGGTATTAGCAATGATGCCATAATTACTGCTAGAAAAAATATTAACGTTGATATTAATTCCGGTGGTTTCATCAACAACGATGGTGGAAAAATCATCTCAACAGATGGCAGCATTAGTCTCGCAGGTAATTCCTCAGTATTTAACCGCTATAAAGGTTCCATTCAAGCTAAAAACAATGTAAGTATTTCAGGTGAAACGCTTCAAAATGGTGATGGTATAATCAAAGCCGAAACTGGTGATATTAATATTGATTTAACTGATACACTCTATCAGTGGCGAAATACAGCTAATAGCCACGTTGAAGATAGAATTATTGCAGGTAGAGATATTAATATCAAAGCCAGCCGAATCATTAATGAAAATGCAAGAATTGAATCTGGAAGAGATATTAATTTAACGCTAAATTCAGGGTTAGAAAATACAAATTCTGCAGTAACCGCACAACGTAGAATAAAAGTTGATGCTGATATATTAACCAACAAATCATCATCTATTACAGCAAAAAATGCAAAATCTGATTATAATATTACTAAATATATTAATAATGATGCAAAATCTACCATTAGTAGCGGCCGTGGATTAAATATCACTTCTGCAAAATTAATCAATGCAGGTAAAATTGTTTCACCTACTAATGTACCAAATACAGTACCAGTCCCAACTTATGCTTCTAACATCAAGATTGACAACCTTGAAAATAACGGTGGGTCTATTGCTGGTGATAACTTAACTATTACTTCTAATAATATAAGTAACACACAAGGTTTCATTGACGGAAAAACACTTAAAGTTACCGCTAATACTCTAAGCAACAATGGTGGATATATTCGCTCATATAACGACATGACATTAAATGTTGGTCATTTAAGCAACTTAAACTCTAATAATTTCTCTTCTGTTGCATCTCGATTTGCTTTAACAAACAAAGTTGGTGGTATTGAAGCATTAAATTCCGGAATTACAGTTACTGGTAATAAGGTTTCTAACTATTTTGGATTATTTAAAAGTTCCTCATCAGAAAAAGCAGCAACAAGTGGTGGAATGGAGTTTAAATTAACTAATGAACTAGATAACAATAATGGACAGTTAATTAGTTATGGCGGAATCAATATTGATGCTAAAGGGCTAAATAACTATAAAGGTGATATCTATGCGGGAGGCCGTTTGGATATTAAATCAGCAAGTAATATTAATAACTATTATGGTAAACTCAGATCTGATTATATAACAACCCTTTATGCTCCAGGTATTAGTAGCTATGATACGAATGGAACCTATAGTTTAGACGGTACAGGTATCATTTATAAACCAAACGGTTTAAATATCATTCACATCAAAAAACCAACAGACAGTGGTATTTCCCATAACACCTATCAAAGTTTTAATGTGAACGAAAAAGGCGTTATTTTTAATAACAGTAGCACTGCAACTGATACCCTTTTAGGGGGTAATATTTTTGGAAATGATAATATTACTGCTGGTAAAGAGGCTTCAGTTATCTTAAATGAAGTTATCGGCAACAGCATGACAACTATTAATGGTATGATGGAAGTTGCTGGAAATGCAGCTCAAGTTATTGTAGCTAATGCATCGGGTATTACATGTAACAGCTGTGGCTTCATCAACGCTACACGTGGTGCATTTGTTACAGGAACACCTATTGTTGTTGGTCAAAACTTAGTTGGCTACAATGTCTCTAAAGGCGAAATTACAGTTAATAATAACCTGACATCTAACAGCGTTGTTGATTTTATCTCTCGCGCTGTACTTGTTAACGGCAACGTTAAAGCAAATGAACTAAACATTACAACCGGTTCTAATTTTTATGATGCAAATGGTAATATAATCTCTAGTATTACCGGGCCTTATAATCAGAAAAATTACGGTGTAACTGTCGCTGCAAACGGTAGCCTAAACGCAGAAAAAATGAACATTAATATTAATGATTCCAATACAGGTCTCTTTAATAAAGGTGTTATTAATGCGGGTAATCAAGGATTAAACGTTAAAGCTGGTGCTATAAATAATACTGGAACCATTCAAAGCAGAGGAAACATTGACTTAGCTGCTAATTCAACTAATTCCTTTAGTAATGATTATGGGACAATTATCTCCTCTAATGGTGATGTTAATATTTCCTCAAATGGTACTTTACTCAATCGCTATAATGGGTTAATCAAAGCTAATCAAAACGTTAACATCAATACCGCACAAGACATCCAGAATAGTAATGGCTTGATTCATGCTGAGAAAGGCAACATTAATGTTAACGCAGATACAATCTACAACTGGGCAGGTAACAATAGTAAATATGGTAAATACAGATTTACTGCTGGCCAAGATATTGTTTTTAACGTTAATCGACTCATCAATGAACAAGCTATCATTTCAGCAGGTAGAGACTTTACTTTCACAGGTAAAAGTTTAGATAATAAAGCATCAAGTGCGCTCTATGCAAAACGCCGCATGACTATCGATACTAATATTTTAAACAACCTGTCATCTACCATGAAAACTGAAAATGGCAGAATGGATATTACTGCATACAATTCAGTCGTTAATGATAGTAAATCGGTAATTAGCAGTGAGAAATTATTGAATATTACTTCACCAAAACTGACAAATAATGGTGTTATCTCTTCTAACAATGGTAAATCGACGTTTAAAGTTAATAATTTAGTTAATAATGCTGGTTATATTAAAGGCTTTAACCTTAACTTTATCTCTCAATATTTAAACAACTCTAATGGTTTGATTAAAGCGGATAATAACTTAGTAATGAATGCTGATTATATCAGTAATACTAATTCGTCTGACTTTAGCCGATACACATATAACCTTGGTTTACCAAGCCAAAAAGGGGGGATTGTCACCAACAATGGCAACATTAAAATTAAAGGTATTCAGATGAATAATACTTCAGGTATCGTTCAAACGAATGCTCTTTTCCCTGCACCTGGTGAAGCTGATATTGATGTAACATTGAGCAATGAGCTTATTAACAACTACGCTCAAATTAATAGTGCAGGAAATATGAATATCCAAGCGAATTCAATTTCCAACTATAATGGTGCAATAAATGCAGGTATTAATTTAACAGTTAAGGGCAACAGTTCCATCAACAATGCCTATGGTAGAATCAATTCAAATGGTACTACTCAAGTTAACACGCCTCTGCTTTCCAATTCTTATGGAAAAATCACGGGCGGTACTGTTATCATCAATAAATAGTTATAATATAATTTATTGATTTATCTAATATATGCCACCTCTAAAAGAGGTGGCTTTAAATATAGCCCTCTATAAGTGGGCTATATTCTTTATTAATCCTCCAATAATTCCATTTGTTGGTCGAGCTCTTGATCAACTTTATCCTGATGCCTTACATAACGCCTAATGATGACTTCATTACCCCTCACCGTATCAGCAAAATATCCCCTAGCCCAAAAGTGATTACTCCAAAGTTTCTTACGTATATGTGGAAATCGATTATATAACCTTATCGCACTACGTCTTTTCAGGACTCCCATCAGTGTTGATATTGATAGTTTAGGTGGGATCATTACAACTAAATGAACATAGTCTGGCTGAACATTTAGCTTCAATACTCACAGTCTTTCATATTGCAGAGAATATAAATTGTTCTATAAAGTTCTTTTCCTACTTTATCTTTCAATATCTTATAACGATATTTAGGTATCCAAACTAGATGATATTTGCAACACCAATACACATGTGATGAACTTCTGTATAAACCCATGTTATTTCCTCTTTACTTGTGGTGAGTAAGAGGTAGTTTTTTAATATGGGTTTCCTTCCGGCTATAGCCTCACAGGGTCAATCACTACCTCCTTAGGAGGTCGTTTAAGGCTGACAATGAAAAGGTCATATCTATCGTTGTCACTCAACTAATTAGATACGGTCTTTTATTTTTAAGTGACTTACGGATAATAAATTACAAGGTAAGAAAAGCGCCCCACAGTATACTGCCTAGCGACAATAAGAAGAGCCGCCTAAGCACGGCTCTTCTTTATCGGGTTACCGAATATTAATCTTCAAGTAACGTTACATGACCAATATAAGGCAGATGACGATATTGTTGAGCGTAGTCGATACCGTAACCCACCACAAATTTGTCTTCGATAGAATAACCAATCCACTCAACTGGAACCTGTACTTCTCGGCGCGAAGGTTTATCCAGTAATGTACAAATAGCGACAGATTTAGGCCCGCGTAATTCGAAAATCTCACGCACTTTATTTAACGTATTACCAGAGTCGATAATATCTTCAACGATTAATACGTGTTTATCACGGATATCTTCGTCCAAATCTTTGACAATTTTAACATCACGGCTCGATGTCATCGCATTGCCATAACTTGAAACAGTCATAAAATCGACTTCATGAGGAACATCAATCTTACGGCATAAATCAGCCATAAAAATAAATGAACCTTTCAGCAAACCAACAAGGACTAATTCACCATCAAGCTTTTGATAATGAGCACTAATTTTATCGGCTAATTCACTAATTCGTTGAGCAATCTCTTCTTCAGAGATCATCACTTCAAGGGTATGTTTCATCTTCTATTACGCATCTATGGGAATGGAAAGCACGTAATTTTAACATAGGCAGCACGCATATACTAATAAAGGAAAATACAGTGCTAAAATTTCACACTGCATTTTCTCTGAAAATAAATATTGCTGTTAACTGACAGTGAAGCCCAACATCATTCCTGTATCTTCATGCTCCAAAAGATGGCAATGGGCCATATAAGGGTGCTGTTGAGTTGCAGGGTGTTTAAACTCGACTAAAATTTCACTCACCTGCCCTTCCACTTTAACAATATCTTTCCACCCTTGGCGATGAGGTGCTACGGCTTGGCCGTTTTCTTTTAGGATACGAAAACGTGTGCCATGGACGTGGAATGGGTGCAACATCATATCGCCACGCCCTGAAACGACCCAAATTTCTTGCTGATTCATAGGGGCATTAAATGCGGGATGCGTCATTGAGAAAACTTGCCCATTAATAGTATTCGCATTATGAATATCCAAACCATCAGAACCTGTACCACAGTGGCCGCCACTTCCCATTTTGCCATTCATATTTCCATGATTCATATTACTTGCATTCATGTTACCGTGGTTCATATTCCCCATCATTGCACCATGACCGCCCATGTTACCCATGGCTTGGTCGCCATATTTTTCACGTAACATCATCATGCCTTGCATGTCCAAACGCATATCCATCATTAAGTGGAAACGACGGCGATTTAAGCCAGCAAGAGAAGGAATAGCAGACATTGCTGCAAGTGTTGATGGTAAGTCACCTTCTCCCTTCGTCAACGTTGTTTCAATACGCAGTACTGGCAAAGGCTGGTCAAATGGTGCGATCGTCATACCCATTTGCCCGACAGGTAGAGTTACCAAATCGAATGCACGACCATCGGAGGCATCAATTAATACTTCAAAACGCTCTCCCATCAAGATAGGTAATTCTGTTACCGCAATCGGCTCGGCTAATAAACCACCATCACTCGCAACGACATACATTTTACGTCCATCACTGGTGGATATATTTAAACTTCTAGCATTACAGCCATTCAATAGCCTTAAGCGCAGCCAACCTTTCGGGGCAACATGTTTAGGATAAACAGCACCATTCGTTAGCATGATGTCACCGAACCACCCCACAGCCGCACTCATCACATCAAGCTGGTAATCAATTTGTCCATCATCTTTTAAGCGTTTGTCTTGCAAAATGACAGGAATATCATCAACACCCCAATCGCTTGGTAAGCCGTGTTTTGTGCTGGCATCATCTTTAATTAATACAAGACCAGCTAACCCCATCGCCACTTGGTAGCCGGTTTTTCCATGAGTATGAGGATGGAACCAACATGTCGCTTCGCTTTGATTTACCGTAAAATTCACTTTACGGCTTGTATCTGGTTGGATTATCGCTTGAGGGCCGCCATCTTGCTCACCTGAAATCTCTAAACCGTGCCAATGAACCGTGGTGTCTTCTGCCAGTTTGTTAATAATATTGATATTAACATTTTGTCCATTTTTCAAACTAATTGCAGGGCCTAATAAATTACCGTTATAACCCCATGTCGTCGTTTGCTTTCCTGGAACAAATTGCGAAACGCCCTGCTGAATAACGACCTGAATGTTGCCTTGCGCATCAGGCTCCAATAAGGGTGGAATCGCTAATGTTGGATAATTTCCTGCTGCTACCGCGATGCGGCTCCAAATAGGCAGCGCACTTGCAGCATATGTGATAGCACTTAACTTAAGAAAATCGCGACGTAGCATTGATAACCTTCCTTTTATTTATCAAATCGATAATCATCAGTGGTGTAATTTATGACAAATTACACTTTCGAAGCAAAACATGGTTTAATGGAGGTATGATAAAGCTTCCCCTTACAGGAAGGTCAATAAAGCCACTCTAAAAATGTGGGTTTATTACATGGATTTAAGAAAAATATAGTTGACTAACAATTCTATTCTTATGCTAACGTAACTTGACATAGAAAACAGATAGAATAACGAATGCGCAAATTTATATTGATGTCATGCTTAATGACTCTGTTAGGGATAACCAATTCTGCCAGAGCCCTTTCCAACAACGAAGCTGAAGATCTTGCTGATCTCACGGCCGTTTTTATTTATCTAAAATATGATTGCGGGTATTCACAAATCCCAGATAGAGAAATTGAACGTGCCATTGTTTACTTTGCTAAAAGTAACAAATGGGACCTTAGCAACTATAATGCGGAAAAAATGACCGCCCTTAACAAAGAAAGTTATAGTGACCTAAAAGGGATACCACTCACTACTGAGTTTAAATGCCAGTCCCTTGCACGGGATTCTCTTGGCCTCTTTGCTTACGTCAAGTAAGCTGATAAGAAAGCCCATCAAGAAAACATGCCAAAATATCGCCTGCATGTTTTCTTTCTTTACTCTAAATTATTCTTTCTTTTCTGCCTTCTTTCTTGCCAAAACAAAGCTATCGATGGAATACTTTGAATAATTACCATCCTGATAATATGGTTTGACATAACAAAGCCTGCATCTAAATTCATGGTAATTGCTGCGAATGTCATCGCTTCCATACTTCCCGGGGCCCAAGCTAACAGTAACACCGAAATATCATAGCCTGTAATCCAAGATGCAAATACCGTGATAAGAAAAGTCAGCACGATATTAACCACCACGACTTGAGCTGAAGAGTATATATTTTTAATCAACGAGGAAAGTGGGAACACAATGAAATGGTTACCAATGTTCATCCCAATCAATACCATACTAAGTTCAGTCAACATCAGTGGAAAATTCAATGGGATATCAGCCCAACCTTGAATGAGTGTTGCCGCCGCTAATGACGTCAACATAAAAGGCGCAGGAACTTTTAAACGCTGTAAAATGGCCCCTGAAATCACCCCAACAGCAATAATAAGCAGCAGCCATCCCGTTGAAATTAATGTCAATTCTGGCAATTCTATTATCGGTTGTGGGTCACCATCACTGCCAACAACAATTCCTGCTAATAAGATAAGAATAATTAAGCGAATTGTATGGGAAATAACAATTTTCTGAGGCGGTGTATGGGTGTGGTCTGTTAATGCGAGGATTGCCGCCATAGCACCGGGTACAGAGCCAAGCATTGCCTCTTGTTTTGTCCAACCGACTTTCCGGTAAAACCAAAAAAAACTAAACGAAAATTGCACAGCCAAACAAACAACCAACATCAATAATAAAAGAAATAAATTGTCCGCTTCATTAAGAGATACTTGATTGAACATCAAGCCCACAGAGGTTCCCAACGTGACTTGAACAAAACTAATGGTGTGTTTAGGAATTGCGAAGGAAATACCAAAACGATGAAAAATGATAATGGCAATGATCGGGCCAAACATCAATGCAAGGGGAACTCCTAGGTAAGTAAGCCCGCCACCGATTAAAGCACAGATGGAAATCCCACCTATCATTTTTAATAATTTCTTCATATGGTATTAACCATTAAGTCTTTTTATATCCCTAATTTATATCATATTATTTAAGCCATATAGCTTTAGTTTTTATTTATTTATCACCCTAGTGATATCCACCAACATTTATCTATTTATTAGGTTTTGATCTTATTATTTTAACTTGGTCTGAAAAAATCTTTTTAACTTAGATTGACACGGTACAGTGAAAAATTTATTTCCTTCTCTTTATGTTATCAGCATGAGCTTGGTTCATAACCGCTTTGGACATCCATTGCGCTAATTGTGTTACTTGAGCATCATCCATTTTCCAAATATCTTTTAGTACTAAAAATATTTCAGAACCATAAATAACAGAAAAAGCACGAATCACTTTATCAATAATTTCTTGCGGATATTCTGATTTCATTGGCGATGTGACCATTGCAAGAATTTCTTTACGATTACCGCGTTCTAGACGCTTATCTTTAATGCTTTGTGGAGCTGCTCGCCCCTGTGCCCACTGCTGTAATGATACTTGCAGCGCGGCTCGTAAAACACCTTCATGTTCAAACATACGTGGAAAAGCATAGGTTAATAGCTCGTCAATACGCTCTTCGGTTTGCTCACTTTGCGGGCGCCAAGTTAAAATAGGACCTAAACTTTCATTAACCGTTGCAGTAATTAAATCGGCTTGTGTCGGAAAATAACGATAAGCTGTCGCACGAGAAACTCCCGCCTCAAGTGCCAACTCAGAAACAGAAGGCATCGCCCCTTTTTCAAATAAATCTAAAGCCGTCTTAATCAACAATACATAGGTTCGTTTTCGTGTCCCTTTGTATTCTGAATGTGAATTAGTTTTAGACATTAATTTATCCTTAAAATACTGTCACTTACTATAAAATGAGTTAGAGCTCATGAAAACATATAAGTGTGAATAGGTAAATGCACTTGGTTGATGATTTAAAGAAATTATTCATAAAGGTGATTTAAAAGTAATAGCAAAAATCATAACAATCACAATTATATCTTTTAAATATCCAAATATACTCAAAATAGCTCAGGTCTATAAATAATAATTTATACTATTTTATCAATAGGATAAAAACATTATCAGTCAATAACGTCATAATAAACCAAAAATGAGACTACAATCTCATTTTACAATCAACCACAATGATACTATAGTCTCATTATGATGAAAAATTCAACGCTCGTTTTACTCTGAAAGGGTTTGTATATGAAAAAACATCCGGGTTTTATTTATATTGTAACGACGCTTGACACTAAAAGTGCTGAACTATTTTATGTTAGTGAATTAATCAAAAACGCCGGATTGGCGGTACGTACTGTTGACCTGACAACACAACCAACGCAATTAGAAAAAAACGCAGATATCAGCGCACACACTGTCGCAAGTTTTCATCCACTTGGTACTGAGGCCGTTTTCTGTGGTGACCGCGGTAAAGCCATTGAAGCTATGGCACAGGCTTTCAGCCTTTATCTTGCCGCACAAACAGATGTTGCCGCTATTCTTGGTTTAGGTGGTTCGGGTGGAACCGCACTCATTACACCCGCCATGCAAGTATTGCCCGTAGGTATTCCAAAATTAATGGTTTCCACAATGGCATCAGGGGATATTTCTGGTTATATCGGCGCGAGTGATATTTCGATGATGTACTCCGTCACTGATGTATCAGGTTTGAATATCATTTCCCGCAAAGTATTAAAAAATGCTGCTAATCAAATAGCAGGAGCTGTTTGGTTTGACGACGAAGAACAACCGCATGACTTAAAACCAGCAATTGCACTAACCATGTTCGGAGTAACGACCCCATGCGTACAGCAGCTCACAACAGAGTTAGAGGCGCAATATGACTGTCTAGTCTTCCATGCGACAGGCAGTGGTGGCAAAGCCATGGAAAAACTAATTGATAGCCAGTTATTACATTCTGTTTTAGATATTACAACCACCGAAGTATGTGATTATTTATTTGGTGGGGTATTAGCTTGTGATGAAGACCGTTTTGGTGCTATTGAACGCACTCAAACCCCTTGCGTGATGTCTTGTGGAGCTCTCGATATGGTGAATTTCGGCCGCCCTTCGACTGTGCCCGAACACTACCAAAATCGCTTATTTTATCATCACAACGCTCAAGTCACTTTAATGAGAACGACCAAAGAAGAAAATCAGCAAATGGGTCGTTGGATTGCAGAAAAATTAAATCGTTGTAATGGTGAAGTGCGCTTTATCATCCCAACAGCAGGCTTTTCAGCATTAGATGTTGATGGTGCTCCATTTTGGGATCCTATCGCAGATCAAGCCTTCATTGATGCTTTAACAGCAAATTTAATAATAACAGAGAAAAGACAACTTATTTTGAGTCCTTATCATATTAACTCCACAGAGTTTTGTGACCAGGTTATTCAGCTTCACCAGGAAATTTTGAACAAATAATAGAGGTTAACTATGAAACATAACCGCGCAGATTTATTAAAAAAATTTAGAGACATGATTGCTCGGGGAGAACCAATCATCGGTGGTGGCGCAGGAACAGGGCTATCTGCTAAATGTGAAGAAGCGGGCGGTATCGATTTAATCGTTATCTATAACTCAGGCCGTTACCGCATGGCAGGTAGAGGTTCACTTGCAGGCTTATTAGCCTATGGCAATGCGAATGAAATCGTTATGGATATGGCAAAAGAGGTTTTACCCGTAGTAAAACATACTCCTGTCCTTGCGGGTGTGAATGGAACAGACCCATTCTGCCAATTCGATAAATTCCTTGATGATATCAAAGCAACAGGTTTCGCAGGAGTGCAAAATTTCCCTACCGTCGGCTTAATTGATGGCAATTTCCGCGCCAACTTAGAAGAAACCGGAATGGGTTATGGGTTAGAAGTTGAGATGATCCGTCTCGCTCATGAGAAAGATTTGCTCACTACGCCTTACGTTTTTAGCGCTGAAGATGCCATTGCGATGACTAAAGCTGGTGCCGACATTATTGTGCCACATATGGGGCTAACGACAGGGGGGAATATTGGAGCAGAAACCGCCCTGACGCTCAAAGATTGCGTTCCACTAATCAATGAATGGGCAAAAGCGGCAAAATCAGTACGCGAAGATGTGATTGTTCTGTGCCACGGTGGCCCAATAGCCACCCCTGAAGATGCTGAATATATTTTAGCCAACTGCCCTGATTGCCATGGTTTCTATGGTGCCAGCTCAATGGAACGTTTACCAACAGAAGTGGCATTAACCGCCACCACACAAAAATTTAAATCAATTACACGTTAGTTTTTTTACTTTATATTTTGCCAACACCAGGCGCCTACTTCGGTAGGCGTTTTTTTATCTTTCTAGCCACGAAAGTTACTTCCCTTTTTCTGGTAAATAGAATGCCCTTTGCATAAGAAATGTGTTAGACAAGCCATAAATATAGGCATACCAAAGTAGAGCACGCCAAAGGCAAAAGCCACATGGGGTTTCTCCGGGAATTCACCACCGCTAGAAATACTCGAATAATAGTCAATCGACCTTAAATATTCAGGCGTTAATCCGCCATAAGGCACGAGGAAAGATAAAATTAACACCGAGAAAATACAGAACATAAAATTGAGTGCCATTAATGCTGAATAGCCCATATTTTCTGAACGTTCTTGCTCTGTTCGGCTGGTTAAACCAAAAAGCATTCGATTGGCAACAGTGGCACTGTATAAATATAAAATTAATGGGGAATCACCTAATACTGACATATTGATGGCCAGTGCAAAAAGACCATAGAAAAGAGCAAATAACGTTAATACTCGCCAATCACGAAATACCGCCATAAAGACGCCCGAGTGAACTAAAATAAATTCAAAAATCAGGATCAACGTCAGGTTATAAATAATTTCTACCGTATAGTATTCAGGAAAAAACCATACAGATAGAATAAAACCAACATAAAACAATGAAAAACCGTAGTTTATTATTTTAGAAAAAGCACGAATAATACTGAAAGAATGCGGGTTCTCCTTCACACTTTTTACTGAAGATTGTTCTGGGAAAAAACCTTGGTTTTTATCTTTCCCATTCCTTGGTGGTTTTACCATTAGCTCACTCCATCTCAGCAATATCATTTTATTAATAAGCTACTTGATCACACAAAAAATAAACAGTGGCTAAAGTCTGAATGGCAGGTTCAAAGCGAGGTAAAGTGTAAGAAATATCGACAAGATGGCATGAACGAATAAATGTCATGCCACAGATAGATTAAATTTAATTAAACCAGTTTGGCGATCAGCGTATCTAAATCACCTTGTAAGAAATTCACTGGTGGAATTTCAATCACTGTATATGCGCCTGCTGCTTGTTTCATCGTCGCTCGTGCGGCAGAAACCATAAATTGAGAAGTCAGTGCAGGGTTATTAATGCGCATTGAATATTCGAACAACTGGTTATGTGTTGCCCCTGAAACCCCTTTATGAGTCATGTGCACACCGTGCCCAACATCTTTTAATGCATCAATACTATCCACCTGACGAATATGTGTTTCATCAGAAGAAAAGTAGCTGTCTGCTTTAATCGCTTGAGCCACCTCATCGAACTTAGCGCCACCGTCTAATTCAACATAAACCATACGACGATGAACCCCTGTTCCTAATGGAATTGTGACAGAAAGGGCATCTTTTACGCCATTGATAGCTTTAGCGGCCACACTGTGTCCCATACTCATCCCTGGACCAAAATTCGTATAAGTTACCCCTTTTGGTGCCATTGCTAGCATCAATGTACGCATAATCGAATCCGAGCCAGGATCCCATCCGGCAGAAACAACCGCCACGCTATTATGCTGTTTCGCAACGTCATCTAAGCTGTGTTTTAGCGCCACAATATCTGAATGCACGTCAAAACTATCAACCGTATTAATACCGAGGCTCAAAACTTTAGCTGCTAATGGGCCGATAGCACGCGTTGGTGAACACAAGAGTGCAACATCAACTTTCCCAAGTTTTTCAATATCATCAACCACTTTATATCCAGAAAGCTCAGCAGGAATATCTTGCGTATTGCGACGAACTACCCCGACTAACTCAAAATCCTCAGCGGCCAGAACAGCTTCTAGTGCATAGCGACCAATGTTACCGTAGCCCACTATTGCTGCTTTAATTTTTGTCATTTTTGCTCCTATACAGTTCTGATGTTGCTTATTAAATTATTTATAGCGAAATTGAATTTAACAGAATAATTAAAAGTAAACAAAACATTAGCCTAATTAAATCAGACGCATTTTAACCCTATTTTCATTGTTAAAATCCATGTAGAATTAGCCCATCAGAAAGCTTTCCCTATCATTCATGAATATATAAAGGTTCTCAATGCATCAATCCGATGTGACTGAGCGGTCACTCTTTTCGCTCAGCTGGCCAATTTTTATCGATATTTTTCTTCATTTGGCCACATTATTAATTAATACCTACATGGTTAGTCACGTGTCTACAGCCTACCTTGCTGCTATGGGGGTGGGAAACCAAGTGTTTGACCTATTTATCACTATTTTTAACTTTATCAGTGTGGGGTGTAGCGTTGTTATAGCCCAATACCTAGGGGCAGGCCGCCGAGAAAAAGCCAGCCAAGCGATTCATATTTCAATCGCTTTTAACTTTATTCTTGGTTTTTCCAGCGCATTAGTTGCGTTATTTTTTGGCTATAGCATTCTAACTATTATGAATATGCCATCGCATTTAATGGCTGATGGTTATACTTATTTACGTATTCTAGGGATTTGTTTAATCCCTGAAGCGATTTCAATTATTTTAGCGGCATGCTTGCGGGTTTATGGTAAAGCGCAACCTGCAATGTGGGTCACATTAATCGCTAATGTGATTACAGTATTTGGTAATATCATTGTGCTTTATGGTTTCTTCGGCTTACCACAATACGGCCTTGAAGGCGTTGCTTGGTCAACAGTCGTTGGGCGTATTGTTGCCGTTATTTTACTTTTCTGCCTACTGTTTTATGGGCTGAGAATTAAATTTGTCCCAATGATGTTAATACACTGGTCACGGAAAATGTTGGGTAAGATTTTACATATTGGATTACCCTCTGCGGGGGAAAATCTTGTGTGGATCCTCCATTTTATGACCGCATCTGCGTTTATCGGTCTCATGGGGGAAACGTCTCTTGCGGCACAAACGCTCTATTTCCAATTATCATTGTTTATCATGCTGTTCGGGATCTCTATCAGTATTGGTAATGAAATTATGGTTGGCCACCTTGTTGGAGCAAAACGCTTTGAAGATGCATTTAGGCGCGGTGTAAAAAGCCTTAAAATGGGTTTTTACGTAACAATTGGTGTCGTTATTGCTTTTTGGTTATTCCGTGATCCTATCTTAAATAATATTACTGATGACCAAGGTATTATTAAGGTACTGCTGCCATTATTTTTACTTTCGGTGTTCTTAGAGCCCGGCAGAACAATTAATATCGTGATGGTAAATGCCTTGCGTGCCTCTGGCGATGCTCGCTTTCCTCTGTGTACCGCTATTATTTTTATGTGGGGTGTCGCTATCCCATTAGGCTACTTCTTAGGCATAAAAATGGAGATGGGCCTCTTAGGTATTTGGTTAGGTTTCTTTGCTGATGAATGGTTGCGCGGCTTAACCAATGCATGGCGCTGGCGTTCACGTAAGTGGCAAAGTAAGCGTCTTGATGTAGAAAGCTAATCTGTTCAGTTATCACTCAGTCCTGCCGAATATTATAGGCAGGACTTTTGTGACTAAGCTCAAAGTTAGAAATTTTTCATTTTTATAATTCAAATTAGAGATAATATTTCTCTCCACTCTCTTTAAATCCCCTAACTTAGTGAAGTTTTTCTCCAGACTGTTGTTTAAAATAATAAAATCAAAAAAGATTTTATTAAGGGGACTTGCCATGCATGCTCAATCACAACCACTACTTTGGCAATATTTTATCAACGCAGTAAAGCAAGAAGTAAAGCCTGCCTTAGGTTGTACTGAGCCAATTTCATTGGCATATGCTGCCGCCAAAGCGGCTTCATTTCTTGATGGCAAAGTGACCCGAGTCTGTGCTTTCGTTTCCCCTAACCTCATGAAAAATGGTATGGGCGTAACCGTACCCGGAACAGGAATGGTTGGTCTACCCATTGCTGCAGCCCTTGGTGCAGTTGGCGGTGATGCTGAAGCAGGTTTAGAAGTATTAAAATCAGCATCTGCGGATGCCATTGCATTAAGTAAAACCATGTTAGCACAAGGGGCTATTACCGTTGATATTAAGCACCCTTGCGACGATGTTATCTACTCCGAAGCCACGGTATATACCCAAACAGAATCCGCAACCGTCATCATTGCGGGGTCACATACGAATATTGTTAAAATTATTCATAACAATCACACCGTATTTGATGCCACAACGGCTCAACCTCACCATGAATCTCCAGTTGACTGTGCAGCTGACATCCCACTACCGCCAGTCACTGCTAAGTCTGTGTATCAATTTGCCACCGAAGCGCCTTTAGAGGATATTCGTTTTATTCTTGAAGCCGCGCATTTAAACGAAGCCTTATCTCAAGAAGGTTTACGCAATGTTTATGGCTTACATATCGGCAAAACATTACAAACCCAGCGAGACCGTGGTTTGCTTTCAAAAGACTTAATGTCAGAAATTATGATCCGTACCTCCGCGGCTTCTGATGCACGCATGGGAGGGGCTGTATTGCCCGCAATGAGTAATTCAGGGTCAGGTAACCAAGGTATTGCAGCAACCATGCCGGTAGTTGTCACTGCAGATTATTTGCAATCTTCTGAAGAGCAACTGGCTCGAGCCTTAATGTTGTCACACTTAATGGCTATTTATATTCACAACCAGCTTCCTGCGTTATCGGCACTATGTGCTGCGACAACAGCAGCTATGGGGGCTGCTGCAGGCATCGCTTGGTTACTAGAATCCCGCTATGAAGTCGTCGCAATGGCAATTTCCAGTATGATTGGTGATGTTAGTGGTATGATTTGTGATGGTGCATCAAACAGTTGTGCAATGAAGGTGTCAACCAGTGCGAGTGCCGCTTATAAAGCCGTGCTAATGGCATTAGATAACAGCTGTGTCAGAGGGTCGGATGGTATTATTTCTGATGATGTCGACCAGTCCATTGCCAATTTATGTTCTTTAGCTGCGGGTTCTATGAGACATACTGACTTGCAGATTATTGAAATTATGGCCGCTAAAGCGCGCCCTTAACGCCGCAGTGTTGTTAGCTACATTCGCCAACCCTAGTTACATATTTTGTATGCTCCTAGGGGTTGGATCTTTTGCCGCCTTGCTACACCGCTAATTCTTCGTCCTTAACGCCGTAGCGTTGTTGGCTGCATTCGCCAACCCTAGTCACATACTTGTGTATGCTCCTAGGGATTATATCTTTTGCCGTCTTGCTACGTCGCTAATTCTTCGCCCTTAACGCCGTAGCATTGTTGGCTACATTCGCCAACCCTAGTCACATACTTGTGTATGCTCCTAGGGATTGGCTCTTTTGCCGCCTTGCTACGCCGCTAATGACTTTGAATTTCGTTTTGAATTTCGTTTTGAAATTATTTTTTTGAATTGTTCTATTTTGAATTAACTTCTAGGGCTGCGAATTTTTCACGAATTATATCTTCTGGTAGGTCAATACCAATAAACACTAATACACTGCGGCGTTGTTCATCAACTTCCCAGTCTCTATCCCAATCCGCACTATAGAGGCGTTGAACACCTTGGAATAATAAGCGTTTTGGTTCACCCATAATGGAAAGAATTCCTTTATAACGCAGTAAGTTATCTGCAAAACCGAGTAATAGGTCTTCCATTACTTGAGAAACGACCATCAGTTCAACAGGATAATTAAATTCAAGGACAATCGAGCCGACTTCATTTTGTTGTTTAGGCGCGAAACGGAATGTCGGTTGTTTGACATTCAACTGTGAATCCAATAAAAACCCTTCGATATCCAATAATAAACTCAGGTCGATATCACCTTGAATAACTGGGTAAATCGGTGCTCTCGCATTAATACGTTGTAAACGTTCAATTAAAGCTTCATTATTTGGCTCAATATCGGTTTTGGTCAATAAAATACGGTCTGCATAGCCAATTTGCGCTTGAGCAATAGCGAAATCATTTAATTGTTTATCAGCGTGAACAGCATCCACTAAGGTAATAATCCCATCTAATACATAACGTTCGCAGAGGATTTCATGGGAAAAAAAGGTTTGAGTGATCGGCCCGGGATCTGCCATGCCAGTGCATTCAATGAGCAGACGGTCAAAGTCTAATTTTCCACTATCAAGGCCATCTAATAGGTCTAATAAGGCATTTTCTAATTCATTCGAACGACTACAACAAATACACCCATTACTTAATGTCGTAATTTGTGTCGCACGATCACCAATTATTGCGTTATCAATGGGGACTTCACCGAACTCATTTTCAATCACTGCGATTTTATGGCCATGCTCAGCATGAAGAATATGGCTAAGGAGAGTCGTCTTACCTGCACCGAGAAAACCGGTTAAAATTGTTACGCTAATAGGTTTCATTATTGCCCTCACACTTCATTGATTAACAGCAGCGAAATCCGCCTTTACCACTACCACCATACCGTGCATCTTGTCTTTCGCGAAAAAATTCTTTATATGTCATCACAGGTTTGTCTGGATGGTTATCACTCATATGCTGCACATAAGTATCATAATCAGGAATACCAATTAACATACGTGCGGCTTGCCCGAGGTATTTTCCTGTTTTGCCGAGATTTCCAAACATCAGCCTCTCCAATACAAATGCCCTACATCATGAGCACATAATGTAGGGCGACCTTTCATTTATTGAACACCTTTCGATGTTCAAATCCGTTGAAGGGTGACTTAATGTGAAGATGAAACTTTCACGCCCTCTTTAGGTACAGGAACATAAGGTGTTTCTTTGTCTGTACGCTCTGGGTTTTTGTGTGCTTTCATCCCAACGCGGATACCGTAGAAAATGATACCGTAAACAACCACTAAGAATAGAATACTCAGCCCAGCGTTGGTGTAGTTATTAATAATAATGTGATTCATATTAGTAATTTCTTGTGCAGTTAACTCTGCACCACCTGCCGCAATCTTATCTTTATAAGATTTCGCTAAGTATAGGAACCCTTCCAGTTGTGGGTTATCACTGAATAATTTCAGTCCCAATGCCCAAGTTGTACAGATTAATAGCCATACCGCAGGTAAGACAGTCACCATAATATATTTACTGCGTTTCATCTTAATCAATACAACTGTACTTAAGACTAAAGCAACCGCGGCTAACATTTGGTTCGAGATACCGAACAGAGGCCATAAGCTCTTAACACCGCCCAGTGGGTCAACAACGCCTTGATACAATAAGTAACCCCATAACCCAACACAGCCTGCTGTACCGATGATACCCGCAACCAGTGAATCAGTTTTCTTCAAGAACGGAACAAAGTTACCTAATAAATCTTGCAGCATAAAGCGGCCAGAACGGGTTCCTGCATCCAATGCGGTTAAGATAAACAGCGCTTCAAACAGAATACCAAAGTGATACCAGAAGCCCATATTTGCCGCAGGCATGATTTCATGGAAAACATACGCAATACCTACCGCTAATGTTGGCGCACCACCTGCACGGTTTAACACCGACGGCTCACCAATATCTTTCGCTGTTTGCATGATTTGCTCAGGTGAAATCACAAAGCCCCATGAACTCACTGTAGCGGCTGCATGAACAGACACATCTTTGAGCTGAGCCATGATAGCTGCGCCATCTGGACCACCCAGTTCATGTAAGTTAGGCATAGTAATACCTAACGCTGCCGGTGGTGTATTCATTGCAAAATACAAGCCTGGTTCGATAATAGAAGCCGCTACCAGTGCCATAATCGCAACAAATGACTCCATTAACATTGCACCATAACCGATGTAACGCGCATCTTTTTCGTTTGCTAATAACTTAGGTGTTGTCCCTGAAGAAATAAGCGCATGGAAACCGGATACCGCACCACAAGCGATGGTAATAAATAAGAATGGGAATAGAGTACCTTTCCAAACAGGACCGGAGCCATCAACAAATTGGGTGACAGCTGGCATTTTTAATTCAGGGTTTAGAATAACGATACCAATCGCTAAACCAACAATAACCCCAATTTTCAGGAAGGTCGCTAAATAGTCACGAGGCGCTAAAATTAACCATACAGGTAATAATGCTGAAACAAACGCATAACCGACTAACGCATAAGTGATCGTCGTGTCTTTGAATGTCAGTGCTGGACCCCAGTATGGGTCATGAGCAATCACACCACCAAACCAAATGGAAGCAACTAACAGAACAATACCGATAACAGAAACTTCACCTACGCGCCCCGGCCGGATATATCGCATATATATCCCCATAAACAATGCGATAGGCACTGTTGAAACAACGGTAAAGACACCCCATGGGCTTTCTGCCAAGGCTTTCACCACAATCAATGCTAATACAGCAAGGATAATGATCATGATTAGGAAGCACCCAAAGAGCGCCAGCGTTCCCGGAATCGGGCCAAGCTCCTCTTTAACAATTTCCCCTAATGATGCACCATTACGGCGTGATGAAATAAATAACACCATGAAATCTTGCACCGCACCGGCTAACACAACCCCAGCTAGTAACCATAAGGTACCGGGTAAATAGCCTACTTGCGCCGCAAGAACAGGTCCGACCAATGGCCCAGCCCCTGCAATAGCGGCAAAGTGGTGACCAAATAGAACATTTTTATTTGTCGGAACATAGTTTAAACCATCATTATTAATGACGGCTGGGGTCGCACGTGTTTCGTCCAGCTTCATCACTTTCTTAGCAATATATAAGCTGTAATAACGATATGCGATGAGATACACCGCCACAGAAGCGACGACAATCCACAGCGCACTAATGTGCTCACCGCGTCTGAGTGCAACAACCCCTAAACAGACTGCACCGATTATCCCGAGGATCATCCACGGAATGTGCTTTAAAATACCATTTTTGTTCATAGAACACCCTTCTGAGGTAAAACGAACATGCCATTGATTTTGTATTAACCATCTTAAAAAACGATATCGCTGTGTTTTCGTTGCTTATCATTTATCGTTGATGGTTTTTTAATTGGCAGTGGTTGAACTGTATTGAATTAAAAAATTGAGCTCTGCCATGGTGTATATGGTATGAAATTACACTCAGCAAATGACTAAAGTTATGCTAAGTGGTGCCATATAGAATTAAGCGGTTTGTTTTTTACTTTAAATGGTTTTAAGGAAGGGAATATGAGGTCAAAAATGTGATCCACATAACGATTCTGATTTGTTTTCAATAAGTTAAAAAATGTAACTCATATGAATAAAATGAAGTTTATTGTAAACAAATTTCACTAATAACGTGAAATCTCAACGTTAAGTTATCTAAAACTTTATAATATCTATGTGCTATTGGCGTGTAATTGTTGTCCATTTACCACCAACCCACCAACTGTGTTCAGCATCTGTTTGCGTTTCGCATCCGATACCGACTTTCGCTTTCCCTGCTTCAAAGGGATACGCGCAATCATAAATTGCATCAACCACGATTTCCCCAGTAATTGCGTCTGCAAAACCAATTTTATTTTCTTTGCGAATTCGATATACCCCGTCTTGCGCTTCATCAGGCCAATTATCAAAATAGTAAAGTTGGTAAATCTCTTGTCCTTTTTGGTCAAAAACAGCCAAACCTTTATTCGATGATTTACCTAAGCAATACTTAAATGAAGATTGTTGCTCTAAACACTCGATTTTATCTTTTTCGTTCTCTACCCATAAACTGAATTGTTGTTCAAGATTTTGCGCTGTTGATAAAAAAGATATTAATCCTAATGACATTAAACCAACTACATAATGAATCATCATAACTTTCCTTATTCTACTTTTATGCCTACTAAGTGATAAGACGCTAAGCTCATCAACTTTGCTCTATTAAATACTCTCTTAATTAAAGATAGCGGATATCTATTTCAGTGAAACTAGGAATAAAGGTAAATAAAGTCTTATATGAAGATAATCTCAAAGTTAAAATTAAAGTATACAAGCGCTCACTAACTTAGAGTCATTGAGCGCAAAATTCATCAAGATCAACCAGAAACACACACTGTATTCGCGGTTTTCTTCGCCATATCTAATGCATTTTCAATAGAATCCGCAATCGCCAAAGCCACACCTAACCGACGAGTTCCTGCAATTTCAGGTTTACCAAATAACCGTAATTGGGTGTCAGACCCCAAAGCAGCACCAATATTTGAAAAAACCACATTTTGGCTTTGTAAATTAGGTAAAATAACCGCTGAAGCACTCGGCCCATATTGACGGATCACGCCAATTGGGAAACCAAGAAATGCACGAACATGTAATGCAAATTCAGATAAACTCTGCGAAATAAGCGTCACCATCCCCGTATCATGGGGACGAGGCGAAACCTCATTAAAAATGATATCGTCACCACATACGAATAATTCAACACCAAATATTCCATAACCTCCTAGAGAGGTTACAATTTTCTTGGCAATGTCTTGCGCTTTTTTCAACGCAGCCTCACTCATGTACTGCGGCTGCCAAGACTCACGGTAATCCCCTTTTTCTTGTCGGTGACCTATAGGCGCACAAAAGTGAATACCATCCACCGCACTGACTGTTAACAATGTAATTTCAAAATCAAAATTAACCATTTTTTCAACAATTACACGCCCCTGCCCTGCTCGACCACCTTGCTGCGAATAATCCCAAGCCTGATCTAATTCTGCTTGAGAGCGGATCACACTTTGTCCCTTTCCTGATGAACTCATCACAGGCTTAACAATACAGGGAAACCCAATTTTTTCTGCCGCTGCAATAAAATCGGAGTTACTGTCTACAAATTGATACTCTGATGTTGGCAATTTCAACTCTTCTGCCGCTAAACGACGGATCCCTTCTCTATCCATAGTAAGTACAATGGCTTTCGCAGACGGAACCACTTTTTGTCCTTGCTGTTCAAGCTCCATCAATACCTGTGTCGCAATTGCTTCAATTTCAGGCACGATAATATCAGGTTTTTCCCGTGAGACTATTTGTTTCAGCGCTTCGCCATCAAGCATGTTTATCGTATAACTGCGGTGTGCAATATGCATCGCTGGCGCATTATCATAGCGATCAACCGCAATAACTTCGATGCCCAATCGTTGACATTCAATCGCAACTTCTTTGCCTAACTCTCCAGCACCTAACAGCATGACTTTTGTTGCAGATTTACACAGCGCAGTACCTAATTGATTCATGATTGATGACCTTACCGACAAAAAGTTGATACCCATTATATACGCAATCGTTTGCTTTTACTATCAAGGAAAAAATACCATAAAAAAAATTTTTATAATCAATTGATAATATTTGTAATTATTTAATCTAATGGCGTTTGGTCGCGCCCAGTAATAAAAGGTTCTTTGTGAGAAAATTTAATATACTGTTTGCGTAAAATAGCTAATACACAAAACATTAAACCAATCCAAATAAGTGAAAAACTAATACCTTTGACCCAATCAAAGAGCTCATTAAATAAAAATACGGCCAATAAAAATTGAATTGTTGGTTCTATATATTGCGCTAAACCAATCACCGTTAATGATGTCCGTTTAATTGCTGCGGTAAAAAAGAGCAAAGGAATTATTGTGACAGGCGCCGCTAACATATAAAGAACTTTAATTTGCCAATCCCCTTGCGCCACGGCACTTAGACCATGAGATGCTAACCACCAAGTGATCGTTATTGCAATAGGAAGCAACCAAAGTGCTTCTAGAAATAAAGACGTAATCACATCAAATCGAATAAATTTACGGATTAACCCATAGACTGCAAAAGCACTCCCCATTACTAACGCTAAAATAGGTAATTCACCATACTGCCAAATTTGGTAACCGACCCCCGCACAAATAAAAATAACAGCCATTTTTTCTGCAAAAACAAGCCGTTCGCGAAGGAACAAAACACCAAGTAAAATAGAAAATAATGGGTTAATAAAATAGCCAAGACTAGCAGCTAACACCTGCCCGTGGGTTAATGCATAAGTAAATGTTGTCCAAGATATCGCCATAACCGACGAACTAAATAAACACAGGATTATCGACTGTTTGTCAGACCATACCTCACGCCATAAAGATTTATTTTTGATAATTAAGCGAACAAGAAAAAGTATAGGTACAGACCAGATAAGACGTTCTGCAAGTAGCTCTAAAGGTTCCGCACCGGGAAGTAAACGATAAAATAATGGTGTTATTCCCCATAAGATATAGGAAAAAATAGCAAGAGCTACTCCCGAGCGAAGCAACATGATTTATCCACAATAAAATCTGATTAAATAATATTAGCTACTTATCATACGCCAAAATGCAAAAAATAAAACTTGCCACCACCATAATATAATTTGAATTATATCAAGTATTCTTAAACTAAAAGGTAACTATATCGCTACCTTTTAGTTGCTCAATACACATATATTCTCATCAAAAAACATCGCGTTGATGTAATGGCGGTTGCTGCTGCATAAATACAAATAATTCCTGTTGTGTCGGAGCCGCAGCGATAGCGCCTTTTTTAGTTGTCGCTAATGCACCACAAGCCGTAGCTTGCGAGATGACCTTCATCAATCCCTCTTTTTCGTTGACTAGCCCATATTGTGAGATGGCCGCCAATAACCCTGCCATAAATGCGTCACCTGCACCAGTAGTATCAATACTTTCAACTAAATAAGCACTTACGGCTATTTGAACTGAGGGGGTGAACACCTGACAACCTTTAGCACCTTGAGTCACAATTTTTAATTGAGCAGAGTAATTTTGCAATTTAGCTATGGCATTCTCAAAACGACTTTCTTGCGTTAACCACAGCAATTCATCATCCGAAAGTTTTAAAATATCTGCTTGTTTTGCAAAATTATCAACAATTTGGTGCATTTCGTCGGGATCTGACCACATTTGCGGACGAATGTTAATATCAAAGCTCAGTAATCCGCCAGCGAGCTTGAGTTGTTCGATAGCTGTCGATAGTGATGCTCTGCATTGATGGTGCACCAGAGCTAATGAGCAAAAATGCAAAATATCATTACCAAATTGCGGTAAATTATTTATCGTTAAAAATTGGTCGGCCGAAGGAGAAACTAAAAAAGAAAATTCACGTTCTCCATTTTCGTGTAACGAGACGAGAACAGTACTTGTTTTATACTTTTCATCAAACTCCATCGCACTAGTATCAACCCCTATATCAAATAGGGTTTTCTGCATAAAATGCCCAAAAGCTTCTTCGCCGACTCGCCCAATAAAACCACTGTTTTGCCCTAAGCGTGCAACACCCGCGGCAACATTCACAGGTGCTCCACCAGCACAAGCTTCATATTGCATATTTTGAAGGGGGATTAAATCAATGACAGCATCCCCTAACGCCCAAACTTTCATTATGTCTCCTTTGCGAGTTTTATATTTTTAACCTTCATTCTTATTCATAGCTAGCACATTACCAACTCATAAAAATAAAACTAGTAAACGCAAACTGTTAACGTTAACATTAAGTATAAAGAAACCAGCAAATAAACGCACCTATTATTGAATTTCATGTGCTTATTTTGTTATTGCGATCGAAAAACATTCAGGAAGCCATAATGAAAAAACAACTTGAACTAGCCAACGAAGCCATCAAAACAGCAAGGAAAAATATGGACTTGCAGTTTTACCCACAATACCACCTTGCCCCTTATGCAGGCTGGATGAATGACCCTAATGGTTTGATCTATCATCAAGGCCAATACCATGCATTTTATCAACATCATCCATTTAGTGCGATTTGGGGCCCCATGCATTGGGGGCATGCAACAAGTACAGATATGGTACATTGGGAACATCAGGCAATTGCGTTAGCACCTAGTGAAGACTATGACCGAGATGGTTGTTTCTCAGGATCTGCAATTAGTTACGATAATAAATTATATCTGTTCTACACGGGCCACATCTGGTTAGCAAATCCAGGTGATGATAGTCAAATCATCCAATCACAATGTGTTGCAATCAGTGAAGATGGTATTCATTTCGAAAAGAAAGGTGTTGTACTTTCTGCACCCGATGGTTATATGCACTTTCGAGATCCTAAAGTTTGGCGACAAGATGGAAAATGGTGGATGGTCGTCGGAGCAAGAGACTCCCAAGATCAAGGACAAATACTTTTATTTAAGAGTACAGACTTATTAAATTGGGATCAAAACTACCAAGTTCTGGCAAAAACTGACGACGATAATGTTTATATGTGGGAATGTCCTGATTTCTTTCCATTAGGCGAACAATTTGTTGCCCTCTTTTCACCTCAAGGAAAAAAGGCAAAAAATTATCAGTATCGAAATCTATTTCAAAATGGTTATTTGGTTGGTAATTGGTCTCCTAATTCATCTTATAAAATTTCACATGCATTTACAGAACTTGATTTTGGCCAAGACTTTTACGCACCTCAAACCTTTTTAGCTAAAGATGGCCGCCGTATCGCTATCGCTTGGATGGATATGTGGGAAAGCCATATGCCCACACAAAAACATGGGTGGTCAGGATGTTTTACTTTACCTAGAGAGCTAAAACTGAATGAACAAGGTAAAATTATCGCTAAACCTATAGAGGAATTGAAAACATTACGTCAGTCCGCAAGCCATTTTCCCGCAACAACACTAGCTAAAAACAGCACAATCATACTGAATGAGAATGCGACAAGTTGTGAAATAGAACTTATCTGGGACTTACCGCAAAGCCCTGCTGAAAAATTCGGCTTTTGGGTAGGATACGGCGTACAGTTTTACATTGATAACCAAAGTCAGCAATTAACCTTAATACGTCATTACCCTGAATATACAATTAGTGATAGTCGTTGTGCGCCAATACCTGAAGGTCATCAACTTAAAATAAATGCTTTTATCGATCACTCTAGTTTGGAAGTATTTATTAATGATGGTGAAGTCAATTTTAGTTGTCGAATCTACCCCCATCAAAGTGAGCGGGACTTAAGATTATTTGCAATAAATCAGCAAGCAAAGCTCGAAAAAGCAATTTATTGGGAGATCAAAAAATCCATTGAATAGCAAGCTACTAGATTTGCTTTTCTCTGCAAGGTTAAAAAGAATTACGTTCTAACAAGTCGCAAGCAACATATTCAACACTATTTTGCTGCCGTTCTTCTATGATGTGTAAAGCGGCTTGTTGGCCTAATTGATAGTGCGGTAACACAACCGTACTTAATGGAGGATAAAATAGTTCCCCGACACCTATCATATTATCATAGCCAAGTACTGCGATATCTTGTGGAATACGTAAGCCACGACTAAGTAGTACTTGGTAAGCTAAAAATGCTATACGGTCATTTCCACAAATAATGACATCAAAATTCGGTTTTTTATTCTTAAAATGACTATTAATTAAAGCTATAACATCTAAATAATGCTCATCGCCTAACTCTAAATGATGTTGCTGAAGTGATGCTAGCGGTAAGTCAGCACTTGCCCACGCAGACTCCACCGCTTCACGGCGCATTTTTCCAGCAAGTGTCTCTTGCGGAATATAAAGACAAAGAGGATTTCGATACCCTTTCTCTATTAAGCGTTTTACTGCATTAAATTGACCATTAAAATCATCTGGCACATAAGCAGGGAACTGCCCATTTTTATCTATGCAATTAGCAAGAACCAAACGATTATTATGTAATGTTTCTGGAATCGCTACTTCTCGAAGCCCCATCGTAGTATAAATAATACCATCAGGCCGCTGAGATAATAATTGTCGGACAGCTCTTTCACTATCTTCGCTAGATGTAATATTAACTACAAAGCTACTCCAGCCAAATTGCCTCGCGGTTTGTTCTATTGAAAGAATGATTTCTACAGAAAAAGGGGTAGTTGCTGTATCGAGGGCCAAAACACCAACTGTCGAAACCCTAGAGCTTTTCCCTCTGATCTTTCGCGCTGAAAAATCAGGGACATAATTGAGTGACTCAATAGCTTGTTGGACTTGTTTCAAGGTTTCAGGCTTTAGTAATTCAGGGCTATTAATTGCCCTTGATACAGTCATCAATGAAACATTTGCAAGTCGAGCTACGTCTTTTAAAGAAGCCATTAAGTATATTCACTCATCAAAACTAGGTAAGTATTAATTTTAACATGTTAGATATAAAAAGTACTTAATCTTCGTCAATTCACAAGTTAAGAGCTATCACCTCAAAAAACAACATAAGTGTACATCTAAGACTTTTTATGACTAATGATTTAAGATATTATTGATTAGCTTTAGCAATATTTCTGTCTATCACTTTATGATAAAAACACATTTAATAAGTAAAATCACCTAAAATGTTACACGTCATTAATCGAATATTACCCAATGACACAAACTTTAACTATTGTTTCTATTTTTATATTAAATTTAACTAGATGATGTTTTTAATATAAATTAAGGTCAGTATTACATTAATAAAAAAAACAACGATCAGTAGAAAATATTATTGTGGAATTTAAATTTCACTTTATTTATCTACGTATTTTATCAGATTAGTATGAATATCAAATCAGTTCAACAGGAGTATGGTGATGAATAACACCATTCACGTAATCGTAGAAAGTGATAATGTCTTTAAGAATAAACTGAAATTAATGATGGAATCTTTTGGTTCTATCTTTAGATTTTATAATAACGAAGAAGTGTTTATGAGTAATTATACTTATCCTAATGAGGGTAATGTAAAGGAATGTATTTTATTATTCTTAAACAATGATGAAAATCGTATTAATCGATTAAACAATATAAATAATTCATTTGGTATTGTTCCATTCATTGTGCTTGCCGAAGAGCCTTCTATCAGTCTATGTCGAGAAAGCTTTAAAGCTGGAGCCTTTGATTTTTTTCCCTTTCCTTTCAAGGACATCGAAATATCAAATTCCATTAGCAACGCAATGGAATTATTTTTAAGTATGCATGAGAAGCATAAAAAATATACTCATCTCTCTGATAAATTTAATCGTCTTTCGGTTAGAGAAAGAGAAATTATGGATATGATATTAGAAGGTAATACCAGTAAAGAAACCGCAGAAAAACTGTCATTATCACCAAGAACTGTAGAGGTACATCGCTCTAATATTTATACAAAATTAGGAATAAAATCACTACCACAACTTATTCAAGAATACGAATATATTAATACCTATCCTAGATATATTTAATCTATATGCTATGTTTACCTTCTTATAGCGTTATTATTTCTGATGGCTTGATTCTAAGCCATCAGAAATTAACTATATGAAAAATACCTAAAGGTACTATAATTTAGATAAATATAGATTAATATTCTGTTAATTTTGAAATAATAACTTATTTTTATAAGTGATAAAAACAACACCACTCTGTTATGGATTAAAAACCTAAGTAAATTAATAATTCAGATGGTAATAATAACCACTAATAATCACAAAATAAAATTACATTTTTTTTAGTTATTAAAGTATTATTTACCCTCCCCATATCTCACTACTTTTTTAGTAAAACAATAACCTTTATCAACAAACTTTCTCTCTCATAAAACTAAAAAAATAAGGCTACAAACGACATACCTCTTTACCGTATCCAAGTATAATAAGCATCGTTTTCATTTTCTTTTCTCGATACATCAAGTAACGATACAAGTAGATAGATTACGCTTTATTTATCTATCGGCTGTCGTTCAAAATGTTGGTAAATATTTCGCGCTTCGCTGTTTTTATGCTTTGTAGCTGTTCAAAAAACACGCGAAAGCGCTATTTTTTACCATTCAGAGCATATAGAAGAGCTATTTGTAGTCCTTAATGTTAATTTCGTACTGCTTTAGCTTGCGCCATAATGTTGTCCGTCCCATATCAAGGACTTTATGCATTTTTTGAATTTTACCTTTGCAAGCTTGTGCAACTTCAATAATCAAAGCTTTCTCAACTGAATGAATATCTAAGTTAGCGAACCGTTGTTCGTCCTTATCTACCTTAAAAACACCTTGTTCGTAATAGCGAAATTTCAATTTTTCACTCACTTCCCTTGCTAAGGATTGCGTAAGTGCAAACAAAATATTGCAACTATTCTTAGTTGAAGATAAAACAACAACGAGTACAGGCTCACCAGTATGTGAATACACTGGTGCTAAGTAATAAAAAATTCCATGTAATTCAATTGGCTCTGCATTCAACCTAAGCTGAGCCCCATAAGTTAAATTATCAGATAGTAAATTTGCTATCTCAAAGTTACCATCAAGCTCATGACTGAGCCAAAGCATTTTCCCATCAGTGCTCAGTAGAGAACTGCGAATATTATTATCATGTAACGAGGCTAATCCGCTCTCAATGGTTGTATGAGCAAGCTCTACGATATATTCATAATTATCTGAATTATAAATACTTTCTTTTACAGGTGTTGTAGTTGGAAATATTAAATGAGTTGACATAGTTATCCTTATTCTTCGATAAGAGTTATCTGATTATGTCAATTTGCCATTTAATTATTATATTCTAGATCAAGTTATTAATTGATAGGTTTACAACCATTGATCCGCATCAATTTTTCATAATTAAAAGTAGTAAATCAATGTAGTAAAAAAGAAAATGGCTAACTGAATCTATCTAAGTTAGCCATATACACTTCTAGAGCGCTTTTATTAAATTAAGCAGTAACAATATTTCCCCACAGATCATATTCATCTGCATGCTCAACTAATACTTTCACTATATCCCCAACGCTAACCTCAAATTCACCATTGAGATAAACCATACCATCAATTTCTGGTGCATCAGCCATACTACGCCCAATAGCACCTTCATCATCAACTTCATCAATAATGACTAAAATTTCTTTACCAATTTTATCTTGTAATCGCTGTGTAGAAATTTGCTGTTGTACTTGCATAAAACGATGATAACGATCTTCTTTTATTTCCTCAGGAACTTGATCAGCTAGTTCATTCGCTTTCGCTCCCTCGACAGGGCTATATTTAAAGCAGCCGACTCGGTCCAACTTAGCTTCCAATAAGAAATCTAATAGCATTTGGAAATCTTCTTCTGTCTCACCGGGAAATCCAACAATAAATGTTGAACGTAAGGTGAGTTCAGGGCAAATTTCACGCCAACGTTTAATCCGCTCAAGTGTTCTTTCAACGGCACCGGGGCGTTTCATTAATTTTAAAATTTTCGGACTTGCATGCTGTAGTGGAATATCTAAGTAAGGTAAAATTTTACCTTCTGCCATCAACGGGATAACATCATCAACATGTGGATAAGGGTAAACATAATGTAAACGCACCCATACGCCCATTGAAGCAAGTTGTTCGCATAACCCCACCATGCTAGTTTTTACAGGCTGACCATCCCAAAAACCCGTTTTATTTTTAACATCAACACCATATGCAGAAGTATCTTGGGAAATAACCAGTAACTCTTTGACTCCTGAAGCGACCAGACGCTTAGCTTCATTTAACACATCCCCGATTGGACGGCTATCTAAGTCCCCTCGCATTGAAGGAATAATGCAGAAAGTACAACGATGATTACACCCTTCGGAAATTTTTAAATACGCATAATGCTTTGGTGTCAATTTTACCCCTTGTTCAGGGACTAAACTCAAGAAAGGGTCATGTTCAGGCTTCGGAACATAGTGGTGAACATGATTAAGTACCTGCTCATAGCTATGTGGGCCAGTGATTTCTAAAACTTTTGGATGTACTTCACGAATTTGGTTTTCTTTCGCACCAAGGCATCCTGTCACAATCACTTTACCATTTTCATTCAGTGCTTCCCCAATCGCTTCTAATGATTCCTGCACTGCACTGTCGATAAATCCACAAGTATTCACAATGACTAAGTCAGCATTATCATAGCTTGGAACCACTTGATAACCATCAGTGCGTAATTCAGTTAAAATGCGTTCTGAATCAACTAGGTTTTTCGGGCAGCCGAGAGAAACGAAACCAATTTTTGGTACCGGATTAGTATTTTGCGACATAACTCACTTCTTTTATTGTGTTATAAATATTGTTTTAGAAAAATGGGCGAAATTTTACCTGAAGAATTGAGGGAATTGTATAAATTTTTATCGAAAATAATATGAATTTAAATCTAGAATAGATAGAAACAAATCTTGCTTTTAGTCGGTGATTTTCACAAATCATTTTGTAAAAACCACCTAAAAATGCCAATCAGCGATTAATTGAACGAGCGATACGAGAGTAAGTGTGCCTAACCCCTCGGATCACAATACTATAATTTAAAATATTCTCAGGTAATGCAATTCCGTTATACCCTGAATCACCAATATGATGTAAATCTGTCCCGGCCATTTTACACATTAATGCTATTTGCCGAATAGTTTGTAAATCTGCGCCTTCTTGAGAAGTCCCAATCGCTGTCATTGTCATCACACCTTGGGAATGGCAATAACCCACCATTTTTTGCACAAACTCTAACGAGATCCCGGGGACCGTTCCTGGAGCCGGAAGCAAAATGATATCTGCACCACTGTTAATAAAGGTACGAATATCATCTTCTGTTATGAGTTGCTCAGCCGAGGCATTCAAAACCCCTGCCGCGTGCATTTTCCCTGTAATAAGCACAATATCTTCGCCAACAACAGCTTTAAGCTCTTTAAGGCTCTGGTTAATTTCCTGATTAGTGACTCCATTTCCAGGGTTTCCCGTTAAAACAATAATGTCAGCACCCATTTCTTTTAACTTAATGGCATTTTTTACTGTTGCTAACCGCCCCTCTGACATTTTCCACTGCGCATCCTGTGTTGGATTATTAAATCCCTCAGGTACGGGCTCTAAATTAACGCCTATTGCTCTCCCCGTTAAACGCTTAAGCGTTCGAATGATTTCTTCGGGTTCAATCCCTTCGGGCAGGCCTTGCATAGTCGGTTGATTAACATCAAAAACATTCAGCAACAGGATATCGGCACCTTGGCTTGCAGCTAATTCAGCATTCGTTACGGTCATTAATACAGGCTGAATTGTACCAATGGTTTCAGAAACCAATATTCGCCCTTCACTGGCTTTAATTGATTCTAATAGATTCTTTTTATTGAATTTTGCGATTTCTGAAGCTGAACAATCAAGATAACGTCGTTGCATGGCTATACCTTTAGTTTCAACAAAATTGATGAAAAACTCATTTGTCATGAATATCTACATTCAAAATATATCACGTAGATAATAATAAACTGCCTAATAGAGCACACTATTAGCAAGTTATTTTTTGAAGAATAATAACTTTTTCTAACACATAGATTTTTATATAAAAATAATCATTCTCAGCAACGCGTTGTCAACTTATCAGAAATTATCACTTGTTTTTTATTAATAGTAATGATTATCATTACCACTCTATATCACTTATGGTAAGGACAAAAATAATGAAACTCGCCTATAAAGCTGCTGTTTCAGGTCTCGCGTTGTTTTCAATCTCAGCATTAGCTCAAGAGTACCCTCTCGGTCACCCTGTGATCAAAAACGGAATGGAAATCCAAGGTGTTTATTTACAGCCCATTACAATGGATACCGAAGAAGGCCATCATGCGATGTCTCACTTAGCTGCAGATAAAGCAGATGTCCACTTAGAAGCAGATATTCACGCTGTTGAAGATAACCCAAATGGCTTTGCAGAAGGCGATTGGATCCCTTACCTGACCATTGAGTATTCAGTGACTAAACTCGGTGATAAACCACAAACTCAAACAGGCACATTTATGCCTATGGTGGCGAGTGATGGCCCTCATTATGGGGAAAACATTAAATTAGATGGCAATGGTAAATACCGCGTCACCTATAAAATTTACCCGCCATCACACAATAAAGAAGTTGCCTTTGGGCGCCATATTGATAAAGAAACAGGTGTAGCCCCTTGGTTCCAACCTTTCGAAGTCTCTTGGGACTTTGACTACGCAGGTGTTGGCCGTAAAGGTAGTTACTAATTTTTTTATTAAAATTAGATAAGGGCTTAACCAAGGGAGTTATCTTGCGTAAGCCCTTTTTTGTTTGTTGTTATTAAAGGATAAACCAAGCCAAAATGAAAACATTACTGAGTTTTTTACTGGTTATCACTTGTACAATAGTTCCCTTATCTTCATTTGCTGCAGAAAAATATACTGTCGAATTAGAAATGAAAAATGGTGATCTCATCCCGCGAGTTCTTGAAGTTCCTGCAAAAACGATTATCCGCATTAAAATTACCAACACAGGTACTGAACCCGCAGAGTTTGAAAGCATTCAATTAAGAAAAGAAAAAGTTTTAGCGCCGGGTGCAAGCTCAGTAGTGGTAATCGCACCACTGAAACCTGGTACGTACACTTTTTTTGATGACTTCCACCTTTCTCACCCCAAAGGCGAGATCATTGCGAAATAAAAGGATTTAGCATGGGACAAGTTCTGTTTGTTGTTTGGCGTGAAAGCTTTGAAGCGCTACTTGTCATTGGCATTATTTATGCGTGGATTAAACGTCACCCTGACGCACATAATGGTATGAAATACCTTTGGGCTGGTGTCGCTATCGGGGTTATAACCTCAATCTTATTGGCTCTTCTCATTTATGGTGTATTCAATATCCTCAATAACACTGGGCAATCACTATTTATGATTTTTATGGAGTTACTCGCCTGTGTCCTGATTGTCCAAATGGTGTATTGGATGAACAAACATGGAAGTTCAATGAAATCCGAAATTGAGTCAGGAATAAGCCGTAATGCCGCCCACCATAACTGGTGGGGAGCCGCATTGATTATTGCTATTGCCATTGCCCGCGAAGGGAGTGAAATCGTCGTCTTCCTATCTAGCTTTATTATGTCGCTAACCACATCTAATGCCTCGACTTTCTTTATCGAGGTCGGTGGTGGAATTGCGATTGCAGGTCTTACACTTTATGTTTTCCTACTAACAAATCGCTTAATTTCGTGGTCTATCTTCTTTAAAGTTACTGGGGTTATTTTATTATTCCTCGCATTATCTCTCTTACTTAAAGGTGTAGAAGAAAGTGCTAACTTATTGATTGAATATGATTTCGCTATCCCTGAGTTTTTAATTTACCCCGCTTGGGATACAACTGCATTTCTCGATGATTCTGGTATTGCTGGCAATTTTATCTCTTCTTTCTTTGCCTACCGTTCACAACCGATTTGGCTCAGCGTCATTACCTTTGTCCTTTATTGGGCTATTGTGATCCCATTGTTTGCTCGGAGCAAAAAAAATGTCTAGTTCACTGAGGCGGAATATCAAATGGATGTCTTTTAGCTTAATACTCAGTGTTGCCATTCCTACTTTGGTTCAAAGTAAAGCACTAAGATCCCCTGTGCAAACAGGGGACAACATCATTATTGCTAAAGGTGATATACCCACTCCAGAAAAATATCAACATGCAATCCAAACCTATTTAACCTTTGCCACTAATCAATTGGCAGAAATGGTCACACAATTGGAATTGTTGCAACAGAATTTACAGCAAGGGAAGCTGCAACAAGCTCAAACAGCATATATTCAAGCTCACCAGTACTATGAAACAGTGCGCCCGATTATTATTTTGTTTGGTAATACGGATAGGACAATTAACCCAAGAGCCGATTATTTCCTCGATAAAGAAACAGATTACCGCTTTACGGGGTTTCATCTTGTTGAGTACCAGCTATTTATGCAAAAGGATGCCAAACTTGCGTTAGCGGCAAACCAAGAGCTATTACTCAAAGGGCGTGATTTGCATAAACGAGTAGCAACTGAAACCATCGAAATACCCAAGCTTGTGCAAGCCTCGGCTGATTTTATTGAAATGATCTTAGAAACAAAATTGGGTGGTAAAGAAAATATCTACAGTTTGTCTGATTTAACTGATATTGCCGCTAATTTAGAGGGAGCAAAAAAAATAGTTGGGGTTCTTAAACCTTTTATCAAGCCAGAAACACTGGATAAAATACAGCAAAATGAACAGCTGATTAACCAAATAATGCAGCCATATCAACTGTCAAATACCACATATCAACCCTATAGCCAATTACAATTAAAAGACAAAATGGCGCTTTATTCATTACTCACTCAGCAAGCTGAAACCTTAGCCAAATTACGTGCTGAGCTTGATGTCGATGTTTACTATAAATATTAAGGCATATATTTATGCAAGCTAAACTAAGCAGTATATTGCAAACCAACGGAATGTCTCGGCGTAATGCCCTAAAAATACTCGCAGTTAGTAGCGCAGTTTTAGCTGCTCCAACATTAAAAGCGCAAGGGAAAATTGCTAATTGCCAGCTCACCTATAACAAAGCAATCAATTATCTTGGGCTACACCAAGCCGGTGTTTTAACACCTGAACCCAAAAATGCCACTTTTATTGCATTTAATACTACAGCGAATTCTGTCGAACAATTACAAACTGTTTTTACTTTACTGACTCAGCGTATTGCTCACTTAACTCAACCCCAAATAGAGCCGTCAATCAATAACGATAAGATGCCTCCGGCAGAATCAGGTATTCTTGGGACACAACAACAACCCGACTCACTAACTATCACCGTTGCTTTAGGAAATTCTCTTTTTGATAACCGGTTCGGCTTAAATAAAATTAAGCCTAAACATCTTAGTGAAATGACCAGTTTTCCTAACGATCGACTAGAACAAAAATGGTGTGGTGGTGATCTTCTTCTGCAAATATGTGCGAATAGCCAAGAAAGCGTTATCTATGCATTACGTGATATCCTACGTCATATTTCGCCATACAGTTTTCCTCTCTGGAAAATAGATGGTTTCTTACCTGCAAGAGATATTGATAACCACTCAACGCCTATCAACCTTTTTGGTTTTAAGGATGGAACAGGAAATGCGCCTGCCGATGACAATTCGTTAATGAACGAATTAATATGGATAACAAAAGGCAGCCAAGAACCGTCTTGGTGCGACGGAGGGACATACCAAGCAGTACGTCTCATTCGTTTTAATTTAGAGTTTTGGGATAGAACACCATTAGAAGATCAAGAAAATGATTTTGGCCGACATAAAGACTCAGGAGCACCAATCGGCATGAAAAATGAGCATGATGATCCTGAGTTTGAAAAAGATCCTCATGGTGACCGTATTTTATTTGATTCCCATATGCGCCGTGCAGAGCCTCGTAACCCTGAACGTTATACCGCAAAACTAAGGCGAAGAAGTTATAGCTATTCACTGGGGTTAACCGAAACAGGAACTCTCGATATGGGCTTAGTTTTTGTCTCTTTTCAACAAAATTTAAAGACAGGCTTTATTGACACTCAAAAACGGCTCAATGGTGAACCACTTGAACGTTATATCAAGCCTTTTGGTGGAGGGTACTATTTTGTATTACCTGGAGTCCAATCGGCACAAGACACACTTGCTGAAAAAATGTTTACAGCCTTAAAACAAACTAGCTAATTATATTTATAAAATGAAAGCCCTTATTACATTTGCCGTAAGGGCTTTATTCGAAGCGATATCATCTCTTTTTAATTGAACACATTATTATTTTTTACGTTCCTTCACATCCGCTTCGACTTCCTGTTTCCAGTCCTCTGATATTGGTGCAGACATTTGTTTAGCTTCCACCGCTTTATTTACAGCACGATAAGCTTTATCGTAACCTGTCCCATCTTGCACATAACCAGTGGCATTTGAACTTTTAATCCCAATATTTTCCGCTTCAGAAATGGCATCAATATTGGCTCCTAAGAAAATAAAATCCCATTTATCTTCTGTTTCAGCTGACTTAATCATAGCTTTAATTTTCGCCTGGGAATATTTACGGCTACTATTTTCTTGCCCATCTGTAATTATTACAAAAAGGACATTATTATTTTTAGTAACATTTCTATTTTCTTGCATTTTTTCAATGCCTTCTCCTATTGCGTCTAACAATGCGGTATAGCCACCAACAGGATAATCATCAAGTGTTAGATTAGAAACTTTTGCAATGGGTTCTCTATTATGAAGTAAACTTGTTTTGTCATTAAATAAAATAGTTGTAATGTAGGTTTTTGCTTTTTTTCCTTTATTTTCAGTTAATACACTATTATATCCACCAATTGTATCAGTCTCGAAACCTGACATAGAGCCACTTTTATCAAGAATGAATACTAAATCTAAAACATCGGGTTCTTTTTTGGTATCAATAATAGTTGTACTGCTAGCGACAGAAGAAAATAAAAACAAAAATATAGCTGATATGACGGTGAAAACAGATTGTATGGGTAAATTCATCGCCGAGTTCCTTGGTGAGATTAATAAAAATATAACTATCCCAATCTCGCTTTTTCGCCAACTATTTCAAATAAGATTACTCTGTATACTTAATAAGCATTATCTTAATTAATTTCAAAAAATTATTACTCGAAAATAGTTTTTTGAGTAAGCTTGTAAAGAGTAAATCTACTTAAATGATTACTCTTTTAACCAAATACCATTTTCTCTTACTACATTAATTTCTTGAATAAAATGATTATACTTTATATTTTCAGCAACAGAATTTGATGAAGCACTTCGAACCTGCTCCTGGACTAATTCTGTGATAGCCTGATGAAATTCTTGATTTAATTCTTTATGAATATTCACATCATCGGTATTTTTTAACCGTGTAACTAACTGAATTAATTTTTCGGCCTTTACCTGTACATTCTCATTATCAAAAGTAACAGTTGGGACTCCATACATAAATACCACATTGATAGAATCCGCAGCTTCATGATTAGCAGGATCCGGTAATAAATTTTGTCCGTATTCATTATCTAAATAGGCAATTAATTCATGTTTATCAAAGCACTTGGATTTAATATTTCCATCTAACTTATCATCATAAAGTGTGATTGAATCTGGAAAATTTTCACCAACCGGGTAGCTACACCTAAATATATTTCCATCAATAAGCGTTGCATTAGAACTGCGAACTGGCAGTTCAAGCTCGTGCCCATTAATCGTAATGGGGTAACTCGCAGGTTTAAACCTCTCTTCTTTGCCATCAACGGCATAAACTTCAGACAATGTGTAATAAACAAAATGATTTGGGTTAATAATACCGCCAGAGTTATTTTCAAAGACAAAAAAATCTGTCACGTTACCCTCATCGCTTTCTAACTGGTGTAACCCGCTAGAAAGTAAAACAACACCTTTATCTTCTGGTAAAACATCATAATCTTTACCATCTAGCTTAAACCTAATCGTGTTTGCGCTTGGATTACTATAATAAAATTTACCTTTACCACTTAAAAGCTCCATATCATCACAAGCGGAAAGTAATATAGCCGCGGCGATAAAACAGCTATATTTTAGTATAGTATTCATAAAGTTGTTCCAAAGCTTTTTAAAATCAATTTATTAACTAAAAAGTGAGCGCTATCTGTAACGCTCTTTAAGATATTATTATCGATATTGAAACCATTATTCAGTTATTCAAATAAAATAACTTTACGATAAATGCGGTAGTAATCTGCCTTAGTTGATAAATCTCATACGTTGTTATCACGCAATACTTTTAACAATACCTGAAAAACCTCGTCCATTAGTGGCGTCGCTTGCTCGCTATTACGAATTAAAGCGACTGTGCGCGTTAACTCCGGTTGTTGTAATTGCAAAACTTTCAATTCCGGGTCTCGTAAATGTACAGTATAAAGCAGTGGTAAAATAGCAATCGCTAATTTTGAACGAACTAAGCCATATAGCGTTTCAATGTAATCCACTTGATAGCGAATATTTAATTTTAGTCGGTGACTTTCCACCGTAGCAGCAACTAAACGTTGAATATTACCTTTCGAAAATACGGCAATATCACGATTATTTAGCAATTTCCACGGCAAGTGAAATTCATTGGCAGACACGGTATCATCATGATGAATAACAGCAACAAAAGGGTCATCCTGCAAGGGAAAGATATTTAAATTTTGAGGCACTGAGCTATCTAACACACCAATGCCAAAATCAATTTCATGATTGATAAGTTTATCAATCAAAGCGTCATTCGTTTGGTCATAAAACTCAATATTAAGCCTCGGAAAATATTGAGTTAATAATTCAGGTACAGCAGGAAATAACAAAGAACTTACGGAAGGAACTAGCCCAATACGCAATGTTCCATCCCCACCTTCCACGATTATTTTTTGAATTTCACTAAATGCACGGTGAGAAACACTCAGTATTTGCTGTGCATGTGGCAAAATTGCAGCGCCTAGCTCCGTTAATGTTACGGATGAAGCGGTGCGATTAATTAGCTTTCCTCCAATAACCGTTTCTATTTGCCGCAAAGCACTACTCAAAGCAGGTTGGCTCACCGCTAGACGATTTGCTGTCTCGGTAAAATGACGCAGTTTTGCTAATGTCACAAAATACTGTAGTTGTTTGAGCGTAAGTGCTGGCAGTCTCTGCCAAGGTTCTATCATAATAATGTACTTTTATTTTTATTGGGTTAGCCAATATATCTGTTCATTATAACCATTTCTTATCGCATGATAAATTTTATCATCTTGGCAAACGTTTGCGTTGCTCATAAAGTAACAGTCATTAAATTGAAGGAATGGTATTTATGAGCATAACAGAACAAAACAGGCGTCATATCATTCAATCCGCTAAAGGTGAAAAGCCTTTTGACCTTTTACTCGCTAATGCCAATATTGTCGATATGGTCACAGGTGAAGTTCGCCTTGCAGATATCGGGATCACCGGCAACCTAATTGCTAGCGTTCACCCTACTGGAACCCGTACTGATGCAAATGAAATCCATGATTTATCAGGCTATTTCATTTCACCCGGCTTAATAGACACTCACGTCCATTTAGAAAGCTCACACTTGCCTCCTGTTCGCTATGCTGAGATAGTTCTAGCTCAAGGAACAACAGCTGTATTTTGGGACCCCCATGAACTCGCCAATGTACTAGGCCTAGAAGGTGTACGTTATGCCATTGATTCTAGCCGAAATTTGCCGCTAGATATTATGGTTGCAGCCCCTTCATCAGTACCATCAACACCTGGCCTAGAAATGTCTGGTGCAGACTTTGCTGGGGATGAGATGTCAACCATGCTGAGTTGGCCGGAAGTCCGCGGTGTGGCTGAAGTTATGGATATGTTTGGCGTGCTCCATGGCAGTGATAGAATGGAAGAAATTCTAAATGCAGGAATTACATCAGGTAAACTTATAGAAGGCCATGCAAGAGGCTTAAATGGGGCTGATCTCCAAGCTTATCTGGCTGCCGGAGTCACATCTGATCACGAATTAACCTCGGCTGAAGATGCCCTTGAAAAACTGCGTGCGGGCCTTACATTACAAATTCGTGGCTCTCATCCTTACCTTCTTCCCGATATTGTTGCCGCATTAAAATCCTTACCACATTTATCATCGCAAATTACAGTATGTACGGATGATGTTCCGCCCGATATGTTAATTGAAAAAGGTGGCATTATTGCGCTACTTAACCTTTTAATTGAGCATGGAATGCCGGCAACGGACGTACTACGCTTTGCTACATTTAATGCTGCAATGCGCTTGCAACGCCATGATCTTGGCCTGATTGCTGCGGGTAGAAAGGCAAATTTAGTCATTTTCGATTCATTGGAAACTTTGAAAGCGAAAGCTGTGTATGTATCTGGGCGAAAAATAGCTGAAAATAATCAGCTTATCAATGTATTAAATGTACCTAATGATATTTTACCTCCACGCGATACTATGCGACTTTCACCAATTACCCCAAATGATTGCACACTAAAAATTGCTGGAATCAATAATGGTAGTGCGCGTTTACGTCATATTCGTGGGGCACGCTTTACCCAATGGGGAGAAGTTGACGTACAAATCAACAATAGCGTGGTACAGCTTCCAAATAATTTCAGTCTTATTCGAGTTCAACACCGTCACGGCCGTCACGATGCTTTACCACAAATAGCCTTACTTGAGGGATGGGGCGAACTACGCGGAGCCATTGCGACAAGCTATTCACACGATTCACATAACCTCGTTGTTCTTGGACGTGACCCCGATGATATGGCTATCGCTGCTAATTTATTAATCGAGAGTGGTGGAGGTATGGCGTTAGTGCAAAATGGCCAAATTTTAGCCCATGTTGCGATGCCAATAGCGGGGATGTTATCTGATTTACCCGCGCCTGAATTAGCCGCTCAGTTTCGTCAATTACGTGAATTAAGCAGTGAAATTGCAGATTGGGAACCACCTTATCGCGTATTTAAAGCCATTGAGGGAACTTGTCTTGCCTGCAATGCAGGGCCACATTTAACCGATTTAGGATTAACTGACGGAACAACACGCCAAATCGTTGACGCTGTTATCCATACGGTTAAGCACGCTTAGAAAATTAAAAATATCAAAAATAATGATAGGAGAGCCTATTAATGGCTGACAGTTCAATAAATACGCCAACATCAGGGAGTTGGCTGGAAAAACGCTTTGCTTTACGTGAACGTGGGAGTTCAGTGAAAACAGAGTGTTTAGCCGGAGTTACTGGTTTTTTAGCTGCAGCTTACCTGCTAGTCGTGATCCCCGGTTTACTTGCCGCAGGAGGAATGGATAAAGGTGCAGCAACCACTGGAACAATTATTGTCTTCGTCATTGCCAGTTTATTAATGGCATTCTATGCGAATTTACCATTTATTGTTGGCCCCGGTATCGGAGGCTCTGTTCTTGTCGGTATTACTCTCGCAGGTAGTGAAGGCATTGACTGGCAAATAGGGCTCGGCATTGCTTGTTGGTCTGGAATTTTATTTTTCCTATTAACTAAATTTGGCTTGCGTGAGGTTGTTACACGCTCTGTTCCTCAATCAATTAAACTCGGATTAACTGCATCAATTGGTCTGTTCGTGGCCGTTTTAGGTTTTCGAAATGCAGGATTAGTACTTGCTAACCCAAAAACAAATGCACTAATGCTTGGGGATTTCCTTTCTCCTGGCGCATTAGTTGCACTCGCAGGCTTTTTCGTTGCGATTGCACTACAAGCTCGCAAAATACCAGGCGGAATTTTATGGGCAATTTTATTGGCAACTCTCTTAGGCATTCCTTTTGGCGTCACAAAATTGCCTGAAAGCTTTATTGGTATTCCACATTCTGTGGCACCTGTACTAGGACATGTAGACTTAATTGGCGCATTAAATATCGCTTTCCTACCTTTCTTATTTGTCTTTTTTGCTGCTGAGTTTTTCTCAACCATGGGAACAACTTTAGCCGTTGGCGGAGAGGCTGGCTTATTAGATAAAGAAGGTAATATGCCAAATATTAACCGCCCCTTTATCGTTGACTCAATTGCTGCTGCATTAGGCCCGTGGGTAGGTATTCCAGCGGCAACCGCACTCATTGAGTCCTCCGCTGCCGCAGAAGCTGGGGGTAAAACAGGTATGACCGCCCTTGCTGCTGCCTTTATGTTTTTATTAATGCTGTTATTTACGCCTATCGCATTAATGATCCCAGCCCAAGCCACAGCTCCAGCTCTAATTTTAATTGGACTAAATATGTTTAGTGGCTTACGAAAAGTGGACTTAGGCAATTTTACTGATGGCTTACCAGTATTAATGATGGTGATGATTACGTTAATCGCTAATAGTTTTGGTACTGGTATTGCAGGTGGGCTGTTATTTTATATTTTAATCAAAGCGGTTGCAGGCAAATGGAGAGAAATTCCAATAAGCTTGTGGATCCTTGCAGTACCTCTTATTTATTATTTCTCAACATTAGTAAAACACTAATACCACGAGTGCCAGAAAAGCCGACACTTCCACTGTCGGCTTTTCTATTCTAATAAATTTAGTTCAAAACTGCATGAGCTTCTATTTCTATTAGCCATTCTGGCAAGGAAAGCCCTGAAACAATAACCCAAGAAGATGCAGGTGACATATTTGGAAATTTTTCTTTTAATGCTCGCGCAATATCAGCTTGTTCCTTATGGCTGTTAAAGCCCTCTTTGATATAAATACGTAGCATAGCCACATGAGATAAATCGCCACCGGCCTCATGCAATACATGTTCAATATTAATTAATGATTGCACGGTTTGTTCGTAAATTCCCCCAGCAACAGTTTCTTCCGCAGCATTCACACCAACCTGACCCGATAAAAATAATTGTCGGGTTCCCGTTGTTTCTACGGCTTGGCTAAAGCCATACTGCAAAGAATTAAAGACAGACGCTGGATTTATCGATTTTTTAGTCATTTTTGTTCCATCGTTAATAAAACAGTAAGACAGTATAAGACTTTCACTTTTCAATTCATTAAATATCAGGCAAACGTTATTTAATTTGTATTAAAAAAGCATCAAAAGACACACTGGCTTATGTGCATCTAAGAATAAACACGAATACGCTCAGCTAAATAGTTCGCACACAAGGTGACTTCCACCTGTTGATTTTCCCAATCAACAGAAACACCAGTTAAATAGGCCTTTTTCGCTACCAGTAGCACCGAGGCCAATTCCACTGGCATGAGTTCTATTGCCCAAATGGCAGCCTCATCCTTTGATATAAATAGTCCCGTTTCCATGGTGTACCACATGCGTGCTAATGTCAGTAAAACATTACGCTCATCACCTTTTAGAGATAACTCTAAATTAGGGAGTGAATCTAACATAGCTCGGCGAATATCGTGCAGGCCAACAATAGGTAAGCCGTATATTTCCTTGTGCCATAAACTTACTGCTTCTTGTGACGCTTGGGCTAACATTAGTGTGAATTCAGGGTCTTGAGTTTGTCCTTCAAATACCCCTTGCTCGTACTCTGTACGTAACCACTCTCCATAAATTAATTCACATTTTGCAGGATAAGAAAGCATGTTTAATTCACTTGTTAAGAATACAACAATTTCCAGTGGTCGCCGGCCTTTTGGATCAATCGGATATAAGCCAGAAATATCCATTAAATCTCGTACAAGTTGTTCACGGCAAATATCAGTCACGGGGATATCAATCACCACAAGTAAATCAATATCACTCATTGGCCGTAACCCACTAGAAACAGAGGAACCGTGTAGATAAACTGCAATTAATGAATCAGAAAAATGTTTTCGCAGAATAACCAATGCTTGTTCTGCTTGGGGGGGAGTCACCATCATATCGCTCCTATCATATTTAATGATACTAATACTATTATAAATAGTAATTAAAATAATAACTTTAATAAAATCAATAACTAAATCACTGGCTTATTTTTATGGCATAAATAAAATGGTTAAAAAACTAAGCTATAATATTTAAATAGAATTACACTATTATTTTAATGAATAATATTCGCATTCATTCTACTGAGGTTAAAAGCAATCAATCGTTTAGCATACTGAGCCAAAACGATATGTCCAAGACATCAATTTTCATTTGAATTATTAAGCGCATTCTACATCATGTAGCATTCCCCCCTCTTCTCCTACATTTGCTAAACATCTTACATGCGGTACATCACACTTCTCATCATTCATATTGAATACGGCTTTATAACCACGAGATAAAACCAGTGCAAATATTAATCACCACATAAATGATACCAAAATACATATCAAACAGAAAAATCATAATTAACAAATAGTTAAATTGAAAATAAATAATTTACTACGGGATTGGATGACTCGACAAATGAAAAAATAAGAATGTCGCAATTAACTAAAAGTTATAGATACCCAAACAAAACTCATTGTTAAACAAAAGTTATGCAAAGTAATTTAATTTATCGCTAATGTTAAATAACAACGGTGAAAGTTCTGGTAAACTAACTTGAGGTAAAATAATGATCCTAGATGCCAGCTACACTTTATTAGTCGCTTGTTTGGCGCTATTGATTGGTATGTTTGTTGTAAAATACACTCCTTTTCTACAAAAAAACCATATTCCTGAAGCCGTTGTTGGCGGTTTTATTGTTGCTATCATTCTATTAATTGTCGATAAAACAGCTGGATACTCATTTACTTTTGATGCTTCACTACAAAGCATTTTAATGATTACGTTCTTTTCATCAATTGGATTGAGCTCAGATTTTTCGCGTTTAATAAAAGGTGGTAAGCCACTTATTTTATTAACTATCGCAGTGACTATCTTAATTGCTATTCAAAATACCGTTGGTATGGGAATGGCTGTCATGCTTAATGAAAGTCCATTTATTGGCTTAATTGCAGGCTCAATCACACTTACGGGTGGCCACGGCAACGCAGGAGCTTGGGGACCAATACTGGCTGATAAGTATGGCGTGACTGGTGCTGTTGAATTAGCTATGGCATGTGCAACCCTAGGTTTAGTATTAGGTGGGTTAATTGGCGGCCCTGTTGCTCGTCATTTATTGAAAAAAGTTTCAATCCCTAAAAGCACTGAACTCGAAAAAGAAACGATCGTTGAAGCCTTCGAACAACCGAGTGTTAAACGAAAAATTAATGCTAATAATGTTATTGAAACCATCTCAATGCTGATTATCTGTATTGTTGTCGGTGGCTATATTAGTGAGTTTTTTAAAGATACTGTCATGCAATTACCAACCTTTGTTTGGTGCTTATTTGTCGGTATTATTATTCGTAACGTCTTAACCCATGTATTTAAGCATGAAGTTTTTGAACCAACTGTTGATGTTTTAGGTAGCGTTGCCTTGTCATTATTCTTAGCAATGGCGCTAATGTCCTTAAAATTCGGTCAACTCGCCAGTATGGCAGGCCCTGTTCTGATAATTATTGCTGTCCAAACGGTAGTTATGGTTCTATTTGCGACATTTGTTACCTTTAAAATGATGGGTAAAGACTATGACGCAGTTGTTATTAGTGCTGGGCACTGCGGGTTTGGAATGGGTGCGACACCAACCGCTATCGCTAACATGCAGACCGTCACTAAAGCATTCAGTCCTTCTCATAAAGCATTTTTAGTGGTGCCAATGGTAGGGGCATTTATTGTCGATATTTCAAATAGTATCTTAATTAAAATCTTTATCGAAATCGGCACGTATTTTACCTAGTACGCAATCATAAAGGCCAGGCTATAACCTATGTATATCATCTGGCCTTCTCTTTTTTATCACCATTGAATTTAAACCGCCTAATTACCTTTCATCATTTTCAGTACCAAATAAATAGTTGTTCAGATTAATTTGTATTAATTCGGTAGAATATGCGAATTAATACAAATAGTCGGTTTCGGTGAGTCAAAGCAAATAGTAGGTTTCTGAAAATGAAATTAAGGCATCTCGATATTTTTTATGCAGTCATGACATGTGGCTCTTTAACTCGTGCAGCGGAGGTTTTACATATCTCACAACCCGCGGCAAGTAAGTCCTTAAAACATGCAGAACAACAACTTGGCTTACTCTTGTTCCAGCGAATAAGAGGAAAGTTAATTCCCACGGCTGAGGCAAACCTGCTATTTGAAGAAGCCAAAGAAGTTTATCAAAATCTAGATAAACTAAGAATTTTAGCGCAAAATTTATCACGTGATCCGCAAGGTAAACTAGCCATTGGTTGTCTACCTAGCTTAGGGCTAAACTTAGTACCTGAAGTGACCGCGCAATTTATTAAAAAACACCCCAATATCAAACTCACGATCGGTACACATCATACAACGGATATTCTGCAGTTATTAACCCAACAAAATCTCGACATTGGTATTGGCTTTAATCTTGAAATTGAAGGGGGCATTACTGTTCTTCCCATTGCTGATATCCCATTAGTCTATGTGGATAGTAAATTACCATTGCACTCCCCTGTATCACTCACCGATATAGACCAAGAGCGTTGGATCCATCCTGGGTCTGACTCCTTATCTCAGCTATTACAAAAGCGCCATGAGTTTGCAGAATCAAATATTAGTGTTCATACCTACCATATGGCAGCAGAATTTGTTCAAGCGGGTTTAGGCTGTAGTATTACGGATATTTTTTCAGCCGAACATACGCTACCTGAGTCAATGATTTACCCACTAAAAGAAGGTTTACATCTTGCCGTATCTGTTTTTCATCGCGCAGACAAACCATTAACCAAAGCTGCACAAAATTATGTTAATACTTTGGCATCCACACTTGAAAAAAGAAATAAAGTAGTTAACCAAAAGTTATACTCTAGTAATGAAAACTCAATTGTTTAGTTAGCTTATTCACCGTTAAATAATAACATCTTGGTTATTATGGGTTACGGATTATTATGACTAAACATGTGGTGGTTATTGGAGCTGGTGTAATTGGTTTAAGCACCGCCTATGCATTAATTAAAGCAGGCCAAACCGTAACATTAGTTGAATCAGATACCGATGTTGGCATGCAGACCAGTTTTGCTAACGGTGGGCAACTCAGCTATCGCTATGTATCTCCTCTTGCAGACGCCGGTGTTCCTTTGCAAGGCCTACGTTGGATGGGGAAAAATAATTCTCCTTTAAATCTAAAAATAACGCCTTCAATACAACAATGGTCTTGGCTTGCACAATTTACATTAGCTTGTAACCGTAAAACCAATAAAATTAATGGTGCTCATCTTTTACGTTTATCACTTTTTAGCCAAGAAATAATGAATAAATGGCGTAACAATGGTGATATTTCTGATTTTGCTTGGGAGAAATCAGGGAAATTAATTATCCACCGAGATAATAAAAGTTTTCAAAAAGCCAGCGAAACAGTTGATAAACAATTTCAAAAAATATTAACACCCTCTGAAATTGTTGGGCTAGAACCTTCTTTAAAAGACATACAGTCTCAGCTGGTAGGTGCAATATATGCCCCTGATGATGAGAGTGCAGATTGCTATTTATTCTGTAAGAACCTACTGCAATATTTACTCACGCAATCTCAATTTAATCTTTGCTTACAACATAATGTTCAATCTTTCATTAAACAAGATGACTGCATTACAGGAGTAGCCACTCACCAGGGAACTATTCAAGCTGATGATTTTATTGTTTGTGCCGGCAATGGTAGCCGCGAATTGTTAAAACTACTAAATATTAATGTCCCAATTTTAGGGTTAAAAGGCTATAGCTTAAGCGTAGAATACCCGCAGGTAGAACATATTGTTCCGAAAATTAACGTGACTGATTACGGCAATAAAATTGTCTATGCCAAACTTAATGATCAATTACGCATTGCTGCGATGGTTGATATTGGTTATGACAAGCATGGTTTACGTGAAAATAGAATACAAGCTCTTAAGAAGATTATTAAACATACCTTTCCTGAACTACCTAAAATTGACGATGCTGAAAGCTGGTGTGGGTTACGCCCTTCAACACCAAAAGGCCCACCGATATTAGGAAAAACAACCTATAAAAATTTATGGCTTAATGTTGGACATGGCAGTTTAGGGTTTACTCTTGCCGCAGGCAGCGCGGAAATATTGACTCAATTAATTACAGAACAAAAAACGCCAATTTCTTTAACTGGATTAACGAGGTAATCATGTCCATAAAACGTAACAACCCAAAACCACGCTTAGCTGATAGCGTTGAATATTCAGGTTTAGTTTACTTATCAGGGCAAGTACCTAATGATCTAACGGGTGATATCACACAACAAACCAAAGACGTTTTTGCCAAGATTGATTCATTACTTGCTGCAAGCAACAGTGATAAAACACGTATTTTATCCGCCCAAGTTTGGATTAAAGATATCAAACGGGATTTTGCTGCCTTTAATGCGGTATGGGAAAGTTGGATGCCTATAGAGAATAGCCCTGCCCGTGCAGCTGTTGAAGCCAATATGGCTCGGGAACAAGTACTGGTAGAAATTATGGTGATTGCGGCTCAGCGTTGATCTCTGTTTAGTGATATTTTAAATATAAAAAAGCAGTGAGGCTGACTGCTTTTTATTACTCTACCAATTTAATCTTCTATTTGATTTTATAATATCCGATTAAATAATGAATTTAATCAATTTCGTTAGACTTATTATAAAATAAAGACTTTCATTTTCACCCTCCTTAACTATTATCAAATCAATTTCAATAAAAATAAATAGCTAATAAAAAATTATAAATGAAGAAAAAATAATTATTAACTGGAGAGACTAAATGAAAGAAACCGTGATTGAATATATTTTATCGAAGTTATATGACTTAGGCATTGAAGATATTTTTGGTGTTCCTGGTGATTATTCATTTCCTATTAATGACGCTGTTTGTGTTAGTTCTCGACAGCGTTGGATTGGTAATTGTAACGAACTAAATGCAGCCTATGCCGCTGATGGCTATGCTCGAATAAAAGGTGCCGCTGCATTATCAACCACATTTGGCGTTGGCGAATTAAGCGCACTCAACGCAATAGCGGGTTCCTATGCAGAAAGGTTACCGATATTTCATCTTGTCGGAATGCCACCAAGCCAGTCAAAGAAAAAACGTCTAATTAACCATCATTCTTTAGGTGATGGTGATTATGATGTTTTCTATAAAATGAGCCAGCATATTGTCTGCGCCCATGCCATTATAACCCCAGAAAATTGTATTGAAGAAACAGAGCGATTAATCACTTGTGCCTTACACGAGCGTCGCCCAGTTTATTTTGGATTACCTGCTGATTATGCTGTAAAAACTGTAGTTAAGTCACCTCATAATATGGTTCCATTAATACCAAAAACCAACCCAGAAATACTAAAAAACATTATCCATCTCATCTTAAATAAATTAATAAATAGCCAGCAACCCTGTTTATTAGCAGGGTCAATATCTCTACGTTTAGGATTACAAAAAAGCTTACAAACTATTATCGAAAAAACCAATATTCCCTATACAACCTTTTATATGGATAAGAGTGTTTTAGATGAAACTAATACACAATATATTGGAATGTATGCGGGGGAGTTCATCAATCCACAAGTGACTTCATTTGTAGAAAACTGTGATTGTGTTTTAAATATCGGCACTATAATGTCAGATTTTAATACTGCTTGTTACACCTCTAATATTGAAGAGGGAAACATAATACACATTATGGATAATTACGTTGTGATTAGTGGCCAACGCTACGATGAGATTTATATGAAGGATGTCATCTCATCGTTAAAAGATAAATTGACATCAACTTCTAATTATTATTTTTATCATAATAATTACCCTAAAGCACAATCACTTGGTACACCAATAAATTCAAAAACACAAGAAATAACGGAAACATTCTTATACCCTCGTTTAGAAAAAATGCTCAAGCCTAACGATATTATATTTGGTGATACAGGAACATTTACCATGGGCTTATCATTTGCACTTTTACCTAAGGGGGCATCATTTCATTCTCAATCTTTATGGGGATCAATTGGCTGGGCCACTCCTGCTGCATTAGGAGCAGCTTTAGCATCTCCCTCCAGCCGTCTTATTTTAATAACTGGTGAAGGTGCTCACCAATTAACAATACAAGAAATTAGTCAATTTTCACGATTTGGGCTTAAGCCTATTATTTTTGTTCTAAATAACGACGGCTACCTTATCGAACGACTATTTTGTAAAGAACCTGAATATTATTATAACGATGTTACTCAATGGAATTATGCACAACTGCCTTCGGCATTTGGGTGCGATGATTGGTATTGCCAAAAAGTAACAACCTGCGATGAACTCAATGATGCCTTACAACATATTGAAACTCTCGATAGCGCAGCTTACATTGAAATAATGACAGACAGGTATGACGCATCAAAGTATTTAGTAAAAATGGGAGAAGCTATTACTTCTACATACTAACTATATTGTTTGTAGCTAGCTCCGCCATCTAAAATGGCGTGAGCTATTAGAAATAAAATTACATTGTATTTAATTTATACTCACTAACTTTTTCGTTTTACATGTAATCTCTGATGAGATCACGCCATTTTTATAAGCAACAATGTCGGCCATTATCGCTAAAGCAATTTCTGGCGGTGTTTTACTACCAATTGGAATACCAATCGGAGCATGAATGCGTTCTATTTCCTCTTCCGTCATCCCACCGGATGCTATAAGCCGTTCACGACGGCGAGCACTAGTTCTTACTGACCCCATTGCACCAATGTAAAAAGCATCTGTATTAACCGACTCCATCAGTGTTAAATCATCAATACGGGGATCATGGGTTAAGGAAACAATGGCAGTATTTGGAGAGCAACCCTGTTCTTCTAAATAGCGGGCGGGAAATAAAGAAATAACCTCAACTTGAGGTGGAATTTGTGGTGCAAACCGCGCTATTTCTTCTTCTCGGTGATCGCAAATAATGACCTCAAAACCCAATGTTAACGCAAAATTAGCGCAATAAGCCCCCACAGTGGAAATACCTGCAATGATTAGGCGAGGAGGAGCCGCAATGTATAACTGAATTTTATCGCCATCACGTTCTATCTGTGTTGGTTGTTCTGACTTATTAGCTATATGAATTTCACCACTCTGCGGCAATAGAACTTTTTTGATAATGGCAGAATAACCTAATAACGCATTTTGGATCTCAACGAGATAATTAAGTGATTTTTCATTATTTGGTAGATATTCAATCAAAACATCTAAACTACCATCACACGGTAAATTAACTTTAGTCTCAATCCCGCCTCTTCCATAGCGAACAACTTGGCTGCTACTCACATAATTATTATTTTTTATGCGCTGAATAAAATCCTCTTCAATACATCCACCAGAAAGTGAACCTATATATTGACCGTCCTGTTTTGCAACCAACAAAGAACCCGGGCTTCTCGGCGAAGAACCATAGGTATTTAATACGGTACATAACCAAATTGGTTGCTCTTTTATCCAAGCAACGGCTTGAGAGATAACAAAAACATCTTCACGCAACATATTCATCCCTTATTCGTTATCAACACTTGGATAATCAATATCTTTCACAACATTTTCATCATTTATGTCCAGTTTATAGACAAAATTATCCTGTAATATTGATTTTGCCCCTTCATCGCCGGACAATTTAATTAAATCTGAATAATATTTTGCAGATATTCCCACTGGATGCCCCAGTAAACTATTATATACTGGCCGTACTAACGTATGTTGTTTTAATTCATTTGCTATACGTATAAATAATCTACTATTGATGTATGGCATATCTGCTAAATGAATTATCCACCCATCTAAATTTGAAGTATTTTTAACACCAAATGCGATTGAATCACCTAACCCAGTACTATTTATCAATGAGTATGGAATATTAAATTGTAAACAATTATTAATGACGCCTTCATTCTCAGGCCGAGTTACTACATGAATAGGAATTCCGCTATCTATTGAATTAAAAAGTGTTTTTTCAAATACCGTGCTTTTCCCTAGCCCAAAATTTAATTTACTGCCTTTACCTCCAGCATTTTGAAAACGCTCACTTTTTCCTGCTGCCAATATCAAAATACAAATATTCATGGTTTTTATTCTAAATCGATATACTGATTGCGTATCTCATAAATAAAGTATATTCAGTAAGATCACAAGAACTACTTATCATTAATTTGAAATTTATTAAGAGAAGTATAATATAAATGTGATACAAGTAATTTTTTCGATATGACTATAAAAATAAAAATACCGATGTAATAATAATAAGTGTAAGGGTGTATTATGAGCAAAAGCAATGTCGAACTCTCCCGCAGACACTTTCTAAAATGTGCCGTTATAGCGGGAATATCTGTTTATTTAGCCCCTTTGTATAGCCGTGCTTTTGATGTGCTATTCGAAGAAAAAATCCTTCAATCTCCTGACTGGAATCCAGTCGATAAGCAAATCAAATTTCGTATTGATGGGTTTGCCAAAGTCCAAGGGGAGAAAGTCTTTGCCAGAGACATTCGCGCACGCGATATTCCTCACTGGCCAAAACAGCAAGGTCATGCATTTTTACTCCGCGTAACTCAAGCCGATAAAATTTACCAAGGCTTTAATCTTGATCTGCTGAAAGATGGCCTCATGCCTGACCGCATCGTAACCGCGAGAGACTTAGAAAAAGATGGTGTCGCTTTCCCTGAATTTTATGGCGATGATTTATTGCTTCCGGAAGGGAAAACCCCCGCTTACCTTGGCCAAGCCGTTGCATTATTGATTTACCATGATTTTGCTAAATTCCGCTTTGCCAAAGAAACCCTAAAATTCCGTGACGATGTTATCCAATACGGTGCATTTACCGGCCCACTGGAACGGGACCCATGGGGAAGCTACCGTGGCGTGCGAATTGGCAGTGAAAATCCTTATGATCCTGATATTTACTCAAGCCTAAAAGATATGCCAATCTCCCCTATTGGCATGAAAAAACACTTGCCCGTTTGGCCAGAAGGCCGTGAAGGTGGGAAATTAGATCAACAAGGCATGCTATATGCTGATGAACTCGCCAAACAGTTGGAAAATCCGCCAGAAGACTGGTTAGTGCTCAAACGAAAATACTTTTCTCAATCGATTGATACTGCTGCCTTAGAGCCTGATAACGCTAACGGTTGGTACGACGCCAAAACACAGTCATTCCATCTTGTTATTCCGACACAGTCCCCTCAGGAAGTTGCGGAATCATTACCAGAGATGTTGGCAAAATCGCACTTTCCAATTAAACAAATTTTCCTACACCCTTGTTTTACCGTTGGTTATGGTTCTAAAGACCACACTCCATTCCCCTATTATGGTGCGATGGCAACATTATATGGAGACGGAGTCCCTATTCGTCTAGCTAATGACCGTTATGAACAATTTCAATCTACCATCAAACGCCATGCTTTCGATATGGATTACACCTTAGCGGTTAATAAAAAAACGCATAAAATTGAAGCCCTTTCAGCTTCTTTTATCGGTGACGGCGGTGGTCGCTGTAATTTTACGCCTTCCGTTGTCATGGTCGGGGCTACTGGGGCCCAAGCTATCTATTATATTCCCCGTAGTGATTTATCTGCGGTCGGTATTGCATCAAGAGCTGTCGATGCGGGTTCAGCTCGCGGTTATGGTACTTTACAAGCCATGGCAGCAACCGATATGTTAATGGAAGAAGCCGCAAAACTCCTAAAAGTAGACCCCATCGAGTTCCGTCTTAAAAATATCATCAAATCTGGGATGAAAAATACCCAAGGGGCAATTCCTGGCGGCGCAATTCGTGCCGATGAAGTGTTAACCCGCTGTGCTGCTCACCCAATGTGGACTGACAGAGCCAAACGTAAAGCCGACTTTGAAGCGAAACATAGCGGTAAACTATTCGGTACAGGGATTTCTTGTGTGCAAAAAGACTTTGGGACAGGTGCGGAATCCTCCTTTGCTCGCGTAGAACTTACCCCCGAGGGTAAAATAGCCATTTATCATAGTGGAGCAGAAATTGGTACAGGTATGTCTACGTCCCAATCGGTGGTTTGCGCTAAATGGTTAGGAAAGCCTGCGGAACAAGCTCATTTTTCGGTTGTAGATTGGTCAATTTTACCTATGGTGTCGACAGGTAACCCGTTTGCCATGTCACAAGATGAACAAAACCACCTCGCGCAAAACCCATTATGGACACCGAATTACTGCTCACCGGCAAGCGCCAGTAATTCAGCCTATTATTTCACTCATAGTACAGACGCAGCCGCACGCATTATATTTGAGCATGGGTTATGGCCCGCTGCCATGTCAATTTGGCAAGAAGGGATTGGCGGCGGACAAGCTGCCCCTCTAGTTGTTCGCCGTGAAGATGCACGCTGGGTTGCTGAAGGCTTAACGGCTGATGGGCTTGAGGTGCTTAGCTTACCGCGCTTAATTGAACGCACTTTTGCAATGGGCGGGGTAACTGGCGCAGTGTGCCACGTATTTAACCGCTGGCAATGGGCCGAAGCCGATTTCCCTATTCAGGGTGAAACTCGCCGTTTACCGATTGATGGGCTATCACTACGATTTGCCGATAAAGAATACCAAGTTTGCCACCGTGAAAAAGCCTATTACCCTGATACGCAAAGAAATAATGCCGGAGTCACTTACTACAGTGCAGTCGCTACCGTGAGTGAGCTATCCATTGATAAGGCAACTGGACAAGTCGAATTGCTGAATCACCATAGCGTAGTGGAGTGCGGTAACCTTATCGTGCCACAACTGGTTTCAGGGCAAATTCAAGGTGGTTTAGCAATGGGGATCGGCCATGCCCTCCATGAATATTTACCTCTCTACGAAGATGGTCCCGGTAATGGGACGTGGAACTTCAACCGTTATCATCTCCCTCTAGCCAGCGACGTTGCAGTTTGGCAGCAAACCAATGAAGTCCTACCAGGACTTTCGGATACAGACCCGCCAAAAGGCGTTGCTGAGGTTGTTATGATCCCGGTGGTTTCATCCATCGTCAATGCCATTGCAGATGCAACTGGTCATCATTTCTTGCATTTGCCTGTACGCGCAAAAGACATTTTAGAGGTAATATCATGAGCCTAAATTTCCTTCCCCTTACCTTAACCATTAATGGCCAACAGTATGGACCAATGGACGTGCCTGAAGGCCTCATGATGATAGACTTTCTTCATGAATATGTCGACCTAACAGGTTCTCGTCTAGGCTGTGGTCAAGGCATCTGCCATGCTTGCGTTGTTATCTTAGATAATCCATCTGGTACCAGCGAAGAAATCCGCACCTGTATTACTGGTGCACATTTTTTCAATAATAAAAGCATCCGAACTATCGAAGGGGCTGCCACCAAAGAAGAAAACGGGGAGGTAAAACTATCTCCGGTTCAACAAGCTTTTGTTGAAAATTTCAGTTTTCAGTGTGGCTACTGTACCCCAGGTTTTGTAAATGCAGCGACTGTGTTTATTGAAGAACTTCAGCGAAACCCGATTGCAGAAGCAGACTTAGAAGAGGCTATCAAACAAGCTCTAAATAACCATATATGCCGTTGTACTGGTTATGTACGCTATTATGAAGCAGTACGCGATGTGGTTCTTGCGACTCCTGGTCTTATCAAGGAGGCAGTAAAATGATCAAACGAATTATTTTATGGTTGATAGCCATCGCTATCATCGTTTGGGCGGTGCTCTACTGGTATGAAAGCCGTACCTTAGATGGCCCGGTACAAAAAGTCACCGCGACGCCTCAAGAAATTGAGCGGGGTCGTTATCTCACATTGGCCGGTGACTGCGCTGCATGCCACACCAGTGCTGATGGCGCACCATTAGCCGGTGGTTTTCCACTCGATACCCCATTTGGTACCATCTACAGCAGTAACTTAACGCCCTCAGCTGACTTTGGTATCGGCCGCTGGACAAAAGATGATTTTTATAAAGCACTGACCCAAGGTATCTCTCCACCGAGTAAAAATCTTTATCCGGCAATGCCTTATACATCCTATAAAGGGATCACTCGGGAAGATTCTGACGCTATTTACAGTTATTTGATGAGCCAGCCAGCTATTGATGTCGCGCCACCTGAAAATTCATTGCCATTCCCACTAAACCAACGTATGGCCATGATTGGCTGGAATTTATTGTTTTTTAACGATAAACCACTCCCCGATAGCTCACAAGGTAGCTCCCCTGAATGGCTACGTGGTAAGTATTTAGTTAACGTATTAGAGCACTGTGCTGAATGCCATACGCCAAGAGGAAAGCTGGGAGAAATGGATTTAGATAACTTTATGAAAGGGGGGGCCTTAGGTCGTTTTGTTGCTCCAGATATTACCCCGCAAGCGCTTGCAGAACGAGGATGGACAAAAGAAGATTTACAGCAGTTTTTCATGACTGGACTCACACCACAAGGTTCCGCCTACAGTGATATGCACCCTGTAATTTATCTGAGTTCTCAACATTTAACTCCAGAAGATAATAATGCCATAGCCACCTATTTAATGGGCGATAACCCGCCAGCAACTTCGCCATTAAGAATGGGGGAAGGTAATGCACAAGGCCGCCAAATTTATTTAGAAACCTGCTCAGGTTGCCACTCCTATGACGGTAGCGGTAAACCGAATGTGGCGGTGGCAATGAAAGGAAATTCAACATTGCGTGATGTGGATAGCACTAACCTAATTAATGCAATTCTAGATGGTTTGCCTGAGCAAGCATTCCCAAATAACCAATATATGCAAAGCATGCCAGGGTTTGCCAATAAGCTAAATGACCAACAAATTAGTGACTTAGTGAACTTCCTTCGCGTTCAGTGGGGAGGACAACCTGCTGATGTCACCCCGGAGCATGTTAAATCCTTACGTCAATAATGACAAAAAATGAACTATCGGGCTTGTTCGTATTTAACGAGCCCAATAGTTTTCTATTTAATAACCGAATACAAATATACTTTACATAATTAAATGCATATTGATTTAATCATTTATTAATAAGAATTAGTATCATTTAAATAAATTGTGTTCTAATAAAGCTCAGTTATTTTATTCAATACTGTCATATTAAGATGACTTAAACAGTATTATTCACTTTCTTGTCTAAATCCCTTTACTCGTTCTTGATATATCATTACAGATACCCATACTATTTATGTAACTTACTGAGCTATCTGATATTAGTCATCAAATTGTGAGCAAACTTAAGCGAAATAAAACGATCTTATAATGAATGACTAAAAAATATTATTTACTTCCATTGCTCATAATAAAAACCCTAAAAATATAATCAGGGAGCACAACATGTCGGGACATATTTCTAGACGCAATTTCATCAAACTAGGCACTATTGCGGGCATTGCTGTTATGGTCGGCAAACTCCCTTTTGCGATAGCAATGGAGCTCGATTCTGACGCCCCATCAACGGATTGGATTGGTCAAAACGGTAAAGCACGTTTTCGTTGGGATGGCGTTGAAAAAGTCACTGGCCGTAAAAATTTTGCTCGTGATTACCGCGCTAAAGACATCCCCGGCTGGCCAAAAAAACAAAGTTATGCCTTTATGTTAAAAGCGACAGAGGCAGATAAAACCTTTGAAGGCATTGATATTTCAATGTTAGGGCCAAATCTACAACCTGATAAAGTTGTTTTACAAGAAGATCTTATCCGTGATGGCTTAAATATTCCCCAAGATACCAGTATGGGGAAAGGCTTCTATGGCACCAATATTTTAGTTCCTCTAGGGGATACACCGCCGATTATTGGCCACCCAGTTGCTATCTTGATTTATCATGATTTCGATAAATATAGTGCAGCACAGCGGATGTTACGCTTTGCCACAAACACCGTAAAATACGGAACGGTGACAGGGCCAAAACCGCCCGCCAACTATGGTGCAGCACGGTACGTGCGTATCGGTGGTGACACACCACTTTCGCCTTCTATTTTTTCCCCTTATCAAGATTCAGGTATTAAAGGCGGGTTCGATGGCAATACGCCTATTTGGCCACCTTATGACCCCAAGCACGCCATTTCTATTCCCCCAGTGATCCGTAAAGATCGTGGCGGTGGCTTTATTCAAGCCCTTCATCAGGCAGAAAAAAGCCCTGATAAACAAGAAAAAGCGATGGATTACGCGCGGCAAATTGAGCAAGAAATCGCAGCGGCTCGCGAGAACCCTGATAAGTTTGTGATTGAGCGCCATGGTTTTTCACAATCCATTGACCCTTGCGCGATGGAGCCAGACAACTGTAATACTTGGTATGACGCGCAAACCAAAACACTGCATATCTTAACCGCGACACAGTCTCCTGCTGGTGTAGTTAATGCTGCTGCTGAGCTATCTAAACACAACAAACATTTTTCCGTCGAAAACATTGTGTTATTAACCGGTTCTACTGTTGGTTACGGCTCAAAAGACTATTCGGTTTTTCCTTTTTATTCGATGGTCGCTAGTTTCTACGCTGATGGCTTACCTGTTCGCATGGCAAATGACCGCTATGAACAATTCCAAATGGGAATGAAACGCCACTCCATTGAAATGGATGTCACCATCATTGGTGATAAAAAAACGGGTAAATTTGATGTATTAAAAGGCACTTATAACTGTAATGGTGGCGGTCGTGAAAACCTCTCCGTTGCCGTATCTCACGTAGCAGTGCGCGGTGCTCAGTCTATTTATTACTTCCCTAAATCTGACCTCACTGCTCTCGCCATGGCCACTCCGGCTGTCGAAGCGGGGTCAATGCGTGGTTTTGGTTCCTTACAATCGATGGCTGTTACTGAATTGATGGTGGATGAAATCGCTCATAATCTTAATATTGACCCGATTGAACTGCGCCGCCGTAATGCCATTTTAGAAGGTTATCCAAATACACAAGGCGGCGTAATAGCCGGTGACCCACGCAACGTTGAAATGTTAAATCTTGCGGAAAAACACCCAATATGGGTCGAACGTGAGAAAAACAAAGCCGATTATGAAGCGAAAAACCCCGGTAAGCTATACGGTGTTGGCTTTGCGCAAGTGCAGCAAGTTTATGGCTCTAGTGGCGTCCCAACCATTCTTTCCCTCGAATTTGATATCAATGGCAAACTAACAATGCGCCATTGTATGCAAGAGATTGGCACCGGTGGCACAACCGCACAGCAAGTGATGGTATGGCAAGCACTCAGCAAAGCCCCTGATGTCGTTGAGTTTGGGGTGACTGAGTTTGAAGAACTACCGCTTAAAACCAGTTGGGCCGACCAGAAAAAACAAGATGAATTATCCAAAACTGATCCCTATTGGACACCCGCTCTAATACCTGACATGAGCTCATCAAGTGGTGTTTACTACATTGGGTTCGGTACGCGCCAAGCTGGCCATTTTTTATTGGAAAATACCCTCTGGCCTGCGGCCAAAAGTATTTGGAGTGAAGGCCCCGGCGGCGGTGCGTTCAACGGCCTAAATGTCGAGTTTGCGGATATTCGTGTCGGCCCAGAAGGTATTGGCGGTGGCGGAATGAAGCCCATTCCTTTTGACATTTTAGCCAAAAGAGCCCATGAGATGGGGCTCATCACCGGGGTTGCTGTTCACGGCTATTCCAGCTGGCAGTGGGCTCGTGCAGAGTTCGATATCCCAACTGTGGGCTTAAAAAATCTGCCTCTTGATGCGATATCCGTTCGTTATGGCGAGGGTGCGCCACAAGAGCTGAAAAAACAGATGACAACTGGCGGTTACCATTTTATTAAACGTAAAATTGCCTATTACCCACCCACACAACGCGCAAAAGCAGACCCCACAACGGTCACACCCGCTTCTTGCCTAGTCGAGCTCAACGTCAACACGATGACAGGTGAGGTCGATGTCATGCGCCACCATATGATTATGGATCCCGGTACGATGATTGTCCCTGAATTGGTTTCAGGCCAAATTCAAGGGGGTACCGCGATGGGTATCGGCCATGCATTGATGGAAGAATTACCACTGTATGAAGATGGACCGGGTAATGGGACATGGAACTTTAATCGTTATGTCCTGCCACGCGCTAAAGATGTGGCGGTTTGGCGGCAAACTATTGATTACTTACCACCTCTCTCAGAAACTTCGCCACCCAAAGGCATGGCTGAACTGGGGATGATCCCAATCTTACCTGCGACGAGCAATGCATTAACCCATGCAACAGGCAAGCGTTTCTATGAATTCCCTATTACGGTAGATAAAATTAAAAAGGCACTCTCATGAAAATCAACAATGCCGTTCCGATTATTGAGCGCAAGCCACTAACGCTGACCATTAACGGCCAAAAAATTGGTCCTATTGATGTCCCTGTTGGGATGCCAATGATTGAGTTTCTACATGAATACCTTGACCTCACCGGCACTCACTTTGGTTGCGGCCAAGGGATTTGCCATGCTTGTACCATTATGGAAATCCAGCCCGATGGCACAACGGTTGAAAGCCGGACTTGTATCTTTGGTGCCCATTATTTCAACAATAAAAATATTGTTACCATCGAAGGGCAAGCCAAACTGGATGAACAAGGCAAAGTTGTTGAATTAACGCCAATTCAACAAGCTTTTATCGAAAACTTTTCGTTCCAATGTGGTTATTGTGCTCCCGGTTTTGTCACAGGTGCAACGGTGTTTCTTGATAAACTGAAGAAAAACCCAGTGAAGCGAGACCAACTCGAACATGCGATTGAAGAAGCCCTCAATGAGCATATTTGCCGTTGTACAGGTTATGTACGCTATTATGAAGCTGTGAGGAAAGTCGCTCTCGACACTCCCGGCTGCGTGATCGACTAGGGAGAAACATCATGGCTAAATCCAGCTCTCTACGTAAAAGCATTTATATTATTATCTTATTATTCATAATATTAATGCTTGCGATCCTGTTTGGCGCTTTTCGTACCTCCAGTATCGGCCCTAATTTAGATAAACCACTGACTTCAGAAGAAGTCGCCAAATTACTGCCAAGAGGGCAAGAATTGGCCACCGCTGGAGATTGCTTTGGTTGCCACTCATTACCTGAAGGGCCATTGGCTGCGGGCGGGCGCGCTATCGGAACCCCTTTCGGCACCATTTACTCCACAAATATAACGCCTGATAAGCAATTTGGTATCGGTAACTATACCCGTGCTGATTTCCATCGTGCTTTGAAAGACGGAATTGGCAAAGAAAGAGGTAATCTCTACCCTGCCATGCCGTTTGTATTTACCCATATGACGACATCGGATGATATTGATGCCCTGTATGCTTATGTGATGTCACTTCCGCCAATCAATGTGCCAAACAAAGAAAATACAGGTGTATTTGTCCTACCCGTTCGCCCATTTATGAACTTCTGGACTTTGCTCAATTTCCCTAAACAAAATGCGCCTCATGACCCACAACGTTCTGCCGAGTGGAACCGAGGTGCTTATATTGTTGAAGGTCTAGCGCACTGCGGCGCTTGTCACTCACCACGTAACTTAATGATGGGTGTCGAGTTTTCACGGTCACTTCAAGGGGGGGAAGAAGCCGGCTTAGCGATCCCGGATATCACGGCCGAAGCGCTTTCCAAACATGGATACGATACCGCCTCCTTGAGCCAGTTTTTACTTACAGGTAATGCCCCGCAAGGCTCTGCATTTGCAGATATGAGCACAGTGACTCATTTTTCGACTAGTCAGATGAAAAAAAGCGATGTTGATGACATGGCGATTTATTTAATGACGGATAAACAAGGAAAAATACTTGGCGCCAAAGCTTCCCCTGCTCCATTGCCAGAGGCAAACTCATCAGAAGTGGGTGATGTCAGTCAAATCATGGAAACTGGCCGCTTAATGTATATGTCTACCTGCGCAGGCTGCCACGGGATCACCGGAGAAGGTGTACCTAATGGCATTCCAGCGTTAAAAGGTAACGCCATCTTAGCGATGGACAGCCCTGAAACCTTTATCAGTGTAGTGTTAACGGGTATTCCAACCACCACTTTTCCAAATGGGCAACGTATGTATGCAATGCCAAGTTTTGCTGATGATTTAACGCCACAAGAAATGGCAGATTTAATATCATGGGCGCGCGCCGAATGGGGGGGACAAGGTAAACCCGTCACCGCCGAACAAGTTGAGAAACTGAAAAAAGCGGCGCAGTAATCATTCGTCGCTTCTCTTCAAATAACTTATTTATTGAAGGGAAGCGACATTATTATTTTCATTGATACATTCAAGTGAAATATATCAACGCACCCCACATTAAATAAGAATTTCAAATTAAAGATATCCACTTATTTCTATTAAAAGAAAACCAATATATAAACTGGGTTTCCTCTCACTTCGCCTGACTCAAACATTCACGCAATCCATGAGTATTTTCCAATATTAACCTTCATTAATAAGTACTTACTAAATACCTAACAAAAATTTCCCTTAGCACATACAGTCACAATTCAAATTAATAACCTATGTTATAGTTAATATGCAAATAATAACATTAGATTATCATTTATTGTGATTAGCAATGTGAAAGGAAAATATATGCAACTAAATATCAATGGAAGATGGATTGAACTAAGCAATATTTCTCCATCAACACCGCTTCTTTACGTATTACGTAATGATTTAAAGCTCAACGGCCCCAAATATGGCTGTGGCTTAGGCGAATGTGGTGCTTGTAGTGTACTTATCGATGGTAAAGTCGTTCGCTCTTGTTCAACACCTGTATCGACAGTAGAAAATAGAAAAATTACGACATTAGAAGGTATTAGTGATGCTGATACACTCCATCCTGTGCAACAAGGATTTATTGATGAGCAAGCAGCACAATGTGGTTATTGTACGAATGGCATGATAATGACATTGGTTGCTCTGTTTAAACGTAATCCTAATGCAAGTGAAGAAGAGATAAAAAAAGAGCTCGCTTTTAATTTATGTCGTTGTGGAACCCATGTAGAAATATTAAAAGCAGCTAAAAAAGCTAAAATAATCATCGCACAAGGTGGTAAAGCATGAGTATTTTAGATATCACTCGACGCCGTATGCTGCAAGCTGGTGGGCTCATCGTTGTCAGTAACATGTTGCCTTCTATTTCATTTGCAACAGAAAAAACACCAACCAAGAATGCCGCTATCCCTTTAAATTATGTCGATAGTTTTATTGCTCTTGCTGCAGATGGTTCGGTGACTGCATTTAATGGCCATGTGGATTTAGGTACAGGAATTCGTACCTCGCTCGCACAAATTGTCGCTGATGAAATTGGTGTCTCTTTTGAATCGGTAACAATGATACTTGGGGATCCGCAAAGTACACCAGATCAAGGACCGACTATCGCCAGTGCGACCATTCAGGTCACGTCTATCCCCTTACGCCATGCTGCTGCTCAAGTTCGCATGAAGCTAACATCTCTTGCTGCAAAAGCGTTAAATGTGCCTGTGGAAGCTGTTCGAGCAGAGCATGGATATGTTTTTGTCACTGCCCAACCTGAACGCCGTTTGAGTTATGCGCAATTGGCGAAAGGACAAGATCTCCATTTTGAATTAGATGAAAACGTAACCTTAAAACCTGTTTCTGAGGCTGTTTATGTCGGAAAACCGATTCAACGCGTAGATATTCGCGCTAAAGTAACAGGTGAATTGACTTGGGTACATGATATGCGAGTACCCAATATGTTACATGGCAGAGTTATTCGCCCTCCTTATGCAGGTGCAGACAGTAGCGCGCCGCTTGGGAATAGTTTGCTTTCCATTGATGAAAGTTCTATTGCTCACCTAAAAGGCATTGTAAAAATTGTACGCATTAATGACTTTGTTGGTGTCGTTGCCGAACGTGAAGAACAAGCGATAGACGCTATGCGTCAGTTAAAAATTCAATGGAAAGAATGGCAAGGATTACCCGATTTAACCCTCGATAAGCTTCATGACACCCTTGATGCATTACCCAGCCAAGATAGAGTATTGCGAGATGATGACGGTGTTGACAGCGCCTTAGCCAATTTACATAAAACTGTGAATGCAGACTATGTTTGGCCATACCATTTACACGCATCAATTGGGCCATCTTGCGCTATCGCAGATGTCCGCGACGATAAAGTTGATGTCTGGTCAGGCACACAAAACCCTCATGACCTGCGAAAAGATTTAGCACTACAACTCGATAAAGACCTATATCAAATACACATTCATCGCATGGAAGCATCAGGGTGCTATGGTCGTAACTGTGCTGATGACGTGGCAGCCGATGCCGTTTTACTGTCTCAAGCGACAGGACGACCCGTGCGAGTGCAATTAATGCGAGAACAAGAAGCGGGTTGGGAGCCAAAAGGCACCGGGCAATTGATTAAAATTCGAGGGGGAATTGATCAAAATAATGATGTCAGCGCTTACGAACTCAGCACTCGTTATCCATCAAATAACGCCGCTACTTTATCGTTGATTTTAACTGGAAAAAAAGAAAATAAACCGGATATTCAACAGATGGGAGACCGCACGGCTATCCCTCAATATCGATACCCACATATGCGCGTTATCTCTAAAGATACCGCGCCTGTTGTTAGGGCATCATGGATGCGCGGAGTTTCAGCACTTCCAAATGTATTTGCTCATGAATCTTGGATTGATGAAGTTGCTTATTTAGCACAGCAAGACCCTATAGCATACCGCTTGAAATATTTAGATGATCCTCGAGCTATCGCTTTAATTAATGCTGTGAAAAAACAAGCAAATTGGATTGATGGACCAATGCATCAAAAACCATCCCCTGTAACCGAAGAAATTGTGAATGGTCGAGGCTTTGCCTGGGCGCGTTATTTTCACAGTAAATTCCCGGGGTTTGGTGCCGCATGGGCAGCTTGGGTTTGTGACTTAACCGTTAATCGTCGTACAGGGCAAGTGCTTATCAAAAAAGTCTATGTCGCTCATGATTGTGGACAAATAGTTAACCCAGATGGCGTTAAACACCAAGTCCATGGAAACATTATTCAATCCTGTAGCCGAGTATTAAAAGAGTTTGCCACCTTTGATAAATCAGGCACAACCTCACTTGAATGGGGGGGATACCCTATTCTACGTTTCGATGAGTTACCCGAAATTGACATTCAATTAATGGAATATCCCAATGAACCCCCTATGGGAGCGGGTGAATCTGCATCGGTACCAAGCGCTGCCGCGGTAGCAAATGCGTTATTTGATGCATTAGGTGTGCGTATGCGGGAAGCTCCATTTACCCCTGAACGTATTCTACGAGCAGTAGATATGGCAGCCAAAAACCAAGGAGTGGCTCATGAGTAAAGCAAAAAAACTATTTGGCTACAGTGCGCTTGCTGTCATTATTATTGCGGTGGGGGGACTCGCTCTGAGTTGGCAGTCTGCCATTGAGCCATTACACACTAATTCGACACAAAGTTTTACTGATGCTCAAATTGCCCACGGTGAAAAATTAGCGGCACTAGGTGATTGTGCTGTTTGCCATACACGGCCTGGCGGTGAGAAAAATACCGGGGGCTTCGCAATGGAGATCCCCTTTGGCACGATTTACACCACAAATATAACACCGGATATAGAAACAGGAATTGGCAGCTGGTCATATGAAGCGTTTGAACGGGCTATGCGTTATGGTGTTGATCGTGAAGGGAATTATTTATACCCTGCATTCCCTTATACCGCATTTACTCATACTTCCGACGATGATTTATATGACCTCTATGCATGGTTAATGAGCCAAAAACCCGTTCGTTATCAACCACCAAAGACATCGTTAAACTTTCCCTTTAATATTCGCCAAGGAATTTGGGCATGGAATCAGCTGTATTTAACCGCAGGGCCAATAAAACCAAACAGTTCACAAACTGATGAATGGAACCGAGGTGCATACCTTACCGAAGGGCTCGGCCATTGCAGCGCTTGCCACTCCCCTCGTGATATATTATTTGGTGAAAAAGGCGGAGATAGCCACTTGATGGGTGGAGATGCTGAAGGATGGAGTGCACCAGCGCTGCGAGGTGACCAAGCCTCACCTGTTGCTTGGAGCCATCAGGATATGGCGGAGTTTTTGCGTACGGGATTCTCGGCTAACCACGGCGTCGCAGCAGGCCCAATGGCGCCTGTCATTAGAGAAGGAACCTCTCAATTAACCGAAGAAGATAGACAAGCTATTGCTACCTATTTGACTTCTGAAGTTGATCATCCGCAAGTCACATCGCAAGCCGTAGCAATCGTACAGCAAACAGAAGATAAAATTGAACCACTCTCTACTGAAGGGGCAAGGTTGTATTCAGGGGCTTGTATGGCATGCCATGCCCAAACGAAAGGTGCGCAAATGTCAGGTGTACGACCCGCTTTAGCCTTAAATACGAATCTCTATGCAGATACCCCAGATAATGCCATTCGCGTTGTATTAAATGGAATTGAGTATGAGGCAACAGAAGGGCTCGGCAGCATGCCTGCTTTTCGTCATAATTTAAGTGATCAGCAAATAGCAGTACTCTTAAATTACCTAAGAACAACGTTTACCGACAAATCTCCATGGCCTGATTTGGAACAACAAGTTAGCCAGCTACGCGCGGAAACAGCAACTAAATAATCCGTTTATCTTTAGCGCAAATAACGGTTATATCTATGTCCCCTTATTTGCGCTATTTATTTCTACTCAACAATATTTCAGACCATTTATCACCAAACATGCATTGTCCCTGTGATAATCACGTCATACTATAGAGAATTGCATGGCTAACACGTTTGCCTACTCTCATTTCTTGCGATTTGTGGTATTTTAGTCTCTGAAAATAATCGTCAAATACACTCACAGAATTTAGTTAACTCAATACGTTAGAACAGACAACATTATGACTGATAAGCAAAGCTTCGAATCTCACACCCCTATGATGCATGGGTGTGTTAGCGTTGAAATATAACGATATTTATTAATTTTATAGAAAAACCTACAATTTAACCTACACTTAATTAATCCGTTGATTTATAGGTAGTTATTATTTATTTGATGTTTTTTGCATTATAACGTACAAAATTCATACCCACACCACAAGAACACGCTTATATGAATAAATACGATGTGTTTAACAGCGAAGGAAAATTTGCTGACGGTTCCGATGAAGAGGTACTGGCTAATAAGCTAGGGCTTTCAAACGTTGATGATATCAATGATGCAGAGCTTGTACTGTTAGAAAAACTGTATCAAGTCATTTTTGAAGAACAATTTCCCACTGAGCAAATTACCGTATCACTTATTCAGCGTTGGCATCGCCAATGGTTAGGAAATGTTTACGAGTGGGCAGGTCAGTTACGCACGGTGAATATTAGCAAGGGTGGCTTTATGTTTGCCCCTGCGGGTCGTGTTGCAAAATTACTTGCTCAATTCGAGAAAGAGTTTCTAGCGAAGTACACACCTTGCACCAATATGAGCCGAGAACAAGTCATAGAAGCTATAGCCACAGTGCATGTGGAGTTAATTCTGATACATCCATTTAGGGAGGGAAATGGGCGCTTATCGCGCTTACTCGCGGATGTGATGGCAGTACAAGCTGGTTTCCAGCCACTAGACTATGAAAGTTGGACTCAACACCCCGAGCAGTATATCGCAGCAATCCACGCAGGGTTAAACCTTAACTATGAACCCATGAAATATTGGGTTAACGAAGCCTTGAAAGCGAACTAAATCGCAAGTTTCAAATGCCCAAACTTTTCACGCTTTGCTTTCATTTCTTCTTCAAGACGACGAGACTCCTGCCCTGTTTCAATCGCCGTAGAGGTTGCTACCGAACGAATAAGTTGAGTACGAGTTGGTTTTGTTGCTTGAATTAATTCATTCTTTTTCATGGTAGTCTCACTTCAAACTGATGATAGTATATTTTATCACCGTTGCTTTATATGGCAACATAGATCCCTTTTCTAATCAAAAATTTTATAGCACAATGTTGTTTCATTTCCGTCTACCTTGTGCGATCTGCGGATATTGCTAGTAATATTCTGTGTGCATCAATGGGAGAGTAGCTCATTGTCAAACGATTTCAAATATCGAGCTAGGTTATACTCTTAATTACCCCTATATTATGCAGATAAGTTTCTCCAATCAGCATTGGCTTATAAGATAATCCAGTTAATTCATCCGCTTTCTTAACAATCACTCCACCTTCCCCTTCCTTTCTGCCTTGCAGTAAGCAGAGCGTGGTTGTGAGTGTCAGGTCTATAATCTCCATTGTAGGTAACGTCAGCCATGCATGAATATTAAGCGTTTCTCCCTTATGACCTGCTGCCAGCTTTTCAGCGATAATTTCATCGTCAAACCAGAACAATCCATTAGATGAACCGTCGTCAATCCAACCGAGAGTATAATAGACTGAGCACCCCAGCCACTTCTCAAGCACGGGACGAGCTTTGAGATGTATGGGCATACATTCACCTACAAGCTGCTCATAACTATGAATGCCTAAAAAAACAGGTGCTAAAATCTTATTCAGATCAATTGTTGTGCTTTAACATGATAAGGATTACTGTCAATTAATTCCCCGTCTGAAACAAAGGTTACAGAATCCGACGGTGATATGACTCTTTGAGATTTCCAGCTGAATTCAGTCAGCTCATTACAATCTGAGAATTGATATATTCTTGTTCCGTTATCGGTTTTACCGTATTTATTTTCAGGTCTCGTGTGTATGGCTTTTACAGATTTTACGGGACCATAAAAAATATCACCGGTAATTATATAAGCGTTCTGTTTGTTAATGTTTCTCTGCTCATTTGAGCACGCTTTTAAAGCAAGTGCTTCAGACATAAACAACAAAGAAAACAAAGAGGTAATAATGGGGAGTGTTTTACATTTCATATAAAAATATTACATCCATATAATGTGTATAAGTTAGTGTTTTTATTTTTGGATCATTGATTCTGATATTTCAAGTAGCTTTTTATATTGGGGAAAGCGTTCTCTGGTTACCTCTTGTTCCCCATTAGGATAAATAAAAGTGGCCATTGAATCTTTATTTTTCTTTTTTGGTCCAATACTGTAAGTTTTTATGGCTGATTTGTAATCAATATGAACATTGATATTCTTTGTGTTTTTTACTTTATAGGTCATGGTTTCGTATTTTGCGATTAGCCAGAATGACTTCTCGTGACCACCAATAAAATCTTCTGTAATTAAAGGGAATAATGTTAATGTTTCATTAAAATCCCCAGATTTTTTTTCATAACCACCATCAAATGTAGCGGGGGAGTTATTATCCAACACAAAGGTGATTTCTGTGCCTAAACTATCTGATATCAATGGATCGATTTTTGATGGCTCCTTGAGTTTTATTTCAAATTTAATATTACTGAGTTTCCAATCGCATTGACCGCCACCTGATTCAGGAATGGTCGTTTCTACTTGGTTTGGTTGCGCGATTGTCAATGGATAGCTGGCTCTATGAAATCCTGGGATAGTATACGTTTCCATGCTTGAGTTTCGACGTTCTTTACGGCAAACCTCAGAACGATAGGTAGCTAAAATGGGTAAGGCCTCTAATTCGTTAGGCACAGTAGCTGTAAAATGAATATTTTCTCCGTCTAATGGGGGTGAAAACGTACTATTATTGGCTGCACAGCCATGTAAAAAAAACAGGCCAAACAGCGTAGTCAATACGGTTCTATTCGCTTTAAATTTCATGAGTTTCATCCTTATAGCGTTCAAGCGCCTGTTTCAATACTTCATTTTTTCCTATACTTTGCTTGGTATCTTGTTTCAGGGTATCCTCGATTGCCATAAACGTGGTGTTTCGTTTTGCGTTCAATGGATAGGCATCTTTATGGTGGATCAGCGTTTCAAATCGCTGTTTTGAAACGGTTAGCTTAGGCGTTTTCGTGGGCTCTAACACACTCAGTAATCGATTATTCATAATGACTTGGTACTTACTAGCCATCGAGTGGTCGGTTGCCATGGTCATAATCGTGTCTAATGTCGGGTTGTTCCCTTTCGGGAAAATATCATCGATAAGAGACGGATCGACTTTGATTTCATCCGTATAGTTTTTTTGTTTTTTTTCTAGCTGATGGTTTAATTTCTTGGCAATGTCCGGAACGACATAAAATTTATAGTGACCGTTCATGCGCCAGCGTTTTTTACCAACCTTCGCCCCTGTGTGGGTATATTGTTGCTCTTCACCTATTTGCCTCGCGTCAAAGAAGCTGACGGTATTTCCGTGGTGGAAATAAACTTCCCCCATATTAGGGAGTGTCTTTTGTAATGGGATGGTTGGTAAGGTTGCCAATGTCCAAGTAAACCCAAAGACGGTCCCTAATGGGCCGTACATATCAAAGAGCCAATTATCCATGTTGGTATCAAAGGGAACGCTGGTGACAGTATCTGCGTCATTAACGTGCCTAAAATGAGTGACGGATGTTAAAGCGTTAACGCCACTGCCCGTAAAAACACGCGGGCTACCATAGGTGTATAAGAGCGGATTATTGTTTCTTAATTCGCTGGCGTGCAATAACGCGAGTGCCCCCCTAAGCTGTGCCCTGTGATGAATAATTTTTTATATGCAGATTTGTTTTTAGCATCATTAATCTTAGTTTGAAAATACTCCTCAACACACTGGTAAGCTTCTAAAAAACCTTTATGCACTTTGGCATTTTCGACTGAAAGAATACTTTTCGGACAAGGGATAGGACGATACGTTGCATCCGTAAGCGCGTCTCTTACACTGGCAGTACCTCGCCAGGCGGCAATAATTTGCGTGTCGTTTTCCACATAAAACATTTGGGTGTCATGCTCAAATTTTGGCGCATTTTCCACTTGTTGAAGATCTAAGTAAATTGCAGGGCGATAACGTTCTTTAAAAGGTACATCCGTCACAATAGCCGGGTAATCGTAACCGTCCGTCATGATAGGTGAGGTCGATAAATCAAAGCACTGTTGATAGAAAAAAGACGTGGTGGTGTTCGGTGTATTGATAAATTCGCGCATATCTTCGATTTCATCGGGGTCAACCATTATCTCATCTTTATACACAAGTAATGACATTAACCCTAAATTATAAGCATTGACCATATCATAGTTTGGGGAGTGATTGAGAATTAGCGACCATGCTCTAAATGGACAGACTTCTATCATATGACGCTGATTAAAATCTTCTCCCATGAATTTCAACCCATTAAATTCGTCTTCTTTGGGAAAATGATAATACGGCAGCCCAAAACGAGCTTGTTGCCATTGGTTTATATCGGGGGCTTTATCGCATAATTCCCCGATAACCGCATACCGATAGGAATAGCCTTGTAATAGTGCATCCGGTTTGACGGTCGAGTGAGCCTCCCCTCGAAGGGTTCTCAGTGGGCGTTTTTCCATTTCATCGGTGAGTTTTTGAGACTCAATAGTCAATGTTGCCACCGTACGAGGTAAGTCTTCTTGCCTCAAATACCCTTGTGCATCAGTAACACCTTTTCTAATAACCCCATTACGAACTTTTAAGGTGTAAGACAAACCTGCCAAGGGCTGATTCTGTTCATCAACCAGCACACATTCTATCCATGCCTTGCGCTTAGAACAATCTGCACAATAGGGGTCATTATACTGATACGGCATTGGCACTCCTTGTCATGTCGGGTAAATAGCCTTTTTCATCAAGGTAACGCAAAAATAAATCATCAAAGAGATAAGCGGTGTCTAAGCGCTTTTGTTGACACTCGTCCATCCAGTCACGAATAAGCCCTGTTAGCCGTCCTTCGGGCTCATCTAACGGGTCAGCTAAGGTCGGATGGTTCTCCCAAAATTGGATATAAAAATTATCAATCACATTCAGATAGGCTTGTTCTGAATTTCGCCAGACCTTAATCAACGCTTCACTGAGAATATAATCAGCAGGGCTAATGAACGGCTCTGCATATGGAGGGCGTGAATAAATCACCTTCGTTTCATGCTCTTCAATAAAGCAGTCCTCAACGGGCATCATCAGTAATGCCCAGTCGCCTCGGCCTAATTTAGGTAACAACGTACGCGCAATGCGGGCATCAAAGAAGCGAAAAATGATTTTCTCCTCCCCCATCCAAGCAAACTGGTATTTTTGCCAGTGGGTGATTTGGGTACGCCAATCCAATTGACTTTGGTATGCCCACCCCCAACTGGGGTCGCTGAACGGCTCACGGTCTAACATTTTACCGAGGTGAAATAATTGTGACCGTTTGACTTTCACGAGCCAAGGACTCACCTCAGCCAAATGTGCTAATGCCGTTCCGTGGTAAATCGGGAAGGCTTCCTCAATCCAATCATGGGCATAGAACCGTTTAATCGGATTGGGGTTAGATAGGGTATTAATCAAAAAATACACATCATTTTGTGGGGTAGCCGTTAACCAGGATAACCAGGTTGAGCATGGGGTCGAAATTGATGTTTGTGTGAGCATCTGCTGTTGTATCAGAGTCTGTGGCATTACTCATCCTCACTCGGCTTCACGGTTAATCCCCCCGCTTGCTGTGCGGCCATGGCACAGTATTTTTTGACGGGGTACGGTGGCTGTTCAAACGGCGCGACGCCTTCTGGCAATTCCAAAGCAACTGGGGCGCCACTGCCTGCACTGCCACCACCGACCACCATATCGCTAGAAGTAAATATCGTGCCAGGGGTAATACGAATAAAACTGCCACCCACTTTCAATGTGATTTCCGTATTCGCTTCCAGAACGATTTTCCCGCCGCTGACTAAATGGGTTTGTTGACTGCTTTCATGCACCGTTTTCCCGTCAACTTGTGTCTGCTGGTCACCTTCGATATGCAAAGAGGCATTGCCTGTAATATTTTCTTTTTGGCTGCCTTTAAGGACTAAGTGCTCATTGCCCGCAATTTCTGTAAAACGGTCATTATCAATACGATGTTTAGCGTCATGCTGAACATGCCAATGCGTATCGTGTTCAATGTGCACATTCATGTCGCGCTGGGCATGGAAATAAATTTCCTCTTGGCCGGCTCTGTCTTCAAAACGTAATTCGTTAAAACCATCCCCTTTGTGGGTTTTCGTTTTAAACGTAGTGCGGGTCATCTCATCAGGGAGATTTAACGGCGATGCATTGCGCCCATTATAAGTACATCCCGTGATAATCGGCCTATCAATATCCCCATTCAGATAGCTGACAAGCACTTCCTGACCGATTCTGGGTATCGCCATAAATCCATACCCATCCCCATTCCAACCTTGTGCGACACGTACCCAGCAAGAGCTGCTTAAATCAGGTTCACGATATCGGTCCCAGTGAAAATAGATTTTCACAGCCCCGTCTTTGTTCGTGTAAATTTCTTCCCCATCCGGCCCAACGACCGTCGCCAATTCATCCCCATCCGCAGTGGGTTTATGAATAAACGGCGGGCGCCAATCTAGCTCACTCGGAATAAAAGTCAGTTGATTGGATAAAGTCGTACCTTCACCACCACTGTTATCCACTAAAGGTTGGACTCCGTGATGAGAAACCGACACCACTTGCCAATGGCGGTTCATATCAAGGCTAGGGTGGGATGACAACGAGAAAATTTTACCCGGCATCAAAGCAAAGCAGTTAGTGGTCGCACTGCCAACACAACGGTATTGCTGACTCCCTTCATGGCGAAGCGCCGTAAAGCGGTCTGCATCCTCTTGGGTTTGAAAACGTCCATAACTTTCGTAAAAGGGGTGCTGACCATGGATATCCCCTTTTATTTCATGTTCTAATGGGTAAGAGGGGCGCTCAGGATTGTAATCCTTATAGAGGGTTTTACCCGATAGCAACGACTCGCGATAGCGCCAGTGATACGCAGTATGGTCTTGGGTATCGGTATCGTATTGGGGGTTATACACCAAATCAATTCCCGCAGTCATCCCTAAATGAGAATCGCTGTAAAACAGCCGTGGCTCTTGTCCCGCATCCTCAAACCAAAAGCTAATGCCTTCTTCAGCAGCTAAACGACAAAAAAATTGGTAGTTGGATTCGCGTTTCTGCGTGATGTAATCGCGTTGCGGGTAAGGCTTTTTTGCGTAAAACTTGCAACTTGCTTTAATGTGCGATTCTGACAACAGCTGTTGAAGTAAATCGGGCACGGTCATCCGACGAAAAATGCGACTATTTTGCCCTAATGACATGACCCAAATTTCAGGATAAATAATAAAATGATACCACGTTCGATTACCGTCCGTATTTTGTTGCTCTGCGCTGGCGAGTAACCCGCGTACAGTGCGTACTGGTTTACCATTGCGCGTCACAGTTAATGAACAAGCAAACCCCAACATGTCATCAAACGGAATGGAAGGAAGCGCACTGACGGCAGTGAGCGATAAGGTGAACAACTCTGACAAGTGCTCTGTTAGTTGAAACTCAGTCACCGCAAACGTATCGGGTGGTACACCTTTAAATTGACAGGTAAAAACCAATCCATCCATCCCAAAATACCTTTATAAATTCAACAAAAAAACTCAACACACCAAGCGGTTTGCCCCGTAGGGACAGCCACATTGCACAATCGAACCTTCAACGGCAACACGACGTCCGTGCAATATCATGCTTTCCTCTCCCGTTACCAACGTCCCCTCTTTTTTACAGTGTGGGCAACGTGTGGCTTTATCACCGACCCGTAATACACGAGTGCCATCATTGGTAACCGTTGAGATACTGGCTAAGCAGGTTGCCCCTGTGGTCGTTTTGTCTTGATGTAACCCGACTTTTTTTCCTTGCACGGTAGTTCTTGCCATGCAACCTCTCCCGCGTAAAATGCGTGAGCCACATAAAAATCATCGCTCACGCATTGGAACATGCTATTGTCAATTACGCTTCGAGCGGTGCGCGCCAGTCATCGGCACCCGATGTGCCTGCAACCGTGTGTTCCCAATCGATTTTACGGTAAGACAGAGACACTTCGATAAGTTGCGTGAAATCCGCTTTTGCCGGGTCTTGGCAGTGCGGCATTTGGCAATCGATATTGACGATAGTCGCATCGGTCAGGGTAGTCGTAAAGAAATGCTCTTGCTTCCCTTCCACTGATGTGCGGTACCATTTCAGTTCCACTTTCGGCAGCATTTCGCCCGACGCTAAGGCATTATATAGCAGTGGTACGGCCTTGTTTAAAGCTACCGTGAAACGGAAGGGTTTGTGTGCGCGTTGACCTGAAGGTTGGCCGGATTGTGGGTCTGTCGGTACAGTCACGACGTGAGAGAATTGTTGGACTAACATTTGGTCTTCATGGCCTTGCACATAGATGTTACCGACAGAATCCGCAGTAAATGCACCGGCAGTGATGTTGCCTTGGGTTTTTCCTTCAATAGAAATATAACATGGAGTTGGCATAGCGGTATCCTTTATCAAGAATGACAAGTTGGGTTAGGTCGACATAATTACCCGTTAATTTCCGTCATCTCAGCCAGTGCGCACGGTAAGATTTGAGTTAAGGATAATAAAAGCTTATGAATGGACTGTAAACCTGATGGCTGGTTTGCATCTCTCTAGGATAAGTGACTTAGCGTAAACTGGTTGAAATATCGATATATAACTCTGATTAAAACACTTAGACGAAATAAAAACAGAATAATTATCGAGCAAAAAACAACCTGAAGTACGGTAAGCCCAGTAAGTTCTAATGTACATAGAAATAAACTATGTAACTAATTATTTCAAACCTAAAAATAGATTTTAATCTATTGATTTATAAACTCATTAATCAAATATGGGACGAAAAATCTCAATACAATGGATTATTAAAGCAACACAAACTAATTTTTTATATTGGAAATTAAAATATTTAAGCACTTAACACCACCTAAACAAAAATAATAGATAAATATGTAAATTAAGCAGTTTCTAGCTACCTAAAACTCACTATATCATTCAAAAAATAGATTGGGAAAATGAGGAATATTTGATCAATAATACAAAATCAGTACCGAACGAAAAGTCATTTTTTACTTGAGTATCGTGAGGAAATCACCTCTGGTTCACAAAGTAAATTTGGAGAAAGAGTTTCTTCTATATTAAATGAGGTTGCTAATGTTATAATCGTTGCCGGTGCCTTACCTGCTGTAATTCAATCGACACTGACTTACCTAACCAAATAATATCCGGCAAGAGAAATAATGCCTAATATAAGTACTTTTATACTAGTTTAATTTTATTCCAATAATCTTATAGCACTACTTTTAGCCGCTACCTTGCTCTAAATGAGTACACCGATGAGTATAAAATTAAAAACCAAAAATAAAACCATTAAAAATCAAAGCGATAAAAAATAAATCATGGTTTAATGTGTTGCCAAACAACCCATATGATCCGCCCATTTTTGCAACCACACCTTACATTCATTCTCATAACCGTATAAATTATACGTTCCTTCAATGCCGCCACGTATATGACCAAGTATCGCCTCAGCCACTTCATTAGGGCAACCGAGCTTAGCCAACCCAGTGCGTACTGTACGGCGTAAATCATGAGGTGACCAATCGGTGATATCCAACATCTTACCTTCTTTGCGTAAACGCCATGCGCATTCTGTTAGGTATTTTTGTTGAATCGGCAACTTTGTAACTTGAGAGGGAAAAAGATACTTATCGGAATTCATGCGCATTGATTTCAAATAGGTGACTGCTTGATCAGGTAATTGCACGTGTCGTTCAATTCCTGTCTTAGTTTCTCTTAAATGAACAGTGCCTTTTTCAAGATCCACATCATCCCAAGCCATTGCGCAAACTTCACCTGTTCGGCAACCCGTCCAAAGCGTCAGACGGAAAACATTTTTCACAACATTGGTATAAGCAGAACTAGGCAACCACGCTAAAAATTTCTTGAGTTCATTATCGTCTAAATAGCGAGTACCTTTATTACTGGTTAGTTTAAAATTTGCTTGCTGTAAGCTCGCTTTCGCCAATAATGCAGGATTAGCGAAATTATCATCAAAATAGTCTAGACCAATTGCAAACTCATAGGCAGCTGACAGTTCACGCAATACATTGCCTGCTTGAACCTTAGCGCCTCGCCCATGAATTTCACGCACAAGTTCTATCACATCTTTTCGAGTCACTTCATGAGCCATGAGTTCACCTAAAACACGAACAACATCGGCTTCAAGCATGCGACGAACTTCCTTTTGCCCTTTCTTCTTCCTTGAGCCAGAAATAATTTTACCGTCTTTGCCTTTACGATCTTCAATCCGTTCAACTAAGTAAAGTTCAACAAGTTCTTTTACTGTTAACTGCGTTTTTTGCGGCTGGAGTTGTTCCTGTTTTTTATATTGCTTTTCTTCTTTTAGCTCAGTGACAGGGCATCGACCTAATTGACGTAACTGTTTCAATTCTTGTAACTTAACTCTTGCTTCACTTAATGAAGTTTGAGGAAAATTACCGATCTTTAGCTGTACAAGTTTATGTGTAACTGGGCTACTATAACGGTAATAAAATGTCTTAATGCCGGTTGCTCCACAAAATATACGTAAACCTGTATTTTCACCTGTATCAGACCTATCTTTACTGGCAGGTTTCATTGCCTCAATGGCTTTCGTTGATAAGGGTTTTGCTGGCTGCTTTTGGCTCATAAGTGTTACCTTGTTTAGCGCTGACTATAAGATAATTAAAGATTTTTAGTGAAAAGTGTAGGTTGTCAGTTTTGTTATGCCCATTATACCATATCATCACCAGCAACCTACACTTTAACCTACACTTATATATGGAATTCTGTGATATTTTATAAGATATAATGAGATCTTATGAGACAATGAAAAAACATAGAATCAAGTTAATTCAATAAGTTAATATAGATAACCCTATGACTGACAGCCAAAATTTCGAATCACACACACCAATGATGCAGCAGTATCTAAAACTAAAAGCACAACATTCAGACATACTGCTGTTTTATCGCATGGGTGACTTCTACGAACTGTTTTTTGATGATGCTAAAAAAGCGTCTCAATTGTTGGATATTTCCCTCACCAAACGGGGACAATCTGCGGGGCAGCCGATCCCTATGGCCGGCGTTCCCCACCATGCTGCCGAGGGCTACTTAGCCAAATTAGTACAAATGGGTGAATCCGTCGCCATTTGTGAACAAATTGGCGACCCTGCGACCAGTAAAGGGCCGGTTGAGCGCCAAGTAGTACGTATTGTCACGCCGGGTACTATCACCGATGAAGCGCTATTAAATGAAAGGCAAGACAACCTATTAGCTGCGGTATGGCAAGACCAACAAGGCTTCGGGTTTGCCACATTAGATATCACTTCTGGTCGTTTTATTATTAGTGAAATTGCCGACGAAGAAGCATTACAAGCTGAGCTTCAACGCACTCGCCCTGCCGAACTTCTATACCCTGAAGACTTCGCCAGTATGGCATTAATTGAACACAATAAAGGCTTACGTCGCCGCCCATTATGGGAATATGAGCTTGATACTGCAAAACAACAGCTCGGTTTACAGTTTGGTACGAAAGATTTAATCGGTTTTGGGGTTGAAGATGCCCATAAAGCGCTCAGAGCCGCGGGCTGCTTATTACAATATGTAAAAGACACACAACGTACTTCACTGCCCCATATTCGCAGTATTGTGATGGAAAAACAAAATGATAATGTCATTTTGGATGCAGCAACTCGTCGCAATTTAGAAATCACACAAAACCTCGCAGGTGGTACAGAAAACACACTTGCCGCCATTTTGGATATGTGCGTAACCCCAATGGGCAGCCGTATGCTAAAACGTTGGCTACATACCCCATTGCGTAATATTCAAGTATTAAATAACCGCCAACAAGCTATCAGTGCATTGCAAGAATGCGGCTTTGAATTACAACCATTTTTGCGTCAGATCGGCGATTTAGAACGGGTATTAGCACGCTTAGCACTGCGTTCCGCTCGTCCACGTGACTTAACCCGTATGCGTTACGCATTCCAGCAATACCAAGATATTCATCAAATACTGAGCCAATCAAGTTGTTCGTATTTACAAGATCTTCAAAATCGTATTGGCCAATTTGATGAGTTACAAGACTTACTTGAAAAAGCCATTATTGATGCGCCACCTGTATTGGTACGTGATGGCGGAGTTATTGCCCCGGGTTATAACAGTGAACTCGATGAATGGCGCGCCCTTGCTGATGGGGCAACTGACTACCTCGATAGGCTCGAAATACGCGAAAGAGAAAAATTGGGGATCGATACCCTAAAAGTTGGTTATAACGCTGTTCATGGCTACTATATTCAAGTAAGCCGAGGCCAAAGCCATTTAACACCTATCCATTACGTCCGTCGCCAAACGTTAAAAAATGCGGAACGCTATATCATTCCTGAACTCAAAGAGTATGAAGATAAAGTATTGACATCAAAAGGAAAAGCGTTAGCCATTGAAAAAGCACTGTATGATGAGTTATTTGACATGCTATTACCTCATCTTGCTGCGCTGCAAACCAGTGCCGAAGCTCTCGCTGAGTTAGATGTCCTAGCCAACCTAGCTGAAAGGGCACAAACTCTAGGTTATGCTTGTCCACAACTCACTGAAAAACCAGGTATCCAAATTACTGAAGGTCGCCATCCTGTGGTTGAACAAGTACTCAGTGAGCCGTTTATCTCCAATCCGTTATCACTATCGCCACAACGTCGTTTATTGATCATAACAGGTCCAAATATGGGCGGTAAAAGTACCTATATGCGCCAAACAGCATTGATTACCCTGTTAGCGTATATCGGTAGTTTTGTCCCTGCAAGCAAAGCGGTGATAGGCCCAATCGACCGTATTTTTACCCGCGTCGGTGCCTCTGACGACCTTGCATCTGGCCGTTCAACCTTCATGGTCGAAATGACAGAAACCGCGAATATTCTTCATAATGCAACAGAACATAGCTTAGTACTAATGGATGAAATTGGTCGCGGAACGTCAACCTATGATGGCCTTTCCCTTGCTTGGGCTTGCGCCGAAAACTTAGTTAATAAAATCAAGGCAATGACGTTATTTGCAACGCATTATTTTGAATTAACAACACTACCTGAAAAACTCGAAGGCGCGGTCAATATTCACCTAGATGCTATTGAGCACGGTGATACCATTGCCTTTATGCATAATGTTCAAGATGGCGCCGCCAGCAAAAGCTATGGCCTTGCTGTCGCTTCTCTTGCGGGTGTACCAAAAGATGTGATTAAACGGGCAAAACAAAAGCTTAAAGAACTCGAAGTTATCTCAAACAATGCCAATGCGAGTCATGTAGATAGCGCCCAGCTTAGTTTTTTAACCACAGAAGATGCTGAACCCTCACCCGTACTCAGCGCATTGGAAGGGATTGACCCAGATAAGCTCACCCCCCGCCAAGCTCTAGATTGGATTTATCGGTTAAAGGATATGGATAAGTAGCATGGATGAATACTCACAGTTACTTGCGCCAATTCGCCAGTTTCTACAATGTGAAACGCCTGATTTGTGGGTAAAAAAAGCGAGTTTGCCTGAAAACTTGCCCATTATCTTAAAAGACCATTTATTATGCGAGTTAAAGGCCGCACAAAGTGCGATGTTTTTAATTCGCAAGTATGCTGTCGATAAAGACAGTGCTGCAGTGCTACTTGAATGGTTTAAACCTTATGAATCATTTGCTTATGATAGGGTTGGTGACATCCATACATTAAGAAACAAAAATCAGGTTTCTAAACAAATATTGGCGAAAAAACAATCACCTTATAGCCAAGATTTAATTGATAAAATGGTCTTGCTGATCAAAGAAGAACTTCATCATTTTTACCAAGTTTTAGAGATTATGCATGAACGTAATATTCCATACGATGGCATCACTGCAGGCCGTTATGCAAAAGGGCTGTTAAGTCATATCGACCCTCACGATCCAAAAACCTTAGTTGATAAACTAATTATTGGTGCTTATATCGAAGCACGTTCTTGTGAGCGCTTTGCTAAACTAGCCCCATTTCTTGATGAACAGCTGGCAAATTTTTATATTTCGTTATTACGCTCAGAAGCTCGCCACTATCAAGATTATTTACACTTAGCGCAATTAATTAGCAAACAAGATATTACTGAGCGAGTTAATTATTTTGGTACTATTGAAGCAGAATTAATTTCGACACCTGATGATGATTTTAAATTTCATAGTGGACTCCCCATTAACTAAGTTCATTCTTTATTACTTATAAATAAAAGGCCCCTTTAAACCTTAGCTTATAGGGGCCTTTAGCTATCTAATTAACACCTTACATATTAAATAGCGACTCTAGGGTCAACTCCTCACCATGTAAAATATCCTTTAATCGCTTTAAACCTTCAACTTGGATCTGGCGAACACGTTCTCTTGTTAACCCAATTTCACGGCCAACTTCTTCCAGAGTTTCAGCTTCATAGCCTAAAAGCCCAAAACGTCATGCCAAAACCTCCCTCTGTTTTGGGTTCAATTCATATAACCACTTAACAATATTATCTTTTAAGTCATTATCTTGAATTGTATTTTCTGGACCTGAATCATTATCATCAGACAATACCTCAAGCAAAGATTTCTCTGAGTCCCCTGCAATTGGTGTATCAACAGATGTGATACGTTCATTTAAACGTAACATCCTACTGACATCTTCAACAGGTTTATCTAGCTGCTCAGCGATCTCTTCAGGGCTTGGCTCATGGTCCAACTTTTGGGCTAATTCACGTGCAGTACGAAGGTAAATATTGAGTTCTTTAACGATATGAATAGGAAGGCGAATAGTTCGAGTTTGGTTCATGATAGCACGTTCGATCGTTTGACGGATCCACCACGTTGCATACGTTGAGAAGCGAAACCCTTTTTCAGGATCAAACTTTTCAACTGCGCGAATCAACCCAAGGTTCCCTTCTTCAATCAAATCGAGTAATGCAAGGCCTCGATTATTATAACGACGTGATATTTTTACAACGAGACGAAGGTTGCTTTCTATCATACGCTGTCGTGATGCAATATCACCACGCAATGCACGTCTTGCATAGAAAACTTCTTCTTCTGCTGTAAGGAGTGGTGAGAACCCAATTTCACTAAGATAAATTTGAGTGACATCCAGAACACGCTGATTTGTGTTCTGGAGTAAATCCATTTCGTCATCTAGCTCAGTAACCAGATCCTCTTCTTTAAACTGACTCTCGTCAAAAGTGTCATTTAAATTACTTTCATCGAGGTCATTATATAACTCGTTAACTTTCAGCGAACTTTGGCTCATCAGTGACTCCTACCCTAGATAATGCGGACAGAATGTCAAAGCACTCTGCCCAGTTTATCGTTGCGGCAAATAGCGCAACGGGTTTACTGATTTTCCCTTGTAACGAATTTCAAAGTGTAATCTAACTGAACTGGTTCCAGTACTACCCATAGTCGCTATTTTTTGACCTGCAGTGACGTCCTGCTGATCACGCACAAGCAATGTATCATTGTGAGCATAAGCACTTAGGTAGTCATCGTTATGTTTTATAATTATTAGATTTCCGTATCCACGCAAAGCATTACCTGCGTAAACGACTTTTCCTGGCGCAGCAGCAAGCACAGCTTGACCACGAGAACCGGCTATATCTACCCCTTTGTTCCCGCCTTGAGCATCAGAGAAACCTTCAATCATTTTCCCTTCAGCTGGCCAACGCCATTTTATTGACGAATTATTCGTACTGCTGACTGCGGTAGAAGCGGTTGCTGTCGAGGTTGTTGTTGTCGTTGAAACTTGCGTTGCAGGTTTCTTATTATTAGGCAACATCTTACCTGAAGTTTGACCACCACTGTTTGCAGGATACTCATTAGTTGTTCGAAGATCAACCGCTTGCTGATGACTATTTGATGAATTTGCCGCTAATTGAGTGTTCGAGTTCACATTTGTGTTACCAATATTAATAACCTGCCCTACATTTAGGCTGTAAGGTTCTGGAATATTGTTTCTCGATGCTAACTCACGGAAATCATTACCGGTTAAGTATGCAATATAGAATAATGTGTCACCACGCTGCACCGTATAACTATTACCGCTATAACTACCTTTTGGAATACTGCCATAGTCACGGTTGTATACAATGCGCCCTTCACCATTAGTTGTTACCGGCGCTGAACTACGGCTGACAGGCTGAGTGTTAGTATTACTTGATAAATTTGGACGAGACGACGGCATTGCCGTGCTCATACCCGTATTTGGTGACGAGGCCGGTGTCGTCCTTTGCACCGTCTGTTGGCTAGACTGGCTATCATTCACACTCGAAATAGGTGCCGCTGTATGATACGGTGTAGAACAACCTGCCAATAGCGCTCCGCTAAATGAAAAGATGACGGCCCATCGAATTCTGCTTATAGGGCTAACAATTTTCATGCTTCTTCTCCCGTGAAGAAAAATCTGACGCGACAATTCAAAACAATGTCAGCAATAGAGTTATCATAAAATATTTCACTTATTAAAGCAGAAATACAAAATAGTGAACAAGTTAAATATATTAAAAATATAACAATTTGAGAGTATGACCTAACGCTTTAAGCTATTCCCCCAAATTCAGCTGGGTAAAATATCATATTTGGAATAGTTTTACTGCTATTTGGGTTAATAGAACCTTTGCAATGATATTTTATTTAAATCGATTATAAAAATAATCAGACTTTGATTAAATACCATTACAAATAGGTTAAAGGAGGTCACCGGCAACCAATGGGACAAAACGGACTTTTTCAATAACATTAGTATGGTAATCATTACCACGTCGAGTAATTAGCTTCAATGCTTGTTCTTTATCACCGACAGGTAAAACCATTCGCCCGCCATCTTTTAATTGCCCTAATAATAGAGCCGGTATTTCTGTTGGTGCCGCAGTAACTATGATGGCATCAAAAGGCCCTTTAGATTGCCAACCTTCCCAGCCATCTCCATGACGCGTTGAAACATTATGTAAATCAAGCTGTTTCAAACGCCGTTTTGCAGCCCATTGCAAGCTCTTCACCCGCTCAACAGAAAAAACATGTTTAACTAAGTGTGCCAATACTGCTGTTTGATACCCTGAGCCTGTCCCTATCTCAAGAACGTGATCATTCGGAGCTAAAGCCAATAGCGCCGTCATTTTAGCAACAATATACGGCTGAGAAATAGTTTGCCCATGCCCAATAGGTAATGGGATATTGTCATAGGCTTTATGGGAGAGCGCTTCATCCACAAACCGTTCCCGAGGAACGAGTGAAATGGCATCTAATAGGCGCTCATCGTGAATTCCCTGTTGGCGTAATTGAGCCAAAAGTTCTTTCATGAGCCCTGTTTTCATTATACTGACACTCCTGATTTTTCGAGCCACTCTTCTACTAATGAATGTGCTTTATAAGCGGTTAGATCAACTTGTAATGGGGTGATGGAAACATAGCCATTTTGCACAGCTTCAAAATCCGTTCCAGGGCTGGCATCACGAATTTCACCAACAGGCCCTAACCAATACAGTGTATTCCCTTTCGGGTCTTCTAAACTATACACCTCAGAGGCGGCGTGACGGCTGCCACAACGAGTGACTTTGATACCCTTAATCTCTTCGTACGGGATATCAGGTACATTTATATTTAAAATATTGCCTGCTCGCAATGGGTTCTTCTGTAAGAGCGCTAAAATATCGCATGTCACTTTAGCGGCACTTTCGTAATGCGTTTCGCCATCTAGCGATACCGCAATTGAAGGTAAACCTAAGTGGCGGCCTTCCGTTGCCGCTGCAACCGTGCCTGAGTAAATAACATCATCCCCTAAATTAGGGCCACAGTTGATACCAGATACAACAATATCAGGGCGTGGACGTACCACTTTATTCACCCCAATATAGACGCAATCTGTCGGTGTGCCTTCTTGTACAGCAAGGTCACCATTACTTAGCGTCTGAATTTTAAGTGGTTTATCTAATGTTAATGCGTTCGAAGCCCCACTCCGATTGCGGTCAGGCGCAATCACTTGAACATGATAATATTGGCGTAGCGCAGCCGCAAGAGTTTGAATTCCCGGCGCATTTACCCCGTCGTCATTACTCAATAAAATCTTTAGCATCGACACTATCCTGCCCATTTTGATTAATAATTTCTCTCACAACACTGGTTGCAAAACAACCCGAGTTTAAGAAAAAATTCAGTTTTACCGTCGAGTCATCCAACCATTCCCACTGTAAGTCTTGTGGCTTAACAACTATCGCCCTTCTAGCTGAAGAAACTCGTTCGCGCTGCATTAAAGAGATAAAGGGTTGGTAATCCACTAAACACTGAGTTTCAAATGCCTGAGCTTCATCCTGAGTACCCAATTCCCCATCACCTGGTAATGGCGCAGTAATACTTAATTCATTGGACTCCAAGCGAGGTTGCAATGTAGCAAATTCATCTTGTGTCGCGACAAACCAACTTCCTCTGCCGGTTAATTGCAACGCATCACCCAACATTACGTGTTGAGCGGTATTATTTGCAATACGTTCACTTGCCACATGATTAAACATTGCACTACGTGCAGCAGAAAGATAAAAACTACGCTTGTTGCGTTCACGTACATTGATTTCTTGATTTGCCCAACGCAACGCTTGCGTTAAATTTTGCCCATCGCGCCCAAAACGTTGTTCACCGAAGTAATTAGGCACCCCTGATAATGCAACTTTCTGTAAACGTTGCTCAACGTCTTTTGCATCTGAAATATCACGCAAGGTTATTTCGAACTGGTTTCCTTTCAAGGAACCAATACGTAATTTGCGTTTTTGCCGAGTGACAGCCAGTATTCGGCAGCATTCGAGTTGCCAAGTCGAAAAAACAGGTGTTTCTTTACCTGGCATTTGCAGGCAAAACCACTGCTCCGTTACTGCATGCCTATCTTTTAAACCTGCGTAACTGACCGCTCTCGCTGAAATTTTAGCAAATTTTGCTAGTTGTTCAGCAACAAACACCGTATTGCAGCCTGTTTTTTCCACACGAACCATAACATGTTCGCCTTCGCCATCTAGCTCAAAGCCTAAATCTTCTTTGACGATAAAATCTTCTGGGACACTTTTTAATGTGCCAGAAGACAATGGCTTACCATGCAGGTACTGAACATTCATTACTTTCATTACTATTATCTTTTATTAAAAGAACAACTGCAGCACAGGCAATGCCTTCTTTACGCCCCACAAAACCTAATTGCTCGGTTGTGGTCGCTTTCGCATTGACATCATCCATGTGGCACTCAAGGTCTTCGGCAATATTCACACGCATTTGCGCGATATGTGGCAACATTTTTGGTGCCTGTGCCATGATGGTAATATCAATGTTACCAATGCGATACCCTTTGGCACGCACATGGCAAAACGCGTCTCTCAATAAGACTCGGCTATCCGCCCCTTTATATGCTGGGTCAGTATCAGGGAACAATTTACCAATATCCCCTAATGCAGCAGCACCGAGAATTGCATCGGTTAACGCGTGTAAGACCACATCACCGTCAGAATGCGCGAGCAAACCTTGTTCATAAGGGATACGCACGCCACCAATGATGATAGGGCCTTCGCCACCAAATTTGTGTACGTCAAAACCGTGTCCGATTCTCATTTTTTTTCCTTAGTTGTTCATTCTTGAAAGATAAAATTCCGCTAAAGTGAGGTCTTCTGGGCGCGTCACTTTTAAATTATCAGCACGGCCAGCAACTAACACAGGTTGGTGGCCGCAATATTCTAGCGCAGAAGCTTCATCGGTGATCACTGCGTTTTCTTTCAAGGCTTTACTTAGACAATCCCGTAATAATATTAACGGAAAAAATTGTGGTGTAAGCGCATGCCATAACGCTTCACGTTCAACGGTATGGTCAATTAATTGGTTGGCTGTTGAACTACGTTTCATGGTATCACGCACTGGGGCAGCGAGGATCCCACCACAACAATTTTGTTCCGCTGCTAATTGAATAATTTCATTTAAATCTGATTGATGAAGGCAGGGACGCGCTGCATCGTGCACTAATACCCAGCAATCTGAAAATTGGGGATTAGCAATTAAAAAATCCAGTCCCGCTAATACTGAATCGGCGCGTTCTTTGCCACCAATAACCGTCGTCACTCGAGGGTCATTAGAAATTTCAAGTTGTTGAAAATAATCATCTTCCGCACTCAACGCAACCACAATTTCTTGCACTTTATCATTTTCTAGCAATGCACTGATGGTGTGCTCAATGATTGTTTTACCTGCAACCTGCAAGTATTGTTTTGGGCACTCAGCATTCATACGGCTACCTACCCCAGCAGCAGGAATCAGTGCAACAATTCGCGGAAGATTATTTTGTGGGGCATGGTTTGGATTTGTCATTGTTGAATTCTTACATCAGAAATTATCAGGCTAATGGGTATACTATTTTGACATCATATTATTGTGTCTATTTCTGGTTATTACTTTCTTTAACCATTCGATAAAATGACTCTCCAGGTTTGATCATCCCAAGCTCTGTTCGGGCTCGTTCTTCAATCGCATCTTGGCCATCATTTAAGTCGTTGATTTCAGCGAATAGCTGTTCATTACGCATTTTTAAGCGCGAATTTACAATTTCCTGAGCGGCGACATCATCTTTGACTTGTACGTAGTCATGTATGCCATTTTTGCCTAACCATAAGGAATACTGTAACCAAGCTAATATCGCAATTAATAGTAGCGTTAATTTACCCATCTTGCCCCCTGAAATGATTTGCTAATCATCCCATAACTCAACGATTGACGCTACTGTGATACTAAAATTGTGCTAAAAAGTCAGATTAAGTCGGGTTTGAATACGCAAAATACCGCCTTATTTTACCATCGAATAAAATAAAGGAGGTATTTTAGCTGTATTAATAATCTAGCTGAATGACATGATTGCGCAATAAAAGCGCAATGATTTGGGAAAGAGAATCCGAAATAGGTTGTTGACCATCCAGATGCAGCTCAGGATGTTGTGGTACTTCATAAGGGGAATCAATCCCAGTAAATTGTTTTATTTTCCCTTCTCGTGCTTGTTGATATAACCCCTTTGGGTCTCTCTGTTCACAAACATTTACGGGGGTATCCACATACAACTCAAAAAATTGCTCGGGTTCAAACAAGTCACGAACTTTCTGTCTATCCGATTGGAAAGGTGAGATAAAGGCAGTCGCAACAATTAACCCCGCATCGACCATTAACTTAGCCACCTCTCCCACTCGACGGATATTTTCTTGTCTATCAGCCTCACTAAATCCTAAATCACGGCATAAACCATGGCGAATATTATCGCCATCCAACAAATAGGTTTTCATTCCCATGGACGTAAGTTGGTTCTCTATTGCCCCTGCTAATGTTGATTTCCCAGAACCCGATAACCCGGTGAACCACAACACAGCTCCTTTATGGCCATTATTACTTTCACGTAATTGGCGAGTTACCGCGTGTTGGTGCCAAATAATATGGTTTTCTTTTGTCATCCGTATTATTTCCCACCTAAAACATCACGTGCACCCCAATGTGGGAAATGGCGGCGGACTAATTTGTTTAGCTCAATTTCAAATTCACTAAAATCACTGGGTTGATCAAAAGCAGGGGCTTGTGTTTCGCGGACTAAACCCGCGCCAACCGTCACATTTGTGAGCCTATCAATAAAAATCATTCCACCAGTGTCTGCATTGCGTTGGTAGTTTTCCAGTAACAATGGCTCATCAAAGGAAAACTCGACTAAACCAATCCCATTCAACGGCAGCTCTGTCGCTACTTTCTGGGTTAAATTATTGATATCAACTTGGTATTGAATATTTTCTACTTTTGCTCGACTGCGTTTTCCCGCAATTTTAATATCAAGTTGTTGGCCTTGAACTAGCGGCTGTTCAGACATCCACACGACATCGACAGAGGCATGCTGTGTGCTTTGTAAGGTTTCATCTTGTGCAACAATTAAGTCGCCACGACTGATATCAATTTCATCCTCAAGCACTAATGTAATTGCTTCCCCCGGCACAGCGAAATCTTGTAACCCTGAAAATGTCACAATTTCTTTGATTGCTGAGATGGAGCCAGAGGGCAAAACTTTGACCTTTTGACCCACTTCCACGATCCCTGCTGATAATGTCCCGCTGTATCCGCGAAAGTCTAAATTTGGGCGGTTCACATATTGCACAGGGAAACGCAAAGCTTGCTCCGAAGCTTTTTGTTCCACTTGAACATTTTCTAATATCGATAATAGCGTATCACCTTGATACCACTTAAAATTATCGCTAGCATTTACAATATTATCGCCATCTAGGGCTGAGATCGGTACAAACCAGACCGTTAAATCCACAGGCAACTCCATTGCAAACTTTTGGTAATCCTGCTTTATTTTTTCAAAAATGGCTTCACTGTAATCCACCAGATCCATTTTATTGACGGCAACAATAAGATGGCGGATCCCAAGCAATGTACTAATAAAACTATGGCGACGCGTTTGTTCCTGTACCCCTTTTCGAGCATCGATCAACAAAATAGAAAGTGAGCAAGTTGATGCCCCTGTCGCCATATTGCGCGTATATTGCTCATGGCCGGGGGTGTCCGCAATAATAAATTTGCGCTTTTCTGTTGAAAAATAACGATAAGCCACATCGATGGTGATCCCCTGCTCACGTTCAGCAGCAAGGCCATCCACCAGCAGAGCAAGGTCAAGTTTTTCCCCTTGAGTCCCTATCCGCTTACTATCACTTTGCAAAGTTGACAGTTGGTCTTGGTAAATTTGGCGAGTATCATGCAGTAAACGGCCGATTAAGGTGCTTTTACCATCATCCACATTCCCACAGGTTAAAAAACGCAATAATCCTTTTTGTTGCTGCGCCAATAAGTAAGGTTCTACCCCACCTTGCTGTTCGATTTGATGAGCGATTGATTCATTATAAACGGCTTGTGCCATGATTTTTCTCCTGACTTTGCGTATTCACCTTGCCCACTAAAAATAACCTTGGCGCTTTTTCAACTCCATAGAAGCGGATTGGTCGCTATCAATCAGCCGCCCCTGCCGCTCACTCGTTGTGGAAATCAACATTTCTTCTATAATCTCAGGCAGCGTTTGTGCTTCTGATGGCACAGCTCCGGTCAGTGGCCAACAACCTAATGTTCTAAAACGCACTTTTTGCTGACTAATGACTTCACCAGCTTGTAAGTCGATACGGTTATCATCCACCATTAACAAAGTGCCGTCCCGCTGAATAACCGGCCGCTCTTTTGCAAAATACAGGGGAACAATATCGATATTTTCCAAATAGATATATTGCCAGATATCGAGCTCAGTCCAATTTGATAACGGGAAAACACGAATACTTTCCCCTTTATTGATCTGTCCATTATAGTTATGCCACAACTCAGGCCGTTGGTTTTTAGGATCCCAACGATGAGATCGGTCACGGAAAGAGTAGATCCGTTCTTTGGCACGTGATTTCTCTTCATCACGACGAGCACCACCAAATGCAGCATCAAAACCGTACTTATCTAAAGCCTGCTTTAAGCCCTCGGTTTTCATAATATCTGTGTGCTTAGCGCTGCCGTGCACAAACGGGTTAATCCCTAATTTTTCCCCTTCAGGATTACGATAAACAAGTAGCTCAAAGCCGTATTTTTCTGCAGTTGCATCGCGAAACTCGTACATTTCACGAAATTTCCAGCCTGTATCAACATGTAAAAGAGGAAATGGTAGTTTTCCCGGATAAAATGCCTTGCGTGCTAAATGCAGCATCACGGAAGAATCTTTACCAATAGAGTACAGCATGACTGGGTTAGCAAATTCGGCGGCAACTTCACGAATGATATGAATACTTTCTGCCTCTAACTGCTGTAAATGAGTCAATTTTTTGTCGTTCACGGTAGCCCCTTACTTAAGCCAGTTCCAATACGGCACTGCGCCATCTTATATCTTCAGTTTGAGAACCAAACCATGCGAGTTGTTGGTGTAATGCAGCGACTTCACCAACCACTATCAAAGCAGGAGCAGGTGCCTGCTGTGCTAATACTTCAAGTTCATCGAGTTTTCCGGTTACTACTTTTTGTTCACGCCTTGTACCACAGCCGATAACCGCTACAGGGGTATTTTCAGCACGGCCAAATTGAATCAATTGTTCGCTGATTTTCGCGGCCTTCACGGTCCCCATATAGATAGCTAAGGTTTGGTTTCCTCGAGCAAGTGCCTGCCAATCAAGTTCCATCCCATTTTCACGGCAATGACCCGTAATAAACGTAATGCTTTGTGAATGTTCGCGGTGAGTCAGCGGAACTCCTGCGTAAGCGGCTGCACCAATTGCTGCAGTCACACCCGGAACCACTTGAAATGGGATCCCCGCTTGCGCCGCCACTTGTAGCTCTTCCCCTCCTCGCCCGAAAACAAAAGGATCACCACCTTTAAGGCGCACCACTTTTTTACCTTGTTGAGCAAATTTCACGATTAAAGCATTGGTTTCTTCTTGGGAAACACTGTGATTTCCTGCGCGTTTCCCAACACAAATCTTGTCAGCGTCGCGGCGAACTAACTCGAGGATTTCCTCACTCACCAGATGGTCATACAAAACCACTTCTGCACTTTGTAAAACTCGCAACCCTTTTAACGTGAGTAGCCCCGCATCACCCGGCCCAGCACCGACTAAGATTAATTCGCCATGGTTATCAGGCTCATACAATTGACGTTCCAATTGTTGTTCCGCTTCACTGAATTGCCCTTTTTCTACTAAAGAGGCAAAACGACCACTGAAACTTTTTTCCCAAAAACGTTTTCTTTCACGCATATTAGTAAGTGTTTCTTTGACTTTATGACGCCAGCGGCCAGCTATTTCCGCCATTTTTCCCAAAGAAGTTGGCAACATCGTTTCCAATTTTTCTCTGAGTAAACGTGCTAATACAGGCGCAGCCCCCCCTGAAGAGATCGCCACAATCACTGGCGAGCGATCGATAATAGAAGGCACAATAAATGAACATAATGGTTGGTCATCAACCACGTTAACAAATATTTTTCGTTCATTGGCGTCATAGAAAACCGTTTCATTCAGTAATGCATCATCTGTTGCTGCGATAACTAAAAAAGCATCATCTAAATGAATGGATTGGTAATTTTCAGCTAACCAAACAAATTTATTTTGTTGGTGTTCAGCTTGTAACTGTGTACATAACGTCGGTGAGATGACCACTAAGTCAGCTTGTGCTTTTATTAGCAATTCTGCTTTTCGTGCTGCGACCACACCGCCGCCAATTAACACGACCTTTCGCGTGCGGACATCGACAAATAATGGTAAATAATCCATCTTGCTCACCCATCGTTATATAAACTTATTATAAGAAATAGACAATTGACTATATGGCTTCACGTAATAGGTTTGAAATGACAAAAAGCTCTTTCTTGTAACTGAAAAGCATAAGCCCCAAAATTTGTATAAAAGCCATCAAAACCCGCTAATATCGAAAAAAAACACAAAACTTAACGCAAACTTATAATATTTATAAGAAAATTAAAAATAAGGGAAAAATAAGAGATACTTATTTTTAATAAAAAGTATCCCTTTGTAATTAAACAAATATTTTATTAAATTCGTAATTATTTATATTTTAAACTCAAGTCATAACGTGAAACATGACTAATCAACACTCTAAATTATTCGAATAGCGCGTAGCCAACAACACTGCAGATTGAATTATGACCTAATCAATATTCTAAATAATTCCAGTTGCAGCTAGGCGGCAAGTAAATGAGTCGCTAGGAGCATACACCAGTATGTGACTAGTGCGAGTGCACGTAGCCAACAACGCTGCAGATTGAATTATGACCTAATCAATATTCTAAATAATTCCAGTTGCAGCTAGGCGGCAAGTAAATGAGTCGCTAGGAGCATACACCAGTATGTGACTAGTGCGAGTGCACGTAGCCAACAACGCTGCAGATTGAATTATGACCTAATCAATATTCTAAATAATTCAAGTTGCAGCTAGGCGGCAAGTAAATGAGTCGCTAGGAGCATACACCAGTATGTGACTAGTGCGAGTGCACGTAGCCAACAACGCTGCAGATTGAATTATGACCTAATCAATATTCTAAATAATTCAAGTTGCAGCTAGGCGGCAAGTAAATGAGTCGCTAGGAGCATACACCAGTATGTGACTAGTGCGAGTGCACGTAGCCAACAACGCTGCAGATTGAATTATGACGAATATTTAGTTTTCATGAAGCCCGCACTCCCTCTTTAAACCAAAAAAACGCGTATCTTCTTCATTCATACCCTCTTCCCATTTGCGAGTTGTATGGGTATCGCCAACCGATAAATACCCTTGTTCCCACAACGGATGGTAGGGTAAATCATATTTTGTTAGATATTCATAAACTTGCTTATTATTCCAATCAATCACTGGTAAAACTTTAAAAATCCCTTTCCCGATACCTAGTACAGACAAATTTGCACGGCTTGCTGATTGTTCTCGCCGTAAACCAGAAAACCAGGTTTGTGCTTGTAATTCATGTAACGCGCGCTCCATCGGCTCAACTTTATTCAATTGGTTATAACGCTCAATACCATCAAGCCCTTGTGTCCAAAGTTGACCATACAGCGCTTCTTGCCAAGCAGGTGACTGTTTGGCTCGATACACCTGCAAATTTAAATTCAGCTTATCTGTTAACACTTCAATAAACTGATAGGTTTCTGGGAACAAATAACCAGTATCCGTTAAAATAACCGGGATATTAGGCACAATTTGCGTCACCATATGCAATGTCAGTGCCGCTTGAATACCAAAGCTGGAAGACAACACAAACTCAGTCGGTAAGTATTCAACCGCCCACTCAACCCGCTGCAATGCATTCATTGCTTCTAACTGGGAATTAAACTCAGCGAGATAAGCGACTTGTTGGGGCTTATCGAGTTCGATGAGTGTTGCTAGTTCAAGTCGGCTCATACTGCCTCCTTAACCTCATAAAAATCAACAGCAGAATTCAATACGGGCTTAACAACATTGGTGCGAATAACAAAATCGCCAAATCCTTCATTAGGTAGACGGTTTTTCGCCCAATCACCGATTAACTCATCCAAAATAGCTAAAATCTCTGTACTAGTGATGTTTTCGCGGTACATACGTGGAATACGAGTACCAATGCGGTTCCCGCCTAAATGTAAGTTATATCTATCCATCGCTTTACCGACCAACCCAACCTCTGCCAGCATGGCTCGCCCACAGCCATTAGGACAACCCGTTACCCGCAAAACGATATGTTCATTGGCAACTTGATGGGCGGCCATGATACTTTCCACTTGACTAATAAATTCAGGTAAAAAACGTTCTGCTTCGGCCATCGCGAGCGGGCAAGTTGGAAATGATACACAAGCCATGGAATTTTCACGTTGTGCCGTAATGTCATCACTCATTAACCCATGAGATCTGGCAATCGCTTCAATTGCCGCTTTTTCACTTTCGGGCACACCCGCAACAATTAAGTTTTGGTTTGCCGTTAAACGAAAGTCCCCTTGGTGAATACGTGCAATTTCAGCCACGCCGGTTTTTAATGGTTTATTTTCTAAATCAATTAATCGACCATTTTCAATAAACAATGTTAGGTGCCAACGGTTATCAATGCCTTTAAGCCAGCCAATCTTGTCACCGCGTTCAGTAAATTCATATGGGCGAATAGGTTCGAAAACTACGCCTGAGCGCCTTTCGACTTCAGCTTTGAAAGTATCAACTCCCACTCGCTCAAGGGTATATTTGGTTTTCGCATTTTTACGTTCAGTACGATTTCCCCAATCCCGTTGGGTAGTCACTATCGCTTCTGCAATGGCTAACGTTTTCTCTAATGGAATAAACCCAAACTCACTGGCTAAGCGAGGAAATGTCGCCGTATCACCATGAGTCATAGCAAGGCCACCGCCCACCAGCACGTTAAAACCGATCAACTCACCATTTTGGGCTATCGCAACAAAGTTCATATCATTTGCATGCAAATCCACATCATTTAGTGGTGGGATCACGACTGAGGTTTTAAATTTTCGTGGCAAATAAGTTTGCCCTAAAATTGGCTCTTCATCCGTTGTCACTATTTTTTCTTTATCTAACCAAATTTCCGCGTAAGCACTAGTGCGCGGTAATAAATGTTCAGATATTTTCTTTGCCCATTCATAAGCTTGTTGGTGCAATTCAGATTGCACGGGGTTAGAGGTACATAACACGTTACGGTTAACGTCATTCGCCGTTGCAAGGGCATCTAAACCAACGTGACTTAACATTTGATGGGCAGGCTTTACATCCCCTTTTAAGATGCCATGGAACTGAAATGTTTGCCGATTCGTAATGCGCACACTGCCATACAGCGTGTGCTCTGTGGCAAACTTATCAATATCAAGCCATTGCTTGGGTGTAATAATGCCGCCCGGCAAACGACAACGTAGCATCATTGCATGGCGAGGCTCGAGTTTTTGTTCCGCTCGCTCCGCACGAATATCACGGTCATCTTGTTGGTACATACCGTGAAAGCGAATCAACAGGAAATTATCACCCTCAAATCCCCCCGTTAACCCATTTTTTAAGTCATCCTTAATGGTTCCACGCAAGTAATTACTGTCTTGCTTCATGCGTTCACTGTCTGCGAGTTTACCTTCGACAATTAAGGGCTTTTGTTGTTGTTCATTGCTCATTAATAAACATCCCTCTGATAACGGCGCATTACGCGCAGCTCACTTAAAAATTCATCAGCCTCTTCACTGTCCATGTTCCCATATTGACTGACGATATCTAATAATGCCTGTTCAACATCTTTGGCCATGCGGTTTGCATCACCACACACATAGATGTGCGCACCTTCTTGTAACCATTGCCAAACTTCTTCACCTTGTTCGCGAAGTTTATCTTGTACGTAAATTTTTTCTTGCTGGTCGCGAGACCACGCTAATGAAATATGGGTTAATAAACCGTCTTTGACATAGCGCTGCCATTCCACCTGGTAGAGAAAGTCATCAACAAAATGTGGATTACCAAAAAATAACCAATTTTTTCCTGTCGCACCGTCATTGTCACGCTGCTGTAAGAAAGCACGAAATGGCGCTATCCCTGTACCAGGGCCAATCATGATCACAGGCGTATTTGGGTCTTGTGGCAGTCGAAAGTTATCATTGTGCTCAATGAATATGCGAAGTTCATCATCCTCATTTAAGCGGTCAGCTAAGAAACCTGATGCACCACCAGTACGTGCCTTACCATCAATCTCATAGCGGACAACCCCAACCGTTGCATGAACTTCATTTTCTACCTCAGATTGGGAAGAAGAAATCGAGTACAAACGAGGAGTTAGCGGACGCAGTAGGTCAACAAATTCTTGGGCAGTAGGCTGAGATGCCGCTTGGCGTACCATATCGACGATTGGCGTATTTTGTGCGTAGTGCAAAATAGCGGCTTTATCGCTAATCAATGACAACAACGCATCATCTTTTGACAACTGAGCATATTTTTCAACAATTACTGGGGTATTTTGTGTCAGTTCTAATTGATAAATTAGCGCATCGCGTAGTGAATGGCGCTGTGAACCAATAAAGACTTCTTCGTCACCTTGCAACCACAACAAAGCCACCAGCTCATCAACTAAAGCAGGGTCATTATCGAACCAAATACCTAGCGCGTCACCAGGTTGATAACGTAAACCAGAGTCACCGAGATCAATTTCAATATGGCGAACATCTTTTTGCGAGTCTCGACTGGTTATTTTTTGATTGCTCAGAAGTGACGCAGTTAATGGCGCAGTTTTACTATAAGGTGATGAATGAATTTCATTCACACTTCCTGTTTGAGTTGCCAATAATTGGCTATCACTTTGAGCAGGAACGCGAGCTTTTAAAATCTGAGTAAGGCTTTCAACCCACTCATCCGCAATCCCTTGGTATTCAACATCCGCATCAATTCGCTCGGTTAATGACGTCGCCCCTAATGATGCAAGCTGTGAATCGAAATCTTTACCTGCTTGACAGAATTTTTCGTAAGATGAATCCCCCAGCGCAAAAACCGCATAACTGGTTTGTGATAAATTTGGCGCTTTTTTAGAATGAAGATATTTGTATAATGCAACCGCTTCTTCAGCTGGCTCCCCTTCACCCTGCGTTGAGGCTACAACAACTAACACTTTCTCTTGGTTAATTTGTTTGAATTTATAATCCCCTGCATTTACTAAATTCACACTAATTTTTTCACCGACTAAACGCTCTCTAAGCTGCTCTGATAGGCGGCGTGCATTTCCTGTCTGTGATGCAGAGATGATTGTGACCGTATCTTGGGTAACCACAGGCGCACTGACAGATGCATCAACTTGCGTATTCTGATTTACTATTCCCCACAAATAACCAGAAAGCCATGCGAGTTGATGGGATGAAAAATCATCAACGGCCGTCTGTAAACGTGTTAATTGCTCAACAGATATTGGCAGCGCCGCTAATGGCGGCTGTTTTTTTGTCATTATCTTGTAACCCCAGTGTTATTCATCTTTGATTTTAAAAACGACGCCATGTCATTACCCCAGAAAAGACCGACAACCTAACACTTGCTCATTCCCCCAAATAATTAAGGTAATAAAGCAAAAAATACCGCAGTACCTGAAACATATAGGGTATGCAGTTAGGTTATAACAACCCTAGATAATGGGATAAGAAACGATAGCCATAATTAATAACTAAAAAGCCTAAAGCAATTAACTGATGGATCATATTGATAAAAGCGGTTAACGCTATTTTAGTAATTAAAGATATTTTCACCTAAAAATGCAGTACAATACGCTGTTTACTCATAACAAGGAGCCACATATGAGCACAACAATCTATAAAGATTTCACTTTCGAAGCTGCCCACAAATTACCTCATGTCCCAGAGGGCCATAAGTGTGGCCGCCTCCATGGGCATTCTTTCATGGTGCGTTTAGAAATTACTGGTGAAGTCGACTCCCATAGTGGTTGGATTATTGATTTTTCCGATGTAAAAGCCGCGTTTAAACCTATTTGGGAACGCTTAGACCATCATTATTTAAATGATATCGAAGGGTTAGAAAACCCAACCAGTGAGGTATTAGCGCAGTGGATTTGGCAACAAACTAAGCCTTTGCTACCCTTATTAAGTGCAGTTACCGTAAAAGAAACCTGCAATGCAGGTTGCGTCTATCGCGGGGAAGCTTAAAAGTACAAGTGCTACAAATATAATGTAATGTTATTTTACGCAGCCATTTTGATAGCTGGGCAAAATAACATTCATAAATATAGAAATATAATATAGAGACACAAGCACCTCAGGCGGCAAGCTTAATAGATTTTGAAAATAAATGAGGGGCAAAAAGCAATTAGTGGCTGGCATTCCCTCCTTGAAATTAAGGATATAAAAACTTTAATTTGACATAGTGCATTAAATTATAACCTGATCTATTACTTACCATTATTTACTCTTAATAAGGCAGGGAAAATGCATTTATTTCAACAAACACCAAAATCCAGAAGACGTTATGGGCTGGCCGCATTTATTGGTCTAATCGCTGGTATCGTCTCTTCGTTTGTCAAATGGGGGGCTGAAGTCCCATTACCACCAAGAAGCCCAACGGATATGTTCAACGCAGCTTGTTCGCCAGAAACGCTGATCCGTGCAGCGGAACAAATTGACTGCTCACGTAACTTCCTCAACCCTCCTTATATTTTCTTAAGGGATTGGTTAGGAATTGCCGACCCTAACTCTGCAGTTTACACCTTTGCTGGGCACGTTTTTAACTCTGTGGGTGTTACCCACATCATATTTTCTATCGTATTTGCTGTCGGATATTGTATTGTTGCTGAAGTATTCCCTAAAATTAAGCTATGGCAAGGGTTGTTAGCGGGTGCACTGGCGCAATTATTTGTCCATATGATTTCTTTCCCTCTTATGGGGCTCACCCCTCCACTTTTCGACCTGCCATGGTATGAGAATGTGTCAGAAATATTTGGTCATTTAATTTGGTTTTGGTCTATTGAAATTATTCGCCGTGACTTACGTAACCGTATTACTCACGAGCCAGATCCTGAAGTACCATTAAACCAACCATTTAGGTAATTTAAAGACCCCCAATAAGCGTTTTCAAACTATTGGGGGTTACTGCTAGGTTATCGCTATTTTTATTATTGAATATCCAAATACTTATGTGTCTGAATCGATAACCGCCAGTTACGTTGAATGCAGGTTGCAATACACAATTTTGTTGCTGCCGCCTTTTGGCTAATTGGCTGCAATGCCACTGATGGAGAGGGCTCGACAGTACGTAATGCTAAAATTTTCTCAAGTGCTTCAATATCTTTTTCGCGAGCAACAGGATGCTTAATTTCATTAGCACGATTTACTGCTTGGCTGATCACCTGTAGCCCTCCTTTCATACCGACTTTTGGTGATACAGTAACCCATGTGTTATCAGTGCATTGAATAGGGTATGTGCCGCTAGTTTCAATTTGGCATTGATATCCATGTTGTTCTAATATCCCAGTCAGTGGCTGTAAATCATAAATACAGGGCTCACCGCCGGTAATAACAATATGCTGTGCGCTGAAGTGTTTTTCTTTCATTAATTGAACCAATGCCTCACCATCTGCCATAGCCCATGCATCTGAATCAATCGTTTTAAGTGCGATATCCCCTAGGGTAGATTCTTTATCTTGTTCTTTTTCCCATGTTTGTTTGGTATCACACCAGCTACATCCAACTGGGCAGCCCTGCAAACGAATAAATACGGCTGGAACACCAGTAAAAACCCCCTCTCCTTGAATGGTTTGGAAAATTTCATTAATTGGGTATTTCATATCACTCCTAAAATAGTTAGCTGAGCACGCATTATATTGCAGATATCTATCTCACGAACAAGGAAGTTTGTGATAATGTAGCCACCTTAAGGTTCAATAAAGTACGTCCGACTTAATAAACAATACCGAAAGCCTATTCGGAACAATATATCGAACGAAGAAAAAGACAGGAAAAGACATGCAAAGTAGTGAACAAAATCAACTCAGAAAGGGACTGAGTGTTCGGCACATTCGCTTTATGGCTTTAGGGTCAGCGATTGGTACCGGCTTGTTTTATGGGTCTGCTTCTGCCATTCAAGCGGCAGGTCCAGCAGTTTTACTCGCTTATATGGTCGGTGGTGCCGCTGTATTTATGGTCATGCGAGCCTTAGGCGAGATGGCAGTGCATCACCCAGTACCCGGTTCATTCTCTCACTACGCTAGCCATTACATGGGCCCCCTCGCTGGTTTTTTGACTGGCTGGAACTACGTATTTGAAATGTTAGTCGTGTGCTTGGCTGATATTACCGCTTTCGGGATGTACATGGGGTTCTGGTTTCCACATGTTGACCAATGGGTATGGGTATTAAGTATCGTGCTATTTATTGGTGCGCTCAATTTATGCCATGTTAAAATTTTCGGTGAAATGGAATTTTGGCTGTCTATCGTGAAAGTCTCCGCAATCATCGCAATGATTGTTGGTGGTACCTTCTTAATGTTCTACGGTTTCGGCCAAGAAACTGACCATGCGGTGGGTATCCAAAATCTCTGGGAACACGGTGGCTTTATGCCTAACGGTATTGAAGGTGTTATTGCATCCTTAGCTATCGTAATGTTCGCCTTTGGGGGTATCGAAGTGATCGGTATTACCGCCAGTGAAGCACAAAATCCAGAAAAAACTATTCCTAAAGCAATCAATGCAGTACCCATTCGTATTTTATTATTCTATGGGTTAACACTTTTTATTCTGATGTGCATCTATCCGTGGAATCAAATTGGTCAGAATGGCAGTCCATTCGTCCAAATTTTTGATAGCTTAGGTATTCAATCAGCGGCAAATATCTTAAATATCGTGGTGATCACAGCAGCCGTCTCAGCTATCAATAGTGATATTTTTGGTGCTGGTCGTATGATGTATGGTATGGCTCAAGACAAGCAGGCACCAAAAGTCTTTACCAAGTTAACGAAAAGTGGGGTGCCTTGGGTCACTGTGATGGTGATGTCCGTGGTAATGTTACTCGGCGTGTATTTGAACTACCTACTTCCAGAAAAAATCTTTGTGATTATTGCATCAATCGCAACCTTTGCAACTGTTTGGGTCTGGTTAATGATCCTACTTTCTCATGTCGCAATGCGTCGCCAAATGAGCGCTGAAGAAGTTAAAAAACTCAAATTCCCAGTTCCATTTTGGCCGATTGGCCCTGCAATTACTATTGCATTTATGGTCTTTGTTATCGCGCTACTTGGCTTCTTTAAAGATACACAAGTTGCCCTTCTCGTCGGGTTTGCATGGGTCGCTATATTGAGCGTCACCTTCTTTGTCATGCGTAAATTTCAAAAATCTTAATCGACTAAAGTATTCGTAAAGTGAATTTAGGCCCTATATATATATGATATAGGGCCTTTTGTTACCTATTGTGGTATCAAAAGAGCGCTTGCTTAATATCGGCAATCAAATCATTAGCGCTTTCTAGCCCAACTGATAAACGAATAAGCCCATCACTAATCCCATACTGTTTTCGTTCCTCAGCAGTGTAAGTAGAATGGGTCATACTTGCAGGGTGCTGAGCCAATGACTCACAATCACCGAGGCTAACCGCACAAGAAAATAGCTGTAGACGGTTCAGAAACTGCTTACCCGCCTCAAGGCCCCCTTTAAGTTCAAAAGCAATCATTCCCCCGGGTAGCTTCATCTGCTTTTGAGCTAATGAGTATTGCGGAAAATTCGGTAAACCTGGATACATAACCTGAGAAACTTCAGATAACGAAGCCAAATATTCTGCAACTTTCTGTGCATTCTCAACCACCCTTTCCATTCTGATTGGCAGTGTTTTCATTCCTCGCAATATCAGGTTTGCATCATGAGGGGATAAACATGCTCCAGTCATATCCTTCAGCCCAACCAATCTGATTTGCTTCACTAATTCCTCAGTTGTTATAACAGCGCCAGCCATCACATCACCATGCCCATTCATATATTTCGTTAATGAATGAACAACAATATCCGCCCCAAGCTCAAGTGGTTTTTGAATGTAAGGAGTACAATAGGTATTATCTATTGTCACCAATATTTCTTGGTTATTTGCAAGGTTATATTGATGAACGATATTGCTTACAGCATTAATATCAACTAAGCGCATATTTGGGTTTGCAGGTGATTCGAAAAATATCATCTTTGTTTTTTCAGTGAGTTCCTGTGCCACATTATTTGGGTCACTCATATCAATGTGACGAACTTTGACACCAAATCGAGCTAATCCATGATGAAAGAACGCATATGTACAGCCATAAACCGTCATATCAACTAACAGCTCATCTCCTGGGCTTAGTAAGGTCCAAAGGGTTGATGTTATTGCCCCCATCCCTGAAGAAAATACAATTGCGGCATCCCCCTCTTCTAAATCAGCAAGCCGCTTTTCCAACAAACTTAATGTTGGGTTATTTATTCGTGTATAAATATACCCATCCGATTCACCGCTAAAACAAGCGGCACCTTCTTCAACACTATCAAATACGTAAGTTGACGTTTGATAAATAGGAGAAGCTAGTGATCCTAAATTTTCGGCTGCATCATAGTAATTATGTATCACACGCGTATCAAAAGAATACAGTCTATCTAATATCATACCACCTCCGAAATATTATCCCTCTTGGGGGGAAGACAATCGAGAACCCATTATTTGCAAGGTTCGTAAAACGGTACTAATTCCACGTAATGTATTTGGATCTTTTAATAAAGCATACACAGAACGAAAATTTGGATTTTTACTATTATATATTTCCTCCATTTTAGCCATATTATATGCAGTGCCGAATTCCCAGACTGGCGCTAGAGTATCCTCAAATGAGTTTGCCAGTTTTTCTACCGTGCTATTATCAGTAATGTCAATAAGGTCAGAAATTAGAGAAAGTAAATCAACAATATTATCTAAACGATTCAATTGTAATAGCGGTGCTAATTTGTCTGCGAAATGATCACCCGACTCAGAATTAAGAAGTTCAATTAGTTTACTTTGATTTTCATTATTAGACATTTTGATTTCCTCCTTAAACTAAGCCACGAATAGCAGCCCAATAAATACCTCTATTAAAGCCATTTCTTAGTAATCCCCCTAATTTAGTCGGAGGCGTAGGAATAACATCGTGTTTATAATCGTATTGTAAAGGCATCCCTGCAGTTAATCCCATTTGGGCAACAGCTTGAACTCGCCCATCATAGATAGCTGCGGGATAACCATAAATTAATTCTCCGCAAATATTATCAGCTATAATTGCGGCCTGATTATGACAGCTTCCACCTGCTTTACTGATCGGTAAATCAACGGTATCACCTATAACATAAACGCCATCAACACCATAAACTTGCATAGTTTCATGGTCGGTAGGTAACCAACCTTCACCATTATTATGCTCACTTAATCCGGTATTAATAACTGCCTCAACCGCGGTAATTGGCGGAGTACTGATCAATAAGTCGAAATTTTGCTCATCACCTTCTTTCGAATAAGCTATTTTTTTATCTGGATCAACTTTATCTAAAGTAAACCCTCTCTGAGCTTTAATATTTTTAGCAGTAAATACTTCAGGAATAACTTCACAAACAGGTTGTTGCATGAATAAACAGTTACGCAATAATTGTGAAACTGTTGGATAGGTATAAACGATTTCAATACTATCCCTAACTCGACGTTTACGTAAAAATTCATCAATCATTAATGTTGTTTCCATCGGCGCGATGCCACACTGATGGGGTACATTTGGCGTTTCAGGGAATGATACCGTAATAAAAATTCGACCTTTTTCAATCTTGGCAAGTTGATCTGCTAGCTTTCTCGATGCTTCATATGCATAAAAGTGGTTACCGATATCTTTTAAACCTTCAATTCGCTCAGGTTTAGGTACGCAACCTGTTGCAATCACAAGAAAATCATAGTTATATTTTTTTCCATGCTTAGAGTTTAGCGCTTTATTTTTAAAATCAAAATGCTCTATTTTATCAATGGCTAACTCTATTTCAGGTCTTAGCAATTCTCTTTCAGGGCGACTCAGTTCATCCTTAAAAAATAAATTAAAAGCAACATACATAAATGCAGGTTTATAATAATGGATTGGATTATCAGTAATTAATGTTATTTTTATTTTCTTCGAAAAAATTTCTCTACTCAATTTTCTAGTAAGTGTATTTGCTAGCATCGTCCCACCCGTTCCACCGCCAACAATAACTATATTTTTCATAACATTAGCCACCATTTATATATAATTAAATTCTATACGACATACCACCTACCTGTTATAAATATAGTTCATAGTGAATTAATGCTAATACAATAATTAGAATATAATTTTAAAAACAACAATTAAAACTAATCACTTACATATATAAAATCTCTTGAATAAGTTAATTTTGAAAATTATAAGCCAGGAAATTATATTATATAAAAACCATCTCACTTAATAAGAATAATGTCCAACAATATCCCAACGAAATAAAACATCTTCAGCAACTTGGCCATATCCAATATTGTGCATAACTAAATAACTTTGTGTACTTGGTGACTTTATCGAAGTTACAACATCGATATGTGGCCGACCATTATCTAAACGCCAAGAGACAATATCGCCGGGAATATAATCACTGGCATTCTTTGATATAGGCTTTTTTTTCCCTTTTCGCGAGAAAAAAGCCTCTAAATTAGGTACACGACGATGATCAATATTTGTATCTGGCTTACGTAATCCCCATATACGTTGGCTGGGATATTAACTAAAGTTTGCTTTCATGTCTTCATGTACTAATTTTTGTAAATCAATACCAATTTTTCGGTAGCTTCGTATAACTACATCAGAACAGACACCATATTGTTCGGGCACATCACCATTTGGATAAGAAATTTGTCGATAAGATGAGTCATAAATAACTAAACGAGGCAACTGTTCAGCATGTTTTGCCAACAATAAGCTAGACCCATTAGCTATTTGTGCAAAAAAGAAAAGAATGTATAAAAACGATGATTTCAATCTGATATTCCCCATAAAAGTAGTTCATCGAATCTACAATTAAATACGAGGAAAAATAAGGGAGATGATCTTAATTACTTAGAAAGCGTAAATTTGGTCATAATAGGGTTATGATCAGAAGCATCTGTCGGTAGTACAGTGCTATCTTTAACGTTCAATCCACGATAAAACACGTAATCCAAAGGACGACCAAAAGCCTTAGTACGGTAATCATCACTAAATACAATTTCTTTCAAGCCTACACTGCGAATAAATCGTTTCAACGCATTCACACGCTGTCTACTCCATGCATTAAAATCACCCGCTAGGATTACTGGCCCTACATGTTTAGCAATATGAACACCTAATTTACTTAGTTGCCGAGTATAAACATCTACTCCAAAACTGAAATTAATTGCATGAACATTCGCTACCATCAAGTGTTTTCCATTTGGTAGGGGATATACCGTAATCAACGCAGATTTAGTTAACCGTAAAAGTGGTTCTTTTTCTCTTAAAGGACAGCAATATATTGGGTGTGAAGCAGCAAGTGTCATCACACCTGCGGGATGAGGAGAAAAAGGTAATGCAGGTACTTGGTCAGCAATTAATTTATGTGATGCAGCAAAAGATATTAGCTCAGGTGACATTTGAGCTTCTTGCAACAAAATAAGTTTTCTATCTTTCACTAACTCATTAAGTGTATATTTCCAATTTGGACGCTGCTGCTTATAAATGTTCCATGTAACCACATCAAGAGTTTCACCTGCAGCAAATAGCGGTAAACCTATTGGAAGTGATTCTCCTAACATATGTACAGGCATGGGCTGAATACGTTTAGCGGGCTCACCTGCAATATACCGAACAGAATAGGTTCTTTTCGCCAAATTTGAAGTCCCTATATCACAGAAAAATAATGAAAATCTTACACTTTTTGATTAGTTACTGTAGGTAGTATATCAAATTTGAGGTGTTATAGCTTATCAAATTTAATGTAACTGCCATCTTAACCCTAGGGTCTTTAAGTTTTTCATTAGCGCTATCTATAAAGGGGTAATGCTCCATGCCTTCTTTTACTACTCCCTTTGAAATGATAAGTATGTTAGGCCCCCCTCCTAATCTCAACACCCACTGTTTTTCTTTTTTTCTCCAAACGCAAAAAAGCCACCCAATGGGTGGCTTTCTCACTAATTTAATGTCTGGCAGTTCCCTACTCTCACATGGGGAGACCCCACACTACCATCGGCGCTACGGCGTTTCACTGCTGAGTTCGGCATGGGGTCAGGTGGGACCACCGCGCTATTGCCGCCAGACAAATTCTGTGTGTTCCCGTTTAGTTTTTTCTTCACTAAACCAGAACCTCAATCTCAAACAAGCTGCGTGTCCTTCACCTTCCGGCTTCTCACTTCTCGAAAACAACTCCATCTCTCTAAAACACCTTCGGTGTTGTCAGGTTAAGCCTCACGGTTCATTAGTATTGGTTAGCTCAACGTATCGCTACGCTTACACACCCAACCTATCAACGTCTTAGTCTTAAACGTTCCTTTAGGACTCTTAAAGAGTCAGGGAAGACTCATCTCAAGGCAAGTTTCCCGCTTAGATGCTTTCAGCGGTTATCTCTTCCGCACTTAGCTACCGGGCAATGCCATTGGCATGACAACCCGAACACCAGTGGTGCGTCCACTCCGGTCCTCTCGTACTAGGAGCAGCCCCTTTCAATCTTCCAACGCCCACGGCAGATAGGGACCGAACTGTCTCACGACGTTCTAAACCCAGCTCGCGTACCACTTTAAACGGCGAACAGCCGTACCCTTGGGACCTACTTCAGCCCCAGGATGTGATGAGCCGACATCGAGGTGCCAAACACCGCCGTCGATATGAACTCTTGGGCGGTATCAGCCTGTTATCCCCGGAGTACCTTTTATCCGTTGAGCGATGGCCCTTCCATTCAGAACCACCGGATCACTAAGACCTACTTTCGTACCTGCTCGAGCCGTCACTCTCGCAGTCAAGCTGGCTTATGCCTTTGCACTAACCGCATGATGTCCGACCATGCTTAGCCAACCTTCGTGCTCCTCCGTTACTCTTTGGGAGGAGACCGCCCCAGTCAAACTACCCACCAGACACTGTCCGCACCCCAGATAATGGGGCAACGTTAGAACATCAAACATTAAAGGGTGGTATTTCAAGGTTGGCTCCATGCAGACTGGCGTCCACACTTCAAAGCCTCCCACCTATCCTACACATCAAGGCTCAATGTTCAGTGTCAAGCTATAGTAAAGGTTCACGGGGTCTTTCCGTCTTGCCGCGGGTACACTGCATCTTCACAGCGAGTTCAATTTCACTGAGTCTCGGGTGGAGACAGCCTGGCCATCATTACGCCATTCGTGCAGGTCGGAACTTACCCGACAAGGAATTTCGCTACCTTAGGACCGTTATAGTTACGGCCGCCGTTTACTGGGGCTTCGATCAAGAGCTTCTCCTTACGGATAACCCCATCAATTAACCTTCCAGCACCGGGCAGGCGTCACACCGTATACGTCCACTTTCGTGTTTGCACAGTGCTGTGTTTTTAATAAACAGTTGCAGCCAGCTGGTATCTGCGACTGGCTTCAGCTCCATGGGTAAACCACTTCACCTAATGCCAGCGTGCCTTCTCCCGAAGTTACGGCACCATTTTGCCTAGTTCCTTCACCCGAGTTCTCTCAAGCGCCTGAGTATTCTCTACCCGACCCCTTGTCGGTTTGGGGTACGATTAATGATAATCTAGAGCTTAGAGGCTTTTCCTGGAAGCGGGCATGAGCTACTTCATCACCGTAGTGACTCGTCGTCGGACCTCAGCATGTAGTGAACCGGATTTGCCTAATTCACCTGCCTACATCCTTAAACCGGGACAACCGTCGCCCGGATAGCCTAGCCTTCTCCGTCCCCCCATCGCAATTATCACCAGTACGGGAATATTAACCCGTTTCCCATCGACTACGCATTTCTGCCTCGCCTTAGGGGTCGACTCACCCTGCCCCGATTAACGTTGGACAGGAACCCTTGGTCTTCCGGCGTGCGGGTTTTTCACCCGCATTATCGTTACTTATGTCAGCATTCGCACTTCTGATACCTCCAGCATGCCTCACAGCACACCTTCACAGGCTTACAGAACGCTCCCCTACCCAACGAACGTATCCTTAAACTGACTGCCTGACGTTTCCGCCTCGACTTTGTTGGACGCATTGACGTCGCTTCGCTCCGTCAATCGTTTTGATACATTTGAGTATCACTTAATCAGTTTAAGTGATACGTTCGCTGCCGCAGCTTCGGTGCATAGTTTAGCCCCGTTACATCTTCCGCGCAGGCCGACTCGACCAGTGAGCTATTACGCTTTCTTTAAATGATGGCTGCTTCTAAGCCAACATCCTGGCTGTCTGAGCCTTCCCACTTCGTTTCCCACTTAACTATGACTTTGGGACCTTAGCTGGCGGTCTGGGTTGTTTCCCTCTTCACGACGAACGTTAGCACCCGCCGTGTGTCTCCCGTGATAACATTCTTCGGTATTCGTAGTTTGCATCGAGTTGGTAAGTCGGGATGACCCCCTAGTCGAAACAGTGCTCTACCCCCGAAGATGAGTTCACGAGGCGCTACCTAAATAGCTTTCGGGGAGAACCAGCTATCTCCCGGTTTGATTGGCCTTTCACCCCCAGCCACAAGTCATCCGCTAATTTTTCAACATTAGTCGGTTCGGTCCTCCAGTTAGTGTTACCCAACCTTCAACCTGCCCATGGCTAGATCACCGGGTTTCGGGTCTATACCCTGCAACTCATTCGCCCAGTTAAGACTCGGTTTCCCTACGGCTCCCCTATACGGTTAACCTTGCTACAGAATATAAGTCGCTGACCCATTATACAAAAGGTACGCAGTCACCCCATCCTCAAATGTCCCGCTTGGCTTTGCGGCCAATCTTGCCCGATTTTTTAACTTCCGCTGCTCATGGACTTCGATGTCCACTGCGCTGCGGCTTGAAAAAATCAGCCAATCTTGTTGGCAAATCCTGCGCTGTTATTGTGATGGTTTTACACCCTCACTCAATTGCCGAGGCACTTGAGTGATGGGGCTCCCACTGCTTGTACGTACACGGTTTCAGGTTCTATTTCACTCCCCTCGCCGGGGTTCTTTTCGCCTTTCCCTCACGGTACTGGTTCACTATCGGTCAATCAGGAGTATTTAGCCTTGGAGGATGGTCCCCCCATATTCAGACAGGATAACACGTGTCCCGCCCTACTCGTCGAGTTCACAACACTAACACCTTCGGATACGGGGCTATCACCCTTTACTGCCGGACTTTCCAGACCGTTCTCCTGATGCTAATGCTGATTAAGACTCTGGGCTGCTCCCCGTTCGCTCGCCGCTACTAGGGGAATCTCGGTTGATTTCTTTTCCTCGGGGTACTGAGATGTTTCAGTTCCCCCGGTTCGCTTCGTTTGACTATGTATTCATCAAACGATAGTGCAACGAATTGCACTGGGTTTCCCCATTCGGAAATCGTCGGTTGTAACGGTTCATATCACCTTACCGACGCTTATCGCAGATTAGCACGTCCTTCATCGCCTCTGATTGCCTAGGCATCCACCGTGTACGCTTAGTCGCTTAACCTCACAACCCGAAATTGTTTCAACGTTCACCTTACTGTCATGGCTGTGCGTGCATTCCTTCTTTGTTGGGCAGTGCTCGCAATGCTCACATACTTATGTATGCTGCGCTTGCTGTGCGCTGGCCGCCGCGAAGGACTGACTGCTCGCTCATGCCACTCGCTAAAGTGACCGAAAATTTCAGGTCTGAAATTTTGAGAGACTCTCACATTGTTTAAGCGATAAACAATGTGCGTTGTTTTCAATTTTCAGCTTGTTCCAGATTGTTAAAGAGCATAATTATTCGCAATAGACTATTACTAATCTATTCTGAATAATCAGAAAAATTATGGTGGAGCTAAGCGGGATCGAACCGCTGACCTCCTGCGTGCAAGGCAGGCGCTCTCCCAGCTGAGCTATAGCCCCATAAAGGTATTTTCGGTATCAATGAATCTCTTTATAAGATTTTCTTATTCGGAGGTCTTTTTTCTTAGGCAAGGCGTGGATTAGCGAAGTTTACTTTTGGGTAAACGAGCTGAGCCATAACGCAGCATAAGAGAAAAGTGGTAGGCCTGAGTGGACTTGAACCACCGACCTCACCCTTATCAGGGGTGCGCTCTAACCACCTGAGCTACAAGCCTATCGATACCGCTACTCTATTTCATCAGACAATCTGTGTGAGCACTTCACAAAAACACTTCAATGGTAAGGAGGTGATCCAACCGCAGGTTCCCCTACGGTTACCTTGTTACGACTTCACCCCAGTCATGAATCACAAAGTGGTAAGCGCCCTCCCGAAGGTTAAGCTACCTACTTCTTTTGCAACCCACTCCCATGGTGTGACGGGCGGTGTGTACAAGGCCCGGGAACGTATTCACCGTAGCATTCTGATCTACGATTACTAGCGATTCCGACTTCATGGAGTCGAGTTGCAGACTCCAATCCGGACTACGACGTACTTTATGAGTTCCGCTTGCTCTCGCGAGGTCGCTTCTCTTTGTATACGCCATTGTAGCACGTGTGTAGCCCTACTCGTAAGGGCCATGATGACTTGACGTCATCCCCACCTTCCTCCGGTTTATCACCGGCAGTCTCCTTTGAGTTCCCGACCGAGTCGCTGGCAACAAAGGATAAGGGTTGCGCTCGTTGCGGGACTTAACCCAACATTTCACAACACGAGCTGACGACAGCCATGCAGCACCTGTCTCAGAGTTCCCGAAGGCACTAAAGCATCTCTGCTAAATTCTCTGGATGTCAAGAGTAGGTAAGGTTCTTCGCGTTGCATCGAATTAAACCACATGCTCCACCGCTTGTGCGGGCCCCCGTCAATTCATTTGAGTTTTAACCTTGCGGCCGTACTCCCCAGGCGGTCGATTTAACGCGTTAGCTCCGAAAGCCACTCCTCTAGGGAACAACCTTCAAATCGACATCGTTTACAGCGTGGACTACCAGGGTATCTAATCCTGTTTGCTCCCCACGCTTTCGCACCTGAGCGTCAGTCTTTGTCCAGGGGGCCGCCTTCGCCACCGGTATTCCTCCACATCTCTACGCATTTCACCGCTACACATGGAATTCTACCCCCCTCTACAAGACTCTAGCTGACCAGTCTTAGATGCCATTCCCAGGTTAAGCCCGGGGATTTCACATCTAACTTAATCAACCGCCTGCGTGCGCTTTACGCCCAGTAATTCCGATTAACGCTTGCACCCTCCGTATTACCGCGGCTGCTGGCACGGAGTTAGCCGGTGCTTCTTCTGTCGGTAACGTCAATCGTTGATGATATTAGCATCAACGCCTTCCTCCCGACTGAAAGTACTTTACAACCCTAGGGCCTTCTTCATACACGCGGCATGGCTGCATCAGGCTTGCGCCCATTGTGCAATATTCCCCACTGCTGCCTCCCGTAGGAGTCTGGGCCGTGTCTCAGTCCCAGTGTGGCTGATCATCCTCTCAGACCAGCTAGGGATCGTCGCCTAGTTGAGCCATTACCTCACCTACTAGCTAATCCCATATGGGTTCATCCGATAGCGCAAGGACCGAAGTTCCCCTGCTTTGCTCCTTAGAGATTATGCGGTATTAGCTACCGTTTCCAGTAGTTATCCCCCTCTATCGGGCAGATCCCCATACATTACTCACCCGTCCGCCGCTCGTCAGCGAGAAGCAAGCTTCCCCTGTTACCGCTCGACTTGCATGTGTTAGGCCTGCCGCCAGCGTTCAATCTGAGCCATGATCAAACTCTTCAATTAAAAAGCTTGATGCTCAAAGAATGTCTTACTGACCGTAACGTTCTTTTGTTCGGCTAACTTTGTCGGCTTCGCATCGCTTCCCCTCGCCGTACCTAAGTACTGTCTCGGGTTATCTTTGCTCGCCTTCGCGTTATCCTTCCAAAATAAGCGTTACTACCTTATTTCATATATATGAATTAACGTGTTAGTCACTCTTCAAGACTTAAAATCAAATATTTTTTTGATAGTGTCCTGTGAGTGCCCACACAGATTGTCTGATAAATTGTTAAAGAGCGTTGCAGCTTTTCTTTATGAAAACCAACCTTTCGGTCGTTGCTGCGAGGAGGCGTATATTACGTTTTCCTCCGTGAGAGTCAAGCAATTTTTTGCTTTTTCTTTTCAGAATCTCTCGCTGCCGTTTCAGTGTTCATCGCGCTTTGCGTTGTCTTGTTCCCGGTCAGTGGTGGCGCATTATAGGGAGTCAGAAAAATCTGGCAAGTGTTTTTTTGAAAATAATTTTTAAGTGGTGATATTTTATGCTTTACGCCCAATTATCAAGCAAAAAAAGCGGTTTTATACGTAATTTGATATAAAAAAGGTGGCTAACAATAGCCACCTTTTGATTTTACAATAATATCAATTACTGTTTAGCAACGATTTCGTCATTTTCTACATCTAAAACGACAGGTTTACCTGGTAATAACTTACCTGACAAGATTTCTTGTGCCAGAGGGTTCTCAATTTCCTGCTGAATTGCGCGTTTCAATGGCCTTGCTCCGAAGATTGGGTCAAAACCAGCCTCCCCAATTTTCTCCAGTGCAGCAGGTGTCGCACTAACTTCATAACCGTGCTCTTCAAGACGTTTATATAAACGAGCCAATTGAATATTGGCAATATTCGTAATTTGCTCTTTACCTAATGGATGGAATACAACAACTTCATCTATACGGTTAATAAATTCAGGTCTGAAACTATGGGATACCACTTCCATCACCATATCTTTCATTTCTGAGTAACCAATCATGCCAAATCTTTCTTGGATTAAGTCAGAACCCAAGTTAGATGTCATGATAATCACCGTATTACGGAAGTCTACTGTTCTACCTTGTCCATCCGTTAAACGCCCGTCATCAAGCACTTGTAATAAAATGTTGAAAACATCAGGGTGTGCTTTTTCAACTTCATCCAATAAAATGACTGAATATGGACGACGTCTAACCGCTTCAGTTAAATACCCACCTTCTTCGTAACCGACATACCCTGGAGGTGCACCCACTAAACGTGATACCGCATGTTTTTCCATAAATTCAGACATATCGATACGAACCATTGCATCATCGCTATCAAACATGAAATTTGCTAACGCTTTACACAATTCAGTTTTACCTACCCCTGTTGGCCCTAAGAACATAAACGAGCCAATTGGGCGGTTCGGGTCTGATAACCCTGCACGACTACGACGAATTGCATTCGATACTGCAACTACCGCTTCATCTTGTCCAATAACACGCTGATGGAGTTGCTGTTCCATACGTAACAGCTTTTCTCTTTCACTTTCTAGCATTCGAGATACAGGGATGCCAGTCCAACGAGCTAAGATTTCAGCAATTTCGACATCTGTTACTTTATTACGTAACAGTTTCATGCTTTTGCCTTCAGCTTTGGTTGCCGCTTCAAGCTGTTTCTCTAATTCTGGAATTTTACCGTATTGCAATTCGGACATTTTTGCCAAATCACCCATACGGCGTGCTTTTTCCATCTCGATACGTGTATTTTCAAGTTCAGCTTTAATATGCTGAGTACCTGTTAATGATGCTTTTTCAGCTTTCCATTCTTCTTCTAACGCAGAGTACTCACGTTCTTTCTCTGCGAGCTCTTCTTCTAACATCTCAAGACGTTTTTTACTTGCATCATCCGATTCTTTTTTCAGCGCTTGCTGTTCAAGTTTGAGCTGAATAATACGGCGTTCCAGCCTATCTAAGGATTCAGGTTTCGAATCCATTTGCATACGTAAACTTGCACCCGCTTCATCAATTAAATCAATCGCTTTATCGGGTAACATACGGTCAGTAATATAGCGATGCGATAACGTTGCCGCTGCCACAATCGCAGGGTCAGTTATTTGCACGTGGTGATGCAGTTCATAACGTTCTTTTAAACCACGTAAAATAGCAATTGTGTCTTCAACGGATGGCTCAGCCACATACACTTTTTGGAAACGACGCTCTAATGCAGGGTCTTTCTCAATGTATTGGCGATACTCATCCAATGTGGTAGCGCCAACACAGTGTAATTCACCGCGAGCCAACGCAGGTTTTAACATGTTACCCGCATCCATCGCACCATCTGCTTTACCTGCACCAACCATGGTGTGTAATTCATCAATAAACAGAATGACGTTACCTTCCTGTTTGGCAAGATCATTTAGAACAGCTTTCAGACGCTCTTCAAACTCACCACGATATTTCGCACCCGCAATCAGCGCCCCCATATCAAGGGATAATACACGTTTGTTTTTTAACCCTTCTGGAATTTCACCATTAACAATACGTTGTGCTAACCCTTCAACAATTGCTGTTTTACCTACACCTGGTTCACCAATCAGCACAGGGTTATTTTTAGTACGACGTTGCAGTACTTGAATGGTCCGACGTATTTCTTCATCTCGACCAATTACTGGGTCTAATTTGCCTTGCTCTGCACGTTCAGTTAAATCAACCGTATATTTTTTCAAGGCTTGACGCTGGTCTTCAGCGCTTTGGTCATTCACTTTTTCTCCACCACGCATCTGTTCTATTGCCTTTTTTAAATTATCTTTATTAACACCTGCTGCTTTGAGCATGTCTGCTAATGTCGTATTGGCTTCTAAAGCGGCGACAAGAAATAATTCTGAGGAGATAAATTCATCTCCGTGCTTTTGTGCCAACTGATCACATAAATTCAAATGACGCATTAAGTCACTTGATGGTTGAACATCTCCCGCAACACCTTGCACTTGAGGTAAACGCCCTAATGCATCTTCGACTTTTTGCTGGAATTGTACGGCATTCACGCCTAACGTCGTCAGCAATGGACGAACTGTGCCACCCTCTTGATTAAACAGGGCACTTAATAGATGAATAGGTTCAATAAACTGGTTTTCGCGCCCAAGGGCTAGTGATTGGGCGTCAGCGAGAGCTTGCTGGAATTTATTAGTTAAACGGTCCAGACGCATAACACCTCCAATAAATGAGATTAAATTTGCTACTGGATACTAGATGAGGTCAGTTTTTAAATATTCAAGTTTTGCAAGGAATTATTTTTGATATATCCGTTAATTTAGAACAAAACCCCAATACTAGGTATTTATCCATATCAATGAAGCCATCCTGCCGGTTTTTCCTTCCCTTCGATAGGAAAAAAATCTGTTTTCATCTGTTACTGTACAAAAATCACCACCATAGACCTTCGTTACGCCAGCAGCCCGTAGTTTTTTACGTGCTAATAAATAAATGTCAGCGAGATATTTATCATTATAAGGAACAAAAGCAGAGGTTAAATCAGATGATTGATTAACAAAAGCCTCTTTGACTTCCTTACCGACTTCAAATTTCTCAGCACCAATAGCGGGGCCAAGCCAAGCGATAATTTCATTTGCAGGGCTAATAAATTGATTGATTGTATTTTCAAGAACCCCATGACATAGCCCGCGCCACCCTGCGTGGGCTGCTGCCACTTCCGTTCCTGCTTGATTAGTCAATAACACAGGCAAGCAATCCGCAGTCATAATGGCACAAACTTGGCCAATCTGATTACTGTACACGGCGTCCGCTTGCCTATTATGAATTTTATCACCAACAAGCTGAAGCACATCCGTTCCATGAACTTGCTCAAGCCAAACTGGTTGTTGTGGTAGCTGAGCAAGCGCCTCAAGGCGTTGACGATTTTCACTGACGGCATTGGGTATATCCCCAACATGATCACCTAGATTCAAGCTATCAAAAGGTGGCAGGCTCACACCACCCACTCGAGTTGTACTACAGCTAGCTATGTTTTTAGGTTGCGGCCAATCAGGGAAAATCAATGTATTCATTACCAGTCCATATCGTCTTTATGCAGTTCAGTGTCTGCTTTTAGAGCTTCTATAAGCTTAACCATATCATCAGGTAACGGTGCATGCCACTCCATTTGAATACCTGAGATTGGGTGATATAAGCGTAACATGGTGGCATGCAGTGCTTGCCTATCAAAATTACGCATGACCTCTAAAAATTCTTCGGTCGCCCCTTTTAGTGGGCGCGGGCGGCCACCGTATAAAGGATCACCAATTAATGGATGATTGATATGGGCCATATGAACACGAATTTGGTGAGTTCTTCCCGTCTCTAGACGTAAACGTAAACGAGTATGGGCTCTAAAGTGTTCCATCACACGATAATGCGTTACAGCGGGTTTGCCCATTGGGTGCACAGCCATATGGGTTCGTTTAGTTGGATGACGAGAGATAGGTTCTTCTACCATGCCACCCGCTGTCATACGGCCGACCGCAACCGCTTCATATTCACGCGTAATTTCTCTACGTTGCAATGCTTCTACAAGGTGTGTTTGAGCTGGAACTGTTTTTGCGACAACCATTAAGCCTGTCGTGTCTTTATCTAAACGATGAACAATACCTGCTCTCGGCACATCAGCAATTTCAGGATAACGATATAACAACGCATTAAGAATTGTACCGTCTGGATTTCCTGCTCCAGGGTGGACAACTAAATCACGCGGTTTATTAATAATTAGGATATCTTCATCTTCATAAATCACATTAAGTGGGATATCTTGTGGTTCCCAGCGATTATCTTCTTCAATGAGGGCGTCGATTAAAATTTGTTCGCTGCCAAAAACTTTTTCTTTTGGCTTATTGATAACTTTGCCATTAACCTGCACTCTATCAGCTAAAATCCATTCTTTTATGCGAGAACGTGAATAATCAGGGAACAATTCGGCCAAAGCCTGATCTAAACGTTGACCAAGCTGTGATTCAGCGATAGTTGCACTAAGTTGTACTTGTTGAGCCATAAATTAATCTACTTTTTGGTGTTTGTATTTTGACGGCAGTGCCGTTTCATTTAAAATATATGCTATTGTAACTCGAATTTTGCCGGGAGCCTTATGAATAGACTCCCTCGAAACACTCAGAGGATAACCTACACGTGATGATACGTATGAAAAATCTGGTGGCTGCAGCCACGTTGAGCCTGATTTTAGTCGGCTGTTCCAGCACTCCTGAAGTCAGCCCTGATAGCACCCCTGCTGAAATATATGCAACGGGTCAGCAAAAATTACAGGACGGCAATTTTAAAGCAGCGATTAAACAATTTGAAGCTCTTGATAACCGTTATCCATTTGGTCCATATGCTCAGCAGGTTCAATTAGACCTGATTTATGCATATTATAAATCAGCAGAGCTGCCAATGGCGATAGCCGCAATTGACCGTTTCATGCGTTTGAACCCAACTCATCCAAATATTGATTATGTCCTCTATATGCGAGGCTTAACCGCGATGGCTCTGGATGATAGCTTATTGCAAGGCCTCTTTGGTATTGACCGCTCAGACAGAGACCCACAGCATGCACGAGTTGCATTCAAAGATTTCAGTCAGTTAGTTCGCTACTATCCTAACAGCTTATACTCCAATGATGCGAGTAAGCGATTAGTCTTCTTAAAAGACCGCTTAGCGAAATTCGACCTTTCTGTTGTCGAATACTACAACAAACGTGGTGCTTATGTCGCGGTTGTTAATCGTGTTCAACAAATGCTAAAAGACTACCCAGACACAGAAGCAACACGTAATGCCTTAGCATACATGGAAATTGCTTATAATGAGATGGGGCTAAACCAAGAAGCGAATAAAGTTGCGAGTATTATTGCTGCAAACCCACAATAATATCATCGTGCGATCTAAAACAGCAGCCATGGCTGCTGTTTTTCTTTGCTAGCGGCGATTTAGTTGCTTGCTCATTTAGGGTACTAATTTTAACCCAAAAAAAGTTCCGGCTATTTACCGTTCCCCTAGCCAACTCAATCAGTGTCCCTTAATCCATTCATTTTGGCAATGCTTTTTCGCCCCTTTTTTATGTGAAATCACACTTCAGATAGCTGTTACTCTTCCCCTGAATGAGATGTGATCTACATCAATTTTTTCTTAGCAAGAACGGGTATTCTGAAACCAACAAAGACGGAAACAATGAGAGGTAACTATATGATAGTGAACATTACTAGCAAACAAATGGACATTACCCCAGCGATTCGTGAGCACATTGAGAGCCGTCTAACAAAACTCGATAAGTGGCAAGTATCTCTAATAAATACGCATGTCGTATTATCAAAAGAGCCACAAGGTTTTATGGTTGATGCCAACATAAAAACAGCGACAGGAAAATTGGTCGCAAGTGCCAAGCATGAAGATATGTACGTTGCAATTAATGAACTAATTAACAAACTCGAAAGACAACTTAATAAAGTGCAACATAAAGGAGAATCAAGAAGAGCATATAATAGTGTAAAAGAAGCGAATAATACTGTTACGTTATAATTTTATATTATCTATCAACTAATCTTGAACCTTATAAACGCGCTCACCATGGGCGCGTTTTTTTATGTTTATGATCCTTACCTATTGACTTCTTAGTGAGTATCGGGTTTATTTAAATTGAATCTGACTAAAGGTGTTCATATGAATCTTAATTTTGTTTTCTTTTTCTTCTTTAGCAACTCCTAATTGGGGGCTTTTGTCGTTCGAGAAAGAAAAGAAGACAAAATTAGAAAGCCCCCTCTAGGGGGCTTTTTTTATATCATGATATTAACAGGGTGGGCAGCATGGAAAACAGCACTAATTTATTAAAAGTAAGAGAGAAAATAAGTCAACTGGATAGTGAATTACTAAATCTTTTAGCAAAGCGCCGTGGTTATGCTGTTGAAGTCGCTGAAACAAAAATTGATGATAGCCGCCCTATTCGTGATAAAGACCGTGAGCGCCAGCTTCTTGATGTTTTAATCAACAAAGGCAAACCGCTAGGGCTTGATGGCTTTTATATCACTCGCCTATTCCAGATGATTATTGAGGACTCTGTTCTTACGCAACAGGCTATTTTACAAAAGCATTTAAATTTAACCCCTAGTGATACCGCGCGTTTCGCATTTTTAGGGCCGAAAGGTTCTTATTCACACATTGCGGCACGCCAGTACTCAGCCCGTCATTTTGACCAACTAGTTGAATGCAGTTGCCATAAATTCCAAGATATTTTTTCATTAGTTGAAAATGGGCAAGCGGAATATGGCATTTTACCAATAGAAAACACCAGTTCGGGCGCAATTAACGATGTTTACGATTTACTGCAAAATACATCATTATCAATCGTCGGAGAGATTCGGCTCCCAATTAACCATTGCCTCTTAACAACAGGAAATACCGATCTCAGCCAGATCAAAACCGTGTATAGCCACCCTCAGCCTTTCCAACAATGCAGCCAATACTTAGCACAATTCCCACACTGGGAAATAAAATATTGTGATAGCACATCAACTGCAATGCAAATGGTCGCAGACCAAAACTCACCGAGTGTCGCGGCACTTGGAAGTGAAGCCGGTGGCGCCTTATACGATTTAAGCGTAATAGAGCATAATCTCGCTAATCAGCAAATTAACATGACACGCTTTATTGTTGTTGCACCACAACCAATTGAAGTCACTGAACAAGTACCGGCTAAAACAACACTGCTTCTGACCACTGGCCAACAAGCTGGTGCCTTAGTTGATGCATTAGTTATCTTGAAAAATAATAAGATAATCATGAGCAAGTTAGAATCACGCCCAATAAATGGAAAACCATGGGAAGAGATGTTTTATGTTGATGTGCATGCCAATTTACGTTCAGATAATATGCAACAAGCTTTAAGAGAGCTTTCAACAATTACTAGGTCAATTAAAATATTAGGCTGCTACCCATCCGAAAATGTGGTTCCTGTTGAACCTGAAAAAATTACGCCTTAATTAAAATATAATTAGGCTGCATTTTTTCAGTGCAGCCTACTAAACCGAAACTATGCTCTCACTTCAGGTTGATAATTCGAAGATTTAACTCTGAAATAATTGACTAATTCCTTCAAATGGTACGCCTGTTCATTCAATGAGTCCGCTGCGACAACAGATTCCTCAACTAAACTCGCATTTTGTTGTGTGGTTAAATCAAGTTGTCCTACTGCACTATTGATTTGAGAAATTCCATCGCTTTGCTCACGACTAGCCTGCCCAATTTCACGTAGTAACGCATTCATCTCTTTTACACTATCAACCATGCCATGTATTTGCTGAGTCGCTTTTTCAACAAGTTCCATACCCTCTTGCGTTTGTGACGATGAGTTTTCAATCAACCCACGAATATCACTCGCTGAAGCCGCACTTTTTTGTGCTAATAATCTCACTTCTCCGGCAACAACGGCAAAGCCTCGCCCATGTTCACCGGCTCTTGCCGCTTCAACGGATGCATTCAATGCTAAGATATTGGTTTGAAATGCAATTGAGTCTATTAGATTAATAATTTCTGTCATCTGTGATGATGATCCATTGATTGCACGCATTTTATTCGTTACTTGACTCATCATGTCGCCATTGTTTTGTACAATAATCGCCGCTTGGTCTGCAAGCATGCTAGCTTCATGAGTGTGCTCAGTCGTGTTTTGAACGGTTGAAGTTATTTGTTCCATTGAACTGGCCGTTTCTTCAACTGATGCAGCCTGTTCTTCGGTGCGCGCCGCCAGGTTTTGGTTCCCCGCGACAATTTGCCCTGCTGCTGCCGAAATACTTTCAGAACCTTGTTGAACCTCTTGAACGATTTCCAGCAAGTGCCCTTTCATATCATTAAGTGCATTTAACAATACACCCGTTTCATCTTTTGAGGTGACCTGAATATCTTTAGTCAGATCCCCATTAGCAATTGACTGCGCGAAATTAACCGCATTTTCCAATGGCCTTGTGATAATGTTCGTAATATACCAGCCCATTACGCAGCCCGCGCCAATACTCAAGATTGATAACACCGCTAGTAATAGTTTATTGTTTTCATAATCCGCATTCACTTTACGGCCGACTTCTTGCATTTCCAAATCTTGGATGGCCATTAACGTTTGAATTTGATCACGATAATCACGTTGAATACTAGACGTTTTAGTCATCATTTCGTCAATAGCAGCTTGGCGATTATTCTCTGATAAAAAGGTATTGATGCGAGTAATTGATGAATGAAACTGTTGGCGAATAACACGCAAATCAGCCAAGACTTCTTTAGAGCGATCATCTGTAACGTTATTTTCTAAGCTTTCCATCAATCCATTAATTTTTAATGTAATTTTAGCCAACTCTTCTCTGCGTTTATCACTACCACGATCATCAAGTAAAATTAGCTCTTGGATCCCTATAAAAGAATAAAAGTTATCCATCATTTGCCCTGCGGTAGAGGCAATAGGATAACTTTCATACAGGACTTGTTTCATGCCATCATTAGCTCGGTTCATATTGGCTAAAGAAAAAAGTGAACTTAGGATAATAAGCGCAACAAAACCACCAAATGCTACCGTTAACTTCATACTAATTTTGAGATTTTTAAAAGACATATATTTACCACGCTAACCATCATTTAATGAGTAGTGTTATCGGTAAAACAGGTGAAATCTTTATCATATAAATCGATCGATTTATAAATATTGATTTTAAAAATTGATTAATTTGAAATTAGATAGTGAATAAATTCAGTTTTTATCTGATTAGCATATTATTCGATAGAAATTATACAGATAAGTACAATTACCTATTTTAAATAAACATTCTTGGTGAGATTAACTGAAATAGAAGAATATAGAAGATAACAAAAAATTAACAGGAAAATAAAGCCCTCTACCGCTATAAAACACGATAGAAGGCGGGATGATTATTTTCGATTATCGTTTGCTCGTTGCAGTAATGATTGGCTTTCCTTCATAAAATGATGGGCATCTTCACCGAACCACTGGCTAATTTGATTAAATTGGCGAATAAATTCCGCTTTATCTTTTTTCTCCAGTAGCGCTATTGAATCACCTAACAATTGATGATATCTGCGTATCAATTCAACATTTTCATTTGAAGACATAATAATGTCTGCATAGAGTTGAGGGTCTTGAGCAAACAGCCGCCCAACCATCGCGAGCTCTAAACGATAAATAGGCGATGACAAATCAAGTAATTGCTGTAAATCGATATTTTCCTCAGCAAGATTTCGCCCGTAAGTAAATGTTGTAAAGTGGCGTAATGCCTGAATAAAGCTCATGTTTTTATCATGCTCTTCGGCTGAGATTTCTTTCAAACGTGCCCCCCAAACTAATAACTGTTCAAGAAACCACTGATAAGACTCCGAGCCACGGCCATTACAGTAAGCAAATACTTGCTTTGCAACACTACCAATATCAGGACCAAACATCGGGTGAAGCCCAAGTACTGGCCCATCATGGGCTACTAACATCGCTTCTAATGGCTGTTGCTTAATCGATGCGATATCCATCAAGACCGTGCTTTTATCCAGTTTAGGCAGCTGGTTGATGACTTGTACTGTCAAATGTATTGGTACACTAACTATCACGACGCTCGCACCAGCAACTATAGATTCTGCTTGTACCCAGTCATCTTCGTTTAATGTCTTAACCTGATAGCCTGATAAATTAAGGAGACGGTGAAATAACCGCCCCATTTTCCCATCACCACCTACAATCACAATTGGGCCAGCTGATGGGTTCAGTGTTTTAAACCCTTTATCATTTTCACGTGCGTAAGATTCGCGCATGATCCGCCTTAGAATATCCTCTATCAGATCAGGTGGGATCCCCATACGCTCAGCTTCGGTGCGACGTGCTGCCAACATGCTTGTTTCTCGTTCAGGCACATAAATCGGTAAACCATGTAAGCTTTTCACTTCACCGACTTCAGCAACCAGTTGCAGCCTTTTTGCTAATAAATCTAATAATGATTTATCAACTTCATCAATTTGTTCCCGTAAATGGGATAACTCAACAGACATACCAATACCTTGATCAGCTCACTTTACTCAATTTTTGCGCACGTTGTTCAAGCGCAGGCAACAATGCTTGATGTAATTTACGCAATACCGTTTCCGTCGTTTGCCAGTTAATGCAGGCATCTGTCACTGACACACCGTATTTCATTGTGTCACGGGCTTGTTCAGATGTTTGATTCCCTTCATTAATATGACTTTCTAGCATAATACCTGTAATTGATTCATTACCATTAATAATTTGTTCAATAATAGAATCAACAACTAATGGTTGACGGCGGTAATCTTTATTCGAGTTTCCATGGCTACAATCCACCATAAGGGACGGCTCTAAACCTGCTTTTTTCATTTCCGCTTCACAAGCCGCAATGTCTTCAGCATTGTAGTTAGGCGTTTTCCCACCACGTAAAATGACATGTCCGTTACTATTACCTTTGGTATGTAATAAACAAACTTGGCCAGATTGGTTAATTCCCATAAAACGGTGTGGCATCGCTGCTGCTTTTAACGCATTAATCGCTGTAGATAAACTCCCATCGGTTCCATTTTTGAAACCAACAGGCATAGATAAACCAGATGCCATTTCACGGTGGGTCTGTGACTCAGTCGTTCTTGCACCAATGGCTGACCAACTGAATAAATCCCCTAAGTATTGAGGATTGTTAGGATCCAATGCTTCTGTCGCTAATGGCAGCCCCATATTCACTAAATTGGTCAACAAATCACGAGCAATATGTAGGCCTTTTTCCATTTCAAAAGAACCATCCATAAATGGATCACTAATCAAACCTTTCCATCCTACGGTTGTACGAGGTTTTTCAAAATACACACGCATCACAATATATAAGCTATCACTTAATTCTTCGGCTAATACTTTCAGGCGCTCACCATATTCAATAGCGGCATCCACATCATGGATTGAGCAAGGACCACATACCACGAGTAAGCGAGGGTCGCGTTGATGAATAATGTCAGCAATCACTTGGCGCGATGTCGCAATGGCATGCAGGTTGCTGCGACTCAGCGGATATTTCTCTTTCAGACTCTCAGGAGTGATTAATACCTGCTCGTCTTGAATATTCACGTTGTTGAGTACATCTTTTTGCATGATCATTTTTTACCTACTTATTAGCTTATATTTGCTTAGTTTATTATTTACGTATTGTGTTTGGGTGTATGAGTAATAACATACCATGCATCGTAAACAATTCAATCCATTTATGTAAAATATTTCCACACATGTAAAATATTACTTACACAACAGTAGTGAATTGATAAATATATAAATTTACATAAAATTAACATTTATAATATTTAAATTAGAGTTCAACACCAATTTTTAGTAAATATTTATTTACAGATTAAGATGTTAATCTCTCAGCTATATTCTAAATAGTTCGGGGTGTAGCAAGGCGGCAAAGGAATGAGACGCTAGGAGCATGTGACTAGTGCGAATGAGTGCTGCCAACATAGCTACAACTTGAAATAAACTCTCTCAGCTATATTCAAAATAATTCGAGTTGTGGCTAGGCGTCAAACGAGGTTATCTCGGGGAGCATACATAAGTATGTGACCCGAGTAACCGAGAGAAGACAACAACGCCACAGCTTGAAGTATGACGAATATAGTGACGAATATAAAAAGGCCCGCAAATGCGGGCCTCTCTCATAACATAACTTTCGGATGTAGCGAAAGCGTATTACTTGGCGTTCAGACGCTCTTTAATACGAGCTGCCTTACCAGAACGCTCACGCAGGTAGTACAGTTTAGATCTGCGAACAGCACCACGACGTTTAACAGCAATGCTATCTACGACTGGAGAGTGAGTTTGGAATACACGCTCAACACCTTCGCCGTTAGAAATTTTACGAACAGTGAATGCAGAGTGCAGACCGCGGTTACGAATAGCGATAACCACGCCCTCGAATGCCTGCAGACGTTTTTTAGAGCCTTCTACGACCCATACCTTAACTTCCACGGTGTCACCCTGACGGAATGAAGGTACGTCCTGCTTCATCTGCTCTTCTTCGATTTGTTTAATAATGTTGCTCATAATAACTCTCTTACCCTAGGTAAACTGATATGTTTAGACAATTAATTGTCTGGATTCATTTGTTGCTCAGACTGATATTCCCGTTGGAATTCAGCCAGCAACATCCTCTGCTCGTCAGTCAGAGCTAGGCTTTCCAGAAGCTCAGGTCTTCTAAGCCAGGTACGGCCGAGTGATTGTTTCATGCGCCAGCTATCTATTTTAGCGTGGTTTCCTGAAAGTAAAACATCAGGAACTTGCATGCCATCTAACACTTCAGGGCGGGTATAGTGCGGACAATCTAACAAACCATCTGCAAAAGAGTCTTCTTGAGCAGAAGCTTGATGACCAAGTACTCCCGGTATAAACCGTGAAACTGAGTCAATCAACACCATCGCGGGAAGTTCCCCGCCACTGAGAACGTAATCACCGATTGACCATTCTTCGTCAACTTCGGTTTGAATGATACGCTCATCAATGCCTTCATAGCGGCCACAAACAAGAATCAATTTCTCATTGGTTGCCAGCTCGCAAACACCGTCTTGACTAAGTTTGCGCCCTTGCGGTGAAAGATAAATAACCTTTGCACCCTCACCAGCCTCAGTTCTTGCTGCGTTGATTGCATCCTTAAGCGGTTGCACCATCATCAGCATGCCTGGACCACCACCATAGGGGCGATCATCAACAGTTTTGTGCTTATCGTGAGTAAAATCTCGCGGATTCCAGCACTCAAATGTTAGCAGGCCATTTTTCACTGCCCGACCAGTTACCCCGTACTCGGTTATTGCGCGGAACATTTCGGGAAACAGGCTAATTACACCAATCCACATAATTTCGTCCCACTTATCAAAACCGTTCAACCGGAGATTTAAAAACCAGGATCCCAATCCACTTCAATAAGTTTGGCATCGAGATCGACTTTCTTGATAACCTGCCCATCAAGAAACGGAACCAACCGCTCCTTGATGCCAAATGCATCTTTTAAATTCGCCTTAATGACCAGCACATCATTTGAACCGGTCTCCATCATGTCAGTGATGGTACCAAGGTCATAGCCTTGTAACGTCACTACTTGGCAGCCCATCAGGTCTTTCCAGTAGTATTCGTTTTCTAACTCAGGAAGTTGGGTTGAATCAACCGCAATTTCAAAGTTAGTCAAAAGCGCGGCTGCATCGCGGTCATCGACCCCGTTCAGCTTGACAATGATATCCTTGTTATGATGTTTCCAATCTTCAATTTCAATGTGTTGCCATTGACCTGAACGTTGGATAAACCAAGGCTGATACTCAAAAATACTTTCAGCATGTTCGGTGGACGAAAAAACTTTGAGCCAACCACGAATACCGTACGCTGCACCTAATTTCCCCAATACGATTGGGTTTTCAGGTGGCTGTAGTTTAGTTTGCTTGCTCATTGTTACCACCGCGACAGATTAAGCTGCTTTCTTAGCTTGTTTGACCAGTTGTGCAACACGGTCAGAAATAGTTGCGCCTAAGCCAACCCAGTGCTCAACACGGTCCAGGTCTAAACGCAGTTCTTCTGCTTGACCTGCAGCGATCGGGTTGAAGAAACCGATACGCTCAATGAAACGACCGTCACGCGCATTGCGGCTATCAGTCACAACGATTTGGTAGAACGGACGTTTTTTAGCGCCGCCACGAGATAAACGAATTGTTACCATAACATCCTCATTAGTTAACAAAACAACCAGACTCCATCGAGGGATAGAGTCCGGCCGTCATATAAAAAGCCCGAAAAGTTTACTCACTTTGACGCAAAAATCAATCAAAAGTGCGTTTTGTTTGAGGCTTTATTGCTTAACGCCCCGGAAAACCCGGTGGCATCATACCCTTCATGCCGCGCATCATCTTGGCTAGACCGCCTTTTTTCATTTTCTTCATCATGCGTTGCATGTCATCAAATTGTTTTAAGAGGCGATTAACTTCTTGCACGGTAGTTCCCGAACCTGCCGCAATACGACGTTTTCGTGAACCTTTAATAATTTCCGGTTTTTCACGTTCTTTACGTGTCATGGAATTAATCATCGCTTCCATACGAACGGTGATTTTATCATCCATTTGGGACTTAACGGCATCGGGTAACTGAGACATTCCTGGCATTTTGCTCATCATGCTCGCCATGCCGCCCATATTACGCATTTGCTTCAATTGACTTAAAAAGTCATTTAAATCAAAGCCATCTCCCGTTTTAAGTTTTTTAGCAAGCTTTTCAGCTTCATCACGGTCAACTTTATGCTCAATCTCTTCAATCAGAGAAATCACATCACCCATACCAAGGATACGAGACGCGACACGCTCTGGGTGGAATGGTTCTAAGGCATCAGTTTTTTCACCAACACCTAAGAACTTAATAGGTTTCCCCGTAATCGCACGAATTGAAAGTGCCGCACCGCCTCGTGCATCACCATCGACCTTGGTCAATACAACCCCTGTCAGTGGTAAGGCTTCATTAAATGCTTTCGCTGTATTTGCCGCATCTTGCCCTGTCATCGCATCGACGACGAATAAGGTCTCAACTGGCTTAATAATACGGTGAACTTCTTGGATTTCTTCCATCATCGCTTCATCAACATGCAAGCGACCTGCGGTATCCACCAACAGCACATCGTAGAATTGTAATTGTGCGTGTTTTAATGCTTTTTGAACAATTGCAGCGGGTTTTTCTTGTACTTCTGAAGGGAAAAAGTCAATTCCAACACTTTCAGCTAATGTCTCTAATTGTTTAATCGCTGCAGGGCGATAAACGTCAGCAGAGACAACTAATACTTTTTTCTTTTGCTTTTCTTTTAAGAGCTTACCTAATTTTGCAACACTGGTCGTTTTACCTGCACCTTGCAAACCTGCCATTAAAACGACAGCAGGAGGTTGTGCGGATAAATTAAGTTGATGGTTTTCGTCCCCCATCGCCCTAGTCAGTTCATTTTGAACTATTTTAATGAACTCTTGGCCAGGTGTTAGACTTTTATTGACATCTTGCCCAACGGCATTTTCTTTAACTTTTTGAATGAATTCACGGACAACTGGCAAAGCAACGTCAGCTTCCAGCAAGGCCATGCGAACTTCGCGTAGTGTTTCTTTAATATTTTCATCAGTTAGACGCCCACGCCCACTGATATTGCGCAACGTGCGCGATAGTCTGTCAGTTAAATTATCAAACATATGTCTTAGCTCAATTCTGTTGATGGGCCGATGTCAGCCTGATCTGGTTGCTAATACAGATAATTTCAAGTGCGTGTTACCTAACAACTTGAATTATAAGCATCAATACCTTCACAATGATGAAGGGAAACCAACACTAAAAATAATCGCGGCAAAATAATGCCCCATTGTAACATGCCCGCAGTTTTTTCGCTGCCCCCTGTTTGAAACAGATGATACAGGTTATTATGGCATGAATTTAATAATACAAACCAAGCAGTAGACGCATGAAATGCTATCAGCAATGAATATATTGTGATTGGCCTGTCCAATAGTTGGAGCCTACACTCGTACAAGTTATACTATGAATAACTTTCCACTAAAAATGATAAACGACACTATACTATGCCCGTATTTGCAGTCATAGCAGTTTGTACATACATGGTCAGTCTGTTACTGATCGTCCCTGGCCAAGTGCGTAAACAGCCTTTCTACCGCCACCTCGCGCTTTTTCTTGCCGTTGTTGCGTTAGTAACTCACGCTATTACATTGAAATTTTTGATTTTCAGTGAAGCCGAGGGACAAAACCTCACTCTGTTGAATTTAGGCTCAACAGTGAGCTTACTCATGTGTGTGATTATGACTGTTGTCGCTTACTGGGGAAAAGCTTGGTACTTAACGCCTATAGTCTATAGTTTTGCCATTATTAACTTGATGCTGTCAACGCTAATGCCCGGTGAGTTTATTACGCATCTTGAAGCTCGAGTACCACTTTTTGTTCATATTGGTCTAGCTTTGTTGAGCTATGCGACACTCCTTATTGCTGCTTTATATGCATTACAAGTGGCTTTAATTGACCATCAGCTAAAGAACAAAACCTTAAAATTTAGTCCAGATATGCCACCCATGATGGTAATTGAACGTAAAATGTTCCACATCACTCAAGTTGGGGTCATTTTGCTGACTCTGACCTTGTGTACTGGCTTTATTTATATGGATAATATTTTTGATAAAGAAAATATCCATAAATCGGTATTATCCGTCATTGCATGGTTTGTTTATATCACTCTACTTTGGGGGCATTTCCATGGAGGATGGCGAGGTAAGCGCGTCCTATTTTTCCATGTTGGTGGCTCAATCATCTTAACAATGGCTTTTTTTGGTAACCGTTTAATACAGGAGTTTATGGTATTTTGACGCAAATAAAGCCACGACTTTCACAATATAAGGAAACTTGTTTTGGATGATGTGTCCACGAGTACGCTAATCATCATATTGATTGTTTTAATTTTTATGTCAGCCTATTTCTCTGCATCAGAAACAGGGATGATGACGCTAAACCGTTATCGGTTAAAACATTTAGCAAAACAAGGTAATCGCTCAGCGATCCGCGTTGAAAAACTTCTTAAACACCCTGATAAGCTGTTAAGCCTAGTCCTTATTGGTAATAACTTAATCAACATAGTCGCTTCCGCATTAGCGACCATCATTGGTATGCGATTATATGGGAATGCAGGTGTAGCTATGGCTACAGGGATCCTGACTTTTGTGATCCTCATTTTTGCCGAAGTCATGCCAAAAACACTGGCAGCGCTGTACCCTGAAAAAATCGCATTTCCAAGTAGTTACCTCTTAAAACCATTACAAGTAGTCATGATGCCTATTGTTTTGGCATTTAATACTATTTCAGCGCTACTGTTACGCTGCATTGGGGTGAAGTCACTAACCGCAAGAACTGATGCGGTTAATAAGGAAGAGCTACGCACCATTGTTAACGAATCAAAGCATAAAATTAGCCGCCGAAATCAAGACATGTTGATTTCAATTTTAGACTTAGACAAAGTCACTGTTGGCGATATTATGCTGCCAAGGAATGAGATTGTTGGCATTGATGTCAATGATGACTGGAAATCAATCATTCGGCAGCTCACGCACTCCCCTCATGGCCGCATTGTGCTTTATCGCGACTCACTTGATGACTCTATTGGCATTTTACGCGTCCGTGAAGCATACCGTCTTATGATGGAAAAACGTGAGTTTAATAAGCAAAACCTAATTAAAGCTGCAGATAACATTTATTTTATTCCTAACAGTACACCATTAAATGTTCAGTTAGTTAACTTCCAGCACAATAAAGAAAAACTTGGGATCATTGTTGATGAATACGGTGAAATTCAAGGCCTTATCACTGTCGAAGATATATTAGAAGAGATAGTGGGTGACTTCACAACCTCGATGTCGCCATCTTTAGCCGAAGAAGTCTTGCCACAAAGTGATGGAAGCGTTCTTGTAGACGGTTCTGCTAATATTCGTGAGCTGAATAAGGCTTTTGATTGGAATCTCCCCATAGATGGCCCTAGGACGGTTAATGGCATGGTTTTAGAGGTCATTGGTGATATTCCACAGCTTGAAGAGCAAATCGTGGTGGGGCATTACCTTATCGAGGTATTAGCGATGAATGAAAATATCGTTAAACAGGTTAGGATCACACCTCTTACATTCAGTTCTCAAGTCCCCGACCTTTGATTTGGTCATAAACTTGCAATTTAATTCTCATATAAAATAAAAAGAGCCTTAATTGGCTCTTTTTATAGAGAATATTTGATAAAAACTAAACGTGTAGCTGTTCAAGTTTCTCTGCAGGTAATGCTAATTCATCATTTTTATTGATACCAATTTCTGATGCAAGAACATTACGTGCAATTTGCTGGGCTTCTTCCAGTGAGTGCATTTTGTATGTACCGCACTGATAGACATTCAATTCAGGGATCTTGTTTTGGTCTTTCACTTGCAAAACATCTTCCATTGCCGCTTTCCATGCATTAGCAACACGCAGTTCATCTGGCTGGCCAATAAGGCTCATATAAAAACCAGTACGGCACCCCATTGGTGAAATATCAATAATTTCAACACCATTTCCGTTGAGGTGATCACGCATAAAGCCTGCAAAAAGGTGCTCTAAAGTATGCGTCCCTTTTTCTGTCATGGCTTCTTCATTTGGTACAGTAAAACGCAAATCAAAAACTGTGATGGTATCACCGCTTGGTGTTTTCATGGTTTTTGCCACACGTACAGCAGGTGCTGACATGCGAGTATGATCGACAGTAAAGCTATCTAATAATGGCATTTCGTGACCTCCTCGAAAATAAAAAATATTTTCTAAAATAAATGAAACTATTTTGAAAATACAGAGTCTGAATTATTGAAAGACGCGCAATTTGTTATCATCCCTAATTCTCTAAGAGATTTTTTTTGGCCACCTAGAGTGGCCATTTCTTTTAGCGTCCTGCATGAATGCGTAGATAGTCCTCAAAGCTTTCGCTCTCACTTTGTTCCATCTTCGCTTGCTTCGCTATTGAAGCTAATCGTGCTTGCTCAAATTGCTCTTCAGTTATCACTTCATACGGCTCGTTCACTAACTGTTCAAAATATTTTTCAGCTAATTCTAACCCGTAACCACCAATACCTTTTTCTAACATTTCATCCATAACAAGCGCTGAATATGTAAGAGTTGGGTCTTTAAACATAGCAACAAATTGGTGACAAACTTCTTGATATTTTGCATCGCAACAAGTGTCTAGCACTTCAGCCACACGGATCAAGTCATTAAATAATTGCTGCCCAACGTCAACTAATGGTTTAACTTCGCTGCCACAACCGAAACCAATGACTTGGCCTGGTTTACGGCCTTCAAGAATGACACGATTCCAGTTTTGACGGCAACAGTCTAATTCCTGAGCATTCATTTCAGGTGCATCAGCAAGTACACACCATATTAAGAATAGATCAACAAAACGAGCTTGCGTTTCATTAACGCCTATCGCACTAAATGGATTGATATCAAGTGAACGGACTTCAATGTACTCAATACCACCACGTAATAATGCGTCAGAAGGTGATTCATTGCCTTTAGGAACGCGTTTGGGCCGTATTGGGGCATAGAGCTCATTTTCAATCTGCAGCACATTCGTATTTAGTTGAATATATTTGCCGTCTTTTTTTGCACCCAGTTTTTCAAATTCAGCTGAAGGCTTATGGATGGCTTTTTTCAGGTTCTCTACATATTCATCCAATTTATTGAATGTGATGTTTAAATCACTTTGTGATTTATTTGTATAACCTAAGTCACTCATGCGTAATGATGTCGCATAAGGCAAGTAATACGTACCACAGTCTGTTTTATCAAATGATAGCGTCGTATCCCTATCTTTCAAAAAAGAGCCGCAAATAGCTGGAGATGCGCCAAATAGATAAGGAATAACCCAACCAAAGCGGTAGTAATTTCTAATTAGACGTAAATAGCCTTCAGAAATTTTTTCTTTACCGCTTTCTTCGTCTTCAATACCCGCCCATGCTTGCCAAAATTCAATCGGCAAAGAGAAGTTATAATGCACCCCTGCTATCGTTTGCATCAAAGCACCATAACGATTTTTAAGGCCTTCGCGGTACAGCGTTTTAAACTGCCCCACATTAGAAGAGCCGTACTGCGCAAGAGTGATTTTATCTTCACTTTCAATAAAGCATGGCATACTCAGCGGCCACATTCTTTCATCTTGAAGGTGACGAGCTGTATAGCGGTGTAAATCTCGCAAAAAAGCCAAATTATGGCTAATGCTTTTATCTACAGGAGTAATAAATTCGAGTAAGGACTCCGCAAAATCTGTCGTGATCCATTTATGTGTTAAAGCTTTTCCCAGCCCTTCTGGATGCAAGGTCTCTGCAATTGCGCCTGTGGGGGTTACACGCAATGTTTCACGCTCAATACCACGTTGAATACCATTAAGTGTTTCTGGGTGCGCCTCTAACCATGAGAGCGCTTTCGATACGTCCGGGATCAAGTCGACCTCCCGCCTGTGATGTTAATTTATTTTATTAAGGCAATTACTTTAGCTTAAATCACATAAATTGTCGCTGTCTAGATGTGTGGTTTATGAGGGAATAAATCAAAGAGGTATAGAAAATACGATTTAATTAATTTTATGAATGGTAATTTTAGGCAAAAAAAACTCCTCGAATGAGGAGTTTCTTAAAGATGGTGCATCCGGGAGGATTCGAACCTCCGACCGCTCGGTTCGTAGCCGAGTACTCTATCCAGCTGAGCTACGGATGCAAAATTCATTCGATTTGAAATCGATACATTCTCAATAACTTTTCTGAGTTAAATTAAAAGGTATTATTGATATGCTAAATTATTAGCTAAGAGATGGTGCATCCGGGAGGATTCGAACCTCCGACCGCTCGGTTCGTAGCCGAGTACTCTATCCAGCTGAGCTACGGATGCATACTTAATGCAAGATGTGCTGCTCTCTCAAACTTCTTTATCAACTTCTACTTCTATAAATCAACTTCTTAGTTACTGCTTTGTTTGGTTGCTAAAACCAAAACAAAACCCCATCAGATTCTCTCATAGGGTTAAAGATGGTGCATCCGGGAGGATTCGAACCTCCGACCGCTCGGTTCGTAGCCGAGTACTCTATCCAGCTGAGCTACGGATGCATAATCTAAAATGGCGGTGAGGGAGGGATTCGAACCCTCGATGCAGCTTTTGACCGCATACTCCCTTAGCAGGGGAGCGCCTTCAGCCTCTCGGCCACCTCACCATATTTTAGTTACACACGATTTGTTTTTTCAAACATCTCGTTGCTGTGTGGCGCACATATTACTTTCCTAGACTTAGAAGTCAAACAATTTTTCCAAACTTTTTGCATTCCGTTGTCTGTTTGCACATTTCACAAGCAAGATGCTTAGTTTAACACCGAAAAAGATATTTTTCAGCCCTTATGACACTAACTTTAGAAACAAAAATACAGAAAAAAAATTATTCTATAAGTGAATAAAAATGAGCTCACTGGATTGATTAGCCTATATTTCATACAAAGGAAAACAAGATTTCGTACAAGAAAACCGAAGACTAAACAATAAAGTGAGTTTGATGCTAGAGAATTATAAAAAACGAAAGGATATTTTTAGAAATAATGTGAGTAAGACAAGCGCCCATTCTTGCTGTGTGATCAATCATTGGACGCTTATTCATTATTATTGATTATCTGGTTGAGTCTTTTCAGCCTGGATCCGTTGATAAATTTCTTCACGGTGAACAGAAACTTCTTTTGGGGCATTAACACCAATACGAACTTGGTTGCCTTTGACACCCAATACAGTAACTGTTACCTCATCGCCTATCATGAGTGTTTCACCAACTCGACGAGTCAGAATAAGCATTCTTTGCTCCTTGAAATATTAAAAGAGTCGGGTCTCTAGGTATCCCCGCTATTGTCCATCACACACCGTGAAAACGTAAAGCAATGACATTCACCTAAAGCATTGATGCCATCAATACAAGCATTCTAATTATTTACAAGCAAAATATAGCACTACAAACGATACATTAACAATGCCGCAACAGATTAAAGTTGCCTCATATTTTAATGAGGCAACTTTGTAAGTGCTTACAGACGCGCTTCGACCCATTCTTCGACACTTGCCATAGCAGCAGGTAATGCGCTAACGTCAGTACCTCCCGCTTGAGCCATGTCTGGGCGACCGCCACCTTTACCACCTACCTGACTTGCAATATAGGAAATTAAGTCCCCTGCTTTAACTTTAGCAGTCAAATCATTAGTTACCCCAACGATCATACTGACTTTATCACCACTTGTTGTTGAAAGCACGATAATCGCTGATTTCAACTGATTTTTAAGGTCATCAACCATAGTTCTCAACAACTTAGGATCAGTATCCGCTAATTGAGTGACTAATAATTTGATGCCTTTCACGTCTTTCGCTTTACTACTTAGTGAAGCACTTTCTTGAGATGCTTGTTGATCTTTTAGTTGCACAATTTCTTTTTCGAGTTGGCGAGATTTGTCTAACGCCGCTTTTACTTTCTCGACAAGACTATTAATATCACCTTTCACTAAGTGTGCAATTGCTGAAAGTTGCTCTGACTGATTGTGAATGCTTTCAATCGCCATTGTGCCTGTAGTCGCTTCAATACGACGAACACCTGCAGCCGTACCAGATTCACTCAAGATACGGAATAAACCAATATCTCCTGTACGACGCGCATGTGTACCACCACATAACTCGATAGAAAAATCCCCCATACTCAGAACACGTACACGTTCCTCATATTTTTCACCGAATAATGCCATAGCACCTTTTGCTTTAGCGCCTTCTAAATCCATCAGTTCAGTTTCAATTTCTGAGTTTTTACGGATTTGTGCATTCACAATATCTTCTACTTGACGTAGTTGCTCTTGTGTCATCGCTTCAAAATGAGAGAAGTCAAAACGCAAGTATTTGTCATTAACCAATGAACCCTTTTGAGAAACATGGTCGCCTAATACTTGGCGTAATGCCGCATGCAGTAAGTGTGTTGCTGAGTGATTTAAACGGATCGCATCACGTCTAGCGCTATCCACAACAGCGGTAATTCTATGGTTAACAACCAGTGAACCCGCCTCTACCTTACCAATATGCCCAATTGCTTGACCATATTTTTGTGTATCAGTGACTTTAAAGCTCGCATTGTCATTATTTAAGTAACCAGTATCACCGACTTGCCCACCAGACTCTGCATAAAATGCAGTTTTATCTAGTATAACTAAGCCTTCTTCACCCGCATTCAAACTGTCTACAGGTTGGCCATCTTTATATAATGCAGTAATAGTGGCTTGTTGCTCATCATATTGATAACCGGAGAATTCACTACGCTTATCAACTTTAATTAAAGAGTTATAATCCGCACCAAAACCACTGGATTCGCGCGCACGACGACGCTGGTCTTCCATCGCCCGCTCAAAACCTTCTTCGTCGACTTTAATATTGCGCTCACGGCAAACATCTGCCGTTAAATCGATTGGGAAGCCATAGGTGTCATATAAGCGGAATGCCGCTTCACCATCCAGAGTATCCCCTTTCAGTGAAGCAAGTTCTTCATCTAATAATTGAAGACCGCGTTCTAACGTGCGTGCAAATTGCTCTTCTTCGGTCTTGAGAACTTTTTCAACCATAGCTTGCTGGCGTGCAAGTTCATCAGCCGCAGGCCCCATGACTTTAATCAATGGCGCGACTAATTTGTAGAAGAAAGTGTCTTTGGCACCAAGCATATAACCGTGACGAACAGCACGTCGAATAATACGACGCAGAACATAACCACGACCTTCATTTGATGGAATAACACCATCACTGACAAGGAATGCACAAGAACGAATGTGGTCAGCAATAACGCGTAATGATTTATTCTCTAAATCCGTCGCACCTGTTGCTTTAGCTGCCGCAGCAATAAGGTCACGGAAGATATCAATTTCATAGTTTGAATTAACGTGCTGCAATACCGCAGAAATACGCTCTAAGCCCATTCCTGTGTCAACTGAAGGTTTTGGTAGAGGCTCCATTGTCCCGTCAGACTGACGGTTAAATTGCATGAAGACTAAATTCCAAATTTCAATATAGCGGTCACCGTCTTCTTCTGGGCTTCCTGGAGGGCCACCCCATATATGGTCACCGTGATCATAGAAAATCTCGGTACATGGACCACAAGGACCGGTATCACCCATTTGCCAGAAGTTATCTGACGCATATGGTGCGCCTTTGTTATCACCAATACGAATAATACGCTCAACTGGAATACCAATTTCTTTATTCCAGATATCATAAGCTTCATCGTCAGTTGCGTAAACGGTTACCCACAACCTTTCTTTTGGTAAGTTAAACCATTCTTCGCTAGTCAATAACTCCCAAGCAAAACGGATAGCGTCATGCTTAAAGTAATCGCCAAAGCTAAAATTGCCTAACATTTCAAAAAATGTATGGTGGCGGGCGGTATAGCCCACATTTTCTAAGTCGTTATGTTTACCACCTGCACGCACACAGCGTTGCGCGGTTGTCGCTCGGGAATATGCTCTTTTATCCAGACCAAGAAATACATCTTTGAACTGGTTCATCCCTGCGTTTGTGAACAATAGTGTAGGGTCATTATTTGGCACTAGTGAACTACTAGAGACCACTTGATGACCTTTTGTATGAAAAAAGTCGAGAAACGCTTGACGGATCTCAGCGGTGCTTTTACTCATATTTATCCCGATATCAAGCTGGAAACAGAATTACGAATTGTTGAGATGGAATGTAACATCACCTCTAATCAACTCTCCGATTAAAAAGTGACTGATAAGATAAAGTCTCTTTGTGCAGAAGTAAAATATAGATACATCCATTCGCAGCTTTCATTGTAAAGCGTCTAGATATTTTCTGAAAGTATGTTTATACCTTGCACTGGTGTATTTTTCCACAGAAAAACTGTTCAATAAACTATTAATGTAATAGGTTAAAAATAAAATAGGCGCCACCACATCAGCGGAGCGCCTATAATTTACTTATTAATCAATTAATTAGATTAAAATTAAAATTCTTCTGGTGTTTCTTCTTCATCAGCATCACTGATAAAGTCTGTTGCTGCACTACTAAATTCACCAGTGTGATTCAATAACATTTCACGCAGTTTGGTATCAATTTCTTGAGCGACTTCAGGGTGCTCTTTTAAATAATTTGTTGAGTTAGCTTTACCTTGGCCAATTTTATCGCCGTTATAACTATACCAAGCCCCTGCTTTTTCAATTAACTTATGTTTTACACCTAAGTCAATTAACTCGCCGAAGGTATTAATACCTTCACCATACAAAATTTGGAATTCAGCTTGTTTGAACGGTGCTGCAACTTTGTTTTTTACCACTTTAACGCGAGTTTCACTACCGACGATTTCTTCGCCATTTTTAACAGCACCAATACGGCGGATGTCTAAACGAACAGATGCGTAGAATTTTAATGCATTACCACCTGTTGTTGTTTCTGGGTTACCAAACATAACACCAATCTTCATACGAATTTGGTTGATAAAGATCAGTAAGGTATTAGATGTTTTTAAGTTACCAGCTAACTTACGCATTGCTTGGCTCATCATACGAGCAGCTAGGCCCATATGTGAATCACCAATTTCACCTTCAATTTCAGCTTTTGGTGTTAATGCAGCAACGGAGTCAACGATGATCACATCAACCGCACCTGAGCGAGTTAATGCATCACAAATTTCTAGCGCTTGCTCACCGGTGTCCGGTTGAGAACATAGTAAGTTATCGATATCAACGCCTAATTTTTTAGCATAGATAGGGTCTAAAGCGTGTTCAGCATCGATGAAAGCACATGTTTTACCACTACGTTGCGCTGCAGCAATAACTTGCAGAGTTAGTGTTGTTTTACCTGAAGATTCAGGGCCGTAGATTTCAACAATACGACCTAGTGGCAAGCCACCAGCACCCAATGCAACATCAAGGGATAAGGAGCCTGTTGAGATAGTTTCAACATCCATAGAGCGGTCTTCACCAAGACGCATAATGGAACCTTTACCAAATTGCTTTTCAATTTGGCCTAATGCTGCTGCAAGTGCTTTTTGTTTGTTTTCATCAATAGCCATGTTTACTCCCTAAGTGCAATGATTTGACCACTGCAAATAAAACGATTGAATTCGGTTTGTTGAAATTAATTATACTGTATAATCATACAGTATCAAGGAAATTTTTAACTTAACTGCTTTAAAAGTGTTTCAAGTATATAAAGTGTTGATTGAAAACGAACTTCATTTCTGTTTCCTTGAAACACTTGATGTTGTGTTGTGACTAATACCGTTTGGTCTGCCTGTTTCTGTGCAAAACCAAACCATACTGTACCAACAGGTTTTTCTACACTACCGCCCCCAGGGCCTGCTATTCCACTAACTGAAACAGCAAAATCTGCACAGGCTTCTTGTAAAGCGCCTGTCGCCATTTCAGTAACGACTTGTTGGCTTACAGCTCCATACTGCTGTAAAGACTCATCTTTAACACCGATCATTTGATGCTTTGCTTCATTACTGTATGTCACAAAGCCACGCTGAAAATAATCTGAGCTACCCGATATATCGGTTAAAACTTTGGCAACCCAGCCCCCGGTACATGACTCTGCGGTTGTGACTGTTTTACCCTGTTCTTTCAGTTTCAGCCCAACCTGAATACTCAGAGTTTCAAGCCGCTTCTCATCTATCATGATGTTATCTACCTTTATGCCATTTTTTTACGAGCGCGATCCCAAACCCATAAACCCGCAATCGCAATTGCGAATACAGCACCGAAACCAATACCGGCATTCACAACTGACAAACCTGCTTTAATTGCTAATGAGTACAAGCCTAACATAATTAGCATTGCACTATTTTCACCTAAATTTTGTACTGCAATCGCATTCCCTGCTCCAACAGTTTCCTTCCCTTTTTCTTGCAATAATGCATTCAACGGAACGACAAATAAACCGCCGAAGATCCCAAGGATGATTAAAATAAAATAGGATGGAATAATATTAGTTTGCAACGAAAGTAACACCACCATCACACCTATAATAACTCCCGCAGGAATGCAGCGATAAACCGTTTTTAAGGTAATAAACTTGGCAGCAAGCCCGGCTCCTGCAACTATTCCCACGGCAACCATCGCATTTAAAATAGTCGGCGTTGTGTTGTCTTGTAATCCCAATGCCACAGGCACCCATGCAACGAGCAGAAAACGCAGCGTTACCCCAGCCCCCCAGAACAAGCTGGTTCCAACTAGTGAAAAACGGCTTTCTTGGTTAGCCCATAGCACCCGGCAGGCATTGAAAAAAGAAGTAATTAACAGTTTAAGATCCCAACCTTTTCCAGGCCTCGCGGCAGCTAAGTGTGGGATGAAAAAATTCGCAATAACGGCTAACGCATACAATACAGCACATGTTCCCAGCGCTAAAATTAAGTTAATATCGGAAAGCATTCCGCCAACAACTGACCCCACTAAAATGGCTGCGATTGTTGAAGCTTCCATGACACCATTGGCCTTAACGAGGTTATCTCCCCCGGTCAGTTCCCCCAAAATACCGTATTTAGCTGGTGAATATGAAGCTGCGCCGATTCCCACTAACCCATAACAAAGGAATGGGTTTAGGCCAAAACAAATCCCTAATGCCCCAATAAACTTGAAGATGTTAGAAAACAGCATCACGCGTCCCTTTGAGAACCTATCTGCGATTTGCCCAACAAACGGTGCTAAAACGATGTACGTAAAAACAAACACCATTTGCAGGATAGGATGACTCCATTCAGGGTAAAATTCGGCTTTTAGCTGGGCTAATATGGCGAATAATAATGCGTTATCTGCAAATGCAGAGAGAAATTGTGAAGCAAGAACGGCTTTCATCCCTCTGCTCATTAACGGTGAATTAGAAGTACTTTCTTGCATCTTATTCATCCTTTAATGCCATTTGCTTTAATGTGACAAAATCCGTTTTACCACTACCTAGTACTGGCAATTCTTTAACAAAACGAATATCACGTGGAACCGCTAACTCGATTAACCCTTTGCTCTTGGCTGCGCTGGATAATGCGCTACGGTCTAGTTCTTTATCTGTTGTGAACAAAACAAGCGCTTCACCTTTACTGCTATCTGGCTTTGTAACCACACCGTGATTTGCATTAGGAGAAAGAGATGCCACCATTTGCTCAATACTTTCGAGAGAAACCATTTCACCCGCAAGTTTAGCAAAACGTTTAACACGGCCTTTTATCGTACAGAAATTTTTATGATCTAGTTCAACGATATCACCTGTGTCGTACCAACCTTCCTCTATTTCACCTTGTGCATTTTCAGCTCGTGGTGTTTCAAGTACCCCAGGCGCTTCCACACGCAAATACCCTTTCATGATATTTGGGCCTTTAAGCTGTAATTTACCACCTTGTTCAATACCAGAAATGGGGATAATTCGCGCTTCCATTTCGGGTAAAATTTGCCCTACAGAGCCTTCTTTAGCGGCCATTGGCACATTAATTGAAACAATAGGTGCACACTCAGTTACCCCATAGCCTTCAAGAATTCGGATGCCAAATTTATCGAACCAGATTTTTTTGGTTTTATCTGATAATTTTTCTGCGCCCGCAACCACATAACGCAAACGTGCAAAATCATACTGATGAGCAAATCGTGCGTAGTTACCTAAAAAGGTTGATGTTCCAAATAATACCGTACAGTTTTTGTCATAGACTAATTCAGGAATGATCCGGTAATGTAATGGGCTTGGATAAAGGAAAACTCGGCTACCTGAAAATAGAGGGATAAATAAGCCAACCGTCAAACCAAATGCGTGAAATAATGGAAGTGACGACATAAAGCGGTCACGAGGTGTAAAATCGGCGATCGTTTTAATTTGTTCTACGTTTGCCATCAAGCTGGCATGGCTGTGAACAACACCTTTCGGTGTACCTTCCGAGCCGGATGTGAATAAAACAATCGCTTCATCGGACGGCTTTCGGGGAATAATGGCTTTTTTAGGATTAAATAAGTGCTTAATAATCCATATTTTATCTTGCCATGTTACCGTGTCTTTTAAATCTTCAAGGTAAATCCAACTTGCTTCTGGCACTTGTTCTGGAATATGCGTTAAGTTGCCTTTTTCCAAAAATTGGCGGGAAGTAAAGACCACTTTCGCTGCTGAAGCTTTTAAAGCGTTACTAATACCGTGACTGCCCGCAGTGTAATTAAGCATGGCAGGTACTCGGCCTCTCATTAAAGCGCCAAAAATCGCGGCTGCGGTGACTGTCGCATTTGGCAATAATAGGCCAACTCTTTCATTTTCATGAGTATAGCGTTCAATAATACGACCAACCCCTAAGGTTTTTTTCAATAGAGATTGATATGAATCCTCTTTAAATGCGATGTCTTCAATACAAGGCGTGCGGCGCCCAAAAAACTGGACACTTTGAATAAATTCTTCAACTAATGTGACTTGTGGTAAACAAGACATACGAGCAGATTTCATGATTTGGTACAGGTGTTCACCCGCCAGGGCACGACGCTCTACAGCCTTAGGTGCTTCTGGCATTGGAATATCTTGTGCCGGCAATATATGCAATGTGATCTTCGGGAACCATTTTAATGGAAAAATTCCTTTCAGCCGCCCAAAATGGCTATATTGTGCACCTTCTATACGAATAGGAACAACTTTTGCTTCTGACTTTGCTGCCACAAAAGCCGCTCCTTCGTATATTTTCATTAAAGAGCCATGAACCGAAATTCGGCCTTCTGGGAAAATAACTATTGGGCGCCCTTTTTCTACCTCTTTAACTAGATGACGAATACCTAGAGGGTTGGCAGGATCAAGAGGGACAATATCCGCATAGGGCTTAAGGCGCTTCACCATTTTCGGTGTGGCAAATGTTGAATAAACAGCAAATACAGGTTTGACAGGCAAAAAAAGTGCGATTAATACACCATCTAGGAAAGAAACATGATTGGGCGTAATTAAGCATTTATCTTGATTAAATTCTTTCGCGTCGCCAATAACTTGTACGCGAAACAAAAATTTAAGTACTGTTTTGACTATCTTTGCCAACATAATGAGTCCCTATACTATGATTATATTTTTATATATTAGTGTGATACGACTATACCTTTAGTGACTTCTATCTTACTGAGCTACTCCCTTTACTCTAATTAGTATATTCCGAAAACACCGCTGGCTTATCACTCATGAGTTTAAGTTAAATCATTAAGTTGTGCGATGATGTCGTCGACAGGCTGTGCCGCATCAATAATATGATGTGCTGTCGCACGGTAGATAGGCTCCCTTTGTTGCATTACTTCTTCAATTTCTTCAACTAAAGATTTTCCTGTCAAACTTGGTCGCTGATCCGCTTGCGGTTCCGCAGCGAGGCGTTTTGCTAAAACTTCAGGGTGGGTATTTAAGTAAATCACGGTGCCGTTATTACGCATAATTTGCTGATTTTCTTCTGCAAGAACAAGCCCCCCACCAGTTGAAACAATCATATCGCTTTGCGTAATCGACTTAAGGACGTCAGTCTCTAGCTGGCGAAAGTAATCCCAACCGTGCTGTTCAACAATTTCTGCAATACTTTTTCCCGCTTTTTCTAAAATCAATTTATCTGTATCAACAAATTGATAACCTTTAGATTCTGCAAATTTTTTACCAATTGTGGTTTTACCCGAACCTCTTGGACCGATAATGTAAAACATTAAATTTCATCCCATCATCATAAATACTAAGCAATACCGATTACAAATTTGCTTATGATAAACTGCCTAGTTTGGCAAATAAAAAAAGAAAGCCACACAAGTGTGGCTATCTCATCATTTTTACTCATTATGGACGACTTAAAAAGTCACCATACCCGATCCATTTGTACGTTGTTAGTGCATCTAACCCCATAGGGCCACGTGAATGTAATTTTTGCGTACTCACTGCGACCTCTGCACCTAAACCAAACTGCCCACCATCGGTAAAGCGAGTGCTTGCATTAACATATACCGCGGCTGAATCTACACATTGAACGAAATAGTCAGCTTGGTGAATAGATTCTGTCAAGATAGCATCAGAATGGGCTGTACCATAATGACGAATATGGTCGATAGCCGCGTCAATATCATCAACAATGTCTACGTTAAGATCCAGTGATAGCCACTCATCGACAAGGTTTTCAGGTTTTACATCAACAACTTTAGCTGGGCCTTGTTTTAGCAATGGAAGCGCTTTTTCACTCGCATGTAATGTGACTTGTTGTTGTGCCATTTTTTCACTTAAAAACGGCAGAAATTCATTCGCAATCTCTTTATGAACTAATAATGTTTCCAGTGAATTACAAGCGCTTGGGCGCTGAACTTTTGCATTAATAATCACGTTAATGGCTTTATTAAAATCTACCGATTTATCAACAAATGTATGGCAAACACCAATTCCCCCAGTAATTACTGGGATCGTTGATTGCTCACGACATAATTTATGTAAACCCGCACCGCCGCGAGGGATTAGCATATCCACGTAGCGATCTAATTTGAGTAATTGCGCAACTAATTCACGGTCAGGGTTATTAATAGCTTGTACTGCATCTGCTGGCAAGCCGCTATTTTCCAATGCTTTTTGAATAACTTCCACCACCGCAAGGTTAGTATGATGCGTCTCTTTCCCGCCACGTAAAATGACCGCATTACCTGTCTTTAAACATAACGAAGCCACATCAACGGTGACATTAGGGCGGGCTTCATAAATGACACCGACAACCCCCAATGGGACACGGCGGCGCTGTAAATTTAAGCCGCTATCCAATTGGCTTCCATCAATGATTTGCCCAACAGGATCAGCTAATTGGCATACTTTTCTAACATCATCAGCAATACTTTTTAAACGCTCTGGCGTCAGCAATAAGCGGTCTTGTAACGCCTCAGTCATACCGCTTGCTTTTGCCTGCGCCATGTCTTTTTGATTCGCTGCAAGTATAACTGCATTATCTTGTTCTAGTAGATCTGCAATTTGTAATAGTGCTGCATTTTTTTGTTTGGTACTTAACTGAGCTAATTGCCATGAAGCAACCCTTGCAGCCTTACCCATTGTCTCTAACATAATTAACTCACTATCATATCATCACGATGAACAGCCACAGAACCGTGTTCATAGCCAAGTATTTTGCTGATTTCTTGTGAATGGTGCCCAGCAATCATTCTAAGTGCATCACTGTTATAGTGGCTGACCCCATGAGCAAGATCTTTCCCTGCCATATTACGAATACGGATCACTGCGCCTCGGGAGAAATCGCCTTCAATCTTCTTAATACCTTTTGGCAATAATGAACTGCCTTTTTCCATAATTGCCAGTTGTGCACCATCATCAATGTACACATCTCCAGCTGCTGGAGCACCGAAAATCCAACGTTTACGATTTTCCATTGGATTTTTTTGCCCATAAAAACGGGTACCAACTGGAAGATTTTCAATAACCGCATTAATAACATCCGGTTTATTGCCTGCTGCAATGATAACATCAATTCCTGCACGGCCCGCGACATCTGCTGCTTGTAATTTAGTTGCCATTCCACCGGTTCCTAACCCGCTAACGCTTCCCCCCGCCATTTCGCGAAGTTCATCATTGATACCATACACTTCAGGGATCAATTTTGCATTTGGATTACTGCGTGGATCAGCATCATATAAGCCTTCGATATCTGTCAATAATAGCAGTTTATCTGCATCGCCAAGAATCGCGGCCAAAGCGGATAGATTGTCATTATCACCGACTTTGATTTCTGCGGTAGCCACAGCATCATTTTCATTGATAACTGGAATGATTCCGTTATCTAGCAGTGCTTGCAAGGTATCTCGTGCATTTAAGAAACGTTCTCTGTCTTCTAAATCGGCTCGTGTCAGTAACATTTGCCCGATATGAATGCCATAAATGGAGAATAACCGTTCCCATAACTGGATTAAACGACTTTGACCGACCGCCGCAAGCAACTGTTTAGATGCTATGGTAGCCGGCAGTTCGGGGTAATTTAAGTGTTCGCGACCTGCGGCAATTGCCCCAGAAGTCACAATAATAATACGATGCCCTTTTTCATATTGCTGCGCGCACTGCCTAACCAGCTCAACAATATGAGCTTGATTTAAACGGCGCGAGCCCCCTGTTAATACACTGGTCCCTAATTTAACTACCAGCGTCTGGCTATTTTTCATCATTTTTCTGCCATTAGGATTAATAAACCAAAAAGTAGGTATCATTTTTATCAGGAGAAGCGCGTTATGCCAACAGGCATAACGCAAAATTCAACAAAAGTTGGTTTAAAACAAATTTATGCGCTTAATTCCAGTTTTAATTCTGTCATTAGCGGGGAGGGAAAGAGGCTTAACTCAAGTTCAGATAGTTGTTTTGCAAGAGCTTGGTGAAAAGACACTAAATTTTGCTCTGTCGCCTCAATGGTTGGTGCATCTTTTAATGCTTTAACTTGCCAACTACCATGGCTGTTGTATAGGCCCAAATGATAAGTAAATTCAAACCCCTTATCAGTTGCAACCAATTTTAGCCACCACCCCCAAAATTCACGTTTTTCTGGGGCAATATTTGCATTCACGCAAACAACGAGGCTATCGAATATATAACAGCCATTTAAACATTGTTTTTCACGTAAATAAGGTCCTATCGAAGCAAACTTCTTTAAATACTTTCCATTTGAGTAATCAGTCGGTAAAGCCATGTTAAGGATCTCCTTCTTGGGAAGACACCTTTTTAACAAATGGGAAAAAATAAGCAAGTTATTAAATAAAATTAAAGTATTTTTGCTTTTAACCAATTAGTAGTTTCACTTAGCGCCTTTTCAAAATTAGCAAAAACGGGCTGGCTTGGTAGCATTATCGTGTCAGCATCCATCGATGAACGTCGAATTAAATCAGACTCTGCTTTGGGGCTGTAAATATCATCTTTAAGACTAACCGATAGCATTGGGACCTTACTGCGCCGCCCCAAAAGCCCTTGATTTTTAAGTGAATAGCAACTTAATTCATGACGTAAAGCAGAACCATCAACTTGATAAACACCCAAACGACTGGCGAATACATCCAAAACCATCCGAGGAATATCTTGTTGATATTTCTCTTCATGCAATAAACTGTGGACAATTGGCCCTATAACAGCAACCGCTTTAATCTTATCAGGGCACATATAAGCTAATCTTAACGCTATATTTGCGCCAAAACGCATACCCACGATACCAAAACGCGTGTGGTCAATCCAAGCGATATCCCCAATCTGGCGAACAATTTGCTCATGTAGGGTGCTTGTTTCCTGTGTAAGCTTTTGTTTTACCGAATAACCAATAGATGGCATATCCAGTGTTAGCATCGCAATACCGAGAGGTTCGAGGTAGTCACGGAAATAGCGGCAAAAATCAATTTGTAAGCTATCTAACATGCCGCAAATCATCACGGTCGGGTAAGGCCCTTGACCGTGTGAAGGAATATGTAAAAAGCCACAGACTTCTTTTCCACCATCAACTTTAAATGGAATTTTCTTTAAGCGATATTGAGAAAATTTTGCTGCGCTATCATACGCTTTACAAGCCAACAAAATAGCTTGGTCAGCCAGCTCGTCACCTTTAATAAAAGGATAAGCTGCAATGCTGTACAAATTAGCAGAACGCAACCAAGCATCCCCTGCTTCTGCACCTTTTTCAAACTCTAACGCTTTTTGCTGCCAATGCATGGCTTGCTGGGACCATTCAAAACACCAGTTTCCACGACGATTACCAATGACTGTATCCAATAAATTATCATCACTACGCTCAGCATCTGAGATAGCAATACGGCTTAGCACCTCTTCAATTTCTAAGGCGTCTATTCCCCGCCAAATCCACATTAAGCGGTTAATCATACGGTACCACCCCGCATGGTGAGACCCACTTAACACACTATGTTCTTTAATTTGAGAAATTGTTTGAGATGAATAAGAGACTAATGTTGACGTTTCAACTTGTCTGACTTTAGGTTTGAAAAGTTTTTCTGAAAGGTTTTGCTGAGTCATCCCTATTTCCTTGTCTATCAGAGTTGAATTTGGCCAAAAATAAAGGGAATGCAAAAATGCACTCCCCAAATTATATCGTGTTTAGCTTAAAAATTTTAGGTATTAATGTGTTTTTGCAATCAATAAATTCTATAACACTTTATAATTACAATGTTTTTACCTAAAGCTCGCGTAAAACACAGATTTATTTATCTTGTTCACACAATGGTTTAACAAAAACGACGCCCATATCCCATGGCTGTTCAATCCATGTGTCTTGTGGGATATCAACAATGTAATCATCAACTAATGGACGACCTGCTGGTTTTGCGAAAATAGTCACAAAGTGCGCTTTAGGGTACATATCACGAATAGCTTGTGCTGTACCGCCAGTATCAACGAGGTCATCAATCACAATATAGCCTTCACCATCACCTTCGGCGCGTTTAATCACGGTTAATTCGCGCTGGTTGTCATGGTCATAGCTAGAAATACAAACGGTGTCAACGTTACGAATACCAAGTTCGCGTGCAAGCAGTGCTCCAGGAACAAGGCCACCACGGCTAACCGCGATAATACCGGTCCATTGTTCTACTGGTAATAAACGTTGTGCGAGTTTACGGGCATGTATTTGCAACATATCCCACGTTACGACATATTTTTCGCTCATAAAATTCGGGTCCCGACTGCTGAGTAAATCTGAAAAGTGTCTTGCGGAAAAAAGGTTGCGCGAGATTATAGTGATTTGGCCGGTTAAAAACCAGCAAAAAGCACCATTCGCCATTAATTATTATCATTTACACTGTCCATTGCTCAAAAGAAAGTGTTATCCTGAGTTTATAAAAGAGGCAGCCTTTAATTCGAAACTTCAGGCTGTTAGGTCATAATTACAGCAATATTCCTTTTAAAATTGAAGCTGAAATTAACGTTGGTTGCCAATCAGCTCCTACTGAGTTATTCAGGATATTATCCCTAAATAGTTCAATTTGTAGCTAGGCGGCAAATGAGTAAATCCTAGGAGCATACATAAGTATGTGACTGGGATTTATGAATGAAGCCAACAACGCTACAGATTGAAATATAAAGGGAAAATAAAAGGAGAGAGACGTGTCTGAGCTAGCTACATTATCCCCCCAACCGCTATGGGATATCTTCGCTAAAATCTGTTCTATCCCACACCCTTCGTATCACGAAGAAGCCTTAGCCGCACATATTGTTGATTGGTCAAAACAAAAAGGCTTTCACGTTGAACGTGATGAAGTGGGCAATATTCTGATCCGTAAACCTGCAACACCTGGTTATGAAAACCGCAAAGGGGTTGTTTTACAAGCTCACTTAGACATGGTGCCACAAAAAAATAACGATACGGTGCATGACTTTAAAACAGACCCAATTCGTCCATATGTTAATGGTGAATGGGTCACCGCTGAAGGAACCACTTTAGGTGCTGATAACGGCATTGGCTTAGCTTCTGCGTTGGCTGTTCTTGCTGATGATAGTGTTGAGCATGGGCCAATGGAAGTTCTTCTGACCATGACTGAAGAAGCCGGCATGGAAGGTGCGTTTGGCTTGAAAGCAGGCTGGTTACAAGCCGATATTCTGATTAACACCGACTCAGAAGAAGAAGGTGAAATTTACATGGGTTGTGCTGGTGGGGTTGACTTTACCTCTACGTTTGACCTGACACGTGAAGCATTACCACAAGGCTATAAAACCTTCACAATGACCCTAAAAGGCCTAAAAGGTGGGCACTCTGGTGGTGATGTACATTTAGGCTTAGGTAATGCCAATAAGCTGTTAGCACGTTTTCTAGCTGGCCACGCAGAAGATTTAAACCTAAAACTATTAGATTTCAGAGGTGGTACTGTTCGTAACGCCATTCCTCGGGAAGCTTACGCCATTATTGCCGTTCCTGCGAACAAAGTCGCTGAGTTAACTGCCCTAAGAGCTCGTTATGAAGATATTCTGAAAAATGAATTAGCCGTCGTTGAGCCTAACCTTGTTCTACTGCTAGACGAAGCACAGAGTGAGTTAAAAGCGCTTTCTGATGACTGCCAAAAACGTTTTGTTTTCTTCTTAAATGCTGCGCCAAACGGTGTAATTCGCATGAGTGATGTTGCCATTGGTGTGGTTGAAACATCACTTAACGAAGGCGTTGTACGACTAACTGAAGATAAAGCAGAAATTATCTTTCTTGTGCGTTCTCTTATCGATAGCGGCAAAAACTACGTTGTTAACATGCTGACCTCTATCAGTAAATTAGCACAAGCCCAATATCGAGCAGAAGGCAGTTACCCTGGTTGGCAGCCCGATGCAGACTCACCAGTGATGCATTTAGTCAGTGATACCTACAACAAACTATTCGGTAAAATTCCTAATGTGATGGTGATCCACGCAGGCCTTGAGTGTGGCTTATTCAAAAAGCCTTACCCAGACATGGATATGGTTTCAATTGGGCCAACTATTCGTGGTGCGCACTCCCCTGATGAGCGTGTGCATATTGCAAGCGTTGGTGAGTATTGGAAATTATTAACTGCGGTTTTAAAAGCAATTCCAGTTAAAGAATAAACAACTAATTAATTGTAAATCAAACACCTATCATACGATGGGTGTTTTTTTATAATTCAAGTAATAGTTGTCTTTCAAGCTGTGGGCTTTGCAGCATCACATGTAAACCAACTAACCGAACACCACGCCCTAGGCGCCGATTATCCCAAACTTGTTTCGCTATTTGCACCAAATCCTGTTTATTGAGAACTGGATATACGTGTTCTTGTGTGGTTTGCTGGAAGTCTGCAAATTTAAATTTCACACCTTGGCGAGCAATGCGTAGGTCAGGTTTTACCTTCGCCAAACGCCGTTGGAGTTCATCATATAATTTATCAAGCAGCAGCAAACAGTCCCCCCACTGGTCAATATCCACAGCAAACGTACGCTCAACCCCCACCGACTTTCTCAGCCTATCAGGGTTAATAGCTCGCTCATCGATACCATGGCAACGCTCCCAAAGTACCTGTCCAAATTTACCCATGCTTTTAATCAATTCAACAACATCATATTTTTGGACATCCGCACAAGTCATCAACCCCATATCCGCTAATTTTTGGGCTGTTACCTTACCCACCCCAGGAATTTTTTTTAGAGGCAAGTTAAGAACAAATTGATCGATATTTTGCGGTGTGATTACGAATTGACCATTGGGTTTATTCATATCTGAAGCGATTTTCGCCAAAAACTTTATTGGCGCTATCCCCGCTGAAGCGGTTAATTGCAGTTCATCAAAGATTTGCTGGCGGATAGCCTCTGCGATTAACGTTGCAGAGCCGTGCAATTGTGTGCAATCCGTAACATCCAAATAAGCTTCATCAAGAGAAAGGGGCTCTATAAGGTCCGTATAGCGTGCAAATATCTTTTGAATATGCAAAGAGGTTTCTTTATAAAGTGCCATATGCCCAGGAACAACTTTCAAATGCGGACAAAGCCTAAGTGCAATTGCTGTGGACATAGCACTGTGAACACCATAGCGACGGGCTTCATAATTTGCAGTACTAATAACGCCTCGACGATTTGCGCTTCCACCCACCGCAATAGGCACATTGCGAAGGCTTGGATCGTCCCGCATTTCTATCGCTGCATAAAAGCAGTCCATATCAATATGAATAATTTTACGCACGAGTTAACCCCTGCCAATCAAACACCTGATTAAATATACAGTATATTTGTTAGCCATGCAATCATTGTTACATCACCATAAAACTGATGAATAGGGTGCTAACTTAATGATAACTAGGTAATTCATATTATTGCAATAATCATCTGCCAAGCTATCCAATTAAAGACTCTACTTAAAGTTACTCTTAAAAATAAGTGTCAATACTTACTTTTAAACAAAAAAGTAATAGAAAGAGTTGTTTTACCAACGACAATACCTTGAAAACTATCTATGGATTATATCTATGGCAATTATATCAACATCAAAATATGTTAATTTTATGGCAACTCTCATAATACTGTTTGCTAGCCAGACAGCTTTTGCACTATCCCCTAAAATTGTTGCGCATCGAGCAGGAACTGCGGATGCCCCTGAAAATACGCTTTACGCTATTGATTTAGCGATTAAAAATAAGTCAGATGCGATTTGGATAACCGTACAATTAAGTAAAGACAATCAATTAGTTTTATATCGACCAAGCAAACTGGATGAACTAACCGATAAAAAAGGTAAAGTATCCGCATACAACGCTGAGCAACTAAACCAAATCAATGCGGCTTATCAATTTAGCCAAAAACATAATCAACAGTTTCCTTTGCAGAAAACCACGATTAGTACGTTAAAAACTATTTTGCAAGAATATCCGAATACAACTTTCTATGTTGACCTGAAATCACCTGATGCAGACCCTAACATTCAAGCAGAAGCTATTCTTAATCTATTGAAAGAGACAAATAGTGTTAATCGAGTACGTTTTTATTCAACTAATGACGCATTTTTAAATGCATTGAAAACTCTTAAGCCTAAATTACAGTTATTCGAAAGCCGAGATGAAACTCGTACTATACTGGCAAATAGTGTGATAAGTCATCAATGTCCTATGGAAAATCATGAATCTGAAACCCGTTGGTTCGGTTTTGAATTACATCGAAAAATTGAAGTTGTTGAAAAATACACTTTAGGTGAAGCCCGTTCACCTGCGGTTATTTCATGGGACAAAGAAGCTATTGATTGTTTTAGAAAAAATGGTAATGCTTATATCATTGTTTTTGGTGTTAATAATGAAAGTGACTACCAACTCGCAAAAGAAATTGGTGTTGATGCTGTAATGGTTGATTCACCTAAAGCATTTAAAAAATAATATACTTCAATATAAAAACTAAGTTATTTCAATAATAGCTTAGTTTTTAACTTACATTATTTAAAATAATCATTTTATTTTATTACATAATAACAAGTTATATTAAGCCACGTCCGTAAGATTAAATAGTATAATGCTCTTCATAGCGACCTTAGCCAACAATACTGTTAGCTAAGGTATATAAATTAAGAGTTGAATTATATAATTCGGTTTTTATTGAGCAGTTTTTTACGTGCTTCTTCGCGTGCCATGCGTTTCTTACGCGCATCACAAGGTTCGGGACAATCACACACTTTTTCAACACCAATACTGCTTAACCCACCGCAGCTACCTTGAATACTCTTACGTTTAATAATATACCCAAGTGACATGCCTAAAAAGGCCAACAAAAACAGTGCAAAGGCTGCAATGAAAATATTAAGCATTTTTTTGTCCTCCCACAACTACTGTTTTTTGGTTAAAAACGGTTCGAATGCCTTAGTATAACGCTCTTCAAAACCTTTATCTGTCTTAACAATCATGAAAACAGGAATATTCATTTTTTCAGCTAAAACAAAGCCAGCTTCAGGCCCCAAAACATTTAGCCCTGTAGATAAGCCATCAGCACTCATGCAATTTTCTGCAATCACCGTAATAGAAACTAAATTATGAGTGATTGGTTTTCCTGTTTTCGGGTCAATGGTATGAGAAAAACGAACGCCATCTTGCTCGAAATAATTACGGTAATCTCCTGATGTAGCGATAGAACGGTCACCCGGTTCAATGACCTCTTGTGCTGTTTGGCTTGCCCCATCCGATGCAGGTTTTTCTATTGCAATACGCCATGGCACTTCTTTACCATTTGTTCCTTTTGTACGCACTTCACCACCGATATCAACCATATAATTATTGATACCCAATGATTCTAAATATTCAGCAACAACGTCGACACCATAACCTTTAGCAATTGAGGAGAGGTCAACGTACAGCTCAGGGATTGTTTTAATTAGGTTATTATCTTGAACAGCAAGTTTTTCGATACCAACCCAAGCGCTACGCTTAGCTAACTCCTCATCCGAAGGTGCTTTAGTCACTCTTCCTTCAGGACCGAAACCCCATAAATTAACTAAAGGACCAACCGTTACATCTAGTGAACCACTTGTCAGCTTATTAATTTCAATCGCTTTTTTAACCACTGTTGCCGTTGCAGCAGATACAGGGAATGGTGTATTCACTTCTTTAAATTGGTTAAAACGACTTAATTCTGAATCTGGGCGATATGTTGACATTTGGTCGTTAACTTCTTCCAGACGTTTATCTATTTCAGCTTGAATAGCTTCAGGCTTTGGCTCCGAAGAGTCTGTAACATATTTAACCGAATAGTACGTCCCCATCGTTTGCCCCTGAAGATTCTGTTGTTCAGGTCCACCACAGGCAGTAAGAAACAGAGCTGCAACAAATAGCAGTATTGGGGTATAGATTCTTTTACTTAGCATAATTTTCTCCGCGTCAATCATGAGCGCATTTTGTTAAGGCCGCCCAGACTATTAACACACTTTACATCGTCACCCATGCAGAGAATGTTCCAGTCAAAATAATTATAAATCTACCTATTAAGCGCTAACTAATTAGCACTTAATAGATTTACTAAAATCACAAAGAGGGAAAATATTTTCCCTCTTTAAAGTGTTACTGTCTACTGACTTTGATAAGTCTAATAAAATCAGCTAAGTTGCTTAACCACCGAAGTCATCCAATAGGATGTTTTCATCTTCAACACCGAGGTCTTTCAACATTTTAATCACAGCAGCATTCATCATTGGAGGTCCACACATATAGAACTCACAATCTTCTGGCGCTGGATGATCTTTTAAGTAGTTTTCATATAAAACATTATGAATGAAACCGGTATAACCATCCCAATTATCTTCAGGCATAGGGTCTGAAAGCGCGACATGCCATGTAAAGTTTTCATGTTCTGCAGCAAGTTGGTCAAAATCTTCTGTGTAGAACATCTCGCGGACTGAACGCGCACCATACCAGAAACTGATCTTACGTTTAGAATCTAAGCGACGCAGTTGGTCAAATATGTGAGAACGCATTGGCGCCATTCCCGCACCACCACCGATAAACACCATTTCTGCTTCCGTTTCTTTAGCAAAGAATTCACCAAACGGCCCAGAAATAGTCACTTTATCCCCTGGCTTTAATGACCAAATATAAGAGGACATAATTCCTGGTGGAACATCAGGGTTACGAGGTGGAGGTGTAGCAATACGCACGTTTAGCATGATAATGCCATACTCTTCCGGGTAGTTTGCCATCGAATAGGCGCGAACAGTTGGCTCTTTAACCTCAGACACATAACGGAACAGGTTAAATTTATCCCAATCTTCGCGGTACTCTTCTGGTACATCAAAATCTTCATATTTGACGACATGTTCCGGGCATTCAATCTGAATAAAACCACCCGCACGGAAAGGAACTACCTCTCCTTCTGGGATTTTCAGTTTAAGCTCTTTAATGAAAGTGGCTTTGTTATCATTAGAAATAACTTCACACTCCCATTTTTTCACACCAAAAATTTCTTCTGGAAGCTCAATTTTTAAATCTTGCTTAACGTTGACCTGACACGCTAATCGGCAGCCTTCTTTTGCTTCACGTTTGTTGATGTGTGAAAGCTCAGTTGGCAGAATATCACCACCGCCTTCTTTGATTGTCACACGGCACTGACCACAAGAGCCACCACCACCGCACGCTGATGAAACAAAAATACCTTGGTTTGATAACATACCTAACAGCTTGTCACCTGCTGGAGCTTCAAAGCTTTTGTCTGGATCGCCATTAACTTCAACTTTGATGTTCCCTGTGTTGACTAGCTTGGATTTTGCAAACAGGATTAAACCTGTCAGCACCAAGACAATCAGGGTAAACATCACGACACCTAAAATAATAATTTCCATGAATTCTTCTCGCCTTTATAGCTGCACACCGGAGAAGGACATAAAGCCCAATGCCATTAAACCGGTTGTCACAAAGGTGATACCTAACCCTTTTAGACCCGATGGAATATCTGAGTACTTCATTTTCTCACGGATAGCCGCCAGCAATACGATTGCGAGCATCCAACCGATCCCCGAACCGAACCCATACACAATCGATTCGCTAAAGTTATAATCACGCTGAGCCATGAAAGAAACACCACCGAAAATGGCACAGTTAACGGTAATCAATGGCAAAAAGATACCTAACGCGTTATACAGTGACGGGAAGTAGCGGTCTAAAATCATTTCAAGGATCTGAACTAACGCGGCAATAACACCGATAAAAGTGATGAAGTTCAAGAAGGATAAATCGATACCTTCGGCAATCGCACCATCACGTAACACCAAGTTGTATACTAAGTTATTGGCTGGGACAGAGATCCCCAGAACTACCGTTACAGCGATACCCAGTCCAAAAGCGGTTTTTACATTCTTCGACACCGCAAGGAAAGTACACATTCCCAAGAAAAACGCTAATGCCATATTTTCAATAAAAATGGCTTTAACAAATAGGCTAATATAGTGTTCCATGTGATTAGTCCTTCTCTACCTGAGCTGGTTTCAGAGTACGTAGTCCCCAAATCAGCATACCAATGATAAAGAATGCACTTGGCGCGAGGAGGAACAAGCCATTTGGCATGTACCAACCACCGGTTTGTAGTGATTCAAAAACTGTGATGCCAAACAATTTGCCGGAACCAAATAACTCACGGAAAAAGCCGACTAAAACAAGGATCACACCATAACCTAGACCATTACCAATACCGTCCATGAAGCTTTCAATTGGTGGCGCTTTCATTGCATAAGCTTCAGCACGCCCCATTACGATACAGTTAGTAATAATCAAGCCAACAAATACAGAAAGTTGTTTTGATATTTCATAGGCATATGCACGTAAAATTTGGTCAACCACAATAACTAAAGATGCAATGATCGCCATTTGAACGATAATACGTACACTGCTCGGAATATAGTTCCTGATAAGTGAAATAAAGAAGTTAGAAAATGCCGTCACTAAGGTTACAGCAATCGTCATAACGAGCGCGGTTTCTAACTTCGTTGTCACTGCAAGTGCAGAACAAACCCCTAATACCTGTAAAGCAATTGGGTTGTTATCAAATAGCGGCCCAAGTAGGACGCGTTTTACTTCTTTTGAATCAGCCATTATTCAGCGCTCCTTCACGTACTTTTTTCAGGAACGGACCAAAACCGTTATCCCCTAACCAGAAATCAAACATATGTTGGATCCCGTTCGATGTTAGAGTCGCACCTGAAAGGCCGTCGATACCGTATGGGTTATCTGTAGCACCACCGCGCACGATTTTAATTGCCGGAACCCCCTGTTCATTGAACAGCTTTTTACCTGGCCATTGTGCTTTCCACTGAGGGTTATCAACCTCACCACCCAGCCCTGGGGTTTCACCATGTGCATAGTAAGTAATACCTCGAGAGGTGACACCATCTACATCAACCGCAATAAAGGCATACATCACAGACCACAAGCCAGAGCCGTAAACAGGTAAAATAATTTGTGATACTTTCCCTGTTTCATCTTTAACCAAATAGATTTCAGCACTATTGGCACGACGGCGGATTTTTGCAATATCCTCTGCTGGAGATAATGCAATACTCGTTTCTTCACTACGTAGCTCGTTATTTAAGTCATAACGGCCAGTGCTATCAGACAATTCATTAGTTTTAAAATTCAAAAGCTTAGGCTCGATACGTTCCTTATATATACTTTGAATTTCCTCAGCGGTCATTTTAGGTTGTAGCAAACCTGCCACACTTAAAATATTACGTTGAGTATCTAACTGAATCTGCTCTTGCTGCTGTGGTTTTAAACCAACGGCAGCCCCTGCGACGACAATTGAGCACACTAGGCAAAGAATAAAAACGACTAGAAATGTTCTGCCGACGCTATCGTTATTAATTGGTTTTTCATTAGCCACGAGCTTTTCTCCGCTTAATATTTGCTTGAACGACCAGATAGTCAAACAGAGGAGCAAACAGGTTGGCGAATAGGATAGCCAGCATCATCCCTTCTGGATAAGCTGGGTTAACAACCCTGATAAGAACACACATTACGCCGATCAGAATGCCGTACGCCCATTTACCTTTGTCTGTGAATGAAGCTGATACTGGGTCTGTCGCCATAAAAATCATACCGAATGCGAAGCCACCGAGTACCATGTGCCACCACCATGGCATAGCAAATAACGGGTTGGTATCAGAGCCAATCGCGTTGAATAGGTAGGACATTGCAATCATACCAACCATCACACCAGCGACAATACGCCATGATGCGATACGGAAGAACATGATAAGAGCCCCACCAATAAACAGCATCAGAGTTGACACTTCACCAATTGAACCTGGCATATTACCTAAAAAGGCTTGCATCCAAGTAATAGGCTCATGAGTCACTGTGTTCATTAGCGCATGCTCACCACCTGTTGCCCATTGTGATAATGGTGTTGCACCAGAGAAGCCATCTGCAGCGGTCCAAACTAAGTCACCTGATATTTGAGCAGGATAAGCAAAGAATAAGAAAGCACGTCCAGCCAATGCCGGGTTTAAGAAGTTACGCCCAGTACCGCCAAAAATTTCTTTCGCAATAACAACCCCGAACGTGATACCTAATGCAGCCTGCCATAAAGGAATGGTTGGCGGCACAATTAAGGCAAATAGAATCGAGGTAATAAAGAAGCCTTCGTTTATTTCATGGCCGCGGATCATGGCGAATAACACTTCCCAGAAACCACCGACTAAGAAAACGACTGCATAAATAGGAAGGAAATACACTGCACCCAGCAGCATTTTACTTCCCCATCCCGCATCCATCGAAAGTGATGCGCCTAAAAACTGCGCTAAGCTATAATGCCAATCACTAGCTAAAACTTGCTGTAATTCAGCCCCACTATATAATTGATGCAAAGCTGGGATGGCTTGGTTACCAACGTTATACATTCCCCAGAACATAGCTGGGAAAACCGCTAGCCACACCAATATCATCATACGTTTCAGGTCAATAGTATCCCTGACATGAGAACGCCCTTTTGTTACCGTACCCGGCGTGTAAAAAACAGTCGAAACTGCTTCAAATAACGCATAGTATTTTTCTAGCTTTCCACCGGGCTCAAAATGGTGCTCATACTTTTCAAATAAATTTTTCAGACCCATGGAATCACCCTTCTAGCTCAATCTTGGTCAGAACATCGCGTAGCACCGGACCATATTCATATTTCGCTGGGCAAACGTAGGTACATAAACCTAAATCTTCTTCGTCCAACTCTAAACAGCCCAATTCTTGTGATGAGTCAGTGTCTCCAGCAAGGAGATCGCGCAATAAATGAGTGACCATGATATCAAGAGGCATGACTCGCTCGTAGTTACCAATTGGCACCATCGAACGCTCGCCACCGTTCATTGTCGTTGTAAAATTAAAACGTTTATTTTTCAGGAAATGCCCGATTGTGGTACGAGTAATCGTAAATTTATTAACACCAGGCATAATCCAGCCAAATAACTCTTTATTGCGACCTTCGGCTAACACTGAGACTTGATTATGAAAACGACCAAGATAGTGATGGGTATCATCGCATGTCACGCCCCAAAGGACTGAACCGGAAATAATACGATTTTCACCCGCTTTAAGCTGACCTTGTGTTAATTCATATAAATCAGCACCTAGGCGAGTACGCAGAAGACGAGGTTTTTCAACTTGTGGCCCTGCTAATGAAATCACGCGGTCTGTGTATAGGTGACCCGTAACAAATAGCTTACCAATAGCAATAACGTCTTGGTAATTAAGGCTCCAAACTTTTTTCTTAATACTCACAGGTTCTAAGAAATGAATATGAGTTCCCGCTAAACCAGCAGGATGCGGCCCTGCAAACTGAGTATAAGAAATTTGGTTGTGTGCCGTATTCTTCGGTAAGTCTCCCTCTCCATGACACACATGGATTTTACCTTCTGTTAAACGACTTAGAACCAAAAGCCCATCGTTAAATGCTTGTTCTTGCTCTTTAATAATTAAAACAGGATCCGCTGCAAGTGGGTTAGTATCCATTGCAGTGACAAAAATAGCGATAGGTGAAGAACCCGGTTGTGGTGAACGGCTAAATGGACGCGTTCTTAAAGATGTCCACAGACCCGATTTGATCAAGTTATCTTCGACTTGTTGTTGCGTTAATGTTGATAGCTCATCACGAGTATAAGCTGCAAATGTTTCTTGTTCATCACCATCAATTTCGATGACAACAGATTGAAGCACACGACGCTCACCACGATGAATAGCAACAATTTTACCGCAGGCTGGGCTTGTAAATAAAACCCCTGGGTTCTTTTTATCTTCAAAAAGAACCTGTCCTTTAACTACACGCTCACCTTCTTTAACCAGCATCGAAGGACGCATTCCGACATATTCCTCACCTAGCACAGCTACGTGTTGAATTTTCGGGCCGTCTTCTATCACTTGGGCTGGCTCACCTGCGATAGGAAGGTTGAGGCCTTTTTTAATTTTAATCATAAGATCTGCACAAGTTTATCAGTTAAACCCTAAGCTAACGATTCAGCAATGAATGATAGCGACTCATTAAATAAAAAATAGCTCAAGTAATCGTCATCACTTAAGCAGGTATTCTCACATAATTGTTACTAAATTTTATCTTCTGCCACCCACAATTTTATCAGTTCCCACTCTCTATGTCCGGCTATAGAAGTGACATAGTTCAAGCAAATTGCATTAATATTTAAATTTTTCTGTTAACAATTCGGTATTATCGATATTTAAGCTCATATTTATCGATCATTGCTCATTATTTACACAATAAAGGTTCATTTAAAAACTATTAACAAACTATATTAATTTTCGATTTACTCGTCTAGAATGCATAAAATATGTACTCTTTTTATTCAATAACATTTTCTTGATATGGCTTAGATATGAAATTAAGTAAATTTTTTAGTGCAATTTTTTTATTTGTACTCATATATTCTCCTGCTATTCAGGCGAGTAACTATTCATTTCTACTTAATAATAACGTATCGGATAGCTCAAACTCATCCATTTTTATTCAAATATTTAAGCAAGAAGGTTTATTAGAACTCTATCAAAAAACACCATCAGGAAAATATAAACTGTCGAAAACTTACCCAATTTGTAAGTTTTCAGGAGGGCTAGGTCCAAAAAAAATTGAAGGTGACCTGAAAAGCCCAGAAGGATTTTATCAAATTACAGCGGAACAGCTCAATCCTAATAGTCGGTATTACCGATCTATCAATATTGGTTTTCCTAATGAGTTTGATAAAGCGCAAGGCTATAGCGGTAGCTATCTTATGATCCACGGCAGTTGCGTTTCGGTGGGATGTTATGCCATGACCGATAAATATATGGGTGAGATTTACCAAACAGTAGAAACGGCCTTACTCAGCGGACAGTCGGTCATTAATGTCAGCATTTACCCATTTAAAATGACAAATGAAAATATGCTGCGCTACCGTAATTCCAGCCATTATGCCTTCTGGAAGCAGCTACAACCCGCTTACGAGTATTTCAACCGCACAGGAAGGCCTGCCGAGGTGTCGGTCGCTTTAGGTAAATATGCGGTTATTGACCAAGCTGATACCCCAACAAAATTGTTAGGGTCTAAATCACAATATGCGCTCACCAAGATAGAATAAGACGAAATTACCTGGGTCAATTCGCTGCCAGTTTTCGTTACCCGTTAGTGGTTGCGTTGCGATAACAGAGACCACATCAGTGGGGGTAGTGCACTGCTCAAAATCGATTTCAATATCTTGGTCAAGTAATTTTGCTTTACCAAACGGAGCCTTACGCGTTAACCAATGTAAATTCGTCGAGCTAAAGGCCATCATATATTGCCCATCAGACAGCAACATATTAAATACCCCTTTATGACGTAATTGGTCAGCTAATGTCGCAATAAAACGGAACACGCTTTTCCAATTCGATGGCCTGCGTGGGTATTTTTCACTGAGTTGATGAAGTATCCAACAAAATGCCCATTCGCTATCAGTTTCACCTATTGGACAATAACGTCCAGTTTTCAGTGTACGATACCCCTTTAACTGCCCATTATGCGCATAAGTCCAATTACGTCCCCATAGCTCACGAGTAAAGGGGTGAGTATTTGCTAACGACACATCCCCTCGATTTGCTTGGCGAATATGCGCAACAACACTTTCTGATTTAATCGGGTATTCCTGCACAAAACGAGCGACAGGTGATAAAAAACTAGGTTGAGGATCTTTAAATGTGCGACACCCGAGCCCCTCATAAAAGGTAATTCCCCAACCATCTTTATGTGGGCCTGTTTGGCCCCCTCGGGAAATTAACCCACTTAGGCTAAACGAAATATCGGTTGGAACATTGGCACTCATGCCAAGTAACTCGCACATTTAAAAGCTCCTGAAACAATAATAACGTTATTTCACCATCTCTTTTTCGATTAACTGAATTAAGATATGAATAACTTTAATATGAATTTCTTGGATACGGTCGGCATACCCAAAGTGTGGAACACGAATTTCAATATCCGCGGTTCCAGCCATTTTCCCGCCATCTTTCCCTGTTAGCGTGATGACTTTCATACCTTTTTCACGCGCAGCGGCAATCGCTTTAATAATGTTTCCTGAATTACCTGAGGTAGAAATTCCGAGTAAAACATCACCTTTCATGCCAACAGCTTCGATAAAGCGCGAAAAAACATACTCATAGCCGAAGTCATTACTCACACAAGATAAATGACTCACATCTGAAATAGCAATCGCAGGATAACCTGGGCGGTTTTCGCGGTAACGCCCTGTTAATTCTTCAGCAAAATGCATTGCATCACAGTGAGAGCCCCCATTACCACAAGATAATACTTTGCCACCCGTTTTAAAAGAGTCAGCCAGTAAAACGGCAGCCTGTTGGATAGCATTAATATTGGCATCATCGCTAAGGAAATTCGATAACGTCTCGGCCGCTTCAGTCAGCTCGCCGCGGATTAAGTCTTGATACATGAGATTTCCTCTTAATTAAGAATACGTTACAGAAATTACGATTAATTTACATCCAAATTATCCTAAAAGAAAAATGGCGTTCCATGGCAAAACTCAGATAGATATCAGTAATTAATCTTTAATAGTCAGATTGTTGCACAGGGATAATTTTGTTTCTACTTTTGATTGTGCTGTCATGACCCTATCGACAAAATTCACCGTATCTCATAACCAATAACCTGACTTTTCATAAAACAAATAAGACGAATTACTACGATAGTTTCCTTTATATGACGTTTTTGTGAGCCAAGTTGTAATTAAGATGTAAATACATTGCTAATTCTTTATTAATGGGTATAGATTAAAGCAACAGACAGGTCAGACCTCTTACAAGTGGACAGGAGCTTAACTATGATCCTTCTCAGCATTGTGTTATTTCTCGCCTTAATCGGCGTACTTTGTTACCACAAAACCTCTTTAGTTTTTAGCTCAATATTATTATTGGCCTATACCGCGGTTATGGGGGTCATCAATATTTGGAGCTACTGGATATTACTGCCAGTTGCCTTGATTTTATTTCCTTTTGTCTTCACTCCCGTACGTCAATCGCTTTTCTCTATTCGCGCGATGAAAATGTTCCAAAAAGTCATGCCGCCAATGTCAAGTACAGAAAAAGAAGCCATTGACGCTGGGACAACGTGGTGGGAAGGTGACCTTTTCCGTGGAGCTCCAGATTGGAATAAACTGCATAACTACCCAAAACCACAATTAACCGCAGAAGAACAAGCTTTTATGGATGGGCCTGTTGAAACTGTTTGTGGTATGGTCAATGACTTCGAAGTTAGCCATGAACTTGCGGATCTTCCTCCTGAAGTGTGGCAATACCTACGTGATCACCGTTTCTTCGCTATGATCATCAAAAAAGAATATGGTGGCCTTGAGTTTTCTGCTTATGCACAGTCTCAAGTTCTACAAAAACTCGCTGGCGTATCCGGTATTCTTGCTATCACTGTTGGTGTTCCAAATTCATTAGGCCCTGGCGAACTACTACAGCATTATGGGACTGACGAACAAAAACAACGCTATTTACCGGGCTTAGCGACGGGTGAAGAAATTCCATGTTTTGCATTAACGAGCCCTGAAGCAGGCTCAGATGCTGGTGCAATCCCAGATTCAGGTGTCGTTTGTATGGGAGAATGGCAAGGTGAGCAAGTATTAGGAATGCGTTTAACATGGAACAAACGCTATATTACCTTAGCACCAATTGCCACTGTACTAGGTCTCGCATTCAAACTTTCAGACCCTGATAAACTCTTAGGTGGCGAGAAAAACCTTGGTATCACCTGTGCGTTAATTCCAACTAATACCCCAGGTGTTGAAATTGGTCACCGCCACTTCCCACTAAATATTCCATTTATGAATGGTCCTACACGTGGAAAAGATATTTTTGTTCCAATCGATTACATTATTGGTGGGCCAAAAATGGCTGGCCAAGGTTGGAGAATGTTGGTTGAGTGCCTTTCAGTGGGTCGTGGCATTACATTGCCATCCAATTCAACGGGGAGCTTAAAAAGCATTGCAATGGCAACGGGCGCTTATTCCTATATTCGCCGTCAATTCAAATTACCTATTGGTAAAATGGAAGGTATTGAAGAGCCTCTCGCACGTATTGCTGGTAATACTTATCTAATGGATGCAGCTGCAACTCTCATTACCTCTGGGATTATGTTAGGTGAGAAACCTGCCGTTCTGTCTGCTATTGTTAAATACCATTGTACACACCGTGGCCAGCGCGCCATTATTGATGCCATGGATATTACGGGTGGTAAAGGAATCTGTCTTGGGGATTCAAACTTTGTTGCCAGAGCCTATCAAGGCGCACCTATCGCCATTACAGTTGAAGGGGCAAATATCCTAACCCGCAGTATGATCATCTTCGGTCAAGGCGCTATCCGTTGCCATCCTTTTGTATTAGAAGAAATGGCCGCAGCGCAGGACAATAACTTACATAAATTCGATAAAGCCGTATTTGGGCATATTGGACATGTGGTTAGTAACCAATTCCGTAGCTTCTGGCTTGGTTTAACCAATGGCCGTGGAAGTCATGCACCAACCAAAGATGAAACACGTCGTTACTATCAAATGCTAAACCGCCAAAGTGCCAACTTAGCATTGCTATCCGATGTTGCCATGGGTGTGTTAGGCGGTAGCTTGAAACGCCGTGAACGTATCTCTGCTCGTTTAGGGGATATTTTAAGCCACTTGTATCTCGCATCTGCAACCTTAAAACGTTATGAAGATGAAGGTCGCCAGAAAGCAGACTTACCATTAGTGAAATGGGCGGTTGAAGATTGTTTATATCAATCAGAAAAAGCGATGGATGACCTCCTGAAAAACTTCCCTAACAAATTGGTTGCCGGGATCATGCGCATCACACTGTTCCCTACTGGCCGTGCGATGTCGACACCATCAGACCGACTAGACCATAAACTGGCTCAAATTCTGATGGAGCCATCAGAAACACGCGACAGATTGGGCCGTGGGCAGTATTTAACACCTACGGAAAACAACCCTCATGGCTTAGTTAACCAAGCCTTGCTGGATATCATTGCCGCTGAACCTATTTTCGAACGTATTTGCCGCTTAAAAGAGCGTAAGCTCAGCTTTACTCGCTTAGATAAGCTTGCTGACCAACTACTTCCTGAAAACGTAATTACGCAAGAAGAAGCTGATATCTTGCGTAAAGCAGAAGCAAGCCGGTTACGGACGATTAACGTCGATGAGTTTGAGTTTGATGATTTGGGTGTACTTCCGACAAAAAAGTCACCAGATGAACCTTCAAATGAAGAAACTAGTAAGAAAAAGAAAGCGGCTTAATTAATTATTAAGTTTATTAAGTAATAAAAAAACTCAAGGAGTTATTCGCCCCTTGAGTTTTTTATTAGTGCAAATTATACATCAATTTTCTACGTACTCGGGGAGTTTGCTCGTTGTTTAGCCTCTAATATATAAGGTCGTAATTTAATTTTATTATCCCAGTCACCTAGCTTAAATTGACAAATCTCCCCACCTTCATTTGCGCAAATTGTTAGATACTCTTTTGCTTTGTCTATTTTTCCAAATTCGTAAAAATAGATTTCAGAGGCAGCCTCTAACGCTAATAGACGGTAATAACCTTTAGTTTCTATCAACCTCTCCCAATATTTTATTGACTGCTCCAAATCAATCTCCACACCAACTCCGTGATTATTAAAGTAAGCTAATCGGTATAAACCCAGCTGGAAATTAGGATCAATCATTACAGCTTTATTTAAATATTCTAAACCAATTAAACAATTTTCATCTGCAATTCGCTTTAAATTGACTAGACTTTTTTCAGAACAGGTCGAATCATCAAAATATAATAAAAATAAAAGATAATGGGTTTTGGCGTCACCTTCATCTACTTTATTTTTGAGTAGATAAAATTTCTCTGCTGTCTCAATTGGTGTCATGGACTGAAAAAAATTTTTCTCTTCTTCATGCTTCATATTATTAGTAGAAAAAGCAAGCATCCTATACGACGGAGGTTTCACGTCACTACTTTGTAAAAAATTTTCACTGTATGAATATGAATCATATCCACTGAGAATAAAAACTAGCACAACCAATAACCATTTCATATTAACCTATTAAATACGCGATCGTTATTTGATTTTAAAAATGGTAGTGTATTTTTCATTGTAGTCATTAATACATTATTTAAGCTTATAGATGACTCACTATTAAATAATGAAATCAACTCTGCTAGTTGATTTTCAGGATGAGCTATATCTTTTTGTTTAAACCACACATCAACAATATCTGTTTTTTTTCCATCAATCCAAGTTACCTCTGATATTAATTTATGTTGATTACTATTTTCATCCACATAATCAGAAAATGAATAACTTAAGCTTATTGATGAAATACCGGCCTTACTCAAACCTAATAATTCTTCAGACTGCGTTTTACCATCACTGTTTTTATCTCGCCATAACTTAAGATATTCCCAGTGAAAATCATCATTACTAACAAATCCATCATTATTGCTATCAAAATCCATTAAGCCATCAAAACCATTTAATGCAAAACAACCATTTTCTTTCAGATAATCATCCCCAAATAACTCACTAGAATCATTAATAATTCCATCACTATTTTTATCCATCACCAATAATGCATCACTGGGAGAAACCCATCCGGTTTTTTTTAGCTCTCCATTAAATTTAAATAGCACACCAAAATCATATGGTAAAGTTTCCACTCCATTATTATTTAAGTCAATAATTAAAGGTGTTTTATAGTCCTTTGCTATTTCCTTTATTTTCTTTAAATTTTTCTTTGGTGTTCCTGCTAATTTAATACCATTGACACCAGACTTTTCAAGAAAATCACTCACGAAGTCAATACAATTATTTGATATCAAGTTATAATTCTCATTACCATCCAAATTATTTTTGATTGAATTATATGTCTTAAATAAATTATTTAAATCATTATCAAACACAGGTCCTTGTCCCACAATTGTCAAAGATGATGCTTCTGAATACTTATTATGATCATCGAATGAAATATTATCCGTATTGGTCAAAAAACTATTACCAGCACTAAAACCTATAGATACGCTTTCAAATTGGTTACTTTCCGGATTTGTGCCTTTAAGACCAATAAACACATGACCAAAAGAAGAATCCCCTATATTTGTATTATCACCTACAACATCTATATATTGGCTATCTGGCGGAGAAACAAATATAGTAAAGCTAGGTCCTCCATAGTTAGAGAAACCATTATCATCTAATTCAAACAATCGACTATCACCTTCATTTACGCTTTGTAAATAATGTTCTGGTATATATTCTTTAACATCCATACATCCCCCCCTTTTATCTCTATTAATTTCTCATATAGTTATCTATATCATTGAGATATTTTTTACATTTTTCGCTACCATTTTTAGCACCAATATCTGCATAATATCTAGATTTATCAATATTTTTTATATTTCCATCATCATCAAAAAGAGTAATTTCAACTAAGTAATCACAGACTAATACAGAATCTCTCCCTCCTTTTTTTATTATTTTATCTAGAATTAGATTTGCTTTATTTTCATTTTCATTCAATACAACCCCTTTATGATAAAGTTTACTCATTTCAAATAACGCCATATTATTATCAGGATTTATATTAACTGATTCAATTAAGTAATTAACAGCTTTTTTGCAGATGAAATTAGGTATCGACGGTTTAAAATCAAAATACTTGCAATTAGAATCCTTAAGGAATAATTTAAATAATAATAAATTACTATTTGAATCTCCTGATGCAGCCTTTTCAACTAACAAAAAGAAATCTTTTTCATTTCTTGGTGGTGGGTACTCATCACTAATAGATGGTTCATATATTAAATACTTACTATCATAATTAAATGATAACATCCTATATGATGGCATAATGATATCTCTTTTAAAATCATTAGCTTTACACTCTAAAAAGGCTAAGCCAAGTATAAAAATCATCAATTTCATATTATTCTCATTTAAATAAAATCAATCATTAGAAGAAAATAAATTTATTTTTACATATAAAAAAGTATTGTAAATAACCTAAAAGAGTAGTTTTAACCTTAATTAAAAACAAAAAAATCCAGCCATTTATTTAATAGCTGGATCCATTAATTTTTTGAGGAATTATTTAAATTACAACTCCAACGCCAATAATTCCTCTATCGTTTGGCGACGGCGAATCAATTGTGGTTTGCCATTCACAAACATCACTTCGGGTAATAATGGGCGGCTATTGTAGTTTGATGACATGGATGCACCATAAGCGCCAGTGTCATGAAAAACCAGAAAATCGCCAACTTTCACCTCGGGTAAAGCGCGGGTTACCACTAAACCGCCCTCTAACTGGGTAAATACATCTCCTGATTCACACAGAGGGCCAGCGACAATAGTGTCTTTTAGTTGAGCCCCATCAACGTTACGTCCATCCGTGGGTAATACTGAAATATGGTGATAGCTGCCATACATCGCTGGGCGCATTAGGTCATTAAAACCACTGTCTACAAGCACATAGTGGCGGCTACCCATATCTTTAACGGCTCGCACTTCAGCTAACAATACGCCTGATTCCGCAACCAAATATCGGCCAGGTTCTATTTCAAGTTCAATTTTGTGCCCTAAGTGTTGTTCGATACGTTGGCGAGCGTTATCCCATAAGCTGTAATAATGCTGCACATCGATTAATTCATCACCTTCACGATAAGGGGTTGATAACCCACCACCTGCTGAAATGGCATGAAGGTCAACCCCTGCGGTTGTGACTAGCGCCACCATAGAATCACACACATCGGCAAGATGTTGATAGTCAACCCCAGAACCAATATGCATATGAATACCAACCAATGACAAATTATAATGGCGAATTTTTTCTAACGCTAAAGATAAGTCTTCATGCCAAATACCGTGCTTACTATTTTCGCCGCCAGTATTAGTTTTTTGGCTATGACCGTGACCAAAACCAGGGTTGATACGCAGCCAAACAGGATGGCCAGCTTTTTGCTCGCCAATTTGTTCAAGCATATCAATCGAGCCAGCATTCACAGGGATATCTAACTCAGTGACTTTCGCTAATGTCGCTCTATCGAGCACATCCGCTGTAAAGACGATTTCTGAGTTTTCACGCCCAGGCTGGAACCCTGCCACCAGCGCACGTTCAATCTCCCCTAAGGAAACGGAATCGACTTTAACGCCTTGTTGTTTCATTAAGCGAAGGATATGAATATTCGAGCACGCTTTTTGTGCAAAGCGCACGGTATCAAAAACTTGTAATTGCTTGATACGCTCAATGATCACCGCGCTATCATAAACCCAAACAGGGCTACCATACTGCTCAGGTAATACACGTAAATACTCAGGGGTTAAATATTGGCTTGTTGTCGTTGCGAATGAAGTCATTGTCTTTCTCGTTTGCAAGTTTTTATTATATTAAAAGCTATTATTCAAAGAATAATACGGGAAAAAAAATATCTATTTTGCTAAAGTCTATTCATATTTGATATAGACTTTATTTAAGGACTTTTTATGCAAGCCATTTCATGGCGGCACATCGAAATATTCCGTGCAGTAATGACCACCCCCAACCTGACGGAAGCCGCCGCGCTGCTGAACACTTCACAACCCACTATTAGCCGTGAACTTGCACGCTTAGAATACCTTTTGCAGTTTAAGTTATTCGATAGAGTCAAAGGGCGGTTACAACCTACTGCACAAGGTTTACGGTTTCTTGAAGAGGTTGAACGCTCCTATTATGGCTTAGAGCGCATTAAAAATTCAGCGGAAACCATCCGCCGCTTCGAACATGCACAAATATCGATAACCTGTCTACCGGCTTTCGCCCAATCTTTATTACCTCAGGTTTGCCAATCGTTTATGGAAAATTACCCTGATGTCAGCATCACGGTGATCCCACAAGAGTCCCCTGTATTAGAGGAATGGTTGTCAGCCCAGCGTTACGATTTCGGCTTAACAGAGCATCTACAAATGCCACCGGGAACTGAACAACAAACACTAGGAAGTTTAAATGAAGTGTGTGTCTTACCGGCAAGCCACCCTTTAACCCAAAAAGAAGTGTTAACACCCAACGATTTTCAAGGCCAACGCTTTATTAGCCTGTCATTAACTGACAGCTACCGTCAGTTGATTGACTCGACCTTTGCGGAACACCACGTCGAACGCAAAATGGTCATGGAAACGCATTCGGCATCATCCATTTGCGCTATGACACTAAAAGGGATTGGAGTTTCTATTGTTAACCCGTTAACTGCATTAGATTTCCATCAACAATCAGCTGGGAAGTTAGCTCTACGCCCACTCAGTTTTTCGATTCCTTTTACTGTTAGTTTAATAAGGCCAATTCACCGCCCTTCATCACAATTGACCAATATTTTTACTCAACATTTAGTGGATAACTTTAATCAAATAAAAACTCAGCTAACTTCCGCGCTGTTGCATCAATAGGTGCCAATGAGGTGAAGTTTCAAACCAATTAGCGAGATAATCAATCACCACCCTCAGGGCGGTTGGCATTTTTTGGCGGCTAGTATACACAGCGTAAATACCTAGTGGCATTGGAGTATATTCAGGTAATAACTGAACTAACTCACCCGAAGCCAAATGATTAGCAACTGAATAATAAGGTTGCATAGAGATACCCGCCCCCTGCAATGTTGCTTCAGCGAGAAATACGGATTCGTTAGCACTTAAGCGCCCATCAACTAACACACTATGCTGAATGCCTGCTTTTTCAAATACCCATAAGCTGCGACCAAAAAAATTGTAGGTTAAACAATCAAGCAAAACTAAATCCTCTGGCTTTTCAGGCTGTTTTTTTCCTTTTAAAAAGTCAGGTGAAGCACAAATGACAGAATGGCAAGTTGACAAGGGTTTTGCGATTAAACTCGGATCCAATTGATTCGTGATACGGATTGCCAAATCAATTCGTTCTTCTATCAAATTAACCGATTTATTCGATATTTGCATATCAATAGCCATATTCGGGTAAAGTTTCATAAACTCAGAAATAGCCACAGAAAGCGCACTTTGGGCGATTGATTGTGAACAACTAATACGCACTAAACCAGATAATGCTTTTGCATCAAGCTCTTGCTGCACAGGCACCATTTGGGAAATCGCATTAAGTTGCAAAGATTGTTGATATACACCTTCTCCTGCGGAAGTTAAACTTAATTTCCGCGTAGTGCGATTTAATAAACGTACCCCCGCCCATTGTTCCATTTCTGACAAATAGCGTGTCACCATCGCTCTAGACATATCCAGTTTTTCTGCGGCTCCACTTAGGCTGCCTTGTTCAATGATAGTAATAAATACCTCAGCCGCTTTTAATCTATCCATACCATTCTCATTTGACCGAATTATGCAACAAACAACACCTAATTATGGGGTTTTTCATCTCATCATTGCAATTTAGTATACACGACATGCAAAACAAACTTTTCTGTATAACTTCATTTTAGGATAAAACATGAAATTGACCTTATTAGCAGCAACCGCATTATTCGCCACAACGATAAATCTAGCACAAGCTGAAAAACTGGCATTGGATGTTTATAACCCCGGAAATAACAGCGTGTTCCCTGTTTCCTCTGAAATAATTAGCGGTTCAAGTGAAGTGGTGTTGATTGATGCACAATTTCAAAAAAATGATGCACAACAATTGGTTGATAAGATTAAAAAACTCAATAAAAAATTAACTACGATTTACATTAGCCATTCTGACCCAGATTACTATTTTGGGCTCGATACCCTAACAAACGCCTTCCCAGAGGCTAAAGTGATCGCAACAGCAAACACTGTTGAAGCCATTAAAGCCACTAAAGATAGCAAACTTGCTTACTGGGGCGGTGTATTAAAAGATGAAGCGCCTACTCATGTTATCGTCCCTGAAGTTATTAAAGGAGACTACTTCACCGTTGATGGCGAAAGACTTGAAATTAAAGGCCTTGATGGCGTGTCACCAGATAGAACTTATCTCTGGGTTCCATCATTAAAAGCCGTTGTGGGTGGCGTTATTGTTTCTGACAATATTCATGTTTGGGTAGCGGATACCCAAACAGAAGAGTCACGCAAAAATTGGCTGCAAACATTAAAAGACATCAAAGCTCTGAACCCAGCAACCGTTGTTCCCGGCCACTTTACGGGGGCGTCTAAATTAGATGTAACGACGGTTTCTTTCACTCAAAAATATTTACAGGACTTTGAAAGTGCATATAAAACAAGTAAAAACTCAGGTGAGCTCATCCAAAAAGTTGCAGCGAAGTATCCACAATTAGATGATAAATCAAGCTTAGAACTTAGTGCAAAAGTCATTAAAGGCGAAATGAAATGGCCTCAGTAATTAAGTAATATTCACTATTTCAGCCAGTTGCGCGGTATGTCCCGTATCTGCACACTGAATGACTTACTAAAAGCAATTTGGCTGATTTAACTAGATGACAGTGGTATTAATTTCTTGATAATGATACAACTTAACTCAAATTATTTAAAAATAGCAAATAAAGAGAACGATTATGAGCAACATCACCCTACACTATATTTATGACCCTTATTGCGGCTGGTGCTATGCCGCTGCGCCTTTAGTCGAAATTGCCAAGCAACACCCAAGTATCAACATTGAAATGCATGGTGGTGGCATGCTAGCAGGTGACGCTCGTCTACATTTAGATGATAATTTTCGCCAATATATTCTGCAATCCGATAAGCGCATTGCATCAATGACAGGGCAAGTGTTTGGCGATGACTATATAAAAATGCTACACGAACCTAATTTTGTTATGGACTCAACACCACCGCAAACCGCTATATTAGCGGCAACCAAGCAAGGCAAAGGCTTTGAAATGCTTAAAGCCATTCAAAAAGCACACTACATTTCAGGACGCCATATTAAAGATACCGCGGTACTTCTTGAGCTCGCCAAAGAAATTGGCCTCGATGTAACCCAGTATGTGTCCGACTACAGTGAGTGTAAGCAACATGAAACTGCGGCCCACATTGGAACAAGTAAGGCTCTGTTAGCGCAGTCAGGTGCATCCGGTTTTCCAACACTGTTAATACAACAACAGGATAGATGGTTGCGTGTTCCATTACAAAATTACCTCGGTGAGCCGAGTAAATGGCAGCAGTTTTTAGACTCTCTAGTAACAGCAGCGTCTTAACAACTACAACTCCGATTTTTACTCACCCCTTTCATGCATGCACGTATGGTTGTCTTTTAATTTAATATTCAATTATTGATAAATACAACCATATGCTAGCGCTAATAATTAGCGCGGGACCAAATGGGATCATCTTCGTTTTTTTAGCTATTTTTTCCCCAGATAATGTCTCAGGGTAGGCCTGATTCGCCTGTTGCTTCTTTTGATATATTTTAGGCAATAACCCATAGATTACCCAATATTGTAATAGCCCTACCCCTGCGGCAGTCCCCAAAAAGTAAGGAAGCTGCCAAACCCCAAGCCAGGCAGAACAAGCGGCAACGAGTTTAAAATCCCCCCTCCCCATTTGTGGCTGAGACGTTTGTTTTTCAACCAATGTCACCACCATAAGCATAACTAAGTAACTGATCAGCACCGCGTAAATAGCTGAAACCACATTCCCATTTGGCAAATGAATTTGATATAACAGCCCCAACCATAATAATGGGTATGTAAGAATATCAGGGAGATAACCTATTTTATTATCAATGATGAATAATGGAATTATCAAATTAATATATAGTGTCAAAAATAAAACCATATATAAACCATCAGACGTCGAATATATTATAAAAATTAACAAGCCATATATTAGAAGTAGAATAGTATTTTTAATAATAATTTTTGATTTATCAAAAAAAACAACTGGTAAATAAATAAGTAGCTTTTTAGTCGAGAAAAAAGAGATTAACAACATAATCAAAGCAGAAAAAATACAAACAAAATTAAACGGATTTGTAAATTTTCCATTTTGGCATGATAATATAAACTGCTCAGACGGTGAAATAATAGATATAGCTGATGATATAAAAATACAAATTAGTTCCCTCATATTAACTCCTTATTCCTTTATGGAGATAAAAATAAATATACTGTGAATTTTCGATGCTCCCAACACTTTAATTTCGTTGAGTGGAGTCGGTTTATTCGAATATCATGATCTCCTATTTTGCTTTCATCACTGTTTAAGATATCGCTTATGGCACAGACATACTATAAAAGGTCAGTATTTCGTTATAAACTAGGTAGTAGCGCTTGAGTTTAACAATTCAATCCCCATATTCATCAAAGTTATATTATTTATTAACCCAGTTTGTACTAAGGAAAAGCTATGCGCATTCCACGCATTTATCACCCTGAGCCTCTTCAAATAAATACAACAATTTCTCTTGGTGATGATGCCGCAAACCATGTCGGCCGGGTGCTACGCATGACTGCTGGCCAAAAACTCGAACTTTTTGATGGCAGCAATCAGACCTTTAGTGCTGAAATTACTGAAGCAACTAAAAAAAACGTATTCGTACACATTGAAAATAGCCAAATTGATGATAGAGAATCCCCGCTCGATTTGCACCTAGGGCAAGTCATGTCTCGTGGGGAAAAAATGGAATTTACCATCCAGAAATCTGTCGAACTCGGAGTTAATACAATAACACCTTTATTATCAGAACGTTGTGGTGTTCGCTTAGATGGCGAACGACTCGAAAAAAAATTACTACAATGGCAAAAAATTGCAATTGCAGCCTGTGAACAATGCGGCCGCAACCGAATTCCAGAAATTCGCCCAGTGCAAACCCTTGAAGCCTGGTGCGCGGAAACTGACGGTGCATTTAAAGTCAATTTGCACCCACGAGCAACAGAAAGTATTAATACGTTACCCACTGAACTGAAGAAAGTACGATTGTTGATTGGCCCGGAAGGTGGCTTGTCAGCAGACGAAATTGCCATGACAGCAAATTATCAATTTACCGATATACTGTTAGGGCCTCGAGTATTACGAACAGAAACGACTGCGCTAACCGCTATCACAGCACTACAAGTGCGCTTAGGTGATCTGGGGTAAGGAGAAAAAATGATCAAGCTCGGTATAGTGATGGATCCTATTTCATCCATCAAAATCAAGAAAGACACCAGTTTTGCAATGATGCTGGAAGCTCAGCGTCGAGGTTATGAAATCCATTATATGGAAATGAATGACCTGTATTTACACCAAGGTGAAGCTCGCGCACAAACAAAAATCGTGACAGTCGAAGAAAACCCAGAAAAATGGTACGAATTTCATGGGGAACAAGATATCGCCCTAAGTTCACTTGATGCCATTTTAATGCGGAAAGACCCGCCTTTTGATACTGAATTTATCTATGCGACTTATATTTTAGAAAGAGCGGAACAAGCTGGCACCTTAATTGTGAATAAGCCGCAAAGCCTACGCGACTGTAATGAAAAATTATTTACGGCTTGGTTTGCTGAATTAACACCGGACACATTAGTCACTCGCAGCCCACAAAAGTTGAGAGAATTTCACCAAAAACATGGCGATGTCATTTTTAAACCACTCGATGGTATGGGCGGCGCTTCGATTTTCCGCCTCAAACAAGATGACCCAAATGTGGGTGTGATTATTGAAACGCTAACAGAACATAGCTCCCGTTACTGCATGGCACAAAACTTCCTGCCAGCAATTAAAGATGGTGATAAACGTGTCTTAGTTGTTGATGGTGAACCCGTTCCGTATTGTTTAGCACGAATTCCAGCTCAAGGCGAAACCCGAGGTAACCTTGCTGCAGGTGGCCGTGGGGAAGCGCGTCCATTAAGTGAAAGTGACTGGGCCATTGCGCGTGCTGTCGCGCCAACATTAAAAGAAAAAGGCTTAATTTTTGTTGGTCTTGATATCATCGGTGACCGTTTAACTGAAATTAACGTGACCAGCCCAACGTGTGCACGGGAAATAGAAGCCGCATTTGATATCTCCATTACCGGTATGTTAATGGATGCCATTGAACACCGTCTCAATAAATAATTTATAGCAGTGGTTTATTCTTACTGATGATTTTTATTTTTTTCACACAATATATTGTTTTTACAAGAGATATTTTCTCAAGCGATATATTATTTTCAAACGGTAAAAGTCATCAGTTTTATTTACCACCTTATAGTTTTGCCTTTTATTGTGTTCTATCAATTGTTTTTAAATTTGCTGGAGTCTAAGTTTGAATCTGCAAAACCATTTTCTTATCGCCATGCCATCCTTAACAGACCCTTATTTTGAACAGTCGGTCGTTTATGTGTGTGAGCACAATGAAAAAGGGGCGATGGGGATCGTGATTAACAAACCTATTGATGACTTTTCTGTCGATACGATGCTCAAAAAACTCGAAATTACGATTTCAGATAAAATTGATAACCGTAATTTAAAAAAGCCCGTCATTGCGGGAGGCCCTGTTGCAGAAGAACATGGGTTTATCTTACACACACCAATTAAAGGCTTTTTATCTAGCCTGCATTTAAATGATGACGTCATGGTGACGACGTCAAAAGATATCTTAGAGACTTTAGGAAGTGAGCACTCGCCTACCAACTCATTAGTGGCGCTAGGTTATGCAAGCTGGGAGCCAGGTCAACTTGAGCGTGAAATTATGGAAAATAGCTGGCTAACCGTTGAAGCTTCTCCTCAGCTTATTTTTGACACACCCATTCATGAACGCTGGAGTGCCGCGGCTAAATTAATTGGTGTTGATATTCATACAATTTCAATGCAAGCGGGGCATGCTTAATGTCTGGAAGAACTTTGTTAGCCTTTGATTTTGGAACCAAAAGCATCGGTGTTGCAGTTGGACAAGAAATTACAGGTACTGCACGGCCATTAACCTCATTGAAAGCCAGTGACGGCCGCCCTGATTGGCAACAAATCGAAAAGTTACTTAAAGAATGGCAACCACAGTTGGTTATTGTCGGCCTTCCCCTTAATATGGATGGTACGGAGCAACTGGTTACAAGCCAAGCCCGTAATTTTGCAAATCGAATTCATGGCCGTTTTGGTGTTAAAGTCGAACTACATGATGAACGTCTTTCCACGGTTGAAGCAAAAGCAGGCCTTTTTGAACAAGGTGGTTATCGAGCACTAAGCAAAGGCAAAGTTGATTCAGCCTCTGCCGTGGTGATCCTTGAAAGCTGGTTTGAACAACAGATGTAATTATTGCGTATTTTGCGTGGTTATTTTTAGCTTAACCTCATGCCATGGTGCCGTTCTGATGTAATTTGCTTTACACTATGGTCTACAGTCGCTATTCATGTCTGACATGAATAAAATAGTATTGAATAAACCATATTGAATAACATAATGACCATTCAAAATAATATCACTGATGTCACCGCGCGTATTGAGCATGCTGCCGCAGAGTGCCAGCGCTCACCACAAGACATTACGCTACTCGCGGTAAGTAAAACAAAACCTTGTGAAGCTATTTCAGAAGCCATTGAGGCAGGTCAGCGCCAATTTGGTGAGAATTATGTTCAAGAAGGTGTTGAGAAAATTCAATATTTTTCACATAGAAATGACCTTATTTGGCATTTTATTGGCCCATTACAGTCAAATAAAAGCCGCCTTGTCGCTGAACATTTTGACTGGTTTCATACCTTAGACAGAGCGAAAATTGCTCAGCGCTTAAATGACCAACGTCCAAGTGGAAAAGCCCCTCTCAATGTGCTAATTCAAATTAATATCAGCGATGAAAACAGTAAATCGGGTATAACACTAGCAGAAGTCGCAGAACTTGCTGCACAGGTCGCTACTATGCCAAACCTAGTGTTACGCGGCCTGATGACGATCCCGGCACCTGAAACGGATTATGAACGCCAATGTGCTGCGTTTCATCAAATGAATGAGGCATTTGAGCAATTAAAAAACACTTATCCCACGGTTGACACCCTTTCAATGGGGATGACTGATGATATGCGTGCAGCAATCCATTGCGGTTCAACACTTGTTCGCATAGGAACCGCTATTTTTGGCGCGCGCCAATATCACCAATAAATAGGAGAACAGAATGCAACATCGTAAAATTGCCTTCATCGGCGCCGGAAATATGGCTCACGCCATCATTGCTGGGCTGGTTAACCATGGTTACCCTGCATCGATGATCACGGTGTGTTCTCCTACACCTGTGCGTCGAGATAAACTGGCTGAACAATATGGCATTATCAGCAGTCATGATAACTTAGCCGCTGTTAAAGCTGCAGATGTGATTGTCCTTGCAGTTAAGCCGCAAATGATGAAAGAAGTATGTGAACCACTACAAAATGCGGCTGATTTTGAGCAAAAATTAGTCCTAACCATTGCGGCTGGGATCCCAGCAGAACGTTATAACGACTATTTCGCTCATTCGCTGAATTTAGTGCGCATCATGCCAAACACGCCATCATTGGTAGGAAAAGGCGTTAGTGGGCTATTTGCTCAAGGGAAAGTTTCAGAGCAAGACAAACAATTTGCACAAGAACTTATGCAAAGTGTCGGCTCGACGATTTGGTGCCAACAAGAACAAGAAATCAATAACATTATTGCTATTACTGGTAGCTCTCCTGCCTATTTTTTTCTATTTATGGAATCAATGCAGCAAAAAGCAGAGCAACTCGGTTATGATAAACAACAAGCTAGAGAGCTCGTTCTTCATGCGATTGAGGGGGCTGTAGAACTTGCTAAGTCACAAAATGACACGGCTTTTTCGACTCTACGTGAACAAGTCACCTCTAAAGGCGGTACCACCGCGATGGCTTTAGAGCAATTTTATAATGGAAATCTTCCGCAGATTGTTGCCGATGCAATGCAAAGCGCAATAAATAGAGCGGAAGAAATGGAAAAACTTTTTTAAATTAATCGCGGAACTCACCATGCAGACCTTAGTATTCGTCGTTACTACCCTGATTCAACTGTATATTTTTGTATTACTACTGCGCGTATGGATGCAGTGGGTGCGTGCAGATTTTTACAATCCCTTTTCGAAATTTGTTGTCAAAGCAACACAGCCTATCGTCGCACCATTGCGCCGAGTCATTCCTTCTTTTGGCGCGATAGATACCGCTTCAGTGGTTGTGGCATTTATTTTAGCCATTGCAGCTATTATTTTTGGTATGTGGGCGACTAACTTGCTCCCTATTTTAGGCATAAGTATTTTGCCTATGGGGCTGATTTTATTATTAACCTATACTGGTAAATTGATTTTTTGGATGATTTTAATCCGTGCAATTTTAAGCTGGGTCAGCCAAGGCCGTAACCCTGTAGACTATTTATTATACCAATTAACAGAACCTTTAATGGCGCCAATTCGCCGTATCATCCCTGCTATGGGCGGGTTAGATTTCTCCGCAATGATTGTCATGTTTATTTTAATTGCACTGAATTATCTGCGTGTTGATATCTCACTGATGATTGACCCATCATTAACTGCAATGATGTATTCCATTGGTATTATGTAAAAACGAGTTTTAAATAATGCAAAAAGTTGTTTTAGCCACTGGTAACCCCGGAAAAGTGAATGAGTTAGCTGACCTACTACGTGATTTTGGGATGGATATCGTCGCACAAACCTCATTAGGTGTTGAATCTGCTGAAGAAACGGGCTTAACCTTTATTGAAAATGCGATCCTAAAAGCGCGCCATGCAGCAGCGCAAACCGGGTTACCCGCAATTGCTGATGATTCAGGAATTTCCGTTGATGCACTTGGTGGCGCGCCGGGGATTTACTCCGCACGTTATGCGGGGGAAGATGCGACCGATGAGCAAAACCTGATAAAATTACTCGAAGCAATGAAAAATGTGCCTGACGACCAACGTCAGGCTCAATTCAACTGCGTTCTGGTCTATTTACGCCATGCAGAAGACCCAACGCCGTTGGTTTTTCATGGTCGCTGGCACGGTGTCATAACTCATGAACGCAAAGGCCAAGGCGGCTTCGGTTATGACCCAATATTTTATGTTCCTGAATTAGGTTGCACCTCAGCAGAGTTAACTAAAGCAGAAAAACAAGCCGTTTCACATCGTGGAAGAGCACTCACAATGATGTTGGATGTGCTAAAGAATGCTTAAATTACCTCCGCTGAGCCTGTATATCCATATCCCTTGGTGTGTGCAAAAGTGCCCTTATTGTGACTTCAACTCACACACACTTAAAGGGGAAATCCCTCAGCAAGAATATGTGGCGCACTTATTGGCCGATTTAGACATTGATGCAAAATTAGTTGCTGGGCGTTCGGTAAAAACCATTTTTATTGGGGGTGGAACGCCCAGTTTATTAAGTGCAGAGTCAATGCAAGCATTAATGGATGGCGTACGTCAGAGAGTTGATTTAGACCCTCACGCAGAAGTCACCATGGAAGCAAACCCCGGCACTATTGAGGCTGGCCGTTTTGCAGGTTACCAAGCGGCAGGAATCAACCGTATTTCTATTGGTGTACAAAGTTTCGGTAATGACAAATTAATCACTTTAGGGCGTATTCATGGCGCTGATGAAGCGAAACGCGCCGCTCAGTTGGCCACTAATCTTAATTTAAGAAGCTTTAACCTCGATTTAATGCATGGATTACCTGCGCAAACTCAAGTTGAAGGTTTATCTGACCTGCGCCAAGCCATTGAACTTGCACCTCCGCACCTGTCTTGGTACCAATTAACCATTGAACCCAACACTCAATTTGGCTCACGCCCTCCGGTATTACCCGATGACGATACTCTGTGGGATATTTACACCGAAGGCCATAAATTATTGAGCGCGGCAGGTTATCAGCAATATGAAACATCCGCCTATGCTAAACCTGGTTACCAATGCCAACACAATCTCAATTACTGGCGCTTTGGTGACTATTTAGGTATCGGTTGTGGTGCTCATGGAAAAATTTCTTTTGAAGATGGTCAAATTTTACGAACCGTAAAAACAAAACACCCTCGAGGTTATATGGAGGGACGTTATATGCACCAATCCTATGATGTTGATGCCTCCGATAGGCCATTTGAATATTTCATGAACCGCTTTCGCCTGCTTGAAGCTATGCCTCGCGCTGAATTTACCCAATATACAGGGTTACCAGAATCAACAGTTAGAGCGGCCATTGATGAAGCCTTAGCTAAAGGCTATATCACAGAAACCGTGAATAAATGGCAGATCACAGAGCATGGAAAATTGTTTCTCAATTCCCTATTAGAGTTATTTTTAGGTGAAGAGTAGCGGTTATTCGATTTATTTATAAATCATTTCACTTATAAATTAGATGAAAGCCCACTTTATTTGACGTGGGCTTTTGTTTAGAGATAAAAATGAAATAGACAAGAATAACAATTGAGGTAATACATATTGCCACCATCAATAAGACAGTGGCAGATATCTGTTATAGAGCATTCACCACCGCATTAACTTGTTCAGTTAAGCTAACTAAACCACCACCTGACAAATACCATAAGTCAGATTGCAGGTAAGTAATTTTGCCGTCTTTATAAGCTTTGGTTTCTTGAATATTGCTGTCTTCAAATATCGTTTTATCCAGTTTACCTGCACCAATCGCTTCGCTACGGTCAACAATCAGGATCACGTCTGGATTCGCTTGAGCAATAGTTTTGGTATCCACTACACGGCGTTTTGCTTTATCTGCACTTTCATCAACCGGTAGGTCAGCGCGTTGCGCTTTCACAACGCTGTAAACAACGGCTTGGCTATTTGGAATTAATTTGCCGTCATTATGCATCAATACTAAAACTTTTTTATTGGAATCAGCCGCTTTCTTCTGGGCGTCTGCGATGACTTTATCTAATTGGACTAACTGCTCATCAACCGCTTTTTGGTTACCATAAAGTTCGCCAATCACACCAATATTGGCTTTCACAGAATCAATATAGTGTTTGCTATCAGAACCTAAATTAATAGTGGGTGCAATTTTTGATAACTCATCATAAGACTTACCTTGACGACCCGTGATCACAATCAGGTCAGGTTTTAATTGCGCGATTTTGGCTAAATCAGGTTGTTTCATTCCACCTGCATTTTCCATTGATGCAGGAATGCTGCCTTTTATATAAGCGGGAGCATTGCCTGTTGGGAGTGCAACAACTTTGTCGCCTAAGCCGAGTTTTTGCATTGAGTCATAAACACCAAAATCAAACAGAACCACTTTTTGTGGTTTTTTCACGACTTCAGTTTCACCTGATAAGTGTTTGATCGTTACTTTCTCCGCACCTTGCGCTATCACCGCATTTGGCGTGAAAGTGGTAGATTCAGCGCTTAGAGCGATAGGCGCAGAGAATGACAACACAGAAACAAGCAGAGCAGGTATGAATTTTTTCATTTAAATGATCCCAATTTAGTCATTAAGCCAAACCCGCATTGTAAAGTGAGTGGCTTAGATGTCAATCAAATAAGAATCAATTTCATTTTCATTCCCATTAATGGAATTAATATCACACAAATTGATGATGACGATAATATCGCTAAATAAAAAACAGTAATGTACAAAAAATACATTACTGTTCATAAGGTTATTTATGATTTTAGCGCTATCAGCTACTTTTGATTGAATTAAGTAACGAAGCGCGCTGTTGTTCTATTGAAATCACTTTAGAACAAACTTGTTGGCCAAATTGCTGGAAACTTTTCTCTTGTTTTTTCCATTCAGATTCGAGCTCTTGCTGTAACCCACCTAAGTTCCCTAACATACCTTGTAGCGCTTTACTGGCGTCACCACCTGATAACAATTGCTTGCGCCCCATTTCGTTGATGCTGTCTTGTAAAATACCACCTAGGCTTTCATTAACTAGCTCGCGCCCTTTCGTTTCAACAGTTTTCATGGCTTCATGGTGAAACACATAACCATTAGGACGAGTCTCAATAATTTGATTGATTTGCCCATTAAGCTCTTTTTCTAGTTTTGTTAACCGGTTACGGATATTGCTATCGCTACCAACCACTTTAACAACAACTTTGTCTATCGTTTCCCTTGAAGTTGATAATTTTTTTTCTGATTCTTGTTTTATCCAAGGTAAATCCTGACGGATAGAGGCTTGGTAACGAATAGCTTGCTGCTTTTGGGCCTCTGTTGCAGCAACATTTTTACCGTTAAGCGTGATATCACCATTTGGCGTAATTTTTAAATCGCCACTTGCACCAATAACTTGCACACTTTCAGGTGTCATAACGATGTCATCCTTTGGTGTCACAGAACAGTTATAATCTGCAGCTTGGCTCGTCGCACAAGCAAGGAGTGAAAATGCAATTAATGTATGGCGTAACATAAAATCTCCTAGTAGAGCATTAATTAAAAAACAGAACGCCCAATTCGTTTCGATAATAACTCTAAAGCCGCACAGCCGACTAAAGAGTTCCCCGCCGAGTCTAGCTCAGGTGACCAAACCGCTACGGTAAATTGGTTTGGAACCACACAAACAATACCGCCACCAACACCAGACTTGCCGGGCATTCCTATCCGAAATGCAAACTCACCAGAACCGTCATACATACCACAAGTCATCATTAATGCGTTGATTTGCCTTGATTGTAGTGGCGTGATGATGGGGTCAATGGAGCAAGATGACATCCCTTGCGATGTTAAATAGGAAAAACACCTCGCTAATTCAACACAGTTCATACTTAGAGAGCAATAATGAAAATAAGTTTCGAGAACCGTTAAAACATCATTTTCAAAATTTCCAAAAGATTTCATAAGATAAGCAATGGCTGCATTACGACTGGCGTGTTCCAATTCTGAACGAGCGACAACCGTGTCATAACTGATATCCGGTTCACAGGACAACTTTCGGACAAACTCTAGCATGCGCTGTTTAGGTGCGCTTAGGCGTGATTGCAACATATCAGCAATAACAATGGCTCCCGCATTGATAAACGGGTTTCGAGGTATCCCCTTTTCCATTTCAATTTGAATTAACGAATTAAAGGGTAGCCCTGAGGGTTCTTTACCTACGCGGCTCCAAATTTCCTCTTCCTCATAACGTGTCATTGCAAGCGTGAGGCTTAATACTTTTGAAATAGATTGAATTGAAAAACGTTGATATGCGTCCCCTGCGGTGAAAATATCACCGTCAATCGTGGATACCGCAATGCCTAAATGGTGGGAAGGTACGCAACCTAAAGCAGGAATATAATTTGCAACACAACCTTGCCCAATCAGTGGGCGAACTTGGTCTAGGATATCGTTGAGTAGCTGGTTAGAAAGCATGGCGCTCAAGACGTTGACTCCAGATAGTATTTGCAACAGAAAATAAAGGCACCCAATTTTTGGATGCCTCTTCAAGCGACTGAAAGCTCAGTTTATTTATTGAGATTGACTCAATAAAATTATTCTTCCCACCAAACATCAAACAGCTCAGAAACGACGACGTCATTCATGCCTTTTGATTTTAGCCAATTTTCAACAATTTGACGGTGCTCTTCGGTACATTTGCCAATTTTTTGTAAGCAAACGATCCCTTCCCAGTTCATATAGCCACTTGCTTCAAACGCCAAACCATTCGGTTCAATCGCTTCTGCAATCAGTTGGTCAACGGTGCTGTCAACTTCCTCAATCGGCGTACCTTCTTTAAAGCTCCACTTAACAGTAAAGCCTAACTCTTGGAACTCATCCAAGCGTAATTTTTTACGTAAACGACGACTACGTGGTTGTTTAGCCATTATTTGATCCTCTCAAACATTAAATCCCATACACCGTGCCCTAACCGCTGGCCGCGCTTTTCAAATTTTGTTTCTGGTCTTGTTTCTGGACGAGGAACGTAATCACCTGATGGTGATAAGTTTTTATACCCTTCGACACTCGTCATCACTTCAAGCATGTGCTCTGCATAAGGCTGCCAATCTGTTGCCATATGGAAAACACCGCCGATAGCTAGTTTGCTACGAATTTTTTCTGCAAACGGAACTTGCACAATACGGCGCTTATTATGTTTCGCTTTATGCCATGGGTCAGGGAAAAATAACTGAACCATCGCAAGGCTGCCGTTTGGGATCATGCAGTCTAAAACTTCTATTGCATCATGGCACATCACCCGTAAATTGGTGACGTTTTCTTCTTTTGCTGATGCTAAACATGCGCCAACACCGGGAGCATGAACTTCAATACCTAAAAAGTTTTTATCTGCATTTTGAGATGCCATGGTCACCAATGAGGCGCCCATCCCAAACCCAATTTCCAAGGTAACTGGATTTGAGTTATTAAATACTTTGGCAAAATCAAAAGGTTCATTGATAAAATCGATGCCTTTTTCTGCCCATTCTTTTTCTAATGCGTCTTCCTGACGTTTTGTCAGGCGCCCTTGACGGCGGACAAAACTACGGACTCGGCGCATAACCCGCCCATCTTCATTATATTCGGGGGAGATAACATTATTGATCATAATAAAGGTTCTAAAATGAGTGCCCAATTAAGTTAATGTGCCAACAATCAAGTTTATAAGGTGATTGGTTACTAAACCTATCAATTTACAGCCCTAAATGCCCAAGTTGTAGTGATTAACTTTACTCTTGAGGCATGATGGATATCGGAGTTTAGCAAAACTTCCACAAGGATGCAGTTGATAATTCGCTAACTTTACACTAAACAACACAATAGCGGTTTACAGCCCCCTTCGTCTATGTTGCAATTCCTACCATGACTGGAAATATCAATAAAAAATAAAATTATTAATGGAAGCTCAACAATTTTCATCTGCAGTACTTAACTGGTATCACAAATATGGTCGTAAGACGTTGCCATGGCAACAGGAAAAATCGTCTTACCATGTTTGGTTATCAGAAGTTATGCTGCAACAAACCCAAGTGAGTACTGTAATCCCTTATTTTGAGAAGTTTATCTCTCGCTTTGAGGATGTGACCGCCCTTGCCAACGCTCCTCTTGATGAAGTTTTGCACTTATGGACAGGGCTCGGCTATTACGCCCGGGCTAGAAATCTCCATAAAGCCGCTCAAGTGATCGCGACTCAATATGGTGGCTCATTTCCCACTACATTTGATGAGGTTTTAGCGCTGCCAGGGGTTGGCCGGTCCACTGCTGGGGCAATTTTATCATTATCGCAAAAACAGCATTACCCTATCCTCGATGGTAATGTTAAACGCGTATTAGCTCGAGCTTATGCGGTTGATGGCTGGCCGGGTAAAAAAGAAGTCGAAAACCGTTTGTGGGAAATCAGCACTGATGTCACCCCACAAGTGGGAGTTGAATTTTTTAACCAAGCGATGATGGATTTAGGCGCAATGATCTGCACTCGCAGTAAACCAAAATGCGAACTATGCCCGCTTAATTTTGGCTGTATGGCCTATGCTAATCATTCATGGCAAAACTACCCAGGTAAAAAACCAAAACAGAAAATCCCTGAAAAGAGTGCTTGGTTTCTAATTATTCAGCACGACGATGATGTTTGGTTAGAACAACGCCCACCATCCGGTATTTGGGGGGGGTTATTTGCCTTTCCACAGTTTGATTCTTTAGAGCAACTCAATGATTGGCTGAACGAATCTGGCTTTGAGTATACTCAATTAGAGCAATTAATTTCTTTCCGTCACACATTTAGCCATTTTCATTTAGATATTATCCCTGTAAAAGTTAAGATTCAGGCATTTAATTCTGCCATGGATGAAGGCAAAGGACTCTGGTATAACTTACACTTAGGCGCAACTATCGGCCTTGCTGCCCCAGTTGAAAGTTTACTAAAACAGCTCGCCTTACTACCTGATATTTGAGGAAAAATTAATGAGTAGAACCATTTTTTGTACATTTTTACAACGTGATGCAGATGGGCAAGATTTTCAGCTTTACCCAGGTGAGTTAGGAAAACGTATTTTTAACGAGATTTCAAAAGAGGCGTGGAGCCAGTGGATGGCAAAGCAAACCATGCTCATTAATGAAAAGAAACTTAATACGATGAACCCTGATGACCGTAAAATGTTAGAACAAGAAATGATTAAGTTCTTGTTTGAAGGCCACGATATCCATATTGATGGCTATACACCTGAAAAATAATCTGTTTGTCTACCTACTTAGTAGGTAGACTTTTGCCCCAAGACTGTGAATCGTATGAAAAAACTATTTGCGCTGAGTTTGTTGATCCCTCTAATTATTTCTTGTTCTAGCAAGCAAAAATCTGACTTTAACCCTGATTATGTCAAAGATACCAATGGGTTCGATATACTAATGAGTCAATTTGCCCACAATATTGAAAATATTTGGGGCATTAAAGAAGTATTAATTGCGGGTCCAAAAGACTACGTAAAATATACCGATGAATACCGAACTCGTAGCCATATTAATTTTGATGCAGGGACCATTACGGTTGAGACTATTTCAGCGGTAGAGCCTTCACAGCACTTAAAGAAAGCCATTGTCACCACCTTATTAATGGGGGACGACCCCAATTCCATTGACCTCTATTCTGATATCAATGATATTCCTCATAGCAAAGAACCCTTTTTATTTGGCCAAGTGCTCGATAACACAGGAGAAGCGATTCGTTGGGAATGGAGAGCCACAAAGTTTGCTGATTATCTGATTGAAAATAAAATGCAGCGCAGACAGTCTGGTATGAATATTGTTTGGTCCGTGACTATGCAATTAGTACCAAACCATTTAGATAAACGGGCTCATAAATACTTACCTTATATTAAGAAATCTGCGGCCAAATATGGTGTTGATGAGTCATTAATCCTCGCGATCATGCAAATTGAGTCGAGTTTCAACCCTTATGCAGTTAGCCGCTCTGATGCGCTTGGTTTAATGCAAATTATGCCAAATACCGCCGGCAAAGATGTTTTCCGCTCACAAGGGAAATCTGGTGTTCCTAGCCGTAGCTATTTGTTTGACCCAGAAAAAAATATTGACACGGGTACGGCTTACTTAGCTATATTGCAAAACAGCTACTTAGGCGATATTCGTAATCAAACCTCACGCCGTTATGCTGTTATTACCGCATATAATGGCGGCGCAGGCAGCGTTCTGCGGGTGTTCCACAGCGATAAAAAGCAAGCCGCGCAGCGTATTAATAATTTAGAACCGGGTGAAGTGTATGAAACCTTGTCCACTAAGCACCCTGCAACTGAGTCACGTAATTACCTGATTAAAGTGAACAAAGCACAGAAAAATTATCTACGTTAAAATTTTCCAATAGTGAATGCCAGCCAAAATCTGATTTAAGGCTGGCATTAGTCATTAACCTTAATAATTTTATGTGTTTTCGATTAAAAACTAGCTAACATGTTGAAAAAAAGCGCATACAGTCAAAAGTTTATTGAAAGCGCCTTGACTCAACCAATGAAATCAGGTTTAATACGCTCCGTTGCCCGGATAGCTCAGTCGGTAGAGCAGGGGATTGAAAATCCCCGTGTCCTTGGTTCGATTCCGAGTCCGGGCACCACTTATTCAAAGAACCCGCCCAAAAGGCGGGTTTTTGCTTTGTATCTCTCTGAGGTCAACACTCGCCCAATTTCAACTCAACTAAATTCAACTCGCCCTCATATCAGCCCCATTTAGGTGGACATAGCATGTGATCTCCCAAGGAAATGACAATTTCATTGATTTATCCACCTCTGATTTGTTCGCTTCCCTTAAAAAATAAGACAACTATAATTAAATTCTGCCTAACAAATTGTAGAGGTGATAATGAAAAAGCCCCTTCTACTACGACAAATTCCGTAAATCCTCAGGGATATTCTTTTTCAAAATGCGCCAAAAGTCCTCTGCGGTTTTATTTAGTCGTGTATCCATGCGGTAAATATACGCTTGGATAGGTATTGTTAATTCAGGGGTCTCCAAACAAACTAGCTTTTTCTCTTTTAATTCATTCACTACGGAATAAATGGGTAACCATGCTATTCCATGGCCATCCAAAGCCATATTTTTTAATAACTCACTCATTGATGACATGAAAAGTGTTTTCGAATTGATCGCACCAAATTCACTTAACCGACGATTAACTAACCTCCCCATATATGAAGCACTGGTGTAATTCAGCAATGGCACTTGAGGTTGGTAGATATCAAATAGCGGCTTACCATGCTCATCCGCTGCACAAATTGGGTATAATTCAGATTCAAATACATTCAATGAGGAAAATGGGGATTGCATTAAATCTTCATCATAAAATGAGATAATAAAATCACTTTTCCCTTCTCTCAATGTGTTCACAACTTGCACCACATCAATGGCTTCAACATGGTAAACAAACTCCTCACCGTAACCAGACAGCCCATGAACCAATTTAGGCAGTAATGTCAGTGACAACGAATGAGCGGCGGCAATTTTAATATTCGGTAGGCTCAATACATTGTGACCGGATAGTTCATTTAAGTTACATTCCAGTTGTTGTAATAAACTACGCGCTTGAGAATGAAAAATTTTGCCCTCTTCAGACAACTGTAAAGGGGAAGTCGTTCTATCAAATAATTCAACGCCAATGGCTTCCTCTAAAGCTTTAATACGACGGCTAAATGCGGGCTGAGAAATACTCCGCTGTTCTGCTGCATGAGAAAAATGTCGACATGATTCTAGAGTTAAAAAATCATATAGCCATTTTGTTTCTATATTTTTCATCTTATTAAGCCTTAAATTGACTTGCTGTTAAAATATAAAAAACTAAAAGTATTTTTATTGATATTTTGAGTTAATGACTAGTTAAATAACAAAGCTAAATTTGTAATAGCGTTATTTGTATTATGCATAGCCCTACCATTTAAAACATTAACAAAAATCAAAAATAATTTTCATTTAATTTATTTAATTCATAAAACCTAGTCTATTCAGGCCTTCAGAGCAATTTATAAAAATATTTTTATTTTGAATGAAAGTTCTTAATGCGTATCTTGCATCAAACCATACTTACTTGCATTTCTCATCCAAGACAAACATTGATAAATATTAACCAAAAGTTAAGCAGCAATAAGTAAGTTAATAATCACTTGAATATTAACCAATATGTTAAATAAATGAAGAAAGATAAGCATTTATTGATTTTTATTTTATAAAAAGGCTAATGAAATGCAGGGGTATTAAAATGAAAGGTTTAATTGGTGTATTAGGTGGTATGGGGCCTGCCGCTACTGTTGATTTATTTAATAAATTTGTAAGCTATACCGTAGCAAATAGAGACCAAGAGCATATCCCTTTAATTATATCATCTATTCCTGATATACCAGATCGAACAGAAGCGCTATTAAACCATGGTGAATCACCTTTACCTTTAATGACTGACTATTTAAAGAAACTAGAAAGTGCCGGGGCCGAATGTATTGTTATACCTTGTAATACAGCACATTTTTGGTTTAGTGAACTAAAAAAAGTTTGCCATGTCGACATGCTAAGCATTGTTGAAACGACAATGAAAGAAGTACTAGCAACCAAGAAAAAAAATATCGGATTACTTGCAACAAATGCCACTATGTATATGGGACTATATCAAAAAAACATAGAGAACAAACATTTAAACTGCATTACTCCTGATAAAAAAAGCCAAGAAAATGTAATGGAAAGCATTTATTTATTAAAATCAGGAAATAAAAAAATTGCTGAATCCATTATGAAACAGCAAGCTGAAATTTTATTTTCCCGAGGTGCCGAAATTATTGTACTTGGCTGCACCGAGGTTCCCGTCATTCTTGAAAATGAAATTAATAGTTATCCAGATAAATATATCGACTCAACCAGCTCATTGGTCAGAGCAAGTATTCACTGGTATGAAAACAGAGTCGGAAAACAAAATTTAATCATAAATAAAAATATTTAACTTATATCAACTATCAAAAATTAATTTTTTAATATTACTAATGACAATATATTGTCTATTGGAGACGATTATGGTTTGGCTAGAAATCATTGTTGTATTAGGTGCAATATTCTTTGGTATACGCATGGGCGGAATAGGTATAGGACTCTGTGGTGGGTTAGGATTAGCGGTATTAACTATCGGATTTGGTTTACCTATAGGTTCACCACCTGTTGATGTTATTCTGATTATTATGACAGTTGTGGTAGCAGCATCTGCATTACAAGCTGCGGGCGGGATGGATTATCTAGTCCGCCTAGCCAGTAAATTTATGCGTAAAAATCCTAAGTATCTAAACATTATAGCGCCAATCACCACTTGGGTGATGACTATCATGGCTGGTACAGGTTTCATTGTGTTTTCTATGCTGCCTGTGATAGCAGAAATTGCGAAAGATTCGGGCATCCGACCATCTAGAACATTAGCAGGCTCAGTGGTTGCTTCACAAATTGCGATTTCCGGTTCTCCAATCAGTGCCGCAATGGCCGCGATGCTGACCATTATGGAAGGTAACGGCATCACGTTTATTGTGGTTATGTCAGTCTGTTTACCCGCCTCTTTTGTTGCTGCCATGGTTGCCGCTTTTATTGCATCACGTCAGGGCTGCGAACTTGAAAACGATGAGGTCTATTTAGAACGTTTACAAAAAGGCTTAGTTCATAAATACGAAGAGAAAAAAGGCGAGAGCACAACGAGAGAAAAATTCTCTGTTGTTCTATTCATTATTGCCACGATTGCTATCGTGATCCTCGCTGCATTCCCACAATTACGTCCCGGTTTTGATATCGGTAAGCCGATGGGAACACGAGATATCATCATCATTTGTATGCTAAGTGCAGCATGTTTGATGGTGGTTTTCTGTAAAACATCACCGGATTCCATTGTATTAGCACCAACATTCCGTTCAGGAATGAGTTCTCTTGCAGTGATCCTCGGAATTGTGACATTAGGTACCACTTTTGTTGATGCCCATATGGACCAAATCAAGGCCATCGCGGGAGATGTATTATCTGCATATCCTATTTTATTGGCTTTAGTTCTGTTCTTGACCTGTGCCTTGTTATATTCGCAAGGTGCCACAACACCATTAATAATTCCATTAGCCATTGCCTTAGATGTCCCGACATGGGCAATTTTGGCCTCTTTTGTCGCCGTCACCGGGGTATTTGTCTTACCCACTTACCCAACATCATTAGCTGCCATTGAATTCGACTCTACTGGGTCTACTCGAGTCGGAAAATATATTTTAAATCATCCCTTTATGTTACCAGGGCTAGGTGGAATTATTGCCGGTGTCGCTTTCGGCTTTATCATTGCACCAATGATTGTCTAGCACAAGGGTGTGAGTCTCCCTCACACCCTTTACGCTGTAATAAAATGATTTTATTGACAAAATGAAGTTAAACTTTGGCTCTATTTAGCTTTATACTTTGTTTAATTGGCAAAATACAATTACGAGGTATAAAGCTATTTTTTTCACACCCATAGGTATATCTGCAAAAAATATTATGACAGCGTATCAAAATGACTCATTACTTTATTTATTTTTTTAAATTAAATTTTATAAATTAAAAATAATGGCCTATTAGCCATTCAATATCTCTTTATTAAATGTAGTTTAAATTTGTTTTCATTCAAAAGTGTGAGCTGAAATGTTTTTGCATGAATTATCCGCTTCTGAAAATAGTTAAAATAATTATACTCGACTTCATATTCATTTCTAAAAAAACAAAACAAGGAATGAATTAAGATTTTCATCATGTTACAGAGTCAATTTCGGCAGTCTCATTTCCCAATGAAAGTACTCAATTAAGTGACTAAGATTAGGGTTTGAATCACAAATTTTAGTTTTTAAGATACTTACTTTCAAAAATGACGACGTCGTCATATTAAAAAAAATTTATTTTATCTATAACATTAAACAACCATTTTTCTTACATACATATCAATATTGATAGTTAAGCGTTAAAAAACTAAAGCAAATGCGTTATAAAAAAACGCTTAATGTTGACGTCAACATTAGGGTTAACAACTAGAAAGAGGTCTTAGAACATGAGTAACCTACCTGAAAAAATGAAAGCTGTTGTTTGTCATGGCCCACATGATTATCGCTTTGAAAATATTAAAAGACCAACGCCAGGATTTAGAGAAGTTGTCATCAAAGTTGATGGATGCGGGATCTGTGCGGGTGACTGTAAAGCCAACGATGGTGCTCAAATGTTTTGGGGTGATGACCCATGGATCAAAGCCCCAGTAGTTCCTGGCCATGAGTTTTATGGCCGCGTTGCTGAGCTAGGTGAAGGCTCCGCTGAAAAATTCAAATTGAAAATCGGCGATCGCATCTTAGCAGAACAAATTGTCCCATGTTGGGAATGCCGTTTCTGTAAATCAGGTAAATACTGGATGTGTGAAACCCATGATATTTACGGTTTCCAAAAAGAAGTTGCCGACGGTGGTATGGCTGAATATATGCGTTTTTCAGAACGCGCTATTATCCATAAAATCCCTGATGAACTATCTGATAAAGATGCCGCATTAATTGAGCCAATGGCTTGTGCTATCCACACTGTACGCCGTGGTGATATCGATTTAAATGACGTCGTCGTCATTGCGGGTGCAGGCCCACTAGGGCTGTGTATGATCCAAGTCGCCAAATTAAAAACACCGAAAAAACTGGTTGTTATCGATGCGATTGATGAACGCCTTGAATTAGCAAAGAAATTTGGTGCTGATGTTGTTATCAACCCACTGAAAGAAGATGCCATTAAATTAGTTAAAGATATGACGGAAGGCTATGGCTGTGATGTTTATATTGAAGCAACGGGCGCGCCAATTGGTGTTACTCAAGGACTAGAAATGATCCGCAAACTTGGCCGTTTCGTGGAATTTAGCGTATTCGGTAAAGAAACAACTGTTGACTGGTCAATCATTGGTGACCGCAAAGAACTCGATATCCGCGGAGCCCACTTAGGCCCATATAGTTATGAAGTTGCTATAGACCTGTTTAGCCGTGGCTTAGTTAGCGCTGATGATATCGTTACTCACTTCTATTCCATCGATGAGTGGGAAGAAGCTTTTGTCATGGCGAAATCGGCAGACTCAATTAAAGTCGTCATCAAGCCATAAACATGTTTTAACTGGCAGTAATAATTGATAATTCAAATAAACACTAAATAAGTAAAAACCCTACATATAATTAAACGCTCTTTTAGGAGAACATCTTATGCTGAGTAAATTTAAAAAGTTAGCTGTCGCTGCAAGTGTACTGACTTTAGGTATGGCATTTAACGCTACCGCTAAGCCAGTTTCAGTGGGTATGTCATTTCAAGAATTAAACAATGAATATTTTGTCACCATGAAGGAAGCCTTAGAGAGCGCAACGGGTGATATGGGCGCACAACTATACATTTCTGATGCAGCTCATGATGTATCAAAACAAACCAGTGATATCGAAGATATGTTACAGAAAAAAATCGATATTCTGTTAATAAACCCGGCAGATAGCGTTGGTGCAGAAACGGCTGTACTGGCAGCGAAAAAAGCGGGAGTTGTAGTTATCGCCATTGATGCTCAAGCAAATGGCCCAATTGACTCTTTCGTTGGTTCTAAAAACTATGATGCTGGCTTAATGGCAGGTAAACGTTTAGGTGAAGCACTAGGCGGCAAAGGCGAAGTGGCAATTTTAGATGGTATCCCTGTTGTACCAATTCTTGAGCGTGTTCGTGGCTTTGAAGCGGCAATGAAAGAATACCCAAATATTAAAATCGTAACTAAATTGAACGGTAAACAAGAACGCGATACTGCGATGAATGTGACAGAAAACATGTTGCAAGCAAATCCGACCCTCAATGGGATCTTCAGTGTTAACGATGTCGGTTCTTTAGGTGCATTAGCAGCGATTGAGTCTTCTGGCCGTGATGTCAAATTAGTGAGTGTTGACGGTTCTCCTGAAGCGGTTGCTGAGATTGCCAAAGGTAACTCGCCATTTATTGCTACTTCAGCGCAATTCCCTCGTGACCAAGTTCGTATTGGTTTAGCTATGGGCTTAGCAAAATACTGGGGCGCCAATGTCCCTAAAGAAGTCCCAATTGATGTTAAATTGATTGACAAAACAAATGCTAAAGACTTTCACTGGTAATCGTTAGTTATCAATAACCGATGTATTGCACCTGTATTTCTGATGTTCGGTGCAATACATTTTCATAAATATTAATTATTAAATGCATATTGGAATAAAAATTCCAAATGGCTTTGTTACCCATTTTTAAGCAGTTGAGAAATATAGGGAAGCAATATGATGCAATTATTAGCATTAAAAGATGTCAGTAAAACTTTCCCTGGGGTTAAGGCGTTAGATAATATTAATCTCTCCCTAGAAAAGGGGGAAGTTCACGCATTATTAGGTGAAAACGGCGCAGGTAAATCAACGCTAATGAAAGTGTTATGTGGAATACATAAACCTGATAGCGGACAAATTCTGATTGAAGGCAAAGAACACACCTTTCATAACTACAGAGATGCAATAAAAGCAGGCGTAGGTATTATTTTCCAAGAATTCTCTCTTATTCCTTATTTAAATGCTTTTGAAAATATATTTTTAAATAGAGAGCTGAAAAATAAGTTTGGTTTATTAGATAGAAAATTAATGCGAAAAAAATCGCAGGAAATCCTAGCTGAGCTGGGTGTAAACATCAATGTTGATGAACCCATTAGCCATTTAAGTATTGCAGAACAACAGTTTGTTGAAATCGCAAAAGCACTGTCTTTGGATGCTAAAATTTTAGTGTTAGATGAGCCAACTGCGACATTAACCCCCAATGAAGCAAACCATTTATTCGATGTAATGCGCGATTTAAAAGCTAAAGGGGTTGGAATGTTTTTTATTTCCCACCATTTAGAAGAGATTTATGAAATCTGTGACACCATCAGTGTACTACGCGATGGACAATATATAGGGTCGCGTAAGGTCGATGAAACAGATTTAGACGTTATTATCGAAATGATGGTTGGCCGTGAAGTTGAAAATATTTACCCTCATAAACGCCAATTTAACGAGCAAGAAGTCATCTTAGATGCGGAAGTTCAGCGTTTTTCATATAGCCCAACTAACCACCTTCAACTAAAAAAAGGTGAAATTTTAGGGCTTGCTGGATTAGTCGGTTCAGGTCGCACAGAAACTATTCTTGCCATGATTGGTGCTGATAAGGCTTACAAGAAAAAAGTTGTTTTAGAAGGCAAAGAAGTTAAAGTTAAATCAGCTGCGACTGCACTGCAATTAGGTATCGGTTTATTACCAGAAAGCCGAAAAACTCAAGGACTTGTATTGCCGTTTTCCGTTAAAGAAAATATATGGCTAAACAATCACGCTCAAAAATTATTTTTAATTCAAAACAAAAAAGAACTCACTTTATCTATTGATTTAATTTCCCAAGTAAAAGTTAAAACACCAGAGCCTCACACTGCAGTTTCTACTTTAAGCGGTGGAAACCAGCAAAAAGTTGTTATTGCTCGCTGGCTAAATAAACAAGCCAAAATTCTTATTTTCGACGAACCCACTCGAGGTATTGATGTTGGGGCAAAATCAGAAATTTATCAATTAATGCGCTCTCTAACTGAAAAAGGAATTTCCATTATTATGATTTCATCGGAGCTACCAGAAGTTATTGGTGTCAGTGATAGGGTTTTGGTTTTTCGAGATGGTGAAATTGCCGCTGAGTTAACTGGAGACGAAATAAACTCAACTCAGATCATGGTACATGCGGCCGGCAATATTATATAGGATAACGACTATGTCTAATCAACGTGCAATTCCATTAACTAAAAATAAATTTAGTTTTTCTAAGCTAACAAAAATACCTGCATTTTTACCATTTGTTGGTTTAATTCTTTTATTTGTCTGCATGTCCATTTTTAATGAACATTTTTTAACTGTAAACAACCTTTCGACCATAGCTCGTCAGGTTTCTATTAATGCCATTATCGCTATCGGTATGACATTTGCTATCTTAACAGGTGGAATTGACTTGTCCGTTGGTGCTGTTATGGCACTGTCTGGAACCTTGATGGCAGGCTTAATGAAGTATTATGGAATGGACCCCTATGCAGCCATCGCTTTTGGACTATTATCGGGTGTTGCTTTTGGCTTTATTAATGGGATTTTAGCCGCTTACGGTAAAATGCCGCCAATCATTGTCACCTTAGGTGCCATGATTATTGCTAAAGGGTTAGCCTTAATTTATACCGGTGGCTACCCAGTTTCAGGATTACCTCAAGAGTTTGCTTTTTGGGGACGAGAAGAATTAATGGGAATTCAAGTTCCTATTTTATTAATGCTTGGCCTTTATCTTATTTTCTATGTTGTACTAAATCATGTCTCTTTTGGCCGTTATATTTACGCTATTGGTGGTAATGAAGAAGCAGCACGCCTCAGTGGTATCCGCGTTGAACGTTATAAAATGTTAGTTTACGTTATTAGCGGTTTTACTGCTGCATTCGCTGGGTTAATATTTACCTCTCGAGTAATGAGTGGGCAACCCAATGCAGGAGTAGGCTTTGAGTTAGATGCGATTGCTGCGGTCGTACTCGGCGGCGCCTCAATAGCAGGAGGCCGTGGTATGATCATTGGCACACTGATTGGCGCAATGATCTTAGGCGTACTTAATAATGGTTTAAATTTATTAGGTATTTCACCTTATGTTCAATATATTGTAAAAGGTTTAATTATTTGGGGCGCTACCTTAATTAGCTCAATGAAACGCTAAATTAATAATACCTCATCGCCATTAAGATAGGCAGGTATCATTACCTGCCTATCTATAATTGCCATACTTCAAGTTGTATGGGTGTTGACTGTGTTCATATACAACTCAAATTCTTTAGAGTACATATAAAAATCATAACGGACTTTCTTTCTAACTCTTATTAATAAACAACAAGTTTCCCATCAACAAATATCTGTTTTGTTTTATGGTCTTTATGTGAATCTCGCTCTATTTCAGAAAACAATAACTCAGTTGTTAATTCACCAAGATATACTGAATCGTGGTGTACACCAGAAATAGATAAATGGTAAGTATCTGCATAGGGTGGTAAATCTACAGAAAAATAACGGCAAGAAAGGCCTAGCTCTAAAATAATTTTATACATCCCTGCCGTGATAATTCCATTCAGCCCAACAATATACATATTTGGTGTATAAAGCTCTTGAACTTTTTTTCTTAGATAATCTTCATCATTCTTATTAAACATATAACTGCTGTATAAGACATTAATATTTTTTCTATTTGGAAAATTTTCATATATACCCGCTAAACGAGACAAACTAATTTCAGATCCTTCTGGCCCTGAAACAATCAGTGTGTTTTCACTATTCTGCTGGTTAAGAAATTTTCCTGTTAAAGCGCCAATTTCAAAGTTTTTCAAAAACAGCCCTGAATACTTATTTTGATAACCATAAATTGAACGGTCAACAAAAACTAAAGGCACATTATGTTGATCAATTAATGATAAGTAACTTGGTTGATAGTCTTTATCATCACGAACTGGCGATAGTAGGATCCCACTCGCTTTGTAGCTGACTAATGTTTCGATTGCTGTTTTTTCTGCTTTTTCATCACTATCTGAATCAAAAATCATGACTTGATAGCCTTTTTCTTTCGCTAAGCGTGAGACAGTTTGAATCAGTACGATATAAAATGGGTTAAATGTGCTATCAGTAACCACACCTATTATGCGGCTATTTTTGTTTTTCAGATTACGTGCAAAAAGATTTGGCACATAATTGAGCTCTTGTGCTATCGCTAATATTTTATCTCGAGTTTCCTTCTTTACCATCTCAGGATGATTAAATGCTCTAGAGACTGTAATATCAGTTACATTAGCACGTTTAGCTATATCAATTATCGTTGTTGAGCTATCTTGTTTTGTCATAATTATACTAGTCAACCTTTAATGAATCCCCTGAAGAATAGGCTAGTAATCCATTTGGCTATTATCAGGGAGAAATATGCGATTATTCATTATACCGTTTTGAGCTTGAAGATAAATCAATTTCACTTTCTTTAAGAAGAATAAATGACTGATAATTCAAAATAGTGACATACCGCATGAATTAGAAATGTTAAATAAACAAATTGACATTTAAAATATATTTTAAATAACTTTTAGCTCAATCAGCACTGATAAAATCAATCCTAAAGCGACAAGAATAACAACAATTGAAAATAGCATTTGAATGGTTCTATTGGAAATATAATGCATTATTAATCGACCGATTAATAAACCAATGACACAAGAGACAATAAATATAATACTAATTTCTTTAGGGTATTGAAACCCATTCAAAACATTAATAAAAATACTAATACTACCAATACAGAAAATAACCATTAACGATGTTGCAATAATACTCTTCATATTCAAATTAGTGAACTTTCGCAATGCAGGAACAATAATAAAACCACCACCGACACCTAGCATACCAGTAAGTAATCCTGTAATGACACCAATCCCCCCAAAGATTAACGCTGTTTTAGTGTTCCAAATAAATTTCCCAGTTTCTGTATTAATTAAACAATGTGCATCATTTTGCTCATCAACCCTATTGAAAAATATACGCCCCCCGACATAAAGCATAACAAGGCTAAAAATAAGCGTTAACCAAACTGAAGGTACAATATGGGCAAGGTAAATACCATACTTAGCAGAAGGGATACTCAATAATGCTATCCAAATTGCGGCTTTATAACGAATACTTTTTTTTATAAGCCCTTGAATAACGCTGATAAAAGCCGCTATTGTAATTGCTAGAAGCCCAACAGGCGCAGCGAGTGCAACACTCCAACCTTGGCTTGCCATTAAAGCAGGAACAGCAAGAATTCCCCCGCCAGCTCCCGTCAAACCGAGTAGACAGCCTATCAATAACCCTTCTAATATCAATATTAACATTATGAATTTCTTATCATTATTATTAAATATATTCGCTGAATATTAACGCTTACCGAGCGTTTTCTCCAATACCATTAATGCCCTATTAAATGGTACTTCTCCTGCAATAATATCGATTAACCGAGTATCTTGGAAAACCGCAATTGTCGGCACTGATTTTATACCATATCGAGGAGCTAAAGTGGGCGATTGAGCAATATCAACAATGCCAAAAATGATGTTACTTCCTTGAAAATATTCAGAAAGTTTAATGAAAATAGGTTTCATATTTTTACAAGGTAAACACCACGATGCCGAAAAATAAACGACAACCGTCTGATGGCCTTGCGACCCTAAAGGGTAAAGTATATTTGAGAAATTATTGTCCACTTCCCCTAAAATAAGACAGCTATAATTAGATTTTCTGCCCTAAAATTTGCAGAGGTCATAATGAAAAAAGCCCGTTTTACTGAAACTCAAATCGTTAATATTTTAAAACTCGCTGATTCTGGCATGAAAGTGGAAGATATTTGCCGCCAAAATGGGATCAGCAACGCGACTTACTATAACTGGAAATCAAAGTATGGTGGCATGGAAGCTAATGATGTTAAACGATTAAAAGAGCTTGAAGATGAAAACGCGAAACTAAAAAAGCTCTTTGCGGAAGTTAGCCTTGAAAACCACGCGATGAAGGAGCTTTTCGCAAAAAAGGGTTGGTAGTGGCTGAAAAGAAATCCTGTGCTCAGTCATTAAAGGCCGCGGGTTTATCAGTCATTAGAGCGTGTAAACTAACATCGCTACCTCGCGCTTCGTTTTATCGAAAGACTCAAAATTGGCGCGAGAAAGATAGAATCGTCATCGATGCCATACAATCTGTATTAGCGAAATCGCCACAATCGGGATTCTGGAAGTGCTATTTCCGACTGAGATTTCAAGGCTATCCTTTTAATCATAAACGAGTTTATCGTGTTTATTGTCGATTAGGATTGAATCTGAAACTACGGGTTAAAAAAGTGCTTCCGAAGCGTGAAAAAAGACCATTAGTAATTGAAAAAGTCCCGAATATTCAATGGGCATTGGATTTTATGCACGATAGTTTATATTGCGGTAAGCGCTTCAGAACTCTCAATATTATTGATGAAGGAACGCGAGAATGCTTGGCGATTGAGGTTGATACGTCATTACCGGCTGAACGTGTTATCAGGGTGCTTGAACGTTTAAAAGCCGAAAGAGGATTGCCAAAACAGATCCGAGTCGATAATGGACCTGAACTCATTTCAGTTAACTTATTGAATTATTGTGAAGATAACCAAATTTTGCTGTGCCATATTCAACCAGGAAAACCACAACAAAACGGATTTATCGAACGTTTTAATGGTTCGTTCCGTCGTGAATTTTTAAATGCGTATTTATTTGAATCGTTAAGCCAAGTTCGAGAATTAGCATGGTTTTGGCTACAAGATTATAACCAAAATCGAACTCACGAAAGTTTAAATCACCTCCCACCGGAGGCCTATCGTAAACAGTTAGAAAACTCTAATTTAATGTGTCTCAATTAATGGGGAGTGGACATTATCACTATCTAGTGATAAGATATTGTGCATTATATGCTGCCTTTTTATCAATTTATCCTGAACTAACATACAGAAACAATATACTAGATAATATACCACTTCTTATCCATTAGTTGATCAATATTAATTAAATATTTCATTATTCTTATTTAAGATAAATAAATTGTTAAAATAGTTTTCAAGCACCATCAACACTTATATTAATCTATATTTTAAACGTTATAGCAATCATATTATTTAGCAAAATATAAATATTTTTATAATTAAGCCATACTCTTCACACTTATTAAAACCTTTAGTTTTTTTATTTAGATTATGGCAGAAAGGTATCTGACGGATCTCAACGGAATCCAACTGCATGAGTATGTCAAATTCAACTCTTTAGCTCCTTAACATAACATTTTCCAAATGGCTGAGCACGGTGCGTAAAGCACGTGGTTTTCCCTTTGTTATTCACATTGGTCAACAAGAAGCCTGCGGCATTACCCGCAAGCTGGTCTGCAAATGGAGAACCCCCTGTGCTAAAGCCGCCACTTTGGCTATCCACCTTGTACTCAGCTTTATTTTTGATATCCCCAAAGCCCAGCGTGCCCGTATCCAACTTGTTCTTTTCAGCGTCCGCAGTGCTGCTAATCACCGCCCCATCGAGTTGCGTATGATTACCGACGGTGATATCAAAACCGCCTTTGCCTGCATTAATAAGCGACAGTTTGAAGCGATTTCACAGCTAGATGAGAAAGAGAGAGAAGCGATTGAGACCGTGATCAACAGCATCTCACATATGCATGATGCGAAGCGCTGGACAACAAAAAGTAATTAACTAGCTTTTAGCGCGGCTAATACAGGGTGCAACCTGCCAACACCGCTAACCACAGCAACTATACGAGGTAGTCACCATGGCTAAGTGCGATTGTAGTGTAAAAACACCGACGACTAAAGAAGAAGTGGTCAAAACCAGACAGTATACAGTGGGTTACGCCCCCAACCGCGGTAAACCCAACCCCAGCCCACAACTCATTTTAAGCGGTAAGTGGCTGAAAGAGATGGGATTTGAGGTAGGCTGCCACTATACCCTCACTCGCCAAGCCGGACAGTTAATTATCCGACTGGCTGAGGGGGAGTAAAATTTTTAAGGAGAACCTTTTATCGAGGTTCTCCTTATTTCATAGAGCATCATTAAGTTTCTTAAACCATTGCAAGACTGTTAGTCCATCTTCTGAGGGACTGTAATATCCATTATGTTCATATAAAAAGCTTTCTGGTAACTCTTCACCTAACTCTACTATATCTGACAGTTCTTTTTTTAATCTAAGGATAGATTCAGGCGTTTCTTTTTTTATAAAGTTATTTAAAACCTCTATGTCACTAGACGCTTCACAGTACCAGTCCTGATGGAAGTAACACCCTAATAAATAATTAATTTTTTCCATATTCATAATATTCTCTACATTATTTAGGATAAGCAGTTTGGATACGATAACCATTTGGCATTAATGGATCTTTATCTATCACAATCACTATTTTATTTGAATCAACAGACTTTGCTTGCCCTTTATGGATAACTCTACCTATATTTGTAGACGATTCATGATTAAGGACTATCCGAGTATCACTTCCAGCCATAAAAGTAGATATTTTATCTTGATTTGCGGCTATACCATTTCCTATTGCCCAGTCCGCAGTCTTCATATCCGTAAATGTTGATGATGCAAGGACGCGTGGTTCAGTTTCAAATCGTGCGAGCAATTGAGCATCTGTTTTACCGACATGCCTCCTTATAGCATGTCCTCCTAGATTTTCATGAAATATTAGTGTTGATCCTGTTTCTTCTGGAACATTTGTATTCTTAGATGCAGAGCCTTTAGCATCATATATGTTTTTTCCATCGAATTGATTATTTGGATGTTTAACATCAACAACTTTCCCTGTTTCTTTAAAGCTATACTCACCTTTTCCTGCATCCCATTGCGGTAATGGTGAATTTTTCTTCGCAAACTCTAAGTATGCTTTAGCCGCTAAGAACTGCACCAGTTTTGCTTCTGTTGTTGGGGGTGAACTACTCAATATTTGAGCTGCTTTCTCTGGCGACATTTGCTGGTTAGACCAATATAAATCTAACGGGATACCAACAAAATTTCCCCATGCTTCAAGGAAGCCTCTTGCAGGATCTTGCCCTTCAGGGTGATCACCTTTCGCAAAGTCACTTAGAGCAACATTAATATCTTGAATACTATAACCATTCTTTTCCATTGTCTCGGCTAGTGTGAACGCCGATTGTCCATAATCAGCCATACCATTTGGCAGATCTTTTTCGCTAAAGAAGTTATTCTCAACCGTCGTCTTCCCTGCCTGGGCTGCATTCCCTGCACTCGAGGTATCTCCACCCACTAAACCGCCCGCGATACCCGCTGTCAAACTCGCAAATGCACTGACTGTCGCTTTTTCGTCTTCCGTCAGTTGGCTAGCTGGTTTGTTATACAGTTTCTCAGATAACATTCCAACCGCTTCCGCTGTCATTGCACCGAGCGATTGTGCCCCTGCATTTTCACCTTTTGCCAGCGCTAATGCAACATTCGCAATACCGTGTGCAGCAACTTTCGCTTTATCATCTTCGATGTGTTGACCGATGTAGTTCGCAATATACGGCGCACTCGCATTCGCTACTGCTTTGCTTACATCACCACTGGCTAAACCTTGCACCAATGCGGTACCCGCTTCAACAAGACGACGATTATCACCGCCCACGCCCCAGCCGGATTTATTGATTTCGGCCTGAATGGCCTCGTCTCGCTCTTTGCCCGTCAATGTTGGGTGATTTTTATTCACCTCTTTCGTCGCGTTAATGGTGGCTTCGGTGAGCGCAACATCGGTAATCTGCTGACCAATTTCCCCAATCAACTGATTCTGCTCAATCCGTTTCTGCTCTTTTTCTTTGTCAAAAATCGTATTGAGCTTCTCATGGGCATTATCTGTATCACGGCTTAACTCGTTGATATCTTGTTTCTGATTATCCTTATCTCGAATTGTAATCTCGCCTTCTGACACCGCTGAGTGTGTCGTATTGCTGTCTTTCCCTTTGTTATTCACATTGGTCAACAAGGAGCCTGCGGCATTACCCGCAAGCTGGTCTGCAAATGGAGAGCCCCCTGTGCTAAAGCCGCCACTTTGGCTATCCACCTTGTATTCAGCTTTATTTTTGATATCCCCAAAGCCCAGCGTGCCCGTATCCAACTTGTTCTTTTCAGCGTCCGCAGTGCTGCTAATCACCGCCCCATCGAGTTGCGTATGATTACCGACGGTGATATCAAAACCGCCTTTGCCTGCATTAATACCCGTTTGTTTATCCACCGATTGATAATCGCTGTGCATCTCGGTTTTATTAACATTCACCGAAGCGGTGGTATTTAAGCCTGTTCCAATACTGCCGCTTAAACTGCCGCCCTGTTGCTTTGAGTCATACTTATCAGTAACTTGTTGGCTCGATAAAGTTAAATCCCCGCCCACATTGGCTTTAACAGTTTCCCCACTCGCGTGTGCGCCTGTCAGCGTGGTATCTTTGCCGCTGTTGAGGGTCAGTTGTTTGCCTGCATTCACTTCCGTATCGGTGTAGAACTGGCTGTCACCTTTTTCAAAGCCGCTGCCTTTATTCACACTCGCATTGACATTCCAACCGCCCGTACTGATACCCGCACCGATTGAGCCGCCTTTACTTTCGTTTTTCCCATCCACTTTTTGCGTGTTGGTGGCACTGGTCAGGTTGATATCATTTTTGGCGGTTAACGTGACGTTTTTATCCGCATCCAGTTGGCTACCTTGTACTGTCAGATCCCCTTGGCTACCCTCTTTTTTACCCGTCGCAGTAAGGGTGATGTTATCCCCCGCACTTAAACTACTACCTGACGCCGTATGCTGCTCGGTTTTGGTGGTCGATTTAGACGAACTGCTGCCATATGACACATTAACGCCAAAGGCATCTGCTACACTGCCGCCTTCTTTCAAACCTGCTAGCTCACCCGCTTGTTGAGCCTGAACGCCTTGTAGACCTGCCTTCATCCCTTTAAGGGCCGCTAATTGTCCGTCATCTTCTTGTTTTGCCGATTTCGCGGTCTGCGCCATTCCATCTAACATGCTGCCCGCTGCACCGCCGAGGGAAACCGTCAACCCGCTGGATTTGGTTTCCACTGTGGTGATATCGGTACGGCTATTTTCAGCCGCCGTAATATTCACATCACTACCGATCACATTGATATCTTTCGCCGCGATCACATCACTACCATGAATGCTTGCTGTACCACCTGCGGTCAATGTCACATCGCCTGCCGTACTCCCAATCACACTGCCTTTTTTCTGGTTACTATCCGTATCGGTGGTCACTTTTTGTGAATTTGAACCAACCGTGAAACCAATGCCGCCAGTGCTCATCAGGCCTGACTTGGTTGTTTTCGACATATGTGTTTCATGGGACGCTTCATCAGAAGTGGTCACATTTAACTGATTTCCAGCGGTAACATTGACATCGTTGGTTCCAAGTAAATTACTCCCTTCGATATTGACGTTGTTCCCTGCGGTCACTTTCACACTATCGCCGCTAAATGTACTACTGATAGCGGTACGTTCGTTCACCTCATCATGAGTTTCTTTTGTCGTGCTTGATAAAAAGCCTTTATCCGTGCTTTTTGTGTGTTTCGCATAGTCACTAGTTTCAATACCAGAGGAAATATTGATGTCACGTCCAACATTGATCGCCAGCTCTCCACCGCTGGTCACAGTCGTTGCACGAGCGGAAAGATCTTGCCCAGCCGATAAGGTTAAATCCCCTTTAGTTTGGATTTGCGTGCCGACTTCAGTGCTATTAGCCCCACGATAGTAATTGCTTGAATTATGCGTGTAATCAAATGCCGAGCTGACATCACGAGTTTCTAAACTAATATCGCGTCCCGCAATAATGGAAGTTTTGCCATCAACGCCTAAATTGCCGACATCTGTGGCGATCAAGTTGATATCTTGTACCGCTTTTAAGGTAAGCTGGCCATTATCACCTGTGACATAAATACTGGCAGGACGATCGAGCCATTGTGATTGGCCATCTCCACGCTGCGCAGTTTCACTGAGAATATCGCGACCTGCTGAAAGAGAAACGCTGTCTAATCCACGAATTTCCCCACCGATATTCTTAATATCTTTTAGGGTATCAAGTTGTACATCTTTACCTTGAATGCGCCCACTATTTTCGATATTTTCAGCACGTAAATCGGTCAGTTCACGGCTACTGATTTCACCGCTATTAAGGATATTACCGGTCATGTTGGCGGAAACATTACGCCCCGCTAACAATGCGCCATTACCGTTTAAGTCCCCTTGACGGGCTCGGACATACACTTGCGGAACACTAACCATTTCAACGCGGCCATCCGGCAGTGTGACTTCTTTATTCACCATCCACACGATGTCTGTGGTTAAGTTCGCCATTTGCTCTGGTGATAATGCAATGCCCGGAGTCAGGTTAAATTGCTTACCAAACGCAACACCGTTAGTTAGCAGCGCGCGATATTGCTCTTCATCACTATTGTAGTTGCCTAATAATCGCTGTCCTGTGGTTTCAATCAGTTGATCACGAACTAAACGTTGCTCATAGTAACCATCCCCCAAACGCTTATGGAGCTGCTCATTGGTGACAATATCAATACTCGACAACCATTTCTTGTAGTTAGTGAAACGCGGGTCGGTTTCAATCAAAAATTGGCTATCACTACCCGGTGTTAAGTTAAACAGACTATTGTCGGGTAATTGAGTGTTTGGCCCAACGGTTCTTATCACGGTATCGAGGTTGTCTTTCCCCTGAGGCCCAGTCTCCGCAGTGATATTTTCCCCTTTGCCTACATCAGTTTGCCCTTGAATGTCAGCCCCATTACCGATGTTGGCATCATCAGCGTGTAATGATGAGTCAACCGATTTGTCGTCTTTAACATCCACTTTGTCTGAAATTGAAGGTAACTGCGCCACTTCCATTTGTTGGCCTGGCTTCAGGTCTAATGGCGTGTTTTTGCTATCTTTTAACGCCTGCTCAGTAACAGCTGCACCTTGGTTTTCTTGTTGATTAGCGTCAGAAACACGTTCGGCTTGCCCATCCAGTTGGTTCACTTTCACTGAATCGAGCTGAGTTTTATTGATCCCCCCCGCGTTCTCGGCAACCTCTAATAGATGTAAGGCTAAATCTTCTTCGCTATTAACCCCTTGGTATTTTGACGTGCTAGTACGCGTTTTCCATTTACCACCGCCTTTATAGCGATAAATCGTATTTCCATCTTCAAAGATACGGCGAACACCCTGTGCTTCTTCGTTGTTGAGATCATAGCCTGTTAAGATCAGGTTTTGCCCCGCAACAACGCGTGAATTTTCATTGTTCAGCTGCTGACCATCAATCGTCAAGTGCTTTCCACTCGTAATCAATGCGGCATCGCGTTTGATAACTTGGGTTTCATAAATGATACGGTCGTAATCGTATTCATAAAAATTCTTAGTCCAGTTACCATACTCAAACATCCGCCAGCGATTAGATTTTTCATAATGAATACCCACTTCCTTGTTCAGCGTACCATCTTCATTAATAGCGTAACGCGTTTGGTTGCCATTACGCGGCTGAATTTTATAACGTCGCCCATTACCAAAATCGTACCAGTCGAAATGTTCACGGCTCACTTCCACGGCTTCGTCAGTCAATTGTAAATGGATATCTTTATTTTCAAGTAAATCCGTTTTTAGTGTGAGGTTACCTGCCGCTTCAATGTTAGCACTGTGGTTTTTCACGCTTTTAGCATGACCGGTGGCTTTTAGCTGGTCGTTTAATTGGCTACCGATGGTTAAATCACCATCACTGTAAATTAAAGCGTGATCACGGTTCAACAGTTCACCAACTGCAAGGTTGGCCTCTTTACGCCCAGCAATAACTGCTGCTTTATCTCCTTGTTTATCATTGACTAAGCTATTTACTGCGATGGCAAGGAAATCACCATAAATGCGGCCTGTTCCTAAGTTACTTAAGGAATTAGCAACAATATGGGTTAATACGCCATCAATGAGCCCAGTGTTATGTACCTGACCACTGGCTTTTATACGGGTACTTTGCCCACTGATCTCACCTGAAAGTTGGTTAATAACGGTCGTTGTGTTTAAAACCAGCTCGCCAAGACTAGAAATTAACCCTTTATTGGTAAAACCTTGAGCAAAATTAGCCGTTAGGTTTTCACCTGCCTGAATGCGTCCCGTATTTTCAAATAGTTGATTGAAGGTGAGCGATAACGCTTTTTGCGCGATAAGTTTACCTTCACCTGTTAACTGGTTCGCCGTGATCGTGGCAGAGCCATTACTGACTATCACCCCTTGCTGATTTAATACCGCTAAGACTTTACCTTGCGCTTTATCGGTTACATTCAAATCCGTTCCCGCAGATAGCATCCCTTGTATGTTATTCAGGCTTTGTGCGATATTCGCTTCAATCGCTTGCCCTGCACGAACCGCCCCGCTTTGGTTATCTAAATGTGTGGTTCTGAGGTTAACATTTGCCCCTTCAAGGCCTTTACCTACTTGAGCTGTATTTTTGTTATCAATAGACTCCGCAGAAATATCAAGGTTTTCATTGGCTTTGATCCAACCTTGCTGGTTTTCAATTTGCTGTTTGACTACCAGTTCAACATTATTGAGACCTTGAATAACACCACTCGTATTATTGAGTTGTTGGGTATTTACGTTCAGGTTTTGACCGGACAAAACCTGCCCTTGCTGGTTATCAATCCGTTGATGAATATCCAGCGTTGTACTCCCCTGAGATTGAACAACCCCCTCAGTATTATCGAGTTTTTTTCCTGTCACTTTTAACGCCGATTGGCTCAGTAATAACCCTTTTTGGTTATCAATTTGCTCAGCATTCACTGTGAGTCCAAGTTTTCCTTGAGCCACACCTTGGGTATTATTTAAATCCCCAGTATTCAATTCAAGCTTGCCATTACTCGCTAATGTCCCTTGCTGATTTAGCAATGCCTGCTGCTGGGTATTGATATCCATCGACTGCCCAGCGAAAATTTGTCCGTTCTGGTTCTCAATACCTGTCGTGGTGAGTGATGCCGCTCCTGAGCTTTGAATTTGCCCCTGCTGGTTAAGCAGTTTTCCGCTGTCAATTGATAAACCGCCCCCACTTAATAAACCACCATTTTTTTGCGTAAAGCTATTGTTTATCTGCTCGCCATGGGTGTTGAGTGTGAGCTGCTTTCCTGCTTGAAGTCGACCTTGTTGGTTATCCAGTGCCCCCGTGTTTGCCGTTAAATTATTGACGGCAAGAATTTCCCCCTCCGTATTATCAACACGTTTTTTCTGACTATCGAGGGAGATTTGGTTCGCTTGTATTTGCCCTTGGCGATTGATTAGCTCTCCAACTGTCATCGCTAGATTTTGGCTAGCAAAGATGCCTTGATCGGCTTTTTTCGCAAGATTCGTCAGTTTCTGGCCCTGTGTATCAATACTCACCGAGTGACCTTTAATCACACCTTCACGGTTATCCAGTTGCTGCGTTGACATTGAGAGCTCAGACTGGCTGCCCACTAAACCTTGCTGGTTGTTAACACCTTGGCTGTTCAGTTTAAGCGTGTCTTTCGCCACAAGTCGACCCTGCTCATTATTGAGCTCACCGGTTGTTAGGGTTAACCCGCCTTGTGCATAAATGCCTTTATTGTCACCGCTTTGAGTGTTATTAAGCTGCTCACCGTGAGTATCAATCAGCATGTCACTACCAGACTGAATGGAGCCTTGTAGGTTGTCAATTTGTCCGCTATTTAACGTCAATGTTTGCTGGGCTAACAACGAGCCTTGTGTATTATCAAACCGCTGGTTATGGGTATTAATATCAATGGTATTTGCTTGTAAATAACCCAACTGGTTTTGTAGTGCTTGGTTGCTCATCTGCAACAGTTGCTCTGCGGCAATTAACCCTGCTTGGTTATTGATACCATTAGCCACATCCAGTTTTGCATCACCATGGCGAGCAACCAATTTTCCTTGCTGGTTTTCGATATCACTTGCCGTTATGTTCAGCCCATTCTCACCAATGAGTGCCCCGCTTTGGTTTAATAATTCACGAGTTAAATCAATGTCTAGCTGACCATTTTTTGCAGTGATGACTTGTCCATCACGATTATCAAGACTATTGGCGGTTAATGAAAAGTCGCCATTACTGCCTATTTCACCCGCTTGGTTATTCAGCTTCCCTTGTAAATTAATTTTCCCAGCTTTATCGCCAGTTTGTAATAATTTACCCCCTTGGTGATCGAGGGTATCCGCCGTGATTAAGATGTTATCCGCTTGGGTGACAGCCTGATTTAGCGAAAGCGTTCCACTTTCAATATTCAAGGCGTGAGCTGCCAGTATTTCACCTTCATCACCCTCAATGGATTGGCTATTTAAGGTGATATTTCCCATGCTAGCAATCACTTTACCTGTGCGGTTAATCAATGATTGGGTTTCCACAAATACACCCTGCCGGCCGGTCAATGCTCCACCCGTGTTATCCAGCACTTGTTGAATTTGTAAATCAAGCTTACCCATTCTTGCGCTGAATATTTTACCTTGTTGATTATCAAGGGTATTTGCTTTGATTAGCCAAGAGCCGTTACCACTGATATCCCCTGCGCTATTGTTAATCTGTTGGGATACCTCAATAGTACCTTCACGTTCACCCAGCTGAGTCATTGTTCCTTGCTGATGGGTTAAATTATTCGCTCGCAATTGGATATGCTGTGCTTGTGTGTTTGCAGCTGTTAGGTCAATGCCTTTACCACTTAGTGATAAATCGCCTTGAGCAATGATTTCACCACGCTGACCTTGCAAGTCTTCGGTAGCCAGCAGCATATTCCCTTGTTTACTAATTGCTTTACCGTCAATATTGGTGAACGACTGTGTGTTAAGGGTAAAATCTTGTTCGGCAAATAAGGTGCCTTGGGTGTTATCTACGCTCTGCTTCGCATTTAGGATTAGTGACCCGACTTTTGCCGCGACCACAACACCTTGCTGGTTAGCAAGCGTATTGACATCAAGACTTAGTGTGCCTTGGCTGCTAATATTCCCTGACTGGTTATCAAGGGTTTGAGCAAGCTTGATTTGCCCTTTTTCACTGCCCGTTTGCAGCATTTTCCCACGCTGATGAGACAGGTTTTGTCCTTCAATTTGGATGTTATCGGCCTGCGTCACCGCGTCATTGAGATTAAGTTCATCCCCCGTTAAAGCCAGTTTTCCTTTTGAGAGAATTTCCCCTTTTTCACCATCCAACTGCTTAAGTGTCAATTGGTTATCACCAAAGCTGGCAATAATTTTACCGGATTGGTTAATTAAGCGTTCCGCTGCTAGCTGAATACCTTGATTGCCTAATAATGTCCCTTGTGTATTATTCAGCGCCTGTTGAATAGCCAACGTCAAATGGCCTAATTTTGCCGCAATAATTTTGCCGTCTTGGTTGTTTAGCCCGTTTGCCACAATATCAATTTGGCCATTACTGGAAATTTCACCTTTCTGGTTATCAAATTGGTTTTGAATATGTAGCTCAGTTTTACCTTCCCCAGTTTGCAACAAGGTGGCACCCTGATGGGTAAAGTTGTTGGCTAAAATAGAAACTTGGCCTGCTTGCGTGAAGCCTTGGTTTAAATTGATATCGGCACTTTCTATGCGCAATGCATTTTGCGTATAAATAGTCCCTTTTTCACCTGCTAAACGATTTGCCGTTAATAAAGCAGCACCGGATAAACTGCTCATTTTACCTTGCTGGTTGATCAGCTTATCGGCTTTAATCATCAGGTACTTATCGGTTTGAATAACCCCACGAGTATTATTCAATTCACCAGCAGATGTTAGGTCTAAACGATGGTTCGAGCTAGTGAGGATTTTACCATCCGTGTTGTCAACGGCCCCTGCTTGTAAATTCAGATCACCTTTGGATGCAATACTCCCTTGGTTGTTATCTAATCCATTAGCTACATTGAGTTTCAGCGTTTTATCACCCGTCTGCAGCATATTGCCTTGACGATGAGATAACGTATTTGCTTGTAAATTAATGTGTTCTGCTTGTGTTGTACTTTGGTCAAGATTGGCCGATTTTGCGGTTAACCCCAGTGCACCACTGGTCAGAATTTCCCCTTTCTGCCCATCAAGCGTATCTGTTTTGATGTTCAGGCCTTGTTTACCGGATGCAAGTATCGTGCCTTGTTGGTTGCTCAGGTTTTTGCTTTGAATATCAACCTTGCCATCACGGCTGAGTAACTGCCCAGACTGGTTATTTAACTGCTGCGTCGTGATTGAAGTATCACCTGCAAGGTTAATTTCCCCTTGCTGATTGTTTAATAGCTTGGTATTCAACGTATTTTTTGAGTTACCCGTTTGGACCAATTTGCCTTGCTGATTATCAATTAACTCAGGTGCAATTAACGTGAGCTCATTGGCAACAATCTCGCCGCGCTGATTATCAATGCCCGTTTTAGCCGTCAATGTGGCTTTATTCGTGGCTTTTAGGTGCGCATTTTTCGTTCGAATATCGGTTGTCGTTGAGATCAACACAATATTGTTGGCTTGGGTATTAGAATCAGACAAATCGAGTGAACTACCTGTCGCGGTCAAGGTGTCTTTGGCGACAATATCCCCTTGTAATGCGACCGATTTATCTCCTTTAACTGTTAATGAACCCGCGGAGGTCAGCTTACCTTTGCTATCAACCCCTGCAGCTAATAAAGCGCTACGATCACTGTTAATTTGCTCTGCATGAACTGCTGCATCACGCCCTGCAACGATTTGGCCTTTATCGGTGTTAGTTATTGCCTGTTTCGCTTTGAGCTGGATATCGTTTTGCGCCAGTATAGTACCGGTATTATTGATAGCATCTTGGCTAGTCAGGGCAATATTTTGGCTAGCGGTGATCACGCCAGAGTTACCTACTTTCCCATCCGCTGACAGGGTAATATCCCCGGCTTGTGCCCCAATATGCCCCGCATTACGCACGCCTACACCGTGCTCTGTCCCACGCATTTTAATAGTATTGGCGTACATCCCCCCTAATACGGCAACATCTAAAGCAAATTCAGGATTATCATCGGCAGAGGAATTATCCGTTTTAAGAATGGTTGTTCCATCCGCTGCCACGGTATTTTTCCCTGTCGTGATCGCTAAATCTTTGGCATGCAATTTCGCATTGATATTCACTGAGCGGGCAATCAACGCGGTGTAGTTGGTACCATTGCCGTTATAGCCTTTCCCAAGAATGTTGATGCTGCCTTTATCGACCTCAAATCCTTTGATTTTACCGTTTTCAATTAAAGTTTTTCCCGCCGATAGCAAAGCTTTATCGGCATTGATAAACCCACAACCGTTACAGGTGATCCCCGCAGGGTTGGCGATGATCACATCCGCTTTTTTCCCTGCCACTTCAATAAAACCATTAAGTTGACTCGGGTCACGGCTATTTACCTCATTGAGGATAATTTTGGCTTCCCCTTTAGCGAGCCAATCATTACCTTGGATCATCCCACCAAGCTGTGTATTTGTGTTGGTGCTGCTGTTATTGAGGATCGCCCCTTTGTGATCAACATCGAACTGGCTGTATTGGTTACGAGAGACGCCATCACGGTTAGGCGCTTGAATATTAACTTGCGGTAAACCATTTTGCGTATTAACAATGGTCGGTTGTTGGTTACCCGGAGCCTTACCATCTGCAACGATGGTCGATGACGAAACGCTAAAGCTCACCACGCCTAATGTAAACCACAAAGAAGTGACTATCGGTTTAACTGACCAGCGCACTCGGCAACTTGTTGCTTTCTCTACGTGATTTTCACTCGAACCCGCAGGACCCGCACGATGGCTGCGAGTAATATCTGAAACCACCATCACCATTTGGCGAGCAGCATTAAAAATTAGGCGGTAAAATAACTTGTTCATCCTGAGAGTCCTTAATAATTCCAGTTTACAGAGAAAGCAAAAGTGGCAGGGTCGGTTCTAAAACCATCAGGTTTAGAGAAGGGAGTACCGATAGATAAGTCATAACTCAAATTGGCAGGGGTTATTGCCCCACGTAGGCCAATCGCCCCACCCGCAAGGTGAGTCCCTAGATTCTGGTTAGCCCAACGCCCACTGATTTTGCCGTAATCAGCGCCAACGTAGAGCTCTTGAGCCGGAATAGGCAGTGACCATGATAAGGTGTTACGAAGTGTCCAGCCTTCATCCGCACTGAGTGTACGCTCACCATCAAAGCCGCGCACCGTCCAGCGGTTACCAATACTAAATTGATCTTGAGGCGTTAAGGGACGGTCGCTTATTTGACGCGAATACTGGGTATCAAAACGCAACGATTGTTCGGCTACTGTAAAAGGAATGCTAGCTGATGCGTTAAACTGCATCACTATCGCGAGGGCTGTCGCATAATCTTGAGAGTCTTTACGACGAAACTCTTCAAAAGCAGGCATAGCGCCAAACCAACGCGTCCCGTGTTGGTAACTTGCCCCCACATTAATGGTTGATTGCCCCACATACTGGCGATGGTTTAGACCTAACTTCCACGCTGTAGTGCGCCGTTTTTGATTTTCAATTTCAGTGTTTTGCACAAAGTTACGGGTTTCGCGCAAATTCAGATCATAGGTCGCGGTGGTTTTCGCTGTGGCATCACGGTAAAGCACATTGCTCAGTTGCAAATTCAAGCTTTTACTTTTACCGCGATATTCAATATCACTATTTGCACCAGCAATAGTTTGAGTGTATTCATAATCACTCGCGGTGGTGGCAAACTGCCAATAACCAAATGGCACCGAGTAGTGCGCGCTGTAGTTGGTGGTGTCTTTATCGCTAGAAAAGCTTAAATCGCGAGTCGCTGTAAGATAGAAAAGATCGCTGAGAGAAGTCGGGTTATCCAATGCAAGCATCACGCCCGCTTGGTTTTTACCGGTACTTTTTGAACCCGTATTATCCACCCACGCGCCCGCATGCCAATAGCGTGATTGCTGACGGTTGATCACAATTTGGGTTTCACCCGGGCCATCACCGGGGATCATTTCCATCGATGCTTGTACAGTTGGCAAACGTTGTAGGTTTTCTAAGCCTTGCTCAATATCCCTCAAATCCAATAAATTACCTGAATGGGCTGGCATTGCGGTATACAGCGTACTGTATTGTGATGAGTCATCAGTAAAAATGACTTTTTGTACTTTGCCTGGCATGACAACTAATTGCAGAACGCCTGTTGATAAATCTTGTTCAGGAACCAATACACGACTGGTGATTCAGCCGTGGCTAATCAGCCGATTTTGTACGTCAGTGACTAATAAATTGATGCCATCAACACCAATACAATGACCAACAGCCTGACCCGCTAGCCTTTCGATAGGTACCCAATGTGGGAAAGTATCTTGTCCACTGACAATAACCTGCTCAATTAAAAAACAAGGGGTCTCTTGCGGAAATTGCAGACGTGTTTTTGCAATGGAGGCAGATAAGTTCACATCGGGAGATTTTGCATCAAACTGCTGTTGTAACGTTTGTTGCTGATGCGTTTGACGATTGAACAAGTTATCTGTGTTATCTGGTTTCAATAATGACGCTTTTGCAAGAGCAGGAAAACAAAAGGCAAAACAAATTGATCCGTTCAGTAAGGTACGTATATTAAGCATTAGTTTTTTTTAATAATTTGGATTTAGATTAAGTTAATATACGCAACTTTACATACTTTTTCTTAAATAACAATCCAATTGCTTCGCATTTTTTGTTAATTGTCTACTTAATTTTAAAATAACCAATCACTTTCAATAAAAATAAAATAATCTTATATATCAGTTGATTACAAAAATAAAAACAAGTTTAACTTGTAGGGAATCTTTTATTCAAGCCAAATAAACATCAAAAATGTACCTTAAGGCGTAATTTTTAGTGACTAAAAATCAAATAGTTGTAGTGCTCTCTCCCTTATAAAGAGTAAAGAAAATCTAACCAATTACATTTGAAATAAATTATTACAACTTTATAAAAAAGAAGGTAGGAAAGATCGGTAATTAGGGCATACCGACGCCCTAATTACCCATTGATGAGAAGAGGTGAGCGGCTAACTATTGCTAATATTAAGTTTCAACGCAGCAGCTATCGCAAGTGGCGAAAAAGTAATACTGGCGGCAAACAGCGCTGCGAGAATGGCAAAATAGCCATCTAGCGGCATTTTAAAGCTATGCGCCTCCATTGTACCTGTTGCATAGATAAGCACAGGAATATACAGCGGTAAAACTAGCAGGCTGACTAAAACGCCACCTTTTTTTAAAGAAACCGTTAATGCCGCACCTATCGCGCCAATAAAGCTTAATACTGGCGTCCCCAGTAATAACGTACCGGCTAGCACCAATAGCGTATCTGCGCTAAAAGACAACATTAATGCAGCAACAGGGGATAGCAAGATCAAGGGCAGCCCAGTGACTAACCAGTGTGCAATGACTTTAGCAAAAACGGTAATAAATAAGGGATGTGGGGCCAAAAGTAGCTGTTCAAGGGAACCATCGAGGTAATCATCCTTAAATAAGCGCTCTAGCGATAACAGCGAAGACAAAATAGCGGCAACCCAAAATACCCCGACCGCAATACGTGCTAATAACTGAGGTTCAGGACCAATACTAAGAGGAAATAGTGTGATAACAATTAAGAAAAACCACAACGGGTTAACCAATTCAGAAAAACCACGAAAAGCAATTTTAAGTTCTCTTTTAATTAATAACCAAAACATGTTTCAACCCCACCCGTCAGTTTTAGTGAGCCAAATTGCCCTGACATCGCTTGGTGAGAGGTAAACAAAATAATCCCCCCTTGCTCTGCATGTTGATGAAAACGTTCTGTTAAACGCGCCACTCCCGCAACATCAATTGCAGTAAAAGGCTCGTCAAGTACCCACAGAGAGGCTTCGCTTAGCCATAACCTCGCTAAATTAACACGCCGCTGTTGGCCCGCAGACAATTGACTTACAGGGATATCTTCATAACCAATTAGCGAAACTTCCTCTAAAGCGGCCCAAATACGGTCACCTTCACTGCTTTTATTATGCATTCGGTAATAAAATTTGAGGTTTTCATACGGGGTCAATAATGATTTCACTGCGGGTTTGTGCCCTAAATAAAGTAGATGACGCGTAAACTCTTCTTTCAGTTTTTCAATCGATTGATTATTCCAACAAACCGCACCCTCATCAGGTTTTAATAGCCCCGCCATCATGCGTAACAAGGTGGTTTTCCCCGCACCATTAGGCCCTTCAACTTGCAAGATCTCACTGGGCTGAACGGTAAAATTTAGCTGGTGAAATAGAACCCTATTTTGCCGAAGGCAACTCACATCTTGAGCACTTAGCATGCAGCACAATTCCTGTTGTTTTTATTTTAAAGGTTAGCTTTTTGCAACTTTGTTCAACAGCATATCACTAATCGAGTCGCTCGATATTGCTTCACCGCAAAGCACTTGCATCAAAACCTCTGAACCTAGCGTAGATAATGAAAACAACATATCAGGCTTAAGTAAGCGAACTTTATCCATATTGCTTTCTTGGTTAATTAACACCACGGTTTTTACCGAGCTACCTTCCCCTGCTTGCTCTTTCACTCCCAATAAAGCGAAAGTACTGAGCGAATCGCTATCTGTCATCACTAACACACACTTTGCATGTTTAACATTAGCTGCGGCGAGCAATTCGGAACTGGTTGGGTCACCGGTCACAATATTATCCTTTTCAGGGTAATGGCTGCGATGGTTTTCTTGGCAAATCACGGCCACCGGCAGTTCTCGGTTTTTCAGCCCTTGATAGACATTGACGGCCATTGGTGTGCTACCAATCACCACATAATGATTTTTCATATAAGAAAACCTCTTACGCACGATTTCTTTCGTGCCTTTCGCTAACACCCCAACAATATAAACCACTGAAGTGGTAAAAATTGTGATCCCTAAAATAATCACCGTCACCGTGAATACACGCGCATCAACCGTAACCGGGACAATGTCACCAAACCCGACCGTTGTCATGCAGACTAAAGCAAAATAAAAGGCCGTTGTGCCGTCTTTAACGACTGGTGAAAACTCATCACCAATATATAAAGTACCAAAAATGGAATACAGCAATAATGCAATAATACAGGTTATTGCCACAAACCCGGCACTGGTTAAGCTATGGTGATGATATAGCTTCCAAAAAAGGCACAAAGCAACCAATAAAAAGAGGGAAAAATAACCTTGATGTATGTTTTCTTGTGTTAACCTCAGGTCAACAAATGAAATAATCCCAAGTAAAAATAGTGAAAACACCCAAGCGATACGGGCTCCGTTAACCATAAATAGCGATAGGAAAATCAGTGAAATTCCCAATAAAAATCGCGGGATATCCAGCAATTTCATAAAACCCAGCGATTTCAACCACTGTGTTAGCCCAGACTCACGCCAATCAATATAGTCGGTGTAAGCGCTTAACACGGGTTTTAAAATCATTGCGCCATCAATAATAATTAGCAATGAAAGAAGCACCCTAATTGATAGGGGTGATTTCAAAAAAGCCACAAATGAGTTATCTAACATGTATTGCTCTCACCCTTCACGCAGTGCATTCACCAAATTTTCTTATATACCATAAATAGGTCAAAGGATAGTATCAATGGCGTAAAGACGATAACAAATGCACGAGCTATTTTACTATTTTGGCTAATAGCGAGCCAAACATCGTCTATAATGGAATATCACGAAAACTGCCATAAACATCAAACATGTTCTTTGAAAAAACTTGAATAAACATAACATTACAGAATGATTAAGAAATTATTAATTATAAAGAATATATTTTGGAACTTAAACTACGTCTTTATATCTAAAAATCGATTTCTCAATTATTTTTCAATTCGACTTAACAATAATAGAAAACAAGAGTTTAAAAACCTATGGGTAACACTACACACTCGGAAAAATTTAGCTGGGCCTCACTGTTCTGGTTACTGATCTACTTTTGGTATTTTTCATCCCTATTACAACTGTATGTGCTAGTAACAGGGCAAAGTAATTCTATTGGCCTAAGAGATTCACTACTCTATAGCTCTCTTTGGTTGGTTCCTGCCTTACTATTTCCTAAAAAAATTAAGCTAGTTGCAGGGCTGATTGGGATTGTTTTATGGCTTTCTTCGGTTGTTGCTCTCGCTTATTTTGTGGTTTATGGGCATCAAATATCCCAAAGTGTCATGTTTGTGATGTTTGAAACCAATACCAATGAAGCAGGCGAATTCCTTAAGCAATATTTTAGCTTCGAAGTGTTAGGTGTCATACTCGCCTACACTGTCGTTGCAATCTTCCTTTGGACACGCCTAAAACCAGTCACATTACCAAAACCAGGACGCATCGGTATTTCGTTGCTGATTTTAGTTATTTTGTTCGGAATTCCTTATTATAACAAAGGCATTAAACAAGACCGACCAATAGCTAATGTCGCGTCTTATTTAAATAGTAAACTCGCCTATGCTGCACCATGGCAGTTTGTGAGTGGTTACCTTTTATATAAAAACCAGCTGGCAAACATGGAGGAGTTAATCCGCGACAACAGTAAAATTCCACCATTAGAAAACTTCGTCGATGCAAACGGTGACACTCCCCGCACATTTGTGTTGGTGATTGGTGAGTCCACTAGCCGAGATAGGATGAGTCTATATGGCTATTCGCGCCCAACTACCCCTGAGTTAGATGAGCTAGCTAACGATTATCCTGCTAATTTATCCGTATTCAATGATGTTGTGACATCGCGACCTTATACTATTGAAGCACTACAGCAAATTCTGACGTTTGCGACACAAACAGAGCCTGAACTTTTCAATTCACGCCCTTCTATCATGAACATGATGAAGCAAGCAGGTTTTAAAACGTTTTGGATCACTAACCAGCAGACAATGACTGAGCGTAATACCTTGTTAACGGCGTTCTCTCGCCAAACAGATAAGCAATATTATTTGAACAATGACATGGCGCAAAGCTCACGTATTTATGATGACGTGGTTTTTTCTCCATTCAAGGAAGCGCTTGCAGACCCTGCAGAAAAGAAATTTATTGTTGTTCATCTGTTAGGGACACATATGCGCTATGAATTCCGTTACCCGGAAGATAAAGCTATTTTCAAAGATAAAGACAGCGTGGTTCCTGCTAATCTAAATGATGACGAAGTAAAAGATTATAACGCTTATGATAACGCGCAATATTATAACGACTATGTTGTTTCAACATTAATCAAGGACTTTGATTCTTCAAAAGAAAATGGTTTTTTGGTATTTTTCTCAGACCACGGTGAAGATGTTTATGATACCCCGCCCCATGAAATGTTAGGCCGCAGTGAAGGTAAGCCAAGTAGGATTATTTATAATGTACCTTTCCTTGTTTGGCAATCACCTGAGTGGTTAGCGACACATCAATTTGATTTAAATGATAAAACAGCCCGACCATTCAGTAATATGGACTTTATCTATGCGTGGTCTGATTTAGCAGGTTTAAACTATACCGGGTTTGAACCCGAAAAAAGCCTGTTTAATGAGGCATTTAAGCCTCAGCCTCGTTATATTGGTGACCCAGATAATAAATCCTCATTAATGCTTTATGATGATTTAAAACAATAATTAGGTCTCTGTCGGTGAAATGTTATCTGCATTTCACCGACTTATTCATTTAAGCTATAACTTTCAGATGCTGTGTACCCTTGCGGTTTATTTTACCATCCCGCAAAATAAACGTGACTTCACCACGCCAAAACTCAGCTAAAAAAATATCGTTTATTGATTCAATACCTTGTAATTCAATTTGTTGCATTAACCAAGCCTCATCCCTTTCAATGGATTCCAAATCATAGTTTCTAATAACCCCTTCCTTTATCAGGATCACTGATGGCATATTTTTTTCATCACAAATAATAGTTAGCTGCCCATCAGGTTCTATTTGTGCATAATAAATTTCTTGAAAGGAATGAATGCCTTGTTCATGAATTCGAGATGAAATATTGATAAGATCTATCTTATTAGCCTTCTCTAAAATATTTTCCATTATAAATTGGCCTTTTTTAATAATGGGTATGGGATTACCAATCGCCACATTACGAAAAAAGTTAAATTTTTTCGTTAAAAAGTTCAAAATACTAATAAACAAGACGCCGATAATTAAAATAGTCACATATTGATACAGTGGGATAGTATCGCTGTAAATCACCCCACCAATAATGCCCCCTAAGACAAAATTACCAATAAAATCAATAGGAGTCATTTGGGAAAGCTGTGTTTTCCCCGATAGATTCATATGAGTGATAACAATGGCAAAACCGATAATAAATTTTAAAATAATCAACGAATAATAGTACGCCATAATGCTATTCCTTTATTTTCTAAGCCATACATTTGTTTTCATTATTTATTTAATAATAAGTTTAATCAGTTTAGCTTGATTCTCTATCTTTTATAACTCTATAGCATGGAACAAGAGATGACTTTCCAAAAAAAAGCATTCACTTGAGTTTACAATCAAAAAAATATAACGATTTCAGTTTTTTACCTAATTATTTTATAACTCACTTAATTTCAACTATAGTTAAATATACACATTGGCGATTATGCCAATATCGAGCTTCAATAACATTTTTACCAGCATCGTGCTAAGGATATGTTTATGAATATAAAACTCATCACTTCACTTCTTTTCGCGGGAATTGTTACAGTTATCGTAGGTTGTGATGACTCATCCAAACCAAGTGACACCGTTAAACAAGCTGAAGAAAAAGCCCAGCAATTAAAAGAAGATGGTGAACAAAAAGCTGATGAATTAACGAAAGATGCGCAAAATAAAGCTGAAGAGTTAAAACAAAATGCGTCAGAACTGAGCCAAGAAGTTAAAACGGATGCGATTAATAAAGCTGACGAAGTCGCAACCGATATGAAAGAAAAAACGGAATCGCTCAAAGCAGAAAATGACGCAGAAACCAATAAAAAATAATTTTCCGCTCAGTTCCCTTCAAGAATGTGGGCTTTAAATGCCTGCATTCTTATTTGGTGCAAAAAAACAACAAAACCCACCTAACTCTTTCTCCATTCCACGATATAATTATGTTTCTTATTCGCTAGCTACCAGGAAAACTAATGCAAATTAAACATAGCATGGGGTACACAAACCCAGAACTCCTTACTGATGCTTTCAACCTGCGCCAACAAGTTTTTACTCAAGAACAGGGGTTTCCCGCTGATATCGATGTCGATGAATATGATGAGTCCGCATTACATGTCGTTTTGTATTTAGATGGGCAGCCAGCTGCGGTATTACGTTGTGTGCTACTTGACGATAACCTCATCAAAGTAGGCCGCGTAGCAGTTCAAAAAACACATCGCGGTAAAGGACTTGGACGTGAATTAATGACATTTGTAGAGCAATATGGTCGTTCCCATCATTACAGTAAGATCACACTCTCTGCACAACATACTGCCATTAATTTTTACCATACTCTTGGATATCAAATAGAAGGTGAAATGTATGATGAAGAGGGAATGGACCACATTTACATGACATTATCTTTAGAGCAATAATTGCCCTTGAATTAAATTTTCTTACCTCTATATTGATATAAGGTCAATATTCAATCAAGTCGAGGTGAATGATGGCAAATGGCTGGGCAAATGAAGATGCGGTTCAAGAACAAATTGATGCCACTCTTGATGATGCGGTAGCGAAAGCGCGTCGCCAATTACACTCCGGTGAAAGCGCTGAGTTTTGCGAGGAATGTGGGGCGGCTATTCCTGAGGCTCGCCGTTTAGCATTATCGGGTGTTAAATTCTGCATTAACTGCCAAAATGAATTAGATAAAAAACAATCTGCATTTAGTGGCTACAACCGGCGTGGCAGTAAGGATAGTCAATTACGCTAATTACATTTTCCTTCCAATTTATCTGTCGTTTTTACTTATCTAGTCCTCACTTTCACTCATTGACGTTAACTTATTGGTAAAACATGTAAATATTACATTGTTAATTATTAATTAAATGATAATTAACATGATATTTCCATACTCATCTTAATCTTATTTCCCCGTTTATATTGATCATTCATCCATATCATGGCAGTATAACCGCCTATTTTTTAACTGATGAGGGTAAGAAAAGCTCGGATTTTTATTACTATATTAGGCAGTTTAGTCTGTCATCAACACCATATTATTGTTCTTTCTATTTCGTTTCCTTAGGGAACTTTTTCATCATTATTCACTGTTTCATAAAGAAGGACAGCTCGCTGCATACTTTGTCGATATCGGTATGCCAAAAATAAAATAAAACAAAAGAAGGTTGTTATGAGTCAAATTGATACTGATTCTAAAAAAATTCGTTCTAAAATAAGTCCCCCTGTGTTTTATAGCTCTGCCGTCATTATTCTGGTTATTGTCGGCTTTGCCGCTTTAATGCCAAAAGTCGCAGAATCTCATCTAAGTCATCTTCAACAAAATTTATTTAATAACGCTAGCTGGTTCTATATTCTTGCTGTCGCTATTGTTCTTCTGAGTGTGACTTATCTGGGACTCTCTCGTTATGGGCAAATAAAATTGGGGCCAGACCATGCCCAACCTAATTTTAGCTATGTGTCATGGTTTGCTATGCTTTTCTCCGCTGGTATGGGAATTGGGCTCATGTTTTTTGGGGTAGCTGAACCTGTAATGCATTACCTCAATCCGCCAGTCGGTGAACCACAAACCGTTGAAGCTGCTAAAGAAGCGATGCGTTTAACTTTCTTCCATTGGGGGTTACATGCTTGGGCTATCTATGCCATTGTCGCATTAATTTTAGCATTTTTTAGTTATCGTCATGGCCTCCCGCTGACCTTACGTTCCGCTCTGTATCCTATTATAGGGGAGCGTATTTATGGCCCTATTGGCCATGCAGTTGATGTGTTTGCTGTTGTTGGTACCGTATTTGGTGTCGCGACCTCATTAGGGTTTGGCGTATTACAGGTCAATGCTGGGATGAACCATTTATTTGGTTTACCCGTTAATGAAATGGTACAAGTCGGGTTAATTATTGCTTTTACTGGTTTAGCGACTATTTCTGTCGTCTCAGGATTAGATAAAGGGATCCGTATTTTATCCGAGCTAAACCTTGGCTTAGCATTTCTATTATTACTCCTTGTGGTTATTTTAGGTCCTACTGTATTACTATTAAAATCTTTTGTAGAAAATACGGGCGGTTATTTATCTGAAATAGTTAGTAAAACGTTTAATCTTTACGCCTATGAACCCAAATCAAGCAGTTGGTTAGGTGGTTGGACGCTACTGTACTGGGGATGGTGGTTATCCTGGTCGCCATTTGTCGGTATGTTTATTGCCCGTATCTCTCGCGGCCGTAGCATTCGTGAATTTGTTATGGGAGTACTATTTGTCCCCGCAGGTTTCACATTGATGTGGATGACATTCTTCGGTAACACAGCGATTGACCTGATTAAAAATAAAGGTGCAACACTATTAGCTGAAACCGTTCAAGCAGACGTGTCTCTCGCTTTGTTTGAATTCCTTAATTATTTCCCGTTCTCATCAGTTTTATCTTTTTTTGCTATGTTGATGGTTATCGTATTCTTTGTGACCTCAGCTGACTCAGGTGCAATGGTTGTTGATACACTAGCCTCTGGCGGCGATTCCAACACGCCAGTTTGGCAACGTATCTTTTGGGCAGGTTTAATGGGTGTTGTTGCCATTACAATGTTATTAGCCGGTGGATTGCAAGCCTTGCAAACACTGACTATTGCTAGCGCACTTCCATTTGCAATCGTACTATTAATTTCTATTTATGGGTTATTTAAAGCGTTACGCGTTGATGCCTATAAACGCGATAGCCAGCAATTAGCAACGATTGCTCCTACAGCGAGCCGTAACCCTATTCCATGGCAACGACGTTTACGTAACATTGTCTATTTCCCTAAACGTGCACATGTTAAACGCTTTATGGAAGAATCTGTGAAGCCATCGATGGAAATGGTCTCTGAAGAACTGGCTAAGCAAGGTACGGTATGCCATATCCATACCGATAAAGATGACCGAATAGGTTTTGAGGTCGATTTAGGCGACGATATGAACTTTTTATACGAAGTTCGCCTTCGTTACTATATTCAACCATCATTTGCGTTATCGGGTATGGGGACTGAAACAGATGAAGAAAAGAGCGAAGAACAACGCTACTATCGCGCTGAAATTCACTTAAAAGAAGGTGGGCAAGATTATGACGTGATGGGCTGGGCAAAAGAGCAGATCATTCACGATATCCTAGACCAATATGAAAAACACATTCATTTCTTACACTTATTAGGCAAGTAGTCCAAAAAAGAAGCATCACCTAAAATGTGTCGAATAAGAATTCACAGGCGGCTAAAATTATAGCCGCCTGTGTTTATTCAATTATCTATTAATGCGATAGAATCCTATTTTATGACATTTGCATTTTTGATAATAAATTACTTACGCTAGCTAAGTCTTCAGGATGAACTTTTAAATATTTTTCACAAGCTAATCTGGCATAGTAGAAGAAAGTTTTATCCCTCAAATAGACAGACATGACAAAATGTCTTTTTCCTAATTGATTCGGTTACCATCCGCGTTGACTTGGTTGGTTAAATCGTTAATCACCACAAAACAGGTTTATGTTTTTCTACGATTTCAGTGTGTTTTCGCATTCAATCCCAGTGTTGCTAAAAACGCGCTGAGGCGGTTTTATGATGTCTAACGGGTGTTTTAGACACTAAGTTCGCCTGTTTAACATAATAGGCCTTATGATAATCAATGAACACGAAGTTAAATGTATCCATTTAATTCTCTTTCATTTATGATTTAAGTTTGACTTAAGGATAAGGTAAGAAATTGTATGCAGTGTGGGGATTTAGAGTGGTTTTACTGTCATAACGGTCAAATCATCGATGCAAATAAAGCCCAAAAAAAACGGTTCGCTATCTTTGAAAAAATAAAACGTGAGCTTCAGAATGCACATAATCGTTCAAAAGATTGCTTACCCCCGACAGGATTAGATGAATCGATTTATTATCGGTGTGAAGGTAATCCCCCAACTGTTGATAATGCGTTAAATAATCCCTGGGTGAAAAGAGTCGAAGATTTCGGTGTGACATCCGCTAAGGGTGTCAAAAGAATAGAAGATACCGCTGCGTATCTTGGTGTTTTGCCCCCTCCGTTGATGGGAATGAACTTTCTGCTTAAATCTCGAATTTCTAGAAATCCTCGAGTCATGCAAGAAAATATTGAGGCGATTTATTTATTACGATTTATTAATGACCCCTATGAGAATCTTTCTGAGGTCGTCAATATTATTATTGACTCAATCGTTAACCAAATGCCACCAACGCGAAAACAAAAATTATCTGATTATATTCAAATGGTAAAGACGCAATCTAATCAAAATCAAATAATTAACTTTGAAGATAGATTTAATGTCAAACGGGACATAGATGTAGGAGTTAAAAATTTTGCTATCGGCGTTGGCGCTGAAGTTATGACCGAATCGAAAATTCGTAATTTTATTGTCACCGCGATAATCACTCGGATTGTTGCCGCGATTGTTTCAAAGCATCGATCTTTTTTTAAACCGTTCGGCGGTCCTAAGAAGGTGATAAGTCGAGCCGTTATCGTGGCAACGATTATATACAGTTATGGAACGATTGAGAAAATGTCTGAAGCGGCCAGAAGGCTAAAAAATAAAAATCGCGCCGTCTATGACGCAATGGATAAGAGTCAAATCACCATGGCATATTATTTTGTTGAAGAGGAATTAAGCCCGTTAATCACATTGGCAGCTAGCCCAAGCAATGCCGCGAGTGATGATGCTTTTGTTGCTGAAATTCGCCATTTAATCAACAAGTATAAAAATTAAAAGACGCTATCATCGGAGATACTGTAGCCCGATGTGCCCGCCATTATTTGAGCGGTTGTAATATCACGATATCGAATCGTCAGCCGCTCTTCAGGCTCAATATCATTACGTAAAATATTGTTTGGACATTGGTGTGAGTAGTCAACAATAGAGGCCTCGTTTAATTTTACCGTGAAATATTTTTCAATTCCGCCATTTTGAGCTGTGCGATAGTAATCGAAAACCAGATTGAGGATTTCATTATTTGAAACGGCAATTAACAATAACGGCGATGATTTATCTATCAGTTTGGTGAATTCTACGGGTTGATGCGACAAGTTTTGAGCTCGAGATACGGAAAAGTTTAATTCGGTGACAAAAATCGAGTCTTCTTTCCCTATTTGAAAACGGTTTCCGATTGAATCCAGAGTTCCACAACCACGTGATATCAACCCTTGTTGTTTCCCTTCTAATGTGAGATAGATTAAATTAGCCATTAATAAGTCCATTTGTAGGTAAATTTTGGTTATGTTAAACAATAAATTCGTAGTCGTCACCTTATTCTTAGTCTTATGCAACCCTGTATTGGCTCATGCTGAATCCGAGGTTAAATGCATCCCCGAAGAAATGAACTTTGTAGCCTGTGAGACCTTGGCTCAAAAAGGGGATGACGATGCCTTAGTTATGGTGGGGCGTTTTTATGAAACGGGCACTGGTGTGAAAAAAAATCTCGAAAAGGCAGAAGAAATTTATCAGCAACTTGCGGATAAAAACAGTGCGAGAGGGACTAATCTGTTAGCTATGCTCAAAGAAGATCAAGGAAAAAAAGAAGAGGCTATTGAGCTTTATCTAAAAGCTGCAAAATTAGGTTCATCCTCAGCAAACAATAATTTAGGAATGTTATATGAATTAAATCATGATTATGTTAAAGCAAAAGAAATGTATGAAATAGCCATTAAAGAACATAATTCCAGTTATGCCATGATGAGTCTGGGAGATTTATATAGTGATGGTCTTGGAGGAGAAAAAAATACGGAGTTGGCTGAGAAGTGGTATAAGGAATCGATACAATCAGGTAATGATTACGCGATTACACGGCTAGGTATGTTGTATGGAAATTTAGAAAAATATGATGAAGCAATAAAATGTTATGAAATTGCCATAAAAAAAGGTGATCCTGTGGCTATGAACTCTATGGGATTATTATATAAATATGGTTTTGGCGTAAAACGCGATATCAATAAAGCGGTTGAACTTTATCAAAAATCAGCTAGCAAAGATGAATTTAGTGGATTGGTAAATCTTGGATTAATGTATGAGGAAGGACTCGGTGTACCCCAAAATTATGAAAAAGCTGTCGAATTATATCAAAGAGCTTATCAACTAGGTTATGAAGATATCCAAAAGCGCATTGATTTCTTAAATAAAAACTTCATAGAAAAAGAGTAATTAATGTCTGAGTTTAACATAAAGGTGCTAAAGCTATCCAACGCTGTGGCTCCAATTTAGTAATGTCAGCTCTGAGCTAAGTTAAGATGTCCTTCACGTAAGCTCACCATTATGGGGCTCACATGGGCGGCTTATAGGGCGAATTTTTTACATTGGAAGATGTGAAACGGCTAAATGTGATTCAAGATGCAATAGACCAACGCCTGCCTACCAAAATGGCTGCATAACGATTAAGTATATCCGCACGCCAGTGCCAGTAACAATGTCACAATGTCACAATGTCACAATGTCACAATGCGAAATATGACGAAAACAAATTGGTATTCAAAATAATTCGAGCTCTAGCAAGGCGGCAATTGAGGATAGTTTAATATCACGGCCTGAAAGTGCAATAATTTTGTCTGTGGATTGAAGGTTAGCCGACTGCAAGTCAATATCACGGGCCGCATTTAACGTAATATTACCATTTGCGATGAGTTTAAAACGCAACTTGAGCCTCGCATTATTGCCGCTGTTGCTGATTGTGATATAGAAACCGACTGCTCTGTTATTTAAATCATGTGGGAAGGACTGGTAATTTAGCTTTGAAGTCGATTTAGGCGACGATATGAACTTTTTATACGAAGTTCGCCTTCGTTACTATATTCAACCGTCATTTGCGTTATCGGGTATGGGTACTGAAACAGATGAAGAAAAAAGCGAAGAACAACGCTACTATCGCGCTGAAATTCACTTAAAAGAAGGTGGGCAAGACTACGATGTGATGGGCTGGGCAAAAGAGCAAATCATCCACGATATTCTTGATCAGTATGAAAAACATATTCATTTCTTACACTTATTGGGTAAGTAAGCCAAAAAGAGTGGGAGTGAACATTAAAGACTGAAGTTTATACAGTAATAACCGCCATCTTTATATAAAGATGGCGGTTATTTATGATACATTCCAAACTTTCGCCATGTTTTATTTTTTCGTATAGCCCATAATCTTAACCATGGTACATACGAGGAAAATACTCACTAATTTTGTCGTTATCAAATAACTGGTCTACAGTGAAATCAATGGTATCAGATACCGCAATTCCATGGCGCAATTCTTCAGGAAAGTCTTCAATTGAAGCATAAATAGTCGGCATCAAATAACGAAAATAATCCCCCATCTTAGTTTCACCTTCATAGCCGACAGGGTAATCATCTCCAGGGTTATTGCCTTCTATCGCTTGATAAATAAAAAAACCTTTATTGACTGTCAGATTAGTATCACTGTAATGTCCCGAAGTCATTAACTCATTTTCTATGCACTCTTCAACTTCTTTTTTCGAAGATAGATGTCGATAAAGATATGATGAATATAAATCTAAAATAGTTGAGCCACCTTTATTGAGGGGATAATTTACAAAGGTTGCTGATTCTTCCCACATGTATTCATTTAAATCATTCAAAAGCTCTGTAACATTATTAATCGCCAATAACGATTTAGGTAAATCACCAAAACCATTATTAATCATGACAGCGATTTTTCCGTTTTTATCCATGGCAAACCAAGTAAAAACCGAACCAAAGCTAGGTTCCCAGTTAATATCTAACATACTCATTTATCTACTCCTGTTGGCCATGTAACTAGGCAATTGTCACATGTTTCTTTTATTGCTTTTAGCGGAATTGTTTCTTTTCCCCAAACCTCTCGAGGCCTGACCGCTTGGGTAAACCGGATATTTTCTGGCTTAACTCCTTGACGGATCAACGAGTCTGCTGCTGATACCTCAGCACAAGCACCAACTTTATTTTTACAAAATGTTGTATATTCACCTATTTTAACACCAAGTTGTTTCTCAACATAAATTACGGTGTTCTTGTTCAGCATTTCAGCTGAAATTTTACCATCACTGTATCCAATAGCGATCTTACCCGTTACAGAATCATACGCACCTATCATAGTGGCTGTATTTGCAGCCTGCGTCTTAGACGGAATTCTATTTATCTCCGCAATCAGTTTATTAGTCGCAGAGGCATGCAACTGCTCTTTTTCTATGATGGGGGTTAATTTTGAGATATTAAGCTTACCAGATGTTAATAACTCTTTTGAGGTAGTTGGTATTGCATTTTTTAATGATTTAAGGGCCTCCTCAGAGTTTGCTACAACCTTAATGCCAGCTCCCCCAATTGCGGCTGTCGATATAGCAGCTTCAGGTGCGGCTATATCGGCCGCTACTAAGCCTAGCTTAGTAGCGCAAAAACTGACGCTGGCTTTACATCCAGCGAAGCCTAATTTTAGCCCTTCCGCAATTTCTGGAGTTGCTGCAACAACTATTTCACCTCCGAGTATGATGACAACCCCCCCAACGGCAACTAAGCCCACCACTCCTGCAGCTTGTTCTCTTGCGGCAACTCTTTGTGCAGCAGCTTTATCTCCTTTAGCCGCCGCCATCATATCCAGATTGTTCTCTATAATGATTTGCTGTAACTGATGCTCTGTATAATTATATGTATAAACCAATTCAGCAGAATTAGCGGCAGAAAAAGCGCCTTCCGGCTTATGGGTAATTAATGCCCCTGCAAATCCACCTAATACTTTAGTGAATTGAGTTTTGGCGTCATTACCCTTGATAGCATCTTGTAGCAATGCGAGTTGTCTTTCTTGCTCATTGATATATTTGGGCTCAAACAATTTACTGTTCAATGAAATTGCAGCTAATTCTGCTGCTAACGCACCAACAACTGCACCTTTGGCATCTCCCCCTGCGATTTCGGCACTCACCCCTGCAACAACTGAGTGACTTAATAATTTGCCTGTATGCCCTAAAATTTCTCCGTTATCACCGATTAACTTTGCACCTTCCGCATTCACCTGATTGCCAATATTACTGAGTAAGGCACTCTTAAAGTTATCGGTAAAACTGCCACCTTGGATCGTGGTATTCACGGTTGAACTAATCACAGATTGCGCGGCAACACGCTGAGCAACCTTATTCCAATCCCCATTACTTAATAAAGGTAACTTAGCATTCCCCGGATTCCCTTTTGTCCATCCCATTTTGACATCTAAACCATTAAGCGCCCCGGAGATCACCATTTGAGCAACAATAGATTTAACTGTTTCGCTTTTACCTAGTGAATTAAGCGCTTTGGATAGGTTTCCTTGGTTTTCAGCCAGTGCGATCGCTGCTTGTGTTGAAAGAGCTGTCATACCAGAGTAAGCCGCGCCTGATATCACTGCAGCACTCGTACCACTACTCCCCGACGCGGCCCAAGCTGCAAATTTTGTTGCTGTACCTGACGTCATCGCTGCAACAGTTATCATAATCAGCGCAGCAGCAACCGGGTTTAAACTCTGGCTTTTATAATCCCAACTGTCATAGGCGTCTTTAACTAAGTTCCACTGCACATCTTCATGGTCTTTTAAGCCTGCAAGCCACTGTGTACCTTCTGTTTGACCAAGAGCCTCTAAGGCATTTTCTAGGCTCTGACCATTTTTCGATTTAACATCTGCAGTGATCCCTTTATTCGCATCAACTGTTAGTTTTCCACCAATATGCAATGCAGGTAAAACCCATTTATCTGAGGTATAGCCTTTATTACGTTGGGTGATATAAAAACCGTTAGAATTTGTAATCACCTGTTCAAATTGCGAATTTTTGACCGCTTTAAAATTCACCTTACCCGTTTGGCTGGTGATTTTGGCATTCTTGCCCGCATTAATTTTGGTCGCTTCTAATGTGACATCATCCTTGGCATACAGATTAATATCGCCACCAGCAGTAAACTCAGTGACTTTATTGGTCTTATCACTGCGTGTTTTTCTCACTTCCTTTTTCGTAATACAAAGCGTCCATCTATTGCATTTCTTTTTATACTCTTCAAAATAACTGCTTTCTTCCATGGCTTGGGCATAGAGATAGCCACCTTTTGCGGCAATATCCATCGCACCTTTGGCAACGAGACGAGACGCTTGGAACAGAATGCTCCCCTCAGACAAAATGGTCAGGGTTTTACCACTGTTAATTTCAGTGCCAATTTGGCGATATAACTCTTCAAATTTTTTCCCTGACTGCTTACGATAGTTCGTTTTGACCGACTCTAAGCGTACATTTCCACCGCTTGAGAGTGTGATGTCATCTAGGGATTTGATTGTGCTACCTTGTGCAGTGAGTGCGCCATTGGAGGCCAGAGTGACGCCTTTGTCACCGGAAAGTGTCGAAGTGACATAACGTACATCTTGGTTATCTTCATTGGGGTTGGGAATGGCAGAGTAAGCGGTAGCGGTTAATTTAAGATCACGGCCTGAAAGTACAATAATTTTGTCTTTGGATTGGAGATTAGCCGACTGCAAGTCAATATCACGGGCTGCATTTAACGTGATATTGCCATTTGCGATGAGTTGAGAGCGTAGCTCTGAGTAGCGATTGGTCTTAAATACATTGTCGACATCTTTAATCGCTTTAGAGCCTAACAAAATATCTTGGCCTGCATTGAATGTCAGTGATTTTCCACTGTTGAAGGCAATGCCATGCGCTTCAATATTTTTACCAGCGGTGAGGTTTATTTCCCCTGAACTTGCCCAATTTCCTGTTTTTGTGAGTAACGCATTGATATTGGCGGCAGGCTCTGAAGCCGCGAGTTTCATTAAATTAGATTCATCACGACGAATAAAAATATTGTCATTAGCACTAAGGGTAAGTTTATTCGTTTTGGCTAACTGCGCATTATCAAAAGTGATATTTTTACCCGCTTGGATATGTAACGAGTTTGCGGCATTGAGAACCGGGGGCGATAACTCATTGTCTTTAAAGGCAGAAACGGGGTTTAGACTGTATTGAAGATCGCCATTTTTGGCAATTAAGGTGCTGTCTTTAGCCGTTAAATTAACCTGTTTGAGATTAAGGTCGTTGTTGGCAATTAGGCTTTGTGATTGTTTTGCAACCAGTTGTGCATCATGAATATTGATGTTTTGACCAGCGATAATAGACAGATCATTTTCAGACTGTAAGTTGGTAGAAATATTTATATTATTAGAATTTAAGACAATATTTTTTGCAGTAATGGCAAAAGATGCATTACCTACTTGTACTATTTTTGCTATGGGCTTTTCAGTATTAGGAAGTTTACTTTCAAGATTAATGGCGTTTTTAAAATCAAGAACAACATTATTTCCAGCAGATATCGTTTTATAATTTAAGGCTTCGGGAGCCCAAGAATAAAGTTTATCGATTAATTTAAAATCTACCGGCTCACTAACATAAAAAATATCATAAGTTCCGTCATCATCACTTTCATCTGCAAATTTTCCTAAATCTGCATTAGATGTATCATATTTATACCAAAGATTTAACTTGCCTGAGTTAAAAGAGGATATTGATGCATTTTGTCCTGTCAATATCACATTGTTTTTTGCTGCAATTTTTCCAAAGTCGCTAACTAAATCATTTGCATTAATATAGGCATTCTTTCCTGATGCGATACCCCCAATATTTCCCAAATTCAAATACTGTTTTCGTTCAACATTAATGCTGTCACTGTTGATCAAATCCATCTCCCCAAACCATTTTTTATAGGGAAAATCTTCTAATCGAGGGTAGAGTGAAATAATTGATACAACTCCCTGCCTAGTACCAAAAAAGGAAGATACATAAGTGCCATTTTTGTCACTGGTAGTCGCATCTATATTGGAAATTTTTATTGGGGATGCCATTGCTGTATTTGTTAGTTTCTTAGTCCGAACAACTAAATCCCCTGTATTGGTCTTTATCGTCCCTGACTTATTCTCAATCAAGGTACTCAAATCCCCTTTGGCATTTTTTTGCATCCACAGATTATCTTGTGCTTGAATAAGCGCACTATTGCCCGTATTGCTTATTGAATCAGCAAAGACACGCATATCTTTGCCTGCGGTAATTTGACCATTGTTGATAAGAGTATTGGTGGCCAATGTGATGTCTTTGGCGGCATTCACGTTGACATTAGCGTTAATGTGCAGGTTTTTGGTGCTGATATTGATGTCTTTTTTCCCTTGAATATTGCCTGCAAGGGTAATTTTGCCATCGACGGTTAACGTCAGGTCATTTTGGTTGGTTTGCACATTGCTGAGGTTAATCCCAACCCCTGATTCCGTACTGACCAATTTCACTTGATTGACATACATTCCACCCAGTGCTTTGGTATCTACGGAAATACTGGGTTTTGCCCCTTCACCCGCAATCGGTGTTACGGTGCCTTTTTGAAAATCAACACGGTTGGTGCCTTGCATCAGGGTCAGGTTCTTGGCTTTGATTTGCCCATTCAATTCGGTGGCACGGCTGATAATATCGGCATAAGTTTGCGCTTCGGTATTCATGCCATTGGCACCGATAACCACACTGCCTTTTTTCACCTCAACCGCAGATAAAGCCCCCTTGTTATCCTGAATAGGTTTTCCCGTGGTTAAGGTAATCGCAGGGGTATTCACAAAGCTACAGCCATTGCAGGTAATCCCATTCGGGTTAGCAATTAAGACATTCGCCCCTTTGCCTGCTACTTCCAACTTACCTTGTAATTCTGAGCGGTTACTGCTGGTAACTTCGTTGATAATCAGATTGGCGGCATTTCCCTTTAAATTGGCATTGGCTTTGATTTGCCCTGCAATTTGGGAATTTACATTAGTGGTGGCGTTATTGAGTACCGCACCTTGTTTATCCACATTAAATTGTTGGAATTTATTGTGTGATATCCCCGCCCCATTCGGCGTGGCGATATTAATAATCGGGACGTTATTTTGTTGGCTGATTTGGGTATTTTTATCGGCCGCCGTCATGGCTGCTCCCCAAGCGGGATGTAAGGGGTAGACAACGGTTAAGAAAATAAGGGTATAACTTAATAACCGTTTAGGCTGTGAAGGCAATTGTTCATTTAGCATAAATAATCCTTTAAAAACGTAAAGCTACAGAGAGAATGAGACCGACCAATAAGCCGACCAATTGTCTGGTTTAAGTTGTGAGGGATAATGCAACGGTTTACTGAGTAGAAACTGAGAATAAAACAGGCTATTACCAATAAAAGAGAGGCCAACGGCTCCGCCGGCTAAAGTGTCAGGTTCAACATGGTATTTATCTGAGGCAATAAACCCGTAATCTAACGCGCCGATAAAACGCAGTTGCCCAATTGCCGTATTGGCGATGTCTTTATTAATTTCATTACGCCAATAGCCACCTCGGTTACCACTCAAAGATTGCTCATGGTAACCACGGACAGAATACTGACCTCCAATACTTATGCGTTCAATGCCGTATAAGTTATCGGGCGAATATTGACCGTAAAATGAGGTTAAATAAGTCAAACCATTGGGAAAAAAATACTGATAACTGCTACTTAGACTGAATTTGCGGTAATGGCTGCGCGGTGAGTCTTTCGCGAGGGTGTCCGGTGATGCACCAAAGGCGGATATTCCCCATTCAGCGGCAAGGTTAAACGTGAAGTAACCTTGTCCAAGCGTGGTGCTGTACTGCGGGGTAAATGAGAGCGAGGTTAAAGTTGGGCTGCTGATACTCAAGGTTTGGGAAGCTAACTGGGTGTTGGCATTTTTATGTTTTAAGCTACTTTGCAGTGTAAGCCGTTGCTTCCCATCGCGATAAATTAAGCGGCTGATATCAAGCTGCTGATTGGTATTTTTGCCTTCATAACGATATTGCTGCCCCGATGCATAAAACGGTTGTAACGTACTGTTACGGTAAAATTGGTAACGGTATGACCAATAACCATAAGGGACATTCACATTCGCAACGATATAACGGTTATGGTGGGATACACTTCCATCCATATCGGTATTGGCCGAGACTGACCACTGCTCACCAAACCCTAATGGGGAATCTACCGTTAAACCGCCGGTAAGCAGCTGTTTTCCCGTTGCCTCCATACCCGAGTTATCGAGATTCAACTGGCTCGTGATAGGCCATTTTTTCCCTTGTTGATGAATAATAACCCGAGAATAGCCATTTTGGCTTCCTGGTTGGATATCGATAGTGTACTCAGCGGACGATAACCGGTTGAGTTGCTCCAACCCTTGTTCAATATGCCGTAGATTTAATATTTTGCCTTGTTGATAAGGAAATATTTGATGAACTAAACGCTCAGGGGAATTTTCAATCTCGATAGTTTCAACATGCCCTTCAATCACTTGTAATAACAATTGATGTGAGGATAAATCTTGCTCTGGAATGATGGCCTGAGAGGTTATAAACCCCTGTTCCATATAGTAATTAGTCACATGTTTGGTGAGCTCATGTATTTCACCTAGCGTGAGGCAGCGTTTTAAGTAAGGTGAGGTTAACTGAGTCTGAGTTTTACTGGTGAGTTGTGTGGCACCGACAAATTGGATCTTATCGACCGGGAAACAGATTTCATCTTGGCCGTGTTTGGAAAAAGTATCATCAACGGTGATTACATTGTGTTTTTCCAATAAGTTACGTTGGATTAACTCTGACTCTAACCGTTGTTTTTGTTCAAATTGAACACTTTCCTGTGCAGAGGGGAGTAGTTGATTTTCTGTGTAGCCATAGGGCGAAATTATGAATAACGATAAATATAATAAACGCCACAGAATGCGATAATTTGTCATATTATTTAAATTTTCGTCACGAACGGTAAATTTATCGTAATGTATCTTATTCTTACTAACTATTTTTAGATAAAAAATATTCACCATGACTAAAATTTAATAGTTTCATGTCTAATGCGGTTTTTTTATGTTGTTTTCATTCCATTATTTCGGTTAATGCTTCATTAACAATAAAATTTAATATTGCACACTGAAAATCAATCGATTGATTTTATTAGAAAATAATTTACTGAAGAATTTGTCACAAGTAGCCCTGCAGGTAATTTCGCAATTGTAAAAAGGATATGACAGTGGGGAATTTAGAACTTATCTAATGAGTAAAAGTGAAGTTCGATTGCAGTGAATCTACAGGGAAAGGGAATTATTCAAGTGATAACTATACTCTAAATAATTCGAATTGTAGGAAAGCACCAATTGAAGATAGTCAGATGAGCATACATCAGTATGTGACCCAAATAACCGAGATATGACCAATATTTAAATTTCTAAATAGTTCGAACTCTAGCAAGGCGGCAATTGAGGATAGTTTGGGGAGCATACATCAATATATGACCCAAATAGCCGAAAGAAGCCAACACAGCTAGAGCTCGAAATATGACGAAAATTTAGGCGCTTTTCCGCTTATTCATCTCACTATAATCTGGGCTCTCTAAAGCGATTAACTCATCCAACAACGCGGTCAATTGCTGCATTTTCTCTGGCGAAAAAGCCAGCTCGATTTTTTGATAACCTTCTTCCACTTCCTGCCGTGCTTTGTCATACAGCTCTTGCCCTGCTGGTGTCAAAGAGACATATAATTTGCGCTGATCATTCAACGGTTTTAAGCGGAAAATTAAACCTTCGCGCTCCATACGGGTTAGGATCCCCGTTAAACTTGGGCGCAGAATACAGGTTTGGACTGATAATTCATGAAAATCAATTGAACGCTTATCAGCTAAAACGCGAATGATACGCCATTGCTGTTCAGTCAAATTATACGACTTTAATATCGGCCGGAAAAAACCCATTGCGGTTTCCCTTGCCTGCAATAATGCAATTGTCAATGATTCATGCATAAGCTTAAAACTCACCACTTAATTAACGTTATTTAGCCTAATTTAGGTATTTTATGGCGGCTGCCACAGTGCTTTATTGGCACAATGCTTTAGTGAAACCTTTGGTTATCACCATGAATTTCTACATCGCCAATTTGCCTTATTCAAGAGTAGCACGGTCAAATAACAATCTCAAAGAAAAACCATAAAATATTAATGAGTAAATAATTTAAAATCCAACTTTAAAGTTAATTTTTTGTAAATCAAAAAAAATTGAAAAAATAATAAATTCATTTATAACAGTATCTTACAAAAAGATAACTCAATTATGTTAATGAGATCACAATTAAAATTAACATTTCCATAAACCTATTGCTAATTTAAAAATTATACTTTATTAATATATTAATAATTACTCGAAAGTTGAATTCTTTTCATTAAGGAGTTGTCAATGAAAGGCACTGTATTTGCCGTTGCCCTCAATCATCAAAGCCAGCTTAGCCACTGGCTTGAGGCATTCCAGCAAGCCCCTTATAAGACCCCACCAAAAACCCCTGTGTGGTTTATCAAGCCGCGTAATACACGTATCAATTCAGGTGAACAAATTTTGCACCCTGTAGGTGAAGAAGTGCAAAGTGGTGCTACGCTTGCTTTGGTGATCGGTAAAAATGCACGCAAAGTCAGTAAAGAGGATGCTCATCAATTTATTGCTGGGTTTGCGCTGGCAAATGAAGTGAGCTTGCCAGAAGACACCTTCTATCGCCCTGCAATTAAAGCAAAATGCCGTGATACTTTCTGCCCAATCGGTGAAATGGTGGCTACTTCGCTAAATACTCCTGTTGATATCATCACCCTAGTGAATGGCAAAGAAGTGGATCGCTGGTCAACAAAAGATCTGATCCGCGATGCTAGCGAGTTAGTGGCTGCATTAAGTGACTTTGCCACCTTAAAGCAAGGGGATGTGATCCTGCTCGGAACGCCACAGCAACGCGTCACCATCAAACCCGGTGATGACGTGGTTATCCAAGCGGAAGGCTTTCCTAGCCTGAAAAATACCGTTGTGGCAGCAGGAGGAAAATAATGTCTACGATAACAAAACGCGCCAAAATCCTTTTTAAAGGCACTGAATATTCCGTCACCGTTGGTGATAACGAAGCCATTACGTTACCTAATGGGGATGTAGTCACGGGTGATTCTCCTGATGTTGAATGGTTACCTCCTGCTCAAGGGACGTTATTTGCCCTTGGTTTGAACTATGCAGACCATGCCGCAGAGTTAGAATTTAAGCCACCTGAAGAGCCTTTAATTTTCTTAAAAGCAGAAAGCAGCTTAACGGGCCACCGCCAAGTTTCTGTTCGCCCTGATAATGTTGAATATATGCATTATGAGTCTGAGTTAGTGGTGGTGATTGGAAAAACGGCTCACAAGGTCTCAAGAGAAGATGCCATGGATTATGTCGCAGGTTATACCGTGTGTAATGACTATGCGATCCGTGACTATTTAGAGAACTATTATCGCCCAAATTTACGTGTTAAGAGCCGCGATACCTTAACGCCGATCGGCCCTTGGATCGTCGATAAAGATGCCATTAAAGATCCCCATAACTTGGCTTTATACACCTATGTTAATGGTGAATTACGTCAAAAAGGCACCACTGCCGATCTAATTTTCGATATTCCCTTTTTAATTGCTTACCTCAGTGACTTTATGACACTGCAACCGGGAGACATGATTGCGACAGGGACACCAAAAGGGTTGTCTGATGTCGTGCCGGGTGACGAAGTCATTGTTGAAGTTGAAGGTGTTGGCAAACTGATCAACACCATTATCAGCGAAAAAGACTATGAGGAACGTGTGTAATGACTAAGATTAATCATTGGATCAACGGTAAAAACGTTGCTAGCAAAGACTATTTTGAAACCACCAACCCTGCAACGGGTGAAGTACTCGCTGAAGTCGCAGCGGGTGGACAAGACGAAATCAACCAAGCCGTTGCCGCAGCAAAAGACGCATTTCCAAAATGGTCCAATACCCCGATGAAAGAGCGCGCTCGCTTAATGCGTCGCCTTGGTGAATTGATCGACGAAAATGTCCCGCAAATTGCAGAAATGGAAACCAAAGACACTGGTTTGCCTATTCACCAAACTAAAAACGTGTTGATCCCACGCGCTTCACACAACTTTGAATTCTTTGCTGAAATTTGCCAGCAAATGAATGGCCGTACTTACCCTGTTGATGACAAGATGATGAACTACACCTTGGTTCAACCTGTGGGTGTCTGTGCGCTGATTTCCCCATGGAACGTGCCATTTATGACCGCAACATGGAAAACCGCCCCTTGTTTAGCATTGGGTAATACTGCGGTTCTGAAAATGTCTGAGTTATCACCATTATCAGCGAATCGCCTTGGTGAACTGGCTCTGGAAGCCGGTATTCCAGCAGGCGTTTTGAACGTGGTTCAAGGCTACGGTAGCACTGCGGGAGATGCTTTAGTCAAACACCATGATGTCCGTGCGGTTTCCTTTACTGGGGGCACGGCTACTGGCCGCACTATTATGCAAAATGCAGGCTTGAAAAAGTATTCCATGGAATTAGGGGGTAAATCACCGGTACTGGTCTTTGAAGACGCGGATATTGAGCGTGCACTAGACGCTGCCCTGTTTACGATTTTCTCCATTAATGGCGAACGCTGTACGGCTGGCTCACGTATTTTCATCCAAGAAAGTATCTATCCTGAGTTTGTTAAACGCTTTGCAGAACGTGCAAACCGCTTGATCGTCGGTGACCCGAATGATCCGAAAACCCAAGTGGGTGCATTGATCAGCCAGCAGCACTGGAACAAAGTTTCGGGTTATATTCGCTTAGGTATGGAAGAAGGCGCAACCTTGTTAGCGGGTGGCCCAGACAAACCGACTGATCTACCTGATCATCTCAAAGGCGGTAATTTCTTACGTCCTACCGTACTGGCTGATGTCGATAACCGCATGCGTGTTGCACAAGAAGAAATCTTTGGGCCTGTGGCTTGTTTAATTCCGTTTAAATCTGAAGAAGACGGTTTACGCATGGCAAATGATATTGAGTACGGCCTTGCTTCGTATATTTGGACGCAAGATGTCAGCAAGATTTTACGTTTATCACGCAGTATTGAAGCTGGAATGGTGTTTGTTAACACCCAAAACGTGCGTGACCTGCGCCAACCATTCGGTGGTGTCAAAGCCTCCGGTGTAGGCCGTGAAGGTGGCGAGTACAGCTTCGAAGTGTTCGCAGAAATGAAGAACGTGTGTATCTCCTACGGAGACCACAACATCCCTCGCTGGGGTGTGTGATTCATAAATTTATTTTATTTATCAATTAGATACCCATGAAAATTTGAACTGTAAATGATTCATGATAAATAATAGCTACAACAAATTATGGGTAAACTCGTTCCTTACCCTAAATAGTTTGAGTTGTAGCTAGGCGGCAAGCGAAATCATCCCTATGAGCATACATGAGTATGTGATTAGGGTGGTTTTGTGCGGCCAACACCGCTACAGCTCAAAATATAACGGGTAAGAGAGGATGAAATGGGTAAGTTGGCACTCGCCGCAAAAATAACACACGTCCCATCCATGTACCTATCAGAACTACCAGGTAAAAACTTTGGATGCCGCCAAGCCGCTATCGATGGGCATAAAGAAATCAGCCGCCGCTGCCGTGAATTAGGCGTTGATACCATCATCGTTTTTGATACGCACTGGTTAGTCAACAGCGCCTATCACATTAACTGTGCTGACCACTTTAAAGGTATTTACACCAGTAATGAACTTCCACATTTTATTCGCGATATGGAATATGAATACGATGGGAACTCGGTATTAGGCCAAATGATTGGTGAGGAAGCGCGTAAGTTAGGTGTTCGTGCTCAAGCTCATGAAATCCCAAGCTTAACCCTTGAGTATGCGACATTAGTTCCTATGCGCTATATGAATAGTGACCGTCACTTTAAAGTTATCTCAATTTCAGCATTCTGTACTTCCCATAGTTTTGAAGACAGCCGCAAATTAGGTGAAGCCGTACTAACCGCGATTGAAAAATACGATGGCACCGTCGCTGTATTAGCGAGTGGTTCATTATCACACCGCTTTATTGATGACCAAAAAGCCGAAGATGGCATGAACAGCTACACGCGTGAATTTGATGAGCAAATGGATAAACGTGTCGTCAAACTTTGGCGTGAAGGTCGTTTTGAAGAGTTCTGCAAAATGTTGCCTGAGTACGCAGATTACTGCTATGGAGAAGGCCATATGCACGACACTGTGATGCTGCTAGGTATGTTAGGTTGGGATAAATACGCTGAGAAAGTGGAAGTTTTAACTGACTTGTTTGCCAGCTCAGGCACAGGGCAAATCAATGCCGTGTTCCCACTGCCAAGCTATATTACTGATAAACAAGCTGTCACCGCATAAGGAATTGTTATGCCTCATTTTTATGCAGAATGTACAGAAAATATTCGTGATGAAGCTCAACTACCTGAGCTCTTCGCCAAAGTGAATGAAGCCCTCGCGGGAACCGGTATCTTCCCATTAGGTGGCATTCGTAGTCGTGCTATTTGGCTGGATACTTGGCAAATGGCCGATGGCAAGCACGATTATGCTTTTGTCCATATGACGTTGAAGATCGGTGCTGGGCGCTCTCTTGAAGATAGGCAAAAAACGGGGGAAATGATTTTCGACCTGATCAAAACCCATTTTGCCGATTTAATGGCAAAACGCTACCTCGCACTGTCTTTTACCATGGAAGAGCTTGATCCTGTTTTAAATTATAAACAGAACAATGTTCATGCCTTGTTTAAGGGCTAAGAGTTTAAAGCTTTATTCTTCGTTTTATTGAGAGGGCAAGATGGTTAAAAATTTCGATAAACACATACCGCACTACTTGATTCCATTACTGGGGTCATTAGTGGCATTCGGTCCATTGTCTATCGATATGTACCTCCCTGCCCTCCCTCAAATGGGAATTGCATTACAGGCCACTCAAGGGCAAATGCAGTACACCCTTGGGGCTTTTTTTGCTGGTTTCTGCGTGGGAATGCTGTTTTATGGCCCATTAAGTGACCTTCTTGGCCGGCGGAAAATGTTGTTAAGTGGCCTTGCCATTTTCACTATTGCCAGTTTGTTATGCGCACAAGCCACCAACGCAAATACCTTGATTGTATTCCGAGCGCTGCAAGCTTTTGGTAGTGGAGCGGCCATTGTTATGGCTAGGGCGATTGCAAGGGATGTTTACCCTGCTCATGAACTACCTAAAGTGCTGTCATTAATGACACTTGTGACCATGATAGCGCCATTACTGGCACCGCTATTAGGTGGTTTTTTACTCGTTCATTTTCAGTGGCAAGTGATTTTCTATTTGCTGGCAGTAATTGGCTTGGCTTCGGTGTGTGCGATTTTTTTCTTACTCCCTGAAACGTTAACCCACCAGCGCGGTTCTGAAAATATACTTTGTGTCGCTTTTAAGAATTATGCACAGGTGCTCACAGACCGAGAAGCACTGAGTATTATTGGCACCATGGCATTCTCTTTTGCCGGTATGTTTGCCTTTATCAGTGGCTCACCGTTTGTGTACATCAATTATTTCGGTGTTTCTGAACAACATTATGGTTTGCTGTTCGGTTGTAACATCTTGGGGATGATTGTCATGTTGTTGTTGAACGTTAAACTGCTAAAAACCTATAGTTTAACGCGCATACTGACTATGCAAAGTGGGTTTCAATTAGCATTTGGTCTGCTGTTACTCATATTTTACCAACAAAGTTTGCCCATAATTGTTATTCTAGTCGTGCTGTTCTTATCGATGGTCAATGCTATCGGCACCAACAGTTTGTCACTATTACTGCAACATCGCGGGAAAATTGCAGGAAGTGCCAGTGCACTTGCTATTTCTATTCAGTTTGCCTTAGCGGCTGTCGCCAGCGTTGCAGTTTCTGTATTACAAGATGAATCCCCATTCGCTATGGCACTTGTTATGGCGCTGTGTGCCGGGTTAAGTTTTGTTAGCCAACAGCTATCAGCTAAAAATATCCGCCCACAAGTCCAATCAGTGTCTTCGGAGAACAACGAAAAATGAGCATAAATACCAATTCTACATTATTTCGCCAACAAGCTTATATCAACGGCCAATGGGTTGATGCCCAAAATAAAAGTGTGTTTGAGGTCACTAACCCAGCCAATAACGAAGTTATCGCTAACGTCAGCAATGTCGGTGCTTTAGAAACCCAACAAGCTATCGAAGCCGCAGAAAAAGCCCTGCCTGCATGGCGTGCTAAAACCGCCAAAGAGCGCAGCCAAATTTTAAACAAATGGTTCCGTTTAATGATGGATAACCAAAAGGAATTGGCCGAATTACTCAGTGCTGAGCAAGGTAAGTCGATCACTGAATCGATGGGAGAAATTGCCTACGGTGCCAGCTTTATTGAGTGGTTTGCTGAAGAAGGTAAACGAGTGTATGGGGAAACCATTCCATCACCTCTGCCAGGACGTCGTCTGGTGACGATAAAACAGCCCGTGGGTGTGGTTGCGGCTATCACGCCATGGAACTTCCCAAATGCCATGATCACTCGCAAAGTCGGCCCTGCGCTTGCAGCTGGCTGTACGATGGTATTAAAACCTGCGGCAGAAACACCATTATCTGCATTAGCATTGGCAGCGTTAGGAGAAGAAGCCGGTATTCCTGCTGGTGTATTTAACATTGTCCCAGGTACGGATGCTAAAGCTATTGGCGGCGTGATGACCTCTAGCCCAATCGTTCGTAAGCTCACGTTCACGGGTTCAACACGAGTTGGTAAATTGCTGATGGAACAGTGCGCTAACACCGTGAAAAAAATGTCTCTGGAACTCGGTGGTAACGCGCCATTTATCGTGTTTGATGATGCCGATTTAGATGCAGCAGTACAAGGCGCTTTAGCGGCTAAATTCCGCAATAGTGGGCAGACTTGTGTGTGTGCTAATCGCATTTTAGTCCAAGAAGGCGTTTACGATGAATTTGCGGCTCGTTTAGCAAAAGCCGTGAATGAACTGAAAATCGGCCCTGCCACACAAGCAGACTCACAGCAGGGTCCTCTGATTAATCAAGCCGCAGTCGATAAAGTCACTGAACATATTGCTGATGCTGTTTCCCACGGTGCAAAAGTCATCGCTGGTGGTAAATCGGCAGAATTAGGTGGCTTGTTCTTTGAACCGACCGTTATCACTGGCGTCACTGAAGCCATGAAAGTCGCTAAAGAAGAAACATTCGGCCCACTGGCACCTTTATTTAAATTCCGCGATGAGCAAGAAGCGATTGATCTTGCCAATGATACTGAATTTGGCTTGGCATCTTATTTCTATTCAAAAGATATCGGGCGTATCTACCGTGTTGCTGAGGCATTAGAAAGCGGCATGGTGGGTATTAATGAAGGCATTATTTCAAATGAAGTGGCCCCATTTGGTGGCATTAAGCAGTCAGGTCTGGGGCGTGAAGGTTCACGCTACGGAATCGAAGATTACTTGGAAGTGAAATACCTCTGCTTTGGTGGTCTTTCCAATTAGTTAAATTGAGTACCGCTGGGTACGCATTCAATTTACACCTTGAATAGTCCGAGTGCAGCAAAGCGCTTTAGTGCAGCGCTGCTCTCGAAATAGAATAGGTGAATAGGAGTATTAACAGCATGTTACAAAAAGATGTCATATCACAAATCGCGCAGCGCCTAAATCAGGCTGAAAAATCACGTGAGCAAATCCGTCAGATCTCACTCGATCACCCAGAAATGACGATCGACGATGCTTACGCTATCCAAAAAGAGTGGGTTGGCGTGAAAATTGCTGAAGGACGTGTGCTAAAAGGCCATAAAATTGGGCTAACATCCAAAGCCATGCAGGCAAGTTCACAGATTGATGAACCTGATTACGGTGCGCTTCTTGACGATATGTTTTTTGATGACGGCTGTGATATTCCAACAGACCGCTTTATCGTACCGCGTATTGAGGTTGAATTAGCATTCGTACTGGCGAAACCATTACGCGGGCCAAATTGCACCATCTTTGATGTGTATAACGCGACTGATTATGTGATCCCAGCCCTTGAGCTGATCGATGCGCGTTGTCATAACGTTGACCCTGAAACCAACCGCCCACGCAAAGTGTTCGACACCATTTCAGATAACGCAGCAAATGGCGCGGTAATTTTAGGTGGTCGCCCAATCAAGCCTCGCGATTTGGATATGCGTTGGATTAGCGCCCTTTTATATCGTAATGGCGTCATTGAAGAATCTGGCGTGGCAGCCGCTGTACTCAACCACCCAGCAAATGGCGTGGCATGGTTAGCAAATAAATTAGCACCGCATAATGTGCAACTTGAGCCTGGTCAAATTATCTTAGGTGGCTCATTTACACGCCCTGTTCCGGCTCGTAAAGGTGATGTGTTCCACGTTGATTACGGCAATATGGGTTCAATTAGCTGCCGCTTCGTGTAAGGAAAATGGCATGGATATTTTAGAAAATAAATTTAAGAAAGCACTAAAAAGTGGTCAACCGCAAATCGGTTTATGGCTTGGCTTGTGCAGCCCATATAGTGCTGAATTACTTGCTGGTGCAGGCTTCGACTGGTTATTAATTGATGGTGAACATGCACCAAATAATGTGCAAACGACATTATCTCAATTACAAGCGATCGCCCCTTATCCGTCACAGCCCGTGGTACGGCCACCGTGGAATGATCCGGTGATCATTAAGCAATTACTGGATATTGGCGCACAAACCCTTTTGCTACCGATGGTACAAAATGCAGAGCAAGCCAAGCAAGCTGTGCGCGCAACACGTTACCCGCCAGCTGGGATACGCGGTGTCGGCAGTGCTTTGGCACGTGCTTCTCGTTGGAACCGAGTACCAAATTATTTAACCCGTGCCAATGATGAAATGTGTGTGATAGTACAGGTTGAAACCCGTGAAGCCATGAATAACCTTCCCGATATCCTAAAAGTTGAAGGTGTCGACGGTGTGTTTATCGGCCCTGCGGATCTTAGCGCAGATATGGGCTTCTCAGGGAACCCTAACCACCCTGAAGTCAAAGCCGCAATCGAAAAAGCGATTTTACAAATTCGTGAGGCTGGCTTGGCACCCGGTATTTTAATGGCAGCCCCAGATGTCGCTGAACATTATCTTAAACTCGGCGCACTATTTGTTGCCGTCGGGGTTGATACCACGCTACTAGCACGTACCGCAGAAGCGCTAGCAGCAAAATTTGGTAAAACCGTCTCAGAGGTGGCCTCGAGTACACCAAGCGTTTATTAATTATAACTGTCTCTAAATAAGTTAATTTTAACCCTACAGACAAATAACTTAATTAGATAAATAAGAAATCAATATCGCAACATTGGGCAGACAGCACCATGACTGCCTACTCGTCCCTTGTACCTATAATAATCTGTAAAAGAAAGAATTGAGGGCCCTACAATATGAGTAATCAACAACTTGCAAGCACTAACCCTGCTGAACAACATAAAAATTTAACCGAACCGCAGCAGCGAGTGATTAATAAGTTATTTAAACGTCTCATTGTATTTTTATTTGTGCTATTTGTTTTTTCCTTCTTAGATCGTATTAATATTGGCTTTGCGGGTCTAACCATGGGGAAAGACATCGGCCTAACTTCCACCATGTTCGGCTTAGCCGCCACCTTGTTCTATGCCACTTATGTGATTTTTGGTATTCCAAGTAACATCATGTTGGGGATTGTTGGTGCTCGCCGCTGGATAGCCACCATCATGGTACTTTGGGGTATCGCTTCTACAGCCACCATGTTTGCCACAGGGCCAACCAGTTTATACGTCCTACGGATGTTAGTGGGTATCGCTGAAGCGGGCTTCTTACCCGGGATTTTAGTTTATTTGACTTACTGGTTCCCTGCCTATTTCCGCGCTCGTGCTAATGCCTTATTTATGATTGCGATGCCAGTCACCATGGCATTCGGCTCACTCGCATCCGGTTATATTCTAGGTATGGATGGCATTTTAGACCTAAAAGGTTGGCAATGGCTGTTCCTACTAGAAGGTTTCCCATCCGTGATCCTCGGTGTGCTAGTTTGGTTCTATCTTGATGATTCGCCGAAAAAAGCTAAGTGGTTGACCCAAGAAGACAAAGACACACTGCAAGAAATGATGGACCAAGACCAGCTGGAACTCGTACAGCCACATGGTTCCAAAAGCCATACCGCATTGCAGAACAAAAGCTTATGGAAAGAAATTTTCACCCCAGTGATCTTAATGTATACCGTCGCTTATTTCTGTTTAACCAATACGTTAAGTGCGATTAATATCTGGACCCCGCAGATCATGCAAAGCTTCAATGAAGGCAGTAGTAATGCCATGATTGGGCTATTAACTGCAATCCCACAGTTTTGTACTATCTTAGGAATGATCTATTGGAGTCGCCGTTCTGATAGGTTACAAGAACGGAAAATGCATACTGCACTACCGTATTTATTTGCGGCCGCAGGATGGGTGCTCGCTGCGATGACAAGCCATCCCGTCATTCAATTGATTGGTATTATTATGGCCTCAACAGGTTCATTTACTGCGATGGCTGTATTCTGGACAACCCCAGATCAATCAATCAGTTTACGTGCTCGTGCCATCGGTATTGCGGTTATCAACGCAACAGGTAATATAGGTTCCGCCGTCAGCCCACTCCTTATCGGTTGGCTGAAAGACCAAACCGGTAGCTTTAACTCTGGCCTCTATTTTGTGGCAGGCCTATTGGTGGTCGGTGCGCTGTTAGTCATTGCTATCCCAATGAAAAACTCAAGGCCAAGGGCAACACCTTAAACGGTAAAACTGTTGAGTTTTAATAAATTAAGTGCTGCAACAGATTGGAAAAGTTGAATTTATTTAATCCGTCCCCTAAATATTGTTCAAAATAATTCAAGTTGCAGCTAGGCGGCAAGCGACGATATCTCGGGGAGCATACATGAGTATGTGACTCGAGTAGCGGAGTGCAGCCAACAACGCTGCGGCTTGAAGAATGAAGAACAATTCGAGTTGCAGCTAGGCGGCAAGCGAGTTAGTCTCGGGGAGCATACATAAGTATGTGACTCGAGTAGCGGAGTGTAGCCAACAACGCTACGGGTCGAAATATGACGGGCATGATAACTAACATAGACATCAGTACAGACTACGACGAAACCCAAGGCACCGACGACGTCCACTACCAAACCTTTGGCAATATGGCGGCCTTCTTTGGTCGTGATATGCAAGCGCATCGCCATGACGGTTTCTTCCAATTGCACTATTTGGTTACGGGCCATATTACTTTGCAGCTCGATGAGTCGCGCTATTCCGTTCAAGCCCCATTATTTATTCTTACGCCCCCATCCGTTGCCCATGCATTTTTCACTCAAGAAGACACTGATGGCCATGTATTAACCGTAAGACAGGATTTAATTACGCCATTACTGGGGTCGTTATACCCAGCAAATCCCGACTTAGTGGATATTCCGGCTATATGTTTATCTGTTGCTGATAAACCTGATGATATCGATACCTTTAACCATTACTGGGCATTGATGGCGCGTGAATCGGCTAATAACTATATAGGTAAAGACCAAGCCCTCGCTTCTTTAGCCCAAGCGCTGTTTACGTTTCTACTGCGCTCGATTCCACTTGATGAACATCCAACAACGGGGGTTCGAGGCGAACATCGTCTATTCCAACGTTTTAATCAGCTCATTGATTTACATTATCATGAACACCTTGCGGTACCTGAATATGCCAAAAAACTTGATGTCACAGAGTCACGCCTTAAAGATATGTGCCGGCGGTTTGCTAACCGGCCACCGAAAAGGTTGATTTTTGACCGAATATTGCGTGAAGCTAAGCGGATGTTACTGTTTTCCGACAGCCCCGTTTCAGAAATTGCCTACCAGCTCGGTTTCAAAGACCCCGCCTATTTTGCGCGATTTTTTAACCGATTAGTCGGGTGCTCTCCTAGCCTATGGCGAGAACAAAACATTCATTAAAGAGAGGCTTAGTGATTTTATCCGTATTTTTAGGTAAAAATCATCAATGCCTCCTGAACGGTATATCATACCTACTTCTAACCTATCTCTACAAACCACTCTTCAAATAATTTTACATTTTAAAAACATTTTTGATATCTTATAAATTTTGTTTTAACTTTATAAAGATGCTAATAATGCTTAACAAAAAGTGAATATGAAGATTAAAAAAAGAACAAACAACCCAATGTAAAATATTAATATTAATATAATAACTATTTAATTAATGATTAATAATCAATGCAATGTAAGATAAATAAAAATTTACATTAATATCAAAACATCGAGATGATCACATTTCTTTCACAAAACACAGCTCCCAACGAAAAGTACCAGCAAACCTTTAGAAAGTCTCTTTAAAACTCCCTCGTAAAGCGATTCAATTAAGAAACACAAAACAAACATAAAATTAACATATTTCGCTTGCAACCTTTGTACCCTATCAATGCAAGCCCTCATTGTGAGATAACGAGGTAGACATGAAACCAGAAGATTTTCGTTCCGATGCTAAACGCCCTTTTAATGGCCAAGAATATTTAAAAAGCTTACAAGATGGCCGCGAAATCTATATTTATGGCGAGCGCGTAAAAGACGTCACCACTCACCCTGCTTTTCGTAATTCAGCTGCTTCTATAGGACAATTATATGATGCGCTTCATGATAAAACGACTCATGACCAACTTTGCTGGAACACCGACACAGGCAACGGTGGATACACTCACAAATTCTTCCGTTTCGCTAAAAGTGCCGATGAACTGCGCCAACAGCGTGACGCTATCGCAGATTGGTCACGCCAGAGCTACGGATGGATGGGACGCACTCCAGACTATAAGGCGGCATTCGCCAGCTGTTTAGGTGCAAACCCTGAATATTATGGTCAATTTGCAGATAACGCGCGCAATTGGTACAAGCGCATTCAAGAAAGCGGCCTGTACTTTAACCATGCGATTGTTAACCCGCCAATCGACCGCCATAAGCCTGCTGATGAAGTGAAAGATGTTTATATCAAACTCGAAAAAGAAACAGATGCAGGGATTATTGTCAGTGGAGCCAAAGTCGTTGCGACTAACTCGGCATTGACGCATTACAATTTTATCGGTTTTGGTTCCGCACAAGTGATGGGCGATAACCCTGACTTTGCCCTGATGTTTGTTGCCCCAATGGACGCAGACGGTGTGAAATTAATCTCACGTGCATCTTATGAATTAGTGGCTGGCGCAACAGGCGCACCATTTGATTACCCACTTTCCAGCCGTTTCGATGAAAATGATGCCATCTTGGTGATGGATCACGTGTTAATTCCATGGGAAAACGTCCTGATCTACCGTGACTTTGACCGTGCACGTAATTGGGCTGTTCAAGGTGGATTCGCACGTTTATTCCCATTACAAGCTTGTGTCCGCTTAGCGGTTAAATTAGACTTCATTACCGGATTGTTACAAAAAAGTTTAGAATGTACAGGTGTTATTGATTTCCGAGGTGTACAAGCAGATTTAGGTGAAGTGGTTGCGTGGCGTAACCTGTTCTGGTCCTTGACTGACGCAATGACCTCTGAAGCGCAAGCATGGGAAGGCGGTGCTTATCTACCCGATACTCAAGCCATCCAAACTTACCGTGTTATGGCACCAATGGCTTACACCAAAATCAAGAATATCATTGAAAGTAACGTGACAAGTGGCCTGATTTACCTACCATCAAGCGTTCGTGATATGAATAATCCAGAAATTGATAAGTATTTAGCTAAATATGTTCGCGGCTCTAATGGGATGGATCACGTTGAACGTATCAAGATCCTTAAACTTATGTGGGATGCAATCGGTAGTGAATTTGGTGGCCGCCACGAACTGTATGAAATTAACTACGCAGGGAGCCAAGATGAAATTCGCCTGCAATGTCTGCGTCATGCACAAGGTTCTGGCAACATGAAAGCCATGACAGATATGGTTGATCGCTGCTTATCAGATTACGATCAACACGGATGGAAACGTCCACACCTGCATAACAACAATGATATTAATCAGTTAGATTCGCTGCTGAAATAATCGGCAGCAGGAGGTCAATATGTCTTTAGAAAATGAACATCGCCTGCGTTTCAGAGATGCGATGGCAAGTCTTGGTGCAGCAGTGAACATAGTCACCACGGATGGTACTGAAGGTCGTTGTGGAATTACAGCCACTGCAGTCTGTTCAGTTACGGATACGCCACCAACTTTGATGGTCTGTGTTAACCGCAATAGCGCTATGAATGCGGTATTTCAAAAGAATGGCCGCCTGTGTGTGAATGTGCTGAGTCATGACCAAGAAGAGTTAGCGTGCCATTTTGCTGGAATGAAAGGTTCCACGATGGAAGAACGTTTTAGCTGGAATGTGTGGGATAACGGTATTTTACAGCAACCATTATTGAAAAATGCCCTCGCTAATCTTGAAGGCGAAATCACGCAAGTTCAGGACATTGGTACACACTCTGTCTACATGGTTGAAATGAAACAAATCATTGTAAATGACACAGGGCATGGGTTAGTTTACTTTAAACGTAAATTCCACCCTGTTATGCATCAAATCCTTGAGCCAACCGCTTAATAACTCACAGATATCGATTAAATAGCCTCGACTTTAAGAGGCTATTTTTTTATCCACGCTTTTTTCTTAGATAAAACCACATCTTAATACTGCATCTAACCTGACTTTCATTCTTTTCTGATTGCATAAGCCACAAGGCTCTTATATTTTTAATTCAAGCTACATATCATGGAGTTAAAAGGCACTCAAATGACCATCACACTTATTGTTGTATTTATTTTGCTATTATTGGCCGTAGGCTGGGGGGTCTCAATTTATAACCGCCTAATCAACGCCCGTAATCAAGTCAGCAACCAATTTGCTAATATTGATGTTATTTTAAAGCAGCGTGCAGACCAAATCCCACAACTCGTTACCATTACAGAAAAAGCGATGGAACATGAGAAAGCATTATTTACCTCATTAAGTGATGCACGCCAACGCTATTTTAATGCCCAAAATATGAATGAAAAAATTGCGGCATCAAATGAAATGAACCGTGCACTCAGCAGTCTTGTTGCCATTGCAGAAAACTACCCTACGTTGATCTCTGGAGAGCAATTCACACAACTACAAATCGCCTTAAGTGAAGTTGAAAATAAAATTGCTCAACGACGTGAAAGCTTTAATGATGCAACAACAGAGTACAATACCGCGATACAAATGTTTCCAGATAGCCTGATTGCGAATGCCTTTCGTTTTACAGCTCTGCCATTACTTGATATTTCTGAAGATGAGAAAAAATATCAAGGTGTCCAATTTAAATGATGTCAGTGTAAAGGTACGAATACGTGAATATGTATTTTTTACTCGGAGCCGTCATTGGCGCTTTAATTTTATTTATCGATAACAAATTTTCGATAAATAAAAAGGTAAACTGGGGGATTATTCCTTTTATCAGTGTTGCTTGTGGTATGTGGTACTCACTCTCTCCTTCTATCGGCGACTATGGCAGTATTATTTATTACGTCGTTATTCTCGTCATCACCTTTTTTATTACCCGTAATGTTGTCAAGGCTAGTAAAGCGGGCTATAAACGTTATCAACGTTTACAAAATGAAGGCTCATCAAAGTTTAGTGCGTTTCTTAAAACTCTTATAGGTATGCTGATCGCCACTTGCCTATTTGCAGGGTTCTTCATCGACATGCGCGTATTTTTTATCGCATTTGTCTTAGCCTTTGTATTTAAAGCGATTGAAAATACGCCAACCAAGCGCTTTTTAAAATTTCAGAAAAACTTAGCCACCTCTAAAATACGCTCAATGGCGATGGGCCTTGTGGAGGTTGAAGGGAAAATCACTGCGGGTACTGTAATTAAAAGTCAGTTAGGTAATAAAACCTGTTACGGCTCATTTTATTTTGAATATTCCATATCAAAAGATAAAGACGGTAAAAAGAGTTATACCTTACAAAATAGCAAATGCAACATGCATAGCTTCACTCTTACGGATGATACTGGTTCGGTAAAAGTAGAGTGCGATCCAGACTATTTTGTTTACCCTGGCTTAGAACCACATATGGATATTGAAAGCGGTAATCGCCGTTACAAAGAATATTTACTTGAAGCAAACCGCAGTTATTTATTAATTGGTACAGCAGATGCCAATGAAAAAGGCGAATCGATTATTATACGTAAGGCACCTCATATGCTATTAGGCGTCTCGCCCTCAGACTATGTCGTTCGTTGGAACAAAACAGGTCCATTACGTCGAAATTTAGCTATTACCGCCATGATTGCACTTTTTCTGATTGGTGTGATTTTAGTTACGCCAATGGATTATCAAAACGGGCTGCTAAATATGCATTTCGACCAGATCTCATTATTCGGTGATAACTAACATGGAAAAGCTTATTTTTTTCATTATTATCGCTGTTATTAGCTATATTTTTATACGCTATATAATTAATATTTATAATAATATTGTATTTTTAAAAAACAATTGCCATAAAGCATTTGCGAATATAGATGTGCTATTAAAGAAGCAAGTTGAATTAGTTCCTATATTAACTCAAGTTGCAGATAAAGCGATGGCACATGAAAAACAGCTGTTTAGCGAGTTAATTGCCAGCCGTCAGCGCTATTTATCCAGTACCGCTATTGAAACCAAAGTCGATACTGCAAACCAATTTCCAGCAAAAATAAAACCGCTGATTGCTATCGCTGAAAACTATCCAACGCTGATAAGTAAAGGGGTGTTACTGGAATTGCAAACACAAGTAAAACATGTTGAAGACCAAATTGCAGACCGACGTGAGTTTTTCAACCAAACCGTCACACTCTACAATACAGATATTCATGTTTTCCCCAATGTTATTTTTGCCAGGTTATTTCGTTTTAAAGATATCCCCCTACTATTTAGTAAACAGGAGCGCTTACAATGATAAGTATCCCTTTTTCTTGGTTTGGTTTCACGGATTGGCTTATTGAACAAGAGGCTGGGCTAATCATTATGTTTGCGACATTTGGTACGCTACTGTTAACTTTTGTCGTGCTTACCATCCTCAATATTTTCGGGTTAAAAAAGTACTCACTCTATATTGCTGGCGCGTTATTGTGCTCCATTTTCATAAGCATGATGATCATGATCCCACTATTGCTCCTTTTCAGTATTGAAAATTCGATTAAGCTGCAACTTGTCTGGGTTGTCATTGTTGCCAGTTGCTTAATTTCATTTTTAAGCAACCGACATTATTTAGATATCTACTTCAATTCCATTGAAAAGAAAGCGAATAAAGAAGTCAAAAAACAAAATAAGAAACGTAAAAAATAGCACCGGCTCTATTTATATTAAACTTGCTCTGCTTCTAATCTTTTCACATAACGGTAATGTGAAAATGTCACTAGCAACGCTATAAAGGCAATTAATGCCCCTAATATAAACCCACCTGAATAACCTACCGCTGCCGTTAAACCAACAAGCATCATCGAACTGACTAATTCGCCAATATCCCGCGTACTTTGTACTGCGGTCATGTCAGTACCCGCTTGCTGATAGCGTGATGCAAATTGCATTCCCGCCGTCATTATCGCGACTGATGTGATCCCCGCAGATAATGAACCAAATGTAATACAAAGTGCCACTAAGCTAATTGACACGCCACTAAAGGATTGTAACAACCACAATAATGAAGAGAGTAAAGCAAATAATAGACCAAATGAGAAAGCACGCCACACACCGGTTTTACCGATTAACCACGCCCCACCACCACAACCCAGTACTAATGTGACCATGCCACCAGCCATGCCCATTTTACCAATTTGCGCTAATGACCAACCAGCATCATTTAAGAATAGTTTGGCTAAACCAAAACCGGAAACAGCCGTTACCGCAGAAAGTAAAGTTAATAACAGTAAACGCGGAGCACCACGACGTTTTACTGTTTTTAATAGACTCGCTTTCTCGTTCATTTCCTGTGTTATTGATGGTGTTTTTAATGGGCAGACACTAATAAACAATAAACTAAGTAACGGTACACAAGCTAAAACCCCTAAGGCAAGCTGCTGACCAAAACTTTCACTCATGATCATCAACCCTGCACCGCCAATAAAAAACCCTGCCATCACCCCAGCTATCTGCACCGCATTAATTTTTGATAACATTGTGCCACTGACTTGCTCAGCAGCCATGCCATCTGTTGCAATATCTTGGGTAGCACTAGCAAGTGAAGCGACAAACAACAAGACAATACAAGGGAAAGCATTCGCAACCGATAGCCCGATGGTACTTAACGCAAACATCGTTACCGTGACAATAATTTGCATTGGAATAATCCAACTTTTACGACGACCTAAACGTTTCCCCCAATGGTTATCAACAAACGAAGCCCATAAAAATTTCACCACCCATGGCAAACCGACTAATGGCAAAAAAGCTAATGCTTTCAGTTCTCCTCCGTCATGGCGTAAAAAGGTAGGCAACGCATCCATTGCTATCCCCATCGGTATCCCTTGCGCAAGATAAAGTAACCCCAAAGTCACCACTAACTGTTTATTTTGTAATAGATCTTTCATACTCACTCCGCGCACGTTTTGCTGTGCCTAACAATTTTCGACAACCGAATAAAATACATAAAAGCCCTATTCCGCCACATAACAAAACGAGATTGATACGAGAAAAAGGCAACGAACTAAACAGATAGGAGGCTATAAATGCAAATAGCAACAAAGCAGCAGAGAATAAAAGGCATGCCTGCAAGCTCAACTGTACATTTTTGCAGAGTAGACTCGCAGTACATGCTATCCCCCAGCCGATAAAAAAATGTATTGGTAACAATGAAGTGAACCATGGCACTGCCGCTAATAGTGCACATGCGGACAACAGCAATCCCCCACAACTGCCCACAATGAACCTTGCCGCTAGGCTATGATTTTTTTTCCAACACCACATAGCTAGGCCAACAGAAATCAATATCAGCCCACTCAAGCCCGCGATAAAATGCAGGTAACTCAATGTGTTACTTATTTTAGGTAGCCATTGATATTGCCCATAATGCAAGGGTTGGATGGCAATAAAAGCACGAGTCCAAATACCTTGCATTGCAGAATCCCGCACTGCAACTAACTGGCGTTTTTTACTATCAAATTGATATTGTTCGAAATTAGAAGTAGATAACTGCCCATTACGCACACCACCAATCACCCACATTTCACCTTGCTTGAACAAAGTTTGAGGTATAAAGCTAGGGACTGTTTGCTGTAATGCGCTGACTGCCGCAGTGATTGAGCTTTCAGCCACAGGTACGGGTGTTTTTAGTGGCTCAAACTCCCCCATCAGAGCTTTCATGATAATTTGTGGATTATCCGGTGCAGCCCTTTCACCGAGGGAAACGGTTCCGAGCGCCCCTAGCCCCGATAACGCGCCGGTAAACGCAAATAAAACCAACCACGGATAACACCATAGGCCAAGCCAGCTATGTAAATCGTGAAGCAACACTCTCAAGTGTGTAACACGCGGCAAGCGCACCATAGTGGCTATTCTACGGCGCTGTATTACTAGACCTGTAATTAATAAGACAGCTAATGCAAAACCAAATAAACTGATAAGAATGCGCCCAGGAAAGTCTATAAATAAGTTTTTATGTAATGTCACTAGCCACATTGTCGGGCTGTCTAATACAACCAATTCACCGTTAATCGCGCTATAGCTTAGCTCACAACTTCCCTGACTCTGGCAAAAAGTGATCACTGGGTTATGCTGTTCCGGCAATTGGATCATGGTTGCACTTGGTTGCAATGCAAGGAGCTGTTCAAGTGGTAGTAACTCACCTGAAAGTGGCACCTTGTTTCCCCATAACCTCAATGCATCACTGCCTAAGCTCCAACATCCTGTAAATAGGATCACAAACAAAAAAACGCCAAATAGCACCCCCGCACTGCGATGTAATTGGTCTAAACGACGAGTGAGAGAAAGAGGCTGTTTATTCTTCATATCCATCCCCTCATCATTAAAAAAAGCGGCAATGGCCACCAGCTATAGCTGCGTACTAATATTTGCCGCCAATTTGATGCGCTGAGGTTATAAACCAATAACCCCATTGAGGTGATAACACTTAGAAATATCGCACCATATAAGCGTTCGAGGGGCTCTGCTGATGGATAAAAACGTGCTATCAACATCGATAGCACGATCCCACTGAACAAAGTGCCAATAACTGCTAGGCAACTGACTAATTTCATTAAAAATCGGCCTTCAATGTAAACATCACATTACGTGGGTCACCATAGCGGTTATTCCATTGAGGAGAGAACAACCCTGAGTAATAACGACGGTCGAACACGTTATTAACGTTAACGGCAGCCGTCCATGTTTCATCGATTTGATAGCCTAAACGGGCATTAAAAATGGCATATCCACCTTGGCGTAAAGTCACATTACCGTTACTTGTACTGTATGCACTTTGAGCTTGCATGCCACCACCCAAGCTCCATTTGCGCTCATTCCAAGGCAAGTCATAGTTCGACCAAACTCGCAACATATGTCGCGGGGTCAATGTGTTATAGGACTCGCCTTTGTTCTGGCTGTCATCACGATATTTGGTATCCGTATAGGTGTAACCCACTGATACATCCCAGAAAGGTGTTAGATAGCCAATCCCTTCCAATTCAAATCCTTGACTACGTACTTTCCCACCGCTGATAAAGTAATTATTAAACCCGCCGGTCGGGTGTGCAGGGTCAATTTGTGGGTTATTTTTAATATCAATTTGGTAAATAGCACCTGATAGATTTAATCCGCCATTGAATAGTGCGCCTTTGACACCCGTTTCAAGCGTTTGCCCTTCAACAGGTTTGAGCATTTTTCCGCTCCACGTTTTCCCTGTCTGTGGCTGATAAACTGTTGAATAGCTGCTATACCATGACCATTGCGGCGTAAAATCCCAAATCACACCACCGTAGGGAGTAAGGCGGCCATTTTCAGTGAAGTTTGCTGTTGGTGTTTTCACATCCCACCAGCTATCACGCACCCCCGCAATAACAGTAACAGGTTCGATCACTTTGATACGTCCCATCCCGTATAGACCCTTTTGTGTCGTTTTGGTTGGCCCTGCGGAGCTATAAGCGCCAACATTAGGTTTTGGTACACTGTGAGGGTCCCAACGATACACATTCACTGGCACATTTAAGGCGGGGTCTAAATCTGCGCTATATTGCTTTTCACTAGCATGAGAATAACTTGCACCGACAACCACATCATGGGTTAACCCCCATGCGTCTACTTTACCGTTTAAACTGGTATCTAAGCTGGTTTGTTCGTTACGGAATTTATACGCTCCCCCCATTAACATTGCGCCATCACCAGTTACAGGGTCGATATTTCCCCATGCTCCTGCGTACAATAATCGGGCATTTACATGTTGATACTCTGCGTTAAGCTTATATTGCCAATCATCATTGATTTTATGTTCAATACCCGCAAATGAACGGGAGGTGTCCCACTTGAAGCGGTCCCAATCCACATCTAAATAGGTTTTACGCGGTAGATGTAAATCACTGCCATCTTTACCGAAAGGAACACCCGCCATATTGGTAACAGAATCAATCGTTTGGAATTGTGCCCCCATACGCAGTAAAGTATCTGGGGTAATATCGATCTCAACAGTACCGTACATCAACCGTGTTTGCTGGTCAGAAACATCATAAAAATAATCTTTATCTTCCCACGCCATAACAAACCGTCCGCGCACTGAACCTGACTGATTCAGTAGCCCCCCAACATCTACTTCCCCACGATAACGCTCCCAACTTCCCGCACTTAAGCTCAACTTAGCCATATTTTTTTTTGGCGCATGTTTGCGAACCATATTGACGGTTGCCGCGGGGTTTCCCATACCATGCAATAGGCCATTCGAGCCTCGTAGAATTTCGACCCGCTCGTATACCGCCATATCTTGAGGTGAGCTCGCCATATTCCCTAATAACGCAGGTACACCATCAATTTCAAATGAGTCAATCTGGAAACCACGAACATAATAAGCGGTGGTTAACTTCACATAAGGCGCACTGGTTACCCCTGTAGCACGTTGCATTACATCATCAAGGGTTTGTAAGTTTTGTTTTTCAATTTGTTCTCTATCAATCACGCTAACAGATTGCGCCACTTCTCGCGGCTTGAGTGCCATTTTTCCAAGTGTCGTCACGCCCGGTGCAACATAGTCATCATCAGTCTCTGAGGATGCGGTCACTTGTATAACATCCTGTTTCGGTTGCATAGGTGCTGCATTCACCATCGCAGACCAACTCACTGTTGCACACAAAAGGGCGCAAGGTGTTAAGCGGAATATTCCGCGTGACTTAATGTTATAAACGGACAGCATTTTCCACCCTAAAAAAGTTAAATGATAATTGTTATCAATTTAGCAATTAATGTGATGGGTTACTTTCGACCGCCGGAATTTGTCTATCGTTATCCGGCGTACACACTGTTATTTTTTGAGTTGATTAGGTGAAATACCAAAGCGTTTGCGAAATGCAACGGAGAAATGAGCGGGGGTATAGCCGACTTGGTAAGCCACTGTTGAGATATTCGCATCATTCATACTCAGCAGTTGAAAAGCTGTTTCTAAGCGGTACTCCTGCAACCAGCCATAAATACTATTACCGAATAATTGACGGAAGCCTTGGGTAAGTTTACGGGTATTGATCCCTAGTCGTTTCGCCAGTTCATCTAAACTGGGCGGAGATTCCATTTCCTGAATCAATATCGTTTTTGCCATGTGCAGGCTATCAATATCTCGCTGCCGTAATGTGCCTATAACCGCCGAGTTCGCACTAGATAACGAATGATGTAAGCATAATGCCGTAATTTCTGACACTTTAGCACTTAAATATAGATGACGTAATGACGAATGAGTTGGGCAAGCAAATAATTGATGAGTGATTGCGAGTATATTAGGAGGAATAACCAACTGTAATAGCTTTGGGGCGCTAGGGTGATAGCACGTATCAGGTAAACTTAATTGCTGAGCCTCTAACCATTCAGGAGAGATATCAATCATGGTGTATTTCATGATTTGTTGGCCATAAAATTGATTATTCAGTAAATAATTTTGCTGGCTGCTCGATAAAATCAATGAAGGTGAATTGACCTCCACATTTTGTCCCGCACTACTACGGCAACCCATTGCCCCTTGATGGATAGCCACAATTTTGAGCCCAGCGGCTTGTTCTTCTTCAATACCTAAATCACGGTTAATCAGAAACTCACCGCGGCGGATCCGGATAAATTCACCAACAGATTGTTCTTCACGGGCTGAATGTGCTTGTGTGAATTTATCTTCAATACGCTGCTGCATAGGGCTCTTACCTAGACGAATAAATAAACAGTATAGTGACAAAAAAACACCAAGATAACAATAATTATCATTCGCAATAAATAAAGAGGAAATTAATTATTTTAAATTGAAGATTTGACTGTAGCTTTTAGGGTTCAAACGCAAATAAAGAATCAATGTTACTAATACAAAAATCACATGCATTGCCCATACCCATGTAAAACTCTGGCTCAATTGCTGTATCCACGCGGCGCATAATGGCCCAAAGGCTGCAATAATAAATCCTCCAGCCTGCATCAAGGAAGTCAATGCGCCTGCGCTAACGGGATGAGGCAAATGATCTAAAGCAGTAATAATACTTAATGCAAAGCAGCCGCCTAGCCCCATACCTAATAACGCGACCCATAAAAGTGGCACATCGCTGGCAAACAGCATCAACCCAGAAAAACCAAGAGCTTGGCAACTGAGCGTGACAATCAGCCAAAAACGACGATCAATATTATGCGAAGCAAACACGGGGATCATGAGTGCAGATAACGCCTGAAACACCGTTAATATGGCAACAAAAGTGCCACTTTGTGCAGCACTCATTCCCTGTTCTTGGAAAAAAGGCGCTAGCCAAGTCACTACGGTGCCATAGCCCGCATTAATCAGCCCAAAACCTGCCATCAACAACCATGCTCTCGGTCTTCGTAAGAATGTCAACACTGAGACCTGCTCTGCTTTTGAGCCCCGCTCCGTGTGTACATTCGCCCAAATAGCCAACAGCGCCAACAAAGCAGGGAAAGCAAGCCATGCTAAGGCACTCTGCCAATGGCCTGTCATTTCTTCAACCAAAGGCGTGATCTGTGCACCAATAGCTCCCCCTGCCATTAACGTGGCTGAATATAATCCTGTCATCATCGCCATTTTTTGGGGGAAATTCGCTTTGATGAGCCCAGGAAATACCGACTGGATATAAGCCGCACCCACTCCACATAAAAAAGCGGTTAATAATAAAGCTGCACCATCAACAACAAAGTAACGAGCGAGTGAACCGACCAGCAGTAATAGCATTGCGCTACTGATACCCGCACGTTCACCTATTCGTTGGTTTAGCATTGGTACAACCAATGCGCCAACCCCCATCAATAACATGGGTAACAATGTTAAAAGCGAAATGCTTTGATAACTCATCCCTGTCGTTTGAATGATATTGTCGATAACAGGCCCTGGGCCCGTCATAAAGGGGCGTAAGTTCACCCCGACTAAAACAATGGTCAGTACTAACGCCAGCGAAGATGGTGCCGCTTTACTCATTTAGATTGCCGTTCCCACCACTGTTGGTACAGTGTACTGCGCGTTTCATCATTGGGTTTTAGTTGCTCAAACCGTAAACCTGATTGTTGCTCAGGAACGACCCTCAGCGCTTTTGCAATCGCATCTGTAGAAAGCCCAAAAGGTGCGGCGTCATCATTTGAATAGGCGTAGACGACCCGAGAGATACCCGCCATTCGCATCGCGGCCAAGCACATCGGGCAAGGCTGCCCACTTGCATAAACCACACAGTCATCTAATTTCACGCGGCTTAATTTTTGCCCTGCTTGACGCAATGCCATTAGCTCCGCATGGGCGGTTGGGTCATTGAGCTCAAGTATTTGATTAACGCCACTCGCAACAACTTGCCCATCACAGACAATAATTGCGCCAAAAGGCCGCCCGCCAGCTCGCACGTTTTCCATTGCTAAGTTGATAGCTTGTTGTAAAAATTGCGTATCCGACATTATTTCGCTCCTGAATTCTCAAGAATTTCAATCAAGTTACGGTAACCTTTACTTTTTGCCAACGTCAGCGGTGATATCCCCGAACCATCAGCTAAGTTAACATCTGCGCCACCTTTGATTAATTCAGTGACAATTTGTGCATACTTATCGCTACCATCACCCAAAATAATCGCTTCAATTAGTGCCGTCCAACCCAACCGATTAACATGATTGACGTCAACACCCGCATCAATCAAGGTTTTAACCGTTGCAACATGTCCACGTTCTGCCGCAGGGATCAAAGCAGTTCCCCCGTAGCGATTGATACTTTTTAAATCAGCGCCATGTTGTAGAGTCAATATTAGTATCTCTTGCAAACCACGCGCCCCTGCGTACAAATAAGGGGAATCTTGCATATTATCCCGTGCATTAACGTCCGCACCTTGCTCAATCAAAAAACGGGCAACTTCAAGATGGTTTTCATGGGTTGCCGCCATCAACGCAGTACGTTGGCGTGAATCGCGCTGTTCAATATCCACACCTTGCTCAACTAAGGACTTAACACCTTGTAAGTTACCTTGCTCAGCCAATGATACCAAAGAGTTAGCTTGTGGGTTTGCCATACCTTTCCCCATAAATATCAATGAAATCATAAGAATGCTAGCTAAGTGAACCAACCATTTTGCACGTAAAAAGAATGTTTTCATGATTAATCTCCCCTATGACCCTTTAATCTACTGAAAAAGTATGCTATTTAAAAATTAAATAACTAAATGATTGGTATTTATAAAATGAATCCATTGCTCAATCTTGTTTTGTTAAAAACCTTTGTCACTGTTGCTGAAACAGGGAATTTCACCGTGGCTTCACAGCATTTAAATTCAACACAATCAACATTGAGTCAGCAAATCCAACGACTAGAAACTTTAGTCGGCCAGCCTTTATTTATCCGAGGGCACCGCATACTCACCTTAACCGAAACTGGAGAAGTTTTGTTAAGCTATGCAAAAAATATTTTGGCGCTAAATGATACCTTCTTTATGAAAATCACTGGCAATGCTGTCATTCAAACTATTCGGCTCGGCTTTCCTGAAGACCTCGCTTCTGGCCAAGTCACCCCGACACTGGCCGCATTTATGCAAGCTAACCCCAATGTGCGGTTAGAAGTCACGAGTGGCCTAAGCCGACAACTTCATCAGCGCTACCAACATGGCGAATTAGATTTAATTATTGTGAAACAGAAAAAAGGGGAATTTAAAAGTGATTACCATTGGCCGGAGCCTTTGTGTTGGCTAACAAGCAACCAATATAAACGTTTAAGTAATGATTCAGTACCTTTGGTGGTTTTTCCTGAAAACGGTCTCTACCGTAATGATATGTTCAAATTATTAGATAGTGAACAGCGTCCTTGGCACATAACTTATACTTGTTCTAGCCTTGCAGGTATTCAAAGTGCTATCGCAGATGGGTTAGGTGTTAGTTTATTACCTTTACGAGCAAAACTTCCTCAACATCGAATTTTAACAGAAGAAGAAGGTTTCCCAGCTGCTCAAGAAATGGAAATTGCCATGCATTTCCATGCTAATACCTCGGATATCATTACGCAACTCGCCGAGAAACTGGCACAACAATTGGGGGAACGCGAGTGATAAATAAACTGATTGAATTAGAAAAAAAATTACATAACAGTACTAACCGACAGAATAGCGATTTTCTTCGCGAGATATTACATGAGGATTTTTTTGAATTTGGTCGTTCTGGCTTTTCAACCGATAAACTCGATACCCTAGCGTCATTGGCTAATGAAACAGCTAAAACGATTTACGCCGAAAATTTCCACTGTTCGCAATTGAGTGATAATACGATGTTGATGACTTATATCAGTTTTGAACAACAAGATGGGGGTAAAACCAAGCTAACTAACCGCTCATCTATTTGGCTAAAAAATTCAGCAAACCAATGGCAATTAAGGTTTCATCAAGGGACACCCGCAAACCTATAGCCGCTTTTTTGCAATATCATAAACCTCGTTACGATTCCTTTTCCCCACAGTGACCACAATTATAATAAGCTGATTATCAACAACTTCGTATACTAAGCGATAACCCGATGCTTTCAGCTTAATCTTATAACAATTTTGCAGCCCACTGAGCCTTGCAGAAGGTATATGAGGGTTCTCAATCAGTAATTTTAGTTTCTTGGCAAATTGCTTCTGTATTGTTGCACCAAGCTTTTTCCACTCTTTTGCTGCATCATCCCTAAATTTAACTTTATAGAACCCTGTCATAAATAGCTATCCAAATCCACATCTACAAGCTTCTGGTTTTTCCTTGCGTTAACAATTTCAATAAGTTCTTTGTCTTCAATTTGTTCTAATAAATTTTCATATATTTCAGCTGGAACACAGTAAAATGCAGGCTTATTTCTATTCAAAATAGCCACAGGGAACCCCTCACCAGAATCCACTGTCGCCATAGGGTTTTTCTTCAGCTCACTAATGCTCGCCGTAACATCACTTAAAATAACTCGAGGCATTCCCAATCTCCAAAAGACCATTTAATAGGTCTTATTATAGTTTTATTTATTTTATAGGCAAGACGTCATTTATACCACGATATGAAATGCTAATTTCATTCTATTTTCACAAAAAAATCCCCCAGCAAGTCACCTCACTGGGGGATTTTAAAAGTAAAAACTTAACGAATGTTAATTACAGTACATCAACACAGTTCAGTTCTTTGAAAGCTTGTTCTAAACGAACAACCATTGAATCTTGTGCTTTACGCAGCCATACACGCGGGTCGTAGTATTTTTTGTTAGGTTTATCTGCACCTTCTGGGTTACCTAACTGACCTTGCAGATAGCCTTCGTTCTTTTTGTAGTACTGTAAAATACCATCCCAAGTTGCCCACTGAGTATCAGTATCGATGTTCATTTTGATAACACCGTAGCTAACTGCTTCTTTGATTTCAGCAGCACTTGAGCCAGAACCACCGTGGAATACGAAGTCTAAGCTGTTGTGTGGCAGGTTATATTTTTCTGAAACGTAGTCTTGTGAGTTGCGCAGAATTTTTGGCGTTAACTGAACGTTACCTGGTTTATAAACACCGTGAACGTTACCGAAAGAAGCCGCGATAGTGAAACGCGGGCTTACTGCATTCAGTTTTTCGTATGCATATGCAACATCTTCTGGTTGAGTATACAGCTCAGAACTGTCCATACCTGTGTTATCAACACCGTCTTCTTCACCACCAGTACAGCCTAGTTCGATTTCCAGAGTCATATCGATTTTAGCCATACGCGCTAAATATTTAGCACAGATTTCGATGTTTTCTTCCAGTGTTTCTTCTGACAGGTCAATCATGTGAGAAGAGAACAGTGGTTTACCGGTTTTCGCATAGTGTTTTTCACCTGCATCTAACAGGCCATCGATCCATGGCAGTAATTTCTTCGCACAGTGGTCAGTATGCAGAATAACAGGAACACCATAGTGCTCAGCCATTTGGTGTACATGATAAGCACCAGAGATCGCACCTAAAATTGCAGCTTGTTGGCCTTCAGCTTTCAGGCCTTTACCTGCGATAAATGCAGCACCGCCATTAGAAAACTGAACAATAACTGGAGCACGAACTTTAGCGGCCGCTTCAAGTACGGCGTTAATTGAATCCGTACCAACACAGTTCACCGCTGGCAATGCAAAGTTATTTTCTTTAGCAACTGCGAAAACTTTCTGTACATCATCACCAGTAAGAACACCCGGTTTAACAAAATCAAAAATTTTAGACATGTGAAAAGGTCCTGTGGTAAACAGGCAGCCTACGCTACCTGTTGTGTATGAACAATTAATTACGCTTTAGCACGTTCTTCTAGCATCACAACGGCAGGGAGCTTTTTGCCTTCAACGAACTCAAGGAAAGCACCGCCACCAGTAGAGATATATGAAATTTTGTCAGCAATGTCGAATAAATCGATAGCCGCTAGGGTGTCACCACCACCAGCGATAGAGAATGCGTCGCTATCAGCAATCGCTTTTGCAACGATCTCAGTACCTTTACGGAAGTTAGGGAACTCAAACACGCCTACTGGGCCATTCCAAAGAATGGTTTTGGCATTTTTCAGGATCTCAGCCAAACGCTGTGCAGATTCGTCACCCAAATCCAGAATTTGTTCGTCGTCTTTAATTTCAGTGCTTGCTTTCAGAGTTGCAGGTGCAGTTTCGGAGAACTCAGTTGCAACGCGAACATCAGTCGGTACTGGAATTTGGCAGTTTGCCAGTAATTTTTTCGCTTCAGGGATTAAGTCTGCTTCATATAATGAGCGACCAACATTGTTGCCTTCCGCTGCGATAAAGGTATTCGCAATACCGCCACCAACAATTAACTGGTCTGCAATTTTAGATAGAGAATCTAATACAGTCAGTTTAGTTGACACTTTAGAACCACCAACAATCGCAACCATTGGGCGAGCTGGGTTATCTAATGCTTTACCTAATGCTTCTAACTCACCACTCAGTAGTGGGCCAGCACAAGCCACTGGAGAGAATTTAGCAACACCATGTGTTGACGCTTGTGCACGGTGAGCCGTACCAAACGCATCCATCACATAAACATCACACAATGCCGCATATTGTTTTGACAGCGTTTCGTCGTCTTTTTTCTCGCCTTTATTAAAGCGAACGTTTTCCAGCACAACTAACTCGCCAGCTTCGATGTCAACACCGTTAAGGTAGTCTTTAACTAAACGGACTGGGTAATCCATTTTATCGGCCAGATAGTCAACAACAGGTTGCAGTGAAAACTCTTCGTTGTACTCGCCTTCGGTCGGGCGACCAAGGTGAGAAGTGACCATGACTTTAGCGCCTTGTTTCAGAGCAGCTTCAATTGTTGGTAATGAAGCACGAATACGCGCATCAGAAGTAACTTTGCCATCTTTTACAGGAACGTTTAAGTCAGAACGGATGAATACGCGTTTACCCGCTAAGTCTAAATCGGTCATCTTAATTACAGACATGGTGAATCCTCTCGTTGATTCTCTATAAAGTTTCCATCAGCGACTGTGCAAAACAATAAAGTTATCATGCCCTGCTGTCTGTCAGTCGCCAATTAGTTTAAACCTGTCGCTGCCATCGCTAATGTTGTGTCTAGCATCCGGTTAGCAAACCCCCATTCGTTATCACACCAAACTAGGGTTTTAATTAAATGTTTTCCACTAACTCGTGTCTGCGTACCATCAATAATAGCACTGTGTGGATCATGATTGAAATCCATCGAGACTAGCGGTAATTCTGTGTAGTCCACTATACCACGAAAATGCCCTTGTGCAGCGCTTCGCAGTAGTTGGTTGACTTTTTCAACACAAACATCGTCATGTACGGTAACACTCAAATCAATTGCTGTCACATTCGTCGTCGGTACACGAACAGAAATGGCTTCAAAGTGGTCTTTAAATTTCGGAAAAATTCGTGTAATTCCTGCGGCTAATTTGGTATCAACAGGAATGATAGACTGACTCGCTGCGCGAGTTCTGCGTAAATCTTTATGATAGGCATCGATAACGGGTTGGTCATTCATTGACGCGTGAATCGTCGTCACTGTCCCCGATTCAATCGAAAATGCCTCATCAAGTAATTTAATAATTGGAATAATACAATTGGTGGTACAAGAAGCATTGGAAACAATCTTGTCTTGAGCGGTTAGGCTTTCATGGTTAACACCATAAACGATAGTGGCATCAAGGTCGTCAGTACCCGGGTGAGAAAATAACACTTTTTTTGCCCCTGCCGCTAAATGCAGTAACCCATCATCCCGTGAGCCATAAGCCCCACTGCAATCTAAAACGACATCAATACCCAGCTCTTTCCAAGGCAACTCATGCAACTCACGTTGATGAAATAAACGAATATTATCATCACCAACTTGTAAAAGTGTTCCGTTAAGCCGTACATCCCAAGCAAAACGCCCATGGCTGGAATCATACTTCAGCAAATGCGCAATACCTTCAGGTTCAGCAAGTTCGTTAACCGCCACCACGATAATCTCTGCCCGACGGCCAGATTCATACAACGCTCTTAGAACACTTCGACCAATGCGGCCAAAGCCGTTTATTGCTACCCTGATTGCCATTCTACACCTTGTATCTGAGCAAAATCACACGGTTGCTAAGGATAACTGACTCACACCAACTCTACTGCTCATTTTAGCTGTCAAACATCAAAAGTGTGCTTCAACCGACATTTTTAAAAAATATTTTCATTCAGCAACACACAACTGAAACGGTTCAGCTTATCTAAGGTTAGATTAAGGGATATATTTACAGAACGCAATAGAAAATCCTATATTGGTGCACAAAAAAACAACGCCTAGCTTATCACTAGGCGTTGTTCTGCAAGATAATTAGAAATGAGAACCAAAATTCGGGACTCATTCCTTCTTATTTTATTTCAGTAAAGATTTAGCAGATTCAACCGCTTTCTCTACTGTAATACCGAATTCTTTAAACAGAACTTCGGCTGGAGCAGATTCACCAAAGGTATGCATACCGATGATGGCACCGTTTAAACCAGTGTACTTGAACCAGTAATCTGCAATACCCGCTTCGATAGCAACACGTGCTGTCACATTGGCAGGTAAAACAGCTTCGCGGTATGCCGCATCTTGTTTATCAAATGCATCAGTTGATGGCATAGAAACAACACGGACCTTACGGCCTTCTGATGTTAATTGCTCAGCCGCTTTAACGGCCAGTTCCACTTCAGAACCTGTAGCAATAAAGATTAACTCAGGCGTGCCTGCGCAATCTTTCAGAATGTAAGCCCCTTTCTCAATATTGGCTAATTGCTCAACAGTACGAGGTTGTTGCTCTAAATTTTGACGAGAGAAGATTAATGCGCTTGGGCCATCTTTACGTTCGATAGCATATTTCCACGCCACAGCAGATTCAACTTGGTCACAAGGGCGCCATGTGCTGACATTTGGTGTCACACGCAGACTTGCCAGTTGCTCAACCGGTTGGTGAGTTGGGCCATCTTCACCCAGACCAATAGAGTCGTGAGTATAAACAAAGATGCTACGCACTTTCATCAGTGCTGCCATACGAACCGCATTACGTGCGTATTCAACGAACATCAGGAATGTCGCACCGTAAGGAATGAAACCACCATGTAACGCGATACCGTTCATGATAGCTGACATACCAAATTCACGAACACCATAGTGAATGTAGTTGCCCGCTGGGTCAACGTTCAGTGCTTTGGAGCCTGACCACATGGTTAAGTTACTTGGCGCTAAGTCCGCAGAACCGCCCATAAATTCAGGTAATACTTTACCAAATGCTTCTAATGCATTTTGTGATGCTTTACGGCTTGCGATATTTGCTGGGTTTTGTTGCAGATTTTCAACAAATTGTTTCGCATCCGCGTCAAAGTTAGCAGGTAATTCACCATTCATACGACGAGTGAATTCCGCAGCTAGTTCAGGGAATTGCGCTGCATACGCGGCGAATTTTTTATCCCATGCGCTTTGTTTTTCTTTACCTGCAGTACGAGCATCCCAAGCTTCATAGATATCTTTAGGAATTTCGAATGGGCCGTAGCTCCACCCCAGAGCTTCACGAGTTGCTGCAATTTCAGCATCACCTAAAGGCGCACCGTGAACAGACTCAGAACCCGCTTTGTTTGGTGAACCAAAACCAATAATAGTTTTACACATAATCAGTGTTGGTTTATCAGTTTGGCTTTTCGCTTCATTCACTGCCGCGTTGATCTGTGATGCATCATGGCCGTCGATATCACGGATAACATGCCAACCGTAAGATTCGAAACGTGCAGCGGTATCGTCAGTAAACCAACCTTCAACTTCACCATCAATAGAGATACCGTTGTCATCATAGAATGCGATCAGTTTATTTAATTTCAGTGTACCCGCTAAAGAACACGCTTCGTGCGAGATACCTTCCATCATACAACCATCACCCATGAACACATAAGTATGGTGGTCAACAACGTCATGGTTAGGGCGGTTAAATTGCGCTGCTAATGTACGTTCTGCAATCGCAAAACCCACTGCATTTGCAATGCCTTGGCCTAAAGGACCGGTTGTTGTTTCAACACCTGGAGTATAGCCATATTCTGGGTGGCCCGGTGTTTTAGAGTGTAATTGGCGGAAATTTTTTAACTCTTCAATAGATAAGTCATAACCAGTGAGGTGCAGTAAGCTATAAATCAACATTGAGCCATGGCCGTTTGACAGTACAAAACGGTCACGATCTGCCCAGTGTGGGTCAGCTGGGTTATGATTCATATGGTCACGCCACAGTACTTCAGCAATATCAGCCATGCCCATTGGCGCGCCAGGATGCCCTGATTTTGCTTTTTGAACCGCATCCATACTTAGAAAGCGGATAGCATTAGCAAGGGTTTTACGAGTCGTCATCAGTATACTCCAGGTAGGATAAAAACGTACTTAAACCAATTTTTACAACGCAATACGGATAGTGCTACTTTAATTTCGCTGTAACATGAAAACATCAATTTAGCGATGTATCCCATATGTTCCCTACTTTAAGGAGCCATAGCACATCGACTACAAACTGAGCATTTCACGAATAGAGCGATTGAAAGTAACCCAATTCTACCCATACCGCAATATTTGCTATGTTCATGGCAGCAGATCGCTAATAAATTGAACTGCCGCAAAGCTGAATCCATTCCATTGCGCAAAATATCCCTTAATGCTTACATTTTTGCGCAAGTGACTAACCTTATTAAACCTGAGTTCAGTGTCTGGGATCAAGGTGATTTATGCATCTAGCGCATTTAGCTGCCACATTAGTGATAATTGGCAAAGTTTTAGACAAAAAAAGCCTCAATATGCCCGAATATTTTTGTTTGGGTTGAGTAAAACACCTAACCTTTCTAATGATTATTAATAGATAGAAGTAACATGAATTGAAAAAAAAACCAGTAACAATAAATATTACTGGCTAATCATATAATATGAAATTTTAAATCGGCTAATCGCAGTTGCCTATAGAATGGTATTTATCAAATATAACAATGTACTTACGGCTTTTTCTCTTTAAAGCTTCATGGCGAAATTCTTGTTGTGGTAAAAGATAAAGAACTAAAGGCTGCTCATCATCCTTTACTTCACAGCTTTCATGAACTAACACCCTAAAATAAGTATTACCCGTATTTTTTAATATGCCCGCATCCGCATCCATCGCATATTTAAATACAATATCTTTCGGCCTAACCACAAAGTAGGTTTCTAAACTAACTGTGGGGTAAAATAACGATTGCTGATTCTGAGAAGAGTCTGTTTCTACATCAAGCGCCGTTTCGCTGATCACAATCTTATAATAGCGTTCTTTATCATCCGTTTTACCGCGATAAAAAATCTTAAAATACTCTTGCTCCCCAGGTAATACGATTTTTTTTAATGGGGTAAAAATAATTTCCCCTTCTTCTATTGGCTTCCCTTGCTCTTTATTATCTGGCTTATCTATTTTGTATGCACTAAATGTATATAAATTCACCTTTTTCGTGTCATTGATATAAGACTTTGAAAAAAAGTTTTTGTTGGGCTCTAAAGATGAAATATCTGAGCTCAAATAAAGTGCATAGGCTTTACCAAAACATGAAAAAAGTAATAACAACAACGCGCTAGTCAATAGTTGGGGTACTATACGCTTCATCTTGTGAGTTCGAATCACACCAACCTTATAAATGGACATCTGGCCCCGTCCAAATCGCTTTCACGACAACAGTTCCACTCGCAGACACCGTTCCTAACCAATCGATGCCATCTAACGTAAATAATGAGTTAGAATCATTCATAGGAAAACGTAAATCCAAATTAGTACGATAGAATGACCCTAAATCTTGGTTAGGAATATCCCACGGAGTTTCCGCCCACAACGCATTATTCATTGATATTTCGGTACCATCACAATTTGAGCGATAAGACTCTTCGATACCTGAAGCATTTTTAAATGACAAGTAAGCTGAAAACGGAACACGAAATTTGTCATCATCGGAGCTGAACAAACAAAAGTTTTGTCCGTTAACATTCACTGTCGGCCCCTCGACTCTTGCAGTGATCGCGTCTGCTTGTCGAGGGCCACTTGTCGTCACAATATAATTAAACTCAATTGGTGGTTCCGCTGGGCCAATTTTCCCAGTTTTTGACGGGTTAGGAATATAATCCGCAGGCACAATACTAATGCTGTAGTCCCTAGGCTTTATCACTAACTGGTTCGATGGCGTGAATTCATAATAGCCTGACTGTGGAGCAGCGGCAGGGTTCGTAAACGAAAACGTAAAAAAGTCTTGGCTATTGGTGAAATCAATATTGTTTGTCACTAATTGTTTGAAAAATGTATTAGAAAAAAAGATAGAAACATAGTTATTTGAACTTTTAAAATATGAGTTTGCTGCATAAGCCGAGTTGTAATTTCGCCAAACATTAGAACCGTCGTCAGGGCCTATTTTTATTGACGCAGCAGCAGGGGTAAATGGAATTAATGTTGAATTTACTTTTAATGTTAGCAACACATTCGCAAAAATATTGGCTTTCACATTGCCATTGCTCGATGAAACACCTGTACTCAACCATGTTGATAACGGTAATGAAAAATCGAGGCTAATAAATTTTTCATTCATACTTTTTTGGTCATCATAGTGATAACGCTGAACGCCTGTTCTTAACCCAATCGTACCGTAACGACCTGAAAACAATGTATTTGAATACTCATAGTTAATTGAATCACTACCAATACGTTTATCTTTTGTGCTACTAATAGTGAATGTTCCCGCTCGCTCAAATACCTTGTCAAAATTTAAAGTCGCGCCATAAGAATAGCTATCAGAGTCATAAATCGGTAATTCACCTTTTACTACGGCTTTTTCTTTCGAAGCCCAAACAGATCCATAGCCATCAGGTATATTTGTCGATAGCGTAGCAATATTTCTATGGCTTCCATGGTTTTCAATCATTCCCTGCCAAGACAGTGATACATACTGATTTAAAGAAAAGTTAATGCTGCTTTCATTAATTAAAAAATTGTCATAGCCATAATTAGACATCTGAATATTTAATCCAGATAAAACAGGAAAACCTTTTGCCACGGACGCACCGACTAAATAACTTTGCTTCAGTGGCTCACGTTTAGAATATTTTCCTCTTACATAACGTTTCTTATCGAAATCAACATATCCCCCATAGACTTCCCAATTTAATTTTTCAAAATTAGCGCCGCTAGTTCCAAAGGACTTATTAATTGTTTGATGTTGAGTCGTCACAATTTTACCATCTACAACGGTCTCAATCGTGACATCATAGATACCAAATGGAAGAATACTCGTGTCGACTTCAAAGCTACCCATCGGAAAATTTTGAATATTTAATAACTTTCCATCACGGTAAATACGAATCTCACCTGGACTATTTAAAAATACATAGATTGGTGTTAACGAATATTTTGAGTTCACCACGACACTAGATGCATTATTTCCTAGTGTAACTGCATAAATTTTACTGCTATTTAGTGTAGTTAGGCTCGCAATAGACTGTAAATTCCACGTACTCATTAACCCAATCGCATAACGTATTCCATTAAAATCGCGTTCATACATAACACGATATAATTCAATATCAGAGTTTGATTTACCAATGCTGTAAGCTGATGCATTAATGTTAATGTGGTGTTCGGCTATAGCCAACAAAGTATCTAAATTAAAATAGCTACTCGACGAATTTTTCCCTTTTTTTACCTGACTTCCAAAAACACCTAAATCATAATTAGCTACTGAAGAAAAATCATTTACCGATGAGTCACCTAGAGAAAATTGCCTAACTTTTTCTTTAGGCACAAAAGCATCTTGGTCAACATCGAGTGACAGATTAAATGAAGAAATATCTAACTGAAGTAATGCATCTTTATCAATCTTAATGTTATTTGATTCATTAAAAAAGTTATCCTTACTGTTTTCTAATTCATCTATCAATAATGAGCTTAACTTTGGTCCTTGGCTATTATCAATAAAATTAATATTCGCAAGTTTAATTTTTCCTTGTTCAACAATAATGATGGCATCAGCAATTTTATCTTCACTTTGATTTTTTTCTCTAGAAGTATTTAATCGTAAAAAAACAGGTACTGACATTCCCTCTTCCAGTGCCATAACAAAAGCTGGCGAAATAATATACCCTCCAACTTTAATACGTTTGATATCTTTAGCATAAACAACATTTGAAAAAATAAAGCTCATCATTGATAATGCAATAATATTTTTATGCATAATTAAGATCCAATATTAGCTATTTGACTACAATAAAATCACCTTTGTGCCAAATACCAACACTTGTTTTTTTATTATTTATATCAACCAACTGAAGTTTTACAGCTAAATTTGGCATCAAGTAATAACGTTCTTTACAGATCCCATCGGAACCAAGATTTATTTTCTCAGGTAAACAAGGTCCTGAAGCAACAACACGAAAAGAACTGTTCCCTAAATTAGCAACTTTCTGATTTTCATATTTGTATTGAAAATTTTCTATTCTAGGTGCAACAACAAGTATTGTACTAATCGTTGCAGATGTTGTTGCTGATGCTGATTTTGAACTTTTCGTAATCCCACTTTCACTAATTGGGTCATCTTTCCAATTTAGTCGATAATAACGTTCCTTATCGTCTTTCGGGCCATTGTAGATAACTTTAAATACATCACGTGCATTTCCCGGAAGAATAATATTCGCTGGTGTTGACAATATTTCGTTAGGATCGTTAGTTGAAATTACCTTTCCATGTTCTAATGGTGTATCTATTTTTTCTATCGTTAAGTTTACTAATCTAGCCGCATCAACTGTGTTTTCAATTTCCTTAGAAAGTGAATCTTCATCGGATGAAATAATTTCTGTGATATTACCAACATTAACAGCCAAGGTATTTTTTAGTGGGAGAATTGATAATAGAATAACTGCTATTGTTGTTTTTTTCATAATAGAACTCAAAATAAAAAACGATAAAGACTCTATATCCTTATATTATCTTTATCGTAACAAAGGATTTTTTATTTAATTAATAAAAAACTTATGGAGTAACAAAAGTTCCTTCCCAGTTTGCAGTAAACTGGACTTTCACATCACCATCCCAAACACCATCATCTAAGTCTTTAAACTCAGCGACTGCGCCTGCTGCTTTAGCTTTAGCAATAACAAAGGTGAATTCACCGCGATCTGTTGCACGGTCTGAGCTATTATAAACACCATCAGCCGCTAAATTATCTAAACCTGAAGTAATACCGTCAGCAACGCTGATTAACGTAGTATCCGTAGCAGTGTTTAAATCAGTACCATTCCATTTAACGCCAACTTCTAATGTAGAATCGTCGGCAGTTCTTGCTAATGTATTAGCAATAATTTTAGATGTTAATTTAAAGTCAGTTGCGCCGGATTGTCCTTGAATAGCGACATCGAATGCACCATTTTGCTGATTAAAGCTTTTTTGGCCTTCGGCGTAATTAAAAGTTAAGCTTTTTAGTGGAGTCACAACTAACATGCTTGTCGTGTCTTTAATTGCAGTCGCTTGCCATGTTGCTGTTGCTTGAGCGGTACGTGTATCTGCATTTGCAACGGTAGCAAAAGAAGCAGCAATAACCCCAGATAATAATACAGATGATATTTTCTTAGTAAACATTTTATTCTCTCTAATTTAAATTCAATATACAACAAATGAAAAATTACTTAGTATAAAAAACACTTTTAACTGTGTTTTTTATAAAACATAATCTTGAGCACTATGAGAATAGAGCTAGAACAATTTAAAATAATATTACTGCTTTTTATTTATGAAACTATCAATCAAATAATTGCTTAATAAATAACTTTTTTTACTTTTTTCTTTCTCCAATTTTATATCGATATCACATTCGCTTTGAACAAATAAAATAAGCTCAACCCAATTCTTATCTAATAGGCGTAAAAGATGACTTAATTGGTCTATTGTTAATGATGTTTTCCCTGTTTCATAACGAGATATTTGTTGCTGGCTAACATCCATTAGCTTTGCTAATTGCTTTCCCGTTAATTTTTTTCCTTTCGAGATTTTCTTAAGAATATTCCCGCATAATAACTCAACCTATTTACTTCCATAAGCATTTCCAAAATTTTCCCGATGTATAAACCAAATTTAATTTTTATTAAATGATAATCATTAATATATTTAATAGACTAAATTATTCTAGTGATAATTCATTAACTACTAATTTATGCCTAATAATATAAATTGATTAAAAAACGTGTAAAAATGTTTAAACTTATCAATAGAATTAAAATCAATAGGCCTGAGCTTTTTAATGTTTTTTTGCACCCATATTTTGAGATATACAACCGAATAAAACAATATAGATTACAGTGACACGCCAATTAATGCCAAGTTTCATTTTGTTCCAATTTGGAATGCAATGTATTATTTGTAATTTAAAATAACACTTAATATGAGTATTAAGGATTTCGCTCTATAAAATACTCATTGATTAGCGTTAAGATCGAGTATGCTATTTTTATTGATGTATATCAAAACATACTCATTCATTTTTATTTTTTTAAAGAATAAAAAAATAAAAACAATGACTATAATAACTATCCCTACTGAAACGGTTCATTAATGATATAAAAAAAATATCATTTCAACCCCTCAAATAAAGTACAAAAAACCATCTATTTTGTTCGATTTATACCAAAGAAAAAATAGTAACGCGTATAAATTATAATATGTACTTACCAAGAAAAAAAAGAGAATCGTTCAAAAAATAATCTATCCAGCTATTCCAGAAAGCTAATCGATATTACTCATCATGTATAGATAGCTTATAACGTTTTTACTAACAGACATTCCTATACTCTATTACTATACCAAAAAGCATCATCTCTAGTGGGAAGCTAGATTCAAAAGAAAGGATTAAAATCTAGATTAGCTATCCTTTTATCTATAATTAAATTTATATGCTACCTACCGATAAGCACCGGCTCAATCCCTTATAAATTACTATTTCCACTTAATTTATAATTACCTTCTGTAATTTTATGTGAAAATATAAATAATTAACTTTATGGTAAGTACTAAAATCACATATCAGTAACAACTTAACGAAATTTTAAAATAATTAATATGATTGAAAGGAACGTGAATTATTCTTGCAAACCTACTATTTATAAATTTCATTACATCAATAACTTAACTCGAAGACGTCATTAATAGCAATAGATGATATTTATAGGAAGGAACTCTTAATGCAGTTAAATACAGTCATGATAAAAAAAAACGCCACGCTAATATATTAGCGTGGCGTTATAATTTGGCGGAACGGACGGGACTCGAACCCGCGACCCCCTGCGTGACAGGCAGGTATTCTAACCAACTGAACTACCGCTCCTGATGTTCCCTACTGGGAACGCCATGCATATTACGAATACTTAAGGACCCCGTCAACACTTTTTCTTGTTAAATCGCGCAGTTGAACAGTTTTTAGCCTTGAGAGGCTTTTCTATGCATTTTCCTAAGCAACCATTAATGATAACACCAATCATTAGTGTAAATTTTCAGCCTCATCGGAAGATTGCCGCCAAAGGCAGGGTTTGCCACCCTTCTTATCAACAATATCCAGCCGGGCTTCATGAGCAATAAGCTCTTCATCGGAAGCAAAAATCACCCTAAGGCCAGTTTGGGGACGTTCAATTCTTTGAATTTCATACTCTTGCTCATTATTAGCCGATTCCGAATCCATCGAAAATGATAATGAAGTTTGCCCGCCTGTCATTGCCAAATAGACATCTGACAGAATTTCAGCATCGAGTAAAGCCCCGTGCAGTGTTCGCTTAGAGTTATCAATTAAATAGCGGTCACATAGCGCATCCAAGTTATTCCGTTTACCCGGGAAAAGTTTGCGAGCCAATACTAAGCTATCAGTGATGGTACAAAAATCTTGCGTGGGTGGAATTTCTTTATTAAGTTTACGGAATTCATAATCCATGAAACCGATATCAAAGGGAGCATTATGAATAACAAGCTCTGCACCTCGAATAAATTCAAGGAACTCATCCGCAATTTCTGCAAAAACAGGTTTATCTTGTAAAAATTCATCACTTATCCCATGCACTTCGAATGCTTCAGGATCCACTAAACGGTCAGGTTTAATGTACACATGAAAATTACGCCCTGTTAGTCGGCGGTTAATCACTTCAACCGCACCAATCTCTATAATGTTGTGCCCTTCATAATGAACACCGAGTTTATTCATACCGGTTGTTTCAGTATCAAGGACAATTTGTCTGGTTATCACCGTGCTCATAATGTTTTTTTGTGTCAAACTAGAGGGGAACGAATAATATAGAGTGTAACAGAAATGACAAAGCAGGTAGAAATTTTCACGGATGGTTCCTGTTTAGGCAATCCTGGCCCTGGTGGATATGGCGTTGTTTTACGCTACCAACAGCATGAAAAAACGTTGAGTGAAGGTTATTTTTTGACCACAAATAACCGAATGGAACTACTTGCAGCCATCAAAGCATTAGAATCGCTAACAAGACCTTGTGATATTATTTTAACCACTGATAGCCAGTACGTACGACAAGGAATAACACAATGGATCCACGGCTGGAAGCGTAAACAATGGCGAAAAGCAGATAAATCCCCTGTCGTTAATGTCGATTTATGGAAACGCCTCGATGATGCCATCCAACGACATACTATTGATTGGCGTTGGGTTAAAGGCCATGCTGGCCACCCCGAAAACGAGAAATGTGATGAATTAGCTCGAGCTGCGGCTTCAGCACCAACTAAAGAAGACACGGGTTACCAACCCGCACAAAACTAAGAAGGGTCGTTTACCTTCATTGATTTACTGATCTCCTTTGCTGTACCGAGTGCTGTTCCAATCTTAACTTTTGGTTGCTTAAATTTTAGTGGTGTCGGAGTTAGTGGGTAAGTCCGTTTCCGCGCCACAATCACACTTAAAACACCAACCCCCCCACAGCTTTTATTCACTCGTCTATTCGCCCCCAGCCAAGGGATTATTTGGCAATTGCGATGATACAAAACTTCATAATTTAATAAGCTGAGCCAATCAAATACCCTAACGGATGGAAAAAAACGGCTACAATAAGGCTGCCGTTTACGTAAAACAGGCACGAGTTTCGCCATTCCAAGAAGACTGAAAGGGTTAAAACCTGAAATAATTAACCAACCATCGTCGATTAATACCCGGTCAACCTCCCGTAAGAGCCAATGAGGATCATGGCTATAAGCCAAACAGTGAGTCATTAGGCAGGCATCTATAGATTTTTGGGTTAATGGTAAAGCTTCGGGTTTGGCAACAAGGTTAAAACGCGGATCGCCGGTACCAACATTAAATTGGTGAGAGATAAGACAGCCTTCGGTCTGGATTTCAGTACTTAAATGACCTAACTTAAGCAGATGAAAGCCAAATATCTTTGGCCACCAAGGGCTAAGTTGATTTTCTATGGCTTGACGGTATTGTTCTCCAAAAGGAATGTCAGACCAACTAACAGGCATTTGAATTTTTTTATCAATACGCGCAGGCTTCATGAAATTCCCCTATTAACTATTAACAAGTATCGAGGTCATTATGGAGTTAATTCGAGTACCAGCTTTAAACGATAACTACATTTGGGTTTTAGCTGATAGCCACCAACAGTGTATCATCGTTGACCCTGCAGAGGCAGAACCTGTGCTTGAAATAATTACAGCCAAGCGATTGACCCCAGTCTCAATCCTATTAACTCACCACCATAATGACCATACGGGTGGCGTAAAAGGGATTTTAAGCAAATTTACAACTCTTCCCGTTTTTGGCCCAAAAGAAACTCAATCTAAAGGAGCAACAGAAATAGTCGAAAACGGTGATAAAGTCATAATTGACGAGTTCAACCTACAGGTTATTTCATTATCAGGCCATACATCTGAGCATATTGGCTTTTACCAAGCACCTTATTTATTCTGTGGTGACACCCTATTCTCTGCGGGTTGTGGGCGGATATTTGAAGGAACGCCTGAGCAAATGTTTGAATCTATCCAAAAAATTGCAGCACTCCCTGATGAAACCTTAATTTGTTGTGCTCATGAATATACTTTATCTAATCTCAAATTTGCACACCATATATGGCCTGAAAATGAAGCGATTACACAATATTTACAAAAAATAACGCAAATACGTGACAAACATCAACCAACAGTACCTACCCCATTGAAAATAGAGAAAAAAATAAATATTTTTCTGCAATGTGACAACCCTCAACTACAGAAAAAACTCAATATTAATCTACAAAGCCCACCTTTAAGAGCAATTTTTACCCTACTGCGTCAATTAAAAGACCAATATTAAAGTTTAATGATTGTCATATCGGGGTGGGATAAGTATTATTGTTCGACTTTTAAACATTAAAATGAAGAACAATAGAAAAGAATGAAGATAATCGCGACGCTTATCGCCATTGTTCTGTTGGCCGGATGCCAAACTGCCCCGAAAAAAATTAAGCAGAACAAAACTCCTAGTAATCATACAATTGAAACTGTTGCATCACATAACCAAGCCGCCAGTAGACAATTACCTAAATCTGATTATGACCTATGGGGTTATATTAGTGATGAACTAAAAATGGATATCCCTGATAAACCTCAAATTAGGGAGTTAGCAAATAGTTATTTAAATAAACAACGTTTTGTCTACGATGTGGCATTAAGAGCTGAGCCATACATGTACCTCATCGTAGACGAAATTAATGAGCGCAATTTACCAATGGAGTTAGCTTTAATTCCTATTATTGAAAGCTCGTTTAATCCTAAAGCAACTTCTCCGGCACAAGCTGCAGGCCTATGGCAAATCGTCCCTATCACGGCTCGCTCATATGGCCTAAAACAAACACAATGGGTTGATGAACGCAGAGATGTCGTTTCTTCAACTAAAGCGGCCTTCGATCTTCTCGAAAACTTAAATGTTATGTTCGGCCATGACTGGGAGCTCACTCTAGCTGCCTATAACTGTGGTGAAGGCTGTGTACAAAATGCTATCAAGAAAAATGAGGCTGCCGGGTTACCAACTGATTTCTGGTCACTCTCTTTACCGAAAGAAACCAAACAATATGTACCAAAAATCTTAGCGCTTAGCCAAGTATTAAAAAATCCTGAAAGGTATCAAGTTAATTTGCCAACAAGTAATAAAAATAGAGCACTCACTCAAATTGATGTTGGCCAACAAATCACGTTATCTCAAGCTGCTGAGCTGGCTGGGTTAACAGTTGAATCGGTAAAAACATATAATTCTGGTTACACTCGCGGTATAACATCACCAAGTGGCCCTCATTATATTATGCTACCTACTGCTAAAGCCGAACAATTCAAAACATCTCTTTCCGACCAAGACGTTTTAAACACGATTCGCTTAGCTGCACAACAAAATCAGCAGATTAAAACAGCGCAACCTACTGCAATTTCTAGCGCACGTCAAAATCGAGCTAAAATAGCAACATATAAAGTACGCAAAGGCGAATCCGTCGCAAGTATTGCAAAAAAATTCAATACTACTGCGAAAGATATTCAAAAGCTAAATGGATTAAAAACCGCAAGCGTTATCAAACCTGGGCAAGTATTAAAAGTTGCTAGCCCAGCGTCTACAGCAAGTAGCCGTAAGGCAAAAACCTATAAGGTAAGAAAAGGCGATTCCTACTATAGCATTGCTAAGCGTCACGGCATAAAGCTCAATGATTTAATGACTTGGAATTCAGGTGTCAAAATGGCCGACCTGAAACCAGGGGTGACCTTAAACCTCTACCTTTAAGTTAATCTCAGCAAAAAAGCTTTTATCTATTTCAGATAAAAGCTTTTTTATTTTGAATTCTCTTATTAGTAAAAATTAATTATTTGAATGAATTAAATAGGATAATAATTTTTATAACATCTTTTGTATAAACGTTTCATATTCGCTGTACTAGAATAACCGATGGTTAAACTATAGTTTAAATACTTCATAAAATTGAGTTTAAACAGAACATACGTAACTCAAACCTCAACTACTCACTAATAAATTAGAAAAAAGTCGTTTATTGGTGGTGACATATGTGGTAATAATGCTATTATTATATCGCGGCTAGTTTAGTCCGAGCAGCCAGTCCGTATTCGAACATCGCTTATGTATTATATTAATAATTTTCGAAAGTTTAACGAACTAGCAATAATCTTATATTTTTCAATATACTAACGTGTAAACTTTTATATTGAACATAGGTGCTTTAATTAGTTAACATGACATTATTGATAAAAAATACACACAGCAAAAGTCAGATTCGCCTGCGGAGGTGATTATGGATGAATACTCACCCAAAAGACATGATATAGCAGAACTAAAATACTTATGTAATAGTCTCAATAGAGACGCTATTTTAAGCTTACAAAAAACAAATACACACTGGATTAATGATTTAAGCTCCCCGCAAAGCGCAGCCTTGAATGAACTCATTGAACATATCGCTGCATTTGTATGGCGGTTTAAAATCAAATACCCAAAAGAAAATCTTGTTATATCACTTATCGAAGAATACCTCGATGAGACCTATGATTTATTCGGCAGCCCAGTTATCACACTTAGTGAAATTATAGACTGGGAAGCAATGAATCACAGTCTTGTCGCTGTGCTGGATGATGACCTAAAGTGCCTAACTAGCAAAACTTAAAGGTATTATTTACCTTTAGTTCAGACTATAAAACCGTATATTAATAAGTAATTTTGCATAAAAGAAAGGGTATTATGACCAAATCTGATTATCTGATGCGTTTAAGAAAATGCACCACAATTGAAACACTTGAGCGTGTCATTGAAAAAAATAAGTATGAATTATCTGATGATGAGCTAGAGCTATTCTATTCAGCAGCAGATCACCGCTTAGCTGAACTCACAATGAATAAGCTTTATGATAAAATCCCAGCGTCTGTTTGGAAGTTTGTTAGATAATATCTTATTAACACGCACAGATAGTGAATGGTTATAGCCGGTAAATCCACTTATCGGCTGAACGCAATGTATTTATCATTTTATTATTGGCATAATTATTATGCTAATAGCATTTTCTTACTTTAAATTTTAGCCTGCCAACTTTTTCTTATCACAATACTCAACAATTAATGTTGTATTCTTAACTTTTCTTTTTAACTTTTGAATTCATTTAAACCTTAAAGTTTAATTTACATTTATAAAAATAAAAAAGAATAAACAGAAAAAACAATTAAAAATTATATTTATAATAAATTGGAATAGGGAGACTGATATACAAGGAAAGGTCTTAGAATTGGGTGGGAGCCCTGCCAGCGACATCCCGGCACACACGACCCCTGCTATGGCTGCTTCCTTCCGGACCTGACCAAGTTAACAAGTTAGCGTTGCGGGAGAACCAACAGAGCCCCCATTGATTGCTTCTTTCAAAGCAGGGGCATTATGCTTGATAGTCATTGAAATAGCAAGAAACCCATGGCTAAGTGGCGATTTATCACACAAACACCTATAAAAATAGAGACTCAACTAAGAGCCGGTACATTGGCTAATTCGCAGAGACCATCAATAATTCAACATTTTTTGTAATACCGTTGTTGATAACCTCTACAACACTATCACTGATATACAATAGTTTTCCGTTTGCGCTTATAGTTGCATTCACAACTAGCGTGCCTTCTTGCCTAACTTCACTTTTTTGGTAAGTTAGTTCAAAAGGAATTGTCGGCCGATTGTTCACCGAATTATAATATTTTTGAGATAATATCAGTGCAGGTAAGTCCGCAACCGTTGTATCTGCCAACGTAATTGTAACAACTGCGTCTTCAGGTAAAACAGTATCCTGTAAAATCACCACACGGCCCTCGATTTTTCCTGAATCGACTGTCTGGTTATTATTACTATTTTGAGCATTAAGTGCTTTTTCGCTGGGCTTGGTGCTATTCCCTTCACAGCTAACCAACGTTAAAATCACTAATAAGCTAACAATATAGCGAAAAAACTTCATAGTTATTACCTATAACACAATGTTTACTAAAACATTTTAAAATAATCGGAATAGACAAGTCATTTTCTGATGAGGGAATAATAAAAAGTATAACTAATATTGGTAGAATAATACATTTATATTTCCAAATGTAACAATACGTAACCCCAATTTATTCGCTAGTAATTAATCTACCTATTCAGGGTAAATAATGGGAAAATACCAATATCTCATTTACGTATAACTGAACTAAGATGACTATGAGCCCAGAATTACAGAATTTAATTAGCCTAATTGAACTCGAAAAAATTGAAGAAGGTATTTTTCGTGGACAAAGCGAAGACCTTGGTTTACCTCAAGTTTTTGGTGGACAAGTTGTTGGACAAGCCATGTATGCAGCTAAGCAAACTATACCTGAAGAAAGAGCGATTAATTCTTTTCATAGTTATTTTTTACGCCCAGGCGATAGCTCACGTCCCATTGTTTATGACGTGGAAATTTTACGCGATGGCGGAAGCTTTAGCGCACGCCGAGTAAGTGCCATTCAAAATGGCAAACCTATCTTCTTTATGACCGCATCATTTCAATCTCAAGAAGAAGGTTATAGCCATCAGAACTTAATGCCAGATGTACCACCACCTACAAAATTAATTTCTCAAGATGATATTGTTCAAAGTTTGGCTGATAAATTACCAGAAGCAGTTAAAAAGTATGCTCTTCGGCCAACTCCTTTTGAATTTCGTCCCGTTGAATTTTACAGCCCATTCGATGCCGCACCTCAAGAACCATTTCGTTATATTTGGTTCAAAGCGAAAGGGCAACTGCCTGATATACCTTCACTACACCACTATTTATTAGGTTATGCCTCTGATTACAATTTCCTCCCTGCCGCATTACAGCCGCATGGTAGAGGATTTATGGAACGCGACTTACAGGTTGCAACTATTGATCATTCAATGTGGTTCCATCGCCCATTTAAAATTGATGACTGGTTACTGTACGCTGTAGAAAGCCCTTCGGCATCAGGTGGGAGGGGTTTTGTGAAAGGACAAATCTATAATTTACAAGGTGATCTTGTTGCAACTGCAGTCCAAGAAGGCGTAATTCGTCAACGGCAACCTCGTAAATAACCGCTATTTAAAGTAAGTGATTACTTACTTAGAAAAATATATTAGTCAGTTTAAAAAGGTAATGGCAGCCAGCAATAAGCTGCCATTATCAATTTACATAAAACACAGTATTATCCTGTAATTATCTTTACATGAAGGTTAATTGTAGGCACTTTCACCATGAGAAGTAATATCTAAGCCTTCCCTTTCTTTTTCAACATTAATTCGTAAGCCTGACGTTTTCTCTGCAATTTTAAATGCGATATAAGCAACAATTGCAGTCCAAACAACACAAACTAGGATGCTAACGGCTTGAATTCCTACTTGTTTCATCATCGTAATACCTTCCGCATAGCCACTTCCGCCTAATACCGTTGAGGTAAATACCCCCGTGAGTAAACACCCTAAAATGCCACAGACTCCGTGAACGCCAAAAACATCGCAAACATCATCAACTTTTAACCGACGTTTTAAAATCACTACCCCCCATAAACCTGCCAATCCAGAAAGTAGTCCGATGATTAATGCCCCGCCAACACCCACAGTACCCGCAGCAGGCGTAACACCGACTAACCCAGCCAAACACCCAGAGCAAGCCCCTAATAATGAAGGTTTCTCCCTGAAAAGCCATTCCGCTAAAGTCCACGATAAGATAGCGCCTGCCGCAGCTGCGATAGTGTTCACAAACGCGAGTGCAGCAATACTATTTGCACTTCCAGCCGAACCTGCATTGAAACCAAACCAGCCAATGAATAATATGGAAGTTCCCATAAATACCATAGGTAGGTTATGAGGTTTAATGGCTTCTTTCCCTAACCCGGTACGATGCCCCAGTAAGTAAGCACCAACTAAGCCTGCAACAGCCGCATTAATATGAACAACCGTCCCCCCTGCAAAATCTAATGCGCCATCTTGGGATAAAATACCACCTCCCCACACCATATGTGCCATTGGCAAATAAGCAAATGTAGTCCAAATAAGGGTAAAAATTAGAATTGCAGAAAATTTAATTCGCTCTCCTAATGCACCAATCACTAATGCAACCGTTAAGCATGCAAATGCACCTTGAAACACGACGTGAATAAATTGAGGGATCGGCCCAGATAAGCTTTCTACAGTAATATCTTTCAACATGATCTGGCTAAAACCACCGATAAAATCATTCCCCTCACTAAAAGCTAAACTGTATCCATAAACAATCCAAATAACAGACACCAAAGCAAAAATAACTGCAGTTTGAGCCATCAAAGAAAGGACATTTTTGCTTCTTAGTAGCCCACCATAAAATAATGCGATACCTGGCAGTATCATAAAAATAACTAAAGCAGTCGCTATCATCATAAATGCGTTATCAGCTTTATCTAGGGTTTCCTCTGCTGCAAACACGGTTATTGGAAAACCACCCATTGATATCAATAAAAATAAGTATTGGAACCCTTTGCTCATAGTTGCTCTCCTACAGTGCTTCGTCTTGTTTTTCACCTGTACGAATACGTACTGCTTGCTCTAATGACAAAATAAATATTTTTCCATCCCCGACTTGGCCCGTATAAGCTTTTTTTTCAATTGTTTCAATCACCTGCTCTACCAACTCATCAGAAACCGCTATTTCCATACGTACTTTAGGTAAAAAATCGACAGTATATTCAGCTCCTCTATATAATTCGGCATGTCCTTTTTGCCGCCCAAACCCTCGAACTTCAGTAATCGTAAGCCCTTGAACCCCAATATCTGATAGTGCCTCTCGAACTTCATCTAATTTAAATGGCTTAATGATCGCGATGATATATTTCATGTTCACTCCTATAAGTCATATGAATAAGCTGCTTAATACTTCGGACAGCACTGACTTTATAGCAAACCGTGTGCCAAAATATATTTATCCATAAAATTCAATAGGAAAGAACAAAATAAAAAACCACTCGAATGAGTGGCTTTAAGGTATGCATTATAAGAGTGCAGAATAATTAACTAGGTATAGCCTCAATTTCAGCATCACTATGGGCATTTAATGATTCTCCAACTTGCTGCAACTGGTACATTTGATAATAACGTCCTTTTTGTTGCAAAAGCTGTAAATGTTTACCTTGCTCAACAATTGCACCACGATGTAACACAACGACTTGGTCAGCGTCGACAATTGTCGATAAACGGTGGGCGATCACAACTAACGTAGTATGTTGGCGAATCACTCGTAACGCTTTTTGTATCGCTTGCTCTGTCCCTGAGTCAATATTCGCAGTTGCTTCATCCAAAATTAAAATTTTGGGTGTCACCACAAGGACTCGGGCCATCGCTAATAACTGTCTTTGCCCTACAGACAAGGTATTTCCCTGTTCACCAAGCACGGTATCTAGCCCATCAGGTAAACCACGAACCAACCCAGCAAGCTGAACAGTTTCAAGAACTTCCCAAACTTTGTCTTGGCTAATCTCACGTCCTAATGCGACGTTGTCAAAAAAAGAAGCAGCGAGGACAACAGGGTCTTGTTGTACCATTGCAATACCATTACGTAATACTTGGTGGGATAGTGAACTCAAATTACGTCCATCTAATAAAATATCTCCCTCCTGCCACGGGTAATACCCCATAATTAAATTTGCTATGGTACTTTTACCGCTGCCTGTATGGCCGACTAATGCAACGAAGTTATTATCAGGCACTTGTAAATTAATATCTTTAAGTACCATTTTGTTATCACGGTAAGCGAAAGATAAATGGTTAATTGAGATTGAACCTCCTTGTAATGGCTCAATACTTTCACCATAACCTTGCTGCGGACTATCCATTAATTCAAATACACGCTCACCAGAAACAACAGCTTGCTGAAGCATTGATTGCTGAGAAGTTAACTCAATAAGCGGCTCATTCAAGCGACCTAAATAGTTAATAAATGCATATAAGACACCAACACCAATGGTAGTCGTTCCTTCGAACCCAAATAGCAATAGCAAGCCACACAATACTGAAGCTGAAAGTAAACTTAGTAATGGCCTTAATAGTAAGCCATCAAGTTTTAATGCTTTCATTCTTGCAAAATAATGGTCTTGGCTAATACTTTGCATTTTTTCGCCAAACCTAGCCTGTTGGATAAATTGCTGAATAACTGTCATTCCATTAATGACTTCGTTAAAACCGTTATTAATATCTGCAAGATAAGATCTCACACGGCGCACAATGGGCGTACTTAAACGCTGATAAACAAGCATTACCACAAATACTGCAGGAAAAATCATCACTGCAATTGATGCCATACGCCATTCCAATGAAAACATAGCAACTAACATGGCACAAATCAGGGCTAAACTACGAAATACTGTCGGCACAACCATCACAAATAGATCTTTAATAACTTCAGTATCATTTGTAACTCGTGAAATTAATTGGCCAACAGGTTGCTTATCGAATGCACTTAGGGGCTGTCGAAGGGCTGCATTCATCACATCTGTACGTAATGTTTGCACTACCCCCACAGAGGCTTTATTAAATAAAATAATTTGATAGTAATGTAATAACGCTGCAATAACTTGGAGCAATATAAAACCAACTGCCATATATAAAGCAAGTGGCATGATGATTTGTTTTTTCGCTATCATGTTATCAATAAAATAGCTGATTAGCAGAGGCCCACTAACTTCTGCAATAGCGGCTAACCATAGCATTGCAATGGCAATACCCATGGTTCCTCGGTATGCTTTTCCATAACCAAGCAAACGCTTGAGTGCTGGCCATAGCGGTTTCTTTTGGCTCATAGCTCACCATCCAGAGCAGCTTCAATCTGTTGATACTGATACATATCTTTATACCAACCCGATTGCTCAATAAGCGCTTCATGTTTACCTCGACTAACAATAGCACCTTGAGATAACACAATAATATTGTCTGCCTCTACCAATGCAGATAGACGATGGGCGCTAATTATCATAGTCCTACCCTGCCGCCAATGGCTTAAATTTTGTAAAATTGTAAACTCGGTCTGCCCATCAACAGCAGAAAGTGCATCATCTAACACCAAGATTTCTGCATTTTGCAAGATAGCCCTTGCAATAGAAATTCGTTGTTTCTGCCCGCCAGATAACATGACACCGCGCTCACCAACCTGAGTAGAATAGCCTTCAGGTAAACGTAAAATATCATCATGTACACAAGCTATACGCGCAGCCTGTTCAATTTCATCTTGAGTGGCATTAGGCCGCCCAAGCGCGATATTGTCAGCAACTGTATCTGAAAATAAAAATGGGGACTGATTTACGATAGATAACCGAGCACGCCATTCATCTAAACGGATTTCGGGTAGTGATAAGCCTTGATAGCAAATCGCCCCTTCCGTCACATCAAATTGACGCTGTAATAACATCAACAACGTTGATTTTCCAGACCCCGTCGGCCCACAAAGCCCCAAAAATTGTCCAGGTTTTAAATCAAACTTAATATCATGTAATGCTATTCGCTTAGTTTCTGGATAACTAAAGTTGATAATATTCACATTCAAGTTTCCCTTTTCAGGCTGTAATGAATGCGAACCATCCTGAATGACTAGCGGTTCATTGAGTAAACTTAGAATACGGCTATAAGCCGCACTACCTCGTTCAACGATATTAAACATCCATGCGAGCGCTAACATCGGCCAAATCATTAACCCTAGATACATCACAAAGCTCGTTAATTCGCCTAGCGTCAGTGTGTCGTTTAATACCATCCAGCTTCCACCTGCAATAGCGAGTAAATTTGCCATACCAATCGCCATAAAAATGGTGGGGTCAAAACGCGCATCAACTTTAGCAACATGCATATTGCGACGCCCTGCCTCAGTAGCTACCTGTTCAAATTGATTTGATTGATGATCTTCAAGGCCAAAAGCTTTAATCATACGAATACTTGTTAAACTTTCTTGCGCATGATTATTTAAAGACGAAAATGCCCCTTGAGCATGCTTGAAACGCTGATGAAGCTGGTCTCCATACCGTTTAATGATTAATGCCATAATTGGCATTGGAATGAGTGCTAGTAAAGTAAGCTGCCAACTAATTTCAACACTCATCATGATGAGCACCGCACACCCCATCACCAATGAGTCAACTAATGTTAAAACACCTTCACCAGCTGCAAACACGACTCGGTCAACATCATTCGTTGTACGTGCAATTAGGTCTCCCGTTCGATACTTATGGTAAAACGCTTGATTCTGCAGACTTAATTGCCGATAAAACTTTTGTCGTAGCTGTACAGCTAACTTATAAGAAGCACCAAATAACCATAAACGCCAAATATACCGCAACCCATACACAACCAATGCAATCAACAGCATGACTAAAACATAAGTGATCAATTGCTTTGTCGACATTGCCCCTTTACTAATTCCATCAACAACAACACCAACAATGCGTGGAGGAACTAATTGTAAAATAGCAATGATAATTAAAAAGCAAACAGCGCCGAGATAGCGCCGCCATTCACTCAAAAAATACCAACCTAGTTGTGAAAATAATCGCACGTAATACTGCCTTGAATATATTGATTTATTGATGCCTAAGAATGAGAGACCGTAATTATCTAAGCTATTACGAGGTTAGTCAGGGATAGGCAATACTGTCGTATATTTGATTTTTTCCATTGCAAAGCTTGAAGTTACATCTATTAGACCATGAACGCCATTGACTAGCTTTTTATAAAATAAGTCATATGATTTCATATCATGCACTTCGACTTGCATAAGATAATCATACTCACCAGCCATGCGATAAAACATCAGCACCTCAGGAAGTTGACTAACAAAAGAAACAAATTGCTCATACCACTCACTATTATGATGCTGTGTTTTAATTGTCACAATTACCGTTAAACCTAAACCTAGCTTCTCACCATCGAGTAAGGTCACTCGCCCTCGAATATAGCCTTCATCTTCAAGCCTTTTTAATCTTTTCCAGCACGGAGTAGATGTTAAATTAACAGCTTCAGCAAGGGTATTTAAGGATAGGCTACTGTCATTTTGCAATAAACAAAGCAGTTTTTTGTCTATTTTATCTAACATAATTACTCTCTTGGCTTGGGTGTAAGTGCTTTTATCGTTATTTTATTAGCTGTATAACTATATTATGCAAAATTGAATAATTAAAAAACAATAAAAATGTTACCAAATACCATGATTATAGAATATTTTTATACAGATAACCAAATCAGCATATAAATAGTCCTTCAATCAAACTAATTTGATAAAAATAGAACTATGAATTACATCCCAGTATCGCTAACATGCTTTACTCTCTTTCCATCACATTTTGATAATGATATATCACCAAGGAGTACCTATGAAACGCGCAGTTGTGGTTTTTAGCGGAGGCCAAGACTCAACAACCTGTCTTATTCAAGCTTTGCAAAACTATGATGAAGTTCATTGTGTTACTTTTGATTACGGCCAGCGCCACCGTTTTGAAATCGAAGTCGCACAGAAATTGAGCGTATCTTTAGGTGCTACAGCACATAAAGTGTTAGATGTCACATTACTCAATGAATTGGCAATCAGCAGCTTAACTCGAGATAACATCCCAGTTCCTGATTTTTCAGAAAGCGAGTCCAGTACTTTACCCAGCACTTTTGTTCCAGGGCGCAACATTTTATTCCTCACATTAGCAGCAATTTATGCTTACCAAGTAAAAGCAGAAGCGGTGATAACCGGTGTTTGTGAAACTGATTTTTCAGGTTACCCAGATTGCCGAGATGAATTTGTCAAAGCCCTCAATCATGCTGTAGACCTCGGTCTTGCCAAAAATATTCGCTTTGAAACCCCATTAATGTGGTTAAATAAAGCCCAAACATGGGCTCTTGCCGACAGTTATGGCCACCTTGAAACCATCAGGCAGCAAACACTGACTTGTTATAATGGTATTCAAGGTGATGGTTGCGGTGAATGTGCTGCCTGCCATTTAAGGAGCAAGGGCTTAAATGAATATTTAAATGATAAAGAAGCCATCATGCTCTCATTAAAGCAAAAGCCATAATGAATTAGTCAAACACACAGCCTATCATTAGCTTATTCGTAATATTCAAGCTAATGGTAGGCTAGTTTTGAATAAAGTCTTCAGAACCTACTTTGAATGACTCTAGTTTCTCACGCAATTGTTCATCAATAACAATCGCTTTATTCTCTATGTTATCGATAAATACAAATGTCACATAAGCATCAGAAACTACCTCTTGAGCCCCTGCTTTATTGCGAATTATTTGTTGATAACAGACTGCGCTTTTAGTACCGATTTTATCCATTCGAGTCACTACTGTCAGCTCATCACCAAGCAAGACGCCTTGGATATAATTTACATTAATATTCACCGCAGCCATTGTTAAATTGTTTTTTATCGCCCAACTAATGAAATTACGCTTATTCATCCATTCCCAGCGGTCCGCTTCGTAGAATTCTAAGTAACGTGCATTATTAACATGTTGAAAAATATCTATATGATAACCATGAACTTTAATGTGTGTTGTCATAACTACTCCGACCAGTTTATTTTTTAATAACATAAAAATAACAAATGTACGGAAAATGTGCTGAATGATTATCAATAATAAGACTTAGCTCGCAAATTATTTATAAAAAGCTTAGTTTTCTGCTTAATTATTAACCTTTAATATATTACCCCCATACTCTGTATGGGGGATTTTAGTTACAAAGTTAACTTATCTTTATTCTTTTCTAAAAATGCAGGACCTATCCCCTGAACTTCTAAAATATTTTCAATGGAATTAAAAGCACCATATTTTTGCCTATATTCAACGATTGCTTTCGCTTTTTGCCTACCTATACCAGTAAGTTTTTCTGCAAGTTCTTCTTCACCCGCTAAGTTGATATTCACTTTGTCAGACTGGCCATGGCTCGTTGATGGTGAGTTATTACTTACTTGTTTTTCTTGAATGACAGCCTCTGTGGCTTTTTCTCGCTCAATTTTCTTAGCCAAAGAAAAAGAAGAGAATGAGCATAATAAAGAAAGGAGCAGAACAATACCTAATCTGCATTTATTGACTGAATTCCATAACATATTTGTTCTCCTGTGTATGTTGAGACACAACGATGCCATAGAAAAATACGGAACACTTTTCAATAATACTGAAAATACGAAAGGCCACCCAAAGGTGGCCTTCTATTCATGAAGTTACAATTTTACTTGCGAAGCTGCTCGCAATTACTCAATATTCAGCACTTCAATTTTTGCATTCTCACGCAAATTAAGCATCAGAGCTTCATTGACCGCAGAACTCATAGCACCTTGGTATTCACGAGTCAGTTGCTTTAACTCATCATCCGTCGGTTGGCCTAGCGTAACTTTATCTAGTTGAATAAGCACATAGTTATCGGACTCATCACGCGCAAGTGCATAACTTGGTTTACCATCAGCAGGTTGCGGCATTTCCATCGTTGCATTAATAACCGCTGTTTGTGGCATTAAACGAGAAACAGTTTGAGTATCGGAAAATTTAACCCCCGCCGCATTTAGAGCTTCTGTTCCTTTACCCGCATTTAACTCAGCAAGAAGTTTATCACTCGTAGCTTTCAACTCTGCATCCGCTTTTTGGCGCTTAACCAGAGTTTCAATTTCGGACTTAACCTTATCAAAAGGTTCAACGCTTTCAGGTTTGTACTCTGTTACACGCACAACAAATGCACGGTCCCCTTCAACGTTAATAACATCTGAGTTGATCCCTTTAGAACCATTTTTATCCACTAAACGGTCGCTAAATACTTCACTGACCACTTTAGGGAAATTAAGTGCGGCAGGTGGATTTGTTCTATCAAACCAATCCGTTGTCACAGCTTTCAAACCAGATACAGATTCAACCGAAACTAATGATTCCATATCACTCGTGGCAGCCTCACTAACCTTCTGCTGTAAGTCATAGAATTGTTTAATGTTTTTATCTTGAAGTAAGCTAGTTTTAATACTTTCTTCAACTTGCTCAAACGGTTTAATAGATTCAGGTTTAATATCATCTAAGCGAAAGATAACATAACTATTTTGTGATTTAACAGGTGCCGAAAGTTGCCCTTTTTCTGTTAATTTTGCGTCCACAATTTCGCTTGGCGTTGATGCCGCTTCCATCCAACCAATCAAGCCTTTTTGCCCTGCACTGAATTTATCCGTTGATTTTTCAGTTGCCAGTGTTGCAAAGTCCGCACCTTGTTTTAATTCATTCAGAATATCATTTGCTTCTTTTTCTGAAGCTACCTGAATCATGCTGTACTGTTTTTGCTCTGCCTGAGTATAATTTTTCAGGTTTTGATCATAATACGCTTTTACTTCCTCAGCTGACACTGTCGCTGGCGGCATTGATGCAGCATCCATTTCAACATAGCTTACTTGTACTTTCTCAGGTGAGATAAAGCTATTTTGGTTGGCATCATAGTAGGCTTTTAATTCTTCTTCAGAAGCTGTTTGTTTTGCTTGAACCTCTGCTAAATCTAAGATTGCAGTACGAATTTCACGTTCTTGCATAAATAATTCAGCATATGCTTTAACTTCTGATGGTAAAGCGAAATCCGTTCCAGTAAAGGTTTTTCCTAACTGAGCTCGTGTAAGGTCTTGGCGAATTTGAGCCGCAAGGCTATCCGCGTTAATGTTGTTACGACTTAAGATCTCACGATATTTTTCGCTATCAAACCGGCCATCTGTCTGGAAAACAGGCATTGAGAAAATATATTGCTCAATTTGCTGGTCACTTGCTGAGAGCTGTAATTCATTAGCATACTGATTAATCAGTTCATTGTTAATCAAGTTATCAAGAGCTTGACGACGCAGTAAATTCATACTTTCTTCATTACTAGCGACTTCTGAGAATTTATCCCCTAGGTACTCTTGTAATGATTGGCGTTCTTGTTGAAAAGCCTGCTGTAGCTGTTCACGGCTTATTGATTGCCCGTTAACTTCAGCTGCATTATTTGCACTGTTGCCACCGAGGCCCCCCATCATAACGCCACCCAACACGAATGAAAGGATAATCAGCGCCAGTATTATTTTGAGCAAAGGACTATTCGCCTTTGTGCGTAAATTTTCCATCATAAAAAGGCTTAACTCCGCTTTGTTGAATTCAATTTCCTGATAATACGCTAATCTTAACTCAGAAAGAAAAAAAAGCGCACCATTTCAATGGTGCGCTTATATATTAGCTGATTAAAGACATTCCGTCAGTTTGAGTTTTCGCAAAATTACGAGAAAGACAAACTTAAATACCTAATTAGCTATTTACAGCGTCTTTAAGACCCTTGCCTGGACGGAAAGCAGGAACTTTCGCCGCAGCGATTTTAATTTCTTTACCCGTTTGAGGGTTACGGCCTGTACGTGCTGCACGCTCACGAACAGAGAAAGTCCCAAAGCCAACTAGAGCAACATCATCCCCTTTACTCAGAGAACCTGTTACAGTAGCAACGAACGCGTCAACAACACGACCTGCTGCAGCTTTAGAAATATTCGCATCAGAAGCGATTTGATCAATCAGTTGAGCTTTATTCACTCTTATCATCCCCATATTAGTTGGACTATAAATCTCTTAATTAACTATAGCAGTTATTAGTATAGTTAATTAATGATGCAGCCGTTATATCAATCCTGATTACCAATGGCAAGAGAACAGATTGCATACAAACAATTATCAGAATCATCGTTAAATTAGCGATGAAAAAAAAGACTGACAAGCCCTAAATTAGCTGTCAGTCTTAATTTTATACAAACTTCTTGATTCAGCTCACTCTTTTAGCTTTCTTTTTAACTACTTCTGCCCCAAAAGGAGGGTTAACTAAAGCTAAAGAAAGAACTTCTTCAATTGTTTTCACCGGATGAATTTCGAGATCCGCGATCACATTTTGAGGAATTTCCTCTAAATCACGTTCGTTTTCTTTAGGGATTAATACGGTTTTAATCCCTCCGCGGTGTGCAGCCAATAATTTTTCTTTCAGGCCGCCTATCGGGAAAACTAAACCTCTTAAAGTAATTTCACCTGTCATTGCTACGTCAGCTCTAACTGGGTTACCCGTTAAGCAAGAGACTAAAGCGGTTGACATCGCAATCCCCGCACTCGGGCCATCTTTTGGTGTAGCGCCTTCTGGTACGTGAACATGAATATCACGTTTTTCATAGAAATCACTATTTATACCCAGTTTTTCTGCTCGAGCTCTAACAACCGTTAATGCCGTTTGGATAGACTCCTGCATGACTTCACCTAAAGAACCGGTATAAGTTAGTTTGCCTTTGCCTGGCACACATGCAGTTTCAATAGTCAGTAAGTCACCACCAACTTCAGTCCAAGCAAGGCCTGTAACTTGCCCAACACGGTTTTCTGTGTCTGCTTGGCCATAATCAAAACGGCGAACACCCAGATAATCTTTCAGGTTATCAGCGTTGATTTCAATGTGCTTAAGCTTTTTGTCCATGAGCAGCGCTTTAACCGCTTTACGACACAATTTAGAGATTTCACGCTCTAAACCACGAACTCCAGCTTCACGAGTGTAATAACGAATAATGCTCATTAAAGCACTATCATCGATAGTTAACTCATTCTTTTTCAATGCGTTACGTTCAATCTGCTTAGACAGCAAATGTTTTTTCGCAATATTCAGTTTTTCATCTTCTGTATAGCCAGAAAGACGGATGACTTCCATACGATCTAACAATGGTGCTGGAATATTCATCGAGTTGGATGTTGCAACAAACATCACATCAGACAAATCGTAATCCACTTCCAAGTAGTGATCGTTAAAGGCAATATTTTGTTCTGGGTCAAGCACCTCTAATAATGCAGAGGCTGGGTCACCACGCATATCAGATGACATTTTGTCAATTTCATCCAATAAAAATAGTGGGTTTTTGACCCCTACTTTTGCCATCTTTTGAATCAGCTTACCTGGCATTGAACCGATATAGGTACGACGGTGACCGCGAATTTCAGCTTCATCACGCACCCCACCTAATGCCATACGAGTGTATTGACGGCCAGTAGCCTTAGCAATAGATTGCCCCAAAGAGGTTTTACCCACGCCCGGAGGCCCAACCAGACAAAGGATTGGCCCTTTAATTTTACTGACGCGGCTTTGCACTGCCAAATACTCTAAAATACGGTCTTTCACACGCTCTAAACCGTAGTGATCGGTATCTAACACTTCTTGAGCTTTAACTAAGTCTTTTTTGACTTTACTACGTTTATGCCATGGTACCTGCACCATCCAATCAATATAGCTACGGACAACAGTAGCTTCTGCTGACATTGGCGACATCATTTTCAGCTTCTGCAATTCTGCTTCTGCTTTCTCTTGTGCCTCTTTTGGCATTTTCGCTTCTTCGATTTTACGTTTTAGCGATTCATATTCGTCTGGCGCATCGTCCATTTCACCCAGCTCTTTCTGAATGGCTTTCATTTGCTCATTCAGATAATACTCACGCTGGCTTTTTTCCATCTGTTTTTTAACACGATTGCGGATGCGTTTTTCCACTTGCAGCAGCTCAGTTTCTGACTCCATCATGGCCATCAAAAACTCTACACGCTCTGCGATATTTGCCATTTCTAAAACGCGTTGTTTATCCGCTAATTTTAGTGGCATGTGAGAGGCAATGGTATCTGCCAGTTTGTCTAGCTGATCTTGTTCAATCGCATGTAACGCGGTTAATACTTCAGGTGGAATCTTTTTATTCAGTTTTATATAACTTTCGAACTGACTAACGATAGTGCGGTACAACACTTCGTTTTCTTTTTCATCAAGTGCGTCTGATGATTGAGAACCCGCTGTCGCTTCATCATACGCTGCGTGTTCAGATTCATTATTTTGCTCTGCAGCTAAATATTCTGCTTGCGCTAAGAAATATTCGCCATTATCTGTCAAACTGGTAATACGTGCGCGTCGTAGACCTTCAACGAGGACTTTAACGGTGCCATCAGGCAGTTTTAGCATCTGAATAACGGATGCGACTGTACCGACAGCAAATAAATCATTCACCCCTGGCTCATCAGTCGAGGCTTCTTTTTGCGCAACCAGCATTACCTGCTTGTCATGATCCATCGCTGCTTCCAGACTGTGAATGGATTTTTCACGTCCAACAAACAGTGGGATCACCATATGTGGGTATACCACTACATCACGCAGAGGCAATACTGGTATTTCAATGCGTTCGGAACGCTCAGGATTCATAAAGCTCTCTCTTCGTTTAGCTCACGCTAGTTTAAGGGTTTCTATCTCTTGTTTTAAAATTACTTTCTAGAACAAGGAAACCACACCTCAGAATATAAACTATATGGGGACAAGATTTTAGCATTCAATGGCTAGTTGAACATAAAAAACAAAATGAGGGAAACCCCTCATTTCGTTTGATTAACTATTGAACGTTTTATATGGGATTAGTTATCGCCAGAAGCTTGAGCATCAGGTTTGCTATATATCAATAGCGGTTCTGATTGTTCGTTAATGACGTTTTCATCAACGACAACTTTTTCAACATCACTCATTGAAGGAAGGTCATACATCGTATTTAACAATGCAGCTTCAACAATAGAGCGTAAACCACGAGCTCCGGTTTTACGTGCCATAGCTTTCTTAGCTATTGCTTTTAGTGCTTCTTCACGGAATTCGAGTTCAGTATTTTCAAGGCTAAATAAGGCTTGATATTGTTTAGTTAAAGCGTTTTTAGGCTCTTGCAGAATCTGAATTAATGCTTCTTCACTTAATTCAGTTAATGTTGCAACAACAGGTAAACGGCCAATAAATTCAGGAATTAAACCAAATTTAATTAAATCTTCTGGCTCTGCCTGAGTTAATAACTCACCTTCCGTTGCTTTATCTGATTCACCTTTCACTTCGGCAGCAAAACCGATACCTGAACGGGTATTTAAACGCTGGCCAATTACTTTGTCGAGCCCTGCAAATGCCCCACCACATATAAAGAGGATCTTTGAAGTATCAACCTGCAAGAACTCTTGCTGAGGGTGTTTACGTCCCCCTTGTGGCGGTACTGCTGCAACCGTTCCCTCGATTAGTTTCAGAAGGGCTTGTTGCACACCTTCACCAGAAACGTCACGGGTAATTGATGGGTTATCTGACTTACGTGAAATTTTATCAATTTCATCAATATATACGATACCACGTTGAGCTTTTTCAACATCGTAATCGCACTTTTGTAGTAATTTTTGAATAATATTTTCAACGTCTTCACCGACATAACCAGCTTCAGTTAATGTCGTTGCATCAGCCATTGTAAATGGTACATCCAAATAACGCGCTAAAGTTTCAGCTAAAAGCGTTTTACCACTACCGGTTGGGCCAATTAGCAAAATATTACTTTTGCCTAATTCAACGCCATCACTGGTTTTATCACCATTACGCAAGCGCTTGTAATGGTTATATACCGCAACCGCTAAGACTTTCTTCGCTTTTTCTTGGCCGATGACATAGTCGTCAAGATGCTGTCGGATTTCATGTGGCGTAGGCAGCTCACTACGCTCGCGATGCGGCGTAAGTTCTTTTATTTCTTCACGGATGATATCGAGACATAAATCTACGCATTCATCACAAATATAGACTGACGGACCGGCAATCAGCTTACGAACTTCATGCTGACTTTTTCCGCAGAAAGAGCAGTAAAGCAGTTTTCCTGTCCCCTCTTTGCGTTTATCTGTCATCAGTTGACCTCACTTTTATCCATATTGTTTTGTTTTCATTCAATTAAAAAACAAAACAACGATTTTCTTTAAAATAGTTTATGGTATGAACTAATTATACCAAAAGTTAACCCATTAACGGCTACTATAAATTTGGTCGACTAAACCATACTCTTTTGCTTCATTTGCAGATAAGAAGCGGTCACGCTCTGTGTCTCGAGTAATTTCTTCAATGGATTTACCAGTATGTAGAGCCATTAGCTCGTTCATTCGAGATTTCACTTTAAGAATTTCTTGAGCATGAATTTCGATATCTGACGCTTGACCTTGATAACCCCCTAATGGTTGGTGGATCATCACGCGTGAATTTGGTAAGCAGAAACGTTTACCTTTGGTACCCGCCGTCAATAAAAAAGCCCCCATGGAACAAGCTTGTCCCATACAAATAGTACTTACATCAGGCTTGATAAACTGCATCGTATCGTAAATTGACATTCCTGCGGTAATAACGCCACCCGGTGAATTAATATACAAATGAATATCTTTTTCAGGGTTTTCTGCTTCAAGGAATAACATCTGAGCGACGATTAAATTCGCCATATGGTCTTCCACTTGACCGGTCAGGAAGATAATACGTTCTTTTAATAGACGTGAGTAAATATCATACGAGCGCTCACCACGAGAAGTTTGCTCTATGACCATAGGCACAAGGGCCATTTGAGATGCTAATTGTTCCTGACTGCCAAAATGTGACATCGAAATCTCCTATTAAAAACGTTCCGGTGCTTGCGCCTAATTTGCTGTCTGCCTGCTATTTTGAGCAGAGATCATGCCACAAACAACGGTTTTAAAAAATTCCTGTGTCTGCAGGCTCTTTCAATTCTCTTATTTTCTAGTTTAGCTAATATTTAACCAAATAACTGGCGAAATAAGAAGAAAATGCAGCTAAGTATGCTGCAGTAAACAAGACGCTCTGTAAAAGAGTTTAACACAAGTCTATTGGGTTACACGGAATTATACCATTAGAAAACCATACTTGATTTTCAAAAATGACGAAATAACTCGATTAGTTAATATCACTATTTTCTACAATATTAAGCTATTCAAAATAGTTCAAATTGCAATTAAAGCCCCACTTAGACTACTTGAAGTATAGATAATATAATTAGGGTTTAAATGTGTTTTTCAAGGGTATCCTAATTAAATTCGCTAAAGTGATAATTTAAAGGCTTTAATTGACAAAAAACCCGTAGTATTACACCACGGGTTTCATTATTTTGTACAGCAAGAAAGAATTAACCTGCTTGAACTTGGTTCATCAGTTCAGTGAAGTTAGTTTCTTTTTCTGTCACTTTAGCAACAGCCAATACAGTTTCAACAGCTTGTTCTTCTAAAGCTAAGTTACGAACGCTATTCATCAGCTCTTCGTTTTTGCTGTAGTATTCGATAACTTCAGCTGGATCTTCATACGCAGAAGCCATTTCCTCGATCAGCGCTTTAACGCGATCTTCGTCAGCTTTCAGTTCGTTTTTGTTGATCACTTCGCCTAACAGCAGACCGATCACTACGCGACGTTTTGCTTGTTCTTCAAACAGTTCACGAGGTAATTCCATCGCTTGTTTTTCGTCGCCACCAAAACGCTGTGCCGCTTGACGACGCAGAACATCAATTTCACCATCAACAACTGCTGCTGGAACTTCGATGTCGTTAGCTTTGATTAAGCCATCAAGAACTTGTGCTTTAACACGGTTACGCACGGCATTTTTCAGCTCACGCTCCATGTTTTTACGTACTTCTGCACGCAGGCCATCTAAAGAACCATCAGCGATACCAAAACGCTTGATGAATTCTTCAGTGAATTCAGGCAGTTCACGTTGTTCTACTTTCTTCAGAACAATAGCAAATTTCGCCGCTTTACCTTTCAGGTTTTCAGCATGGTAGTCTTCTGGGAAGTTAACTTCGATATCGAATTCTTCACCCGCTTTATGACCAACAACACCTTCTTCGAAGCCTGGGATCATACGACCTTCGCCCATAACGAGTGCGAAATCTTCTGCTTTTCCGCCTTCGAATTCTTCACCATCGATAGAACCGGTAAAGTTGATAGTGATGCGAGAGTCAGCTTCTGCTGCCGCTTCAACTTCTTTCCACTGCGCTTGTTGCTTACGCAGAGTTTCTAACATGTTTTCCAGATCTTCATCTTTTACAGATACAGCTGGTTTTTCAACTTCAATCGTTTCTAAACCTGTTAATTCGATTTCTGGGTAAACTTCGAATTCAACTGAATAAACAAAATCTTTACCGTCTTCGAGTTGCTCAGGTTTGTAGCTAGGCGCACCCGCTGGATTGATTTTTTGTTCAATAATTGCGTTGATGAAGTTACGTTGCATTACATCGCCCAGAACGTCTTGCATAACAGACGCGCCGTAACGCTGTTTAACGATGTTCATTGGTACTTTCCCTTTACGGAAACCATCAACACGTACTTTTTTAGCAACACTAACTAATTCGCTATTAACTGCTTTTTCAATATCAGTGGCAGGAACGGTGATTGTTACACGACGCCCAAGGCCTTGAGTCGTTTCAACAGAAACTTGCATCTTCTTACCTCAAAATAAATCTTAGTGATCGGTCTACTCCAGAGTTATGCCATTAAATCATAACGGCTGTCTCCCTTCCAGAACCGGGGGCGTTACTTTCGTAACGGTCAATCCCTGATATCAGAAGCGTCCCGAAACCTTACTGAAAATTAGACGCAGCATTATACCGATGCATGCGCCCTGAGTCGAGAAAAGCTGAGAAAAGAAGCGTTTTTTCCTCATTATTTGTGACTTTTCTGACTAAATTTTTTGTTTTTTCACCTAAAGTGAAGAAAAAACATTCACCAAGCTCATCATTGAGCATGGCTGATTATGTAAAGCATAGTCTCAGTGTATTAACTGAAACAAAAAATTACCGATTAACACCGCCGACACCACGACAAGCAGGTGATTTTAACGCAGTGTCAGCAAGCTCATTCCACTCTTGTTGCGTATATGTATGCAAAGCAAGGGCATGGATCCCTCCCGATAATTCGCTGGCTAAAATAGCATAAATTTCGCGGTGGCGGGCAAGCATTCGTTTATTTTCAAATTTATCACTCACTAAAATAACTTTGAAATGGCTTTCAGAGCCCGGTAACACATTGTGTTGGTGGCTTTCATTAATTACCTCCAAATGTGTCGGTTCGAAAGCAGCTTGTAATTTTTGGCTCACAAGAGGTTGCATACTTTGAGCTGCATTAGCGACCATAAAATGCTCCTTAATTAAAAATTATGCTCAGAGGCAATTATCTTTTATTGTACGTGTTGATTATTGCTATCTTCTTATTATAGAAATATCCGATAATAACTTGCCAATGTTATGATAGCGGCACATTGATGCGAATTTTTTCAAAAATTGTTGTCTAACAGTTTAGGATAAATAAGCCGCTAAGCTTTATATTGAACGACGGCTACCCGCACCATAACGAAACATTTTCAATTAGGAAAGATGAACTGGAAAAAATTATGTTAAGAAAACTGTGTTTTCCACTTTTAGGGTTATTTCTTCTTGCGGGCTGTGCAACCAGCAGCAATACATTATCACTTGAGCCTAAGATAGCTTTACCTACAAAAAACCCCACACTGAATGCAACTTCAATCAGTGTTAGCAGTGTAGACAATCGTACGAATAAATCCTTAGCGGAAGTCAACCGCAATGGCAGTTTAGTCGTACTGAACCCTTCACGCGATCCTCGTTATCTGATGCAAGAAGCCGTCGAAAAACAAATGGCTGCACGTGGCTTTATGGTGACATCACCGGCAAATGTGAATCTAGTCGTTCAATTGAATAAACTCGATACCAAAGTCAGTGAAGGCAGCTTGCGCCATAATATTACCGTAAACTCCAGTGTGAGTATTATTGCAACAGCCCCAAATGGTTCGACAAAAACACGTTCATTTACCCGCAATTTTAATACACAAGAGTTATTAGCAGCCAATAATGACAAGATAGCAACAGCTATCAATAGCGCACTCACTGATTTAATTGCAGATATGGCAACAGACCAGGAAATCACCGATTTTATCAGACAAAATTCACGCTATTAACTGAGCAATCATTATCATTAAGTATTAAGCTACCTAAGCTCTCACTGATTGAGTTTGGGTAGCATAGCGCAGCCAATACCTCTGCAGCGCAATGTATTGTAGCAATATCACACTGGCTTAGAGGGAAATAATGCCTCGTTTTACTCTACCAAATAACATCACTTTAATCCTTTTAGGCTTTGTTTCTGGTCTACCTTTAGCTTTAACTGCAGGTACATTACAAGCTTGGCTAACTGTTGAAAATGTCGATATTAAAACTATTGGTTTCTTTTCATTAGTCGGACAGGCTTATGTGTTGAAATTTCTTTGGTCCCCAATGATGGACCGCTATACTCCGCCCTTTCTTGGTCGTCGAAGAGGATGGCTATTAACCACGCAAATTCTGTTGATTATCAGCATTGCCGCTATGGGCTTTATGAACCCCTCAGAGCATTTGTGGTACCTTGCTGCGCTAGCGGTTACTGTTGCATTTTGTTCAGCCTCACAAGACATTGTTTTTGATGCCTATAAAACTGATTTACTCAGTGCTGAAGAACGCGGAATTGGTGCGGCAACCTCCGTTATGGGGTACCGGATCAGCATGCTCGTTTCTGGTGGGCTTGCACTTTGGCTAGCGGATAAGTTTTTAACGTGGAAACAACTTTATTTAGTTATGGCAGGGTTGATGATTATCGGTGTTATCGCAACATTGCTCGCAAAAGAACCTGAAGAGAGCGGTGCTGCACCAACCTCGCTAAAAAAAGCGATTTACGAGCCACTTGCTGAATTTTTTAGCCGGAACAATGCATGGCTAATCTTACTTCTATTAGTTTTTTACAAACTCGGTGACGCCTTTGTCATGGCGCTCAACACCAACTTTCTATTAAATGCGCTTGGCTTTAGTTTAAGTGAAGTAGGCACCGTCAATAAAACTGTAGGTATGGCAGCAACTATAGTTGGGGCATTACTTGGTGGTTACCTAATGAAAAATATGAGCTTATTTAAAGCTCTATTTATTTTTGGGCTTCTACAAGGCGGCTCTAATATCGGATATTGGTTCTTAGCGATAACCCCACCTAATATCTTAACCATGGGGTCGATTATATTTCTAGAAAATATCTTCTCTGGAATGGGAACTGCTGCGTTTGTCGCCCTCTTAATGACATTATGTAACAAGTCGTTATCTGCAACACAGTTTGCACTTCTTTCTGCTCTTTCTGCTGTTGGCCGTGTTTACATTGGCCCAGTCGCGAGTATTTTTGTCAGTAACTATGGCTGGCCACTTTTCTACCTTATTTCAATCGCGGTTGCTGTTCCTGGCGTTTTGCTTTTATTAGCTTGCCGAACATCCTTAATTTACACACAAACAACAGGGCTATTTCAACGACGTCAATTGTACACTAGAGGCTATCGTATTGCCGTATATGCACTTATTACTGCCGTAAGCTGCCTTGCTATTTGGCTACTCTCATTACTTGTATTTTCATTTAGTGATATGAGAATTTATTTATTTACGACACAAATTGAATTTTGGCTGAGCTTGCCTCATTACCAAAACCTCATCTTTAATACAGGTATTAGCATTGGTGCTATCAGTTTAGTTATTGGTGGTAGTTTGGATTTCCTCGCCGTTCGTAAAACAGTACAACAATAACCCTTTCTATACATTAACACATTAACTTATTCACCTCGAAATTCCCTAAGTAAAGTTTATTTATTTAGGGAATTTGATCTTTACTACAAATCAGTTCCAAATAACAAAACAAACTAAAACCATCAAAAAAATCGTGATTAAGATCACTTTGTTTGTGTAAAATATTTCTTAATTGCAATTTTCAAGCCTAATATATCACAAGTTACAAATAGGTTAATTAAAGTGTTAACAACTAGCAAACTGCTAAACCTCATCAATTATTAAGCGAAGATAATCTATCTATGAAAAAAATCATTTACATTACCGCCTTAATCTCTCTAGCAGGTACAGCATACTCTGACGATATTATTGGCTATAAAAATGGCTTTGCTGATGTCAATATAAACTATTTAGATTGGTCACATCGCACTGAAACCAAAACAGAAAAAACGACACGTAAAAAAGATTTTGCCTATATTGAACTTGAAGGTGGGGCCAATTTTAATTGGGGTGAGTTATATGGTTTTTTTGATCTCGAAAATCCATTCCACAGCCAACATACCGATTCAGGGCGGAATAAACGTTATACAATTAAAACAACAGGCCGCTTTTACTTAGGTGACACTGGTTTTAACTTATATGGACACGTTTATGGTACTTGGTCATTACCGGGAGCCAAGTATGGTGGTAATTTCCACGATGTGAACACCTTATATGGTATTGGTTATAACACTGCATTCGGTGACTTATGGTTTAAGCCTTTTATTGCTCTTAATTACACCGATCAGACATTCTATTCAGGTAATAATGGATATGTCGCAGGTTGGGTAGCCGGTTATAATTTCAGCGCATTCGAAGAAAATTTCATGATAACAAACTGGCATGAAATGGAGTTTGCTAGGAACAAACGCTATAACGGCGGTAAGAGTAATGGCATAAATGGCGCTCTTGCTTTTTGGTGGAATGCTACAAATCATGTTTCTGCAGGGGTACAATACCGCTATGCAGATAATAAATTAGGGGATACCTTCTATCAGGATGCAATCATTTATACATTAAAGTACACATTTTAATTCGATATAGAAAACTGGATCAAAATTTAACAAATTTCTTTTTTCTATCAGTAAAATAAAAATTTTTTTTATCATTTGGCCGATAAAGCAACTAAAATAGCTTTATCGGCACTAAAAACTGTAATTTCCCTTAGCATATTGCTAATCATTTATATCAGTTTCCCTCTTTTTTTATTTCTTTTGTATATATTTTTCTTTGAAAAATTACCAAGATAATTTAGTATTAATAGAGTTTTATCAACACATACTTATAATTCGTATCAATTTTAACTTTTTGTTTATAAGTTCATTACATGTGATCATATTAACATAAAGAGCTAACAATTCAGTTTCTTTGCCTTACAATCATTTACACTCGCATAACCTTACCGTAAAATGCCCGCACTGATGAAACGACAATTAGAATCTTTGTCATTTGGGGTCGTGGATGAGACTTATGAACTACAAAAAAAGCATCGGAGCAATCTCACTCGTTGTAGCTGCCTTACTACTAGGTGGTTGCGATATGGTGTTGATGGATCCAAAAGGCGCCGTTGGCGTTAAACAAAAAGAGCTAATTCTTATTGCAATTGGCTTAATGCTACTTGTTGTTATTCCTGTTATTTTCATGACGATTATCTTCGCAAGAAAATACCGTGAATCCAACACGTCAGCAACCTACCGTCCTAATTGGGCTCACTCAAATAAAATTGAGTTAGTCTGCTGGACCGTTCCTATCATCATTATCATTATTCTAGGTGCTATCACTTGGAAGACGACACATGAGCTGGACCCGTATCAGCCATTAGTGAGTGATCAGGAACCTGTCACTATTGAAGTTATTTCTGCTGACTGGAAATGGATATTTATTTATCCAGAGCAAGGCATTGCAACAGTTAATGAAATCGCATTCCCTACAGGTGTGCCAGTTAACTTCAAAATCACGTCAGATTCGGTGATGAACTCATTCTTCATTCCATCTTTAGGTGGCCAAATCTACGCGATGGCAGGTATGCAAACTAAACTTCATTTAATCGCTAATGAACCAGGTACCTACAAAGGCTTCTCAGCAAGCTACAGTGGCCACGGTTTCTCTGACATGAAGTTCAATGCTATTGCAACTCCAGACCGTCAAGGTTTTGATGAGTGGGTACAAAAGGTAAAAGCTTCTCCTAAAACAATGGATACCATGCAGGCATTCGACGAAGTCGCTAAGCCAAGCATGAACGTTCCTGTTACCTACTTCTCTAGCGTGAAGCCTAAACTTTATGAAGATATCGTTCTGAAGTTTGGTCATGAGCACCATAAAGGTCACGCTCCTGTAGAAAATCAAAGTCATTCAATGACTAACCATAACGATGCTACAGGCAATTCAATGCAAATGAGCCATAGTGCTCATGCTGCTGGCGCTGAGGAATAAGGGCATGTTCGGAAAATTAACACTAGATGCAATTCCGCTCCATGAGCCGATTATCGTTGTCACCCTGATTGCTATTGTCCTAGGTGGACTTGGCTTAGTAGGTGTGATTTCTTACTTTGGTAAATGGAAGTGGTTGTGGAAAGAATGGTTAACCTCTGTTGACCATAAGAAAATTGGTGTCATGTACATCATTGTCGCAATGGTTATGTTATTCCGTGGCTTCGCGGATGCTATCATGATGCGTGGGCAGCAAGTTCTTGCTTCTGCTGGCCAAGAGGGTTTCTTGAATCCTCATCACTATGACCAAATCTTCACCGCACACGGCGTTATCATGATTTTCTTCATGGCAACTCCATTCGTTGTCGGTCTGATGAACTTAGTTGTGCCTCTGCAAATTGGTGCACGTGATGTTGCGTTCCCATTCCTTAACTCATTGAGCTTCTGGTTCTTTGTTGTTGGTGTTGTGTTAATCAACATCTCTCTAGGGGTAGGTGAATTCGCACAAACTGGTTGGTTGGCTTATCCGCCATTATCCGGCTTGGAGTACAACCCTGGGGTCGGGGTCGATTACTGGCTCTGGAGTCTCCAGATATCCGGTATTGGTACACTATTAACAGGGGTTAACTTTATCGCGACTATTATCCGTATGCGTACGCCGGGTATGTCGATGATGAAAATGCCTGTATTCAGCTGGGCTGCGTTATGTACTAACGTATTGATTGTTGCTGCTTTCCCTATCTTAACTGTTACATTAACGCTTCTGACGTTAGACCGTTATTTAGGCACCCATTTCTTCACTAATGATATGGGCGGCAACATGATGATGTACATCAACCTGATTTGGGCATGGGGTCACCCTGAGGTGTATATCCTTGTTCTGCCAGTGTTCGGTGTATTCTCTGAAGTTGCAGCAACCTTCTCGAAAAAACGTTTATTCGGTTATACCTCATTAGTTTGGGCGACAATCGTTATTACCGTTATGTCCTTCATCGTTTGGTTGCACCACTTCTTTACGATGGGTTCAGGAGCTAACGTTAACGCCTTCTTCGGTATCGCCACAATGATTATCGCAATCCCTACAGGGGTTAAGATCTTCAACTGGTTGTTTACCATGTACCAAGGCCGTATCGAGTTTAAATCACCTATGCTGTGGACTATCGGTTTCATCATCACCTTCTCTGTTGGTGGTATGACTGGTGTTCTGCTTGCTGTTCCAGGTGCAAACTTCGTTCTGCATAACAGTCTATTCCTGATTGCTCACTTCCATAACGTTATCATTGGTGGTGTTGTATTCGGGTGCTTCGCGGGTATGACTTACTGGTTCCCGAAAGCATATGGCTTCACGCTAAATGAGAAATGGGGTGTTCGTGCCTTCTGGTTCTGGATCATCGGTTTCTTCTTAGCCTTTATGCCACTGTACATTCTTGGCTTTATGGGTATGACCCGTCGTTTAAGTCAGAATATTGACCCGACTTACCACACAATGTTAGTTGTTGCTGCAGGCGGTGCTGCGTTAATCGCGATCGGTATTGCATGCCAAGTTATCCAAATCATTGTGAGTATCCGTGACCGTCATGAAAACCGTGATTTAACCGGTGACCCATGGGGTGGACGTACACTTGAGTGGGCGACATCTTCTCCACCACCTTTCTATAACTTTGCGATTGAACCACACGTTCAAACCCGCGATGCATGGTGGGATCTGAAAGAGAAAGGCCTTGCTCATAAGAAACCAACTTCATATGAAGAAATTCATATGCCGAAAAACACAGGCGCAGGCGTTATTATCGCTGCATTTAGCCTAGTTTTAGGTTTCGCAATGATCTGGCACATCTGGTGGCTCGCAATCATTGGTTTCGGTGGAATGATCGTAACTTGGATTGCAAAAAGCTTCGACGAAGATGTTGATTACTACGTACCTGTGGCTGAAATCGAAGAAATCGAGAATAAGCACTTTGAAGAATTGCGTAAGGCAGGTGTGAACGATGTCAACTAATACAATGACTAACCAAAATATCGCCCATGCTGAGCATGGGCACCACGATGCAGGTGGAACAAAAGTATTCGGTTTCTGGCTCTATATCATGAGCGACTTGATTCTGTTTGCTTGTTTGTTTGCGACCTATGTTGTTTTGGCCGATGGAACTGCTGGCGGACCTGCTGGTAAAGATATCTTCAGTCTGAAGTTCGTATTAGGCGAAACCTTCTTACTGTTAGTGAGTAGTATCACTTACGGCTTCGCAATGATAGCGATGCACAAAGGTAAGATAGCTGCTGTTAACTTATGGCTGTTTGCAACGTTCCTGTTAGGTCTTGGCTTCGTCATCATGGAAATCTATGAGTTCCATGAATTGATTGCAGAAGGCTTTGGTCCTGACCGTAGCGGTTTCTTATCTGGCTTCTTCGCACTCGTTGCGACTCACGGTCTACACGTAACTGCGGGCCTGATCTGGATTATTATCATGATGATCCAAGTCACTCGCCGTGGCCTGACTGATGTCAACAAAACACGTTTAAACTGCCTAAGTTTGTTCTGGCACTTCTTAGACGTTGTGTGGATTTGTGTATTTACCGTTGTTTATCTTCTGGGGGCTATTTAAATGAGTCATGCAAAAGATGCTCACACTGGAGCAAGCCACGGTAGCGTTAAAACATACCTGATTGGCTTTATCCTATCAGTTATCCTGACAGTGATCCCTTTCTGGATGGTGATGGAAGGTACAGCGTCAACTTCAGCAATCCTTTGGACTGTTGTAGGCATGGCGGTTGTGCAAATTCTAGTTCATTTGGTTTGTTTCTTACATATGAATACATCATCAGATGAGCGTTGGAATTTAGTTGCCTTCCTGTTCACCATGCTAATTGTTGGCATTGTGGTCATTGGCTCACTGTGGATTATGTACAACCTGAACATCAATATGATGCTCGATTAAAGAGTTGCCGATATGTTTAAGCAATACCTGCAAGTGACCAAACCAGGAATTATATTCGGAAACTTGATTTCTGTGATCGGTGGTTTTTTATTGGCTTCAAAAGGGTCAATTGATTACCCACTGTTCGTTGCGACTTTGCTGGGTGTATCACTGGTCGTGGCTTCTGGTTGTGTTTTTAACAACTACATCGACCGTGATATCGACCGTATCATGGAAAGAACGAAGAATCGCCCTTTAGTTAAAGGGTTGATTGATCCGAAAGTTAGCCTGATTTACGCTGCTGCATTAGGTATTGCTGGTATGCTGCTGCTACTTGTAGCAGCCAATGCTCTGGCAATGCTGCTTGCAGTTATCGGTTTCATTGTTTATGTAGGTATTTATAGCCTATATATGAAACGTAAATCCGTTTATGGCACACTGATTGGCAGTCTTTCAGGCGCGGCACCACCAGTTATCGGTTACTGCGCTGTTACGAATGAATTCGATATGGGTGCACTTATCCTATTATTGATATTCAGTTTGTGGCAAATGCCTCATTCTTATGCCATTGCTATCTTCCGCTTTAAGGATTACAAAGCCGCAAACATTCCTGTGTTACCGGTTATTAAAGGAATTTCCGTCGCGAAAACGCACATCTTCCTGTATATCCTAGCGTTTATGGTCGCAACATTAATGTTAGCTATCAGTGGATACGCGGGCTATAAGTACCTCATCGTAGGTGCAGCAGTCAGCTTATGGTGGCTAGGTATGGCAATTTCGGGCTTCAAAACCGAAAATGACGACCGGGTCTGGGCAAGAAAACTGTTCATTTTCTCAATCGTAACGATTACTTCATTGAGCGTAATGATGTCAGTTGACCCTATCGTTTCAAGCGATACTGTTATAGCTCTCGTCAGATAACTTATCTGTTTACTGATGATAACGATGTCTAAACGGCGGGCCTTCCCCGCCGTTTTTATTTGTCCCTAACTGCTTTTACAACTCACTTTTACTTATTCTGCCTATCCTTATGAATCTATTTTATGGTTAAATAGCCGCTTGCTATTGATAAGCTAGATATCAAATGCACTATTAAAATGCTAATAGGTTGAGATTAAAAACATATTGCCACAACATATACGTATTTATTCAACTTGTTGTATTTATTAATGTGTGACCTAACTAGCTGAGAGAAGTCAACACCGCTACAGCACGAAATATGAAGAATAAAAATGAATGATAACAAAATGACATCCGCAGAGCTTAGATCCACTTGGGGATTAGGCTCCGTTTTCTCCTTGCGAATGCTTGGAATGTTTATGGTATTACCTATTTTGACCAGCTATGGGATGCATTTACAAGGTGCTAGCGAGTTCTTAGTGGGTGTTGCTATTGGTATCTATGGCCTTAGCCAAGCAGTTTTTCAAATCCCTTTTGGTTTAATGTCAGATAAAATTGGTAGGAAACCTTTAATTATTATTGGGTTAGTTATTTTTATTATCGGAAGTATCGTTGCAGCACTAAGCGATTCTATTTGGGGAATTATTATTGGGCGGGCTTTACAAGGCGCCGGAGCAATTTCTGCTGCCGTCATGGCATTACTTTCTGACCTAACTCGAGAGCAAAATCGCACTAAAGCCATGGCATTTTTAGGTATTAGTTTCGGTTTAACTTTTGCTATCGCCCTCGTACTTGGCCCAATTATCGCTAATTGGGTTGGTTTAAGTGGCTTATTTTGGGGGATAGCGCTACTTGCAGTTGGTGCTATTGCAGTGACTGTTTTTGTTGTTCCTAATACTAATACTCATGTCTTAAATCGTGAGTCTGCATTTGTGCAAGGTAATTTAAAAGCGGTTTTAATGCACCCCCAATTACTCAAATTAAATATAGGGATCCTCAGCTTACACACCCTACTGATGTCCAGTTTTGTTGCTCTGCCTCTTATCATGACTGACTCTGGCTTTTTAGCGAAAGACCATTGGAAAGCCTATTTAGTCACAATGTTAATCGCTTTTGTCACCGTACTTCCTTTCATTATTTATGCGGAAAAATACCGCAAAATGAAACAAGTCTTCTTATTCTGTATTGCAGTTTTAGCATTGGCCGAAATTACCTTATGGTTTTCTGGCAATCACTTATGGGTGATTTTCTTAGGTATTCAACTATTTTTTATCGCTTTCAATATCATGGAAGCCATTTTACCATCACTAATAAGCAAGGAAGCACCTGCGGGTTATAAAGGAACTGCCATGGGCGTTTACTCCACCAGCCAGTTTTTAGGCGTTGCCATTGGGGGGATTGTTGGTGGGTGGTTATATAGTTTTGAAGGGGCTAGTACCGTTTTTATTGGTGGTTTAATTTTGACCATTATCTGGTTTATCATTAGCCTGACCATGCAGCAGCCTCCTTATGTCAGCAGTATTCGTATTGAATTACCCAACCATATTGGAGATACAAGAGCCCTTGAGAAAAAGTTACAAGCTCAAGAAGGGGTGATGGAAGCGCTTGTCGTTGATGAGGAATTTAGTGCTTATGTTAAAGTTGATAGAAAAATCATCAATCGAGAACAACTTGAAGCATTAATAAATCAGTAAAAATTAGCCCGCTATCGCGGGCTGAGGTTGTTGACAAAGCAGGATAAAAGCGTGGTTTTTCCCGCTTTGTGTTATCAGCCGAAAATCAATAAATTGATTTTCCTAGTTTATTTTCAAAACCTATTAGACTTGCCGCCAAACATAATATGTTTGTCAGCAGTCTGAGCCCGCTATCGCGGGCTTTAAATGAATGCTTGAAAAATAACTAATCGCGGAAGTTATTAAATTGAAAAGGTTGGCCTAAGTTCCCGCCACGTACTAATGCCATAACCGATTGTAAATCATCACGGGCTTTGCCCGTCACACGTACTTGGTCACCTTGAACTTGTGCTTGGACTTTCAGTTTACTGTCTTTAATTAATTTAACGATTTTTTTAGCAGTTGCAGCATCAATACCTTGCTTGAACGTAACTTCAACGCTATAGGTTTTTCCACTATGAACAATATCTTCTGGCACATTCAATACAGCACCATCAATACCGCGTTTTGCCATTTTTTCTCTTAAGATATCAACTAACTGGAGTACTTGGAAATCAGACTCGCTAGTGATTTTAACTGATTCATTTTTGTCATTTAGCTCAAAACTAGCTTCGACATTTTTAAAATCCCAACGGCTGGTTAACTCACGCTGCGCATTTTCCACCGCATTACGTACTTCATTCATTTCCACTTCAGATACAATGTCAAATGATGGCATAGCTAGAACCTCACTGATAATTTTTAGACTGTGCGCATGATAACGTTTTTATTCACATCACTTCAAGTTATCAGGGTCTGTGATACTTCGTTAACTACAACTTCGTATCGTAAAAGGTTATAATAGCAAGAGATCACTTCCGCCTTACCTTATAAGACGTTAAAGTCCCATTTCAAAGGGGAAACAATGAAAATAACTCTAATTGGTTGTGGTGCGATAGGTAAACTGTGGCTTGCTTCACTTGCAATACAAGGACATGACATACAAGGCTGGCTACGTGTTGCACAGTCTGATTTATTCGTCGATGTTAATGAACCCGATGGACGTACTTTCCGAGAACTGGTTCCTTGTAATAATATTAACCACTTGCAAACCAGTGAGTTGATCATTGTTTGTTTAAAAGCATGGCAAGTTTCTGACGCTTTATTACCTTTGATTAATACTATCCCAGAAAATACGCCTATTCTATTACTGCATAATGGCATGGGAACGATTGAAGAGCTGGCGCCTTTACGTCATCCTATCTTAGCGGGCGTCACAACCCATGCAGCTTGGCAAGAAAATAATCAAGTATTTCATGTCGCAAATGGGATCACACATATCGGCGCTATCAATTCCCAAGCACAAGCTTACTACCCAATAGCAGATATCTTGCATGAAGCCTTACCTGATGTGGCTTGGCATAATAATATTTTAACCACTTGCTGGCGTAAATTGATTGTAAACTGTGTCATTAACCCCCTTACCGTCGAACATACCTGTAAAAATGGTGAATTAATCCAACATTCCATACAGATATCTCAGATCATTGATGAAATATGTCATGTTATGGCGGCAGAAGGGCTGCATACGGATAAAGCAGAACTGACTGAGTATATTTACGGCATTATCAATAATACCGCTGATAACTATTCCTCTATGTTACAAGATATGCGAAATAATCGCCGTACAGAGATTGATTACATCACTGGCTTTTTAATCAAACAAGCACGAGCTCATGGGATCAGTACACCTGAAAACGATCGCCTTTATCATTTAGTCAAAAATAGAGAACAACAATATGACGACTTCCGTTCTAGTTTGCATCGCTCATGGGAGTGAAGAAATTGAATTTACCATTACTGCTGATTTATTAGTTAGAGCAGGCATTAATGTGACTTTAGCGAGTGTGACGGAAGACGGTTCTTTAACCATTACCGCTTCACGAGGCCTAAAAATTATTGCCGATACCCCATTGATTAAAGTCGCTGATGAGCCTTTTGATGCCATTGTGCTGCCCGGTGGTATAGCGGGCGCAGAAACGTTCCGCGATAGCCCACTGGTTGTTGAAAAAGTTCGCCGTATGCATCTTGATGGTAAAATTGTAGCAGCTATTTGTGCAGCACCAGCGCTTGTACTTGAATATCACCAATTGTTTCCACTAGGTAATATGACCTGTTTTCCATCAATGAAAGATAAAATTCCAGCTCATAAATGGGTCGATCGCCGAGTTTACTTTGATGAACGTGTCAATCTATTAACTAGCCAAGGACCCGCCACTTCTTTTGACTTTGCATTAAAGTTAATTGAACTATTGGCAGGCCGAAAGACTGCAGCCCAAGTTGCCACTCAACTCGTTTTACCTAATGGTATTAACGATTATTTAGAAGATTAAATATAAAACTCATTATAAAAAACGAATTAGAAATATAACTTAACTTATTGAATAATAAAAATTAAACAGCAAAAAAAATCTGTGTTTAGAGTACTTTTTTGCTATGATTGCTGCGGGTGCTTGGATCATTTTGGTTCAAGCATTTGTGAGAACCAAAAAGACGAAAGCCCCGAATTAGATGTTAATCTTAATCCGAGGCAGTCTCAAACACTCAACAATTTGATTCTGTCTCCTTTTAGAAAAGGAGTCAAGAGGAATGGCCAAAATTGCCCTTCTGGGGCTAGTTACCGTGTGTCTGACGGTATTGTGTTTTTCGTTATTGATGCAAGAAAGACTGTGCTCTTTCAGTATCAGCAGCGGAAACACGCTGGTTCAAGCTACGTTATCCTGCGATAACTAGTCTTGTGGGGGAAATTCCCCCACATTTCTCTCTGATTGTGAGTTGGTGATACAAGCACCCTGTTTTAAGTTATGGGCGATAAACCTTTATATTTTCATAACCTTGTTCTTTTAGGTATAGCGCTTGCAAGCGGCTCATTACCCCACGGTCACAATATAATAAATAGGTTTTATCTTTTGGTAAGTCACCAAATTGCGTACTCAACTTATAGAATGGAATGTGCTTAATTTCCATTCCATCTACATTCAGTGGTTTGTCTTCGAATTCATCAATTGAACGAATATCTAAAATCACTTCATTTTCAATTGAAAGCTCACTCACCATTTCAATTTCAGGAACTTTTTCAAGACTTTCTTGTGCAATTTGTCGAATATCTATATTTTGAGCTTGCTCAACAACAGACTCTAAAATACTAAAATCAAAATTGGCCTCTTCCGCTTCAATCCGCGCTTTCACCGCTTTAACTGTTGGGCTTTTTGAGATTACACCACAATATTCAGGCATGGTTTTTGCGAAATCTTCAGTACCAATTTGGCGAGCTAACTTAATAATATGTTCTTTATCATGGGAAATTAGCGGCCTTAATACGAGAGTATCAGAAGCATTATCAATTAAACGCAAGTTTGTTAAAGTCTGGCTTGATACCTGCCCTAACGCTTCACCTGTGACAATCGCCTGCACGCCATAACGCTCAGCAACTTTAGATGCCGCTCTTACCATCATACGTTTGAGCACAACGCCCATTTGGCCATCATCCACTTTTTCTAAAATTTCAGCCACAACTGGCTCAAAATTTACAGCAATAAAACGGACTTTATGGGAACTACCAAAACGGTTCCACAAATAATGTGCGATTTGCTTCACACCAATTTCATGTGCAGCTCCGCCTAAATTAAAGAAGCAATAGTGAACACGACAGCCACGACGCATCAGCATATAGCTCGATACACCTGAATCAAAACCACCGGAAATGAGTGACAACACATCCTCTTGGGTCCCTATAGGGAAACCACCAATGCCTTCAATACGTGCTTTAACTAAGATAAGTTTATCATCTTCGATTTCTAAGTGAATCGTGGTGTCAGGGTCTTTAAGCTTAACTTTTGCAGATGCAATGTGCTGGTTTAACCCACCACCGATATAGCGTTCAGCATCGATGGATGAAAACTCATGTTTACCACGACGTTTCACCCGCACACAGAATGTTTTATTTTCTAATGACTCGCCATAGGCTTCGTGTGTCATTTCGTAAATATGATGCAGACTAGTAAACGGTTTTTCTTCCACTTCGAGAATATGGTGAATACCTGGGATACGCCCTAGCATGTCACAAATTTCATCGTGTTTTGTTTCCCCCTTCACACGCACTTCAATGTTATCCCAATTACGGACAACCGAAATTTCTTCGCCAAGTGGTTTAAGCACGTTACGGATATTACTGGTCAAAATTTTAATGAAACGTAGCCTAACAGTTTGGCTTTTAATGGTAATTTCTGGGAATAACTTAATGATAAACTTCATAATAGCTGCATGTTCATGGTGGTTGGGGGCAAACGAATGTGCCTTAACAGAGACACATGACACGTTACCAATTGTCAATAATGAGGCGTATTATAACACTATCTTGCGGGTTGAATCTAAAAACCCCAATAATAAATTGTAACCGTAGCAAGACTGCGTTAGTCTGCTGAATATTTAAAACCCATCGAATTAACTGATCCCACATTAGTGGTTAAATATTATGGCTAAAGAAAAAACTCAGCAAGTTCCAACTGTTAGTTTTGAAAACTCGCTTCAAGAGCTAGAGCAGATCGTCGCTCGCCTAGAATCTGGTGATCTTCCCTTAGAAGATGCCCTTAATGAGTTTGAACGTGGTGTTCAAATTGCTAAGCAAGGTCAAAAAGTACTACAGCAAGCTGAGCAACGTGTACAAATTTTGCTAAGTGATGACGAAAATAAACCTCTAGCCGATTTTTCACCTGATACAGAATAAATTATGTCTGAACAACATTTAGATAGCTTTACGCAGCAACAAAAGCAAGCCTACGACAGAGTCAATCAATACCTATTAGATGCCTTAAACGCACTGCCGTTTGCAGACCTTCCACTTGCACAAGCAATGCGTCATGGCACATTATTAGGTGGAAAACGCTTACGCCCATTTTTAACTTATGTCGTCGGTTCTATGTTTGGTGTTAGCCAAGAAAACCTTGATGCCCCAGCTGCCGCAGTCGAATGTATTCATGCTTATTCATTAATCCATGATGATTTACCTGCAATGGATGATGATGATTTGCGTCGTGGCCAACCGACTTGTCATATTAAGTATGGTGAAGGCAATGCGGTACTTGCTGGAGATGCATTGCAAACATTGGCGTTCCAATTACTGTCATCTGCACCAATGCCAGATGTAACAGACAAAGACCGCATAGCCATGATTGCAGAGTTATCATATGCAAGTGGTTTAGCGGGGATGTGTGGTGGGCAAGCTCTTGATTTAGATGCAGAAGGAAAACAAGTCGGCCTTGAATCTCTCGAGCGCATTCATCAACATAAAACAGGGGCATTGATTCGTGCTGCAATCCGTCTTGGTGCTTTTGCGGCAGGTGAAAAAGGTCAACAATTGTTACCTGTTTTAGATAAATATGCACAATCCATCGGTCTTGCCTTTCAAGTACAGGACGATATCCTAGATGTTATCGGTGATAGTGAAGTCACGGGTAAACGCCAAGGAACTGATGCCGAACATGAAAAAAGTACCTATCCATCGCTATTAGGGCTTGAAGCGGCGCAGAAAAAAGCACGTGAGCTATATCATGATGCAATAGATGCTTTAGAGACACTCCAGTCCCATGGATATAATATAGAAATGTTAAGCGCTTTAGCTAATTTCATTATTGAACGTAAAAGCTGACAATATGCTTTGCCTTTTGGCTACAAGAAGATCGATAATTACGGCAATTTATTACCCTAATGTATCTTCGAATCATTCCTATAACACAACAAAATAGATGGATGACTTCTTAATCACTCGAGAGTTATAGGCAGACGATAAACGAAGGCAACCCAACAGCACATAGAGGCTTTATGCAGCTAAATACTGAAAATAGTCATTTTGTTATGGCTAAGTAAGTTGGGTTTTTTATTAATTATAAGTGAGCAACTAATGAGTATTGATATCGCTAAATATCCAACGCTAGCCTTGGCAGAGACACCAGATGAGCTTCGTCTGTTGCCTAAAGAGAGTTTGCCCAAGCTTTGTGATGAACTCAGACAATTTTTACTGAGTAGCGTAGGTCGCTCTAGCGGTCACTTTGCTTCTGGTCTTGGCGCTGTTGAGCTCACCGTCGCACTACATTATGTCTATAAAACGCCGTTTGATAACCTTGTGTGGGATGTCGGCCACCAAGCCTACCCACATAAAATATTAACGGGGCGCCGTGACCGTATTGATACCATTCGTCAAAAAAATGGTTTACATCCCTTTCCATGGCGTGAAGAAAGTGAATATGACATTTTAAGCGTTGGCCATTCCTCAACATCCATTAGTGCCGGTTTAGGCATGGCCATTGCCGCAGAAAAAGAAAAACAAAACCGTAAAACGGTTTGTGTGATTGGTGATGGCGCCATTACCGCAGGAATGGCATTTGAGGCGATGAACCATGCTGGGGATGCTGCACCTGACATGTTGGTTATCTTAAATGATAACGAAATGTCTATTTCAGAAAATGTTGGCGCACTAAACAACCACTTAGCTCACTTGCTTTCTGGAAAGCTCTACACAACATTGCGTGAAGGTGGAAAAAAAGTTTTTTCTAACATGCCGCCTATTAAAGAGTTACTGAAAAAGACAGAAGAACACATTAAAGGCATGGTCGTACCGGGGACCATGTTTGAAGAATTAGGTTTTAACTATATTGGCCCTGTTGACGGCCATGATGTTGTTGCCTTAGTTCAAACGTTAAAAAATATGCGTGATTTAAAAGGCCCGCAATTTTTACATATCATGACCAAGAAAGGCCGGGGTTATGAGCCAGCAGAAAAAGACCCTATTAGCTGGCATGCTGTTCCTAAATTTGACCCAAGTACCTTCACTTTACCTAAAAGCAAAGAGACGGGGCCAACATTCTCTAAAATCTTTGGGGATTGGCTGTGTGAAGAGGCCAAAGACGATAGCAAGCTGATGGCTATCACCCCTGCGATGCGTGAAGGGTCTGGTATGGTTCGGTTTTCTAAAGAATTCCCAGAGCAATACTTCGATGTCGCGATCGCGGAGCAACATGCTGTCACCTTTGCGGCAGGCCTCGCCATTGGTGGCTATAAGCCTATTGTTGCTATCTATTCCACTTTCTTGCAACGCGGTTATGATCAAGTCATTCATGATGTGGCTATCCAAAAGGTACCTGTCATGTTTGCAATTGACCGGGCAGGCATTGTTGGGGCTGATGGACAAACTCACCAAGGTTCTTTTGATATTTCATTCCTGCGCTGTATACCAACCATGGTTATTATGGCTCCAAGTGATGAAAATGAGTGCCGCCAAATGCTGCATACTGGCTACCATTACCAAGATGGCCCATGTGCGGTTCGTTACCCTCGAGGTACAGGAACAGGCGCTGAATTACAGCCATTATCACCACTGCCTATTGGTAAAGGTATTATTCGTCGCCAAGGTGAAAAAGTCGCTATCTTATGTTTTGGCACATTATTAAGCCACGCATTAGTTGCTGCTGAACAACTCAACGCAACTGTTGTAGATATGCGTTTTGTGAAGCCTTTAGACGAAGCTCTGGTCCTCGAAATGGCCAATACCCATGATGTACTTGTCACTCTCGAAGAAAATGCCATCATGGGTGGTGCTGGTAGCGGTGTGAATGAGTTCCTAATGCATGAGAAAAAAATCATTCCAACCTTAAACCTTGGTTTACCTGACTATTTTATTTCTCAGGGTACCCAAGAGGAACTTATTGCTGAACTGGGCTTAGATTCCACAGGTATTGTTAATTCTATTAATAACTACTTAGCCAAATAGTTTTTATCTTCAGGGCATTGCATTAACATACAATGCCCTATTCAATCACAAAGCCAATCACTCTTATTCCTTTTCTTAATACGCTAAAAAAGTGTTTAGTTCCCTATTATTACTGACTCACTAATGTTCATTTAAAAAAATCACCTATGTCACATTTTTATTATATTTCAAGATCATTAAAATAAAATATAAAACCAAATATAATCAGTTTATCTACAACGATATTCAGCTATTTACCTGAAATAATAATACAAACAAAGCTTTTATCTTGAATGTAAATTTTCACAATAAAGGCATGCAAATTATTTTAAAATCTATTAATATGAACTTTGTCACTGTATGACAGCGTAATTTAGTCTCTGAATTATATTCGTCACATATCATTATGAAATATTATTTTTTATATGTAAGAAATGATAATTTATTTTTATAACGAATATATTATTTTAACAATTTTAACCAGAAATTAATAAATAATTATTTTGTTTTCTTAATTAACAAACCAGGAAACAAATAAACGCTATTCCAACTACAATTTTCATATGGTTTATTTTTATTTAGTCGATTTTAATAAATAGATTTGGGAGCGCTTATGTGTGGACAATATATTAATGAACCCTTGTATTTATCTATTGCAAACTGGGTAATGAAACAAGGCCGCTGGACTACAGCTAGAGAGATATCTAACAACTTTGATATCCCGCATCCTAATGCAGTCAATATTGTTTCTTATATTTTATCTGATGTTGCTGAAATTCAGTGTGAAGTAAAAATGATCCCAAATAAATTATCGGGACGAGGCTGCCAATGCCAGCGGCTTATTAAAGTTAAGAAAATTGATAACCAGCTTTATGCACGTTTAAGAAATCATCAAGCTGAAAAAGTCACTATCGATTCTCCTATAAAAGCAGCCTCTATGCCACCAAGTGAATTAAATCGAGAGCAAAAATGGCAATGGATGCTATCAAAAGCACAACGTCGTTAAACCTATTTCTTAGCTTCACATCAATAAAAAACGCAGACTTCACTATCTGCGTTTTTTATTTTACGGCCTTTTTGTGAATCATTGCCCCTTAGGTTTTACATCCGTTGTACCAAATAATTGGGGTCGATTAGCTTCAAGCTCTATTAGTGGCTGGGTTTCCTGTAAGTGTTGCTGATACCGGCACGCTAGGTCTTGATATTCCTTAGTATTTAACTGCTTCCAATGCAGTTCTTCATCAGTCACTAAGCGTAAAAAACGGGCTGGACTTCCGACTAACATCTGACGGTATTCTCCTTGAAACCCAGCTTTAACAAAACTCATCGCAGCAACAATGCTTTGTTCGCCGATGACAGCACCGTCCATGATCACACTATTCATACCGACTAAAGCATCACGACCAATAATACATCCGTGCAAAATAGCACTGTGACCTATGTGTCCGTACTCATGGACAATCGTTTCAACATCACTATAGCCATGCATAATGCAGCAGTCCTGAATATTTGCCCCTTTTTCTATGATCAAGCGGCCATAATCCCCACGTAAAGAGGCATTCGGCCCAACGAAAACCCCTTCACCAATAATCACATCACCAATCACTACCGCTGATGGATGTACATATGCGGTGGGATGAACAACTGGGATCACCCCTTCAAAAGCGTAAAAACTCAAGATTCACCTCACTGCTAGCGTACTAGCGCCCTTTCCAACTCGGTGAACGTTTTTCGGAAAACGCCAGCGGGCCTTCTGTTGCATCTTCTGAGTGTAAAACCGCAGGGTAGTTTTTCAGCACGCCGCTACGCATAAGTTTATACCCCTCTTCAACTGTAAGTTCACCTGTAGCGCGGAAAATTTCTTTCAGTGCAGCGACAGCAAGTGGCGCACTTTGGGTGATTTGTTCTGCAAGTTCACGGGCTTTATCCATCAGGCTCTCAATAGGAACCACATCGTTAGCAATTCCCCAACGTAATGCTTCCTGTGCATCCATTCTTCTGCCTGTCATCACCATTTCATTCACGATTGGCGCAGGTAAAATTTTAGGTAAACGTAAAACCCCCCCGCTATCTGGAACAATACCGAGCTGAGCCTCAGGTAATGCGAAACTGGCATTTTCAGAACAAATAATCATATCTGCCGCTAAAGCCAGTTCAAAACCACCGCCAAACGCATATCCATTCACCGCAGCAATAACAGGTTTGTTTAAATTAAAAATTTCAGTCAAACCGGCAAAGCCTCCTGGACCAAAATCAGCATCAGGTGCTTCACCTTCCGCCGCAGATTTTAAATCCCAACCCGCAGAGAAAAATCTCTCTCCTGCCCCGGTAATAATGGCGACACGCAGAGAAGGGTCATCGCGAAAATTAAGGAAAACTTCTCCCATTTTGAAACTAGTTTTTGCATCTATTGCATTTGCTTTCGGTCTATCGAGCATGATTTCTAAAATAGCGCCATTTCGAGTGATTTTTAATGATTCGCTCATAATATAATCCTTTCTTCGTCGTGCAGTGACGCTTCAGGTTGCACATGTGCAGCCCGAAAATGTATGCAAAATTAATCAAGTTTGTCGATTATTGCAGATATTTTTTCAATACTTTTCCAGAACAGTTACGCGGTAAATCTTTACGTACCTCAACACACGTTGGCACCTTAAATTTCGCCATTTGTTTTTCACAAAAAGCAAAAAATTCTTCCTGAGTTAAGGTTTCCCCTTCTTCAAGCACAATAAAGGCTTTAATCGCTTCATCTCGGATATCATCCACAATACCAATCACCGCAACATCGACAATGGCAGGATGTGAGGCGATAATATTTTCGATTTCACTGCAAGAGACATTTTCTCCACCGCGTTTGATCATATTGCTACTTCTATCGACAAAATAGAAAAAGCCGTCTTTGTCTTGGTAAGCAAAGTCACCCGTATGCATCCATCCCGCTTCGTCAAAGGTTTTTGCTGTCGCTTCAGGGCTGTTGTAATACTCTTTAAAGAGGGTTTTACCACGTTCACCTTTTACACAAAGCTCACCAATAACCCCTGTTCCGACAGGTTGGTTATTTCTATCCCGAATTTGAGCTTGATAACAAAAACCAGGGCGGCCAATGGATGGCCAACGACGCATATCGCCAGGCCTATCACCAATCAAACCAACTATCGTCTCCGTCATTCCATACGAAGTTAAAAACCGCTTCACCCCAAAACGGGCCATAAACTGGTCGCGTTCTTCTTCACTTAAATTGAGGTAAAACATGGCTTCTCGTAAACAATGATCTTTTTCGTTATCCGCCAGCGGCTGGCTTAATAATGTGCGGATCATCATTGGGATAAGTTCGACGACAGTCGCTTTGTATTTCACCACTTGTTGCCAAAAACGGCGTGCGCTGTATTTCTCTAATAAAACAAACGTAGCACCGGCAGAAAATGCAGCCATAGAAGCCGTACATTGGCAATCAATATGAAAAGCAGGCATGACCGTTAAATAAATATCATCGGAGCGCAAGCTGTTTTGCCAAGAAGAGTAATAACCCGCAAAGCGGAGGTTATAGTGAGTAATAATCACCCCTTTAGGTTTCGAGGTGGTACCAGAAGTAAATAAAATTTCGGCCGTATCCTCGACATGCAATTCAACCACCTGAGTCAACTGCGTATGTTGTTGTGACTGCTCAAGCCAAAAGTCAGAAATATGCTCTACGGGTTCAATTTGCGTTTCTGTAATCAAAAAAATATGTTCTAAGCTGGTCGCTTCATCAGCGAATACTTGTTGATAAATATCTAAGAAAGAGGAGCAAGTTACCACCATTTTGGGTTGGCAGTTCTGCATGATCCAGGCACTTTCACTGTATTTATAACGCGCATTAATTGGGACCATAATCGCCCCAATTTTAGCCAAGCCAAACCAGCAAAAGAAAAATTCAGGGCAATTATCTAAATGTAAAGCCACTTTATCGCCTTTTTGAATGCCATAAGCTAAAAAGAGATTGGCGGTGCGATTAATTTGCTGGTTCATTTCTAAATAGCTGAACTTGCTAACCTTTCCATCGCAGGATTCAAAGATAAGCGCCTGACTGTTACCGTGGGTGACTGCTAAGTCATCCCACATTTGACGCAAATTTTGTTTACCGATTACATCCATTAATTGTTACCCATCATTTCCCTGATGAATACTCAGTTCAATAGTCATCATTGCCCTGAGTACCCATTCAATTAATCAACTATTTTGGCTAGCCCTTTATCGACTAACCCCCGAATATCAGTTTCGCTGTATCCAATGTTTTTTAAGATATCTGTCGTGTCCATACCGTGTGATGGCATGCCTCGCCAGATTTGTCCGGGGTTATTTTTGAATTTAGGCATGACATTAGGACCACGGCAGGTTTTTCCTTCCATTGTTTGCCAACTGGTAATAGATTCTCGTGCAATGTATTGAGGATTGGTTTCTAGCTCAGGAATCGTAAGGACTTTGGCGCTAGCAATATTCAATTCCGCGAGTCTTGCTAACACTTCATCAATCGAACGTGAACCTAGCCATTCATCGAGTTTTTCTTCCACTAAAGGCCCATAAGGGCATTCCACACGGTGAATTAGCTGTGTGCCTTCCGGTATTTCTGGTGTACCTAACAGATGCGCTAACCCAATATCTTTGAAAATTTCCTGAATTTGCGTGATGCCGACAATTTCCATCACGATATAACCATCTTTACAGCTATAGAGACCACAACCTGCGTAATAGGGGTCTTTCCCTTTTGTCATACGTGGGCAGATTTCTCCACCATTAAAGTAGTCCATCATGAAGTATTGCCCCATACGCAACATCACTTCATACATGGCAACGTCAATACTTTCACCTTTTCCGGTTTCACGCGCTTTATACAATGCCGCGAGAGCCGCTGTTGTGGCGGTCATGCCAGAAAAATAATCTGCGGTATACGGGAAAGCAGGCATTGGCTGGTCTTTATCACCGTTTTGGATTAGATAGCCGCTGAAAGCTTGAGCGATGGTGTTATAAGCTGCAAGGTTGGTATATTGTGGGTCACCGTACTGCCCGAAACCGGATAAGTGTGCAATGACCAGTTTAGGGTTATGTTCCCAAAGTACTTCATCCGTGATACCACGGCGAGCAAATGCGGGGCCTTTACTCGCTTCAATGAATATATCTGTGGTTTCCATTAGTTTCAAAAATGCGTCACGTCCTTCATCCTTGAAAATATTCAATGACAACGCACGTAAATTACGTCGTGACAGCTGAGGGTAGTTGGGTTGAACGCGAATAGTGTCTGCCCAAGCGACATTTTCTATCCAGATCACTTCAGCGCCCCATTCTGCAAACATTTGCCCTGCAAATGGGCCAGCAATTTCAATTCCTGAAAATACCACTCTAACCCCAGCTAGAGGGCCAAATTCTGGCATAGGTAGATGCTCTGCCATGTTGTTATCTCCTGTGAAGCAGGGTTGGCCTTCCCTTGAAAGCCATCCCATTACGTTCAGTTATTAGCGGTATTGTTTTAGTACGCTACGGCCTAATGTCAGTATTTGCATTTCATCTGAACCGCCTGATACGCGATCCACACGCAGATCACGCCAGAAACGGGCGATCCGGTGCTCACCTGCAATTCCTACACCACCGAGTACTTGCATCGCAGAGTCCACGACTTCAAATGCCGCATTTGCACAGAAGTATTTACACATTGCTGCATCTCCAGAGGTGATCAATCCATTGTCACTCTTCCATGCAGTTTCATATAACATGTTGCGCATTGAATTGAGCTTGATCGTCATATGTGCAAATTTTTCTTGAATTAACTGAAAACGGCCAATGGCTTCACCAAATTGAACACGCTGGTTAGCATAACGAGCCGCATCTTCGAACGCGCACATCGCAGTACCATAGTTAGTTAAGGCCACTAAGAAACGTTCATGATCGAACTCTTCTTTTACACGGTTAAAACCATTACCTTCTCGACCAAACATGTCCTTTTCATCAAGTTCGACATTATCAAAAGTGATTTCACAACAGCTATCCATGCGTAAACCCAATTTTTCAAGTTTGTTCACCTTGATACCTGGTTTGCTCATATCTAAGAACCATTCGGTGAAAACAGGTTTGTCTGGTGAATCCGCATCACGGCTCATCACCACAATGTATGGGGTGTAAGCACTACTGGTGATAAAACATTTACTACCGTTCAAATACACTTTGCCATTACGGCGTTGGTAAGTGGTTTGTAGGCTACCTACGTCAGAGCCAGCCCCCGGTTCAGTGATCGCCGAGTTCCACATTTGTTTACCCGTACCGCGGAACGCCATGATTTTATCAATCTGCTCTTGAGTTCCTTCTCTTAGCACTGTATTAAAACCGCCCGGTAGTTGGTACAGCACATAGGTTGGTGCTCCCAGGCGACCCAGCTCCATCCATACCGCAGCAACGGTGATAAACCCTGCATCTAAGCCGCCATGTTCTTCTGGGATCAGCAGGTTATCGATTTCCATATCCGCTAACGCTTTTACAAAGCGTTCAGGATACTTACTGTCGCGGTCACATTCAGCGAAATAGCTTTCCCAGTTTTCACTGGCCATCAGTTCACGGATCCCTGCGACAAACAGCTCCTGCTCATCATTCAATCTAAAATCCATATCAATAACCTCTTAAATGTTGTTTCTGAGTAAATTAGTCATTTTTCCAATGCACTTTGGCATCTTTAATAAAGGAGAGCGTTACCATGATGTTGACGAAAAAAAGTGGGCATCCTCCGGCAATTATCGCTGTTTGAATGGGTTTTAATCCGCCTAACGCCAGCAAAACAATGCCGATAACACCGACTAAGACAGACCAACCGATGCGCACTAACAATGGCGGCTCATCACCATCTTTCACTGCGCGACAAGTCGACATAGCGAGGGTGTAGGAACAGGCATTAATGAGTGTCACAGTGGCGATAAAGCAGAGGATGAAGAAGCCCCAAATTGTTACAGTGCTCAAAGGTAAGGCAGCCCATGTTTCAATGATGGCGCGCGCAACGCCGAATTCTTCAATTAGTTTGGGAACATTAATAATATTTTGGTCAACAAGTTGGAGTGTGTTACTCCCTAAAATAGTCCAAATTAACGTTGTTCCCGCCGTCAAGCCTGCCACCATCCCGATACACAACTCACGGACGGTACGGCCTTTAGAAATACGCGCGAGGAAGATACACATTTGAATGGCATAGATAACCCACCATGCCCAGTAAAACACTGTCCAGCCTTGTGGGAAGCCACTTTTACCTACCGCATCGGTATAAAACAGCATGCGAGGCATATACATCATTAGGACACCGATAGAATCGGTGAAATAGTTCACAATGAAGCTAGCGCCACCAACAATAAATACCCATCCCAACATCAAGAAACTCAGGTAGCTACGGACGTCACTCGCAATTTTCACCCCTTTTTGCAGGCCGAAAGCCACACAAATTGCATTTAGGATGATCCAACAGAAAATGATGATGGCATCAAGTTGTAAGGTATGAGGAATACCAAATAAATATTGAATACATTCAGTAACTAACGGTGTTGCTAATCCTAGACTAGTTCCCATTGCTAATATCAACGCAACGAGATAGAAGTTATCAACAAGCGTACCAAACCACCCGTTTACCCGTTTTTCCCCTACCAGAGGAACTAGCGTACTACTTGGACGAATAACATCCATTTTGCGCACAAAGAAGAAATAACCGAATGCGACAGATAAGAAGCTATAGGTCGCCCATGGGAGTGGTCCCCAGTGAAATAGGCTGTATGCAAGCCCAATATTTTTGGCCTCATTTGAATAAGATTCAAAGCCAAAAGGCGGTGCAGAAACGTAATAATAGATTTCAATCGACCCCCAAAACAGCACGGCGGCCGAAGTACAAGATGCGAACATCATAAAAATCCAGCTTGCTCGGCTAAACTCAGGCTTCTCTTCTCCTAGGCGTTTCTTAGCGTATGGCCCTAAAATCAACCAAAACCAGCCACCAAACATCACGACCATATACCACTCAAATGCCCAGCCCCACACATTGGTGACATAGCTGAAAACTTGGTTGATAACTTCATTTGAAGCATCAAGGTCACGGACAGTTAACCAACACAATAGTCCAACAATGATCAACGGTGGAAAAAAAACCTTCGGTTCTATCCCACCTTTTTTATTTTCTTTGCTCATAGTTCGATCCCAATTTATTATTTAATACATAAGTTTTAAAATAGATATTATTCTCAACACCTAATACATAACCTCATACTTACATTTATTTAAAACTTATATTTATTATTAAATCCCGAGAAACCTAATTAAGTATTAATTCAAATTCTATCTAAATCATGTCTAGTCCCCATTAACAATTCTGTTATTAAGGTCACAATATTATTCGTGATAAATAATTGTTATTGTTTTTTCTATTTAAAATAACTCTAAATACCAATAAATACATAGAGATAAAATATTGTGTAACGTTAATGTTATTAAATACCTTCAGTATTGGTGATTCAGGTAGCAATATTGAACATTTCATTGATAACTAGGTGATTTTTATAATATTGGTGAGTAGGGTATCAGTATGAGTAATTAAACTCCCTTTAATTTAAGGTTTTCAATATTGGTGACTTAGGTTTTATTTTTAAATATCCAGATCATGATAATTATATAATCCGAAACCGAAACGGATCATATTTATTAATATTATTTTAGGAGATGTAATGAATATTATTACATGCTATAAATCTGTTCCTGATGAACAAGATATTATTGTAAATAGCTCAGATGGTTCTTTAGATTTTTCACGTGCCGATACCAAAATCAGTCAATATGATTTAAATGCAATTGAAACTGCCAACCAAATAAAAGCGCAGCAAGCAGACAGCAAAGTAATTGCGTTAAGTATTGGTGGTAAAGCACTCACGAATATGAAAGCACGTAAAGATGTGCTATCGCGTGGCCCAGATGAGCTGGTTGTTGTGATTGATGACCAACTTGAGCATGCACTGCCCCATCAAACTGCGATTACCCTTGGTGCCGCGGCACAGAAAGTGGGCTTTGATTTAATTATTTGCGGTGATGGTTCCGCAGATCTCAATGCACAACAAGTGAGTATTTTATTAGGTGAAACCCTGCAAGTTCCTGCCATTAATGGTGTGAAAAACATTGTTTCTATCACAGCCGATACGGTGATTGTAGAGCGTGAACTGGAAGACGAAATTGAAACGTTATCCCTTCCATTACCAGCCATTATCGCTGTTACCTCCGATATTAACGTTCCCGTTATTCCATCCATGAAAGCCATCTTAGGTGCTGCTAAAAAACCCGTCCAAACTTGGACGATGGCAGATATTGGCTTAGATAACGTTGCCGCATTATCGTCTCAATCTATCTCAGCGCCTAAACAAAAAGTTCGCCAGCGAATCATTATTGAAGGTGATGGAGATGACCAAATTGCGCAATTTGCAGAACATTTAAGAAAAATCATTTAATCGGAGGAGTTATGAGCAAATTATCAACCGTTTGGGTATTTAGTGACATGACTTCCCGTTTGCCTGAACTTATCGGCGGTGCTCTCACCCTTGGTGAGCAAGTCAATGTTTTCGCCCTAGATGAAGCGCAAAGCTCACAAGCTTTTCAACTTGGTGCGACCCAAGTTTTTCAATTAGCAGGTAAACCCGACGACCGTATTATTGAAGATTATGCAGACACTATCGTTTCAACCATCAAACAGCATGGTGATAAAGGTTTATTACTGTTACCGAATACCCGTAGAGGTAAATTACTAGCAGCACGCTTAGGGGCTAGACTACAAGCAGTCGTCTCTAACGATGCAACAGCAGTTACAATCGAATCTGGAAAACCTGCAATTAAACATATGGTTTACGGTGGTCTCGCCTTCGGTCAAGAGACTCTAGATAGCGCATTTTCAATTGCAACACTTACCTCTGGTACATTTGAAGCAGCCCCAAGTGATGCATCACGTAACGGCACGGCTCAAGCTACACAATGGGTCGAACCAAAACAATCTATTGTACGTACCTCGATTCAGAAAAAAGCAGGTAGCTCAGTTGAATTAGATAAAGCACGCTTAGTTGTCAGTATAGGACGGGGTATTGGTAGTCAAGAAAACATCGCTATTGCTAAAACGCTTGCCGACACAATAGGTGCTGAAATCGCTTGTTCCCGCCAAGTCGCAGAAAATGAAAAATGGATGGAACATGAGCGCTATGTGGGTATTTCCAACTTAATGCTCAAACCTGAACTTTATCTTGCCGTCGGCATTTCAGGGCAAATTCAACATATGGTCGGTGCGAATGGCGCACAAACTATCGTCGCTATCAACAAAGATAAAAATGCCCCTATTTTCCAATTTGCTGACTACGGGATAGTAGGCGATCTGTTCAAAATCTTACCTGCTTTAACGCAACAACTGGCGAAATAAACTCAATAACAGTGAGGCATTTTCCTCACTGTTTTAGTGACCTTTGGAGAAACTATGTCCGATGATATTTTTGATGCAATCATTGTAGGTGCAGGCCTAGCCGGCTCTGTGGCTGCATTGGTGCTTGCCCGTGAAGGTGCGCAAGTTCTCCTAATCGAAAGAGGAAACTACGCGGGCGGTAAAAACGTAACAGGTGGGCGAATGTATGCCCATAGCTTAGAACGCATTATTCCAGGCTTTACCCAAGAAGCGCCTATTGAGCGCATGATCACACGCGAAAAACTGTCGTTTATGACCGAAACTGGCGCTGTTACAGTTGATTTCCAAAATGGCTCAGAACAAAGCCCTGATGAAACGTCTTGGTCTGTACTACGCGGTAAATTGGATCCATGGCTAGTTGAACAGGCCGAAAATGCTGGTGCACAGTGTATTACGGGTATTCGAGTTGATAAGTTAGTTGAACGTGATGGCAAGGTCGTCGGTGTGGAGGCTGATGGTGATGTTCTTGAAGCTAAAGTGGTCATTTTAGCAGATGGTGTCAATTCACTATTGGCAGAACAACTTGGTATGACAAAACGCGTCAATGCAGAACATGTTGCCGTTGGGGTTAAAGAATTAATTGAACTACCAAAAGATGTGTTGTGCAACCGCTTTAATTTAAATGAGAACGAGGGCGTTGCTTGGCTATTTGCAGGCTCACCGACCGATGGCTTGATGGGCGGAGGCTTCCTTTATACCAATGAAGATACTATTTCTTTAGGTTTAGTCTGTGGCTTACACCACATCAAAGACGCTAAAAAATCTGTTCCGCAAATGCTTGAAGACTTTAAACAGCACCCCGCCGTTGCACCGTTGATTGAAGGCGGAAAAATGGTCGAATATGCCGCTCACGTTGTTCCTGAAGCAGGTTTAAAAATGCAGTCAGAATTAGTACGTGATGGGGTATTAATTGCTGGTGATGCGGCTGGTATGTGTATGAATTTAGGTTTTACTATTCGAGGTATGGACTTAGCCGTTGCTTCAGGTGAAGCGGCAGCAAAAGCGGTACTTAGCGCAATGAAAACTGACGATTTCAGCAAACAAAATTTAAATCAATACCTCACACTGCTCAACGAAGGCCCACTGCGGGACATGAAAATGTACCAAAAAATGCCTGAGTTTTTGGATAACCCGCGCATGTTTTCTGCTTACCCAGAAATGGCGGTTGGTATTGCCAAAAAACTCTTCACTATTTCAGATGAAGCTCCTGTGCCTTTACGTAAGACCATGTTACAACACGCGAAGAAAGTGGGCTTTATGAATTTGCTCAAAGATGGAATTAAAGGAGTCAGAGCAATATGAGTAATCCAGTCAACGTTGATGTCAAACTCGGCATTAATAAATTTAATGTCGATGAAGAAAACCCGCATATTGTGATAAAAGAGCATCCAGATATGAATGTGCTCGAAACATTAACTAAAGCTTGCCCAGCGGGATTATATAAAAAACAAGAGGACGGCTCAGTACGTTTCGATTATGCCGGTTGTCTTGAATGTGGAACCTGCCGCATTCTTGGCTTAGGTAGCGCATTAGAAAAATGGGAATACCCACGCGGCACTTTCGGTATTGAATTTCGTTACGGCTGATTTATTTAGCATAACTCTCGGAGCTAATAACTTCGAGAGTTTTCAAGCGGTTATTTACGCTGACACTGGGATGCATAATGAAACCAAAAAGTTTTGATGATATCCAATTTTCCTCCGTTCATCGGCGGATTATGCTTTGGGGCAGTGGAGGGCCTTTTCTGGATGGTTATGTATTAGTCCTGATCGGCGTTGCCTTAGAACAACTCACACCCGTATTAAGCTTAAGTAGTAAATGGATTGGCTTATTAGGCGCTGCAACATTAGCGGGCCTATTCATCGGTACTTCTCTATTCGGCTATATTTGCGACCAAGTCGGTCGTCGTAAAATGTTTTTAATTGATATTGTTGCCATTGGTGCTATTTCAGTGGCGACCATGTTTGTCTCAACACCGATGGAGCTGCTTATCATGCGGTTCTTAATCGGGATAGTAATAGGTGCGGACTATCCAATTGCAACGTCAATGATCACTGAGTTTTCCAATACTAAACAGCGCGCATTTGCTGTCGGGTTTATTGCGGCAATGTGGTATGTGGGTGCAACCTGTGCCAATCTCGTCGGCTATATGCTATATGACGTGGAAGATGGCTGGCGCTGGATGCTTGGTAGCTCAGTGATCCCCTGTATTATTATTTTGATTGGTCGTTTTGATTTACCTGAATCACCTCTTTGGTTGATCCGCAAAGGGCGCGTTAAAGAATGTGAAAAAATGATGGAAAAGTTATTTGGCCAACCCGTAATATTTGAAGCCGAAGAACAACAAAAAACACACTTTCTTCAATTATTCACTAAGCGCCATTTTTCTTTTGTTCTATTCACTGCCATTATTTGGACCTGTCAAGTGATCCCGATGTTTGCAATTTACACCTTTGGCCCACAAATTGTTGGGCAATTGGGCTGGGATCAGGGGAAAAATGCCGCACTGGGTAACGTGGTTATTAGCTTATTCTTTATGTTAGGCTGTTTACCCGCGATGTATTGGTTAAATAAAATGGGCCGGCGGCCACTATTGATTGGTAGCTTTGCGATTATGACCCTTGCACTTGCCATACTTGGGCTATTCTCAAACCTCGGTATTTGCCTTGTGATTATTATGTTTGGCATTTACGCTTTCTTCTCCGGCGGGCCGGGTATTTTACAATGGCTCTACCCTAATGAACTGTTTCCAACAGATATTCGAGCCTCTGCCGTTGGGGTAATAATGTCCATCAGCCGTATTGGAACCATTTTTTCAACGTGGGCATTACCGCTGTTTATCACTAAATACGGTGTCAGTTCGGTGGTATTAATGGGGGCAGGCGTTTCTTTACTCGGGCTAATTGTTTCGATTCTATTTGCACCAGAAACCAAAGGGTTAACCTTAGCACAAACCTCAGTGATGGGTATTCGGCGCAAAAAGAAGTAAAAGAAGTCACCACGATATGCAATCACATCAAATATAAACGTATTTATACGCTAAATGGTTCAGATTGTAGGTAGGCGGCAAGCGAATAAGACCCTAGGAGCATAAACAAGTATGTGACTAGGGCGAATAAGCGAAGCCAACACCCCTACAATTTGAAATATGACACGTATTTATACGCTAAATAGTTCAGATTGTAGGTAGGCGGCAAGCGAATAAGACCCTAGGAGCATACACAAGTATGTGACTAGGGCGAATAAGCGAAGCCAACACCCCTACAATTTGAAATATGACACGTATTTATACGCTAAATAGTTCAGATTGTAGGTAGGCGGCAAGCGAATAAGACCCTAGGAGCATACACAAGTATGTGACTAGGGCGAATAAGCGAAGCCAACACCCCTACAATTTGAAATATGACACGTATTTATACGCTAAATAGTTCAGATTGTAGGTAGGCGGCAAGCGAATAAGACCCTAGGAGCATACACAAGTATGTGACTAGGGCGAATAAGCGAAGCCAACACCCCTACAATTTGAAATATGACGCGTATTTAGTTTGAAATACGATAAATACCAATACGCTAAATAGTTTGGGTTGTGGCTAGGCGGCAATCGAGGTTATCCCGATGAGCATACACAAGTATGTGATTCGGGTAACCGAACGCAGCCAACAACGCCACAGCGCAAAATATGACGCATATTTAGTTGGTTGAGAATGGCATAATGTCATACCAAACCAACAACCAAATAGTGACATAAGCAAAAATCGCCGCAATGATATCGTCAATCATAATACCAAAACCGCCGCTGACTTTTCGGTCAAAAAACCGTATTGGCCATGGCTTCCACATGTCGTAAATGCGGAAAATAAAGAAGGCGGTAATGACCCACTCATAATCAACAACTGGGATCGCCATTAGCGTAATCCACATCCCAATAAATTCATCCCAAACAATACTGCCATGGTCATGAATTTTCATATCGTCGGAAGTGCGTTGGCAAATTAGGCAACCAATCCAAAAACCCACGATAATGAGTACCCACACACTCCAAATTGGCATGTTTGCCATTAATAACCAGAAAGGTATCGCAGCAAGAGAGCCCATTGTGCCAGGCACAATGGGCGAAAGGCCACTACCAAAACCCGTAGCCAATAAGTGCCAAGGGTTACGCATATTCAGCCGTTTTTTTGCTTCTGCTTTTTCTTGGCGACTTGCCATTCTATGCACCTTCCGAAACAAAATGATCGAAACCTTTTAGGTTTACATCAACTTCTTGGTTATTGCAAAAGTAGCTAATTCCTTCAGACTGCGGCTTAATTTGCCCGATACACGTAAAGCCTGACCCCGTATGCGCTAATGCCATCTCTAACGCTCCACGATTAATTTCAGGAACAGTAAAACAGAGTTCGTAATCTTCACCACCACTCAAAGACCATAAACGCCCTTGCTCAATACTACAACTTTGTTTCAACGCTTCTGATTGAGGCAATGCATCTAAATTAATCCGTGCACCACAACCACTCGCTTTCAAGATATGGTTAAGATCGGAAACTAAACCATCCGAAATATCAATTGCAGAAGAAGCCAGGTTTCTCAACGCTTGGCCTTGTAAAATCCGTGGCTGCGGACGTAAATGGCGCGCAATTAGCCATTCTTGATGCTCTACATTTTCAACATTCAGTTTGTCTTGCAAAATAGCTAAGCCTGCCGCGCTATCACCGAGAGTACCAGTGACATAAATCCAATCGCCATTACGCGCTCCTGCGCGAGACATCGCCTTACCATTTGGTACTAAACCATGAACCGTATACGTTAAACTCATTGGCCCACGAGTTGTGTCACCACCAATCAATTGCATTCCATAATAATTAAGCTGTTCAAACAAGCTATCACTGAAAGATTGCAACCAATCGCAATCAACACAAGGCAATGTAATGGCTAAGGAAACCCATGCAGGGTCTGCGCCCATCGCTGCAAGGTCACTTAAATTAGATGCTAATGATTTATAAGCAAGATCAGCCGGTGAAATGGTAGGTAGGAAATGGATACCAGAAACGAGAGTGTCAGTACTTACTGCAAGTTGCTGTTTTTCTGGAATGGTCATCAACGCACAATCATCGCCAATACCGATATTAACATCACGTCGGTTAGTGGTTTGACGGTTAAAATAACGCGCGATGAGGTCAAATTCGCCATATGACATGGTAGATTTTCCGTTTTCGCTATATCTATTTTCGTTTGAGACGAAGCAAATAATTTACACCCTAATAATTCAATAATAGGTAAATAGCACACAATTGCTAACCTAAACAGCGTATCTAATTGGCTACAATTATTCTTCGCTCACCTGTCATTGAAATATCGCGAGCATATAAACACAAAGGTAGACTGGAACCCAGCCTACCTATTTATTACCGTAGTGCTACAGGAGGGAACCCTGATATTATTATTTTTTACGACGAACTGCAGGTGCCGCTTTGTCTAATACACCGTTAACAAATTTATGGCTATCTTCTGCGCCAAAAACTTTCGCTAATTCAATACCTTCGTTGATTGCAACTTTATAAGGTACGTCTTCACGGAAACTTAATTCAAACATAGAGACACGTAAAATCGCTTTTTCTACCTGCCCTAACTCTTCTAGCTGACGAGATAAATAAGGCGCCATCAGTTGATCAAGTTTTGTCGCGTTGGTCGCAACACCTGATAACAGTTCACGAAAATAGTTTACGTCAACGTCTGACATATCCTGTTCAGCAATAAACTCATATTCCACTTCAGCAATTGGATTGCCAGATAATTGCCATGAATAAATGGCCTGTACAGCACACTCACGAGCGCGGCGACGAGCAGCAGGTTTCACAAGATTCCCCTTAAATTTAAAAACTGTACACAAAAAACACTTGTTGCATTGCGTTATCTACACCATTGTGGCGAAAAAACGGCAACAAAGAGCTAATTGTGTATTATTTGCCTTTGATGGCCTTAATTACATTAATCATTTCAAGTGCTGTCAGTGCAGCTTCAGCACCTTTATTACCTGCTTTAGTACCCGCACGTTCAATGGCTTGTTCGATATTTTCAGTGGTTAACACACCAAAAGTCACTGGCACTTCACTGTTCATCGCGACATGAGATAGGCCGGAACTACATTCACCTGCAACATATTCAAAGTGAGCTGTACCACCACGAATAACGGTACCTAATGCAATTACTGCATCATATTTATTAGTTTCAACTAATGCTTTTGTGGTCAACGGTAGCTCATAAGCGCCTGGAACCCACACAATTGTGATGTTGTCATTTGAAACCTGACCAATGCGCTCTAACGCATCAACAGCACCTTCCAGCAGACTATCATTAATAAAGTTGTTAAAACGAGCGATAGCGATAGCAACACGCGCTTGTGGAGCAGCAACAACACCTTTAATTACGTTCATAGCCTTCCTCTAATATTAATTATAACCCGCGGGGCGCGGATTTTATCACATTCTTTCGTGTATCGTACGTATGATTTTCAAAAAAACCACTTACCATACGGGACGAAGCCTGACGCGTAGGTCTGGCCCGACTTGCTTCACTTCTGTAAATTCAAATTTTGGCGCATCAATAAGGGCATTAAGCGGTGGGAAGTCCACCAGACCTCGAGCGCTATTTCCTAATAATTTAGGCGCAATATAGACAATCAGCTCATCCACTAAACCTAACTTAAGCAATGAGCCTGCAAGTTTTGCCCCTGCTTCAACCCAAATGCTATTCACATTACGTTTAGCCAATTGCATCATCAAAATAACGAGATCGGTGCCGTTTTCATCAGCAGGAACAGCGAGTTGCTCAACTTGCCCTTGCCATACTGCATTTTCATCTGGGTTTGAACGCACTAACCAGCATTCACCATCTAATTGAGTGACTTTATGGCCAGAAGTCACACGATTGTGGTTATCCAACACAATACGAATGGGCTGGCGCACTTGGTTTTCTGGATAAACTTGTTGGATGTCTGATGGGAGCTCGTTCCAACGTACCGTTAAAGAAGGGTCATCAGCAACAACCGTGCTGCTCGTACTTAAGATAGCGCTAGCCTCGGCTCGAAGAGCTTGTACATCTTTGCGAGCTGCCGAGCTGGTAATCCATTTACTTTCCCCTGATTCAAGGGCGGTTTTGCCATCGAGTGAAGCGGCAAGTTTCAACTGGATATAAGGAAACCCGGTACGCATACGTTTTAAAAAGCCGCAGTTTGCCGCTTCAGCATCATCTAGTAAAACATTACTGTGCGTTTCAATCCCTGCTTGCGACAACATATACAGGCCACGGCCCGCAACTTGAGGGTTTGGGTCTTGCATGGCAGCAACAACGCGGCTTACACCCGCTTTGATCAGCGCCTCTGCACAAGGTGGGGTACGACCGTGATGACTGCAAGGCTCAAGGGTGACATAAGCCGTTGCCCCTTGCGCTTTATCTCCTGCCATCCTTAGTGCATGGACTTCTGCGTGGGGTTCCCCCGCTTTTTGATGATACCCTTCACCGACAATAGTACCATCACGCACAATCACACACCCGACATTTGGATTAGGTGATGTGGTAAAACGCCCTTTTCGTGCCAACTCAAAAGCACGAGCCATATACATGTTGTCTTGTTCAATCATTGGCGTTAATCCTGTAATTTAGCGATTTCTTCGCCAAATTCACGCACATCTTCAAAGCTGCGGTAAACAGAAGCAAAACGGATATAGGCAACTTTATCGAGCTTTTTCAGCTCATCCATAACCAAACTGCCAATTAATTTCGACGGGACTTCACGTTCCCCGGTAGCCCTAAGCTGGGATTTAATAGAAATAATAGCTTGTTCAATATCATCAGAACTTACAGGCCGTTTTTCTAATGCCTTTTGCATACCACGATTAAGCTTTTCTTCATCAAAAGGCTCACGAATATCGTCGCTTTTAATGACTCTAGGCATGACAAGTTCAGCCACTTCAAAGGTTGTGAAGCGTTCATGGCACAGTAAGCATTGGCGGCGTCTACGGACTTGGGACCCTTCACCGACCAGACGCGAGTCAATAACTTTCGTATCTACAGCTGAGCAGAATGGGCAGTGCATAGCGTTTCCTGAATCTATTTAGGGGGAGATAGTTTACCCTACTATGCGAGAAAAAACACCCTAGAAGATGCCTCCTAGGGTGTTCTCGTTGCTCTTCATATTTCGCGTCGTAGGGGTATTGGCATCGTTTATTAACCCTAGTCACATACTTTATGTATGATCCTAGGGATTAATTACACTTGCCGCCTACCTACAACACGAACTATTTTGAGCCTAATTGGCTTAGTTACTCATCGTTTTTAAAACTAAGGCAGTAACGACTCTTGGTCTGCACCTTCTTTTTCGACTTTCGCTTGCATCAAGTGTTCACGCTTCATACCCATCTTCAGTGCTAATGCAGAAGCCACGTAAATAGATGAGATAGTACCGATAGTTACACCGATTAACATAACCAATGAGAAGCCTTCCAACATTGCGCCACCGAACAGGTATAGCATCAGAACCACTAATAATGTGGTTGCTGATGTCATAATGGTACGGCTCAATGTTTGCGTCAAAGAGACGTTCATGATTTCGTACGGTGTCCCACGACGAATTTTACGGAAGTTTTCACGGATACGGTCTGATACAACGATACTGTCATTCAGCGAGTAACCGATAACCGACATCAATGACGCCACGATAGTCATATCTATCTCAATATGGAACAAAGACAGAATACCTAAAGTAATCACCACGTCATGCGCAAGAGATAGCACGGCACCCGCAGCCAAGCGCCATTCAAAACGGAACCCAACATAGATTAGGATACAAATCAACGCAGTTAACAGAGCCAAAGCCCCTGTTTGCGCCAATTCAGCCCCAACACTTGGCCCCACGAATTCAATGCGTTTTACGGTTGCTTTATCATCCACACTTTGGTTGATAATCGTGATAATTTCTTTGCCGACTTCTTGACCCGCGGTGCCTTCAATAGGCGGGATACGGATCATGATGTCGCGGCTGCTACCAAAGTTTTGGATTAGTGGATCTTTATGGTTCGAGTTAGACAAACTATCACGAATTTTATCCAAATCAGCTGGCTGACTTAAGTTGATTTCAATTACCGTACCACCTGTAAAATCTAAGCCCCAGTTAAAACCCTTGATGCCGATAATCACAAAAGAAGCAATCAGTAATACGATAGAAATGCTAAAGGCAACGTTGTCCCAGCGCATAAAGTCATAAACTTTACGACCATAGTTCAATTGTTCAACAGTATAATCCTGTGCCACAACGTGCTCCTTAAATTGACAGCTTGTTAATACGTTTACCGCCGTAAAGCAGGTTCACGATAGCACGTGTACCGACGATAGCTGTAAACATAGAGGTTGCGACACCAATCGCTGTCGTAATCGCAAAGCCTTTAATAGACCCAGTACCCACTGCATATAGAATAATCGCAGTAATAAGTGTCGTTAAGTTTGCGTCTGTAATACTTGAGAAGGCGCCTTTATACCCTTCATGAATCGCTTGCTGAACAGATCGACCGTTCTTGAGCTCTTCTTTAATCCGTTCGTTAATAAGAACGTTAGCATCGACTGCAACTGCAAGGGTTAATACAATCCCCGCAATACCTGGCATGGTCAGTGTTGCCCCCGGTAATAAGGACATCACACCAACAATTAACACCAAGTTTGCTAACAGCGCACTACTCGCAATCAGACCAAATTTACGATAATAAATAATCATAAACAGGATAGAAGCTAACAGGCCTGCGATACATGCTTTCAGCCCTTGCTCGATATTTTGCATACCCAGTGTTGGACCAATGGTACGTTCTTCAACAATTTGGATTGGCGCAATCAACGCACCAGCACGTAACAGTAATGAAAGCTGGCGAGCTTCAGTACCGTTAGTAATACCCGTAATACGGAATTTGCTACCAAAACGCGCAGAAATACGTGCCGCATTGATGACCTTTTCATCTTTCACCAAAATTGAACGGCCAGTTGCATCTTTTTTACCACTGTCTTTGTATTCAACAAACAGCGTTGCCATCAGCTTGTCTTGGTTATCACGTGTAAAGTCAGACATGATAGAACCACCAGCACTATCAAGACTGATACTCACTTGTGGTTGGCCATTTTCATCCGCTTCAGAGGTTGAGTCCGTAATATGGTCACCCGTTAAGATCACACGCTTATATAAAACGTAAGGCATGCCTTCACGGTCATATTTAACTTCTGAATCACCTGGTACACGGCCACTTTCTGCTGCGGAAGAATCGACTGAAGTATTCACCAAACGGAATTCTAATGTCGCAGTCGCACCTAAAATTTCTTTTGCGCGAGCAGTATCTTGGATACCGGGTAATTCAACCACAATTCGGTCAGCACCTTGGCGTTGAACGAGTGGCTCCGCAACACCTAATTGGTTTACACGGTTGCGAATAATAGTAATGTTCTGAGAAACTGCATAGTTACGTGCTTCACGTAAACGCTCGTCGGTCATAACAGCAATCATGGTGTTATCGCTGCCATCACTAAAGACTAAGTCTGGGTATTTACGAGACAATGCTTTTTCAGCTTGGCTACGATCGTCCGCGTTACGGAAACGAACTTCCACGCTGTAATCATTGCCTTTACGAATAGAAGAGTACGCAATGCCTTCTTGACGCAGGTCATTACGCAAACCATCCATGTTTTGTTCCTGCAATTTACCTAATGCAGTGTCCATATCAACTTCCATCAGGAAGTGAACCCCACCACGCAGATCAAGACCAAGCTTCATCGGTTCACCACCGATCGCTTCGAGCCACTTAGGCGTTGCAGGTGCAAGGTTTAATGCAACAACATACTGGTCACCCAGTGCATTCATGATCACTTCACGCGCACGTAACTGAACATCAGAGTTGTTGAATCGGGCTAAAATTGCCCCATTTTCTAGAGAGATAGATTTACTCTCAATTTTATCGTCTTTTAACGATTTTTGGACTTGGATCAGCGTTTGTTCATTGGCGGCGGTTCCCCGCACGCCAGTGATCTGAACAGCCGGATCCTCACCATATAGGTTTGGAAGTGCATAAAGCAAACCGATGAGGATCGCAAAGATCAACATCAGATACTTCCACAAAGGATAACGGTTTAGCACGGCAGTTCCCTTCGGGAGAATCAGAATTAAATTGCTTTCATTGTGCCTTTAGGTAAAACAGCAGCAACGAAATCACGTTTGATGGTTACTTCTGTGTTCTCACTCAACTCAAGAACCACATAACCGGTTTCAGACACTTTAGTTACACGCCCGATTAAACCGCCAGTTGTTAAAACTTCATCACCTTTAGTGATAGATTCCATCAATTTACGGTGTTCTTTCGCACGTTTTTGCTGTGGACGCAAAATCATGAAATAGAAGATCAGCGCGAAAACAACAAGCATGATAACCATGGTGTATGGACTACCTTGCGCTGGTGCACCTGCTGACGCCGCTGCTTCAGAAATAAAAAAACTCATTCAACTTTCCTCATTGTTTTATTGAAAGCAATTTTACATACAAAAAAGCTAAGTTTGATATGCTACACAGATTAGTGGCATTTCGCACTTAAATTCACTCGATATTTAATGAAGGTTCGGGTTTACCAATCTTTTGGTAAAAATCTTTAGCAAACTCTTCAAAATTCCCATTTTCAATGGCTTGGCGAATACCTGCCATCAAACGCTGGTAATAACGTAAATTATGGATGGTATTGAGCCTTGCACCAAGGATTTCATTACATCTATCAAGGTGATGCAGATAAGCACGGCTATAATGACGACAAGTATAGCAGTCACAATCAGCATCCAGTGTTGATGTGTCTGATTTATACTTAGCATTACGAATTTTTACCACGCCATTTGTCACAAATAAATGCCCATTTCGTGCATTTCGTGTTGGCATCACACAATCGAACATATCGATACCACGGCGAACCCCTTCAACTAAATCTTCAGGTTTGCCAACTCCCATTAAATAACGAGGTTTGTCAGCTGGAATTTGCGGGCAGACATGTTCTAAAATTCGGTGCATATCTTCTTTCGGTTCGCCTACGGCTAAGCCGCCTACAGCGTACCCATCAAAGCCGATTTCCACCAGTCCCTTAACTGAAATATCACGTAAATCTTCGTAAACACTACCTTGAATAATACCGAACAAAGCATTTTTATTGTTTAGTTCGTCAAAGCGTTGGCGGCTACGTGCAGCCCAACGCAACGACATTTCCATTGATGTTTTTGCATAGTCCCAATCTGCTGGATACGGCGTACACTCGTCAAAAATCATGACAATATCTGAGCCGAGGTCATACTGAATTTCCATCGATTTTTCAGGGCTTAGGAAAACTTTTTCACCGTTGATAGGGTTGCGAAAATGCACACCTTCTTCTTTAATTTTGCGCATCGCACCAAGACTAAAGACCTGAAAGCCACCTGAATCGGTTAAAATTGGCCCTTGCCATTGCATAAAGTCATGGAGGTCACCATGTAACTTCATAATTTCTTGACCCGGACGTAACCACAGGTGGAAAGTATTCCCTAATAAGATTTGAGCGCCAGTTTCTTTCACTTCTTCAGGGGCCATCCCCTTGACTGTACCGTAGGTTCCTACTGGCATAAATGCAGGGGTTTCCACCACGCCGCGCTCAAATACTAAGCGACCACGGCGTGCATTGCCGTCAGTCGTTTGTAATTCATATTTCACATTTGCCTCCTAGCAGCAGAAAAACAGTCTGTTGCTATCGATAATATTAATTTGCTAAGCAAGCAGCCGATGCCACCGCTTATAAAACTGATTACTCACCAATTTTCTCAAATCGAGCGTTTGTATTGGGGGTAATAAACATAGCATCACCATAACTAAAGAAACGGTATTTTTGTTTAACGGCTTCTTCGTATGCATTCATGGTGTTTTTATATCCAGCAAACGCAGAAACCAACATAATTAATGTAGATTCAGGTAAGTGGAAGTTGGTGATTAGTGCATCTATCACCTGATATTCATACCCAGGGTAAATAAAGATTTGGGTATCATCAAAAAATGGAGCAATTAAAGCGTCTTGGCTTGCTTTTGCGGCACTTTCTAGTGACCGAACAGACGTCGTTCCAACGGCGATAACGCGATTACCTCGAGCTTTACAGGCTAAAACGGCATCCACGACCTTTTGTGGCACTTCTGCATATTCAGAATGCATAATGTGATCTTCGATAGTATCAACACGTACTGGTTGAAAGGTACCGGCTCCCACATGCAATGTCACAAACGTCATTTCTACGCCTTTTCGGCGCAATGCTTCAAGTAACGGCTCATCAAAGTGTAAACCTGCCGTTGGTGCTGCGACAGCCCCTGGTTTTTCACTATACACGGTTTGATAAAGTTCTTTATCTGACTCTTCATCAGGGCGATCAATATAAGGCGGCAGAGGCATATGACCAATTTGGTTTAGAATGCTTAATACATCACGTTCATCATCAAAGCACAGTTCAAACAATGCACCATGACGCGCGACCATGGTCGCCTTCACGCTTTCATCTTCACCTAACAGTAATTCAGCCCCTTCTTTTGGCGCTTTTGATGCCCTAACATGGGCTAATACGCGGTGTTCATCTAGCATACGCTCAATCAGAACTTCAATTTTACCACCGCTAACTTTGCGCCCAAATAACCGTGCAGGGATCACGCGAGTGTTATTGAACACTAGCAAGTCACCGTGCTCCAATTTTTCTAGAATATCGGTAAAAACACCATGCGTGAGCTGCCCTGAACCGCCATCGAGACTTAATAAGCGGCAAGAACTACGTTCAGCCTGCGGATAATGGGCAATCAGTTCTTCAGGTAATTCAAAAGTAAAATCAGAAACACGCATTGTATTGACATCAATCTAAAAAAACAGGCGACTAGTCTAGTGCCGCGCTGACTTTGGCGCAAGAAATAAGCGTAAAATAGTACAGAAAAACACCATTATTTAACAAATATTTTGTTAGCAAAAAATTCTGTACGCTATTTGTTCATTCAAAGAATGAATTATTTCAATTTCAATAAACTTTCATGACAAATTTATTTCGACTTTTTTATTTTTTTCTCTCAGTACTGATACCCCATGAATTTCGAATTAGAGGAATTCTTTATTCCTCTGCCAAGTAATGTCCTGTGAGTTTCGAATTCAACATAATTACTGCTATAGTTTGAGCAATCAAAAAGCTAGCTAAGCTGCGCTGCATGTCCTATGGATTTCGAATCACAGGTAAGCAGCAAGTAAAGATATCCCGATGAGCATACATGAGTATGTGATTCGGGTGGCTTTACGAAGCTAACACCCCTGTGGTTTGAAAGACGACGGACATTTTAAAGTGAATTATTTAGCGCACCTCCACCTGGCCCACCTCGCTGACAGCTCCTTGCTCGGCAACATCATGGCTGACTACGTCCGCGGAAACCCTACGGGCCTTTATTCATCTGAAGTTGTCTCTGGTATCTTTATGCATCGAGCCGTCGACCGCATTACGGATACCCACCCTTTAGTCAAAGAAGCTAAGTTGTTGTTTCGTGATGAATATCGCCGTGTTGCGCCCATAACCTTGGATTTAGTCTGGGATCATTTTTTGTCGCTGCACTGGTCGACTATTGAGCCATCAATATCGCTAGCGGGCTTTGTACGCGACTGCCGAACAATAATTGAGCCACAACTTTGTCATACTCCTGAAAAATTTCAGGAGTTAAATGAATTCCTTTGGCCACAGCAGTGGCTGATACGCTATGCGGATAAAAATTATATTGGTAAATCACTGAATGGTATGGCGAGAAGGCGCCCCAAGCTTGGAGCGCTAAGTGGTTCATTTAACGACTTTTTATTTCAGTATGATGCGTTAGAAAATATTTTCTTTCAATTTTATCCAGAAATGATGGCTAATGCGCTGCAACATTTTTTTGTACAAAATGTCACAATTAACACAAAGGAATAAATTAAAGCTTGCACTTTAATGGAATAAAACTATCTTATTGATATTAATTTAATAAACCAGTATGATTGATAGCCAAAACCTATCACAATAATCGGTTTAAATGTCTTTATTATCAAAAGATATTTTTCTATTCTTTTGGCAGTCTATGTCCACACTATTTATCAGTGATTAAATAGACAGGACAAAAAACTTTAATTCAAACTCATAGGAGTAAATTATGGTTCTGGTAACACGTCAAGCCCCTGACTTTACTGCTGCAGCTGTTTTAGGTAATGGTGAAATCGTTGATAACTTCAACCTGAAAACCCACCTGAACGGCCGTCCAGCTGTGATCTTTTTCTGGCCAATGGACTTTACTTTCGTTTGTCCTTCAGAGCTGATCGCATTCGACCACCGCTACGAAGAATTCAAAAAACGTGGCGTAGAAGTTGTAGGTGTTTCTTTTGACTCTGAGTTTGTTCATAACGCATGGCGTAAAACACCAGTAGATAACGGTGGTATTGGTGAAGTTAAATACCCAATGGTTGCTGATATCAAACGCGAAATCATCAAAGCTTACGGTATTGAACACCCAGATGCAGGCGTTGCACTGCGTGGTTCTTTCCTCGTTGACAAAAACGGTGTTGTCCGTCACCAAGTCGTTAATGACCTGCCATTAGGCCGTAACATTGACGAAATGCTGCGTATGGTTGACGCGCTGCAATTCCACGAAGAGCACGGTGATGTTTGCCCAGCTCAGTGGGAAAAAGGCCAAGAAGGTATGAATGCTTCTCCAAAAGGCGTTGCTGACTACCTGACTAAAAACTCTGCAAAACTGTAATTCGTTACGCGAGTTTTTGAAAAGCGGGCATTAGGCCCGCTTTTTACTTTTTGTGAACCAAGTCTATCTTTTCTCTTCCTACTAGCAATTATTCCACTCAGTTAACAATTCTTAACTCAAATACTCAATGTTTTGTATTATTGTGTGCTATACATTAAAAGCACAAATAATTAACAAATTATTCATATTGAATATTTGTGCGATAGAACACCTCACCTAACCTTAACTGGGAGATACGAATGATAAAAACATCATTACGCCCTGCGGTTCTACTTCTTTCCTTACTTGTTTCCAGTCAACTATATGCCGCCTCCGAACCTGCGGTTGAAGCAAAAAAAGGCATGGTCGTTTCTTCCCAACATTTAGCATCACAAATTGGGGCTGATATTCTAAAATCAGGCGGTAATGCCATTGATGCAGCTGTTGCGGTAGGGTATGCACAAGCCGTTGTTAACCCTTGCTGCGGCAATATCGGTGGTGGTGGCTTTATGACTATTCACCTAGCTGATGGCAAAGATTTATTCATCAACTTTAGAGAAACTGCCCCCGGTGCCGCTAGTGCAGATATGTATCTAGATAAAGATGGTAAATTGATTAAAGATGCCAGCTTGTATGGCTACCTCGCATCTGGCGTACCCGGTACCGTTAAAGGCCTAGACTATGCCTTAGAAAAATACGGGACAATGAGCCGCCAACAGGTGATGGCTCCTGCCATAAAATTAGCCAGAGAAGGCTTTACTCTAACCCGTGCAGATACCGATGTTCTCGACACCACAACAGAACGTTTTAAACAAGACCCTGAAGTGGCTCGTATCTTCTTAAAACCAGATGGCAGTGCCTTCCAACCAGGCGACTTATTAGTCCAAACCGATTTAGCTAACACTCTAGAAAAAATTGCCAAAAATGGCCCATCTGCCTTTTATGAAGGAGAAATCCCCAAAATTGTTGAAGAAGCATCGAAAAAAAATGGTGGTATCTTAACAGCAAAAGATTTTGCGGATTTTACAATTACAGATACAGCGCCTGTCAGTTGTACCTATAGAGGGTATCAATTTATCTCTGCTCCACCACCTAGTTCAGGCGGGGTAACTATCTGCCAAACGCTTAATATTTTAGAAGGATATGACCTCAAAGAAATGGGCTTTAACTCTGCGGACTATATTCATACTCTTACAGAAGCGATGCGCCATGCTTATATGGATAGAAACACCTTCCTTGGTGACCCTGAATTTGTCGATAATCCAACCGAAAAATTACTCAGTAAAGCTTATGCAGAAGAGTTACGCAAAGAAATCAAACCCAACCAAGCAACGCCATCAACCCAAGTTCAACCGGGAATAGGGCCACACGAAAAACCAGAGACAACACATTACTCTGTAGTAGATGAAAAAGGAAATGCGGTTTCAACGACTTATACGATTAATGGCCGATTCGGCTCTGTTGTTATCCCTCCGGGGACAGGGTTCTTCTTAAACGATGAAATGGATGATTTCACCACGAAAGTCGGCGAGAAGAATTTATATGGCTTAGTACAAGGGGAACGCAACTCTATTGCACCGGGTAAACGCCCATTATCATCCATGAGCCCGACTATCGTGACGAAAGATGGCAAGGTATTTTTAGTTCTCGGTTCACCGGGAGGCTCACGGATTATTTCAATTACGCTGCAAACCGCTTTAAATATTATCGACCATGGTATGCCACCGCAAGAAGCCGTTAATGCGCCACGTATTCATCACCAATGGCTCCCTGATGAGGTTTATTATGAGCAAAGAGGGGTTTCTAAAGACACCTTAGCGCTCCTCGATAAAATGGGTTACCAGATGGTTGAGCAAACGCCATGGGGAGCTGCCGAGTTGATTATGGTCGCGATCCCTGAAGGCGCTGGTGTTAGTGCCAAATCTTCGGGTAATGATTCCGCTGTTTCAGGAAAAGTACGCGAAGGCTTTATCTATGGCTCGAATGACGTAAGGCGCCCAGCAGGCAGTGCAGTTGGGGTTGATTAATCGCTGTCGAAGGATCCAACCCCTTCACTGATGGGGTTGGATTAAATATGAATGGCCCTCAACTCATTAATCAGGCTTGGTTTCTTTTCTAAAAGATACAACAATTTGAGGGCCATTCCTGATGGAAACCGACGTTGTTGTTCCCAGCTACGGACCAAATCAACACTAGAACCTATCGCTTCTGCAAACTCTTGTTGTTTCATACCAGAGTGTTTACGAATAGCTTTAACATCTGGTAGTTCGAAGCGATGAATATTTTCACTAGCAGGAACTAATTCACCTTTCTCGATAGCAACCATCTCTTCTAAGCTACTCACTAAATCGTCAAAAAGCTTTTTTCCCATACCATTATCCTTATTACATAACTCATTCAATTCTATATTTTAAATAATTCGAGCGGCAGTTAGGTGATAAAGGAAGATAGACGGAAAGCATAGATAAACTATGTGACTCGGCTATCTGAGCGTAATCAACACCGCTGCAACTTGAAAGATTACGAGTATATTTAACCATTAAGCAAGCTTTTGAATGATTGCTCGTAAAATCGCTTTTTCTTGTTCATTCAAATCTTCCTTTGCGTTCTTAGTATAAATCGTAAGCAAATACAACCTACCGCTCATGGTTCTGTTATAATAGATAACCCTAACACAACCACGTTTTCCTTTATTTAAGGCTCTCCAACGTATTTTTCTACATCCTCCAGAGCGGCTTATTACGTCACCATACTCATAGTTTTCTAATAAGAAGGCCTGAAATAATTGAAATTCATTATCTTCCATAATTAGTTTACGTTGCTGACTAAAAATTCTAGTTTCAACAAACTCTAAATAATTCATTTGCACCTCCTTGCGCATTTCCTATCCAATTTACTAGTACTCCGTACTAACTTCAACAAAAAATATCATTAGCCCCATTCAAAACGAGTTATGTAACCGCTCTGGTTACACAAAAAAAGGCCGCTAACATTAGCGGCCCTTCGATTCAATAATTGAAATTACTATACTTGTTTATGCTGCGCAGCGGGTGCCACAAACTTATCGCATAAAATTGCCACGACCATCACAACAACAGTTGGTAATACCCAGACTAAATCTTGCTTATACAGTGGCATTGCAGTCATCCATTCAGGAATATAACCTTTCAGATGATCTGACGCTTTTACGGCGCCAATTAGACCGACCACAAAGCTGACTAACATTGTCGGCGCAATCACTATCGTTGGGTTTTTCCACCACTTCAATGTAAAGCTTAATAAAATTAAGACAATACAAGGTGGATAAATTGAAACTAGCACGGGTAATGAGAAGGCGATTAACTTACTCAAACCTAAGTTTGAGATCACCATGGAGAACACACCTAGGATCAATACCAGTTTACGGTAAGAAATCGGTACATACCGGCTGAAGAACTCTGCACAAGCACAAGTTAAGCCGACGGCAGTTACCATACAAGCAACAAATATTAATACCGCGAGGAAGAAGCTACCGTAATTACCAAAAGTATATTGGACATAGGTATGTAAAATGTCAGCGCCATCAGCAGGGTTTGGAATTAACGAACCACTATTCTCACCAAGCTTAAACAATGACAAATAGACCAGCGTCAATAATACCCCTGCAATTAACCCTGCCCACATAGTATAACGAGTTAATAATGAAGAGTTTTCGATACCCCTTGAACGCGCCGCATTAACAATAACGATACCAAATACCATCGCACCGAGGGTATCCATTGTCAGATAACCATTGATAAAGCCGTTCGAGAAAGCCATCTCACGATATTCTATTGTTGACGGAATCGGGTCACCCGCAGGCCACATGACAGCCGCAATACCCAAAATAGCCAAAGCTAGCATTTTTACAGGCGCTAAAATGTGCCCAACGCTATCGAGCAGTTTTCCTGGGTATAATGAAATACCAATAACTAGAACGAAGTAAACCACGCTGTAGATCAGTAATAGCATATCGGACTCACCACCGAATAATGGTGCGATACCGACTTTATAAGATACAGTTGCCGTTCTTGGCGTTGCGAATAGAGGCCCTACCGACAAATAAGCAACAACCGCCAATAGTAACCCTGCAGTTTTGCCAACAGGCGTACTTAGTGCTTCAATACCCCCACCCACTTTAGCCAGCGCAATAACCGTTAAAACAGGTAAACCCACACCAGTAACCAAAAACCCTAGTGCCGCAGTCCAAACTTGTTCCCCTGCCTGCAAACCAACCATAGGGGGAAAGATAATGTTTCCTGCCCCGACGAATAACGCAAAAGTCATAAAGCCTAATGCGATGATATCTCTTGATGATAAACGATGAGCCATATTATGTTATTTTTAAGTGACAAAATAGAAAATTATGGGTTTACACTTAGCAACCCTTTGAAATATATATAGCGAGATAGAATTCTGATAAACATACTGTTAACAATATAAAAAAGTATATTTGCTTGTATCACACGAAATGAAAAGTCAAAAAACAGAAAAATTCGCCAATAACTGACAACAAGTAGAACTTTTATAGGGCAAAAAGGCAATAGCAAACCTAAAAACAAGAATAAATAACTAAACTAATTTTCAGAACTAGTGATTACTTTCAGTAAAATCCCAATACTCGTTATATGCTTTGTTCGAAAAATGAACAGCTCATCTTTTTCTAGTGATTATAATTGATTATTTAACAGAATATATAATTAACGTGGCGACAATTATCAGCATTAAATATATGAATATTGAATTGAATACCTATATGGACTGGTGAATAGAAATAATCCACTTTATTAATATTTTGATCATATTAATAAAGTGGAATTATTTACCCATTTTTAAGTTTTTTATCATCAACAATTAGTACTGTTGGTAACGTAAATGAAAACTCACTCCCTTTACCTAACTGGCTCGTCACCACCAACTGACTACTATGATGTTGTAATGCATGTTTAACAATAGCTAACCCAAGGCCTGTACCTCCACCGCCTTGGCGGGAACGTGCTTTATCTACTCGATAAAAACGTTCGGTTAAACGAGGGATATGCTCTGCGGGTATCCCTTGCCCGTTATCTCTCACACTAAAACGCGCCCCTTGCCCGCTTCTCTGCCAATCAACCCAAATTTTGGTGCCTTCAGGCGTATGGCTGATCGCGTTATAGACTAAGTTCGCCACTGCACTACGTAATTGCTCTTCATTACCATGAACACGCAATTTTTCATCAACATGAAATTCAAATTGATGACGCCCTTGGCTTAAACTAAGCGCTTCTTGCTCAATCATTTTGAGAATGACAGGGATATTCACTTGCTCATCAAGGTTAATTTGAGGGGCAATTTCGATGCGTGATAGCTGCAAAAGCTGCTTAACTAAGTTATCCATGCGGTGCGTTTGCTCTTGCATAACATGCAGTGCTTTTTTATTGACCGCAGTCACGTTTTCTTGGTCATCCATAACCTCTAGGTAACCTTGAATGACAGTGAGGGGAGTCCGTAATTCATGGCTCACATTCGCAAAAAAGTCCCTACGCGCCTTTTCCAAACGACGTTTTTCTGTCACATCTCGCGCAACCATCAATAACTGCCCTTCGGTATATGGCAAGATACGAAACTCAACGATTTCACCACTATTGAGCTCGATAGTCAGCGCTTGGTCATAACGTTTGATGGTGAAGTAACGGCTAAAATCAGGATAACGTAATAAATTAAAAATATGTTGACCATTATCTTCAGGCCAACGAAAGCCGAGTAAAGCCTGCGCATGGCGATTACACCAGAAGATATTCCCTTCGGTTGTCATCATTACCACTGCATCAGGTAGTGATTCTGCACCACTACGAAACCGTTTAATTAACTGGCCTAATTCACGGCGGCGTTTTCGATTACGTTGCTGCATCTGGTAGATACCATAAAAAATGGGTTCCCACCCACCTCGCCCTTCAGGGGGCAACATACTTTTATCTAGCCATAACCAGTAAGAAAGCTTGAGCAGGTTATACCCATGCCATATCAGTGCAGCAAGTAGCGATATCACTAATAGCCACGCTAGGTGGCCAATAAAAACCGATAAAATAAGGGCGGGTAAGATAAATAAAAACAGCCCCCAAATTAGCTGCTTAATCGATAAACGTTCAAGCACGCATGCCTCTCCCTTTGTGGGTTTTAATAACGGATAGAAAAACGATAACCTGTACCACGTACAGTTTGTACCATTTTATCATGACCTTCCGTCTCTAGTGCCTTTCTTAACCGCCGAATATGCACGTCAACGGTTCTATCCTCAACATACACATTGGCTCCCCAGACATAATTTAGTAGCTGTTCTCTACTATATACGCGTTCAGGGTGAGTCATGAAAAAATGTAGTAATTTATATTCAGTTGGCCCCATATCAATAGGGATGTCATTGCTGGTCACACGATGAGAGGTAGGGTCTAATGTTAACCCATTCATTTCAATAATATCTTCCGTCGCCATTGGTGAAATACGACGTAAAATTGCCTTTACCCGAGCAATTAATTCCTTCGGTGAAAATGGCTTGATAAGATAGTCATCCGCGCCAACTTCCAAACCTTTTACGCGGTCTTCTTCTTCTCCTCGTGCAGTTAACATCATGACAGGAACGTCACGCGTTGCGCTATCACGCTTCATATGCTTAATTACTTGAATACCAGAGCCCCCTGGGATCATCCAATCCAGTAGGACGAGGTCGGGTAGCGGGTCAACGAGTTGTGCAATCGCACTGTCATAATCATCAGCTTCAATAGGCTGAAAACCATTCTGTTCTAATACAAAACAAACCATTTCTCGGATGGGCGCTTCATCTTCAACAACTAGAATGCGTCTTGCCATGATTGTTCCTGTAAAATTAAGAAGACATTTAAAATGTGAAAGCATTATGCGTCACTTTTATGACAGAATTATGAATATCCATGGGTAAAACGCATATTAATCTTTATTTTAACGGTTAAATGTCATTTAAGTGAAATATTTCCGCAACATGGTAATAAAGTCACAAACACCCCTCACCCATTATATGGATCAGGTATACTCTCATTATCGAACGTTCATGCTCATTATTGATGATAGGAATTGATAACTCATGCGCATTATTCATACCTCAGACTGGCACCTTGGTCAGTATTTTTTTACCAAAAGCCGTGCGCCTGAGCACCAACATTTCTTAAATTGGCTAGTTGAGCAAGTAGAACTACACCATGTTGATGCCGTCATCGTTGCAGGTGATATATTTGATACAGGTTCACCACCGAGCTATGCACGTGAGCTGTACAACAAATTTATTGTCGACTTACAAAAAACAGGTTGCCAACTGGTTATTTTAAGCGGTAATCACGACTCTGTTTCTGTACTCAATGAGTCAAGTGCTCTACTTCGTTACTTGAATACACAAGTCATTACATCTGGAAGTGAGCCGCATGTTATTACATTAGTGAATAAACAAGCGCAACCTATCGGCTTAGTTTGTGCCATTCCTTTTTTACGTCCTCGGGATATTCAACTGAGTATCGCAGGGCAAGATATTGAAGAGAAACAACGCTCACTACAAAGCGCTATTCATGATCATTACCAAGCCAGCTACCAACTCGCACTAGAACAACGAGCCGCTTTAGGGTTGGATATCCCAATTATTGCAACTGGCCATTTAACCGTTGTCGGCGCAGCCTTAACTGACTCTGTGAGAGACATTTATATTGGTACGTTAGATGCGTTTCCTTCTGGGGCCTTTCCCCCTGCTGACTATATTGCCCTTGGCCATATTCATCGCCCCCAAGTGATTGGAGGACAAGAAAATATTCGCTACTGCGGTTCACCTATTGCATTAAGTTTTGACGAAACAGCGCAACAAAAAAGTGTCTGCCTTATTGAATTCACTGGAAGTGAATTAACTCAAATTACCCCCTTGGAAATCCCCATTATTCAGCCATTACAAAGCATTAAAGGATCCTTAAGCCAAATAGAACAGCAATTAGAGATATGGAAAGATTACCAAGGTGATAAACCGATTTGGCTTGATATTGAAGTCGCTTCACAAGATTACCTCGCTGATATCCAACAACGTATTGAAGCGTTGACACAAGAGCTCCCTGTCGAAATCGTGATACTACGCCGTGCACGCAAGCAAATACAGGGACAAAACCAAACCTTGGCCAATGAAACATTGAGTGAACTCACCGTAGAAGACGTTTTTTTACGTCGCCTTGCCCAAGAGTCATTAGAAGATCCTGAGCGTGAACAGCGCCTAGTGCAGTTATTTCAACAATCTTATGACGCATTACAAATGAGCAAGGAAAGTTAATATGAAGATTTTAAGTTTACGTTTAAAAAATATTAACTCCCTTAGAGGTGAATGGAAAATTGATTTCACTGAAGAGCCATTTGCTAGCAATGGGCTATTTGCCATTACAGGTGCCACAGGTGCAGGGAAAACCACTTTATTGGATGCAATTTGCCTCGCGCTTTATCACCGAACACCGCGTTTAAAAACCATTTCTAACGCACAAAATGAACTGATGACTCGCCACACTGGGGAATGCCTTGCGGAGGTGGAGTTTGAGGTCAAAGGCAAAGCTTATCGTGCCTTTTGGAGCCAAAGACGAGCAGGAGGAAAACCTGACGGCAATTTACAACAGCCTAAGGCGGAACTTGCAACGGTTACTGACGGGAAAATATTGACCGTAAAAATTACAGAGATAAAGGAATTAGTAGCACAAATAACTGGGCTTGATTATGAGCGTTTTACCAAATCAATTTTACTCTCTCAAGGTGATTTCGCTGCTTTTTTAAATGCTTCAGAGAAAGAGCGCGCTGATTTACTTGAAGAAATTACAGGCACAGAAATTTATAGCCAAATTTCAATTTATGTTTTTAATCAACACAAGCAAGCTAAAATTGACTTAGATTTGCTAAAAGCGAAAGCGCAAAGCATTAATTTACTCACTGAAGCAGAACATCAAGAGTTATTGGCACAACAAAACCATTTACTTGAACAAGAGACTCAAACCAAGCAACAGCGGGCTCGCCACCAACAAGGGGTTAATTGGTGGCAACAATATCACCAACTCACCCAGCGCATGCAATCACTTGATGATGAGCTTAAAAAAAACGAGCTTGAGTTCCAAGCCGCTCAGCCTCAGTTGAAACGGTTAGCGGACAGCGCTCCGGCAGAATCCCTTCGTCCGTTGTGGCAGGAAGTTGAACGCCTGCAACTACAACTCACTGAATACACGAATAAACAACAACGTTTGCAACTTAGCTTGCAAACTCAGCAAGCTGAACGAGACCCACTGCAAGAGAAGTTGTTGAAATCACAATCCGAGTATCAACAACACCTTGATTTTGCCAAACAACAACATCAATTGATTGATGAAACTGTCAGGCCTCTGGATAACCAAATTGCACAATTGAAACAGCAACAGTCTGAAATTACGCAGCAAATTGAACAACAACACACAACTCTTCAGCAAAAACAACACTTAGTTAATGAGACACAGAGTCAGATCCAAAATGCTCACATTGAGTTAAAGAAACACAACCTATTCCTAGAAGCGCACCCAAAAGACGCTGAACTGAGTTCCCAAATAGGTAGTTGGCAACAACAAGGTCATTTTATTTTCGAATTAGCCGACAAACTGGCAAGTTTACACAATAAACAACAAATACTTTCAAATGGCGTCGCACAGTTACAACGGCAACAACAGCTGCAAACTGAAAAATTAGCCCAAAAACGTCTCGAGTTAGAGCGCAGCACCGTCGCATTCAAAAAACAAGAAGAAACCTACAAACAAAATCAAGAAAAACATAATGTTAACACCATCAATCAACACATTGAACAGCTACAAGCTCGATTACAGCATGCCAAGTTATTACCCCTAATATTATCTCAATGCCTTAATACTCAAACACAAAAACAGAAAGAAATTCAAAAAGATGCTGAATTAGCACAAAGTATCACTGCAACGCAAAAAGAGTTGAGCATTGCCCTGACACGTATTAATGAGTTAGCCCCACGCGTCAAACTAACCAATGATAAATTACAATTAGAACAAAAAATTGTCAGCCTAGAGCATGAGCGCCAGCAACTCATAGCAGGTAACCCCTGCCCATTATGTGGTGCAACAGAGCACCCTGCAGTTAACGATTATCAATCAATCCATCTCAGTGAAACGCAGCAACAACTCATTGAACTAACAGATAAACTCGACCAATTAAAACAGCAACAAGCTCTGTTAGAATCACAACTTCACACACAAAAACAACGTCAGAACGAAAACTTACAGCAACAACAGCAAACCAATGAACAATTCGATGCTTTTAACCAACAGTGGCAAAAGACATGTGAGCAAGCACTCACTCCTGAGTTAGCCCAAAATGAGCAAGCCGTCACCCTCTTAGTTAATCAATTAACGGATCAATTAGCTACGCAACAGAGAATAGTGGCGGATATGGCGGCTCTAGAACGTGAATATCAGCAAGCCAAACATCATTTACATGAACAACAAGCTAGCTTTACACAGCTGCAATCAGAGCTGTTATTAGTCGAAGAGCGTTTAAAAAACCAAACGCAACAACTTGATGAGCTCCAAAAAGAACATAATCAGCTCCAACAGCGTAAACAGATACAAATAGAGCAATGGCAATCCACCCTAGATCCATTTAACTTAAGCGCGCCAGATAAAGATAAGTTTGATGAATGGTTTCGCGAAGTTACTCAGCGAAGTGAGCGCTTTAATAACCAAAAAATGGCGGCGCAAACACTTAGCCAACAAATTGAAGTCAATAATGCCACATTAAAAGTTGAGTCAGCACAACTCCGTATTCTCACTCAACAAATTGAACAAGAAGAAAATCGACTTAAACAAATTGAGTTAGGTTTAGAGCAAAAAATAGCGCAACGGAAAACACTGCTTTCTGGTTTAGCTATCAGCCAATTCATTCAGAAATTGAATGATAAACAAACCATGCTTTTCCAAACTCAGGAACAATTAAGTAAACAACTCAATGAGATTGATAAAGCCATCGCCTCAATGAATGGAAGCTATCAAGAGCTCATTGACGCCAGTGAAAAAACAAAACTGGCACAAAAACAAGTCAATACCCTGTTCTCTCAATCACTTACAGATAGCCCATTTAGCCATCAACAAGCCTTTCTTGATGCGTTAATAAGCCACGAAGAAAAGCAACAATTAGAAGAGCTAAGACAGCGCATAAACCAAGCTCGTATTCAGTGTGAAACACGTTATAAAGAGGGGCTACAGGCGATTGAAGCACTGAATCAACAACGCATTGCTGATTTTTCGGCGCTTACTGAAACGCAATTACAAACAGTAGTCACTCAACTTGATGAAGAAATTAAGCAAATAAACCAAAAGCAAGGCCAGATAATTAACCAACTCAGTGCAGATAAGCAACTGCGCCATCAGCAACAAGATTTACTGCAAGAAATAGAGAAAAGCCAATTAAGTTATGACGATTGGAGCTATCTCAGTTTACTTATCGGCTCCGCTGAAGGGGATAAATTCCGACGTTATGCACAAGGCCTAACTTTGGATTGTTTAGTTTCTTTAGCCAATCAACAACTTGAAAAACTTCATGGCCGTTATTTATTACAGCGTAGCCACCAAGCAAACCTTGAGTTACAAGTTATTGATGGCTGGCAAGCAGATAGCATTAGAGACATTAAAACGCTTTCTGGCGGGGAAAGCTTTTTAGTGAGTTTAGCATTGGCCCTAGCGCTATCCGATATGGTGAGTCACCGTACACAATTGGAATCGCTCTTTTTAGACGAAGGTTTTGGGACTTTAGATGCAGAAACGTTAGATATTGCCCTTGATGCATTAGAAAGTTTAAATGCATCTGGCAAAACTATTGGCGTAATTAGCCATGTGGAAGCAATGAAAGAACGTATTCCCGTCCAAATTGCAGTGAAAAAAGGCAATGGGCTTGGCTTTAGCGAACTTCCCGCACAATATCGCATCACCTAACTCAATTTAGTGACCATTCAGGGTGGAAAATTTCCCCACCCTGATGATTAAATCGCCTCTAATGCTAGTTCCAATGCATATTTAAGGTCATTCACATTTTCAATACCAATTGATAAGCGCACTAAATTATCACTAATACCAATATGTTCCCGGACCTTTTGAGCAACACCTGAATGGGTTGTGGACGCCGGATGGCTGGCGAGCGACTCAGTTCCCCCTAAACTAACCGCTAATTTAAAGATTGCTAAGTTGTCTAGAAAACGAAATGCATCCGCCTCATTATTCCCTACATTGATAGAGAAAGTTGAACCCGCTCCTGTACATTGTTTTTGATAAACTTGATGCTCTACACTCGCTTTCGGAAAAAAAGCAGGAAAATGCACTTTACTGACTTTAGGGTGCTGATGGAGATATTCAGCCAATATTTTTGCACTCTCATTTGCCCTTTCCATACGTAACTGTAATGTTTCTAATGACCGCCCTAACATCCAGCTAGAATGGGGGTCAAGCTGTGTACCGATGGCATTACGTTGCGCCTTCACTTTCTTGACTAACTCCTGACTTCCAACCACAGCCCCCGCAACTAGGTCTGAATGCCCTCCCACATATTTAGTTAGTGAGTACACACTTAAATCTGCGCCTAATGACAACGGCTTTTGAAATACAGGCCCTAGCAACGTATTGTCGCAAATGACTAACGGAGTTTGCCCATTTTGCTTCGCAGCTATCTGCTTAGCCACATGGCTAATTAATTCAATATCAACAAGTGTATTCAATGGGTTAGATGGTGTTTCAATATAGATCGCCGCAATTTTTTGCTCTTTCCCGACTCGATTAGCAACTTCTAAGATGGATTTCTGCTCGTACCCATTTTGAAATGGAATCGAAGTTATTCCGAAACGAGTGAACGTGTTTAAAAATAGGGTTTCAGTTCCACCATAGAGTGGCTGAGAGTGGAGTAGTACATCACCCGGTTGCAATACTGCCATTAAGCACGTTGTAATTGCCGACATACCAGAAGAAAATAGCGCTGCGCTTTCTGCCCCCTCATACAGGGCGAGTCTGTCTTCGACAATCTCACTATTTGGGTGGTTAAAACGTGAATACACCAATCCTTGTTTATGGTTTTCGCTCGTTTGTGTGCGCCCACTAACTAAGTTAAAAAAATCTTTCCCTTCCTGAGCGGTTTTAAATACAAATGTGGATGTCAGAAAAACAGGTGGCTTAATTGACCCTTCTGAAAGCTTAGGGTCATAGCCATAACTCATCATTAAGGTTTCTGGAGATAATTCTTTACCTTGTAAGTCCTTTTTATAGCTCTGTTCTGACATTTTTAGCTCCAATACGGTTTATCATCATATCTCTAACGACTCGACTGCTCAGATAATATTATTATTACTTATTATTTGCTCATATTCCTTAGGATAAAAGCGACGTGTGACCGTTAAATGGGAGCGCAAGCGCCCTTTAATGACATTTTTTCCGAGGTTGGTAAATAATGGATTCAATGGATCGCTATCAGGCCCTAACGCTTGTTGCGCTAAATAATGGGGTAAATTTAATAATGGGACTTCTTCTGCAAAAATATTTGGCGTAATAAAATAAGCAATAGAATAACGAGAATGACTATTTTTACGCCTAACAACTTGATGAACATTCGCACGTAAATAGCCATTAGTGGCTAATTCAAATACTTCTCCAATATTTACCACAAATGCATTTTCCAAAGGTTCAACATCTATCCAGCCTACATCTGTTTCAACTTGTAGGCCTCCACTATTGTCCTGCCATAATAAGGTTAAGATCCCCGCATCTTTATGTGCGCCAACGCCTTGCTCTCCTTCATTATTATTTTCTCTTACCGGGTAATGAATAAGTTTTAATAAATGTTGTGCCGGCTCGGCAATAATTTTATCAAAACTATTTTCAGGTAATTCTAGTGCAACTAAAAACGCTTTAATTAATTTTACTGCAATGGTTCGCATTTCACTTTGCCACGCAAGTGCCTGAGATTTAAGTTCAGGTAAAGATTGCGGCCATTGGTTTGGCCCGTGTAAATTAAACCAGATAGGGTCATCTTGATTAACTTGCAATGCAGGTAACTCTTCACCAATATCAATCTGTTCACGGTAATCTGGCTGGCTACGAGTGCTCTCTTCCGTGGATGCTGTATACCCACGAAAATGCTTTGAGTGCTCCATCGAAATGCTTTCTTTTTCGCTTTGAGGTAAGGCAAAAAATTGTTTAGTTGTGGCTAATAGTTGCTCACGTGTACCAACAGGAATATTGTGCCCAACAAGATAAAAAAAACCAATTTCTCTAGCAATAACCCGTAATTTTTTGTAGAAATTCTCTCGTGTTTCAGGGTTTTCGAGTTCTTGTAAATCAATAATGGGTAATTGTGTTATAGACATATTAATCGACCTTCTAAAATATTTATTTAAATAATGAATAAAATTCAAGATATATTTATCACTCGATTAAATACCACATCTGATATTACTAAAAATAATTTAAAACTATATCGATATAACTTTTTGTAACAGTTCACATCTTATATAACTGAAAATAAGAAATACGAAAAAAATATTATTTATAAAGCGTTATTTTTATTTGGTTAGATACCGAGAACAAAACCAATTAGAGATCATCAAATGAAAAAACTACCTGCAGTGTTATTGTCCTTGTCGTTATCAGCCTTAGTGGCTTGCTCCCAAGAAGAAGACACCAATGAAATTACAGCACCACAAAAAGTAACTTCACAAAAAATTATTATTGGCAGCCACGGTAGTGATGCGGATATATGGAAATTTATTGCCCAATCACCGGAAGCTAAACAAGCCAACCTCGATATTGATGTCAAAATTATTGACGATGGAATAACACTCAACGTCGCTACCATTGACGGAGATGTTGATGTTAATGCATTTCAATCTTGGGGGTTTTTAAAAGATTTTAATAAAAATCATAATAACCAATTAACGGCGATCTCAACCACCTACTTTGAGCCAATGGGCATATATTCGGTAAAACATAAAAAATTAGCTGATTTACCTAAGCAATCTATCGTTGCCATTCCCAATGATGCCGCCAACCATATACGTGCACTTAAATTACTTGAAAAGTCGGGGTTAATTGCATTAAAACCTAATTTTAACCAAGCCACAGGGTCTACTAATGATATTGTCTCGAACCCTAAGGACTTAGTTTTTAGGCAAATAAAATATGCTCATGGCCCAAGAGCATTGCCTGATGTTGATATTGCAGTCATAGGTAATACCGCTGCACAAGAAGGCGGGTTAAACGTTTTAACTGACTCGTTATTTAGGGAAGAGAATGATGAGACTATTATTAATAATATCAATTTATTAGTTGTTAAAACAGATAACAAGGATAACCCTAAATTTGCCAAATTAGCAGAACTGTACCACACTGAAGCGGTAAGAAAGTACATCATTGATAATTTTGGTGGAACTAAAATCGAAATAACCAAAAATGTTAGTGAACTCAATTAAGTAAAACTAGTTATCATTCTTGCCTAGCAGGATTACGCCTCTTGCTAGGCTCTTTAATGCCCCATCTATTCTCTCTTTTTCTATGCTCAATTATTTTATATGTATATTATTCATTTGTGCCTATTAATGTCATCTCTCATCATAAAATCACACCAGAAACACATTTAATATATTGATTTTAAACAAATTAAAAGCAAAACTTAACTTAGTGCAAAAATTTGAACCTTATCGTTAAATTTTTTTTCTATGATTTTTCATTCGCCAAGTTATAGTAATAACCATTGAAACACACTACGGCTTCTAAGATTTATTCAATAACATGCCGTGCGCTAATGAAAAGCTAGGAGACTAAAATGTCTAACGCATTTATCGAAATGATTAAAAATCGTCGTACTATTTATAACCTCGGCGATGCTTTACCAGTATCAGAAGAACACGTCACGAAACTAATTAAAGAAGCAGTTAAACATTCACCATCATCATTTAACTCACAAACATCTCGTGTGGTAATTTTATTTGGTGCTGAACACAAAAAATTGTGGAATATGACTAAAGAAGCACTGCGTAAAATTGTTCCTGAGCAAGCCTTCGCTTCAACAGAACAAAAAATTGATAGCTTTGCTGCAGGGGCTGGTTCTATTCTGTTTTTTGAAGACGAAAACATCGTAAAAGGTTTACAAGAACAATTCCCTTTATATGCGGATAATTTCCCAATTTGGTCTGAACAAGCCAGTGGTATCGCACAATTTGCAGTCTGGACAGCATTATCACAAGAAAATATCGGTGCATCTTTGCAACATTACAATCCACTGATTGATAATGACGTTCAAACAACATGGAATGTACCAGCTAACTGGATATTACGCGCTCAAATGGTATTTGGTTCGATTAATGCACCCGCTGGTGATAAAGACTTTATGGACGACGATGTTCGTTTCAAAGTTTTCAAATAAACTAGAATACTAAGAATTTAAATAATCCTCTCGTAATATATTTACGAGAGGATTTTATTTATTTGATATAATCAAGGTGAATAATTCAATATCATCACCAATGATGATCATAGTTTTAACTTATAACTTATTCTAAATTAATCCGCACCCTCAATAAAACATATTTATTCAAAATAGTTTATCGAAATAAAAAGAAATATTTACAATTATACTATTATTACACTCGTGTTACCGTCTGACTATTAATTGAACATGCGAAATTTGACAACTACATAAGTTGATATTTATCAATTCATTAGCCAATCACCCTACTAAACTCTAAGTATATTTTCATTTTTAGTTTTGCATTATAGATATTTGAACTACACTAAAAGTGAGAGCACAAAAACACGTTCCATCGTGTAAGTGTTATTAAGGGGGTGGACTATGAAAGGTTTATCTTTACTAACATCTGTTGTTGCTATAATCATTTCAAGTTGTTCTTTCACCTATGCAAGTAATAATTCATCAGGAGGTACAATTACATTTACAGGTTATATCTATGAGCCACAATGTTCAGTTAAGGTTGAACATAAAGAGCGAGTGAATATTACGTGTTACCGAAAAGGTAAAGATGTTTCAATAACTGGTTCTTTAAAAAATGGCCAAAAGGTAGAATCTGAATATGTGAAAGTTGAGTATGATAAACACACTAAGTTACCTATGTTAAATGTCTTTTATGAGTAGCTCCATAATGGTTACCTTAATCATAACTGCTCGGAATATTTAATGTAAAAATTGTCTTAATATTCCGAGCACTATTTTCCCCTCTAAAAAGTACCTCTTAAACACATTATTTAGCCACTAAAAAGCCCACCCGTAGGTAGGCTTGAATGATATCAATGTGTTCAGATTACTTCTCGGTTAAATCTATTTGATAAATAGCGAAACCAATATCATCAGTACCGACTTGTTTCATCGGATACTGCGCATTCTCTTTGATGAATTTTGCTGCTTTTTCACTTGGTGCAGTTTCAAAGCGAATATCCAGTTTTTTGTCTGTTTTAATTGGAGTGAATGACCAATTATTAGCCGCTTTAGTCGCAATTTGTCCTTTATCTTTAGACTCTTTAGCAATATAAGCCGCTAAAATAGAACGGTTTTCATCCGGTGATGCAAATGCAACATTATTATCACCTGTTCCAGCAAATTTACCGCCGTAGCCACGGTAGTTATTCGTTGCCACTAAGAAAGTTGCTTTTGGATCAATCGGTTTACCTTGGTAGGTTACGTTTTTGATTCGGTTAGCATCTTTGTTGACTGTTTGGCAATCAACATCGTATTTCGCTGGCTGAGTCAGGTCGATTTGGTAATTTACACCACTAATTGTATCGAAATTATAAGTTCTGAAACCATTCCAATTCAATAAGCTTTGTGGTGCTGTTGATTGTGGGTTGATTTGATTGAACATCCCGGCTGAACATTCTAACCACTCGACGACATCCGCACCTGTGGCTTTAACTACAACTAATGTATTTGGATATAAATATAAGTCAGCAGCATTACGGAAAGTTAAATCACCTTTTTCGACTTCTATAAATTCAGTCGGTGAATTTTTACGTCCACCCGCTTTAAATGGCGCTGCGGCTGCAAGAACTGGTAAATCTGCGAGGTCAGGGTCACCTTGAATAAAGTTTTTGGTGTAATCGATTTGAGCATCATTCACGATTTGTACAGTTGGGTCGCTTTGAACCAATGCTAAGTAGCTGTACATATTTTCGGATGCTTTACCGATATGTTTTCCGACAAACTTACGAGTATCTTGGTGTTCTTGTTCAATAATTTTTGCTAGGTCGCCATCACGCTCAACCAAGGCTTTCTTATTTGGTTTATCATAGACAGGGCGTGCATGAGCTGTTGCATCAACCACTTTCCACGCGCCATCATCATTATTGACCACTAAATCAACCACACCTAAATGATCACCCCACTGTCCTGGCATAACCGCAGGTACACCATTAACTGTTCCCTTTGCAATATCAACACCTTTGATATCGCTGAAATCTTTGCTAGGGAACACGCCGTGTGAGTGGCCAAACATGATAGCGTCGATACCTGGGACTTCACTGAGGTAATAAACTGAGTTTTCAGCCATTGCTTTATATGGCTCTTGAGAAAAACCAGAGTGAGGAATAGCAACAACTAAATCCGCACCTTCTTTTTTCATTTGTGGTACAAATTTTTTCGCAGTTTCAGTAATGTCATTAACTAAAACTTTGCCTTCTAAATTTGGTTTATCCCAAATAAGAATTTGTGGGGGAACAAAACCAATGTAACCAATCTTGATAGTGTGCGTTTTACCGTCTCTATCTTTAACCGGTGTATCTACAATAATGTATGGATTAAAGTAGTTTTTACCCGTTTTCGCATCAATAATATTAGCGTTAATGTATGGGAATTTTGCGCCATCAATAGCTTTATGTAAGAATTCTAATCCAAAGTTAAACTCATGGTTACCGAAGTTACCTACGGTGTAACCCATAGTATTTAAAAGTTTATGTGCAGGGTGAGATTCACCGTCTTTTAAACCTTCACCTACTATATAGTCTGCTAATGGGCTACCTTGGATTAAATCTCCGTTGTCCACTAATACTGAGTTTGTCGCTTCTTGTTTAGCGGCTTTAATTAATGTCGCGGTACGAACGTAACCAAATTGCTCTGTCGGCTTGTCTCTATAATAGTCAAAATCAATGAGGTTGCTGTGAACATCCGATGTTTCCATTACGCGTAAATCAACTGTTGCTGCGTTCGCATTAAATGCGACTAACATAGCAAGTGTTGAAAGTTTTAATACTTTATTCATGTAATCCCCTTAGTTGCCATTATTGAGAGAAAATTGCCTCTCAAATTTGAGTACCTACCCTGTAAAATTGAACAAATAAACAACAAAAATAGCGTTAAAATTTTACACTATGTGCATGACGTCAATTTTTAATGATAATACACTGCAAACACTAACCATTTTTTGTGACTAAATCACGGTTTTCATCTTTTTATTGGGCTTGATTTTTATATAGCTCACAAAAATAAATTAATGATGACAAATTCACCCAAAATAATTGAAGTTATCTTGTCGAGGTATTGTGAATATTTTTTGAAGTAAAAAAAGAATTGTGATTTATATCACTTAATACAAAGTAAACTTATTTTGATTAAAAAACCACAATTCGTTACATAAATAAAATAATCAATCTTACTTATCAAATTTGATTTAATAAATATATTTATTAAATCATCTTCAATTAATTAAAATTTAATTTAAGTAAAAAAAAGATGATTATTTAAGCATTAAAATATCAATATTATTTTCTAACTTATGTGTACCATGACTAGGCGAAAATAAGATAATTTGTCGTTTTCTCCTCAAAGTAAACTACATTTTTTTTAAATAATTCAAGTTGTGGCAAGGCGGCAAAATGATGTCATCTCTAGGAGCATACATAAGTATGTGACTAGAGTGACTGAATGAAGCCAACGCAGCCACAACTTGAAGTATGACGAAAAAAACGCGACAGCGTAAATTAGGACGAAAACAACCAAGCAGCTCCGCGAACCCCACTCGAATCGCCATGCACCGCTTTACGAATAGGCGTATCACACTCCCCACCAAATACCCATTGGCGGATCCTTGCTGGCAACGCTTCATATAAGTAATCGACATTGCTCATTCCGCCCCCTAGCACTATCACGTCTGGGTCTAACATATTAATGGCTTGTCCGAGGGCTTTTGCGAGGCGGTTGAGGTAATTTTCCAGTGCGATCTTGGCATATTTATCACCTGATTGTGCTAATTCGACAATTTCCATCCCCGTTTTTTGGCTTCCTGACATTTTCGCGTAATCCGCCATAAACCCTGTGCCTGAGACAAACAATTCCGTGCAACCTGTCAGCCCGCAATAGCAGTTTTCTGTTACTAGAAATTGCCTATCTTGCTCATCTTGCCATGGTAGAGGGTTATGACCCCATTCCCCTGCAACGCCATTTCCCCCTGAATGCACTTGCCCATTTATTGCAATTCCTGCACCACATCCAGTTCCGATAATAACAGCAAACACGACCTTCTCACCCGCACCTGCACCATCAACCGATTCTGAAACAGCTAGGCAATTAGCGTCATTCGCCATTTTTACTTCACGGTTTAATAGATGACTTAAATCGGCATCAAACGGTTTACCATTAAGCCATGTGGAATTGGCATTTTTAACTTTACCAGTCACAGGAGACAATGTTCCAGGGATCCCCACACCAACACTACCTGACAACCCAGTCGCCGTTTCTGCATCTGCCACTAAACTTGCTATCGCTTTAAGTGTCGCGTCATAATCACCACGAGGTGTTGGAATACGTTTACGAAACAAAGTATTGCCACTGTCATCTAATGCAATAACTTCAATTTTGGTTCCACCAAGGTCAATACCTATTCTCATTATGATGTTCTCTACTATTTAAAGTTTTTATGTCAGGGCTTCTATAGCTATCATGGCTTGCTTTGAGGGGTATTATCAATAGTTAACTAATGAAATGATAGCAGCCCTCAACGACAGCGCATTTTTTTTCGCTTAATAACAGACAATTCGCTATCATAGCCCCCTGCTCTAACTGGCTATTTATTAACAAAGGTAGGTTTTTCATGTGGTTCAAGAATATATTGGTCTATCGCCTGAATCGGGATTTGGCACTCTCCGCAGATGATTTAGAGAAACAGCTTGCCGCCCTCGCCTATCACCCTTGTGGTAGCCAAGATATGATGCAAACTGGCTGGGTTTCCCCTATGAATGGTGGTGATGCATTGACACATGCAGCGGGTAACCAAATTCTTATCTGTGCTAAAAAAGAAGAAAAAATGCTGCCATCTCCTGTAATTAAGCAAGAATTGCAGGATAAAATCGAAAAATTGGAAGCTGACCAAGGCCGTAAGCTGAAGAAAACAGAAAAAGATTCACTAAAAGATGAAGTTGTTCACTCACTCCTTCCTCGTGCATTCAGTAAATTCAGTAAAACCTACATTTGGATTGATACAGTAAATCAATTAATTATTGTTGATGCCGCAAGTGCAAAACGCGCTGAAGACAATTTAGCCTTACTCCGCAAAAGCTTAGGTTCCTTACCTGTCGTCCCTCTGACTTTTAAAGACCCAATAGAGCTAACACTCACTGAATGGATCCGTTCGGGCTCATTACCACAAGGTTTTGCCGTCATGGATGAAGCGGAGCTAAAAGCTATCTTAGAAGAAGGTGGTATTATCCGCTGTAAGAAGCAAGAACTCATTTCTGATGAAATTGCCACCCACATTGAAGCCGGTAAACTCGTTACCAAACTGGCCTTGGATTGGGAAGAGCGTATCCAGTTCATGTTATCTGATGATGGTTCCCTGAAGCGCCTCAAATTTAGCGATACATTAAAAGACCAAAATGACGACATCGCTAAAGAAGACTACGCACAAAAATTTGATGCTGATTACGTATTAATGACAGGTGAACTTAGTGCATTAATCGCTCGCTTGATTGATGTATTAGGTGGCGAAGCCGAGCACTAATTTGTTTCTATCCCCTCTATCGCCCTCACAATGGCAACTCACACTTAAGTAAGTTGCCATCACTTTTTAGATCCCGCTTACATAGCCACAATTAAGTCATTGACTGGTAGTGAAATCTCTGGTTGATTGATTTATATCCATATCGCAAATTTCTGATATTTAATTATGTTCAACAACAATAATAAAAATAGCCCATCACTGATGATTATGGTCAATATTCTGTCGAAGGAAATGTTATGAAAGAGCTCATCGAACCTGAATTAGATGAAAATTCACTGGTTACCCTACAAAAAGTCACCGCCGATAATTTTTCTGAAATTTGCTTACTAAGTCATACGCTTAGTGAAGCACAACGTAATATGGTGGCTGACAATGCCTATTCCATGGTGGAAGCCCAGTTTTCTGATTGCGCATGGTATCGAGGCATTTACGCCGATGATGTCCCTGTCGGTTTCATCATGCTGCATTCTGGGTTAGATGATGATGAATTAGAATATAACGGTATTATGCTTTGGCGTTTTATGATTGCTGAACCCTACCAAAAGCTGGGATTCGGCCGTGAAGCCCTAGTTCAAGTCATCCATTATTTAAAAAGAAAAGGATACCCACGCCTTTATAATAGCTGTGGTGAAGGGGAAGAAAGCCCATTTGAGTTCTACAAAAAACTTGGTTTTGTACCAACAGGCGCTTATATGGATGATGAATGCGAGCTGGTTCTAGATATTACTAATTGGCAAGAACAAGAAGAGTAGGCACACTATCAGCTATACTCTCCATATTCAGTTCCTGACTTATAGGTTGCTTTAATATATGTAGGATATCACTAAGATACCCTACATAATTTGAGTTGTAGATAAGCGTAAGCCTATAAGTGCAGCAATATCAACTCATCTCGCCAATCAATGAGCCATAATATGGATTATTGTATCACCAAGATACCCTAAATAATTTGGGTTGCAGCTAGGCGACAAGCGAACCGAGCCCTAGGAGCATACAAGAGTATGTGACTAGGGGCGGTGAGAGCAGTCAACAACGCTGCGGCGCAAAGTATAACGGGTATCTCGCGTATCCGTTATTTTTGGATAAGATAACGAATAGTCGGCCCATCTTGCTGAATATCCAACACCGTATAACCGTAGTTTTTCGCATCTAGAGGAATATTATTAATCGACTGCGGGCAGTCACTTACCACTTCTAATATTTCGCCTTTTTTCAACGATGGCATTGCTTCTAGTGTTGCTACTGCTGGATATGGGCAAGGTTCTCCGATCATATCTAAACGATAATCAGGGATAATGTCTTTATTACTCATATTACCTCCACGGATACATTAGATGCTTTTTGAGAACGTTTACGGAAAAAATGTTTTTCCCAGACCAACATCAACACAAATGCGACCGCTAATAATCCATAAGTGACTAGCAATCCACCTTCTGGTCCAAAGGTTTCAAGTAAATTAACTTTGTCAAAATCAGTCGCCAACCAAGGACCTAAATCATCCCAGTAATAAGCCAGCACCGTAGCACCAATGATATTACCAAAACCTACCCACCAATAATGGACTTGGCCCTCGACCGCGCGGTACATCCAGCCCGTTTCACAACCACCGGCAAGCACAATACCGAAGCCAAACAGTAATCCACCAATCACTGCATTCGGCCCAGCCCATAAAATTTTTGGCGTTGCGCCTAACTGTACATAGCTGAAGATACCAATTGCACTGACTGCCATACCAATAATGATAGCTTTAGCCATATGTGTGCGTCCGGTGATCCACAGGTCACGAAATGCAGAGGTAAAACAAATTTGCGCTCTTTCAATCAGTAGCCCGAAGCCAATACCACATAAGATAGCAAAACCCATCACAGGGGAGTCTAATAAAGTATAAAAACCCCAAGCTAGTGCTAATGTGAAAATCACCATTCCTAGTTTAAAGCGTCTTTTCGCCACATTATGATTTTGTGTTAACGGCGATGCGGTGCTGACTTTTTTCAGTTTCACAGGGATGCGAAACATTGGCATTAGTGTAAATTTCGCACCAAAATATGACCCTGCCGCAGTAGCAACAGCAAAGTACCACGCGTGTAATGAAAATTGAGGGATACCAGTAAAGAATGCAGCTAAATTACACCCCATCGCCAAACGAGCACCAAATCCAGCGATAATACCGCCTAAAATAGCTTGAAAAATACGTATCCGATGCTGAGGCATTCGTAATTTAATATTATTGGCCCATAATGCAGCGGCAAAACACCCTGCAAACATACCAATGATCATCACGCCATCAATACGATCCAGAGGTGTACCCTCAAAACCAATAACTTTAAAATAGCCCCATGTCTCTGGCTCTGCACCAAATAATTGCATGATGTGCCCGCCCCAACGCGTAAACTCACCCGTGACCGCCCAGAATGTGCCGGTCAAGCCAAAGTAATAGGTTGATAAGATACCTGCGGCAATAACTGCAGGTAATGGTTTCCAAAAACCGATGAGATAGCGAGATTTAAAATCAGACCAAGTCATTGTTACTTCCAATTCATTCACGCCAGACCTTGGCAGAGAAATTCGCCGTTGTATAATTATCGTTATAAGTATTTATATCGATCCCCACAGCGAAGTGGCAACATCATACTCCGATAAATTTTTTCGTGAAGTTATTTCATCATAAAACGAGAGACAGATTGATCTTGAGCACACTCAGATTTAAAGAAATAGATGGGAATAAAAAAAAGCGCTATCTCAATGATAACGCTGGAAGTGTAGTCTTATTTTATCTATAGAAGAGTATAATATGAAATTGCCTTATTACGGCGACGCTTGCTATGCGTAGTCTGTAGTCAGCCCATTTGACTCCAGTAATAACACTTATCTCACAGTATAAATACGTTCACTTAGCTGACCTACTTGTTAAGTAATTATAACTATTTTTAATACAAAGGCCTAAACGTTCACTAACTTTGTATTATTTCCAAATTAGCATTGGCCTTATTGATTCCCTAGCATAAGTAAATTATAAAAATAGATAACTCAGTATAATAAAGTATTTAAAAGTGTTTCTAAATGTTATTGATTGCATTATAGCGCAACACTTTTGTTGCGCAAGTGTTTTTTCATTTTCATGACAAGATACAGAATAAAACATAAAATCAATTCAAATCAAAAAGATACAGAAAAAACATAAGAATAAGGCAAAATATTTAACCTATAGTTAAGATATTACAAACAATTTACATTTTTTATAAAAAAGAATTCATTTCAAATTTAAAAATAAATTTAATATTAATTAAATATATAAATTAGCTTTAAAAATATATTCCCTGGAATAATAAAACTTTTTTAACATTAATAAAATTAACATATTTTTCATTATAATTTATTAGTAGTATTTACGTAATTAAGATTTATCAACCTAAAAATTAAAAATAAAAACAACCAGACCTATGATAAACAATCATTTTTTGACCAATCTCTCTTTTATTAAATAACCGCCCTATTAATAAGGGAATATACAAAAATAGATTAAAAATAATACTTATATAAATCCTTATTGGTAACATGGTTTATTTTTAATAAAGTTTTACATCATTATTGCATTGTCATTGATAAAATAACCAGAATTAATAGGTTATTTAACTCGTATTTATGAATTAAAAAACTAAGAAAATGAATCAATATGACTAATGAGTAGGTAGAAAAAAAGGTAATATCAATAGAAATTACTATGATAAGAAAGGAAGAACACACAATAATTCATTATAAAAATTAATGAAAATATTTATTACTTATCGGGAATACAAGCGAAAACATCCAAAATAGAGTAAAAAAATGGGCACAATGGTCAAGCTACCTTATCAAATTGCGAATAAAAAGCGTCAAATAAGAATAAAATTCTTTAAAAAAAAATTAATTAGATAAATAAATGCGCTTGGATTTTCACAAATAGTACCTAAGGGAGGTTAGTAAGACACGAACTTATCTTAATGGTATGGTTAAATAATAAAAAACGCGTTTTACCTTTAACGATAAAACGCGTTTATACGATGTAATTCGCTTATTTTGAGGATGATGTCGCTTCCATTCCCACTAAACCAATCTTCAAGTACCCTGATTGACGCAATGCATTCATTACATCCATCATAGTTTCATAATCAACACTCTTGTCCGCTTGGAAAAAGATTGTTGTTTCCTTATTGGAACTCGTTGCTTGGTCAAGTGTAGAAGCAAGCTGTTCCTTTGTCACAGCTTGGTCACCAATAAAAAGCTGGCTATCCGATTTAACCGTTAGAAATACAGGTTTTTCAGGACGCGGCTGCGGCTTCGCTGTCGAGGCGGGTAAGTCGACTTTAATATCAACTGTTGCCAATGGTGCCGCAACCATAAAGATAATCAATAAAACCAACATAACATCAATAAAAGGTGTTACGTTAATTTCATGCATTTCACCGCTATCGTCTTGTTCGTCACCTAAACGCATTGCCATAATAATTACCTTGCTTTGCTATTTGCCAGATCAAGATCACGCCCCAGTAACAATGCGGACTGAGCAGCGACATCCCCTACTTGACCACGATAGTTGTTGATCATACGGGCAAAAATATTATAAATCACAACCGCAGGGATAGCGGCAATAAGACCAATTGCTGTCGCTAATAATGCTTCTGCAATACCAGGGGCAACAACAGCGAGGTTAGTCGTTTGCGAGTGGGCAATCCCGATAAAGCTGTTCATGATCCCCCAGACAGTCCCAAATAGACCGACAAATGGAGAAATCGCACCAATAGTCGCCAAATAGCCATTACCACGCCCCATATAACGGCTAATCGCAGCAACAGCTCTTTCTAAACGGAATGATGTGCGCTCTTTTGTGCCTGATAAATCAGAGCTATTCGCTGATAAAGCTCGCTCAGTAACAGCTTCATTTAATAACATACGAGTAATGCTATTTGCTTTGAAGCCTTCTGCGATACTGACCGCCTCATCAAGTGATTTTACCTCAGCAATCGCTTTTGCTTCTGCTTTTAAGCGGCGACGAGCGACTAATATTTCCAAACCTTTTGAGAAAAATAGAGCCCATGTAATAACAGAAGCAATCACCAAACCAATCATAACGGTTTTAACCACGTTATCTGCATTTTGGTACATTCCCCAAACAGATAAGTCTTGATCAAAACCCCCTGTCGGTGCTTCTGTTGCAATTTCAATATTTTCATTAACAACTGTTGTGTTCACGGCTTCGCCTTGCGCAGGCTCAGCAGGTACTGATGCAACTTCAGCACTTGGTGTTGTTGTTGGTGCAGCCGGGTTTACTGCCGGTTGTGTTGATGGTGTATTTTGAGACGCAGCTGGTGTTGTTGCAGGTGTGGTTTCAGCGACTGCTGCCGTCCCCATCAAGCCGAACGCCAATAGAATAGAAGCTGTTAGTTTACGCATCAGTTGGCCTTTACTCTCTTTTTAGTGTTGTATAATAAAATTCATATCGATGATTGTGCCATTCATCGACTAACCTTTAAAAGCGAAATTTGACTCGCGCTGTCCGTCTCTTTTCAAAAAGACGGTGCTGATGATATCAAACACAGCGCGAATTGATAGTAATTATCATTAGTATTCGCGATTTTTTTATATTTTTTTGCGTTTAGACAAACATGTCCTTCTCTATTATGCGGTTATTTTCCTTAATAATTCATAGCTCAATTAAGTGTTCATACGCAACCTGAGAAAATGAGACTTACCTATGAATTGAAAGTTGAAGAATACTCAGGTTACATTTCTATCAGGATCATTTAACGTCTTAGTATAAATCACCTTTGAGTTTAACTAGTTCACATCCTGTGTAGGGAAAAATCATGGCAGACATAAAACCTGAAACACAATTAGTTCATATTGGGCGAAACCCTAAATACACACAAAAAGGAGTAAACCCCGTTATTCAACGAGCTTCTTCTATTATTTTTGATACGCTTGAAGAAAAACGACATGCAACTCGCCATCGTGCAAATAACGTACTATTTTATGGACGCCGTGGTACGCAAACTCATTTCGCTTTTCAAGAGGCCATGACAGAATTAGAATCAGGTGCTGGATGCGTCCTTTACCCATCAGGCGCAGCAGCTATCACAAATGCCATTTTGTCGTTTATTTCTGCTGGCGAACATATCCTTGTTACAGGCTCAGCTTATGACCCAACTCAAAATTTTTGCGACAATATTCTCACTAAGTTAAATATCCAAACCACGTATTTTGATCCACTCATCGGAACAGGTATCGCTGATTTAATTCAGCCCAATACGCGTATTGTATTCTTGGAGTCCCCCGGTTCTATCACCATGGAAGTTCATGATTTACCGACAATCGTAAAGACAATACGTGCGAAATCCCCTGAAATTGTGATTATGATTGATAACACTTGGGCTGCTGGTGTTTTACTTAAACCTTTATTATTTGATGTTGACGTATCAATCCAATCAGCAACTAAATATATCAATGGCCATTCCGACGGTATGCTCGGCCTTGCTGTGGCAAACCAACGCTGTATTGAAACATTGCGCGAAAATTCATATCTCTTAGGCCAAACCGCTGATCCAGACACCGTTTATATGGCTAATCGAGGACTACATACATTACCGACTCGCTTAAAACAGCATCAAATTAATAGCTTACAAGTCGCTAACTGGTTACAACAACGTCCTGAAGTTGAACAGGTATTTCACCCTGCACTTGAGAATTCACCGGGCCATGAATTCTTTATCCGTGATTTTACAGGTGCTAATGGCCTTTTCTCTTTCCAACTAAAATCACGCTTAACCACTGAGCAATTTACCGCTTTTCTTGATAATTTTAATCATTTTAAAATGGGTTATTCATGGGGTGGTTTTGAGTCGCTGATTTTGGGATACCAAAAAGAAGATTTACTCAATATGCGGCAGTATGATTTTTCACCAAAAGAAGGAACCTTCTTCCGAGTGCATATCGGGTTAGAGCACACCGATGATTTAATTCACGATTTACAATTAGCTTTCGAAAGAATTTAAATTAAAAATCAATATATTAATTGCAGGAGCTGCGTTAAATGTTTCCTGCAATTTCTCCACTAAATGATTAATTCTTCAAACAAATCAAACTTGAGCCCTTTTTTTCCTGTAATATAGATAATAAAGAAATTCGCTTTTACGCAGATACAGGAATGATTATGGAAGTCCTACGCGAAATCGTACTGGCACTTTGGCACCACGATTTCCTTAAACTCTCCAACCCTGAAGTGCTTTGGGTTATTTATACCGTACTTTTTGTTGTCATTGTTTTAGAAAATGGCGTCCTTCCCGCCGCTTTCTTACCCGGTGATACCTTGTTGATCCTTTCAGGTGCATTAATTGCCAAAGGGGTCTTACACTTTATTCCCACAATACTATTGCTAACAACAGCAGCCAGTTTAGGTTGCTGGTTAGGTTTTCTACAAGGCCGATGGTTAAGTGAAACCAAGGTTGTGAAACGCTGGTTAGCGCAAATTCCTGAGGAATATCACACCAAAGCAAACAATATGTTTAATAAGCAAGGATTATACGCCCTACTTATCGGCCGCTTCCTTGCATTTGTCAGAACAATATTACCATTGCTCGCTGGGTTATCTGAATTAAGTCACCGCCGTTTCCAATTTTTTAACTGGCTAAGTGGCTTGTTATGGGTTGGCTTGATTGTCACCTTGGGGTATGCCTTAAACCAAATTCCTTTTGTGAAAGAACATGAGCAAATTGTTATTAGTGCGCTAATGATTATCCCTGTCATCCTACTAATTAGTGGGCTAATTGGTTCAATTGTAATGTATTGGAAACACCGAAAGGCACTCTCTGGTAGCAAAGAAAAATCATAGTATGACCGAGTAATGGCCGCTAATTAGCGGCCATTTAGTTTTATTGATCCATCAAACTTATTGATCCATCAAACTAATAGCAGAAAATAAGTACTGGCCAATTTCTGCTGTCATCCATGTTCCTTGCGAAGTCTTGGGTTCCTCACGATAAATTACCCGAATTCTCTCTTGTAGCTCAGGATCTCCCCCCGTAAACTGGTTGAACATCGCTAACCATGTTTTCGCTAATCGTTGTACTTCGGGTGAGTCTGGGGATTTATGTGCTTTTAATGCATTATATAAACCTGCGATTAATTCGGGCCACGCCTCACCTGAGGAAAAATAATGTTGCTGAACAAAAGCAAATTGCTCCGCAGTTAAATGTGGTTTAAACAGTGATAATTGGTACTCACTAAAACCCTCTGCTACATATTGGATCATTGCAACAGAAATACCTGATGAATAGGCTAACGTGTTATCCGATAAATGAATTCGATTCAATCGTGCAAAGAAATCCGGGTTGCCTCCGGTATCTCTTTCTAATGCCGTCATCCATTCATGTGCGATTTGTTGCACCTCGATAGATTGAGGTGTTACACCTTGTTCCATCAGCTTGCTTACCGTTGCTACGCGCTGTTGCCACTCTTGGTTTTTCAGCGTATGCGCCGTATAGAGTGGCAATTGTTCCAATTCTTGAGGGGTAAAATATTTATCAAACATCGACATCATCTCCAATACAGAAAACCAATCAGCCTGAGTTAAAGTATTCCCCGTTTGCATTTGCCTGTGTAATTGCTCTAATCGATTACGTAATGTCGCCATTTGCTCCATTTGTTCCGTTAATAATGCAATTCGCTCTTGCAGCAAACTCGTCATATCTCCACTCTGGCCATCCAGTAATTCACCGATGTTTTTCAGTTTGACTCCAACTTGCCGTAACAATTGAATTTGCGTTAAACGCTCTATGCATTGCATGTTGTAAAGCCGATAACCTGCATCGGTTCTTGCAGTTGGTACCAATAAGCCAATTTCTTCATAATGATGAAGTGTACGGACGGTTAATCCTGTTTTTTCCGCAATCTCACCAACTTGAAATAGCATAGGTTCCTCCTGTAATTGCGACCAAGGTTAGTGCCTCACGTTACGTGAGAGTCAATCTCAATTTTGCATTTTTTATTGGAATTATATTTTACCCACAATATCACCAGACAATTATTTTCTCGCTAGCGATAGTTTAAAAGTAGCAATAAAAAAGCCCCAGTAGATTGAATACTGAGGCTTACATAGGTGACTTATTAAATAATTACTTAATTAATGCATGCATTTCTTGTACAGAGATTACTGTATCTGTTGGATCTGCACTGAGCGACATCGTGGTGGCAAAACCGCCATTCAACGTCGTGTCATAGTGAACTTTGTAGCGCAATGCACTGCGACGAATTAATTTTGAGTCTTCAATAGCTTGACGCCCTGCGGTGGTATTCACAATGTAATCATATTCACCATTCTTAATTCTATCTTGAATGTGTGGACGACCTTCATGAACTTTGTTAACGAGGCGCGGATTAATCCCAGCCTCTCCTAACACAATCGCCGTACCGTGAGTAGCATCCAGCTCAAAGCCGTGTTTTAACAGCTTAGCAGCTAAATCAACCACGCGAGTTTTATCTCCCTCACGAACAGATAACAGTGCACGGCCTGATTTTTTCATCGTCGAGCTACTGCCTAACATCGCTTTAGCAAAGGCTTCAGCAAATGTCCGGCCGACGCCCATTACTTCGCCTGTTGAGCGCATTTCAGGCCCAAGAATTGGGTCAACACCAGGGAATTTATTGAATGGCAATACCACCTCTTTCACAGAGTAATATGGTGGAATAACCTCTTCCGTCACCCCTTGCTGTGCCAAGGTTTGCCCTACCATCACACGCGCTGCAACTTTCGCTAATGGCACACCCGTTGCTTTAGAGACAAAAGGCACAGTCCTTGCCGCACGTGGATTGACTTCAATTAAGTAAACTTCATTATTTTTGACTGCAAACTGCACGTTCATCAAGCCACGTACACGTAACTCAAAGGCAAGGTTACGAACTTGTTCACGCATTACATCTTGGATTTCTTGGCTAAGCGTATAAGCAGGTAGAGAACATGCGGAGTCACCAGAGTGCACACCTGCTTGCTCAATGTGTTCCATGATACCGCCGATCAGTACCATCTCACCGTCACAAATCGCATCTACGTCAACTTCAACCGCATCGTCTAGGAAACGGTCAAGTAGCACTGGCGCATCGTTAGAAACACTTACCGCGGTTTGGAAATAGCGACGTAAATCGATTTCGTCATATACAATTTCCATTGCTCGGCCACCTAGTACATAGGATGGACGAACAACCAGTGGGTAGCCAATAACAGCTGCTTTTTCAACTGCTTGCTCAATCGCTGTGACAGTTGCGTTCTGTGGTTGCTTCAAGTTCAAGCGATTAACGGCCTGCTGAAAACGTTCACGATCTTCTGCGCGGTCGATGGCATCTGGGCTCGTACCAATAACAGGAACACCGGCAGCTTCCAACGCTCTCGCTAATTTCAATGGTGTTTGACCACCATATTGCACAATCACGCCTTTTGGCTGCTCGATACGCACAATTTCAAGTACGTCTTCCAGTGTCACTGGCTCAAAATAGAGGCGATCTGATGTATCATAGTCAGTTGAAACGGTTTCAGGATTACAGTTGACCATAATGGTTTCATAGCCGTCTTCGCGTAACGCTAAAGATGCATGCACGCAGCAATAGTCAAATTCAATCCCTTGCCCAATCCGGTTTGGCCCACCGCCTAATACCATCACCTTCGGTTTAGCATTATTTGGGTTTGACTCGCACTCATCTTCATAAGTGGAATACATATAAGCCGTATCTGTTGCAAATTCTGCCGCACAGGTATCAACACGTTTATATACAGGATGTAAATCATAGCCTTGACGTAATTTACGCAGTTCTGCTTCAGAAACCCCGACTAGACTAGCTAAACGGGCATCTGCAAAACCTTTCCGTTTGAGTACACGTAAGAAGTCTTTGGTCAGGCCATTGATACCTAATTCAGCCACTTCTTCTTCTAAACGTACCAGTTCTTCGATTTGCACTAAGAACCAGCGGTCAATATTGGTTAAATTGAAAACACCATCAACAGAAAGCCCCGCACGGAATGCATCCGCAATAAACCAAATACGCTCTCCACCAGCATCTTTTAATTCACGACGGATACGAGTCAGAGCTTCAGGGTCCTCTTGGGCTACTTTCGGGTCAAAGCCTGTTGCGCCCACTTCTAACCCACGTAACGCTTTTTGCATTGATTCTTGGAATGTGCGACCGATAGCCATCACTTCACCAACTGATTTCATTTGCGTTGTGAGTCGGTCATTCGTGCCCGCAAATTTTTCAAAGTTAAAGCGCGGAATTTTTGTCACAACGTAATCAATGGAAGGTTCAAATGATGCAGGGGTACGGCCACCAGTGATATCATTCATTAACTCATCAAGGGTATAGCCCACGGCTAATTTTGCCGCAATCTTTGCAATTGGGAAGCCTGTCGCTTTAGAGGCAAGCGCTGATGAACGCGAAACCCGCGGGTTCATTTCAATAACAATTAAGCGCCCATCTTTAGGGTTTACCGCAAATTGAACGTTAGAGCCACCTGTTTCAACGCCGATTTCACGCAATACTGCCATCGATGCGTCACGCATGATTTGGTATTCTTTATCAGTCAGTGTTTGAGCTGGTGCTACGGTGATAGAGTCACCTGTGTGGATCCCCATGGCATCGAAGTTTTCAATGGAACAAACGATAATACAGTTGTCTTTTTTATCGCGGACAACTTCCATTTCGTATTCTTTCCAACCAATCAGCGATTCATCTATCAATAATTCGTTAGTCGGGGATAAATCTAAACCGCGAGTACAAATTTCTTCAAACTCTTCGCGATTATAGGCGATACCGCCACCGGTACCTCCCATCGTAAATGATGGGCGAATAATACAGGGAAAGCCTACCGCATCGGCAACAGCAAATGCTTCTTCCATATTATGTGCTATACCTGAGCGTGCAGTGCCCAAGCCGATTTTTTTCATTGCTTTATCAAAACGTTGGCGATCTTCTGCTTTATCTATTGCATCTGCAGTCGCCCCAATCATGGTGACACCGAACTCGGCTAAAACGCCTTTACGCTCTAATTCGAGCGCACAGTTCAATGCGGTTTGGCCCCCCATGGTCGGTAATACTGCATCTGGGCGCTCTTTTTCAATAATTTTACGCACAACTTCCCAGTGAATCGGCTCGATGTAAGTTGCATCCGCCATTTCTGGGTCTGTCATAATAGTCGCAGGGTTCGAGTTGACTAAGATTACGCGGTAACCTTCTTCACGCAGTGCTTTACACGCTTGGGCACCTGAATAGTCAAATTCACATGCTTGGCCAATCACAATTGGGCCGGCACCTAAAATCAGAATACTTTTTATATCTGTACGTTTTGCCATTTTTTTGCTCCCGATTATTGTGCGTTTTGACGAGGTGTGTTTTGACGGTATTCATTAATTAATTCAATGAAATGGTCGAATAAATTTGCCGCATCATGTGGCCCTGAGCTTGCTTCTGGGTGGCCTTGAAAACTAAATGCTGGTTTATCCGTACGGTGAATACCTTGCAATGTTCCATCAAACAGTGACTTGTGAGTCACGCGCAGTGTGTCGGGAAGTGTCGATTCATCAACCGCAAAACCATGGTTTTGCGCCGTAATCATCACCACATCTTTGTCTAAATCTTTAACTGGATGGTTAGCACCATGATGGCCAAACTTCATTTTCATGGTATTAGCACCGCTGGCCAAAGCGAGTAATTGGTGCCCTAAACAAATACCAAATACTGGGATTTCTGTGGTTAAGAATGTTTCAATTGCCTTGATTGCATAATCACAAGGAGCCGGGTCACCAGGGCCATTCGATAAGAAAATACCATCGGGGTTCATCGCCAATACGGTTTCTGCTGGTGTAGTTGCTGGCACCACCGTTAAACGGCAACCACGGTCAACTAACATACGTAAGATATTACGCTTTGCACCGAAGTCATAAGCAACAACATGTAGAGGGAGTTCTTCCGCAGTTTTCGCGCCTTGCTGGCCATTTTCCAGCGTCCATGAACCTTGGGACCAGTTATAAATCTCTTTAGTGCAGACTTCTTTTGCCAAGTCCAACCCATTCAAACCTGAAAAACTACGCGCTTTTTCCAATGCGAGTGCAACATCAGGGTTATCACCCGCAATGATACAACCGTTTTGAGCGCCTTTTTCTCTCAGTAAACGTGTTAATTTACGTGTATCGATATCCGCAATCGCCACGACATTATGGCGTTTTAGATATTCGGATAACCCTTCTTGCCCGCGGAAGTTACTGTAAACCAATGGTAAGTCACGAATGATTAAGCCTTGTGCATGAACATTTGGGGATTCTTCGTCATCAGTATTAGTGCCGACATTACCAATATGGGGATAAGTGAGAGTAACAATTTGGCGGGAATAGGAAGGGTCTGTAATTATTTCTTGATATCCGGTCATCGACGTGTTGAAAACGACTTCTCCAACTGCAGCGCCTTCTGCACCGATAGCACGCCCGTGGAATTGGGTTCCGTCTTCCAGAACCAATATAGCTGACTTAATCAAAACACCCTCCGGAGAATAATAAATCACGTTTTTTGCATATTAATTCAGATTTTACGATCTAAATCAATGCCAAAATGAGTTTTTAAGCAAATTTTTGGCAAATTGCGCGCATTCTAATGATGAGATAGGGTCTTGTCTAGAAAAAAATGCATTTTTTTCACTTTTATCTTACTTTTTTACTTAACCACCTCACTTTTAGTTGGATAAGTAGTATAAATAGCAGTAAATATGAATAAGTAAACGGTTGCAAAGCAAGATAACTAGTTTATTGATAATAACCCAGCTAAAAGAAGGAAGAAAGGATAATTAACGAGCAAAATTGAAGGTGAAAACCATGAAAACACCAATTAATATCGATTTGAACAAAAATAATTCAAATCGATATTATAATAATAAATATAGATTACAAGATCATAATTTAAAAGACAAAATAAAAAATAAAAAACTACAAATCATCCAAACTAAGCACATCTTTCATATCATATAACCCATTATTTTTAGCACAAACCCACCCTGAAGCTTTTATTGCTCCATTTGCAAAGGTCATACGGCTAGAGGCTTTATGGCTAATTTCAACTCGCTCCCCAATATCTGCAAACATTGCAGTATGTTCACCCACAATATCCCCAGCACGGATAGTTGCAAAGCCAATAGTTCCAGGTTCTCGTTCCCCGGTGTAACCTTCACGGGTATATACCGCACACTCTTTTAAGTCTTTCCCAAGTGCACTAGCAATAGACTCTCCCATAGCCAAAGCCGTACCTGATGGCGCATCCACTTTATGGCGGTGATGTGCTTCAACAATTTCAATATCAGTGTAATTTCCCATCACTTTTGCTGCTTTTTCCAGTAATTTCAGCACCACATTGACACCAACACTGAAATTCGCCGCAAAGACAATAGGAATAGATTTCGCAGCTTCGGCAATGGCTTGCTTACCTTGCTCATCAAACCCTGTCGTTCCAATTACCATGGCTTTTTGGTTTGCTTTACAAAATGCAAGATAGTGTAAAGTCCCTTCTGGGCGCGTAAAATCAATGACAACATCAAAATCATTAACAACCTGATTAAGTGAATCAACAATGGCAATACCTAGCTTACCGATACCTGCGAGTTCCCCTGCATCAGTCCCGATAAGTGATGAGCCCTCGCGCTCAATCGCGGCACCTAATTGAATTCCATCTTGTTGTTGCGCGGCTTGAATTAACTGGCGCCCCATACGCCCACCGGCACCAACTATTGCGACTCGTACCATTGAATTTGCCATGGCTTATCCTTTTTTTAATTAATGCAAATCGATAAATTTGAACTGTTGTTTAGGATAAAAAGGCTATTTTTACCCACAGTTTAGAAATGATTGTGATACAGATTAACTATCCTGACCCCATTCTGCTAGCAAAAATGCATCGTTATTAACAAAAGCGTAGAGAACACGAGGATTATCAGTAAAAGTGTTAATGGAGAGAAACGATGAAAGGGACTATATGAGCGATGAGCGGATAAGTTACAACAGCCGCTAAGGAATAAATCATAACGCGGCTGTTCCTATAATTGAAATCAAATGATTAATTAATCTCTTTAACCTCAACCCTTAATTCTTTAGGGACCTCAAAGACGATATTTTCTTCACGCCCTTGCAATTCAACAACAGAGTCAGCCCCTAATTCTTTAAGCCTATCAATAACTTGCCTAACTAGAATATCTGGAGCAGATGCCCCTGCTGTTAAGCCGATAATATTTTTATCCGCTAACCATTCCGTTTTAATATCTTCCGCACCATCAATTAAATAGGCAGGCTTTTGCATACGCGAAGCTAACTCTGCAAGACGATTTGAGTTTGATGAGTTTTTAGAACCGACGACTAAAACAACATCAGCGCGTTCTGCAAGCTCTCTCGCTGCTTCTTGGCGGTTAGTCGTTGCATAACAAATATCGTCTTTACGAGGCCCAACGATACTTGGAAAGCGAGATGTCAGCGCATCAATGACATCAGAAGTATCATCAACAGAAAGCGTTGTTTGTGTCATGAAAGAAAGATTATTTTCATCTTTCACCTTCAGTTTCCAAACATCTTCTGGGCTTTCAACAAGATACATCCCACCTTCAGGGTTGCTATATTGCCCCATCGTACCTTCGACCTCTGGATGCCCAGCATGGCCAATTAAAATAGCCTCTTTGCCTTTACGGCTAGCTCGTGCAACTTCCATATGAACTTTCGTAACCAAAGGACAAGTGGCGTCAAATAACATCGTTAGATCGCGAGAACGAGCTTCTTGACGAATAGCTTGGGAAACGCCATGCGCAGAAAAAATCAAGATTGACCCATCCGGTACTTCTGAGATTTCTTCAATAAAGATAGCACCACGTTGACGTAAATCATCAACAACATAACGGTTATGAACCACTTCGTGACGAACGTAAATCGGAGCACCATATATTTCTAATGCCCTTTCTACGATGCTAATTGCGCGGTCTACGCCAGCACAAAACCCACGAGGGTTAGCCATTAATATTTGCATTGTGATTCTCCAATTGCGGGTCTACTTCAAGCACTTCGATATCAAAACTAATCTGCTGCTCAGCGAGAGGGTGGTTAAAATCAATAGTAATCGACTCACCTTCAATTGATTTTACTACACCTGGCATTTCACTGCCATTCATCGCGGTAAATAGCATTATCGTACCAATTTCAGGAATGCCTGTTTCTATAAAGTCACGCAATGAAAAATATTGAACTAAATCAGGATTATGTTTCCCAAAAACAGTGTCTCCGGGCAGCGAAAAACTTTTCTTTTCACCTTCATTAAGGCCAATCAATTGAGCTTCAAGTTCTGGCGATAAGGAGTCATTCCCTAAAACAAACAACGCAGGCTTTCCTTGTGCATGCGAGGAATCAGCCGTAGAGCCATCTTCCAATTTCAGTGTGAAATGCAGTAAAACAGAGCTCTGCGCCTGTATTTGAGTAGACATAAACCAAACCTATTTATCATAAAATTCAGCCCAGAAAATCTGGGCTGTGAGTTATTACATTCTAACCTAGTGCACTACCATTTTATTTGGCTTTTTCTTGCTTTGATTTATCTGGTAGGAAACCTTCTAAAATCACAAGTGCCGCACCAATACATATCGCCATATCCGCTAGGTTAAATGTCGGCCAATGCCAATTACCGACGTAAAAATCAAGGTAATCGATAACGAAGCCATGGACTAAACGGTCGCTTAAATTACCGATAGCACCGCCAATAATCAATGCATAAGCAATATTTGATAGGCGTTTTTGTGCACTTTGGCGATACATCATAACCATTAAGATAACGGAGATCCCAATTGCAATACCTGCAAAGAACCAACGTTGCCATCCGCCTTCATCAGCCAAGAAACTAAATGCCGCGCCAAAATTTTGCGCATACATTATGTTAAAAAATGGCATGATCGGATGCGGTTCGTACAAATTTAGGTCACTAAGCACTAATTGCTTAATGCCTAAATCCGCAACGATAATCACAATGGTTAACCATAACCAACGCAAACCGGTAGAACAAACTGGCGTCTTCATTAAGCAAACTTACGTGTTTCGCCGTTACCGGCTACGTTAGTGACACAGCGACCACAGATTTCTGGTTGCTCGCTTGAAGAACCGATATCACTTGCATAATGCCAGCAACGTGGGCATTTTTCACCCGCTGCTTTACTGAAAGCAATTTTCAGGCCTTTCAATTCACTTTCTTGTGCATCTGCTGGAGCTGTTGCGATATCAGCGACATGGGCTTGTGATGTCAGTAAAACAAAGCGTAATTCATCACCCAAGCTTTGCAGTTTTTCGGCCAGAGCTTTATCCGCATACAATGTCACCGCAGCTTCTAATGAGCCCCCGATAAGCTTATCAGTACGCGCTTGTTCTAAGACCTTATTCACTTCACCACGAACAGCCAATAGCTCAGTCCAGAAGCTGTTGTTCATTTCATTTGATTCATCTAAACCAAACAAACCGTCATACCACTCTTCGGTAAGAACGAATTGAGCGCGTTTTCCTGGTAACTCATTCCAAATTTCATCGGAAGTGAAGGACAGAACTGGAGCCATCCAACGCACTAACGCTTCAACAATATGGAATAACGCAGTTTGGCAGCTACGACGCGCTAAACTATCACTTTTCGCCGTATACTGACGGTCTTTGATGATATCCAGATAGAATGACCCCATTTCAATGGAGCAGAAATGCATTAATCTCTGGATAACAGACAAGAAGTCGTATTCATCATAAGCTTTGGCTATTTCTTGCTGAGCTTCTAACGCACGGCTCACCGCCCAACGGTCTAAAACCACCATATCTTCTGGTTTCACCATGTCGGTTTCAGGATTAAAACCATTTAAGTTAGCCAGTAAGAAACGTGCAGTATTACGAATACGGCGGTATGAGTCAGCCGCTCGTTTTAAAATTTCATCTGAAACCGCGATTTCGCCAGTGTAATCTGTTGATGCAACCCATAAACGTAAGATATCTGCACCCAGTTTATTCATGACATCTTGAGGGCTCACTGTGTTGCCTAAAGATTTAGACATTTTGCGGCCTTGGCCATCAACAGTGAAGCCATGTGTCAATACTTGGCGATAAGGTGCTTTACCTTTCATTGCGGTTGATAACATCAATGATGACATAAACCAGCCGCGGTGTTGATCTGACCCTTCAAGGTACATATCCGCTGAATTACCATGGAATTCAGGACGTGCGTCCACAACCGCAAAGTGCGTTGAACCTGAATCAAACCATACGTCTAAGGTATCAGGTACTTTACGATATGTTTCGGCTTCATCACCCAACAGCTCTGCTGGGTCAAGATCCCACCATGCTTGGATGCCATCCACTTCAACACGCTTAGCCACTTCTTCCATTAATTCTAATGTACGAGGGTGTAACTCTTCAGTGTCTTTATGAACAAACAACGACATTGGGGTACCCCAAGTACGTTGACGAGAAATACACCAGTCTGGGCGGTTTTCAACCATTGATTCAATACGTGCGCGCCCCCAACCCGGGATCCATTGAACAATATCAATTTCTTTCAGCGATTGTTCACGTAAACCGTTTTTATCCATACCGATAAACCACTGTGGCGTAGCACGGAAGATAACTGGAGTCTTATGGCGCCAGCAGCATGGATAGCTGTGTTGAATCGCTTGTTTGTATAGTAATGCGCCTTTTTCGTTCAATAATTCAACGATAAGGTCATTAGCTTTAAAAATAAACACGCCATCTAATGTTGGGTAAGTATTTGGTAAGAAGCAACCATCTGGCCCTACAGGGTTCGCTGTTTCTAAGCCATATTTCTGACCAACCACATAGTCTTCGGGACCGTGGCCTGGTGCAGTATGAACAGCACCAGTACCCGCGTCTAATGTCACATGGTCACCCAAAATTGCAGGCACATCAAAGCCCATAAATGGATGATTGAAACGTAAAAGTTCAAGTGCAGAACCCTCACACTCCCCTAGAACTGCCCACGCTTCAACCCCTATCGTTTTCATTACCTCTTCGACAAGGTCAGCAGCTAAAATGAGTAACTCACCATTTGCTTCGATTAAATCATATTTAAACTCAGGGTTTAAAGAAATCGCGCGGTTAGCTGGCAAAGTCCAAGGCGTTGTTGTCCAGATGACTAACGAAGGTGTTTTTTCGCTAACAATGCCAAATTTTTCGCACACAGCCTTGCCATCTACGGCTGGGAAGCGAACATAGATAGATGGTGAGGTTTTATCATAATATTCAACTTCAGCTTCCGCTAATGAAGAACCGCAAGCAGTACACCAGTGAACAGGTTTTGCCCCCTTCACTAAATGGCCATTTGCAATGGTTTTAGCCAATGCTCGGATAATATGAGCTTCGGTTTTAAAATCCATTGTTAGATAAGGTTTATCCCACTCACCTAAAACACCAAGACGCATGAAATCAGCTTTTTGCCCTTCAATTTGCTCTTTAGCGTATTGACGGCATTGTGCACGAAATTCAGCAGCGGAAACTTTTTCCCCTGGCTTACCGACGATTTGTTCAACTTTATGTTCAATCGGTAATCCATGGCAGTCCCAACCTGGGATGTATGGGGAATCATAACCCGCCAACCCTTTGGACTTAATAATAATATCTTTGAGAATTTTGTTAACTGAGTGACCAATATGAATACTGCCGTTAGCATACGGAGGACCATCGTGCAGAATAAAGGTTTTCTTACCCGATTTTGCTTTACGGATTGCCTGATACAAACCTTCTTTGTACCAGCGCTCTAACATCTGTGGTTCGCGTTTAGCGAGATCGCCACGCATTGGGAACCCTGTTTCCGGTAGATTCAGGGTATTTTTATAGTCACTCATCGATTCTCAGTTCCAATTTTCCGCTAAATTATCTGATTCCTATTGCAGTAAGATACTCTCTCGCTGCAATTACATCATTAGCAATTTGCTCCTTAAGCGCTTCCAACGAAGCAAACCGCTGCTCATCACGTAATTTCTTACGTAACACTACATCGATATGACGCCCATATAAATCCATATTTGCATCAATCAGATGAACTTCTAACTGTGTTCCTTTTCCAGATACAGTCGGACGTGTGCCAATATTTGCCACACCCGGTAAAGGCTTATCACCTAAACCGTAAACTTCTACAGCATATACACCAGTTACTGGTGTGACTAAACGTTTTAACGGTAGGTTTGCCGTTGGAAAACCTATTGTTCTACCAAGTTGGTTACCATGAACCACTCGCCCGCTAATACGATAAGAGTGCCCTAATAGGCTTTCTGCTAATTCAAGATTATTTTCTTGAATGGCTCTTCGTATCGCTGTACTGCTGATACGGAGCCCTGAATCACAAAAGCTTTCTGTATCTGCAACTTCAAAACCAAATTCACTACCCGCTTGTTGTAAAAAAGCAAAGTCCCCCATGCGATTTTTCCCAAAGCGGAAATCATCACCTATAGCGAGGTACTTTACACCAAGCTTACTGACAAGTAAGTCAGAAACAAACTCAGCAGGTGTTAATGACGCAAAGTGCTGGTTAAATTCAACACATAAGAGGTAATCAATACCACTATCTGCAAGGTATTTAACTTTGTCTCGCAAACGCGTCAAACGCGCCGGCGCTTTGTCACCAATAAAAAATTCAAGGGGCTGTGGCTCAAATATCATTACGACAGTTGGCAACCCTAACTGCGCACCCTTAAGTTTCAAATTTTGAAGTAAAACCTGATGCCCACGATGAACACCATCAAAATTACCGATAGTCAGCACGCAACCATGATGGCACGCCCGGATATTCTGTATACCGCGAATTAGCTCCATAACAGGCTCAATACCGAGGAAATTGCAGGATTATACCTTGTACGACGCATAAGGTTAACCTTAGTTCGCAAAAGGTTTCATTAAACCCTATTTTTTTGATCTCTACACGATTTATTCCCCACTATTTTATGCCATTAGTGGGTTATTACGCTCCCCAAACAGAGCTATTGCATTCGAACATCAAAAACTTTGGGGTAACCAATGGATTATCAATACAACAAATTTGTTCCAAGGTCTCTAAAAATATTATATTTTTATGTTTTACACTTCAATGGTTATAACCAAACGATTAAAAAGAACAAAAAACAACCATTTTATGTTCTATTTTCATACTCACCATTGATTGATAGGCCAAAAATTTTTTTCGTCTCCGCTCTTTTTAAATTTCTGCCATCAATTACGCATTTTTTCACGCGAAGATCTGTATTCTTCTCATATTTGCTGATAGAATCTTGCACCATTCACAGCGCATGGACATCGAAGTACACGATGTTTATTTGCACAAATCCATTGACAAATGAAGGGCGAAAGGGCATATTCCTCGACCTTTGAATTGTCCTCAATAGAATACATTTGGGAGTTGGACCTTGGCTAATATCAAATCAGCTAAGAAACGTGCCGTTCAGTCAGAGAAACGTCGTCAGCATAACGCTAGCCGTCGCTCTATGGTACGTACTTTTATCAAGAAAGTTTACCTTGCTATCGCTGCTGGCGATAAAGAAGCTGCTCAGAAAGCATTCAATGACATGCAACCTATTGTTGATCGCCATGCTACTAAAGGCCTGATCCACAAAAATAAAGCAGCACGTCATAAAGCTAACTTAGTTGCTCAAATCAAAGCAATGTAATCTTGCTTCTTGATTAGCTAAAAAAACCGGCTTATGCCGGTTTTTTTATTTATTATTATTTTTTATCTAGGCTATCAAGCGGAACTGAAAATAAATCTGAGAAATCTTTATTACACACTCGTTGTACTGCTGGATGCTGGATCATTCTCTCTGCAAAAATAACGTAGTATTCTTCTTTTACACTCTCTAAGCGCCCCAATTCTACAATATCGTCTCCACCTAAAAGGTCAGGTGTATATTGCGACGGAGCAACAAAAATTGCGTTATAATGCATACCGAATGCTTTCATAAGTGCGGCATCATCGAATTCACCTAATACTTCAACCTGCAAGTTTTTATTGCGGATCCAAGCGAGTATATGCCTACCTAATAAATATCGCCGCCCAGGGATCAATAACCGACGTTCCTCTAAACATTCAGGAAATGGCTTTTTAGGAATAGGCTGACGGCAAAAGAAACTCATATTACACTCGCCCAATTTCACCGAAAACAAGCCTTCTTGCTGAGATGAGTCAACTGGGCAGTCAGATAAAATCATATCCAATTTATGTTGACTGAGCTGTTCTAATAACAATTCATGGGTTGATTCAAAACAACGTAAATGAATTTGTTCATGCTCAACAACCGTAGTTTCTAATATTTTACTTACTAACTGTTTTGATAGCGTATCCGCAACCCCGACATCAAACAGTAAGTTAGATTCGCGGCTGTAATTGACGATATCGAGCATTTCTTGGCTAAGCATAAACATTTTATCTGCATAGCGAAAAATTAATTGTCCAAGCTCAGATGGCACTAAACCTCGCCCCTGCCTTTTAAACAACTTGCCACCTAAGCGCTCTTCTAGCGCTTTTATTTGCCCTGTAATTGTCTGAGGTGTCAGGTAAAGCGCTTCTGCTGCTCCGACAACAGAGCCCTCTTTACATACATGCCAGAAATAGTAAAGATGGTTAAAATTAAGATGTGAAACCCGCATATCGATTCCTTTTGTACCGTCGCTAGTTATGGTAACTACTATTGACCATACACATTTACCTGTACCCTATATTTTCAGGGCCTTTAAAATGAATACCGTAGTGTATTAATGAACACACTACGGTATATCATAGATTATTAGTTCGGAAATTCTTACTAATAATTTGCAAAATTACACAATAAGCTTGTACTAGGTTAGTTCTTTTTGTTTCGGTAACACTACTCTTAACATAAAGTAACCTAAAAATGCAGCTAGCGTAGAACCAATCAAGATTCCTAGGCGCGAATAGGTACTATACACCTCATCCAGCCCATCAAATGCGAGGCCGGTTATAAAAATAGACATAGTAAAACCGATCCCACACAGTACAGAAACGGCAAAAACTTGTTTTAAGTTAATCGACTCTGGCAATTTTGCAAACCCAAGTTTTACCGAAATCCAACTAAACAGAAAAATCCCAATTGGCTTACCCAAAATTAGCCCCGCAGCGACTCCTAATGGCAGTGGGCTCAACAAACCTTCAAAAGTCACACCTTGAAGTTGCACACCCGAATTAGCAAACGCAAAAATAGGTAGAATTAAGTAAACAACCCATGGATGTAAAACGTGTTCCAATTCTTCTGAAGGCTTGGTCTGGTTAGTACCATGTAAAGGGATCAAGAAGCCAACAATGACTCCTGCTAATGTGGCATGCACTCCAGACTTCAAAATGCACACCCATAATATTAACCCAATAACTAAGTAAGCCGCTGTATTCTCTACTCTACGCCAATTCATCATACAGAGAATGGCAATACACAGTGCTGACAACCCCAATGCAACCAAGGAAACAGAACTTGTATAGAAAAAGGCAATAATCACGATAACACCAAGGTCATCAATAATAGCTAATGCTAATAAGAACACCTTAAGTTCTGTTGGTACTCGCTTACCTAATAAGGCCATCACACCTAGCGCGAAAGCAATGTCTGTAGCGGCAGGTATTGCCCAACCTTGCTGGGTAACTGCATCTCCACCATTAAATAATAGGTAAATTAATGCTGGAGCAATCATCCCTCCTAAGGCTGCGATTGCTGGAAATATCGCTTTATCACGTCCTGCAAGGGATCCTTCTAATAATTCGCGCTTTACTTCAAGGCCGACCACCAAAAAGAAAATCGCCATTAGGAAGTCATTAATCCATAATATCAGCGGTTTATCTAAACCAAACTCTGATATTTTAATGGATACAGGAATATCTAAAAATTGCTGATAAGCCCCTTGTAATGGTGAGTTAGCCATTATTAAAGCGACTATGGCAGCAATAATCAGAAGTAAGCCCCCTGCTGCTTCTAACCTTAAAAATTTACGAATAATTGCTGTCATATAGTTAACCCCAATGTTTTTTTGAATGTTAATACTATGCTAATTATTAATTCGTAAAAAATCGTTTATTTATCGCTTAACACTCGGAATTACCGACTTATTTGGGTTAGAGATCACGGCAAATGAGAAAAAAACGTTAATTTTACTATAGACAACTTTTATAAAAACAAATAATAAATTTTGTGATAAACAGACTTTATAAATTCAACTTTTCTAGTACATCAAAATTTATCCCTTTTATTTACACAAGAAAAACTTGCCTGTTTCTTTCTTCGATACCTTTTGTAAAAACGATAAATATGGAAGACTATTTACAAAATATTTGCCAAACGTTTCGCAAAACAATGTGTTTAGATTGCTAATAAAATACTAATGATTACAATTTAACGATGACAACTTACGTATTACTTTCTGTGCTGTTTGCAGCTTTTTGCCATGCAAGCTGGAACGCTATAGTTAAATTTGGTAATGACCGTTTTTTCGGCCTAGTCATGATTTCTGTTTTTTCTGGCGCCTTAGCGATACCAGCAATACTTTGGTTAGGCCTACCATCACCAGAAGCTATCCATTGGTTAGCGTTATCGGTACTGTTTCATATTGGCTATACCTATTTTTTAAGTCAGGCTTATACACACGGTGACTTAAGCCAGATTTATCCAATATCACGCGGGTCCGCACCATTAATAACGGCACTATTAGGTGCTTTGCTATTTAATGAGTTAATTCCATTGATGGGACTTATTGGTGTTTTATTCATTATTAGTGGCGTCGTACTGATTGCGTTTGCAGGAAAAAAATTCACATTAAATATCAAGGGGAAAGCTCTAGTTTTTGCCATATCAACAGCCTTCTTCACCGCCTGTTATACCTTATCTGATGGTTATGGTGCCAGAGCAAGTGAAGATCCCGTGACGTATACTCTCTGGCTATTTTTATTAAATGGCATGGTGTTAGCTGTACCTGGTTTTATCAAATACCGAGGAACCTTACTTGTTGGAATTCAACAATATTGGCGTTCAGGGTTACTGGGGGGATTAATGCAGCTCATTAGTTATGGCATTGCTATATGGGCGATGAGCCAAGCGCCAATTGTCATGGTCGCAGCGATTAGAGAAACGAGTGTACTCTTCGCCATGTTCCTATCTATTGCGTTTCTCAAAGAAAAATTCAACGTGATGCGAGTCATTGCCTGTGTCGTTATTGTTTTTGGTGTTTTATTAGCAAAATTAAGCCATTAAAAAATTATTATTTTAAATATTCAATCAGTAAGCAATACACTTAGTTTTCTCAAAAATAGTATTAATGTTTTTTCACTCATAATTTTTATATTTTCTCACCAGATATGAGGCCAAAATGTCGTTTTTAAAATCTTTACTGGCTATTTCCATTATTAGTGCTTCTTTTTCTAGCTTTGCAGCTACATCTGCTGACATCATTATTGTAGATGGAACCATCTTAACAATGGATGCCCAGAAACAAGTTATTGACCATGGTACTGTTGTCATCAAAGGTAATAAAATTATTGCTGTTGGTGGCCCTGAGCTGGCTCAAAGTTATCAAGCACCTAGTATCCTAAATGTTGATGGCGACATTGTCATGCCTGGGTTAATTAATACTCATACACATGCATCTATGACCGTTTTTCGTTCTTTAGCCGATGATGTGCCAGACCGTTTACACCGTTATATCTTCCCATTAGAAAACAAAATGGTCTCTCGTGAAATGGTACGTGTTGGCGCAAACCTTGCTAATATTGAAATGATTAAAGGTGGTGTCACAACTTACGTTGATATGTATTATTTTGAAGATGAAGTGGCTAAAACCGTTGATAAAATTGGCTTAAGAGCTGTCCTTGGTGAATCTGTTATTCAATTTCCTGTCGCTGATGCAAAAAATGCAGATGAAGGTATCAATTATGCAGTGAATTTTATCAACCAATACAAAGATCACCCTCGTATCACCCCCGCCTTTGCACCTCATGCACCGTATACCAATACCACAGAGCACTTACAGAAAATCGCAAAATTGTCTCAAGAACTTAATGTGCCAGTGATGATCCACCTTGCTGAAACAGATCGTGAGCAAGAAGAAATCGCCAAACGTACGGGAGGGAAAAGCCCTGTACAATATATGGCTGATATTGGAGCGCTGAATAATAAAGTTATTGCAGCTCACGCAATCATGGTTGATGAAAAAGATATGGATCTCCTCAAGCAGTATGATGTGGGTGTCGCACATAATATCAGTGCAAACACGAAATCTGCTAAGGGGGTAGCGCCGGTCACGACCATGCTTCAAAAAGGTATTCGAGTTGGTTTAGGAACCGATGGTCCGATGTCGAGTAATACGTTAACAACATTAAATGAGCTGAACTTAGTGGGGAAAATTCACAAACTAGCCAATAAAGATAGAGCGGCGATACCCCCCATTACGGTTGTTGAGATGGCGACCATGGGTTCTGCGCGAGTGTTACATATGGAAGACAAATTAGGCTCTCTCGAAGCGGGGAAATTAGCTGACATCATTGTTATTGATACTAAATCACCAAACATGGTTCCTATGTATAGCCCCTATGCCGCATTAGTCTATGGTGCAAATGGAGCTAATGTTCGCCATACTATTGTTGATGGCAAGGTATTGATGCAAGACCGCCAGCTGCTGACCGCAGATGAAGGCACCATTATTAAAGAAGCTCAAAACTTTGCTAACAAAGTCCGCGAAACCGTAGTTGCAAGTGGTGAAGTCGTAAAATAAGATAAAAAAATGGCTGACTTGGCAATATGCTCAGTCAGCCATTCTAACATTACCAATTATTAACTAATTATTTATTAGTTAAATCATCAAAGAATTTTTTCACGCCATCTAAAAAGCTTTTAGAGCGCGGGCTATTCTTCTCACCGCTCTTTCCACCTAGTGATTCACCAAATTCTTTGAGTAACTCTTTTTGTTTTTCATTCAGCTTTACAGGTGTTTCAACAACAATGTGGCACATTAAATCACCTTGCAAACCACCACGCACCGATTTCACACCTTTTCCTTTCATGCGGAAAATTTTACCGGTCTGAGTTTCTGCTGGGATTTTCAGTTTCACACGGCCATCAAGGGTTGGCACTTCAATTTCGCCACCCAATGCTGCATCAGCAAAGTTAATTGGAACCTCGCAGTGCAGGTTATTACCATCACGCTCAAAAATGTTATGAGGTAATACATGAACCTGAACGAATAAATCTCCTGCTGGTGCCCCGTTTTCTCCGGCTTCACCTTCTCCTGACAAACGCACACGGTCCCCCGTATCTACGCCTGCTGGAATTTTAACTGACAGTGTTTTATATCTTTCAACACGGCCATGACCATGACATTTGTTGCATGGGTCTTTGATTACTTTACCGCGACCGTGACACGTTGGACAAGGCTGTTGTACAGAGAAAAAGCCTTGTCGCATATGGACTTGGCCCATACCGTGACATGTTGAGCACGTATCCGCACTGGTTCCCGGTTTCGCCCCATTACCATGACAAACATCACAGGTTTCTAAGGTCGGAATACGGATTTCTTTGGTCACTCCACGGACAGCCTCTTCAAGAGTCAGTTCCATGTTGTACTGTAGGTCAGAACCACGGCTTGGGCGCTGCTGTCTGCGGCCACCTCCAAAAATATCACCGAAGACGTCACCAAAGATATCACTAAAGTCAGCGCCACCACCAAAGCCGCCGCCTCCGCCCATTCCGCCTTGCTCAAACGCTGCATGACCATATTGGTCATAAGCGGCGCGTTTTTGCTCGTCAGAAAGAACTTCGTAAGCTTCTTTAATTTCTTTAAATTTACCTTCTGATTCTTTATCCCCCTGATTACGGTCGGGGTGATGCTTCATCGCTAAGCGCTTATAAGCACGCTTAATATCTTTATCCGATGCATTTCTTTCGAGGCCTAATACCTCATAAAAATCTCTTTTTGCCATTTAATTTTACCCTTAACATGCGGAACGGGCGTAGAGTTTCCTCGACGCCCGTATCCGGTATCAGTAACCATTAACTATCATTTGCTATAGCTACTGCGCCCGCTAAGGGCATTATTTTTTGTCTTTGTCGTTAACTTCTTCGAATTCAGCATCAACAACATCATCATCTTTTTTCGCTTCTGCGCCAGCGCCAGCTGCACCGCCCGTTTGAGCTTCTTGCTGTGCGATTTCCAGAAGTTTTGCAGATGCCGTGACTAAAGCTTGGATTTTCGCTTCAATATCCGCTTTGTCTTCACCTTTTGCTGCTGCTTCTAATTCAGAAGTTGCTTTTTCGATACTCGCTTTATCTTCAGCTGGTAATTTATCACCAGCTTCTTCGATTTGTTTACGAGTACCGTGAACTAATTGGTCAGCTTGGTTACGAACCTGAACTAGCTCTTCAAATTTACGGTCAGCTTCAGCGTTTGCTTCTGCGTCACGTACCATTTTTTCGATTTCCTCATCATTCAGACCTGAAGAAGCCTTAATGGTGATGTTTTGCTCACGTCCACTATTTTTATCTTTAGCAGAAACATGCAAGATACCATCCGCATCGATATCAAAAGTCACTTCGATTTGTGGCATACCACGTGGTGCAGGTTGAATACCATCTAAGTTAAACTGCCCCAGTGATTTATTGTCACTTGCGCGTTTACGCTCACCTTGCAGAACATGGATAGTTACCGCTGCTTGGTTATCTTCAGCTGTTGAGAACACTTGGCTATGTTTAGTTGGAATAGTGGTATTCTTCGCAATTAACGAAGTCATCACGCCACCCATGGTTTCGATACCTAAAGACAGAGGAGTTACGTCAAGTAACAGAACGTCTTTAACATCACCCGCTAAAACACCACCTTGAACTGCCGCACCCATTGCAACTGCTTCATCTGGGTTAACGTCTTTACGTGGTTCTTTACCAAAGAAATCAGCAACAACTTTTTGAACCATTGGCATACGTGTTTGACCACCAACTAAGATAACATCGTTGATTTCGCTCACGCTTAAGCCTGCGTCTTGCAGAGCAACTTTAACTGGCTCCATAGAACGCTTAACTAAATCTTCTACCAGTGACTCTAATTTCGCACGAGTCACTTTAATATTCATGTGTTTAGGACCTGTTGCATCTGCTGTAATATACGGCAGGTTAACATCTGTTTGTTGTGCAGAAGACAGCTCAATTTTCGCTTTTTCTGCAGCTTCTTTCAGACGTTGCATTGCTAACGGGTCGTTACGCAGGTCAACACCTTGTTCTTTCTTAAATTCTTCAACTAAGTAGTTGATTAAACGTGTATCAAAGTCTTCACCACCTAAGTGTGTGTCACCATTGGTAGCCAGAACTTCATACGTTTTTTCGCCATCAACTTCATCGATTTCGATGATTGATAAGTCGAATGTACCACCACCTAAGTCATAAACCGCGATAGTACGGTTACCAACTTCTCTGTCTAAGCCATATGCTAATGCAGCTGCTGTTGGTTCGTTAATGATTCGTTTTACTTCTAAACCAGCAATACGGCCAGCATCTTTAGTCGCTTGACGCTGAGCATCGTTAAAGTAAGCAGGCACAGTAATAACTGCTTCTGTTACTGGCTCACCTAAATAGTCTTCTGCTGTTTTCTTCATTTTTTTCAGAACTTCAGCTGAAACTTGTGGTGGAGCCATTTTTTGGCCTTTCACATCTAACCAAGCATCGCCGTTATCAGCCGCAATGATTTTATATGGCATGATAGAAACGTCGCGCTGAACTTCTTCGTCTTGGAAACGACGACCAATCAAACGTTTGATTGCAAATAAAGTATTTTCTGGGTTAGTCACAGCCTGACGTTTTGCTGGCTGACCAACTAAAATTTCACCATCTTGAGTGTACGCAATGATGGAAGGAGTAGTTCTATCACCTTCGCTGTTCTCCAGAACACGAGCTGTAGTACCATCCATAATTGCAACGCATGAGTTAGTTGTACCCAAGTCGATACCAATGATTTTACCCATCTAAAACGCCTCCAAAGGAATTCTTTTCACTATGATTTCGATATCAATCTATATGAGGCTCAATATTTCATTTTCAAGGGAGTTTTCACTCTGAGCCTAAATTATTTTTCAATACGCAATAATTTGGATTGATATCAGTTGATGCTTTTAAGATGGGGTCACAAATTCATTCATCAAGGGGGAGAATCAAAAAAATTTGCATTTATTGCAAAAAAACCTGTCTTGTGATCATGGTTTAAACAATTAAAACTGCGTATGATGCGCCGCCGCTGTCACTTTGGCAAAACCTTTTTGTTTTTTATCTATTTGAATTTTTTATATTTTACCAGAGGTTATATGCAGTCTAGCTCTCTTGCAAATCCAGGCCCACTTGGTTTACTAGGCTTTGGTATGACAACCATCCTGCTGAATATTCATAATGCAGGTTTTTTCCCTCTTTCATCCGTTATTTTAAGTATGGGCATTTTTTATGGTGGTATTGCTCAATTTATTGCGGGTCTGATTGAATACAAAAAAGGCAATACATTCGGTGCAACTGCATTTACCTCTTACGGTATGTTTTGGATTGCATTAGTGGGGTTATTATTTTTGCCTTCAATGGGATTAGCCGAAGCAACTTCACCTGAGTTTTTAGGTGTTTTCCTCGCTATTTGGGGAATTTTTACCTTTTTCATGTTTTTAGGAACCTTCAAAGCTAATTTTGTTTTGCAATTTGTCTTTGGTAGCTTAACTGTATTATTCGCTTTATTAGCGATTGGCAATATTACGGGAAATGCAGCATTACTAAAATTTGCTGGTTTTGAAGGAATTATCTGTGGCGCTAGCGCATTTTATTTAGCGGTCGCAGAAATATTAAATGAGCAATATGGCAAAACGGTATTACCGATTGGCCAACGTGGTTAAATTTAACTAACGTATGTGATTTTATGCATTAAATATTATTAATCAGGTGAGCTAAGCCTCACCTGATTACATCGCAAACTATTCAGGACGAATTGCGGATTTAGGCCTAAATGCCTTCACAACCGTAGGGTCTGTTTCTACATATGGGCCGTCAAGCAATTGAATACAATAAGGAACACTGGCAAAAATACCAGAAACTACCACATTCCCTTCTTTGTCTTTTAAACCTTCCAGAGTTTCCGCGATCGCTTTAGGCTGCCCAGGTAAATTTAAAATCAAAGCCTGGTTGCGTATTACCCCTACTTGGCGTGACAGTATCGCAGTAGGGACGAACTTTAGGCTAATTTGGCGCATTTGCTCGCCAAAACCTGGCATTTCACGGTCTGCAATCGCAAGGGTTGCATCAGGCGTGACATCACGGCGAGCAGGTCCTGTGCCGCCTGTGGTTAGGACTAAATGGCAAGCAAACTCATCCACCAGCTCACATAATGTTTGCTCTATCATGATTTGCTCATCAGGGATCAGGCGAGTTTCGATACGAAAAGGGGTTGTCAACGTTTTCGCTAACCACTCTTCTAATGCGGGAATGCCTTTGTCTTCATAAATACCACTCGAAGCACGATCAGAAACGGAAACCAGACCTATGCGCAATTCATCCATACAAACCTCAAAGAAATTATTCAATCAAAAACTGTTCACTTAATAATAAACAGGGGCAATATCATACCATGATGAACGATTGCATAAAGCGCCCTTGATTTTATATCTTGAAATTGAGAACTAACTCAATGAAAAATAGGTATAAAAAAACCCAACCAACTGGCTGGGTTTGAAAGAAAAAACGAAACAAATTACAGTAAATCTGCAATCATTTTTTCCAGTTTTTCTTGGTCTACTGCAAACTTACGGATACCGTCAGACAGTTTATCAACCGCCATTGGATCTTGGTTGTGCTGCCAATAGAACTCAGCTTCAGTCAACTTAGCGCCTGGCTCTTTAGTTTTACCTGTATCAGTCAGTTTACGTACTAATTCACCTTGTGATTCAGACAGCTCTTTTAATAAGCCTGGAGAGATAGTTAAACGGTCACAACCTGCTAGTTCAATGATTTCACCCACGTTACGGAAGCTTGCGCCCATAACCACAGTTTTATAACCGTGAGCTTTGTAGTAGTTGTAGATTTCAGTAACAGAAACCACACCTGGGTCTTCATGTGGTGCGAATTCTTTCTTATCTGTATTCGCTTTGTACCAGTCAAGAATACGGCCCACAAATGGAGAAATCAGGTATACGCCCGCTTCCGCACAAGCACGCGCTTGAGCAAAAGAGAATAATAAAGTCAGGTTACAGTTAATGCCTTCTTTTTCCAGTTTCTCTGCAGCACGGATACCCTGCCAAGTTGAAGCCAGTTTAATCAGAATACGGTCATTGCTGATGCCTGCATCGTTATACATTTTGATTAAGTGACGCGCTTTAGCAATACAAGCTTCTTCATCATAAGACAGGCGCGCATCAACTTCAGTAGAAATACGACCCGGAACTAATTTCAGAATTTCCAGACCGATATTAACAGCCAGCTTGTCACAAGCATCAACAATTTGTTGCTCGCGATTATTGCTTTGCTTACGAGCCCATTCTACCGCTTCATCAATTAATTTACGGTACTCAGGAATTTGTGCAGCATTTAAGATCAGCGAGGGATTTGTGGTCGCGTCTTGTGGTTTGTAAAGCTTCATCGCTTCGATGTCGCCAGTATCAGCAACAACAGTTGTCAGACTACGTAATGAGGTTAGTTTATCGGTCATTTCTTTAATCTCGTTGTTATACCCGTCATATTCCAAGTTGTAGCGGTGGTTAGCTACCTACAATTCTTGAGACTCTTGTGGTGTTGGCTAACAAACTACAGCTTGAATTACTTTGCGTATTATAAAGGAATTGTGGCTATCGCCGCACCGTCTACAGATAATATCATGCATCTATATTGCTGCAAGCAAGTAAATCTAGTCAAAAGCAACTATTTGATTGGCAATCGGTTTCGCTAGCCAATTAGAAACTGAATCCTTTTAGCTAGTTATATTGTGCTATCATTGTAATAAAGAATAATATTGGTTTGGCTTATCGTATCAATTAGCCAATTAGGAAGAATTTTTGCTAAAGTAAGCAGTATCATTCTTTATAAAGGGTCAAGTCATGCTTATTACAATTTCACCTGCAAAAACATTAGACTACGAAAGCCCACTTGCGACACAGCAGTTTACTCAGCCTGAATTACTTACTGAGTCACAAAAATTAATTAATGTCTGTCGTAAATTAACCCCTGCAGATATTGCCAGTTTAATGAAAATTAGTGACAAGCTTGCGGGGCTCAATGCTGCCCGTTTTGCAGAATGGCATGCGGACTTTACCCCAGAAAATGCACGCCAAGCGATCCTTGCCTTCAAAGGGGATGTGTATACGGGTATGCAAGCAGAAACCTTTTCTCAAGACGATTTTGCGTTTGCTCAATCTCATTTACGCATATTATCAGGTCTTTACGGTATATTAAGACCGCTAGATTTAATGCAACCTTATCGCTTAGAAATGGGAATTCGATTAAAAAATACCCGTGGAAAAGATTTATATGAGTTTTGGGGAGACATCATTACCAAGCAATTAAATCACGCATTAGCGGAGCAAAAAGATCAAATATTAGTCAACCTTGCCTCAGATGAATATTTTAAATCGGTGAATACAAAGAAATTGGATGGGCAAATTATCAAGCCTATTTTCCTTGATGAAAAAAATGGTAAATATAAAGTTATCAGTTTTTATGCAAAAAAAGCGCGGGGTTTAATGAGCCGCTTTATCATCCAAAATAAATTAACGAAAACAGACCAACTAGCTGATTTTAATTTAGAAGGCTATCAATTTGATGAAAGCCAATCTAAAGGTAACGAGCTGGTATTTACCCGCTCAGAGCAAGCCTAATATACAAAACGTGGGGATTGGCACGCAGCCGATACCCACGAATGCCAAAATACTTCACTCTTTTTTCGGGCTCTATCACAATTTACTCATAAACCTTCTAGTCAAGAACAAATTAGCATTGATTCCTCAGCCTACTTTTTAGCTTTATGACAGTATAAATTGAGTTTTACCCACTATTTTGGAGGTGAAGTATGCCTTATGTTGCATCATCAAAGCGCTATACTGAAATGGAATATCGTTTATGTGGCCGTAGCGGGTTACGGTTACCACTGATTTCATTAGGGTTATGGCATAACTTTGGCAATAACAAACCCTTTGATAACTGCCAAGCCATGCTTCGTCATGCTTTTAACCTTGGTATCACCCATTTCGATCTGGCTAATAATTATGGACCACCTCCTGGATCTGCCGAAAGTACATTTGGCCAAATCATGCAACAAGATTTCCTGCCTTATCGTGATGAAATGATCATTTCATCAAAAGCGGGTTTCACTATGTGGGATGGCCTTATGGTGACTGGGGAAGTAAAAAGTACTTGGTGGCAAGCCTAGACCAGAGCTTAAAACGAATGGGTTTGGATTATGTAGATATCTTTTATCATCATCGGCCTGACCCCAACACCCCATTAGAAGAAACCATGGGAGCGTTAGATCTCATTGTTCGCCAAGGAAAAGCCCTGTATGTCGGGATTTCTAATTACCCAACGAATTTAGCCAAAGAAGCCATTGGTATTCTCAATGAATTGGGAACCCCTTGCCTGATCCATCAGCCGAAATATTCTATGCTAGAACGTACTCCTGAAGAGGGTTTACTCGATTTACTGGAAGAAGAAGGGGTGGGCTCTATCGCATATTCCCCGCTAGCCGGTGGTCTTTTAACTGATCGCTACCTTAATGGTATTCCTGCTGATTCACGCGCGGCAGGCAATCCTTCTTTACCCCCTGAAAGGCTCACTTCAACCATTTTATCAAAAGTTAAACAACTGAACGAATTGGCGATAAAAAGAGGACAAAAGCTAAACCAAATGGCATTAGCCTGGTTGCTTAGACATGATAGGATCACTTCCGTCCTCATCGGTGCAAGCCGTATTAGCCAAATTGATGATGCAATGGGGATCCTAAAAAATCGTAACTTTACGCAAGATGAACTCAAAGCCATCGAATTAATATTAGAAAACGAATAACCCTCATAAGTTGCAGGATATCCTGCAACTTAATGAATTTTATCTCAATTAACGATATTCCCCATTGGCTTTAAACTGCACCACAGAATAAGGCTGAGTACGACCATCTGGTTGTTCCATCCCTAGGCTACCAATTGGCATACCAGGAACAGAAATTCCTACCACATCCGCCGGTAAGGTATCAATCGCATCAAGGCTACTGACAGGAACATGACCAACAATCACTTTGCCTTTATATTTTGCAATGTGGCAACTGCGTAAGTTGTATGGCACATTCAGCTCATCATTTAGTTTGTTCAAGTCATCATAACTGATTTCATTGATCACAACGTCATACCCTGCTTTTTTAACCCCTTCTCCCCATAATTGGCAGCAACCACAGTTTGCATCTTTATACAATTGCACGCTCTGGTTTTGAGAAAATGCAGAAAATGACAGTAAAAACATTCCACCTAAAATTATCTTCTTCATTGCTATTTACCTTATCAATAATAATGACTAGTACTTAAAAAGTGTCTATTTTTTATGGCGTAACTGACAGATTAATTTATAAGCCGCAGGAATGATAAATAGGGATAATAACGGTGCAGTTATCATTCCACCAATCATCGGTGCAGCAATACGGCTCATCACTTCTGAACCGACTCCTGTTCCAAGTAATATTGGCAATAAACCGGCTAAAATTACGGCAACTGTCATGGCTTTAGGGCGAACACGTAAAACTGCACCTTCATATAATGCACGGTCTAAATCTTGGTTTGATAGCTTGCTTATTCCTTGCTGTTTTTCTTTATCTTCGATTGCATGGCGTAAATAAATCAACATAACTACGCCAAATTCAGCCGCGACACCTGCCAATGCAATAAATCCAGTTCCTGTTGCAACTGATAAATTAAAGTTCATCCAATAAAGGAACCAAATCGCGCCCACTAAAGCAAAAGGTAAACTTAATAAAATCAGTAAAGCTTCACTAAATCGTCTAAAGGCTAAATAAAGCAGTACAAAAATAATCATGATGGTCGCGGGAACCATTAACATTAATTTTTGGTTAGCCCTTTCGAGTAATTCAAATTGCCCAGTAAAGGAATAGCTAAGACCCGGCCTCATTTGAATATTATCTTTTATTGCTGTATCAATATCTTTAATAACAGAAACCATATCACGATCACGTGCATCAATATAAATCCAACTTGTTGGTCGTGCGTTCTCTGTTTTCAACATGGGAGCGCCCATATTCACGGAGACATCTGCAACATCACTAAGTACTATTTGCTGTTTGCTTGGCGTTAAAATTGGTAATAACTTCATCGCAGATACACTATTTCGGTAATCTTGAGGATATCTTATGCTAATTGGGTAACGCTCAATCCCTTCAACTGTTTCCCCAATCATTTCCCCACCAGTGGCCATTGAAATATACACTTGTACGTCGCTGACACTCATACCAAAACGAGCCGCTTTTTCTCTATCAATTTTGACATCAATATAGCGTCCGCCTACCAACCTCTCAGCCAAAACTGAAACCACCCCCGGTACCGATTTTGTGACTTTTTCAATTTCTTGGGCTAATGCATCGATTTCTTCAAGATCCCTGCCTGATACTTTAATACCTATAGGGCTTTTGACTCCCGTAGATAACATATCAATACGGTTACGAATAGGTGGAACCCATAAGTTTGCAACCCCAGGTAAACGTACAGTTTCATCGAGCTCATCAATAATTTTTTCGAGTGTCATTCCTTCTCGCCACTGTGCTTGCGGCTTCAAACGTATCGTTGTTTCAATCATTTCCATCGGGGCTGAATCCGTTGCTGTTTCAGCTTTACCAACTTTTCCAAATACCGTATCCACCTCTGGAATAGTTTTGATTAACTTATCCGTATTTTGTAGTAAAAATGCCGCTTGTGCAGGCGAAACACCCGGTAATGTTGAAGGCATATAAAGTAAGTCACCTTCATTAATTGCAGGAAGAAATTCACCACCTAAATGTTTTAATGGCCATATCACCGTAAATAAAGATAAGAAACCAATTAATAAGGTGGTTTTCGGCCACGCTAATACCTTAATTAAAATAGGGCTATAGAGTGAGATCAACCAACGATTCAGTGGGTTTTTATTTTCATTTGGAATATTACCGCGGATCCAATATCCCATTAGAATTGGAATAACAATCAGCGCTAAAGCCGCTGCACCCGCCATGGCATAGGTTTTTGTGAATGCAAGTGGACCAAATAAACGGCCTTCTTGCCCTTCCAACGTAAAGATAGGAATAAAAGACAATGTGATAATTAATAAACTGATAAATAATGCAGGCCCAACTTCAACAGCGGAATCCGTAATAACTTTCCAACGCTGGGCATTATCAATGACTTTATCTTCATTTTCATGTTGCCATTTTTCTAATTTTTTATGTGCATTTTCGATCATAACAATGGCGGCATCCACCATTGCTCCGATCGCAATTGCAATGCCCCCTAACGACATAATATTTGCATTTATTCCTTGGTAGCGCATGACGATAAAGGCAATAAATAATCCAAGGGGCAAAGAAATAATTGCCACGAGAGCAGAACGGAAATGCCATAAAAAAACGGCACACACTAATGCGACAACAATAAATTCTTCTAGTAACTTATAACTTAAATTATCAATCGCGTTATCAATAAGAACGCTTCTATCATAAGTCGTGATAATTTCGATGCCTTCCGGCAAGCTAGCACTTAAATCTTCAAGTTTCTGTTTTACATCCTGAATCACATTACGTGCATTTTCACCAGAGCGAAGCAGAATAATTCCCCCAACGACCTCACCTTCTCCATTTAGCTCAGCAACCCCACGACGCATTTCGGGGCCTTCCTGTATTCGAGCAACATCTTGTAGGTAAATAGGTACACCATTTTCTGGCGTTTTTAGGTAGATTTTATTGAAGTCATCAATAGATTGAAGATAACCACTTGCTCTAACCATATATTCAGCTTCAGCAATTTCAATCGATGAACCACCGGCTTCTTGGTTAGCCATTTCAACGGCCTGTTTTATTTCAGGTAATGTCACTGAAAATTGGCTGAGCTTGAGTGGGTCAACTAAGATTTGGTAAGATTTAACCACACCGCCAACGGTTGCCACTTCTGAAACATTAGGCAAAGCCTTCAATTCATATTTCAAAAACCAATCTTGTAATGAACGTAGTTCTGCTAGATTATGTTTTCCAGTTTTATCCACTAAAGCATATTCAAAAATCCAACCAACACCTGTCGCATCAGGGCCAATGGAGGCTACTGCACCTTTGGGTAATTGGTTTTGGACTTGATTTAAATATTCTAAAACTCGTGAACGAGCCCAGTATAAATCTGTATTATCTTCAAAAATAACATAAACATATGAGTCACCAAATGCAGAAAACCCCCGTACCGTTTTTGCTCCTGGCACAGATAGCATCGTCGTCGTTATCGGGTAGGTAACTTGGTTTTCGACCAGTTGCGGAGCTTGCCCTGGATAAGTGGTTTTGATAATCACTTGTACATCAGATAAGTCAGGTAATGCATCAACTGGTGTACTGCGAATGCTCCAAATACCCGCAATGACTAAAAACACGACTCCTATTAACACTAGAAATCGGTTAGCAACCGAGCGTCTTATAATCCATTCCAACATACTCTACTCCTGAGATTTATGTGATGAATGATTAGATGACGCTGATACTTCAGGAAGCGCTTCCATCTTGGCTAATGCACCAGCAATATTCGCTTCAGAATCAATCAAAAAAATACCCTGAGTCACTATATGCTCACCCACTTGTAAGCCTTCAGATATTGCTGTCATTTGTTGAGATTCACTCAGCACTCGTACTCTTTTGGGAATAAATTCACCATTCTCACCAACAGCAATAACATGCTGTTCTTTCCCAGAGTCCACAATGGCTTGTGAAGGGATCAATAAACTTTCATTACCTTCTGCAACTAAATTTAAATATGCTGTCATACCTGGTTTTAATAAATGGTTAGGATCAGCAATTTCTGTACGAATATTAATTGTACGACTTGCTTGATCTGCACTGGGTAATATCAACCAGTTTTTTACAGTAAATAACTGCGAAGGATAGGCAGGAATAGAAACTGTAAATTGTGTTTGTTGATTAAGTAATTCAGCAACTGACTGAGGAACAGATGCATTAATCCATAATGGATCTGTTCCTTGTATTTGTGCGATAACGATTTCTTTGGATACATTCATCCCTAAACGTAGATTAAGTGCAGTAATTACCCCAGAAATAGGTGCTTGAATAGTAAAACGTGTTTGCACTTTCCCTGTTTTAATAAACTGAGAAAGCGCGCCTTCTGGCATGCCATTTAAACGTAAACGCTCAATGACACTATTAAGATCTTGTTGGCTCGCATTCATTTGCTTAAGCGCAAGATATTCGCTTTGTGCTTCAACCCATGCAGGGATCGTTAGCTCAGCAATAGGAACGCCTTTTTGGATCCTCTCACCTACTGTGAATGGATAAACTTTTTCAACAAAACCATTTTCGCGTGCTTGTACAATAGCAAATTGATGGTCATTAAACGCAATTTCGGCTGGAAATGTTAAGTCATAGTTTAATTTCCCCCACTTCACATCCACCGTTTTAAGCCCTAAATTTTGTGTCTGTGTTGGGTTAATTGTTACCCCTTTGCTATTCGCTGAAGCCAAGTTTTCATCCGCATATTTAGGAACAAGATCCATATCCATAAAAGGAGATTTCCCTGACTGATCAAATTTGGTATTGGGATACATTGGGTCATACCAATACAATACGGTGCGTTCTTGTTTTTCAACTGATTGGCTATTATTTTCTATAACGAAAAAATAACGGTAAAATAAAATTGAAATAACGCTCGATAAAATAATTACCAATAGCAATTTGGTCAGGTTAACTAATGACATAACATCTCTCTACCTATTTAGTTTATTTTTTCGACTGATTTCAACATTGAAAGATTACCTTGTTGTACAAATGAAAATTTCAATTCATCATTTTCTTGTAAACCGTTGATCATATTTTCATCTTCATAGGTAAAACGCATCGTCATTGGTGGCCAACCAATGCTTTCTATTTCTTTATGATTTATCGTTAATTTTTTATTATCTTTGTCAATCGAGATTAGCTTTCCTTCAGTGTTAATTGTTGGTTCCGCCGCTTTTTCTGGATAAATAGAGTGGTTATGTTCCGCAGCATTTGCATAACTAGTTGCTGTTAACATCGCCATTGAAATTGCAAAAAATACCGTATTTAATTTTCTCATTATTACCCTCATGATTTTATTAATCCGCCACCTAATGCAGAGAATAAATTTATTTCATTCTTCTGCTGTTCTATTTTCAACATCAATAAATTTTGTTGTTCGGTAAATAAGCTACGCTGTGCTTCAAGCACATCGAGATAGCTTAAACCGCCATATCGATAACTTGCTTGTTTCTGTATTAAGACGTTTTGCAGCGTTTTGACATATTGCTCTTGAGATATAAGCTGTTTTTCTAAGCTCGATTTGAGTACTAGGGTATCTTTTACTTCACGAAATGCGACCTGAATACTTTTTTCATAACTAGCTATAGCTTTGTTTTTTCTAATATTTGCTAATTCTAAATTTCGGCTATTTGTACCACCAGTAAAAATAGGTAGCGTAATTTTAGGAATAAAATTCCAAATACCATTTGAGGAATCAAATAACCCTGTTAAAGAATCATTACTGTTTTCTATTCCTGTATTAAAGGAAATAGAAGGAAAGAAAGCGGCCCTTGCGACACCTATATTGGCATTCTCAGAAATAATGTTTTGCTCTGTTGCCATAATATCTGGGCGTTTTAGTAATATCTCAGAGGGAATATCTGGAGGTGCCGTAATTAAAGGATAGTTTGGCTCGTAGCGTCCTAGACCTGAATTTATTTTTGTTGCGTAGTCATTTGTCAAAAAATTCAGTAAATTTTCATTTTTTGCAATTTCACTTTCAATTTTTTCGATATTAATAGAGATAGACTGTACTTGCCCTTTAGCTTGTTCTAGGTCTGATATCCCTGCTTTTCCTGCTGCGACTTTTTGCATTACAATCGATTGACTATTGAGGTAGCTTTGCTTCGTCTCTTGTGCAATTAATAATAATTTCTGGTTATACACCACATCTAAATACGCTTCTGCTACCGTTTTGATTGTAATAATTTGTGTCGCACGCTTCATCTCTTGAGAAGCGATAAACTTTGCTTTATCGGCATCAGATAAATTTTTAATACGCCCAAAAAAATCCAGTTCATAGCTGATATCAATGCCTGCACTGTATTTCTTATTGAAGGATGACCCAGACTCTAATGATTGGCCATAATCGCCACTCATCGATGAACTAACTTGAGGGTATTTTTCTGCTCCCGCTAGCCCGAAGCGTACACGAGCTTCTTCTACATCTAAGGCCGCAAGATATAAATCGCTGTTTTTCTCAAGCGCAATTTCTATCACGTTTTTCATTTGTGGGTCTTGAATAAATTGAGACCAACTCGGAATGACTAATTCTGTTTTATCCCCCATTACTATATCAGGAACATTGCCACTGAATTGATGAGGCAAATTCAGATTAGGGCGTTGATATTCAGGGGCGAGCGAAACACAACCAGTTAAAATTAGGGCATAAGCTATTATTAATATTTTAGGGGAATACATGGTATAGCCATGCCTCTAGTGATTAAAATTGTCACTATAATAAAAAAGACCTCCTGTTAGATTCATGACATGAAAATGACAAATTTGTCATTTTACATTTCATTGCCGTAATGCTTAGAATAACTACATTGTTTTCCTGACAGCCGGGCCTGAGATGAAACTACTTATTGTTGAAGATGAACATAAAACGAGAGAATACTTATCTAAAGGTTTAAGTGAGTCCGGGTTTATTGTTGATGCGATCGAAAATGGCATTACAGGCCTGCATATGGCGATAACTGAAAACTATGATTTAATTATTCTTGATGTGATGTTGCCAGATATTAACGGTTGGGAAATTGCTAAAAATTTACGTAATACAGGAAAAAATACGCCCATCCTCATGCTTACAGCCTTAGGTAATGTTGAACATCGAGTCAAAGGGCTAGAGTTAGGTGCTGACGATTATCTTATTAAACCATTTGATTTTTCTGAGCTACTTGCCCGAGTAAGAACTTTATTACGTAGAGGCAACAACAGCATCCAGAAAACACAATTTACCATTGCTAATTTACATGTTGATCTAATCAAACGACGTGTGACGCGTGAAAACGACAAGATCATACTAACCAGTAAAGAATTTTCATTATTGGAATTTTTTATTCTTCACCAAGGCGAAGTGCTCTCTCGTTCTCTTATCGCCTCAAAAGTTTGGGATATGAATTTTGATAGTGATACCAATGTGATTGATGTGGCAGTTAAAAGATTAAGAGCTAAAATAGACCAACACTATGAACCTAAGTTAATCCATACTATCAGAGGAATGGGCTATTTACTTGAGATCCCTGAAAATGATTAAGTTGTTTCGATCTCCTGTCTCTATTTCAATTCGCCTTATTGTTTTGATCAGTATTACTCTCTCCCTCGCCTTACTATTATTTAGCTCGATCATGATCAACTCGGTTATGTTGCATTTTAAGCAGCAAGATGAATATACACTTAACCAGTTGAATTTAACGATCCGAAGCTTATTAAATGACAATACAGATCCACAAAGTGAGCAATACGCACGAATTAAAGCCATTATTAATGAGCATCAAGATATTAGTATTTATCTCATTGATAATGAAGGAAATACATTAGCATCTCCCAATGCAACAGATAAACTTATTACGCACTTAAAAAATTATGACCCTGATAAAAATAACCAAGACGTAGAGCTTAGAGATTATCGCCTATCAGAAAGTCTTATTCAGGTGGGTCCTCCTTCAGAACCTAAACAATATCGGTTGGTTACTGCATTATCATTAAATTTTCATCATGATTATCTGAGTTCATTAATAAATAATTTAATTGTCAGCGCTATTATATTGTGCTTATTTACTATTCTTGTCGTTTATTTCCTTGTAATTAAAGGATTAAAACCCCTTAAAGATGTGAGCGATGAAATCAAAAATGTCACTTCCGAAAACTTAAGTGTGCGTTTAGACCCTGATTCTGTACCTAATGAATTAAAACAATTAACAAAATCATTTAATCAGATGTTAGTCAAAATTGAAGATGTTTTCGTAAGACAAACGAATTTCTCAGCAGATATAGCTCATGAAATGCGTACACCTATCACTAATTTAATGACTGAAACCCAAATATCTTTGAGTAAAAATCGCAGTAAAGAAGAACTCGTTGAAGTGTTATATTCTAATTTAGAAGAATATAACCGTCTATCACGAATGATCTCTGATATGCTTTTTCTTGCTCAAGCAGATGATAATAGGCTTATCCCTGAGAAAAAAGTTATTAATATTAAAACTGAAATAGAGCTCATATTTGATTATTTTGAATATCTCGCGGAAGAGAATGAAATAAAGCTTAAGCTAATTGGTGATACAGACCCTATTATGGCCGATAAAGATATGTTAAGAAGAGCAATTACTAACTTAATATCAAATGCTATCCGCTATACCCCAAAGGGGGATTCTGTCAGTATTAATATTTCGAATGTAAAAAATGGTATTGAATTAATTATCAGCAATCCCGGCATGAAAATACCAGAAGAACATTTAGCAAAACTCTTTGACAGATTTTATCGAGTAGATAAATCAAGACAAAGAAAAAATGAAGGGAGCGGAATTGGGTTGGCTATCGTCAAATCAATCATATTAGCGCATAAGGGAAGAATCACTGTAACATCAGATGATTTTTCAACACGTTTTACTGTATTTTTACCTAAGGAACCAAATTAAATATCTACCATAAATGGCAATTTTGTCATCTTGTTGTCAGTATTCAGACAGAAATAAAGCCTTATTATAGTTACAAGATAAATTATCTAACTTAATAAGGATTTGTAATGAAAAAAATTATTTTTGCTTTAACACTTGTAACTGTAACAACACATGTAGCAACCGCTCAAACAGAAAAAGAAATACATTATAATGCAGCGAATGCATTAAATTTCACTGAGAATAATACATCGTATTCTAATCAAAAATCGATTAATGACCACTTGAGTAAGGCGGGTATTTCAGTCAACGATAATATCAACTCAACCCAATCATTTCTTCAATTAGATAGACATACTCAAGCTGCTACCGCATTGAATTTTACTCAAAATAGTACCTCCCCAGCAATGCAGAATATGATCAGTAGCCACCAAAACCAATCACCTAACTATAAAAAATCGATGGTAAAAGTTGCAAAACCATTTTCCGATATGAATGAAAATGAAAAAGCCGTCACCATGTTAAACTTTCATAAAAATAGTTCATCTGCTTCTATACAAAGTAAAATAATAGGATATTCAAAAAATAATTAATTATAACTTTAAAACCATATTATTAAATAAATATTAATATGGTTTTAAATTAAAAAAATAAAATTTAGTTATAGACACAACGAATAGATTTTATTTGACCAATTTCATTTTTTATTACTAAATTGATTGAATATTTATTGAACATCAAGAAAAATAAGTTATTATTTCTAAGCAGTTCATTTCAATACTAACTTTAAAAGGTGATTATATGTTTAAAAAATCAATCATATTTGCATTTTTATTATTTCCAACTCTCTCTTTCGCTACTCCTATTCTTCCTTTCCCACCAGAGCCACCTATCCTAGATATAGACGTAAACGTAGCCTATAACGGAGATGATGATGATGATGTTTGGCTGAACATCAAATAAAATTCAGAAGACATCAAACAAAGCTTAAGGTAAATTCCCTTCATAATATATAGCCTTATATCCTTTTAATATACTACATTAGGAAACACAGGCCTATATGCTGTTAAAATCAATGGTAAAGTGGAATTGTATTTTAATATATTCCACTTTACTATCCTACCCCATAAAACCCTAATCTTATGATAATTAATTTTAAAACAAAACATTGCCTAGCAAATTATTAATTAATTATCTCAAATAATTCATTATTAATAAATCATTTAAAATATGCACAAAAAAAATAAATAATGTTATTTTATATTAACAGTGGAATAAATTTAATTTCACTCTTAGATGAAAATATTAATTACTTATTCAAAATCATGAATTACAATTTCCTTGCAGTTCACTTCAATTTAAACTTTTAATCGAGGATTTTATATGTATAAAGCATCTATTGTCATAGTATCTTTATTATTCCCAATTCTAGCATCTGCAACTTCTTTCCAAGAAAAACATTCTGACAATACTTCGACTTATTCTACTATTTATGAACAAAACCATGGAGGAAATGGAGGGAATGGCGGCCATGGTGGTAATGGAGGAAATGGTGGTAATGGAGGGAATGGCGGCCATGGTGGTAACGGCGGTAATGGCGGCAACGGTAGATAATATATCTCGTCACTAAATATTTCCCTCCTCACTCGATGAGGGGGGAACAGAGGAATTTATCATGTATAAAAATTACATTTCACTTGGCGTCTTATTAATTAGTTCTATTTCATTTTCAGCATACTCTCACTCCTTATTTAATACCCCATCTAATTGTTTATTAAAAAATGAACTCAATATAAATGAAATTAATAATAAAGTATGTTCGATACTCCATGGCCAATATTACTATTCTAAAATGTTTAGCTTTGTAAGTTATGGACAAAACGGAAATTCGGGTCACGCTGGAAATGATAGTCAAGGTGGCCATGGTGGTAACGGTGGTCATGGTGGTCATGGTGGACACGGTGGTGATGGCCAAAATGGAGGGAATGGCGGAACAGGATCAAATAACGGTAATGGTAGCAATGGCGGAAACGCAGAAAAAGGCAGTAATGGCAATGGAGGAAATGGCGGTAATGGCAGTGTAACTGGAGGTGATGGCGGAAATGGCGGTGATGGAGATGGTGGTGGTAGTGGTGGGAACGGCGGGAATGGAACTGTAAATGGCAATGGGGGAAATGGGGGACATGGTGGAACTAATGGCGGTAACGGAGGTAATGGGGGCAACGGCTCTGGTAGTGGTAATGGTGGCAATGGGGGCAATGGTAGCCAAGGAGGAAAAGGAGGACGCGGTGGACCTGATGGCGGTAGAGATGGGCACGATGGTATTAGCATTAGCTCAATGTGACAAATAAATCCGTTAGAAGTGAATAAGTGATGTGGCAATATGAAACCATATAATTATCTTTATAAAAGATGGTATTACCAATAAAAACGGAAGCTTTCGCTTCCGTTTTTCGTACACTTGCAATTTTTATTGCTTAGGTGCTAATTTCATTAAAAATGCGCGTAATTGTGCAAAGTCAGATGGTAAAAAGTGTGAGAGGAGTGGTAGTTCCGCACGCTCTGCTAACTCTTTCGGTAAAGGTATTGCCTTATTAAGAATTTCTTCAACACTTTCTTTAAACTTAGCTGGGTGTGCCGTGCCTAAAAACAGCCCGTATTCACCTTCTTGCAACTGGTCACGAAGCACACGATAAGCAACCGCAGCATGTGGCTCAGATAAATACCCTTTTTTATCTAATTCACGTACTGTCTCTTTAGTCACGTCGTCACTCACCGCTCCATGGCCTAATTCATCAAGGGACCAACCTTTACGGCGGAATAATTCTTCAATACGAGGCCAGTTGTTTGGCTGGCTAACATCCATGGCGTTCGATAATGTTGCCACAGTTTGCTTTGGTTTCCATTGTCCATCAACAAGGTAACGCGGCACAGTGTCATTTACGTTAGTTGCTGCAATAAAGCGTTTAACCGGTAGGCCCATTGATTTAGCTAATAAACCTGCCGTAAGGTCACCAAAATTACCACTCGGAACCGAGATCACTAATTGATCACGTTTTTCTGCTGGGATCTGCGCGACGGCTTCGAAGTAATAACAAATTTGAGCTAACAAACGACTGATATTGATCGAGTTCGCCGAGTTTAAATACAACGCCTTTTTCAGCTCTTCATCATCAAATGATTGTTTTACTAATGCCTGGCATGCATCGAAGTCATCTTTAATCGCAACCGTATGAATATTTTCACCCAGCGTGCAGAAGAGTTTCTCTTGCAGCGGGCTAATTTTTCCTTCTGGATAGAGAATAACAACTTGCACGTTCTTAAGACGATAGAATGCGTGTGCAACCGCGGCTCCTGTATCCCCAGAAGTGGCAGTCAAAATGGTCACCGGCTGCTCACCAGCTACTTGGCCCAATGCCTGAGCCATAAATCTGCCACCGAAGTCTTTAAATGCGAGTGTTGGCCCATGATATAACTCCAACGTTGCTACATCATCTTCAACCTTAGAAACTGGCGCAGGAAAAGCAAACGCGGTTTTAACACGTGCAGCTAATTCTTCTTGTGGAATTTCATCACCAATAAAGGCACTTAAAATTCGGCTGCTACGTGTGACGAAATCTAATTTTAATAATTCGTCGATTTCAGCCGCTGTAAACTCAGGTAAGTCTTGAGGAAAAAATAAACCTTGTTGCTTACCTAACCCCTGCTTAACCGCTTGTGCAAAACTTACTTGTTCATTGTTATCTTTTAAATTATACAGTTTCATTATTTACCCTATTGTCCTTGCCCCGGCCAGATCCAAACGGCAGATATGCACAAAGCCTTCATCATTCTGAATATAATGTTGTTGCAAGTAGCTCGCCATTTTTTCAGCGATATGTTTCTCATCGCAAATAGCAAACAATGTTGGCCCTGAGCCAGAGATACCACAAGCCAATGCACCGATTTCTTTTGCATTTTGACGTGCTGCCGCAAAACCGGGTAATAATTGTGTACGATAAGGTTCTGCGACAACATCTTGGATCATCGTTGCGGCAAGTAACGGCTGGTTTGTATGGCATGCATGAATAAACCCTGATAAGTATCGACCATGGTTTACTATATCGTGGCGTGGGTAGCTATCAGGCAGGATCGCTCGCGCTTCTGCTGTCGATACCTTAATTCCAGGGTAAGCCATAACCCAATACCAATTTTCAAATGCAGGTACAGGCTGAGAAATAATGCCATTTTGTTCGATAATCAGCTGCAAACCACCTAAAAAACACGGTGCGACGTTATCATAGTGCACACTTCCTGAAATACGCCCTTCGAGCTCCCCCATCATGCCAAGCAGTTGAGTATCATCGAATGGTTTCTCTGCAAATTCGTTAAGCGCCATCAGTGCAGCGACAACAGAACAGGCGCTAGAACCGAGCCCTGAACCAATTGGCATATTTTTTTCAAGCGTCATCGCGACATTTAATGGCCTACCAAGGCGCTCACAAAACAACTGCCAGCACTGGTAAACAATATTGTGTTCATTTTTTTTCGGCAGCTTAGCAACGAATTTTCCTTGATTCGTCAGGGAAAAAGTATCCGCAGCTTCAATTGTTACACAATCACCTAATAGTGAACCGTCAGCAGGAGAAACAGCTGCCCCAAGGACATCAAACCCGACGCTCACATTACCAATTGAAGCCGGTGCATAAACTTTAATCACTTATTAAACTCCCAATTTCCATGAAAGGGTACGCAGCATATCCGCAAATACACCAGCAGCAGTAACATCATTACCTGCGCCATAACCTCTTAATACTAAAGGAATTGGTTGGTAATAGCGTGTATAGAAAGCCAGTGCATTTTCACCATTTTTAACCTTGAAGAGTGGGTCATTACCATCAACAGCGACGATTTTCACTTGGCAGCGCCCTTCTTCAATCAGCCCAACATAGCGTAACACTTTTTCTTCCGCTTCTGCGGCTTTTATACGCTGTGCAAATTGCTCGTCCAGTTGTGGCAAACGTGCCATAAACTCAGAAACAGGGCCACTGCTATCAAAGTCCGAAGGTAAAACAGGTTCAATTTCAATATCTTGCAATTCTAAATGATAACCCGCTTCACGCGCTAAAATTAATAATTTACGCGCAACATCCATACCTGATAAATCATCACGAGGATCTGGTTCTGTGAAACCTTTTTCTTTCGCAAGTGTTGTGGCTTCTGATAAAGACATACCTTCGTCTAATTTACCAAAAATGAATGATAAAGATCCTGATAAAATTCCGCTAAAGTGAACCAGTTCATCCCCTGCATTTAGTAAGTTTTGTAGGTTTTCAATAACTGGCAACCCTGCACCTACGTTAGTGTCATAGAGGAATTTACGTTTCGAGGTTTCACTTGCCGCACGTAATTGATGGTAGTAATCCATCGATAATGTATTGGCTTTTTTATTCGGTGTAACCACATTAAAGCCGTCTTTCAAGAAATTGACATACTGCTCTGCGATTTCCTGATTTGATGTGCAATCAATAATGACAGGGTTCAAGAAATGGTATTCACGTTCTAAGCGAATTAAACGGCTTAAACTAAATGGCTCTTTCGCTTCCGCTAGCTCCGCTTTCCAGTTATCTAAATCAATCCCTTGCATATCCGTTAACATTGCGCGTGAATTTGCAATACCACATACACGCAGATCAATATGCTTTTGTTTTAACCATTGTTGCTGGCGGTGAATTTGTTCAATTAATGCATTACCAACACCACCCACACCGATGATAAAGGCTTCGATAACTTGCTCTGCATTAAATAGCATTTGGTGACATAAGCGTACCGCTGTTGTGGCAGACTCATTGGCAATAACGGCAGAAATAGAACGTTCAGAAGACCCCTGTGCGATAGCGACAATGTTGATGTTACCGCGAGTTAAAGCCGAGAAGAAACGCGCCGAAATGCCCTTCAAAGTGCGCATTCCATCCCCCACAACTGAAATAATCGCTAACTGCTCCATCACATCCAGTGGATCAAGTACGCCATCTTTCAGCTCTAAGTAAAATTCTTCTTCCAGTGCAGCGCGAGCTCTCACTAACTCATTTTGCGGAACACAAAAACTAATACTGTATTCCGATGAAGACTGTGTGATCAGAACGACAGAGATCCCTTTGCGAGACATGACGGAGAAAATGCGAGCAGCCATCCCCACCATCCCCTTCATTCCGGGGCCGGATACGTTGATCATCGCCATGTTATTCAGGTTGGTGATTCCTTTCACTGGCGTGCTCTCATCGGTTTGCCCATCACCAATTAAAGTACCTGGAGCGCTTAAATTAGTGGTATTTTTTATCAGGCAAGGGATTTGGAATTGAGCAATTGGGGCGATGGTACGAGGGTGAAGAACTTTGGCTCCGAAGTAGGATAACTCCATGGCCTCTTGGTATGACATGCCTTTTAACAAACGCGCATCAGGCACCAAACGCGGGTCACAAGTATAGACCCCATCAACATCAGTCCAAATTTCACAACAATCAGCACGTAAGCAGGCCGCTAAAACCGCAGCAGAATAATCAGACCCATTACGGCCTAATACTACTAATTCACCTTTTTCATTACCCGCTGTGAAACCTGCCATTAAGACAAAATGATCTTTCGGTATATTTAAATCGGCAATACGTTTAGTTGACTCATTTATATCAACCGTAGATTCAAGATAATGACCTTTCGCAAGTAAACTCTCAACTGGGTTAATAACCGTCACATTATGGCCGCGTGCTTTTAGCACTGATTCCATAATGGCGATAGAGAGCTTTTCACCACGGCAGATAATTGATGCGTTAATGCTGTCCGGACATTGCCCGAGAAGAGTAATACCATGCAGTACTTGTTTGATTTGTGCGAATTCTTGTTCTGTCAGTTTTTTTAACCGATCATATTCAAAACCAGGTTGTTTTTCTTTTAATCCTTTTAAAAGGTTAGCAAAAATCATTTCAGCATCATTAACATGCGTGATGACATCTTGTCCTGCAACCGTTTTTTCAATCATAGCAACCAGATGGTTTGTGATTTTTGCTGGTGCAGATAGCACCAAAGCCACTTGTCCATCTGCTAGTTTACTTTCAGCGATGTCAGCAACATTCAGTACTCGTTCGTCATTTGCAACCGAAGTACCGCCAAATTTAAGCACACGCATGGTATTTCTCTCCTGAATTAACACCAAAAAAAAGCCCGCATCGGTTAAGTATGCGGGCTTTTTCATTTTTATTTTTTGGATGCGTCAGCCCGCCCCGTTTCCTGTGGTTACGGTGGTGGTGGTAATAATAATAGTCAGGCTGATATTACGCATAGATTCTGTCTGTCTCTTAGATTCTTTAAGTTTCTCTCTATACGGTTAAAGCAATTGGTATATTTTGTCAAATTTATTTGCAAAACATCCCTTTTATCTCCCTTTTTTTATTCGATAAATTATCTGCCAGCACGAAAAACTCATTCACAAAAAGACACTCATTACATCAAATGCAGTGTTAAAAACCAAGATAACAAAGATTTAAAGATTAATAATTTTTTACTCAATGAAAAACCAAAATGACTATTAAATAGGCAATAGAGATAGCCTTCAGTAATTTCCTGTGAAGAGAATCAAGATGAGAAGATGAGCAACAACGACCAGCTTAATTGATGCATTTAGCAGCTATATTTCTTATCATTTACCCCCATGTTCATCAATATATGAGCGCCAATATCAACAGATTACACAGGTGCGTATTAATACTTAGTCTCATGACTTTTTCATTCGTTTAAATTACAAACAGATGCTATGGAATTGTTAAAAAATAGTCACATCAAAATAAAATAAGTATTTTTCCTAATTAAATGAAACAAAAAATTACAGACTAAATATTTACATCCTGTTATCTCTAACAAGATAAATTTTTCACCTTTTTTTGTAGCAAAATAACATTTCAAAATTGGAGGTAGGTCACAAATTAAACATTATTTATGATGGTATATTTAACCCATTGAAGACTATATTCATTAATACCCAGCCGAAGCCCCCTTGGGCATCAACTATTCCCCTTTTTTAGACGCTATCTGATTCCTAAACACTGCATTAATTTATATAATTATCTACCTAACAATTTTTGTTAACGTGCTACAATTGATTTTGATATGTATCAACAAAAGTTAGTTTTTTAGGTGGTAAATGCAGTATTAGCTGTTATATTGCTGTTAACAGTACAATATTGGGAAAGTGCTTATATTTTGGCTTGTTGTTAAAGTCTTTTGCCCAAGATGGTAACATAATGGCACTATTGAATTTCAAAACAAATTTATACTCATAAACGTGTTTTTCCAGAGAAAAATATCAATAACCACCTAACTGGAAACGGCTTGTGAGTTCAGTATTTTTATTTTAATACTTTAGGTAGCAACTATGCAGACCCCACACATTTTGATTGTTGAAGATGAAATTGTCACACGCAATACGCTTAAAAGCATATTTGAAGCGGAAGGCTATGTGGTTCATGAGGCAACTGATGGCGAAGAGATGAATAATGTTCTCTCTGAGCATGACATCAATTTAGTCATCATGGATATTAATTTACCAGGTAAAAACGGTTTACTACTTGCTCGCGAACTTCGTGAACAAGAAAGCATTGCGTTAATGTTCTTAACAGGACGTGATAACGAAGTCGATAAAATCCTTGGCCTTGAAATTGGTGCTGATGACTATATCACTAAACCATTTAACCCACGTGAACTGACTATTCGTGCGCGCAACCTACTGTCTCGTACTATGAATTTAGCGGGTGGTACGGAAGAACGTCGTTTAGTGGAAAGCTATAAGTTTAATGGTTGGGAATTAGACATCAACAGCCGTTCATTAGTCAGCCCTGCTGGTGAACACTACAAATTACCACGTAGTGAATTCCGTGCGATGCTACATTTCTGTGAAAACCCAGGAAAAATTCAGACTCGCGCAGACCTGCTGAAGAAAATGACAGGCCGTGAATTGAAACCACATGATAGAACTGTTGACGTAACGATCCGTCGTATTCGTAAACATTTTGAATCAACACCTGATACGCCAGAAATCATTGCAACCATCCACGGTGAAGGCTATCGCTTTTGCGGTGATTTAGACGAATAATCAATTTTGAATTGATATTCAAAAAACCGGCTAAATAGCCGGTTTTTTATCATCTAAATTAATCACCAAGGCATAATCGGTACTGCACTTAACGCATTTTTTGGTGAGCCGTCGATCATCTTATCTGAATAAGTCAAATAAATTAATGCATTACGTTTTGGATCGTAAAAGCGTACAACCTGTAATTTTTTGAAGACTAAAGACGTTCGTTTTTGAAAGACAACTTGCCCTTTCGTCGGTTTGCGTTTGACACGGTCATTTAACTCGATCGGCCCAACTTGCTGACATGAAATGGCAGCATCAGAGGTGTCTTCTGCTAAACCTAAACCCCCTTTGATCCCCCCTGTTTTTGAACGACTTAAATAACAAGTCACATTGTCAACATCAGGGTCATCAAATGCTTCAACAACAATTTTATGATCAGGGCCGAAAATTTTAAAAACAGTATCGACTGAACCGATTTCTTCAGCAAATGTGATGCTCGGCAACGCTGATAATAATGCTGCAAGTACGATATTTTTTAATCTGGAACGACGCATACTGAATTTCCTATTCAACTAAAAATCGATAAAACCTCGTAGTGGCACAAGATTTATTATTCACTTTCTTAACTAATTATCAAATACAACTCATTTACTATAAACGAAAAAGATAACTTGATATAGAATAGCAATTCATTGATAGATTATATCTGTTCTATAAGTCGCATTGGCTGGGGATATACATGGATCAAACTAATATTATTCGCGACTTGCTTCGCTGGATAGATGACAATCTGGATAAACCACTCTCGCTAGATAATGTTGCCGCAAAAGCGGGCTACTCTAAGTGGCATTTACAAAGAATGTTCAAAGAGGTGACAGACCAAGCGATTGGGGCTTATATTCGAGCTAGAAGGCTTTCTCGGGCAGCGGTTGCATTGCGGCTAACAAGCCGACCAATTCTTGATATTGCTCTGCAGTATCGATTTGATTCGCAACAAACTTTTACTCGAGCCTTTAAAAAGCAATTTAACCTAACTCCAGCGTTTTATCGTCGGAGTGAAGAATGGTGCGCTGCAGGTATTTGTCCACCGATTATTTTAGATAATCACACCAATATTGAACATGAATTCCTACAAATGCCAGCACAAGAGCTGGTTGGCTTGGAACAAAGTTGCTCTTATGCGCTAGAAGAGTGGTCGACCGCTTGTTCCCAAATGCGCCAAACATTTTGGCACTACTATTTGGATAATACGACGACTATTGCGTCTGAAGTTTTTGGCTTGCACCATGCCATTCATAATCCAGAAAAAGAAGATGAACAAACGGTATTCTATACCACTGCGGTAAAACCTGAGGATGCGAGTTTTAACACTGACCAGTACACGAGTTTAACGCTACCAAGTGGCCATTATGTTAAATTTTCGTTCAATGGGACGCCAACTCGAGATGCATTACAAGAGTTTTTGTACCAAATTTATGGCGTATATTTACCTAAGCTGAATTTAACGCGTCGACCAGGTTATGATATCGAACATTATCGATTAAAAAACATCGATTTACGTCATATCACCCCAGAAAATGATGACCCCAAGACACACATCGATACCTTTGATTATTATGTACCAATCAAAACAGATTCGACCGCAACCCCCTAAAGCAGAGGAGTTTCAGTTTGTTGAAACTCCTTTTTCTAAATAGTTAACCTTGTTGCTCATCGAGAGCTGGCTGCGATAAGTGTGTAACCTCACCGGCTGTTTCAACTATCCAACCATTCGCAAGCCATGGGCTGTTTTGGTAATCAACACGAGATAGTGAACAATTACGTAAACGTAAGCGGCGTTCTGAATAGGCAGGAACCCCCATAATACGGCTAATTAACGTACTTAACGCAATGCCGTGACTAACAATCAGTGGGCGACTCCCTTCAGGCAAATCTAAACAACTATTTAGTGCTGCAAACATGCGTGTATACAGCTCCTCCATCGATTCACCCTCTGGAATTCGTCCTCCACGAGTGCCATCAATTAAGCTTTTACGCCACTGTTCTTCCTCTGGCGTTAACGACTCTATTGCTCTTTGCTCAAGAACGCCCATATTTAGTTCACGTAGACGCGGTTCTGTGGTAATTTCACACCCGCATACACTTGCAATTATTTGTGCAGTTTCCAGTGTGCGTCCCATATCACTAGTGATAATATGGGTAATGCCTTCTGACTTTATCCTCTCAGCCACCTGCCTTGCTTGCAGTCGTCCAGTGGCGGTCAGAGGGCTATCGGATTGTCCCTGGATGCGACGAGCTAAATTCCATTCAGTTTCGCCATGGCGAACAAGATAAACCTGTAACATAGATGTGTTCCGTTATTACTTTTCGAAGTATGTGTTCAAAGGAAAATAATTAATGTACCAAGTTATAGCTGCAACGACTAATCCTGCCAAAATTAAAGCGATCCATCTTGCTTTCGATGCTGTTTTTGGGGCTGGCAGTTATCAAATTGAAGATATTAATGTCGATAGCAGTGTTCCACAGCAACCTATCGGTAATAATGAAACCCGTACTGGGGCTAGACAACGCGTTATGGCCTCTAGGCAAGTTCGCCCCGAAGCGGATTTTTGGGTTGGCATTGAAGCGGGTATCGAAGACGATATGACATTTGCTTGGATAGTGATTGAACATAAGCAAATACGCGGTGAGTCTCGCTCTGCCAGTATTATGATCCCAGAAAAAATTCTGGCGGGTATTCGTGAAGGCCGCGAACTCGGTGATGAAATGGCCTTTTTAACAGGCATCGATAATATCAAACAACAAGGTGGTGCCATTGGTTTTTTCACTGATGGGGTATTAACTCGCACTAGTGTTTACCAACAAGCCTTGATATTGGCCTTAGTTCCCATTAAGCATGAAATTTATAAAGAGCTAAACCAAGTAGAAGATTAATTATACTTAAAATAATTAAAATTGCATGTGCGATTAAACACCACTCTTTTCACACTAAAGTATGGGAAACCATACTTTTTTTATGCCTATTTATCTAAAATATAAATACCCTTTATATTCTAAATAGCTCGGATTGTGGGAAAAAAGCGGCAAAAGAGCAGCAGCATACACAAGTATGCGATTCGGGTAACCGAATGCAGCCAACAACGCCACAGCGCAAAATATGACGCATATTTATATGCTAAATAGTTCGGATTGTAGGTAGGCGGCAAGCGAATAAGACCCTAGGAGCATACACAAGTATGTGACTAGGGCAAATGAGTGAAGCCAACACCCCTACAATTTGAAATACAATAAATACCAATACGCTAAATAGTTTGGGTTGTGGCTAGGCGGCAAGTGAGGTTATCCCGATGAGCATACACAAGTATGCGATTCGGATAACCGAATGCAGCCAACAACGCCACAGCGCAAAATATGACGCGTATTTTAGAGAAGTTGCTGCTCTAACCACTCCTTCACAGAAATAGGAGCTGATTTCAAACTATTCGAACCCCGAGTAATAGTTGCTATTCCCACTCCTAGCTCATTTTTCAGTTCTCTTTGGCTCATTTCACCGCGCATCAGTTCTTGTACAATTTTAACGCGAGTCGCTAACGCTGTACGCTCATCTGGTGTGAGTAATAACTGAAGAACTGGCAGATGAATATCTTGTTCAAATGCCAATTGTAATAAATTCACAAAGCGCAGCCAGTCAGCGTTCTCATCGGCAGTCAGCGCCGGGTCATGTTGTTGATTTGCTGTCATCGTTTATCCACCCATACTATTTAACTAGTACAAATAATAACACACTCTTATTAGAAATCATCAACCAAACGCGTCTCAAGCTTCAATAACACAAAAAGCAACCAAATTTCATTTAATTACTGCATTAATACGCTAAATAGTTTGAGTTGTGACTAGGCGACCAGCGAGGATAGCTCGGGGAGCATACACCTGTATGCAACTAAAGCTAACATACGAAGCCCCTATAAATCGAAATATAAAAAATATGAATACTCAAAATAGTTCGGATTGTAGGTAGGCGGCAAGTGATGCTAAGCCCTAGGAGCATACACAAGTATGTGACTAGGGTTAGCAAACGTAGCCAACACCCCTACAATTCGAAATATGAAGAGTATTTTTAGTATTTCATATTCCATTCATTCGAAAGCAACACCTTACTATTCTTCTGCCCCATAAAATGTCGATAAAATAAATCATACGATAGAACATTTTTCACATAACCGCGGGTTTCTGAGAACGGGATGCTTTCAACAAACGCGACCGCATCAATACGCCCACCACTGTTACCTAACCAACGAGTCACACGGGATGGGCCTGCATTATAAGCCGCACTGGCTAAAATGCGGTTATTACCAAACTGCTGATAAACATCTTCCAAATATGCTGTTCCCAGCTCAATATTGGTCGTAGGATTAGTTAATTGACTAGCATTTACGTAGTTAATACCTTGTTTTTGCGCGGTATGTTTTGCTGTTGCTGGCATCAATTGCATCAAACCTGTCGCTCCGACAGGTGAGCGAGCTTGTGGATTCCACGCACTTTCTTGGCGAGCGATTGCCATTGCATAGCTCTTTTGAATATCTTTCGATTTGGTATATAAATTGAATTCTTTATCCCACGCTAATGGGAAACGTTCTTCTAGGTGATCCCAAAGTTTAGCAGTGATAGTCGCCTGCACGCTGAGATCAGCCCATTTATTATCAAACGCATAACGCGCTAATTGCTCTTGCTGGTTGGCAGGTAGCGATGCCACTAAACTCACCCATTCAGAACGAGCAAGGTTGTCTAGCTCCCAATACATTAACTCTCTAACACGCTGAACTTCTGGGAGTTGACTGACGCTTGAGTCTGGTTTAACAGCCGTTTTAACATATACAGGGTAATCTACTTCTAAGACTTGTGCTGCAACCATTGGGTAGAAACCGCGTTTTTCAGTTAATTGGCGAAGTAACGTCTCACCTTCTGCTTTTTTACCTGCATCAATTAACGTGATGGCCTGCCAATATTGCCATTCTTCTTTATTTTTCACTTCCGCTGGCAAGCGATTTAACCATGAAGCGACACCTTTCTTATCGCCAGCCCCTAATGCTAAACGAACACGACGCTCTTTCAATGACGATGAATTGCTTTCTTGAATGGTCTCATCACGCCATTGGGCCTGTTCAGGGGTCACATCACCCATATATTGCCAAGCAATACTGTCTTTAAGTAACTGCTTTTCTGCCATATTCATTTTTTGTGCAGAACTTATGCTATTAAGTACTGTACGAGCCGCATCAGGAGATTGGCGCGCATAACGGCTAAAGGCCGCGATGGTGGCTTGGCGAGTAAAATCCGTTGGCGTCATCGTTTTAGCGAATGTCACGACTGAGGCTGGGTCATTTTGTAATTTCACTAGCGCATCACCAATCGTTTTATAACTGGTTGGTAAGCGTTTTGCTAAATAACTCGCAATCGATGTATTGCCCTCTTTTATGGCTAAATTAATACGCTCAAGGGTCATCTCAGGGGTTAAATAACCCGCTTTTTCCCATTCGTTAAATAATTTATCACAAGCACTCGGCATTGAACGGCCATTTAACCAAGCTTTTTCTGCCCCTTGCCAAGCAACTTGTTTATTTCCCACAGCCCAATTAGCAAAATAAAAATTACATTGGGCTTCGGCAGGTTTTGGCGCCTCAGGGCTAAATTCAAGCAGCGATTTCCACTCTTGGCGGCGAGCTAGTTCGTTGACAAAGCGTGTTTTGAGATTTTTAGCGACAGGCAAGGTTGGGTAGGTATTAATAAACTCCTGAACTTGTCGTGGCGAGATAATATCCAAGTCTTGAGTTAACTCACGATAAGCGAGATAAGGGTAAAGTGGATAATCATGCAAGGTCGGCAGCAAGCGCTCGACTTCATCCATTTTATTGGCATCCCATGCAACCTTAATTGCCTGATAACGCTCCCGTTGTGCCTGTAAGGAATCCGCCCATACTGCGCTGGAAACCAGCAACATTGTCACAGGTACTGCCGCTAACCAACCTTTCATATTCACTCGCTCCATCGCTAAACTAAAGTCAAAATACAGGAAAGACCTTAACCTATATATACCCCAAATAATTCGAGTTGCAGGCAAGCGACAAGCGAAGATAGACAGGGGCATAGATAAACTATGCGACTCGGCTAGCTGAGCGTAGTCACTTATACCTCAACGAAAAGCGCTGCGACTTGAAGGATTATAGGTATATTAAACATATATCAATAATGTTAATGCTACCGAAAGTTTTTATTTAGTAACAGCAGAGAGTTCTTGAATTTTTCGACTTTACAGTCTTTTACTTTATATTTATTAGGTTTTTACTCTCGAGTTAACGCAGATAGCCTAGACCATCACATACGCAATCAGGTATAGTTCATACCAAAATATTTATTGTTGTTTATCCAATCGCAGTAGGTCATGTATTCCTACTGCATAGAAACAGAAAATTAAAATTCCCTTTATAAATCAAAAGGTAAATAAATTGGCTCAATACGTTTATAGTATGTATCGGGTTGGAAAAATTGTTCCACCGAAACGTCATATTTTAAAAAATATCTCTCTGAGCTTCTTTCCGGGGGCTAAGATCGGTGTTTTAGGTCTTAATGGTGCAGGTAAATCAACATTACTGCGTATTATGGCAGGTATTGATACCGATATCGAAGGCGAAGCACGTCCACAACCTGGTTTGAAAATCGGCTATCTTCCGCAAGAACCTAAGTTAAATCTTGAACATACTGTCCGTGAAGCCGTTGAAGAAGCGGTTAGCGAAGTCAAAAATGCATTAACTCGTTTAGATGAAGTTTATGCAGCTTACGCGGAAGAAGGTGCAGATTTCGATAAACTCGCGAAAGAGCAAGGCGAGTTAGAAGCGATTATTTCCGCACAAGATGGCCATAATTTAGATAACCAATTAGAGCGTGCGGCGGATGCACTGCGCCTACCCGCTTGGGATGCTAAAATCGAAAACCTCTCTGGGGGTGAACGCCGTCGTGTGGCAATTTGCCGCTTACTACTCGAAAAACCCGATATGCTACTGCTCGATGAGCCAACCAACCACTTAGATGCTGAGTCTGTTGCTTGGTTAGAGCGTTTCTTACACGATTACGAAGGGACTGTTGTGGCTATCACGCATGACCGTTACTTCTTAGATAACGTTGCGGGTTGGATCCTCGAACTTGACCGTGGTGAAGGTATTCCTTGGGAAGGTAACTACTCTTCTTGGCTTGAGCAAAAAGATGAGCGTTTGGCGCAAGAAGCCTCTACAGAAGCCGCTCGTCGTAAATCTATCGAGAAAGAGCTTGAGTGGATCCGCCAAAATCCAAAAGGCCGTCAGGCTAAAGGTAAGGCGCGTTTGGCTCGCTTTGAAGAGCTCAATAGCGTTGAATATCAAAAACGTAATGAAACCAGCGAGCTATTTATTCCACCTGGGCCGCGTTTAGGGGATAAAGTTATCGAGGTTGAAAACCTAAGTAAATCTTATGGTGATCGCGTTCTGATTGATAACCTGAATTTCTCAATCCCGAAAGGGGCAATTGTGGGAATTATCGGCCCTAACGGTGCAGGTAAATCAACGCTGTTCCGTATGATTTCAGGCCAAGAGCAACCGGACTCCGGCTCAATCACGTTAGGTGATACCGTGAAAATTGCCTCTGTTGACCAGTTCCGAGATGCGATGGACGACAGCAAAACTGTCTGGGAAGAAATTTCTAACGGCCAAGACATCATGCGTATTGGTAACTTTGAAATTCCAAGCCGCGCTTATGTGGGTCGCTTTAACTTTAAAGGCGTTGACCAAGGTAAACGTGTGGGTGAGTTATCTGGTGGTGAACGTGGCCGTTTACATTTAGCCAAACTACTGCAAGTGGGCGGTAACGTCCTGTTACTCGATGAACCAACCAACGACCTCGACGTTGAAACTTTACGTGCGCTGGAAAACGCCCTGTTAGAGTTCCCGGGCTGTGCCATGGTTATTTCCCATGACCGTTGGTTCCTTGACCGTATTGCAACCCATATTATTGATTACCAAGACGAAGGTAATATTACGTTCTTCGAAGGTAACTTCTCTGAATATGAAGATTACAAAAAACGGACGTTAGGCGCGGAAGCGTTGCAGCCACATCGTATGAAGTATAAGCGTATGACCAAATAATCCCTGTCATAATTTAGAATTATAGCGGTGTTGGCTGCTTTCGTGAGCCCTAGTCACATACTGGTGTATGCTCCTAGGGACTCACTCTCTTGCCGCCTACCTATAATTCAAATTATTTAAGGGATCGATATCATATAGATAGAATCAAAACGGCATCGTCATTAGATGCCGTTGAGGTTGCTGACAAAGCGGGATAAAAGCGTGGTTTTTCCCGCTTTGTGTTATCAGCCGAAAATCAATAAATTGATTTTCCTAGTTTATTTTCAAAACCTATTCGACTTGCCGCCAAACATAATATGTTTGTCAGTAGTCTGAACGGCATCATTAGATGCCGTTTTTTATTGGGTGACTTTATTTATAAGTCATCCAACATCAGTAACTGCTGAACAAGGGTGACGCACTCCAAGAAACGTGTGTCATAATCTGAGGATTCTACACGCACAAATTCAATATTGTTTTTCTTAAGCATTTCAATAAGTAAGCCTTGGAACGCTTTCCGGTCTTTATCACTCCCCAAGCTTCTTAAACCATCTGCCACCCAAGGGGTATTATTCTCTAAAACTATGACTAAATCGAATCGGTATTCGTCTATCAATGCCTGAACAAATGGATGCTCTTTACCTTCATAACGCAAACAAAAGGCTTGAGTCGTGACAAAGTCAGTATCAATAAATGCCACTTTATTAGCATATTTCACTGCGAAATCAATATATTGCGCGTGTCCTAATGCGATTTTGTCGTAGTCAGAATATTGCAATGCCATCTCATCACCACCTAAGTGGCTAAACACATAGTCTCGGCCATATTCCCATGCACTGGATGTATTGAAAATATTGGCTAACTTATTGACTAACGTCGATTTACCACTTGACTCACCACCAAGAATGGCGACTTTACGCACAAAGAAGGGTTTCACTTCTGTTGGAATATATTCCCAATAACGAAATGGCGCTTGGCGAATTTGGTTACCACTGATATTCATAAATGTGCGCTCAGGGTCAATCAAGATGGTTTCGATACCTAAATATTTTTTATACCGCGGCACGTCATTCACTTCCCCTGAATAGATAAAACTTGGATTAATATTATGCTTTTTCAAAAAGCCTTTCATTCCATCACTCCACACTTCCCAACCGTGTGGATATGGCTCTATGCCATTTTCATCAAATGAGTGAATATGAATATTCTTTTGATATTTAAAAGTTTGTAATAACCAGCGTAAACGGTCGCTTACTGTGGGTTGTTGAGACATAGAACTGTTAACAAACAAGTCTTTATCACGGGGTTCATCATGGCAGAGAATGACGTGGAGCTCATCGACTTGGCTACATGCCCGTTGAATCAAATAAATATGCCCAGTATGTAATGGATAAAATTTGCCAAACACCACGCCAATCGTTTTTTGCTGAATAGGGTACTCAAGGCCTAGAAAACGATGCAATGCCGCGATTTTTTGTGCGCTGGGGCTTTTAATTTTGTCGTTAATCAACTGGCTGAGATAGCCTTTGGTCATATCTGTCGCATCCGCAACTTGCTGGAGCGTGTAACCCGCTCGTTTGATTGCGTTTTTAAGATAGTCAAATTCAGCCATGTATTTTCCTTTTACCCTAGATTAAAAGCTTATAGTTCATCCAAAATACTTAATGCGTCCGCTAACTTTTTCACGCCATACACTTTCATATCTGGCGGTGATTTCTTTGGCATATTCGCATGGGGCACAATAGCACGCTTAAAACCATGTTTTGCTGCTTCAGAGATACGTTCCTGACCACTTGGAACTGGGCGAATTTCCCCTGCAAGCCCCACCTCACCAAAGACCACCAGATCTCTAGGTAATGGGCGGTCGCGAAAACTCGAAACCAAAGAAAGTAATAGTGCTAAATCCGCACTGGTTTCAGTTACTTTTACCCCACCCACGACGTTGACAAAAACGTCTTGATCTGACATTTGCAAGCCACCATGACGGTGTAATACTGCCAATAAAATGGCCAAACGGTTTTGTTCAAGCCCGACCGCAACACGCCGTGGGTTAGACATCATCGAATGGTCTACTAGCGCTTGGATCTCCACCAGCAGCGGCCTTGTCCCTTCCCATACTACCATCACGGAGCTACCTGAGGTAATTTCGTCACCACGACTTAGGAAAATTGCAGAAGGATTACTGACCTCTTTAAGCCCTTGTTCTGTCATGGCAAATACGCCTAACTCATTGACTGCCCCAAAGCGGTTTTTATGGCTACGTAAGGTACGAAAGCGGTTATCCGCATCGCCATCTAGCATGATAGAACAGTCAATACAGTGTTCGAGGACTTTAGGTCCTGCTAATGAGCCATCTTTAGTGACGTGGCCAACCATAATAATGGCAACGCCACGGGTTTTCGCAAAACGGGTAAGGTAAGCCGCGGTTTCCCTGACTTGTGCCACACTGCCCGGAGAGGATTGAATATCTGCCATATGCATCACTTGGATGGAGTCAATCACCATCAGTTTGGGTTGTTCTTGCTCTGCGGTTAAGCAAATTTGCTCAATACTGGTTTCTGACAGCATATTGAGTGAGTCAGTCGGTAGCCCTAAACGGTGTGCTCGCATCGCCACTTGTTGAAGTGATTCTTCCCCTGTGACGTACAGGGTTTTCATTTCACGTGACAATAAGCACATGGTTTGCAGCAATAAGGTACTTTTACCGGCTCCCGGGTTCCCCCCAATGAGGATGGCACTGCCCGGTACGACTCCCCCACCGAGCACGCGATCAAACTCTTTAAACCCTGTAGTAAAACGAGGCAATTCTTCGAGGCTAATTTCAGATAGCTTCTGAACCTTACTTACCCCAGCCGCATTCCCTGCATACCCCGTTAAGCGGTCAGTACGTGATGAAGAGCTTGTTGAGGCCAGACGCATTTCCGTAATCGTATTCCATGCATGGCAAGCACTACACTGCCCTTGCCAACGCGGATAGTCCGCCCCGCAATCATTACAGACAAACGCCCTTTTAACCCCTTTTGCCACAGCAAACTCCTCTTAAAATTATTCTGTATTACAACCGACGAACCACAGCACTCAAAATGATCTTAAAATTTTGAATACTAATTTGGCTTAATCTTCAAAATGGATGGTGTTGTAGCAAGGCGGCAAGTAAAGCTAAGCCCTAGGAGCATACGCAAGTATGTGACTAGGGTTAGCGAGCGCGGCCAACACAGCTACAGCGCAATCCATGACGAATATTAGCGTTCTTCGTGTTTGAGGCCACCACTCAACACACACATCACCCCCATCAGATCTGCATGACGAATCGCAACCTTCGCCCTTGCATATACCTTTGGTTTCGCATGATACGCAATACCCAGCCCTGCTTTACGGATCATTTTCAGGTCATTTGCCCCGTCACCAATGGCAACAGTTTGCTCAATGGGAATTTCCAGTTTTTCCGCCAGTTTGATCAAGGTTTGCGCTTTATATTTAGCATCTACAATTGGGCCTTTGACTTTGCCTGTTAACTTACCGTTTTTCACTTCTAGCTGGTTAGCAACTGCAGCTACCAATTTTAGCCGTTGGCGTAAATTATCCGCAAAGAAAGTAAAACCGCCGGAGGCTATCGCAATGTGCCAATTCATCGCTTGTAACTTACGCACAAGGTTCGTTAAACCTGGCATTAAAGGTAATGTTTCCATCACTTGGTCAAGAATAGCGGCGTCGGCACCTTCAAGTAAGCTAACGCGTGCTCGTAAACTTTCCGTAAAATCGAGTTCCCCTAGCATAGCTCGCTCGGTCACTTCAGCAACCTGCTCCCCTACCCCTGCTAAGCGAGCAATTTCATCGATACATTCAATTTGAATCGCTGTCGAGTCCATATCCATCAGTAATAGACCCGGTGAGCGCAAACGTGGAATTTGCCCTAATGGCACGACATCTAATAAACATTCGTCAGCGAGTTTTTTAATTCGAGGTGTAATACTCCCAGCGATTCTAACCACTTGGTAGTCATCAATACGCCACGAAGAGACAATTACGATAGCGATCCCTAATCGCTGTTGGAAATTACTGATCCGCGCTTTATCTAAGCCGCGGCCATATAGTAACCACCCACTGTCCCCAGCACGATAATCCAATGGCATCACTTCTTCACCACTTAATGACAATGGCAACCCTGGCCATTTTTGGATTTCGTCGGGTAGATAACAATAGGTCAAGCTCGTTGACATGAAAATTAGCTCCTGTAATCGATATACTCGTCATACTTCAAGTTGTCTGGTTGTTGACTACGCTCAGCTAGCCGAATCACATACTTATGTATGCTCATCGGACTATCTTCGTTTGTCGCCTACATACAACTCGAATTATTTAGAGTGTAACTTTTTTATAATGATAAGTTGCGAGCAGCCGAACGAAGCCACTATACTAAATTTTAAGGCTTTGTGACCTTATGTATTTACTGTTAAAACTGAAGATAACCCCATATTAGCTAAAGTATAACGGCATCTTTATACTCAAAATAAGTCGAGAGCACCAATAAAGCAATGAAACTTACCTTTAGGCTCCACAAAACAGTCATTATCGTTATCTGCGTTGCGCTGGTAACTTTACTTATGCATGGTATTTCTTATTTAGGAAATAGCCAAAACCAAGGCAGAATTGAGCAATTTAAACAATTGACTTATGTTCTTGCTGAGCAAGTTGCTTTCAGCTTATCTGATTATATTGTTCCCGGCAGTAAAGATTTTAATTTAGAGCGAATTAATGCCAATTTAAATAACGTAGTGAAAGATAGGTATATTTTAGATGCCAGTATCTATACTGCCAGTGGCACACTAATCACTCAAGTCGGTGAGCCGACAACGGTGAAAGAACGGCTGGCCATCGATGACAACTCCTCATTACAAAACTTTCAATACCAGCTTGTCGTTCCCATCCAAGGCACAAAAGAGCCGAAAGGCTATTTGCGTTTAACCATTGATACGGAGCTCCTTGCCGCTGAAATTCAACAAGCGGATAACAGCACCAATGTATTACGAATTTTTATTCTACTTGCCTTATGTATTGGCTTCGTTTTAGCAAATACATTACTGCGTTTAAAGAAAAAGAAAGGCCACAAGCAAGCCCCTCCGCTCGTCGTTAATACAGAGGAAAATCAAGATGATAATGGAGATGACGACAGTAATGAAGATGGCAAGCAAGAGAGCAAAGGAACGCCAGCAGCTAAGCCAGCGCGTTTAAAACGAAAAAAAGAACCTCGTCCTTATCGCCCTAAGCGACCGACCCCAAAAAACAGACCAAATTCACCTGATAAATAGCCCTAAAAAGGGCTATTGAGTTGAATTTAAATAGACGTTGTATCGAATACGATTGGCGCAATAAACTCGACCCGGCCATCGACTAGCAATGTCTCTGGCGGGGTAGGAAAAGGCGCAGCACGTGAAATTGTCGCCAACGCTTCTTTATCCAATATTTTCGTACCGGATGAATTCAATAAGCTGGCGGCAATCACTTCACCCCGACTATCCAAAACCACTTTTATATGAGAGACCCCAGTTGAGCGGTAACGCAACGCTGCACGTGGATAGCGTTTGGTCTTGGCTATCCGCTGATGAACCTCACTTTGCCAGCCTTGGTGCCCACTCACTGCCGCAGACGCATTACTGGAGAAATTCGCACTGCTACTGGATTCACTCCCTGATGCAGGAGCGGAAGTCACCATCGATTCCTGCGTAGTTACAGGGGCTTCGTCGATCACTTTTTTCTCTTGTGGAATTTTCTTTTTCGGTGGTTGTTTTTTCTCACTAACTTTCGTCAATGTGCCATTATCAACGATCGCAGTTTCAGGCAATTTATCTACCTTTTCAACCACTTCAGGCAATGACTCTTCACGCGTCGTCATGTGTTGTTTAGGGGCATGATTAATTTCAGGCTCTGCCTGTTTTTCAAGCTGATAAACACCCAGCTGCAACGAAATTGCTGGTGGTAGTACTCCGGTCTTCGGAATTGAAGAAGTAAACCAGCCGATAAAAATGATTGCCAGTGTTCCATGGAAAAGACAACTTAAAACTAAACCGCCTAGTGGACGGAAAATCGGGCGCTCTAACTGACCCGTCATACTGCTCATATTCTGCCTCACGACTTTATTTTTTGCAGATTATAGGCATAATACAAACAAAAATGATATTCATTATTATTAGTAAAAACACAATTATTAAAACAACTTATTGATTTAAATAATAAAGTAATCTGAGCAGATTATTAATCAGCACAATTGTGCTCTTTTATGACATTAACACCAGTAAAATGACTATTGATAAATCTCTTGCCCGTAAAATTAGCGGTGCGTATCAGTCAACATATAGCCAACTTGTGCGCTTTTTCCGCAATCGGCTAGATAACAGCAATGATGCTGATGATTTATCACAGGATGTGTTTACACTATGGCTAAACCGTAAAGAACAAACGCCTGTAAAAGAGAGCCGCGCTTACCTGTTTAAAATTGCGAATCATGTTTTGATTGACCATTGGCGACGTAACCAGCGCCAAACTAAATCAGAAACATCCATTGATGATGTTACTCATGAGCCACATTTTGAACAGAGCCAAGCTGACCCCAGTGAAATCTTGGAACATCAGCAACGCATCCAACGGCTGAGCGAAGCACTTGAAACGTTACCCCCCCGTCGACGAGAAGCATTTTTGCTGTATCGTTTTGATGGCTTATCTCAAAGCGAGATTGCTGAGCGAATGGAAATTTCAATCAGTATGGTGGAAAAACATATTGCGGCGGCGCTTGTTCACTGTAAAAAACACCTTGATAATCAGAGCAATAATTCGTAATGACACACGACTCTTTGCAAACATCAGATGATGAAAGCCGCATTGATGAAGAAGCTGCGCTGTGGTTTACCCGCATGCACAGCCAACGTATCAGCGCCCTTGAAACAGAGCAATTCAAACAATGGATTGCTGCATCACCTGAACATGCAAAAGCGTATGATGCCATTGCTGGACTATGGCGCGATTTTGATCACATGCCGCGCCCTGCTAGCACAATACTTCCCAAGGAAAAACGCCCTTTTTTTCGCTTATGGCGCCCTTTGGGCAATACCTTAGCAGCATTTTTTATTGCGGCTATTTTGTTTTTGCCATACAGCCACTTACCTTCGATGTTGCTCAATAATATGACCTTAGTGGCAACGGATACGCCTAAAGAAGTTACTTTACCTGATGGTTCCCAGCTGTTTCTTAACCGCAATACCCGGATTCATGTTGCCTATGAAACTCCAGTACGTAACCTGTATCTGGAACAGGGAAATGTTTATTTTAAAGTCAAATCCAACCCCTATCGGCCTTTTATAATTCAAGCTGATAACCGGCGTATTCAAGTGGTAGGAACCGAATTTGAAGTTAACAAAGTGGCTCAGCAAGTTGCTGTGAATGTCAGCCAAGGCATTGTCAGCTTTGAAGATGCCGCAAGCAAACAACCCGTTTTCCTACTTGCTGGTGACAGTGCAGTCAGTCAATCGCCGAACAGCCCAATCGCTCGCCAACACATCAACCCGCTAGATGTGGCTCGTTGGCGTTTTGGTGAATTAATTTTTGTCGATAAACCACTTTCAGAAGTCCTCGATGAACTTAAAAACTATTCATCGATAAATATCGAGCTTTCTCCCTCTCAATTAGCGAAGAGTAAAATCTCAGGTCGCATCAATACCCATCAGCCAGAACAGTTTTTTCAAGCCCTTCCTTCATTACTTCCGGTACAAGTCGTCTATCGAGACAAAAATAACGTATTGATTATCCAAAACAAAAAAAATAAATAAAAAATATTTTCATTTGCAGGTGAGGATAATTCTCATTTCACCCTCTTCTTAATTAGTCATCATTTTGCTGACCTATTTTCGCACACTTTTTGTGCAGCTTAAGAATAAGGGATATCCATGTCTATTCAGTTTACTCAACGCCGATTAAGGCCGCTCGCCCTTGCTGTGGCGGTCAGTAGTGCTATTACTTGTCAAGTTGCCTTCGCGCAAGAAATGAATTTTTCATTACCAGAACAATCACTGGCGACCTCAGTGGCTGAAATTAGCCGCCAAGGGCAAATCCAATTGCTCTATGATAAAGGCCAATTAAGTGGCTTACGCGCACCTGCATTGTCTGGCAACTACTCCGCACAAACCGCATTACAAAAAATACTCATCGGTAGCGGATTAGAGTTAATCAATGAAAATGGTGTTTTCGTTATTCGCCAGCAAAATTTAAGCCAAGGCACATTGGTATTACCAGAAACCCAAGTCTCTGGCGTTGTTCAGAACCACCCCGCGACAGATGTGATATCAGCACCGCAATACGTGACGTCTGAAGAAATTAGCCAAAGAAATACGGGTGATGGCAATATTACGGATTTGATGAAAACTAACCCTGCTGTCCAATTTGCCAATAATGACAGCAACTCAATGAACCAAGGGGAAATCAAACCTTCCCGTATTTCTATTCACGGATCAAGCAGCTACCAAAACGCCTATCGCCTTGATGGCGTAAGCTTTAACAACGATTTTGACCCTGCAGACAACGGTCTCGGTGAAACTTCAACCCGCCTGAGCAGTAGCGACCAAGGGATCTATATCGATAGCCGCCTTATCGACAGCATGACAGTGTATGACAATAACATTCCAGTCGAATTTGGCGGATTTACGGGGGGAACGGTGGAAGTCAATAGCCGTCGCTGGCAAGGGGAAAATAGCGCTCACGCCTATTACCGCTTAACCCGTTCCGGTTGGAATAATTTGTTCCACGATTCATCGCAAGGGATTGATACTACCAAAAATGATACGGCAAATCCTGCTCGTTTCCAAAACCGCTATGATAAAAATGATTTTGGTGGCTGGTTTGAATTAGGAGTGAGTGAAAATTCAGGATTAGTTTTCTCCGCTTCACGTCGTAGTTCGACTATTCCAATGACAGTCACGGGCGGGGATTCCGCTATTTTAGGCGACAATAATCAACTTGAATGGGCTGATTTTTCTTATGGTAAAAAAAATCAACGTCGTACTTCTGATAACTATTTCCTAAAGTATTCTGTTGATATATCAGGTGAAAGTACTCTTGACCTATCGGCAAACTATGCGTCTTATGAAAGTCGATTATTCTCCTCTTCCATAATGAACTCTGGGTATGATTCCACGCACAATGGATTAGGGCTGACGGCTGTTTTTAAACACCAATTTCCTTTGGGGCAACTGGAAGTCACAGCTAACACTCAAAAACTAAAAGATGACCGCAAAAATGACCAAAAATATTCATTAACGGTTCAAGCATGGAATAGAGACTCTGAACTAAACAGTGGTGGACTCGGTGATTTAGAATCAAAACAAAATACACACAGTTTAAAAACCGTCATGCGATTCAATGAGCAAGAGGACAGTTTAGGCTTGAGCCATAAACCCACGATGGGTGCTGAGGTGAATTACACCAAGGGAACCTATGTCCGTGATAATGATTATCTCCGTTATACTTATGCAGGCATGGTTGATAGCGATGACAACTATAATGGATATTTGCATAACATAACGCGTTTTAAAGCAGGGTCATATTCTGCCGATTATACCAATTATGCACTATTCCTCGATGATACCATCCAAGTTGGTAAAGTAACATTGCGCCCTGGTATTCGTTTAGATCGTGACGATTTAGTTGGTCGTAACAATATCGCCCCTCGACTAAGCGGTACCTACGATGTATTTGGTGATGGTGCAACACAGTTTATCGCTGGTGTGAACCGCTATTATGGGCGTTCAATGCTAACTTATGCCCTCTATGGCGCGCAAAATGGTGGGATGCAAACCTGTAATGCATGGGGACCTGATCTTCCTTGCTCATTAAACCTGAATAATAATGATTGGGAAGATAAAAAAGACTATGAAGGGTTAGATTCACTGAAAACGCCTTATAACGATGAACTGACACTTGCATTACAGCAAGAGATTTTATCAACGACATGGCGTTTACAGTATGTCCACCGTGAAGGTTATGATGAGGTTCGTTCCCGCACAAAAACAAACAAATCTGATATGTGGGATCCACAAAGTAAAATCAAAGTCTTCGATAACAAAGGCCGTAGCTCACACGATAGCATCACTCTTTCCGTCAATAACACTCAACCTTGGGAATGGGCAGATGCATCCCATGTCATGAGTGCCTCACTGACTTGGCAGCAAACTGATAGTAATACACCAAAAGATTCTGGTTATAACTACTATGAAGGGCGTAATGACCTAAATCTTAATAAAGTCTTCTATAACGGCAAAGTTATAGATTCATCTAAATTACCGTCAACCAGTTTTAACTCACCATTTAAGCTCAACGTTGAATTAACCAGTGTCTGGGACGACTATGACCTCACTTGGTATAACCGCCTACAGTGGTGGGGAGCAAGGGATCAAGTTGTTCGCTACGGCAATGGAAACGGTATTTACGAAGATCCTGAATATGGTGTAATTCGCAGATATGTCGACCAACACTATGCCAGCAAATACACATGGGATACACGCCTTGGCTGGAAACCCGATTTTGCCTATGGATTTGGCTTCTCCGTTGAAGTGAACAACATTCTCAATAATAAAAACGTTGCCGACCGCTTCACCTATTCAGGTAGGGACATCAAGTCCTACGACCCGGGCCGTCAGTTCTGGTTACAAGTCAATTACGACCTGTAATTCCCAGCAATGTGAGCAATAAAACTCGTTAAACAATTAAAACAACAAATGAATAAAACGTCATGAAGACACTGAAACAATTTTTCTATTTAGTAAAACCTTTTTGGGGGCAGCGTGCTGCCCTTTTGTGCTGGATACTGCTGTTTGCCTCACTCGGGCTCACCTTGTCCTCGGTGTGGTTCAACGTCAAAATGAACATGTGGAACGGCGACTTTTATAACGCCCTACAAAAACTCGACGGCCAAGCCCTATATGGACTGTTGCAGTACTTTGTGATCTTAGTTAGTGGGCTGATTTTTGTCGTCGTTATGGGTAATTACCTAAAACAAATGCTGATTATCCGCTGGCGCAAAGGCATGACTGAGCAAGTACTTAGCCGTTGGTTATCGCCCAACAGCAAACATTACCTCTTAAGATTAACGTCTCAAGAACCCGATAACCCAGACCAACGTATCGCTGAAGATATCCGTTTACTGATTGAATCAACATTAAATTTAGTGGTGACATTCCTTCACTCAATGCTAACGCTGATTTCATTTGCCGCCATTCTTTGGACGCTTTCCGGTAGCCTGTCGTTTAATTTTGCCGATAGCGACTGGACCATCCCCGGGTATATGTTCTGGGCTTGTATTATTTATACCCTTATTGGTATTGCACTTACCCAATGGATAGGTTTTCCGCTACGCCGTTTGCATATGGATAAGCAGCGCCGCGAAGCGGATTACCGTAGCTCGCTAATTAATTGCCGCCAACACGGTGATGCCATCGCAGGGCAACGCGGTGAAACTCAAGATAGAAAAGAACTGATGGGGCGCTTTGGTGAAATTATCAGCAACTGGAACCGCCTTATTCGCTGTGAAAGAAATTTATCTTTTTATACAGTGGGTTACCAACAAGTTACCGCTTTAGCGCCTGTATTACTCGCACTGCCTAAATTCCTTGCGGGTGAAATCATGTTAGGTGGCTTAATGCAATTGCGCCAAGCCTTTACCAGTGTTGCGACTTCACTCGGTTGGTTTATTTTTGCCTATAAAGAAATTGCCGCATGGCAAGCGACGGTCTCTCGTTTATATAACTTTGTGGTTTTATTGGAAAACGATAACAAAGCTGTGGTTACTATCGACGAAAAATCGCCACCTCTGGTGGCTAAGTTATCCATTTCTACCGCAGACAACCGCTGTTTAATTAATTCCGTGAATATCACCGCCAAACAAGGTGAATTAACCTTGATTAGTGGCCGTTCTGGCATTGGAAAATCCACCTTATTACGTACGCTAAGTGGGCATTGGCCTTTCTTCAACGGTACTATTAGCCGAACAGAAAAAGTTATGTGGATCCCACAGCGTCTCTATTTACCAATTAGTCGGCTTGATAGCTTATTAGCTTATCCCAAAGCGGCATCCCAATTTAGCCAGCAAGATTTTCAATATGCATTGATGTTAGTCGGTTTGGAAAAACTGCATCATCAATTAGCACTCGAAACCGATTGGAACAACCGCCTATCTGGTGGAGAACAGCAGCGCATTATGTTTGCGCGTTTATTGCTCAACCGACCAAAACTGCTTTTATTGGATGAAACCACCTCCGCCCTTGATGAAAACAGCGCATTAGAACTCCTCGCTCTATTGAAAGCTGAGTTACATGACAGCGCCATTGTTTTGGTTAGTCATCAAAGCTTCGTTGCTCAATTTGCGGAACAACAAATATTGCTCGTTGAACCTGCGAGTGAAAAATCCTTAAATACAGGAACGCCTGAATATGCTTCATAAAATTACCTTCGCCACATTAATAAGCATTCTGCTCGGTGGCTGCGCAGGCAGTACATCGGTGAGCCAAAATTCAACCTCACTGTTACCTGTGCGCGGTGACCTTCAACACTATCAACTCGACAATGGGCTACAAGTTTACCTTCTGCAACGTAATCAACCCGGAGTTGAACTGCGTTTATTGGTCAGTAGCGGCTCATTACAAGAAAATGAACAGCAGCTTGGCCTCGCACACTTTACTGAACATATGGCGTTTAAAGGCACCAAACATTTTCCGGGAACCACGGGGTTCAAACAGCTGGAACACCAAGGGCTTAAACTCGGTAGCCATGTGAATGCGATCACCAGTTTAAATTCCACGCTATATAAATTATCACTCCCCGAAGCCACGACAGCACAAGTCGCCACAGGCTTACAAGTGATGGCCGATTGGGCGTCAAATATGACCTTTGACCAAGAAGCCTTTGAAAAAGAGCGCCCTGTAATTGTCGAAGAGTGGCGCTTACGCCAAGGGATGGGCTATCGCATCAATGACAGCTTAGAAAAATTACGCTACCACGGTAGCCGTTACGTCGATCGCAACCCAATTGGCTCATTAGATGTGGTACGCAATGCTCCGATTGAGCAAGCGAAAGACTATTATCAAACATGGTATCAGCCTCAGCGAATGTCACTATTAATTATTGGTGATTTCAATAGTTCATCAGTACGCAATCAGGTTGATAATTTATTTGCGCTCCCTAAACCCAAAAAAGTGGCAGAAGATAACCCGCAATGGAAACAATTTACCCATTCAACCAATATGTTAGTGCAAGGTGTATTTGATAAAGAGCAAGGGGCGCGTTATGTGCAATTTGCCTTACAAAAGGATGTTAGCGCACCGCTAAATACCCGTTTAGGGCAGTCGGAAGATTTACTGGATAACCTCTGGTTGGCCATTTTAAACCAACGTTTCTCCGTTATGGTGGATAACGGCATTTTGCCGTCGATTAGCATCAATGAACAAGGAGCAATGTTAGATAACCAGCGCTTACAACAGTTGATGATCATCCACCCTAAAGGCAATGATTACCAAGGTGCGACTGAGATTTTATTTACAGAGCTACAACGCCTTGCTACTGAGCCGGTTACCCAAGAAGAACTTGATTCTGCAAAGCAAGCCATGCTGAAAAAATTTAGCCTGCAAGCCGCTTCAGAACAACGTTATAGCAATGAATATTTAGCGGGGCAACTCACTACGGCACTTGAATACGACATGCCGATGTGGAATAAGCGCCAGCAGTTAGATAACAGCTACCAATTGATAAAGTCTGTCAAACCGCAGGATTTACAACAACATGTCGCTAAATTCCTACAAACCGCCTCCCCGCGTTTAGCATTAATTGGGCCTGATACTGATGCCCCTACTATTGATAAATCGGCATTTAATCAGCAATGGCTTAAAATACGCCAAAGCACACCAGGGCCATTTACGCTGCGCTCCAAAGCCATTCAACTGCAATTACCCCAATCCATAAAAGGCAGTATTGTTGATCAATCTAAGCTGCCCGTTGAAAAAACGGAACATTGGACTTTGAGTAATGGCATTCAGGTAATTGTTAAAACAGATAAAAACCTGAAAGATGATATTCAATTTAACTTGCAATTACCGGGTGGCCGTTCGTTAGAAACACAACAAACGGCAGGTTTAACGGATTGGGCGTTGAAACTTCCTGAAAGCAGCGGTTATGGAAATTACAGCGCGCGCGATCTGGCTCTGCTGGCAAAGCAAAACCAAATTAGCGTTCGCCCATACAGCGAATTGCTCACACATGGTTTTCGCGGAAAAGCCCCTGTCGATAACCTCGAAACGGCGCTACAGTTACTCAATTTAAAACTCACCGCTCCGCAATTTAGTGGTGAAAAATTAGAGCAACAAAAACAATCTTTTACTTTAAACTTATCCAAAACTCCCGTAGAACGCACTTTCCTTGATAATATTAATCGGGAAAGCTATACCCACGGTGAATTTTTGGTGATTAACCCAAAGGGCAGCTGGCAGCAATTTACGGCTCAGCAGTTGCAGCAAGCTAACCGCCAATTACTCACCTCAACAGCAGATATGACACTGGTCATTACAGGTGCAATGAATAGCCGTGATCTAAAACCTCTGTTAGAGCAATGGGTTGCCTCACTGCCACACAGTAACCAAAAACTGGTATCTCGCGACCAAGGGATCATGCCAAAAATGGCGAGTTTTAATAAAACTTATCCTATCAGCAGCAGCGATAAGAGCATGGTGAGTATTCAGTTCGCGTCACCTGCTGTCTGGAACCAGCAAGACAGCTTAGCGATTCAATTAATCGATACCATTGTGAGCCAACGCTTACGTGGTGAACTACGTGAGAAAGCGAGTGGTATTTATGCGCTTGGCTTTTCACAGATGCTCGCGAAGAAACCGCAACCGTATTACCTCGCGCGCTTGAATTTCACCACCTCGCCAGAACGTGCACAGGAAATGACGCAAATCGCCCAAAAAACGATTGGGCAAATTCGTCAAACGGGTATAAGTGAAAAAGAATTAACCGAAGCGAAAAATACTTGGCTAACGGAAAATTCACAAGTCACTGATAGCTCGAGCTACTGGACTGAGGCTCTAGCGCAAATTGCCGCCGATGATGGGCAATATCAGCGTTTAAACCAACAGAAAGATATTATTCACCAACTTACAGTTGAAGATATTAATCGTTTAGCTCGTCAATATTTAGGGCGAAATTCAAAAGTGTTTATGATGACGCCTTGATTGTCTAATAAATAAAAGAATGGCTATCAAACAGCTGTTAGCCATTCTTTCTAAGATTGACTTTTTTTATATAACTCTCTAAGCAGAGTCCATTTAAAATAATTTATTATATAATTTTAATATTTTAAATTTCATATCCATAAAAAAATTTAAAATTCTGTATTTAACACTTGGGTTTTCTATCTCATGAATGATTTTTTCTATTTTCTCATCATCGTCACTTCCATTCGGAAAAATTTTCCCATACCTCAAGTAACTTCTGACTGATGAGTAAATATCTGAAACTTTATTTCTTTTTATTTTATTCAATAGAGATTTAACTCTATGAAAATCATTTTTCTCAATAGCCGAATCAATGTCCTCCTTTAATTCAATAGGGATTTCCGGTTTAAAATCATCCATTAAGTCATTGTAATTTACAACATTGTTAATATGGAATTCCATCAGATCAGTAGTTGATGTAGCCTTATTTTTAAATTCAATATTACTAATTTTACCATTTAGTTTACCAATGAAGATATTCACTATTTCTTCAGGATTACTATCATTTAATGAAGTAATTCCAAACGCTTCTGCTATTCTTGTTTTAATCACGATTAAATCTTGTTTTTTATTTAACTCATCAATTAGTTTTGTGATTTTTTTGATTTTACATTCCGTTATTTCCTTTCCTGCCAAGTAAGATATCAAAGACTCTTTCAGTTTCTTTATAGAAGAGTCACAGTTAAGTGATATCCTCAACTGTAATTCTCCATCTATAGATGATGAATCTAAATAATTATCATTTAGATTCATTGGTTTTCCTTTTTCAATTCCATTACTACTGTTTGATTTTTGATTGTCTTCTCCTGATAAAGCTATAGGTTCATTAACCTCATGATTTGATTTTCTACTCCCTATGGTTGGGTGAGCATTATCAACTTTAATCATATTATCAGAAAAACACATCATTAACTCTTGCTTTACTTTATAAGACTTTATCTTATCCAAAGATAACCAGCTACTACATAACATCTTTGAATTTTCTTCTGATTTAGTCTGTATTAACCTTTCTATTTCATTAGTAATTATTTTTTTTGTTTTTTTAGTTATGCTATCTTTATTTCCTTTCTTTTGAATCATCATAGCCAATGTGTCACTGCTGACTATCTTTGTATCATTTTTCATGAAATTAATCCCCATAATTTTATTCCTCTTTTTTAATAGAAAATTATATTTAGAAATAATAGATAAATAGATAAACATTCGATATCAGATAGCGCTACTCCCATGCATAGATGGTATATTTAAATAACACATTGATATCTAGCATAATCTAATTGACACAGCGGCAATTGAGTGGGATTAATATCCTTATATGTAATAAATAATGATAAAGAGACTTGATGTGGGCAACATAACCATCCGCAGAGCAACATTAAACGATGTCCCGGCAGTTACCCAGATGCACGCTGCCTATTCGGCGTATGCCAACACCTTACAGCTACCTTACCCAACAGAAAAAACGTGGGAGGCTCGCCTTGGGGCAAATGACCCGCTCGTTACCCAGTTTGTTGCTACTATTGGTGACGACGTTGTGGGTTTGCTTGTAATTAGCCAACCGAGCCAAGTGCGCCGTCGCCATGTTGCAACTTTCGGAATTACCGTTAGTGAAACTCACCAAGGCAAAGGTATTGGCTCACAACTGATGCAAGTAATGGTGGATTACTGCGATAACTGGCTCAATGTCCATCGCATAGAGCTAGAAGTATTCGCAGCAAATGGCAGTGGCATTGGGCTGTATGAAAAGTTTGGCTTCGAGCTAGAAGGCCGCATGAAAGATTATACATTTCGTGATGGGCAATATGTTGATGCCGTGATGATGAGCCGGATAAAAAGTTAGTCTTAAAACGCCCAGCGCAGTTGCCAGCATAGTGGTGCTACCCTAAAGTAATACCCATCTTATCCACTTAATTTAAGGTAGCCCATGAAAACGCAAAATCATTTCACTGAGATGCAAAATAAGGCAAACCTACAACAAGATTTCCCCCTTACTATCAAACAAAGCTCTGATGCCAAATGGAAAGAAAAAAATAGAACAAACATTGATAGCTTTAACGAATTTGAACAACAAGCAGGGCTATTTACTGATGATAATGAGTATGGGGTGATTTAATGCCTCAATATGCTGTTTATCGTAATAAATCAATCAGGTCGAAAGACCAATATCCTTATCTTATTGATATCCAAAATGACCTACTGAGTGACTATCACTCACGTGTTATCATGCCTATATCGCCATTATTGCATAACAATTCACAAGTTAAGGCTCTAACCCCTGTGGTTTATATTAATGGTATTCACCATGTAATTATCACTAAATCCATAACCACTATTTCCATTAATAAACTTAAACCACGTGACCTCGTCTGTATCATCCCGAATGTTCATGCAAAAATTATTTCGGCTGTTGACATGATCATTTCGGGGATTTAGAGCTTTTATTTCACAAAAAATGCCACGCTATACGTGGCATTTAAAAAATCATCTCAGTATGTAATTAACGATTATTTATCGCCTAACAACACTGAATCCAGTGCAATCTCAATCATCTCATTAAACGTGGTTTGACGTTCTTCTGACGTTGTTTGTTCGCCAGTTTTGATATGGTCTGAAACGGTACAAATCGTTAATGCACGTGCACCAAACTCAGCGGCAACACCATAAATACCCGCGGCTTCCATTTCAACGCCCAGGATGCCGTATTTTTCCATCACTTTGAACATATCAGGATCTGGTGAGTAGAATAGGTCTGCTGAGAATAGGTTACCCACACGTACATTCACGTTTCTTGCTTTTGCTGCTTCAACTGCATTATGAACTAAGTCATAGTCTGCGATCGCTGCAAAATCATTTTCTTTGAAACGTTGACGGTTAACGCGTGAATCAGTACAAGCGCCCATACCGATCACAACATCACGCAATTTTACGTCATCCATTACTGCGCCACATGAACCAACACGAATAATCACTTTTACACCAAAATCAGTGATCAGTTCTTTCGCATAAATGGAGCATGAAGGGATCCCCATACCGTGACCCATAACAGAAATTTTACGACCTTTATAAGTCCCTGTAAAACCTAACATGCCACGCACATTATTGACTTGGCGAACATCCTGAAGGAAGGTTTCAGCGATGTATTTTGCACGTAATGGGTCGCCTGGCATCAGAACGACATCAGCGAAATCACCCATTTCTGCATTAATATGTGGAGTTGCCATGATTATTTCCCTTTAAACGATTAAATATTTTCAAATGAATAAGGTGGCTTCCCACCTTATTATTAATAATCTGTATCTTACTGGCCTAAGCAATTTGAATCGCAGCCAACGAACTACTGTTAGCCGATTACCCTTCAATAGCTTGCCCATTACCTTTAATTCCCCGCCATTACCCTAAATAATTTGAGTTGTAGCTAGGCGGCAAAGAAAATCATCCCTATGAGCATACATCAGTATGTGATTAGGGTGGTTTTATGCAGCCAACACCGCTACAGCTCAAAGTATGACGGGTAATGGGTGTTAGAGCATTGGTTTACCATAACCCATCGGCGACAGATCAAAGTATTTCGCGACTGTCTGGCCGATATCTGCAAAAGTTTCACGGTGGCCTAATGAACCTGGTTTCACTTTTGGACCATAAATCAACACTGGGATGTGCTCACGGGTATGGTCTGTACCTGGCCAAGTTGGGTCACAACCGTGGTCTGCGGTTAAGATCAGAATGTCATCTTCTTTAACCAGCTTCATCAGCTCTGGTAAACGACGGTCAAATAACTCTAATGCTGCTGCATAACCTGCCACATCACGGCGGTGGCCGTATGCAGAGTCAAAGTCCACAAAGTTAGTGAAAACGATGGTGTTGTCGCCCGCTAGTTTCATTTCTTCTACCGTTGCATCGAATAGCGCATCGATACCAGTGGCTTTAATTTTCTTGGTGATACCGACATGAGCGTAAATATCCGCAATTTTACCGATAGAAACAACTTCACCTTGTTTTTCATCAACTAATTTTTTCAATACGGTTGGTGCTGGTGGCTCTACCGCTAAGTCATGACGGTTACCTGTACGTGTGAAGTTACCCGCTTTGTCGCCAACAAATGGACGCGCGATAACACGGCCAATGTTATAACCGCCTTTGGTTAACTCTTCACGCGCTATCTCACACAGCTCATACAGTTTGTCTAAGCCATAAGTTTCTTCGTGACAAGCGATTTGGAATACGGAGTCAGCTGAGGTATAGAAAATCGGTTTCCCGGTTTTCATATGCTCTTCACCCAGTTGATCCAAAATAACCGTACCTGATGAGTGGCAGTTACCTAAGTAACCCGGTAAATTCGCTTTCTCAACTAACGTATCCAGTAACTCTTGAGGGAAACTATTTTCTTCATCAGAAAAATATCCCCAATCGAATAACACAGGAACACCTGCGATTTCCCAGTGGCCTGATGGCGTATCTTTGCCTGAAGAAATTTCGCTCGCATAACCATACGCACCAATAATTTCTGCATTAGGGTCAAGACCTGCAGGGAATGAACCGCTTGATTCTTCTCCTGCTTTACCTAAACCTAATTTTGTTAAATTAGGTAAATGCAGAGGCCCTTTACGACCAATATCCGCTTCGCCACGGGCGCAAGCATCTGCGATGTGACCCAATGTATTGGAACCTTCATCACCAAATTTATGTGCATCATGTGCTGCACCGATCCCAAAGGAATCCAAAACCATAATAAATGTGCGTTTCATATTTTTCTCCTGCGGTATTTTTAAAACGATATACCACTAAAATCTATTTGTATTACTCGCTGATTTGGCGATAAACCATTGGTGTTGTTTCAGGAGATTTGTCTCCAATCACCATCGCTTCACGCACTTCTTTCGCCGCTTCTTCCCACGCTTTTTCACTATTTGCATGGATAATTGCCAGTGGCGTTTGGGTATCCACTTTGGCGCCTAACGCAGCGATATCACTCAAACCAACGCTATAATCAATTGGGTCTGTCGCTTTACGGCGACCACCGCCTAACGTCACTACGGACATTCCCAGCGCACGTGTATCCATTTGCGTGATAATGCCATCTTTTGGTGCATAAACGGCTTTGCTCAGTACCGCAGTCGGCAGGTATTTGTTGTAATTTTCAACAAAATCAGCAGGCCCTTTTTGAGCTGCTACCATACGGCCAAACACTTCTGCCGCTTTACCATTGTCTAATACTGCCTGTAATTTTTGGCGTGCTTCTTCGCGGTTTGCTGCTAATGAACCAGATACCAGCATTTCTACACATAACGCCATGGTGACTTCATAAAGACGTGGGTTACGGTATTCACCCGTTAAGAATTGAACCGCTTCACGAACTTCAACTGCGTTACCTGCGCTGGAAGCTAGCACTTCATTCATATCAGTCAATAATGCCGTAGTTTTACAACCCGCCCCATTAGCGACCTTCACAATTGACTCAGCCAACTCTTCTGACTTCTCATAAGTTGGCATAAATGCGCCTGAGCCGACTTTAACGTCCATCACCAGAGCATCAAGGCCTTCAGCCAATTTTTTACCTAAGATTGAAGCGGTAATTAGCGGAATTGAATCCACTGTCGCTGTAATATCACGGGTCGCATAGAAACGTTTATCAGCAGGTGCTAATGAATTAGTTTGCCCAATAATTGCCACCCCGACATCTTTGATAATGTCGCGGAAACGAACGTCATCCGGGAAGATATCGAAATTAGGGATCGCTTCAAGTTTGTCTAATGTGCCACCAGTGTGGCCTAAACCACGGCCTGAGATCATCGGTACATAACCGCCACAAGCAGCGACCATAGGGCCAAGCATCAGTGAAGTCACATCACCCACGCCGCCAGTTGAGTGTTTATCAACTAATGGGCCATTGAGGTTGAGTGATTTCCAGTTCAGAACGGTTCCTGAATCACGCATTGCTAACGTTAATGCAACGCGCTCAGGCATGGTCATATCATTAAAATAGATAGTCATTGCCAATGCAGCAATTTGACCTTCTGAAACTGAGTTATCGCGAACACCATTGATAAAGAAACGAATTTCTTCTTCGCTTAATGGCTTACCATCACGTTTTTTACGGATAATTTCTTGTGCCAGAAACACAATATTCTCCTTTAAAGTCGAATTTATCGGCTAACAATATTGCGAAAATTAATAACTGCTGCTTGATTTTTTAACGTCAAAACCTAGCGTATTTAATAAATTTGCTAATAGGCTAGAAGCACCAAAACGGAAATGGCGGCTATCTGCCCAATTGTCACCTAAAATTCGTCCCGCTAACGCTAAGTATTCTGCTGCTTCTTCTGCGGTACGTACACCACCAGCAGGTTTAAAGCCGACTGTTTTTTCAACGCCCATATCACGGATCACTTGCATCATGATTTCCGCGCTTTCTAATGTTGCATTAACAGGTACTTTACCTGTCGAGGTTTTAATAAAATCAGCGCCCGCTTTAATTGAAATTTCAGAAGCCTTACGGATTAGTGCTGCATCTTTTAACTCACCTGTCTCAATGATTACTTTCAGCAACACATTCGCAGCCGCACAAGCTTCTTTACAGGCTTTCACTAAATCAAAACCAATTTGTTCATTACCCGCAATCAGCGCACGATAAGGGAAAACAACATCAACTTCATCCGCACCGTAAGCAATCGCTGCTTTGGTTTCAGCTAATGCGATATCAATATCATCGTTACCGTGTGGGAAATTCGTAACCGTTGCAATACGCACATCTGGAGTGCCTTGCTCACGTAATGTTTTACGTGCAATGGGAATAAAACGAGGGTAAATACAGATTGCAGCGGTATTGCCTGCTGGGCTTTTCGCCTGATGACACAGTGCGATGACTTTCGCATCAGTATCGTCATCATTTAAAGTGGTTAAATCCATAAGTGACAGCGCGCGTTGTGCGGCCGCTTTTAAATCAGTCATATAACTCTCCAACGTTGTTAATTCTTCAGAACGACACGTTCTTTGTTGGCGAGCGGGCTTGGTTCCTTAAAGATGCTAGTCGGATTCTTTCCGAACTGAGCAGCTGAGATCCTTCTCACCGCATCATGCCCTAGAGTCCTAGACTCTGAGAACTAGCAGTTCCATAGCAGCTTACTAATGCCTATTTGACCATGGAATGATGCCATTTTATGTGCTACAAATCACATTAATCGACTGAATGTTACATTATTAAAATAAAAAATGTGATATAGATCAAATTATACCATCTATCGCCATCAATTCTTCTCTCAAATGGCTTTTTCAATATTTTCTTTATCATTGATTGACTAAGTTAAGAATAGTTGAAAATTTACGATTGATATAAAAAGTCATAAAAGAATATAACGAATCAAAATGAAAACGGAAGGATTAATCCCCTTCCGTTTAATTGGATTAGCTGATAGCAAATATAAATTAAATCACGGCTGCTGCGCCTAACGTCAAGAAAAAGCCAGCAATGGTTGCACTCATTAAGTTAGACAGGGTACCAGCCATAACCGCTTTCATACCTAAACGAGCGACATCACCACGGCGATTTGGCGCCATTCCGCCTAAACCACCGAGTAAGATAGCGACGGATGAAAGGTTAGCAAAACCACATAATGCAAACGAAATAATCGCTTTAGTATGGTCGGAAAGCACTTGTTTACCTGCCGCCAGTACTTCAGCATCCGCTTTCATGTATTCACCGAAGTTCATGAATGCAACAAATTCGTTCACAACAATTTTTTGACCGATGAAAGAACCAGCAACTGTCGCTTCACTCCACGGCACACCAATTAAGAAGGCAATCGGAGCGAATAACCAACCTAATAATAATTCCAGTGATAATTGTGGATAATCAAACCAGCCACCAATACCACCTAAGATGCCATTGATCAATGCAATCAAAGCAATAAAGGCCAATAACATTGCCCCCACGTTCAGCGCTAGTTGCATCCCTGATGATGCCCCAGAAGCGGCCGCATCAATAATATTGGCAGGGCGTTCATCTTCAGCGACTAAATCTGTCGCATCAACCCTATCTTTTACATCTTCTGTTTCTGGAACCATCAGTTTGGCGAATAATAAACCACCTGGAGCGGCCATAAAGGAGGCAGCAATCAGGTATTCCATTGGTACACCCATTTGGGCGTAGCCCGCTAAAACTGAACCTGCTACAGAAGCTAAACCACCACACATAATGGCAAACAGCTCTGATGTCGTCATTGTTGCAATATAAGGGCGAACAACCAATGGTGCTTCCGTTTGCCCAACAAAGATATTTGCTGTTGCAGATAACGATTCTGTTCTTGAGGTTCCCAATATTTTTTGCAGACCACCACCAAGAACTTTAATCACTAACTGCATGATCCCTAAATAATAAAGGACAGCAATTAATGATGAGAAGAAAACAATAATTGGTAAAACGCGGAAAGCGAAAATAAAGCCACCGCCACCAAACAGTTCAAACATTTTATCGGAAACAAGGCCGCCAAAGATGAAGCTCATCCCATCTTGACCATATCCAATAACTTTAGAAACCGCGTCAGACATCCCTTGGAGCACACTACGCCCCGCTGGAACATAAAGAACAAATGCACCAATGGCTAATTGAATTAAAAATGCGCCGCCAACTGTGCGTAGTCTAATTGCTCGGCGATTGCTGGAAAATAGAATAGCTATCGCGATAAGTACCGCCATTCCGATAATACTCATAATGAGCTGCATGGAAGGATCCCTGTTCACTTTATTTTAGGTTGATATATAAGGAAACGTGTAAGTCACCTTGACTCTTAATTTGATGATTATACCTAGTCATCACCAATAACCCGCAATACTCATCACAAATACATACTGCAATAAACAACAAAAATTCACATAATGTGACAAAAGTCACAAAATCCATTCAGTTTAATCTGGAAAGGCACTAAAGTCCCAATTAAGCACAATAAAAACCGAATAGATTTTAATAGCCAATTAGTGAAATTATATAAATATTATTTATGATTCTGTATGCGGTTTTACTTGGTGAGATTAAATAACGACAAACTATTGTTGTAAAGTTGTTGGGCTATTTCTGCGGGGGATTCGTGGCGAAGCTCACATAATGAACGAAAAACCCACTCAATACGTTCAGGACGATTTGGTTCGCCTTGAAAACCTGAAACTGGCATATCAGGGGCATCCGTTTCGAATAATAATGAAGTCAAAGGGAGTTGCGACATCACATGGCGAGTTTTATTCGCTCTGTCATAAGTAATTGTGCCACCAACACCAATATAATAGCCAAGTTTAACAAAGGCTTGGGCTTGAGATAGACTGCCGGCAAAACCATGCACAACGCCACGAGCTGGGACATCAAAACGACGTAGCATCGCAGCTAATGGGTCATGGCTTTTACGTGAATGTAAAATAACTGGTAAATCAAACTGTTTCGCTAACTTTAATTGTGCGGACAACACCACTTGCTGGCTCTCAAATTGCGGGTTTTGCATATAGAGGTCAAGCCCAATCTCCCCTATCGCCACACACTTTTTATTCTTTTTAGCTAGATAATCAGTCAATATATCAATATGTTGCTCTTGAAACTGACTCAAATATAACGGATGAAACCCCATAGCGGCATGCAACTGCGGGTACTGCTGTGCCAGTTGCCAAACTCGTGCAAAATTATCCATACTCACTGTAGGAATGATAATATCACTCACCCCACTTTGTTGAGCAAGCTGCAAACTTTCAGTGAAGGAATCACTAAAAGGTGGGAAATCAAAATGACAATGAGTATCAATAAATTGACGTTTAGCCATCACGATTTTCATTTGCGGATATTGCGGCCAAAGGCATTGAGGTAACAGGCTCCGCCGCCAATTCAGGAATGAGCTCATTCGGTACTTGTGGCTCAAGCTGAATATCTAATGGGTTAGACTCAATTTTCTGTGCCAAAGTATGGCTAAAGCGATTTGTGTTGTGGTCAAAGGCATCACCCAGCGCTGCAATAAAATAGCGACCACACCGGCGCCCCGTATGGTAATCTTGATTAAGCGAAGATACCTTACTACCCAGCGCACTACTTTTCAGTGGAACAGGTGGATAAATCTCAAAGACCTGTACATCTTTTGGTGGGTTTTCAATAAATTCTTGTGTTCTACGGTAGCTTTTCAGATGAACTTTTAGCATCGCGGCCATACGTTGTAGGCCATTTTTATCCCCTTCCAGCCACCGAGTCATTCTTTTCACCCATTCAGGGGTAAAATACATTTGGGAAGGAACGGTACGGATCACCACAATAGTCTCTGCACCGCGGCGGTATGCCTCTTCAACTGGGATAGCAGCACTAATGCCACCATCTTGGTAAAGCGTGCCATCAAATTCGACACCTTCACGATAAAAGCCCGGAATAGCGCTGGATGCACGAATAATATCGAGCCAGTTGTCTGCGTCAGGCTTTAGAAAAGCAGCGGAAAAATCATCACTGCGGCTTGCTCCCATATAGAATTCACGGCCTGAATTTAATAAATCGAGCCCTGCTTGTATACGTAATGGGAATTCTTTTGCTGTGGTGTCGACGAGCCAATCTAAATCAATCAGATGACCGCCGCGGATAAAGCGCAGTGGATTGAAAAATGCCGAATTAGTCGTATAACGCGTGATCACACGGCGTGCATAACCTGCTTGCCCACAAATATACGCAGAAAGATTTTGAGCCCCAGCTGAAGTGCCTATCATCAGGTCAAAAGGGTTGAAATCAGAGATAAGAAACTCATCCAGTACACCCGCAGTAAAAATTCCTCGTTGACCGCCACCTTCACAAATCAGGGCAGTTTTTCCCGAGTTGATATTATCAAAGAATGCAAGCGGCTCAATCGTGCCGAGTGTAACTGAAACGTGTTTTCCCATAATGCCTCTGAATGACAGAAGTTCACTTTAAATAGCTCAAAAACAGAATGAGCTTCCCTTTGAAAGCCCATTCTATCCGCATTGTACAATAAATATTCAGCAATATGAGCTATTGAGACATTTATTTACTGATTAGTTAGCGATGACTAAACCATTTTGTACTGATTTTACCCCATTGACTTGCGATGCCACTTGGGTAATTTTATCAATTTGATCGGCTGATTTAACAAAGCCTGATAAGTAAACAACACCATTGACTGTTTTTACTGATACGCTGTTACTCGAAATACCTTTCGTACCCAGTAATTTTCCTTTTACATCCGCCGTAATCGCGGAGTCATCAATGTAGTCACCGGTGTTTTTAGCGCCACTCGAAATGGCATTCCCAGTATCTTTACCTGCCATTTCAACGGTCTTAGATGCACTGTCCCAGGTTTCTGAGGCTTGTTTTTTCAAAGCGCTATCTGATGATGAGCTACAAGCCACGAGCGCCCAGCTCAACCCAATAACTCCTAACAAACTCAATAGTTTTGCTTTTTTCATAAAAACCTTCCTTTCACTGCAATGGACAACGAATAATATAGCCTAAGTAAAAAAACATAAAAAATAAAGAGAAAGGTGATAAAGACAGAATATTCTTGATGATAAGCATAAAAAAACAGGGAAAGTTGCTTTAAATGAAGTTCGAAATAAGATGACCCACTAACTATGCTAGTCGTGGGTCATAAACACAATTAGTGTTCGCGTGTTTTGCGGAATTTAACGTCAGGGTAACGTTCACTAGTCAGGTTCAAATTCACCATAGTCGGTGCGATATAAGACAAGTTGTCGCCACCATCAAGGGCTAAGTTTTGCTCATTTTTGCGTTTAAACTCTTCGAATTTCTTCGCATCATCACACTCAACCCAACGCGCAGTAGAAACGTTAACGGCTTCATAAATAGCTTCAACGTTATATTCGCTTTTTAAACGTGAAACCACCACGTCAAACTGCAGCACACCTACCGCACCAACAATTAAATCATTGTTAGTTAACGGGCGGAACACCTGTACTGCACCCTCTTCAGATAACTGAACGAGGCCTTTTAACAGTTGTTTTTGTTTTAGCGGATCACGTAAGCGAATACGGCGGAATAATTCAGGGGCAAAGTTAGGAATACCCGTAAATTTGAGCTCTTCACCTTGTGTGAAGGTATCACCGATTTGAATCGTACCATGGTTATGTAACCCAATGATGTCCCCTGCATAGGCGTTTTCGACCTGAGAGCGATCCCCCGCCATAAAGGTTAAAGCATCAGAAATAACCACATCTTTTTTGATACGCACTTGGCGTAGTTTCATGCCTTTTTCATAAGTACCTGAAACAATACGCATAAATGCAACGCGGTCACGGTGTTTCGGGTCCATATTCGCTTGAATTTTAAATACGAAACCGGTGAATTTTTCTTCTGTCGCATTCACTTGGCGTAAATCTGTTTGGCGTGGCTGCGGCTGTGGAGCCCATTCAACTAAGCCATCTAACATATGGTCAACACCAAAGTTACCTAATGCAGTGCCGAAAAAGACAGGGGTTAATTCACCCTGCAAAAATGCATCATGGTCAAATTCATGGGATGCCCCTTGAACCAATTCCAGCTCATCGCGTAACTGCGCGGCTAGTTCCTCACCAACAGCGGCATCGAGATCGGGGTTGTTTAACCCTTTAATTATACGGACTTCTTGAATCGTATGCCCTTGGCCTGTTTGGTATAGGATTGTTTCATCACGTAATAAATGATAAACACCCTTGAATAGTTTACCGCAACCGATAGGCCATGTGATTGGACAACAAGCAATTTTCAGCTCATTTTCCACTTCATCCATTAATTCCATTGGATCACGAATATCACGGTCCAACTTATTCATGAAAGTTAAGATTGGAGTGTCACGTAGACGAGTGACTTCCATCAGTTTACGTGTCCGGTCTTCAACCCCTTTACCCGAGTCAATGACCATCAAGCAGCAGTCAACGGCCGTTAATGTACGATAAGTATCTTCAGAGAAGTCTTCGTGACCTGGGGTATCCAATAAGTTAACAAGACAATCATTATAAGGAAACTGCATAACAGAGGTGGTAATCGAAATACCACGCTGCTTTTCCATTTCCATCCAGTCAGATTTAGCGTGTTGGTTAGAGCCACGGCCTTTTACCGTACCAGCACGTTGAATAGCGTGCCCAAACAATAACACTTTTTCGGTTATTGTGGTTTTACCCGCATCGGGGTGGGATATGATAGCAAACGTTCTGCGTGTGCTAACTTCATGGAGAAAGTTCTGATCTGTCATTTAACCGTTCTTTTCGTTTATATACAGATTTGTATAAGCATTCGAAGAGGCTCAATGTGGCTCTTGGCGTCGCAAATCCGTCTTGTTAATCAAAATTGGCGGATATTTTCGCAGATCTTGGGGGTATTAACAATCAAAGCATCGAGGAACAGGCAAAACAGTCCCCCGATGGCTCACTAAATTGGCTCAATAAATACCGCCTTTAGGCACTGACTAAACGGGTAATTTCATCCCCTAGCGCCTGTGTACTAGCATTGCCTCCCATATCGCGAGTCAAATGTTGACGTTGTTTAATCGCTGTTTCTACTGCGGACATGATAGAATCATGCATCTCGGGACATCCCAAATGCTGCATCATCATGGCGGCTGCCCAAATCGTACCAATCGGGTTGGCAATATTTTGCCCTGCGATATCAGGTGCTGACCCGTGAACAGGCTCAAACATCGATGGGAATTGTTTTTCTGGGTTAATATTGGCCGATGGCGCAATCGCAATAGTTCCCGTACAAGCAGGCCCTAAATCAGACAAAATATCGCCAAATAGATTTGACCCTACAATCACATCGTAGAACTCTGGCATTCTCACTAAGTTTGCAGCAAAGATATCAATATGAAATTGGTCAACTTTGATATCTGGGTATTGCTTCGCCATTTCGGCTACACGGCTATCCCAATAAGGCATTGAATGAAATAGCCCATTGGATTTCGTCGCTGAACTTAAATGTTTTTTCTCACGTGACTGCGCCAAATCGAAAGCATATTTTAAGATACGGTCGGTACCTTTACGGGTAAAAACGCTTTGTTGCAGTACCATTTCTTCATCCGTACCTTCGTACTGAATGCCGCCAATCGCAGAGTATTCCCCCTCAACGTTTTCACGCACGACATAAAAATCAATATCTCCCGGTTTTTTGTCTGCTAATGGGCATTTAATGCCATCAAATAAGCGTACAGGGCGTAAGTTAACATATTGGTTAAAAGCGCGGCGGATGGGTAATAGCAGCCCCCATAATGAAATATGATCAGGAACACCAGGGAACCCTACCGCACCGAGGAAAATCGCATCAAATTTCTTTAATTGTTCTAAACCATCTTCAGGCATCATACGCCCTGTACGGTGATAGGTTTCACACGACCAATCAAAATGGGTAAAGTTAAGTTTTACATTGTGTTTATTGGCTGCCGCTGCTAATACTTTTAATCCTTCAGGGATCACTTCGGTACCAATACCATCACCAGGAATAACCGCTATGTTAAATTGTGACATTGTGAAAACCTCTGATAAATGAATTATGTCTGTTTGTTCTCCAGTTTAGGGGTTGCTGTGATAAAGTATAGATATGAAGTGTAATCCTTAGGTTTACAAACTATGAACAAGCTTCCTTCGTTAGAGGATATCCGCGTTTTTGTCACGGTTGCCCGTTTGATGAGTTTCTCTCAAGCTGCATCACAGCTGTTGGTATCCCCAGCTTATGTTTCTAAACGCATTAAGTTGCTAGAAGAAAATTTAGGACAAACTTTATTTTTTAGAACGGCTCGCTCAATTAAGCTGACTCACGAAGGGCAAATTATTTTACGTAGCAGTGAAGTGATGCTAGCTGAATTGGAACAGATGCAACAACAACTCAACGCCTGTCGCGAAGAGATCCGCGGCAATCTACGTATCAGTTGTAGCACAGGGTTTGGCAGTACTTATATTAACCCGTTTATACTCACATTACGGGGGAGTCATCCTTTATTAGGCATTGATCTCACTTTGACCGATAAGTCTGTCGATATTATTAGTGAAAACATTGACGTTGATATCTGTATTGGCGGTACGATAGCTGAGCAATTTATTGCTAGGCGAATTGCACGGAACCAGCGTATTCTGTGCGCTTCTCCAACCTACTTAGCAACACACGGCTACCCAAAATACCCACAAGAACTGGAACAAAAGCACTTTTGTATTGCGATTAAAGAACGTAACCAAGCCCCCGCAGTATGGAAGCTTGAATACCAGCAAGAAAGTATGACGGTCACTCCCAATAGCAAATTAACCGTCAATAATGGTGAAGTCGCCAAGCAATGGTGCTTAAGTGGTGAAGGGATCCTATTGCGCTCCCAATGGAGTGTGCAGCCTGAGTTACAGTCAGGCCAATTAGTACGAGTGTTACCGCAATGGCATCAAACTGCAGATGTTTATGCTGTATATTCGAGAAGTCTCCGAACGAGTGCTAATCTTAGAGTCTTTATCGAAAATCTAGAGCAATACCTTGCTACTCACTTATCACATGGTTTTTAGTTAACTCCATAAGTTATAAGGTAAACATGAATTGATGACAGAAACAGAGACATTCAAAGAACGTTTGTTGAAATTGCTAAAACAGAAAAAAATGAGTCAATTAAAAGCCGCTGAAGCCCTTGGTGTTTCCCGAACGGCGGTTAACAAATGGACGAAAGGCGGCATGATTGATGAAGATAATCTTGAAAAGCTCGCCACGTTATTGGATGTCGACAAGATATGGTTGAAATACGGTGAGTATACCAATAACCAAGTCACTGTTAGCAATTCAGGCGTCATGCGCAACATCAACGAAGTCCATCTTCAAGAATCCGCAGATATCGTGACTTGGGAGTGGGACTTATTAACTGGGGAATTGAACTACTCGGACAACGTTGAAGCCGTTTATGGTATCAAAATCACCAGTAATGAAGATTTCTGGGCTTTAATGAGCCATGACTCCAAAGAAAAATTGGTTAATGGATATTCCAAAATTATTCGTGAAGGCGGTGCCCATGAAATGGATTTTAAAATTAACTGGGAAGGCGATTACCGTTGGATCACATCCCGAGCAACAGGAGTCAGAGGCCCTAATGGCAAAGTGACAAAGCTGGTTGGGATCAGTTTAGACAACACCGAACGTAAGAATACCGAACTACGCCTACGTAAAATCAAATGCTATTTTGATGTATTATTATCTCATTTCAATCATTTAGTCGTATTTACAGATAAAGCAGGCGAAATATTAGCCAGCAACTTACACAATCAATCGACTGAAATAGATTACCTTGAACTACAACGTTTATTATATCAATTAGTGATCAACCATAAGCCATGGTTAGATGAAGTATTTCGTACAGGGCGTGGTCAAATCGTATTTCAAGACAAGCAAATTACGGCTTATCAACACTTTAATGATGAAAAACAGCCTTTTTTAATGTTTGAATTAAAAGATATTTAAAACAGGTATTTTGCCCCACTTATGGCCTAAGCGGGGCAACTTTGATTATAAATCAAGGACTAATCGTTTAGATTTAGCTCGCGAAACGCACAACATCATCGTTTTCTGCTCAGCTTTTTCATCATCATCGAGGTAGTGGTCACGATGATCAGCCTCTCCCTCAAGTATTGCCGTTTCGCAGGTTCCACAAACCCCATTACGGCATAAACATTCCACGTTAATGCGCTTATCTGCTTCGATTACCTGCAAAATAGACTCATCTTTACCGACTTCCAAACTAAAGCCTGAGCGTTGGAAATAGACTTCAAATGAATCCCCTTCGCTGGCAACTTCGCCAAAATTTTCAAAATGAACCTGTGATTCACCCAGGTGCTGATGACCCTTTTCAATCACCTCATTAATTAATGATTGAGGGCCACATACATACAGATGGCTATTACTTCCTTGTGCTTTAACTAACTGTTCGACAGACATTCGCTGCCCTTGGCTACCGTCATAAAGAAATAAACGCGAGCCAATACGCTGTTGTAAATGTTCAAGAAATGCCGCCGTTGTACTATCACGAAAACAGTAATGAAGTTCAAAATCCATTCCATTTTCTTCTAATTCATAGAGATAAGAGAGAAAAGGCGTGATCCCAATCCCACCGGCGATCAAAATATGCTTACATTGGTTATCCGGTGCTAACGAGAAAAAATTCTGTGCTGGGGACAGATACAAGCTATCCCCTGGCGATAGCTGCTCATGCATAAATGCAGAACCACCTTTCGAGTTTTCATCACGCAAGACAGAAATACAATAGCTGCCACACTGCTGCGGGTCGCTGATTAACGAATATGCACGTTGCAAACCAGCCTGCTCGCCCATATGAACGGTGACATGACTGCCTGCACTAAAAGGCATTAGCGCGCCCTCTTGTGCAACAAACTCGAACATTTTAATATTTGGGCTAATTTGCTCAATTCGACTGACATTGACTGCAATTTTTTGTTGGTTCATCACAGTGCCCCTCTCATCATTCAATATCTAAACACAGATACTTAGTACTTAAATAATCCTCAATACCATATCGAGAGCCTTCTTTTCCTAAACCTGATTGTTTCACTCCACCAAAGGGAGCAACTTCATTAGAAATTAAGCCTGTATTGATACCGACCATGCCACTTTGTAGTTTTTCAGCTACACGATATACACGACTCACATCACGAGAAAAGAAATAAGCCGCTAAGCCATAAATCGTATTATTGGCGCGAGTAATCACTTCATTTTCATCACTAAAACGAATCAATGTTGCAATGGGGCCAAAAATTTCCTCATGAACAATCTTCATTGAGTCATCAACATCAACAAGGACTTTTGGATTAAAGAAATTGCCATACTCCGCTACTTCATTACCTAAGGTTAATTGGCGTGCACCTTTCGCTAGTGCATCCTGTAATAGCTCATTCATACCATCAATAGCACGTGTCGTTATCATAGGCCCAATATCAATTCCCGCTTTAAGGCCATTACCGACTTGCAATTTGGCGACTTCTGCAACGAACTTGGTCTGAAATTCATCGAAAATAGTATCTTGAAGATAAAAACGGTTCACACAAACACAGGTTTGCCCGCCATTACGAAACTTCGCTTGCACCGCACTTTTTACCGCTTTATCAATATCTGCATCATCAAAAACAATAAAAGGCGCATTTCCCCCCAGTTCGAGTGATGTTTTTTTAATTGTCGATGCACACTGCTCAGACAATACTCGGCCAACTTGCGTTGAACCGGTGAATGAAAACTTACTAATAAGCTCATGTTTAGTTAGACGTTCACCTAGAACACGAGAATCCCCAGTAATGATATTGAATATCCCTGCGGGAATGCCCGCTTCATCGGCCAACTGAGCGAGGGCAAGTGCCGTAAAAGGCGTTTCAGTCGCTGGCTTGATGATAATACTACAACCCGCAGCCAGTGCTGGAGCCGCTTTACGAGTGATCATCGCTGCGGGAAAATTCCACGGAGTAATCGCACTGCAAACACCGATCGGCTGCTTGATTGTCGAAAGGCGGTTACTTCCCACCGTTTGAGGGATGGTTTCCCCATAAACACGTTTCCCCTCTTCCGCAAACCATTCAATAAAGGAAGCGGCATAGCGAATTTCACCTTTTGCCTCATTCAGTGGCTTACCTTGCTCGAGCGTCATTAAGCGCCCAAGATCATCAACATGGGCTTCAATCAGCTCAAACCAGCGGCGTAGAATGATAGAACGCGCTTTAGCAGTCAGCTTACTCCAACCTTCCATTGCAGAATGGGCATATTCAATCGCCTCATCCACTTGTGTTGCAGACAGGCTGGGGATCGTTCCCAGCACAGATTGGTCAAAAGGATTAGTCACAGGGATTTTTTTATCTGAATCAACCCATTGCCCATTGATGTAACATAACTGACGAAATAGTGCAGGGTAAGTTAAATGATGCATTTGTGACTTCTCCTTTTATTTTTATAATAAATAACGTGATTACTCAGTGTGCGCACCAGCGACGATTTTATGGAAATGGGCAACGCCGTGCTCGCTGATCCCGCTACGTTGCCTATCTGCCATAATGCGGCCTTGGCCACGATAACCCCGTGAGCGTAATCCTTTTTGTACGCTTTCTACCAAGCGCAGATCTTCTGGGCGGAATACGGTGCGATACCATTCCACTAAGTTTTTCTGATATTCAGTCAGTTCTTCATTGAGGAAATAAATATCATAGTGCTGCAAGGTTTCCCCTGCGTTCACTGGAAACTCATAAATTACCGTCATGAAATCCCCGCCTGGAGGCATATTGAACATGGTGCTTGGCCAAATCCAAAAACCAAAGAAACGTGGGTCTAAAACAGATTCATCAAACTGATAGGAGGATTCAGAGGGTTTTGCCTTGCCAATTTGAACAGTCCAATTATCCAATAATTGGTGTTCGTATACGTTGACATCCACGGAACTGGCGAAACTCACATGATTGGTTGGGCAGTGATAACATTCAATATAGTTATCAACGATAGTTTTCCAATTAGCAGGAGTATGGCTAACAAAACGCGCTGCCAATTTTAAATCGCTAATGACTCCACAAGCTTCTTGCATTTTTTCGGCTAAGCCAGGAAGTTGCTCTTCAATAGGCTGAGGCTCACCTACAGTCATATTTACATAGATAAACCCTGCATGTTCAATAACATGGAAGCTACTTAATGACATTGCATCGGCTTCAAAATTATTCACATTTTCACAATTAGTCGCATGTGCTAATTGGCCATCTAGCTTGAATGCCCACGCGTGGTAAGGGCAAGTAATCACATTTTTGACTTTGCCACTTTCACCGCTGATCAACTGGTGTCCACGGTGTGGACATACATTATAAAAACCACGTAATACATCATCACGACCACGAACAATCACAAGGCTTTCGCCAATGAGCTCACGAGTGATATAGGAATTTTTTTCTTTTACTTCACTAACATGAGCGACACAAACCCATGAATTAGCAAATATTTTTTCTTTTTCATACTCAAAAATATCATTAGACGTGTAATAACGCGCAGGGATTGTCCATGCGTTATCAATATCAAGGTGATCATTAATCGAAATGACTTTAGTTGCATTGCTCATAATTGCCCTCACTTATGTAAACTTATAGTTAACATCTTTTTTGAGAATGTTAATGCAGATCGCATTAATGATCAAATGAAATATTGATAATTTTTTAACCAAAAACGATTAAATTAATAATAACAATCAGTTAAATCAATCACCCTTAACTCACCTGTTAATGATTGGTTAATTTCTTGTTGACTGCACAATCTTTGCATGGCTATTCTTTGTAAACCAAAAGTAGCATCTAACAAAAAGTACCCTTAAAACACAACGAGTATTCCCTGCAAGCCAACTCTCATAAAAGAAAAATAAGTGAGCAACTGGAGAAGAGGTATGATGAATCATAAAAAATCCGTATTTTACGTGTCGCTAGCTTTTAGCCTAGCGTTAATCAGCTTTGGTGCATTTATTCCTGATAAGCTGGAAGCTTTTTCAAATTCCGCCTTAAGTTTTATCTATAACAATCTAGGTTGGTTTATCCTAGGTTCCGTTTTTATCTTTTTCAGCTTCTGTATGTTTCTCGGTTTTTCCAAATTTGGTCACATACGCCTTGGCGATGACAATGACAAACCGGAATACCGTACAGTCACTTGGATTGCGATGTTATTCAGTGCCTCAATTGGTATAAGTTTGATGTTCTGGGGGGTAGCAGAGCCTGTTTCCTATTATATCAGCCCGCCGATTGGCCAAGGTTCAACAGAACAGTCTGCTAAAGCAGCCATGCAATATGTCTATCTGCATTGGGGTGTTTCTGCATGGGCCTGTTATGCGCTTGTCGGTGTAGCTTTAGGCTATTTCCAATTTAGAAAAAAACTACCATCTTCACTCAGCTCTGTTTTCTATCCATTGATTGGGGATCGGATCTACGGCTCTGTCGGGAAATGGATCAATATATTGGTGATGTTATCCGTCGTCATTGGTATCGCCACATCATTAGGCTTTGGTACACTACAAGTTAACAGTGGTATGAATTACTTATGGGGATTGCCCATTAGTATTTATGTACAAATTGGTTTGATTGCTATTATTACTGTTGTTTATATTGCTTCGACGATTTCCGGGTTACAAGGGGCAATAAAACATCTATCAAACTTAAATATCATACTTGCTCTCGGATTAATGGCATTTATCTTTCTATCTGGTCCAACCCAAACTATCTTAAAAGTTTTATTCCAAGGTATTGGAGACTACGTCCAAAATTTTGTCAGTATGTCGTTTCGCACAGAACCCTATAATGACGGTACTTGGATTGCTAACTGGACACTGTTTTACTTTGGTTGGTGGATAGCATGGGCACCGTTAGTTGGCAGCTTTGTGGCTCGTATTTCAAAAGGAAGAACAATCAAAGAATTTATGATTGGCGCAGTATTTATTCCTGTATTAAGTGCTTTTGCATGGTTTGCAGTTATGGGCGGTTCTGCCATCCATTTAATTCAAAACTTAGGGCAAACCGCACTAGCAGATGCTGTAAAAAACGATGTCACATCTGCACTGTTTAAGTTCTTAGATTATTTCCCTGCATCGACATTTATTAGTGTCTTAGCTATTGCCTTGGTACTGATTTTCTTTATCACATCAGCTAACTCGGCGGTATTTGTACTGGGAATGGTCAGTGAAAATGGGAACCCAAATCCGTCTCATGTCACTAAAACCATTTGGGGTGTCATTATTGCAGCAATCGCGATCGTACTAATTATGACCGGCGGATTATCTGGTTTGCAATCTGCACTGGTCGCCATGGCTGTACCGTTATCCATCATGATGCTAATTATGTGTTATTCCACATATAAAGGCCTCAATGAAGAAGTTAACGCACAAGCTGCGGCAAAAAAAGAGTTAAAAGATAATATCCAACTAATTAATAAACCTATTCTTCCTGAAATTGAAAAATAGTCGTCCATTAAAGCACAAAACCCCAATATGTTATGACACATATTGGGGTTTTAATTATATTAATAATAAATTATTCGTTACTTAAATTTATTCATCAGAAAATAGAGTCAAAGCAAGTACTAAAGCATCTTCTCGGCCTTTTTTAGCAGGGTAGTAATCTTTACGTACCGTCACTTGGTGAAAACCTAGCTTATCGTATAGATGCAAAGCAGATGCATTTGATTCCCTCACTTCTAGCCATAACGTGAGAATGCCTTTCTTTACAAGTTCTTCGATGAGCTGTTCTAGCAACAAACGGCCATAGCCTTTCCCTTGGTAATCAGGGTGTATGGCAATATTAAACAAAGTCGCTTCATCAAGAACACACTGTGTTATTGCATAACCAATAATCTGATTATTAACGGATATTTTTATGTTATGGTACTTTTCCCCTTGGTTCCCATAAAAAACTCGCTCAGTCCATGGAAAATCATGGCTTAACTTCTCAATTAAGTAGGCGGTTGCGAGATCAGATTGCTTTAGTGTTGAAATTTTCATCATATTGATAAATTTGTTTCCATAGTGCCCGTTTAGCGCTATAGCTTGTACTTAGCTCAGACAAAACAGGTGAAGTAAACATGACTTTTGAACCTTCAGGCTGGATTTCATCACCTAATACCCAACATGGTGTTATTATTGGTGTTGGGATTAAACCTAATTGCTCTGAATTGACACAAACCACATCGTCCTGTGCAATATTCATGGAAAGAAAAACATCTTTTAGCAATTGGCTATTTAAATCAAGGTTCTCATCAGTAATAATAATAAGCTTAGTCGACGCTGGGATCCTTACACCACGTTCACCACGTAACACGGCAGGATTTCTCACCATCCATTGAGTGATCCCCATTTGTTCTAAAAGCCTGTCACGTCGTGTCATTTGATTTTCCAGTCGCAATTTTACAACCACATCTTATCAAAGGGGATTAATAGCGCCAACAGAGCAATGCTATTTCTCTTATCTTTGGTAAGATGGTCATCGGTTTTTTTATTATTTTAGGAGATTGACAGAATATGTCATTACTGACACCTGCCAGCGAAGTTATTCAACGCCATCTCGAACATTTTACAGATCGTCATGTCATTTTGGCTGGTGACATTCAGGATGAACTCGCTGCAACCTTAGAAGCAGCTAGTGTTCGTGTCATCACCAACCAATATCATCACTGGCAACGCTTACAACCGTTAATGGGCGATATGGCGTTATTCGCTGCCACAACACCCGCGGAATTTATCCAGCCTTGCGATACTCTCATTTATTTTTGGCAAAAAAACAAGCAAGAAGCCTGTTTCCAACTCGATGACCTCTGTACTCACCTCGCTGCGGGTAGCCAAATTTTTATCGTTGGCGAAAACCGTAGTGGTGTTAAAAGCGCCGAATCCATTATGGAAGGGATCGCTAGCTTACAAAAAATTGACTCAGCACGCCGCTGTGGCTTGTACTATGGTGAATTAGAACAACCGACAACCTTTGATATTGCTCGCTGGTGGCGTCATTATCAGATTGATAATGTTAAAATTAACGCACTGCCAGGGGTATTTAGCCATAATGAGCTTGATATCGGTAGTGATCTACTGTTATCAACGCTAACTGATCCAATGAGCGGCGATCTGCTTGATCTAGCTTGTGGTAATGGGGTGATCGCCGCAGTTCTCGGCTCGCAAAACCCAGAGCTAAAACTCACCTTAAGTGATGTGAGTGCGTCTGCGCTCGATTCCGCTGCATCCACTCTTGAGGCAAACAAACTGGCCGGCGAAATCATCGCAAGTGATGCTTACTCAGATATTAACGATAAATTTGATTGGATTATTTCTAACCCTCCATTCCATGATGGTCTAAACACCAGTTATCGTGCGGTTGAAAATATGATTTACCAAGCCCCTAAATACCTGAAAAAAGGTGGCCGTTTGCGGATCGTCGCGAATGCTTTCTTACCGTACCCTGATTTACTCGATAAAGCATTTGGTAGCCATGAAGTACTTGCCAAAACGGGAAAATTCAAAGTTTACCAAGCGGTTAAGCGTTAGTTTATTCGCGAATAAATTAGACTAAAGCACAATTTTTCATACGACTTAATGGCGGGTGAACCCTTACCGGCCATTTTTTCATCAATCAAAAATACTACATAAAAAAATTATTGACGTTCGTCGAAATTAGCCTAAAATCCGCACCACATTATTGCTGGTTAGAAGCATTGATGAATCAAAGTTTAGTTAGGTATTGCGAGGGTGGCGGAATTGGTAGACGCGCTAGCTTCAGGTGTTAGTGTCCTATGGACGTGGGGGTTCAAGTCCCCCCTTTCGCACCACTAACTTTGTATAAACCACAATAATTTAGTATTGACGTGACAGTATTGCGAGGGTGGCGGAATTGGTAGACGCGCTAGCTTCAGGTGTTAGTGTCCTTCGGACGTGGGGGTTCAAGTCCCCCCTTTCGCACCACTGGTCAGTCATTGTTTATAACACCCTGCCCATTTTGACCTTCCTTGTACGACTAGCGCTGCCCTAATTCTCTATTTTGTTCTGTTACTTACTGATTATAGAACTAACTTTGTAGAACAAAGGCCATCATAAAACATGCGAGTGAAATAACTGCGGGGACAATCAATAAACGACGAGAACCGCGATTAAATAGCATCCCAGCGGTTGCTACCATCATGGTAATCATAATGATTTTTAGATTATCTAAGCCCATATTATTGAGTATATAAGCAATGCTCAGCAATATCACAGCAAAAACACCCCAAAGGCCAGCACCTATTCGCCTTAAACCTGTGGTTTTTGATATGCTAGTTGGCATAGTGACCTCAACACCCTCAAATGATAATGATTATCAATCATATCTAGTTTCTAGTAAATTTCAATGCTTTTTTATTTCACCACGCTATAAATTAACACTTATTTTACAAAATACAAACTTACGAAAATAGATAAATAAAATGAATATCTTCGGGCTCCAATGCAAATAATTCAGGGTCAGGCTGGGCAATTAAGGAACAACCGAGATGTTGATAAAAGTGCACCGTATTTTCTGAAGGTGTCGCAGAAATATATAAGCCTTTTGCTCCTTTTTGTATCGCCATTTCAGCGCATTGTTGGAATAACATCCCTGCTAAACCTTTACCACGATGTGAGTGGCTCACATGCAGGAAAGACAATTGCAGTAAATTTTTTTGTTCGCCGCGCCACACATTATCTAAACTTGCGGCAGCAATTAGCTTGCCCTGCTCAAAAACCCCAAGAAATATCGCCCCTTGGTCATAACTTTCCAACAAATGAGGGGTATAGGCTTCAGGTTCACCTTCTGGCCAACCTTTCATATCAAACTGTTGTTTGGATAGCACCAATTCGCCATTTTGATACAGATAAAGGTTTTCAATTAATTCAGTGCGGTCGATAGACCAAACAGATGGGATTTCATCTCGTTGTAGTTCGCGAACTTCTCTCATTATGCCATTCTCATTATTTGTGCCTATGAAGAAGCACATTTATTGTTATCAGATGATTCAATTTCTCAAGATAACGGATAAAAAAAGAAGTGCAAATATTTAGTAAGTTTATTGAGGAACGGTTGAAAAATAAGGAGAAAATATACTAGAAAATAAAAAAATCCCCCGCAACATCCTATTGCGGAGAATTTTCACTACAGGGTTGGTTTATTGCTTCAATCCCATTGCATCGCGCATGGTAAAGAACAAATCAGTTTGGTCAGTTAGACCCATTACATTTGCCGCATGTGGGCCATAAGCCGCCACACGTAACTGAGCACCGGTGTGCTCTTGAGAATCATCTTCTTCAGAGTTACCGTAATTTACCACCATCACAGAGCCGTCTTTAGTAATCAACGCTTGCGTTAAGCCCGTTGATTTTGTTCCTTCTGGAATAATTTGGCTTGAATGTGAATGGTCAGCAGTCACGATAACTAATGTATCACCATGTTTTTTAGCGAAATCTAAGCCGACTTGTACTGCTTGGTCGAGAGCAACAGTTTCACCAATTTGGCCACATGGGTTTGCTTTATGGTCTTGCTTATCGATAGAGGCACTTTCAACCTGCAAAAAGAAACCATTTGGATTGACTTCTAACAGCTCAATCGCTTTTTTCGTCATTTGAGCCAATGTTGGTGCATTAGGGTCTAACTTCGCATTCGGTTTACATTCCAATGGCGCATTGTTGATATTACCGTAATGAACTGCTTTCGGGCCTTCCCATGCAACAGTCATGTTGCCATCATGGAATAAGCCCAGAACAGGTTTATCTTGATTTGCAACAGTAATGCTGTCTAATGACTTAGCGTCACGCACAATATTATACCCACGCTCAATCGCCTGTTGCTCCAACGTTTTACCTTTGTAGTCACCCGCCTTTGCTTCTTGCTTGAAGCTCTTAGCGCCACCACCAAGGGTGACATCTGGGCGAGTTACCAACAGTTGCTCTGAAATTGAACCACGACCGCCATTTTCTAGCGCGTTAGCCGCACATTTTTCTGCTGTTTCCTCAGGGCCATAACATTTACGAGCACTCACATGCGAAAACTGTGCAGCTGGCGTAGCGTCTTGAATCTCAGAGGTTGTGACGTTACCCGTCGCTTTACCATTACGTTTAGCTATCTCAATTAATGTCTCATGATCGTTGCCAAATACATCAATCCCTAATGCGCCATTGTAGGTTTTTACACCAGAAGACCACGCCGTGGCAGACGCTGCAGAGTCAGTCACATAGTCTGGTTTTTGGGTTTTCTTATCTAACGCATAATGGGTATATTGGCCTGTAATTGGCAAGGCATCGATTCCTTTAAAGAACCCTGAAGCACCTTCTGCATAGTTACGGGCAACGGTTATCTCTGAGTCACCCATACCATCACCAATAAATAGAATCACATTTTTGGCTTGGCCATTGTGAAGTGCCGCTTTCATGATATCAGTTTGCTCTGTTGCTAAACGACGCGCACCACCAAATTTTGTGATATCACCTTGTGCCGCACGGTTTTCTGACACCGCATCATTTTTATCAGCCGCGTAGGCAGGGACTGCACTTCCTAAAATTAAAGTACTTACCGTGACAGCTAAAAGGGATTTCATAAAATTACCAGTCATAACTGTTTCCTTGCCAATCAATAATGAAAAGAGAAAATGTGTATTTCAAATAATGACAGGCATGCTAAAGGAGCCAGATGACAGTTGAATGACGCTTTTATGGCGAAATGAAGACGTTAGTCATAAATGTAAAAAAGCAGCTAAATATAAGCTGCTTTTTGTGAATGAGCGTTAGGGCTATTTACCATTGTGACGCAAGTTGGTTTGTTCCCTCATAAAGCGTTTCACACCAAGAAACGTAGTCGTGCCCGCTAGGGAGTTCAATGGCATCAACTTGATAACCTTTATGTTTTAGAACATCGAATAACCGATAGTGGTTTTGAATAATTCCCCCCCAACTACCACGTTGTTCAAAAAGGCCAGCCTCAAGGAAAAAACGGATCGGTTGTGTTGGCATCATTTCGATTTCACGAATCAACCATTCAGGGTCTTTATCCTTCGGAGCCCACCAATAAGATCCTGACATACTGATAACATTACCGAAGATTTCAGGATGTTGTAATGCATTCCATGTCGCGCCAATCCCACCATAACTGGAACCCGCAATAATCGTATGGCTTGCAGATGCTTGAATTCCCATTTGTGCTAATTGAGGCATGAGCTCATCCGCCAGCAACTTAGGAAAGACATCATTAGGGGGAAGCTCATCCCCACGACGCTCTGAATTTATGCTATCAACAAATATAATATTCATAGCTGGAAAACTCCCCTGATTCATCCACTTATCAAAGAATTTCTCCATTTGATAGTTTTGCAGGTAAATTTGCCCATCCAATAGCAACAATAACGCCGGTGTTTCCATTGGTATATTAGGCTGATAAACCGTTATTTTTCTTTCGTTTTTTAATACCTGGCTCGTCAACGTAAATGTCTCTAAACGGCCTTTAATCTGCCTGTTTTCTACATCAGGGAAGTGACATTGGCGTATGTTCGGTACCAATGATAACAACGAAAAACGGTTATATTTATCTACGCGTTGCGAAGGAATAACATGAGAATTATAAGGATCAGACTGCGCTGTGACTAAAATCGCTTTACGTTGAGCAAAGCCGCCCTCAGGCACAGAAGGTATATCCGGTGCAATTTTATATTGTGATAACGTATCATTAGGAATGATAAAAGAACGATACCAAATATCCGTTCCCGCCAAGTGGGCCATTCTTTCGTGATTACCTGACGGCGCCCCTAGAATATAGGCATTTGCTTTCGCGCCACGCCAAAGAAATGTCACGCGTTTTTGTCGATTTGAAAACGCCTCAACCAGGGGGGTTCCTTGCGTGGCGACAGCTTGCCAAAATGCGCTTGTATCACCATTTTGATAATGTTCATCAAGCAAACTTTGTAGCATCGGGCTAATAGGTTCATTATCTTTTTTAATGGCTAAAGGCTGGTACTGGCTGATGTCAAACTTTAATTGCCAAGGTTTACCCGGCTCACCATTCAACGCTAGATAATAAACCCCATTTTCTGATACTACATAATCCGCGCTATGGGGCTCTTGTACTGAACCATACTCTTGCAATGCACGCACTGGCTGCTTATTGGAATCCAATAACAGGACCTTGGAAAGACCTTCACCACGTTGTTTTATAAAATCTTGCTGTGATACTTCAAAAGATAAGCAACTATGACCTTCGCTATCATGCACCCCTTCAGCAAAGGAAAGCTCAGATAAACGTATGCAGTCAGAATGCGTTGCCATTGCAGCAGATGACAACAACATACAACCTAAAAGAGGCAAAGATTTCACATCAAATTCCAGCGAGTCAATTGATAATAATTATTACTATCAAAAAACTCTTTTAAACTCAATGGCTCACAGCACGTTTTTCCACCAGTTGGTTAATTAACTGCAGCGCACTCAATAAATAATAACGTTGTTTTTGTATTAATCTTAAATAACGACGAGTCGCTGGGATGCGGCTCACCATTTCTGATGCCGTATAAGGCTCAATTTCACAACGCCAACGACCACCGCTAAACTCTATCTTGCAATGATTAAATTCCAGCTCTTCTAATGTTTGCCGAATAACGGGGTATTCATTCAACCACTCGATAACTTTATGACCATCCATTTGTTTCGATACAAAATGGATATGTTTTTTCTTTATACTCCCACGGGTTTTTACTTCAATTGTTGCATTGATATTATCAGCACACTGACCAGATACCGCAAAGCGACTATATACGATAAAAGCGAGAAACAATTTTCTTGGTCGCTCAGTTACCTCAATGGTTAGCTCAGGCTCAGGCTGTACAAGGAGCACTCCGGGTGCTCCCCATTCACATGGATAAGGTGCCATGTCCTTTTCAACACGGTTAAGTGTCAATCCTGTTTGATATCCGGCAGGCAAACGTTGCTGAGTGAGCTTACCGATTCTTTCCCACAAAGATGGTTTAGGCGAGGTTACGTAATGGCTCAAGTTGGCCTCCTTCCATTTCTTCATCAGCAAAGGAATTCGATAAAACGGATTCAACATCTACAGGTTTAAATGGGTTAACTTTCTGTACGAAAACAGTCCAAATTAATGCATATCCTGCTGTTAAACCTAACATAATGGCAAAGGGAATATAGACATCCGACTTATTCATGCCAGGAGGAGTGATATACACAATAGCTAAAATAATTCCGACACTCGAAATAATTTGCGGTATAGGGAAAAAAGGCGAACGATAGGCACGATGTAAGTCAGGTCGACGAATACGCAATAACACCACTGAAATCGTTACCAACAAGTAAGCCGTCCCCCAAGAACACACCGCCGCCAGTACCAATGGAATGATACGGTCAAGGTCACCTTGAATAGCAAAAGCGTGCAAACATGGGATCATCACAGCGACTAAAATACCAAATACTGGGGTTTTGAAACGCGGATGCAAATAAGCAAAAATACGTGGTAATGCCCCATCAAGCGCCATTCCATAAAGAATACGCGGAACCGCTGCCATTAACGTATTAATGGTTGCTCCACCAGCCAATAATAATGCGACACCTATCCAATACTTCCCAAACTCACCCATGACAATTTCGGCGAATGCAGGGATTGCCATCGGTGTTTCAAGTAAGCGTGTGCCTGTTTGTGGGTCAACGACCACATTTTCCACTTGGTTCGCTAGAGCTGCACCGAATAACACCATACAGAGTGCGACGCAGAATAAACCCGTGGTCATCGCGCGAGGGATCACCTTGGCAGAATTTTTAATTTCAGGCGCCATTGGAGTAACAAGTTCACAACCAACAAACATAAACATTGCCATCCCCACAAAACTAAGGATGAGAGTTGGATCCATATTAAGTGGCTGACCAAACCAGCCATCCATATCGACATGAAACGGCAACATCAAACCGCTCACACTAAAAATCACTAACGTAGACCACATGGCGAATGTCAGTACAACCTCGACCTTACCAAAGGCCTCAATACCAAATGCATTTAAAATCCCAAACGTGACAACTAATCCCACGCCGACCATCCAAGATGAATTACTGGTCTCTAGGACAGTATTGAGATGCTCAAAGTTAACGAGCGCCATAATTCCTGAAAGGATCGTTTCGGCAGTTCCTGCAAACACATGCACAATCAAATAAGCCGAAAGTGCGCCAGTTATCGCCCAAAAACGCCCCATTCCACACGATATATAGTCATATACCGACCCTGAAGTTGGTAGAATAGCCGCAGCCTCCGAAAATGTGGTTAGCTGAGCTTGCATCATAATAAAGCTGAATAACACCGCTAGGGCGAAGGTATCGCCACCAATACCGAATCCACTCGTAACGGTTAAAATAACGGGGCTAGCCATAATCAAGCCAGCAGAACTCGCCAATGTGGTCGGAAATCCAACTTTCCCTTTCTCTAAATGTGTCGACAATTTTGAGGATAAATTCATTTTACATCCCTCTCACTCTCTACCCAGTCATGAATGTGAATTTTTTGTAAAAACAAAGTAACTACATATCCACTATAGAAATAAGCCTAAACAGGCTGCTATCGTTCTAAAGAACGATACCTAGAGAGAGGGTAAATAAAATACAACTCGCGAAAAGTACCCATATTTTGAAGAGCAAAAAAAATAATCAAAGTAATATCAATATGTAGCAAATAAATTACTCATTAATATATTAATAAACAACTCCCTAAAGATACCAAAAAGCACCAAATCAATATTTATGGGGTTTTCATCAGTTTTAAATACTGTTATCAACTTCACGTTATTAATATGTTTACTTTATGTTAACAGCATTAAGAGGCATGATAATAAGTCGATTAATACGCAAGGGAATATGATGACTTCACCATTATTCGAGCCTCATCAACAAACATTAATTGATTGCTGCCTAAATACCATTGCTCATATTATTCCGGTTTCCGCATTGGTGTATTACCTCGTGAATGATCATTGCCAGCCAGATAACTACGTTCTTCATGGGATCTCAGCAAAAATGCACGAAGAATATCTCACTTATTTTCACCAATTAGACCCTTTGCACCCTGACCATTTTCGCAGTGATGACTTACGATTAGTGAGAATGGATTCTGAAATACACCAGCAAAATCAGGCTTTTTTCCATGATTTTATGCAGCCAAATAACATGGCTGATATGGCAGAAATATTTATTCGCCGTAAAAATAAAATTATTGCGGGGATTTCGGTGCTGCGAGACAGCCCATTTAGCCAGCAAGAAATCATGCGATTAAATGCTATCTTGCCTGTCGCTGAACTAATGACATTCGATGTATTACCCGACTCGCTAGTGTCTTATACCCCTAAAGAACAAGAAATCATCCATTTAGTACGGGAAGGCGCAAGTAATAAGCGAATTGCATTATTATTGGGAGTTTCACTATCAACAGTGAAGACCCACTTACGCAATATCTTCACTAAAGCGAATGTGACAAACCGAACCGAGCTTGTATCATCAGGGTTTATCATTCGCCAAGAAAAGCTCTAATTTGTTTAACGACCACCTACGGCATCTATTTTCATCGCTTTCTCGACAATTAATCATTATCCACCTTCTTCATAACTCACGCTTTTACTTTCCCTGTATTGAAATACAAAAAACCCGGCACGATGGCCGGGAAATGTTGATTAATTAAATATAAATCGAACACTAATAACGCACCATGACAGATTTTAACTCTGTGTAATACTCAATAAAGGCGCTACCAAATTCACGGCCAATACCCGATGATTTAACACCACCAAATGGGACTGCTGGGTCAAGGAAGGTATGCATATTCACCCATACGGTTCCCGCTTCAATGCGCGAAATCATACGCATCGCTTTACTGAGATCATTTGTCCATAAACTCGCAGCTAAACCAAATGGAGTGCTATTCATCATCTCAATAAGTTCTTCTTCATCATCGTAGCTTAAGAAAGTCCCTATTGGCCCAAATGTTTCCTCTTTCATCAATACATCATTTGGGCTATTAGCACGAATAATGGTTGGAGGCACAAAATACCCAGCACCTGCAATGGGCTGACCACCATAAATAATTTCACTGCCATCTTGGCGAGCTTTTTCAAACAGACCTAAGATTTTTTCATAGTGCGCTTTATTTGCCAGCGGCCCCATTTCGGTTGTTTCATCTAATGGAGAACCCACTTTCATCGCAGACAAACGTGTTTTTAGTTCCGCTAATACTTCATCCATCAATTTAGAGGGAATATAGAACCGCTCAGCAGCCGCACAAATTTGCCCTTGGTTTAGATATCCCGCTTCAATAATCCCATTAACAATTTTTTCAACCGGTAGGTCAGCTAAGAATGCAGCGCCGTTTTTCCCACCAAGTTCAAGTGTGACTCGGGTTAATTTACCTTCCATCGCTGAGCGCCCTACCGCCAGACCTGTTGGTACTGAACCCGTAAATGTCACTTTAGAACAAAGTGGATGATGAATCAGTGCAGGCCCAACTTCACGACCACCACCATTCACAATATTAATTACACCATCAGGGATCCCCGCTTCTTTTGCTAATTCCACCACTCTTAGCATAGTTAGCGGGGTAAATTCACTTGGTTTCAACACAATCGTGCAACCGCATGTTAAAGCAGCAGCTAATTTCCAAATGGAAATCATGATCGAAAAATTCCAAGGAATAATACCGGCGACAACCCCAACGGGTTCACGCTGAGTAAATGCAGAATATTTCTCACCATTAAAAGAAGGCAATGAGACATTCAATGTCTCTCCACTGATTTTTGTCGCCCAACCAGCAAAATAGCGTAAGAACTGGGCTGATGAGCCCACTTCAAGAAAACGAGATAACTGAATGGTTTTACCTGAACATAACGTCTCTAGCTGGGCTAATTCTTCAAGGTGTTTTTCAAGTAGGTCAGCAAGGCGGTTTAAGCAATTCCCTCTTTCCATTGGTGTGGTATTTGCCCAAATCCCTTTAAATGCGGTATGAGCCGCATCCATTGCGGCATCAACTTCGGCTAAAGTCCCTTCTTTTACTTTAGCAATAACCTGTTCAGTGGCAGGGTTAACAACATCAAAAAAAGTATCACCCTTGCCAGAAACCGGTAACCCGTTGATAAAATGGCCGTGTTGACGCTTCAAGAACTCGCTGACTTCTGGTAATAGGGTTAACTCACTCATTGTTATTACTCCACTCAATAGAAACTAATTAGGCATTTACACAAGCTAGGTAATGTTTTGCGAAACGTGGTGTATCAATTTCCCATAAAACTTCAGTACCTTTCGCAGCAAACCATGTATCGCCTTTATGGTATTCAACCGTCACACCGGTTTTCACATCCGTTAACTTCACCGAACCTTCATGGACTGTCGCCATTTCATCAAATGGATACACCATTTTGAACTTACCTTTAGTGCAAGCAAAAATGCCACAGGTTAGATTATCCGTTGGTTCACCGTGGATCATCGCAACACTCGCTTGAGGGTCGCCTTCAACAACCACAGAACCTAAATTTGTCACGCTACCAATATTTAATAGTTCTGGCAGTGGTTTGTTTAACAGTAATGGACTAATCATAATTTTTACCTTTAATCGATTTAAATAAACTAGTTAGACGGATAACGAATTAACGGCGACCTTGCCAATAACCGGATGTTTGATGCATTATTTTTGCCAGTGAAACAATCACATTACGCATGCTATCTTTACCAATAATATTGGCGTGTGGGATAGAACTCATTAAGTCATAACGATGAGAACCTTCTACCATCCCTTCAGCCAGGACTTTGCACACAATCTGGCTAGGCGTAACACCAAAACCTGAATAGCCCTGCGCATAAAACACATTTTTATGTTGTGGTAATGAACCAATTTGTGGAAATAAATTTGCACTACATGCCATTGGCCCACCCCAAGCTAATTCAATTTTGACGTCTTTGAGGTAAGGAAAGACTTTTAACATTAAATTACGATTCCATGCTTTAAGATCCGATGGAATGTATTCAAGAAAATGCGTTGAACTGCCGAATAATAGGCGATTTTCATTCGTCACTCGGTAGTAATCAATAACTGGACGAATATCACTATAAGCACCACGGATTGGGCTAATTTGCTCGACCAATTCATCAGGCAGCTCTTCCGTCATTAATTGATATGCATAAGTATTAATGGTCTTAGGGTAAATCGTCGGCTCAAGGCCATTTAAAAATGAATCACAAGCCCACAGCATTTTTTGTGCTTTGACCGTTCCCATCGCAGTTCTAACCTTGATGGTATTACCATACTCAACATTTAATACTTGGCTATTCTCAAATATTTTAGCGCCATATATTTCACTAACCGCTTTTGCTTCACCTAACAATAAGTTCAATGAATGTACATGCCCACCGCCCATGTGTTTGATACCACAGGTATAAGCATCAGAACCAATAATCTGTTTGAGTTCTGAGCCACTGTAAAATTCAATTTCTTCCTCAGGATCGACAGACTTGAAATCTTTTAGCCAACTACGCAAAGTCTTTTCTTGGCGCTTATTGCTTCCTAGGTATGCATAACCACGGCAAAAGTCTGCATCAATATCATATTTAGCGATGCGATCACGCATGATCCCTGCGCCCATATTACTGAGTTTAAAAATTGTTTCTAAACCCTCTGGCCCAACATATTTTTTAATTGCATCGATATCATGACCAATACCCGCCATCACTTGGCCGCCATTACGCCCTGAGCCACCGTAGCCAAGATGCCGTCCTTCCAAAATAGCGATATTGGTAATCCCTTTCTCACACAACTCAAGTGCGGTATGGATCCCAGAAAAGCCGCCACCAATAATCACGACGTCAACATCAAGATCTTCCTTTAATGTAGGAAAACGTAAGTCATATTTCTTAGTCGCAGCATAGTAAGTTAATGATTCTACTTGGTTATTCATTATGGATACCCTGTTTAGTATCTTTCGATAACCTGATTATCTTAACCTTACATTAACAATTACATAGCCCTTTAGGGACATTCGAAACATAAAGTTAACAATTGTGAGCCAAGTAGAATATTTAAATAGTAACGAAATTCACAAAAAACATTAAAAAACTAAAAAAATCAATTAATTAACAAACTATTCTCATATTAACAATATTGTTTATTAATTTTAGTTCATTAAGACCATCTAGACAAAATCAAAAAAAGTAACGTAATAACAAAAAAGACAATATCCCATAAAACCATATTAAATCAATATATTACGATAATTTGTACTTAACTCAGCCTATTCATTAATAAGTTAAATAATTCGACTTGTGAGTTAATACTTAACTTTTGATAGATATTCTTACGGTGATTTTTCACTGTCCCTAAACTAATGAAAAGTGCCTGTGCAATTTGTGGTGAACCTTTGCCCGCTAAGATTAATTCGACAACTTCACACTCTCTCGGTGTTAACCCAAATCGTGTTTGCATGTCTGTATTTTGGTGGTGATTCGACACCGAAGAAGGAGAAACATCTTTATGAAGTTTGACCATACTACGAATGATATCGAAGGCGTCTTTAAGTGGCACTTGCGTATATTTTTCCGAGAAAAAAGGCCTATCTTCATTACCAAAAAAAATACCTAACTGCCTATTAGTTGAAATATCTAACAGCAACCCTGCCTCATCACACCACCCTGTTTTACGATAAAAATTGAGATAATAGTCTGTATGATAAAATCCTTTAGGTGCGAGTTCTTTTAGTGTTAATACTTTAGAAGCCCCGCCTTTTTGGATTTCTTGGTAGAATGGGTCCATTAAATAAGCACCTCGTTGATAGATTCTGTTAATACTATCGCTATTACGGCGCTCTACTTTGGAAAGAAATCGAGGTGGAGCTCCTTTTTCAAAGGAGTAAACAATCGCATTATCGAATGCAATAAGTGAAGACAACCATGATAATAAATTAGGATAAAACTGATTAGTTGCAACAGAATCAATAACATCAGGTAATCTTTCTAGATAGTTCTCCATTCTGCCTCCTCAATCATTAAGTCGTTAATAAAACCATCTGGGCGGTTTCATTTATATTGCTTAAAACTACATAAAGAACACATTATCTTTATAAACTCAACACGATTGTTATTAATATGTTAATCACATCACTCTCCATTAGTAACCCTAATGAATAATTTCATTACATTAGCATTCATGAAAATAGAACTTACATCACATAAAAATAAATTAATCCCTATATTATGTTAATTAAAAGCAAATAACCTAAGGAAAAGAGAAATAATGTCTAACAATAAAATTATTATCGATTGTGACCCCGGCCACGATGATGCAATGGCAATTTTCTTAGCATTAGGCAATTCAAATATAGAGTTACTTGCGGTAACTACAGTCGTCGGAAACCAAACATTAGATAAAGTTACTCATAACGCACGCGCAATTATGGAATTCGTTAGTGCAAATGATATCCCTATCGCCGCAGGTTGCTCTAGGCCACTAGTGAGAACAATACAGACTGCGCCAGAAGTTCATGGTACAACAGGCCTTGACGGTACTCATCTCCCCGATCCCAAGCTCCCTATTGATCAGCGCCATGCTGTTGACCTAATTATTGATACACTCAAATCACATCCGCCTAAAACAATTACTCTCGTTCCTATTGGGGGCTAACAAATATTGCTTTGGCAGTGAGAAAAGCACCTGAAATTGTAGAATTAGTAAAAGAAGTTGTTTTAATGGGAGGAGGCTACCATACAGGCAATCGAACTGCAGTCGCTGAATTCAATATCCTTATAGACCCTGAGGCTGCTCATATTGTGTTTAATGAAACTTGGCCTATCACTATGATTGGGTTAGATCTTACACATCAAGCAAGGCCAGACGACCAAATAATGGAAGCAATTGCAGTGTTAAACACACCTGTAAGTGATTTTGTTGTTGAATCCCTAAATTACTACACTGCAGGTTACCGCAGACGTAATGGCTATACTAACCATGCCCCTGTCCACGACCTATGTGCTGTTGCTTATGTTATCGACCCATCCATAATGGAAACGATTAAAGCTCCGATTGATATCGAACTGCAAGGTGCTTTAACAACGGGTATGACGGTGACTGACTTTCGCCACCCCGCTAAAGCAGATTGCCACACGCAAGTCGCTACAAAGTTAGATAACCCAAAGTTATGGGATATGTTTATTGCTTCTCTAAAGCAATTAGCAAAATAGAAACAAAAAAGGTAGTCTATAAAAATAGCTACCTTTTCAGTAAATTATGATTTGATAATTTCTTTTAGTTTTGTGTAACGTCTAATTAATCGCCATTTTAATTTTACTGTAGTTGCATGCGCCCACACAATTTGCCAATAACCTTTATCAAAAAATAGTTGTACCATTTCCTTCTGTACATCTGGTGATTTGATGGCTAATAGCGCTTGGATCACCCCTAAGCCTTCTTTTCCTACCTGCCATAAACAAGCCGGTGCTTGTTTAACTTGTTCAGGGTAACGCTGGTAAATATTTAACAGCATATCAATAATTTTCAAATAGGTTTTTATCTTACGGACTGAACGTTCATCACCACTCAATGAGTGAGAAACAGATTGGTTATGGATTAAATATCGATAGTATTGTTCATTGATAAATTGCACGCGCTTTGCCACGAGCAACACTTCTGTTGTCCAAGGAATGTCTTGGTGATGTAATTTGGGCTCAAAGAAAAATTTGTGTTGGCGCAACATGTCTAAACGATATAAATTCAGCCAAGTTACATGCAAAAACTTGCGTGAACTTAAGCCAATTTCAAGCCACTCAGGGCCTGAAATCACCCCAGTTGACGGGACTTTATTCGGTGGGAAAATTGCCTTTGGAGCATCGCCATTAGTATAAACATAAGTCCCATTACAGGTTGCAACATCGAGATTATTTGATAATGCGATTTCTAATAAGCGCCCATACATTTGTGAACTAATCTCATCATCAATATCAGGGAATGTAATGTATTTCCCGGTGGCCTCAACCATCCCTGTATTGCGAGCAACTGAGACACCTTGGTTTTCTTGATAAAGCACTTTCAAATGTACAAATTTATCTGCATAAGAGTTAATGATGTCTTCACTTTTATCTTTAGAGCCATCATTTACAACAATCAGTTCCCAATTTTCTAATTTTTGTGCGATTAAGCTATCAAAGAACTGAGGTAAAAATTTTTCACCGTTATATACAGCAACGACAATACTCAAAACTGGCTGAGAAGACATGTATTATAACCCTATACCAATCTATTAAAAATTATTTAAAACTAAATAATTAAACCAAACATAAAGTAAGATAGTAAATAACTGTATGTTATTTTACTAAAATTAATAGTTTAGAAACGAAAAAATCATATTGGTTCCATTGTCATAAAAATTTAATAATTAAAAATTCAGACTTTTCAACTGCAGTGGGATTATCTTATTTGTAAATATGGCTTATGTTGTAGTGAACTAATTATCCATTAACTGACCTAATAAACATTAATGACACCTTAAAAAATATTGAGGATACCCTTGTGGCTGGAAGTAGCTTACTCACATTACTTGATGATATTGCCGCTGTACTAGACGATGTTTCCGTCATGACGAAAATGGCTGCCAAAAAAACCTCTGGGGTTTTAGGTGATGACCTCGCGCTAAACGCCCAGCAAGTCACAGGTGTTCGTGCAGATAGGGAGATCCCTGTTGTTTGGTCCGTTGCTAAAGGGTCATTTATTAATAAATTAATACTTGTTCCTTTAGCGTTATTAATCAGTGCCTTTCTTCCTTGGGCCATCACACCACTACTTATGATTGGTGGGGCCTACCTTTGTTTTGAAGGCGCAGAAAAAATAACTCATAAGCTCTTGCATTCTAACGTAAAAAATACTGTTTCCCAAAACCAGTTACAGTTATCAGAAGAACAACTTAAGGAATTTGAAAGTAAAAAAATCAAAGGGGCTATTCGTACTGATTTTGTTTTATCAGCCGAAATCATTGCTATCACACTAGGCATTGTTTCCACTACCACTTTTATTAACCAAGTGGCCGTACTCTCTATCATTGCTATCGTAATGACTATCGGTGTATATGGCTTAGTTGCAGGGATTGTCAAATTAGATGACTTAGGCTTTTATTTACAGAAGAAAACTTCATCTTTATTAAAAAAATGTGGTAATTCATTGATTTATGCAACCCCTTATCTGATGAAAACATTATCTGTTGTAGGGACTGCCGCGATGTTTATGGTCGGTGGTGGTATTCTAACCCACGGTATCAGCTATATTTCAGAATGGATCACCGAAATATCCTTTACAGCAACCTTAACGCCTATCATTGGCAGTACTATGCAGTTTATCTTACCAACTATAATTAATTTATTTTTTGGGCTAGTAACAGGCCTAATCCTTGTTGCGATAATCTCACTATTCAAAAAATTAAAAAAAGCTTAAAACAAAAAGGTAGCTCTATCGATTAGAGCTACCTCTCTTTCTATCATTGATATGATTATCAAAGACACTTTCGATGTATATTATTTTACATATTGATTTACTTCGATATTTAAACTGATCTAAATCAAAAGAAACTCATCTTTAATTTACGCTATAATACGTAAACCTATTTCCAGTCAAACCAAATTTAATCTTATATATCAATAAATAAAAGCATAAAACTTAAAGAAAAATTTTATTTTTTATTATCTATATCGTTATAGATCCAGAAAATTACTACCAAAGTAGTATATTTAATATTCGACCCTTTATGAACAATACGAGAAATATGCATTTTAAGTTCGCTAGAGCTACTCTTTAAGGAAGTGAAACATGCCCACACTGTATCGTCGATTTTCAATTATTAACCAAGTGATCGGCCTTATGCTACTTATTGCGATCTTAGGAATTATTGGGATGACGATTTCCAATCGAATGATTTTAAGTGTGCAGGGTAACGCTCATGCAATAAATAAATCTGGTTCACTACGAATGCAGAGCTACAGATTGCTTTCTCTAGTCCCTTTAAATACCCAGAATCAGCGTTATCTCGATGCATTAGAATCTGACCTCATCAGCCCAGAGCTGACTCAAGTTGTAAAGATCGAAAATTTAACGCCTCAATTTGATGAACTCTACAATTATTGGTTACATATCTTAAAACCCTCATTAATGGAAGCAAATACACCTAACGATGCAAGATACGAAGTTATATCATTTGTAAGTAAACTAGATGAATTAGTTCATAACATTGATGAGAAAACGGAAAGAAAGATTGCTTATGTTGCCATGACACAACTGATTTTTATCAGTTTAGTATTCTTATTACTGATGGGAACTATCTGGCACCTGAGAAAAAAAATTTATTACCCATGGGTTAAATTATTATCAATGGTCAATGCGATTGGACGAAAAGATTTTAGCCAACGCTACCCTAAAAATAATAGGCAAGATGAATTAAATGCGCTAGGAGAAACTCTGAACCAGATGTCAGATGAATTAGCGCTAAGTTATCATCAGCTTGAAGAAAGAGTCGCAGAAAAAACTGCAGACTTAATCACAAAAAATAAGGTGTTATCTTATTTATATCAATCAAACCAAATCCTTCATTCCTCGGATCCCCTCTACTTGCGATTACAAAAAGTTCTTATTGAACTAGAAAACATTACCATACTCAAAAATCTGAGTTTACGGTTGTATGAAGAAAGCAATGAAGCATATTTTCATGAAATATGCTGCCATTCAACCGGGTTATCTGAAGCGAAGACAAAGCAACTAAAACAACAAGTCAAAACCGAGAAACCTCTTAGCTTGCAATGGGATTTATCAGACAATATGCATCGTTATGGCATTATTATTGGTGAGATTGAAGATAATCAAATACTTTCAGATGAACAAAACAATCTCGTTTCTGTTTTAGCAAAACAAATTTCTGGCATGTTAGCAATGGAACACCAAATAGAACAACAGCAACAGTTGCTTATCATGGATGAACGTTCTGCTATTGCCAGAGAACTCCATGACTCTATCGCCCAGTCTCTATCTTGCTTGAAGATGCAAATTAGTTACCTGCAATTACAACCTGAACCATTACCAGAAAAGCCACAACAGTTGTTAACGGAAATGCGCAGCGAGATTAATACCGCATATAGTCAATTGAGAGAGCTATTAACCACATTTAGGCTTAAATTAACGGAGCCAGGTCTGCTCCCCTCATTAGAAAGTACCATTAATGAATTTAGCGAACGTATGGGGTATAAAATAGACTTAAATTACGACCTACCCGCAAAAAGTATTTCACCGCATCAATCTATTCATATTATACAAATAGTCCGAGAGGCATTAACCAATATTTTAAAACATGCTAATGCAAAATGGGCTGAGGTTTCATTAAACCAGTATGATGGTATTGTGACTATTATAATTACTGACGATGGTACAGGGATCACGTCAAATACTGATAAACTTAATCATTATGGGCTTATTATTATGAGAGAAAGAGCATTAAGCCTTAATGGCAACTGTTGTATTACACCTAGGCCTCAAGGTGGAACAGAGGTAAAAGTTACCTTCCCTTTATCTGACGCTTAACATACCGGAAAAATCATCTATGGAAAATACAAATATAGTGAACGAAAAATCAACTATTCTACTTATTGATGATCATCCGATGCTAAGAAATGGAGTCAAACAATTGATTAGTTTGGAACCTTCATTACAAGTTATCGGTGAAGCGGGAGATGGTAAAACAGGTATCCAAATCGCTGAAGAGCAAGATCCTGACCTTATCTTACTGGATCTCAACATGCCAGGCATGAATGGTTTTGAAACTCTTGATGAACTTAGGAAGCGAGAGCTGTCAGGTAGAATTATTCTTTTTACCGTTTCTAACTATAGTGATGATTTAGTCAATGCACTAAAAAGAGGTGCAGATGGTTATTTACTAAAAGATATGGAACCTGAAGAGCTTATCGTAGCCCTTAAAGAAGCAGCAAGCGGTAAGTTAGTTGTCAGCCCAACATTAGCATCTGTACTTGCTGAATCACTAAGAGATAACACCACACAGGATGACAATAATATTGCTTCATTGACACCAAGAGAAGCCGATATTTTAGAACTGATCTCTCAGGGTTTATCAAATAAAATGATAGCTCGTAAACTAGATATTGCAGAAAGCACAGTAAAAGTACATGTTAAACATTTACTTAAAAAACTCAATTTAAAATCAAGGGTCGAAGCTGCAGTTTGGGTTTTACAACAAAAATAATTTTATACTCGCAGCTATATAACCTTATGATAGCTGCGAGTAAAAAATAATTATATTCATTAGTAAATAGCTCTAATATGCAAACTTATATTTTTAATTATACTAAACTACTGAAATCATTTTTATGAAGGAAAATAATATAAATGGAAGATGAATTAATTTTAGTAAATGAACATGATGAACCTATTGGTGTTATGTCTAAATTATTGGCGCATCAACTCGGTCATCTGCACCGAGCATTTTCAGTATTTATTTTTAATGAGCAAAATGAGCTACTAATTCAGCAACGAGCTCTTCATAAATATCATTCAGCTGGGCAATGGGCAAATTCTTGCTGTAGTCATCCTAAACCTAATGAAGATACTCAGAAAGCCGCTGAACGTAGACTTCAAGAGGAGCTAGGCTTTGTCACTTCATTAACGCATATAGGTTCCTTAATTTATAAAGCTGATGTTCAGGGAGGATTAATTGAACATGAATATGACCATATCTTTATTGGACATTATAACAAGAATATCCAACCAAATAGAGAAGAAGTCTCATCTATAAGGTGGGTAAATATTACTCAATTAAAACAAGAGATCCTTCTTAATCCTGAAGTTTTCACACCGTGGTTTAAAAAAATATTGGAAGAATTTCCTTTATTAGATTTCAAATAAATATGTTTTATCATATTTTTATTTATAACTTAATTTTCTAACCTTGCACTTTAATTATAAAAATATTTATCTAAACCTAGAAATATTATAAAAAACACATTATAGATGAGAAATAATTTAATTAATTATTCTTAATATCATTAATTAATAATAGCACTAGTTTAATTTCAGGGTAGAAGCATGATAAATTTGTTAATATTTAATATTTTACCATCCTCAATAATAAATATTATTCTTCCCTTTAATTTATCAAATACATTCTATTTATCAGTAAACTTCCCTTATATTATTCTATTTATATAATAAGTAATCATATAAAATTCACTACAACCTTGTTCACTATATTTTTTGATTCTACTACCAGATATCGTTTAATTACCATACCAAATGAGTTGTTACTCACTACTTTATATCTGCTAAATACATTCCCCATTTCAATACATTAGCAATAAATTACCTATTCTATGGTATACAATGTTATGTATTTAAACGTCCAACTCCCCGTCACTAGTGAGCTGTTACTCACTACTTTATATCTGCTAGAGACATTCCCCATTTCAATACATTAACAATAAATTACCTATTCTATGATATACAATGCTATGTATTTAAACGTCCAACTCCCCATCACTAGTGAGCTGTTACTCACTACTTTGCATCACACACTCTCATTAATGATGGTGATAGATAGAGGGGAGCCCCAAGAGTAGCTAAAAAAGATGAAGAGACGTGTAATACATCGTCTAATGAGAAAGTAAGCGATAAAAAAGGAATTAAAATTAGGGAGTAAAGCATTAAGGAACTGAGGAACTAAAGCTTAGGCCCCCCTCCTAATCTCAACACCCACTGTTTTTCTTTTTTTCTCCAAACGCAAAAAAGCCACCCAATGGGTGGCTTTCTCACTAATTTAATGTCTGGCAGTTCCCTACTCTCACATGGGGAGACCCCACACTACCATCGGCGCTACGGCGTTTCACTGCTGAGTTCGGCATGGGGTCAGGTGGGACCACCGCGCTATTGCCGCCAGACAAATTCTGTGTGTTCCCGTTTAGTTTTTTCTTCACTAAACCAGAACCTCAATCTCAAACAAGCTGCGTGTCCTTCACCTTCCGGCTTCTCACTTCTCGAAAACAACTCCATCTCTCTAAAACACCTTCGGTGTTGTCAGGTTAAGCCTCACGGTTCATTAGTATTGGTTAGCTCAACGTATCGCTACGCTTACACACCCAACCTATCAACGTCTTAGTCTTAAACGTTCCTTTAGGACTCTTAAAGAGTCAGGGAAGACTCATCTCAAGGCAAGTTTCCCGCTTAGATGCTTTCAGCGGTTATCTCTTCCGCACTTAGCTACCGGGCAATGCCATTGGCATGACAACCCGAACACCAGTGGTGCGTCCACTCCGGTCCTCTCGTACTAGGAGCAGCCCCTTTCAATCTTCCAACGCCCACGGCAGATAGGGACCGAACTGTCTCACGACGTTCTAAACCCAGCTCGCGTACCACTTTAAACGGCGAACAGCCGTACCCTTGGGACCTACTTCAGCCCCAGGATGTGATGAGCCGACATCGAGGTGCCAAACACCGCCGTCGATATGAACTCTTGGGCGGTATCAGCCTGTTATCCCCGGAGTACCTTTTATCCGTTGAGCGATGGCCCTTCCATTCAGAACCACCGGATCACTAAGACCTACTTTCGTACCTGCTCGAGCCGTCACTCTCGCAGTCAAGCTGGCTTATGCCTTTGCACTAACCGCATGATGTCCGACCATGCTTAGCCAACCTTCGTGCTCCTCCGTTACTCTTTGGGAGGAGACCGCCCCAGTCAAACTACCCACCAGACACTGTCCGCACCCCAGATAATGGGGCAACGTTAGAACATCAAACATTAAAGGGTGGTATTTCAAGGTTGGCTCCATGCAGACTGGCGTCCACACTTCAAAGCCTCCCACCTATCCTACACATCAAGGCTCAATGTTCAGTGTCAAGCTATAGTAAAGGTTCACGGGGTCTTTCCGTCTTGCCGCGGGTACACTGCATCTTCACAGCGAGTTCAATTTCACTGAGTCTCGGGTGGAGACAGCCTGGCCATCATTACGCCATTCGTGCAGGTCGGAACTTACCCGACAAGGAATTTCGCTACCTTAGGACCGTTATAGTTACGGCCGCCGTTTACTGGGGCTTCGATCAAGAGCTTCTCCTTACGGATAACCCCATCAATTAACCTTCCAGCACCGGGCAGGCGTCACACCGTATACGTCCACTTTCGTGTTTGCACAGTGCTGTGTTTTTAATAAACAGTTGCAGCCAGCTGGTATCTGCGACTGGCTTCAGCTCCATGGGTAAACCACTTCACCTAATGCCAGCGTGCCTTCTCCCGAAGTTACGGCACCATTTTGCCTAGTTCCTTCACCCGAGTTCTCTCAAGCGCCTGAGTATTCTCTACCTGACCACCTGTGTCGGTTTGGGGTACGATTAATGATAATCTAGAGCTTAGAGGCTTTTCCTGGAAGCGGGGCATGAGCTACTTCATCACCGTAGTGACTCGTCGTCGGACCTCAGCATATAGTGAACCGGATTTGCCTAATTCACCTGCCTACATCCTTAAACCGGGACAACCGTCGCCCGGATAGCCTAGCCTTCTCCGTCCCCCCATCGCAATTATCACCAGTACGGGAATATTAACCCGTTTCCCATCGACTACGCATTTCTGCCTCGCCTTAGGGGTCGACTCACCCTGCCCCGATTAACGTTGGACAGGAACCCTTGGTCTTCCGGCGTGCGGGTTTTTCACCCGCATTATCGTTACTTATGTCAGCATTCGCACTTCTGATACCTCCAGCATGCCTCACAGCACACCTTCACAGGCTTACAGAACGCTCCCCTACCCAACGAACGTATCCTTAAACTGACTGCCTGACGTTTCCGCCTCGACTTTGTTGGACGCATTGACGTCGCTTCGCTCCGTCAATCGTTTTGATACATTTGAGTATCACTTAATCAGTTTAAGTGATACGTTCGCTGCCGCAGCTTCGGTGCATAGTTTAGCCCCGTTACATCTTCCGCGCAGGCCGACTCGACCAGTGAGCTATTACGCTTTCTTTAAATGATGGCTGCTTCTAAGCCAACATCCTGGCTGTCTGAGCCTTCCCACTTCGTTTCCCACTTAACTATGACTTTGGGACCTTAGCTGGCGGTCTGGGTTGTTTCCCTCTTCACGACGAACGTTAGCACCCGCCGTGTGTCTCCCGTGATAACATTCTTCGGTATTCGTAGTTTGCATCGAGTTGGTAAGTCGGGATGACCCCCTAGTCGAAACAGTGCTCTACCCCCGAAGATGAGTTCACGAGGCGCTACCTAAATAGCTTTCGGGGAGAACCAGCTATCTCCCGGTTTGATTGGCCTTTCACCCCCAGCCACAAGTCATCCGCTAATTTTTCAACATTAGTCGGTTCGGTCCTCCAGTTAGTGTTACCCAACCTTCAACCTGCCCATGGCTAGATCACCGGGTTTCGGGTCTATACCCTGCAACTCATTCGCCCAGTTAAGACTCGGTTTCCCTACGGCTCCCCTATTCGGTTAACCTTGCTACAGAATATAAGTCGCTGACCCATTATACAAAAGGTACGCAGTCACCCCATCCTCAAATGTCCCGCTTGTCTTTGCGGCCAATCTTGCCCGATTTTTTAACTTCCGCTGCTCATGGACTTCGATGTCCACTGCGCTGCGGCTTGAAAAAATCAGCCAATCTTGTTGGCAAATCCTGCGCTGTTATTGTGATGGTTTTACACCCTCACTCAATTGCCGAGGCACTTGAGTGATGGGGCTCCCACTGCTTGTACGTACACGGTTTCAGGTTCTATTTCACTCCCCTCGCCGGGGTTCTTTTCGCCTTTCCCTCACGGTACTGGTTCACTATCGGTCAATCAGGAGTATTTAGCCTTGGAGGATGGTCCCCCCATATTCAGACAGGATAACACGTGTCCCGCCCTACTCGTCGAGTTCACAACACTAACACCTTCGGATACGGGGCTATCACCCTTTACTGCCGGACTTTCCAGACCGTTCTCCTGATGCTAATGCTGATTAAGACTCTGGGCTGCTCCCCGTTCGCTCGCCGCTACTAGGGGAATCTCGGTTGATTTCTTTTCCTCGGGGTACTGAGATGTTTCAGTTCCCCCGGTTCGCTTCGTTTGACTATGTATTCATCAAACGATAGTGCAACGAATTGCACTGGGTTTCCCCATTCGGAAATCGTCGGTTGTAACGGTTCATATCACCTTACCGACGCTTATCGCAGATTAGCACGTCCTTCATCGCCTCTGATTGCCTAGGCATCCACCGTGTACGCTTAGTCGCTTAACCTCACAACCCGAAATTGTTTCAACGTTCACCTTACTGTCATGGCTGTGCGTGCATTCCTTCTTTGTTGGGCAGTGCTCGCAATGCTCACATACTTATGTATGCTGCGCTTGCTGTGCGCTGGCCGCCGCGAAGGACTGACTGCTCGCTCATGCCACTCGCTAAAGTGACCGAAAATTTCAGGTCTGAAATTTTGAGAGACTCTCACATTGTTTAAGCGATAAACAATGTGCGTTGTTTTCAATTTTCAGCTTGTTCCAGATTGTTAAAGAGCATAATTGTTAAACCAACTACAATATAATTGGCTTAATCATTATTGGGGACATCGTCTTTCACTCGATATCGGCGCAATTGGCGTCCCCTAGGGGATTCGAACCCCTGTTACCGCCGTGAAAGGGCGGTGTCCTAGACCTCTAGACGAAGGGGACACGAAAATCACAAAAACTTTTGTGCTTTCATGTAAGTCCTATTCTCTCGAATAAGTCTCCCACGTATAGCCTATTGCTCTACTTTCTATCAGACAATCTGTGTGAGCACTTCACAAAAACACTTCAATGGTAAGGAGGTGATCCAACCGCAGGTTCCCCTACGGTTACCTTGTTACGACTTCACCCCAGTCATGAATCACAAAGTGGTAAGCGCCCTCCCGAAGGTTAAGCTACCTACTTCTTTTGCAACCCACTCCCATGGTGTGACGGGCGGTGTGTACAAGGCCCGGGAACGTATTCACCGTAGCATTCTGATCTACGATTACTAGCGATTCCGACTTCATGGAGTCGAGTTGCAGACTCCAATCCGGACTACGACGTACTTTATGAGTTCCGCTTGCTCTCGCGAGGTCGCTTCTCTTTGTATACGCCATTGTAGCACGTGTGTAGCCCTACTCGTAAGGGCCATGATGACTTGACGTCATCCCCACCTTCCTCCGGTTTATCACCGGCAGTCTCCTTTGAGTTCCCGACCGAGTCGCTGGCAACAAAGGATAAGGGTTGCGCTCGTTGCGGGACTTAACCCAACATTTCACAACACGAGCTGACGACAGCCATGCAGCACCTGTCTCAGAGTTCCCGAAGGCACTAAAGCATCTCTGCTAAATTCTCTGGATGTCAAGAGTAGGTAAGGTTCTTCGCGTTGCATCGAATTAAACCACATGCTCCACCGCTTGTGCGGGCCCCCGTCAATTCATTTGAGTTTTAACCTTGCGGCCGTACTCCCCAGGCGGTCGATTTAACGCGTTAGCTCCGAAAGCCACTCCTCTAGGGAACAACCTTCAAATCGACATCGTTTACAGCGTGGACTACCAGGGTATCTAATCCTGTTTGCTCCCCACGCTTTCGCACCTGAGCGTCAGTCTTTGTCCAGGGGGCCGCCTTCGCCACCGGTATTCCTCCACATCTCTACGCATTTCACCGCTACACATGGAATTCTACCCCCCTCTACAAGACTCTAGCTGACCAGTCTTAGATGCCATTCCCAGGTTAAGCCCGGGGATTTCACATCTAACTTAATCAACCGCCTGCGTGCGCTTTACGCCCAGTAATTCCGATTAACGCTTGCACCCTCCGTATTACCGCGGCTGCTGGCACGGAGTTAGCCGGTGCTTCTTCTGTCGGTAACGTCAATCGTTGTTGATATTAGCAACAACGCCTTCCTCCCGACTGAAAGTACTTTACAACCCTAGGGCCTTCTTCATACACGCGGCATGGCTGCATCAGGCTTGCGCCCATTGTGCAATATTCCCCACTGCTGCCTCCCGTAGGAGTCTGGGCCGTGTCTCAGTCCCAGTGTGGCTGATCATCCTCTCAGACCAGCTAGGGATCGTCGCCTAGGTGAGCCATTACCTCACCTACTAGCTAATCCCATATGGGTTCATCCGATAGCGCAAGGACCGAAGTTCCCCTGCTTTGCTCCTTAGAGATTATGCGGTATTAGCTACCGTTTCCAGTAGTTATCCCCCTCTATCGGGCAGATCCCCATACATTACTCACCCGTCCGCCGCTCGTCAGCGAGAAGCAAGCTTCCCCTGTTACCGCTCGACTTGCATGTGTTAGGCCTGCCGCCAGCGTTCAATCTGAGCCATGATCAAACTCTTCAATTAAAAAGCTTGATGCTCAAAGAATGTCTTACTGACCGTAACGTTCTTTTGTTCGGCTAACTTTGTCGGCTTCGCATCGCTTCCCCTCGCCGTACCTAAGTACTGTCTCGGGTTATCTTTGCTCGCCTTCGCGTTATCCTTCCAAAATAAGCGTTACTACCTTATTTCATATATATGAATTAACGTGTTAGTCACTCTTCAAGACTTAAAATCAAATATTTTTTTGATAGTGTCCTGTGAGTGCCCACACAGATTGTCTGATAAATTGTTAAAGAGCGTTGCGACTGAATCTTTCGATTTTTGAACCAGATTTCGTGAATCAGGTCGTTGTCGCAAGGTGTCGTATAATACGTTTTTTATTTAGAAAGTCAAGCGTTTATTTTCAACTTTTTCTTTCTCACCTCTGTTATCACTGGGTTATGAAGATTTCTTCTAACCGGTTTGTCGTGACAACGGATGCGCATTATAGGGAGTCGAAAAATTCTCGCAAGTGTTTTTTTGATTTATTTTACCAAGCGATGCTTTATTAAACAAAAAACATAAAATAACTACATTTTGTTGAAATTACGACCTACAAACTATCAAATTCAGTTGCGAATTCGGCTACCTTTTCCCAATTAGTATATTCAACTTCTGTTTTTGGGTCGGTTGGGCCATCTGTCATTTTCATAATTAGGCGGATCATCATTCTATCAAACCATGTATAACGAGGGTAAAACAGTGCTCCGGCAAAAACAGATTTCAATGTTGGCTTCCAAGGGCACGCTTCTAAAAACTTCCGCGTATATGCGTTAGTTTCTACTGTATTCTTACCTTCTTTTCTTGCCGTCAAATTTACAGCAAAAAAACCTGTTTTCATTGAGTTCAATTGATTTTGATGGGAGGTCACAAAACGTTGTAGTTTTTTATTGAAATGCCCATAACGAATGGATGCTCCTACCAATACTTTATCGTAACCTGATAAATTAAGCTGTTGGTCAGTATTTAAATCACGAATATCGCATTCACGACCTGAATTCCTCAGTTGTTCTGCTATTTTTAAAATAATTTTTTTAGTTTGCCCATCCGTACTGGAATGTAAAAGTAAATAGCTCATTATTGTTCCTAGATTATTATCATTTCTATATAGGTAATATTATTTATTAGTTGCGCTCGACTATTCACGCCAAAAAGTGGGAGTCAGTAACACTAATAAAGTGAAAACCTCTAAGCGCCCAAATAACATAGTCACCACTAGAATCCATTTCCCAGCTGGATTCATTGATGTGAAGTTATCTGCGACAGTCCCAAGACCTGGTCCCAAGTTATTGAGTGTGGTCGCTATTGCTGAGAACGCAGAAAACTCATCAACACCTGTTGCGATCAGCAATAATAAGCTAACAACAAAAACAAGTGCATAGGCAGAAAAGAACCCCCAAACGGCTTCAATTATTCTTTCTGGTAATGCTCTTTGCCCCAGTTTGATTGTGTAGACTGCATTAGGATGAACTAAGCGTTTTAACTCACGCGAACCTTGTAAGAAAAGTAACAAGATACGAATAACTTTTAACCCACCACCTGTCGAGCCTGCACACCCCCCAACAAATGCGGCACATAATAGAAGCATTGGTAAGAAAAGAGGCCATCCCGAAAAGCTATCCGTTGTAAAACCAGCCGTCGTTGCCATTGAAACAACTTGGAAGAAGGCTTGGTCAAGCGTTTGACCAAAACTACTATAAACAGAATGAAACATAAGCACTAAAGTACAAATGACCACTAAGACAAATTGGAAACTTATGAACATTCTAAATTCGGGATCGCGCCAATAAATTCCCAAACTACGTCCGGTTAATACAGCAAAGTGCAAACCGAAGTTACAACCAGAGATAATCAGGAAAATACCAATAATAGTGTTAATCGCAGGGCTGTTGAAATAACCAATACTGGCATCATGAGTTGAAAACCCACCGATAGCAATGGTTGAAAAGCTGTGAGAAATGGCATCAAAAACATCCATTCCGGCTATCCATAAAGCCACCGCACAAGCAATTGTGAGTAGTACATAGATAAGCCATAATGTTTTTGCCGTCTCTGCAATACGAGGGCGCATTTTATTGTCTTTCAAAGGACCCGGCATTTCTGCGCGGTATAGCTGCATTCCCCCAACGCCCAAAAGCGGTAAGATTGCAACAGCGAGTACAATTATCCCCATCCCCCCAAGCCATTGAAGCATTTGCCGATAAAACAAAATAGCTTTGGGCAAGGAATCAAGCCCTGTTAGCGTTGTCGCACCAGTTGTAGTCAAGCCTGAAAAAGATTCAAAAAAAGCATCAGTTACCGAAAGATTGGGCTTTTCCGAAAAAATAAACGGCAATGCCCCAACGCTTCCCAGCACAGTCCAAAATAAAACAACAATAAGAAAACCTTCTTTTGCTTTAAGTTCGTGCCGGCTATTACGGGTTGGTAGCCACAAAAAAAGGCCAATTAGCAAAGCAGTGACAAAAGTCTGGCTAAAAGCTCGCCCTGCACCATCACGATAAATTAGCGCAACAATACCAGGAATAACCATGGTAAAAGAAAAGATGATGACAAGCAGCCCGACTATACGGGTTATTGCACGAAAATGCATTCGGCAGGTTCCTTGATAAAACTGTTTACTATTCCGATTCTGGCGTGAGCGTTAAGGCTCCACGACTTACATCGCGTAATTTATCATTGACCTCCTGCTCAAGAGTAGCAGGAATTGCAATTTGTAAAGAGACAGTTTCATTATAATCACTGTGCAAAACCGTGCCATTCACTTGAACAAGCAGTTGTTCAATTGCATTAATCAATGAATAGTCACACTCTAAGTTAAAGATTTTTTGTGGTACTTTTGTCTTTGTGGGTAATATTTTTAATGCTTGCTGGGCACCATTTCCATAGGCTTTAACGAGCCCCCCCGTCCCTAGCTTTATTCCACCAAAATAACGCACGACGACACAGGTAACCTCCCCTAGGTTGCTACCTAATAGTTGCGCCATAATGGGCTTTCCTGCTGTTCCTGTCGGTTCCCCGTCATCAGAGAACCCTAACTTTTGTGAATCATCAGGCCGACCAGCAACAAATGCCCAGCAATGGTGCCGGGCATCTGGGTATTGAGTTTTAATTGATTGAATATAATCTTTTGCCGCTTCAATACCATCTGTATGAGCTAAATACGTAATAAATTGGCTTTTTTTGATCTCTTCTGTAAAAGAAATAGTTTCAGCCGGTATTAAATAAGGTTTCATTAACGTAAATGTAAGTCTCGAGTCATATTTTCAATACGATTTGCGTGGATCACAATATTATCTTCAATACGAATACCACCGTAAGGTTTGAAGAACTCGATTTTATCCCAATTAAAGTGCTGGCTAAACTCCCCATTTCTCCATTCAGATAATAGAGATTCAATGAAGTAGAGCCCAGGCTCAATAGTTAACACCATTTTAGGTTCTAAAACACGAGTACAACGCAAGAATGGATACATTTTAGGAGCTGCGAGATGAGTACCACTATCATCTTGCATAAAACCTGCAGCATCATGAACTTGTAACCCAAGTGGATGGCCTAAACCATGAGGTAAAAATGGCGTTGTTAAGCCACTTTCCACCATCGACTCTTCGCTAATACCTTTAACAATATCATTTTTAATCAGTATCTTAGCAATCCTATGATGCATATCCACGTGATAATCAGTATAGCGGACACCTGCCTTAATCGTATCAATTAAAGCAAGCTGCTCTGTGTTGACATCTGCAACCAATTCAGCAAATTCGTCTTTACCTTTCGCCGCATAAGTTCTCGTAATATCAGCAGCATAGCCATTATATTCAGCGCCTGCATCAATAAGAAAACTGCGTAATTCGTTCGGCACAGTTTGCTGTAGTTTCGTGTAATGTAATACCGCCGCATTTTCATTCAGCGCAACAATGTTACCATAAGGCACATTGGTATCTCGATGACCGGTAGATTGTAAGTAACTGACATTAATATCAAATTCGCTCATACCTGCACGGAACGCCTCCAGAGCCGCAATGTGCCCATTTACGGCCATTTTTTGAGCTTCACGCATGCAGTAAAGTTCATAATCTGTCTTATAAGAGCGATAATAATGATAGTAATCTAAAACCGATTTGGGATTAATATTATGCAGAGAAATCCCTAAAGACTCGGCTCTTTCTGCTGATGAGCCTATGTAAGCAACATTTTCTTTTGAAATATTAGCAAGAAACGTTTTGATGTCATCCGCATTTTTTAAATGGATTAATTCAATATCTTTAGTCCAAAAACTGTTCGGTAATGACTCAACACTATGCCAATAGTCAACAGGGGAATAAAACCATAGCTTAGGTTTATTTACGCCATCAACTAATAACCATGAATGTGGAACATCGGTGACAGGTACCCACGCTTTAAAATGAGGGTTAACTTTAAACGGATAGTCGCTATCATCAAGAAAGATGCGTAGCGGTTCACCTGAATGAATCAATATGGCATCTAATTCGCTGCGCTGTAAAACTTTCTGAGTTCTGTTTTGTAACATTTTAATGTGTTCAGCGTAGAGTGCAGTCAGTTTTTCCATTTCCTTCAACCTTTCAGCATTAATTAGAAAAATTAAGCTTATCACGTTCTGTTATTAACGGATATGCACTCTGTTGCAAACTCATAATAATCAATTGATATATAATGAATTTATCATCTAAAACATTAATTATTTCACTTAATTGCTGTGACCAATCTTCCATTTTTGTTATTAAAAGTTTGCAATTAATTAACATTCTAGTCACACTCAACCCATCTGGTCGTACCAGATAACATTACCACGTAGAGGAGAGCAGAATGCTTTATCAAAGTGACACTATTTATATTCAATGGTTGAAACAAGGGATTGCAGAACTGGTTTTTAATTCACCAGGGCCAATTAATAAATTGGATACCCACACCGTTGCTTCACTTGATGAAGCCGTGTCTGTTCTTGAGCAACAAACCGAGCTGCAAGGTGTAATTTTCCGTTCTGATAAACCCGCTTTTATTGTTGGCGCTGATATCAAAGAGTTTCTGTCACTCTTTGAAGCATCAAAAGAAACACTAAGTGATTGGTTACACTACGCTAACAGTATATTTAATCGTATTGAAGACCTGCCTGTTCCAACGATTTGCGCCATTAATGGCTATGCACTAGGTGGTGGTTGTGAATGTGTTTTATCCACTGATTTTCGTATCGCCTCCCCTGATGCTCGAATTGGGCTTCCTGAAACGAAACTTGGGATCATGCCTGGCTTTGGTGGGTCTGTTCGGCTACCTCGATTAATTGGTTTGGATAGCGCATTAGAAATTATTACTGCGGGTAAAGATATCGATGCCTCTCAAGCTTTAAAACTTGGCCTTATTGATGCCGTTGTTAATACAGAAGCTCTCGCACAATCAGCGCTACAACTCATTGAATCTGCAATCACCGGAGCCTTCAATTGGCAGCAAAAACGCCAACCTAAACTTAGCCCTCTGCAATTGAAACCTATTGAGCAAACGATGAGTTTCAATGTCGCTAAGGGAATGGTGTATAAGGTTGCAGGCAAACACTATCCAGCCCCTATGGCGGCTGTGAATACAATAGAAAAGGCAGCAAATTGTACCCGCGATGAGGCCCTGAAGCATGAAACAGCCGCATTTGTTCCTCTAGCGCATAGTGATGTTGCACATGCGTTAGTGAGTATTTTTCTAAATGACCAACAAGTTAAGTCAAATAGTAAAAAGATCGCACAACGTATTGAGATTCCAACACATGCCACCGTATTAGGCGCAGGAATTATGGGCGGAGGCATTGCTTATCAGTCTGCCAGCAAAGGCGTACCTGTTTTAATGAAAGATATTAATGTTAAGTCATTAGAATTAGGGATTGAAGAGGCACAAAAGCTATTAAATAACCAATTTGAGCGTGGAAAAATTACAGCTGTAAAAATGGCGGCGACCTTATCATCTATTCATCCTTCATTATCTTACAATGGCATAGAAGATAGCCAAATCGTCGTTGAAGCCGTTGTTGAGAACCCTAAAGTCAAAGCTGCTGTATTATCTGAAGTTGAGTCCTTAGTAACAAGTGAAACTATACTGGCTTCAAATACATCAACTATTCCAATTTCAACCCTCGCTAAATCACTAAAGCGCCCAGAAAATTTCTGCGGAATGCACTTTTTTAACCCTGTGCATCGAATGCCATTAGTCGAAATTATTCGCGGAGAACAAACTTCTGATAACACTGTTGCTAAGGTTGTTGCCTACGCCAATAAAATGGGGAAAACCCCTATTGTTGTCAATGACTGCCCTGGCTTCTTTGTTAACCGAGTACTTTTTCCTTACTTTGCTGGCTTTAACTTACTGTTACAAGATGGGGCTGACTTTAGAGAAATAGATAAAGTCATGGAAAAAGAGTTTGGCTGGCCAATGGGGCCTGCTTATCTTCTTGATGTGGTTGGTATTGATACTGCTTTTCATGCAGAACAAGTTATGGCTCAAGGTTTTCCTGAACGTATGGGAAAAAAAGGCAAAAATGCCATTGATGTGATGTATGAACAACAACGTTTTGGCCAAAAAAATGGCCAAGGGTTTTATCAATATGAAAAAGATAAAAAAGGGAAACCGAAAAAAGTTGATGACCCTAGGACTGATGAACTACTAGCTACTATTTGTCCAACAAAGCGCTCATTCACCAAAGAAGAAATTATTGCTCGAATGATGGCTCCCATGATTAACGAAGTGGTTCGTTGCTTAGAGGAAGGTATTATTCAAAGCCCTTCAGATGCAGATATTGCTTTGGTCTATGGTTTAGGTTTCCCGCCATTTAGAGGCGGAGTGTTCTGCTATTTAGATACCTTAGGTAGCCAGTCTTACTTGAAAACGACGGAATCTTTGCAGCACTTAAGCCCGCTATATCACGCACCTAGTGGCTTAAAAGAAAAAGCGGCTACCAATGCAAGATATTACCCACAGCCACCTGTCGTGGCGATTGATGTCAAAAAAGTTGCGAGAGGTTAATTTTATGGAAAATGTCGTCATTATTGATGGAATACGTACACCAATGGGCCGTTCAAAAGGTGGGGTATTTCGCCATGTTAGAGCTGAAGACCTTTCTGCACACCTCATGAATGCAATTTTTGAACGTAATCCAAACGCAAGTAAAAAAGAATTGGATGACATTATCTGGGGTTGTGTTCAGCAAACACTGGAGCAAGGGTTTAATATTGCTAAAAATGCAGCATTGCTCACGGATATTCCTCATACCGTTCCTGCAGTTACAGTAAACCGCCTTTGTGGTTCATCAATGCAAGCAATACACGATGCAAGCCGGTTAATTATGACTGGTGATGCTAAATCAGTACTCATTGGTGGAGTGGAGCATATGGGTCACGTACCAATGACTCATGGTATAGATTTCAACCCTAAGCTGACTTTGCACGTTGCTAAAGCCGCAGGCGCTATGGGTCTAACCGCTGAAATGCTTGCCAAAATGTATAAGATTAGCCGAGAAGAGCAAGATGCGTTTGCATTAAGGTCTCACCAACTTGCTGCCTTAGCGACGGAAAAAGGGAAATTCAATAACGAAATCGTCCCAATTAGTGGCCATGATGCCACTGGTAACCTCATTTCAGTCAATTATGATGAAGTGATTCGTTTTGATGCAAATCTCCAAGGTTTAGCCGCTCTTCGCCCCGCTTTCGACCCTGTTAGTGGAACGGTAACTGCAGGTAATTCATCAGCTCTTTCTGACGGTGCAGCTGCGATGTTACTGACCAGCGAAAGTTATGCCACTCAGCAAGGCATTAAGCCTCGAGCTAAAATACGTGCGATGGCTGTTGTTGGCTGCGACCCATCAATCATGGGGTTTGGGCCAGTGCCAGCAAGTGAACTGGCTTTGAAACGTGCAGGGCTAACTTTAAATGATATTGATATTATTGAATTAAATGAAGCTTTCGCCGCGCAATCTATCGCATGCCTAAAAGGCTTGAATCTATCAGAAAATCAATTAGATGATAAAGTAAACCTCTGCGGGGGAGCGATTGCGCTGGGGCATCCTTTGGGGTGTTCAGGGGCAAGGATTTCAACCGCATTGCTTAATCAATTAGAACAAAACGATAAACAATTTGGTTTAGCTACGATGTGCATCGGGTTCGGCCAAGGTATTGCTACAATTATTGAGCGTGTTTAACAGTTTATTTTTAGTTTTCGCAAACATTGTATTTGTCGATGTTCCCGCCTAGTCAGGGGCGGGTTTTTTTTACCCTTTTGCCTAAATAGCGACAATAGCGACAACAAGTATATTGAGACTATCGATAAGCTGCCAGTAAATACCCCTTATAGGTGCCTACAAAAGCCTGTGGCTAGGGCTAATGAGCGAAGCCATCACCCCTATAATTTGGACTCATGTGGTTTTCATGCAAAACCTACAACAAGTTTAACCCTCATAGTTCGGATTGTAGGTAGGCGGCAAGTGAATAAGACCCTAGGAGCATACACAAGTATGTGACTAGGGCGAATGAATGAAGCCAACCCCCTACAACTTGAACTAGCCTGTTTTCACGCAAAACCTACAACAAGTTTAACCCTCATAGTTCGGATTGTAGGTAGGCGGCAAGTGAATAAGACCCTAGGAGCATACACAAGTATGTGACTAGGGCGAATGAATGAAGCCAACCCCCTACAACTTGAACTAGCCTGTTTTCACGCAAAACCTACAACAAGTTTAACCCTCATAGTTCGGATTGTAGGTAGGCGGCAAGTGAATAAGATCCTAGGAGCATACACAAGTATGTGACTAGGGCGAATGAGCGAAGACAACACCCCTACAATTTGAACTTATGTGGTTTTCATGCAAAACCTTACAACAAGTTTAACCCTCATAGTTCGGATTGTAGGTAGGCGGCAAGTGAATAAGACCCTAGGAGCATACACAAGTATGTGACTAGGGCGAATGAGCGAAGACAACACCCCTACAATTTGAACTTATGTGGTTTTCATGCAAAACCTACAACAAGTTTAACCCTCATAGTTCGGATTGTAGGTAGGCGGCAAGTGAATAAGACCCTAGGAGCATACACAAGTATGTGACTAGGGCGAATGAGCGAAGACAACACCCCTACAATTTGAACTAGGACGGGTTAAATGAATTCGTAAGCATCACCAAATAACTGCTCCGATTTAGCTCCGCGTTCATTACAAAACCGTTCTCTGGCTATTTTGGCCATTTCAAAACGACCTGCAATATAGATATCATGGCTTGATAAGTCACCAAAATCCTCAAGCACTGCACTAAGAACCGTTCCTGTCCTTCCTCGCCATAGTTCATCTGGCTGTTCTACAACAGGGGTGATCTTTAAATTAGGATAACTTTCACTAAGCGCCTGTAGTTCACCAAGATCATATAAGTGCTCCAATTGACGACCGCCCCAATAGAAAGTTATGTCACGATTTGGGTTTTCAGCTAATGCCGCTAGCAATACAGAGTGGGTATAGGAAAAACCTGTTCCACCTGCAATTAAAATCATTGCGTTACTGCTATTTTCCCGAAACCAAGCTTTACCGTGAGGAATGTCAATATTTATACGTTTTTGATCCAAAATTCGATCCATTACAGCCATTGCGTATAAATTAATCTCAGAAGCACCAATATGTAATTCAATCGTTTCTTTATTATTTGGGGTAGAAGCCATTGAGAATGGTCGTTTGTCACGCTCATCCATCACGACCATCAAATATTGGCCTGCTTTAAAATGAAAAGGACCATCTGGCAACAAAATCACCCGATAAACCGTATCCGTGATAGATTCAACAGATGTTACTTTACAGCTTAAAGTTGCCATGGTTTCCCTCTTATTTTTTATCAAAAATATTTAATTGTTCCCAAATATCATCAATGCGAGATTTAACGCTCTCTGTCATTACGATAGGACGCCCCCACTCACGATCTGTCTCACCTGGCCATTTATTGGTAGCATCAAGCCCCATTTTTGAACCTAATCCTGAGACAGGAGAAGCGAAGTCGAGATAATCTATGGGTGTGTTTTCCATCATCACCGTGTCACGAGCTGGGTCCATTCGTGTGGTAATTGCCCAGATAACATCTTTCCAGTCTCGTGCATTAATATCATCATCACAAACAATAACAAATTTAGTGTACATGAATTGGCGCAGGTATGACCAGACCCCCATCATGACCCTTTTGGCATGTCCTGCATATTGTTTTTTCATTGTCACTACAGCAAGACGGTATGAACATCCTTCTGGTGGAAGATAAAAATCAACAATTTCAGGAAATTGCTTTTGAAGAATAGGGACAAGGACCTCGTTTAACGCTTCGCCTAATACTGCAGGCTCATCGGGTGGTCTTCCTGTATAAGTTGAGTGATAAATTGCATCGCGGCGTTGAGTCACATGAGTCACGGTAAATACAGGGAAAGTATCGATTTCATTATAGTAACCAGTATGGTCACCATAAGGGCCTTCAGGGGCCATTTCGCCCGGCTCAATATACCCTTCTAAAATAATTTCGGCGCCTGCGGGAACTTCGAGGTCATTCGATATGCATTTAACAACCTCAGTCTTATTACCGCGCAGTAACCCCGCAAAAGCATATTCTGATAATGTGTCCGGGACTGGTGTGACCGCGCCTAAAATGGTTGCGGGGTCTGCGCCAAGTGCGACAGCAACAGGAAATTTTTCGCCTGGATGAGCTTGGCACCATTCTTGAAAATCCAAAGCACCACCGCGATGGGATAGCCAACGCATAATGACTTTATTTTTTCCAAGAACTTGCTGACGATAAATACCTAAATTTTGCCTTTCTTTATGAGGACCTTTAGTGACTGTCAGCCCCCATGTAATTAAAGGCGCTGCATCTTCTGGCCAACAATGCATAACAGGGATCTTTGTCAGATCGACGTCTTCACCGGCCCAAATTTGTTCCTGACAGGCAGCCGAACTTAACCGTTTAGCTGGCATATTCAGAACTTGTTTAAATTTTGGAAGCTTATCAAAGAGGTCACGGAAACCTTTTGGAGGATCAGGTTCTTTTAGGAAGGCAAGTAATTTTCCTACATCATGTAAGGCTTTTATGTCCTCTTGCCCCATTCCCATTGCAACACGTTTAGTTGTGCCAAACAGGTTACATAAGACAGGCATGTTATAACCTTTGGGATTTTCAAATAATAGGGCCGGTCCCCCTGCTCTTAGTGTGCGATCTGCAATTTCAGTCATTTCCAAATAGGGGTCGACTTCCATTGTAATACGTTTTAACTCGCCTTGTTTTTCAAGTTGCGAGATGAAATCTCTAAGGTCACGGTATTTCATTATCTTCTTTTACTGTTACAGAGGGAGTCTCATTATAAGACGTCCGGCCAAGGTTACAAGTTACTGCCTAAAACACTTTAAAATCAATCTTTTTCTGGCTTAGTATACCATTTTACTGGCAATCAAAAGGCACTAATTTTTCTAATAGTACTGTATTAAATTGTTCTGAGAATGTTTTATTATGCTGAAATAGTTTAAAACCTTCATCTTTTCCGCTGAAATAGTGAAGCTCATTACCTTTAATTTGTAACCCACTTCCCTCCCTGAGTGCAACAACAACTTCATGAGGATTAATCACACAAAACTCTTGTAATCGCTCATCACGAGTTTCGCCCATATGGCCAGAAATATGGGCATCAATATAGTGGGGGTTAATTTGTAATGGAAATAACCCTAGAGAAGGCATAATAGCAGCATTGCTAACAGGCATATCATTCGTAGTACGAATACTTGGCGTCGCTACATTACATCCCGCGCTCCAGCCGATATAAGGTACACCACGCTCACGAACCGCACGTTGAATAGCAACGATCAGCCCATTTTCATGTAGGCATTTATTCAGCCACCAAGTATTACCGCCACTGACAAGAATACATTCAGCTTGCTCAATCGCTTCTACAGGGCTAGAAAAGTGCTCAATAGTCGTGACTTTTATTCCCAACGCTTCCGAAAGTTGTTCAGCTCTCTCATCATGTGAACCTCGAAGAACCGCATAAGGAACCAAAACTGCTGACTTTATGTTTTTACGAACAATCATTTCTTTGATTCGAGGTAAGGCGTAGCTAAGCCATACAGGGTTGCCTGGTAGCTTACCGTTACTCAACAAAAAGATATCCATTATGTCTCCTACTGATTTAGTTTTTGCACTACAGTTATCATAAGAATATATTGATTAATATAGACCTAAGTATATCAATAATATGGTGCCATTATTCATTAGTCACATTGTTATGTCGTAATTTGTTATCATAAACATAGTTTTGTCAGATGGAATTCAAAAAATGGAAAAATGGTATTTGCTTTATTGCAAACGAGGCCAAATTGAGCGTGCTCTGGAGCATTTAAACCGACAGAATGTTATTTGTATGACCCCCATGACCGAAATGGAAAAAGTGGTTAGAGGGAAAAGAATGACTGTGCAAGAAGCGCTGTTCCCAAATTACTTATTTGTGAAATTTGATCACAATGAAATTCATACAACAACAATCCAATCAACAAGAGGGGTAAGCCATTTTATTCGTTTTGGCCAATTGCCAGTAGAAGTCCCCGAAAAAATTATTGAGCTGTTACAACAAGCTCCCATTAGTCATACCGTTGCACCAGATATGCCAAAGCATGGTGATCAGGTTACCATTACGGAGGGTATTTTTGCGGGTGTACAAGCTATTTTTGATGAGCCTAATGGTGAGTATCGCTCTATTCTTTTACTGAATATTTTAAATAAAAGTGTACCTAAAGTGCTTGATAATACACAATTTAAAAAAAATACAGATTAAATATTTCAAGCGTTCAAGCAATAAAAAAGCCCTATCTAGAGGGCTTTTCATCATTTTACATTTCAAATAACCGCTATTTAGTGCAAATCAGGACTCTTCTTTTTCTTCTTCCTCTGCCCCTTCTTGCCGATTTCTGCCTTTACCAACATAGAAATTAGATAACAGGACACCAAGTTCAAAAAGCAAATACATTGGAACAGCAAGTAAAGTTTGAGAGAGTACATCCGGCGGTGTTAAAAACATCCCAACGATAAATGCCCCGACTAAAATATAAGGACGTTTACGTTTCAGTGATTCTGGTGTAGTCACGCCAGTCCAACACAGTAAAATAATTGCAATAGGTACTTCAAATGCGGCACCGAAAGCCATGAATAATGTCATGACAAAACTAAGGTATTTACTGATATCTGGAATAAAGTTGACGCTATCAGGGGTTGTTTTAACAAAGAAACCAAATGCGAGCGGAAAAACAACGAAGTAGGCAAATGCCATTCCCAAATAAAACAAGAAGCTACTTGAGACAAGCAAAGGCAACATGAGTTTGCGTTCATGCTTGTATAAGGCAGGCGCAATGAAAGCCCAAATTTGATAGAGAATAACGGGAATCGATACAAAAACCGATACCATCATTGTCAATTTAATTGGGGTAAAAAATGTTGACGCCACATCTGTCGCACTCATTTGCGAACCTACTGGCAGCTTATCAATCAAAGGGGCTGCTACCAGCCGATAGATATCATTTGAAAAATAAGCAAGGGCAGCAAAAACAATTAATACGGTAATTAAACAGTTTAGCAGCCGTTTACGAAGTTCAATGAGGTGGCTAATAAGTGGTTGTGTATCATTTACAGCCATGTGTTATTTTTCACTTTCAGTTTGATTAGAGTTTTTTACATTAGCTTCGAGTGATCCTACTGTTTTTACAGCTGTTGAATCTTCCGTTTTTTCATCCTCAACAACGGCAGCCATTTTAGCTGCATGTTCAGGGTTTGGATCAGACTCTTCAGGTTGCTGAGTATTATCTTTCGCTTCCTTTACAGCACTATCGTAACTGTCAGTGATCTCTTTTGCTTTATTTAACTCTGTTTCAATATCATTGGTTGTCTCTTGGTAGCCGCTTTTAAGCGATTGTGCAGCTGTACGCAATTCTTCCATGGACTGCTTAAGTTCAGGAGAAAGTGCTTCTAAATTAGCCTTTTCTTCAACCTTTTTCAGCGTGTCCTGTAGCTCCTGCAATTTTAACTCTTGCGTTAACTCATTTTGTACATTTGCAGCCATAGAACGCATCGCACGGATCCACCCAGCGACAGTCCTCACTGCCACTGGTAACCGCTCAGGGCCTAATACAACGAGACCAATAACTGCAATAAGCAACAGTTCACTAAAACCTATGTCAAACACGGTTTAACCCTGCTCTTTATTTTTGCTCTCAACTGGGCTTTCTTTCTTCTCAGCAGCCTGTTGTTCAGTAATATTTTTAGGTGCGAAGTCAGCATCTTGCTTTTCTTGTTCTGCTTTTGCTTTTTCGTCATCGTTCATTGCTTTTTTAAAGCCTTTGAGTGATTCACCCAAGTCTGAGCCTAAAGAACGCAATTTTTTGGTGCCGAAAATTAAAATAATAAGTAAAGCAATGATAATGAGCTGCCAAGGACTACCGAAAGCAGCCATTGCGAAAGTTGATTCCATTGTTAATACCTCTATATAGTTTTGGGATCAATGTTATGAGATCTATTATATACAACCAACACAAAATACGGAAATGTTCACAGCCTTATAAACTTGTCGCAAAACAAAGTTTACTTAATTACCGCCGGTTTTACTCCAACCAAACAACCAAGACAGCGCTCCTGCAACCATAAACACAACTCCAAACGGTGTGAGATTAGAAATAAGGAATAGAGTCCCACAGAGTATAAATGTGGCACCGATACCTAAAAGGTACTGAGATTTTCGTTGTTTATTACGCTGACTTTTCAGTTGCTGCGTTAGTTGGTCAATATTCGATTGTAAATATTTATGCTGTCTCAAAGCACCATAAATCAAATCAGGAATTTCAGGCATTTTTTCTGCCCAATAAGGTGCCTTTTCTTTTAATGCTTGGGTAATTGCAGGTATCCCTACTTGGCTATGAACCCAGTCTTCAAGGAAGGGCTTTGCTGTTTTCCAGAGATCAAGTTGGGGATAAAGCTGCCGTCCTAGCCCTTCTACATACAGCAGTGTTTTTTGTAATAAGACTAATTGTGGCTGAACTTCCATATTGAAACGGCGTGCTGTATTAAATAAATTTAATAATACTTGCCCAAATGAAATTTCAGCCAATGGTTTCTCAAAAATAGGCTCACATACGGTACGGATAGCAAACTCAAAGTCTTCTACATTTGTGTCTGAAGGAACCCAGCCCGAGTCAACGTGCAACTCTGCAACTTTGCGGTAATCACGATTAAAAAAAGCAATAAAGTTTTCCGCCAAATAGCGTTTGTCTTCTTTGTTTAATGAACCGACTATTCCACAGTCTATCCCTATGTACTGAGGATCTTCTGGATGATCGTAACTCACAAAGATATTGCCTGGATGCATATCTGCATGGAAAAAACTGTCACGGAAAACCTGTGTAAAGAAGACTTTAACACCGCGCTCTGCCAGCAGTTTCATATTGGTCCCCTGCGCTTTAAGCGCAGCAATATCGGAAACTGGGATCCCGTAGATACGCTCCATGACCATCACGTTTTCACGGCAATAATCTGGATAGACCTCTGGTACATACAGCATTGCACTATTTTCAAAGTTACGACGAAGCTGAATGGCATTTGCTGATTCACGGAGCAAATTCAGCTCGTCAATCAATGTTTTTTCATATTCACGCACGACTTCTTTTGGTCTTAATCGTCGCCCATCTGGCAACAAAGGAACCCAATTTGCAATGCGGTACATTAATTTAATGTCAGCTTTAATAATTGGCAAAATATCAGGACGAATCACCTTGATGACAACATCTTTGCCATTTTCTTTTAATATTGCGGTATGAACCTGAGCAATGGACGCAGACGCTAAAGCTTGCTCATCAAAGTCATCAAACCACTGTTCTAGTGGCCCTTCGAGAGACTCTTCAATATAGCTTCGCGCCAGTTTGCCATCGAAACTCGCCACTTTGTCTTGCAATAGCGAAAGTTGATCTGCGATCGCAGGAGGGAAAAGATCTCGACGAGTCGATAACATTTGGCCAAATTTAATCCAAACAGGCCCAAGTTCTTGCAAAGCAAGACGAAGCCTTTCGCCCAATGCTTTATCTTTATGCTTATTTTTAATCCAAAATAAGCCTAAGCGCCCGATTCGTAATGGTAACGTTAGTTTAATTTTGGGGATTAACTCGTCTAATCCGTAAGAGAGAAAAACCCGAATAATGAAGTAAAGTCGTTTTATTTCACCGGGTGTCATTCTTCTCCTCCAACTGGCTTAACCGTTGTTCAAGCGCACTCAATGAATTTTCTACTTGCTCGACTCCATCACTAAAATGAGCAAGTTCAAGTTGGCTAGGAGCCATTTTCCACTCTTCAATTATTGCGTCTTTGATATACGTTTTTTGCTGTTTTACTAAATGAGATGCAAGGCACGCACCTTTATTCAGTAATTTACTAAGCCCTTCAGCTGCAACATCACCGATATACGGTGATAGATAGTGAGCAGGATTCCAAATTGCTAAATCGAGTAAAGAAGACCAGTGCTGCACAATTTGCATATCCCCTTCAATCACGATATCACCACGATTGATAAGTTGAGATAATTGCTGTTTGTCTTTCAATTTAACAAGCGTAAAGATGGATGTTTTAATGGTACAGTCCGCAGGCTCAACCCACTGGCTTAACACATCAACATGATTTTCAGCAAAAACAAGTGTTAACGTTTTATTCAGTTCTTTAAGTTCAATCGCCATAACTTTACCAGCCAAACGCATTCTAGCAGGCTGTAGAACTTTTTCTTTAAACAACACGTGGTTAAGAGAGGTTTCCATCAATGCTGTTATCAAAGAATACAAAACTGTATTTTGATTTTCGGTATGTGTTGATGGTGCTTCCATCTTAGAATTTAAACCCTTTGTGCAATGCGACAATTCCACCTGTCATATTGGTGTACGACACCTGTTCAAAACCTGCATTTTCCATCATACCTTTTAGTGTTTCTTGGTTTGGATGCATGCGGATTGACTCAGCTAAATAACGATAGCTATCTGGATCATTAACGATCGCCTGACCAATACGAGGGAGTATATGGAATGAATAAGCATCATAAGCTTTATTCAAAGGCTCAATAATTGGTTTTGAGAACTCTAGTACCAATAAACGCCCACCTGGTTTTAGCACTCGGAACATAGAGCGTAGCGCTTTATCTTTGTCGGTGACATTACGCAGGCCAAAAGAGATTGTAATACAATCAAAATAGTTATCAGGGAATGGCAGTTCTTCCGCATTGGCTTGTACATAATTAACATTACCGACAATACCTAGGTCACGTAATTTCTCACGCCCCATTTTTAGCATTGAGTCATTAATGTCTGCGAGTATGACTTCGCCTTTTTCACCCACTAAACGTGAAAATTTAGCGGTTAAGTCACCCGTTCCACCAGCCAAGTCAAGTACTCGCTGATTACGACGTACTCCGCTCGCTTCAATAGTAAAACGTTTCCAAATACGATGGATACCAAATGACATCAAATCATTCATTAAGTCATATTTTGATGCTACTGAGTGAAAAACATTCGCTACTAGGCCAGCTTTATCTTCTTTGCCGACAGTACGGAAACCGAAATCAATGGTTTCTTTAGTTGGTTCAGTCATTTCTCTTATGCCTGCTTATCATTCAAACTTTTGTAGGAAGTGTAACAGTCTTTGAGCCAAAACCCTATCAGAAGTCTAAGATTCCGCACAATTAGACGTATCAGACCGCTCAACTAATTGAGGCTCGATAGGCTGCTTAATTTCGACTCCGAGCTCTTTAAAACTTTCCGCTTGGCTAATTAAATTTCCACGTCCTTCGGCAAGGCGTTTCATCGCCGATAGGTAAGTATTATTCGCTTTATCAAGACTGGTGCCTAAAACTTGCATATCATCCACAAACAAGCGCAGCTTGTCATACATTTTCGCTGCTCTATTTGCTATTTCCTGAGCATTTTGCCCTTGGCGTTCATATCGCCACATATTATTAATCGTTCTCACTGCGACTAACAATGTTGAAGGACAAACTAACATAATATTCTGTTTAATTCCTTCATCAAGTAACTCGGGAGCCTCTTTCAAAGCCAGTAAATAAGCAGGTTCAATAGGGATAAACATTAAAACGTAGTCCAATGAACGAATTCCCGGTAACTGATGGTAATCCTTACGGCTCAACATACGCATATGGTTGCGAATAGATGCCACATGGTTTTTTAGTGCTTGTTGCTGTTCATGTGGATCTTCGCTATTGAAGTAATGTTCATAAGAAACCAGCGACATTTTGGCATCAACGACCACATCTTTACCTTCAGGAAGATGAATAATCACATCTGGTTGATAGCGGCTATTATAACTTGTGTTGATACTAACTTGGGTTTCAAATTCACTTCCTTCACGTAAACCTGAGACTTCTAGGATCCGAGTCAGAATGGTTTCTCCCCAGTTCCCTTGAATTTTGTTATCTCCTTTCAGAGCGCGTGTCAGGTTAACAGCTTCTTTGGTCATTTGATTGTTGAGTTGCTGTAATTGCCTAATCTCATAGGTTAAAGTGTGGCGTTCTTTGGCCTCTTCACCAAAACTTTGCTGAACTTGCTGACGAAAACCATCTAATTGCTCACGAAAAGGTGACAACATCGCCAATAGGCTTTTCTGTTGTTGCTCAGATGCACGCCGCTCATTTTGCTCAAAAATACGATTTGCTAGGTTTTCGAATTGCGCTGTCAGCCGTTGTTCACTATTTTGTAAAATGCGTTGTTTCTCTTCATTTGCTAACTGGTTTTGCTCAAAACGGGTGATGACCTCGCGAAGTTCCGCTTCTTGCTCTCGATTGATATCCCTTTGAGTACGCAGTTCTTGATCTAGCCTGTCATATTCCTCTTTCCATTGCGCAAGATGAATATTTTTTTCGTCACTCGCTGCAAGTTGACGATTGAGTTGCTGCAGTTCCTGATCTTTTTGCGCAATTTTTTGGGCAATAGAGAACCAAGTTGCTAAACCACCAACTAAAACGCCACTCAGCACACCAATGACAGCATATAAAAGAGAGGTATCCACGGTTAAATCCTTACTTTACAAAGTCTAGTGTAAGGTAATGGGATACTGTATAAGTGTCCAGAGGTAATTTAGCCATTGAAGAAAATTTTGCGAAGCGCTTCGCAAGCTTAGCCTATCCAACTTGCGAACCACTTTAGGCCCAGCGCCCCTGGCGCTAAAATACCAAATGCCCAAATCATCGCAGAGGCGATATTGGCGAGCTGGAAATGCCGTTGTGGCATTGCGCAAATCCCAGCAACCAAGGGAACAATGGCTCGTAAAGGCCCGAAGAAGCGCCCAAAGAAAATTCCCCAGATACCCCAACGGTCAAAGAAACGCTGCCCTTTATCAATCATTTGCGGGTTTCGAGAAATTGGCCACATATGACGTACATTTTCTTTGTAATGATAACCAATCCAATAAGAGAGCCAGTCCCCAAAGAAAGCACCGAGTGCAGCCGCTAACCATATTGGCCAGAAAGTAATATTACTTTCACCAATCAAAGCGCCAAGCCCGAGTAAAATAACCGTTGCAGGTAACAAAAGTGACAGAAATGCCAGAGACTCCCCAAACGCCAAAAAGAAAATAATAGGAAGCGCCCATACTTCATGTTCGCGTGTAAAGTCCGTCACTATGGTGACAATTTCATTGAGTGTCACGGTCAGTTCCTTTCATTAGGGGATAATCAGAATACTGTAGCGAAAAAGTAGTAAATCAAAGTTAAACAAAGCAAAAACACCTTTGGAAAAACCGAGTTGTGGATATAGAAAAATGGCTCATCCACAACTCATGTTTCAGTTAGTACGACTTAGTCCAAAAATTGACTTTGTAGTGCTTCTCGTTGCTGTTTCCCTAGGCCAAAATCTTTTTCTAACCATTGATCTACATTGCCATACTCTCTTTCAATACTGTTTAGAGCTGTTCTCAAGAAGTCTTCACGTACTGAATAGACATACTCAAATTTTTTCACGATATTTTCGTCCATCGTTTTTGCGTGCTCTTCGAGTAAGTGTTTGCGGTATGGTGCAAGTGTTTCATTAGTCAGTAAGTAATCTTCCATTACAGTGTCTAAATCTGCACCTAACGCAAATAATACGAGTGCAGAACCGACCCCTGTGCGGTCTTTTCCTACCGCACAGTGTTGTACGATACCACCTTTTTCTGGCTGTTTGAGTAAATTGACCAATTGGTAATAAGCAGGATTGTTCAGTGGTAATAATTCATATAAACGGAACATAAAAGCTTGCGGGTCAAATTGTTCCAATATTTCTGGCGTAAGTTTATCTAAATTTGCTGTGACCTCTTTTGCTAACGGATTTGCTGGTGCATGCACATAATGCGCGCCTTGCCAAATGACATCAGGCTTATCTAAGATTTCAGCTTCATCACGATAATCAATGATTTGGAAAAGATTTTGTGAACGTAGAACAGCTTCGTCCTCTTGAGTCAATCGGTCTAACGCACCGGAACGAAACAGGACTCCAGGCTTGATCTTCCCACCATTAGCGAGTTTTTTACCACCAAGATCGCGGAAGTTAATACCGCCTTTTAAAGGCAAAACAGAAGGATGAAGATAAGGTGTTGTTGACATAATAATTCCTTTTCGCCCTACAGCTTTCATTCCAGTTAGCAATAAAACAAATGTAACCTGAACAATTTAAGGGCACATAATATTGATAATTGTTTTTATGACAATAACAGATCTAGCGAATAAGAGGATCAGAATATTTCCTGTAAATTGATTAACAATTGTAACATTTATAAAGGAAATAAAGAGAAATAAGAGGTATGTAAAAGGACTAAGCCCGCTTACTTTTTGTCCACAACCGAGTGAAAGTCAAGTAAACGGGCCAGTAAATCACGGACTACAGTAAGCGGCGTGCAGCTTCAACCACAATACTTAATACGTTACCTTCCGTTTTCTTCAGTAACGCTTCATTTGGAATTTCTTGCTGGGTACGATTTACAATAACACCAGCCACCATACCTGCACGCAAGCCTTTACTACTTGAACACATGGTCAGTAATGTCGCTGACTCCATTTCATAGTTCATCACGCCCATGTCTTGCCACTCTTTCATCGACCCTCTGAAGTGACGCATTACACGGCCGGTATAGGTATCATAGCGTTCTTGACCTGGGTAGAAGGTATCTGATGATGCAGTGACACCGACATGAACGGTTGCGCCCGCGTCTTTCGCAGCAGCATAAAGCGCATTGGTGCAGTTAAAATCAGCAACTGCAGGGTATTCTAATGGTGCAAAGTGTTGGCTAGCACCATCTAAACGTACAGCTCCCGTAGTGACTAACACATCACCGACATTGATATCTTCTTGAATTGCACCTGTTGTACCAATACGTAAGAAAGTACGGATACCAAGTTGTGCCAGTTCTTCTACGGCAATCGAGGTTGATGGACCACCAATACCCGTTGAACAAACAATGACGGCTTTTCCGTCAAGTTCACCACGCCAAGAGGTGTATTCACGTAATGACGCAAGGTGTACAGGGTTATCCATCAGACGTGCAATTTTTTCAACACGGTTAGGATCCCCAGGAACAATCGCTACGGTCGCACCCTGTAAGTCACTTTTCTTTAAACCTAAGTGGAAAACGTCGGACATTTCAAACTCCTTTACACAATGGCATCATTAAATCAGTCGATACTGATTAATCGTTATTTGTAATATAACGAGAAAACGATAAATTTTTAGTGATGGCCGTCACCTTTAATGAAAGTAATAAAAGTTTGATTTCATCATTTAGTGATTTGAATCACATATATTCATTAGCTTTATTTCTCTTTAACATCCATTGTCATCAGTATAGATGAAAGTTTGACATAACGAAAAAAGCGCCCAAATGACTGGGCGCTTTGATTATTTGGCAGAACTAAAACTGATAACGCTATGTTAGAGAATTACATCAAGAATGAGGACACCAACTAGACCTATCGCCCACGCAATGGTGGTCGGAATAGACCAAACAATGATTTGTTGTTTAACGTCCTTAATTCCCATCATTCTGTTCACCACCCAATACAGGCTATCGTTGAAGTAACCGAAGAACAGAGACCCCATGGTTGCCGCTTGCGCCGCGACCAATAAGTTAATATCAGGTATTTGGCTAATAATTGGTGCAGAAATAGATGCTGCAGTAATCATTGCTACTGTACCCGAACCTTGAATCAAACGAACCAACGTTGCGATGATAAACGGAATCAATACAGGTGTAATCGGCAGATTTGCCACGTGTTCTGCAAGAATATTTCCTGTGCCACTATCACGCAGTACTGCACCTAATGCACCACCAGCCCCCGTTACAAGTAGGATGATACCGGCAGCTTGCAAGCCCTCTTCCATACGGTCGATGACTTCTTCTTTTGTTGCTTTTGGCATTAATGTGTAAACAGAGATCAACACACTAATTGATAATGCGATAATCGGTGCACCTAAAAATTGAAACGTTTGGAAGTACCAATTGCTTTCCATGCCTTGGAAAGATTCCGTTTTTAGCATTAACCCATTGATTGCATTTATGAAAATTAACAAAATAGGCGTAATAATCGGTAAAAGCGATAAGAACAGGCTTGGTAATGGTTTATTCGCTTTTTCTTCCATATAACGAGCGTGAACTTCTTTCAGGTCTTCACTACCCGTTTCATCTGGCATAAATTCAGGGTATTTAGTCCCTAACCATTTTGCATAAAGAACAATACCGATAACACAAGGAATAGCGAGGCTCATTCCAGCTAGGATCATTGCGCCAACATCGACACCAAAAATACCGGCAACGCCTAAAGGACCTGGTGTTGGTGGAACAGTATGGTGTGTTACCACTAACCCACCAGCGAGTGCAACGCCTAAAGTCAGTATGCTACGTTTACCATTTTTGGCTAATGCTTTTGCCAATGGGTATAAAATCACAAAAGCGGAATCAACGAAGATAGGAATACTGACAATATAACCGGTAATTGCCAGCGCCCATTCTTCACGTTTTTTTCCTAACCATTTGATAAAGCTATAAGCGATCTGTTCAGCAGCACCTGAAACTTCCAGCACCCTTCCCATCATTACCCCGAGTCCGATAACAATACCGATGCTACCGAGTGTTGACCCAAAGCCTTTTGTAATGACTGTCACGGTCTCTGCCGCAGTCAAACCACCGGATATACCCGCGATTGCTGCAGCAATTAGCATTGCTAATAACGCATGAACACGCGTTCGTAATACTAAGAAGATCAGGACAAATATGGCCACTGCGAGGCCAATAACAGGAATATAGGACATAGGCTATCTCCTACTTAGACGAACCGTGGTGGGTGATAAACGAACGGATCGCATCACCAAACGAGCCATCTGCACGAAAACCGAGATCCAATGCACGGCTGATATCAAATTTGCCCGGCCAGCTCGCCACAATACGGTTAATGGCTTCATCAGGCTCAAAGCGAATAAGATCCACAGCTTCTTGGCCTGCAACATCACGCAGAGCATCGATCATACCTTGGACGGTAACGGTGATACCTGGCAGGTTCACAGTGCGTGATTTACCAAATTTTTCAGCAGGGATACTGACCGCATGAATAAAGTTGTTAATCACAGTTTCAGGGCTAGATAACCATAACGCGAGGTCAGGGGAGACAGGACAAACACTTTCAACCCCATTTAATGGCTCACGAATAATGCCACTTGCGAATGAAGAGGCGGCTTTATTTGGCACACCCGGACGAATACTAATGGTTGGTAAACGCATCACACGGCCATCAACAAAGCCTTTACGTGAATAGTCATTCACCATCAATTCACACATAGCTTTTTGAGCACCATAGGACGATTGTGGGTTAACGACACACAAGTCTGTGATGACATCAGGTAGCTCACCACCAAACACAGCGAGGGAGCTGGTGAACATAAATTTGATTGCAGGGTTCTTGGCACGAGCGACTTCCAATAATTGACGAGTGGCTTCAAAGTTAACCTTCATACCCAAGTCAAAATCACTTTCAGCGTGGCTACTTACGATAGCTGCAAGGTGGAAAACCACATCGGTTTGTGCATCAATCAGTTTATCAGCCGCCCCTGCTTGCGTTAAATCTAACGCGACGCTACTGACTCTGGCATCTTCAACCGGTGATGTAGGGCACTGAATATCGGCTAAAACAAGGTGGTCAAATTTTAAACCCTGGCTATTTTTAAGCAAAGCAGCGGCTAGCTGCTGGCCCAGAAAGCCTGCGCCACCAGTAATAATAACTTTCATTGTAATTCTCCTTGCTATAGCCTTTTAACTGGCTATGCAGTTTTAGGTAAGATTATTTATGTTTTATGTCTTGATTAAATGAAGTTTTATATTTTGTTCTGTTATCCGCTGCACCACATCAGTTGGCAACTGATCATCACAAATGATGTCGTGCAATTGATTCAATGGGCAAACACGAAACATGCCATATTTGCCGAACTTACTACTGTCTGAAACCAGCACACAACGGCGAGCAACATCCAATAGCGTTTGTTTTATCTGAACCTTTTCCTCATGCGGGGTAGAAACCCCGTGCTGCAAATCCCATGAACTGGTGCTGATAAAAGCAATATCAACATTGAGGGTTTTCAGCATCATCGCAGCCGTATTCCCTACACTAGAATGGTTACGTTTATCCACCAATCCCCCGGTGTGGTATAGGTTTAGCTGCGACTTATTCATTAAGTACTGCATAATCGAAAAATCATTAGTGACAATCGTTAAGTTGAAACGCTCGCCGAGTACGCGTGCTATCTCAAAGGTAGTTGTTCCCGCATCGAGATAAACCACTTGCCCATCTTCAACTAGTGAGCTGGCAAACTGGCCAATTTCACGCTTATGGCGATGATGTAACCGCGCTTTTTCACTCCAAGGTAACTCTTGGCGCAGCACATCATTTAACTTAACGCCACCACTAATACTGAGTACCTTCCCTTCTTCTTCTAACATCCGAATATCACGTCGCACTGTCATATGAGAGACATTCATTAGCTCAACCAAGTCACTGATCGATACGGTTTGATGTTCATGCACGTAACGGTAAATAAAATCACGACGCTCAGAAGGGAGCATAGGTTCTCCTAATTATGAATTTGCTTGTTTAAGCCAGCCTAATCCATCTTCGGTGCGGCCTGCAGGATGGTATTCACATCCTAACCAGCCTTCATACCCCATTTCATCCAACTGCTTAAAAATCCATGGGTAATTGACTTCACCGCTATCCGGTTCATGACGATAAGGAACTGACGCTATCTGAATGTGACTAAATTTACCCCATAAACGTTCAATTGTTTTCAATAAATCACCTTCCATAATTTGGCAGTGATATAAATCCAACTGGATAAATACATTTTCACGAGCAATTTCAGGTAGTAATGCTTCAGCTTGTTTTTGTGTCGTCAAAAAGTATCCGGGCATATCGCGGGTATTGATGGGTTCGATAAGCACACGAATACCGTGCTCAGCCATCACATCCGCCGCATATTGAATATTTTTGATATAGCATGCAGTTTGCTGTTCAAGTGTATAGTTTTCATTCACTTTCCCCGCCATCGCATGAACTTGTTTACAGCCTAAGGCTTTTGCGTATTTCAAGGCCGTTTGTACGCCTTCGGCAAATTCTTTCTCACGACCTGGGATCGAAGCCATACCACGCTCCCCTTGTGCCCAATTTCCCGCTGGCATATTAAACAGAGCTTGTGTTAGATGGTGTTTACTCAGCTCCCCCGCAATGACATCGGCATCTTCTTCATAAGGGAAGAGGTATTCGACACCTTTGAACCCCGCATTTGCAGCACGTTCAAAGCGCTGTATAAAAGGCACTTCGGTAAACATCATGCTTAAATTTGCAGCAAATTTAGCCATTTTCGCCTCGCTACTTTTGTGGATAACGACTTTCGAGCTGTTCAACTTGCTCTTGCGTTAATGTTGTAAAGCCATGTGGGCGTAATGTGATATATAAGCGAGCTGTATCTTCTAACTCTTCTGCATTGAAGAAAGCTTGTCTTAACGTTTTGCCACCCACGACCGGACCATGATTTGATAGCAATACCGCATTATGTGTCGGTGCTAATTTTGCAATTTCCTCACCAATTCGGTCATCCCCCGGTGGCAAGTATTCAATCAATGGTAATTTCCCCACTCGCATCACATAATAAGGTGTGATGGGAGGTAAACAATTTGTTGTATCTAACCCCGGTAAGCAAGACAACGCCGTTAACCAAGGTGAGTGAAGGTGAACAACTGCTTGGCAATCAGGGCGTTGCAAATACATCGCCATATGCATAGAAACTTCTTTTGTCGGTTTATCTCCCCCAATCCAATTGCCTTGTGCATCGAGTTTACTCAGTTTGTTAGGGTCTAAATCACCAAAACTGGAGTTTGTCGGTGTCACAATAATCGAACCATCAGGTAACCGAGCACTAATATTTCCTGCACCACCGCTACTGTATCCGCGGTTAAACATTGATTTAGCCCAATCGACTAACTCTTGGCGCAGCGCCTTTTCATCACTCATTAAACATCTCCTGTGCAAACTGGAAGAAATTTTCTTGGCCGAAATTACCTGATTTCAGCGCCAACCAGTTACCGCTTGCTAAGTCCTGTACCCATGGCACACCTGGGGCGATTGGTGAGCCAATACTTAATTGTTCTGTCCCAAGGCTTTGAACCACTTTTCCGGAGGTTTCACCACCCGCAATAATAAAGGTGTCATACCCTTTCGCTTGCAACAGCGCGACGACCTCACCAAATACCTTCTCGACCGCGAAACTCGACTCCGCAGCACCGTATTTCTCTTGTGTTTTTTTCAGTAATTCAGGTGATTGAGTGGCATAAAGCATTGGCGCCAAACCCGTTAGTTGCTGTGCTTGCACCCAATCTGCCAATGTTTTGGCATACTCAGGGTTATTTAAACACTCACCCACATCCAACATTTTTGCAGGAGCAACTTGCTGATAAGCCTGAACTTGTTTGTTAGTCATTACCGAGCAACTTCCCGATAAAACAACTGTTTTCCTGTTTTTCCCTGTTGGCTTTTCACCTCGTTGCGTTGTACCGCCCCATGGACATTGGCTATCCACATTGGCCAGTGCAGCACCGAGACCGGAACCCCCTGTCAACAATGGCATCGCTTTAACCGCTTGTGCGATAGGGAGCAAATCATCCATTGTTAAGCTATCAACAACCGCGTAACTCACACCTTGTTGGGCTAACTCGGTCAGTTTTTGGCTAACAACCTCACTGCCTTTTTGAATATCTTCAAGTTTGATTAGACCGGCTTGACCTTTTGATTGTTTTTCCATCACACGCAATAAATTTGCGTCGGTCATTGGCGTTACAGGATGGTGCTGCATGCCACTTTCATTAAGTAGCTGGCCATTCACAAATAAATGTCCATGAATCACCGTTCTACCGTTAACGGGTAGCGCGGGGCAAACTAATGCTAAGTTTGTACCCAGTTGCGCCATTAATGCATCCGTAACGGGGCCAATATTGCCTTTTTCGGTTGAATCAAACGTTGAGCAATATTTAAAGAAAATTTGCTGGCAATTTGCTTTCTGCTTCAGCCACTTGCACGCATTGGTCGATGCACTAACAGCTTCATCGACAGGACAAGAACGGCTTTTCAAACTGATCACTATCGCATCAACATCTTGTGGTACTGGTGTGCTCTCATCCGGTTCATTCAATAACTGAACAACCTTCCAACCGTTTTGCACCATAAAGCCTGCAATATCTGTCGCACCGGTAAAATCATCCGCTATTACCCCTAACTTCACTGTCATGCTTTTTTCTCCGGTAAAGTAATACCTTTAAATGTTTTGATCACCGCGCTGTCATCCTGCTGACCAAAGCCTTCATTGCTCGCTGAAATAAACATTTGATGGGCTGTTGAAGCAAGTGGCAGCGGGAAATTTAATGCTTTCCCTGTTTCCATCACTAGCCCTAAATCTTTGACAAAAATATCTACTGAGGATTTTGGCGTATAATCACCGTCTAAGACATGTTGCATACGGTTTTCAAACATCCATGAATTTCCAGCTGCATGAGTGACAATGTCGTACATCACGTCAAGCTCAATACCCGCTTTGGCGGCTAAAGCCATACTTTCTGCCGCAACAGCAATGTGTACCCCAGCTAATAACTGGTGAATCGTTTTGACGGTTGAACCTAAGCCAACTTCATTCCCTACTCGATACAAGCGCTCAGAAATAGCGTTAAATACGGGTGAAAGCTGCTCAAATAGAGCTGGTTCACCTGAAGCCATGATGGTCAACTTCCCTTCAGCGGCTTTAATTGAGCCACCTGAAATAGGCGCATCTACAAGGGGTAATTGATATACAGCAAGTCGCTGAGCGATATTTTTAGTTTGTTCCGCAGCCAAGGTACTGTGCAGCACAATAACTGTGCCGGGGCGTAATTGTTCAACTAAAGGCTGTTCACCCGAAAACAAAATGGCTTCAACTTGACGACCATTAACCACTACCAGCAACAAAGCATCAATTTCATGGGCAAATTCCGCTGCATTTTGCCCCACTGCAATTGCTCCTGCATTAAATAGGCTTTTGCATGCATCTTGGTTTAAATCAAATCCATAGGTGGGAATGTTATTTTTTATAAGAGATTGTGCGATCCCCATCCCCATAGAACCTAGGCCAATCACGCCAATTTTATTAACGAAATTTCCCATAATGACCCCTGATGTTGTTAATCTTCGTGACTGTTGTGAATTTTCACACAATAAAATTCACAAACACATGACTAATATCACATTTGAGATAATATAAAAAACCAACAAATAAAGCATAATTAGTTGAATTAAAACAAAATAAAAAACACCGCACCTCAAACACACTTTCACAGGATAATGTGATAAAAAATGTGATGCACATTATGTTTATTCACGTTTAATTCACAAATGCCAAACCGTGTTTTTTTTACTGGGCTATATTCAATGCATCATTTCTATTGACCTAAAACTCAAATTGCTGAAAATAGCCGACTACAATTTTTTGAATAATGCTCCATACTATGGATGAGAGCATAAATTGGCGGATTGCCTAGGAGATAACATGGGGTTATTTGAGCAAATGATGGGTATGGTTGCAGGCGATAAAATGCAACAATTTCAATCAGTAATAAACTGGGTTGAGGAGCAAGGTGGCCTTCAAGGTGTTATCGAAAAATTTAACGAGCAAGACTTAGGCGGTGTTATTGCATCGTGGATCAGTGAAGGAAATAATTTACCTATCGATGCCAGCCAATTAATGCAAGTTTTTGGAAATGCAAATATCCAAGAATTAGCTCAACAGGTTGGCTTAGAGCCTCAAGCAACCTCAGAAATGATTGCTAAATATCTTCCTCAGTTGGTTGATAGCGCCACACCAAATGGCGAAGTCCCAGAAAACCTCGATTTGGCTTCTATCGGTATGAACTTACTAAAATCTAAATTATTTGGTTAATACTTTCTAAAAAGGCAGGGAAACCTGCCTTTTTAACACACTAACTAATCGCCATTTTACTGCTCATTTCTGAGCTGTTTCGCAGCTTCAACCATGTTAGCTAATGCTTGGCGAGTTTCTGGCCAGCCGCGAGTTTTCAAGCCGCAATCTGGGTTAACCCATAAGCGCTCAACCGGAACACGCTTCGCCGCCTTTCTTAATAGCGCAACAATCCATTCCACATTCGGTACATTTGGTGAGTGAATATCATAAACACCGGGTCCAATTTCATTTGGATAATCAAAATCTTCGAATGCATCTAACAAATCCATATCTGAACGTGATGTTTCAATCGTAATCACGTCGGCATCCAATGCCGCAATGGAATCCATGATGTCATTGAATTCGCAATAGCACATATGGGTGTGAATTTGCGTGTCGTCATCCGCAATCGCAGCACTGAGCTTGAAAGCATCAACCGCCCATTTGAGGTAAGCTGCCCACTCGTCTCGACGCAATGGTAACCCTTCACGCAGTGCAGGCTCATCGATTTGAATAATACCGATACCCGCTTTTTGTAAGTCGTCCACTTCATCACGTAACGCTAGCGCAATTTGTTTCGCTATCGTTTCACGGCTAACATCTTCACGTGGGAATGACCAACATAGAATAGTGACAGGGCCAGTTAACATCCCTTTGACAGGTTTCTCCGTTAAAGATTGAGCATATTTTGCCCACTCCACCGTAATGGCTTCTGGGCGACTAATATCACCAATAATCACTGGCGGTTTAACGCAACGTGAACCATAGCTTTGAACCCAACCATTTTGGGTAAATACATAGCCATCAAAGTGCTCACCAAAGTATTCCACCATGTCATTACGTTCAGCTTCACCATGCACAAGGACATCGATATCTAAAATTTCTTGTTCTTTAATGGCTTGCTTAATATGTTCACTAATATTGGTGCGATAGTAGGTTTTATCCACATTCCCTTTTTTGAAGTCTAAACGTAATGTTCTGATTTCACTTGTTTGAGGAAATGAGCCAATCGTGGTTGTTGGCCATAATGGTAAGTTAAAGCGTTGACGTTGGCGCGCTGCTCGCTGTGGATAGGGGCTATAACGTTCTGTATCCCCTTCGCTGATTGCCGCCAAACGCTGAGCCACTGATGCATTATTCACACGAGCTGATGTTCTACGCGCTCGAATAGGTGCGCTGTATGTATCTAATTCAGCAATATGGCTGTCTGTTGGCTGATTTAACGCTTTTGTTAACAGAGCAAGTTCTTCGCATTTTTGGATAGCGAAAGCAAACCAGCTTTTTACTTCGGCATCTAAACGCGTCTCATCATTTAAGTCAATTGGGCTGTGCAGTAATGAACATGACGTTCCTACCCATATATCACGCTGACCTAAGAGCGGCTTCACCTGTAAGAATTTTTCCCCTAAGTCAGCCTTCCATACGTTACGACCATTAATAATTCCTAGTGATAATACCCAGTCTGCTGGCAGTATTTGATGTAGTTTTTCAATATTATCAGCACCTGCAACCACATCAACATGTAGACCTTGCACAGGGAGTTGCTTAATCAAGTCTACATGGTGACTAATACCATCGAAATAGGTGGTTAGCAGTATTTTTATTTGGCCTGATAGCGCTTGGTAAGCCTGCTGATAAGCTTGCTGCCATTGTTCTGGTAAATCTAACACTAATGCAGGCTCATCAATTTGCACCCACTCAAGACCTTTTTCTGCTAAGCGCGACAAGATCTCCTGATAAACAGGTAATAATTCATTCAATAATGATAAGCGGTCAAATGGTTCCCCTTTCACTTTACCTAACCAAAGGTAGGTTATAGGGCCAATGATAACCGGTTTCACATTATGGCCTAATACTAATGCCTCATCGACTTCGTCAAACAGTTGTGTCCAAGACAGAGAAAATTGTTGCCCTTTTTGAAATTCAGGCACGATATAGTGGTAGTTAGTATTGAACCACTTCGTCATCTCACCTGCTGGAGCGGGTTTGCCCGTTGGTGCGCGACCGCGGGCTACACGAAATAAGGTATCTAAATCAATCGAACCATCTTCATTTTGATGGCGTAGCGGCACATTGCCTAATAACAAACTGGTTGTCAGCACTTGGTCATACCAAGCGAAATCACCAACGGGTAATAACTCAACACCCGCCTCTTTTTGTTGCTGCCAATGACGTGCACGTAGTTGATAACCAGTTTCTAATAGAGCGGCTTGGTCAATCTTGCCTGCCCAATAATCTTCTTGTGCACGTTTTAGCTCTCTTTTTAGACCGACACGTGGAAAACCAAGTGTATGATTTATAACAGACATATTGACCCCTTAAAATATTTAGCCGTCTAGATGTTTACACATCCATAATCAACAGGTACTGTATAAAGCACAAGCGCAAATTTTTCATTGTCACCGTGAAGGTTTCTCATGATCGAACTAAAACATTTAAAAACATTGCAAGCGCTCAGCCAATACGGTTCATTAGCGGCAACAGCAACTCACTTGCACCAGACACAATCTGCTTTATCACATCAGTTTAGTGATTTAGAGCATCGGCTAGGTTTCCGGTTATTTGTTCGTAAAAGCCAGCCATTGCGCTTTACGCCACAAGGGGAAGTCTTATTACAATTGGCGCAACAGGTTCTGCCATTGGTGAAAGATGCTATTCGAGTATGTAATGAGCCTGGGGTTTGTGCATTACGCATCGCGATTGAATGCCATAGCTGCATTCAGTGGTTAACCCCTGCATTACAACAATTCAGACAAACTTGGCCACAAGTCAGCGTAGATTTTAAGTCAGGGGTGACGTTCGACCCTCAACCTGAATTACTGTCAAGGGAATTGGATATTGTGATGACCTCTGACATTTTGCCAGATCAAGGCATCCACTATACGCCAATGTTTGATTATGAAGTGAAATTGATTGTAGCGAATGACCACCCGTTAGCCAAAAGGCCGCATATTGAGCCCCATGATTTGGCAGATGAAACACTGCTTATCTACCCTGTACAACGGGATCGCTTCGATGTTTGGCGCCATTTTCTGCAACCTGCGGGCGTGTCTCCTAATGTGAAAAATGTCGATAACACATTAATTTTAATCCAAATGGTTGCAGCCAAAATGGGCATTGCCGCACTACCTCACTGGGCGGTTGATTCATTTGAAAAACAAGGGCTAGTAAAAACCAAAACCTTGGGTAGCGGTTTATGGAGCCGGCTGTATGCAGCTTGCCGTGAAGGAGAACAGCGCCAGCCAGCTATTGAAGCGTTTACTGAGACGACGACGGACCACGCCGTGGAGAATTTGTCTTATGTGAAGGCCGCGAAAGGATCCAACGCTTATGCACCCAAAGAGAAGCAACTATCAGGCTCGATCCTATGGTAAAACTCAGCCAATCCGGATGTTGTTGCCAGATAGCAAAATTCACTAATAACCCCGCTGGAACCATCATGTTATTCATAATAGCAAGGGTTCCGGCATCCACTTTGGTTGCGCCATAGTTCCACATAAAGTAGCCAATGCCTGAAGCTGCAATACCCAACCACAGTAAGACGCCCCACTGGAGAGTCGTTGTCGGCATCATCGATTTATTACCAAATAGCAGCCATCCAAGTAATGCAATTAGCGTTGCACCAAGGTAAAACCATGAGAAAGCCTGATGTTGAGGGATCGGATGCACCTCCATCAGACGTTTATACCCCACCTGCCCAATCGCAAAAAAGATATTTGCTAACTGCACAAAAAGTAAACCTAACCAAAAAGATTCACTCAAGTGGTCATAACGAATAATTGCAGCACCGATGACCGCTAATAGTGAGCTAAACAAATAGCCTTTACGCAGCTTTTGCCGTTCTAATAAGTCATAAATTAACGTGACATATAGCGGCGTTAATACCGTAAAAAGCAAAAATTCAGCAACAGTAAGGTATTGATAAGCATGGAAGACAAACAGGTACATGATACCTAGTTGGCAAGCGCCCACTAGCATATAGAGCGCAATCACTTTAGCGCTAAATTGGCGCCAACGTAGGAAAGGTAAAAAAACCAGCGAAGCCAGTGCAACCCGCACTAACACTGAAAACCAACTATCTACTTGACCCGCAAGGTATTCGCCGATAAGACTAAACGACGCTGCCCAAAGCAGCGTCGTGATAACAAGTAACCACATAATGCTGTATTTCGCCCCAAACTTAAGAATGTTGGCTAGAATACTCGCTTTTTGGTTTTAATGCTCTTTTTCGATCAAGACGGCTTCTAATAAATCCAAGTCAACCAGTAACGTTTGTAGCGTTTCATTACTGATTTTCTTGGTTGCGCGCAAGTGATAAAGCTCACCACGTTCTGCGCGTAATGCCGTTAAACGGAAACGCCGTTCAAGGTCTTCAACCAGCAAATTATGGTCAATTTCATCTTGTCCTGCGGTACGTCGCCTTAAATAACCCGTCACGCGGGAAGCGACTTCACTGATATCTTCTGAATCGAGTTTTTCATCAACGTCAGCAGATAAACGTTCCTGCATTTTATTTAAACTGACAATCGCCACTTCCGCCATCGCGGCTTTTGCCATGCGAATTTCATTGGCATCCGCTTCTTTATCTCCCACTTTAAAATTACGCAGCAGAAGCGGTAAAGCGACCACACCTGCAAAAATGGAAAATAAGATAACTCCCGCGGCAATAAACACGAGCTGGTAACGAGCAGGGAATGGCGAGCCATCCGTTAAAAATAACGGAATAGAGAGCACACCCGCTAAGGTAATCGCCCCGCGTACCCCTGCAAAAGAGGCTAGCCAAAGCTCACGTACGGTATAGTTCGCAAATTGCAGTGGTCTTTTCTTTAAGAATAAACGGCTAAACCTTTTCATCAGCCATAGCCAACAAAAACGCAATAACAGTAAAGCAAAATAGATAATTGCCACCGCGGCAAATAGCATCCACGTTTCTACGCTTGGGTCGAGATCTGCTTGGATAACAGACGTTTCCCAGATACCGGGCAATTGAAGCCCTAACATGATGAAAACCAACCCGTTAAAGACAAATTCAAGCATCGACCAAACGCTATCAGCACGTAGCCTCATCGCTAATGGAGCGTTACGGATAACCCCCGATTTTGTGATGGTCATACCCGCCGCAACGGCGGCTAAAATACCTGAAAACCCAATATGTTCCGCAATCATGTATGATGCAAATGGCAGCAATAGCATAAATACAATTTGGGTTGCTGGGTCATCACCACTCCAACGGCTCATTAAACGTAACGATTTGCTGTACAGCCAAGTCACGATAATACCTGCGAGTAGCCCGCCAACCGCAACTTTGAAAAATTCAATGGTAACGCCAGAAGCACTAAACACCATGGTTCCCATGGCAATTGCTACCGCAAATTTTAATGCAACCAGACCAGAGGCATCATTCATCAATGCCTCCCCTTCTAGCACACTCATCATCCGTTTAGGGATACGCCCTTTTCCAACAATTGAAGATAACGCAACGGCATCAGTTGGAGATAGCACAGCCGCTAGAGCAAACGCAGCAATCAATGGAATACCTGGCATCAACCAGTAAATTAAATAACCAATCCCAATCACTGTAACCAGCACGAGAACCAACACTAAAATAAAAATTTCTCGACCATTTTGAAAGAATTCGCGTGTTGGCGTTTTCCACCCATCAACAAACAACAAAGGTGGAATTAACAGAACCATAAAAAGTTCTGGGTCAAAGGTGACATGTAGGCCGAATTGAGGCCAAGCCAACAGCGCACCGATAGCAATTTGAATGAGAGGAAGAGGAATACGAATAGGAAGAATTTTAGCGGCTACCCCTGAAACAGAGACAGCTAAAATCAAAATAAGAATAGTAAAGAAAATTTCCATGTTGCCCTTACTGAATTAACCTAGCGACTAGAACCTAAAATTTTGCCTGCCGCCGCATAGTAAGAGATAGCACCGTCCAGACCATGATAATTAAGACTAAGCCAGTAACCAGTGGAAATCATGCACATCCACTCGATTAACCGCCTTCTCTCTATTTTATCCCTAGCCATCCATTTTCGGGGAAAAAATTGAGACTTTACGATTAATTAATACAATAAGTTAAAAAGGTGGCAACACCAGCCACCTTTTTGAAATAATCCACTTTAGATTGCCAGACCTGAAGCGTAAAATACCACTAAAAGTACAGCAATAATCACAGTACCAATATTCAATTTGCGCCATTCGCCTGCGCAAATGCGGCCGATAACCAAAGCAGCAAAGCCTAACATGATCCCCGTGACGATATTACAAGTCAGAACAATGAATACGGCACACAATAAGCCAGACATTGAATCCACAAAATCATCGAAATCAAGCTTAGAGACATTACTTAACATTAAAAGCCCAACATACATCAATGCTGGAGCTGTTGCATAGGCAGGCACCAAATAAGATAGCGGCGATAAAAAGAGAATAAGTAAGAACAGTACGCCGACAACCACGGCGGTTAAACCTGTGCGACCACCAGCGGCGGTACCTGCTGCAGATTCAATATATACCGCCGCAGGAGATGCACCAATCGCACCCGCAAAGATACTGCTCACGGAGTCTGCGGTTAACGCTTTACCACCATCAATAATTTGGCCGTCTTTATCCAATAAATTGGCTTGTCCCGCCACCGCACGAATAGTGCCTGTCGCATCAAAAACCGCCGTCATGACTAATGCAAGTAAGCTTGGCAATACCATTGGCTGTAATGCGCCCATGATATCCATATTGAAAACCAATGAAAGCCCGTCATCCCCCAATGAAGGCAACTTGAAGAAACCTTGATATTTCACTGCGGGATCAAAAATTAAACCAATAATTGAAATTGCAATAATAACGAGGAGTACACCACCCGGAACACGACGTTTTTCTAAACCAAAAATAACCGCTAAACCAATGAGTGACATCAAAACAGGGAAAGACGTAAATTCACCAAGAGCAACAGGCAGGCCTGCATTTGGGTTTTTGATCACTAAACCCACTCCATTAGCAGCGATTAACAGTAAAAATAAACCGATACCAATACCTGTACCATGTGCAATACCCATTGGCATATTGCGTAATATCCAACTACGAATACCTGTAACAGAAATGATGGTGAACAAACACCCCATTAAAAATACGGCACCTAATGCCACAGGAATACTAATTTGCTGCCCTAATACCAAACTAAATGCGGTAAATGCAGTCAGTGAAATAGCACAGCCAATCGCCATTGGTAGATTGGCCCATAACCCCATCAATAAAGAACCAAAACCAGCCACTAAGCAGGTTGCAATAAAGACCGCAGTTGGAGGGAACCCTGCTTGCCCTAACATGCCAGGTACAACGATGACAGAATAAACCATCGCTAAGAATGTGGTTAATCCTGCAATGATTTCACGGCGAACTGAAGAGCCGCGCGCTGTTATCTTGAAAAATGAATCCAATTTGCAACTGGATGAAGCCTGTTGGCCTGACATGGTATACCTCTGCTGTTTAATGGAAAACGACGACTTTCAAATACTGCTAACGACTAATTTATACGTTGACGTAAACGATTACGTTTTTAAGAAAAAACAAACTGGCTGAGAAAAAATCCCAATAAAAACAGTTGCGCAATCGTTTGGTTTTTAAAATAGAATAAAACGTATCGTGAGGGGAGCAATTATCATTCTAAACAGGGGGAATGATCAAGCATTTTTAGCGTTTCTTACCCGTTTGTTCTTTTTTACTCCCAAATATACAGGCTTTTAAGCAATGAACATTATTTTCAAATAATGATTCTTTTTAGTTACATTTATTTTACGTAAAAATAGCTAAATACCTTTCATATAATGTCTGTTTAAAGAGGAAGGTTATTTCTTTGATACAATCCAAGAATATTTGCTTACAAAACCAATAGCTAAAAACTTATTTACTGGTGGTAATATGCGTCTGTTAAAAATGTGGCTAAAAATCCATTTCTTATTGTTTTTCATTAAAAAAAACATCATTCGCTGAGTAAATATATATTTAAGTATATAAACTCAATTATTATCAATCGCAGTTATAGTTTCAATTTAATCAAGTAAAAAACACATAAAACGTATTAAAATGTCAAATAAGAATGCACCATTAATCATATTACAGCGGAGTATTTTACTACTTTTCATTAGTTTTCTTGCTCTGTATTTATTACCGGGAATATATAGTCATAGCCCTTGGAAGCAAGATGAAAATTATAGTTTTGGTATTATTCAAACTATGTATGAAACTGGTAAATGGTTAGTTCCCACAAATGCGGGTGAACCATTTATGGAAAAACCCCCGCTTTATTATTGGGTTGCTGCGATTTCCTCTCATTTATTTTCAAGCTTTATGCCACTTTATGATGCAGCCCGTAGTGCAAGCTTAATTTTTTCGGTTATCAATTTTTCATTTTTTATCCTTTTGGCGCGTCGCTTTTTCCAAGCCACAGACTTCACTGATACTCGGATTTGGGTCGCTTTTGCACTGTATGCCTGTGCTCCCGGTATTATCAGGCATAGCCATGATATGTTTACCGACGTTGCACTAATGGCAGGAACAACTATTGGCTTGTATGGGTTATTGGGGCTGATACAACAACAAAAAATGCACATGTCTACACTTTGGTTGTCTATTGGAACCATCGTCACCATGTTGTCAAAAGGCGTTTTCATTCCTGGCGTTCTCTGGATTTGTCTATTTTTATCTCCCATTTTTCTTACTCAATGCCGAACTAAGCGGTTTTGGCTATACAGTTTAACGGCGGGGTTAATCGCGCTTATCGCCATTTTACCTTGGCCTATCCAACTGTATCTTCAGCATCCTGATTTATTTCTCGTGTGGTTTTGGGAAAACAATATCGGCCGTTTCTTTGGTTTTTCTGTTGAGAAATTAGGCGCAAAAGCTAACCTAACGCGGATCCCTGCAGCGGTTTCCTTATTTGCCTTTCCTTCCGGTTTACTAGCTGTCGCTTATTTTCTAAGGCACCCAATTAAGCGTTTATTTAATTCAAACGAATTTCTGTTAGCACTATTTCCTTTATTAGGCGTTGTTTTCCTACAGATATCAGCTTCTGGTCGCGCGCTATATTTACTGCCTTTTATTGCACCCATGGCCATTTTAGGAACCCAAACACTACTTAGTTTCCCTGAAAAAATTCTTAATGGTATCGCTCGCTTTGCGGCTGTTTTATGGTCTGTACTCATTCTGTTTTTATGGCTCTGCTATTTCATCACCTTGGCTGGTCATCAACAAGAATGGCTAGCGCCATTTAGCCGCTGGCTTCCCATGAGCTACCAAATGCCCTTTTCTTCCATTGCATTTATCAGTGGTCTGTTGATTACATTAGTGTGGTTTTTACGCAATAAAATTATTCCAAACTTTATTTCACCGGCCTTTCACATGATGAAAAATTGGTTATTAGGCCTATGTGCCGTTTGGGGGATAATTTTAACCTTATTTTTGGGGTGGATAGACTACGCAAAAGGTTTCGAAGGAGTTTTTGTCGATTTAAACCAGCATTTAGCAGGCCAGTTTACAAAAAACGATTGTATGGCTTCTGATAATATTGGCGAGTCTGAAGCACCGATGCTCTACTATTACACTCGCGTATTACACCAACGCCAAGACCGCTTTGAAAAACCTGAACAATGCCGCTGGTTAATTGTACTCTCGAAAACAATCCAACCTGCACCGCAAGGCATGGAATTATTCTGGCACAATCATCGGCCAGATGAATTCCGAGAAAACCTTGTTGTGTATAAAGTTATTGAGTAAGTATTTATGGTGCTCGCTAACTTAAGTAGAGCACCACAAATGCGCTTTATGGGCTGACTTGTTCAACCATTTGAGCGCTATATTTTTCTCGTGTGAACCATAAAAATACTGCCACAGATAGAACCAATAGCACCGGTAAGCCCACTGGTGAGATTGAAGTCGCCACTCCCGCCAGTAATGGTCCTGATAAATTACCAATTCCCCATAGCATGGCCGCCGCTGCATTAGCGATGATCAATTCATTCCCTTTGAAATATTGGCCGATTTGTACCAAAGCAATCGTATAAATTGCCCCTGCCGTCGCCCCTAAGATAAATAGCAGCACCCAAATTAGATAAGGTTGAGTAATAAGGAAGGGTAATAATAAGCTAGCTGCGAGTGTGATAATGCCGCAAATTCGGTACAGTTTTTCTCTATTCATATGGTCGGCAAGCCAACCAAAAGGTAACTGCATAATGGCATCGCCAGCAAGGATGGCGCTAATCATTAATGCAGCAACCGCCTCTGTATGCCCCATTCCCATACCATAAATTGGGAACATCGATAAAATAGTTCCGTCAAAAAAAGCAAAAAATAAAATTCCACCACAAATACCCGGTGCAATTTTTACAAATTGAATAATTGAAAAATTAGATTTCGCGGCATTTTCAGCTAAACGGTCTCCGACTTTTTGATCCATTAAAATAAATAGCACTACAGAGATTAAATGGATCAACGTACAAATCAATAAAGGCGATTTATCTTCCACACCATAATAAGCAATGAATGAAGGCCCAAGTAGCTGACTTACTGTGAAGACAGTGGTATAGATTGCTAAAATCCGACCCCGTTTATTTTCAGGGGATAATTCATTAATCCACGTTTCTCCCAAACAAATCATCACGCCACTCGCTAGCCCCGTAACTAACCGTAATGGAAATAACAGCCAAAGTGGTAACGTGCTCAATAATGGCAATAAGCTAATGGCAGAAACGAGGGTTGCCAATAGCATTGCCTTTCGCTTACCTGACCAACGCACAATACGTTGAACTACAGGGGCAATTAAAAACATACCTAATGCAGGAGCCGCCGAAATAATGCCTATATACAACTCATTGAAACCATAATTATTTAGTCTAAGAGCCACCATTGGAATACTTAGCCCAATAACGATACCAATGACAGCAATACTCATGGTGATGGTAAAAATAGCAAAAGATGGGGAACGACGAAAATTTTGTAAACGCTGATTATCAGAGCTCATGTTGAAATTAACCCGTTTCTTTTTAGCAAAAAAACAGATTTTAACTCCATAAAATAGATTATTATGAAAAATAAAAAACCGCATCATTACTAGTAAAACTAATAATGTTCGTGGTGATTGTAACACGACTCATATATTCTGCTATTTATCTTTATAAAACTATTTTTAATATTCTAAATACTTAAAGAACGAAAAAATATCGATAAAACAGCACAATACCTGATAATAAAATTATGACATTAATAACTTTTAAAAAACTTTCACGTGAAATTTTTAATGTTATATGCCGACCAGCCCATGTACCAATTAACATGGCAGGGGAAAATGCTAAAGCAATCAATAAAATATCTAGGTTGAGATACACACCCATAACTAAAAATATCACTACTCGAGTCAGCGTGCTAAAGCCAATTAACGTCATTTGAGTGATACGAAAACGTTGTTTGTCTTCAATTCGGCTAGATAAATACATGGCATAGATAAAACCACCACTACCAAATAAAGCACTAAAAACACCACCCACTAAACTAAATGGGATAACCAACGCTTTTGAAAAAGGTGATTTTGATTTTTTAGAAAAGAAAGCATGTAATACATAACCAACAACAAATAACCCAAGTAATAATACGAGTATATCGGGACGCGTTTTTAATAAAATCGCAGCACCCACTAAACTCCCCACTATCATTAGTGGAATTATCCATTTAATTTCCTGATAATCTGCATTTTTACCATCTTTAAGTAAATTTAAAACTGCCGCGGTTAGATCTATTAGCGCAAGAATTGGAACAATCATGTTTAACGGCAAATACATGGCTAATATTGGTGTTGCAATCAGGGCTGAACCAAAGCCCGCCATGCCAAAAACCAAATAAGCAAAAAGCAGTGTTGAGAAACAAATCGCCATTTCTGGTGATAATAATTCAAACGGCATGACCTAAACTCCAGACGTTTTTTAACATCCTCACTATAGTTTCTTTCAAATACAGAAAATAGTTTTATTTTTGTAGGGTTTTAAATTTCAAATCTATATCAAAAAACAAAATAGCCGCTTTAAATACAATATACAATTAAGCGTGTATAATTTGCTTCTCTGAGTAATACAGAATTAGCACAATAAATTAAAATTCAGGTAAAGACACATTGTGGATAAAAAAATTAATATAAAAATCGGGCAAAAAATTCGCTTACTGAGGCAAGCAAGAGACCTTTCGCTAAACGAACTATCGCGTATATCAGGAATATCGAAAGCGGCTTTATCCAAGCTGGAGTCCGGTGACTCAAACCCACGTATTGATACATTAGAGTCGATTGCTATTGCCCTACGCTTTCCACTTAGCGACCTGTTTACTCGGCAACATGAGGCTTATCCCTATTTCCTCAAAGCTACTCCCAGCGAAAAAGAGTATTCACAACAGTTTAAATTTCGCATTAGCATGGGAAATATCTCTGAAATTTGGCAATTAACCATGAAGAGAGGCGCTATCATCAATAGCCCCGCCCATATGAGTGGAACCCATGAACACATTATGGTGAATTCTGGATCCCTCATGTTACGACTGCATAACGACCAAAATATCGTCTTAGAGGCGGGGGACTTTTATGCTTTCAGTGGTGATTTCCCACATAGTTATCTCTGTATGGAAGGAGAACTTCAAGCAACTGTTGTTATGACCTACTCCCATCTTAGTGATAGCGTTTAAATTACGGCATGTTGTGCATCATAACTAATGCGCAGTGTCCCCTTTTTAAATTTCATCGACTTAATTGAAAAATGCTGAATATTATCTAGCGAAGAAACATGTGTTCCACCACAAGGCATTTCTTCAGTTTGGTCGATATAACTGATCCGTAAATCATCCTTTTGCTTTATTGCAACGGAGCGTCCACTACGAATGCTTTGGTTAACAATATCTTCAATATATTGGCTATCGAGTTCATCAAAAGGAGTAACATCCCCTTCCATCATGCTAAATTCCACTCGAGATTCATCAGGAAAATGATGGCCTTTTTGTGCAAGCCAGCCAAAACGACGCAATTCCCAATTCAACAAATGACCGGCGGTATGAAGAGCAGCGTAGCGCTGACGTTTTTCTTTGTCCACCCTTGCAACCACATTATTTTCTTGGCTAAAAGTAACACCTTCAGGTATGTATCCTACAATTAGCCCACCCGATTGTTTCTTAATACGAACAGGCATATCATTCACCCATGCTGTATCCATGGGTTGTCCGCCGCCTTGTGGGTGAAAAATGTTATCTTTTAAAGCTATCCAATGCCCCTCATCATCATGCCCTTGTGCCAGTATGGAGGTTTTAATTTCATACTGATAAGTGTCCGACAAATAGATATTGTTTTGCATAATTTTATACCTGTTTATTATTCATATTGCCAAATACAAACCTGCAATACATTCAGAGAATCATTATTCAGTAGCTGATTTTATACCATCTTTGTTCGTTTTAGGAAACCCCGAATTATCACTATAATTAAATGTAAAAGAAAATAGCCCAAGCAATTGAATGGGCTATTTAAGTCATAAAGTTTAATATCAGAATTACTGCAAATAATTTTCCATTGTTTCAAAAAGACGCAAATCATCACTAAAGCGTACTTCCCGAACATCTTCTAATTTTTCAACTTGGTTAATCATTTGCGGCAAACGCTCATCTTTTTGTACTAATAGCCATATACGGCTTTCATCTTTATCTTTAATCGGCATACATAGAATGCCATCAACATTAAATGCTCTGCGTGCAAATAAACCACAAATATGTGACATTACACCTGGGTGATTACGAACAATTAGCTCTAAAGCAATCGGATGATGTTCAAATACCATAATTACGCTCCAATCATATCAATGTTAGCTGCACCTGGTGGAACCATTGGATATACCTTCTGATTCACATCAATCAAGGCATGGATCAAACATGGACCTTTGGTATTCATTATCGCTTCTAATGCCATTTCTGGATCTGCTTCATTATTTAAATCGCAAGTTTGCAAACCAAACCCTGCCGCAATCTTGATAAAATCGGTTTGATACGGATAAGCTGCAGCAAATATGCGGTTTTCAAAAAATAAATCTTGTTGTTGATGTACCATCCCTAACGCTTGGTTATTCATTAAAATAATTTTGATATTCAATTGGTGTTCCGCTGCGGTGGCCAATTCCTGAATATTCATCATCAAACTACCATCACCGGAAAAACACACAATGGTTTTTTCGGGCTTTGCCAGCGCAGCACCAATGGCGACAGGCAGACCAAAACCCATGGTACCTAACCCACCTGATGTCAGCCATTGACGTGGGCGAGACAGAGGATAAGCTTGGGCTGCCCACATTTGGTGCTGACCAACATCCGTTGTCACAATCGCATCTTCGCCTGCTGCACGTGCCGTAGACAGAACTAAACCATAATGGTTTAACGGGTTATCAGCCTCGCTAAAATTCAATGGATATTTCTCTTTTAATTGATTAACTTGCGCCATCCATTCTGTGCGCTCATTACGTTCAACTAAAGGCAATAACAATTCCAATATTTGACCCGCATCAGCATGAATGGCGATATCTGGGCGCTTAATTTTGCTAATTTCTGCTTTATCGATATCCACATGGATAATTTTTGCGTTAGGGCAAAATTTCTCAGCTTTCCCTATCGCTCTATCATCAAAACGCGCGCCAATCACAATTAACAAATCCGATTCTTCCATAATCATGTTAGTACTTGCGGCAGCATGCATACCTAACATCCCTAAATATAAGGGGTTTCGCATCGGGATAGTACCAAGTGCCATTAGTGTCATGGTTGTCGGTAACGTTGCTTTTTCCGCAAATGCAATCGCCGTTTCTGTGGAATCGGAGCTAATTACCCCACCACCAAAATACAGTACTGGACGTTTCGCGTTATTAATCATTTCAGCCGCTTGTAGCACTTTTTCCATGTCAAATGCGGGGGCTTTATCTTTCGGTAATACTTCTGGTATTTCAGTTAGTTCAATTGTGGCAGTTTGCACATCTTTTGGAATATCAATCCAAACAGGTCCAGGGCGACCTGACTCTGCAATACGAAAAGCATCACAAATCACTTGTGGCAATTCATTGATATTACGAACCAAATAGTTATGTTTCGTTACTGGAATCGAAATACCATAGGTATCAACTTCTTGGAAAGCATCTGTACCAATCATTGATGAAGAAACTTGAGCAGTAATACAAACCAGCGGGATAGAGTCCAGCTTTGCATCTGCGATAGCGGTCACTAAGTTTGTCGCACCAGGGCCACTTGAAGAGATACAAACCGCGGCTTTTCCCGTGGTACGAGCAATTCCCTGAGCTATAAAACCTGCGCCTTGCTCATGACGTGCCAGTATGTGGCGGATTCTCTGGCTTTGACCTAATGCGTCATAAAAAGGTAAAGCCGCTCCACCTGGAATGCCTGAAACGATAGTAATACCGTGTTTTTCCAGTAAATGTACGATTAATTCCGCACCCGTAAAGCGGGTTTTATGTGATGTTGTGGTGCCCGATTCGCTCATCATAATTATCCTTTGCTAGCCTGCGGATCCGAGCGAGAGGTGATAAAAAACCCCGCTCGGTTTGCGCCGGCGGGGTTTCTAAATCTGCGTTGATTTGTACCCGTTACGGCGCTAAGCCCACGACCACCACCACACGCACGACCACCGCGGCACGTGGCGCGGTTAGTAGTAGGTTTAAGTGATTAGTCGTCATGTTCACGGGTTCTTCCTGTTTAGTCTGTCTAATTTATTGATTATTGTTTTTCAGTTTCTTTTATTAAAAGAACATAAATTTCCCAGCATGACAATCATTTTTTCTTGTTTTATCCCAAAGGAATAGTAATTGCGACACTCATCACATCTCGCACCAGCAGCGACACTATCCATTAAAATAAAAAAATATAGCATTAATCACTACTTAAAATACCATCGCAGACCTTGACTTAAAGTCAACTTTAAGTTGTATCCTTTGTTCCATTCAGAGGGATTATTCCCTCAATGTAAGAAATATAACCAATTGATTTTTAATTAATATACAGAGGGATATATGCCAAAATCCGTTTGGTGGTTAACTATCACACTTGCATTATTTATCACAGGAAATGCGATTGTCCTTTCTGTAGCAGTAGTTATTGGCGAAAAATTGGCTACCAACCCAACTTATGCAACTATTCCACTGGTAAGTCAGTACGTTGGCTTAATCTTAGCAACTATTCCGATCGCATTTTTAATGCAAAAATATTCGAGAAGGGTGGGCTTTATTATTGGTAACATCGGTGGGTTAATCGGTGCAGGCTTCTCTATTCTTGGTGTGATAGAAAGTTATTTAGTGTATTTTTCCATCGGGTTGTTTTTCACTGGGATTGCTATTGGTACTGCACAACAATTCCGTTTTGCCGCAATTGAAGAAGCCCCCATTTCTTTACGAGCAAAAGCCATTGGCCTAGTTATGAGTGGAGGCATTGCCGCAGCCTTAATCGGCCCAACATTAGCTATTAGCACCCAACGATTTTTTACAGAATACCCGTTTGCAGGGCCGTTCATCACGTTAGCCGCCATTTATGTAATCGCATTTATTCTATTATTAATTGTGCCATTAAAGAAAATAGTGAAAACGCCATCGGATGAAGTGTTAGTCAAACGCGACTACAGTGCATTGTATTCACAACCTATTTTAAAATTAATCGCCATTGTTAGCGCGGTTGGATATGCCATTGTGGTTTTCACCTTTGCCTCGATACCGTTATCTATGAAACAACATGATTTCGCCTTTTCCTCTATTGCAATTGTATTTCAATTCCATGTATTAGGTATGTTTGCACCGTCATTTTTCACTGGAACATTAATTCATCATTTAGGGACAAAACGCATTATTTTCTGCGGTATCATATTGTTAATTTTATCAGCGACTATGAACCTGCTAGGTAACCATTTTTACAATTATTTGTTGGCGGGTATTTTTGTCGGTGTCGCCTGGAATTTAATTTTAATCAGCACTACTAACCTATTACCACATACCTATGAAGCTCATGAACGCGCTAAAGTGCAGGGAATGACCGATTTTCTTATCTATTTCTTCGGTGGAATAGGTAGCTTAGGAGCAGGGGTTCTTTTCTTCACATTCGGTTGGCAGACGATGAATACCCTATCTGTCGTCATCTCAGCCATAATTTTAATTAGTTTCTGGAAGCTAAAGAAATATATCCCCAGCAACCAATGAAGAGCTTTACCATAGTACCGTGTTTTTATATTCAAAGGGCGTAATAGTTTCATCTGTTGCTAATCGATATCATTATGAATATATCTCCTTAAGATAAATTCTACTGGCTATAAACTAATTAAAAATCGGTATTTTGTCTATTTTACAAATTAACAAACTGTATTCGGTTTTGTTTACCATTTATTTATTGGCTATTGACTTAATGACGGATAAGATTAAAAAGTAACTAATAGGAAGATATTATGTATAAAGAAATCCCTGTTCCCTGTAATGGGAAATACACAGAATTTCAATCTACAGTTGTTAATGAAATATTAGTTTGGATTGAAATGAACTTAACCAGTCGTTTATTACTCGATGATATCGCACTCAGATCAGGATATACAAAATGGCATTTACAAAGAGTATTTAGAAAAGTCGTAGGTATGCCTTTAGGTGAATATATTCGCCGAAGGAGAATTTGTGAAGCTGCTAAAGACCTATGTTCCACCGAGCTTCAAGTTATTGATATTGCATTAAAATACCAATTCGACTCCCAACAATCTTTTGCAAAGCGATTTAGAGCTTATTTAGGTACGTCACCGTCAATCTATCGCCTATCGGGTGAAAGTCAAAATGACCCATTACTACTGGAACCTAAAGTAGCTTGATACGCTAATATGAAAATAAAATTTATATTTCCTTTTTTAATAACACTACCAATACAAAGCCCCATGTAAGTTAACCACTGGGGCTTTATTATTTCCCATTTAGTTAAGAAAACCTTAATTTAAAATTAATAAAACCTTAAGGTTTCAGTTTTATATTTACTTTACTATCTTAATAAAAAAATAATAATTTTTTGGATATATAATTTTATACATTTATCTTTATTAAAAAATAAAGGCTTCACAAGGAAGCCTTTATTTTTTGTGCATTCTAATCAGCAAATAAATTAGAACGGAATATCGTCATCGAAATCCATTGGTGGTTCATTAGTCTGTGGAGCAGGCGCTGATGAGCGTGCGGCTGGAGCTCCGCCACCACTAAATTGCTGTGCTGCTTGCGGCTGTTGAGGTTGGCCCCAACCGCCTTGGCTGCCTTGACCTTGTGATGCTGCATCACCGCCACGGCCACCTAGCATTTGCATTGAGCCGCCGATATTCACAACCACTTCTGTCGTGTAACGGTCTTGACCACTTTGGTCTTGCCATTTACGTGTTTGCAGAGAACCTTCGATATAGACTTGTGAACCTTTTTTCAGGTATTCACCTGCCACTTCCGCTAATTTGCCGAAAATAACCACGCGGTGCCATTCGGTTTTTTCACGCATCTCACCGGTTTGCTTGTCACGCCAACTTTCAGAAGTTGCCAGAGTCAGGTTTGCCACAGCTCCGCCGTTAGGCATATAACGGATTTCTGGATCTTGTCCTAGGTTACCGATAAGAATTACTTTATTTACGCCTCTGCTGGCCATTTATTACTCCTGATGCATTGAATTTTAATCTCTGGATTAGCCGTGAAGTTTACCACGACAGAGCTGATTTGCACCAATATTTGAAATTAAGCTTGTTAATTTGCGAAACGCTTTCCAGCTTTTAGTGAAATTCCATAGTGCTTTTGTCAGTATAGACACAAAATAATACACACCGCATCTATCTTTTCGATAAATTCAGATCGCTGTTTTTCTGTTTTTCTGTTTTTCTGTTTTTCTGCTTTTCTGTTTCACCATTAAAATCTTACTCTAAATAGTTCAAGCTGTGGCTAGGCGGCAAGCGAAGATATCGCGGGGAGCATACAAAAGTATGTGACCTGCGTAGCTGAGAGCAGCCAACACCGCCACTGTTTGAAATATGACGAGTAAAAATAAAGCGAAGATATCGCAGCGAGCATACAAAAGTATGTGACCTACGTAGCTGAGAGCAGCCAACAACACCACGGTTTGAAATATGATGAGCAGAACCTATTCTAAATAGTTCAAGCTGTGGCTAGGCGGCAAGCGAAGGTATCGCGGGGAGCATACAAAAGTATGTGACCTGCGTAGCTGAGAGCAGCCAACACCGCCACTGTTTGAAATATGACGAGCAGAACCTATTCTAAATAGTTCAAGCTGTGGCTAGGCGGCAAGCGAAGGTATCGCGGGGAGCATACAAAAGTATGTGACCTGCGTAGCTGAGAGCAGCCAACACCGCCACTGTTTGAAATATGACGAGCAGAACCTATTCTAAATAGTTCAAGCTGTGGCTAGGCGGCAAGCGAAGGTATCGCGGGGAGCATACAAAAGTATGTGACCTGCGTAGCTGAGAGCAGCCAACAACGCCACGGTTTGAAATATGACGAATAGGAAATACTGTATATCCATTCAGCCATAAATATGTGATAATAGTCTCTTGCGATTGTTCAATATCAAATCATCCGGGAAGTGGTAAATGGATAATATCGAAGTCCGCGGCGCACGCACGCATAATCTGAAAAACATCAATCTCATCATCCCTCGCGACAAACTCATTGTTATTACTGGGTTATCTGGTTCAGGGAAATCATCTTTAGCTTTTGATACCCTGTATGCAGAGGGTCAGCGCCGTTATGTTGAATCTTTATCTGCTTATGCTCGCCAGTTTCTTTCTTTAATGGAGAAACCGGATGTCGATCATATTGAAGGGTTATCCCCTGCAATTTCGATTGAACAAAAATCCACTTCACATAACCCACGTTCGACGGTCGGAACCATCACAGAAATTCATGACTATCTGCGGCTATTATTTGCACGTGTTGGTGAACCTCGCTGCCCTGATCACGACATACCACTTGCGGCTCAAACTGTTAGCCAGATGGTCGATAATGTTCTGGCTCAACCCACCGATCGCCGAATGATGCTACTTGCTCCTGTCGTTAAAGAACGTAAAGGGGAGCACGTTAAGTTACTCGATAACTTAGCCAGCCAAGGCTATATCCGTGCCCGAATTGATGGGGAAGTTTGCGATCTATCCGATCCACCAAAGCTCGAATTACAGAAAAAACATACGATTGAAGTCATTGTCGATCGTTTTAAAATTCGTGATGACATCGCTCAGCGTTTAGCCGAATCCTTTGAAACTGCACTAGAACTCTCTGGCGGTACCGCAATTGTCGCGGATATGGATGATGCGAATGCAGAAGAACTGGTTTTTTCTGCCAATTTTGCCTGCTCTGTTTGCGGCTACAGTATGGTGGAACTTGAACCTCGCCTATTTTCTTTTAACAACCCTGCTGGGGCCTGTCCAAGCTGTGACGGCTTAGGTGTTCAGCAGTTTTTTGATCCCGAAAGAATCATTCAAAATACTGAAATCTCACTCGCAGGTGGTGCAATTCGGGGTTGGGATCGCCGTAATTTTTACTATTTCCAAATGCTGATGTCATTAGCTGAGCATTATAAATTTGATGTGGAAGCGCCTTATGACACTCTGAGTCCTGCCATTCAAAAAATTATTTTATATGGTTCAGGCAAAGAAACGATTGAGTTTAAATACCGTAATGACCGTGGCGACATCACTGTGCGCCGGCACCCTTTTGAAGGCGTGCTCAATAATATGGAACGCCGTTATAAAGAAACAGAATCAACGGCTGTCCGTGAAGAATTAGCGAAATATATCAGCAACCGTCCATGTGTCTCTTGCCATGGGACGCGCTTACGTAAAGAGGCGCGCTTTGTATTTGTTGAAAATACAACATTGCCCGAAATCGCAGATTACAGCATTGGCCACGCAATGGAATTTTTCCAAAATCTAAAACTCACAGGCCAGCGCGCTCAAATCGCAGAAAAAGTTTTAAAAGAAATTGGCGATCGCCTGAAATTTCTCGTCAATGTTGGGCTTAATTATCTGACACTTTCACGCTCTGCTGACACCTTGTCTGGTGGCGAAGCACAACGCATTCGTTTAGCAAGCCAAATTGGAGCAGGTTTAGTCGGTGTGATGTATGTCCTTGATGAACCTTCAATTGGCTTACACCAACGTGATAATGACCGCTTACTTGAAACCTTGATCCACCTGCGTGATCTAGGAAATACCGTGATCGTCGTTGAACATGACGAAGACGCGATCCGCGCCGCAGATCATGTGATTGATATCGGCCCGGGTGCTGGGGTGCATGGTGGGCAAATTGTTGCCCAAGGAACACTGGAAGATATTGTCGCAAACCCTGATTCACTCACTGGTAAATTTTTAAGTGGTGAGCGCAGAATTGATATCCCGCAGAAACGCGTTCCAATTAATAAAGATAAAATGCTGACGGTGTTTGGGGCAAAGGGTAATAACCTGAAAAATGTGACGTTAAAAGTCCCTGTTGGGTTATTTATCTGCATCACTGGCGTGTCTGGTTCAGGTAAATCAACACTGATAAACGATACGCTATTCCCTATTGCTCAACGCCAATTAAATGGGGCGACAACCATCACCCCTGCCCCTTATTTAGATGTAGAAGGTTTAGAGCACTTTGACAAAGTCATTGATATTGACCAGAGCCCAATAGGCCGTACACCACGTTCGAACCCTGCCACCTATACTGGTGTGTTTACACCTGTGCGTGAACTATTTGCTGGTGTGCCTGAGTCTCGGACTCGTGGTTATAACCCAGGGCGTTTTAGCTTTAACGTTAAAGGCGGTCGTTGTGAAGCTTGCCAAGGTGATGGGGTTATTAAGGTTGAAATGCACTTCTTGCCTGATGTGTATGTCCCTTGTGACCAATGTAAAGGCAAACGCTATAACCGCGAAACGCTAGAAATTAAATATAAAGGTAAAAATATCCATGAAGTGCTGGATATGACCATCGAAGAGTCTCGTGAATTTTTTGATGCCGTACCTGCCCTTGCCCGCAAGTTACAAACGCTGATGGACGTTGGTTTATCCTATATCCGCCTCGGTCAATCAGCGACGACGCTCTCTGGTGGTGAAGCACAGCGTGTGAAATTAGCTAAAGAGTTATCTAAACGCGGTACAGGGCAAACTATCTATATTTTGGATGAACCAACAACTGGCCTGCACTTTGCTGATATTCAACAGCTCTTAGTCGTTTTACATCAGCTTCGTGACCAAGGAAACACCATTGTGGTGATTGAGCACAACCTTGATGTCATTAAGACAGCGGACTGGATTGTCGATTTAGGCCCTGAAGGGGGTAGTGGCGGCGGTGAAATCTTAATTGCAGGCACACCAGAAGAAGTGGCTGAGTGTGAAAAATCTCACACCGCACGGTTCTTAAAAACGATTTTAGAACGCGGCTATTAAGTAGAAAGGCCATTAAAAATAAGTAAGAAGATTATCAGGGAGCATTTTGTTCCCTGATAATTATTACGATAGCTAAGAATTATTGGCTAACGGCAGCAAATGCTTCAACAATGCGTTTAACATTATGGCGATTGACACCTGCCATACAAACACGGCCAGTTCCAACCAAGTAAACCGCAAATTCGTCTTTCAGGCGAGCCACTTGCTCTTTAGAAAAACCAGTGTAGCTGAACATGCCGCGCTGCTTTAATAAGTGATCGAAATTTTGATTTGGTAATGCTTTTTTTAGCTCATCGACCAATACCGTACGCATGTCTAAAATACGTAAGCGCATCTCTTCCACTTCCGCTAACCATTTGGCTTTTTCAGCGCTGTTGGTTAATACCGCAGCAACAATTTTTGCACCATTAGATGGCGGGCTAGAATATAAACGGCGAACACCCGCTTTTAACTGGCCTAACACACGGTCACGTTCATCTTGGTTTTCACAGATCACAGAAAGCCCACCTGCACGTTCACCGTAGATACCAAAGATTTTAGAAAATGAGTTACTGACAAACACGGGTAAGCCAGCTTTAACCATCGCTCGGATAGCATAAGCATCTTCATTAATGCCTTCTGCAAAACCTTGATAAGCAATATCTAAAAATGGGATCAATTTGCGTTCTAATGCTACCTTAGTGACTTCATCCCATTGTGCAGGAGTCAGGTCGGAGCCTGTTGGGTTATGACAGCACGGGTGCATTAGGATGATGCTATTAGCAGGCAATTGTTTGAATGTCGCTAGCATCTCATCAAATTTAACGCCTTTGGTTTTTTCATCAAAGTACGGGTAGTAATGCACTTTTGTTCCCGCACCTGAAAAAATAGAGGCATGGTTTTCCCAAGTTGGGTCACTGCACCACACTTCGGAATCGGGATAATATTGATGTAAAAAATCAGCACCAATTTTTAACGCACCAGAACCACCAATCGTTTGGACGGTAGCGATACGTTCCTGTGCAATTAGCGGGCAATCCTCACCAAATACTAATTTTTGTAATTCAGTACGGTAATCTTTCAAACCTTCCATAGGCAAATACAGTGATGCGCTTGCTGGCAGTTTACTTAACGCCGCTTTTGCCGTACCGACTGTCGCCAGTTCAGGGGTTTTCCCGTCACCATCATAGTAAAGACCGATACTCAAATTAATTTTATTTTCACGAGAGTCTTTATTAAATTCATCCATTAACGACAGAATTGGGTCGCCCGGATAAGCATCAACATGTTCGAACACAGGACATCTCCTAATCATTATTTTACGCTAAATAAACCAAGCGATGATTTGCCATATTTAGCGCCATTTTTACGTTGTTATCTGAAAATAACCCTTTGCTGGCTATTCGTCTACATATTCCATTGCAACTCTAGAGGTTAACTTCGTCAGTAACTCATAGTTGATAATGCCTGTTTGTGTGGCAATTTCTTCAACCGGTAGTTGATTTCCCCACAAAATAACGTCATCCCCCACTTTATCATCGGCATTTAGTCCCAAATCCACCACTGTCATATCCATGGAAATTCGCCCAACAATAGGCACTTTTCGCCCATTAATTAACACCGGCGTGCCTGAAGGTACGTTACGTGGATAACCATCACCATAGCCGATTGCAACAACACCAAGCAGTGTGTCTTTGCCACTACACCATGTTTCACCATAACCTACACATTGTCCTGCCGCATGTTCCCTAACCGCAATTAATGTTGATTTTAGTGTCATCACAGGAAGCAAACCGAAGTCTTCTGCACTTTTCCCTTCTTGTGGCGAAGCGCCATACATCATGATCCCTGGACGAACCCAGTCATAGTGAGCTTCTGGCCAAAGTAAAATTCCTGCGGAGGCGGCAATGGATTTCTCACCCTCTTTACCGTCAATAAACTGTTTAAAGCAGGCAATTTGTTTTTCAGTTGTCGGTAAATGGGGGGCATCCGCTTGGCAAAAATGACTAACAATATTGATAGGGAGCTGAACTTGCTGGCAGCGTTGTAAACGTTGATAAAAGCCTTCGGCATCTTTAGGAAGTATGCCAAGGCGGTGCATACCTGTATCCAGTTTCATCCAAACTTTAAGAGGATAGGGTAATTTGGTAGCTTCTAGCATTTCAAGCTGTTCTATACAGTGGATCACGGTGTCAATCTGGTGTTCTGCCATTAACAACAAGTCAGATTGTTCAAAAAAACCTTCAAGTAAAACAATCGGTTTTATCACACCGTGCTGCCGTAATAGTAGCGCCTCATTGAGTCTTGCCACACCAAAGCCATCCACCAGCTCTTCTACTGCCTGACCAACCCCTACTAACCCATGACCATAAGCGTTTGCTTTGACAACTGCAATCATCTGGCTATTTGGTGCAATTTCTTTCACCCGTTGCAAGTTGTGTCGCAGAGCGCGGCGGTTTATCAATGCGGTTGCCGCTTTCATTGTTTCCTCGTTCTTTTTCTCTAAACCCGCTAAAAATTAAGCTGCCCTTTGGCAGCCCAATATATTCTCTATTTGTTATACGCTAAAAAATATCAATTTCCATTCGATCTTGTTTCTGTATAAAGAAAAAATTATTCAAACTAGTTTAACTTTAATACTCTAAATAGTTTGCATTGTCGCTAGGCGGCGATTGAGCTAATCCAAGAAGCATACATAAGTATATGACTCGCGTAGCCGAGTGCAGCCAACACCGCGACCGTGTAAAATATGACGAGTATTTAGTCTTCGTCGTTATACGCAGGCCCCGCGTAATTATCAAACCGCGACCACTGCCCATTAAACGTCAACCGCACCGTACCAATCGGCCCATTACGTTGTTTACCGAGAATGATTTCCGCAACCCCTTTGAGCTCACTATTATCGTGATAAACCTCATCACGGTAGATAAACATGATTAAGTCCGCATCCTGCTCGATAGACCCTGATTCACGCAAATCCGAGTTAACAGGGCGTTTATCTGCACGTTGCTCAAGACTACGGTTTAACTGCGACAGAGCCACCACAGGTACATTTAATTCTTTCGCTAGCGCCTTAAGTGAACGTGAAATTTCGGCAATTTCTAACGTACGGTTGTCAGAAAGAGCAGGAACTCGCATCAATTGGAGGTAGTCAATCATGATCAAACTTAAACCACCATGTTCACGATAAATACGCCTCGCACGTGAACGAACCTCTGTGGGAGTCAGGCCCGAAGAGTCATCGATGTACATATTGCGCTTTTCCATCAAAATACCCATCGTGCTTGAAATTCGCGCCCAATCCTCATCATCAAGTTGCCCAGTACGAATACGGGTTTGGTCAACACGGGATAATGATGCCAACATACGCATCATGATTTGGTTTCCTGGCATCTCTAAACTGAAGATTAAAACAGGTTTTTCTTCCGTCATCGCCGCATTTTCGCACAAGTTCATCGCAAAGGTGGTTTTCCCCATTGACGGACGTGCAGCAACAATAATTAAATCAGAGCCTTGTAAACCTGCGGTTTTTTTATCGAGGTCTTGGTAACCTGTTGAAACCCCAGTAACGCCGTCGTGCGGTTGTTGGTAAAGTTGCTCAATTTTTTCAACAGTTTCAGACAAAATGGCTTCAATACCTTTTGGCCCTTCGTCTTTATTCGCTCTTGACTCGGCGATTTGGAATACTTTGGTTTCGGCTAAATCGAGGAGATCTTCACTGCTACGCCCTTGTGGGTCATAACCTGCATCCGCAATTTCATTGGCGACAGATATCATATCGCGAACAATCGCACGTTCGCGGACGATGTCAGCATAAGCATTAATATTCGCTGCACTTGGCGTATTTTTAGATAGCTCAGCCAAATAAGCAAAGCCACCCACGCTATCCAATTCACCCTGTTGTTCTAGTGATTCCGATAACGTTATAAGGTCAATGGGTTTGCCTTGCTCAAGCAAAAATTGCATTTGTGAGAAAATGGTGCGATGGGGTCGGCTAAAGAAATCAGCGTGAGTCACACGTTCAGAAACGGTATCCCAGCGCTCGTTATCTAACATTAACCCCCCTAAAACAGACTGCTCCGCTTCGAGAGAATGTGGTGGAAGTTTTAACCCTTCCATTTGGTGGTCTCGTGGGGCATCCGTTTTGAAATTTGATGAGGGTTTTTTAGCCATACATTAATATCCAAGTCTATAATTAACGATCTGCGCTTAGTATACGCCAATCTTATTTTTTTGTGGTTTTCTTTGCGTCTTTGCGCAAAGTAATCACAAGATAAAATACATCACTGAAAGCACAAACCTATAATTCTTCTGATTGAAACATGGCGTTATGATAAAACGATTGTTATTGTAATTAAAATGAATAGTCCTTATTGGAGATTGTCATGGCAAAACATATTGAATTCGCGCAACATGGCGGCGCTGATGTACTTAACTTAGTAGATTATTCCCCAGCAAACCCAGCAGATAATGAAATTCAAATAGAAAACCGTGCTATCGGGATTAACTTTATCGACACCTATGTTCGCAGCGGTTTATACCCTGTTGCTAAGCTACCAAGTGGCCTTGGTACAGAGGCGGCAGGTGTTGTTGTGAAAACTGGTGCCCATGTCACAGGTTTCAAGCCCGGTGACCGTGTCGTTTATGCGCAAGGCCCTCTAGGTGCTTATAGCGAAGTCCATAATGTCCCTGAAAGTGCCGTGGCACACCTTCCTGATGGCATCACCTTTGAACAAGCTGCTGCTAGCTCATTAAAAGGTATGACGGTTTATTACTTATTCCATCAAACCTATCAATTAAAACGCGATGAAGTCTTTCTATTCCATGCGGCAGCCGGTGGCGTTGGCTTAATTGCTTGCCAATGGGCAAACGCCCTGGGCGCTAAGATGATAGGTACTGTGGGTTCTGCAGATAAAGCATTAAGAGCAAAAGAGGCAGGAGCATGGGAAGTCATCAACTACCAGACCGAAGATATCGCAGCTCGCGTTAAAGAAATCACTCATGGCGAAAAAGTGAATGTTGTTTATGACTCTGTGGGTCAATCTACATGGCTTGCTTCTTTAGACTCGCTCAAGCGTCGCGGCTTAATGGTGAGTTTTGGTAACGCTTCTGGTCCTGTTACCGGTGTAAATTTAGGAATTTTAAACCAAAAAGGCGGATTATACGTCACTCGCCCATCACTTGGTGTCTATGTGACTAACCGTGCTGAGCTAGACCAAGCTAGTAATGCCTTATTTGATATGATTTTAAGCGGAAAAGTGAATGTAGATGTGCCGCAATCACAAATTTTTGCTTTAAAAGATGCACAAAAAGCTCACCTCACTATCGAATCAAGAAAAACCCAAGGTTCGAGTTTATTGGTTCCATAATAAGCGACTCAATATGCAAAAAGCGCCAAATGGCGCTTTTTTCCCCACATGATAGCTATTCGCCACGCGTCACAAACTCGAGAGCTTGCTCAACAACGACTAAGTCAGCCCCTTTTTTATGCGCATTTTCACTTAAATGACGACGCCACTGACGTGCGCCGGGGATACCTTGGAAAATCCCTAACATATGGCGGGTCATATGGCCTAAATAAGCGCCTTTCGATAACTCTTTTTCAATGTAAGGGTACATCGCTCTAACAGCGTCAACACCATTAGTGACAGGAAAGTACTCACCAAACAATTGGTTATCAACCGCCGTTAAAATAGACGGGTTTTGATAGGCTTCGCGCCCCACCATGACGCCATCTAGGTGTTGAAGATGCTCTTTTGCTTCTTCCAGCGTTTTGACTCCACCATTAATCGCCATGGTCAAATGAGGAAAATCACGTTTTAATTGATAAACTCGCGGGTAATCAAGTGGTGGGATTTCGCGATTTTCTTTTGGGCTAAGGCCGGACAACCATGCTTTACGTGCATGGATAATAAACATTTCACAACCGCCTTTATCAGAAACGGTTTCAATAAAATCACATAAAAACGCGTAGCTGTCTTGCTCATCAATACCAATACGAGTTTTTACGGTTACAGGAATAGAAACCACGTCTTGCATGGCTTTCACACAATCAGCAACAAGCTGTGCATCTCCCATTAAACAAGCACCAAAACGCCCATTTTGTACGCGATCTGATGGGCAACCTACATTTAGGTTAATTTCATCATAACCACGCTCTTGTGCCAATTTGGCACATTGCGCTAATGCGGCAGGATCGCTACCACCAAGCTGTAACGCAACAGGATGCTCTTCCTCACTAAAAGCAAGATAGTCCCCTTTTCCGTAAATAATCGCCCCTGTTGTGACCATTTCGGTATACAGCAAGGTGTTTTTGCTTAATAAGCGATGAAAATAACGGCAATGGCGATCTGTCCAATCGAGCATCGGCGCAACGGAAAATCGGTTTAGGTTGGTGTAGCCTTGTTTTGAGGTATTTTGATGCATGGTGGTCTTGTGTATTGAAATCAAATGGATAGCCCCCAAAAGTAAGGAGCCAAGCAAAAACAGCAGGCTATTATAACATAGAGCGAATTAAGTGCGATGATGACGAAAATGAGCGGCGGAACTCAGTTAATTTAACGAAATAACCCCCGATATGAGCAATGTCGTATCGAGGATTTTTAAACCAATTATGTCATTTTAATACCCAATTACGCACTATTTTTTCGCAGAAAGCAGTGCATAGCTGGTCATTAAGTTACGGTAATCAGGGATATGGTTTGAAAACAAAGTGCCTAACCCTTCCACATCATTACGCCAATCACGGTGTAATTCACAAGCGGCACCAAACCAGCTCATCAATTGAGCACCTGCTTTTGACATTCTATCCCACGCGGCATCACGTGTAATCGGGTTAAATGTACCTGAGGCATCAGTGATCACAAAAACTTCATAGCCTTCTTCCAGTGCAGACAGTGCAGGAAATGCCACGCATACTTCAGTCACAACACCGGCAATAATCAGCTGTTTTTTACCTGTGGCTTTGACAGCTTTAACGAACTCTTCGTTATCCCACGCGTTGATTTGACCAGGGCGAGCAATGAAAGGGGCATCAGGAAATGTTTCTTTTAATTCAGGAACTAACGGGCCATTAGGACCATCTTCAAAAGATGTAGTCAAAATAGTTGGTAAGTTAAAATACTTTGCCAAATCGGCCAGAGCTAACACGCTGTTCTTGAATTTATCTGGGTCTTGGTCACGAACTAGCGATAACAAACCCGTTTGATGGTCAACAAGTAATACAGCTGCATTATCTTTATCTAGGCGGTTATATTTGAAACTCATATCAACGACTCCTCAATGATTAGAAAAGTACTCTATGTGGGTTCAGATAAAACAAAAGTGGTATTTAATCTGCTTATAGCGCCTAAAACACCACTTTTTATCAAAAATATTTCAACAAGATGAATTCATACAATTCGTTATTTAGTTTCTGCGCTCATTGTGACAAAATTCCCCATACGAGCACTGGTAATTGTATAGCTATCTGCGCCCGCTGCTTTAGCTTTAGCTGCAATTTTCGCTTCTGTTGAAGCTAGCGTATCACCTGTTGCGGTGATTGTTGCTGCTGATGCGCCAAATGCGACGAAAGATAATACAGAAGCTGCCATCAAAGTTTTTAACATGTTCATAGTCTAATTCCTTCATTTTTTATTCGATGAGACAACCCTTGTTGTCTGCGATGAAGGCATCATATCGACAATGTTATTTAGGTTAAAGCTAATAATATAGCTCAATTCATTCAAATTAACTGAATGAAGTGCATTATCTGAAACTCACCATGGAATAAAACCGAAAGATATAATCAAGCAGCCTTATGGTATGCTTTCCCAAAGTTGGTTTACTTCTCGCGCAACCTTTAATAGGAACTGTATATGCCACTCAATAACCGAACACTCCCTACATTTAGGTACCATCCGAACCCTATTGAAACAGAAGCTTTTCTGACGGATAAAACAGTAACCTGTGATTGTTGTAAGCAACCTACTGATATTTATTATGAAAGCCCGTTTTATTCTACTGAGGATATTGATGCTTTGTGTCCTTGGTGTATTGCTGATGGTTCTGCTAGTGCAAAATTTGATGGTGAGTTTCAAGACCCTGCCAGTGTTGAAGGTATTGATTGCGAATATGACGAGGACGGCGAGTTTTCACATACTCTAAACCCCTACCCTACTGAAATGTTTGATGAACTAATTAAACGAACACCGGGCTATCAAGGGTGGCAACAAGAAATTTGGCTCGCACACTGCCAAGAGCCTTGTGAATTCATAGGCTATGTTTACTGGGATGACATCAAAGATAGACTCGATGAATTTGTTTCCCTTGAAAATGATATCGCTGATTATGGTTTTTCAATTTCAGAGCTCGCGAATATTCTCCATCAAGATAGCTCTGCTCAAGGTTATTTATTCCGTTGTTTACATTGCAAAAAACTACGTTTGCATTTTGATTTTAGCTAATTTATATCAACTAAATCGCGTGAAGAGGCTTATCTTCACGCTCTCATCTTCAACTATTCATCAGTTCAATAATTTGCTCCGCTAATTCTGGCGTTGCGGCTGATAGCAAGCTTCCCGCAAACATGGCTTGCTTACGCTGCCCATTTAATGCACAAACTTCCCCGCCCGCCTCTCGGATACACGGAATAAGTGCCGCACTATCCCAAGGTTTCATAATGGTATCAATCGCACCATGAATGCGACCGCTGGCAACCATGGCATGCTGATAAGCGTCATTAGCAAAAATGAAATCCCTTGCTTGGCCCACAACCGCATCCAAATGATAAATTTGCGACCCTTCTCGGGAATTATAATTACTATTATGAATGCCTGATGCGCTTACCACTGCTTCTGATAATGATTTAGGCGATTGGCTTTCGAGTTTAAGCTGTCTTGGAGCCTGACTAGCTGTTTGCACCCAGCACCCTTCCCCTTGTGAGGCAAAGTAGAGTGTGGATATCGCGGGAAAACTAATCACACTAAGTAATGGTTCCCCATTTTCCACATAAGCAATTAACGTACTAAATAACGGCACTCCATAAATAAATGCACGCGTACCATCAATCGGGTCAATTACCCAACCAGAGCTGAATTGCTGCTCACCGACAAAGCCAAACTCCTCACCTAAAACAGCGATATTCGGTGTTTTTTGTGCAAAGAATGCCCTAATTTCTTCTTCAACTCGGGTATCCGTTTCCGTAACTACGGAACGATCGGGTTTATAATCAAACTTTCCCGCCCCTTCAAAAGCGTCTACTGTCATGGTTTTGACTAATTTAGCAGCTTCGAGTGCAATATCTAACATGACCAAGCTCCTCATTGAAAAAGAAAATGAGTATAACGGATAGGCTATGGAATAAAGGCGCTAAAATGCCTTATCAACCAGAGATAAAGCACCAATACAACCTAAATTTGTTTAAGAGAAACTTCACCAAATGTCATAAATACCAAAGTATGCCCCGCAATTCCACGGTACACCCCTTGCTGATTATTGAGTTCGCAAGCCAATGCCGTTAATTGCCATGCCTCATACTCCTCGATTTGACTAATGCGGGCGGTTAATAATGCGTTGTCTTTCCGCTCGCCATAAGCTTTCACCGCGATTGCATCTTGTGTTAAAGCGCTGTCGATAGAACTGTTTGCCCAGCTCCACATCCAACTGCCTTGGCTTTGGTCATAAGTACCAACAATTTGAACGGGCGCTGTTACCATTATATTGTCAGGCGCATGAAAAATAATGGTTCCTTCGTCTTGGTTCACTGACCAATCGGCTTCATCTAATTTCCATGTATCACAATGAAATTGGTTTTTGGCCTGTAACGCATTCATGCTACGTTCAATTAATGCCTCATAAGGCATTTGTTCTATTTCATTATCCATTTATTACCCAATATTTTTTAATGCGTTGATAATCAACTGCCAAAATTTATGATGGTCTAATTTAACAGCAACTTGAGTATGGCAATTTTCAGGCGCAGGATGGCGGAAGTCAGCCACCGTCATGCCTAACGTGTGCGTCCCAGTCAGTTCAATATTTACAGGCACTTTTTGTGTGGTCATTACGTTAGGGTCAATAACATAAGCAACCGCACAAGGGTCGTGTACTGGCGGAGCATCAAAGCCTTGAGCTTGCTTGTACATTTTCCCAAAAAAATCCAGTAGTTCGATGACAAATTGTGAACAATCACTGCCAATCGCAGCAATTTGTTTCACTACATCAGGAGTTGCTAGCGCTTGATGGGTAAGGTCTAAGCCCACCATGGTTAACGGCCATTTTTCATTGAAAACAATATGAGCCGCTTCTGGGTCAATTTTGATGTTAAATTCAGCTACCGCACTCCAATTCCCAACATGATAGCCCCCTCCCATCAGCACCACTTCTTTAACTCGTTCGACAATGCGAGGCTCAAGACGAGCAGCAAGCGCAATATTCGTTAATGCGCCAGTAGGAACTAAAGTCACCGTTTTAGGCGGGTGAGACATAATGGTTTCGATAATCAGTGAAACTGCATGTCTTTCATCAAGCTTCAATGTTGGTGTCGGTAATACAGGCCCATCAAGCCCTGATTCCCCATGAATATCAGGCGCAACTTCAATTTCCCGAACTAAAGGGCGTACCGAGCCCGCAGCAAATGGAATACCGCTAATCTTCGCCATTTCAGCGATAGCCAGTGCATTATGAGTGACTTTTTCGAGGGTTTGATTACCAGCAACGGTTGTTACCGCCAATAATTCAATGTCAGGGTTACCATAAGCCAGTAATAACGCGATAGCATCGTCATGGCCGGGGTCACAATCGAGGATTATTTTTTTGCTCATACCTTACCTTATTAAAATTGGAGTCAGAAATGGCACTGACCCCAATTTAACCAGCTAGCAAGGTAAAATCTATGCTTAATATCTGCATACTTAGAAATTTATTTTAAAACATGCGCATAGACACGTTTTTTCTCACCTTCATTTTTCGAAATATACACACCTTGTAACTCAGGAGCAAAGCCCGGTAATGCATTAATACCCGTTTCTAGTGCTTTGAAATAACGCAGTACTGGCCCCGACCATACTTCCCCAGGTACGACACATAATACGCCCGGTGGATACGGTAATGCCCCTTCAACGGCAATACGCCCTTCCAATTCATCTAATGGCAATAATTCACAGTTACCACGAATAAACTCTAAATGTGCTTGTTGAGGTGCCATTTTCACTTCCGGAAAGTGAGCTTTACGGAACATCTCTTTTTGCAGCTGTTTAATATTGTCATTAACGCTGAGTTGGTGCATCTCTTGGCATAAACGGCGTAATGTATAGCCCTGATAATGGTCTTGATAACGCTGATAAACCGAAGGCAATACATCTTCTAATAACGCATCTTCATCCAGTAACTGTTCGAAACGGACTAAATGGGATACTAGCAGTTCCAGTTTTTCACGGGTTTCTGCGGGTGTTAACAAAAATAAAATTGAATTTAAGTCACATTTTTCAGGGATCACGCCGTGTTCACGTAAAAAATGCGCCAAAATCGTCGCAGGCACGCCAAAAGCGTCATATTCTCCACTTTCGACATCAATACCTGGCGTCGTTAGCATCAATTTGCAGGGGTCAACGAAGTATTGGTCCTGTGCATAGCCATCAAACGCATGCCAACGTTCTTGCGGTATGAAGTTAAAGAAGCGTTGTTCAGCAGCGATTTGCTCTGTTGGGTATTCGTGCCATAACTTGCCATCAACGATTTCAGGGACAAAAGGCTTAAAATAACGGCAGTGCTGAAGTATCGATTTTCTTACCTCAATCCCCACTTTCACGCAGTCCATCCACATCATTTTGCCTGCATCACCTTGGTGAATACGTGCATTGACATCTAAAGAGGCAAACAAGGGATAAAATGGGCTCGTCGAAGCGTGCATCATAAAAGCATTGTTGAGTTTTTTGTGTGAAACAAAGCGCTCTTGCCCCTTGATGTGGTTATCTTTTTTATGGATTTGTGACGCTTGTGAGAAACCAGCCAGTTGTTTATGAACTGACTGAGTCACCATAATACCGGGGTCATTTTCATTTAATTCAAGTAGCAATGGCGAGCACTGGCGCATCATTGGAATAAATTGTTCATACCCCACCCACGCAGAATCAAATAAAATGTAATCACACAAATGTCCAATTTTATCAACCACTTGCCTTGCGTTATACACAGTACCGTCATAAGTTCCAAGTTGGATCACCGCTAAGCGAAATGGCCGTTGGGCTTGTGCTTTTTCAGGCATCACTTCTTGGATAAGCCCACGTAAATAACTTTCATCGAAGCAGTGCGCATCAATACCGCCAATAAAGCCAAAAGGATTACGTGCCGTTTCTAGGTAGACCGGTGTTGCCCCCGCCTGTATCAGCGCCCCATGGTGGTTTGATTTATGATTATTACGATCGAACAAAACTAAATCACCCGGTGTTAATAGCGCATTTAGCACGACTTTGTTGGATGATGAGGTGCCATTTAAGACAAAATAAGTTTTGTCCGCATTGAAAACTTTCGCGGCAAATTTTTGTGCCTCTTTCGCTGCGCCCTCGTGGATCAATAAATCGCCCATTGCCACATCGGCATTGCATAAATCGGTACGAAACAGGTTTTCACCATAAAATTGATAAAACTGCTCCCCTGTTGGGTGGCGACGGAAAAATTGGCCGCCTTGGTGCCCCGGACAGGCGAAAGTCACATTATGGCCCGCAGCATAATCCATCATTCGAGCAAAAAATGGCGGTAATAACTGCTCAAGGTACTGATTTGCAGCATCGAGCAATTGACGACTATTTTCTTCACGAGCAGCCGGGGCTGGCGGTAATAGCGCCGTTAAATAAGGTGGTAAATTTTCATCGGTTGGCAGCTGTTTATCACTAATGATAAACAGCGGAATACTCAGCTGACTCTCAACAACTCTTTCCCACAGCCCTTGGTTGGCATCTTGTTCAGATAGCACGACAGCGGCAATATTGTTTAACTGTGCATCGCGAATATCTACCCACTGAAATTCATTAGTGAAATAGATTGCGACCCCCTGGCTACATGCCACATTGATTTTGTTCATAGCAGTCTGGCTCTTAGTTAGCTGAGGAAAAGAGGCGGACAATATACTTGATAGATCAGGGAATTGAAATGACTAGCATGGTAAGAAAAGAGGGCAAGATTTGGAAAGTCGAATATATTTTATAAGCCACTGGTTAATAGCATAAAAATTCTATCTCATCACACCCCACTCCCCCATACTTCAAGCCGTCATAAAGATAATAAAAAGATAAATTAACCAATTAACCCTGTGAACACCACAAATTAATCGGTCAATTTATCCGTAATGGGACGTTAGTTGTTTTTTTCCACATACAAAGTCTGTGATGGGAATGCAAAGTCAGCATCGTGGCGTTTAACTATCTCAATGATCTTCAAATACACCGCTTGCTGTGCGGCTAGCCATTCAGCCCAAACCGTTGTTTTGGTAAAGCAATACACCATAATATTTAACGAAGAGTCGGCAAAAGCATCGAAATAAACTAATAAGGTTTGGCTGGTATCGATATTCACATCTTGTTGTAACATCGTGCGGATATCATCGACAATAGCTCCAATTTTGTCTGAATCTTCGTAACGCAAACCAATTTCAGTTTTGATACGTCGGTTAGTCATGCGCCCCGGGTTTTCCACACTAATAGAAGAAAAAACCGAGTTGGGAATGTATAGCGGACGGTGGTCAAACGTAATAATTTTAGTGATCCGCCAGCCGATTTCAACTACCGTGCCTTCGATGTTTCTATCCGGTGAACTGACCCAATCGCCAATATTGAAGGGCCGGTCAAAGTAGAGCATTAACCCAGAGAAAAAATTACTCAGGATATCTTTACCGGCCATACCGATAGCAATACCGCCAATCCCGCCAAACGCCATCAAACCAGAAAGGCTCATCCCAAAATGCTCGCCAAACAGCAGTACCATAATGACAAATATCGCTGTTTTAAACACGCGGGCAACAATACGTGCCGAAGTGGGGTCACTGCCTTTTTTAATCTGTGCTTTTTCTAGTCGGTTCGCTAGTTGGAACAGTTTTCGCATTAAAATCAATGCAATCAATGAGATGGTAATAAAATTAACCAGAGAAGTGGAAATAAAGGTTAAATCAAAATCTTTTGCGGCCATGTCTACATATTGAGCAATAACAATAACCACGCCACACAGCACAACAGTTTGAATCACATTGATCAAAATACTTTTGCGCTTATGTTTATGCTTACGGCGTTTATGTACAATCTCAAAAGCTAAATAGGTTGCGAGAAAAGTCGCAATTAAGGTCATACCAATCGCATATTTTTCAAGTAATGCTTCTATCATTTCTAACCGCCCTAAAATTTACCTGATAGATCTTATTTTTATTTGTTTTACTGTGTATTGTTTTTCGTTATCTTGTTATTAAGATAACAATTATAAAGATAATTTTCCCAATAATTATCAGGTACTTTTTAGATTATCCAATAATGAATAACAACCTATTTTCCCCAAATGATAAAGAAATAAAAAATGTCCATGCGCTTAGACCATACCAACAGTATAACTATTTTGTCGGTAAAATCGCTGACTGGGAACAGGTATGGAGCCTCGGTGATGGGAAAAATCTCGTTACCGCATGGAATGATGAAAAATGTCTTTTTCTCCCCCTATGGCCTGCCAAAGCATTTGTTGAGTTGTGTTTAACGGGTGAATGGGCAAATTTTACGCCAATGCTATTTACCCTTAAACACCTGATGACAGAAATTCTGCCTGATATGCATGAAGCAAATATTAAGGTTGCATTGATGATGCAGTCTGATGGGGATAAAACATTAGTTTATGATGCCGCGGCGCTTCTACGCGATTTAGAAGAAGAATGTCAGCAATATGAGTAAAAGGCAGCAATGTGCTGCCTTTTTAAAGTAAAAAACTACTTTTCAACACCAGTAGTGACAGTAAATTCACGAGTTTGCCCTGCCTCTAACCAAATCAGTGTTTGGTTATTTTTCGCCGCAAGGAAACCTTCTGGACGACAAGTTGCAGGGAGTACAAATGCGCCAACTTTTTGGTCACCATTATACAAAATCCAACGAGTTGCATAATTTAGCTCATTAGATTTAAAACGCGTTACAAACGTATCTCCTGCGGGTGAAACCATTCTAAACTCAGGCGTTGCGGTATATTGGCTAAGATCATCCATAAAAAACACAATTTCAGGGTCACACATTTGTGGCTGATTAAGCTGATTTAATGTGACTTTGCCAGATTTCAGCGCTTCATTAAATTCGAGCCATTTTTCAGTTGGCTGAACATGCCCTGGTATTGATTCACGCAATTTAATCGCATTTTCGGGGATATTTTGTGTCAATGTTGCATTCTCCACGTAAGCATAATTCATATGGCACATATATTGGAGAGGCATAGGCACCGATGCTAAATTGGTGACTGACATATGAATATCAAATAATGCACTATCTGAGTTTAATTGCACTGACGGTGTCGCACGATAATGATGACCAAAACCCATCACATACTCATATTCGCCGACAACTTTCAAACTTTCGCCTGTCAGTTCCAGCCAAGCGCTATCCATTGATGCACAAGGCATTTCCCCATGTAATGGATGTGAATCTTCTGGAGAAGGGCAACCATTACTGATTAAACCTGAATGGAATGCAAAGCAACCGTAGGTTTCAACTACCGTTGGAACCAGTTTTGGCGCTGAAAACATATTTTCCATTTTCAGATTTTGGCCACAAAATTGTGCATCCCAAATCATTTGTCCTAAAAAAGGTAAAATCGTTAAATACCCTTGCTGATTTTCAATTCGTAGCCCTTCCACGCCAGTTTGGTAACGAAATGCAGTGGCAGTAAATTGGTTATTTTTTAAAATAAGCGTCGGGTTTTCCGTAAATAAGCTTTTGTGAAGAGGTATCAATGTATTCATTTTCATACTCACGGTTTAATAAGATAAATGGAATTGGGTAGCTCACACTACCCAATTTGAGCACTATTTTGCAGCTTGTTTGGCTTTAGAGCGGCGTTCACCAACGAAGTAAATACCGACATACACGAAGCACAGCATGGAAACGAGGAATGAAAGTTGTAATGAGTGCAGCATATCTGCGACATAGCCTTGAACGGCAGGAACAACCGCAGCACCGACAATCGCCATCACAATGACCGCCCCAGCCATTTCGGTATGCTCATTATCAACGGTATCCAAAGTACCTGCATAAATGGTTGCCCAGCAAGGTCCAAACAAAATACTCACCATGACCGCTGCATACACCGCAGTGAAACTCGGAATAAACGCAACATAAATCAGGAACAACGCCCCAATCACCGAGTAGATAATTAGGACTTTTTCTGCATTAAAGCGAGTCATTAGAATATTGGCGATAAACTTCCCAATAAAGAAACAGGCAAAGCTATACACCATAAAGTTTGAGGCATCGCGTTCGTTAATATCCCCCATCTCTAATGCGAGACGAATGGTAAATGACCACACAGCCACTTGCATACCGACATATAAAAATTGGGCGATAATCCCTTTTCTAAACCGGCTATTTTTCGCTAAATATTTTAAGGTTTCTAACGCCGTAGGACGCTTATGATCTTGCGTTTCTGCCACTTTACATTTAGGAAACTTGGTAATAAGGAATAAAATCATTACCACCACCAATACCATAATCATGTAACGGTAAGGTTCGAGGGTATTTTCCAACATGGCTAAACGGAATTCATGGATTTGTTCCGCATTCATTCCCGCCATTTGGTTTTGTAAACTCTCTCCTTCGGAAAATACCAGATATTTACCCAGTAAGATCCCACCAGCTGCGCCAATTGGGTAGAAAGTTTGGCTAATATTTAAACGCAATGTGGCGTACTGTTTAGGGCCTATCATTGAGCTGTAAGTATTCGCTGCGGTTTCAAGGAAGCTTAAACCAATCGCAATGGCGAAAATAGCAGCCAAGAACATGGTGTAAGTCGCCATATGAGACGCAGGGAAGAACATACTGCAACCCGCGATGTATAGGATCAGCCCCACCATAATGGCATATTTATAACTGGTTTTTTTGATCACTAACGACGCTGGAATAGCGATTAAGAAATAACCACCATAGAATGCACTTTGCACTAAAGCAGAGGCGAAGTTACTGAGTTCAAAGACACTTTTAAACTGTGTGATTAAAATATCATTTAATGCTGCAGCACATCCCCATAATGGGAACAGACACGATAATAGGATAAATTGGAATAGAGGAGTCTTACTCAGGTAGCCATCCGGTAACTGAGTGATGTTCTTAATGTTCATAGTAACCCTTATATTTTTATAATTTATACCCGATGAGTGGCTATGCGGCTCTGATGACCACTTAATTATTCAAAGGGTATATAGCTACGTTGGACTATTATTATTTAGCTATTCATTAGCTGTGTTGATTTGCACAAATTCATTAAATTGCTCAACACTTGGATAAGAAGATTGAGTGCCTTTCCCTGTTACACTGAAAGCCGAAAACATCACAGCTTTTTTCAGTGCTTCTTCAATATTCCCCGTATGGACATAGTAATGAGAGAAACAGCCGATAAAGGCATCCCCTGCACCACTGGTGTCAATCGCATTCACTTTAATTGCGGGTATGTGTAACTCGCTGTCGCGGGTCATCCATAACGCCCCTTTTTCCCCTAATGTCACGATGACGTTTTTTAACCCTTTATCCAGTAAAGACTGCGCAGCACGACGAATGTTATCCATCGTGTCGACTGGCATATTGGTTAAAATTTCGAGTTCAGTTTCATTCGGGACAAAAAAATCACATCGGCAGGCAAAATCCAGATCGAGAGTACGCTGTGCAGGCGCTGGATTAAGTAACACAGGGATCCCATGTTTATTACCGAATGAAATTGCGTGATAAACCGTCTCAAGCTGGACTTCTAATTGCAGGACGATCAATTTACATTTTTTCAGATCTTCCGCTGCGCGATCGATATCTTCAGGGGATAAAAACTTATTCGCCCCTTTGACGATCAAAATACTATTTGATGAATTTTGATTAACAAAAATTGGCGCAACACCACTTGAGGTACAAGGTACTTTTTCCACATAACGGGTGTTAATGCCATAAGACTCTAGATTGCGGATCGTATTATCTGCAAAAATATCATCACCGACTTTGGTTAGCATGATCACTTTTGAATTTAACTTAGCAGCAGCAACCGCTTGGTTCGCACCTTTACCACCGCAACCAATTTTGAAAGCTGGCGCTTCTAACGTTTCGCCTTCTTTTGGCATTTGATCGATATAAGTGATCAAATCAACCATGTTTGAACCAATAACTGCTATATCCATAATGTCCCTCGTGTTAAATAAATCACATAGTGATATGATAGTAACATTATCATGTTGCAAAAATATCATTTGTGATTAGGATCTCGAATAACGAATGATCAAGTGTTATATCTACCACATTTCCTCATTCTTTGTTGTCTATCCCACATTTATATAGGAAAGTTGAAAATGCAAGACTTAGCAAAATATATTGATCACACTTTACTTGCTGCGAATGCGACTGTCAGCGATATTACTAAACTGTGTACAGAAGCTGCAGAGCACCATTTTGCATCTGTCTGTGTGAACACAGGTTATGTTCCTTTAGCCAGCGAACTTTTAAAAAACAGCGACGTTAAAGTTTGCTGTGTGGTAGGCTTTCCACTAGGGGCATGCTTAACTGAAGCCAAAGCATTTGAAGCCGCAGAAGCTGTCCGCCGTGGCGCTGATGAAGTCGATATGGTTATCAACATTGGCATGCTAAAAAGTGGCGACTTAGACTTTGTCCGTCGTGATATCGAAGCGGTATTTGCAGCCTGCGGTAAAGCAACATTAAAAGTTATTTTAGAAAACTGCCTATTAACTGATGAAGAAATTACACAAGTTTGTGAAATTTGCCGCACAATTAAAGTCGGTTTTGTGAAAACTTCAACAGGTTTCAGTACAATGGGTGCAACTGAACACCATGTCGCCCTGATGCGTAAAGTCGTTGGCGATGAAGTCGGTGTAAAAGCCTCCGGTGGTGTACGTGACCGCGAAACAGCAATTAAAATGATTGAAGCGGGTGCAAACCGTGTAGGTGCAAGTGCGAGTGTTGCCATTGTCACAGGCAATAACACCAAACCAAGTGACTATTAAGTCAATGGGCGCGGTCTAACCGCGCCAATTTTGTATCTCATAAAAGGATTGTAGGGTGATAGAAACTAAACAAAAAGAACGCCTTCGCCGTTTAAGTGAATGTTTAAAACGCTCAGGACGCATTCATTTAAAAGAAGCAGCTAGAATACTCGAAGTCTCAGAAATGACTATTCGACGAGACCTAAGCGCTGACACCGAAGGCCCCATCCCAATGTCGCTCCTTGGCGGCTATATTGTTTCTGTTACCCAACCTGCCAATTTAGTTACCCAAGAGCCGCATGCGGATGTTTTTACGCCAGATCAAACTGAAGAATTATATATTCCTAATCTTGCAGCAAGCATGGTAACTGAAGATGATGTGATCTTCTTTGATAATGGCATTGAAATGGCCACCTTGATTTCACTCATCCCCGAAGAGATTAATTTCACTGGTATTTGTTACTCTCATAACGTTTTTCTCGCCCTTAGCCAGAAAAAAAATGCGACCGCGCTACTGTGTGGCGGGGAGTATCGCCCTAAAAGTGACTCTTTTTACAACCCTTCACTCCCTTCATTACTGGATTCAATCAACCCGAAAAAAGCCTTTATTTCAGCGGCCGGTGTACATGGGAATTTTGGCGTAACTTGCTATAATCTTGATGATTTACCCATGAAGAAAAAAGCGATGGAAAAATCTATCCGTAAGATTTTATTAGCTCCCTATAACCTGTTTGATGAAGTCGCTACCGCAAATATGGGGGAATTATCACAATTTGATGTGATAGTCACAAATAGGCAGCTTTCTGATGAATATGAAACATATTGCCGTAATGGCTTTGTGAAAGTGATTTATTAAAATCGCCAATAGGTTTAGCGGACAATATCTTGCCCGCTAACATTAAATCTTCACGGTTAAATAGTCTTCTGCGATTTCTGTTGCAGGGAACACCGATTGGCACTCTGCAAGCAATCTTGGTATATCCTCGCTCACGTAGCGACCACTAATATGGGTAGCGATAAAACGCTTAACCCCTGCCGCGCGTGCTAGCTCAGCCGCTTGTACCGTAGTCGAGTGGCCACGCTCATTGGCTTTTTGAGCAAATTCAGCCTCTAAGGTGGTTTCATGGATCATCACATCGGCATTTCTCGCAAGCTCCAGTGCTTGTTCTGTCGGTTGAGTATCACCAAAAATCGCAACGACTTTACCGGGAATAGGCTCACCAAGGTAATCAGCCCCATTCACGACTCGCCCATCATCAAGAACAATGGTTTCACCCGCTTTGAGTGCTTGCATCCAAGGGCCGCGAGGAATATTGTCATTGGCTAATTTGACTGCGTCTAATGCACCACTTTTTGGATGTACTTCAATACGATAGCCGTAGCACTCAACACGGTGGTCAAGAGCATAAGCCGTCACAATTAACTCCCCATCTTCAAATAACTGCCCAGCTTCAATTTCAACGATTTCCAACGGGTATGTCATATAAGACACACTCACGGCTAATACCGTTTCAATATAGTGTTTTAACCCTTTTGGACCATAAACAGTCAGTAGGTCTGTTGCCCCACCCATTGAGCGGCTACATAACAAACCGGGGAGACCAAAAATATGGTCGCCATGTAAATGGGTAATAAATATTTTCTCAATTTTTGGCGTTTTAAATGGGCTATTTAAAATGCGATGTTGTGTCCCTTCTCCACAATCAAATAACCAATAGCTTTTACGGATACCGACTAAATTTAATATCATGCTGGTGACATTGCGCTCTTTTGTCGGCACCCCAGCACTGGTTCCTAAAAATGTTAACTCCATAACTTCCTCATCTAATTTGTTGTTTTTATTATGGTAAGATTTTTTCCAATAAAAAAATCATTTATTTTAATCTGTATAGTATTCCGTATTTTTTGATTATCAACCAAAGCCAGTTATTCCAAATATTTCCAATATACAAATCGTATTTCCATATTCATCCGATCAATTCACAAGCACTGATCATTGTCTGCCCTGAAAATAGCAATATTAATGTTGATATCAGGAATATGTTCGATGAATCCCCCTTCGTCAAAATTGAAACCTAAACTACCGAACAGTTTGCTCCTCTCTACGGCAATTTGGTCTACGGCTATTTTGCCAATGGTGCCAAGTTATGCCCAAATCGTCCATTTAGACGATTTACCTACACTCGGTGGTCAGGCCATTCAATTTGAAGGAACCCAACCTGAAGATAGTACTGAACGTTTTTTAGCGGAATATGGACAAAATGCCGCAAACTTTGCTTCTGAAGAAAAAAACACCAAAAATCTGGCAGATATGGCACAAGATTACGCTCGCCATAAAGCCGCAAATATGGCGACGGATGAAATAACACATTGGTTATCCAAAGCCGGTAATGCCAGGCTAAATATTAATCTCGATAAAAAATTGTCAATTAAGACATCTCAATTAGATTGGTTAGTACCTTGGTATGAACAACAAGATTTGTTGTTATTTTCTCAGCACAGTATTCACCGCACTGATGGCCGGCTACAGACCAATAACGGTATTGGTTTACGTCATTTCCAACAAAATAGCATGATAGGGGTAAATGCTTTCTTTGATCATGATTTATCCCATTACCATTCGCGCTTAGGGTTTGGTGTGGAATATGCTCAAGATTACGTTCGAATGAGTGCGAATAGCTATTTGGGACTATCGACTTGGCGCAGTGCATCCGAATTAGCCGATGATTATAACGCACGCCCCGCCAACGGCTGGGATATTCAACTTGAAGGTTGGCTACCCACGTATGCGAATTTAGGCGCAAACCTAAAACTGGAACAATATTACGGAGATGACGTCGCTTTATTTGGCAAAAATGAGCGCCAGAAAGACCCAATGGCGGCTACCGTCGGCGTCAATTGGTCTCCATTTCCCCTGCTCGCAATAAATGCAGAACATAAAATAGGCAATAGTGGAACAAATGAGACAAATGCAAAAGTGGCGTTTAATTGGTTGCTAGGAAGGAGCTTAGCGCAACATCTTGATACTTCGGCGGTAGCGGCCACTCGCCATATTTCCACCAATCGCTATGATTTTATTAACCGTAATAACAATATTGTGTTGGAATACCAAAAGAAAAGCTTAATTTCATTATCATTACCGAAAGTTATTCAGGGTATGACAGGAGAAGAACTTTCTATTATCCGCAATTTAACCACGAAATACCCGCTAGAAAAAATAGTGATAGAAGCCCCTGAATTGATAGCCGCTGGGGGGGAAATACACCTTAATGGCAGAGAAAGTTCAGTAAAACTACCGTCTTATAAAATTGCCAATCATTCATTTAAAAACTCACAACTCAATCTTTATCGCTTAACCGTGACGGCTTATGACATTAACGGAAATGTTTCCCCACAAGCAGAAACGTTAATTGAAGTTACCAACACAGGCGCTCTCACTATCACCCATAAGAATACCGCAAAAAGAAATAATGCTGTCGCTGATGGTAAAAATACAAATATATTCACTGTAGTAATTAAAGATACTCTTGGCCACCCAGTACCCAATGCGAAAGTCAATTTCACATTGCCTGCAAATCTTAATTCTATTAATCAAAAAAATACGGGATATTATTCATTACTTAATCATTTTATGTGGAAGGCTCAGGCAGAAAAATCAGTTTCTGAACAATCCCATAGCATCATCGCTAACAGTAAAGGTGAAGCTTCCATTCAATTTACTAGTTTGGTATCAGGAAGTTATGCAATAAAAGCAAATATTGAGCATGGTACAGAAATTAATGAAATATATAACTTTAAATCCGATATTAGCCAGTCATTTATTGGTAGCGTCGATATCATTCAAAACAATGCATTGGCAGATGGGATCAGTAAAAACAAAATTAAACTGCATATTGTGAATAATAGCCGACAAAGCATCGCAGGAGCACACGTTCACTTTGAAGCAGCAAATGCCATTATCTCACCAATTAAGTTGACTGATGAATATGGAAATACAGAATTAGAAATCAGCAGCTTAGTCGAAGGTTCTATAAATATCATTGCCACCCTGAATGGCGATAGTCGAACAATACAAGTTAACTTTCTAAGGGATGGATCTGCGATAAATATTCACCCAAGTACTGGGACTCTTTTCAGATCTCCAGTAAATAAGCAAAATAGGCCTACACGCACGCCGTTAAGTTTGCTAAGGCAACTATTTCAAAAAATAAGCTAATATTGCCCATAATAAAACAAACTTAATTTAGCGATTCTTTCAGCGTCAAAATTAGCCCCTTAACAGGGGTATTTTTCATTCCGCCAGCCTAGTTTATGGCTTAATTGCATTGTGACTAGGTTGACTATTATACCAATCAAACACCGAATTTTTTAATCTAATAAATTGTTTTTATTCAAGTAAGATCTATTCCCAACCGAGAAAAACGTTTTCATATTAGCGAGAGAATTGTTTTGTAGGGCTATCAATAGAAGCCGCCCATTCCGCGTTTTTCCACCTTGTAAATTCCGCTTCTTTTTAAGTCAAACTAATTCACAAGCTCTTACCACTATAAGCATTCAACAATAGCCAAGTTAATATTGAAACTAGGAATGAATTGAATGAACCCCGCTACGTCAACCACAAAACCAACATTGAGACATCAAATCTCAAATGGCTTTGTCCTCTTTACTGCAATATGGTCATCAGCCGTCATGCCGGTTATGCCAAGCTATGCAAAAACGCTCACACCTGATGACCTACCTACTCTGGGAAGTGACCCCGTACTAACCGATGATGATAAAACAGAGAAACTGGTTGCTGAATATAGCCAAAGTGCTGCGCGTTTTATCTCTGGTAAGAAAAAAGCGGCAGATCTTGCTGATATGGCACAAGACTTCGCTCGCAGTAAAGCCACAAATACGGCAACAGATGAGATAAATCGTTGGTTATCCAAAACCGGTAATGCCAAATTCAGTGTTGACGTAGATAAAAAATTAACCATTAAAAATACCCAATTAGATTGGTTAATTCCTTGGTATGACAGTACAGATTTATTATTGTTTACCCAACATAACATTCACCGTACTGATGGCCGATTACAAACCAATAATGGTATTGGGGTTCGTCGCTTTACCTCAGAGAGCATGATGGGCGTCAATGCCTTTTTTGATCACGACTTATCTCGCTACCACTCTCGCCTAGGTTTCGGGGCAGAGTACGCTCAAGATTTTTTAAAACTGAGTGCCAATACTTATTTACGTACATCAGCATGGCGTAGCGCTCCTGAATTAAAGAATGACTACAATGCCCGCCCGGCTAATGGATGGGATTTACACGCTGAGGGCTGGTTGCCTTCTTACCCAAATATTGGCGGAAACCTTAAATTTGAGCAGTATTTTGGCGACGATGTCGCCCTATTTGGCAAAGATAAGCGCCAGAAAGACCCTCTTGCCACAACGGTTGGCATAAACTGGACTCCATTCTCACTGGTAACTTTAAGCGCAGAACAAAAAATCAGTGGTGGATTAAGTGAAACTAATGCCAAAGTCCAGTTCACTTGGGCGATGGGTAAGAGCCTCGCAGAACAGCTTGACCCAAGTAAAGTGAGTGATGCTCGTCGTTTAATGGGCGGTCGCTATGATTTTGTGAATCGTAATAACAATATCGTACTAGAATACCAAAAGAACACCCTGATAACCCTATCATTACCCTCAATAATCCAAGGGAAAACAGGGGAATTATTACCTTTAATTAATACCCTCAATACCAAATATCCGTTAGATCAATTAGCCGTACAAGCACCTGAATTTTTAGCCGCTGGGGGCGAAATAATCCTCGACGGTGCGTCTACAAGAGTCAAATTGCCGTCTTATAAAGTGGCAATGACCGAACAAGAAAGGAAGAAAATCAACCTTTACCGATTCACGGTAACAGCCTCTGACAGCAAAGGAAATATTTCACCACAGGCCACAACTTTGGTTGAAGTTACAAACTCCGGCGTATTATCAATTAACCCAAATGAGGTTATCAAGCAAGGAAATGCTGTTGCTAACGGCCAAGATATTAATACATTAACGATTACGGCCAGAGATAGTTTAAATAATATCGCGCCAGACTCAACAGTGACATTTATTCTCCCAGCAGAACTAAAGCTCATCACGCCAAAAGCCACTTCTTCAAGAATGGCATTTAGCAATTTATTCAAAAAAATGCAGGCGGCAAAATCAACTGATAAACAGAAATATCAAGTTACCACCAATATAAAAGGCGAAGCGTCCATTCAATTCACGTCACTGGTCACGGGGGAACACCGAGTTCAAGCAGTGCCAAATGGCGGCGCTCCTATTGATATCGCTTTTTTCTTTATTGCCGATACGCACCAAGCACATATTAATCATTTCAATGTTCTTAGTGATAATGCGATTGCCGATGGTAAATCTAAAAATAAAATTCAATTCCATGTTACTGATAATAATGCACATCCCATTAAAGGAGCAGTGCTGCAACTTGAGGCAAAAAATGCAACAGCCAAACAGTTGAGCCCAACCGATGAACAAGGCAATACTGATGTCGAGGTAAAAAGCCAAGTTGCAGGGCCGGTCAAAATAACAGCAGCACTGAATGAGCAAAGTGTCACGGTAGAAACCCATTTTGTATTCGGCCAATTAGCCCATGTCACGATTATAGACCTTGAACAAGCCGCTGCGGGCACAAGCAGCAACATCACCATTTCATTAACCGATATGCACGGCAATGCCGTATCTGGAGCTGATGGTACGGTGACGGTCAATATCGATGGAAAACCAACTCCAATTACCATCACTGAAAACCGTCCCGGTAGTGGGATCTACAACGGAAAATTACCTGGGCAACATACGGGCTCGCCAAGTATCACCGTCACGGTTGATGGGCAAACATCCTCACCGGAAACATTGATTGTTGAGCAGCCAAAACCGATTTCACCAAACAATACGAACGGGACAGGCCAAAAAGGGGAAAAAGGCGTTATTGATAGCATTATCATCACTCCAAGCAAAACCCATGGTTTACAATCAGGGGATACCCTTGATGTTATAGTGACTATCACCGATGCCTTTGGTAATGGGTTATCAGGCTTAAATACCGATAATATTGATATCGGCAAGCACAAAGGTGACACGCTGGCATGGACGGATAATGGCGATGGTTCTTACACCACTACCTTGCCATTAAGTAAAGTCGGCAACACTGATTTAACGGCTTCCATCAATGGCACGACTAGCCCGAAAATTGACGTTCTCGTCAATAATGCCAGCGGAACTATTCACGTTGATAAAGTGAAAATCACCAAAACAGAAAAACCAGCGGCAGGCACAGATAGTATTGTGACGATAGAGTTAACCGACAAACATGGCAATCACGTTGTTGGTGAAACTGAAGCTATTGCCAATATAAATGGTCAGCCACACACTTTACCGATAACAGAAACATCCCCAGGTATATATGACGTCATTATTCCAGGCCAACTTGCAGGCAACCATATAGTTTCTGTTATCGTTAACGGGGAAGAATCACCAAAAGAGCCGCTTATTGTTGATAAACCACGACCTGTTAAACCTAAAGGCCCAAGTGGTGCGGGGCCAAAAGGAGAATTAGGTGTTATCGATAATATCGTTATCACGACAGGCGATGCTAGCCATCTGCAATCTGACGATAAACTTGAGGTCGTCGTATCCATTACTGATGCCTTTGACAACGGCTTATCAGGCCTAGACACCAATAATATCAATATTGGTAAACACAAAGGCGATACCTTGGTATGGGTTGACAACGGTGATGGCTCTTACACCACTATCATACCACTAACCGACGTCGGCAATAATGACCTCACCGTTTCCATTAATGGCTCTAAGAGCCCACAAAAACAAGTCCAAGTTAGCAATGCAAAAGGGAAAGATAAGGTCAGCAAAGTTAAGATCATCAAAACAGAAAAACCTGCCGCAGGTTCAAGTAGCATCCTGACCGTTCAACTAATGGATAAAAACGATAACTCGGTCGTCGGTGAAACTGAGCTTATCGTTAATATTGATAACAAACCACACACTCTCCCCGCAAAAGAAGGAAAACCGGGTATATATGAAGTCACACTGCCTGCGCTGCAAGCAGGTAAACATGATATTCATGCAAGTGTAAATGGCATTGCATCAATCAAAGAAAGCCTACTGGTTGAGCAGCCAAAACCGATTTTTCCTAACAGTTCGAACGGTATGGGTCAACAAGGTGAGAAAGGCGTTATTGATAAAGTAGCAATCACACTTGATCACACTCACCGTTTTGAGTCGGGTAATCCTCTTGAAATCACGGTAGCGGTAACTGATGCCTTTGGTAACGGCTTAGCTGGCTTAAATACCGATAACATCGATATCGGTAAACACAAAGGAAATACCTTAAACTGGGTAGATAATGGCGATGGCTCTTATACCACTACCTTGACCTTAACCGACGTTGGTAGCAATGATTTAACTACCTCCATCAATGGTACTCGTAGCCCACACACAGAAGTTCAGGTTAATAACGCCTCAGGGACAGCCCACGTTGATAAGGTAAAAATCACCAAAACAGAAAAGCCAGCAGCCGGCGCAAATAGCCTTGTAACTATTGAATTCACTGATAAACATGGTAACCCAGTGGTCGGTGAAATTGAAATTACCGTCAATATTGATGGACAACCTCATAAGCTTCCAGCAAAAGAAGGAAAATCAGGTGGTTATGAAGTCACATTGCCAGCACTGCAAGCAGGTAATCACAGCATTAGCGTAAATGTGAATGGTAAAAACTCGACTGACACAACTTTAGTCGTTAACACTCCAACACCCATTAAGTCGAAAAAACCAGACGGAACAGGAACCAAAGGAGAAAAAGGCGTTGTCGATAATATTGCCATGACAACAGGCGATACCCACAGCTTACAATCTGGCGACCAGCTTGAGCTCACTGTGTACATCACCGATGCCTTTGGTAACGGCTTGACCGAGCTGAATACCAATAACATTACCCTTGACGGATATAACGGCAAGCCAGTTTGGACGGATAATGGCGATGGTTCTTATACCGCGACTCTCACATTAACTGAAATGGGGTCGAAAGACTTAACCACATCAATTAACGTCCATAAAACTGCCGTCAAATCGATTCAAGTTAACCCAGCCAAAGGGAAAAACAAAGTCAGTAAAATTGGCATCATTCAAACAGAAAAACCCACCGCAGGTTCAACCAGTACATTGACCGTTCAATTAACCGATAACCACGGCAACCCGGTGGTCGATGAACACGAAATGGTTATTGAGATTGATGGCTTCCAGCACACCCTGCCCGTAAAAGAAGGGAAATCAGGTATTTATGAAATCACGCTGCCAGCGCTGCAAGCGGGTGATCATAAAATTACTGCCACGGTAAACGGCCAAAGCTCCGCTAAAAACACTTTAGAGGTGAAAAAACCAGCCCCAATTCGTTCGAACAACTCAAGTGGAATGGGTAATCGAGGTGAACGAGGCGTTATCAATAACATTACCATGACAACAGGGGATACTACTCGTCTGCAATCAGGTGACAAATTGGCTATTACCGTAACCATCGTTGATGCATTTAATAATCCGTTAACGGCCATCGACACCAGTAATATCATTCTAGATGGATATACAACGAGTTCGCTGAAGTGGTTAGATAATGGGAATGGCACTTACACCACTCCGTTGCTATTAACCCAAACAGGTTCTAATGATTTATTAGCATCTATTAACGGTTATAAGTCACAATTAATTTCCATTACAGTAAGTAATACAGCTGATATCAATAAAGTTGCAAATATCGAGCTGGAGCCAATCTCCCCGAGTGAAGCAGGTGAAAACCAAACTATCACAGTGAAAGTCACCGATAGATATCAGCACCCCGTCACCATGATTAGCAGTATGATAACAGCAAATATCGACGGCCAGTCAACATCCATTATTTTAACAGAATCACTCACCCAAGCCGGTATTTACACAGGAACATTACCCGCAAAAAACATGGGTAAATATACGGTTAAAGCAACAGCTAACAATAAAACCGTATCAAAGCTTTGGACAGTTAAAACTGCCGCGATCATCGCTGTAAAAGAAAAAGATGGGAGTGGTACAAAAAATCAACGTGGTGTCGTTAATACCGTGGCTTTAGCCTCATCATCAGCTAATGACCTGAAATCAGGCCAATTATTACAATTAACCGTAACCCTTAAAGATGGGTTTGGTAACGCTCTTGAAGGCGTCAGTGGCGCGAGTATTCAGTTAAATCATCGACAACCTAGCAGTCGCTCTGTGACTTGGATAGACCTCCGCAACGGCAACTATACGGCTCTTTTGCCTCTCACCAAAATTGGGCGAGACACTTTAACCGTGAAAGTGAACAAAATAACCACTTCCCCACTGAATATTAACGTGGGAAGTGCTATTGGAACCTCGCAAATCAAGCAAGTTAAAATCAAAGACATCGCTAAACCCGCTGCGGGTGAAACGAGTTCCATCACACTATTAATCACTGATGCCAATGACCAACCTATTACAGGAATTGATAATAACGCTGTCGTCTCTATCGATGGTGCTGAAGCGTTGCTTAAGATCACTGAAACCGTCAACAAAGGGACTTATACCAGTACTCTTTCTGGCCAAAAATCAGGAGACCATAAAGTCATCGTCACTGTTGGTGGCATAAAATCCACAGAATCAACTTTAACTGTTAGTGCTCCTTCTCCAATTGCCAGTAATCCAGGGGGTAAATCAAATACCCGCGGTATTGTTAGTCGTGCAAAACTTACCGTTTTACCAAACAAAAACTTAAAATCTGGCGATACGTTAACGCTCACGGTAACATTGGAAGATGCCTTTGGTAACCCATTAACGGGCGTAGATCTCGCACAATCACTGACCCATAAGCAAGCAGGTAACGTCACTTGGATAGCACAAAAAGATGGAACCTATACCGCCAACTTAGTCTTAACACAATTGGGGCAAGATCACTTATTTATCACAGCAGATAATATACAAAGCCCAACCATGGTTATTGATGTCAAACCGCAGTTAGGCAATAACGCTATCCATAAAATTGATATCAGTGATATCACCAATCCAACCGCAGGAGCCGAAAGTGCCTTCACGGCTGTATTAACTGATGCTCAAGGTAACACGATCGACGGTATCCAAAACCTTGAGGTCACCATTGGTAAACAACAACCATTAAATATTGCCATCACTCAACAAGCAGATGGCCACTACACGGGGAAATTACCGGGGCAACAAAGTGGTCCTTACGACCTGATTGCTAGCGTCAATAAGCAAAATTCAGCCAAGAAAACCTTCGTCGTGGCAAAACCTGATACGGTCACTGCAAGCCCAAATGGGGGTGGGAAAAAAGGCCAGCGCGGTGTCGTTAGCCAGATTGAACTGAAAATGGCAACAACAAGCGCCGTATCAGGCGACAATTTACCACTCACGGTGACCTTAAAAGACCGTTTTAATAACCCACTAAAAGGCGTCTCCAGTAACCACATCACTCTAATGCACAAACAAATCGGTCATGTGACTTGGACTGATCATAACAATGGCCAATACACCGCTACCTTACCATTAAAGATATTGGGAAATGATGCATTCATCGCCACCGTTAATGGCATCAATAGTTCATCGGCAAATATCTCCGTGACAAATCCCACCGATATCAAGCAAGTTAATCAACTGGTTATGGCCACTATCGCCCCATCGGCAGCCGGTTCAGAACAAACCGTGAGCGTACAAGCTATTAATGCCAATGGCCATGGTGTGACACACATTGCGGATGACATCAAAGTTACCCTCAATGGCAAGCCACTCAACTTAATATTTGTTGAATCGAAAACGGATAAGGGGGCTTATACCGCCACTTTACCTGCGCAAAAAACAGGAAATTATCTGGTTAAAGTGACGGCCAACAAGCAAAAAACGCAACAAACTTGGCAAGTTACTGCCGCCAAAGCGATTCAAGCAACAAAAGCTGATGGTTCAGGTATCCAAGGCCAAGCGGGTGTGGTTAGTACTGTTGAACTGGCGACAACCCAATCAAGCTTTAAATCAGGTGATACCACGAAACTGACACTAACCTTGAAAGATGCGTTTGATAACCCTCTTAGCGACATTGATGTTAAAAACATCACATTAGCGCATAACCAAACCGGTAAAGTGACTTGGGTTGATAACAAAAATGGCACTTATGCCGCTGATTTACTATTAACGACATTGGGTAAAGATTATTTAGCAGCGACAGTTAACCAGATAAAAAGTGCGCCAGTTGGTATTAATGTTGAAAAAGCGATTGGCAATGGCCGTATCCATCAAGTTGATATTGTTAATATCGCCAGCCCGCAAGCCGGTGCCGAAAGCCACTTTGCAGTATCATTGACCGATATAAACAGCCTCACAGTCATGGGGATCACTGAGGTCACTGTGAATATTGCGAAACAACAACCACTAAATATTGCCGTTACTCAACAAACGGATGGCATTTACACAGGGAAATTACCGGGACAACAAAGTGGGGTTTATAGTGTCGTTATCACTGCCAATAATAAACCATCCACGGCAAAAACACTCACAGTGACAAAACCTGATACGGTCACTGCAAGCCCAAATGGGAGTGGGCAAAAAGGCCAGCGCGGTGTCGTTAGCCAAGTTGAACTGACAACGGCGACAACAAGCGCCGTATCAGGCGACAATTTACCACTCACAGTTACCTTAAAAGACCGTTTTAATAACCCACTAAAAGGTGTCTCTAGTAACCACATCACTCTAATGCACAAACAAACTGGTCATGTGACTTGGGTCGATCATAACAATGGTCAATACACAACGACCTTACCATTAAAAGTATTGGGAAATGATGCATTCACCGCCATCGTTAATGGCATAAATAGTTCAGCGGCAAATATCACCGTGACAAATCCCACCGATATCAAGCAAGTTAATCAACTGGTCATGGCCGCTATCCCCCCATCGGCAGCCGGTTCAGAGCGAGCCATGAGCGTACAAGCCGTTGATGGCAATGGCCATGGTGTAACACACATTGCAGATGACATTAAAGTCACCCTTAATGATAAACCACTCAACTTAACATTTGTTGGCTCTCAAACAGATAAAGGCACTTATATCGCCACTTTACCTGCGCAAAAAACAGGAAACTATCTGGTTAAAGTGGCTGCCAATAAGCAAAAAGCGCAACAAACTTGGCAGGTGACTGCCGCCAAAGCGATTCAAGCAACAAAAGCTGATGGTTCCGGTGTCCAAGGCCAAGCGGGTGTGGTTAGTACTGTTGAACTGGCGACAACCCAATCAAGCTTTAAATCAGGTGATACCACGAAACTGACACTAACCTTGAAAGATGCGTTTGATAACTCTCTTAGCAGTATTGAGGTTAAAAACATCACATTAACACATAACCAAACAGGTCAGGTGACTTGGGTTGATAACAAAAATGGCACCTATACCGCGGATTTGGCTTTAAAAACAATTGGGAAAGATACGTTAACAGCGACTGTAAACAACATTAGCAGCCAAACTGTCGATATTGAGGTGATAAACAGTAAAGGGGCCAATGAGGTCAAAAACGTGGACGTTATCCACATTTTACCGGTAGCTGCAGGAGCTGATAGTACAGTCATCGTCTCTTTGACTGACAAAAATGGACACCCAGTATCCAATATCACCAGTTTGTCCGTTATCATCGATCAGCAAAAGCCATTTTCCATGTCAGTGGGCCAAGCCCCTAGCGGTAATTACGTTGGAACATTACCCGGTCAACAAAGCGGTCAACACAATATTGTGGTGTCTATCCCTACAACGAATGCTGTATCAAACAAAAAACCATTTGATGTTAGCAATCCTGCACCAATTGCGGCTGCGGCTAGCGATGGTGGTGGGAAAAAAGGCCAACACAAAGTCGTCAATGAGGTGCAGTTTATCGTTGCGCCAACCGCTAACCTCAAAGCTGGCAATAAAGTCACACTCACCATCATGTTGAAAGATGCCTTTGGTAATGGGTTAAAAGAAGTCTCCAGCAACAGTCTCGCTATCATTCACCAACAATCAGGTTCTGTCATATGGAAAGACAATGCGGATGGTACTTATACCGCTGACTTATTATTAAGCAAGCTAGGCACTGACACCTTAAAAGTCACAGCCAATGGCATTAGCCAATCACAGGTTATCGATGTGAAGGCACCGCAGGGTAAATCTGCTGTCAACAATGTGGTATTAAAGGCGACCAACAAAACGTTTAGGGTAGGTGAAACTGCCGAATTGCAATTAACATTAACTGATAGTCATGGCAATGGTGTTGAAAAGGTACAAACCAACGACATTCAATTAGAGCATAATCATGTGCTTGTTCCTAAGCTGGCCTGGTTAGAGAAAGGGGCAGGTATTTACACCACCACGCTCCCATTACATCAACAAGGGAAAAACACCTTTGTTAGCCAAGTTAATCACCAAGCCAACGCCCCAATCGTGATTCATGTCGGCGCACTAACTGACCCAACACAAGTGAAAACTGTTGAGCTCAAAGCCAGCACAAATCAACTGACTGTAGGCAGTAAAACAGAGCTGACACTAATATTAGCAGACCAATGGGGTAATGGCGTTGAAGGGGTCACGGCTAAAGATATCACCATAAATGATGCGCATATTAAGAAAAACCTCACAGGTTTAAATTGGCTATCGAAAGGGAATGGAACCTATACTGCGTCAACAACGGTCGCAATTGCAGGAGTTCACTCCCTAAAAGCAACGGTTAACCTAATACAAAGTAAAAATGTATTGATTAACGCCCAGCCATCGACTAACCAAAGCCAGATCAATAAGGTTCAGCTAACAACAAACTTAAGCACCATTACCGCAGGCGGTAACGTCATGTTATCGTTAAAAGTCACTGATAGGGATAACAACCCTGTTATTCACCTCAATAATAATACGATCACACTCACTGACAGTAATAATAAAATATCCGCTGTCTGGGATGAAGATAACCATGGCTTAGGTATCTACAGCACTAACATCATGCTCCATGACGTTAGAACACACCGTCTGGTAGCTAGTATTGGTCAATTTACAGATACAACCAATGTCACTGTCAATTCACCATCAGGTAACAATGCCGTGAAGACAATTACCATTTCACCAATAGCCAACAGTGATGCAGGGCAACCATCATCACTATCTATTGGCTTAACTGACCAATATAAAAACCCAGTTAAAAATGTCAGCAATAGCGATATCTCTGTGACAATTAATGGGCAAAAACAAAACATAATATTTATGGAAAAGAATGGATTACATAAATATACCGCTCAGCTCCCTGCCGCCAAAGCAGGCCGTTACAAAATCAAAGTAGAAATCAACGGACAAACAGAAACTGCCGAGTGGGTTGTCAACCCTCCTATCGCAATCCCAATCATTTCTTATGATAAAGATGGCTTACGAGGCTCATTAGAGACAATTTCTATTACCCACAGCGCGAAAAATCACATGGTAAACTCAGGTGATAAAGTCACTCTAACTGTCGGGCTAAAAGATAAGTTTGATAACAAACTAACCGGTGCGACGAGTTCATTGAAATTATTAACTGATTTACATTCAACCTCTGCATGGAAAGAGCTAAGCGGTGGGCTATATACCCAAGAACTCACCATGAACAAGCTACGTAAGCAATCTATTCAAGTGGTGGTAGATAAACTACTAAGCGATAAGCTTGAGTTAACCGTTACCCCTGCTAAAGGTGCAAATAATGTCCATAAAACCACTCTTGAAACCCATGAAGGTACTATTGAGGCGGGTAAAGAAGTGCAATTAACATTAACCTTAACGGATAGCGTTAATAATGGTGTTGTTGATATCAATACTAAAGATATTCAGTTAACAAATAATGGAAAACTAACCAACGTTACATGGGTGAATCCACAAGATGGCGTATATACCACCAAACAGCGGTTAGACACAATCGGTGAGTACCGGTTTAAAGCCACTGTAAATCACCAACCAAGCCGTATACAAACCGTAGAAGCAACCTATCCAAGTGGGAAAGATGTGGTGAAATCCGCAAAAATGACCACAAATACAAATACATTTGATGCAGGTAAAAAAGTTGAATTAACGTTAGAACTGAAAGACCAATATGGCAATTTAGTTACTGGCGTCAATGGGGCTGATATTGCATTAAAAGATAGCCATACCGCAGAAATTATCGATAGCGGCAATATTGCTTGGCATATGGCATCGGTAGGTGTGTATAAGGCTACCTTGCCATTAACCAAAGTCGGTAAACATACATTAACAGCGACAGTGAATAGTATCTCAAAGTCCACGCCAGCTATCACGGTGACAGCATTAAAAGGGGGTAACAATGTTAAGGAGATCAAATTAACCGTAAATAACACCTCAATTAAAGCAGGTGAAAATACCACATTAAACCTAACCATGCTCGATAGCTACGGTAATGAAGTGACCGGTATCATGACAAAAGACATTATGTTCAAAAATACCGACAGCACAATTACCACTAACGCATCGTGGGTAAAAACACCATCAAACGATAATGTCTATACGGCTCAGGTCACGCTAGAGAAAGTTAAAAAGCACACATTATCGGTTGAGATAAATAAACAGGTAAAAAATATCGAAATTGATGTAAAACCGCAAGAAGGTGCCAAAAATGTCGCGAAAGTAGAGTTAAATGCACCAAAAACAGTGGCAATTAATGCTGACGCCGAGCTTCAACTCAGCTTAAAAGATAAATTCGGTAATGGCGTTGTTGCGGTTAATATTTCTGATATCACACTGGAACATTTAAATACATTAATACCAATAGCTTGGGTTGAAGGCAATGAGGGTAAGTACACATCCAGCTTAGCGCTAACTAAGGCCAAAGCACATCCACTAACCGCCAAGGTTAATGGACACTCTTCAGATACCACTATCACGGTTGACAGCCCGAAAGGTGTTAAACATGTGGCTAAGATCAGTATGACATCTTCAATAACCGCTGATAGTTCAGGGAAATTAACTACTCAGCCAGGGCAAGAGTTCAAGTTAACATTCACATTAACTGACCAATATTACAATGGCGTCACTGGATTAAAAGAAACAGATATCAACTTAACTAATACTCAAAAACCAAGTTCAGTGCTAATAACGGCATGGCAAGAAAATACACGGAAGAAAGGTGAATACAGTGCTACTGTATCACTGACTCAAACAGCACAACATGCTCTAACAGCAAAAGTGAATACCGTTTCTGATACCACACAGATATCAGTTACCCCATTCAGTCACCCTGATTACGTTGCATCCGTTGAATTGAACCTTGCTAAAACTAATATCAACATCGGTGAAAATGTTAAATTTGAGCTAAAAGCCAAGGATAAGTATGGTAATGACGTGTTTGTTAATGAAAACGATATTGCAATACATAATAAATCTCAAAAATCATCAGAAATTAAAGAGAAGTGGGATATCACAAAAGACACTTTCACTCGCCAGTATAAAGGAACATTCCATTTTACAAAACCTGGAGAGTACATAATCTCAGCGATTGTAGGTAAGGCTAATAGTAATTCTGAAAGGATTACTATTGAAGCTGGTGCACCTGTATTTGCCTCAGGGAAAAGCACATTCACTGTAAGTAACGATGAAACAAGTACAACTGCTATCAAAAACACTGAGATAAAGTTAGTACTTAAAGATGATAATGGTCATTTGATTACAGGGAAAAAACCAAAATTAGAAGTCATATCAAGCACAACCCATAGACGAGTATCGAAGGATATGACAGAAATATCGGCAGGAACATATACAGCTGAGCACATGAATGCTCCTGATGCAGAAATTGCTCAAATTAAATTATTCAGCGATTCAATTAATTATAAGGGGAGCGATAAATATACTCAAATTGTCAATTACGGCAAAATGTCAATTACACGATTAGGTGTTGAAGAAACCTATCAAGTTGATGATCGATTCCCTTCTACTGGGTTTACTGGAGCGCAATTTGCCATTGAACCTTCACTAGGTTTTGCTTCTGACTATAAGTGGGAGGTTAACCAAAATTGGCTAACTATTAATGAAAAAGGTGTTGTGACTATGAAGACACAGCCGGAAAGCCCCCGCAGTGCAAAAGTCACTATCACTGGAAAACCTAAGCGTATGAATAGCAAGAATATGGTATATACCTTTAACATGAATAAGTGGTTTAGCACAGGGGCGAAATTGAACTTGAATGATGCAATGGGGTATTGTACTAATTCTCAAAAGATAGCCAGTCCAGAAGATATAAAACATAGTAAAATCTCGCTATTCACCCAGTGGCCAGAGAAAACCATTAACGACAACATAAAACTAGACCAAATAGCAGAAAACGGCTGGATTTGGACAATAACCAAGTACATGACCATCTACCATATACCAACACATAAGTACTCAGGAAGCGGACATACTGCCGGTAACTTTGGGGTTCTGTGTGTTAAAGTGTATTAATTGTCATTAGGTTTAACTTCTTGTTATTTTTATCCTATCAGCCCCCTCACGGGGGCTTTTTATTACAAAGATTCATGATATTAAATCCGCCTTCACTCCATCCCAATCCAACCCAAATTTAGCGAGATACTTTCGCAGCCTATCTGCATCATTGGGCTGTTTTTTATGTTGCCGCGAAACGGCAAACAGCTCACGCCCCGCTTCGGAAAGGGTAGATGAACGGCGACAAACTTCCAGCACTGTTGCCAGCTGTTGCTGGTCGAATAAATCAATTTCACCAATTTGCTTTGGTAATGTATTGGTTGATTTTGACTGCCATTGGGCTTGCAAACGGCCAATTTCTTCTTCGGCCACCGCTTTAGTAATACGCCCGCGTTCGGCAAACGTTGCCATCCGGCTAATGGATGCACCCAACTCACGAAAATTGCCACGCCACAGGGCCAGAGAGGAACAGGCAAACTTCACATACACATTGCGAGCTTCGCTATCAAAACGAATTTGGCTTTGTTGCTCTTGGCAAAATTTGGCTAATTCATAATCAATATTCGGTTCGATGTCTTCACGGCGGTCACGCAAGCCCGGTAACGCAAACGTCCACATATTGATACGGGCAAATAGGTCTTCACGAAATTTGCCCTCCTCCACTTGCTGCGCCAAATTACGGTGAGTCCCTGCAATTAATTGAAAATCACTGTGAATTTCTTCATCTGAACCATAAGGGAAAAAGCTTTTTTCTTCGATGGCTTTCAATAGCATTGCTTGCTCATCTAGCCCAAGTTCCGCAATTTCATCGAGAAATAAAATACCGCCATCCGCTTCTTTCAGTAACCCACGCCTTGGGTTGATTGCCCCTGTGAATGCCCCTTTTACATGGCCAAACAGCGTTGACATAGCGTTATCACCACGCAAGGTAGCGCAGTTTACTTCCACAAAGCGCCCTTTAACTTGGTGGCGACTTTCACGTAGTTGATAAATTCGCCGAGCTAAGAAAGACTTCCCCGCCCCCGTTGGCCCATTGAGTAAAATTGGGGCTTTAGAGCGTAGTGCGACGCGTTCGATTTGCTCAATCATGGTATTAAATGCCGCGTTGCGGGTGGCAATACCCGATTTTAAAAACGAAACCTGCTGTTGCTGCTCTGTTTGGAAACGGCTGGTGATATGGGTATAACGGCTTAAATCAAGGTCAATCACGGTATGAATGCCGATAGGGTCTTTTTCTCGCCCTTTTTGGCTCGGTGAAGTTTGAATTAATTTGGCTGGTAAATAATGAGCTTCCGTTAATAAAAACCAACAGATTTGCACCACATGGGTACCCGTAGTGATATGTACAAGATACTCTTCATTATCAGTATCAAATTGATAATGCGAAGAAAAATCCAGTAATGAGGTATAAACCTCTTCAAAATCCCACGGGTCAGCAATATCCACCTCATGCAGTACCACTTCCGTATTGGGAGAAGCTTGTTCAATATCCTCTTTCACCCGGTGCGCCATGCCATAGTCATTCACCTGATGCAGTAATTCAAAACGACCAATATCCAAATCAGGCTGTTGGCAAAGACCAACCGTTGGGCGCCATTTTGTCCAGCGATTGGCTTTTTTGCCTCTTCTATCAAGTACTGTGCCCAATACACCAATCACAACCTTACGTTTCTTGCTCATAATATTTATATAAATTTATAAGTTACGATATAAAAAGATAATAAATAGCATAATCCATTTACCATGCCAATGTTACCCACTTTTCTCTTAATATTATTTTTTACTTATTTTTCAATGCAGTAAAAATATTTATTTCATTTTTAAAAAAGTTGGCACGCTTCTGGCAATACTATATTCATCCACTGCCGGAAATTGTATGAACTGCAAGTTCAACCGGTGCAGACATGGTGGCTTAGCCACTACATGGTCTGTATGCCGCCGTCAGGAAGATACCTTGGTAATAGCCTAGCTATCAGGTTCGACTCCTGAAAAAAATACAAATCCAACTGTATAAAACTAAGCAGAAGTTAAGCTTAAAACCGCCACTCGAGAGCTTTGCCGAGTGATGAGCAGAAATTTAGACAGCCAATTTTGGCACTCTACTTTTCCCCTCACCACTTCGCTTTTTTCTTCAGTGCCGGATAAATATTGAAAAAGGAAAAATAATGAAAAAAATAAATATCGCTCAAGGACAAATCGCACTAACCTCAAAAAATGGGGATTTTAAACAATTACTGACTGCGGGTGAGCACCATTTAAACGATTGGTTCAATCGATTGACTGTGTCATTGTTCACACTTGATAACGAACCTATTGATGAAAAACTGGCAGACCACTTACGCCAATTTCACCCTGATTGGGTTGATGACCACTGTATTGACATCGCTTTGACTGATGACGAGATTGGTTTTATTTACTTGCACAATAGTTTGACAGAAATATTGCCACCAGCGACCCGTCGGTTGTATTGGAAAAATGGCAATAATTTAAAAGTGGAGCCGCAGTCGCTAGAAAATAGCGTTATTGACTCTGCATTCGTTGCACGTCTGATGGGTAAAAAACGCATTAAAGGCAATGAGTTGGCCTTGATTAGCCAAGTACCTGCATGGCATGTCGGTATGTTAAAAATTGATGGTGAGATACAAGATTTATTACAACCGGGAACTTACGGTTATTGGAAAATCAACCACAAACCGGAAGTTGAGATAATAGACACCCGTTTACAATCATTAGAAATTAGCGGACAAGAGATTTTAACCAAAGACAAAGTCACATTACGCATCAACCTGTGCGCCAACTGGCGCTATCACGATATTTTACTGGCGTTCTCAAAATTGAGTCAGCCTGTAGAGCATTTATATCGTGAATTGCAGTTTTCAATACGAGAAATTGTGGGGACTCGAACCTTAGATGAACTATTAGAAAACAAACAATTAGTCGATGAGCTGATGTTAGCTCAAGTCGCGCAATGCGTGGTTGAATTTGGCCTAGAAATTGACAGTATCGGTGTAAAAGACATCATTTTGCCGGGAGATATGCGCACTATTTTATCCCAAGTCGTTGAAGCCGAAAAATCGGCACAAGCTAACGTGATCCGCCGCCGCGAAGAAACTGCCGCGACTCGTTCACTGTTAAATACCGCAAAAGTAATGGAAAACAACCCGGTTGCATTGCGTTTAAAAGAACTTGAGACCTTAGAAAGTATCGCACATCGAATCGACCAAATTTCCGTTTACGGTGGATTAGATCAAGTATTAAACGGATTGGTAAAAATTAAGGAATAACAATGAATAACAATAACTTTAATCAATTAATTCAAGAAAATGGTGTGCCTGTAAAAATGTGGACCAACGGCGTGCCTGTAGACCCGAAAGCGGTAACACAACTACAAAACACCGCTAAAATGCCGTTTATTTTTAAGCACCTTGCGGTAATGCCTGATGTACACGTTGGGAAAGGTTCGACGATTGGAAGTGTGATACCAACCAAAGGGGCCATTATTCCTGCGGCAGTCGGCGTGGATATTGGTTGTGGAATGATTGCCGTGCGAACGTCCTTAACCGCATCGGATTTGCCGGATAGCTTACAAAACATCCGTTTTGCTATTGAGTCGGCGGTTCCGCACGGTCGAACTACACATCGACATGGACGTGATAAAGGGGCATGGCATCGTACACCAGATATTGTCGATACCCACTGGGCACACTTGGATGAAGAGTTCAAACGTATCTGTGATAAGTACCCAAAACTGCGTGGAACCAATCATTACAACCACTTAGGAACATTGGGAACGGGAAACCACTTTATTGAACTGTGTTTGGATGAACAAGACCGCGTGTGGGTAATGCTACATAGCGGGTCACGTGGTGTAGGAAACGCGATTGGTAATCTGTTTATCACATTAGCGCAAAAAGATATGCAACAGCATATCGCCAATTTGCCGGATAGAGACCTCGCGTATTTCGAAGAAGGAAACGTGCATTTTAATGACTATATGGAAGCGGTAGGTTGGGCGCAGGACTTTGCTCGCCATAACCGTGAAGTGATGATGCACCGCGTTCTGGAAGCACTATCACGCGAAATTCCAAAACCGTTTATCACAGAGCAAGAAGCCGTAAATTGCCATCATAACTATGTGCAAAAAGAGCAGCACTTTGGTGAAGAGGTACTGGTAACCCGAAAAGGTGCCGTGTCGGCTCGAAAGGGCCAAATGGGGATCATTCCAGGGTCTATGGGAGCCAAAAGTTTTATCGTGCGCGGTTTAGGTGACGAAGAAAGTTTTTGCTCCTGTAGCCACGGTGCAGGCCGTGTAATGAGCCGAACAGAGGCCAAAAAACGTTTCTCAGTCAGCGACCAAAAAATGGCGACCGCCCATGTTGAGTGCCGAAAAGATAGTGATGTGATTGACGAAATACCGATGGCGTACAAAGACATCGATGCTGTAATGGCTGCGCAATCATCACTGGTAGAAATTGTTCATACCCTACGCCAAGTCGTGTGTGTGAAAGGGTAAGCTCAAGTATTAGAATATAGGCTATATCTTACATGATAAGGCCTATATCTTATAAGTTAACCAGTGGAATGAGAAATAGCTTTATCAAATTGTTCTTTGTAAGATTTTTGAGTTCTTTTTACAAACGCCAAATAATCAATATGTTCTATTTTATCTATTTGCTTATTCACTAGGCGATTAATATCATCAAAGTTTTGGACATTAAATTTTTTATGCTCACTACCAATAGCTATGCTATTAATTGCGCCACAAATGATGTTAAGCAATTTCATTTTTTCATTAGTAAAAAGAATACTATCTTTTTTAAAATCTTGAATTGATTGGGGACAGATAGTAAATGACGTTGAATTTACCCACTCATCTTGAGTATTCTGAAAAGGTTTTAACCATTGACCATGAGCAACTTTATTTCGATTTCTAATCACAGGCGCTAAATGCCCACTAATCCATGTTTTTATTCGCTCATATATCGTAAAAAGGATAATTCCTAAGCTATCTTCATTAGCATCTTCTTCAAACTGAATATTTGCATTCTTTTTAACCGCTATTGCAAGAGCAGTTAACCATCTTTGTTCCAAACTATTTTGGTTGTATATAATGCTACGTTCATGTTCTGTAAAGACACTTTCTTCATAAATAAGCACATGCAATCTAGCTTCACACCATACGGATAATAACATTGAATACAAACGAGTGAATGTTAAAACATCGTCTTGTATATTCTGATACGCTGAAGACGCTATGGCTTTTCTTAACTGCCCTTCTACATGACGCAATCCATTGCCAACCTGCTCGAAGTTTTGTCGGTGATATTCCCTTATTTTACCTATATACGAGGATGGGTCACAGACATAAAGGGAGTCTACCCTGCGTCTTATTTCAGTCAATGTTCCCTCCCCTATAGACTATATAAAATCCTGATGCCAAAACAGTTTTAATATATTAAACAGTTTTGGCATCCAGGATTCGAACCATGGACCTCCTAAAAAATAGGCGTGCAACCTTACACCAATGCCCCATAGTGATATTAAATCTATGTTTCAAATTTTCAATACGAGAACTTGATCACTGCAAAGCGCTTCGCAAATATATTGAGTAAACTAATTTTTTCAAGAAAAAGACCATCAGAACATTTTTGATGGTCTTTTTCTTTAATAATATTAAATAATTAACAATAAAGCTTATTGCCACCTAGATTTTTATAAATGAGAGTTTGGATCCTGTGTATGATGTAATACCGCCAGCACTTCAATGCCTTCAAGCGCTTTTCGATAATAAATAATATGGCTTTCAACAGGGAAGCTAAAGACGCCCAAATACAAATCTTCACTACGATCACGACCAAGGGATGGCTGTCGGGCAAGTATGTCTGTCATTGTTACTCGTAATGAGTTGGCATAAGCTTCGGCAACATTAACTCCCCAACGACGCATAGAATAAAGCTTGATTGAGCGGATATGCTCTCTTGCTTTATGAGTAAACCTAACGCTCATCCTTAAGCCTTATTTTCAAGTTCGTCCATGGTTAGCGGGGCAAATACATCATCAATGCTATGAAATTCACCGCGTTCTGCTTGTGCAATAGACTCCGCCAAAACCGTTTTTAGGCTCTGTAATTTTAATTGCATAAGCTGGTCATATTCGTCCGGAGAGATAACAACAGCAACACGTTTACCGTGCTTGCTTATTTCAACAGGTGCACGTTGAACTTTCATCAATAAATCACCAAATTGATTTTTAGCAACTTGTGCTGAGATAGTTTCCATACATCACCTACAATATAAAGTAGCTTGAATATCCATTATAGCTAAAATGGCTTAAACTACCAATATTTCAAAAATATCGTTCATCTTAAAACGACCATTTTTTAGACAAAAAAATAGACCATCAGAACATTTTTGATGGTCTTTTTTCAAAGGCTATGTCAAACACGAAAGAAAAACGGATTTATCGCCAGTTCGGGTTTTTGATAATGGAATATTTACCCGCACCTAAAAATGCCAATGCGATACCACTCAAGAAGAAATACACAATACTTTCAATCGCCCATGCACCTGTTTTATCAAGCACGAATGTTTTATCTAGCCCAATCATCAGCCATGCAATCACCATAGTGAAGGCAACTAATAATGCAGATGGGCGAGTTAAAATCCCTAAAATAATGAAAATAGGCGCAACAACTTCACCTAAAATTGTTCCATAAGCGATAAATTCAGGTAAGCCATAAGAAGCTAGCAGCGCTTTAATACCACTCGCCCCTGTCATTAATTTACTCATACCATGAAATAACATGAGCCCACCGACGGAAAGACGCAATAACAACCTGCCAGCATCTTCATGGGACAACAAACGATTTAATAAATTGACCACTTTATACCCCCTATGGATATCCAAAAACATCATTAAGTAGTATGACTTAAAAATGCATTATGGCTTAGAAAGGTAAAGTAAGAATCATTTTAATTTGCATTTCTTATAACTAAATCAATTTTCATTTAATTAAATTTTGTTAACTTTTCATCCATTCAAATATTACGTTTAATTAACTATTAAACAGTCAAATATACTGAATAATATTATATACATGACCTTACAGTAACCAGTGACAATTCCGTTAATGCGTTATAAAACGGGCTACATGTTGTTCGATTTAATTGCTGAGAAAACTGGGGTAACCAACTCCCCAAATGGTCATTTAGCAATTCTTTTAATGCTGCCTCCCTGACTTGTGAAGCCAAAACTGCCGCTTGAAATAACATTAAACCAACATGGTCAGAAGGCTCTGGATAACGCGTCTGAATTTTTAAACGCTCTCGTTGTAAAAACTCGCTCAGCGCCAGTGTCGAAGAGCCCTGTAATACGCCTTCAGGGTCGAGGTATACCGAGCCCCATGGCGGAGCAGGTAATGCTTCAGGCCCAATAAATAAATTTGTCCACTGAGTATGCAGCGTCGCTATTTCGATGCTTAGCGATGCCGAGATGCGTTCGCTAAGCTGAGTACTGATTTTACAAGGCCACTGAGATGCAAAGTCATTTAGCTTGAAGAAACTTATCGCATAATGGCTTGCATCATCATTTGGAGAAAATAAATAGCAAGTGCCTAAGATATTAAACGCTGCTGCATAGTGTGAAAAATGGATCATAAAAAAGGTAATTTCCTAAGCGATAAACTGTTATTTATTTACAGATGAATAGTATAGAAACAGTAACGCAGCATAAATTCAGCAATTATAGCAGCCGCAAAACCCACCACTAAATACCCTTTGCTGCTCGAAGTCATAACCCCACTCGCGGTTTGTCGCATATGACGAAATAATCCATATCCCAATAAAATCACCGCCAGTATTCCAACTACCCAGCTAGTGATACGCAGCGACCAAATCCTTTGGTAGGCATGAATAGAGTCGATAGGAAATGTAATCGATTCATTATGATAACTCGTGCTAACTAAGTAATTTTCATAGATCGGCTGATAAACTAAACGGATTAATAAGCTAGTGCCAATAACCGCCCATAGCACCCATAACCCACACGTTGAGACTTGAGCCGCTGACGATCCTGCATGAAAACGCAATAACAAATTGATTAATAAATAATACCCAGCAGCTCCCGCAGTTAACATCGTGCCGTAGAACATCAAATAAGTATTATCATTCATCCACGTTAACATTGATGTATAACGATAAATTGAAGCCATGGCATACACATCACATAACCCAGCAATGATAGCCAAACCAAGCAGCAGAAATGACAATTCCTTTTTGAACCATAGCCACAAAAAAGTCAGCCCAAGAAAAGCAAAATAGGTCGCAGTGAAAACCACTTCACGGCTTAGCCACGATGAAAAGATATTCAACAAAGAATTAGGCGCATTCAAAGGAACCCCTAAGTGGGTGATTGAAGACAATAAACCTACCCCCGCAAATACACAGGCAACAAACACGTATTGCTGCAAAAATTGTGTATTCGTTTTATGAGGTAAAGCCGCTGATAATTTTTTTGCGAAAAGCGCTAACATCACACTCAACCCGATGGATGTTTGCATTAAAAATGTGAATAACAATAATGGCCATTCATTCATTTGGCTTCTCCTTGTGAGTTTTGAGTGCGACCAGCCCCAAGATGTGGGTGGATCACTAAATTGGGATGGGTAATCGATGAGTCTGGCAACCCACGGACATCCGCCAGCTCGCCATAACGTTGTCTGAGTTCATCTATTGGGCCAAACTGAATGGCCCCTAATGGGCATGTGGCGACGCAGACGGGTTGCTCCCCTTTTAGTTGCAGGTCGATGCAAAAATCACATTTCGACATTTGTTTGGTTTCAGGGTTCATTTGCGGTGCGCCATATGGGCAAGACCAAGCGCAAGTTCCACAACCTACGCATTTGTCTGTATTGACCATCACGATGCCATCCCCTTCACGCTTGTGCATCGCCGTTGTCGGGCAGTTTTTCACACACATTGGGTCGGCGCAGTGGTTACATGAGATGGATAACGTATAAGCAAAGACGTTATTCACCAGTCCTCCCGTACCATTTTCAATAAACTCACCGCCAGCGACTTCGTATACGCGACGATATTTGCGCCCGACATCGAGATTATTTTTATCTTTGCACGCCACTTGGCAGGCTTTACAACCTGAGCAACGTGCAGAATCAATATAAAAACCAAGCTGTTTGCTGCTTACAGCGGGATAAACGTGAAATTTACTCATGCTTTGCTTACCTCCACCAATAAGGTTTGATGGGCATTTCCATGTGCCATTGCTGTGCTACGGGCTGATGTTAAAACGTTAGCGCAACCACCTTGGTCAACGCCATTTTCATCAGGTTGCCACCATGCTCCTGCTTGTAAAGCCACCACACCGGGCATAATCCGCTGGGTGATTTTGACGGGCACCATGGTGATACCGCGGTCGTTATTCACTTTGACGCGCTCTCCATCCGTGATATTTCGCCGTTTGGCATCAATTGGGTTGATCCACAACTCTTGGCGCTGCACTTCTTGTAGCCACGGGTTAGCAAATTGCGTTGAATTGGCACGATTACGACCTTTCCAAGTGATTAATTGCAATGGATAGCGGGAAGCTAGTTCATCTTCTGGTCCTTCAATGGCAGGCACATAATGGGATAACGCAGGGATATCCACATCATTGCGTTCATAAAGACGCTGAGAGAAAATCTCAATTTTTCCAGATGGTGTTTCAAACGGGTTATTCTCGATATCGTTAATATTTTTTTCGAAGGCGACATGGCCCACATGCGGTTTGTGTTTTAACAAATGGCGGCGCTTAACCAGTAGCTCATCAAAAGTTGGAATGCCATCTTCTGGGCGTTTCTGATGGGCATCATTGACTAAATGCTCGATCCACTGTTTTTCTGTACGACCTTCACTGAATTTCTCGCCAACGCCGAGTTTTTCAGCGACCTCTCGCAACCACTCATAGTCACTACGCCGCTCAAATTCAGGTTCAACGACTTTTTCCGATAAAATAATGTAGTTGCCCGTTCCCCATGTTCCCCCCACATTCCAGCGTTCTAAGAAGCTGGTTTCAGGCAATAAAATATCGGCATACTTGGCGCTGGGTGTCATGTATAAGTCACTGTAAACGATAAACTCAACTTTACTTTCATCTTCCAGAACTTTAGCAGCATGCAAAATATCGGGGTTCTGGTTAGTCATATAGTTACCCGCCAACGAAAAAATCATTTTGATTTCCGTATCGAGTTTTTCCGCATTTTTTAAACCATTATTTGGCGTCACAAGGTCTTTATTTTCACAAGCTTGCACCCAATTGGTGATATTGATTTTCGCTTTAACTGGGTTTTCAAATAGGCTCGGGCCCGCTAACGTTTTACGTAAATCAGGGGTTACTGCCATGCCATAGCCCGCAGCCCAGCCCCCTTTTACGCCTACATTTCCGGTAATTGTGGCTAATAGCGTGGCGCCTCTGGCGGAGCGTTCACCACAGATGTGACGTTGAGGCCCCCAACCTTGTATTAAGGCCGCCGGTTTTGTATTGGCATATTCGCGAGCCAGTTGACGAATGGTTTCAGCGGGAACTTTGGTGATAGGTTCTGCCCATTCTGGGGTTTTCACCACACCGTCTTTTTTCCCCATTAAATAAGCCACTAATGACTCATTTTCAGGGATGCCTTCGGGCATCTGGTGCTCATCAAAACCAATAGTGAATTTGTCGATAAAGGATTGATCATGCAGCCCTTCGCTGATGATCACATACATCATGGCATCCATCATCGCATTATCTGTTGTCGGCAAAATGGGGATCCACTGATCCGCTAATGAGGACGCGGTATCCGAGTAACGTGGGTCGACAACAATAAATTTGGTGCCATTTTTTTTCATTTTTTGGAAATAATGATTCGTGTGACCAAAAATGGTTTCGTTCGGGTTATGTCCCCACAAGATCACCAATGGCGTATTTTCTAATGTGTCTAGCGTGCTACCACTTGCTGACGTGCCATAGGTATAAGGCGTAACCGCCATGGTATTGCCATTGCTCACTGAGTGGTAATTTTCTAAAAAACCACCCGTGATATTAAACAACCGACGCAACATATTGGCACCGGAGAAAATTCCCCCTGTTACCCCAGTACTGAGGCTAACAAAGCGCGATGCAGGGCCATATTGGGCGTTGACTCGCTGCATGTTGTCTGCAATCAAGGTTGTCGCCTCTTCCCAGCTAATTCGCTCAAAGCGCCCTTCCCCTCGTTTGCCCACTCTTTTCATTGGGTATTTCAGGCGATTTGGGTGATAAACGAACTTCCGGTAACTGCGGCCACGCACGCAAGCACGCATGATTGGCATCTCTTCGTCTAAATCGGCATCTGGACGGGTACTAATTCGTGTCACCACACCTTCTTTAACGTGTGCTCGAATATCACATTTGCCACCACAGTCAAAACTACTGCAGGTGGAGACCACTCGCTCGCCTTCATTTTGCAGCGTTGTGGTTGGAATGATATTCGGGTTTTCTGCTGTCGATGCAACAGTATTTGTCGAAATAAATGGGACAGCCATGAGCGCAGAGCTGCCTTGAATAAACCGACGACGGGTTAGGGGTTCAATCAGACTCTCACTACCCGCCTGATCGTAATAATTTTCCATGATAACTCTACCTCTGGCATACATTAGGTTGCCGCGATAAGGTAAACATTTCCCTGTTTATCAACTTTCGAAAACCTGCCAAACACATTGGAATTTCAGCCAACCACGGAAAACATGTGGTTATATCAATAAAAATTGCCTATATTCAGAAAATAAATGATAACTTTTGAATCTCAGCCAAGAAAAATTCCTATGCGAAATATTCCTCTGAAAACTGTCGATGCAACTCCGCGTGATGTTTTAGCGATCGGCACTGATTACCTACCAAATGTGCTGCTTGATTCTCACGTTCACCGCCGTGCCCAGTTTCTATATGGTGCGACAGGCTTGATTGAAGTGAGTACCGCGGATGGCGAGTGGGTCATACCGCCTGATAGTGGTGTTTGGATCCCCTGTAATACGCCCCATGAAACGCGCATGTTGAATGTCAGTACGCGTAGCTTATACATTGAGCCCAAAGCCGCTCCACGTAGGGGAAACAAATGTGAAGTACTCAGGGTTTCCCCCTTACTTCGTCAGCTATTGCTTGAAGCAGTTGATACCCCAATTGAATATGATTTAAATGGCCGTGATGGTGTGATGTACCAATTGATTTTGCATGAAATTGCGCAGGCAGAGCCCCTACCTTTCTATGCCCCAATCCCACGGGATGAACATTTAGCCCAATTGTGCCGGGAATTCCTAAAAGCGCCACAAATCACCTCATTACCACAGGAGTGGGCGGCAAAACTACATAAAAGTGAGCGCTCATTTAGCCGTTTTTTTGGTGCTCAAACGGGGTTATCTTTCTCTGACTGGCGGCAGCAAGCTTGCTTATTAAGTGCGATTACCCATATTTCTGCAGGTAAATCCATTACTGAGGTCGCATTTGATTTAGGCTACAGCAGCGTTGGGTCTTTTTCGACCATGTTTAAAAAATGGTTAGGGCAAAGTCCATCCAGTTTTATTCAGAGAATTAGTGGATAACACCTAACCATTCAAAAATTCAATTTAGTCAAATGTGGCAATTAACCATGCAGACCCTTGATAACTTCCTGCGTCTGCATTATTTCCTTGAATACGACTACGAATATAAATAGTGCGATTTGAATGAATTCCCACACGAATATCTGTACCTGTCGCGCCGGTTTGTTCATCCACAATGTCTAACTTACTGTAAATCGTTCTATTTGAAGCATCTTTCATTGGCAAGCGCTTTTGTGGGTCGCCATCTGTCACATAGTCTAACCGTAACCTTACCTTCGTTAAGGCAGCAAATTTGCACGTGTATCTGATACTTTCCGTCACCAAGCTATCGTAATGAATACTACTTAATTGACCGTGTCGCAAATTGACGGTACTAGCCTGCCCAGAGCTCGTTTGCGTGGAGCACATTGCTTTCACATTTAACTGAGAAGCGGCAAGACGCATTGGCACGGTTGAGTCAGATAAAGGCCAGCTATCAAAGGGTGGCACTGCTTTAGGCTCAGTAAAAGCGCGAACATAGCCCGCTAAATCCATTGCAGGAATAACCAGTTTTCCATCAATAATTTGCTCATTAATAAAAAATGTAATAGTAACTGGAAATTGACTGGTAAACTCTTGGGCAGCCCTAACAAGCCCCACATAAGCATATGAGCACATTCCTGCATCAATATTTATCCAATTCATTATCGGAGTTTCCACCGTCATCACTAAATTGTTATTGATCCGGTAGGCTGTTTTTCCATCAATCGTGACTCCCGCAGAAGCTACATACATAAACAAACGATGAAATGCCTGTGATGAATGAATTCTTGTATTGCTGCTCCCCCATCGTCTCCCAACACAATCAACCAAGCCAGACACACTCACTTGAGTACTATTACCATCAATAACAATAGGGTTTCCTACACGATAATAATTTTTGCCATCAGAACCAACTCGTGCAACGGGTTCAATAACACTATTACTATCGATCCGAATTGAATAACCTGAATTGGAATTTTGTATTCGAGATGCATAATCTGCATGAGCATTCATTCCATACAAACTAAGAATGGCCACCAGAAAATACATTGATAAGCTAGATGGTTGTTTAAAAAACTCTCCCTTAAAAAATAAGGGAAATGGTATTTTCACCATAGAGCTAGAAACCGCCTGAAACAGGATTTGAAAATTAGACATAACCGATATTACCGCCTTAATAGTAAGTGACCGAAATCATGGCAATAGCACTAAATTTTCCAGCACGGAGTTGGCTCGCTGGTAGGGTATTGACGAGCTCAGCTTGTAAAATAATTCGCTGTAAAGTGGCATCTATTTGTTCTGGAAATATTTGTTGAATTTGATTAACTTCAAGTGGATGAGCCACACCACCAGTTATATTATTGATATTAATGCCAAGGCCATCAGTACTAGTGGATAAAATACTTTTTCCTTGATAAACCATAGTGTTACTATTTTTGGGGTTAATCATAATACCGAGTGATTTATTCCAATTACAGCCAGTTAAATACAATGGAAATGTATGGGATTGGGAAATATCATCAGAGTTATGCGGTATATTAATCACCCCAAAATTGATTTTTAACGGTGTACTGTTATCTTCGCTACGCAGGTGGCAGGCTGGGTCGACTAACGTCGCGCTCACATCGATTAAAACATCCGACTTAGACATAAATGGGAGGAATAAAAAACACAAAACAAATTTAGATAACCAATTGATTGTATTCATTACTCATACTCCAATGAAAAAGTCGCTGAGCTTGAGAAAACCCCTTTTTTTGCTTCATTCAACGGATTTTTACGCACAAATACACCAAATTCCAATTGCTGACTTCCACCTGTAACCGTAACAGGTGTTACCTCAATCGATTTATCCCAAGTAACAAACTCGCCTTGCTTATCAACTACACCAAGCAGTACACCACTACTTCCATCCGTTCCAAGGTAATTCCCTCCCTCTACAGTGACTTGTTTTGGGCTTTTCCAGGTAATCTTAATCATCTTATTAAGGTCGGCTTGGCTGCATTTTTCAATCGTGATAAAAAATGGTGTGATATCACTAGGAATATTGTCATTAATCGACTTCAAACGTATATTTTCAATTTTTACCCGCTTATTGATGGAATCAGCCGCTAACTGACAGGTTTTATTGACTAAAATACCACTAAATTCCACATCTAGGCTTTCCTTACTCCAACCAAAGATAGGAAGTACAAGACTTAAAAGTAAAATTGCCTTACTCATAAACCACCTCCAACCGTAATAAATTCGATTTATGCATTGAAACAGGTGGGTGAATAAAATTATTACCGTTTAATAAATTCATTTTCTCTATGGCCGTAACATTTCCATTCTGCACATCATAGAAGCGTATTTGTGCGGGCGTTGTTTGCGTTTTATCCGCAGAAAATGCACCACCTGTACCACATTGAGTCAACATCACCGCTGAGGTTGATATTTTTAAGTGGCAAGGCGAATTGAATAATCGAGCGCTCACTTCTAACCATCCACTATTTAAATCTTCATAATGTGATTCATTCACCGCAGTATGATTTAAAAGTCCGTTCGCTGAAGCCATCACTCCTATCATGCCACTGATGAAAAATAGACCAATAAGCATATGCTTTATCAATGCATTACTCCTTCTATTATTGATGCTAGGCGTATATCCCCCTCAGCTAACTAATGTTCATCCACCACTGTGCAAACGTCTTGTTGGCAATGAAAAGCCAAAGTCGGTTTTCCGCCATAATCATTGATATAGGTCAAATGAGGTCTTGTTAGTGGCTGGGAAATAAACTCTTGAGTCGATTTAGGCGGCACCATCACCACTTCAAATTGGCTTTGTTCCGACTGTTTTTGGTTATTACCCAAGCCAATAACCGTCAAATTGAAAGGCGTTGAATTATTGAGCTGATACCCTTTATTCGTTTTCATTAATGTGACCTTATGTGCCCAGTTTGTTTCTGACTTGGCTAAAATGGACGGAGGTCGATAAAAAAGCTTCACTCGCGATTGCAAAGCAATTTGTAAGGTATTCGCATCATGAGATTTAGGCGGGACTTCTCGCAAATTAAAATAAAATACGGATTCCCTATCTTGCGGTAACTGACTAAATAAAGGCGTCAGACTCAAGCGAACTAAGCTTTGGCTATTCGGCTCTACGCGTTGTAGTGGCGGCGTAGCCAATAACGCTCCTTTTGTTAGCTTCTTACCTTGTTGGTCTTCAATCCAGCTTTGTGCGAGATACGCCTCTTCTGGGTTATCATTAGTTATCTTGATATTAATCGATTTCACATCCCCAGGAAAAATAATCCGAGTTCGATCCAGGGTCACTGCTGCGTAGGTATTAAATGATAATATAGGTATGACAAGCAGTACTCTCACAATCCATTGATAACAAATATCTAACTTCCACATAATTAGCCTCACAATCATTTACTTGATGATGAATAAACTGAACGGACCGCTTTGGCTGAAGAGCATGGCAGCAACAACAAATCCGTAAGCTCATTTAATTTTTCAGGTAGAGATAACTCGCACTGTGGCTGGTTATTCCAATACAACGACAACTTTTCTTGAGGTGATACCCCCACTAGCCACGTCACACCGCCTTCACCCACTAGCCCTACTTCTTGGTTATTTTTATTACGTACACTGGCGCCAAAAGGTGGGTGCTTTCCATCTGACAAAGCAAAAACAACAAATAATTTATGCCCCTTCATCACCGATAAGCTGCGATAGCCTATGGCACCTTTGGTTAACGTAATATCTGTCGAGGGATCGAGGCTTTCGATATCATCGGGTAACTGGCTGGTATTAATTGAAGCTGTTGATTTTCGATAACTATTCACATTGGGAATAACAGCCAACCCAAATGCATTGGTTTTAATCACCCCATTATCGAGAGGAATACCGCTCACGTCGGGGGTTTCAACCATAAGTCGTGTATCACCGTGCGCTGATCGGTGCAATGCCGCCCCTTTCGAGGTTAATGTAAGCCCGCCATTGATTGACCCGCCAATGCTGTGGTATTGATCAGGCACATAGCTCGCATTTATAGATGTACTTGCTTGAGAGATATCTCGTGAATAAAAGCCACTCAAACTCACTTGATTATCAATATGTTGGCCGTGGTTATAACCAACATTGATATTGTAATTATCTTGTTCCCCATAACCACTATAGCCAACCTGATGATTAAATTGATTATTACCCGCTGACCGTGAGTAGAGTTCAGAAAATGTGATGCTATGACCGCGGAATAATGGTACTGTGAGATAGAGATTAATTGCATCTTCTTCATTGCCATTGTCCCGTTCAGTACGAGTTGCTGATAATGATAAATTTGCGGCATTCTGGGACAGAAGAGGAAAATTTAAAGGCGCATTAATGTATAAACCGTATTGCGTTTGTGAGTCGTGCTGCCAATAAGTACTATATTGATAATTAAGAGAAATATTAAAATCATCAAAATATTTATTTAAATATAATTGATAATTTTCTTTTGCTGCCTGAGTACCATAACCTATTCTCTCTTCATCCATAAATTGCGTTAGTGTTCGGTATTCTTTGTCGGCAAAACGGTAGCCTGCAAAGGTAATATCTGTGCGTAGCTCATCGAAAGATTTTGCGTAATTAACGCGATAAGAGCGGCCTTGGCGTCTTTTATCTGAAAAATCGGCAAAAGATTGTGTGATATCAAAAGAAACCGCGCCTATTGAAAAAAGATCCCGTCCGATCCCTAATGCTGCACTTTGGTAATAACCATTAAGTTGAGTTCCTCCATATAATGACCATGCATTTGAAACACCATATGATAATTCACCACTTACAACAGGCTCACCTGTCAAATGCCGATTGTCATAACGCGTCTTTCCCATTGCGACTTTATAAATAACGCGTCCGGGACGTGTTAAATAAGGTAACGAAGCTGTACTAAGACTAAACTTGCTCTCCTCCCCATTTTCTTCACGCACAGTCACATCTAATACACCACGGATCCCACTATCAAGTGTTTGAATACGAAATGGTCCAGGAGGCACTGCCGTTTCAGAAATAATGCGTTCTTGGCTGCGAACAATTACAATCGCATTAGTATTTGCAACACCAATAATTTCAGGTGCATACCCCACTAATTTAGGCGGTAGCATGCGGTCATCACTTTCTAAAGAAAAACCAGTATATTGCCAAGATTCAAAGATATCCGAATAAAAATAATTTTCTCCCAACGTAAAGATTGAGGCACTATCTTTCAATGAAGTAAATGCATAAAGACGAGTAAAATCAAAGTTATGTTTTTCTTGAGGATAATCCCCCCGTTGCTTCTGATAAGATGTACTGTAATCACCACGTAGGCGCCAAGCCCCCCAATTTACCCCTGTGATTCCATTACTTGATAAATAGATTTGCCGATTACTATTCGTTTCCTTGGTTGCAGAAATATTCGCATTGTAATCAATAAATGCGCCACCTATTCCTTCTTCCCATAAATTAGCAGGAACCCAGTAAGGGTCGCGATATTCCATCCATATTTGCGGAATAGTCATTTTCAGCGATAAGGTGCTGAGCTCTATGGCTGTTTGAACGCCTGATAGCGCAGAAAAATCGAGGCATTTTCCACTATGAGAAAGTGTCACTTTCTCCATCGCAGAACGCTTTAACCCAATTAACTCAAGGATATCAGGAGGAATACAAATAGTTTGTGTCGCTTGGGTTGATTCACCTGCAATTGGCTTATTTTCATAAACGGAGATATTACGGGGTGCCCCTAAACGTTGCCCATTAACAAAAAGAGTAAAAACATAATCCCCCGGTAGCGTATACCCTGCTACCGAAAACTGGCTCATATCAATATTTTGCATATCATCTGCATCTAAAACATCTGTATTAAATTCAGTTGCAAATGCTTTCCATCCTATAAAACTCGGTAACAGAAAAGCAATGAGCCAAGCTAGCTTCAATTTTTCGTTAGTTTTGAACACCATGCTCTATACCATCCTAGCTATACCAGATTAAATGCAATAAGAGTTCATCTTCAAAATGAAGCTCATAAAAACATATTCTTCGTGCGTGTTATTGGTAATCGATGAAAAAGCGGATCAGCCCGTAATAACGGCCCGCTTGAATCGGCTGTCCGGTTAATTCCAAACGTAAGAAATAGCGAAGGAAAAGGCTGTATCCTGATTTATCTTGATACAACACATTGTCAGATAATGGATAAACCTTATTAGGCTGTAATCGTATTTTTGAATTGTCTAATACCGATACGCCTAGCCCTTCGGAAGCACCTTGTAGCGTAAAAGCATCAATATATTGCGCGCTTTGGCCGACAAAGCGTATTTTCCATGTTTTTAGGTCAATGGTTGAATAAGCACTACCACAATCTTGTAGCTCGATAATAAAAGGCTGATCATGCATTTCTCTTTGCAAGCTATTTGACAAAAAAGCGAGAGCCAAAGAAGAAAAATCAATAGTTTGATAGCGATTTTTCAACGTTATTGAACACGGCGCATCGATAACACTGCCTTTAAGTAATGTTCTTGCATTGACGTTGTAGGGCTTAATAATTTTGGGGTCTGCATATGAGTGAATACTAAAAATAAGCATTATCGACAAGACTATTATATTCATAACCCTTTGATAACTAACCATGCCCCCCCCTCTAGCGAATCAATATTTAACCACCAGTCAATTCTGGCGGTTAAACCATTTAGTTATTGATAGGTAATACGAAAGTTTGTTACTGCGCTGAACTTACCTTCCGATACACTTTTCGTTGTATCAACAGCTTTTGCTAACGCTTTGAAAGATAATACGTTATCTCCTTTTTTATTGATGATACGTGAAAGCACATCTTTAGCTTTTCCAAACTCAAATCCATCAATACCAATTCCTACATTGTTGGTATTACCCGCAGAAGTAGAAAGTAAAGTATTTGCTGCATCCGCATAGCTTTGTCCTGTAAACACTAATTCCATTGATTTAACAGCAATAGGTTTTCCAGCTGTATCAATATCAAAGTCAGTGAAATCACACCCAGTAAATTCAATATTAAATTTCACCTCAGCCACACGACCATTTTCCAATGCTCGACGAGATAACTGTCCAAAATCAATAACTTGCTTTAGTGAGGATTGCGCTATATTACAAGGAGTACTAACAACGACACCTTCGAAATCAACAGTACCTGTGTTGTCGGCAGCAGAATTTGTTGAAAAAATACCAGCTATTAATGCAGTAAAAATAAATAACCGAGATGATTTTGATAAATAGGGTGCAATATTTAATTTGGTAAATTGCATATATTTTTCCTTTCAATTAAAAAATTAAACTACAATAAATACGCCATTAAATATTCAATAGCGTAAATCTAATTTCGATATTTAATTCAATTAAAGAGGACATAAAACTAAGCATCGCCATGTGAGTGATTTTTTACTCCAACCACATACCCAATTGAAAATTATCTTTTTTTTGATTCTCCATAATAGTAGAAAAGTGATCTTTCGATGAGATTAAAAAATTCATTTTGTATTCTTATATCTGCAATTTCATTCGAATGATTCACTAGGACTTTGAAAAAAAATTCTAACCAATTTCTTTCTAATACGCCCAAAAGAGTATTTAATACTTCAACATTAATACCGGTTTCCCCTCTCTCATAACGAGAAACCTGTTGTTGACTTATTTTTAGTATTTTAGCTAGTTGGTACCCTGTTAATGATTTATCAATTCTGGCTTGTCTTAAAAATAACCCAACATCCCGACGTAATAACGCATTTATTTTTATCATATTAATTCCAATGAATAAAACTCCCATTTGAAATTTTAAATGACTCGTTACGAACTTAAGAATCAGTTTGTTTTTACATCTAATAAAAATAGAGAATAATTTAATTTAAATATAGGTTTATTAATTAATTCTGTAAATACGTTTGTATCGATCGAACTTATATAATTTGATAGCTATTTCCTATTAAATTATATAACCCATGTAATATAACTTAGATGAACACACAATAAATATTAAAAATCAAAAGGTTAAAAACAAATAAATCAAGATAATAGCAAGGCGAATTAATTAAATATAAAAATATTAACATGCAGAAAATAACGAAATTAAAAGAATAAATTAAAGCTTATAATTAAAATAAATCAATTCACTATATTTACACAAAAATAGAGTCAAGCAATAAAGTCAATACTAAAACTCATAAATAAAATAAAGATAACCATCAATGACTATTTAATTTATTATTATCATCTTAAGTTATATATCTCGTCACTGATTAATTATAGAGACTGCTCATGTATTTCCCTAAGTATCTATAAATTGAAGTAATAGATACTCAGAGAAATATTTGTTACTTTGACATGCTACTTTTATGGATAAAATTTACAGATTAACCGCTCACTACTTGTTGGATAAGAAAAATGTGCCGTAATTAAATCAAACTGCGTTTCAGATGTTTGAAATGGGTTTTCCCCTGCTAAATTACGAGCAGCAAGCCTTGCCTTACACTCATCATTACTTACATGAAATACATAAGATACATCAGATGATTGCGCCAAAGACATTAACCATTGACGCTGTATTGGTGTGTTGGCAGGAAAATCCATCACGATATTATTCCCAGCCTGTATTAATTGCCTAATATGGTCTTCCAATACCTGTTTTACTAAAGCACTTTTTTCGACATAGTGAGCCAATTCATTAATTTCATTAGGATAAAGGGCGGCAAGCCATTCATCTTCACAGAGCAAAATAGTACGAGGGTGGTTAGCCAGTTGTTTCGCTAATGTCGATTTCCCAGAAGCGATTTTCCCACAAAGAAAATACAAACGAGGTTGTTTTTTTAATAATGGAGATGCTTCTGTTAAATTCATAAATAGTTCCTTACTGAAGAATTAACCAGATAAGGACAAAAAACCCGCCTTATCTGGCGGGTTTAGGATGTAGCTTATCCCCACCACTATGTGATGGTAATAATAATGCTTAAGCTTGCTACAACCTGTGACATATAAATTTCCTAAATTGAATTGTAACCAACCTATCAGAACTCAATACAAGCCGTCAAATTCAGTTGAATTACAATAACAAAAGACCTGAATAAATTCAGGTCTTGAGGTTGTTGACAAAGCGGGATAAAAGCGTGGTTTTTCCCGCTTTGTGTTATCAGCCGAAAATCAATAAATTGATTTTCCTAATTTATTTTCAAAACCTATTAGACTTGCCGCCAAACATAATATGTTTGTCAGCAGTCTGAAGACCTGAATAAATTCAGGTCTTTTGTTTTCGCTAATTAATGTTTACCATTTTTATGGTGATTCAGTGTCTCTTCTTTTAAATCAAGTTCATCACGTAAACGGTGATACACCCTTTCATTGATATTTTTACTTTTACGCATTTGATATAACGCGTCGCGTTTCGCTTTTAACGCCGACTTAGACATTTCGCGTTCCATATTAATCATCTTATGTAAATCATAGACATCTGACTCAGTTTCATCCGAATTATCGAGTGGTCTGCCATAAATTTCTAATAGTTGCGCCCCAACTTCAGTACGCATAGCAATTTCATCCACATCATCCGATGGGTGGTTCATTAATTCACGTAAATGTGCCATCGCGGCTTCATTTAAAGCTAAACGCGCTCGAATTTCGTCATTATCATAAGGTAAATCTTGTACTAACCCTTTCGTTAAAATAGGCAGTGCGATACTGGCAATTAATAGTGAGCATAAAATCACCCCCATCGCTAAGAAAATAGCCACGTCACGATTCGGGAATAATGAACCATCTGGCATCAATAAAGGTAACGTTAAAATACCCGCTAACGTAATCGCTCCGCGCACACCCGCTGTCGCCATTACTGCCATCATACGAATATGCATAACATCTGCTTCTTTACCGCGACGGCGTTTATGGAAGACGGTTAAAGTCATCGAGATCCACACCCAGCTAAACCGTAAAACTGCCAATGCCACAGTAATAATTGCCACATAAACAAACAGCATCCAAGGATGGCTCGCACCCGCGGCCTCTGCTACAGCAGGCATATTTGTCCACATACCCGGCAACTGTTCGCCTAACAAGATGAAAATCATCCCATTCAACGCAGTTTGTACCGTATCCCACACCGCTTTACTTTGCATACGTGTAGCCGCTTGCATGCGACCTGCAATTTTTTCATAGTGCATCGCAATACCGGCAACTACTGCCGCTAAAATACCGGAAACATGCAAATGTTCAGCTAATAAATAAGCCGTAAATGGCATCAGTAAGCTGATCATAATTTGAATTGCAGGTTCTTCCCCAGTACGCTTAACGAGCAGTTGATTTAACCAGCCAATTGCCCAAGCCACCAGCAAACCAATTAAAATTCCGCCAAATGCCACTAATACAAATTGCCCAGCCGCTGAAGCAAGGGAAAATGTACCTGTTAACGCAGCGACCACTGCAAAACTAAAGCACACCAGACCCGTTGCATCATTCAACAATGACTCCCCTTCCAAAATATGCGCCATTCGAGATGGCAATGGGGAATTGACGGTCATGGCAGACACGGAAACGGGATCCGTTGGCGATAAAATGGCTGCTAACGCAAAGGCAACAGCTAAAGAAATGGCTGGGATTAACCAATGTATAAAGAAGCCCATACCAATCACTGTTACAACCACTAAACCTATGGCTAGCGACATGATCGGTTTAATTTCTTGAAATAAGGCTTCTTTAGGAATACGCCATCCATCAAGGAATAATAAAGGAGGAATAAATAAAAATAGAAATAGATGAGGTTCAAATTCAACTGTAAAACCGTATAAAGACAAGCCAGCCCCTAGTGCTATCTGGATCAGGGGTAATGGAATAATATCTTTGAGCAGTCGTGAAACAAAAACGCTCACAACAACGGCTAATAAAAAAACGAGTACAAGTGTCACTACTGACATTGATTGCTCCATGTTTAGCTAATCATTAATTATCAGTTATGAAGTAAATAGATAAAATGAATCAATGTAAAGTGGCAATTAATCAATCGATACAAAAATAATAAAATTAAGAAATAGCCTATCTATCATCAGGTTGCAAAAATTACTACTGACTTAAATGCCCCATAAGAAACTTATTTATCTATTTGATAAATAAATATTTAAACGCAATATCAATAATAAGTTATGTATTGCCATCAAAAATAGAACTAAACCATCATTAATCGACTATTTTGTTGTTTCTTTAGATAAATTTAGGCTACCTGATTTTTTTCTTTTTAGCTTTTTTTTATTATTTTTATCGGAAGTGCTTTTATCTGCAGTATTGGTGTTTTCTATACTATGCCGCTCAATTAATTCTTGTAGCACTTGCTTAAGAATCTTACTTTTACGTAGCCCCAAGGGAGCTAAAACAACTTCTTCGTGTTGCTGAGCTGCAATAAGTAAACCATCAACTAGTGACATTCCACTTGATGTCACACTGACAAGTGTTATGCGCTTATCACTACCATTATGGTTACTGTGGCGAACCACGTGCCCTTGCTGTTCTAGCCGTTGTAGTACGCGAGTAATTGTCGGTTGTTTACTGACTGTTTTTTGTGAGAGCTCTGTAATCCCCATCGAGCCATTACCTGCTAGTGTGGATAACACTCTCCACTCTAATATTGACAAACCTTTTTCTTCAACAATGGCATGAAACTCAGATGAAACCAACATCCAAGCCTGCCCCAATAGGGCAGGCAAATAATTATCAACAAAAACCTTTGAGTTTGCCATTCGCTCCCCTTGATAACATCTTGAATTATTGCATTTGATTACAACCCCTCAAGAGTAGCAGAAGTCGGCGATAATTCAGCTAAAACTTTCCACTTAGCAATGAACCAAACCCATCAACATGAGTTTCTAAACCCAACTTTTTTAACATCATATAGGTCGTCGCCACCGAAGAAGACAGTACAGGTAAACCAACTCGGTCTTCAATTAATTGTATTGAGGGTAGCGAAGGCATTTGCACACATGCAGAAGCCACAATTGCATCTACTTGGGTATTGAGTTTTTTCGTAATTTCCACTGGTGCTAATGGGTTTTGCCGGCCCACATCTAAATTATCTGGAATTTCCAATGAAATACTATCTACCACTTCAATGCCTTCACTTTCGATATAATCAATCACTAACTGCGTCAACGGCTTCATATAAGGCGTTAAAATAGACACTTTTTTAGCGCCCATTACATGTAAGCCGTCAACTAATGCCCCAGCGCTAGTCACTACAGGTGCTGGATGGCCGTTATCTACCGTACGTTGAAACAAACGTTTTTCTGAAATGCGATGATAACCTTTCCCCATGCTCATAATCGCAACTAAACAGGCATATCCCAGCACATCAACCGCAGCATCTGACAATTCAATAGCGCAGCGGTCACTATCGGAGTCCATTTTTGCCAGCTCCTCTTTGGTAACTTTTTGCATACGCATACGGCTTGAATGAAAGGTAAAGCGCTCCGCAAACAGAGCTTCTCTTGCCCGTAATATAGCCGGAATTTCTGTTTCCATTGTGGTATTTGATGACGGGACAATCTGCCCAATACGATATGTACGTGCTAAACTCATATCTCTCTCTCCCCAAATGACTCACCTGATTCTGGAAATACGTTTAAAGCTTCATCTTCTTGCCCATTACCGTGAAAACGTGCTGCCGTTAATGGCCGGCGGTTCACCTGCAAATCAAAGATATCAAAACGGTTATAATGCCCTGTAATATCATGCATTTGTCGTGGTTGAATACAGCGATTTAAATCAATTTCACCGTAAACAATTCCTTCTTTGTCAACCAATGGTTCGCCTATAACTCGTCCATCAGGCCCGATAATTCCTGAGAAAGCGCTATTTGGCCGAGCCAGTATCTCACGTGCTTCTGGGTGAGTTGCAGACATTGCATCCATAATCTCTTCTGACACTGTCGAACAGGAAACAATCGTAAAAACTTTGCCTTCGAAACAGTGGGCAGATGCGCGTAAACGAATCGCTTCGGCCATGTCATAGTCTTTTGGTGCAACGGGTAAGGCGATATAGCTCGCAATATGGACTAACTCGCCTTGCGCCAATAGAGCAAAACGCGCCAATGTATTGGTGTTTTCCCCACAGGCCAATGCCCCAAGAGGCCCAATACTGGTTTGATGAACTTTTAGTGAAGAGGCATCTCCATTTGCCCACGTCAGTTTCTCTGCCCATGTTGGGACTAATTTACGATGGCGTCCCAGAATTCTTCCTTCATCAGAAATCGTCACTAATGTATTATATAACGTAGCGATTCCATTAGGGTTCCGCTCATTCACACCAATTACAACATTGATGTGGTGGCGTGCGGCAGCTTGAGCAATTTTTTGTATTTCAGGCCCTGGGACTTCAATGGCAGATTTGCACAGTTTTTCAAACCATGGACTGCCATCTATCGGGTTCATCACCCAACTCCAATAAGGGTAACCAGAAATAAAAACCTCTGGAAATGCAACCAATTTCGCTCCGTTATCCGCCGCCTCTTCAATTAAACGACAAACTTTATCTACCGTAGCATTGGTATCGAGAAACACCGGAGCGGCTTGTACCGCAGCGGCTTTAAACGTCTGCAAATTAAGCATACTTCCCCCTTAAACGGCGACAACTGGATGGCGCAATTCACCAATATTCTCAACATATGCTTCAATCACATCCCCCGGCCAGACCCATTCTTGAGGTGTTCTTCCCGCCCCTACCCCTTCAGGAGTGCCTGTTGCAATAATGTCACCTGGTTCTAATGTGATCCCTTGGCTAATATCTTCAATCAATGTATTCACATTAAATAGCATGTGGCGTGTATTTGAGGATTGTTTGGTTACACCATTCACCTTCAAGCTTAAATCTAAGGTATGAGGATCTGGAATCTCATCAGCAGTGACAATGCATGGCCCAAATGGTGCATAGGTATCTTGCCCTTTAGAATAAATCCATTGCCCAGCACGGCGGCAATCACGCGCACTCATATCAATCATCAAGCTGTAGCCAAACACATAATTAAGAGCATCTTTTGCCGCGACACTTTTCGCACGAGTGCCAATAATCACCGCCAACTCCACTTCCCAGTCTAATTGTTGGGTAATTTTGGCGTTATGTTCAATGGCATCTCCCGGCCCAATCACTGTGGTTGGGGGCTTAGAAAAGATAACGGGTTGTTTTGGAAGATCTTTTGAGGTGTCTAATGTACGGCTGGATTCCGCCACGTGTTCAACATAGTTTAAGCCAATACCAAAAATATTTTTACGTGGGCGAGGTATCGGCGCCAAAATTTTCACATTTTGTACAGGCCACGCAGTCCCTGCTGGGAATTGCCCTTGATATGTATTCAGAAGTTCTGTACCAACACGCACACCTTGTGGGCCTAAATCGATAAAGTCCAACATATTATCAGGCAAGTACAGCCCTTGCTCTTGTGCCAGAAGGGCTAAATCCACTACTTGTTGATTAACAACTGCTCCTAAACGGGCTGCCGCGGTCACATCAGAACGATAAGTTATTAAGCGCATTTTCTTTCTCCTTGAATGAGGTGATTGCCTCACTCACTTCTTCACGTAAATTGGAATAATAAAATTATTTATATTAATCAATAAGAAATATAATACTCACCTAGGTAACGACTTTCTGGTGACCGTCATTTTCTACTAGAGCCTCTTCATAATAGAGCCCCAAAGAGTGCATTACGGGTAAATCATTAAAGCAAAACAAACAAGCATCTTCGGTTTGTGAGGTATTCACATGTTCATGGAACATCCACGATGGCACACAGAAAATATCACGCTCTTGCCAATCAAAGCGTTGCCCATTGATCACGGAGTACCCTTGCCCTTTCGCTACTTGATAAATAAAACTTCCCGTATGGCGATGAGCTTTACCAACAAAGCCCGGACGCAGTAATTGCATACTCGCTCCAATGGTTGGCATCACAGGTCCTCCTGTGAGCGGGTTAGTGTAGTGCATCAAAACATCATCAAATACTGAGCCATCCGCTGCCTTCGCTGCACGGCACAACGCCTCGTAGGTTGGCCCCCATTGGTATTTAAATAATGGTGAATAAGGTTTATCCCAGCCGATATCGTGAGGACGTAATGCGGTTCCTCCCCACATACCAACGGGGTAATCGATAGGTCGTGTTTGTGCTTGATGTAAGTCAGGATGCACTTTGTAAAACCCAGCTTCCATGGCATTGACTAACGGGATATCCAATCCATCTTGCCAGATACAAGGTAAACCATCTTCCGCAACGCCGTGTTCATGCCATGTCCCATTCGGCGTCAGTACAAAGTCGTTGGCTTCTAGCATCATTTTTTGCCCTTCGACAATGGTATATGCCCCACGCCCTTCCATAATAAAACGCAATGCTGAGGATGAGTGGGCATGAGCCGAAGCGGCTTCTCCCGGATGCATGACTTGTAAACCTGAGTATAGCCAACCTACTGCAGCAGCCACTTCTTGGCGGCCGGGATTATTCAGATAGATCACGCGACGCCCCGCTTTTTCTGGGGTCACCAGTTCAACTGAGCGCAACACATGTTCGCGTAAATCACGGTAGCGCCACAACACAGGAACTGAGCTTGATTTGGGTTGCCACGGTTCAATCTTGTTTGCGACCGTCCATAATGCACCTGTCTTCAACGCATCTAGTTCTTGGTAATACGCCACTAGCTCAGGGGTATCTGCCACATCGGCACGCCCTGCCACATTTTCTCGGTATTGGTCATGGGAGTGTGTACTCATGCTATTTTCCTCTTTGTTTGCCAAAGCCTTTAACGCGACTTCAAGGATTGAACGAGTTGCTGACGCCCATATTCATACGGTGCCGGCCAACGAGTTTCCCACCCATAACGCGCACATTCATGTAAGACCCATGCAGGGTCAGAAAGTAATGGCCGAGATAAAGCACATAAATCCGCCCGCCCAGCGGCAATAATGCTGTTGACTTGGTCAGCATCAGTAATAGCACCTACGGCAATAACCGGTATTCCAGCTTCATTACGAATACGGTCTGCCATTGGTGTTTGGTACATCCGACCATAGACCGGTTGCTGTTGCGGTGACACTTCACCTGAAGAGCAGTCAATCATATCTGCGCCCGCTTGCTTCATTGCACGGCCAATTTCCACCGCGTCATCAACCGTAGTCCCGCCATCCACCCAATCCGTCGATGAAATACGTACACTCAAAGGTTTTGACCACACCTGACGCACAGCACTAATGATGGCTAACGGAAAACGTAAGCGATTTTCTAACGTTCCACCGTAGTTATCTGTACGCTGATTAGTTAATGGAGAAATAAAGCTCGACAGTAGATAACCGTGCCCGGCTTGCAGTTCAAGCCAGTCAAAACCAGCCGTTTCTGCTCGTTTTGCTGCAGCAACAAATTGGTCAATCACCGTAGTCATTTGTGCCTCGGATAGCTCTACCGGAGTTTGTGAGATATTCGGTAAATAAGGCAACGCTGAAGCAGAAACTAACGGCCAGTTATCTGCATCCATTGGGTGATTTTCTTTCTCCCACCCTCGCTGAGTTGAACCACGACGCCCTGCATGGCCTAATTGAATGCCAATTTTGGCATCCGTTTTTTGATGAATAAAATCAGTCACACGTTGCCAAGCAGTAACTTGCTCGTCATTCCAAATACCGACACAGCCTTTTGTCACACGGGCATCGGGAGCTATCGCCGTCATTTCAGTCATCACTAGACCCACACCGCCTAATGCGCGGCTTCCCAGGTGTACCAAATGAAAATCATCGGGTATACCCTGATTAGCGCAATACAACAATGTTGGTGACGCGACCACGCGGTTATTAAGAGTGATACCTCGTACATGATAAGGTGTCAGCATAGGGGGCACTTTTGCCTTTGAAGTCACACCTGTTTGTTCCGCAAACCACTGCTCATAGTTTTCCAACCATACAGCATCACGCACTCGCAAATTTTCATGAGATATACGCTGTGAACGCGTTAAGAGAGAGTAGGCAAATTGCTCTGGAGCTAAATTCTCATAACGACAGACATTTTCAAACCATTCTGTCGAATTGCGTGCCGCATTCTGAATTTTCAGAACTTCGACACTGCGAACCTTCTGGTAATGCTCAAGCCCTTTACGTAAATCACCCCCTGAAGTTTTCAAGCTTTCACACAGCTCGATAGCATCTTCTAGTGCTAATTTAGTTCCAGAGCCAATAGAGAAATGGGCGGTATGAGCGGCATCTCCCATCAATACTACGGGAACGTCTTTACCTTGTGTGGGCTGCGTCCAATGCACCCAATTTCCACAAATGACCCGAGGGAAGCGGATCCAAATTGCGGCACCACGTAAATGCGCTGCGTTAGCAATCAGTTTTTCACCATCAAGCCATGGCGCAAATAGTTTTTCACAATAAGCGATGCCATCCTCTTGAGACATTTGGTCAATACCGGCTTTAAGCCAAGTTTCTTCCGTCGTCTCCACAATAAAGGTCGATAACCCTTCTTGAAATTGGTAGGCATGAACTTGAAACCATCCATGCTCATTTTTGGCGAATAAGAAGGTAAAGGCGTCAAAAATCTTCTTTGTACCTAGCCAAACAAAACGGCAACGACGTGGGTCAATATCTGGTTTAAATACGTTTTCATAACGCGTACGCACCGTACTATTAATGCCATCAGAAGCGATAAGCAAATCAGCTTGGTACTCACGAGCAATCGCTTGGTCATCCGTTACTTGGGTTTCGAATACCAGCTTCACCCCCAATTCCACACAACGGTCTTGTAATATATTGAGTAATTTTTTACGCCCAATGCCGATAAACCCATGACCACCGCTGCGGTTACATACACCTTTAAAGTGCACATCGATATCATCCCAGTGACTAAATTCTGCAGAAATCGTTTTGGCAGAAACTGGGTCCGCTTGGCGCAAATTACTGAGCGTGGCATCAGAAAATACCACTCCCCAGCCAAAAGTGTCATAAGGACGATTACGTTCCACCACCACTACACGGTTCTTTGGGTTCTGTAGTTTCATCAGCAACCCGAAATAAAGCCCTGCGGGACCACCGCCAATACACACAATATTCATGGAGCTTCTCCTTTACTTACACTGGTTGCTGAGCGGTTAATGCCTGATACAAGGCGTCTGGAATGGGGATGGCTTGATGCGTTTCTAATGACGTCGTGACATAAGTTTGCGTCACTTGCATGCGCAGTACTCCATCAACACCGACACAGCGTTGATGTAACGTCAGAGACTTGCGACCAATACGCTGTACATGTAGCTCTAACATCACGTTATCCCCCATTTTGCTAATGGCCTTGAACTCCGCTTCTAGGTGTACTGTCGGCAAGCCAAAGCGTTGTTCCATGATGTAACCCGCAAAGCCTTGAGGGACTAATTCATCAACCCAACGTTCAAGTAAATTGTTAAACATCACGAAATACTGGGGGTAAAACACAATCCCTGCAGGGTCACACTCCGAAAAATGAATTTTATGTGGCTTAGTAAATATCAGTAAACTCATGATGTTATCCTTAATTCATCGCTAAACGTTGACGGCATTTTTCCAATTCTTTCCCATGTTCATCAGCCAATGCGGCTTCACGTAGTTCACGTAAATTAATGGGGGCGAGTTTGTTCCCTTGCTGCGCAACGATGTCCATTAAGATTTTAAAATTACGCAACCCTCTCGCATGAGTGTCGCTATACCCCTTAACCACGCGTTGACATTCGGTAATTTCGGTTGCAAGTGCAGGGTTAGCTTTCGCTGCTTTAATTACAGCAGCTAACCACTTTTCAATGCGCTGCGTTTCTAGTTGATAACGTAACGTCGAACGTCGGCCTTTTCGCCATGCGGCTAATAGATACAACTGTAAAAAACCTAATAAAGAACTGGTAGTGATCGTGCGCCCCTTTTCGGTCATTTTGCGAAGCGCTTTGTGTAACCAATGTGGACGCATTAACCAACGACCTAAATTTTTGGGAAGCGTTTCGCAAATTTCTTCAATTCTTGGATGCATAAATTCATTGATCTCCAATAATTGATTATCTTTTGCCTGTACTTCATTGCGAACGCGAGAAAAGCGGCTATCACGAATTTTAAGGTCAGCCACTCGGATGGTGTCTTCATAGGACATCCAAAGGGCTAAGTGGCGCGCAAGCGCACGTTGCAAACGCTCATCTTGCCCGCCATCTTGCGCAAAGAGGTTATTGAGGCGATCCAAATATAAAGTGGCATAGGCAGGGTCTTGGTAGTCTATAAGTCGGCGAGTCCCTTCAGTCACGAGATACTGCACATGAGGAGAGAATTCATGTTGGATACGAGCTAATAGTTGCGATACCTGCTTATTTTTTGGTGAATATACGGTGTTCTTTGTGGACTCCGGCCGATATGCATCTTCGGGTTTAGTCGCTTTTTCTGCCCCTAATGTAAAAGCTCGCAAACTTGGTTTTACGCCAACGCCCCCACGTACAATCGTTTCTTCAAATTGTGCGCGGCTAAATGGTAAAACACCGGAACCAAACAGCGCACCAAATAAAACAGCACTAATCACACTGCCACTTTCTTGTGCTGCTTGTGCCATATCAAAGTGAATAAACTGACGCGCAGATGCCGCAGTGTGGCGAATTAATGCTTGGCTATCGACTCGCCCATCACCCATGGCTGATTTTTCCGCGATAGAGTAAACACGGTGTGTTGAACTGATCAATGTTGTGCGCTCTGGGGTAACAAAGCCGCGCTGTACTGCTCTGCCTGCTTCCATTAATTCAGAGGCCAAAACAACATCAACATCACCGGGCATCGGCATAAGCGCTAATACAGGAGAAGGCGTTTGTGGGTTATCAGCACCTGGGAATAATTCCACATAATAAATTGTTGCCCCCGTGCGCTGTGCCACGCCAGGCACTGAAGTCGTTTGAGCAAAATAACCGTTTTCTTCACTTAGGTTGACAACCCAGTCGGCAAGTACTCCACCGCCTTCGCCGCCCATGGCTAAAATGGCAATTTTAATCGGCTGTAATGCGACTTTTGTTGATGGTAATGCAGTTGATAAAGAATTCATGCATCCCCCTTAGAAACTAAATTGTTCACGACGACGTGCGTCACGACGCTGTAAATAGCCAATAAACCAACCGCGTACACGATGGCGCAATTTGTCCCAGCCATTAGGGTTAGTAATAATTTGAGCTTTAAAAAAAGAAGGGCACAAGACAGCAGCGTGAGAGACTTCACCACATAGCCCACAACCGACACAGCTATCCATCACTGTTGCAACCGGGTCTGTTCTTAGTGGGTCTTGGCTAGGTTTAATTGATAAAGACGGGCAACCAGATAAACGAATACAAGAGTGATCGCCCGTACAGGTGTCAGGGTCAACACCAAAACGCTCACGTACCACTCGTTTGCCTGCGGCAACATCACTACGCACCTTTTTCTTTTCGCGGCGTTGTTTGTTCAACATGCATTCGCTTTGTGCAATCAGAACCTTGGGCCCTTGCTCATCGGTTGTTAAAGCTTCACGTAACGTATTTGTCATGGTTTTTAAGTCATAAGTGTGTTTAATGGTTTTCACCCAATTAACACCCACCCCTTTCACCGCTTTTTCAATTTCATGACCAGTACTACGGGTTGGATTCAACGCTGTCGAAGAGAGAATATCTTGCCCTCCTGTCGCAGAGGTATAGCTGTTATCAACCACAATAGTTAAGTTATCGCTACGGTTAAAAACACTATTGGCAATACCACTGGTTAAACCGTTATGCCAGAACCCCCCATCTCCCATCACTGAAATCGCGCGTTTCCCAGCCTTTGCATTCAAAGCCGCAGCCCCTGCGCCTCCTAGCCCATAGCCCATGGTGGTATTCCCCAAATTAAAGGGCGGTAGAATAGAAAATAAATGACAGCCGATATCCGCACTCACATGATGTTCGCCTAATTCACGCTCCACCAACTTCATCGCAGTAAAAATAGGCCTTTCGGGGCAACCTGTGCAAAACCCTGGTGGGCGCGCATGGACAGATTCATCTAATGTTGGCTCTGTTGCATTCACGTATTCAGGTAAAGATTCTTCAGATTTTTGAGTGGCAATATTAATCGTTGGAATACGAATCTGTTTTGCAGCCGCTTTGACTTGTGGAGCTATCTTTCCATAGCATTCAAAAAACGAACGTAAACCCGCAAGCACTGTTGCAGTATTATATTCCCCCGCCATTGGCAGCATATCCTTACCATGTAGGGCAATATCAATCTTGCGTTGACGCAAAATATTCGCCACATTTTGCTCAACAAAATTTGGCTGGCCTTCTTCCAAAACTAGAATGGCTTTTTTATGACGACAAAAGCGTTCAAATTCATCGTCAATCAATGGATAAGCCACATTCATCACATATAAAGGAATTTGGCTATTACCAAAAACATCCGCTAGCCCTAGCTGATTTAATGCGCGGATCAGCGTGTTGTAACAACCGCCTTGTAGCGCAATTCCAACATCATCCGAGTCTTCTGAAAAAAATTCATTTAACTCATGTTGTTGAATAAATTTAATTGCAGCGGGCCAGCGAGCTTCAATTTTTTCTTTTTCATGTAAGAAACTAGCAGGGGGTAATACTATGCGACTGACGTCTCGAGTTGGGTTCTCAAGCGCATCTTTGACGGTAAATTTAGGGCGCTGATTATCTGCGCAAACAAATTGCCCGTGAACGTGACAAGAACGAATACGCATTTGTAACATAACGGGTGTATTACTGGCTTCAGAGAGCTCAAAACCATCTTTCACGGCTTGAACGATAGACGGTAAATTGGGCCGAGGGTCAAGCAACCACATCTGCGATTTCATCGCAAAAGCATGGCTACGCTCTTGCATAATAGAAGAGCCCTCACCATAGTCTTCACCAACAATAATTAAAGCACCACCTAACACACCACCCGAAGCTAAGTTAGCTAAAGCATCAGATGCGACATTCGTCCCCACTGTTGCTTTAAAAGTCACAGCTCCTCGTAGTGGATAATTAACTGAGGCTGCTAAGGTTGCCGCTGCAGTTGCTTCACTTGCGCTATTTTCAAAGCGAATACCATATTCAGATAAAATATCTTGTGCATCAGCAAGGACATCCATCAAATGGGAGATAGGAGCACCTTGATATCCCGCAACATAAGATACACCCGACTCTAATAGCGCTTTTGTAACAGCAAGGATCCCTTCACCACTGAAGGTTTCACCTTGCCCTTGCCGTAATTTTTGAACTTCTTGTACAAACGATCGCTCAGCCATTTTAACCTCACCAATCAACATCAGAACGTTTTTATCTTTTTTGTGTTTATTATTTGTATATCTTTTGTTAATAACAGGTCAATCCATGATTAATCATGTAAATTAGATTTATGCAGAGAGTGGATAAGGCTTGCAGATAAGGGACAAATAGTGAGTTAAAACAACTAGAAAATTAGTTTTTCCGCCAAATAGCGTAGAAAAAAAGATCAATAAAATAAATAAAAAATACTGAATAGCATGTTTAAATAGAAAATAGGCCTCACAAAATCAAACAAATCAGAAAAAAACATCGCCATAAAATAATTAATTAGAGCATTACATTAATTAAATAAGAAAAAGATAGGTAAACATAAAATTTAATATGAAAAATCATATATATTTTACTGTTATTGAAATAAAAATAACTTTATTTTTTATATTGTTATCGCTATCACAACAACCGCATAGTTTCTATTTTTTTGCAGTTTCAGGATAGTTTCTGCATGTTTTTATCTAGGTAAGAAAATTTGTTTATGTTATGTTCAACTCATGACTAGTTAAAAAATAGTCAATAAAATGTTAACAAAAAGGAAGGCTTCATTTGACTTAAATGGAAAGCATTCCTCCCTAATATAATAAGTCATTGCAAAATATTATAATAAATTGAATTTACTGAGAAAAACACATAACAAGCAATATTAGTCGGGCCCTATTTTGGTTATTCTATAAAGCAGGGCTGGCAAATCATTTTGGAGGAACCTCCGATGTTGAGCAACTCGTGGTCCCATTCATCTGCATCTCAGATTGAAAATCAGCTCTGTTCTTCAGAGCGTTTATTATTTACCTCAGCTGACCCTGAAGAGATTAAATCGATGGTTGGTCGAGTCATGAAGCCACATCAATTTAACTTACTTAATCCACATCAACGCCTTGATGCTCGTATGCACTATATTCCTATGGGGGATATTTCTCTAAGCCGCTTACGCTATGGTGCCGATGTCTCCATTATTCCAGGGCAACTACAGGACTTTTTTTTGGTTCAAATGCCTCTATCAGGTACAGCAGTCATCGAAAGTGGTGGAAAGTGTATTGAATCAACTCCTCAGATGGCCTCACTTCTTAGCCCTGAAGAATCAACAATAATGCGTTGGAATAGCGATAACGATCAATTTATGTTACGTATTTCCCGTTCTTTACTCGAAAGATCCTTAGTAGGCCAACTAGGGCATACTTTAGATAAACCGTTAGTTTTTGAGTTGGGTTTTGCTTGGCAATCTTGCATTGCATGGCGCACTTTAATGAATTACCTGATTGAATGCGCAACTCGCGCGCCCGATCTCTTACAACATAAATTGATCACGACTCAAGTTGAACAATTGGTTTCTGTCACTTTACTTTCTACCCAAGGCCATAATTATATCGAAGACTCAGGCATGCGAAGGTCAACAATTCGTCCTCGTCACGTACGCAGAGTGCAAGAATATTTAGAAGCACACGCCCATGAACCTATCACTGTTGAGCAGCTAGCTCATATTGCAGGCGTCAGCTTACGCAGTTTATATGCTGGTTTTAAAGAGTTCTTAGATATCAGCCCAATGCAGTATCTACGTGATTTACGGATGGAACGTGTTCGAGCAGAGCTCCTTTCAGGGGAAGCAACTAGCGTCACTGGGGTAGCTTTACGTTGGGGATTTGCCCATATGGGTCGCTTTAGTGCAGATTACAAACAACGCTATGGTGAAACTCCAAGTCAGAGTATGAAAAAAGCCTAAATTCCCAATCATCACTTTCTTAGAAATACCCCCCCCATATTGTTATGTAATACCAATATGGGGTTTTGATATACAAACGTGTTTAAAAAGGTATCGATGCCTTCAAATAAATTTGGGAACCTTCTGGACGGTTTCTGACTTCAAAATCCTTTTCCCATTTAGCAGTAAATAGCCACCCTTGCGGGTTAGCATAGCGAATTGAAGGCCCAATAGAATAGGCTCGAGCTTTTCCTTGAGCTGAATTTGATCCGCTATCATCTGTCGTTTGCCAAAATGCATAGCCCCCAATACCTGCCACCCAACCATTGCCGAACCCCCAACCTAGTGCATAATCAGCGTGAAATGCTTGCCCTGAACGTGTTTTCGTATCGTTATTGCGGAAGTTAAAGTCATACATCATCTTCAAATCCGCATTTACACCAACAGGTGGAATATAACTGATTGCCCAAACTGGTTGCAGCGCCCAATAATTCTTACCTAAACTTGATGGGTCTGTTTTGCTGTATTTACCTGTTGGAGCATACGCATCTAGCCCAACCACATAATGCAAATCGGCTGATGGATGAAACCCTAATGCGGGGCCAAATGTAATATCACCGAGGCCGCGGCTGGTATCTTTTTGCCCCGCCGCTTTTGCAGTCACATCCAATAGTGGCACAATCGTATGAAAAGCCAGATCACCACCAAAGACTTTTTGGTCAGTTACCCAAATAAGTCGAGGAGCGAGTACGTTCACATTGACGCTAAACCCCGGAACAGGGATCTTATCGCCTTTGTTATCGCGAATACTGTCATAATGTGCATTTCCACCATACACCAGTACATGTACCCCTTGCCGTGGCAATGCACCTGACATAAAGTTTTCTAGCCCATCGGGGTATACCCCTAAACCGCCACCTTCGGTGGCAATCGCACCAAACGAAAGTATGCTGAGACACGAACCTGCTACAAGCTTACCGATTGTTGTTTTTTTCATCATGTTTCCTGCCATAGTGGGTTGCTTACTGTGTGTGCTTTACCTGTTAAGTCACAAATCCTTTGCTGATTTATTATGTCCTGCGTTTGACTGCTAATTTTTGTGCAACAAGGTAACCTGAACCACCACCTAAACCCGGACCGGGGTGGGTTGAGGCGCCAATATGAAAAAGGTTTTTGACTGCGGTTTGATGCGTTTTCGTCTGGCCAGTCGCAGCAAAAGGCCGCAACCAGAAGAACTGATCAGGTGAACAAGTTCCTGAATAAGGGTCACCACCAACAAGGTTACAGTTATAATTTTCTAGGTCGGCGGGAGAAATTGCCTTGCGTCCCACTATCAAATTAGAAAAGCCTGGCATTACCAGCTCTAAACGCTGTTGAATTCGATCTGCAACAGCCTCTCGCACTTGCTCATCCCAACCCCCGTCATCCGGTACTGAAATTTCACCAGCAGAATCCCCCTTTAACACTCGAGGCAACTCTTGCATTTGGATCCATAAGATCCACCCTCCTTCTGGGGCTCGACTGGGATCGAGCGCGGTAGGTTGGCCAATACCAAATGTCGGTTTATCTGGTAAATAACCATTATTTGCCTGTGTCACCGATAAACACACTTGCTCCATGCTTTCAGTGAAATGAACCAGTGGTACATTTAACAGTTCAGGATTACACCAAGGGGGAGGGGCGCTTAAAGCAAAATGAATTTGCATACCCGCACGCCCATAACGGTAACCTCTCGCTTTTTCCCTCACTTGCAGTGAAGTATTTTCGAGTAATGACCCATACAGCTGCGTTGGGGTAACGTTACAAACTACGCTTTCAGACGCAGCAATGATTTGCCCATTCGCCATCACTCCTGTTGCTCGTTGGTTTCTCCCCTCACCTGTAGTGATGATTTTTTCAACATTCATACCCGTTTTTAGCTGGCCACCATGCGCTTCAATAACCTTCGCAAAAGCCTCCACGATACGAGCACTGCCGCCTTTCACCACTGGCATACCGCCAGCCACCACCGCCGCAAAGGTTAATTTCCCAATTAATGCAGAACTGGCTTCATCCGGCCCAAGTCCGGTATGTAATACCCATGGCGCCATCAAAGCTCGGCTAAAGTCGTGCTGTAATTCACGTTCTGACCAACGGCGAAAGCTTTCTATTCCTGCTTTTGCAAAATCAAGCAAGCCATCGACTCCACGTTTTCGCCATTCTGAAAATAATAATTTCAGCATATTGGCGCTATATGGGTTTTGCCCTAATAGGCCAAATGTAAGCGCTGCATCTTGCGTAAATAGCTGTTCCGCCATCTTACGAAATGCAAGGCCATCCCCCGGAGCCAACTGGTCGAGTTGCTTAGCCGCTTCAGAAATATCCCGTTTTAACGCAATCGATTGACCATCCGGTTGCACTAACCCCGTTGAATAATCACATTGAGCAAATTCTAATCCATACTGCTTTAAATAGGGTTCGAGCTCTTGGTACCCAGGGCTACCAACAAATAAGGAGTACCAGCAAGAAAGTAAATCATGGGTATAGCCCTCAAACAAATTCTCAGTGCGGATACAGCCCCCTAAGCGGTCATTTCGCTCAAGAACGAGGACTGATTTTCCACGTACTGCCAACAAGGCTGCACACATCAAGGAATTCATTCCACTGCCCACGACTATCACTTGAGGAGTTGAGCTTGCTGTCATACCTCACCCCACAAGTGCGAGTACACGTAATGGGCTGCCAGAACCACCTTCAATTTTAAGTGGCGCAGCAACAATCACGACACCTGTCGCAGGCAGTTTGTCGAGGTTCATTAAACATTGCAGGCCATATTTATTGTGACCATGCATTAAAGTATGGCAAGGGTAAGGTACTGGCCAACTGTATGATTGCCCTGCATCTGTATTGATGGTTTCAACACCAAACCCTTTGACATCACGCTGATGAATAAGCCATTCCACCGCTTCTTGCGATGGTCCGGGCGTGTGTGCACCATCTTCACGCATACTTACATAGGCAACCGGGTCATTCGCCTTTTTCGACCAATCCGTTCTGAAAAGTACCCAAGCTGCTTTAGGAATTGTGCCGTGCTTTTCTTCCCATTTTTGCAAAAACTCTACAGTTAACACCCAATCAGGGTTTTGAGCCACTTCCGCACTGGCATCTACCACAACGGCTGGCGCTACAAAGTTTTCCACTGGAATAGTATCAACGGTGTTGTTGATTTGGTCTTTGCCACTGATCCAGTGAATTGGTGCATCAAAATGCGTGCCGGTATGTTCTCCGCAACTAAAATTATTCCAATACCATGCAGGGCCGTTATCGTCGTAGCGAGAAATTTGTTCCATGCTAAATGACCAAACTTGCCCAAATTGTTCAGGTAATTGCAGTGCCGGAAATGAAGGCGATAAGGTTTGTGTCAGGTCGATAACTTGGATGTTCCCTTGCTGCAATTGTGTCGCGAATGTCATTAAAATTTGCTGGTTCATAGTCACTCCCTCCTTAAGGCGCTTCATGTAATGCAGTAAAACTACCGCCATGGAACACTAACGGTTTACCCGCTTCACTACCGATACGGCGAACATGCCCCACCATTAATAAGTGGTCACCAATCGTGTCTTGCTTATGGTTTTCGCACACCAATGTGGCAATAGCACCATGCAATGCAGGGATCCCTTCTGGTGTAAGGTGAATTGCTACATCTTCAAATTTATTTTCGATACGCGGGTTCGCAAAACGCATTGCAAGTTCTTGGTGCCCGTGACCTAATATATTGATAGTGAAATGAGCACAATCACGAAATACGGATAAGTTTGGTGAATGGTTCACTAAGCTCCATAGCACTAGCGGTGGGTCAAGTGATAGCGATGCAAACGAGTTGATAGTCAACCCAACATCACGGCCATCTGCAGTTCGGGTGGTAACAATCGCCACGCCTGTTGGGTAACATCCCAACAGATTACGCAATATCTTTGATTCAAATTCGGTATCGCCCCATTCCCTATCACACATGAGTGTATCCTCTGCAATCATAGACATACTGATATCTCCCATTAAGCTCGAGCTTCTTCCATCATTTGCGATTGAATATACGCCTCACAAGCAGCCTCATCTTTCCACCAAGGGAATAATACGGGCGGGTAATTAAAGGCATTTGCGATGGTATGTGCTAAGGATGGCAACTGCTGGGCTGCATCCAATAAGTGTAAAATATGGGGCTCAGGAGGGGCGAGTAAGGAATTGGTCCATTCCACAACATGGCGGCCATACTTCCAGAACTGCTCAAATGTGTCATTCATCCACTCGGCAGTGTAAGGCTTGTCACCATGGGCTAAAATAGCGTCATAATAGACTTTACAAGCCTTGGTGGCATTATTTGAACCTTGCCCCGTTAGTGGGTCATTGGTGACTAACGCATCGGCAAGACCAAATACAATGTTGTCTGATGGTAGAGTTAACACCGGTTTTCTCACTGTTGGTGCAAATCTTCCGGCTAGAATGCCATTCTCATCAGTTAACTCAACGTGATGGCAACGCTCTGCTTCCCAAGGTAAATAGGTATTGAGAATTTTTTTACTGTAAGCCAAATGTTCCTGTGGAGTACGCGCTTCATTCCACTGATCCATAGGCCCACCGGGGATCCCTTCAAACACCATAATATGGCAATCACCACTATTCGTCAGTGATGGGAACACAAAATACTCACCAACACCGGGTATTAAGTTGAAAGAAACTTGTGAATACTCTGGCGTTGGTAACATGCCATGCACATAAGTCAGTGCCAAGGCCCGTTGTGGTTTGTCATAAGGTGAGCGGGAGGCATCGCGCTCAAGCAGTTTAACAATTTCCCCTTTTCCACCCGCTAATACGACTAAATCGTGTGTTTGCGCTAAGCGTTCCAGTTCTGCAATACCAACATCTTCAATGCGTAAATTACCGCCACGCGCTGCAAATAACTCCATCCAGTAAGGCATTTTGATACGTTGGTCGACAGCTTGGGCATAATTATCGAGACGTGAACGCCAAGAAATGACTTTTTCCCCCGCTTTTTCGGGATGAGGAACCGTAAAACCAATTCCTTCAACCGGCGGACACTGTTCTTCCCAAAAATTAATACCTAAATCGCGTTCAAATTGCAGTGAAATATCGAACATGCACTGGCTCGACATCACTCGGCCATTTTTAACGTCATCTGGAGTGCGGTTTGTTGCAACAGTGACTTCATAACCTTTATTGAGTAGACCCAAAGCTAATGGCATACCCGCTTGACCACCACCGACGATAGCAATACGGCGCATAGTATTTTCCTCTACAAAATAGTTAAAATGGTGTCTTATTCAGCAAGACGGGGAATTGCCGGTTTAGCCTGTTCAGGCCCCATAGCGGAGTAACCGCCATCGACAGCGTAATCCGCACCTGTAACAAAGCTGGCCAAATCAGAAAGTAGGAACGCGACAACTTGAGCGACTTCTTCTGGGTCACCAACGCGCTTTAATAAGTGGTAATCAGCAGCAACACGGTCTGTTTTTTGGCGGTCTCCCCCTGTGATTTCATCCATAACTCGGGACCAAGTCCACCCGGGGGAAACGGAATTTACACGAATTCCTTCAGCCGCATAATCCATTGCTTGGCTGCGAGTTACCTCTAACATGGTGGCTTTAGATGCAGGGTAGAGCCAACGACCTGTTTGGGCGACAGAAGAAGAAATGCTGGTAAAGTTGACGATGGCACCTTTACCCGACTTGACGAAATGCGCTTTGGCAAACTGCGCTGCCATCACCGCACTCACTACATTAATATTCAACGCAGTGAGCCAATCCTGCCTTGTCGATAACTGGCCTTCATCAAGATAAGTGGCTGCCAGATTAACTAAAAAATCGAGTTGGCCATATTTCTGCGCAACACGGTCAATACCTTGTTTAAGCTGTTGGTCATCTGTGATATCAACAGGAATAAAGTCAATATTGGGCTCACTTTGAGCGACTTTTTCACCATTCACGGCATCAATATCAAAAATCGTGACTTTTACACCGTAATCACTCAATACTTTCGCGACGGTTGCACCAATTTTGGTCGCTCCGCCAGTCACAATGGCAATCTTATTATTCAAGCCTTTCATCTTTGTCACCCTCTTTTTCTCTCATCTAGTTACAATGAGTTCACAAAAAATTAACATAACGAATAGTTACGCAAATATGCTGAAAAGGGGTAGCCGATGGGCGCAAGAAATATCCATTATGTGCGGTAATTTAAATAATAAGATGATGATATAACTAGACAAATAGCCACTCTCGACAGTGGCTATCCAAATAATGAAAAGTATGATTAATCGCAAAAATAAATAAAATAGATTATGGACGTTCTAAAATACGGGCACCAGGGCCTTTCCTACCAAGTACATCATCAGGATTACGCAGCGGACAGTCACTGAGTGATAAGCAACCACAACCAATACAGTTATCCAACTCATTACGTAAACGTGTCAGTTGCCGAATACGCTTATCTAAAGATTTACGCCATTGCGTCGACATCTCCTTCCATTGCTCCGAAGTTAGCGCGCTATTTGCAGGAAAACGCCCCAATGCCTCTTGAATTTCATGTAGTGGGATCCCCGTACTTTGTGCAACCTTAATAATGGCGATGTAACGAAGTACAACAGAGTGAAATCGTCGCTGATTCCCTTGAGTTCGTGTACTTTGAATTAGCCCCTTTGATTCATAAAAATGGACTGTAGAAACAGGCACTCCCGAGCGTTTTGCCACTTCGCCCACCGTTAATGCCCGAGTAAAATCAATTTTTTTCCCCTCGTTCTTCTGAGGTTTTATCGTTTTTGTGTCTTTGTCCGCCATTTTAGCTCACCTTTGCTTGACCTCAACTTAACTTAAGGTTTTATAGTGCCACCCTGCTAGTTTGTCAATTGAGGTTATTTTTTAAAAGGGGATAGGTTTATGCCATCGGTGATTACCAAAATGTTAGAAAGCAATAGCTTATGGGTTATTGCTCGCTTACTAGTCTTGGTTTTATTTATTTCATCTGGTTTAGCCAAAGTTTTTGATTATGAAAATAGTCTGGCTGAAATGCGTGCCGCAGGTCTTCACCCAGATTGGTTTTTCAATATTGCTTCTGCTGCTGTCATGTTAATTGGCTCTGTTCTTGTGCTATTTAACCGTCTTTTATGGCTTGGAACTGGCGCGTTAGCCGTGTTTTTGTTCCTCACTATTGTGGTTGTCCACACCTTTTGGAGCTACACGGGAGAACAAGCTCAAATCGCCATGTTTTGGGCAATTGAACATATCGCTGTTATTGGGGGCTTAATCGCTATCGCCATTGCAGGGCATTTTCGAGGTCTTTATTTCGCGTTAAAGACGCAGAAATAGAAGGAAAATTTAATGAATAAAAAAACAATAATGACACTTTGTTCCGTTTTGATCGCTGTTGGGGCGGGTAGCGCGATTTATTCGACCTATGCGCAAAATGAAGAAGACGAACAAGCAGCATACCAATATCCACCCGTAAAAGTGGCATTGGCACCTGTTAGCTTAGATACCGCGCCTCGTACTTTTTACGGTGTAGGTGAGTTAGAAGCTGGCAGCCAAGTCTTAGTCGCGGCAGAAACCAATGGCCGTATAACAAAAATTGCATTTGAATCTGGCCAGCAAGTCAAAAAAGGCCAATTATTAGTACAACTCAATGATGCCGTTGAACAAGCTGATTTATCACGTTACCAAGCACAGTTGCGCAATGCGGCTCGCTTATATGAAAGAACACGTTCATTATCTGCGCAACATTTAGTGGCAGAGGCTCAAGTGGACAGTACACGTGCTGAACGTGATATTGCCCATGGCCTGATCCGCCAAACACAAGCATTGATTGCGCAAAAGACAATCCGAGCGCCATTCGACGGTACGATAGGTATTCGCCAAGTCCATGAAGGACAGTATTTAAACCCAGGGGAAGCCATTGCCAGCCTGGTGGATACCAAAACCTTAAAGCTCAACTTTTCCTTAGATGAACAGGCCTCACCGGAACTGCATCAAGGCCAAATTGTTGATATTACAGTTGATGCTTATCCCAATAAAACTTTTCCAGCCCGTATTACGGCCATTGACCCACTCATTGGTAAATCACGTACTATCGCCCTGCAAGCCACATTAGAAAATAGCGATGGCACATTAAAAGCTGGGATGTACGCCAATGTGAATGTGGTACGCCAAGCCAGTAATGAAGTCATTACAATCCCAGAAACCGCTGTTACGTATACCGCCTATGGCGATACCGTATTTATTACGCAAGGTGAAGGGGATGCGATGACCGTCAAGCGGGTGTCCGTAAAAACGGGGCAACGTTGGGATGGCAAAATTGAAATAGAACACGGCTTAAGTGCTAACGATAAAGTCGTCACTTCTGGGCAATTACGCTTAAACGACGGCTATGCTGTCACCCCTGTTGCCCAAGATACATTGTCTGAACCTGTCACTAATACGGCTCAAGGTTCATAAGGAAGGCGTAATGAAATTTACTGATATTTTTGTTCGCCGACCTGTTCTGGCTCTCGTGGTCAGTGCGCTGATTGTATTAATTGGTTTATTTGCGCTGAGTAAACTGCCTATTCGCCAATATCCACAACTTGAAAGCTCGACGATCACCATTACTACGCAATACCCTGGCGCATCAGCTAAATTGATGCAAGGGTTTGTGACACAACCCATCGCACAAGCGGTTTCCTCTGTGGAAGGCGTCGATTATCTGTCTTCTTCCTCTGTGCAAGGAAGTAGCCTTGTCACCGTACGAATGGAACTTAACCGAGACTCCACTCAAGCCCTTGCACAAGTAATGGCGAAGGTGAACCAAGTTCGTTATAAATTACCGAAAGAAGCTTATGACCCTGTGATTGAACTTTCCTCTGGGGAATCTACTGCGGTTGCTTATATCGGTTTTTCCAGCACCAATTTATCCATTCCTGCCCTGACAGACTATATTTCTCGCGTCATTGAACCAATGTATTCCTCAATTGATGGTGTCGCTAAAGTTCAAGTCTTCGGAGGCCAACAATTAGCAATGCGTTTATGGCTGGATGCCGATAAATTAGCTGGCCGAGGGCTAACCGCTGCGGATGTTGCACAAGCAGTTCGCCAAAACAATTACCAAGCGGCACCCGGTAAAGTCAAAGGCGAGTTCGTGATTTCTAATGTCTATGTTAATACCGACCTCACTAATGTCGATGAGTTTCGTGATCTAGTGATCCGCAACGACGGCAATGGATTAGTACGGTTAAAAGATGTGGGAACCATTGAATTAGGAGCTGCTTCCACAGAAACCAGTGGTTTAATGAATGGTGAGCCTGCTATTTACCTTGGTTTATTTGCCACACCAACGGGTAACCCTTTGGTAATCGTTGACGGCATGAATCAATTAATGCCTGACATCACCAAAACCTTACCACCCGGTGTTAAGGTGGAAATGGCATTTGAAACTTCGCGCTTTATTAAAGCGTCTATTGACCAAGTGATTAGCACATTAGTTGAGGCGCTACTGATTGTTATTGCGGTTATTTACCTGTGTTTAGGGTCAATTCGCAGCGTCATCATCCCAATTTTAGCTATTCCGCTATCTATGTTAGGTGCAGCCGCACTCATGATGGCATTTGGGTTTAGTATTAACTTACTGACGCTACTGGCCATGGTATTAGCAATTGGTCTCGTCGTCGATGATGCTATCGTTGTGGTCGAAAACGTCCATCGCCATATTGAAGAAGGGAAATCACCAGTTTTAGCGGCTTTAATTGGTGCTCGTGAAGTGGCAGGCCCAGTTATCGCGATGACGATCACCTTGGCAGCGGTATATGCTCCAATAGGGCTGATGTCAGGTTTAACGGGAGCTTTGTTTAAAGAATTCGCACTCACGTTAGCCGGGGCGGTGATTGTTTCGGGTATTGTGGCATTAACCCTTTCCCCTGTAATGAGCTCGTTTATGTTGAACTCAAAACAGAATGAAGGGCGTATGGCACGTATGGCAGAAACCTTCTTTTCTACCTTAGCCCATTACTATACCATTGTATTGAATTTCTCTTTGAAAAACCGTTGGTTAACAGGTGTTATTGCCGTTGGTGTATTCATTAGCTTACCACTGCTTTATCAATCAGCTCCTCGTGAATTAGCCCCTGTGGAAGACCAGTCTAGTGTATTAACGGCGATCAAATCTCCGCAACACGCTAACCTCGAGTATGTAGAACGTTTTTCGCGTAAATTACATGATGTTTTCATGGAGTTGCCAGAAACAGAAAGTACTTGGATTATTAACGGAACCGATGGCCCCTCCGCCAGCTTTGGGGGAACTAACTTGACATCATGGGAGCAGCGTGACCGCGCCGCATCTGAGATCCAAGGTGACTTACAAGGGCGCGTCGGTGATGTCGAAGGGAACAGTATTTTCGTTTTCCAGTTACCCGCCTTGCCAGGTTCAACGGGTGGCTTGCCAATCCAAATGGTTCTCAGAAGTCCGCAAGATTATTCGGTACTCTATAAAACCATGGAAGAGATCAAGCAACAAGCACGTGAAAGCGGTCTGTTTATGGTGGTAGATAGTGATCTCGACTACAACAACCCAGTGGTAGAAGTCCGCATAAACCGTTCAAAAGCGAATAGCTTAGGTATTCGTATGCAAGATATCGGGGAATCACTGACCTTATTAGTGGGGGAAAACTATATTAACCGCTTTGGGATGGATGGCCGTTCTTATGATGTGATCCCTCAAAGTATTCGTAGCCAACGCTTAACACCGGAAGCCCTTTCACGCCATTATGTGAAATCGGAAGCGGGAACTATGATCCCACTGTCAACGGTGGTTGATATCAATACCCAAGTTGAACCGAATAAACTCACGCAATTTAATCAGCAAAATGCGGCAATTTTCCAAGCAATACCTGCTCCTGGTGTCACATTAGGCCAAGCTGTTGCTTATTTAGATAATATTGCCAATGAGCTACCAGCAGGTTTTAGCCATGACTGGCAATCCGATTCGCGCCAATATAAACAAGAAGGAAACACCCTCGCCTTTGCCTTTATGGCGGCGCTCATCATTATTTACTTAGTCTTAGCGGCACAATATGAAAGTTTAGTCGACCCATTGATTATCTTGATTACTGTCCCACTTTCAATTTGTGGTGCGTTAATTCCATTGGCACTTGGTTATGCAACATTAAATATTTACACCCAAATCGGCTTAGTCACATTGATTGGCTTAATCAGTAAACACGGAATATTGATGGTTGAGTTTGCCAATGAATTACAAGCCAATGAAGGGTTAGATAGACGACATGCCATTCTCAAAGCAGCACAAATTCGTTTACGCCCAATACTAATGACAACCGCAGCAATGGTGATTGGCTTAGTTCCTCTGCTATTCGCCACTGGAGCAGGAGCAAATAGCCGCTTTGGCTTAGGCTTAGTGATAGTCACTGGTATGTTAGTTGGCACATTATTTACCCTGTTTGTTTTACCAACCATTTATACCTTGCTAGCCCGTAATCACAGTGCAACCGCACTAACACCAAGGCGCTATGAGCTTGCCGAAGCGAATCGCCTAATCAAAGAAACTGAGGAGACGTCCCAATGAGAAATACGTTAACTAGCCGTCATCAACGTAACAGCCGTACAGTCAACGAAGTAGAAGTGAATGCGATGAGCAATAGCATGGCCATGCTATTAATTTATCATGGTCTCCCCGCAACTCTGGAAAAATCCTATTCAGCGTCGAACTCGAGCACTTTAAATAAGCCTACGCGCTAATGTGAATAGCCGCCAAACCATTTTAGGTTTGGCGGCTATTATCAAAGAATATCCTAACGTACTGTCCCTATTGGCCTTCATAAAAGGCTAAAACAAGATTACCTTCCCGAATAATAATTGGGTTGCCCGGTAATGCATCCAACAATTCACGCTGAGAATTTTCTACGACCACTGCCACATCTTTATAATGATAATTTTTTAATAAATCAGGTAACTGCTTTAAGCTATAAAACCGATTAGCGGCATCTGGGTATTTTAGCCCGTAGCCTAATTCCCCAGTTTGGTGAAGCATCGTAATATCACTGCGTTTAAGTACCCATGCCAATGTGGTGCCTAGCCCGACATTATTGGTTAACAATACAGATTTATCAGCTAACTGGTGATGATACTTCGCAATCACCTCTTGTGGCGTATTATTACTGGCAATACGCGATGGGATCACATGCCCCACCGTTAAGCTAATTGCCACCGTACACACTGCGGCTAAATACCAAAACCGTTGTTTGAAAGAAAGCAACGCAACCAATAACCAAAAAATAAATGCGCCAGCGGCTAACCATAACTTTCCACTTTCATCGGCCTGAAACACGCTCAGTTTAGGGTAATAAGCAGAAGCAATAATTCCCCCAGCAATAACGCCACCTATCAGTGTGTTAATCAATGCATTCAAACAGATAGGCCGTGTTTTTTTCTCAGCAAGTATTTTTTCAATGTAGGCAGCCATAAGAACTGCAATAGGTGCAATACAAGGCAAAATATAGGTCAGTAATTTACCTTTGGTAATACTGAAGAAAACAAATGGCACAATAAACCACAATAGAAAATAAATATGTAACCCTTTTTGTTGCCATGCATGGCGCAGCGCACCAAAAAGGTAACCTAGCCAAGGTAATACCGCGGCGAGCAAAATAGGAATATAAAACCAAAATGGGGATTTATTTTGCGCATTATTTGCCATAAAACGTTGAATATGCTCAACCCAGAAGAAATAATTCCAGAAATCAGGTTCACGACTGGCAATAACGAAAGCCCAAGGTAAGCACACAACAAAAGCAGTGAACAGTGAAACAAACGAGAAAACAAATACTTCTTTGAATTGCTTAAAGTAAATAGCGGCAACGGAACAAACAAGTACTGGCAGCACTAAAACGAGAAAACCTTTTGTTAATACCCCTAACCCACAGGCGACTCCCATCATGATGAAAGCGAGTAATTTATGAGAGAAGTATTTTGTCGTTAACCCCCATTGGAAAAAGAAAATCACCATAGTGATAAAGGCTGTCACAATGGGGTCAAGAATATTGTAGGTGCCGATAGTAAAAACCATCAACATGGAAAGGTAAATAAACACGGCATTGAAAGCGAGCCGTGAGTTTTTCCAAGCCATTTTGGCACTGAGATAAACAAATAGCCCACTGACTAATGTACTAAATACTACTCCAAGACGAACAGAAATGTTATTTTCACCAAATAACATTTGGAAAACAGCCCCTACCCAATAACCAAAAATGGGTTTCTCAAAATAACGAATATCTAAAAGCTCAGGAACGCTCCAATTATAACTAATAATCAATTCCCGACTAATTTCTGCATACCGTAGTTCATCCGGTTGCCACAATAACCTACCGTTTAATGGTAAAAAATAGGTTACTAGGACAAAACCAAATAACAGGCACCATTTAAGGTAGGCAATTCTATTGTTTGCCATAATCATCTCATCTCAACCATTCTTTTTATTGATATTTAATAATTTTATTTCGTTTGAACAAACACACTCTTTTATGTAGCTATTATCGTTATGCCAATTAAACCCCATTTAAACAAGTCAAAAGTTGATTGGTATAAATATCGCTGTATATAAACAATTAATAAATAGAAACTCCATTTTATCGATAAAAAAGATAAGGATTGCAGATTAAGACTGAATATATAAAAAATAGTTCAGTCTTTAAAAATAAGGTGAAAATTTAATTCGTTCTTAATATTAATCATTAATACAAAAAAGTGTACGGCAGCTTATAAACAAAAACCGGTCAGGGCATTCACCATAACCGGTTATTATTCATACAAAGTAAAACTATTTGGCAGCAGCTAACGCCTGTTCAAGGTCTGCTAGAATATCATCAATATGTTCTATGCCAATTGATAAGCGGATCATATCCCGAGAAACTCCTGCCTGCGCTAACTCTGCATCATTAAGCTGACGATGTGTCGTTGATGCAGGGTGGCAAGCTAGTGATTTAGCATCACCAATATTTACCAACCGTACAATCAGTTTTAAGGCATCAATAAAGCGCGCACCTGCTTCTTGGCCACCTTTAATACCAAACGACATAATACTTGCTGGCTTGCCGTTCATATACTTTTGCGCTAAGCCATGTTCAGGGTTACTCGGTAGCCCTGCATATTTCACCCACTCTACTTGTGGATGATTTTCCAGATAGTTCGCAACTTTTAGCGCATTTTCAGTATGTCTATCCATTCTTAGCGCGAGGGTTTCTAAACCTTGTAAAATCAAGAATGCGTTAAACGGTGATAATGCAGCCCCCGTTCCGCGCAATGGTGCAACTCGGCAACGCGCAATAAAGGCCGCTGCGCCAAAATGTTCGGTATAACTTACGCCATGATAAGCCACATCTGGTTCTATCAATAATGAAAAACGGTCTGGGTAATCTGTCCATGGGAACTTACCTGAATCAATAACCATTCCGCCAAGTGATGTTCCATGCCCACCGATATATTTGGTCAATGAATGAACCACAATATCCGCCCCATGTTCAAATGGACGGCATAAATAAGGGGTTGCCACGGTATTATCGACAATCAAAGGCACGCCATGGCGGTGCGCAACTTCAGCCAGTGCCGCAATGTCAACAATAAAGCCAGCCGGGTTTGAAATTGACTCGCAGAATATGGCTCGAGTCTTGTTATCAATCAGCGCTTCAAGTGCTGCTAAGTCATCATGCTCCGCAAAACGTGTTTCAATGCCTAAGCGCGGTAGAGCATGAGCTAATAAGTTATAAGTTCCACCATACAATTTAGCAACAGAAACAATGTTGTCCCCTGCTTGTGCGATGGTTTGGATCGCATAAGTAATTGCTGCCATACCAGAAGCAACGGCCAAGCCAGCGACACCACCTTCAAGCGCAGCTACTCGTTGCTCTAGAACATCATTCGTTGGGTTCATAATTCGCGTGTAAATATTACCCGCAACTTTTAAATCGAAGAGGTCGGCACCGTGCTGAGTGTCATCAAAAGCATAAGAGGTGGTTTGGTAAATTGGCACGGCAACGGACTTAGTAGTAGGGTCAGGAGAGTAACCGGCGTGAATCGATAATGTTTCTAATTTCATTAGTTATCCTTGTTACAACGCACTGGAATAGTTACAGCCAGAGGTAGTGATTACGTTATTATAATGCTGTGATAACCTTAGATATTACCTAAGCCACGATACCGAGCAACTACTTGCACTTGAAATTATTTCATATTGATAGATACGGTGAGGGTGATTATCACACCTCTCAGCTTAAAAATTAGTTATATCAATGTCTATTCATATAACCTAGTTCGTATTGATATAAAAAAAGCCATGACTTTTACAGGTCATGGCTCTGTTTCTTATATCACTTTATTTATAACTATAAGAAAGCACCATAAATAACCGAAGTAATAGACGCTAATCCACAGATAAAAGTGAAGATTTGTGCCAGTTTTGAAGTGCTAAATTTCTTCATTGCAGGAACAATATTCATCGAAATAACAGGCAGAAGGAATAGGATAGCGGCAATCATTGGTGCCCCCATCGTTTCAATCATGCCTAAAATACTTGGGTTACGAATAGTCACAATCCAGGTTGTTATCACAATAAATAACATGGATGCCGTTTGAATTTTCTTCACAGAGAAAGAAGAGCGAGATTTAATTAACCCAACCAAACCTTCGTGAGCGCCTAAGAAGTGACCAAAGTAACTTGATACAATCGCAGCGAAAGCAACAATAGGCCCTAAATAAGATAGGATTGGCGATGGGTTAATATTCGCGATATGTGATAGCACACTAATATTCTGTTCTTTCGCAACGGCAAGCTCTGCAGGGCTTAGTGATAAGACCACAGAGAAAACGAAAAACATCACAAAACCTGTCAGCATTAATGCTGCACCACCCGTAATCATATCTGTTTTCACAATCGCATTATTACCAAACTGCTGACGTTGGTCTTTAGTAAATTGGCTGATAATTGGGCTATGGTTAAATGAGAATACGATTAGTGGGATCGCCATCCAAACAATCACAGGCATTGCACTCCAATCAGGAGCCACTTCTAGCATTGACGTATTCCATTCAGGAATTAAATACAATGATAAAGCTAATAAAATGAATACCAGAGGGTAAACCATTAGAGAAGTAAGCTTTAGCATAAGCTCACGACCAAACACCACCCCTGCAGTCATTGCTGCAATCAGCACCCCAGACAGTAACCATCGTGGCAGCGGCTCTATTTCGAGTTGATTTACCAAGAATGAATCAACGGTATTTGTGATACCTACACCGTAAATCAATACGATAGGGTAAATAGCAAAGAAATAAGCAAACGTTATAATATTTGCGCCTACTTTACCAAAGTGCTCTTCTACCGTATCTGTAATATCCGCATTTGGATTTTTTGAAGATAAAACAAAGCGTGCTAACCCTTTATGGGCTAACCAAATCATTGGTGTTGCAATTATTGCTAATATTACTAATGGCCAAAACCCCCCTGCACCCGCTTTAATTGGCAGGAATAGAACTCCTGCCCCTACGGCGGTACCGAATAAAGAAAGTACCCAAGTAAAATCCTTATAGGTCCACTTACTAACAGGTTTATCTGCTGTATCTACTGTATCTACTGTTTTTTCAATTGTGCTCATCTTGTGTTCTTCATCATTAACGTTATTAAAATAAGATGTGCAGATTTTGCATTAAATAATCAACAGTGCCTAATTTAATCACGCTATTTTTTCAACTTTTTGGTGTAGATCTCGTTAATAACGTAAAAAAAATAAATACCACGTAATTATTCTGTGAATAAATAATTTTGCAATTAATTAAAAAAGTAAATTTTAGATATAAAGTATTTAATTTTTAATTTGAAAAATGGCTGAGCCATTTGCTCAGCCATTTTTTTACCTGAAAAACTGAAGTTTTATAGGTAGACTGGAACTAATATTTCTGTCGCAATCACCACCACAACCAATCCAACTAATACTGGAATTGACGTTCTTTTCACCACTTCAAAAGGAGAGATTTTTGCCATACCAGATACAGCTACGACAACCCCTGATACAGGCGATAAAGTCCGCCCTAAATTAGAGGCTTGCAACATTGGGATCACTAAATAAGCAGGGTTGACGCCCATTTGTTTTGCTAAATGAGGGATTAGCTCAACAAACGCATAGAACGGTGCATTTCCCGAGCCCGTTGTCATCGCGGCTAACATCGTAATCACGACCAGGGCAATCATCATCACAATTGCACCTGAACCAAATGATTGTGCGAGGTCAATTAGCCCTTTGATGAAACCAATGGTGCTTAAACCCTGCGCAAAGACCCCAGCGGCGACTAACAACATCACAACCGTTGCAAATGCATCAGCCATTCCTCTATAACAAACTTCTAAGCCACCATAGACGTGTTTCGCGCTAAAACTGCGTAAAAACTCAATGACTGCAGCTAAAATAATGCAGCCAACAATAATCGTAACGATATGCAATTCAGGCGCCCATTTACCATCAAACACTAAAACACCGATAATTGGCGTAAAAGGCAAGATAGCGTAGAAAGCAGGTGCGTGTGTTTTGATTTCATTGACGTCTAACATTTCTGTTTTGACGTTCTCTTTTCTGTCTAAATAACGTTGCCAGAAGAAGTGCGCAATTGACATTGCCACAATTGCCGCGATAGAAATCGGTAAGGTCGTTTTAAATGCGAAGTCGATTAATGGCATTTCAGCCGCTTTTGCCGCCAAAATAACGTCACCGGATGTTGGCGCTAAAATAATTGCCGCTGGCGATGCACAAATTGCCGCTGCTGCACCACGACTGATCCCAACATTCACCATTACAGGGAATAATGTCGCCATCAGTAATACACCGAGGCCTGTCGCAGAAGATACCGCCAGTGACATCAAACATGCCACAATATAAGCAGCAACCATCAACAAATAAGGTGAGTTGATCATTTTTAATGGCTTAGAGGCGATTTTCACCACAACATCATTCGCCCCAATGTGAGTCATATAAGATGCAAACCCACATAACACCATGATCATCATACCAAGGTCGCCACCTCGGCTCATTAATAGGAATTTTATGTATTCCAGAATATCTGTTACACGCCACCCCGTCGTCGGAACAGAACCTGGTAAAATACTTTTGCCCATAATAGCGGTAATGATTAGAAGTAAAATCCCCCCTGTCATTAGTACACCCGTTGCGGAATACCCTTTTATGATATAACGCCCAACTCCAATGGCGACAATAACGCCGATTAAGAGCTCAATCATTTATTTCTCCTGCCTGTCTTATTTTGTAATTATAAAAAAAATTACTCTGCCTAATCATTAAGCAAAATTCACTGACAATGATCATGTCAGCAGATGATTTTTAATATAGAAATGCGTTAAAACACAAGAGAAATAAATAAAAAATCTTTTTAGGCAGCAAGTTATAGCTAATATTCCCCAAATATTAATCAAGAATAGGAAAATCAGCTTAGTTTAGTTATGTGATATTTTTCACATTAAAGGGGGGAATTGATTAACTAAATAACTCATAAATCATATCACCAAAAAAACCGCGATATTGCAGATAACGAATTTGCTTACTTTTTTCTTTAAAATCTTTAGGAATATTGTCCCCAAACTTCTTATTGCGTACTAATGCGGCCTTTTCAAACCAATCTACATCTAGAGTAGCAAAATGCTTTTCCACAACCGTTTCAGTGAAACCTTTCTGCCGCATTTCTTGTTTTATCCGCAATGGGCCGTATCCCTTGCGCAGATAACCTTGCATTAATAGCCCTGCAACACGGTCATCATCAAGAAAATGTTGCTCACTTAGCCTTTCAAGCACCAATTCAATTAAAGGCTCATCAATAATACCCTCATTTTTTTCATACATACGCCGTTTCATACGAGCAAATAGCTCTGCTTTACCGTAATCACGGCGGGAAAGCATAAATAAGGCATATTGGTAAAGCTCGGTTTCATTCATGGCGTTAAACTTTCATCATTAAATTGGGCGCATTGCACGCCCAGTCTAACATAAACCTTTGTACTCTAGCTTGAATAAGCATGTGACTCGACTGGCTGAACGCAGTCACCCCCCATGCAGCTTGAATCGTGACGCGTATGTACTCTAAATAATTCAAGTTGCATGTAGGCGACAAACGAAGACAGACCGATGAGCATACATAAGTATGTGATTCGGCTGGCTGAGTGCAGTCAACACCCATGCAGCTTGAAGTATGACGAGTATGACAAGTTAGTGAACTTGAGCGCCACTTAACAATTTATATATCGTATCAGGGGTATAACTGCCGTCTTGGAAATAAATTGTCCAATCCGTAATATCGTCGCGCGTTAATGGATAAACTTCCCCTTCTTGCATATTTTTCACATAAAAAGGATGGTTAATTAAACGCCCTTCAAACTGGTCACCATTCCAAGAAACAGGCTCAAACCACATATGTTCATGACCATCGAAATCTTCTTCTGCATCATGGTAACCAATACCGCATTTCACTAAAAAGCGCCATTCCGAATCTTCAGCTTCCTCGTTTTTACCAAGGAATTTGGCAAGAAAACCTTTTTTCTGAGCGACAGGTTTCGGGCCATAGTTATCTAACATATGGGTGAAGTATTCCCAACGTAATTTAGCTTTACGCGACATATCTGCCGTTTCTTCATCGGTACGCATAAACATCATGGCGTTTTGATCTTCAAACCCTTCAAAGAAGCTTTCTAAGGTTGGGTTTTCTTGTGTTACACGGAATAACATGGCTGAAGGATGTTGATGAGATTCGTCTCTATCATGCCAATCTCCCATAAAACGCTCTGATGATGCATCTCCAAACTCGAAACTCATCTCTTCTAGCGGTTTTAAATCATCAATTGGTGTGGATTTACCTACATGCAATAACCCTTCTTCAAACGGTACTGCAACTAAATATTCATAGCCCGCCTGGGTTTGTCCAATAAAAATGGGCTCATTAAACACGATTTTCCCGTGAGTAATGCTGTTATTCACGAAGCTCCAAAACAGTTCGGGAATACCATAATAAGAAGCAATCGGGTGCGGTATAATAATTTCTGCTTCTGATAAACCACAACGTGCCAAGCCATGAGTGTGGAACCAATACATGGTCGGCGCACGCTCTTCTTTCCGCTTGTCTTCGTTATCTTCTTGGTCATAAATAGCATGAACAACATACAGAGAGTCAATGCTTGGCATCAAATCATCAATGAGTTGGAAATTAAGCCACTCACGAGTAAACACTTTCCCTGCGGCAGAAATATCCAAGCCCAGTAATAAATCGGGTACCAAGATTTGAATGACCTTTAGCTGCTGCAGATAATTGACTAATGGTTGCCCTTGAAATAAGCACTCAATAATTACCGCTTGGGGGGCAGCACTTGCTTCTGCATACAGCTCAGGGCTGATTGGGTCAGTGGCAAAATAAGGGTTGATGGTATATTCAGGGTCGCTATCCACTAAAGCGATATAAAAACGTAATTCTTCTTCATCTTTTTTACAGCTAAAGAAAAAACCGCCATCCTCTGGAATGTAATCTATTTCACCCTCGGTGAAATAAGTTTGTTCTTCTAAACGCTGCTCAAGTAATAAAGACGTCAGCTCAGAACCAGGAATAGCAACCATCATTGATGCTTCTTTCTCGCCCTCACCTGCTGCGGTATCAAGGTAGTGTTGTTTATTATTCATTTTCAGACCTATTAATAAGTGACTGTGGCGAGGATATCAGCTTATATTCATTAAGAATATTGTGATTATTCTTAACAAACTGAGATTGTGATTTGTTCCTTCGTATTGCAACTAAGTTAATAAATAATCATTATTCGACAATCAGTTATTCTACTTTTCATACGGTATTGGCTGAGGCACAATAATACTCTTTCTTTAATTTGCTTTATATTGATGAAGCAAAAAGTTCTATTTCAATAAAGGTAATTCAAATATGGCTGATTTAACCAAAGCACAAAAAGAATATGTCGATGATCTCGCAATGCAACGCGTTTTCGATATGAATAGCGATGAAGTGTTGGTCAACGCCTTAGAACAAAAGATTCACCAAATGGAAGACCATTTAAAAGCCTATTTTCATGAGCGTGTTAAGTTTCATCAACAAAACAAAAAGTAGTATTTTCAGCCCTATCGTGCCGATGTTATTTCTTGCATCGGCAGCTATTTTAGGTATGAAAAATGATAATCTTAAATAAATAATTAACATACAGGTATCTAGTTTTAGATCTTCATAAAAAAGCATTAAGCGCTATCGATAAAAAAATTATCAATGTTAAAATTCCAACTATTATAGATATACCTAACTACACCTCTCTATTATCTAAAGATTGAGCCAATTTTATGAAACGCATTCAATTCAGTACTGCACTGATTCTTTCTTCTATTATGAGCATGTCTGTGAGCTTTGCCGATAGTGATCGTCCGTTATTTTCGGTCTCTGTAAGTGAGTCTGGAGTCCCACAAAGTAACAGCGAAGGCGGCATTACTCGTTCTTCTACCACAGAGTCACGAGTACTGCCGATTTGGGGCGATGAAGCCCGCGCTCGAGGGTATGATTTACCGGAACCTTTTGGGGTGAGTTATGGTTATATGAATCTGCGCCAGGACATTATCGTCGATAAGATTGGCTTTAACTCTGATACACGATTAGGACAAGGTCTTCTTTCTAATATTTTAGTTGAAACAGGTCATACCCGAGAAAAAAATGAATCACACATGCTAAAGCTGGATGCTTGGGTTCTACCATTCATGAATATCTACGGTGTTTATGGAAAAACAAAAGGTTCATCTAAAACTAATATCACTGGTATATATATGAAAGGGCAACCTGGCCCAATGTGGGAGAACTTACCTTTTTCATTGGATTTTAAAGGAAAAACATACGGAGGTGGGGTAACCTTTGCTGGTGGATATAACCAATTTTTTGGGACATTAGACCTAAACTATACTAAAACAAACCTTGATATCTTAGATGGTGATATTACCGCTTTTGTTATGACACCCCGTATTGGATATGAATTTGTGTTCGAGCCATTGATTAGTGGCCAAGGGAATACGAAAGTTCAAATTTGGACTGGTGCCATGTACCAAGATATCACTCAGCGTTTTAAAGGTGACGTTAGTAAATTGAACCTTCCCGAAGAACTTGATTTCTTCATGAATAATCCTGCAATGAAACCCATAATAGGCAATGTTAAATTCGATGTTAAACAGCATCTTGCCCATAAATGGAATAATACTGTCGGTGCTCGGGTTGAACTGACTCGGAATTTTAATGTATTAACCGAAATCGGCTTTAACAACCGTAACAGCTTCTTTATTTCTGGAGAATTCCGTTTTTAATGTGGCATTCGGCAATTATCCAAAGGCTGGCCTTGCTCAGCCTTTTTATTATTTTTCCCGCTAAAGCTGATTTACTCCCTGATCGCCAGCAAATCGATGGCTGGTTAAACGATCTCGGTGGAAAAAATAGCTTTGATGAAAGTAAAACTGTCGATTGGGGCGTATTACCGGGGCCATTTTATACCCCCGAAATGGGCATTGGTATTGGCACCGCACTGGTTGGTTTATATCGAATAGATAAAGAAGATAAACAAACCCAGCCGTCTTCTATTGGCTTAAGCGGTTTTGCGTCGTCGACCGGCGCGTTTGGCTTAAATTTTACCAATTATAATTTTATTGATAACGACCAGTGGCGGTTATTTGTTTCCGGCACCATTAACAATATTCCCACTTATTACTGGGGTAAGGGATATTCTGCAGGGAAAAACGATCACAATAAAGAAAAGTACCATTCCCAAGAATTCCAAATAACCCCAAGAGTCTTATATCAATTGGCCGATTCGACTTATATTGGTCTTGGTTGGGACTTTTCATCAATCAATGCCAGTGATCCTGATAATGGCGCCAAACAGTATTTCTCCAATTCAATTGGGGGTCGTTCGGTGTTAAATTCAGGCGTCAGTGCATACTACAGTTATGACACACGAGATTTTCTGCCCAATGCCTATCATGGGCAAGCTTTTGAGGCCATCTATACTTATTTTGCGCCTACCCTCGGTAGCGATACACGTTTCCAAACCACCCAATTACAATATGCCTATTACCATGCCTTAGCCGAAGAGACTGTTATTGCATTCGACAACTATGCGAGGTTTTCAACCGGAAATGTACCGTGGAACCAGCTATCATTACTCGGTAATGGTAACCGTATGCGCGGGTATTACGAAGGCCGCTATCGTGATAACAATATATTCACCAGCCAAATTGAACTTCGCCATAAACTCGATTGGCGTCATGGCGTTGTGGGTTGGCTAGGAACAGGAACCATGAGTGATGCTGCATCTGAATTAGGCCAAGGGCATTGGTTGCCCACTGTTGGCGTAGGCTATCGTTTTGAATTTAAACCAAGAATGAATGTTCGCTTGGATTTCGGTGTTGGCCGCAACAGTACAGGGGTATATTTTCAAGTTGGGGAGGCGTTTTAATGTTCAAATGGGTTCTGGCAATGGGGATTGGGCTTTTATTAGCCGCTTGCCAAAGTCATGACAAACTGGACTTGCCTGCCATTGAGCCTGTCATTACCCCCTATACTTTTGAAGAAGCCTCACAAAATTGGCCTATTATTGCTTCCTTAGCCCCACCACAAGGTTTGCGCGCTTGCTGCGCCTTTGGCTACAACTTGCAAGCTGAGCTATGGGGATTACCTGTCCCGTTTTACACTATCGATAATATCGTTGAAGCAGATAGCCTCGGTGAACATCATTATAATGACAGCTTTTTAGGTGCCTCTGCTGCATTAATGGGGCTCAGTAATGAAAAAATAGGCTTACTCTATACAGATAAAAGCGGGTTTATTGATATTTCCCATGTCAGAGATACTGCAGATTATACTTTTTACTTATTTAGCCAAATTTACCCACGCCTTGGTCAACAATGGTCGCTGTCACTTAGTGAAGAGTTAGCGGATAGACAAATTCATTTCAGTGCATTTGAACCACCACAATCTGCCAAACAACGTTATACCCTAAGCGCCTACTTAGCCGCAAAATTGGCTTTCCAGCTCGCGGTATGGCATGAAATTGCCCAGTGGTATGGTTATCAATCTGTACCGGGGTTTTCTGAAGGGGTTTCCGCATTTTCCCCTGAAGACCTGTACTCAAATTTACTTGGTTCCCGTCTCGCCTTAACTTTGATACTACAAGGCCGAGCAGGCTCTTTAGCCACTTACTCTCAATCAATGGAAAATACTCTTCCACTGGCCCTTCACCAACTCGGTAGCAAAGATAGAAAAACCACGCGAAAAATATTTGATAGCGTTGATGGTTTATGGTGGAACAGTTACCGCAGAGTACCAGAGAAATTTCTTGTTTTAACAAGAGATTACCAAACAAGTGACCAACGTTATCCTCTGATGCCCCCACAAATTATGCCATCTGAAGGCTTATTTTTAACGTTGCCTGAGCGCTATCTCAAATATGATTTGTCATTACTCGCACAACTGCGTTTGCTCCCTACTGGAAATATGAAACAGCTCCCCAAACCGACCTCTTATTGGACAGTGGCTGATTTTCCACAGCTGGCGGAAGATGCGAAGCAACAAGATTTACTGCAACAAATTTTAAAACCTTAAAGGGACTATTTCTGATATCCATATGACTCACCCTATAGGACTTTATCCTGACATTGTTGCGCTTAAAATTTAAGGTAAATGTCACTTTTTACTCATTTGCAGATAATAATCTTATTTCACTTTTGTCGCCTCGATAGGCTTTAATAAAACGATAGAGAACTCATTTCGGTCAAAAAATAGACTACTGACTGCTTATTTTTCAGACAAAATAACCCTATAACAACTAAATGAATTGTGTGTTTTTTACTCAAATTTAACTTAAGTAAAGCGCGAACGCCACGGGAATAAACAGTTTAATTTATCATTCATCATATGAAAATATACCAAACGAAACCATTAGGTCATTTAAAATCAATACATTCATATTAATATAAAAAAACCCACAAAATAATACAGAAGTTTCCTTAATGTCACCCGGATAAATGTAGCTCGTGAAAAATTAATCTGCTAATATTCGCTCGAATTTTGTTCAGAGATACTTAGGAGAAGCAAATGCCCTCTCGAACGATGAGGACAAACGCCGTCTTCGCTTTCTTATTTTTACTTTTATTTTCGAGCCTGAGTATGGGCTCCACCAGTACCAGCACAATGCTCAATAAAGAGTATACTAATAAAACTGTGCAACAGAATGTAAGTCAGGCTAAAACCTCACTCCCTGATTTACGTAAATACCCTTCTGGTACACCTCGAAAGAAAGCATTTTTGAAAACGGTTGTCCCTGTTATAGAAAAAGTGAATAAGCAGATCATGGCTGAACGTACTTGGTTGTTATCAGTACGAGCTAACAAGAAATGGAGCGCCCAAGAATTGCGCCGTCTTGAGCAAATCTGTAATAGTTATGGTATGAAGTGTAGTAACCCAAAACGTTTAAATTGGGACAAACTATTGAGTCGTGTCGACATCATGCCAACGCACTTAGTTGCAACACAAGCAGCAACAGAGTCTGGCTGGGGTACTTCACAACTTGCTCTGCAAAACGGTAATTTATTTGGTATGCGCTGCGGTAGCGGCTGCCAAACTAAGAAAGGTAAAGTCAAAGGCTATTCTTCCTATACTTCTGTAGAAGATACTGTGACTGCTTATATGAAGAACATGAATACCCATAATGCTTATGAGTCACTACGTACTTCACGAGCAAAACAGCGTCTATCAAAAGATGAGCTAGATACTAAAAAGTTAATCAATGATATGAAAGGGTACTCAGAGTTAGGTTCTACTTATAACCGCTATTTACAAGAGATGTACGCGAGTAATGAAGAATTGATCACACAAGCTCAGCAAAGAGCAGCCACTCGCATTTAATTTTGTATCACCAGGTACAAGACATAAAAAATCCACTTAACTAAGTGGATTTTTTTATCCCTCACAAACCGTATTTAACTTACTTAACTCATTCGACCAATTCATTTTTTATGTTTTTTTAGATTTACTCTATTGCCTTAAATAGTTCGAGTGGTGGCGAGGCGGCAAGAAAAGCTACCCCTAGGAGCATACATAAGTATGTGACTAGGGTAGCTGAACGTAGCCAACAAAGTCACCGCTCGAAATATGACAAGCAATATTCTGATTGCATAGAAAAAGAGATCAAATATCATATACCCTAACCTTCTAACAAAATAATTAACATCTTTGAGTCTAATATGAATTTCTTCTCTTTTGAGTTTCTTGGCTCTTTCTTGATTTTTTTTCTTATTTATTGGGGTTGTCAGCCCAGTGCAAAGTTACAAAATGGCTTATTAATCACTGCTAGCTATTTTTTTGTTTATTCATTTAGTCCTGACTTTGCTTATATCTTATTTAGCTACACACTGATTATTTATTTGCTTACCAACGTGGCAACCAATTGGCTCTCTAGTCGATGGATATACGGTATTCTTACCGCTGTCATTGTTGGCTTCTTTACCACCTTTAAATATTACTCATTCTTCCAAGAGACTATTCAGCAAACACTCGATAAATTTGGTTTTAGTGTTGGTCTTCCTATATTGGAAATACTCGCACCACTTGGACTCTCATTTTATGTATTCCACTCGGTAAGCTATACGGTATCAGTTTGTCGCAAAGAAATTCCTAAAGCCGATTTCTTTGATGTAACATTGTATCTTGCATTTTTTCCGAGCATCGTCGCGGGGCCAATCAACCGCGCGAAGAACTTTCTTCCCCAAATACAAGCGGAAAGCCGTGAGGTTTTAGATCCTCGAAAAGCGATATTGCTTATTTCATTAGCACTAGTGAAATTGTTTTTATTTAGCTCTTACTTGTCTGAAAATTTTGTAAATCCAGTCTTTGATTCTCCCGTGGGTTACAATGCGGGAGAGATCCTAGTAGCAACCTATGCCTATGCTTGGAATATTTACTTTAACTTCTCAGGTTATACCAATCTGGTGACGGGCATCGCGTTATTATTAGGATTTAGAGTCCCTGTTAACTTTAATGCGCCTTATTTAGCTGCAAATTTAAAAGAGTTTTGGGCCCGTTGGCACATCAGCTTATCTACATTTATTCGCGACTATATTTATATCCCCCTAGGCGGTAACCGCAAAGGTTTTAGCCGTATGAATACCAATGTATTCCTTGCGATGGTCATTTCAGGGTTATGGCATGGTGCAGCAATGACATTTGTAGTTTGGGGAGCCATTCATGGATTAGGAATTGTGCTACTCAATCTTAAGAGTTTATGCATGGAAAAATTAGGATGGACCCAAGTGATTCCTAATAAAACATTATCCGTTTGGGTGTCACGAATTATTACTTTCCATTTTGTCTGCTTTGCATGGATTTTCTTCCGTAGCCCCTCATTTGATGATGCCCTGTTAATGGCCAATCAAATCATTGCACCTGGTTTTATTGCTTCAATTAATGCAAGCCTAGGCTTACTAATCGCATTTTGGCTACTACTGATTGCCTACCCTTATTTTGTACAAGGCTACCATTATGTGGCAAAAAAATACCAAACCATTCCTTGGTATTATTATCCTATTCCGCTCGCGATTATTCTAACTATTATGTTTATGCTTTCTCCTTCAGGTATGCCGGGGTTTATTTATGCTAACTTCTGAGTTTAAAAATACCCTAATCAAAGTTGGGCAGATTTTATTTATTGTCCTAATTGCTGGCCTATTATTAATTTGGTTGAATCAAAGCTCACTAGAACGATTTTGGCAGCAAAAATATCACCAAGATACCCCATGGGCGAAAATGGCAGGGAATCCTATCTGGGATTATGGTGCTTATTTACATGATGGTGCGCTTGAAGCAGGAAGCTTATTCACTTATTACGCATCAGGGCAAAAAGCGCAGGAAGACAAACAAGCCGCTGAGCTTGAACTGGCCAATAAAGATAAAAAACTCAGTTTCCCCAAAGAGTTTCAAATTGGTCTTCACTTCGTAAATGGCTATATTTATCCAGCTGAAAGCTTATCGATTACTTTCCCTGAGCGGCTTAAACGACCACAAGTTAGAGAGAAAAACCAGAAAATTAACTTTGGTGGTTTTACAATCAAAAAAGATCAGCCAATCGTGGCGAAACATATTGCCAATATCGAAAAAGGCCAACAAGTCCTGTTCGCGGGGGACTCCATGATGCAAGGCGTCGCTCCACATGTTAAAAACATGCTGTTAAAAAAATATAATATCGATAGCATTAACCTAAGCAAGCAAAGTACAGGACTGGCGTATCCACGCTTTTTCAATTGGCCCCAAACCATTGCTAAGGCATTGAATGATAACCCCAACATTAAGGTTTTAGTCGTTTTTTTAGGACCTAACGACCCTTGGGATATGCCACCACAAACGGGTTATAAATACGTCAAATTTAAAAGTGAAGATTGGGAAAAAGTGTACCGTGAACGAATTGGTGATATAATATCGACCGCTCGCCAGCACAATGTTGATGTTATTTGGGTTGGGCCTCCTAATATGCGTAAAAATACGCTCTCCGATGGTATGAAATTCTTAAGTAGCCTCTACCAATCTGAAGTTGAAGACAACGGTGAAATTTACTTTTCGGTCAATGATGTCTTTAAATATAAAGGCGATACCTATTCTGACTATATCGGTGATGCGAGTAGTACCATTAAATTGCGAAGTGGTGACGGGATCCATTTCAGCGGAAAAGGCCAACAATTGATCGCTGAAAAAGTATTCTCACTCATTCATTTCGAAGAAGAGGAAGAAAAGGAACCTCATGAAACTGAACAAACTGTGTCAAGCTAAGTCCAAAATATTGGCGGGTAGCGTGATTGCGCTTTTGTCGCTGGGCTTATTATCTTGCCAGAACACATCAGACAAAACTCGCACGACTAGCCCGCCTAAAGGCCAGCCAGTCGTTGCACAAGGGCAGTTGGTCAATAACGCAGAGCCTAATTTGCCACAATTGGCAAATAAGTTGCGCCAAGGCAACCAACAAGTTCACATTGTCCAAATTGGTGATTCACATACAGCCGCTGACTTTTTCAGCGGTAATTTAAGAACATTATTTCAGCAACGTTATGGTGATGCGGGCCCAGGCTTCATTCCTCCGATTTCGGTACCTGGGCAACGAACAGCGACCATTAACCGTATGAGCGAAAAGAAAGAGTGGTCACTGGCTTCAAGCCGCAAAGATGAACGCTTTGATTACCCACTTGGTGGGCTAATTGCCGAGCCACAAGCAGCCAACAGTAAAGTAGTGCTCAAGCCTTTACAGCCTGCGCTAGGTGCTTATCAGCTACAAACTCTATACCAAAGCACAAGTGACTCACAAATGCGTGTCGCTCCTGCCGTCTCCCCCAATGTTGCATTGCCAGCCACAGGCAACCAGTGGGTATTTTCGTCCCCTGTAAATACCCAGCTTCCAGCCCAAGTTACTGTTAATAAAGGTGATGGGTTGAAAATTGGTGGGTGGTTAGTGCGTTCGCAAAAACCAGGAGTAATGTTTTCAGCTCTTGGGCTCAATGGTGCAACACTGAGTATGACAGATAAATGGCAACCACAATGGAGCGAAACCTTAGCTCAAATGTCCCCTGATATGGTGATTTTAGCCTATGGAACCAATGAAGCTTTTAACGATACATTAGATTTAGCCGCTTACGAGCAAAATTTACGCGCCAAAATTCGCTTAATTCGCCAACAAATGCCAAATAGCGTTATTTTACTTATCGGCCCGAATGATTCACTTAAATTTAATGATGCGGCGAGTTGCCAAGCTCAGATGCCAGTGAATTTAACGAGTGTGATTCAAATTCAAAAAACAGTTGCCGCTCAGGAAAATACGCTATTTTGGGACTGGCAAGCCTTTATGGGTGGTCCTTGTTCAATCCGTACATGGGCAGCACAAGATTTAGCACGACCTGATAATGTGCACCTCTCCGTCGAGGGTTATAAGAAGAGCGCACAAGGCCTATATAGTCAGTTAAACCAAATATTGAATTGATTACTGGTCCAACGCACGATAAGGCAGAAGTATATTCAACGTACTCTGCCTTTTTATTTACTCCTACTATTTTTTAATGTTAAGCACCTAATAGTTGTCATTTCACTTTGTTTTTTTCTTACTTATCTTTTTTTTACTCTAAAAACATAATTCCAATATTAAAATAAAAATAATTATTTTAAATAAAAACAATGAGTTAAAATAATGGCTCTCGGAATATTACTGACTCGTTAAGAATTTATTGTTCTCTCTCAAAAACATAAAAAATCGTGACCAGTAATTAAATCAATATACCCTATATAAAATTAGTATCCCTGCGTTCCTTTTAATAAACCACATCGCTATACACTGAAGTTTATTAAGTCAGGAAGTAATAACAAATCGATCTTTCAGCTTATGCAAGCTCAAGGTTTGTTATTAAAAATATGGAAGCCGTGAACAATTCTTTGACACAACCAGAATAATTTTACGGTAATAATCGTAGGTAATATTTATTTAGGTTCAAAAATGTCGACTAATTTCTGTGTAAAATCGTTTCATACCTATATTGAAACCCTATCAAATAAAATAAAAAATAGCCTTTATCTAACTCACTCTCTGCTATTTAAAGTGAGGTCTGGCGAAATTGAAATACGGATAGAAGAAGGCCCATGGCAAAGACTAACGGCTGCAGATATCTGTTTTCTCCCCAAAGGATCTTCAATTGAGATAATCAATCGTGATAATCACAATCTACTGGCTGTAGATGTACTTCCAATGACCACAGATATGTTGAAATCCTTTTATCAACAGCATGCAGCATTATTTATTAATAAGAAAAAGACACACTCAATAAGCCAAATTTGTTGTACTAGCTTACAAGAAAACCCGATTATTGAAGATGTATTTCATTCTGCTATTAAAGAAGCTAACTCGCCGACCAGCCATAATGTTATTCATATTTATTTAAACTTTATTCTATCATTTTTTTTACTGGTAAATGAATTTACCTCTACATTATATGCCTCAATGAATATCTCGATAAAAGATAAAGTGTATGACTTAATTTTTCATAGCGTAGGTAAACAATGCCATACTCTAGATACTATCGCAAAAAAACTCCATATGAGTCCTTCAACCCTTAAACGACGACTAGCCAGTGAACATACAAGTTTTTCCAAAATTAGCTTAATGTCCCGAATGAACAAAGCAATGATATTATCTAGAACAGAAAATATTCCTATGACACGTATCGCCCAAGAAGTCGGCTATGATGATGTCCCTTATTTTTTACTGGCATTTAAAAGTTTTCATGCGCAGCCAAGCTTCCCCCATTCCTTGATTTAGTACTTTATTCACCTTTAAACTTTAGCCTTACCATTTTCATGGTAGGGCTATTATTCAATTAAAAATAGTGTTCCTCGATATCAGATGGAAGCGCTAAGGTATCTATTGGCGGGATATCCACCTGAGTACCGCCTGTATTATCTATTAGCGTTACAGTTGCATCGGGCAAATCGGAATAAATAGTAAGATTACCTTTAACCTGTGCCTGATTTCCTGCCTGATCATATACATTAACTTCATAGTCATGCACACCTTCAGCTAATGGGTTCAATACCGATATTTCCCATTGACCCAGTTTATTCGCTTTTTGTTCATAGGTATGATTATCAATGGTTAAAAATACATGAGTGTCTGGCTCTGTTATCCCACTGAATTTTGGCGTATTTACATTGGTTATATCATCGCCTTTTTCGCCAGAGTCAGTCATAACATCTAAGCCACTAACAAGCTTAGGGGCTTTGGTATCAATAGTCACCTTTCCTGATTGCTGTGCCTGATTACCCGCTTTGTCATATGCATTAATTTCATAGTCATGCACACCTTCAGCTAATGGGTTCAATACCGATATTTCCCATTGACCCAGTTTATTCGCTTTTTGTTCATAGGTATGATTATCAATGGTTAAAAATACCTGAGTGTCTGGCTCCGTTGTCCCACTGAATTTTGGCGTATTAATATTAGTTATATCATCGCCTTTTTCGCCAGAGTCAGTCATAACATCTAAGTGACCAACAAGCTCAGGGGCTTTAGTATCAATCGTCATTTGCCCTGTAAGCGCCTGCCTATTTCCCACTGCATCTTTAACTTCAATACGATAATCATAGGTTTTATCAATCAAGGCATCAGTAACAGATATCGCCCATTTTCCTTTTTCATCCGCCACCCCTTGATAGATTTTACCGTCAATTTCAAGCGCAATAACTGCCTCAGCCTCTGTCACCCCACTAAATTTTGGCTTATTGATATTCGTTATATTATCGCCCTTGTGGCTTGAGTCAGTGGTGTTATTTAGCCCCCCTAAAATTTCTGGCGCTTGAGTATCAACAGTAATTTTTCCGGTTAAATTGTCTGCCCCTAAGTTCCCCGCAATGTCAGTTACCCTTATATGATAATCATGTGTCCCATCGATTAGTGGTTCTGTTAACGTAAAGCTCCACTCCCCTTGTTTATCAACAAGGATATTCGTGTAGATCTCTTGACCAACTGTGATTTCCAAATAAGTGCTAGGCTCTGCAATCCCAGCAAAAGTCGGCCTCGTCATACTGGTTAAAATATTCTGTTTAGTGCTGGAGTCTGTAGGGTCCACCACACCACCAATAAGGTAGTCAGGTGCTAATGTATCAATAACCAATTGCCCAGAAACTTGTCCTTTAATACCTTTAATATTATCAATCGCAAAAATGACATAATCATGAAGACCGTCACTCAATTCAGTATCTACCTGAATCGTCCACTCTCCTTTCTCATCGGCGGTAGCTTCAAAAATTGATGTAACTTTATTATCAAACACTAATCGAATTGTCGCATTTGGTTCGGTAATTCCGCTAAATGTAGGCTTATTTACATTGGTGCAGTCATCCCCCTGAATACCTGAGTCTGAATCTGCTTCTAATTCTCCGCTCACTGAGGCGAATGTTTTCACAATAAAGTTACCAGAAACTTTGTTCTGACTTATTTGTCCAAGCACATCCACTGCTTCTATTTCATAGAAATGCACGCCATCAGCAAGTGCTTCATTATCAGGCAATTTAATCTGCCAATTACCATCATAATCAGCGGTAGTACGATATATATTTCCATTGATCGTCAAGCGTACTTCCGAATTAGCTTTGGTTGTTCCATTAAATGTTGGTTGGTTAACATGAATAGTGCCGCCATTTGATGATTGTTCGTCTAATACCGCATTCAATACTGGCGGGGTAATGTCATATACCAAATCAAACTCAAACTGCGTTTCACGATTAGCTAAATCCTTTGCCGTAACCGATAATTGAATTTTTTCACCATCCTTAATACCTACAGGAACAACATCACTAGGTAATTTCAGCTGCCAACTCCCCTGATTATTTGCCTTTGTCGTACCAAGTATTTTTCCATTTATGTCTTTGATGGTAACTAGGCTTGCGACGCTTGTAGTCCCCGTGAGTGTTAAATCATTTTGGTTGAAAAGTAATTTGCCATCTTTCTCAGAAATTAATTGTTTATCATTCACACCAAATTCAATACTTGGGGCAGTCTTACCGGATTCATCACTGAGCACTTTAATAATTACTTCATGCTCAGTTTTATTACCCGCGATATCAAATGCAGTTATTTTTGCCACATGCTCGCCGTCAGGTAATCCCAGCTCATTAGCAAAAACTGTTTTAGAGCCATTATATTTAGTTTTTAGCTTATTATGTCGAGTCGTTTTTCCATTCACGTTTATCAAGTAATAATCCATATTTCCATTATAAGTGAAAACTAATTTAGGATTGGTTACATTCGCAACTTGTGTACCCGCATGAAGTTGCTCCTCAGCAACCTGAAAATGATTAAATATGGGTGCCTTAGTAAGGATATTAAGTGTTGTTTGCCCAACTGAAACTGTACCATCGTCTTGGATAAAACTAATATGGTAAGCGCCATCCCCTTTAATCGGCACTTCGAAACGCCACTCTCCCTGATCATTGGCTTGAATAGGATAACTATTACCATTTACTTTGGCTGAGATCGTGCCACCGGCTGTTATTTTGCCTTTATAAACGGGTTTTTTATGATTGGTATAGTGGTTACCGATTTGGCCAGAATCTGTATCTGGGTCAAGGTAAAACTTGAAATCACTGATAAATACAGAAGAAGATACTTCCCTTACCGAACCATAAACATCTTTAAATGTGAGAGTATAGGGGACTTCTCCTAAAGGAAGCTGGACATCGTCGGGGACTTTGAAATTCCATGAGCTTCTGCTTTTACCAAAAGCTATTGAATAAGTTTTTCCACCAATAAAAATGGTCCCTGCAAGCTCATCTCTATCCGACGAACCTACAATCTTTCCCTGTAACTTTGGGGAACGACTTGAGCTTAGTGAGTTATCAACTTCCCCAGTGCTACTCGACTCTGCCGCAACTTGAAATGCCACATTTAAAACGCAATCCTTTATTTGAATCCCTTTTTCTTCAATCACCTTTTCTGTCGTCAACCCAGCTGGAGACGTTGCAATTAATACCAAATTATCAAGGTCATAACGGCGATCCACTTTAAGAAAACCTGGCGGTAAGCTAAAAGACCAATTTCCATTTTTATCAATGTCTGAGATGGAGAAAATATGCTCATCCTTCTTACTCAGTCTAAACTTAAATTGTAAACTTGAACCAGGGGTTACTTTTCCTTGAAAAGTCGCCATCAAATCATTAGTCGATTTCTCACCATAAAATTTACCTTTATTCCAAGGTGAAGCCAGAGCAGCATCGGTAATCTCCGGTTTACTCGAATTAATCGTCAGTGTATCTATTTTTTCAAATTGATTATTTGCTGTATCCGTAACAACGATTTTATAATCACCAATAAAATCTTTTGGTAATTCATTGGGTAAAGATAAACTCCAAAAGCCGTTGTTATCAACAACTGTCGAAACCGACTCATTATTTAGTTCCAGAGTGATTTCACTCCCCGGCTCACTTTTTCCTGTAAATACAGGTTTACGATGTGCAGTAATAAAGTTTCCTTTGGTTCCAGTATCCGTTTCTGTACTTAGTTCAATTGTGGATACAGGAGCAGTAGTATCTATAAAAATATTCCCAGAAATATCCTTTGTTTGCCCATTTATTGGGTGTTCCGCCGTCACAAGATACTGGCAATTCCCTTCCGCGAGCTCTTTAACTTGGATTTCCCAATTTCCAGTGACTTTATCTGCCAATGTAGAGAAACTTTCATTCCCAATTGTCAGTCTAACTTTAGCCCCCACCGTGGCGTTCCCAGTAAATTTAGGCGCTTTAATATTAGTGATATAGTCACCTTGCTTTCCACTATCATACGCAGCATCTAATGTGGCGGTTAAAGTCGGGGGGTGAATGTCTCCAGATCCTACTGATGAGGGCAGGTATGTAAAACTCTGACTAATTGTCTCTTTGTTACCAGCAGCGTCCTCTGCGATGACCTTATAGTGATTATCCTTGCCTTCATTCGCATCAACATCAAAAATCAGAGACCATTTTCCTTGGCTATCGGCGTAAGCAGTTTTAATTTGTCCTTTAAACTCAGCGGTAATTTTACTTTCGGGGTCAGCTTCTCCACTAATTTGTGGTCGTTTTAAGTAGGTTATCAACGCATTCGAATTGTCTTGGCTCGCAGGGTCTAAGTGTGCAATCAGCATGATATTGCTATCCACGGTAAACTGCCCGCTGGACATCCCGATATTTCCGACGGTATCGGTCACACTCACTTGATAATCATACTCACCGTCTTGGTTTACTGCGGGTAATGCCACTTGCCACTGCCCGTCTTTATCGGCAAGGGTGCTGTACTCCTGCCCCGCAAACTGGATCACCACCGTCGATTGCGGTTTGGTTATCCCTTCCAGAGTGACTGCTTGGTGCTGCGTAAGATTGTTCCCTTTGGCACCGGAGTCGCTGCTTTCGGTGAGCTTCGCAGTCGCAGCCGGTAGCGTCGTGTCGACCCATACCGTTTCGCTGATTTTCTCGCTATTTCCCGCAATATCGGTGACCTGCACCTTGAGCAAGTGGCTTCCCGACGCGAGTGCCGAGGTGACCATAATCGACCAAGCGCCCTGTGCATCGGCCACCGTTGAGTAAATTTCCCCACTCAGTGAAACCTGTATCGTCGCGTGGGGCTCGGATTGCCCGGATAATGTCGGGAGCGGTTGGTTAGTCATCAAATCAGACTGGTTATTGAGTTGTAACGTCGTCGGTTGCAATGTGGTTTTTATCTGCACGGACTCTGTAACCACCGTGCTATTGCCTGCCACATCCGTGGCTTTCACCGTATAATCATAGGTGCCATCCGTGAGTGTTTGCTGTACGACGATAGTCCAATCCCCATCGCTATCCGCTGTCGTGACCACGTGTTGCCCGTCAATCGTCAACTCGACACGGCTCCCCGCTTCCGCCTTGCCTGAAAAATGCGGACGCGACTCTTGAGTGATATGGTCGCCAACCTTGCCACTATCCGACGGCACATCAAGTTGGACCGATAGGCTATCCACCTGAGTATCAACAATAAACTGCCCGCTGGACATCCCGATATTTCCGACGGTATCGGTCACACTCACTTGATAATCATACTCACCGTCTTGGTTTACTGCGGGTAATGCCACTTGCCACTGCCCGTCTTTATCGGCAAGGGTGCTGTACTCCTGCCCCGCAAACTGGATCACTACCGCCGATTGCGGTTTGGTTATTCCTTCCAGAGTGACTGCTTGGTGCTGCGTAAGATTGTTCCCTTTGGCACCGGAGTCGCTGCTTTCGGTGAGCTTCGCAGTCGCAGCCGGTAGCGTCGTGTCGACCCATACCGTTTCGCTGATTTTCTCGCTATTTCCCGCAATATCGGTGACCTGCACCTTGAGCAAGTGGCTTCCGGACGCGAGTGCCGAGGTGACCATAATCGACCAAGCGCCCTGTGCATCGGCCACCGTTGAGTAAATTTCCCCACTCAGTGAAACCTGTATCGTCGCGTGGGGCTCGGATTGCCCGGATAATGTCGGGAGCGGTTGGTTAGTCATCAAATCAGACTGGTTATTGAGTTGTAACGTCGTCGGTTGCAATGTGGTTTTTATCTGCACGGACTCTGTAACCACCGTGCTATTGCCTGCCACATCCGTGGCTTTCACCGTATAATCATAGGTGCCATCCGTGAGTGTTTGCTGTACGACGATAGTCCAATCCCCATCGCTATCCGCTGTCGTGACCACGTGTTGCCCGTCAATCATCAACTCGACACGGCTCCCCGCTTCCGCCTTACCTGAAAAATGCGGACGCGACTCTTGAGTGATATGGTCGCCAACCTTGCCACTATCCGACGGCACATCAAGTTGGACCGATAGGCTATCCACCTGAGTATCAACAATAAACTGCCCGCTGGACATCCCGATATTTCCGACAGTATCGGTCACACTCACTTGATAATCATACTCACCGTCTTGATTGACTGCGGGTAATGCCACTTGCCACTGCCCGTCTTTATCGGCAAGGGTGCTGTACTCCTGCCCCGCAAACTGGATCACTACCGCCGATTGCGGTTTGGTTATCCCTTCCAGTGTGACCGCTTGGTGCTGCGTAAGATTGTCCCCTTTGGCGCCGGAATCGCTGCTTTCGGTGAGCTTCGCAGTCGCAGCCGGTAGCGTCGTGTCGACCCATACCGTTTCGCTGATTTTCTCGCTATTTCCCGCAATATCGGTGACCTGCACCTTGAGCAAGTGGCTTCCGGACGCGAGTGCCGAGGTGACCATAATCGACCAAGCGCCCTGTGCATCGGCCACCGTTGAGTAAATTTCCCCACTCAGTGAAACCTGTATCGTCGCGTGGGGCTCGGATTGCCCGGATAATGTCGGGAGCGGTTGGTTAGTCATCAAATCAGACTGGTTATTGAGTTGTAACGTCGTCGGTTGCAATGTGGTTTTTATCTGCACGGACTCTGTAACCACCGTGCTATTGCCTGCCACATCCGTGGCTTTCACCGTATAATCATAGGTGCCATCCGTGAGTGTTTGCTGTACGACGATAGTCCAATCCCCATCGCTATCCGCTGTCGTGACCACGTGTTGCCCGTCAATCGTCAACTCGACACGGCTCCCCGCTTCCGCCTTGCCTGAAAAATGCGGACGCGACTCTTGAGTGATATGGTCGCCAACCTTGCCACTATCAGACAGTGTATTAAGGTGGACCGATAGGCTATCCACCTGAGTATCCACAGTGAATTGTCCATTGGACATCCCGATATTTCCGACAGTATCGGTCACACTCACTTGATAATCATACTCACCGTCTTGCTTAACTGCGGGTAATGCCACTTGCCACTGCCCGTCTTTATCGGCAAGGGTGCTGTACTCCTGCCCCGCAAACTGGATCACCACCGTCGATTGCGGTTTGGTTATCCCTTCCAGTGTGACCGCTTGGTGCTGCGTAAGATTGTCCCCTTTGGCGCCGGAATCGCTGCTTTCGGTGAGCTTCGCAGTCGCAGCCGGTAGCGTCGTGTCGACTAACAGGCTTTGGATAAAAACACCCTGATTTCCTACGCTATCTGTTACCTTAACATTTAATATATGTGAGCCATCAGCTAAGTTATCACTGATAGTGAGTGACCAATCACCCTGTTCATTCGCCTTAGTGAAGTACTCTTTTCCAGCTACCTTAACGATGACATTGGAATTCGAATCTGTTTTTCCCGTAAGCGTTGGCTTTACTTTGCTGGTCAAAAAAACCGTTGAGTTATCAAGCAATACACTAGCATCTGGTTTTGATGTTTTGATAGTAACGCTCTCAGTGATGATTTTTTGGTTACCAGCAGGATCCACGGCAGTGACTTGGAAGTTTGATACTCCATCGGCCAATGGTTTCTCGACTGTTATTCGCCACGTACCTTTATCATCAGCAATTGCCGATAATGTTTGTCCTGCAATCATTAGCGTTACCGTACTACCAGCTTCAGCTTTCCCTATAAAAGTAGGAACTTGCTTGTTAGTTAGTCTCTCCGCCGACGTTTCGGTATCCGAATGCCCATCAAGGCTAACAGAGAGATTATCAAGCTGAGTGTCGACTTCAAATTGGCCATTCACCGTCACAGGCTTACCTTCACCGGAAAAAGCAACTAATGAATATTCATATACTTTATCTTCTAACGGTTCAGTGATTTTTAATGACCACTTTCCATCTTTATCCGTTGTGATCGAATATTTGTTATCATTAATCGTTAGATAACCCTGACTATCAGGAGAGATAACCCCAGTAAATATTGGTGTATTAATATTCGTAATATTATCCCCCCTTTTCCCTGAGTCGGATTCTTCGCTTAATTTTCCTTGAATAAAAACCTGTGTTATAGGTTTAGCTGTCTGGGAAGGTGCTAATGGTTTATTTGCAGGCTGAGAGGGTGATGAAGAACTTATTGGCATAACAACGGGTGCAGATGGTGAAGGAAAGGTTAAGTTGCTGTCTTCGACTTGTGCTTTCTCTGCTTTATTTTTTTGATTTAGCTGATTTTTCGCTTCTGTGAGCTTTGTTAATGACGAACTTAGTAATACCTCTTTTTCATCTTTCTCAGAAGACAAGGTCTGAAGCGCCTTTTCTAATTGTTGGTTTTTTTGATTTAACTCCGCCAGTTTTTCACTGAAACTTTGTTCATCGTCTTGTCGGTTATCATATTGCTGTTCCTCACCTTCAATTTGCTCATTATTCTTTTTTGAGGCTTGGCTATCAGTATATTCAATGATGTCACTCGTCAATTGCTCTTTGATATAAATAGCATCAGCACCGACATTTAATGTTATTGATGATAGAATTTCATCTTGTGTAAGAATCTCGCCCTGCTCAGTCAATAATGTCATATTTCCTAAAATAACTTCAGACAGCCCATTTTTAATGTTCTCAATAGAACCATCTGGCTTAGTTACAATTAAATCAAGCCCTTGAACTTTAAACTTTTGGATTTCTATGTTTTTTAATTTATCTGTGATAGTTTTATCTGTCATGTTCTATATCATTATATTAATAAATGGGGTTATCAGCTATATACCCATAAGCTGCCGTTAATGAAACCGATTATATCCATTTAATTAAAAATAAAACGTCATTTAAGATAATGTGGTCTGACAATCTTTTTTTTTGAGCTCCAATTCCAGTGAGTTCATTTCGATAGCGATTATAATATAATCCTGAATTAGTAAAATTGTTTCTAAAATAAAAGAATTAGATATGGAAGAAAATGATGATAACTCTGATGAAGAACTAGCCCCAATGGTTGATGGGTTAAGTGGAACACTATGTATAATTATTTTAGTTTCTATGGTGTTTATTTTCAGTGGAATGAAAACTGCAGAAACCCATATTAATTATGGACAATTAAAATTTGAAAAAATACAAATAGATATCCCAAATAAACGTCTTTATTTTAAAGGTGGAATTCATTTATCAAGCAATGAAACCTCTTTAATCAAACAAGAAATAGTTAAAAACAAAAGTAATAAAATTATTATCAGTGGTTACATCAATGATAAAATCAGCCACAGTAAAGAAAAAAACACCTACAACCTTCTTTATATGGCATCACTAATTAAGAGTCTGGGAATTAATAAAGAAATTGTTCTAAAACAAGGAACAAGTGAATATTGCCCAGGTTGGAATTCATGCATTTATTGGGATTACAAATAACATGTATTATCTTGGATTATTTTTTTATGCCGCAACGTTTCTCGCTTGTTTTTTATTACAATCGGTACGTGAAATGGTTCAGCAATGTCTATTACTTGCCCCTGAAATCAGCTATACCATGATTGGGATTTATATTTATCCTTTAGTTATATTTTTATTTCATCGATTATTTAATAAAAATAAAAAAAGCAACTATACATTACTCTCAAACCAAACGAAATTATCTGCATCCGTTACTGTATCATTAGGATTAATAGGAACATTTATTGGATTAACAGGGATGATCACCGCAATATCAGCATCACTTGGAGGAGAAGGTGATGTCTCAGAAAAAATGAACGCCATGATCTCATCTATCTCAATGGCACTTAATTCAATGTCCTTTGCATTCTTAACCTCTATTCTTGGGGTTTCTATTTCAGTTTTACTGTTAGTGAGTTTGAATTTCTTTCATTTCTTTTACCAAAAAGAAAATAAAAAAACTCAACAACAATCTGCAAACTACTCAGAAGAACTTAATCATATTCAAGAAACCCTGAACACATTACAGAAAGTGAATATCAATATAGCGCAAAAAATGATTTCCGTGACCGAAAACAATGAGCTAGCAACTGATATTTCCTCACATCTTCTGGCTTTATCCTCCACAGCACAAGAGCACTTAGAGGTTTTACAATCAATAAAAGAAGCTGACTATGACTGGAAAAGAAAATTAGCCGTCTACTTATTAGAAGAAAAAATAAACAAAAACAATCAGAATGAAAAAATTTCAGAAGAAATATTAAAAATAGATCAAACTACACAATGGCTAAAAGAAAATACCATTGAGAGCAGAAAAAAACTATTAACTTTATTATCAATGGAGTAAGCACATGCGTCCTATCACCTTAGGTTTATTATTAACATTATCACTACCAACTTGTAGCTTAGCCAATCAAGATGTAGAAAACTTCCAAACATTTATTGGCCGAGTATTAAAAAACTCCAATCCAGTTCAAATAAAAGCGTTAGAATTAGAAGCTGAAAACCTCAGAGCAAAACAAACAGATTATTATTACCTACCAAAAATATCCGCTTCAGGAAAAATAAAAAGCCATGATGGCAGCACTAACAGTAATATTACTGCCAGTTCATTGATCTATGACACTACGTTAAGTCACCGGTTTAATGAAAAAAATTTAAAATTAAAAATATCAGCACTTTCACTAAACAAGGAAAAAGAAGAACTTTACACCTCAACAACTAACAACTTAATTGGTATTTATTATCTCAATGAGCTAACAAAAACAACAGCTGATTTAAATAGCAATGCTAAAAGTATTTTCAAACTTATTACTCATCGCTATAAAAGTGGCATAGCAAAATACAGTGATGTTGAACAAGCTTCTTTATTGATGCAGAGGATTGAAACAGAGCTACAAAATATAGAAAAAGAGATTGAGCAATATAAGTCTAATATTGAGCTTTTATCAGGCATTACCTTTCCTTCTAAAGGTGTAACGGTTCCAAAAAATCTATTAAAAAAATTACAAGAAACTATTATTGATAGTGAAAATGCACAACAGAATAGCGAATATAACTTGCTACGCATGCAAGCTGATGCAATGAAAGAAAATGCTTATCAACAAAATCCCTTCTTAAATGTTAATCTTATCGCCGAAGAACGATTTATTGATCAAGTTAGAAGTCGTAACGAGTCTTATATGGGAATGGAGGTTAAATTAAATATCTTTGACCTTGATAAAGTTCTGAATGAAAAATCTCAACTGAAACTGTATGAAGCAACAAAAGGAAAAGCTGATTATAAATATAAAGAATCCACAGCTAAAATTAAAAATTTAAAATTAATCGCTAATTCAAATTCGACTGAACTTACAGGGCTACATGAACAACGTAAGACCATGCGCTCAATAATTAAAAGCCAACAAAGGGAATATGAAATATCACAATCTTCTTTCTATGAAATGGTGAACACACTATTTGATATGTTAACAATGGAAAGGCGCATTGCTGAATTAATGATTGCTGATATGAAAAACAAAATGGAATATATCCAATTAACAGGGAAGTTAGCTGAAATTGAAACGTTATCTAAATAAACTGAACCGGGCACCTAAAAAATTAAAAATATTTCTAGGTATCACGTCATTATTTATCGGTTATATTATATTAGCTAAAATAGAAATATCCTCTCCAGGAGAGGGGATTATCTCAGGAGTCTCCAATCGACTAGAAATAGTGAGCCCGGCTTCTGGATTTATTAATCAGTTCGCTATTAAAACTGGTGATAAGGTAGAAAAAGACCAAGTTTTATTTTCCTATACTAATTTAGATGTCTTTCATCAAGAAAAAACCTTATCCGGCCTCGTTACTTTTGCTAATGAACGCATCAATGAATTAGAAGAAAACAAAAAACTGTTAAATAAAATCCTTGATGGAAGCATAAATACGGAATCTGAATATTTTTTCTTTGCAAAGGGCTTACAAAGTAAAACTTTAAGTGCCTATAGAGAACTCTATGGTCATATTCTCTTACGCATGGAGATAAGTAATTTACGAGATAAATATATCTCACAAATTAAAGAGTCTAGCGAACTAGAAAATCAAATTAACATACTGAAAAAGAAGGACTTATTATTAAAAAATGCAAGAGCTCCTGAAATTGAAAAACTCAATAATAATGCTGAAATCAGCCGCACCACCGCGCTAATAGCATCAGGTGAATTAAATGCTCAAGGGTTATTGCGAGAAATCTCACTGCAAGAAAAGAAGTATACCGCACGACTTATCGGGGAAATACAAGAAAATGAAACTCTACTTAATCGACTAAAAAAAGAGAAATTAGAAAACAGTGGTCAGATGGAATTACTGCGCAATAAAATAAGAGCGAATAGTGTGTTATCACCAGCTGACGGGATTGTATTAAGTATCGAAAAAGATTTAGAGAAAGGTTCGTATGTTGAAGCCTCAAATTTAGTGATGGTGATTAAAAAACAGCAAAGTACGCGGGTTATTGAAGGTAAAATATTAGCGAAGTATCGCCCTTTTATAGCGCCACAGCTACCAGCCAAAATTGTGGTGAACTCCCCTGGGTTTAAAAAAATCATTAACGGGAAAGTTACAAAAATCAGCGCTGATTCTTTTAGTGACAGGGAGCGGAACAGTCAAGAACGCTATTATTCAGTACAAATTACACCAGAACAAAATACGGAGCTCCTTCCAGAACATGACGGTTTGCCAGTGATGCTCTATATCTCTAGTAAAGAGATTTCAGTACTTCATTATTTAACCGCATTAATTAGCGATAACATTACATTTAACGTTTGGTGACTTATGTTAGGTTTTATTTCTGCATTATCTGCTGCTGTTGCAACCATGACATTACTTATGGCTGTGCTCTTAGCTAATGTGTTATCAAGCACAATGGCTGCTGAAAAAAATAAAGGCAAGGCGGCATTGATAGGAATTGATAACCACAATACTGAAGCGTCTTCATCTATAAATACCGATAGTAATAATGACAATAAAAATGGCAATGGCAATGGCAATGGCATCATGACATCGTTAATGTTTAGCCATGACACCTTAAAACTAATTGATCATAAAAAGGTTAAATCTATTGATGTTTATTGCAGTTATGGAAATAACATATCTTTTGACGCAGCAATGACCTATACCATCTATAACACGGTATTAATTAAAAAAAACACGCCTAATGTACACATTAAAGCCTTAAAACCTATTGAGGATAATCAAGGGGTTAACGCTTGCTTCCTAAAGAGTGAAGAAAATGAAAGAAAGTAGTTTCCATGATGTTATTAATCAATACTTTAAGATATTAGGAGAACCATTTTCCTCTCCAGCACTCTCTTATGATAATAAATATATCTTAAATAATATAAATGAATTTATTAATAATGATTTTTTCACTTATCAATACACTTCTATTTCAGATTTTAATGAAAAAAAGCTACCTGCTCTCTTTATTATGGAGATAGCAGATGGGAAATATATTATCATCAAAAATCATAGAGGCCAGCTAACTAATCTAACAACCGACATAGCAATAACACAACAACTAATTGAAAATAAACATTTGTTTTCATTTTCTGCAAGTGAAAACACACTCAATGAAGAGAGCATATATAAATCACTGATTAAGTTAACACCAAAATCTAGCTTATTGTCATTACCTTTAATTGTATTCGCACTATTATTACCTTTATATTCAAATCTTTTTAACTCCCGCTTAGTTTATAGTGAATCTATAAGCTCACTTTTATATATTAGTTTTATTTTCATTGTCGTTATTGGCTTAGAGTTTTTTATTAAACACATTATTCATGAACAGAACACAAAAAAAATAAAGCTTAACATCAGTACTTTTAATCGCTATTTTATTAATTTATTAAAACAATCTAGTTGTAAAAGTGCCTCAATTAAAGTGAGAACAGCAGAAGCATCAATCTTACAAGTTTGGGAAATTAAGCCTCAAATTATTTATGATGTCGGGTTAGCCATTTTATTTTCATTTTGCATTTTTGGTATGTTAGGTTTTTATTCATTATTGCTATTGAGCTATTACGCTGGGCTTATCTTTTTATGCCTACACATCCGTTTTCTTTCCTATAAAAATATGCTCCGAGCGAATACCTTAAACTATGAAAAATCAGCCATGTACTACTCATTGGAACAAAAAAAACATGAGCTTTGTTTTGCCAGAGATAACCATTTTAAACAGTACATCAGTATAAAAACTAATGAAGATGAAAAAATAAAATTAAAACTAAATGAGGCCAATCACCATTGGATGGAAATTATCAAAGTAAATACGTTTTTATCTATGATAGTAATGTACGTAGCTAGCTATTTGGCTATTGGTGAAGGCAGTCTAAGCTTGGCTTCTGTTATCGCCGTGATGATCATTAATAGTCGACTTTCTGGTGCAATTACAAGTGCCATTAATCGCTTATTTATGGTGAAAACACATCTATTTCATATCAAATCCAGTATTGATCAGTTAAAAAACAACCCGCTTATCCATTTCAAAGCAGATGGTATAACAACAGATTCAATAAAACATTTTAGTGCAAAAAATCTTAACGTTAGCATTAATGGTAAAACCATTATTAATCAGCTTGATGTTGAAGCCAAACCCGGCGATGTTATTGGTATTACTGGTATTTCAGGCGTAGGAAAGACATCACTAATGAAAGCATTATGTGGGATTTCAGAATACTCATCAGGGGATATTACAATCAATGGTATTGGTATCGATGAAATTTCCCAATGCTTTTTAACAGAAAAAATTGCCTACCATAATGGTATTTCAACATTTATTCATGGCAGCATTCGTGATAATTTTAATTTCTACGGTGTATTCGATAACAATACAATTGTTCACCTTACCAAATTATGTTGCCCATCCTTACTGATTAGTAAGGAAACCTTAGACGATACACTCATCACCGATATCGCCGCATCTACAGGGGAAAAACAAAAGTTACAGCTCGCTCTGACTCTGATAAAACAACCTGAAATGATATTCTTAGACGAATCGACATCATTTATGGCGACCTCTGATGCACTCTCATTCTTACAATTAATGAAGCAAGAGTTTGAATTAGATAAATCAATTATTTTCTTTTCTACTCACGACTTAGGACTAACCTCATTTTTTACGAAGCATATTGCATTATCACCGGGTCATGCTAAACACATTAGCTCCCCACAGCATCACAATGAAATTGTTATTCCTAAAATTAATTTAAGCTAATAAAGCAAAACGCCCACTTGATTGTGGGCGCTTTGATGACGTTTAATTCAATGAATTTAACTTTGGTGTGTTTTTATGAACCGTATTACAAGAACATAAAGAACACCATACCAACAATTGCCCCTGTCGTACCAAGGATAGTTTCCATTACCGTCCATGTTTTTAGCGTTTGCGCTTCTGTCGCACCAGTGAATTTTCCATATAACCAGAAACCAGAGTCATTCACGTGGCTTAAGATCAATGAACCGCCAGAAATACAGATAGCTAATGCTGCCAGCTGTGCTCCTGAGTAACCTAACTCACTGATAACTGGGAGTACTAAGCCTACTGCAGTTAAACATGCAACCGTTGCAGAGCCTTGAATAACACGTACTGCTCCTGCTAATACAAAGCAAGCAACCGCAATCGGTAAACCAGCACCAATTAAAGAATCACCTAGCGCAGGGCCAACACCTGAATCCACTAAAATTTGTTTAAATACGCCACCAGCACCCGTTACCAGTAAAATGATCCCAGCGGGTTGAATCGCTGCAGAACAAATCGCCATGACTTTTTCTTTATCCATACCATAACGGAAACCTAGGCCATAAATCGCCAGTAAACACGCTAACAGTAATGCGGTGAAAGGGTGACCGATAAACTCTAACCAATGCTCAAGCGTGGTTCCTTTTTCAACTAAATGTGTTCCGATGGTTTTTAAACCCACTAATACCAATGGGAAAAGCACTAAACACAAGCTAAATCCAAAGCTTGGCATTCTGCCATGTTCTGTATTTGGCGCTTGGTAATCTGCTGGAATATCAATATGAACAAAGTTACTGATAAATTTACCAAATAAAGGTCCCGCTAAAATCATGCCAGGGATAGCAGCACATAGCCCAATTAAAATCATCCAGCCATAATCTGCACCCATTTGTGATGCAACCAACATTGGTGTTGGCCCCGGTAATAAGAACGCAGCCGCAGCGGCAACCCCTGCAAATAATGGTATAGCAAGGCGAACAACGTTATGCCCAGTGCGGTTCGCTACCGCAAACACCACACCGATTAACAAAACAATCGCCACATCAAAGAAGAGTGGTAGTGCACAAATCAACCCTGCGACACCCACTGCATAATGCGCATTTTTTTCACCAAACAGATTCAGTAGCTTATTCGCAATCTGATCTAAAGCACCTGTTTCATGCAGAATTTTACCGAACATTGCTCCGAGAGCGACTACGATAGCAAGGAATCCTAAGGTTCCCGCCATTCCTTTTTGCATGGTTTCAGTGATCTGTTGTACTGGCATACCAGAAAACAAACCTGCACCAATAGAAACGATCATGAGTGCGACAAATGCGTGTAAACGAGCATACATCACTAAAAAGAGCAGTAAAACGACCGAGCCAACCGCCGTCAGCACGAGCGTTAACGTGCTTAATGTTTCTGGGGTATTCATTAGTTATCTCCAGCGACAATCTTACGAATAGTAGAACACGTATTTTCAATCACGTTTTCTAAGGATGGGCGAATATCAACAACCTGCACATCAGGTTCATCCGCACCAGGTTCTTGCAAGGCATCAAATTGCGATTTCAGCATTTCAGGTTTAAAGAAATGCCCTTTACGTGCTTTCAATCTTTCTTCAATAACAACCGCATCACCTTTTAGGTAAATAAAATAGAGGTTGTGGTTCCCCTCTCTTAAGATATCTCGATAGCTTTTTTTCAATGCGGAACTCACCACCAGAGATACCCTATTTGTTCTTTGCATTGCAAAAATGGCATTGTTCAATGCAACTAACCAAGGTTTACGGTCATCATCATTTAATGCATGACCCGATGCCATTTTTAAAATATTTGATTTAGGGTGAAGAAAGTCACCATCAAGGAAGGCAGCTTGCAGTTGCTGTGCGACACCTGTGGCAACAGCAGACTTACCACTACCCGATACCCCCATTAGTACAAATGTATAGTTTTGTTTTTGGGTATCATTCATAGGAAACTCCTCAGATATTCACTATTGTCCTGGCTTTAGTTAAAAACCGGTATTTGTTACCGGTAACAAGTTACGGGTAACATTATCATCAGTGAGGATTTATTTAGCAATCAAATTGGTGAAGAAGAAAACAGATCTGTGATGATACTCTCAAACTGACTTCAGAAGAGGCAGGTGAAAGACAAAGTAAAACTCGCAATCAATATAGAAACAAAAAACAAAAAGTATATTTAAACTTTATTACTCCCCTTAAAGCATACCTCTAAATAGTTCGTGTTGTCGCTAGGCGCCAAGCGAGTCAAGCCCTAGGAGCATACATAAGTATGTGACTAGGGTTGGCGAGTACAGGCAACAACGCGACAGCGCGAAGTATGACGAGGAATAATTAGATACTTTCGCCAGTAAGGACACAAAACCCCACATCAAAATGCGTCTCGACAAGCTTCTTACCAGACATTCTCGCCAACAAAACTTCCGCCGCCTTGCGCCCCATTTGGTCCCTTGGCGTCAAAATACTTGCCAGTTTTGGCGTCATCACTTGCCCTACGTCATGGCCATGAAAACCTGAAATAGCAAGGTCTTGTGGGATTTGAATCCCTAGACGTTGACACTCAAAAATCGCCCCTATCGCCAAATCATCATTGGTACAAAATAAACCGTCGGTATCTGGGTATTTAGCGCGGCAATCGTGCAGTAGTTGGGCACCTAGCGAATATGACGAACTCGCTTGTGTCATCACATTACGAGGCTCAAGATTTGCATCGAGCATGGCCTGCTCATAACCCTTTAAACGAATAAAAGTACGCTCATCATGCCTTGCCCCTAAATACACAACTTTACGGCAGCCACGCTCAATCATCGCTTGGGTCATTTGGCGGGAAGCTTCAAAGTTATCGATACCCACTGCGATATCTAGGCAAGGTGAAACGCTATCCATAATCTCAACAACGGGGATCCCCGCAGTTTTCAGCATACGTAACGTGCGTTCAGTATGTGTTCGTTCGGCTAAAATCACACCATCAATATTATAAGAAAGTAGCGAGGTCAGCCGCTCTTCTTCTTTTTCTGCTAAATAACCATAGTGAGCAAGCATGGTTTGGTAACCATGACGGTCCGTCACTGCTTCAATTCCACGGATGACTTCGGCAAAAACTTGGTTAGTTAAAGATGGGAGCAATACCCCAATGGCATGGCTGGTTGAATTCGATAAAATATCGGGCGCCTTATTTGGAATATACCCGGAAGCCTCCACCGCCTGAGCAATTTTATCGCGCAAAGCTTCTGAAACCTGCTCTGGGTTTCGTAAAAAACGGCTCACCGTCATTTTTGTGACGCCAACTTGGTCGGCAACATCCTGCAGAGAAGGTCTTTTTTTCTTCATAAGTTCAAAGCGATATCCAATTCGTTAACGATAACTATGTTCTGCTATCTATTAATGGATAGCAATCTTTGTTACTGATTTACATCATATAAACATCGAATTTTCTGAGCACGGCAACTTTTATAGTTGACTCTCTATCATGACTCCGCTAATTTTCGCGTTATATAATTATTATCATAACGAAGCAATAAAATTAGATTATGGCAATCAATCGTAGGCAGTTCCTTAAATCCAGTGCAGCACTGGCTATTTTTTACAGCTTGCCGAGCTTTGCACAAACTCGCCTAGCCGTCGAAGCGGCCATATTTGGAAAACTCCCAGCACCAGAAAATATTCACCGAGTCATCAGTTCAGGTCCTCCTTCCGACTTACTGATGTTCGCATTAGCTCCTGAAAAGATGGTGGGTTTCGCCTCTATTTCGCTGAAAAAAGGGCAAACCGGCCTTTTTGCACCACAATGGCTTGAGCTGCCTGTTTATGGCCGCTTAGCAGGCCGTGGGAGCACCCTTTCTCTTGAGCAGCTGCTGTCTTATAGCCCAGATTTGATCATTGATACTGGAAACATTGACGAAACTTATCGCTCACAAGCGGAAAAGGTCGCCAAACAAACTCATGTACCTTATTTATTAATCGCCGGCGGGTTAAAAGATTCACCTCAACAACTTACACAACTAGGTGAAATATTAGGCGTTATCCCGCAGGCTCAAACATTGAGCCAACTCGCTCAACGCTATATTAATGATGCCACTTTATTTGCCAATCAAAACCAACAAAAATCGCTGAGTTTTTACCTTGCAAGAGGAGCAAAAGGTTTAGAAACTGGCGCTAAAGGCTCAATTCATACTGAAGCGATTGAAATGCTCGGGTTACGTAATGTGGTTGATATTCCTAATTTCCATGGTCTGACTACGGTTTCTATGGAGCAATTATATCAATGGAACCCTGACATCATTATAACTCAATATGACGAATCCATTGAATTAATGACAAATTCCGCATTATGGAGAGGCCTTGATGCCATTGCCAACAACCAATTATTACTATTTAGTGGCATGCCATTTGGTTGGTTAGATGGGCCTCCAGGGGTTAACCGCCTATTGGGAATGAGGCGCCTACAAAGCCATTTTGATAAAAATATTGCTGCGAATATTAAGCATGATATCGCTGAGTTTTTTACTCATTTCTACCATTCATCATTAACGGCACAGCAAGTTGAGTTGCTCATGGAAAAATCATGAATGATGTACTGAGACAAGGGAGAAGATCCTTTTTATTAATCATCATTTTATTAATAAGTTTTATTATCGCCTTAATAAGTGGTAAGTACTCACTTACATTCAATGAGCTTTATCATCTATTTGTCAGCCAGTTATCTTCTCATAGCGAGTTGAGCAACCCGCGCCATGAAACTATTTTCTGGCAAATACGATTTCCTCGCACGTTAGCCGCTATTGTCATTGGTGGAGGTCTGGCTATTGCAGGAGCGGCTTACCAAGGTATGTTCCGTAACCCATTAGTTTCCCCTGATATTTTAGGCGTTTCCGCCGGTGCTGGCGTGGGTGCTGTTATCGGTATTTTCTTTGGCCAATCCTTATTTTACATTCAACTGAGCGCATTTATTGGTGGGCTAATCACCGTCTCCTTAGTCTGTTTTATTGCTCGATTAGCGCGGCAGCATGATCCTGTTTTATCCTTGGTGCTGGTCGGTGTTGCCATCAGTGCACTATGTGGTTCTGCCATCTCCTTAATGAAAATTCTTGCCGATCCCTACACTCAACTGCCTTCCATCACATTTTGGTTGTTAGGTGGATTGTCATCGATTACCCAAGCTGACCTAGTCTCCGTGTTACCGATGATGGTTATCGGTATTATTCCGTTATTATTATTACGCTGGCGAATGAATTTACTCAGTTTATCGGATGAAGAAGCCAAAAGCCTTGGGATCAATGTCAGTTTAACTCGTGCTATCTTCATTGTTTGTGCCACTTTACTCACGGCAAGTGCGGTTTCTATTGCGGGAATTATTGGCTGGATAGGCTTGATTGTGCCACATATCACTCGAATGATAGTGGGCGCTAACTTTCGCTATCAGCTCCCTGCATCACTGGCAATTGGTGCTATTTTATTACTCATTACAGATACCTTAGCACGGACTATTGCGGCAATTGAATTACCCATAGGCATTTTAACCTCCGCAATTGGCGCCCCCTTCTTTTTGGCTATTTTGTTACAGACAAGGCGGGTGAAATGAGTATTTTGTCTTTGCAAGAGGTCGCTATTGGTTATCATGACATATCAATCATTGATGGTATTAATCTTTCGTTACCTAAAGGTGAGATTAGCTGCTTATTAGGCGCCAACGGCTGCGGTAAAACCACGTTAATGAAAACTTTACTGGGACTATTACCGGCAATTAAAGGTAAGGTATGGCTCAATGGGCAAGAGATTAAGAACCTTAAACCACGCGAAATCGCCAAAACTGTCGCCTATGTTCCCCAAGCTCATGATACCCCCTTTACCTTCACGGTACTTGATATGGTTATGATGGGCTTAACACCGCATATTTCATTATTTTCGGTTCCTAAAGAAACAGAAAAAAATTTAGCCTATCAACAACTCAAGCATCTGAATATCTCACATTTAGCATCACGCCTATACAGCACGCTTAGTGGAGGAGAAAAGCAATTAGTATTGATAGCAAGGGCTTTAATACAAAAACCATTACTTCTAATTATGGATGAACCTGCCGCTAGCCTTGATTTTGGTAATCAAATTCGCCTACTTGAGCAAATAGAAAAATTAAAATCTCGCGGTATGACAATTTTGATGTCAACTCACCATCCACAGCATGCCGCTGCTATCGCTGATAATGTTATTTTGCTCGATAAGCACCACAAAGCAAGGCAAGGATTATCTAAATGTATGTTAACACTTACTAACTTAGCAGACCTCTATAATGTGGATAAACATAGCATTCAATCTCACTTTCAGTTTCCATCAGCGTTTTCTAGTTAAGGTCAGAAGCCATGTTAATCAATCAAATCGATTTTGCAAAAATGTACCAGCAACATATGCAACAAGCTCAACGAAGCCGTAAAGAACCGGAACATTGGGATAAAAAAGCACAACAAATGGCGCAAACTTGCGCTAACCCCAATGACCCATATTTAGTCCAGTTTCGCAAATTAATGGATTTAACAGGTGCTGAAACACTGCTTGATGTGGGCTGCGGCCCTGGCTCCATCAGTCTGTGTCTTGCGAATGAATTCAAAGATGTTATTGGTATTGATTATAGTCGTGGCATGCTTGAGATGGCTGAACTGCGCGCAAAAGAACTCGCTATTCACCATGCACGCTTTGAAGTACTCGCATGGGAAGATGATTGGAGTTCATTGCCAAAAGTGGATATTTCAGTGGCATCGCGTTCAACACTCGTTGATGATTTAAAAGCCGCTTTACTCAAGCTCAATCGCCAAACAAAATTACGGGTTTACACCACTCATACCATCAACCCAACATTTATTGATGAACACATTATTCGCAAGATAGGCCGCGAAGTTATTCGTTTGCCAACCTACATTTACGCCGTGAATATTTTGCATCAAATGGGCATTAATGCGCGCGTTGATTTTATCAAAAGTCCTAAGAAAGGTGGGTTTGATAGCTTTGACACTTTCGCTGACAGCGTCAATTGGTCTCTTAAAAATATCACACCAGAAGAAACCGCTATCTTACGTAAGTACTATGATGAACAAACGGCTTTAGGTAAAACAATTCCTTATCCATCCAGAGATTGGGCGATGGTATCTTGGGATGTGGTTGATGAATCGGAACTGACATTATGATTTACCTACCCGATACATTAATCGACCAACTACTGCTAGATGACATTCAATACGGTGACCTCACCACACGGGCACTCGGCTTGCACTCTCAAATGGGTGTAATAACCTTTACATCCAAATTCGGAGGTTGTATCAGTGGGCTGATTATCGCCAAACGCATGCTAGAGAAACTGGGGATCACTTGTGATTGCCACTTTCAAGATGGCCAACTTGTTGAGCCGCAAAGTGTTTTAATTTCTGCCACTGGGCCGATTGAAGCCTTGCATCAAGGCTGGAAAGCGGTGCAAAACGTGCTTGAATGGTGTAGTGGTGTCAGCCACTACACTCAGCAAATGGTCAGTATTTTGCGCCAATATCAACCGGATGGGCAGCTTGCGTGTACTCGAAAAACTATTCCTCATACCAAGCCTCTTGCCTTAACTGCGATTTTGGCAGGGGGCGCTATTATTCATCGAGCGGGTAGCGCAGAAAGCATTTTACTGTTCACCAACCATCGTCAATGCCTTGAAAATCCAGATGATTGGGCAAGCCATATAAAAACATTGCGCCAAGCAGCCCCAGAAAAAATGATTATTGTCGAGGCAGATGATTACGAACAGGCCATTCTTGCAATCAATGCGCAAGCCGATATTGTACAACTCGATAAACTGCCCATTGAACAAATTCAGCAACTACAAGAACTCACCAAGCAGCAAAACTGGCCTTGCCAGCTATCGATTGCAGGTGGAATTAATTTAAAAACAATAGAAGCATTCGCGCAAACTGGTGTATCGCTCTTAGTTACATCAGCGCCTTACTACGCAGCACCCCGAGATATAAAAGTGAAGATCTTTAAGCAGTAAGCTAAGAAGTTAGCGTCAGAAAAACCGTTCGTAAAAATAGCCTACCCCGTAGGCTGCATCCACTTATGGTTAATGACGTATATCGTTATATAAAAAATAATATATCGTTATTTACAAAACAGGAAAGACATAATGAAAATAAAACAAATTACCTATTGGGTTGGGATGGCTTTATTCACGACACAGGGCTACGCAGCCTCACCTAACACTGAAAAAAATACCGATGTGATGTCCGTTTGGAGCACCCCGCTTGCCGCTGATGCTAACATCATCACAGAAAACCAAATGAAGCAGTTGAATAAAACAAACGTCGCACAGGCGCTGAGTACCATGCCAGGAGTTTCTATTCAAAAATCAGGAAACCGCAATGAAACTCAAGTCAATGTACGTGGTTTTGATAGCCGCCAAGTACCTATTTTCTTTGATGGTATTCCAACTTACGTGCCTTATGACGGTACGCTAGACCTTGGCCGCTTTATGACTAGCGAGCTAGCCAGCGTAGAGCTATCCACCGGCTATACCTCTCTATTACAAGGCCCGAACCTGATGGGCGGGGCTATCAACTTAACCACCGCCACGCCTCAAAAACCCTTTGAAGCCAATATTAGCTTAAACCAAGGTTTTGCTCGCGGTGCAGATAACGCCCACAATATCAGCGCACGTTTAGGGGGGCGTAACGATCTCGGCTTTATTCAAGTCAGTGGCAGTCAATATAAGCAGCGCTTTATGGGAATACCGGGCTCAGAAAATAATAACCCATTAGCGGGTAATAATGGCCGTCGCCCGAATTCAGCAACTGATGACAAACGTATGATGGTGAAAGTAGGCTGGACACCACGAGAAGCAGATGAATACGTCGTGACTTATTTAAAACAAGAGGGTGATAAAAATAGTCCACCTAGCGTAGCGAATAAAAAACAACAAATTTGGCAGTGGCCTGCTTATGATAAAGAAAGCATTTATTTCAACGGTACAACCCAAGTCACCGACGATATCGCTTTACAGAGTCGCCTATACCACGATACGTTCAAAAATACGCTTCATCAGTATAAATCTGTCAAAGATTACGAAAAAGGCCTTTATAACTACAGCCGTTACGATGATTACAGTAACGGTGCTGACATGCGTGTTGACTTCACCGTGCGTGAATTAGATATGCTGTCATTTGCTGCACACTGGAAAGAAGATGTCCACCGTGCACGCGCCAAAAGAGATGTCCCATTCGACCGCTATAAAGATAATACCTATTCTATTGCTACCGAATATCAATGGGTTGCCATGGATAACTTAGATATTATTGGTGGTATTGGCTATGACTGGCGCAAAAGTGCTGACGGTAAGCGCTATGATTACAAATCTGGTGATTTTGAAAAATACGATGGCAATAGCCAAAATGCGTTCAACTGGGAAGTCATGGCTCGCTATCATTTAGAAAATAAAGACACCGTTCAATTTTCTATATCAGAAAGAAGCCGTTTCCCAACGCAAAAAGAGCGTTATACCAAAGAAAAAATGAAAAGTGACGACACATTCGTCATTAACCCACATATCGATACTGAGCGTGCTCTTACCTATGATTTGACTTACAAGGGACATATCTCACCCACTTGGTCATATACTTCAAGTCTCTATTATAACCATGTAACTGATGCCATTATGGCGCATCGTGTCGGTACTAATCAGGATGGAGGTTATATACTCGAAAATCGTAACAGCGGCAAAGTTGACTACTTTGGCATTGATTTAGGGACTAACGGGCAAATTACCGATTGGTTGGAAGCGGGTTTAAGTTACGGCTACATTCATGCTGATCCAAAACACTACAGCGTTAAACATGTTGCTGAATTACCTACCCACAAAGCCTTCGCTTGGGTGAAATTTACCCCTTATGAGCCATTCAGCATCACTGTAACCGAAGAAGCAAGAAGCTGGGCCTTTAATTATGTCGATGCAGATAGCAAAGTGCGTGGATATGCCAAAACTGACCTACGTTTAGATTATGACTTTGGACAAGGAATATCTGTTAATACATCAGTTAATAACTTATTCGATAAATCATATGAATATACTAATGGGTATATCGAAGAGGGTCGTAATTATTGGTTAGGTATTGAATATAAATACTAATCTAAATATATTAGGCAATGACTTTAATCATTGCCTAATAATATATAAATAAAATAAGATTAATCTGTGCTCCTGCAAAAATAATAAACATAAACCCCATAAAGTAAGCTTTAGAGGGTGAGAAAAGAAGGTTGTAAATTAAAGGCAAGATAAGTCTTAATTGAAATTACATCAAATTAAAACTAAATCTTTCAATTAATTATTCATCATGAGTTATGAGTTTATAATAAATTTGTTTAATATATGTTTCATTTTATCTGTTTATTTTTAAATAAAATTAAATATCATTTTTTATATTTTATTTATTAGTCAAAAAAAACTCAGCAAAGCTAAAATTTTTTGATAGCACCGCATTCATCTCTTGATTCTCTATAGTTCAAGAAACTGTGATAAACTTGTGTGCAGTAAACATTTGCATTTTTCAACGGGTGGGGTCAGTAAAATGGAAAAGATGAGTGAAAAAAAAGTTCTTGCGATGGCAGAACATATTTGCCAATCAAGAGGCGTCAGGTTGACACCACAGAGAGAAACGGTATTGAGCCTAATAGCACAACAGCATGGTGCGATCAGTGCTTATGATTTACTCGACTTACTACGTGAAATTGAACCTCAGGCTAAGCCACCTACCGTTTATCGTGGCCTTGAGTTTTTAATGGAACAAGGTTTTATCCATAAAATCGAATCAACCAACAGCTATGTTGTTTGTCACCATTTTGATAACCCAAGCCATATCTCTGTTATGTTAATTTGCGACCAGTGCGGAAGTGTAACGGAAAGTGATTGCACAACGATAGAAGCCGCAATTATTAATTTGGCAGATGAACACCAATTCCGCTTAAGGCATACCGTAGTGGAAAACCATGGTTTATGTAAAAATTGCGACGAAGTGAATAGCTGCCAAGATCATGAACATTGTCATCATAACCACGAACAACCTGTAACCCCTAAGAAAAAATAAATAGCCGGACTGCTAGATCGTTTGATGAAATGCAAAGAGAAAATAGAGAAGAGAAAAATATAAGAAAGGAAACAAAACAGGCAGACTTCAGAATAAAACCATGAAATCTGCCTGCAATCGTCTTCACCGTCTGTAACCTACCATTACAGCTGGTTGCTAACGAAAATTAATACCAATCACTGTTACGAATAACCCCAACCGCTAAACCTTCAATAGTGAAATTTTGCTGACGCAAGTCAACAACAATAGGTTCGAATTCTGGGTTTTCTGCTATTAACTCAACACGGTTACCCTGTTGCTTAAAACGTTTAACAGTGACTTCATCTTCGATACGTGCAACCACTACTTGCCCGTTATGTACATTTTGTGTTTTATGCACAGCTAATAAATCGCCATCCATAATACCAATATCTTTCATGGACATCCCATTCACACGCAATAAGAAATCTGCATGTGGTTTAAACAGCTCAGGGTCAACTTGATAGTGGCTCTCAATATGTTCCTGTGCTAATAATGGTTCGCCAGCGGCTACACGTCCAATCAGAGGTAACCCCTGATCTTCGGTTTCTTCTTCAAGAAGCAGACGAATACCTCGAGATGCACCTGAGACGATTTCAATAACCCCTTTACGCGCTAAGGCCTTTAAATGTTCTTCTGCCGCATTAGGCGAACGAAAACCAAGGCTTGCTGCTATCTCAGCGCGTGTAGGAGGCATACCCGTCTGCGAAATGTGGTCACGCACTAGATCGTAAACCTGCTGTTGTCGAGCCGTCAGTGCTTTCATTCCGTTCCCCTGTTTGTTTATACAGTCAAACTGTGAGTATATACAGGTAAATGAAGATTTGGAACAGTTAAATCGCTCAATTTAAGCATTTGTTATCGATTTATTTTCTTTTTACCTGATTAAGTAACCAAACACCTTAACCAGGGAAATAGCGCTGCCATAATACGAGTACCCAAATAAACAACGCTAAACCGATACTCACAAATACCGCGGCAGAACCAATATCTTTAGCTCTCCCTGAAAGTTCATGATATTCACTTCCGATACGGTCAACTACGGCTTCTATCGCGCTATTCAGTAATTCGACTATTGCCACCAGAACAACAGAACTCACTAACAAAATCCTATCTATATAGCTGATATCTAAATAAAATGCGATAAAAATCGCGATAATTGCAGCAACAGATTCTTGCCTAAATGCGGCTTCATTAACCCAAGCTGCCTTCAAACCTTTAAGGGAATACCCCGCAGCTTTAATCACTCGCGTGAAGCCCTTAACTTGACTCGCCATATTTATTCCTTAAAAAATACAAACAATAATCGATTTTTACGGTCAAAGTGAATTGTCAGTAACAGATCTAACCATGTATTTCTGGTATGATTGCGCAGCATTGTTAACAAGAGGCTATAATCATTTATGTCACTATGGCGTAAAATATATTACAACACGTTGAATTTACCACTTAAATTATTGGTAAAAAGTAAACTAATTCCTTCGGATCCCATCACTGAGTTGCAGCTTGATGTCAACAGGCCAACCCTATACGTATTACCTTATCATTCGAAGTCTGACCTCCTCACGCTACGGCATCAATGCTTAGCTATTGGTCTGCCAGACCCTCTGGTCGACAATGATATCAATGGAACGAAGCTTCCGGCGTACGTTTTTATCGATGATGGCCCACGTATTTTTCGCTATTATTCACCGAATCCACGTAAGGATTCAGTAAAAACTTTCCATGCTTATTTAGATTTGCATAAAAACAATCCAAATCTAGATATTCAAATGCTACCTGCATCCGTGATGTTTGGCCGCTCACCGGGTCGTGAAGGCCATACTCCAGCACCACCATTGAAACTGTTAAATGGGATTCAAAAATTCTTCGCCGTTTTATGGTTAGGGCGTGACAGCTTCGTGCGTTTATCACCCATTGTCTCAATTGGTAAAATGGCACAAGACCACGGCACAGACTCCATTATTGCCAACAAACTCGCCCGTGTCGCGCGTATTCACTATTCGCGCCAACGTCTCGCAGCAGTTGGGCCAAAACTCCCTGCACGTTATGAGCTGTTTAATAAGTTATTGACGTCAAAAGCAATTGAAAAAGCCGTTGAAGACGAAGCGCGCAGTAAAAAAATTCCACTCAAAAAAGCTCAGCAAAATGCCGTTGGGATGATGGAAGAAATCGCAGCCAATTTCTCTTATGAAGCAGTACGTTTAACGGATAGGGTTCTTAGTTGGACTTGGAATCGCCTTTATCAAGGCATTAATGTTCAGCACGCTGAACGAGTCCGCCAGCTAGCACAAGACGGCCATGAAATCGTTTATGTGCCATCCCACCGTAGCCATATGGACTACTTACTGCTCTCATATGTGCTATACCATCAAGGGCTAGTTCCACCCCATATTGCCGCGGGGATCAACCTCAATTTCTGGCCTGCTGGGCCTATTTTCCGTCGTTTAGGGGCCTTTTTTATTCGCCGAACGTTCAAAGGCAATAAACTGTATTCGACCGTTTTCCGTGAATATTTAAGTGAGCTATTTGTCCGAGGTTACTCCATCGAGTACTTTGTGGAAGGTGGACGCTCACGTACCGGTCGTTTGTTACAGCCTAAGACGGGTACTCTCTCCATGACGTTACAAGCGATGTTGCGCGGTGACTCACGCCCTATCACCATTGTTCCTATCTACATCGGGTATGAGCATGTGATGGAAGTGGGTACTTACGCCAAAGAACTGCGCGGTGCAGAAAAAGAGAAAGAAGGCTTTTTCTCTATGGTTCGCGGCTTACGTAAATTGCGCAACCTAGGCCAAGGCTATGTTAACTTTGGCCAGCCAATTTCGCTTCCACACTATCTCAACCAGCGTGTACCTGATTGGCGCGACTCTATCGACCCTATCGAAGCACAAAGACCAACTTGGCTAAACCCAACGGTCAGTTCGTTAGCTGATAACATTATGGTCAATATTAATAATGCAGCCGCAGCCAATGCGATTAACCTGTGTGCGACTGCGTTACTGGCTTCTCGTCAACGCTCACTGACTCGAGAGCAACTAGTTGAACAAGTCGACTGTTACCTGCAATTATTGCGCAATGTGCCATACACCGCAGATGCTACAACGCCAAATAAAACGGCCGAGCAATTGTTAGAACATGCTTTGCAAATGGATAAATTTGAAGTCGAAAAAGACAGCATGGGGGATATTATCATTCTTCCTCGCGAAAATGCCGTCTTGATGACCTATTACCGTAACAATATCCATCATTTATTAGTATTACCATCGCTAATAACTAGCATTGTGTTGCACCATGAACGCATTAGCCGCCAAGACATTCACTATCAAGTAGGCCAAATTTACCCATTCTTAAAAGCAGAACTGTTTATGCGTTATAACAGTGATGAGCTACATGAGACGGTAGATACACTAATTGATGAACTGAATAACCAAAAGCTAATTTGCTTAAAGGAAGATGATGTGGTGGTGCTAAATCCTCGCCGTATTCGTCCATTACAGCTCTTAGCCGCAGGCGTTCGTGAAACTTTACAACGTTATGCAATCACATTGTCATTACTCAATGCGAGCCCGGAAATTAGCCGTAATACACTGGAAAAACAAAGTCGTATCCTTGCGCAACGCCTTTCTGTTCTACACGGTATTAACGCTCCTGAATTCTTTGATAAAGCGGTATTCTCCACATTGGTCGATACCCTAAGAGAGGAAGGCTACATTGATAATAATGAAAATGATATCTTTGTAACCAATGCACAGAAACTGTATGCCGTTCTGGCTCGCTTGATGTCACCTGAGATTCGCTTAACCATTGAAAGTGTTAGTCAAGATGATGAGTTTTCTGAAAAAAAACTAACTGAAAGCACGCAATCTCCGGAACAAGTGAAAAGCTAATCGCCTTTTCTCAAGCCAATAAAACAAAAAAGGTCATGTTAGAAATAACATGACCTTTTTCACTTTGGCTCAATAACTGTAATTTAAAAATAACTGATAAAAATACCAATAAACAATATTAAGCCAACAAAGTTATTGTTCATAAAAGCTTTAAAGCAAGGCGCACGTTCACGGTTAACCATCAATTGCTGCTGATAGATAAATAAACCCGCAACTAACACTAATGAAATATAATAAAGGGTTCCTAAACCCGCCAGTGAGCCAATCACCAATAATAAGCCAACCATCAGTAATTGCAGCAAACCAATAATCAGTTTGTCATATTGCCCGAATAGAATAGCGGTTGATTTCACACCAATTTTTAAATCATCATCGCGGTCTACCATTGCATACTGAGTATCGTAGATCACCGACCAAATAATATTAACTAAAAACAGTAACCAACAAACAACTGGCAAAGTTTCACCAACAGCAGAGAAAGACATTGGAATTGACCAACCAAAAGCCGCACCTAATACCACTTGGGGTAAGTTACTGACTCTCTTAACAAAGGGATAAACCCATGCCAAAGCCAAACCTGCAACCGACAACCAAATGGTCATGGAATTGAGTGTCAAAACTAGCAGAAAAGAGAGGCCAACAAGGCTTGCAAACAATATTTTTGCTTCTTTTTCTGTTACGTCCCCACTCGGGAGTGGGCGGTGTTTAGTCCGCTCTACGTGGCCATCAAAATGGCGGTCAGCAAAATCATTAATGACACAACCAGCAGCACGCATAAAGAATACGCCAGCAGTAAATACAATCAAAAGATGTAAACTTGGCGTACCTTGAGCCGCAATCCATAATGCCCAATACGTCGGCCACAATAGCAACAATGAGCCAATGGGTCTATCAATACGCATTAAACGGCTGTATGCATGCCATTTACTTAGCGTCATACTTCCCTCCACTTTATCGTGCTCCTTTTCGAATTCCATCATACTTCAAATTAGGTATATTTTAATACCACCAAACTCGGCAACTTACTGATTTATATTTGTTGGCATAGTGTCATTGCAGAGACCTGAAAACTCAAAGTACTTAGGATAGTTAGCGATATGCAGGTGATTCAGGTAAAAATATTTCTGTTAACAGCAACGGTTTATTCGATAGTCTTAACCGAGAACTACGTACCCACCGATTTGCGCAAGAACCAATATGGATATAATCTCGAGTTAAACTCTCGCGGCTAAATAAATAACGCCCTAATGGCATTCTCCCAATATCCACCAGTTGTTGGTCATCATCAGTCAGTGTTTCTTCAGGGATTATTGTTCGGCCCAGTAACCAAGGGATACCATCTCCATACATGACAACTTCTCTGACCCAATAACGCGGGCTTTCAGGTAGAGACTGCACTTCATCCGCGCTCAGCTTATCTTGCGATACATAGCGCTCTAAATAAGGTATCACGGTAACTTGCTGGCTATGCTGCTCAAAACGTTTTGTCATGGAGCCAAGCTCTAGTAGCCAATCTAGTATATTGGCAGGCACTATTTTATCGTTTTTATCGTTCTCCGCCAGCCAGTGAATCGGCTGAGAAGTAAAAAGCGTTTCATCCATTACTTAAAATTCCACCATGAATAACATGGTTATGATTTACTGTATTTCTTACGCAATAGGATATCACGTTGTTTTACGACAAGGTTAAAGTTAGCTAACAATTTATATAAAAAGTCACATTTTCAACACAAAATGTAAAAATATAGTGAAAAATTTTTTAATTACTAGCAAGTTATCGATAATAATAAAATTCATTAATATCGTAACAAAATGAATTTGTTTGATTAAAAAACAGCCTGATGGACAGTATGTCAGTTAAACAATGTAAGGTAGGAACTTCCTACCTTACATTTAACTATTTAAATAATACGTTATTAATTTATCGCCAAGCTTTGTAGCTGTTAATCAAACCATTGGTCGAGCTATCATGGCTACTCACGGTATCATTATTTTCTAATTCAGGCAGGATACGGCTTGCGAGTTGTTTACCTAACTCCACGCCCCATTGGTCGAAAGTAAAGATATTTAAAATCGCCCCTTGAGTGAATATTTTGTGCTCATACATCGCAATCAATGCACCTAACGAATATGGCGTGATTGATTTCAATAAGATAGAGTTAGTTGGGCGGTTGCCTTCAAACACCTTATAAGGCGCAACATATTCCATATCCGCGACATTTTTACCTTGCGCAGCAAACTCGGCATCAACCACTTCACGAGTTTTACCAAACGCCAGTGCTTCGGTTTGCGCAAAGAAATTAGATAATAATTTTTCGTGATGATCCCCTAACGGGTTATGGGTTACCGCAGGTGCGATAAAATCACATGGGATCATCTTAGTTCCTTGGTGGATCAACTGATAAAACGCATGTTGGCCATTGGTTCCCGGCTCACCCCAAATAATCGGGCCCGTTTGATAAGTAACAGGTTTTCCATCACGACCAATATATTTACCGTTCGATTCCATATTACCTTGTTGGAAGTAAGCGGCAAAACGATGCATGTATTGGTCGTATGGCAGAATCGCTTCAGTTTCCGCTTCAAAAAAATTGTTGTACCAAATGCCAATCAAACCTAACAATACGGGGATGTTCTTTTCTAGCGGAGTTTGGGTGAAATGTTTATCCATCGCATGGGCACCGTTCAATAATTGAACGAAACTATCAAAGCCGACCGATAAAATAATGGATAAACCAATCGCTGACCATAATGAATAACGGCCACCAACCCAATCCCAAAATTCAAACATATTGTTGGTATCAATACCAAACTTCGCGACTTCTTCGCCATTCGTTGAAAGTGCCACAAAATGCTTAGCCACTTGACTTTCATCTTTTGCCGCCGCCAAGAACCAATCACGAGCAGAATGCGCATTCGTCATGGTTTCTTGCGTTGTAAAGGTTTTGGACGCAATTAAAAACAGTGTTGTTTCTGGGTTCAGCTTTTTCAGTGTTTCCGCAATTTGCGTACCATCCACATTCGATACAAAATGCATGTTTAGGTGGTTTTTGTATGGACGCAGTGCTTCTGTCACCATAAATGGACCAAGGTCTGAACCGCCAATCCCGATATTCACAACATCGGTAATCGCCTTACCCGTAAAGCCTTTCCATTCACCACTAATAATGCGTTGGCTAAATTGCTGCATTTTTTCCAGCACAGCATTAACGTCAGGCATCACATCTTTGCCATCTACGTAAATTGGTGTGTTGTCGCGATTACGTAAAGCCGTATGCAGCACAGCACGGTCTTCCGTGCGGTTGATTTTTTCACCCTTGAACATACTATTAATGGCACTTTCTAGCTCTGTTTCTTTTGCTAAGGCCAATAAATGTTCCAATGTTTCTTGCGTAATTCTATTTTTGGAGAAATCCACTAAGATTTGACCATCGAACGTTGCTGAAAAATGAGTGAAGCGGTCTTTATCCTGTGCAAACAAATCGCGCATATGGACATTTTTCATTTGCGCAAAATGTTGCTCTAGCGCCCGCCATGCAGCCGTCTGGCTTGGATTAATACTTCTCATGGATAACACTCTCCAAATAATTTTAAATAGAAATAGATTGTACCCCGTCACGAAAACGAGACTTATCGGTTTTCTGCGTTATATTGATATTCCCCAATTCTGAGCGACTTTTCCAGACTTAATTAACGTTTTCACGGAAATACCATATTCAGAGTAACTGATTTATCTGACTAGTATGACAAGAGATATTGAGAAAACCGATAATAAATTACCTATCATTAGAATTACTGATTTACTTCGATTCTTGATTGACGCAATCCTATTTACCCGATAAATCTATATAAAGATTAGGTTTAACCAAAGGGATTGACACCATGAATATCGCAGCGTCTTCAACAGACAATCATCAGTATGTTATCGCCAAATTTGGCGGCACTAGCGTCGCTAACTTTGAAGCGATGAACAACAGCGCCAATATTGTTCTCTCCAACCCAAATGTGCGAGTTGTGGTACTTTCCGCCTCTGCTGGCATTACCAATTTATTAATCGAACTGGCCGAAGGTTGCGATGCTGATAAACGTAATGAACTGCTGAAAAAAGTGAAGGATATTCAATACGCAATTATTGATAACTTACAAACTGCTGATGTTATTCGTGAGGAAATCAATCGATTACTCGATAATATTGCTCATTTAGCTGATTCGGCTGCTTTAGCCACTTCTGATGCATTAACGGATGAAATGGTGAGCCACGGCGAATTAATGTCAACCTTACTATTTGTTGAAGTACTACGCCAACGTAATGCTAACTCCCAATGGTTTGACGTACGCAAAGTGATGAGAACGAATGACAGCTTTGGCCGCGCTGAACCAGAACTTGCTCAGCTAAAAGCATTGTCAGAACAACAACTCATGCCACGCCTTACTGAGTCGGTTGTCATTACTCAAGGGTTTATTGGTCGTGATGAAAAAGGCCGCACGACCACTCTTGGGCGCGGTGGAAGTGACTACACCGCCGCTTTGTTAGCTGAAGTCCTTAATTTATCACGTGTAGATATTTGGACTGACGTTCCTGGAATTTACACCACTGACCCTCGCGTCGTACCGAGTGCCCAACGCATTGATGAAATTGCTTTCGATGAAGCGGCAGAAATGGCGACCTTTGGCGCAAAAATTTTGCATCCTGCGACACTCCTTCCTGCAGTACGTGCGGGGATCCCAGTTTTTGTCGGTTCAAGTAAAGCCCCCGAAGCCGGCGGCACCATTGTGTGTGATAAAACCACGAATCCACCACAATTTAGGGCATTAGCACTGCGCCGTAAACAAACGCTACTCACCTTGCACAGTCTAAAAATGCTGCACGCACGCGGTTTCTTAGCGGAAATTTTCACCATTTTACTGCGCCACAATATTTCAGTGGATCTAATTACGACTTCAGAGGTCAGTGTCGCCCTAACCTTAGACACAACAGGTTCAACGGGAACTAACGGCAGTTTACTCACCAATGCGCTAATGACCGAGCTATCCGCATTATGCCGTGTTGAAGTGGAAGAAGATTTAGCGCTCGTCGCAATCATTGGTAATGAGCTGTCGCAAGTGAATGGCCTCGGAAGACAAATTTTTGGGGCACTTGAGTCATTCAATATTCGTATGATCAGCTATGGAGCAAGTAGCCACAATATTTGTTTATTGGTACCTGGAAATGATGCTGAAGAGATCGTTCGTACTTTGCACAGTAACTTATTCGAATAGTGTGGAAGTTTGATCAAAATACTAGAAGGCGATCATTTCGATCGCCTTCTATATTATACAATTAATCCTCTCTAGCATTTTTGCTGGGTTGCGCAACACTACCAGTGTATTGCAACATTTTTCCCGTCACGCCTTTATTCTGTTTTAAAAGCGCCAAGTTCCTTTTTGCGGTTTCATTACCGAGTTCTACCGCTCGTTCAAACCACATTACTGAACGAAAAATATTTTTCTCACCGCCCTCGCCTCGTGCATACATCACCGCAAGGTTGTTTTGGGCATCGCTATTTTTATTAAATGCCGCTTTTTCCAGCAATTGCCGTGCTCTGTGTGTGTTTTTCGCCACACCCGTTCCCGTTAAATAAAAGATAGCTAACTGGTTTTGAGCTTCGATGTTATTTTCTTGCGCAATCAGCAACCAACTCAAAATGTCATTCACATCAACATTTTTCAGCTCACCAGACACATATAGTTCCGCTAACTTAATTTGAGCCGCTTTACCATCACTGTTGGCAAGTGATATATACCACTCAATAGCCTTTTTGGGGTCTTTTTTAATCCCCCCTAACCCTTTTTCATAGAATTCAGCTACCTTCATTCCAGCTTCTTGGGATTTATTTTGTGCTGCTCGTTCATACCATAGAAAAGCTTCAGCGAGATCTTTACCAACGCCATTACCTTGTTCATAGGCTTTCGCAATCGCCAGTTGGGCCGCAATATTGTTCTGTTGCGCAGCGCGTTTATACCAGTACATCGCTTGGTAGCTATTCTTTTCTATTGCGCTATGACCTTCTTGATAAAAATCACCCATATTCACTTGTGCTGTCGCAGAGCCCATATTGGCAGCTTGACGATATAAATAAATCGCCATTTCGGCGTCCGGCTCTACACCCTCACCATTTTCATACATCACTGCTAAGTTATTCACTGCGGCTGCAATATTATTTCCCGCACTTCTTTCATACCACTCTCGAGCCTTCTGGTAATCAATATCACCACCTAACCCATCATGATAAAACAACCCCATCGCAAACTGTGCGTTAGCATGTTCTTGCTCCGCGGCCTCTGCATACCATGCTTTCGCTTGCTTTAAATTTTGCTCAACCCCAATGCCATGTTCATATAAGTAACCCATCGCATATTGGCAATAAGCATCGCCTTTTTCAGCACCTCTGCGATACCATTGTTCCGCTTGTCGGTATTTTTCCTGATTTTGCAATAACATCCCAAGGTAATAATCTCCATCTGTATTATCTCGGTCAGCCACCTTTTTAAACCAACGATAAGCCTCTTGCTCATTGACGTCTAAAAATTCAGTCCCATCCATATAAGCAAGCCCAACATCCACCATTGCCTCTTCATCTCCGGCATTCGCTAGCTTCAATTTTGCTTTGAATTCATCAGGAATAGGCATGCTTTTAGGCTGCGCCTGTAGCGTATTCGGTTTATCTTTCGTAGAAGGTGCTTCAACGATATTGCCAGCTTGCGCAAGGGAAATACCGCTAACATAGAGAACTAACAGAAAAGAACGTAATTTCATCACCATGACCTATTTATTGGCGTTATGTCATTAACATATCACTCCAATAAAAAATTCATAAGGGATGTTGGCTGAAAAAGTAGAATAACAAAGGAATTATTAAGAAAACGGGGGAGACGCCAGCTTCTTGCTGAAACTTTTGTCTCCGAAATAAGTCGCAGTACTTAGTTAACGCGGTAACCACCGTGTTTACTGGCAAATAAATTAAATTTACCCCACTCAATTAACAGAGCTTCCAATGTGCGGTGGCTAATCTTACACAGTTCAGAGATCTGAGAAACGACAAAGTGGTTTTCACTCACCAGTTCTGGTGAAAACACTTCCGCAATCCATTCACACTCTTTCGTGGTCACCAACCAACCGTCATTGGTCGAAAATTTATGCACGGGTACCATACCGTCTTTCGGGCTTTCTTGAGATAACAGCTTATTTTCATCGATTTGGGCTTGATGAAAAGCCGCGATTTCGTCCTCTGAAGGCACGGGTTCTACTGCTAAATTTTCTTCTAAAAATAGGTAAATTTCTTCTGCTCTTGCAGGTGTTAGCTCGCTTCTTAACCAAATCTGATTAAAACAGTGCTCATCCAGTGAATCATCGGTATCAAGCTTATCCATGATCTGTAAAACACTCATCATAGCGCTCACCGCGTCTTCGCTCATCATGAACGTTTCAGGCGCCGCACTGTTTTGGATCTGATAAGGAAAAACTGCCGAGCGTGGCAGTTCTTCTTCAATAATAAATTCATAGCTCATCATTGGCCCCCTCTAATGTATTACCTATAAGATGGTGCCGAATGCATGAAAAATCAATGTATTGATCTTGTTTTAATCTTCAGGGTCATAAGCTAAGTTTGGCGCTAGCCAACGCTCCAACTCCGTCACCGACATCCCTTTACGCTTTGCATAATCCTCAATTTGGTCTTTTTGTAGCTGGGCTACCGCAAAATATTTACTTTCAGGATGGCTAAAATACCAGCCTGATACCGAGGCCCCTGGCCACATCGCATAGGAACTGGTGAGTTGCATACCAATTTGCGTTTCCACGTCCAGTAACTGCCAAATTTTTGCCTTTTCTGTATGCTCAGGGCAAGCCGGATACCCCGGTGCAGGGCGGATCCCTTGGTAATTTTCGCGAATAAGTTCTTCATTACTCAAGTTTTCATCGTCTGCATAACCCCAATATTGCATGCGGACTTGTTGGTGTAGATATTCAGCAAATGCCTCCGCTAGCCTATCCGCCAGCGCTTTAACCATAATTTTATTATAATCATCATGCTGTTGTTCATATGCATCAGCAAGCGCGTCTTCTTCTAAGCCCCCTGTCACTGCGAAAGCCCCAATATAATCGGCTTTACCACTGTCCTTTGGCGCGACAAAGTCAGATAAACAATAGTTTGGAAACTCAGTTTTTAAAGTTTGTTGGCGTAAATTCAGCCCCATGACTTGCACATGGTTTCGCGACTCATCGGTATAAATTTCAATATCATCGCCAACCCGGTTTGCAGGGAATAAGCCAAAAATACCTTTTGGCGTTAATAAGCTTTCTTTATCAAGCTTATCTAACATATTATTAGCATCTTTCAATAGCTTACGCGCTTCAGAACCGACCACTTCATCCTCTAAGATCCGCGGGTATTTACCTGCCAGCGACCACGTCATAAAAAATGGCGTCCAATCAATATAGTTTCTCAGCGTTGAAATAGATGCGGTGACTTCTTGAATACCAAGAAATTTTGGCGCAGGTGGTTGGTAATGTTGCCAATCAATATTAACCGCATTAGCGCGTGCCACATCCAGTGCCACAGGCGGTGTTTTTGGCCTTCTACGGCCATGTTGCTGACGAACCGTTTCATATTCACGGCGAGTGCGCGCAACAAAATCTGCTTTTTGTGTTGCTGACAATAGCGCTGCGACAACCCCCACAGTTCGAGAGGCATTTTGCACGTAAGTCGTTGGCCCACTATAATTAGGCTCAATTTTCACGGCAGTGTGTGCTTTTGATGTTGTCGCCCCACCAATCAGTAATGGCAAGGTAAACCCTTGTCTTTCCATCTCTTTAGCTACGTGCACCATTTCATCAAGAGATGGCGTGATCAAACCGGATAACCCAATAATATCAACGTTCTCTTCACGTGCTGTTTTTAGAATAGTTTCACACGGAACCATCACGCCTAAATCAATGATTTCATAGTTATTACACTGCAGAACAACCCCAACGATATTTTTGCCTATATCATGAACATCGCCCTTTACCGTCGCGAGTAAGATTTTTCCTGCACTACTACCTGACTGCTTAAGCTCTTGAATATAAGGTTCTAAATAGGCTACGGCTTGTTTCATCACCCGAGCAGATTTCACCACTTGAGGTAAGAACATTTTTCCTTCCCCAAATAGGTCTCCAACCACATTCATACCATTCATCAAGGGGCCTTCAATCACTTCGATTGGGCTGGAAGCACGTTGGCGTGTTTCTTCAGTATCTTCAATGATAAATTCGGTAATGCCTTTCACTAATGCGTATTCAAGACGCTTTTCAACTTCCCAACTACGCCATTCCGCTTGTTGAACTTGCTGCTCTCCTGCCCCTGCTCCACGGTATTTTTCCGCCAGTTCAAGCAAACGTTCTGTACTGTCATCACGGCGGTTTAAAATCACATCTTCAACAGCGTCTTTTAATTCAGTAGGCAGGTCATCATAGATAGCGAGCTGCCCCGCATTAACGATCCCCATATCCATTCCATTACGAATGGCGTAATACAGGAAAACAGCATGAATTGCTTCACGTACAGGGTCGTTCCCTCTAAATGAAAAGGAGACGTTGGAAACCCCGCCAGAAATCATCGCATAAGGTAACTGAGCCTTAATGTCCTTACAGACTTCAATAAAATCAACGGCATAGTTATTATGCTCTTCGATTCCTGTGGCTACGGCAAAAATATTTGGGTCAAAAATAATGTCTTCAGGAGGGAAGCCCACCTCTTCGGTAAGGATCTGATAAGCACGGCGACAAATTTCAATTTTCCGCTCACGTGTATCTGCTTGGCCAACTTCATCAAATGCCATGACGACCACCGCAGCACCATATTTGCGCAATAATTTAGCATGCTCAATAAATGCCTCAACCCCCTCTTTCATTGAGATTGAATTGACGATCCCTTTACCTTGTATGCACTTAAGCCCCGCCTCGATCACCTCCCATTTTGAGGAGTCAATCATAATTGGCACGCGAGCAATATCTGGCTCACCAGCAATCAGATTCAAGAAACGCACCATCGCCGCATGGGAGTCCAACATCCCTTCATCCATATTGATGTCGATGATTTGCGCACCATTTTCAACTTGCTGACGTGCCACATCTAAGGCTTCTTGGTAATTTTCTTCTTTAATCAGCCGCTTAAATTTTGCTGATCCCGTCACATTGGTTCTTTCCCCAACGTTAACAAATAACGATTTTTCGCCAATATTTAACGGTTCTAAACCCGATAAACGGCATTCAACAGGTAGTGACGGTAATTGACGTGGTGTGATGCCTTTTACGGCTTCTGCCATTTTTTTGATATGTAATGGCGTCGTTCCACAACACCCACCAACAATATTTAAGAACCCTGCGGTTGCCCATTCATGAATTTGTTCAGCCATATTTTGCGCATCAAGATCATATTCACCAAACGCATTCGGCAGCCCTGCATTAGGGTGCGCACTGACATAACATTCCGCAATCCTTGATAATTCAGCAATATACTGGCGCAACTCATCCGGGCCTAATGCACAGTTCAAGCCAAATGATATCGGCTGCGCATGGCGCAATGAGTTATAAAATGCTTCTGTTGTTTGCCCTGATAATGTCCGGCCTGAAGCATCCGTGATCGTACCCGAGATCATAATAGGTAGAGAAACACCCAAAGCTTCCAGTTCGGTTTCTACCGCAAAGATCGCGGCTTTCGCATTCAATGTGTCAAAAATGGTTTCGATCATGATCAGATCTACCCCACCTTTTACTAAAGATCGGGTAGATTCACGGTAGGCTTCAACGAGTTGATCAAAGGTGATATTGCGATAAGCAGGATCATTAACATCAGGAGAAATAGAAGCAGTGCGGTTTGTCGGGCCTAAAACTCCGGCAACATAACGCGGCTGGTCAGGGGTTTTACGTGTCCACTCATCAGCACATTCACGGGCAAGGCGTGCAGCAACCTCGTTAATTTCAGCGGAAAGTGATTCCATTTTATAATCAGCCATCGCAATGGATGTTGAGTTAAAAGTATTGGTTTCAACAATATCCGCGCCCGCTTCAAAGTATTGAGAATGAATATCTCGAATAATATCTGGCTGAGTTAAGACTAATAGATCATTATTTCCCTTTAAATCACTCGGCCAATCCGCAAATCGTTCTCCGCGAAACTGGGCTTCCGACAACTTATGTTGTTGGATCATTGTTCCCATTGCACCATCTAATACCAATATACGTTTTTTTAATTCTTGTTCTAATTGAGTAACTTTTGCGGACACTGCACTGCCCTCCTAAAATGGAACACTGAGAAATAAGTCAAATTTTTACCTTTAACATCCTATCACAACTTCTCTCGTGAAAATTCGCTGTTATGATGAGAGTTTTTCAAGGTTGCACAAGAGCACACTTTTCACTGATCCGATGAGTATTTTCAAGTGAAATAGTTCATAATAGAAGCTAAATGACAGTCAGGAGAGACTTAATGGCAACGGCACCAATTACTAAGAAACTTAAAAAAGCAAAAGGGCCGGCGAGTGGCGCAGCTGCAGCAGGACAAGTTCAATCATTAAGTCGTGGATTAACACTATTGGAATATATTTCCGAATCGACAGGGGGAATTGCCCTCACTGACCTTGCGATGCAAGCTGGCTTACCCAACTCAACAACACATCGCCTTTTAATGACTTTAGAACAACATGGTTTTGTTCGCCAAACTGGTGATTTAGGCCTATGGGTTATTGCTTCTCATGCTTTTATCATTGGTAGCAGCTTTTTAGAGAGTCGTAATTTGTTAGCCCTCGTCCACCCAATACTACGCCGCTTAATGGATGAATCGGGGGAAACTGTCAACTTAGCTATCCTAGACCATACAGAGTACGATGCCGTCATTGTTGACCAAGTACAATGCAATGCGCTAATGAGAATGTCAGCACCAATCGGTGGAAAACTGCCATTACACGCCTCGGGGGCAGGCAAAGCATTCATTGCTAACTTACCAGAAGACAAACTGGTTCCACTTTTAAGCCGTAAAGGTTTACATGCTTATACGCCTTATACATTAACTAACCCATCAGCTTTAAAAGAGAATTTACAACAGGCTAAAAAGCAAGGTTTTTCTTATGATGACGAAGAGCATGCATTAGGGTTACGCTGTATTGGGGCTTGTATTTATGATGAACACAAAGAAGCTTTCGCAGCCATTTCTATTTCAGGCCCATTATCACGTATCACTGACGACCGTATTACTGAATTAGGCGCTATGGTTATCAAAGCCGCAAAAGAAATAAGCCATGAATATGGCGCAAACCGCTAGCTAAACAGTGAAAGTGAAATACAAAGCAACCTGTATTTCACTTAACCTTACAAAGCTTTTTACTGCCCTCTAATCACCTTGCTGATTTGTTGAAATAGTAGGCAACTTCAGAGTCTTTTCAAATAACTTAAATTTTTGCATATCACGATACTTTTCAATGAGTGACAACGCGATAGCCTCTGTTTCAGCGTCCGCTTGTCCTTCAATATCTCGCGGTCGGAAATGCAATTGGAAAGCACGCAATGTTTTTTTCGTCTGTGGATCTAACTTACCTGATAGCGGGATTGTTGAATATCCATAAAAATTAAGCGCTTTTTGAATGCGTAACACGCTTGCGGGCTCATTGGCATTACGCCCCGCCAGAAATTTAGTGACTGTTTTTGGGTCAGGCCAAGCCCCTATACCATGTTGAGCAAGACGTTGCCATGGAAATGCCTTGCCTGGGTCCTGCTTGCGAAGTGGTGCGATATCACTGTGACCAATAATATTTTCTGGGGGAATACTATAGCGCTGCATAATATCTTGGATGAGAGGTATCAATGCCACAATTTGCGCTTCATTGTAAGGAGCCCACAGTTGCTTTCCTTTAGCATCCTTTTGTCCCCCTGCATTAACGATTTCAATTCCAATAGAAATATCATTCAAACCATTATGCTGTAGCCAATAACTTTCACCTGCATGCCATGCTTTTAATGATTCGGGAACGAGTTGTAATACAACAGGCTGGCCATTTTTAGTTTCAGGTACACTCGGTATGAGAAAATGGGAGCTCACTTTGCCTTGCGTTAGTGTGGCTATGGAACGCGCATCATCGGAAACGGTGTAGTGAATAATGACATATTGAATGCGCTGACTACTATTTTTTGATGGGTAACGGTTATCGAGATAGTAACCTTTGTTCGAGGCCGAACAGCCTAATAGTAAAAAAGCAAACAATATCCCTATATATTTGAACATCAAACCATAGCCTTACTATATTATTCATTAAGCTTTATTTAAGCATTGTGTCATCTGCAATACTATCAATTTTCATGCACCAACAACATCACAATGCTTATTTTTTTTAGAAAAACAGATAATAGAAAATGAAATAAATGTTTAAATACATCATGTTAAAACCTTTTTAGCTCATATTAGAAACAAAAAAGGTTTTCTTATTAACGAAAAACATCCCCTTCTATTAAATGGTAGGGAACATTGGAAAAAGTAGAGAGAGAAGCGCCAGAAAAAATTATAATTATGATCACTAATAAGCTCCCCTCCTTAAAATAGAGACATATTGAATTGATTATTCTTATTTCTAGAATTTAATTTTAAGTAGTTACCATAGACATATTTTTTTCGAGTACTATGCAAAATTAATCGTCTAATTCTCTATAACGTATAAGTTATAACCTATTTTTTATACTAGGCATTTTAAAAGGGAATAAATTATTCATAAAATGTTATAAAAAGAAAATAAAAATTATCTTGCTTAGGTTATCGCTAACTCATTTTTTCATACTCAACCTGCTTAGCAATGATTTTAGTAATCTCATTAATATCAATATCTAAAAAAATTACAATTTCAATTAGTTTATCTAAACTCAACTTATTAATACCTAACTCATATCGTGATACTTGCTGTTGGCTCAAATGAATAATCGAACCCAGCTCATTTCCTGATAACCCTTTACTCACTCTAGCCTTACGTAAATGATTACCTAGTAATGCATAAATATTTTTCTTTTTAGCTATATGCATAACCATCTCCTAAATGTAAATAAGAAAAATAATTTAGCTAGTATTATTCATTATAAAATTAATCATAACTATTTAAAATAGTTATGAGCAATCAAAGATAACAAGATTGATAGACAAACATCATTTTTATATACAAAAAAAATGAGGAAAATAATATATGTAAAGTAATCCATTGCTTTATAAAAGTTTTTTTATCTTTATAATTAAATTACATTTCTATATGTTTTTTTTGATCAAATCGATAATTTAATATACTTTTACATTTTAAATGTTACTAGAAATAATTAGTAACTAATCAAAATAATTATCTATTTTTTATTATTAAATAATTTTCACTCTATATGTTAAATTTTTACATACGCAAAAATTGTGTTTTCCCTTTTTTATATCAAAAAACAGATTAATAATTTATCTTATTATTATAATATTCTCTATAGTCAGGCTAATAATCTGATTTCGGCCTAAAAACAACAATCCCGGCCTTCCCTTTTAAGTAATCGTTCAGTTCGATATCAATAACCTGAAGATTTCTACGTAGTGAAGAAGCATTTCTAAATATTGTTTTATTATCTTTACGTATTACAACCCCCACATGACTTACATCTAATCCATCATCCTTTGAATAAACACCAATGTAATCCCCTGACTTTAATCTTAATGCTAAATCATCATCCACATATTTAACTGGAATATAGTTTATTAGTCTACTTTTAACAGGCAAACCTGATATATATCGCTGGTTATAATTTTTCAAATTAAGTTGTTTATTTACACGAATAAAGTGTGGGCTTATTTCGCTAGTAATATCTACCACAATTGCCTCAGGTTCTTGCACCCAATCAGAGAAAAAATGCCGCCGATGTTTAAATGTAATATTTTGGTTGATATAACGAATATTGATTAAATTTGAAACAAACTGCTCGTAATTGTTAGAACGCTTAAAAGCCTCGATGTACTCTATGAATGTCATACAGTCCATCTCTTTCAAATTAATCACCAATTCTTCAGGTGATAGCGGACTCATATTCAAAGTTTGTTTATTGTAAGGTGTAGTTAAAAAATATCGGGTCAATACATCAATTTTTTCTGCTTGTGACGCATTCTGTAACTGCATTGCCGTTTGTTCATTAAAAACTTCAGTTAAAATTTTATATGACCCCGAAGCTAAGATAACCTCAGCCCTAACAAAATTTGCCAATAACAATATAAATGCAGCTATAACTAGCCTTAACATCCTGCCGCTCTTCTCATGAATACAACCTAACCTTCGACAATCATCTAATTGAATTTTGATGATAAAATCATCAACTAAGCCACTATAGCATGCTTATTTGTCTATTTCCTACCCTGTCCACACCATAATATAAATTTGATTCAGATCACAGATAGCTTCGAATGTTCATTTTCTATATTGCAACTCCTCCGCTTTCATTGAACAATGTTACCGGTAACATTGATGCTATAGTACTAGAGTAAATAACAATAGGCACAACCCAAATTGACTTGCAGTTTGATTCATCTTTTTACTGCACTATGGAGCAATTATCATGAGCGTGACCACCTCTAAAGAGACAAATCCTTCGGTGATCAATAAAGAACTTGATCGCATCACTCAACGTATCATCTCTCGTTCAGTGAAGACTCGAGCTGCTTACCTCAAAAAAATAGAGCAGGCTCGTTGTATGACCGTCCATCGAGCATCACTCGCTTGCGGTAACCTTGCCCATGGCTTTGCAGCATGCCAAAGCGAAGAAAAACAAATTCTTAAAAGCATGACTCGCTCTGATATTGCAATCATCAATTCCTACAATGATATGCTTTCTGCTCATCGTCCCTACGACAAGTACCCTGAACAACTCAAAAAAGCATTATTAGAAGCTGGCTCAATTGGCCAAGTCGCTGCGGGTGTCCCAGCAATGTGTGATGGCGTAACCCAAGGGCAAGATGGGATGGAACTATCGATGCTAAGTCGAGATGTCATTGCCATGTCAACTGCCATTGGCCTATCCCATAATATGTTTGATGGTGCGCTCTATTTAGGTATTTGCGACAAAATTGTTCCAGGCTTAATGCTTGGCGCACTTTCATTTGGTCACCTTCCTGCAATATTTGTCCCAGCAGGTCCAATGGCAACAGGCTTACCAAATAAAGAAAAGGTTCGTATTCGCCAGCTGTATGCTGAAGGCAAAGTTGATCGACTCGCTTTATTAGAAGCCGAAGCCGCCTCTTACCATGGGATCGGCACCTGTACTTTTTACGGTACTGCCAACTCGAATCAAATGATGATGGAGGTCATGGGGTTACATCTACCCGGTGCGTCATTTATACCACCTGACTCTCCACTACGGGATGCATTAACAGAAGCTGCCGCACGACAAATTACGCGTTTAACTGAACAATCGGGCCAGTACTTACCTATCGGTCAACTGGTTAACGAAAAAGTTATTGTCAACGGTATCGTCGCATTGCTCGCGACGGGAGGCTCAACTAACTTAACCATGCATCTTGTTGCTATAGCAAGAGCCGCAGGGATCATTATCAATTGGGATGATTTTTCCGATATTTCAGCTATTGTTCCACTTATTTGCCGTATCTATCCTAATGGCCAAGCGGATATCAACCAATTCCAAGCCGCAGGTGGCGTAGCTTTGCTTATCCACCAGCTATTACAAAAAGGTTTATTATATAACGATGTCCATACCGTAGCAGGATTCGGACTAGAGCGTTACACCATGGAACCTTGGCTAAATAATGGCCAACTTGAATGGCGAGAAGGCCCTAAATCCTCGTTTAATCCTGATGTTATCGCTGAAATAGAACACCCATTCTCACCTCATGGGGGCACAAAATTACTTTCTGGTAACTTAGGGCGTGCCGTGATGAAAACATCCGCGGTTCCTGAAGAAAATCAAGTTATTGAAGCTCCAGCAGTCGTATTTAACAACCAAAATGAGATTGCATCACACTTTGAAGCAGGTGAGCTTAATAAAGATTGTATTATTGTTGTCCGCTTCCAAGGGCCATCCGCGAATGGCATGCCTGAACTTCATAAACTCATGCCTCCTCTTGGTGTACTTATGGATAAAGGCTACAAAGTCGCGTTAGTTACTGATGGCCGCTTATCCGGAGCATCCGGTAAAGTACCATCTGCAATTCATGTCACCCCTGAAGCTTATAATGGTGGGTTGTTAGCAAAAGTAAAAAATGGCGATATCATTAGGGTAAATGCATTGACTGGAGAATTACAATTACTAGTTGATGAAGAAGAACTCAATAAACGCCAACCCTTCGAGGCTGATTTAACTGCTGAGCGTAGTGGTTGTGGAAGGGAGCTTTTCGGTGCATTAAGAAAACATTTATCAGGTGCCGAAGAAGGTGCTTGTAGTATTGATTTTTAATCTATTTTCATTGAATAGGAATAGAAAATGAATAATTGGAAAATGACCGCTGAAAGCATATTAAAACAAGGCCCTGTCGTCCCTGTTATTGTTATCAAAAAATTAGAACAAGCGGTTCCTCTTGCAAAAGCATTAGTCAAAGGTGGCATTAGAGTGTTAGAAGTCACTTTACGTACGGAGTGTGCTATCGATGCTATTCGCCTCATTGCAAAAGAAGTACCTGAGGCTATTATTGGCGCAGGTACTGTTATTAATGCAAAACAACTCGCTGAAGTTACTAAAGCTGGAGCACAATTCGCAATTAGTCCCGGTTTGACAGATGAATTACTCAATGCAGCAACCAAAGGAGATATTCCTTTAATCCCTGGAATTTCAACTGTTTCTGAACTTATGCTTGGTATGCAATATGGCCTGAAAGAGTTCAAATTTTTCCCAGCGGAAGCCAATGGTGGGGTTAAAGCGTTAAAAGCCATTGCGGGCCCTTTCTCACAAGTCAAATTTTGCCCAACCGGTGGAATATCGCTAGATAATTACCTTAACTATTTAGAATTAGATAGTGTTCTGTGTATTGGTGGCTCTTGGTTAGTGCCTGAAGAGGCTTTGAATTCAGGCAATTATGAAAAAATTACCCAACTTGCTCAAGAAGCTGTACAAGGCGCAAAAAAATAGCATTCCCGAAAAACGACTCAATGCTTGCTGAGTCGTTTTTAATTGCCTTTAATTAATACGCGACTATTCCCATTAGTTGCGTATTATACTTATGCAACCTCACTGAATTTATGGCAAAAACGTAATTCCTCACGATAGGCATAAACATCTTCTACGTGCCCCGCCAAAATTCTATTTTGTAACTTTTGCCAATAATCTGCGGAAAATAAATCTGCATGATATTGTTGCAAGTAATGACGAATTTTCTCATTTTGGCAAATAAAAGAAGCAAACTCTTCAGGGAAAACATCTTGCTCACCAATGCTATACCATGGCTCACTAGATAATTCTTGCTCAGGGTATAATGGTTCAGGAATTTTACGAAAATTCACCTCTGTCATATAACAAATTTCATCATAATCATAAAAAACAACACGGCCATGCCGCGTTACTCCAAAATTTTTAAACAACATATCTCCGGGGAAAATATTCGCAGCCGCTAACTGTTTAATCGCCCAGCCATATTCATTTAATGCATTATGTAATTGCGCGTCAGTGGCATTATCCATATAAATATTCAATGGGATCATCTTTCTTTCCATGTACAAATGACGAATCAATATGTTATCGCCTAAATCTTCAATTTGAGATGGAACCTCTTTCAATAATTCCACCATTAACTCATCGCTGATGGAAAACTTACTAATCACAAAATTTTCAAACTCTTGGGTGTCAGCCATACGGCCAACTCTATCGTGCTCTTTAACCAAACGATAGCATTCTAAAACTCGTTCTCGTGTTACTTGCTTTTGTGGCGCAAATTGATCCTTAATAATTTTAAAAACACGATCGAAAGAAGGGGACGTAAAGACCAACATCACCATTCCTTTAACACCTGGTGCAACGGTAAATTGCTCTCGTGAAAAATTAATATAGGCGAGATATTCTCTGTAATACTCTGTTTTTCCATGCTTTTGACAACCAATTGCCATATATAATTCAGCAATTGACTTACTGGGTAAGATCTCCCTCAACCAAAAAACCAGTGCTGCTGGAAAAGGGGCATACACCATAAAATAGGACCGAGCAAAACCAAATACAATACTGGCTTCATCAAACTCAGTTAAACACGCATCAATATAAATGCGCTGACAATCATCATGGTGAATAGGAAGTAAGAATGGGTGAACCTCATCATTAATATAAATTTTACCAACTAGCCAAGCTGCCTTATTACGGTAAAATAACTCATTTGCAATATGAAAACTGACTTTTTGGGTTTCAATATCAGGAAATTTTGTTTTCAATACATTGATAATACAATGAATATCTAAATCCAAATTACGCCACTTTAGCCTTAGTGGTAACCCACTTAATATTGTGAACAATACCTCCTCTAAATTATTATTAACAAAGTATTCTCGAGCTAGTGGCCTAGGAGAAATAGAAAAACGCCTTGCAGGCTGGGATGTAAAAATAAATAAGTTATCTTGTGTAAGCTCCCGATGCTGAAATAACCGGCAGTAAACTGAATTAAAGAAGCTTTCTGCTATTTCAAACCTTGGGTAATCTGGTAATAAGGTTTTATAAACATTTTTTATTTGAGCCAGTTTATCGGGTGTTAAAGATTGAACTAGCCCCATAAACTGTAGCTGAGCGACAACTAAACCAACATGGTGATCATACAGCTGAATTCTTCTTTTCATCGCATGCTGAATTGCATGCCAATCTGCCTGCTCAAACCTTTCTTGTGCACCTGAGGTTATCTCAAGGAAACGACCATATTGAGCATCAAAACCCTGTAAAATGGTTTGAGCTATTATCTGTTCTGTCGTCAATATCATAACCACTCCTATAAGAATACAGACTTATTTTGAATAAAAAACAGGCACTAAACGTGCCTGAAAAATTAACAGATACAGCTAACCAACAGAAACACCGATTGAAAGGGAAATAATCTGACTAGAATTGCTCTTCTTCAGTCGAGCCAGTTAATGCTGTCACTGATGAAGTGCCCCCTTGAATAACTGTTGTCACTTTATCAAAATAGCCTGTTCCTACCTCCTGTTGATGCGAAGAGAAGGTATAACCTTTATTAATTGCAGCAAACTCACACTCTTGGACTTTTTCAACATAATGCTTCATGCCTTCACCTTGTGCATAGGAATGAGCTAAGTCAAACATGTTGAACCACATACTGTGAATACCTGCTAACGTAATGAATTGGAAGCGGTACCCCATTGCTGAAAGCTCATCTTGGAATCGTGCAATCGTGCTGTCATCTAAATTCTTTTTCCAATTAAATGATGGAGAACAGTTGTAAGCTAATAATTTACCAGGGAATTTAGCATGAATAGCTTCAGCAAACTGTCTTGCCGCTTCAAGGTCAGGTTTTGACGTTTCACACCAAACAAGGTCTGCGTAAGGTGCATAAGCTAACCCACGACTAATTGCTTGCTCAATTCCTGCTTTGGTACGGAAAAAACCTTCAGAGGTGCGTTCTCCAGTAACAAAAGCCGCATCATAAGCATCGCAGTCAGATGTTAGAAGATCGGCTGCATCGGCATCTGTTCTAGCAACCAAAATAGTTGGTACACCTGAAACATCCGCCGCTAAACGAGCAGCAACCAGCTTCTGAATCGCTTCTTGAGTAGGTACAAGGACTTTCCCACCCATATGACCACACTTCTTAACCGCGGCTAATTGATCTTCAAAATGGACAGCCGCAGCCCCTGCCTCTATCATATTTTTCATAAGTTCGAAGGCATTTAATACGCCACCAAACCCAGCTTCCGCATCCGCGATAATAGGTAAAAAATAATCAATATACTCTTTGTTGTCAGGGCCAATACCATTCGCCCACTGAATTTGGTCTGCCCGACGGAATGTATTATTAATTTTCTTAACTACCGATGGTACTGAATCGACAGGGTAAAGTGATTGGTCTGGATACATACTTGATGAAGTATTTGCATCCGCGGCTACCTGCCAACCTGACAAATAAATAGCTTCAATACCTGCTTTCGCTTGTTGTAACGCTTGCCCACCGGTTAAAGCTCCCAGTGCATTTACATAACCTTTCTTTGAACCACCATGTAATTGCTCCCAAAAGCGTTCTGCACCTTTGCGTGCTAAAGAGTGTTCGATATTCACAGAACCACGTAATTTCACTACTTCTTCCGCAGTATATGGGCGAGTAATACCTTTCCAACGTGGTTTTTTCCATTCACTTTCTAATTGGGCAATTTGTTCTAAGCGCGATGTAGTCATGATCCACTTCCTTTATAAGAATATGTAGGGTTTATCGAATTTTCTATTTACTATGCTTAATCTAATAATTGGTATCCGGGGATAGTTAGGAATTCTATAAGTTCATCCTGCGTTGTAATGCGTCGCATTAATTCCGCAGCCTCACGAAAGCGGCCGCTTTGAAAGCGCTTATCACCAAGTTCTTTTTGGATAACCTGTAACTCTTCATCCAGCATTTCTTCAAATAATGCCTTAGTGACTTTTTCACCGGTAGACAATGTTTTACCGTGGCGGATCCATTGCCAAATTGAAGTACGTGAAATTTCTGCTGTCGCAGCATCTTCCATCAAACCATAGATAGGTACACAGCCATTCCCTGAAATCCATGATTCAATATATTGCACTGCAACACGAATGTTAGCCCGCATCCCCGCCTCGGTTCGTTCGCCCTCACAAGGCTCTAATAGCTGGTCAGCCGTAATTTCTTCATCGAAATCACGAGATACATGTAGCTGGTTTTGGTGCCGACCAAGTGCTTGATCAAACACATTCATAACGGTATCCGCTAAACCCGGATGTGCAACCCAAGAGCCATCGTGCCCATTTCTCGCTTCTAGTTCTTTGTCTGCTTTTACTTTCGCTAGAATAGTTTCATTTTCTTGGGGGTCCTTGCTCGGTATAAAAGCAGACATTCCCCCCATCGCAAATGCTCCACGACGGTGGCACGTTTTAATTAATAAGCGCGAATAGGCACTTAAAAATGATTGTGTCATTGTGACAACTTGGCGGTCTGGCAATACTCGGTCAGCATGCTCTTTCAATGTTTTGATATAACTAAATATGTAGTCCCAACGCCCACAATTCAGCCCCACAATGTGGTGACGCATGTGATATAAGATTTCATCCATTTGGAATACAGCAGGTAATGTTTCGATCAGTACAGTTGCTTTGATCGTGCCCCGAGGTATACCCACGGAGTCTTCAGCCAGACTAAAAACATCGCTCCACCATTTTGCTTCCTGACAAGACTCAAGTTTTGGGATATAAAAGTAAGGACCACTCCCTTTTTCTAATAACGCTTGATAGTTATTAAAAAAGTAAATAGCGAAATCAAACAGGCCTCCAGGAATAGGCTTACTTCCTGATAAAACATGTTTTTCATCTAAATGAAGACCACGAACACGAGCAATCAAAACTGCTGGATTTGATTTTAATTGGTAAACCTTTCCATTTTCATTGGTATAAGAAATATCACCGCGGATCGCATCCCTTAAATTGATTTGGCCATCGATCAATTTTTCCCATGAAGGTGAAAGGGAATCTTCAAAATCTGCCATAAATACTTTTACATTGGCATTTAAGGCATTAATAACCATTTTACGTTCAACCGGACCCGTAATTTCGACACGGCGATCTTGTAAATCTTCAGGGATACTTTGAATTTTCCAATCTGATTTTTTTATGGAATCAAATTCTGAAATAAAGTTAGGTAAAGAACCAGCATCTATCTTTTGCTGTCTGACCTCTCTATCTTTTAATAATTTTTCTCGGCGAGGAAGAAACTCTTCAACTAGTTTAGAAAGAAATGCAATAGAATCAATATGTAATACTTGTCTTTCAAACTGTTCAATATTCTTTGTGAATGTTAATTCCGATATAGATAATTGCTGCTCCATCGACCAAACCCTCATTCATCGTTGACTATGAAATAAGCATAAGATCAAAATAGATATAAATCAAAAACGATTTCCATTTTAATTAAAAAGTCAAATATCTTATTGATAATAATGAATTTTAAATAAATTTATAAATTGATTAACCATTCCTTTAACTAGTCAAAAATGTTAAATAGTCGTTAAATCAACTAATTATAGAAAACTGTATTTTTAAAATTTTTCTTTGAAAACAAAAAAAGCAGCTAATAAATAGCTGCTTTCAGACTAACTGTGGCTCCACTTTCTACTATATAAGCTTGATTTAAACTGGTGGAACCAGTAAAAAAACTTATTTTATTGCAATTCTTAAATTTATATTTCTTTTTTTAATCTAACGTTGGTTCCATATTCGTAAGATCAAAAGGTGTGATCTGGTACACATAATAATTCAACCAATTTGAGAACAACAAGTGCCCATGACTACGCCAACTCACGAGCGGAGGGTTGTTGGGATCATCATTTTTGAAATAATTGCATGGGATCTGAGGAGAAATACCAGCATCTAGATCACGCCAATATTCTTGTGCAAGAGTATCTCCATCATATTCAGGATGGCCTGTCACAAATGCTAAGCGTTTGTCTTTTGACCCAAACAAATAAGCACCAGCCTCCTGTGAACTTGCTAAAATCTCTAGGTCAGTATGCTGTCGGATAAGATCTTCAGGAAAATCAGCGTATCGAGAGTGAGGCGCATAAAATGAGCCATCAAACCCTCTAGTTAATAAAGCGTACGGCTCTAACGTATCATGCTGATAAATACCTGATAATTTTTCTTCTCTAGTCCATTTTGGTAAGTCATACAATACCTTTAAAGCCGCTTGTACAGCCCAACAAACGAAAAGGGTTGATGTCACATGTTGTTTCGCCCAAGCTATCACCCTTTCTATTTGTTGCCAGTATAATACGTCATTAAACTCAACCAGACCTAACGGAGCTCCCGTTACAATTAAGCCATCAAAGTTTTGATCCTGTATATCTTCAAAATCACAATAAAAGGTATTTAAGTGCTCCGTTGGGGTATTCTTTGATTCTCGCTGGTCAATTCGTAATAGTTGAATATCAACCTGTAATGGTGTGTTCGACAGCAAACGCAGAAACTGGTTTTCAGTTTCTATCTTTTTCGGCATCAAATTGAGTATTAATACTTTCAAGGGACGGATCTCTTGATGACTTGCTCTTGTTGTTGTCATAACAAAAACATTTTCTTCTCTCAAGAAATTAACTGCCGGTAGTTCATCTGGTAAACGAATAGGCATCATTCATCCCCTCTTTTATCTGTTTATACGTTTAGACTTCTAGAATGCTAAATAATCTAACTAATGTTATCCGTCTTGTCGAGCCTTTCAAGGTTAAATGAAATAATTTCAAGCACTGTAACTTATAGTTTATTTCTAATAATTATATACAGCTATTAACCTTCTTATCTTCAATATATTGTATTAGTGATTACTACTTTTATTTGCCATAAGCTATTAGTAATTATTCTGTGAATAATATCTAAGATACTGTTATTTGATTGGGCTCTTATTCTAGCTGCTATACTGGCTTCCAAATTATGATGACGATTTGAATTCAATTAAAATATTAAACCGAAGTTGTTACTCACTACTTTGCATTTAGAATATCTATTCGTCACACCAATACAACCGCTTATCCCCCATTGCTTCTCCTAACTCCTGCCACCCCACCTTCACCAACAGCCACCATCCCCTTCAACAAGTGAGTTGTTACTTACTACTTTGACTCAAGTGGTGTCATTCATCATCGTGATGGGCAAACACCTAATCCACAGTACTCATTTGATATTTTTAAAGTTATCTTTTCCGCAAAACAACAAGTGAGTTGTTACTTACTACTTTGACTCAAGCGGTATCATTCATCACCGTGATGGGCAAACATCCAATCCACAGTACTCTCGTGATATTCTTAAAATTCCGCTACCCTAAACAATCTGTGAGCTGTTACTCACTACTTTGCATCCACAATATCCATTCAGCGCACCAATACAACCGCTCCCCCTCCATTACTTCTCCTAACTCCTGCCATCTCACCATCACTAGCAGCCACCATCCCTTTCAACAAGTGAGTTGTTACTGACTACTTTGGCTCAAGCGATGTCATTCATTACCGTGATGGGGAAACACCCAACCCACAATATTTATTTGATTTTATTAAAATTCCGCTACCCTAAATAATCTGTGAGCTGTTACTCACTACTTTGCATCACGCACTCTCATTAATGATGGTGATAGATAGAGGGGAGCCCCAAGAGTAGCTAAAAAAGATGAAGAGACGTGTAATACATCGTCTAATGAGAAAGTAAGCGATAAAAAAGGAATTAAAATTAGGGAGTAAAGCATTAAGGAACTGAGGAACTAAAGCTTAGGCCCCCCTCCTAATCTCAACACCCACTGTTTTTCTTTTTTTCTCCAAACGCAAAAAAGCCACCCAATGGGTGGCTTTCTCACTAATTTAATGTCTGGCAGTTCCCTACTCTCACATGGGGAGACCCCACACTACCATCGGCGCTACGGCGTTTCACTGCTGAGTTCGGCATGGGGTCAGGTGGGACCACCGCGCTATTGCCGCCAGACAAATTCTGTGTGTTCCCGTTTAGTTTTTTCTTCACTAAACCAGAACCTCAATCTCAAACAAGCTGCGTGTCCTTCACCTTCCGGCTTCTCACTTCTCGAAAACAACTCCATCTCTCTAAAACACCTTCGGTGTTGTCAGGTTAAGCCTCACGGTTCATTAGTATTGGTTAGCTCAACGTATCGCTACGCTTACACACCCAACCTATCAACGTCTTAGTCTTAAACGTTCCTTTAGGACTCTTAAAGAGTCAGGGAAGACTCATCTCAAGGCAAGTTTCCCGCTTAGATGCTTTCAGCGGTTATCTCTTCCGCACTTAGCTACCGGGCAATGCCATTGGCATGACAACCCGAACACCAGTGGTGCGTCCACTCCGGTCCTCTCGTACTAGGAGCAGCCCCTTTCAATCTTCCAACGCCCACGGCAGATAGGGACCGAACTGTCTCACGACGTTCTAAACCCAGCTCGCGTACCACTTTAAACGGCGAACAGCCGTACCCTTGGGACCTACTTCAGCCCCAGGATGTGATGAGCCGACATCGAGGTGCCAAACACCGCCGTCGATATGAACTCTTGGGCGGTATCAGCCTGTTATCCCCGGAGTACCTTTTATCCGTTGAGCGATGGCCCTTCCATTCAGAACCACCGGATCACTAAGACCTACTTTCGTACCTGCTCGAGCCGTCACTCTCGCAGTCAAGCTGGCTTATGCCTTTGCACTAACCGCATGATGTCCGACCATGCTTAGCCAACCTTCGTGCTCCTCCGTTACTCTTTGGGAGGAGACCGCCCCAGTCAAACTACCCACCAGACACTGTCCGCACCCCAGATAATGGGGCAACGTTAGAACATCAAACATTAAAGGGTGGTATTTCAAGGTTGGCTCCATGCAGACTGGCGTCCACACTTCAAAGCCTCCCACCTATCCTACACATCAAGGCTCAATGTTCAGTGTCAAGCTATAGTAAAGGTTCACGGGGTCTTTCCGTCTTGCCGCGGGTACACTGCATCTTCACAGCGAGTTCAATTTCACTGAGTCTCGGGTGGAGACAGCCTGGCCATCATTACGCCATTCGTGCAGGTCGGAACTTACCCGACAAGGAATTTCGCTACCTTAGGACCGTTATAGTTACGGCCGCCGTTTACTGGGGCTTCGATCAAGAGCTTCTCCTTACGGATAACCCCATCAATTAACCTTCCAGCACCGGGCAGGCGTCACACCGTATACGTCCACTTTCGTGTTTGCACAGTGCTGTGTTTTTAATAAACAGTTGCAGCCAGCTGGTATCTGCGACTGGCTTCAGCTCCATGGGTAAACCACTTCACCTAATGCCAGCGTGCCTTCTCCCGAAGTTACGGCACCATTTTGCCTAGTTCCTTCACCCGAGTTCTCTCAAGCGCCTGAGTATTCTCTACCTGACCACCTGTGTCGGTTTGGGGTACGATTAATGATAATCTAGAGCTTAGAGGCTTTTCCTGGAAGCGGGGCATGAGCTACTTCATCACCGTAGTGACTCGTCGTCGGACCTCAGCATATAGTGAACCGGATTTGCCTAATTCACCTGCCTACATCCTTAAACCGGGACAACCGTCGCCCGGATAGCCTAGCCTTCTCCGTCCCCCCATCGCAATTATCACCAGTACGGGAATATTAACCCGTTTCCCATCGACTACGCATTTCTGCCTCGCCTTAGGGGTCGACTCACCCTGCCCCGATTAACGTTGGACAGGAACCCTTGGTCTTCCGGCGTGCGGGTTTTTCACCCGCATTATCGTTACTTATGTCAGCATTCGCACTTCTGATACCTCCAGCATGCCTCACAGCACACCTTCACAGGCTTACAGAACGCTCCCCTACCCAACGAACGTATCCTTAAACTGACTGCCTGACGTTTCCGCCTCGACTTTGTTGGACGCATTGACGTCGCTTCGCTCCGTCAATCGTTTTGATACATTTGAGTATCACTTAATCAGTTTAAGTGATACGTTCGCTGCCGCAGCTTCGGTGCATAGTTTAGCCCCGTTACATCTTCCGCGCAGGCCGACTCGACCAGTGAGCTATTACGCTTTCTTTAAATGATGGCTGCTTCTAAGCCAACATCCTGGCTGTCTGAGCCTTCCCACTTCGTTTCCCACTTAACTATGACTTTGGGACCTTAGCTGGCGGTCTGGGTTGTTTCCCTCTTCACGACGAACGTTAGCACCCGCCGTGTGTCTCCCGTGATAACATTCTTCGGTATTCGTAGTTTGCATCGAGTTGGTAAGTCGGGATGACCCCCTAGTCGAAACAGTGCTCTACCCCCGAAGATGAGTTCACGAGGCGCTACCTAAATAGCTTTCGGGGAGAACCAGCTATCTCCCGGTTTGATTGGCCTTTCACCCCCAGCCACAAGTCATCCGCTAATTTTTCAACATTAGTCGGTTCGGTCCTCCAGTTAGTGTTACCCAACCTTCAACCTGCCCATGGCTAGATCACCGGGTTTCGGGTCTATACCCTGCAACTCATTCGCCCAGTTAAGACTCGGTTTCCCTACGGCTCCCCTATACGGTTAACCTTGCTACAGAATATAAGTCGCTGACCCATTATACAAAAGGTACGCAGTCACCCCATCCTCAAATGTCCCGCTTGTCTTTGCGGCCAATCTTGCCCGATTTTTTAACTTCCGCTGCTCATGGACTTCGATGTCCACTGCGCTGCGGCTTGAAAAAATCAGCCAATCTTGTTGGCAAATCCTGCGCTGTTATTGTGATGGTTTTACACCCTCACTCAATTGCCGAGGCACTTGAGTGATGGGGCTCCCACTGCTTGTACGTACACGGTTTCAGGTTCTATTTCACTCCCCTCGCCGGGGTTCTTTTCGCCTTTCCCTCACGGTACTGGTTCACTATCGGTCAATCAGGAGTATTTAGCCTTGGAGGATGGTCCCCCCATATTCAGACAGGATAACACGTGTCCCGCCCTACTCGTCGAGTTCACAACACTAACACCTTCGGATACGGGGCTATCACCCTTTACTGCCGGACTTTCCAGACCGTTCTCCTGATGCTAATGCTGATTAAGACTCTGGGCTGCTCCCCGTTCGCTCGCCGCTACTAGGGGAATCTCGGTTGATTTCTTTTCCTCGGGGTACTGAGATGTTTCAGTTCCCCCGGTTCGCTTCGTTTGACTATGTATTCATCAAACGATAGTGCAACGAATTGCACTGGGTTTCCCCATTCGGAAATCGTCGGTTGTAACGGTTCATATCACCTTACCGACGCTTATCGCAGATTAGCACGTCCTTCATCGCCTCTGATTGCCTAGGCATCCACCGTGTACGCTTAGTCGCTTAACCTCACAACCCGAAATTGTTTCAACGTTCACCTTACTGTCATGGCTGTGCGTGCATTCCTTCTTTGTTGGGCAGTGCTCGCAATGCTCACATACTTATGTATGCTGCGCTTGCTGTGCGCTGGCCGCCGCGAAGGACTGACTGCTCGCTCATGCCACTCGCTAAAGTGACCGAAAATTTCAGGTCTGAAATTTTGAGAGACTCTCACATTGTTTAAGCGATAAACAATGTGCGTTGTTTTCAATTTTCAGCTTGTTCCAGATTGTTAAAGAGCATAATTGTTAAACCAACTACAATATAATTGGCTTAATCATTATTGGGGACATCGTCTTTCACTCGATATCGGCGCAATTGGCGTCCCCTAGGGGATTCGAACCCCTGTTACCGCCGTGAAAGGGCGGTGTCCTAGGCCTCTAGACGAAGGGGACACGAAAATCACAAAAACTTTTGTGCTTTCATGTAAGTCCTATTCTCTCGAATAAGTCTCCCACGTATAGCCTATTGCTCTACTTTCTATCAGACAATCTGTGTGAGCACTTCACAAAAACACTTCAATGGTAAGGAGGTGATCCAACCGCAGGTTCCCCTACGGTTACCTTGTTACGACTTCACCCCAGTCATGAATCACAAAGTGGTAAGCGCCCTCCCGAAGGTTAAGCTACCTACTTCTTTTGCAACCCACTCCCATGGTGTGACGGGCGGTGTGTACAAGGCCCGGGAACGTATTCACCGTAGCATTCTGATCTACGATTACTAGCGATTCCGACTTCATGGAGTCGAGTTGCAGACTCCAATCCGGACTACGACGTACTTTATGAGTTCCGCTTGCTCTCGCGAGGTCGCTTCTCTTTGTATACGCCATTGTAGCACGTGTGTAGCCCTACTCGTAAGGGCCATGATGACTTGACGTCATCCCCACCTTCCTCCGGTTTATCACCGGCAGTCTCCTTTGAGTTCCCGACCGAGTCGCTGGCAACAAAGGATAAGGGTTGCGCTCGTTGCGGGACTTAACCCAACATTTCACAACACGAGCTGACGACAGCCATGCAGCACCTGTCTCAGAGTTCCCGAAGGCACTAAAGCATCTCTGCTAAATTCTCTGGATGTCAAGAGTAGGTAAGGTTCTTCGCGTTGCATCGAATTAAACCACATGCTCCACCGCTTGTGCGGGCCCCCGTCAATTCATTTGAGTTTTAACCTTGCGGCCGTACTCCCCAGGCGGTCGATTTAACGCGTTAGCTCCGAAAGCCACTCCTCTAGGGAACAACCTTCAAATCGACATCGTTTACAGCGTGGACTACCAGGGTATCTAATCCTGTTTGCTCCCCACGCTTTCGCACCTGAGCGTCAGTCTTTGTCCAGGGGGCCGCCTTCGCCACCGGTATTCCTCCACATCTCTACGCATTTCACCGCTACACATGGAATTCTACCCCCCTCTACAAGACTCTAGCTGACCAGTCTTAGATGCCATTCCCAGGTTAAGCCCGGGGATTTCACATCTAACTTAATCAACCGCCTGCGTGCGCTTTACGCCCAGTAATTCCGATTAACGCTTGCACCCTCCGTATTACCGCGGCTGCTGGCACGGAGTTAGCCGGTGCTTCTTCTGTCGGTAACGTCAATCGTTGTTGATATTAGCAACAACGCCTTCCTCCCGACTGAAAGTACTTTACAACCCTAGGGCCTTCTTCATACACGCGGCATGGCTGCATCAGGCTTGCGCCCATTGTGCAATATTCCCCACTGCTGCCTCCCGTAGGAGTCTGGGCCGTGTCTCAGTCCCAGTGTGGCTGATCATCCTCTCAGACCAGCTAGGGATCGTCGCCTAGGTGAGCCATTACCTCACCTACTAGCTAATCCCATATGGGTTCATCCGATAGCGCAAGGACCGAAGTTCCCCTGCTTTGCTCCTTAGAGATTATGCGGTATTAGCTACCGTTTCCAGTAGTTATCCCCCTCTATCGGGCAGATCCCCATACATTACTCACCCGTCCGCCGCTCGTCAGCGAGAAGCAAGCTTCCCCTGTTACCGCTCGACTTGCATGTGTTAGGCCTGCCGCCAGCGTTCAATCTGAGCCATGATCAAACTCTTCAATTAAAAAGCTTGATGCTCAAAGAATGTCTTACTGACCGTAACGTTCTTTTGTTCGGCTAACTTTGTCGGCTTCGCATCGCTTCCCTCGCCGTACCTAAGTACTGTCTCGGGTTATCTTTGCTCGCCTTCGCGTTATCCTTCCAAAATAAGCGTTACTACCTTATTTCATATATATGAATTAACGTGTTAGTCACTCTTCAAGACTTAAAATCAAATATTTTTTTGATAGTGTCCTGTGAGTGCCCACACAGATTGTCTGATAAATTGTTAAAGAGCGTTGCAGCTTTTCTTTATGAAAACCAACCTTTCGGTCGTTGCTGCGAGGAGGCGTATATTACGTTTTCCTCCGTGAGAGTCAAGCAATTTTTTGCTTTTTCTTTTCAGAATCTCTCGCTGCCGTTTCAGTGTTCATCGCGCTTTGCGTTGTCTTGTTCCCGGTCAGTGGATGCGCATTATAGGGAGTCAGAAAAATCTGGCAACCCCTTTTTTGCATTTTTTTATTCAACTGCTGCATTACACAGCAAAACCCCTACTTATACCGACTTATACACGAAGTTATCCACAACATGAAAATAATTTAAAAATTATCGCGCATTACGCAAACGTTTGCGTTACAATTGGCTCGAAATTTCGGCATTGATTTTGTTTTTATGTTCTGAAATTGTTAGTGACTTATATATTGTTATAGGGAAAGCTGGCCAATTCCGCTTTGCTTTCATCAATAGATATAATAGGTATATAAGAAAAGCTCTTTGAGTTTTTACTGACTGATATTCGTTATTGCCTTATTTATTCAAATCCAAGGGATCTATCTCATGCAACTGCTTCGTCCTATTCGTCGTGCCCTGCTTAGTGTGTCTGATAAAACAGGGGTTGTTGAATTCGCTAAGGCGTTATCTCAACGTGGTGTTGAGCTTCTATCTACTGGCGGTACTGCAAAGTTACTTGCTGAGTCAGGACTAAACGTAACTGAAGTTTCAGATTACACTGGGTTTCCTGAAATGATGGATGGTCGAGTGAAAACATTGCACCCGAAAGTGCATGGCGGAATTTTAGGTCGTCGCGGTACGGATGATGCCATTATGCAACAGTATGATATTGCCCCTATCGATATGGTCGTTGTTAATCTGTACCCTTTTGCCCAAACAGTGGCAAAACCAAATTGCACTCTTGAAGATGCTGTAGAAAATATTGATATCGGCGGCCCAACCATGGTGCGCTCCGCGGCTAAAAATCATAAAGATGTAGCAATTGTGGTGAATAGTAATGACTATCAAACCATCATTGATGAGATGGATAACCACGAAAACTCGCTAAATTGGTCAACTCGGTTTGACCTCGCAATAAAAGCTTTCGAACACACAGCTGCTTATGACAGCATGATTGCGAATTACTTTGGTGAATTAGTTGCCCCTTATTATGGTGATACGACCCAACCTTCTGGCCGTTTTCCTCGCACCTTGAATTTAAATTTTATAAAAAAACAAGACATGCGTTATGGAGAGAACAGCCACCAAGATGCTGCTTTTTATATAGAAGAAAACCCAAAAGAAGCTTCTATTGCAACTGCACAACAAATTCAAGGTAAAGCCCTGTCTTATAATAATATCGCTGATACCGATGCGGCTCTTGAGTGTGTTAAATCATTAGAAGAACCTGCTTGTGTAATTGTCAAACATGCTAACCCTTGTGGTGTCGCTATCGGTGATTCTATTCATACAGCTTATGATAACGCATTCAAAACTGACCCAACGTCTGCTTTTGGTGGCATTATCGCGTTTAACCGTCAATTAGATAAAGAAACCGCTCAAGCGATCATTGACCGCCAATTTGTAGAAGTCATTATCGCGCCTTCTGTTGCTAAAGATGCATTGCCTATTCTTGAGACTAAACAAAACGTTCGCGTACTTGAATGTGGTGAATGGAGCAAACCAGTTGCAGGTTTAGACTTTAAACGCGTGAATGGCGGTTTATTAGTGCAAGACCGTGACTTAGGAATGGTTGAAAAAGAAGAACTTCGCGTTGTGACTAAGCGCCAACCAACTGAACGCGAGCTAAAAGATGCGTTATTCTGTTGGAAAGTCGCAAAATTTGTGAAATCCAATGCTATCGTTTATGCCAAAAATGATATGACTATCGGTATTGGCGCAGGGCAAATGAGCCGTGTGTACTCTGCAAAAATTGCAGGTATTAAAGCCGCAGATGAAGGCTTAGAAGTCGCTGGCTGTGCAATGGCCTCAGATGCCTTTTTCCCATTCCGCGATGGTATTGATGCCGCAGCTGCTGTTGGAGTAACTTGTGTGATCCAACCAGGTGGTTCTATCCGCGATGAAGAAGTGATTGCTGCTGCAAATGAACATGGTATTGCAATGCTTTTCACTAATATGCGTCATTTCCGTCACTAATTATTAGGAGCCTAGTAATGAATATTTTGATTATTGGTGGCGGTGGCCGTGAACATGCCTTAGCGTGGAAAGCGGCTCAATCCCCTTTAGCAGATAAAGTGTATGTTGCCCCGGGCAATGCAGGCACAGTATTAGAACCATCCCTTGAGAACGTTAATATTTCTGCAACCGATATTGATGGGTTGCTGCAATTCGCTAAAGAAAAGCAAATTGGTTTAACGATTGTCGGCCCTGAAGCACCATTAGTTATTGGTGTTGTAGATGCATTTAAGGCTGCTGGCTTAACTATTTTTGGTCCAACCAAAGGTGCTGCTCAGCTTGAAGGCTCTAAAGCATTTACTAAGGACTTTTTAGCTCGCCATCATATTCCTACCGCGGCCTATGAAAATTTTACTGAGATTGAACCTGCTTTAGCTTACTTAGATAAAGTCGGTGCGCCAATCGTGATCAAAGCAGATGGCCTTGCAGCGGGAAAAGGTGTTATCGTAGCCATGACTCTGCAAGAAGCAAAAGAAGCTGTTCATGACATGTTAGCGGGGAATGCCTTTGGTGATGCAGGACATCGTATCGTGATCGAAGAGTTTCTTGATGGTGAAGAAGCAAGTTTTATCGTTATGGTAGATGGTGAAAATGTCATTCCAATGGCAACTAGCCAAGACCATAAACGTGTCGGTGATGGTGATACAGGTCTAAATACAGGTGGAATGGGCGCTTACTCCCCAGCTCCTGTTGTGACAGATGAAATACACCAGCGCGTGATGGAACAAGTTATTTATCCAACTGTTAAAGGCATGGACCAAGAAGGAAACCGCTATCAAGGCTTCTTATACGCTGGATTAATGATTGATAAAGCAGGTAACCCAAAAGTTATCGAATTCAACTGCCGTTTTGGTGATCCTGAAACTCAACCTATCATGATGCGCTTGCAATCAGATTTAGTTGCTTTATGTTTAGCGGGGGCGAAAGGTGAGCTGGCAGGTAAAGATTCATTATGGGATGAGCGCCCTGCTTTAGGGGTAGTAATTGCTGCGGGTGGTTACCCAGGTGACTACCACAATGGCGATGTAATTTCAGGTTTACCAACCACCGAAGCGGCTGATAGCAAAGTTTTCCATGCGGGTACTCGCATGAAAGATGGAGAAGTCGTGACTGCCGGTGGTCGCGTCCTATGCGTAACAGCATTAGGTAATGATATCGCTAAAGCGCAAGCCAAAGCTTATGAAGTGGCAAAAACCATTCACTGGAATGATAGCTTCTACCGCAACGACATCGGTTACCGCGCTATTGCTCGCATAAAATAATACAAAGCACCAAACCATTTACTGAGCTGATAAGAGGAAACTTTTATCAGCTTTTTTATTGTTGTTTGTACTATCAAACAAGCACTCTAAGAATTTCTGTTCGTAGCTAGACGGCAAGGTGACTAGGCTAAGTCACCGCGGCCAACAATGCTGAAGGTCGAAAGGCTACGAGTTGACGAGCAAAAATATCGGCTCTAAGTATTTCAATTCAGAGCTAGGCGGCAAACGAAGATATCTTAGGGAGCATACATAAGTATGTGACCTAAGTAGCTGAGAGCAGCCAACAACGCTATGGATTGAAAGACGACGAGCGGAGATATTACAACGAATCTTTAGAAGGTTGCCAGCGGCAAAAATCCGTGTCAGCCACCATCAAAAGCTGATTCCCCTCAGAAGATTCCAACCACGCTAAATTTAGCTGGGAATGCCACACTTTCGCACGGCTCTGTAACCAATTTTCAGCATAGGGCTCAAAAGTCACTTCGCGTACATCACCTTCACAAGTCGTCACTTTACCTTGTTGCCAGCGACCTTGATAAAGTTTGACGCCGCCAACAATAAGTGCGGTGTTTGTCTCGAGTATACGTTCAGCTTCAAAGCGCCAACGCGTAATTTCATCCGTTGAAAGAGGTGTTTTATAGCCGTCTTGAGTACGCTGCATAAAAATAACCTCATTATTTTTATCGAAGCGTAATTGTTCGGTGATATCACCGTTTTTTTGATTCAAGATTTGGCTGCGAATTTGCCACAGATTGCCTGAACGATATTCAAAGAAATTAACGGAAGTGTCTGTACCTTTATAGGGGCTATAAACCACCATTAAGACCAGAGGCTGGCTTTTTGCATCATTAAGTCGCCACATACGAATGACGCCATCATCGGCAATAAAACCACTTGCACTAAACTCAGGGAGCTTTGGTGCATTAGAAGAACAGGCGCTTAGCATTGAGATAGTTCCCAACACCAGCAACCCTTTTTGAATAAACAAAAGGGGTAGTTTTTTACCCCCTCTGGTGATTCGGCTGTACAATGTTCTTATTTTACAGCTTCTTTCAGTGCTTTACCGGCAGAGAAAGCAGGCACAGTTGTAGCAGGAATCTGGATTTCTGCTTTAGTTTGTGGGTTACGACCAGTACGCGCAGCACGATGGCTAACTTTAAAAGTACCGAAACCGACCAGTTGGACTTGTTCGCCTTTTTTCAGCGTTTCAGAAATAGCATTCAGAGTAGATTCTAATGCTGCTTTTGCCTGAACTTTGGTCAGGTCCGCTGATTCTGCGATAGCATCAACTAATTCAGTCTTATTCATAAATTATCCTTACACAGTGTGTTTATCGTTTGCAAAGCATCGAGTGCGTCGGATATGCCAAATTGACAGCCCCTGATACACGCCCCCGATAGCCACTTCTTCTCGCCCCTAAATGTAGACCAGAGTAGGGGCAAATGTGAAGTCTTAGTACTCAGCATTACTGCGTCAAGTCACGTTTTCGATAATGAAAATGCAAAAATCAGCTTAAAGTAATACCTATATTGCTCACCCCCGCTTCGCGTAGGTCAGATTTTAATCCTTTAATTAACTCTAAGTCGCGCTCTTCACAAGCTGCCAGTAACCGGAAAATGTCCCACTGGATATCCCATTCCTCTTCAACGGCCGGGATTTCTTTGAGTTCTTCTTCTGTCATTTCCCGCCCTGCTTGAGTCATTTCGAGCATGGCAACCGTACGAATGGATGCTTCGCTAACCAATATTGCGTGCTCAAGGGTTTCACCACTCAATTTCGAATGGATAATTTCACCTAACGCAATACAGGCATCAATAGCTGGATACACACCATACATATCGAAATCATCCGCTGATGGGATAATTTCTTCTAATTTTTCTAACTGACTGTCGAAATTGACTTTGCTATCTTTAATGACCAAAGTTTCCCAAACTAAATCAAGGATGGAACGATAAACTTTTGCATCGGCAAATTCAGTTTGCAGACAAAACATCTGAAAGTTGGGATACATTCTTTCACATAAGCTTGCCATGAAAGTCGTGTGTTGCCAGCTTTCTAATTTTTCCAACCTCAAATGAATGGGATTTCTTAACATAATTTCTGACTCATCAATCTTAATACTTCGCAGTTTACCTGAAAATCTGTCAATGCCACATATTTTGCTGATAATTAGCTGATTTTCTCATTCATTCGCTTAAAAAACGTTCGATTCGATGCAATTCCGTCAGCAAAACGCGTCGGTTCTGGCAACCGATAACCTTTTAGACACTGCTTTACCCACTCTAAGGAAGAGGAAAAACCTACTTTATGACCAGGTGAAACATATAATGGTTTGCAGCGTTTTTTGCTCCGCAATACCCAACCGAGTTGATTTTCACCTGCCATTAATGGCTGAACACTTTCGGGTTCTTCACTTAACTCAAACGCATCACCACATAAACGGCTTTTTGCAACGCCAATTGTAGCTATATTAGCTTGTAACCCAAAATGGCAGGCAACACCAAAGCGCCGTGGATGTGCAATCCCTTGTCCATCCACGAGTACTAATTCAGGCTTATTTTGTATTTTTTCCCACGCCGCCATTAACCCAGGGACTTCACGAAAAGAAAGTAACCCCGGTATATAAGGCAATTGAGTCGGTATTCGTGCTATTTGATACTCAACAAGTTCTAACTGTGGCCAAGATAATACAGCTACCACTGCACGCGTAATAGCGCCTTGCTGTTCAAAGCCCACATCCGCTCCACCAATCAGTTTGAGTGGTGGAAGTTCATCATGCAAAATGATTTTTGAAGCTTGGCTAGTTTGTTCTGTTCGTAACCGTTGGGTATCTAAAACCATCATGCGTCCATTGCTTATGAGATTTAATTATTCTTAATCATAGATGATAATGGTGTACTTACAAGATCCTATAAATACACCATAAATCAAGAACATCAATAAATGATAATTATTGATGATATTGGCGGGATAAACGGTGAACAGCATCCACAAATGCACCAGCATGCTCAGGCGGAACATCCTGATGGATACCATGGCCTAAATTGAATACATGCCCTTCACCTTGACCGAAGCCCGATAGAATATTTTGTACTTCTTCTTCTATACGCGCAGGTGGTGCGTACAACATGGATGGGTCCATATTTCCTTGCAGGGCAACTTTATCACCAACACGACGACGAGCATCGGCAATTTCAGTCGTCCAATCAAGGCCTAATGCATCACAACCCGTTGCTGCCATTTCTTCTAACCACTGACCGCCACCTTTAGTGAATAAGGTCACAGGCACACGGCGACCATCATTTTCACGAATTAAGCCATCAATAATTTTATGCATATAATTCAGTGAAAACTGTAAATAATCACGCTTAGTTAATACGCCACCCCATGTATCAAAAATCATCACAGACTGTGCACCAGCACGAATTTGCGCATTCAAGTATAAAATGACGCTATCTGCCAGTTTATCCAATAACAAATGCAATGAATTCGGATCTTCGTACATCATCTTTTTGATTTTGGTGAAGGCTTTGCTACTGCCGCCTTCCACCATATAAGTCGCCAGAGTCCACGGACTACCGGAGAAACCAATGAGTGGCACATTACCGTTAAGGGCTTTGCGTATGGCACGAACGGCGTCCATCACATAACCAAGTTCCATTTCAGGATCAGGGATAGGGATATTTTTTACATCCGTTGCGCTCATAATCGGTTTATGGAAACGGGGGCCTTCTCCCGTTTCAAAATATAGCCCAAGCCCCATTGCATCAGGGATGGTAAGAATATCAGAAAATAAAATTGCAGCGTCTAATGGAAAACGACGTAATGGCTGCAATGTTACTTCACAAGCCAATTCGGTGTTTTTGCACAGAGCAATAAAATCACCAGCTTCCGCGCGTGTTGCTTTATATTCAGGCAGGTAACGCCCTGCTTGACGCATCATCCATACAGGGGTCACATCTACAGGCTGACGTAGCAAAGCACGTAGATAGCGGTCATTTTTTAACTCAGTCATTATTTACTCCATTATTATAAGTGGCCGCCGCAAGTGGCTAAGAGCGAAGTTCATTATTGTATCATGTTAATGATAACAATATCAGCGCTGTGCTATTCGCCCGTTTCATATTCACTTTGACGACACAATGCGACCGTATCTTCAATCAAACGCCTAGCTATGGTGTCCGCGGGTGGGATCAAAGGCAGTTCATTGTAATGATACCAATTTGCGCTCACCAACTCCTTCGGGTCTACTTTAATATCACCACTCTCATAATCCGCGAGAAAGCCCATCATTAAAGAATGAGGAAAAGGCCATGGCTGTGAAGATACGTAGCGAATATTTTTCACTTTTATATTGCTCTCTTCCATGACTTCGCGCATAACAGCCTCTTCTAGTGTTTCACCCACTTCAACAAAGCCCGCTAATACGGTAAATAATGGATTTTGCGAATGGCGCCGGTGCTGAGCTAATAGAATATGGTCATCACGGCGGATCCCCACGATAATGCAAGGGGCGATCTGCGGGTAATAACGCTCATGACAATGATCACACAAACATGCCCACTCTGTTTCACTATGGCGCATTGCGGTACCGCAATAGCCACAATAGCGGTGAGAGCGATAGAATTCTGCTAATTGCACACCTCGCCCAGCGAGGCGAAATAAGCCTTCATCTTGCGTAGCAACAATACGGGGAGAAGCCATATCTGATGGCATTTTTTCGGCTATCAACCAGACGATTTCCCCTTGCCACTCACCAATGGGTGTTGCTGTTTTTCCTTCTAACAAATAGTCCTTTGCCATACCTCGAGGAATGTCTCCATGAGGTAACCACAAACGCCCGGAAAAACAGATAAACCACCAACCACTTTCTGTTCCTGATAATCTTAACTTATTCATTTTTCACGTCTTTTGTCAGTTTTTATTGTCGATAAAATAAATCTATTAATGACACAATATACTTTTTTGACACAAAGTCATTCAAACGTTTGTTTCATTGTTTTTCTTTAGCAATTTTGACACTTTTTAGACGTTCCATTCCATAAAATGTCTAAAAACTGTCATAAAAGGATCAACTAACTGTCACGTCTTAAAATTAGGATGCTAAGTAACCAATACGGTTCACCGTTCTTCAAAAGTGAGAAAATAATGAAAACTATCGTTCCTGCGATTTTACTATCATTGACCGCATCCAGTGTGACATTAGCTGCCGAGACTAATTTAACAGAATTAATCAATGCAGCGAAAAAAGAAGGACAAGTTTACAGCGTTGGGATGCCTGATACTTGGGCGAATTGGAAAGGAACTTGGCAAGACTTAGCGACACAATATGGGTTGAAACATCAAGACACCGATATGAGCTCCGCCCAAGAAATTGCCAAATTTGCTGCTGAAAAAAATAATGCGACAGCAGATATTGGTGATGTCGGTGCTTCTTTTGGGCCTGTTGCCGTGCTAAAAGGAGTAACTCAGCCTTATAAACCAACAACTTGGTCACAAATTCCTGATTGGGCAAAAGACAAAGATGGCCATTGGGCTTTAGCCTATACGGGGTCTATCGCTTTTATGATCAATAATGATTTAGTAAAAGATGCACCGAAAAGCTGGGATGACCTACTCAAAGGGAAATATAAAGTCACCGTTGGGGATGTTGGAATCGCTGCACAAGCCAATAATGCTGTACTGGCCGCCGCATTTGCCCGTGGTGGAGACGAAAATAACCTAAAGCCTGCCATTGAATTTTTTGCTGAACTCGCCAAACAAAAACGCCTATCCGTTAATGACCCAACTGTCGCAAATATCGAAAAAGGTGAAGTCGAAGTTGGCATCTTATGGGACTTTAACGCACTGAATTACCGTGACCAGATCAATCGCGATCGCTTTACGGTTGTGATCCCATCTGACGGTTCTGTCATTTCAGGTTACACCACAATCATCAATAAATTTGCCAAAAACCCAAATGCAGCAAAATTAGCTCGTGAATTTATTTTCAGTGACAAAGGCCAATTAAACCTTGCTGAAGGCTACGCTCGGCCAATTCGTGCACAATATCTAACATTACCTGACGATATTAAAGCCAAATTATTACCAGAAGAACAATATAAAAATGTTCAGCCAATTAAAAATGCAGATGGCTGGGAAAAATCGTCTCGTAATCTCCCTAAAATGTGGCAACAGCAAGTTTTGATCCACCAGCAGTAATTTAATGAATTGATTTTAGGAAAAATTAATGTCTGAAAAAGTCATACTTGTTGTCCTAGACGGTTTAAGTTATTCAGTAGCCCATCATTGTATGGGCTATCTCAACGGCTTAGTCAAAGCCGACAGCGCAACATGTTACCAATTAGAGTGTGAGCTTCCTTCGATGTCTCGTCCTTTATATGAATGCATACTAACAGGCGTTCCTCCGGTCAAAAGCGGTATTGTGAATAACCAAATTGTCCGTTTATCCCATTTTGACAGCATATTTTCTCTCGCGCGCCTTGCCGGCAAAACGACCGCTGCCGCTGCTTATTATTGGGTGAGTGAACTGTATAACCGGGCACCTTTTGTTGCCTTACGAGACCGTTTCACCCACGATGATTCACTCGCTATCCAACACGGCTGCTTTTATCAAGCAGACCATTACCCTGATGACCATTTATTTGTCGATGCGGAATATTTACGGACTCAATTTAACCCTGATTTTTTATTGATCCACCCTATGAACATAGATGATACAGGGCATAAGTTTGGCTTTGATTCCCCACAATACCGTAATGCAGCACGCCATGCAGATATTATCCTATCGAATTATATTCCTACATGGGTTGAGCAAGGTTATCAAATTCTGATCACAAGTGACCATGGGATGAACAATGATCGTAGCCATGGTGGAACGCTCCCCGAAGAGTGCTTAGTACCATTGTTTGTGATCGGTTCGCAGTTTTCTCATCAACCCTGCAATATTGAGCAAACTGCAATTTGCGGAACCATTTGTCACTTACTTGGTGCCAACTCTCTCGATAAACCAGTTTGTGATGCGCTGTTACGAGGAGATTTGTAATGGCTGATATCCCTGCTCCCTGTGAACAGACATACCAACAACAGGGAAAAACTGCCATGTTGAAAAAACGCTTTGCTCGTTTTCACTGGCGAGCCGCACTGCTACTTTTGCCATTCTTTGTGTTGTTTAGTCTATTCCAAATCGCCCCAATGATTTGGGTGCTCATTAATAGCTTTATCTACGAAGAAACATGGTCATTCGGTAACTATCTTGAAGTATTCAATAATGATTTTTACTTGCAAGCGTTTGAAAACACGTTATGGCTTTCCGTTATTTGTAGTGTGATTGGCTTATTGATTTCCAGTATCACGGCATTTTCCATTTATAAAATGCAAGGGAAAATTCGCCGAATAATGATTTCCTTCACCACCATGGCCAGCAATTTCAGCGGGGTTCCCCTTGCTTTCGCATTCATTATTATTTTGGGCTTCAATGGGGCGATTACCTTACAACTCAAATCATGGGGGATTATCGAAGATTTTAATATATACAGCGCCAGCGGCTTAATGCTGCTATATGTGTATTTTCAGATCCCATTAGGTGTGTTGTTGCTCTACCCCGCCTTTGACGCACTAAAACCGGAGTGGGAAGACGCAGCGAAAACGATGGGTGCAAGTAAGCTAACCTATTGGTTGAAAGTCGCTATTCCAGTGCTTTCTCCTGCTTTACTTGGCACTTTTATTATCCTAATTGCGAATGCAATGGGCGCATACGCCAGTACTTATGCGTTAACGAGTGGTAATTACAACCTTGTGACTATCCGAATTGCCAGTTTAGTTTCCGGTGATTTATTTCTCGAGCCGAATATGGCTGCTGCGTTATCAATGCTACTTATCGCTATCTTAGCTTTTATAACTTCCATCCATCATTGGTTAATCAAGCGGAGCTACCATGCAAAATAATAATGCGATTAGCCCAGCCATAACCAATGGCAATAAATCCTCTGGGTTATGGCTTCATAAATTAGTACTAATCTGTGTTGCTAGCTTATTAGCGCTACCGATTATCGCCACATTTTTGTATTCCATCGCAAGCTCTTGGGGGGCCACTGTGCTACCTGATGCCTTGTCGATTAAATGGTATCTACAATTGTGGCAAGACCCGCGTTTTCTCATGGCATTTGGTCGTTCATTAATAATTTGCTTTGGTACGTTACTGGTTAGCACATTAATTATTTTACCCATGACGTTTGCGGTATTTTATCGGTTCCCCAAACTCAAAGGGATGATGGATTTACTCATTATTTTGCCTTTTGCGATCCCGCCTGTGGTCTCATCGGTGGGCTTGCTGCAAATATTTGCTGATGAACCATTCATGTTAGTTGGCACACCTTGGATCCTGATTGGTACCTATTTCACCATCACGTTACCTTTTATGTATCGTGCGCTTGCGAATAGCTTCCAAGGCATTAATTTGCAAGACTTAATGGATGCTGCACATTTACTCGGTGCCAGTACATTCCAAGCCTTCATGATGATTGTGTTACCGAATATTCGCAAAGGTATGTTGGTTTCATTATTAATTTCATTTTCATTTTTAATGGGTGAATTTGTGTTTGCCAATATCCTTGTGGGAACACGTTATGAAACTTTGCAAATCTATCTTTTCAATATGCGACAAACCAGCGGACACTTCACTTCTGCCCTGGTGATGTCTTATTTTCTATTTACCTTATTGCTGACGTGGTTAGCAATGCGATTAAATCGTTCAGGAGATGAATGATGAGTTATGTTATTGCAGAAAATTTAGCCAAATCTTTTGGCACTAATCAGGTATTTGCTGATATTCAATTTACTATCGAAAAAGGTGAATTTATTACCCTACTAGGGCCAAGTGGTTGCGGAAAGTCTACCTTATTACGCTGTATTGCAGGGCTTGAACAACTTAATCATGGTGAACTTTATATTAATCGCCAGAATGTAACCCACCAAGCCGCGCAACAACGCGGAGTGGGTATGGTGTTCCAAAGTTATGCTTTATTTCCCAATATGACTGTGGTTGACAATATCGCGTTTGGTTTAAAAATGCGTAAAATTGATAGCCAAGCCAGATCTAAAGCAGTCGCTGAAGTGATTGAATTAGTTGAATTACAAGGAAAAGAACAACAATTCCCCCATCAACTATCAGGGGGACAACGCCAACGAGTAGCACTCGCAAGAGCATTAGTGATGAAACCGCAAATTTTGTTACTTGATGAGCCGCTTTCCGCTCTTGATGCACGGATTCGCAAGCACTTACGCCAGCAAATTCGCCAAATTCAACGTGAATTAGGCTTAACCACCATTTTTGTTACTCATGATCAAGATGAAGCGATGATCATGTCCGATAGGATCTTTTTGATGAATAAAGGGCAGATCGTGCAAAGTGATACGGCAGAGAATATTTATACCCAACCAGCAACAGAATTTGTCGCTCGTTTTATGGGCCATTACAACCTTGTTGATTCCGAAAAGGCCAATACGATGTTAGGCCTTAATTTACAAGGTACACTTGCTATCCGCCCTGAGTCTATATATGTCAAAGAAGCGGGGCGCCAATACGGTAGCCATATTTCTCACCCTGTTGATGCCGTGATATTGGACCATCAGTTGCTTGGCAATATTATTCGTTATAGTGTGAATACCCCTGCAGGTGATATGACGGTGGATTTACTTAACCGCTCATCTGAGCGTTTATTTGAACCTGGAACTCGCCTTGAACTTATGTTTAATAAAAATGAAATTCGCACACTTAGTTAATAAGTAGATAGGAATATAATGCAAAACCGACTGGCCATTTTTGACTTAGATGATACGTTAATTCAAGGTGATAGCAGTGTATTGTGGACACAATATCTGTGGGATAAGCAAATCATTAGCGACCCACAATTTGTGGAGGCAGATAAAGCCATGATGGCGCAGTATAATGCAGGCACTTTGGATATGCCGACTTACCTGCATTTTAACCTACAAACCCTCGCCAATGTAAAAGCTGAGCAAGTGGATATCTGGTTGGATGATTTCGTACAAAACGTGATTTTACCGCGAGTCTACCCTGACGCCATTAGAACGATCGCAAATTATCGAGCTAAAAGGATCCCAATTATTGTGATCTCCGCAACCGTTTCATTTATTGTGAAAAAAATTGCTGCGAAACTAGGTGCGGATGTCGCGATGGGGATCGATATCAAACAACAAGATGGTTGCTACACCACAGAGATCGACGGCATTCCAACCTTTAAAGAAGGTAAAGTCAAACGCCTATTAGCTTGGGTCCGTCACCAACCGATCACTGACGCCTATGTGTATTTCTACACCGACTCCGCCAACGATCTCCCGATGTGCCAATTTGCCGATGAAGTATTTATTATCAACGGTGACCAACGCCTAACGCAAGCCGCACTCGAACACAATTGGCCGCAATATACTTGGGGTTTGTAAGCCCAATTTTAATTTCAAACTTGATTTTAATTTTGGTTTTAACTAACTAATCTTTTCAAAGGTTCCTCTAAATTATTCGTGCTAGAGAAAGGAGATAAATAGAATTATCCCGATGAGCATACATAAGTATGTGATTCGGGTAAATCTATGAAATCGACGCACCTATCGCACGAAGAATAACGAGGAAGCACTTATCCCTTGAAAAATAACAAGGAAATAACCTTATTCCATTTTACTTTCCTCTAAATTATTCAAGTGAGAAGAAGGCGGCAAATGAGGATATCCCAAGGAGCATACATAAGTATGTGACTTGGGTAGCCGAGAGCAGCCAACGCACTTATCGCTTGAAGAATAACGAGGAAAGCTTATACTGAAACCTCTTGTCGGAGTGCCTAGCATGCAACGCATCAGGCTGAGACCGTTAATTCGGGATCCGCGGAACCTGATCGGGTTAATACCCGCGAAGGGAACAAGAGTAATCACTCAGCGTCATTTCACCCCATTACATTTGGTGAAAAATTCAGCGCAAGACTTTTTATTACTCCTCCGAACTCCTGACAAGCAACTTTCTTTCGATAAACCCGCTACACATAAAACTGTGATAGCCGTGACAATGTCAGGAAATTGCTATGTCCAATAATACAGAACAAAATATCATCCCTACTGCTGATTTATCGCCACAAGCAGCACCCGCTCGTACCCGTAAAGCTCAACGTGATGCCGCTGAAAATTTTATTAATACCGTTTCTGGCGTTTCATTTCCTAATTCACAGCGTATTTATTTACAAGGTTCTAGAGACGATATCCAAGTCCCGATGCGAGAAATCCAACTCTCTCAAACCTTGATTGGTGGCGATAAAGATAACCCTCAATTTGAAGATAACGAACCTGTTCCTATCTATGATACATCTGGCCCTTACGGCGACCCAGTTTCTGAATTGAATGTCCATAAAGGCCTTAAAAAAATTCGTGCGCCATGGATAAGTGAACGAGCTGATACCGTACCTGTCGAAAATTTAAGTTCCGATTTTACCCAGCAACGCCTTGCTGATGCAGGTCTTGATCATCTGCGCTTTAACAACCGCCCCCACCCATTAAAAGCCCAAACTAACAAGTGTGTTACTCAATTACACTATGCACGTAAAGGCATCGTAACCCCTGAAATGGAGTTTATTGCAATCCGCGAAAATATGGGGCGTGAACGTATTCGTGGCGAAGTTTTATTGCAACAACACCCAGGCCAAGGCTTTGGCGCAAATTTACCGGAGAATATTACCCCTGAATTTGTTCGCCAAGAAGTGGCGGCGGGTCGCGCCATTATCCCAGCCAATATCAACCATCCCGAATCAGAACCAATGATTATTGGCCGTAATTTCTTGGTTAAGGTTAATGCTAATATTGGTAATTCATCGGTCACCTCATCTATTGAAGAAGAAGTCGAAAAACTGATTTGGTCAACACGTTGGGGGGCGGATACCGTCATGGATTTATCCACTGGCCGTTATATTCACGAAACTCGCGAATGGATTTTACGTAACAGCCCAGTGCCTATTGGTACGGTTCCGATTTACCAAGCGCTCGAAAAAGTAAACGGTGTCGCCGAAAATCTCACGTGGGAAATGTTCCGTGACACATTATTAGAACAAGCAGAGCAAGGCGTCGATTACTTCACTATCCATGCCGGCGTATTACTACGCTATGTACCGATGACCGCCAAGCGCCTAACAGGGATCGTCTCTCGCGGTGGCTCCATCATGGCCAAATGGTGCTTGTCTCATCACCAAGAAAACTTCCTGTATGAGCACTTCCGTGAAATCTGTGAAATTTGTGCCGCTTACGACGTTTCCTTGTCATTAGGGGATGGCCTGCGCCCAGGCTCAATCCAAGACGCCAACGATGAAGCACAATTTGCCGAATTACATACCCTTGGTGAGTTAACCAAAATTGCGTGGGAATATGATGTCCAAGTCATGATCGAAGGCCCTGGCCACGTACCAATGCAAATGATCCGCCGTAATATGACGGAAGAATTGGAACATTGCCACGAAGCGCCATTCTATACCTTAGGCCCACTCACAACCGATATTGCTCCGGGTTATGACCACTTTACTTCTGGTATTGGTGCCGCCATGATCGGCTGGTTTGGCTGTGCAATGTTATGCTATGTCACCCCGAAAGAACACTTGGGATTGCCGAATAAAGACGATGTTAAGCAAGGGCTGATCACTTATAAGATTGCAGCCCACGCCGCTGACCTTGCTAAAGGGCACCCTGGTGCACAGATCCGTGATAACGCCATGTCCAAAGCCCGTTTTGAATTTCGCTGGGAAGACCAATTTAACTTGGCATTAGACCCTGAAACTGCTCGCAAATATCACGATGAAACCTTACCACAAGCCTCTGGGAAAATTGCCCATTTCTGTTCTATGTGCGGACCGAAATTCTGTTCAATGAAGATTTCCCAAGAAGTTCGTGACTACGCGGCACAAAAAGAAGCCGGTATGGAACAGATGTCAGAAGCCTTCCGTGCTCATGGCAGCGAGCTCTACCATGGTGCTGAAATTGTGAACGCAGAGGTGGATGAAAATGCCAAAATTGCCTAGTGCTATATCTATTCCAAATACTATATCTATCCCAAATAGTCCTTTTCCTGCGACCGAACAACGCCTTGGGCTTTACCCCGTTGTGGATTCCGTTGAATGGATTGAACGCTTGCTTAATGCAGGTGTTTCCACCATCCAATTACGCATCAAAGACAAACCTGATGCCGATGTTCGTGATGATATTCAACAAGCGATTGCGCTAGGAAAAAAACATAACGCACGTTTATTTATTAATGATTACTGGCGCTTAGCGGTCGAGTTGGGTGCTTATGGCGTACATTTGGGCCAAGAAGATTTGGAAACTACCGATTTATTAGCAATCCACCAAGCGGGCTTACGGTTAGGAATATCAACGCACGATGAGCACGAACTGGCTATCGCGAAATCCGTGCGTCCTTCTTACATTGCTATGGGGCATATCTTTCCAACACAAACGAAAGAAATGCCTTCTTCGCCTCAGGGTTTAGAAACGCTTAAAGCCATGGTGGAAGCAACGCCTGATTACCCAACTGTCGCCATTGGTGGAATTTCTATTGATAAAGTCCCTGCAGTGCTAGCAACTGGGGTAGGTAGTGTTGCGCTGGTCAGTGCGATTACCAAAGCCGATGATTGGCGCGCTGCAACAGAAACGTTGTTGGATTTAATTGAGCGAAATACTGCCAACTAGCCAATTTTTAATCACATAACTCGCCCTGCTTTATCATCATAAAACAGGGTGAGTGATGATTTAAGGAATTCAATCATGTTAAGTGACCAAGAATTCATGCGTTACAGCCGTCAGCTACTACTCGAAGACATTAGTCCCGAGGGGCAACAAAAACTCAAAAATAGCAAAGTCCTCATTGTCGGCTTAGGGGGGTTAGGCTCCCCCGCGTCCCTTTATTTAACGGGGGCTGGTGTCGGCGAATTGTGGCTAGCTGACCACGATGACTTGCACGTTTCTAACTTACAACGGCAGGTACTTTACGATACCGATGATATCGGCCAGCCAAAAGCCCAGCTTGCCGCAGATAGGCTGCATCGGCTCAATCCATTGGTAAGACCCCATGTTGTCGCACAGAAGTTGGATGTTGAGACTTTAATTCCTTTAGCTGAACAAGTCGATTTAGTGCTTGATTGCTGCGATAACATGGCCACTCGCCATGCGGTCAATACCGCTTGTGTCATGACCAATACAACCTTAGTTAGCGGTAGTGCGGTTGGGTTTGGCGGCCAATTAATGGTACTTGAGCCGCCATTTAGCACCGGTTGCTATGCCTGTTTATATCCAGACCAAGATGAACCTGAGCGCAACTGCCGCACTGCCGGGGTATTAGGGCCTGTAGTTGGAATTATCGGCACGTTGCAAGCACTAGAAGCCATTAAATTACTTGTCGGCCTTCCCTCTTCACTGAGCGGTAAATTGCGTTTATTTGATGGGAAACAGCAACAATGGAATACATTGCAATTAACGCCGTCATTGCAATGTCCAATCTGTCGGGAAGAAACATGCATATCATAATTAACGACCAACCTATGGAATTCGACGCCCCACTGACGGTTAATCAATTATTTTCCACTCTCAACCGGCCAATAGTGGGAACTGCACTTGCTATCAACCAAGTGATCATTCCGAAGAGTCAGTGGGATTCACATCTCATTAATGACCAAGACAATATCTTGTTATTTCAAGCTATCGCTGGGGGCTAATAATGTTAAAAATCGCAGATTTAACTTTTCACTCACGCCTGTTTACTGGAACAGGTAAATTTGCCAGCGCCAACCTAATGCAAGACGCCATTGAGACATCCGGCAGTCAATTGGTGACAATGGCAATGAAACGTATTGACTTACGTGGGCAAGATGATGGTATTTTACAGCCACTGCAAGAATTGGGTGTGAAGCTATTACCGAATACCTCCGGTGCGAAAAATGCCCAAGAGGCGGTATTTGCAGCGCGCCTAGCTCGAGAAGCCCTCGGTACCAATTGGGTCAAACTTGAGATCCATCCAGATATGCGTTATTTGCTACCCGATCCCATCGAGACATTACTCGCCGCAGAGCAGCTCGTTAAAGAAGGATTTGTTGTATTGCCTTATTGCAGCGCAGACCCGGTGTTATGCCGTCGTTTAGAAGAAGTAGGCTGTGCTGCTGTTATGCCATTAGGGGCACCGATTGGCACAAACAAAGGCTTAGCAACTAAAGAAATGCTCCGTATCATTATTGAACAAGCTTCTGTGCCTGTCGTCGTAGATGCCGGAATTGGTGCGCCAAGCCATGCGGCAGAAGCCATCGAAATGGGTGCCGATGCCGTTTTAGTCAATACCGCAATCGCGGTAGCGAAGCAACCTGCACTTATGGCAAAAGCGTTTAAACTCGCGGTCGAAGCCGCTGAATTGGCCTATCAAAGTGGGTTAGCTGCACCGAAGCAACAGGCGCAAGCGTCCAGCCCATTGACCCGTTTTTTAGGGGCCTTATCATGATCCCAAGTTTCCAAGAACGCTTACAAGCACTGGATTGGGACGATACGACACTGCGGATAAACAGTAAAACACCTGTCGATGTGGAACACGCTTTGGCGACAGATATACTCACACTCGATGATTTTATGGCGCTGCTTTCCCCTGCTGCCCGTCCCTATATTGAGCTGATGGCACAAAAAGCCCAGAAACTCACCCGCCAACGCTTTGGCCATGCTGTTGGCTTTTACGTGCCACTTTATTTATCGAACCTATGCGCAAACGATTGTACTTATTGCGGTTTCTCGATGAGTAATAAAATTAAGCGAAAAACGCTAAATGACGCTGAAATCATCAATGAGTGCGAAACCATTCGCAAAATTGGTTTTGATAGCTTATTACTGGTTACAGGGGAGCACCAAAGTAAAGTGGGTATGGACTACTTCCGCCACACATTCCCCATCATTCGCCCTTATTTCAGTTCGTTAATGATGGAAGTGCAGCCACTAAGCACAGATGAATATAAGGAGTTGAAAACTTTGGGGTTAGACGGTGTGATGGTTTATCAAGAAACCTACCATGAGCCCACGTATCAACTACATCATCTCAAAGGTAAAAAGCAGGATTTTCACTGGCGCCTAGCCACTCCAGAACGTTTAGGAGAAGCAGGTATAGATAAAATCGGCCTTGGCGCGTTAATTGGTTTATCAAACAGTTGGCGTACCGATTGCTATATGGTTGCAGAACATTTGTTGTACTTACAGCAATACTACTGGCAAAGTCGTTATTCTATCTCTTTTCCTCGCTTGCGCCCTTGTGCAGGTGGCGTTGAACCAGCATCACTGATGAATGAAGCCGAATTAGTGCAATTGATTTGTGCTTTTCGCCTACTGGCGCCGAATGTCGAGCTTTCACTCTCAACCCGTGAATCACCTTATTTCCGTGATCACGTGGTACCATTGGCAATTAACAACGTCAGTGCCGGCTCAAAAACCCAACCGGGGGGCTATGCAGATACCAAAGAAGAGCTAGAACAGTTTTCCCCAAATGATAACCGCAGTGCCGCACAAGTAGCGAATGCACTTGTGCAAGCCGGTTTACAGCCCGTTTGGAAAGATTGGGATAGTTATTTAGGCCGTTAAATCTTGCGGGCTAACGCGATGTTAGCCCGCAAGTAACGATCAGTAAATGAATTCATATATAGTTTAATATCATTCATACTGTGCTACTAATCATAAAATATGAGCAATACTTATTGCCATCACTAGGAAAAAATCAATCATATTTTTAACTTTTTGTATTAATTACGTATTATATTCTTATTACGTAACATTATAAATATAAAAACTTAATAGAACATTACTTTATTGTTCTATTAAGTTATAACACCATAATAAAAGATATTTCAAAATCCATTACCTTTATACCATTATTCCACATAGAAAAAATTTACTATAGGAATATTTAATATGGGACACCCAAGTATTTATCCTTCAGGAACTACTATTTTCAATAAAGAAAAAACATTTAGTGGTTATACCCTTTTTAACGCACCTGGAAAAGGTGCGCTATTAATTGATATGAATGGTCGAGAAGTGCATTTATGGCAAGGAGTTGATGGTTTTCCTAATAAAATTTTACCTGGTGGATATTTATTTGGTAGTCATGGTTTGCGATCACCTAAATATGGTGTTCAAGATCAAGTTGATTTAGTTCAATTTGATTGGGATGGTAACATTATATGGTCATTCAATAAATTAGAAAGAATACAAGATCCCAATCAAGAAATAATATGGATGGCAAGACAACATCATGATTTTCAACGTGATGGAAACCCAGTTGGTTATTACTCTCCTACATTAACATCACAAACCCATAGCGGAAATACTCTAATACTATGCCATAAGAATATTTACAAACCTGAAATATCAGATAAATGGCTACTTGATGATATTTTTATCGAAGTAGATTGGCAAGGTAATATTATCTGGCAATGGGCATTTAGCGATCACTTTTCAGAATTAAATTTCAGCGAAGAAGCTAGAAATGTTTTATATCGTAACCCAAATATGCGTAGTGCTGGTGGAGGCATGGGAGATTATCTACATATTAATACCATGTCTCGTATAGGACCAAATCTACATTATGATCATGGAGACGAACGTTTTCATCCTGATAATATTATTTGGGATTCTAGAGAAGCAAATATAATCGGAATAACGAGCCGAAAAACTGGAAAAATAGTTTGGCAATTAGGGCCCGATTATAACGACAAACAAGTTCATCATCTTGGTTGGATTATCGGACCTCATCATGCTCATATTATACCTCATGGCCTTCCAGGAGCAGGAAATCTGTTAATTTTTGATAATGGAGGCTGGGCAGGTTATGGAACACCAAACCCTTCATCTGTATATGGCTTAAAAAATGCATGGCGAGATAGTTCTCGAGTATTAGAAATAAACCCAGTTACTCTCGAAATTATTTGGCAACATGATGCAGAAAAACTAGGCTTTGCCGCTCCCATGGATTCAAGTCGATTCTATAGCCCATATGTAAGTAGCGCTCAGCGTCTACCAAATGGTAATACTTTAATTACCGAAGGCTCAAATGGGCGATTGATTGAAATAACAGATGAACATGAGATTGTGTGGGAATATGTCTCGCCTTACTGGCGAGAAGGAAAAAAACGCAATAATATGATCTATCGTGCTTATAGAATCCCTTATGATTGGATCCCTCAATTAGATATACCTGAAGAAAATAGCATAGCACCTATGGATGTCTCTCAATTCCGATTACCAAATGCAGCTCCTAAAGATACAATTACAGGAGTGTATATCGAAGGAATAATAAAACATAAAGTTTCAGATGATGATATCTTATGTATTGCTCGAACTAGAGATAATCATCCCTCTAAAAAATCTGATACCTTTTTCTTTTCCGATAACATATATGAAATAGATAGTAAAACATTCGACTCAATTATTAATGAAAATAAAAATAATTTGATATTCTTCGGTACTAGTTGGTGCAATAAATGTAAAGTATTGAGTGAGTTATTACCTTCATTAGTAAAACGTTACTCAATCAATAAAATCAATTATCTCTCTGTAGATAATTCTGTTGAAATCCTTCAAAAGTATTCACTTAGAAGCATACCTATTATTGCAGTTTCAAATAATGGGAAATTAGTGGATAAACTCGTTGGATTACAGGATACAACAACATATGTGAGTTTCCTCAATCAATATTTCGACAAAATAAGTTGAGGCTTATATATCATGTTGAAAAACAGTTTTTTCTTGCTTCTACTTCCAGTTATTATTTTTACAACTTGGTATATTACAACAACAGTTGGAGGTGTTTCTCCTGTTATTTTTCCATCTATTCCACAAGCATGGCATTCTTTGAATTTCCAGCTATATTCTGGGCAATTATGGCAAGATTTATCAATTAGTTTATCCCGAGTATTAATAGCCTTTTTTATCGCTGCTATTTTTGCTTTTTTTCTTGGTATTATCATGGCATTGTCGCTACGAACAAACCAAATTTTCAACCTAACATTAAATGCTATACGTCAAATTCCTCCACTAGCATGGATACCATTATTGATTTTATGGTTTGGGATTGGTGAAGTAACTAAAATTATTCTTATTATAAAAAGTGCCTTTTTCCCTATCTTACTAAGTACTATCAATGGAATACAAACGACACCTATGACTTATATTGAATTAGGTAATCTTTATCAATTCAATATCTGGCAAAAATTACGAAAAATTTATATTCCATCACTACTTCCCAACCTATTTACAGGTTTAAGGCTTGCAATGGGGTTATCTTGGGCAACAGTTGTTGCAGCAGAAATGATCGCAGCTAACTCGGGTATTGGCTATCGCATCAATGATGCCCGGATTATGCTAGATTCCCCAGTCGTTATAGTGGGTATTCTTGTTATCGGTATAGTCGGTTTATTATTAGATAAAATTTTATTAATTATATCTTATTACCTTCTGCCATGGTTAAGAAGAGAAAGGAGATAGATATGCTGTCAATCAAAAATGGATTTAAAAACTTTACTATCAATAATAAATTACTTCCTGTTTTAGAAGATATTAACCTTCAAGTTCAACAAGGTGAATTTGTTGCTATCGTTGGCCATAGTGGTTGTGGGAAAAGTACTTTACTACGCATAATTGCAGGCTTAAACCAATTCAATAGTGGAAGTGTACTATTTAAAAATAAAGAGATAACCAAACCAAATATAGAAAGAGGAATGATTTTTCAAGAAAATAGGCTTCTACCTTGGTTAACAATTGCCGATAATATCGCTTTCGGATTAGACCATATAGATAAAAAAACGAAGAAAATTCTAGTTGAAAATTATTTAAAACTCGTAAATTTGACTGAGTTTGCTAATGCTTATCCCAAACAACTCTCAGGAGGAATGGCACAACGTGCAGCAATTGCCCGTACCATAATCACCCAACCTGAACTATTGTTATTGGATGAACCGCTTGGTGCACTTGATGCTTTAACCAAAATTGAGATGCAACGAGAGATTTTATCTATCAAACAAGAAAAGCAACTGACGATGATTTTAGTTACTCATGATATTGAAGAGGCAATATATTTGGGAAATCGAGTAATTATAATGTCATCCCGCCCTGGAAACATAAAAAAAATAATTGATATTAATCTTCCTTATCCACGAAATCGAGGCAGTTCTGATTTTGCATATTATAAAAGAATTATTCTTCAAGAATTTTTTGATAATTCTGCAGAACTTTTTGCAAGTGAATATGAAATCTAGAAGGAACATATCATGGTATTATTAAATTATATCAAATTTCCTATTATAGTATTAATTTCGTTCATTTTAGTTGGTTGTGGGGATGAAAGTCTACCTGGCAGTAAAAATAATGAAAAAATTGTTCGTATTGGTACAGCAGATAATAATGGTCGTTTAAGTGGTTTGCTCGGTTTAGCAAAACAGCTAGGATATCTTGAAGAAGAGCTACAAAAAGTTGATTACCAATATTCCATTTCTGGTTTTGCAGGAGCAGGGCCTGCCGTCAATGAAGGCCTAGCGACAAATGCCATTGATATTGCTGTTTATGCTGATTTTCCAGGAATTATAGCCACATCGAGAGGTGTACCCTTAAAATTAATCATGTCAGAGGATTCTTCCATCAATGCCAATATCGCAGTAAGAAAAGATAGCAATATTCACTCATTAGCTGACCTTAAAGGCAAGAAAGTTGCATTACCACGAGGAACGTATATGCAACGGTATTTCACGCTATTTATTGAACAACAAGGGTATAAATTATCTGACTTCAATATTATTCAAATGACAAATGATGCTGAATCCGCATTATTAAACGGAGCAATTGATGCGATGGTATGGACTGAGCAAAGTACCGCCCGTTTGGAAAATAAATCCCCAACGATTACAACACTTTATTCAACCCGTACTGAACCTGAACTCTCAGGTATTTCTGTTATCGTAGGGCGAGAAGCATTCATAAATCAAAATGAGAATGTGATTAAAGCAATGAGTATTGCTTTATTAAAAGCAAGTAAATATGCGCAAAACAATCCCGATCAGGCAGAAATTTTACTTGCTAAAGAAAGCGATACTAATGTTGAAATCATTAAAAAAATACATGATTTTCATAGTATAGATAGTTTTTCTAAACGCTATTCCGTTAATATTACTGATAATGACATCAGTAAGTTAAAGCAAACTCAACAATTTTTGATTGATAACAAAATCATCACTAAGCCTATTGATATAAAAAATTGGGTTTATACTAAAAAATAAACGCCCAAATGAAACCATATCCCTTTTTATTTCTTTTCTAGCAAAGATTTTTCTTCATCTTTGCTTTTTTTATCAAAATATTAAGCAATGTTATCCCACTTGATCGTATTTTCTAAAATAAGTGCCAATATAATGCCCATGAGTAACCCATTACCTAGTAAAGAACTAAACATTGTTGGCAAAGAATTTAATACCGCAGCAGGTGCTGACATCAAAAAGATGCCAATAAAAATAGGTAATGCGAGGCGATAAATATTACGTGCATTCAGTTTCATATCCGCAAGAAATGAAAATGAAGAAAATAGCAGCGGCAAATAAGTCGCTAACATAACCGCGCTACCAATGGCTAACGGCAAAGAGCGGAAAAATTGAGTCAATACCGCAATACCCCCCACACATAAGAAAATAAGGCTGCCAATAGTAAAAGAGATACGTGAACTGTCTTTTGTTTGAGTAATTAGACCAATAGATGAGACAAACGGTGAAAAAGGCACTACGCCTATCGGCGCTGCTAATATTGTTACAACCCCTGACATCATAAAACTACGCCGATATAAGGATTTAACGGGTAATGAATTGGGATAAAAAACATCAGTTCCTCGCATCGCTCCAAACGTATTGGATGTGTTTAATATTCCAGCCAAAATCGCTGTCAGCACAATACTTATATTGATTTCATCGGATCTACCTAATGGAAATAACACCCATTGCCCTGATGAAACAGGTGATATCGTGCTGCCAAATAACCCACTATAAGCAAGCCATCCGGTAATTGTTCCAATCAATAATGCATATTTACTGATACTCATAGGTAAATAAATGATCATTGCGATGACAAATATCAGTACTGCGAGGGCTAAAAAGAAGACAGGATAATTAACTGTAATATTTTCACTGCCAACACCAAATGGTAGTCCTAGCATTCCTTTTAAGAAAATAGTTACTAACTGGGCGCCAAGCAAAAACATGAATACGACTAAAACACCCGGTTTAAACAAACTCGCCAACCAACCGCCCAATCCACTCAAACCAATAAGAATAGTCACGACCCCAGACAAGAAAATACCAATAGCTAAACTCCAGCCGATAGTGCCAAGAGAAGTTCCTTGCATCGATTCTGATAATGTGACAGTCAAAATTGTTGCCCACCACAACCCTGTCGGCCCTTCCATTACTGAGCGCTTGTGCCCTAAGAATGCTTGCAATAAACAAGCCAGAGCTGTTAATAAGAAAGCATATTGGGTAATAACAAATGTAGTTTGTGGTGATAAATGAAAAGCGGACTGTAACGTCGGAGGAATAACAACCGTATTACAAAAGATAAAAAAGAACCATTGAAAACCTGAGATAATGTTATTTTTACTTATCGTAAAATTAGGCATATTGGTTCCTTGCTTCATATTTATGTATACATTTGCATGTTTTAAATTTGATTTTTTATCAAACTATGCAAAATAAATGGTATTGTTAATTTTATCATGACAAAAAAATCACTTGTATACCATTAAAACACCGCTTATTTTACAAATATGAAATTTACGATATTTTTCATTCATTAATCCAATTTATATATCTATAGTTAAACTCCCATAAAAACAACAACATACTTCAAAACCAAAACAACAAAAACCTCTCATATTTGATAATAAAAACACCAGTGAGTGGTCACTTATCTTATAAAAACAACAATATGCACTATTAAACACCATTCTGGATTTTATATATATTGATAAAATAAAAAATATAAAGAATGAAAATATTATTTAAAATAATATCACTGAGCTATAAACCATGTATTTATAAACAGATCTAAGATAAGGAGGGAAAAAATGTTTCTAACTAAAATAAAACATTTTTCATCTTTAATATCAATAAATTAACAACAAAAAAAACTGAAGAGGATAACAACGTTCATTCTAATCCATTATTCAAATAATGCCACTATTAATTATCAATTTTATATTCTCACTAGCATTTGTTAGAAAAATTCAACAGGTCTGATATTCAGAATATCTTTAATTGTGATACAAGAATAATACTGTGAAATTAAATTACAGCCACAGATATAACTAATGTAAAATGCATTCTATAAGATGCTGGGGAATAAAAAGAATGAATATTGTTGAGCGGTTTATTTCTTATACCAAAATTAACACCACCACTGATAGGGAAAAGGGTGCGGCAGGAATTATGCCTTCCTCAGAAGGACAACGCGTCCTTGCGAAACAGCTGGTCCAAGAGTTAGAAGCTCTGGGCGTTGAAGATATTAAGCTGCGTGACACAGCTATTGTCACCGCAACTTTGCCTTCCAATCTTGATTATGATGTCCCAACCGTCGCTTTCTTCGGCCATTTAGACACTAGCGCAGAACAAACCAATGATACTAAAGCACAAATTTTGCCATACACCGGTGAAGATTTATGCATGAATAAAGAGCTTAATATTTATCTACGTAAGAGTGAGTTCCCTGAATTAGTGAATTACATTGGTGATGACATAATTGTCACTGATGGAACTAGCCTATTAGGTGCTGACGATAAAGCAGCAATTGCCTCTATCATGGATATGCTGCAATACTTTAAGCAAAATCCAGAAATTAAGCACGGCACCATTAAAATTGGTTTCGTTCCAGATGAAGAGCAAGGCCTCCGTGGCGCAAAAGTCTTTGATGTTAAAGAGTTTGGTGCTGATTTTGCCTATACCTTGGACTGCTGCGGTATCGGTGAACTGGTGTATGAAAACTGGAACGCAGGTGATGCCGAAATCATCTTTACGGGTAAATCGGCTCATCCAATGTCCGCAAAAGGCAAACTGGTTAACTCATTATTAATGGCACAAAAATTTATTACCATGTTACCGGGTGGTGAAGCTCCTGAGTATACCGATGGACGCGAAGGCTATTATTGGGTGAAACAAATGTCAGGTAACAGCGCCCGTACTGTTTTAAAAATGGATGTGCGTGATTTTACCGAAGACGGCTATCGCAAACGTATGGCTTTCTTAAAACAATTAGCAGAGAGCTGCGAAAGCCTTTGGGGAAGCGAAAGTGTTGTTTGTAAGCTATCAGACCGCTACTCTAACGTTTACAATAGCCTACAAGGTGATAACCGTTACCCTATTGATATTGCCGTTGATGCCTACCAAGCTTGTGGTATCACACCAAAAGTCATTCCTATGCGTGGGGGTTATGATGGAGCTGCATTATCGCAAAATGGATTGCCTTGCCCTAATATCTTCACAGGCGCACATAACTTCCATTCAATCTATGAATATTTACCCGTTAAATCCCTACATGCCGCCAGCGATGTATTAAAACAAGTGGTACAAATCACCGCAGAACGCTTCAAACCAGGAGCTAAAGCATGATCCCAATTCTAACGGTTCTGATTATCGTTGTTTTGGTTGCGCGATTTATTTTGAAGGGGTACAAAGCTGAGCCAGTACTATTAATCGCTGGCTTAGTATTGATGATATTCACCCTAGCCCTTGGTTGGGGTCCTATCCTCCCTAAAAATGTCGCCACCACCGGTATCACTTGGCTCGACCCATTTGAAGTCATGCGAGATTTATTCAGTAGCCGCGCAGCGGATCTCGGTTTAATGATCATGGCATTGATGGGCTTTGCGCACTATATGGACCATATCGGTGCCAATGAAGCGGTAGTACGTGTTGCAACTAAACCACTGAAAAATATGCGTTCACCTTATGTACTGCTATTTTTCTCTTTCTTGCTGGCAAGTATCTTGCAATTAGCTATCCCATCAGCAACAGGCTTAGCAGTGTTGTTAATGGGGACCATGTTCCCAATTATGATTGGTTTGGGATTATCACCTGCTTCTGCGGCTGGGGTTATCGCAACTTCTCTTGGGGTGGCTTATACACCAACCGCGATTGATGCCATTCGTGGTGCGAAAGCGGTCGATATGTCTGTCGTTGAGTATGTGCTTTACTATCAAGGGCCAGCGGCATTAGCCACTGTATTGGTCGTCGGTATTACCCATATTTTCTGGCAACGTCACTGTGACCGAAAACAAGGTTTCGTACCTGAAATTGGTAAAGCCGTTCAGTCACATGAAAAAGAAGAAATTACTAAGTCAGTTCCTGGATATTATGCACTTCTTCCTATGCTCCCCATTATTATGGCAGTAGGAACGTCCAATTTGTTCTTTTCCGGTATTCACTTAGATGTTGTGACTATCGTGCTGATTGCGATGGCCATTTGCATGGTGATTGAAACACTTCGCGTACGTAATTTTAAAGCGGTTTGTAATGGCTTCCAAACATTTCTAAATGGTATGGGTCATGCATTCAGTAATGTAGTTGGCTTATTGGTTGCCGCTGGAGTGTTCGCTCATGGTATTAAAGTCAGTGGAGCAATTGACCAACTGATTTTAGGTGCTGAATCCGTCGGCTTGCCACCATTTGCCATGGCGATTGTGTTCGCTCTCGTCACACTTGCCGCTGCTATTATTATGGGTTCAGGTAATGCGCCATTCCTCGCGTTCGTTGAGTTAATTCCACAAATTGCACATAGTATGGGCGTTAACCCTATTGCAATGATTTTACCAATGCAACAAGCCTCACACATGGGCCGAGGTATGTCCCCAGTCGCGGGGGTAATCATTGCCGTATCCAGTGGTGCAAAACTGCAGCCATTTGATGTGGTAAAACGAACCGCCGTGCCGCTGATGGTAGGTTTTGTGGCTCACTGTGCGATCATTGGTATTTTTTACTAATTACTATATTTATCATTCACATAATTAAAGCGGGAAATATTCCCGCTTTTACTTTTTCTAGCTAACCAATTCTAATGTTTACACTGACAATCTGAGTGGTCATCATGCTTGGGATCAGGGCAGCAAGAATCTATGGTCTTTTTTATAATATCAGACAATGTATTCACAGTATTTATAATGAGTGGCAAGTTTTCACAGACAGAATCACACTCTGAAAGCCTTCGATCTGGTTTGGCTGGTGGTATTAAGCTATCACATAATATTTCCTGTAAAACCAACGAGAAATTTGCAATCCCTGTGGTGTAAATGTACGCACGTCCGTCGGTTTCTTTGGCTAGTCGTTCATACTCCCTCGTCACGTTATCTCTATCAGCAAGAGTCGGAAAACGATCTAGATTTGTTGGGCTATCATCCGGTGTACCTTGGTAGGTATACACCTTAATTCCTCTTTCTTGGGCGACAGATATGGCTTCATTATTTTTTGCAATCGCAGCACGAGTAAGAATTCCACCGCCACCTTCCATCCCTTCATCACCCAGCACAAAAATAGCCCTACGCGCATCATCTCGCCAATCAAAGTGTTTACTAATATCAATAACCGCACGACATAAATCTTCTTTATTTCCAGCATGATCTCGTCCATCGGATTCTTTAAACGGTAATCTTGCTTGTAGATCCCTTTCGTTCGCACCGATCTTAATTAAATATTCACTGGCAGATTGATCAAACTTCGTATTTGCCCAAGTCCCTTCGATACCTAAAAATGTCGCCCGAAGGTGAGATGGACACTTTGCTGATGCCGCCTCAATCGTCGCATCAATCTGTTTACTTAAATCCCCTGCTTCATCAGACATTGAGCCACTAGTATCAATAACAACAACTAAATCTAATGCAATTTGCCCATTTCCCGTCACTATCTGAGATGTATTTATGGCCCCTAATGAGTCTGATAATATTCCATGATAAGCCGAGAGATTAGCTTGATTCACATCAACCTGTTCATTTGTCTTTTTTTTATCCATCGCATATTCCTATTAAATAATTTAAAAATAATTTTTATTACCGTTTATTTTTAGCCAAGCAATTTATTATTCATTTTTTTTACTGCTGGATATATTTTAAAAATAGAAATACGCGTTACATATTCAGATAAACCTAAGACATAAAAAAAGCCAGTACCTTTCGGCACTGGCTTTTGTCAGGCGTTTTACAGTGAAATCAGAAATTAGTTCTGGTTGTCACTGCTAAAACCTGCATTTAACAGCTCAGCTAAGTTTGCTGTTGCTTCGTCTGCACTGACTTGTGGTGCATCCACAACATCGTTCAGATGACGGCGGCGGATACGGTCTTGGTGATACGCAAAACCAGTACCTGCTGGGATCAGGCGTCCAACAATTACGTTTTCTTTCAGACCACGTAATTCGTCACGTTTACCCGCAACTGCGGCTTCAGTCAGTACGCGTGTCGTTTCTTGGAACGATGCTGCTGAGATAAAGGATTCTGTTGCCAGAGATGCCTTAGTAATACCCAACAGGTCACGAGCAAAGTTCGCTGGAATTTTGCCTTCTTGTTCCAGTTTACGGTTAGAAACTTTAACACGTGAGTACTCGACTTGTTCACCTTCGAGGAATTCAGAACTTCCTGCATCCGCGATAGTCACTTTACGCAGCATCTGACGAACGATAACTTCAATGTGTTTATCGTTAATCTTAACGCCTTGTAAGCGGTAAACTTCCTGAACCTCGTTAGTGATATAACGCGTAACAGCATGGACACCACGCAGACGCAGAATATCGTGTGGAGATTCTGGACCATCGGAAACCACGTCACCACGTTCAACGATCTCACCTTCGAACACGTTGAGTTGACGCCATTTAGGGATCATCTCTTCGTACGGATCGCTACCATCTAATGGTGTGATAACCAGACGACGTTTCCCTTTGGTTTCTTTACCAAACGAGATAATACCGCTGATTTCAGCCAAGATTGCAGGCTCTTTCGGACGACGTGCTTCGAACAAGTCAGCTACGCGTGGTAGACCACCCGTGATATCTTTAGTACCCACAGATTCTTGTGGAATACGCGCTAAGGTATCACCGACGTTGATTGCGATGCCATCATCTAACTGAACAATTGCTTTACCCGGTAAGAAGTACTGAGCAGGCATGTCCGTGTTAGGAATAAGAACATCGTTACCATTTGCGTCAATAACACGTAGTGCAGGACGCAGGTCTTTACCACCACTGGTACGTTCCGCAGTATCCAGAACAACGATTGAAGACAGACCGGTTAATTCGTCAGTCTGACGCGTCATTGTTTGGCCATCAAGCATGTCAGAGAAGCTGATAATACCCGATACTTCACTGACAACTGGCATTGTATGTGGATCCCAGTTCGCAACAGTTTCACCGCCCGTTACTGCATCGCCATCGCCTTTCGTCAAGTGCGCACCGTAAGGGACTTTATAGCTTTCTTTCGTACGACCGAATTCATCAATCAGACGCAGTTCTGTATTACGTGAAGTAATAACCAGTTTGCCTTCTGAGTTCGTAACGAATTTAGCGTTAACCAGTTTCAGGGTACCTGTGTTACGGACTTGAATGCTAGATTCTGCCGCCGCACGAGATGCCGCACCCCCGATGTGGAACGTACGCATCGTTAACTGTGTACCCGGCTCACCGATTGACTGTGCCGCGATAACCCCGATAGCTTCACCTTTATTGATGATATGACCACGAGCAAGGTCACGACCATAACAGTGAGCACACACACCGAAGTCAGTTTCACAACTTACAACTGAACGAACTTTAACGCTGTCGACTGAGTTAGCTTCTAACAGGTCACACAGTTTTTCGTGCAGTAATGTATTACGTGGAACCAGAATGTCTGCCGTTCCTGGGATCAGGATATCTTCTGCAGTCACACGACCCAATACACGCTCACGCAGTGGTTCTTTAACGTCGCCACCCTCGATAACCGGAGTCATCAGGATACCTTCGTGAGTTCCACAGTCGTCTTCAGTTACCACCAAGTCCTGTGCAACGTCAACTAAACGACGTGTCAGATAACCGGAGTTCGCTGTTTTCAATGCGGTATCGGCAAGACCTTTACGCGCACCGTGCGTAGAAATAAAGTACTGGAGAACGTTCAGACCTTCACGGAAGTTTGCCGTGATTGGTGTTTCGATGATTGAGCCATCTGGCTTAGCCATCAGACCACGCATACCGGCTAGCTGACGAATCTGAGCTGCAGAACCACGAGCACCGGAATCGGCCATCATAAAGATACTGTTGAAAGAAACTTGTTGTTCTTCGACGCCATCACGGTTAATAACCGCTTCAGTCGACAAGTTTTCCATCATCGCTTTAGCAACACGTTCGTTTGCCGCTGCCCAGATATCGATAACTTTGTTGTAACGTTCGCCTGCTGTAACCAGACCAGACTGGAACTGTTCCTGAATTTCTGCAACTTCAGCTTCTGCTTCGGCGATAATTCCAGCTTTTTTCTCTGGAATAACCATATCATCGATACCAACTGATGCACCAGAACGTGCCGCATAGGCAAAACCGGTATACATGATTTGGTCAGCAAAAATAACAGTAGGCTTCAGGCCCAGAACACGGTAACAGGTGTTCAGCATTTTAGAGATCGCTTTTTTACCTAACGCTTGGTTAACCAATTCATAAGGCAGACCTTTCGGTACGATCATCCATAAAATTGCACGACCAACAGTGGTGTCAACTAAACCAGTGTTGATTGTAATGTTACCTTCCGAATCTTTTACTTCTTCAGTGATACGGACTTTAACGCGGGCATGCAGTGACGCATGACCTGAACGGTAAACACGCTCAGCTTCTTTAGGACCGGCTAATACCATGCCCTCGCCTTTCGCGTTTACGCAGTCACGTGTCATGTAGTAAAGACCCAATACAACGTCCTGAGAAGGAACGATGATCGGCTCACCACTTGCAGGTGACAGGATGTTGTTGGTTGACATCATCAACGCACGTGCTTCTAACTGAGCTTCCAGAGTCAGAGGAACGTGTACCGCCATTTGGTCTCCATCGAAGTCGGCGTTATATGCCGCACAAACGAGTGGGTGCAATTGGATAGCTTTACCTTCGATAAGAATAGGTTCGAAAGCTTGGATACCCAGACGGTGAAGTGTTGGTGCACGGTTCAACATGACTGGGTGTTCACGGATGACTTCATCCAAGATATCCCAAACAACCGCTTCTTCGCGCTCAACCATTTTCTTCGCAGCTTTAATGGTTGTAGCCAGACCACGTAATTCTAATTTGCCATAGATAAATGGTTTGAATAACTCAAGAGCCATTTTCTTCGGCAGACCGCACTGATGCAGGCGCAGGTATGGACCTACGGTGATAACAGAACGACCTGAGTAGTCAACACGCTTACCAAGTAAGTTCTGACGGAAACGACCTTGTTTACCTTTGATCATATCTGCCAAAGATTTCAGAGGACGTTTGTTAGAACCAGTGATTGCGCGACCACGACGACCGTTATCTAACAGGGCGTCAACCGCTTCTTGCAGCATACGTTTTTCGTTACGTACGATGATGTCTGGCGCAGCCAGATCCAGAAGACGTTTCAGACGGTTATTACGGTTGATTACGCGACGATACAGATCGTTCAGATCTGATGTTGCGAAACGACCACCATCCAGTGGAACTAATGGACGCAGATCCGGTGGTAATACTGGTAATACGTTTAAGATCATCCACTCTGGTTTGTTACCAGATTGAATGAATGCTTCCAGCAGTTTGATACGCTTGGTCAGCTTCTTACGCTTAGTTTCAGAGTTAGTTTCATTTAACTCTTCGCGCAGCGTTTCACACTCGTTCTCAAGATCGAGGTTTTTCAGCAGGCCTTGGATAGCTTCCGCACCCATTTTCGCATCAAATTCGTCACCGAACTCTTCCAGCGCATCTAAATATTGCTCTTCTGTCAGAATTTGTGCACGCTCAAGGCTAGTCATACCGCCTTCAACAACTACATATGATTCAAAGTATAGAACGCGTTCAATATCACGCAGTGGCATATCGAGCAGCAAACCGATACGGGATGGCAGTGATTTTAAGAACCAAATGTGTGCAGTCGGAGATGCAAGTTCAATGTGACCCATGCGCTCACGACGGACTTTGGTCTGTGTAACTTCTACGCCACACTTCTCACAAATCACACCGCGGTGTTTTAAACGTTTGTACTTACCGCACAGACATTCGTAGTCTTTTACTGGCCCGAAAATACGCGCACAGAAAAGACCATCACGTTCAGGTTTGAACGTACGGTAGTTAATGGTTTCTGGCTTTTTAACTTCACCGAATGACCATGAACGGATCATATCAGGTGATGCCAGAGCAATCTTGATAGCATCAAACTCTTCGGTCTTGGTTTGCGCTTTCAGAAACTTTATTAAGTCTTTCACAAAATGCTCCTGTCGGAGTTAGACCTGTCAGGTGAGTGTTCAAAGACACTCTCCCCAAATCCCAGTGCTTACATGTGCCGGAAAGCAAACTTTCCGGCATAAAACGAATTACTCGTCTTCCAGCTCGATGTTGATACCCAGTGAACGGATTTCTTTCAGCAATACGTTGAAAGATTCCGGCATACCAGGTTCCATCTGATGGCTACCATCGACGATGTTTTTATACATCTTCGTACGGCCGTTAACGTCATCCGATTTAACTGTAAGCATTTCTTGAAGAGTATAGGCTGCACCGTATGCTTCCAGTGCCCACACTTCCATCTCCCCGAAACGCTGACCACCGAACTGCGCTTTACCACCCAGCGGTTGCTGAGTAACCAAGCTGTAAGAACCTGTTGAACGGGCATGCATCTTATCGTCAACCAAGTGGTTCAGTTTCAGCATGTACATGTAGCCGACAGTAACTTGACGCTCAAAACGCTCGCCAGTACGACCATCGAATAATGTAATCTGACCTGAAGTCGGCAGACCGCCCAGTTTCAGCAGTTCTTTGATTTCTTTCTCTTTCGCACCATCAAATACTGGTGTTGCAATTGGCATACCTTTTTTCAGGTTCTCAGCCAAACGCATAACTTCTTCGTCAGTGAAAGTGTTCAAATCAACTTTCTGGCGTGGATCATCACCTAAATCGTATGCTTTTTGGATAAACTCACGCAGTTTGGCAACTTCTTCTTGCTGTTTAAGCATAGCATTGATTTTCTCACCAATACCTTTCGCTGCCATCCCTAAGTGGGTTTCCAAAATCTGACCGATGTTCATACGTGATGGTACGCCCAGCGGGTTCAGAACGATATCAACTGGGTTACCGTTTTCATCGTAAGGCATGTCTTCAACTGGGTTGATTTTTGAGATAACACCTTTGTTACCATGGCGACCCGCCATTTTATCACCCGGTTGAATCTGACGTTTAACAGCCAGATAAACCTTAACAATTTTCAGTACACCCGGTGCTAAGTCATCACCTTGAGTAATTTTACGACGTTTTGCATCGAGTTTTTTCTCGAACTCAGATTTCAGTTCGTCATACTGTTCAGCTAATTGCTCTAACTGGTTTTGCTTCTCTTCGTCTGCTAAAGATAACTCTAACCAACGGTCGCGAGGCAGTTTGTCCAGTTTTTCAGCTTCAATTCCGCCGTTAACCAGTACAGAACGGATACGTGCAAACAGGCCAGCTTCGAAAATACGCAGCTCTTCTGTTAAGTCTTTCTTCGCATCACGTAACTGAGTTTCTTCGATCTCTAATGCACGTTTGTCTTTCTCTACACCGTCACGGGTAAATACTTGTACGTCAATAACCGTACCAGATACACCATTAGGAACACGTAAAGAAGAGTCTTTAACGTCTGATGCTTTTTCACCGAAGATAGCACGTAACAGTTTCTCTTCTGGAGTCAGTTGAGTTTCACCTTTAGGTGTTACTTTACCAACCAGAATGTCGCCGCCTTTCACTTCCGCACCAATATACACGATACCGGATTCGTCAAGTTTAGACAGAGCAGCTTCACCGACGTTTGGAATATCTGCAGTGATTTCTTCAGGCCCTAATTTAGTGTCACGAGACACACAAGAGAGCTCTTGAATATGAATAGTTGTAAAACGGTCTTCTTGAACAACACGCTCAGAAACTAAGATGGAGTCTTCGAAGTTATAACCATTCCATGGCATGAATGCCACGCGCATGTTTTGACCAAGTGCTAATTCGCCGAGGTCTGTTGAAGGACCATCCGCTAACACGTCACCACGTTCAACAGGTTCACCTAAAGATACACAAGGCATCTGGCTAATACAGGTGTTCTGGTTAGAACGGGTATATTTAGTCAGGTTATAAATATCGATTCCAGCTTCGCCTGGGTACATCTCATCTTCGTTAACTTTGATAACGATACGAGAAGCATCAACGTACTGAACCGAACCACCACGTCTTGCAACAGCAGTAACACCAGAGTCAACCGCTACTGCACGTTCCATACCTGTACCAACTAATGGTTTGTCGGCACGTAAAGTAGGAACCGCTTGACGTTGCATGTTCGCACCCATCAATGCACGGTTGGCGTCATCGTGTTCAAGGAATGGGATCAGTGACGCACCAACAGAAACAACCTGTTGAGTCGAAACGTCCATATATTCAACCTGTTCACGGCTGAATAAGCTTGATTCACCTTTGTTACGGCAAGTAATCAGTTCTTCAACAAAGCTACCATCATCACCTAAAACGGTGTTTGCCTGAGCAATGATGAAGTTACCTTCTTCAATTGCAGACAAATAATGGATTTCGTCTGTTACTAAGCCATCGCGGACTAAACGGTATGGGGTTTCTAAGAAACCGTACTCATTGGTCTGTGCATAAACAGATAATGAGTTGATCAGACCGATGTTTGGACCTTCAGGAGTTTCGATTGGACAAACACGACCGTAGTGAGTTGGGTGAACGTCACGTACTTCGAAGCCCGCACGCTCACGAGTCAGACCACCTGGGCCTAACGCAGAGATACGACGCTTGTGCGTAATTTCAGACAGCGGGTTGTTCTGGTCCATAAATTGGGACAGCTGGCTGGAACCAAAGAACTCTTTAACTGCGGCTGAAATTGGTTTCGCGTTGATCATATCTTGTGGCATTAATGCATCGAGGTCGCCCAAAGAAAGACGCTCTTTCACTGCACGCTCAACACGAACCAGACCGACACGGAATTGGTTCTCTGCCATTTCACCAACGGAACGAATACGACGGTTACCTAAATGGTCGATATCATCCACTTCGCCTTTACCGTTACGGATATCGATGAGTTTACGCATAACATCAATGATGTCTTCTTCACTCAGGATACCTGAACCTTCGATTTCTTCGCGGTTCAGTGAACGGTTGAACTTCATGCGACCTACTGCAGACAAGTCGTAACGATCTTCAGAGAAGAATAAGTTATCGAACAGGTTTTCAGCGGCTTCACGGGTTGGCGGCTCACCAGGACGCATCATGCGGTAGATTTCTACCAATGCACTCAGACGATCGTTAGTTGGGTCAACACGAACGGTTTCAGAAATGTAAGCACCATGGTCTAAGTCATTGGTAAACAATGTTTCGATTGTTTTATGACCAGACTGGCTCAGACGTGCCAACATATCTAAAGAAAGTTCCATGTTCGCTGCACAAATCAGCTCACCAGTACTTTCATCAATATAGTCTCTAGCAACGACTTTACCTGCGATATATTCAACAGGAACTTCGATGCTATTCACTTCTTCTTTTTCTAACTGACGAATGTGACGTGCAGTGATACGGCGGCCTTTTTCTACATAGACTTTACCGTTCGCTTCGATATCAAATGAAGCTGTCTCACCACGTAAACGCTCAGGAACCAGCGTCATCATCAGTTTATTATCACGGATTTGGAATACAGTTTTTTCGAAGAACAGATTTAAGATTTCTTCGGTATTGTAATCCATTGCACGCAGAATAATGGTCGCAGGTAATTTACGGCGACGGTCAATACGTACAAACAGGTTATCTTTCGGGTCAAATTCGAAATCAAGCCATGAACCACGGTAAGGGATAATACGTGCGTTATATAGCACTTTACCTGAAGAGTGTGTTTTACCTTTATCGCTGTCGAAGAATACACCAGGACTACGGTGTAACTGAGAAACGATAACACGCTCAGTACCGTTGATAACGAAAGTTCCGTTTTCAGTCATGAGTGGAATTTCACCCATGTAGACTTCTTGTTCTTTGATGTCTTTAACAGTTCCTTCCGGTGCTTCACGCTCATAAACGATGAGACGCAATTTCACACGTAAAGGCGCAGAGTAAGTTACACCGCGAATTTGACATTCTTTAACATCAAAAACAGGCTCGCCTAAACGATAGCTGACATATTGTAATTCAGCATTACCGCTGTAGCTCTGAATTGGAAACACAGAACGGAAAGCTGCTTCCAGCCCATTCTGGCCATCTGGATCTTGCTCGATAAACTTCTGGAACGAGTCAAGTTGGATAGAAAGGAGATAAGGTATGTCCAAAACTTGTGGACGCTTACCAAAGTCCTTACGGATACGTTTTTTCTCGGTATAGGAGTAAACCATAGGTTTCCTCAGCTCGTTGATCAGTGACCCAAGTGGTTAGCTCTTAGTATAAGAGACTGAACCGCAACGCGTTTTTTTATAAGAAACGGAAAATGAATACTTTCCTTAATACTCATTGCTATTACTCTTAAATCATTTCATTGCGTTGCCATTGCTACCGAGCTACCCGAGCGGGTCGTAGCGAAGAACACAGTATATTAAGTCGTCAATAGAAAGAAGTATTGGAGGGTTGTTGTTAACATTAAAACTGCGTGAAAAGCTGTTAACACCCATCACGCTTTACAGCGCAAAAAGGCTGGTGATTAAAAAATCACCAGCCGTCAGCCTAATTAGATTAGGCTGCGTTCTTGCAATTGAACTTATTTAAGTTCAACAGAAGCGCCTGCTTCTTCAAGAGATTTTTTCAGAGCTTCAGCTTCGTCTTTGCTCGCGCCTTCTTTGATGGTCGCTGGAGCAGACTCTACCATATCTTTAGCTTCTTTCAGGCCAAGACCGGTTGCGCCACGAACTGCTTTGATAACTGCAACTTTGTTACCGCCAACAGCTGACAGTACAACGTCGAATTCAGTTTTTTCTTCAGCAGCTTCAGCTGGGCCCGCAGCAACAGCAACAGCTGCAGCAGCAGAAACGCCGAATTTTTCTTCCATCATAGTAATCAGTTCAACAACGTCCATTACAGACATTTCTGCAACTGCATCAAGGATTTGGTCTTTAGTGATAGACATAACAAGTGTTCCTAAAATTCAGAAATAGTTTATACGTTAAAAAGCAACGAAGGAAAGGGCTTATGCAGCTTCTTTCTGATCGCGCAGAGCAGCCAGAGTACGAACCAATTTGCCGGCAGCGGCTTCTTTCATGGTTGACATCAGGCGTGCGATTGCTTCATCGTAAGTTGGGAGAGTTGCCAGACGATCGATATCTTTCGCTTGGATTAACTCACCTTCAAAGGCCGCAGCTTTAATCTCAAATGCTGGATTCGCTTTCGCGAACTCTTTGAACAGACGAGCGCCAGCGCCCGGGTGTTCGTTAGAGAAAGCAATTAAGGTTGGACCGACAAACACGTCTTTCAGTACATCGTAAGAAGTACCTTCAACAGCACGACGGATCAGTGTGTTACGAACAACACGGATATAAACGCCTGCTTCGCGACCTGCTTTACGCAGTTCAGTCATTTTTGCTACAGTTACGCCGCGTGAATCAGCAACAACTGCAGAAAGCGCGCCTTTGGCTACTTCGCTGACTTCAGCAACAATCGCTTGTTTGTCTTGAAGATTTAGTGCCATTAGCTTCTTGCTCCTGGATTAACCGGGAAAACCCGGGACTCACATCACTCAAACACAACATTATGTAAGAGCGCTAAAACACGGTGAGCAGAATAGAATCCAGAATTAAATTCTAGGTATCTCTGTCACCGTCTACGCAGGTAAATTAAGTAGCTATTATAACTAATAAACCACACCTGCGGTCTTGGACGGGGTCTGGAAAGGCCAGACTCCATACCGAAATTCGTGGTTTGTTGGATACATTTTGTGTACCCAACAAACTCAAGGCGTCAAATTTTATACAAATTTGACGCAAAGGTAAAGCCTAATTACCAATTAGCCGAAGCTATAGCAATTAAACTGTCGCTGACAGACCAGCTTGGTCAACAGCAACACCTGCACCCATAGTGGTGGACAGGCTAACTTTCTTGATGAAAACACCTTTAGCAGAAGCTGGTTTTGCTTTTTTCAGCGCGATCAGCAGTGCTTCTAAGTTTTCTTTCAGTTTGTTAGCGTCGAAATCAACTTTACCGATAGTGGTGTGGATGATTCCGTTTTTGTCATTACGGTAACGAACCTGACCTGCTTTAGCATTGTTAACTGCTTCAGCAACGTTTGGAGTTACAGTACCAACTTTCGGGTTTGGCATCAGACCACGTGGGCCTAAAACTTGACCTAATTGGCCAACAACGCGCATTGCATCTGGAGAAGCAATAACAACGTCAAAGTCCATTTCACCAGCTTTGATTTTATCAGCCAGATCTTCCATACCTACCAGTTCAGCACCTGCAGCTTTAGCAGCTTCAGCGTTTGCGCCTTGTGCGAACACAGCAACGCGAACTGAACGGCCAGTACCGTGTGGCAGCACAGTTGCACCACGAACGTTTTGGTCAGATTTACGAGCATCGATGCCCAGGTTGATAGCTACGTCAACGCTTTCTACGAATTTAGCAGTTGCTAATTCTTTCAGCAGTGCAACGGCTTCATTGATGTCATACTGTTTAGTTGCATCAACTTTTTCACGGATATTGCGCATGCGCTTAGTCAGTTTAGCCATTGTCTTAGTCCTCCACTACCAGGCCCATGGAACGAGCAGTACCTTCAATTGAACGCATCATTGCGTCAACATCAGCACCAGTCATGTCCGCAGCTTTAGTTTCAGCGATTTCGCGAATCTGAGCAGAGGTCACTTTACCAACTTTGTCTTTGTTCGGCTTACCTGAACCAGACTTAACGCCAGCTGCTTTTTTCAGCAGAACTGCTGCAGGTGGAGTTTTGGTAACGAAAGTGAAAGAACGGTCTGCGTAAACAGTAATAACAACAGGAATTGGTAAACCTTTTTCCAGGCTGTCTGTTTTTGCGTTGAACGCTTTACAGAATTCCATGATGTTAACACCTTGTTGACCCAGTGCTGGACCAACCGGTGGACTTGGGTTCGCCATACCAGCTGCAACTTGCAGCTTAACGTAGGCTTGAACTTTCTTAGCCATGATATTTCCTCTAGATGGGTGATAGCGCCTTACGGTTTGCAAGGCTCCCCGTTACATTAAACATGCCCCGCACATTAATTTGCGCCGAACATAAAAACAAAAGGCGCGAAATTGTAGTCAAATTTCACGCCTTTTGCAAGTCAGTTTTGTCGTTTAGATTAGGCTTTTTCTACTTGACCAAAATCCAATTCGACTGGAGTTGCACGACCGAAGATAGAAACAGACACTTTCAAGCGGCTCTTTTCATAATCAATTTCTTCAACCACACCGTTAAAGTCAGCAAACGGACCTTCGCTAACACGAACCATTTCACCCGGTTCAAACAGTGTTTTCGGACGTGGTTTATCACCAACTTGTTGTAAGCGGTTCATGATAGCATCAACTTCTTTATCGCTAATTGGCGCTGGACGATCTGACGTCCCGCCAATGAACCCCATTACACGCGGTACACTACGCACTAAGTGCCAAGAGTCATCATTCATGACCATTTGGACTAAGACATAGCCTGGGAAGAATTTACGTTCACTCTTACGGCGCTGACCGCTACGGATTTCAACAACTTCTTCTGTTGGAACCATAACTTCGCCAAAAGAATCTTCCATAGCATGTAATTTGATATGTTCACGTAAAGATTGTGCTACGCGACCTTCAAAACCAGAGAATGCCTGAATGACATACCAGCGCTTTTTAGGTGAATCGGACATTTAGAATAACCTCAGGCTTGTAATAAATGAAACTAAACGCACCAGGATACCATCTAGTCCCCACAGTATTAATGACATTACAGCCGTTACTGCAGCAACAATTAAAGTAGTTTGTAATGTTTCCTGGCGAGTAGGCCAAATGACTTTTCTCATCTCGACGCGAGCTTCGCGTGCAAACGCCAGTGTTGCTTTACCTTTTGTGGTCCATAAAGCGACAGCACCTGCAATAGCGACAACAGCCACAACTGCAAAAGCACGCAGCGCGAGATTATATTGACGGAAGTAATAATTACCAACAATAGCAATTATTAATAAGGCACAGACAATGATCCACTTGAAGATGTCTGCACTGCGTCCACTTCCTTGAGCTTCGCTATTCGCACTCATAATTCAACCTGTTACCATGAAGTATGTACAAAGCTTGCTTGTTTACAAAGGTAAGCCAACCAAGCCAAACCAATAGAATATGCCAACATATCCCTCAATTACTACAAACTAAGCCTGCAAAAATTTGATAGGGATATCAATAGCATCACCTGCGATCTAAAAAGTAATTAGCCTTGTTAATGGAGGTAATTAGCGTTATTCGTTCTGCAAAAATAACAAGTTGCAGTAACATTTTATTTCGCAAGTACTACGTGTACGTCAGTACTCTCACTTTACAAGTGCTACCCATTTCACAAGTGCTATTCCATTTTGCAGGAATTTCAGCATGCCCAGTAAATTTTTTAACTACACCAATCAAGAAAGTGACTTTCTTTTTGTGGCAGCAGTAAAATATACCATATCTTCCGAGCAAAACCTTAATAAATCTCATATAACTGCGCAAAGTAGCCCGCACAGTTATCAATTCGTTGTTTCAGAGCCTATCTCACCAATAATTATACAAATGATTGATGAGATAGGTTCTTAATTTTGCAACGTCTGAATTTTGCAACGTATAAAAAGGACGTCTATTAGACGCCCTTTTTTACTAAGTGGTTCTTTCTTATTCAGAAAGAGCGGTATTATGCAATAATTTTTGCAACAACACCCGCACCTACAGTACGGCCACCTTCACGGATTGCGAAACGTAAACCGTCGTCCATCGCGATTGGGTGGATCAGGGTAACGATCATGTTGATGTTATCACCTGGCATTACCATCTCTACGCCTTCTGGCAGTTCGATAGTACCTGTTACGTCAGTTGTACGGAAGTAGAACTGTGGACGGTAACCTTTGAAGAATGGAGTATGACGACCACCTTCATCTTTGCTCAGAATATAAACTTCTGATTCAAATTTAGTGTGTGGCTTGATTGAACCTGGTTTCGCCAGTACTTGACCACGTTGAATTTCTTCACGCTTAGTACCACGCAGCAGAACACCAACGTTCTCACCTGCACGACCTTCGTCTAACAGTTTACGGAACATTTCAACGCCAGTACAAGTTGTTTTAACCGTGTCTTGAATACCAACGATTTCAACTTCTTCACCAACTTTGATGATACCACGTTCAACACGGCCTGTTACTACTGTACCACGACCTGAGATTGAGAATACGTCTTCGATTGGCAGCAGGAATGGCTTGTCAATTGCACGCTCTGGTTCTGGAATGTAAGTATCCAGGTGGCCTGCTAATTCAACAATTTTCGCTTCCCACTCTGGGTTGCCTTCCAGCGCTTTCAGTGCTGAACCACGGACAACTGGAGTGTCGTCGCCTGGGAAATCGTATTGAGACAGAAGTTCACGAACTTCCATTTCGACTAATTCTAACAGCTCTTCGTCGTCTACCATGTCACATTTGTTCAGGAAAACGATGATGTAAGGAACACCAACCTGACGACCTAACAGGATGTGCTCACGAGTTTGTGGCATTGGGCCATCTGTCGCAGCAACAACCAGAATTGCACCGTCCATCTGAGCAGCACCAGTGATCATGTTTTTAACATAGTCGGCGTGTCCTGGGCAGTCTACGTGTGCGTAGTGGCGAGTTGGAGTATCGTATTCTACGTGTGAAGTAGAGATGGTGATACCACGCGCTTTTTCTTCTGGTGCGTTATCGATTTGATCGAACGCACGAGCAGCACCGCCGTAAGTTTTAGCCAGAACAGTAGTGATAGCTGCTGTCAGAGTAGTTTTACCGTGGTCAACGTGGCCGATAGTACCAACGTTAACGTGCGGTTTTGAACGTTCAAATTTTTCTTTAGACACGACTCTATTCCTTATGGAGTTCCCTCTTCACGATAAAGAAGGAACTTAAATTAAAGTAGTTAACCGATAAAAATCGATTATTTAGCGTTACGAGCTTCGATTACAGCTTGTGCAACGTTGTTTGGTGCTTCATTGTACTTCAGGAACTCCATAGAGTATGAAGCACGACCTTGTGTCTGAGAACGCAGGTCAGTAGCATAACCGAACATTTCTGACAATGGTACTTGTGCACGAACGACTTTACCAGTAGGCAGGTCATCCATACCTTCAATCATACCACGACGACGGTTCAGGTCACCAATAACATCACCCATGTAGTCTTCTGGTGTTTCCACTTCAACTTTCATGATTGGCTCAAGCAGAACTGGTTTAGCTTTTTTGAAGCCATCTTTAAACGCGATTGAAGCCGCAAGTTTAAACGCCAATTCAGAGGAGTCAACATCATGGTAAGAACCGAAATGTAAACGAACACCCATGTTAACAACCGGGTAACCAGCTAATGGGCCAGATTTCAGCTGCTCTTGGATACCTTTGTCAACGGCAGGGATGTATTCAGTAGGAATTACACCACCTTTGATGTCGTTGGCAAATTCGTAATCCATTGGAACACCGTCTTTATCGTTTTTGTCCAGAGGGAACATATCGATAACGACATGACCGTACTGACCACGACCACCAGACTGTTTCGCGTGTTTACCTTCGATATCAGTCACTTTCATAGTGATTGCTTCACGGTAAGCAACTTGAGGTTTACCAACGTTCGCTTCAACTTTAAATTCACGACGCATACGGTCAACCAGAACGTCTAAGTGCAGCTCACCCATACCAGCGATGATAGTCTGATTAGTCTCTTCATCACTTGATACGCGGAAAGATGGGTCTTCTTGAGCCAAACGGCCTAATGCGATACCCATTTTTTCTTGGTCAGCTTTAGTTTTCGGTTCGATTGCAACAGAGATTACTGGCTCTGGGAATTCCATACGCTCCAGGATGATTGGTGCATCAACTGCACATAAAGTATCACCTGTAGTTACGTCTTTCAGACCGATAGCAGCCGCGATGTCACCAGCGCGAACTTCTTTAATCTCTTCACGTTTGTTAGCGTGCATCTGTACGATACGGCCAAAACGCTCTTTCTTCGCTTTAACTGCGTTCAGTACTGTGTCACCTGAGTTAACAACACCAGAGTAAACACGGAAGAACGTCAAGTTACCAACGAATGGGTCGGTTGCAATTTTAAATGCTAATGATGAGAATGGCTCATCATCACTTGCGTGACGCTCTGCAGGAGTGTCTTTACCATCGTCCAGAATACCATTAATTGCAGGTACATCTGTTGGCGCAGGTAAGTAATCAACAACTGCATCCAGCATCGCCTGAACACCTTTGTTCTTAAATGCAGAACCACAGGTAACCAGGATAATTTCGCTTGCAAGAACACGTTGACGTAATGCAGCTTTAATTTCTGCTTCAGTCAGTTCTTCACCGCCCAGATATTTTTCCATCAGTTCTTCTGATGCTTCTGCTGCGGTTTCGATCAGGTTGTTGTGCCACTCTTCAGCAGCTTCTTGCATGTTCGCAGGGATATCTTCGTATTCGAAGGTAACGCCCTGGTCTTCATCACTCCACTTGATTGCTTTCATTTTCAGCAAGTCAACAACACCAGTGAACGACTCTTCTGCGCCGACTGGTAATTGCAGTGGAACTGCGTTAGCAGCTAAACGTGATTTTAATTGCTCAACAACACGTAAGAAGTTCGCACCCATACGGTCCATTTTGTTAACGAACGCGATACGTGGAACTTTATATTTGTTAGCCTGACGCCATACAGTTTCAGACTGTGGCTGAACACCACCAACTGCACAGTAAACCATTACTGCGCCATCAAGAACACGCATAGAACGTTCTACTTCGATAGTGAAGTCAACGTGTCCCGGGGTGTCGATGATGTTGATACGGTGTGGCTCATACTGTTTTGCCATACCAGACCAGAATGCAGTAGTCGCAGCAGATGTGATAGTAATACCACGCTCTTGCTCCTGCTCCATCCAGTCCATTGTTGCAGAACCTTCGTGAGTTTCACCAATTTTATGGTTTACACCAGTATAGAACAGAATACGTTCAGAAGTTGTGGTTTTACCGGCGTCGATGTGTGCACTGATACCGATATTACGATAACGTGCTATGGGCGTTTGACGGGCCATTTTTTCCTCTCTCGTGGGCGTTCAATGCTTCATATAAAGGGTAGCAAATGGCTACCCTGAGATACATCACTAATGTGGGTAAGAACTTACCAACGGTAGTGTGCGAACGCCTTGTTAGCTTCTGCCATACGGTGAACGTCTTCACGTTTCTTAACAGCGGAACCTTTGTTCTCAGCAGCGTCTGATAATTCATTTGCCAGGCGAAGCGCCATAGATTTATCACCGCGTTTACGAGCAGCATCAACGATCCAACGCATTGCCAGGGCATTACGACGAACCGGGCGAACTTCAACTGGAACTTGGTAAGTTGAACCACCAACACGGCGGGATTTAACTTCCACAGTCGGACGCACGTTATCTAGTGCTAATTCGAATGCATCAAGTTCAGTTTTACCAGAACGCTGAGCAAGGGTTTCAAGTGCGTTATATACGATTGCTTCAGCAGTAGATTTTTTCCCGTCTACCATCAGGATATTTACAAATTTGGCCAGTAATTCTGATCCGAACTTAGGATCTGGAAGAATTTTACGTTGACCTATTACGCGACGACGTGGCATGGATATGACTCCGTTGTTAATTCAGGTTTGTCCAAAACTCTACGAGAGTATTTTGACATTAAGATTAAAATGTTTGGCCTTACTTAACGGAAATCCATTAAGCCTTAGGTTTTTTCGCGCCGTATTTAGAACGAGCTTGCTTACGGTCTTTAACACCAGAACAGTCCAGTGCGCCGCGAACGGTGTGATAACGCACACCTGGTAAGTCTTTAACACGACCACCACGGATAAGGATAACGGAGTGCTCCTGCAAGTTGTGGCCTTCACCACCGATGTAGGAAGAAACTTCGAAACCGTTAGTTAAACGAACACGGCATACTTTACGTAATGCTGAGTTTGGTTTCTTAGGAGTGGTAGTATATACACGAGTACATACGCCACGTTTTTGCGGGCAAGCTTCCAGTGCTGGAACGTTGCTTTTAACAACTTTCGAGCTACGAGATTTGCGTACCAGCTGATTAATAGTTGCCATTATTAAAAAAGCTCCTGGTTTTATTGCTTCGTAAACACGGATTTTGACCCCGTTCGCCAACATGACGATACACGAGGACGCGAAATTTTATTGCTGACTGGCTCAGGTGTCAAGAAATATACAACTTTTAGTGCCTTTATATGGCAAAATGTTGTTTTTGGACTTCTGTTAGCTTCACAAAACCTTGATATGTGATTACAGAAACTGCGGTTGATAGGGTATTTTGCAACCCACGGGCATTGATGTCTACATCCAAAGCGTACAACTGCGCCCCTGTTTTTTGTAGTGCAACAAGATAAGGCGACTGTGCGACTGCCGCAACCACGCCATCTTGCATCAGTAAAACGACATCTTCAGCCGTAATAAAGCCTACCATTGTAGAAAAATCACATTTAAACGGAGATGTTGCTAATGTATACAGCATAGAAAAGATCCTACTATAGATCAAAAAACAACCCAAGCTCAAAATTCACACAATGGATTAAAAATTAAGCACCACATCACATTCCGCTATTTTAGCGCTTACCTCTTTCTTGCTAAGAATTGTTGGTGTTAAAACCCATTCACAATGCTCTCCCAGCCCCCGTTCTTGTAGCGAAGAGCCGCAGAGATAAACTTTTTCAATGTCATATAACGGCAATATTTTAAATGTTACGATGTAATCTCGAGCAAGCACTTCAGCGGGATGTTGGTTTGCTAGAAGCTGATAAACGCCATCAGAGAGAAAAAACACCTGAATGTCTTCTGTCAGTGCTGAAGTTGCTAATAATGCATCTAACCCTTCTCGGCCACTGGCATTTCCATGGGGCATGGTTGTAAAGACAAAAGCTATTTTTTTCACACGGTACCTTGTATTGAGCTGTTCTTAGAATTGAATTGTTCGGTCTGTGGTTATCATCGCTTCCGCAAGGCTTCCTAACCCACTCATGATAAAGCCCTCAGCAAGGTTAGCCGTTGGAAGAGATAAACTTTGCGCTTGTTCTTGGTCAACAACCCCCCGACGCAACGCGGCAGAAACACAGATATGCATTTCGCACCCAGATTGTTTTGCCAGTTCCTGCCAAGCTGAAACTAAATTGAATTCATCTGTTGCTGGTGACGTAAGCTGGTTCGCATTAAAAACACCCTCACGATAAAAAAAGAGTGTTTTCAATATATGCCCTTCTTCAAGAAGGGCTTTTGCAAATTGATACGCACTCGCTGCTTGTTGTGTACCATAAGCAGGACCTGTCACAACTAAGCAGTAGGTTAACGAATTTGTATTACTCATTCACCGCTCTTGAATTGACGAATGTATAAATAAACGGTGTGTTTAGAAATGTTCAAACGGTCAGCAACTTGGTTAATGGCATCTTTAATATCGAAAATGCCTTTTTCATATAGGTTAAGAACCACTTGCTTGTTTTTCGCATTATTTGAGACATTACGATCACCGCCAACTTCTTCAATTGTGTACTCCAATGTTTGTGCGACAAGATCATCAACTGAAGAGGCAAAGTTTACATCTGAAGTAACTTCTTGCTTAGTTTCTGGAACAAACGATTGAATAATTTCAGAGAACGGCACATCTAAGTTCATATTGATACATAATAAGCCAATCACACGTTGCTTGCGGTTACGAATAGCAATAGTAACGGATTTCATTAAATCACCGCTTTTCGCTTTCGTAAAATAAGCCTTCGAGACATTCGATTCTTCGTCTGCCATATCATGCAGCATTCTCAACGCTAGGTCTGTAATCGGTGAGCCGATTTTACGCCCAGTGTGCTGGCCATTTGCGATTCTGACTGCAGAGCAGTTTAGGTCTTCTAAAGAGTGAAGAACAATTTCACAGTGCCCACCGATTAGCATTGCCAGACCATCCACAGCAGCTTCATATGATTTTAAAATCTCATGGTCTGTCTCAGAAAAGGGCTGGTTATCCAATATGTTAATATCGCTGAGGTCGTGTGATTGTATAGAATCAGACATTTCAACATCATCCTTCTAATGTAAAAACTCATCCTGTTGACTAAAAAGGCGTTCATTATTCGACTATTTGGCCTTCATTACTTTGTTTGTAGCCAACAATTGTGATGATAAAAAATAAAATAGAGTCTTCTGAAGTTAAAACTCCACGGCGTTGCCGTCAAGCGAATGAATGCAAGACAGTCTGTTTTATCACAAGTTTTAAACAATTTGAGAGTTTTTTTGATGAGAAATATAAAAAAGCCCAAGGCATGAATGCATTGGGCATCAAAATACACTTAGCTAATGCTTAGTGAGGACTTATTTAGCAGCAGGCTTGATGTCTAATAACTCAACATCAAAGACTAATGTTGAATTTGCTGGGATACCCGGCACGCCATTTTCGCCGTAAGCTAATTCAGCTGGGATAACCAACTGCATTTTGCCGCCTTTTTTCAGGTTAACTAAACCTTCAGTCCAGCCTTTAATCACTGAATTTAATGGAATTGTCAGTGGCTCATTACGTGAATATGAGCTGTCGAATTCAGTACCGTCAATCAAAGAACCTTTGTAGTGAACCACAACGGTTTCATCTGCTTTAGGTTTCGCCCCTGTACCGTCTTTTTCAATTTTGTACAGTAAGCCTGATTTAGTTTTAACAACGCCTTTTTCTTTCGCGTATTTTTCGCGGTACTCAGCGCCTTTTTTCTCATTATTAGCTGATTCTTCTTTCATTTTTTTGTCGGCAGCTTCTTTGACTTGACCTTCAAACTGACGCAATGTTTCTTCAACTTCTGCATCGGTCATTTTGCTTTTGCCGTTAAATGCATCTTGGACACCAGCGAGTAATTGAGCCTTATCCAAATTAATACCAATTGTTTTTTGTTCTTCTAAAGAATTCTGCATGTAGCGGCCTAAAGACGCACCCAGTGCATACGCATTACGCTCTTCTGCGTTTTTGAATGCGCTGCTTTGTGCTTTGGCTTCCGCTGCCATCACTTGCGGAGCAGCAAAAGTAAATGCTAGCGTAGTTGCTAAAAGGCTTGCCTTAAACAGTGATTTCATCCTAGTCTCCGATAACTTTTATTCGATTATATTCGAATAGCGAACTATTCGTTTTATGGGTAGGGCTCTTTAAGTTTAGACCCCGTTACCCCATTGAGTATTAAAAAAATATAATAACTACTGAGACCACATTAACAAAAAGTCGTTTCGTCGCCTATATCTTTAACTAAAACTTATCTATTGATTTGTAATGTTCAGTTATTATGATGGTTTAATTACGATATAAACGCTTAAGGAGAGTCGAATATGGACTCATCTGATACATTTGAACAACGCCTAGAACTTTTAGAAAGTAAAGTTGCCTTTCAAGAACTGGCGATTGAACAACTAAACCAGGTTATTACTGACCAACAAATGCAAATGAGCCGTCTGCAGGAACATTTACGCATTGTAGCTGAAAGGCTGAAATCATCCCAAGATTCTCACTTAGCAAGGCCTGAAGAAGAAACGCCGCCACCACATTATTAATTTAAAATGCGAACCTATTGATTTTAAATTAAAAAAAGGAAGCTTTCGCTTCCTTTTTTTTTATAAACACTAATACTTCGTATTAGTGGCAGCCGCAGCCGCCTTGTTTGTGACCGTGTCCGTGACCTTCACCGCCACCGCAGCAACCGCCTTCTGAACCGTGGCTATGACCGCCACCGCCACAGCAACCACCTTCGTGGTCGTGGTCATGGTCGTGACCACCTGCACCATGGACGTGGCCATGTGCGATTTCTTCTTCTGTTGCTTCACGGATAGCCATGATTTCAACATTAAATTTCAGGTTTTGACCTGCTAACATGTGGTTACCGTCAACGATAACTTCATCACCTTCGATACCTGTAATTTCAACAGGAACTGGGCCCATGTCAGTGTCAGCTAAGAAACGCATGCCGACTTCTAGCTCATCAACGCCCATAAATACATCTTTAGGAACACGTTGAACTAAGTTGTCATCGTATTGGCCATATGCATCGTCTGAAGCGACTTCAACATCGAAGTTTTCGCCGACAGAGCGACCTTCTAATGCTTTTTCTAAACCTGAAATTAAAGACCCACGACCATGCAAATAGTCCATTGGCGCGCTTGCTGGCGACTCATCAACTAAAACACCGTCTTCTGTTCTTACTTGATAAGCCAAGCTGACCACCAAGTCTTTTGCTACTTTCATGACATCTCCTACTACCCGTAAGGGAAAAATTTTTGCCAATTGTACCGAAAAACTATAGTGATGTATTGAGAATTGACAAATTTCTATTATTCAGGTGTAAAAATTCCAATAACCTGCTCTTTTTGCCTAACATGTCCCGTTGCTTCATCCCCTGCTTGGCGTTGCTGATCGCCGCAATTGACACACTCGACAACATCAATTTTATCTTCACGCCACATCATTAATGTATCTTGTGACTTGCACTTAGGGCACGTCGCCCCGGCAATAAAGCGTTTACGTGTTGAAGCCATTTCTAACCCTTATTGTTCATTATTCCAGCTATGAGGCTGCCGATGTTCTCTTTGCATTTCTTTCTCAAAGAGTTCATTCAGTTCACGACGTGCCTCTTTAATGCGTGAAATTTGCCCGCTGTCACTATTTTCATTCTCTGGATAAATATCTCTAAGCATTTTCATGTCTAAACGGCGAAAATGCTGCTTCGCGCGATAAGCTTTATGAGGATGCATCCCTGTGCTAACAAGCGCTTTGCTTCCTAATTCAAGTGCGCTCGAGAATGTTTCACGGCTAAAATCAGTCACTCCACTTTGTAATAGCTCATGGGCCTCAAGGCGACCTTTAGCACGTGCAATAATATGCAAGTTAGGAAAGTTTTCTTGGCAAATTTGCACAATTTCCATCACTTCTTCAGGCACATCACTGGTGATGACGATAGATTTTGCTTTATCGGCTCCTGCTGAACGCAATAATTGTAGTTCACGTGCATCACCGTAATAGACCGTATAGCCGTAGCGGCGCATGGTACTAATCGCCGTAACATCTTGTTCTAGTACTGTAATTTTAACCTTATTCGCCATTAATAAACGGCCAACCACCTGCCCCATGCGACCAAAACCGACCAAAATAACATGTGGGTCATTGTCTTCTACAAATGGCTTTTCACTCGAGGCTGGTTGTTGATTATAACGGTAGTTTAAATAGGCATCTATCAACTGCATCACAAGTGGCGTCGTCATCATCGAAAGTGTGACAACTACCAGTAATAAGTCCATCTGCCGTTCATTTATCACACTTGCACCAAAAGCAGTTGCATAGATCACAAAAGCAAATTCACCACCTTGGCTAAGCACCCCGGAAAATTGAGCTCTTGCTCCATTTCGAAGCCTAGCGGCTAAACTCAGTCCGTAAAGCACTAACGCTTTGACTGCGACTAATACCGCAACAGCAATCAATACTTGTGGTAAATAAGCCCACAACACATCTAAATTCAATGACATACCTACTGAGATAAAAAATAGCCCCAGTAGCAGACCTTTAAACGGTTCGATATTAATTTCCAGTTCATGGCGGAACTCTGTTTCCGCTAACATGACCCCTGCCATAAAGGTTCCCAGAGCCATAGAAAAGCCAAGGCTTTCCATAATGAGTGCGGAACCTAATACCACCAACAATGCTGCAGCCGTAAAAATTTCATGAACGCCAGATTTAGCGGCAAGCCTGAACATCGGCCGTAATAAATAGCGGCCAACTACCCATAAACCTGCGAACGCCACTATCTTCAAGCCAATTTTTTGCCAATCACTGGTTGCTGAGTCCCCGGCTAGCAATGGGATCAGCGCCATAATCGGGATAACTGCCATATCTTGGAATAACAAAACAGAAAAACCGAGTTGCCCGCTTTCTTTGTTGGACATCCCTTTTTCGTTCATCAACTGAAGTGCCATTGCCGTTGATGACATCGCCATTCCTAATCCACCAACAATAGCGGCTTGCCAAGAAAATTTGGCTAAAAACAACAGTGACGCCATGATAGCCGCAGTGACAACCACTTGAAGCGTACCTACACCGAAAATCGAGCGCCTAAGCTCCCATAATTTAGAAGGTTTTAGCTCTAACCCGATGAGAAACATCAGGAACACCACTCCCATTTCGGAGAAGTGCAAAATATCATCAACATTACGAATAAAGCCAAAAACAAATGGCCCAATCATGATCCCGGCAAGCAAATACCCCAGTACAGCACCTAAGCGGATTTTTTGTGCAATAGGTACCATGACTACCCCTGCGCAGAGGAAGATGATAACGGATTCAAATAGCCCTAGTTCTGACATTAGGATAACCCTCCCGCACCTAGCGGCTGTTGCATCCATTGGCGGTAGTCATCGATAATCTGTTCAAATCGTTCTTTAGGCTGCCGACGTGCTGCATAAATAATGGTTGGTTCTAGCCACTGCATATCACACATTAATGCGGTCAATTCAAATGGGCGAAGTATTTCTGTAAGTGGATAATGGTTATATCCATCATATTGGTAAGCGTGAACAGGCTCGCCTGTGGTAATCACAGAACGCCAGTATTTGCCTTTTAATTTTTGGTACCCTACATCGGTCGCAAAACGGCGGGTTAACACGCGGTCAAACCACTCTTTCAACAACGCAGGGCAACTATATGTATAGAGAGGATGTTGAAAAATAATGATATCGTGCTGGCACAGTAATTTTTGTTCCGCGGTTACATCAATAAAATAATCTGGATAAATTGCGTATAAATCGTGTACAGTCACATGGTCAAAATCACGCACTGCCTCCAATAACGCCTTATTAGCCATCGATTCGTCGGGGTCCGGGTGAGCGTAGACCACCAGCACTTTCGGTGTATTTGACATCTTTCCCTCCTCAAAGGCGTGTCAGACGGAACATTTTCCGTTACCATGCAGCCTGCTATACTCGTCATACTTCACGTTGCTGTGTTGTTGACTACGCGCATTCGCACTAGTCACCTACTTAAGTAGGCTCCTAGCGACTCATGTGCTTGTCGCCTAACAGCACCGTAAATTATTTAGAGTATATACGTTGATAATCTAACATATTTTTAATAGACGGTTGCTATGATTGTTTTCTCTTCACTCCAAATTCGCCGAGGTGTTCGTGTCCTACTAGACAATGCCACTGCGACTATTAACCCCGGCCAAAAAGTTGGTTTAGTGGGTAAAAACGGCTGCGGTAAATCGACACTTCTTGCGTTATTAAAAGGCGAATTACAAGCTGAAGCAGGTTCTGCAACCTTTCCAAGCAATTGGTCCATGGCATGGGTGAACCAAGAAACCCCTGCCCTTGATGTGCCCGCTCTTGAATATGTGATTGATGGTGATCGCGAGTTCCGAGCTTTAGAACAAAAACTTCAACAAGCTAATGAAAAAAATGATGGTCATGCCATCGCTGTGGTTCATGGGCAGCTTGATGCCATTGATGCATGGACCATCCGTTCCCGCGCATCCAGTTTGCTACATGGTTTAGGTTTTAGTCAGTCACAGCTAGATTCCCCAGTAAAATCATTTTCCGGTGGATGGCGGATGCGTTTGAACCTCGCGCAGGCATTGCTTTGCCGTTCTGACCTATTGTTACTCGATGAGCCAACCAACCACCTTGATTTAGACGCAGTGATTTGGTTAGAAAAATGGTTAAAAAGCTACCAAGGCACTCTGATTTTGATTTCCCATGATAGGGATTTCCTCGACCCAATTATTGATAAAGTCCTGCATATCGAACAAGAAACGATGTTTGAATACACGGGTAACTATTCTTCTTTTGAGCGCCAACGTGCGACAAAACTCGCTCAGCAACAAGCGTTGTATGAGAGCCAACAAGCCAAAGCGGCGCATTTACAAAGTTATATTGACCGTTTTAGAGTGCAAGCGACGAAAGCCAAGCAAGCACAAAGCCGCATTAAAATGCTTGAAAGAATGGAAATGGTCGCTCCGGCTCATGTGGATAACCCATTCCATTTTTCATTCCGTAAACCAGAAAGCTTACCGAATCCATTATTGAAAATGGAAAAAGTCAGCGCTGGCTACGGTGAAAAAGTCATTTTGCAATCCATTAAACTAAACTTGGTACCAGGTTCACGCATCGGCCTACTGGGCCGAAATGGTGCGGGTAAATCCACATTAATTAAGATGTTAGCGGGTGATTTACCGCCATTACAGGGAGAAATCGCCCTCGCAAAAGGGATTAAACTGGGTTATTTCGCCCAGCACCAATTGGAGTATTTGCACCCTGAAGAATCACCTTTGCAGCATCTTGCTCGCCTTGCACCAGAGCAAACTGAGCAGCAATTACGCGACTATTTAGGGGGTTTTGGCTTTAAAGGCGACCAAGTGACAGACCCGAGCGGCCGTTTCTCTGGCGGTGAAAAAGCCCGTTTAGTGCTAGCGTTGATTGTATGGCAGCGTCCTAACTTACTGTTACTGGATGAGCCAACCAACCACTTGGATTTAGACATGCGCCAAGCACTTACCGAAGCCTTAATGGCCTTCGAAGGGGCTTTAGTTGTCGTTTCCCATGATAGGCATTTACTGCGCACTACCACCGATGAACTGTATTTAGTCCATGGCGGTTCTGTCGAGCAATTTGATGGTGATTTAGAAGATTACCAACAATGGCTAGCAGAACAAAATAAGCTGGAATTACAACAGTTCCGTGACCAGCAAGAAAAAGACAAACCGGCGGCCGCTGCAACGGTTACAGCACAAGATAGAAAAGTTCAAAAACGTCGTGAAGCTGAATTTCGTCAATTAACTCAGCCTATCCGTAAAAAAATTACGGAATTGGAAAAGCTGATGGATAAGCATTCCAATACCCTAAGTGACCTAGAAACCAAACTTTCTGATGCTGCCATTTACGAACAAGATAAAAAAGCCGAATTGACGGAATGCTTGAAAAAACAAACTGAACACAAAACAGCTCTTGAAGATGTGGAAATGGAGTGGATGGAACTGCAAGAGCAGCTAGAAACCATGACTAGTGAGTTTGAATTAAATTAATTCGTTATAAAACATCACAATCCATTAAAATCACGAAAAGCTATCTTTTGATAGCTTTTCGTTTTTATCATTACTGAATCTTATTCTTTCACACACATCACATAATACTGGCCATCAATAATTTCAGTGCCTTCCGTTTCGTGTTCAAAGCCAGGAAATTCGCTATCCCATGCTTGAAGGCTATTTAGATAGCCAATATGTGGACTATTTTTATCACCAAAACTTTCCCCTGATAGCAACATTGGAATGCCCGGTGGGTACGGAATAATCGAGTTTGCTGCGATACGACCGGCGAGTTTATCTAAAGGCACCGCCTCAACGCGGTTAGCAACAATTTCTTGATAGGCATCGCGTGGGCTCATCATCACGGCGGGGAGTTGCTCATAAGCCTGATTTAACTGGCCACCTGGGTTATTTTTTTGTAGATACACAAACATTTTATTGCCTAAATCACGTAGCCCCATCTCGCCATAGATCTCAGGAGACGCTTCAACCACTTCAGGTAATACTTTTTTCAGTGCCGTATTGTTGTCATAATGGCGCTTAAACGACAGCAACGCATTGACCAGGGTTCCCCATTTTCCTTTTGTGATCCCCATAGAAAACAAGAACATAATTTGGAAATCAGTCGTCCGGGTTGGCACGATACCATAGTGATTTAACCATGCCGTGACTAGCGCGGCTGGGACGCCGCTATCCAGTAATTTACCGTCATCTCCCATTCCCGGCGACAAAATACTCACCTTAATCGGGTCAAGCATCGCCCAATTTTCAGGGATATCTTTAAAACCATGCCATTTATCTTCAGGGTTCATCACCCAGCAGCTTTGCTCTTTCATCAACAGTTCAACAGGCGCATCTTCAAAAGCATAGCGCTTACCTGTTGCTGGGTCTTTCACCATTTCTTGATTCCATGGTTTGAAAAACCACTCATCGTCATTGATAAATTCTTTGTATAGGTAGCCCAGTGATTGGCGAAAGTCGATAGCTTCACGGATCACTTCATCAGTGAGTGAACGCCCACTATTACCGTCCATCATGTCTGCGGCAATATCATTTGAGGCACAAATTGCATATAGCGGCGAAGTAGTCGCATGCATATGATAGGCTTGGTTAAAACGATTAAAATCAATCGCATTACGGCCATTTCGAATGTGGATAAATGAAGCTTGTGAAAGTGCATTCAATAATTTGTGCGTAGAGTGAGTTGCAAAAACGGTGGGCTCATCGTCTTTTCTAGGGTCATCACGCATCGCAAAGTGGTCGCGATAGATAGGGTTAAAGCGTGCGTAGCCGTACCATGCCTCATCAAAATGGATTCTATCCAATGATTTATCCAGCAAATCCTGTACTTTACGTGCGTGATAGCACACGCCATCGTAAGTACAGTTGGTTACGACGCTATATGCAGGACGTTTGCCTATTTTATCCGAAGTTAATGGATTTTTAGCGATTTTTTCAGTAATCGCTTCGGGTGTCATTTCTTGAGGATAAATCGGGCCAATGATGCCATAACGATTACGGCTTGGTGTCATATAAACCGGTTTTGCCCCTGTTAAGATCAAACCTTGCTCAATAGATTTGTGGCAGTTACGGTCAATCACAACAACATCATCATCTGTCATACAAGCTTGCATAATCGTTCGGTTCGAACCCGATGTTCCCACAACCACGGAGTAAGATTGGTCAGCACCAAATATACGCGCAGCATTCCTTTCACACTCACCAAATGCGCCGGTATGGTCTAACAGTGAACCCACAGCAACCCGCTCAATACCGATATCCGTCCGAAATAAGTTTTCACCAAAGAAATCATGATAAATGCGACCTGCGGGAGTTTTGGTGAACCCAACACCACCTTGATGCCCCGGTGCTGCCCATGAATATTCATGTACATCACTGTATTTAATCAAACTTTTCATCAAAGGGGGCAGTAAATTGGCGCGGTAGCGGATGATCGCGGCAAGGACACGACCTGCAATAAAATCTGCAGAATCTTCTAAAATCCACGCAAATTCATCGACTTGTTCCATCATCTTACGGTCAAATGCCGTCAAGGCTTCTTCACGATCACTTAATAAAAAGACAGGGACATCTTCTTGCCTGCGATGAAGTTGGGTAATTAATTGATGTGCCTGAGTTTGTTCTTGCTTGTCTGACATATCTCGGCCATATAACAAGCAATCAATACTGGTATTTGATCGAATGTATGCCATCCCATCTTCAAAATTACGAATGATCACGGTTTCTACGTGCTCATCTTTAAGTTCACTAGCAAGTCTTGCTACAGCATGGCTAATCACGGAGTCGTCATCGGTTAATTCCGTATAAACTATGAGTGCTCTCATCAATAACTCCCTTTTAACTTTTTAAAATCAAAATACTGATAATATTAGTCTTAACGTAAATAAGGTTTGATTGCAAAGTTATCGATGAGGATTCAAGCCACTAATCACTCATCTAATTTATTAATCACTACTCTTGCATTCATAACTAACGACTTTGCTTTCGCTTCTCGCCGTTGCAATAACGCCATAAAAATCAGGTCTGTTAGCGTATTTTGTGCGGTTCTTGAAGAAATTGATGAACTACGCCATTCATCTTCCTCCGCAATACTTTCAAGAACATAATCAGCAATTTGCCCCAGTGGTGAATCACAGTCACGCGTAATCGCAATGACACATGCCCCTTGCTTACGTGCAATATTCGCTGCTGTTAGCATGTCTTTACGCTTCCCTGTAAAAGAAATAACGATTTGTACATCATGAGCATTGAGAGTGAGTGCCGCAGCAATTTGCACATGATGGTCTGACTCCACGAGCGTTGTAATACCAATTTTTTGTAACTTATAACTTAAATCTTTTGCAGTTAAGCCTGACCCACCAATACCGACAATTTGCACTCTCTGTGATTGGTCTATTCGCTCAACAATGCGTTCAAACTGCTTGAAATCAATTAATTTTGTTGTTTCTGTAATGGAGTGATTTTTTTCCATTGCGAGTTTCTGAGCAACAACCATCAAGTTATCATCAGGCGCAATACGGTTATGTAGAGCAGAATGAGGCGCTCCATCTTTGAGTTGTTGGCGCCCAATAATCTCGCTAAGTGCAAGTTTCAAGGCAGGATACCCCTTTACACCAACTTTCTGACTAAACTTAACGATGGCTGATTGGCTAACATCTAAAATTTCCGCTAATTGCTGAGACGACAAATTTAGTACATTTTCGGGATTTTCAAGGATAAATTGGGCAATTTTGCGTTGGTTTTCCGCTAATCGCGGTAGTGAGTAGGTAATGATGTCCAATAATGTCATGGTGACCTCTAATAATAATTGTAATAGCCAGACCTATAGATAAAAAAATAATAATAAATTATTCCTCAATCAAGCCACTGATACCTGATGAATAATACTTATAATTCAAAGAGTCGTGACTTTAGCTTATAAAATTAATCACAAAATATTCTTGTATATTCACAAGTTAGAATAGATAGCACCGTGATGTTAATCACATATAAGGAATAAATAATTCCTTATATTAGCCCAATAACTGATTTAGGAGCAATTTTTATGACTATCGACTTAAGCAAAATGGTAACTGAAAGCCGCAATGCAGCCAGTACTAATATCGACCAACTATCAACGGCTGAAATGCTGAAGGTCATTAATGATGAGGATAAGCTCGTTCCGTTAGCAGTTGAAAAAGTGCTCCCTGAAATTGCTCAACTGGTTGATAAAGTCGCAGAGGCTTTCTTAAAAGGCGGTCGTCTGATTTACTCAGGCGCAGGAACCTCTGGCCGTTTAGGAATTCTTGATGCCAGTGAGTGCCCGCCGACTTATGGAACGCCACATGAACAAGTTGTGGGTTTAATCGCCGGTGGCCATCAAGCAATTTTCCGTGCCGTAGAAAATGCAGAAGATAAGCCTGAACTGGGTGAACAAGACCTCAAAGATATTCAATTTAATGATAATGATGTGTTAGTTGGTATCGCAGCCAGTGGGCGAACGCCTTATGTATTAGGCGCTTTAGCTTACGCGAAGGCTGTTGGTGCAACAACAGCGGCCATTAGCTGTAACCCAAATAGCCCAATTGCCAATGCCGCAGATATTGCTATTACTCCCATTGTAGGTGCAGAGGTTGTCACCGGTTCTTCACGCATGAAAGCAGGAACAGCACAAAAATTAGTGCTGAATATGATCACCACTGGGGCGATGATCCGTATTGGAAAGGTGTTTGGTAATTTAATGGTCGATGTCGAAGCAACAAATGCCAAACTCATTGAAAGACAAACTAAAATTGTGATGGAAGCAACCGACTGCGACCGAACTACCGCAGAGACCGCCCTTCAACAATGTAACCGGCACTGCAAAACTGCCATTTTAATGGTGTTATCGGGTTTAAATGCCGATGACGCACGTCAACTACTCTTAGATAACAACGGTTTTATTCGTACGGCTCTCAATATGGCCTCATCCGCCTAACTTGCGGACTTCAATGGGATAAATAGTATGGCTAAAATAACAATAGAAATGATACAGCAGATCCTGCAACACGTTGGAGGACGCCGTAATATTAAATTAGCGGGTAACTGTATGACCCGTTTGCGGCTCACACTCAACAATGACCAGCTAGTCGATAAATCTGCACTCAAACAAATTGCAGGAGTGCTTGGCGTTATTGAAAGTGATGAACAACTGCAAGTGATCCTTGGCCCAGGTAAAGCGCAAACTGCCGCGGACTTGATGAACCAACTTTTAGATAGTGATGAAGAGGATAACCACGAAGCAGCAGCCCAGCCTCAGGATCTGAACGATATTGCATCCGCAAATAAGCAGCAACTGAAAAAGAAACAAACCAGTGCCGTTCACCGATTTTTATCCAAATTTGCCACCATATTTACTCCGCTAATTCCAGGTTTTATTGCTGCGGGCTTACTATTAGGTTTTGCAACTCTGGCGAAACAAACCTATTTTCCAGCAGGGCTCCCGACAAAACCTGAAGAGCAGACCCTACTCGTACATACGATTCTGTATATGTCGGTATTTAGCAAAGGGCTGTTTAGCTTCCTAAGTATTCTTATCGGTTATAACACTCAAAAAGCCTTTGGCGGTAGCGCAGTAAATGGCGCCATCATTGCTTCACTGTTTGTTCTTGGGTACAACCCTGAAATAGCTAAGGGGTTCTATTCTGATATGAATAGCTTCTTCGGGTTGGCTATCGACCCAAGAGGTAACATTATTGGGGTATTAATTGCGTGTATTTTTGGGGCATGGGTCGAAAAACAAGTCCGTAAAATTATTCCAGCCAACCTTGATATGATTTTAACTTCAACAATTACCTTGTTAATTGTTGGTGCTGCAGTGTTTATCTTCATCATGCCAATTGGCAGTTGGTTATTCTCTGGTATGTCATGGCTTTTTGTTCATTTAAGCAGCAACCCATTCGGAACCGCTATACTTGCTGGGCTATTCTTAATTGCAGTAATGTTTGGCGTGCACCAAGGTTTTGTTCCGGTATATATGGCACTCGTTGAAACCCAAGGCTTTAACTCACTTTTCCCTATCCTAGCAATGGCTGGTGGTGGGCAAGTTGGTGCAGCGATGGCGTTGTACGTTAAAGCCGCAAAAGATTCAGTGTTACGTAATCAGATTCGCGGGGCCATCATTCCAGGTTTCTTAGGTGTCGGTGAACCACTTATCTACGGTGTAACTCTTCCTCGAATGAAGCCGTTTGTCACCGCATGTTTAGGCGGTGCTGCTGGGGGGTTCTTTGTTGGACTCGTGGCTTGGATGGGTTTACCCGTTGGTTTAAATACTGTCTTTGGCCCGTCCGGCTTAGTCGCTATCCCAATGATGACCTCTGCTGATGGCGTGTTCCCAGGGATGTTAGTTTATGTGGGCGGGTTATTCGTTTCCTACTTATTCGGTTTTATTTTTACCTACTTTTTCGGCACTAAAAACGTCGATTTAGATTAATCGCCTCCCTTACATGTAAAAAGCAGCCCATGGGCTGCTTTTTGATGGGTCATATAAACTGCACTTTTATCAGAAAATCATTCCAACCAAATCAGGGGAACGCACAAAGCCGTTAAAATCCCCATCACCCAGTTAAAAATAAACCAAGCACGACGGCTACGTAAAAATAGGCTAATTAATGAACCAAACCCCATCCAAATTAAACCCGCCACTAAGTTAACTATCACAAATGCGATACTCATCATTAAAATAGATTGGGTAAATAATTCACCGGGGAGGCTAAATCCCCCGACAGCGCCTAGCCCCATCATCCATGCTTTGGGGTTTAAAAACTGTAATAAGCCGCCTTGATACCAAGTAATGCTTTTCGCAACTTCGCTATTCGTCTTCAGTGGTGCATAATTTGCTGTCGCTGTTTTCCATGCTAGCCATAGCAAATATAGACTTCCGGCGAATTTTAAGGCGACATGAAGCGCAGGATAGAGCAATAAAAGTGCAGCAACCCCGAATGCGGAGAGATAGAGTATTGACTGCATCCCTAACATAATACCAAGGCATAATATTATCGTATGGCGAAAACCGTAGTTTGCTGCACTTGACGTTAGCAACATATTGTTAGGGCCGGGAGTGACTGCAGCAATGAATAAAAACGTAAAAAGAGAAAAAACCAGCCCCAATGTCATTTATAATTTAGCCTCAAACTCAAATTTGTTTACTTGCATCACAAAAAAATAACAGTATGTTATGTGACTCACAAGAGTCTCCATTAAATAAAAATAAGGCTATGTCAGAAAACTTTCGTCCAATAAGTTGGGCTAAAAATCCACACCTCCAAACATTACTGCCAAGGATTTTCCGTAGAACACCGAAAATCAAACCAATATGGCAGCGGCTTGAATTGCCTGATGGCGATTTTATCGATCTCGCTTGGAGTGAAAAACCTGAGCTAGCGGCACATAAGCCACGTTTAGTGATCTTCCATGGTCTCGAAGGCAATTTTAAGAGCCCTTATGCCCACGGGATGCTAGAAACGGCCCAAAAGCATGGTTGGTTGGGTGTAATTATGCATTTTCGCGGTTGTAGCGGTGAACCCAATCGCCAACAGCGAATTTACCATTCAGGTGAAACCAGTGATGCTCGCTATTTTCTCCGTTGGTTAAAACAAACCTATGGTGATACGCCGACGGCCGCAGTCGGCTATTCTCTTGGTGGTAATATGTTAGCGTGCTATCTCGCAGAAAGTGGGCAAAATGCAGATTTAGATGCGGGCGTCGTGGTTTCGGCACCATTAATGCTAGAAGCCTGTTCTTTGCGGATGGAAAAAGGAATATCTCAATTCTATCAACGCTATTTACTAAATGGCTTAAAACGTAATGCAACGCGTAAATTGGTACGCTACCCTGGCTCACTACCTTTAAACTTGCTGCAGCTTAAACAACTAAAACGCATCCGTGAATTTGATGATGTGATCACTGCTCGTATTCATGGTTTTGATGATGCGACAGATTATTATCAAAAATGCAGCGCATTACCTAAATTAGCTTACATCACGAAGCCAACATTGATTATCCACGCTAAAGATGACCCATTTATGGCGCCTGAGGTTGTTCCTGATTTATCATTTTTACCCCACAATGTGGAATACCAAATGACAGAACATGGTGGGCACGTAGGCTTTGTGAGCGGTACCTTGAGGAAACCGCAAATGTGGTTAGAAACACGCATCCCTCAATGGTTAACGCCTTATTTAGATAAGGAAATAATGTGATTATTCCTTGGCAAGAACTTGAACCTGAAACATTGGAAAACCTAATTGAAAGCTATGTCTTACGGGAAGGAACCGACTACGGCTCCCATGAAAAAAGCTTACAAGATAAGGTCAACGATGTGAAACGGCAGTTAGTTTCTGGTGAAATTGTGCTAGTCTGGTCTGAATTGCATGAATCAGTTAATTTCATGCCTAAGGGGAGTTTTTCTGTCTGATGTTTTTATTCTATGGTTCATTTTTACGCCATCATCTATCATGAATTAAGTTGCGGGTTTTCCACACAATCATGTCGTAAAACCATCAAATAAAACTCAAAACCCTAACACCCGTTAATCCGCTTCATGCACTATTGATTAAAATAGTGCTTATAAGCGCAACACAGGGAGTCCACGATGTCCAAAAAGCACCCAATCATTGCTATCACTGGTTCGAGCGGAGCTGGCACAACCTCAACTAGCCAAGCATTTCGTAAAGTTTTTCACCAATTAAATATCCAACCAGCAACATTAGAAGGGGATAGCTTTCATCGCTATACACGCCCTGAAATGGATATGGCTATCCGTAAAGCCAGAGAACAAGGCCGGCACATCAGTTACTTTGGCCCCGAAGCGAATGATTTTGCGTTGCTTGAACAAACCTTAATCGACTATGCAAAAACAGGTTGTGGGCAGTCCCGTAAATATCTACATACTTATGATGAAGCGGTACCGTATGGCTTGCAACCTGGGACATTTACCCCTTGGGAGCCGCTACCAGACAAAACAGATATTTTATTTTATGAGGGGCTGCATGGTGGCGTTGTCACTCCAGAACATAATGTTGCACAACATGTTGATTTGCTTGTAGGTGTTGTCCCTATTGTCAACCTCGAATGGATCCAAAAATTGATCCGCGATACCACAGAGAGAGGGCACTCCCGCGAAGCGGTTATGGACTCTGTTGTACGTTCAATGGGGGACTATATTAATTACATCACGCCACAATTTTCTCGCACCCATATCAATTTTCAACGCGTTCCTACGGTAGACACCTCTAACCCATTTTCGGCTAAAGCTATCCCATCACAAGACGAAAGCTTTATTGTGATCCGCTTTCGTGGGCTAGAGCAAATTGATTTCCCCTATTTGCTATCAATGATATCCGGCTCTTTTATTTCAGCAATGAATACAATTGTCGTCCCAGGAGGGAAACTCAGTTTAGCAATGGAATTAATTATGGCACCAATAGTCGAAAAACTAATTAATCAAAAGAACAACAGTTAAATTATTTTTTGATTAAAAAATAAGATGCTTATCATTAATTAAGGTAAGCATCTTTCAATTCAAATATATTAATAAAAATTAAATTTATTTTTAGTTTTTTATTTCAAAGCTGTGTGTGACTTCAACGGTTTTCTCTAACATCAATGCGACTGAGCAATATTTCTCAGCAGAAAGTTGAACGGCACGTTCGACTGCTTTTTCCGTTAATTCATTCCCTGTCACAATAAAATGCAAATGGATTTTCACAAAATAACGAGGGGCTTCTTCACGACGTTGTGAGGTTAATTTAACTTCACAATCCGTAATATCATAGCGGCCCTTTTGTAGAATCGAAACGACATCAATCGCGCTGCAACCACCCGCAGCCATTAGCACCATTTCCATTGGGCTTGGGGCTTTATCACCTGCATTACCGTCCATCATCACTTGGTGCCCAGACGCTGACTCCCCTAGAAAAGAAAGTCCTTCAACCCACTTAACTCTTGCTTCCATTATATTTCCCCTTGAAATGAAATCGGTTTAAAGGCTACATTGTTCCATAGATACAATGAATGTTATATCAACTTTATTTGGCTGAAGCGATACAGGGAAGACTTTCTTTATTGGATATGCTACAAACAATACTTAGTTGATAGGATTAAGATCAAAACTCAACGGTTTAATTGATCATATTATAGTGTTGATATCAATTTGCGTTACCCAAAGCAATCAAAAACGCTGAAGCAATCAGCTGTTAGATTATTTAAAGGTATATAAGGCAAATTAATATGCTAAGCTAGTGACTTTAAAGCCAGCCTTTCTAGTATGTTTTTCTGAATGGCTGCAATAACATACAGAGGATAACGCTAATGGTTCTCGGCAAGCCACAAACAGACCCTACTCTTGAATGGTTTTTGTCACACTGCCATATTCATAAATATCCATCCAAGAGCACTCTTATCCATCAGGGTGAGAAAGCAGAAACCCTTTACTATATCGTTAAAGGTTCGGTGGCTGTTTTAATTAAAGATGAAGAAGGCAAAGAAATGATCCTCTCTTACCTGAATCAGGGGGATTTCATTGGTGAGCTTGGGTTATTTGAAGAAGGGCAAGAACGTACTGCGTGGGTTAGAGCCAAAATAGCCTGCGAAGTTGCTGAAATTTCTTACAAAAAATTCCGTCAATTAATTCAGGTAAACCCTGATATTTTAATGCGCCTTTCTGCGCAAATGGCTAGTCGCTTACAAACAACATCTGAGAAAGTCGGTAACCTCGCATTCTTAGACGTTACAGGCCGTATTGCTCAAACGCTATTAAACTTAGCTAAACAACCTGATGCAATGACACACCCAGACGGTATGCAAATCAAAATTACTCGTCAGGAAATAGGCCAAATCGTGGGTTGTTCCCGTGAAACAGTCGGCCGTATTCTAAAAATGTTAGAAGACCAAAACCTGATCTCCGCACACGGTAAAACAATCGTTGTTTATGGTACTCGCTAATTAACCTTTCAGCCTGGCCACCTTTGGCTGGGCTATTATTTATCATATTAAATTGTAGTAAAATCGCTTCGTTATATTCCCCCCACCGATTACCCCTATAGAATAATAATTATTATCTTACCAATTAGGAAAATATTTATGACTATTACATTAGGCTATTTATCGGGTAATCCGACGATTTTCAAAAAAATTATTAACTCGGATGATTTTATCAAAAAAATTTTTACGGTTACCTCTTCACTGAAAAAAAGTCCACTTGATACGAATAACCAGCTAAAACCAACTCGTACCTGTAGCACTGAGAGTATTGATTCCGCCTATGAGAGCGACTTAGAAGAAACCAATAATATTAAGTGTTTAAGCACTGGTGAATTTTACGAAAAAGTCAATCAATTGAAAATTAAACTATACGGAAAATATTCATCTACTTTTCTTTCTGAGCAAAGTACAGACTCATTAATAAAAGAAAATAGAGTTATTCTTGACCAATACAAAGAACTCCCCAAAAAAAATGCTGAATATGCTGATTTTTTATATCGTGATATTAGAATCCCTGGCATTAACAATAAAAGTCTACAAGAAAAAAAAGAGATTATAAAAAAATTTGTATTACCTAAACCTCTAACTAATAAAAATGGTTCAATGCTTCCTTTAAAAAAACAAATCATTCAAGAGTCTATTCGTCATATCACACTACCTTCCGTGGGTATAAAATATAAAACAGAAAGCAAATTTAATAAGAAATTAGTTTATATACATTACAAAATTTGTGAAGAAAATCGGCCTAATCAAAGAATCACCTCTTTGCCAAAAACCACTTTTGAGTTCAAGGGTAATATACCGCAAACAAAGTCATCATTACTAAGAGCACAACGAATAAAAGAACATTATAATTTATCGAGTAAAATTACCACACAGAAAACCAGCCTTAGCAAAGATAACTTAGTAAAAAATAAAATTTTAGTTAATAGTTCTGATTTATTAAAAATAATAGAAAAAGAATACCAATTGACCCAAGAAATGAATAACCATATAAAAATAATCGCTGAAATAGACGCCCAAATGAAGACTAACTCTCAATTACTAGCACTTTACAAGTCACCAATAATAAAATAAGTAAAATCGACTTATTATTCAATTAATTAAAATATTTGCATTGGCTAGAACAAATCCAAACACAAATATCACACACATGTAAATAAATAATCATAAACATCGATTTATTATATTAATTAACCTAAAAACAACCCAAAATAGCATTAATTGATAATTAAGGATCTCTCATGCACATAGACACCATCAATAGAAATGTAAGCAACCCCATCTTTAAAAAAAACATAGCATTAGAAATAGCGAAAAATTATTCCCCAATAATTAATAAAATACGTAATACTAGATTGAATAATTTCATTCATTTATTTAGTTTTAACAAAAAAAACAAAGTAAATATGGATTCAAAGTTTTACTTAGAGTTAAAAAAAATAGAAACCAAAAAAAATGAGAATAACTCACGATTAAAAGTCGAATTAAATCAAAACAAAATAATATCATTAGAAAATGAACTACTTAAAAAGTCGTTTGAAATATCCCCAACAGTAAAAAACACTAAAGATGAAATTAATAGGAAAATAAGTAACGCATTAAAAATAGACAAGCCCTATGTAGAAGAATTAGTCAACAATAAAATAATTAAAGAACAGAATGACCTAATAGACTATTACACATACCATATTAAAAATATAGAATTAATTGAAACTAAAGAACAATTAAAAAATGATATATACAAATTAAAATCAGAGATAAAAAACGAGTCAAAAATAAGAGGGATTGCTTATCTTGAAAAAAAACATGCAATATTAGAGTCATCATATAAAGAGATAGAAAATACATTTGAGGTGGAAGACCAAAATGAAAATTTAAAATCATTAATTAATTTACAATCTATCATTAAAAATTTATTAATTAAAGAATTAGATGATGTTAAAAGCAAAATTCATAATATAACATTAGATAATTACAGCGAAAAAAATTTAATGGCCTATGATGAAGATGGCACACCTATTTATCATGATGAGAACCATTCATTTGATTTTGATGACGAATTAACTTTTTTAGCGAAGCCTGAAACCAATGAAATGGAAGATTCGTCATTAGTTAAAGCACTAAGACTCGAAAATAGAGAATTAAAAAACTCGCTAGAGGAGTTAAGTGATAACTACTTCACTCTGCTTGATAAATTCCATCATAGATCACACGAATACATTCTAAATACAATAACTCTTACTGACGTACCTCTAGATGATTTATCTACACATGAAGAAACTATCGTCAAGCAGCCAAGTGAAATTAAACAAAAAACAATAGATAGTAAAGAGAACGTCACGGCAAAAAATACACAGAACAATCGTAGTTTAATGCAGAAAAAAATAGTTGTGAATTATTCACATTCCCATAACAGTCAATGTCTGGCTGCTGGCATCAGCATATCCAGCACACCAGAACAATTGCAACAAAAACAAATAGAATTAAAAGCGAAAAATACAATAAAAATATCTGGCAGAAATAGAACGTAATATTAACGATACAAGTTGCAGAGACAGAAATGCCTCTGCAACTTTTCAATAAACCACTAATTCAATAACTTACCAATCGCCGTTTCTAATTTCGCCATCCCACTATTAATTTCTTCCTCAGAAATAATCAGTGAAGGCGTAAAACGTAAAACATTCGTGCCAGCATTGAGCATCATCAGGCCTTCTACTGCACTAGCTTGCAGGATATCTTTCGAACGGTTCAATAGTTTGCCGTCTAATTCAGCGCCAATTAATAACCCCATTCCTCTGATCTCAGAAAAAATGTGATATTTATCATTCAGTTTATTTAAATGAGCGACAAATAATTCACGACGCTTTTCGACACCATTTAATACTTCCTCAGTATTAATAATATCAAACGCCGCATTACCTACTGCGCACGCTAAGGGATTGCCACCATAGGTGGTTCCGTGCGAACCCACTTCCATGGTTTTTGCCACTTCTTCAGTGGTGATCATTGCACTAATAGGGAAACCGCCACCCAATGCTTTTGCCGTGGTTAAAATATCAGGCACAATATTGTAATGCATATAAGAAAATAATTTACCTGTACGGCCCATACCGCTTTGTACTTCATCAAAAATCAACAAGGCATTATTTTCATCACACAGCTTACGAACTCCTTGCAGAAATTTCGCTGTTGCTGCGGTGACGCCACCTTCACCTTGTACTGGCTCAAGAACAACTGCGCAGGTATTTTCATCAATGACCGCTTTGACAGCATCAAGGTCATTAAATGGCACATGAATAATATCCGCAGGTTTTGGCCCAAAACCATCCGCATATTTTGCTTGCCCACCGACCGAAACAGTAAATAATGTGCGTCCGTGGAAAGCTTGTTTGAAAGCGATAATCTTAGTTTTATAGGGGCTGTATTTAGTAATAGCGTAGCGGCGTGCTAATTTAAACGCAGCTTCGTTAGCTTCTGAGCCGGAATTCACAAAAAATGCGCGGTCAGCAAATGTCGCATTCGTGAGCTTTTGTGCTAACTTTAGCGCCTGCTCGTTAGTGAAAATATTACTGACATGCCATAGCTTTTCGCTTTGTTCACGCACCGCAGCCACCAAACTAGGGTGGCAATGCCCCAAAGCAAGAACAGCGATCCCACCAGCAAAATCAATATATTCTTTACCTTGCTGATCCCAAACGCGGCTACCTTCGCCTTTAACTGGAATAAATTCCGCTGGCGAAAAAATAGGTAACATAACTTGATCAAAAGTTTGCCGATTTACTACTGGTTGCTCAGACATACCCCTCACCTGCTCTTATTTAATGCAATTATGAAAATATAAGCATTAAATATGAATAAAAAATCAAAAAAGAGCAATAGCAAAGGGCATAATATGCATAATTAATTTTTTCTGAATACGATTGCTAAATTAATATTTTAGAAAATTGTTTAGTAATTCATGGCCTTGTTCACTCAGAATACTTTCAGGATGGAACTGAACACCTTCTATAGGCAAGGTTTTGTGCCGTATTCCCATGATTTCATCAACATCGCCATTATTCAGTGACCATGCGGATACATCAAAAGAAACAGGGAGTGTCTCTGCTGCAATCACTAACGAGTGATAGCGTGTCACTGTTAAGGGACGATTTAAGCCTTTGAATACACCTTGATGATTATGGTGGATAGCAGAGGTTTTACCGTGCATAACTTCTCGTGCTTTGACGACTGATGCACCAAATGCTTGCCCAATCGCTTGATGTCCTAAGCAAATGCCTAAAATGGGCAGTTTACCTGCAAAATATTTTATCGCCTCAAGGGAGATGCCAGCCTCATCCGGTGTACATGGCCCAGGTGAAATCACAAGATGTGTAGGCGAAAGCTGTTCAATTTCTTCGATGGTAATTTCATCATTACGTTTTACTACAACTTCAGCCCCTAACTCACAAAAGTATTGGTATAAGTTGTAAGTAAATGAATCGTAATTATCAATAAGTAGAAGCATATTAGCCTATCCGACTGATTTTTATCATTATATATTATTTTCTTATGCATATTTTTATCGTGTTGGCAATCAGAACGATGATTAAAACACCATAAAAATAATAAGGGCGGCTATCATAGCACAGCCAAAGCGGGAAAATAGCCTATTTAAGTCAATGATTGTTTTTTCTCAGAGAAAATTTCCATATAAAAATCATGGGATTATATTTACATCCCTATAACAAAGCTGTATTTTGGTTAAGAATTACTTTAAATACAATGAAATAAAAGGCTGTTAAAAAGTAGCAAGCGCTGACACATTTTAACTAACATAGTTAATGAAGAAAAACTCAAAGAGGAAGGAAAAGCGTTTTTTAAGAAAAGTGGGCACGTTAAAACAACCTACCCACAGTATTCGACACGGCAGCTTTTAATGACTATCGTTTTTAATCACTACGGTTTTTTAATCACTTCAGCAGAAATAATTGTAACCGATTCAACTGGGACATTTTGATATGGCCCTACGTTTTCTGTTTTTACTTTAGAGATTTTATCTGCAACATCCATCCCTTTTACCACTTTACCAAACACAGCATAACCAAAGTCACGTTGGCCGTGGTCTAAGAAAGCATTATCAGCTACATTAATAAAGAATTGGCTCGTTGCGCTGTCTTTATTTGCAGTACGCGCCATAGAAATAGTACCGCGTAAATTACGTAAACCGTTATCCGCTTCATTTTTGATTGGAGTGCGGGTTTGTTTTTGCTGTAAATCTTTATTAAAGCCACCACCTTGAATCATAAAACCTGGGATTACACGGTGGAAAGTGGTTCCGTTGTAATAACCTTCATTAACATACTGAACGAAATTTTCTGTCGTAACAGGGGCTTTTTTACTATTCAGTTCTAATTCGATATCACCCGCCGACGTGACTAATTTAACATAAGTCTCACCCGCAGATAATGCAAGAGAAGATGCGCTCATTGCGCAGATGGCCAAAAGTGGCACAAAAATTCGTTTTAACATGTAAGGTCCCTTTCGTTATAGCTCATTACAACTGCAATCAAGCAATTCTAGAGTGAAGCCAACAAGAATGCTGAAGATTTACCTATATTTACGCCAAAAAATAAAAACACACCAAATGCGCTAAATTCTAGACCAATTTTAGTGAAAAACGTCATTAATAATGGTTATTTTTCTATTATTACAATTTCGCAGACTACAACACACAAAAAATAATACCTGACACCAAGGGAAAAGCGGTTAAGAGGATATTTCGAGTTGTCGGGAAGCGCTAAGCAAAGCTATAATCCTCGAGCCTTTTGAGGCTAACTCAGGGAGAAAGACAAATGGCAATTAAAAATCATAACTACCAGATGGCAAAATTTGTCATCAGTGCACCCGATATCCGTCATCTACCTAAAGATACCGGAATTGAGGTGGCTTTTGCTGGCCGTTCTAATGCGGGGAAATCCAGTGCGTTAAACGCATTAACACAGCAAAAAAGCTTAGCACGTACCAGTAAAACACCAGGAAGAACTCAGCTAATCAACCTATTTGAAGTTGAGGAAGGCGTTCGCCTTGTTGACCTTCCAGGCTATGGTTATGCCGAAGTTCCTGAAGAAATGAAACGTAAATGGCAACAAGCACTCGGGGAATATCTCCAAAAAAGAGAATGCATTAAGGGGCTGGTTGTCTTAATGGATATCCGTCATCCATTAAAAGACCTCGATATGCAAATGATTGAATGGTCTGTTGCGATGAATGTACCCGTTTTAGTTTTACTCACAAAAGCAGACAAACTGGCCTCTGGAGCAAGAAAAAAACAACTGATGGAAGTTCGCCAAGCATTGGCTCCACTTGAAGGGGATATTGAAGTGGAATACTTTTCAGCACTGAAAAAGATTGGTATCGATAAACTCCGCATTAAGCTAGATAGTTGGTATAACACACCGGCTTGATTTCTTTAGTAGTGAGCCAGAAATGGTTCATTACACCCTCATACCTTCTAATTCACTGAATTTTAGATAAAAAAATGCTCCAGTCAAATACTTGACTGGAGCAGCTAATATTCAGCTAAATCCGATTACGTGAAGTAAAAGGTCTGAAAGATAGAACATCTTACCTCTGTACCCTACGCCTATTAATGTACTTTATTTTTCGCTCGAAAAAAAGCCTTTTTGTAATTTTTTTTCAAAGCTTTCTACGATTCAGCACAGAAATATGAATAAAATAAGCTAAAAAACGGATTTTAATTACATATTTATGAGATGTATGTCGCATAAAAATGTTAACCATTTTCTTGACTGTCATCACAAAAATAATTGATTTATTGCAGAGTTATATTGAATTTCTAGTTAATAATTTCAAATGCATAATTATCTGTTATACCTTCGCTTAAACGTAAAAAACCCCCAGTAATTGGTTATCCAACTCTTGGGGGTCTCTTCATAATGGAGGTTCTATATATTCAATATGATTAAAAATTAGTGGGCTTCATCCCAGTTGTCACCAATTCCCACATCCACTTTTAATGGCACATCCAGTTTCATGCTTTGTTCCATTAATGACTGGACCTGAGCTTGAACACGCACTAATTCAGACTCTTTGACCTCAAAGACCAGCTCATCGTGAACTTGCATTAGCATATCTGCATGCGGTTTTTCAGTTTGCAACCAATTATCAACGGCAATCATGGCTTTTTTAATGATGTCCGCTGCGGTTCCTTGCATTGGGGCGTTGATCGCTTCGCGTTCTGCCGCTTTACGGCGCATTCCATTACTCGACTTAATATCCGCTAAATATAAGCGACGGCCTTCAAGTGTTTCAACATAACCTTGTTCAGAAGCTTGTAAGCGTGTGTTTTCCATATAACGTAATACACCAGGGTAGCGTTCAAAGTAGAGATCCATATAGCGTTGAGCTTCACCACGAGGGATCCCTAATTGACGCGCTAAACCAAATGCACTCATGCCATAGATAAGCCCGAAGTTAATCGCCTTGGCACTACGACGCTGGTCACTGGTGACTTGTTCCAGTGGTACACCAAAGACTTCAGCGGCTGTCGCTTTATGGATGTCTTTCCCTTCCGCAAACGCAGTTAATAGGCCTTTATCTTGGGATAAATGCGCCATAATACGTAATTCAATTTGTGAATAGTCCGCTGCCATCACTTTGTAGCCTTCACGCGCGATAAAGGCTTGGCGGATCCGGCGACCTTCTTCAGTTCTAACTGGAATATTTTGTAGGTTAGGATCCCGAGAAGATAAACGCCCCGTTGCTGTGACTGCTTGGTGGTAAGAAGTATGAACACGCTGAGTACGCGGGTTAATCATGAGTGGCAGTTTATCCGTATACGTGGATTTTAATTTGGCTAAACTACGGTGCTCAAGCAACAATTTTGGCAATGCATGGTTTAGCGCTAATTCTTCAAGCACTTCCTCATTCGTCGATGCTGCCCCACTTGGTGTTTTCTTTATCACCGGCAATTGCAATTTTTCGAATAAGATAGTTTGCAATTGTTTTGGCGAAGCGAGGTTAAACTCTTCCCCTGCAAGCTCGAAAGCCTCTTTTTCCAGCTCAGCTAAACGAGCGGTAATCACCTTTGACTGCGCTGCAAGTACGTTTGCGTCAATTAAAACACCTTTGCGTTCCATGCGGACTAACACAGGCACAAGTGGCATTTCAATATTTTGGAAAATGTGATTAAGCTTAGGTTCAGCCTCTAATTGTGGATATAACGCTTGATGCAGTAATAGCGTGACATCTGCATCTTCCGCCGCATAATTAGCGGCTTCTTCTAAAGCAATTTGGTTAAATGTCAGCTGCTTTTTACCTTTACCTGCGATTTCTTCAAAGCTCACGGTTTTATGGTTCAAATGGCGATCGGCCAAGCTGTCCATATCATGGCGTCCCATCCCCGCAACACTGTTTAACACATACGATTCCAGCATGGTGTCATAACCGATACCTTTTAATTCGATGTCATAATTTTCAAGAACTTCTGCATCATACTTCAAGTTTTGGCCAATTTTGAGGATGTTTTCACTCTCAAGGATAGGCTTCATAAGTTCCAAAACCTCTTCCAGAGGAAGCTGTACTGGCGCATCAAGGTAATCGTGACCTAATGGTAAATAAGCGGCATGCCCCGGCTCAATTGCAAATGACATCCCCACTAAACGAGCTTCTTGGGTATCTAAACTATCGGTTTCAGTATCAAAAGCAAATAATGATGCTTTGCTTAATTTTTCAACCCAGCGCTCTAAATCGGCTTTTTCTAGAATCGTTTGGTAATTTTCGGCACACAATGTTGGCACAGTTAGGTTTGATGGCTTCACAGGTGACGCTGCTGGTGTTGGGCTAGGTTTCGCACTTGAGCCTTTACCCTCCATCCAAGTCCCATTTTCAACATCGGCTAGCCAACGTTTAAATTCATAACGGCTGAATAATTGATGCAGTTTATCCACATCTGGCTGAGCAACTTGTAGCTCTTCACATGTTTTTTCCAGCTCAACATCCGTTTTAATCGTCGCTAATTGGTATGATAAAAAAGCAACATCGCGATTTTCCGCCATTTTAGGGGCTAACGTTTTAGAACCTCTAAAACCTAATGGGGCAATAGCTTCAAGGTCATTATAAATTGCTTCTAAACTACCAATGCCTTGCAGTAAAGCGAGTGCTGTTTTTTCACCAACGCCAGGCACCCCAGGAATATTATCTGACGAATCCCCCATTAATGCTAAAAAATCAATGATGAGTTCAGGGGGAACACCGTATTTTTCTTTGACTTCATCAGGCCCTAGAATAGTGTTATTCATGGTATTGATAAGCGTAATGTTAGGCTCAACTAATTGCGCCATATCTTTATCGCCCGTACTAATTAACACTGGCATACCTTTTCGGCTTGCTTCACAGGCTAATGTCCCGATGACGTCATCGGCTTCCACTCCTGAAACCACCAGTAAAGGCAAGCCCATCGCTTCCACCATTTCATGTAGTGGGGCGATTTGAGCGCGTAAATCATCAGGCATGGGTGGGCGATGTGACTTATAGCTTTCAAACAATTCATCACGAAATGTTTTTCCCTTCGCATCAAAGACAACCGCTACATGGCTAGGTTTATACTGCATAATTAAACTACGTAGCATATTAAGCACGCCATACATTGCCCCTGTAGGCTCACCAGCACTATTGGTCAGTGGAGGGAATGCATGGTAAGCACGGTATAGGTAAGAGGAACCATCAACCAAAATAAGAGGGTTTTCTGCAATCTGAGCCATAATCTGTCATCATCTTTTTAGTCAGGAACGAATACCAATAGGATGCCATAATGTGGCCTCAGATACATCCCAAGTTTTATATTCCGCTTAGTTAGATAATTAAAAACACACCAAATCATCCACTATTATAAGTACACCATTAATTACAGTTAATTAAAATTAATCACGCCGATTAACTAAGTATCTGACTAACATCCTGTGGATAAGCTTGTGTGTAAATTTGTGTTACTCAGTAAATTCAACAAGTAATATGGCTGTTAACAATATAAACAGAAAAGTAAAATCAAAGGGTTAGCTCATAATTGAATGGGTTTAATACAGGTGAGAGAAAGTCTTTGAATTGTGGATATTAATAGAAAAAGAGACGATGGCGAGTATACCACCGTCTATTTGCGATTATTTTTTATTTACTAAGAAGTTCACAACATTAGAGAACTCTTTGCCGTAGTCAGCTGCGTTATCAACTGAGATACCGTTATTACGAACTTGGTATTTACCATCAACAAATAATGCAGGAACACCGCGCAGTTTTAAGTCTTGCGCTGCATTTTGCTGTTTCGCAACGATAGATTTCACAACGAAGCTGTTTAAAGCTGCATCATACTCTTCACCAGAAATACCTGCTTTGATAAAGGCATTACGGATATCTGCTTTACTGTTGATAGTTTGCGTTTTTTGGATACCTTCAAACAGGATAGGTGTGACTTTGTCTTCTGCTTTCAAGACAATCGCAACGGCCCAAGCTTGAGTTAAATCGGCACCTAAAGGACCAAGAAAATCAACGTGATAACGTTCCATTTTCACGCCTTCTGGTAAGTTTTTCTCTACCGTTTGAGGCACTTTATACACGCTCTCAAATTGATAGCAGTGTGGGCAATAAAATGAGAAGAACTCCAGAACTTGAGGTAAATTTGGTACAGCTTTAACATCAGTATACTCTTTACCTTCCGTGTAGTTTGCCGCTGCAGCACTAAAAGACATAGCAATACCAAGCAAAGCCAACATAATTTTTTTCATAGACTACATTCTCCAAAAACAAAAACTTAAAAGTTAAAACTGAGGGGTTAACTGCAAAGGGGCGTCTTGCAACCGTTCAATCTGTTGATTAAATTCGAGCGATTGTTTTTGCCAAAAATCATCAGCTTGTAGCCATGAAAATGCTCGAGGAAACGCAGGGTCTTGCCAGCGGCGGATAATCCACCCGAGGTAATGTACCATACGCATTGCTCTAAGAGGTTCAATCAGCTTCAGCTGTTTTACATCAAAATCACAAAACTCATTATATGTTTCTAATAACGTATCCAATTGAATGACTTGTTCTTGGCGAGAGCCATTAAGTAGCATCCAAAGGTCTTGGATTGCAGGCCCATTTCGGGCGTCATCAAAATCCACCAGCCAAGCTTCATCGCGCCACAGAATATTGCCTGGGTGGCAATCACCTTGTAGGCGAATTGATGAAATTGAGTCAGTCCAGTGTAATTTTACTTGTGCAATCAATGCATCTAAAGACTCTATAAATTGAGATTTATAGCGTTCTGCAATCAAAGGGCTTGAAGCTATCACTTGGCGAGGCAGTGCCAAATACTCATCAAGACCCATTGTCGGACGAAATGCAAAGTTTTTACGCTGGCCAATTTGGTGTACACGTCCTAACAAATGGCCTACACTTTCTAATTGAAACAAGTTATCTGTTTCATATTGTCTGCCACCGATACTCGGAAAAATTGCAAATATAAACCCACCAAACTCCAATACCGTTTGCCCAGCAAACTCAAGAGGCGCTGCGACAGACAGCCCTTCATCTCGAAGCTCTAAAGTGAAATCGTGCTCTTCTTGAATTTGTGAACGGTTCCAACGCTCAGGGCGATAAAATTTAACCACATAGCGTTGCCGATTTTCGTCTTGGAATTGATAAACCCGATTTTCGTAGCTATTTAATTCAAGCAGACCTGATTCGGGGTAAACCCCGACTTCCATTAAGGCGTCTAAAATTAAGTCAGGGGAGATTCCACTAAAATGGAAATTCGAATGTTCTATTTCGTCCATCGCGTTTTAGTCTTTAATAATGCCACGGGCACGCAAAATAGCGGTTTTAAAGTCATCTTCATAATCTTTTTTTAAACCCGGGATCGCTTCATTGCTATCCGAACCACGCATTTTTAAATGATAAATTAGCACATCATCTGTTAACTCAGATAAACTGCCTTTAAAACCTGCTTCATCAGCCAGTTTTTGCAATAATTCTACCAAGTTTAAATCTGAATTATCTTTCCAGACAGGATGCAGAAGCTCAATAACTTCATTTAAGCGATGGCATTTCATGTTTATTCCTTTATCACGAATATTCGATACAAGTTACCAATAATCATACAAGAGAAAAAGCGAACTGTTGTCAATCTACGTAAAGTTTAACTGCAATACGCACGAATATTCATTGATTTTATAGCAAAATAGAATAAATTTTAGTAATTACTATACTCGAAAGTGTTTTCTAGGAATGTTGAAACATTTTCTTGAAGATATTCAAGGATATTGAACATGTCATTTCGTCAGTTAATAACTGGTGTGATACTTGCTGGTGGCCGAGGCTCTCGAATGGGTGGTCAAGATAAGGGATTGGTACTTTTATCGGGAAAGCCGCTCTATCAACATATTTTAGCACGCTTACAACCCCAAGTTGGCGAAGTACTCATCAATGCAAATCGTAATCAACCGCGTTACAGTGAAAGCCAGTTGACGGTTATCTCTGATTTAAATAACCATTTTTCTGGCCCATTAGCAGGAATGCAAGCGGCTTTACACCATGCCAAAACAGATTGGTTACTGTTTGTGCCTTGCGATGTTCCTACTTTCCCTCTCAATTTAGCGGAAAAAATGTTCAATGAGAAAGAAAAACATTTAGCCTGCTACGCTTGTGATACAGAACGAGAGCACCCTACGTTTGCTTTATTGCATCGTTCACTAAAAACTCAACTTGATGATTACCTTACAAGAGGTGACCGTAAATTAATGCTTTTCATGCATGAAATTAATGCAAAAAGTGTTACTTTCTCACCCGAACCGGGTTCATTTGCGAATCTTAATACACCGGAAGATAACCGTAACTGGGAGTTACAACAAAAAGAATTATGAAGAAAAATACGCTACCTCTACTTGGAATTACCGCTTACAGCGGCACAGGAAAAACGACGCTATTAAAAAAAGTTATCCCTCTGCTCAAGCAGCGTAACGTTCGTGTTGGTTTAATTAAGCACACTCACCATGACATGGAAGTGGATAAGCCGGGCAAAGACAGTTTTGAATTACGTAAAGCAGGCGCAAACCAAACGCTTGTTGCCAGTGAAAAGCGCTGGGCGCTGATGACCGAAACCCCCGACGCTAATGAAATGGATCTACACTATTTAGCTGGTCGTTTCGATCACACAACATTAGATCTGATCCTCGTTGAAGGATTCAAACATGAGCCGATCGATAAAATCGCCTTGTTTCGCTCTGAAGTGGGCAAACCTCTCAACGGTTTGATAGATAACTATGTAGTGGCTGTTGCCAGTAATGAAATCATTGATACTCACGTGCCGCAGTTAGATATCAATAACCCAGAGCAAATCGCAGATTACATTGTGTCTTGGTGGCAAAAAAGTGTCTTGGTGGCAAAAAACAATTAAATAAGCACGATACCGTCATTAGCCATGCAAAAAAGAGATTGGCTGAATTGAGCGTGTGAGTTCACATTTTCATACTTTGCTGTTTGAATAACCCAAAAAGTTTAATTACAGTATTTGAAAATTAAGTTACTGGATTGTTACTGTGCTTATCACACAGGCAAAACCTGATTAGTCAATGAATTATCATTGTGCTATCAGGTTTTTTTCGTTTTAGGGGAAACAAAATGCAGATCGCAAAAATTTTAAACAACAATGTGGTCGTTGCCCTAAATGAACAACAGCAAGAAATTGTCGTTATGGGGCGTGGGCTCGCCTTTCAAATGAAAGTTAATGACTTTGTCGATTCTAAAAAAATAGAAAAAGTCTTTGAGTTACGTAGCCATGAATTAACAAGCCGATTAAGTGAACTGTTAAGCCGAATACCAATTTCTATTATGAAAGTCTGTGACAAAATAATTGAAAATGCGAAAAGTAAACTTGGCAACCTACATGAAAGCTTATATATCGTTTTAACTGATCACTGTAATTATGCAATTGAAAGACAGCAAAAAGGCCTAGCTATCACTAATACCATGTTATGGGAAATTCAACGACTTTACCCAAAAGAGTACCAGTTGGGGCTAGAGTCATTGGCATTGATTAAACAAGATTTAGAGATTGAGTTACCCATCGATGAAGCTGGTTTTATCGCGTTACATTTCGTCAATGCTCAGTTGACGGGTGAGATGCCAATTGTCATGGAAACGATGGCGATAATGAATGAAATCATGAACATCGTAAAATATCATCTACAAATTGAATATCATGAGGACACACTAAGTTATCAGCGGTTTGTAACTCATTTAAAGTTTTTTACCCATCGTATGATGAGTGATGAGCCAGTTCCTAATGACGATATTGCGATGCATCTTGTCATCAAAGAAAATTATTCAATTTCTTGGAAATGTGCTGAAAAGGTCAGTGCTTATTTATCCAAGAAATACCAACGCGACTTAACAGATGAAGAACGCATGTATTTAACCATTCATATAGAGCGTATTAGGAAAGAAAAATCGTCACATAAGTGACGCAAAGTAAGCCGAAAAACTATTTATTGATACAAACTGATAAAAACCGATGGATTGCTACTGCCCGTTGGCAGGCAAAACCTGATTTTCACTACTAGCCTTATTCGTGCTGGTGGTGAGTCAGGTTTTTTTTTTGCTTATTTATCAATAGTAACGTGGCTTCTATTGTTCAGGTAATAAAGGAAATCAATATGAAATATCAAGCTTTGGCGAAGCAAATTATTGAAAACGTTGGAGGAAAAGATAACGTTGTCGATTTAATACATTGCGCGACACGCCTACGCTTTAAACTGAAAGAAAGTAAAAAAGCCAATGCAGAGCAATTAAAACAAAGTCCAGAGGTTATTACCGTAGTTGAAAGCGGCGGTCAATTTCAAGTCGTCATCGGTAACCACGTTAACGAGGTTTTTAACGCAGTTAATCAGTTAATTGATACAACTTCAAACTCAATAAATCAGCCCAAAAAAGCGGAAAAAAAAGTGGTAAAACAAGATAAAGAAAGCCTACTAGGCTACTTTATTGATATTGTCTCCAGCATCTTTACGCCTATTTTAGGCATCATGGCTGCTTCAGGTATTTTAAAAGGGTTACTTTCATTAGCAGACGCATTAGGTTGGCTATCCACAAGCAGTGGCACTTATCAAATCTGGTTTGCAGCAAGTGACTCTTTATTCTATTTTTTCCCACTGGTACTCGGTTACACCGCAGGGAAAAAATTTGGTGGAAGCCCATTTGTTACCATGACGATTGGTGGTGCACTCATTCACCCAATGATGATTACCGCTTTTCAGCAAAGTCTCGTTGCGGGTTCTACACCTGAATATTTTTTGGGGATCCCAGTCACCTTTATTAACTATGCAGCATCTGTCATTCCGATTATTTTTGCCTCTTGGTTAAGCTGCCTGCTTGAAAAGCGACTAAACCAAATCTTACCTTCTGCAATGAAGAATTTTATTACACCTTTCTTGTGCTTACTCATTATTGTCCCTCTGACCTTTCTTGTTATTGGGCCTTTAGCAACTTGGATAAGCATGTTAATTGCGGAGAGTTTCCAAGCTATTTACAACTTTGCCCCAGTTATCGCAGGTGCTTTCATGGGTGCTGTTTGGCAAATATGCGTTATTTTCGGTTTACATTGGGGAATTGTCCCTATTGGTATTAATAACTTAAGTGCCCTAGGCCATGATGCGCTTTTCCCCCTATTACTTCCCGCTGTAGCAGGGCAAATTGGCGCCACTTTAGGTGTTCTATTAGCAACAAAAAATGCAAAAATGAAAATTATGGCTGGCTCTTCTGTTACCGCTGGCTTATTTGGTATTACTGAGCCTGCTGTCTACGGTGTGACTCTTCCTTTGCGCCGACCTTTTATTTTTGGCTGTATTGGTGGTGGTGTTGGTGGCGCGATTGTTGGCTATAGCCAAACTCTGACATTCTCATTTGGGTTAATTAATATTTTCACTTTTGCACAAATCATCCCGGAACATGGTGTTGATAATACTGTTTGGGGAGCCATTATTGGTACAACGCTCTCTTTCTTATTTGCCACTATCGCAACCCGTTTCTTTGGTATTAAAAGGGAAGCGATATCCCCTGAAATATCGGTTAAAACTGAGATTACGTCGACCCCCAATGACGTTCTTGCACCATTGGGCGGTGCAGCTATCCCATTAAAAGATACTCCAGATGAAACTTTTGCAAGTGGTTTACTTGGACAAGGTGCTGCCATTATTCCAAATACTGGGAAAGTCTATGCGCCATTCGATGGTGAAGTGAGCTCATTATTTAAAACTGGCCATGCATTAGGGTTATTAAGCCAAAGCGGTATTGAACTACTCATCCATGTGGGGATCGATACCGTGAAATTAGATGGGCTTCATTTTTCACCTCAAATTAAACAAGGTGATGCATTCAAAACAGGTGATTTATTACTGACATTTGACCGAGAAAAAATTCTCGAGGCAGGATATGACTTAACAACCCCTGTTATTGTAAGCAACAGTGATGATTATGCGTCGATCGAATTCGTCGAGCTCAATAAATCAATTCAAAGCTGTCAGAAATTTATCACCGTTAACCACAAATAAGGAGCTAAGCATGATTAAATTTCCAAATTCATTTTTATGGGGTGGCGCAATCGCAGCCAATCAAGCTGAAGGTGCTTATTTAACTGCGGGTAAAGGGCTCAGCACATCCGATGTTCAACCTCATGGCATATTTGGTTCATTAATTGAAAGAACACAAAATGAGAGTTTTATTAAAGATATTGCCATCGATTTTTATCACCAATATAAAACCGATATCGCACTTTTCGCTGAAATGGGTTTCACCTGCTTACGAACCTCGATTGCATGGAGCCGTATATTTCCACTTGGTGACGAATTAACGGCCAATGAAGAAGGCCTCGCTTTTTATGATAATTTATTTGATGAAATGGCAAAGCATAACATTCAACCTGTCATTACATTATCCCATTATGAAATGCCCTATCACCTAGTGACACAATATGGCGGTTGGGGAAATCGTAAAACGATTGAGTTTTTCGAACGTTATGCACGTACCGTCTTTGAACGTTATAAAAATAAGGTCAAACTATGGCTGACGTTCAATGAGATTAATATGTCACTACATGCACCAATGACTGGTGTGGGCCTACCTGAAAATAGTTCTCCTTCTGAGGTTTACCAAGCGATTCACCACCAACTTGTCGCCAGCGCTAGAGTCACTAAAGCCTGCCATAGCATTATCCCTGATGCTAAAATCGGTAACATGTTATTAGGAGGTCTCGTTTATCCATTAACTTGTAAGCCTGATGATGTATGGGAAGCCATGATAGAAAATCGCAAATGGCTATTTTTTGGTGATGTACAATGCAGAGGCCAATACCCAGGTTATATGCTACGCTATTTTAGAGATAACCAAGTTAATATTACAATAACAGAAGAAGATAAACGTGACTTACAAAATACAGTGGACTTTATCTCATTCAGTTATTATATGACAGGTTGTATTACCGCAGATAAAGATGAATATGAGAAAAAACGCGGAAATATCCTTAGTATGGTCCCAAATCCTTATTTAGAAAGCTCAGAATGGGGATGGCAAATAGATCCAAAAGGAATTAGAACGCTATTAAATTTATTATGGGATCGATATCAAAAACCATTATTTATTGTTGAAAATGGACTAGGCGCTATTGATGAAATAACGCCTGAGGGAGAAATTATTGATGATTATCGTATTCAATATATCAACGACCATTTAGTTCAAATCCATGAGGCTATTCAAGATGGTGTTAATATTATGGGTTATACCAGCTGGGGGCCTATAGATATTGTCAGTGCATCCAATGCAGAGATGTCAAAACGTTATGGATTTATCTATGTTGACCGTGATAACCAAGGTAACGGCTCTCTCGAAAGAAAACGTAAAAAAAGCTTCTATTGGTACCAAAGTATTATCAAGAGCCAAGGAGAGTTATTAAATCAATAGAATAAATATCTAAATATAATAAAACTATCTCGGGATAATTATTTATCTCGAGATTCCTTATATTAAAAATAACACCGCATGAGCCCATTCTCTATTATTGGGTTAAAGCAAACCATTGCTAATAGGTTATCTCCGACATGAATAAAAAATTATTATTCTCTTTGTTGTTTTTAACATTGCCTGCTATTGCTAATGAACAACAATGGAATGGAACTGTTTTAGGCTTTGAGCTCGCTCCTAAAGGAATATTTGGTGATATGTTGGGCATACGTCCTATATTATCTGACCACGGCTTTTCATTTCACAGTAATTATTTGAGCCAAGTCGCCTATAATGCAGGGGGCGGTTATAATAATGACAAACATACTGCTTATATAGACCAATTTGCTTTCACATTCACACAAGATCTTGAACGTTGGACAGGAATTCCCGATGCTCGTATTGAAGGAAACATTGTCAATCGTAACCATGAAGACAACCTGACAGTCAAGCGCCTGCAAGACCCTCGAGTACCTAATAATGACCTTGCACAAGAAAGCTATGGAGGTGGCTCCGTAACGCGGTTAGGTTGGCTTACTTTTGCTCGCAGTTTTGATGACCGCCGACTAACTTGGCGTATTGGGATGATGAATAAAGTACAAGAGTTTGACCAAATTATCCCTTGTGATTTTCAACTACTTAGCCAATGTGGTGGAAAATCAGCCAACGCCCTGACATGGAGCAATTGGAATATTCATACTTGGGGAACGACCGTTAGCTATAAAATCACCCCTGAGATTACCATCAAAACAGGAATTATGGAGCAGAATCCTCAAGCGACGGATAGAAGCCATGCGTGGAGTTGGTCAACCAAAGGCAGTAAAGGTATTTTATTACCCTTAGAAGTTGAAAATCGCACTTTCGTCAATGGGTTGCCTGGTGCTTATAACTTAGGATTATTATATACCAATGCCAAACAGCATGATCTGTATAAAGATAAAAGCTATAACAACACATGGTTTGTCTATGGTGGAATGAACCAACAATTAACTCGCCATCAAGATGATGAAAATCGAGGTTTAAGTTTATCTGTCAGTGGCAGTTATCATGATGAGCGCAGTAATTTCATGAATTATGTTGTTTCAAGTTCCCTTCGCTACCGCGGGGCATTTGATGCAAGGCCTGAAGACTGGATTGGTCTCGGTATCTCGTATATTGAGCTCAGCGACCACTTTGCGAAAAACCAAAAAATACAAAATGAACAGCTCGGGGTCACCAATTATAATGACCCGTTATATCACCCTATTACTTCAAACGCGTTAAATGCAGAACTCTATTATCGTTTTAAACCTGTTTATTGGCTGGAACTCCAACCAAGTGTGCAATATTGGCATCAACCAGGCGGTGTCCAGAAAACATCGGATGCATGGGTTTTGGGATTAAAAACGGTTTTAACGTTTTAAATAATATTACTGTGTATTTATCGGTATTGATAAAGGGAATTTTCCATTCCCTTTATCGCCAATTAACATATTAATTAGCATTCAGCTCATTGTTTTTTTACTATAGCTAAATTATCTTTGCTGTTTTTCTCACTCAATAACATTAAGCAGACAACTTCATGACCCGCACTCAGCGCCTACTCACGTTATTACAGATACTCAAAGAGAATCGCTATCCTATTACCGCTGAAGCACTTTCATCACAACTGCAAGTCAGCGTGCGTTCTATCTATCGAGATATTGAATCCCTACGAGACCAAGGTGCTGAAATTGTCGGGGAAGCCGGTATTGGCTACCAATTAAAAACGGGTCTATTACTACCGCCTTTAGCTTTCGATGAAAATGAACTTGAAGCCTTAATATTAGGTTTACGTTGGGTAAAAAGTAATGCAGATAGTGAACTAAAAAACTCCGCAATACGGGCGATAAGTAAGATTAACTCCGTGGTGGCAGGTCATTCACAGAAAATTCTAAATCAAAATACCTTATTTGCTCCTACCACACATTTCTATGAAATTAACGATATCATCGTTAAAGACTTACGTTTAAGTTTACGAGAAGAATGCAAAGCCAAAATGACTTATCTTGATGGACAAAACCAGCCTAGTGAACGAATTATTTGGCCAATTGCAATTGGTTATATGAAAGATTCACAAGTACTGGCTGCTTGGTGTGAATTACGGAAAAGTTATCGCCATTTTCGTTTAGACCGCATTCAGTCTTATCATGCACTTTCAGATAAACTACCTTACCCCAAAAATTACCTACTAGAGCGCTGGCAAAAAGAAGTATTGTGCGTCTCTCCTGACAATTTCTGACACTCAACTCCCTTATAGTAAGTGCTCAACTTCATATAAGGAAATCACCATGAGCGAACTGGTTCTTTTTACTAATTCAATGTCACGTGGCAACACGGTCGACCTACTATTAAAAATTTTAGATGTTCCTTACAAGCGTATTGAATTAGGTTATGGTGCAGATATGCATACGGCGGAATATCTTGCAATTAATCCGATGGCGAAAGTTCCCGCACTTGTTGATGGTGATGCCGTCGTCACTGAAACCGCTGCAATTTGCTTGTATTTAGCGGATAAATTTATTGAAAAAGGTTTAGCACCAGCTTTGAATGACCCTAAACGTGCAGATTACTACCGTTGGTTCTTATTTACTGCTGGCCCAATTGAATCTGCCTTCACTATCAATAATTTAGGCATTCAATTAGATGAAGAACAGCAAAAATCTTCTGGCTTTGGTTCTGTCGAACGCACAATGGCCTGTTTAGAAATCGGTTTAAACAATGCTAAACCGTTTATTTGTGGCGAGCAATTTACTGCTGTTGATGTGTATGTCGGTGCATTTGTGATGTTTTTAGTTAAATACCAAATCATGGAAACCACCCCTGCGATGCAAAAATACCTTGATAGCTTAGCGGCTATTCCTGCGATTGCAGAACTGTTGGCAAAATAATGCCAAAAAAAAGCTAAGCTCAAATGAACTTAGCTTTTAATTTAAATAACCAATACTTAACGCATGGTCACAAATTCTTCTGCCGCTGTTGGGTGAATGGCCACCGTATTATCAAAGTCTTTTTTGGTTGCACCCATTTTTAATGCAACCGCAAAGCCTTGTAAGATTTCATCCATACCAAAACCGATACCATGAATACCCACGATTTTTTCTTCTTCACCCACACAGACCAATTTCATACGGCAAGGCTGGCGATGCGAAGTGACGGCGGTATACATGGCTGTGAAAGATGACTTATAGCATTTAACTTTATCAGCACCATATTTTTCAATCGCTTCTGGCTCAGTTAAACCAACTGTACCAATTGGTGGGTGAGAGAACACCACAGTTGGGATATTACTGTAATCTAAGTGCTCATCCGGTTTATTATTAAATAAACGTTCAGATAAACGACGACCCGCAGCAACCGCAACAGGGGTTAACTCAACGGCGCCAGTATTATCACCAACTGCATAGACACCCGGTACATTAGTATTTTGGTATTTATCAACCTTGATATAACCTTTTTCATTCAGTGCGACGCCTGTGGCTTCAATATTCAGGTTATCTGTCATTGGTTCACGACCAATAGCCCAAATTAATGCATCGACGGTTTGTTCTTGGCCATTTTCCAATTTTAATGTCAGTGAACCATCTGCATTTTTCACGACTTCTTTCGGAATTGATTCCGTATGCAGTTTAGGGCCTTCCGTATTCATGACTTCCACTAATGTTTCGACAATCAGTGGGTCAAATGAACGTAACGGGGCATGTTTACGCACAAATAAATGCGCCTCTGCGCCTAAACCATTTAATACACCAGCAAGTTCAACGGCAATATAACCGGCACCCACAACCGCAACACGTTTTGGCAATGCTTCAAGTTCAAAGAAGCCATCAGAAGTCATGCCATATTCTGCACCTGGGATAGCAGGGATCACTGGACGCCCGCCAGTTGCAATCAAAATATGGTCTGCCGTGTAGGTTTCACCATTTACCTCAACAGTATGGGCATCAATAAAACGTGCAAAACCATTGATGACATCAACTTTATTATTCCCTAAGACACGGTCATAAGACTGGTGAATTCGGTCAATATAAGCAGTACGACTATCAATAAGTGTTTTCCAATCAAAACGATTAATTGTCGCATCAAAACCATAATCAGGACCATAATTGCGAATAGCTTCCGAGATTTGTGCCGCATGCCACATCACCTTTTTCGGTACACAGCCCACGTTAACACAAGTCCCACCTAATGCTTTCGCCTCAATTAAGGCACATTTTTGCCCATACATTGCTGCACGGTTCATCGACGCAATACCACCGCTTCCGCCACCAATTGCGATATAGTCGTAATGTTTGCTCATAATTTGGTTATTCCCATTGATTGAATGATTTATGAATGCATTTTCTCGCATCATGCTATTGATTGTCATGGCATAAATAGCGCTTTACGATAGATAACACCTGTTAGTTTAATCGGTATTACCTATCAAAAATACAGTTTACTCTGGCACAATCCACTCAACTAACGTATGCCCAGTGCCTTCTGGGACGAGTGTTTTATGTAACCATGGCAGCACATTCTTCATTTGCTGCTCAAGTTTCCAAGGTGGGTTGATCACTATCATACCGGATGCCGTCATCCCACGTTGGTCGCTATCAGGACGTACCGCCAATTCAATTTGTAATATTTTACGAATGCCTGTTGCTTCTAATTGATTGACCATACGCTTAATTTGTTGACGTAATACAACAGGATACCAAATTGCATATGTTCCTGTTGCAAAGCGTTTATAGCCTTCCACCACCCCTTTCACGACCGCTTCATAATCCGTCTTCATCTCATAAGGAGGGTCCATCAGCGCAAAGCCACGTCGACTCTGTGGGGGTAATTTCGATTTTAGCTGTTGATAGCCGTCTTCCTTGAAAACTTGCGCGCGGTTATCCCGTGAAAATTCTGTACGTAATAATGGATAATCGCTCGAATGTAGTTCAGTTAATACCAGCTTATCGTGTTCACGTAATAAATATTTTGCTAATAATGGTGAACCTGGGTAATAGCGTAAACGCCCATTATCATTCAATTGGCGCACAATATTCATATACGGCAATAATTCCTCAGGTAAATCAGGTTGCTCCCAAATACGCGCAATCCCTTCAAGATATTCACCTGTTTTTTCTGCATGTTCCCCCGTTAATTGATAACGGCCAGCACCTGAATGTGTATCTAAATACAGAAACGGTTTTTCTTTCTCTTTCAGAGATTCAATAATCAAGCTCTGTACTGTGTGTTTTAACACATCAGCATGGTTGCCTGCGTGAAAGCTGTGACGATAACTTAACATGTAACGTTTGTTTCCTGAGGAAATTCAATACTAGCCACTAAGATGACTATTATTAAATAGGTTCTTTAAAGATAGCCCTTTTGAACAAAAAATAGACCGGATTTATTCATCCGCGTCATTATAGCTAAAATTGACTACAAATGTCATAACCATAGCTGTGTTAAAATTCACATGACTGAAAAGAAATAAAACGCTATCCTAAACACAAATTTTAAAATAAACAGAGGTAAATGATGAATAAACTACTCCTTACAACTAGTATTTGTATTTCCTTTTTTGCTAGCGCATCAGTAATGGCGGCAAAAACACAAAATGGCTGCGAAATAAAGAAACAACGCATTCAAGAACAAATTGATTACGCAAAACAACATGGTAATCAGCATCGAGTTAAAGGCTTAGAAGAAGCATTAGATAATGTGAATCGTTATTGCACTCCAGAATCTTTATATCGTGATAGTCAAAAAGATGTAGCTGAGAAAACAGAAAAAGTGCAGGAACGCGAAGCTGAGCTGCAGGAAGAAAAATTAAAAGGCGATGACAGTAGTAAAATTAAAAAACGTGAAAGAAAACTCGCAGAAGCTCAAGCAGAATTAAAAGAAGCCCAAGCTGAACTGCAAGTTTATAAAGATGCACTTTAATTTCTAACGCCCCTTTTCCTCTGATTAATTAACCAGTTGCTTTGACTTTAAACAAACGTTCCAATGACTATTTGTCTCTTAAAACAGTCATTGGGATGAAGTTATTGTCCAATTTAAGCTATAGTATTATGCATATCATTCATTTATAGGCATTAAATAGGTCGAAAAGTCAGACAACTTTTAGTTGCGGGAAAAGGGGATTAAATGTCGAATACGCAGGAAGAAGAACAGAAAGATACTAATAAACTGAAAGCGACACTGAATAAAAGTATTGATGGCAGTAAAAAAGCAGTGACCTTCTCAATGCGAGTTGTGAACTTTATTTGTGCAATTCCTTTTATTGCTCACATCATTCGTACCGTGCAACGTTTTAATGACCGAATGGGGAACCAGTTTGGGGCTGCAATTACCTATTTCTCCTTTCTCTCTTTAATTCCCGTTTTAATGTTTTCATTCGCCGCTGCAGGTTTTGTATTAGCCAGTAATCCTGAATTGCTTGAAAAATTAGTTCGTGGAATTTCTGCAAATATTACTGACCCTACGCTCGCAAATACATTAGAAAGAACAATAGACACCGCAATCCGCCAACGTACGACAGTTGGGCTGACAGGGTTGGCTTTAGCCGTGTACTCAGGGGTTAATTGGGTTAATAACTTACGTTTAGCTATTTTGGCACAATCACGTTCTGTATGGGAACGTAATGAAGATGAACATGAAAATATTATTTTCCGCTACATTCGTGACTTCTTTGCCTTAATTGGCCTACTTATTGCCTTAATTGTGACAATTACACTTACCTCTGTTGCTGGCTCTGCACAAGCAACGATTGTCAGTACGCTTGGGTTAGATGGTATAGAATGGCTTAAACCTGCTTGGACACTGATTGGTTTAACAATATCAATTACAGCTAATTTCCTACTGTTTTTATGGATTTTTTGGATCCTACCGCGTATGCAGCATCGCCGCAGGTCACTATTTAAAGGAACATTACTTGCTGCTATTGGGTTTGAAATCATTAAATCCATTATGACATGGATTTTACCTAACCTTGCTTCGTCACCTTCTGGAGCGGCTTTTGGTTCAGTGCTTGGCCTAATGGCATTCTTTTACTTCTTTGCGCGTTTAACCTTATTTTGTGCAGCTTGGATAGCGACTGATGAGCCAAAAGGTTCATTGGATAACGAAATAATTAAATAACAACTTACTGGGGCGGTAAGACAAACCGCCCTACCACTGTTTAAAACTAGCGTTTCATTTCTTCTGCCAACGTTCTAACCAATAAAGACGCAGACATCTCACGAGCTTTCGCCACATTCTGCCCCGCCCAATATGCCGCAAACTCATCACTACCTAACTTCATTGCTGCTGCATTGAGCTGCTTACCAATATCATAAACCAATGGATAATCAGGTAATTGACTTGTCTCATAGCCGTTACCTGCTCGAATAAATTGATTAATAATCCCTCTCGCTGGGCGCCCTGAAATAGCAGAAGTTAGTTGAGTGAGATCCCCAGTTTGCGATTTGATCTTAGCCCGATAGCCTGCGTTCGCGGCAGATTCAGGGCAAAGCAAAAATGCAGTGCCTAATTGAGCGGCAGCAGCACCGCACTCTAAAGCCCTATTGATATCTTGCCCATCCATTATGCCACCCGCTGCAATCACAGGTAAATCAATATACTGGGAGATTAATGTCACTAATTCATAAGTAGTGAGTTCTTCATCTAAAGCCTGCAAATCAAACATGCCTCGATGCCCTCCCGCTTCAATACCTTGTGCAACAACAGCATCAATTCCAGCCAATTCAATTTGTTGTGCTTCTTGTAAATTCGTTGCTGTCGCCATGGTATAAATACCATGTTGTTTCAATTGCTGTACCACCTCGATGGATGGAATATTAAAATGAAAACTCACTACCGCAGGTTTTGTTTCAAGTAACATAGATAACATTTCTGAGTTATCTAAAAAAGTGTGATAAATTTCATTGAGATAGGTAGGAGGAGTCTCATTAAATTGAGCGAAATAAGGCGCTAAATACTGGCTCCATGCCAGTTCATTATCAGGATGACGTTTCGCAGGTAAATGGCAGAATAAATTGACATTGAATGCTTTACTTGTCAGTGCTTGTGTTTGAGTAATCAATTGGCGAGCTTGTTCTACTGAATTTGCGCCTAGGCCTAGTGAGCCAAGCCCTCCAGCTTCTGAAACCGCAGCGGCTAGCGCCGGAGTAGAAACTCCCGCCATTGGGGCTTGTATAATGGGATAACGCAAACCTAACCGTTGTAGAAATATATTCGAGCTATTCATGTTATTTCCTTTACTTCAATGTCTGGGTACATTTTATGTTCTTATATTGAGGATAAACATAGCACCAAATTTATATAAAAAGAAAAAACACTTGCCATTGTGTCGTCGCCATATTGTCACTTTAAGCGCATTTAAAGCGTGCAGGGATCGTATAGATATGATTAAGATGCCATATATCCTCATCTTAATCATTCAATAATGAGATTATTATGACTACCTCTATTCAACAGCTCGAAAATTTAACTTGTGGCATCGTCCTTTACTATCATAATCAGACCAAAAATAGCGTGGGTGCCTTCTGTGCTAGAGGAATGGATATTGAAGGTAGGCCTCTTACTGTTGATACACCACTACGAATTGCCAGTAATACAAAGACATTTACCGCAGCTGCAATTTTACGTCTTGCTGAAATGGAAAAACTCAGTATTGATGATGCAATATCTGAATATATTGACCCTCAATATAATACGCTACTCAGTACCCAATATAATACTCACGCTATCACTATCCGCCATTTACTGGAGCACAGTAGTGGCCTGCTAGACCATGCAGATGGAGACTATCTAAAAGCCGTTCTCAAACAACCTAACTATGTTTGGAGCCGAACAGAACAAATCGAAATGTACATGCGTAAACAATTTCCAACGTTTTCGCCTGCAAAATCCTTTATCTATTCAGATACGGGTTATATTTTGCTCGGTGATATTATTGAACGGATTACGGGGCAATCTCTTGGCCTAGCTGTTAGGGAGCTTTTGCATTTCGATTCTATTGGTCTCGAGAGCGCATATTGGGAGTCATTAGAACAACCGCCGCAAATCGCAGCACCACGGGCTCGTCAATATTTAGGTAAATTGGATGGAACACATATTCATGCTTCCATGGATACCTATGGCGGTGGGGGTTTAGTTATGTCCTCGAAACAAATGGCGATATTTCTAGAAGCGCTGTTTGAGGGAAATATTTTTTCATCACCAAATACGCTAGAGACTATGCTAAGTATGGGTTCTCACGAAGGTGCAGAACTTTACCGATTAGGCATTATGGTGAATGTGGTCAATGGTATCACCCTGTATTCCCATTTAGGCTTTTGGGGATCTGTAGCCTATTACGCACCAGAAGCAAAAATCAGTGCGGCAGGATTTGTTGATGACAGAGAGTCGCGAGAGACTCTAATTCGCGTTATTGAATCGCTATTAAGCCAATAACATTAATGAAAAGGTAGCCACTGAATCATTCAATGACTATCTTTTCATATATCTATCTTTTCATGCTTATTGTGAGGTGTGGTTTTCTTCTGCTGGTGCAGCAGGAGCCGCTTCTGTTGGTACTGGCGCAGCAATTTGGGGCCATAACACCTTGGTAAATTTCTGGCGAATTTGTTCTGCATCCATCATTTGTTTATCTTTTGGCTGCGCTAATACAAACGCTGCCTCTTGAGATAATAACCGACGGGCTTCCATATTCACCTGCTCAAGGCTTTGTGACGCCAAGAAAGATTGCCTTAACCGCTGGTATTGTTCAGGAGCAATGTCAACCACCCCATTTTGTTGAGAAATCAAACGTTGGCTAATCAAAACATCAGTACTCGTACGCGCATAGGCTGCAAATAGTTGCGATAACTGCACTTGTTTTTCTTTAAGCATATCGTCAAATAGCTCAGCAGCAATACCATTTTGGTTAATCGATGCAAGCTCACTCGCAACAATATCCGTTACCGCTGCCATTTTTTCAGGTGCTGCTGTCACCGTTAACGTACAACTGGCTTTCTGATATTGCACACGACAATCTAACCCCGGAACAACTTCTCCTTGATTAAATTTTTGATTGAACGCTTTTTGCAAAGAACGATAAACCGCTTCACGTGCTAAATCGCTCGACCAATAACGCAGTAAAACATTTGAGTCTTTAATGGGGAGCCAATCAATATCCCAAATTAATGAAAGCGTATCCTGTGCAGGCTGTTCCTGTAAAATATCAATAGATTGTGGTTTTACCGCCGATAGCACTGCAACAGAAACAGGTTCAGAGCGCCTACCTTCTAATGATGAGAAAGTTTGTGAAATTGAATCAGATAACATTCGAGAATCAACATGGCCCGCTACATATAATGTCATGACGTCCGGTGTGTACCATTTTTGATAAAAAGAATTCACACTATCAAGAGCTACAACATCATTCGGTTTTTGGCCTGGGTCATACCCCATCATCGTTGACCCCTTTAAACGCGCTCGCCAAACGGGATCATTGGCATTTAAAGGAAGTGTTGCAACTGGAACATTTTGTGCTGTCAAACCATTATGTAATGTCGTTTCTGTATACTCAGCTCCTGCAACAGAAGTTGCTAACCAGCTGAGTGCTTGCTTAATTAAGTCCGGGCGATTATTCGGTAAACTTAAGCTATAAATGGTGTAGTCATAAGAAACAACAGCGGGTGGAATTGGCATGTCAGGGTCTGTAGCCTGACGCCAGAAATCTTGTAATGTTGCTGTTGGAAATTCTTCAGTTTGATGAAGCAACGCCATTTTAGGAATGAGGTAACTGTACCCTTTTTCGCTCGCTTTTTCTGTTAATGAGCCTGTTTTAATTGCTAATCTAAGCTGGATACGATCATTAGGACGTTGCGGTGTTTGTAATAATTGCCAGCTAAAGCCATTTTCTAGCTTCCCTTGCTGCCATGCTGGATCAGGTTGTAAAGGCTCAGCTCCCGCTAAATGCGCGACTGAGAATAATACAACACCAATGATATACCGAACTTTCAAGCCCTGCATGTAAACCCCTATGTGTTTTATATCTTTATATTTAACCGCAAATAGCAACAGATAAATTAACGAAAAACGTGAACTTATCGGGTTAAACGATATAGTTTGGCTTTATTCCATTTTTCATTGTTACCACTATAACGATATTAGACCATAAAGCTGAGTTCATGTTCATGACTTAATCTGATTTTTGCTGTTTTCTTTGACGGTTATACCCTTTTGCAAGTAAACCGAGCTCATCGTCACGATGATACTCAGACACAACAATTTGATTAACTTCAGAATTTGTCTGTAATTCAATTGCGATTTTACGTAGCGGCCTTATTATCATACGACTGACACACCACGTCATTCCAATAGCAATAATGAGTACCAACAATAAATAAGTTGTTGTCATCAAAGCAAGGGTATTTAGTGCAAATCGATAAACACGGTTAGGATCCACTTGTAATGTTAAATACCCTTGAGGCTTCGCTTGCAACACAACATTTCCATACGCATACAATGGTACGGTCATTTCGACAGGGATCCCCACAAAATGGGTAACCCAATTGGGTATCGGCTTCGGCGTTGCAAAGCTTAGGTTCATTACCGTTGTGCCATCAACAGTAATAATCGCGTTTCCCATAATGCCTGATGTCTTTAAGCTTATCAGCAGCCGTTTAACTTCATTAAGGTCGGAGCTTAGGAGGGAATCTGTTAATGGTTTTTGAATTTGCACTACAGCGTTACTGAGCTGGTCTAAATAATCTTGCTTACGTTGTTCAACTAAATAACTGAATTGAATAGCTAAAAAAAGCGCAAGTGATAGTAGCGTAATCATAAAGAATACGACCATACTTTTTAATGTTAGTGAGCGTTGGACTCGGGTATTCATTTGGCCACAACCTTTCTAATCAAGCAGCTTTTTAAAGAAAACGGAAACATCAGTCAGTATACTTGATTTTATCCGTAAAAGAGTAGCTTAAAAAGAAAGATTGGGTATTTAGGACAAACAGCATGTTAAAGCGGCTTAAAGTGGCACTAGAATAAAAGACGGCAAAAAGTTAGCCTTTCCACCGTTTCACTCCTTAACTCACGACAACCGTTTGTTTTTCATCTTCATCAACCGCAAAACACGCAACTAACTGTTGGTTATATTCCTTCAATGTTGGTTGGAATTGAGTACACTGACCAAATGCTCTACGGCAACGCGCTGCAAATGCGCACCCCGGTGGTGGGTTTAAAGGACTTGGTAACTCTCCCGTTAACTTAATACGTTCGCGCCGAGCGTCTGGGTTCAACCTTGGTGTCGCTGATAATAACGCTTGAGTATAAGGGTGAAGAGGGTTATTAAAAATCTGCTCTTTTGTTCCTTTCTCCACACAGCGGCCTAAATACATCACCATGACTTCATCAGCAATATGCTCTACCACCGATAAATCATGTGAAATAAAGACATAAGACAAACCTAAATCTTGCTGTAAATCCATCATCAGATTTAATACTTGAGCACGAACAGAAACATCCAGTGCGGAAACGGGTTCATCTGCAACCACAATGTCAGGGTCAAGCATTAAACCACGTGCTATCGCGATACGCTGGCGTTGACCACCAGAAAACATGTGAGGATATCGGCTATAGTGCTCTGTTTTTAAACCCACTTTAGCCATCATCGATAATACTTTTTCCTTGCGCTGCTCTTTCGACAGTGAAGTATTAATCAATAACGGCTCTTCCAAAATTTGCCCCACCTTTTTACGTGGATTCAAAGAGCCATAAGGGTTTTGAAACACAATTTGGATTTTTTGGCGACGCAGTTTCTCTGCAGACTTATCTTTTACTAACAAGTTTTGGTCTTGGTAATACAACTCGCCCTCAGAAGGTTGCTCAATCATGGTTAATAAACGACCTAATGTCGATTTACCACACCCCGACTCCCCAACCACGGCCAGTGTTTTACCTCGTTCTAGCTCAAAAGAGACTCCATCCAATGCTTTTAAGGTTTTTTCAGCAGCAAAAACCCCTCTTTTGACGGAATAATATTTTTTCAAATCCACCGCTTTGAGCAATGGAGTGTGTTGTTTATCACTCATAATGTTGGCCTCCCCATATCATCCAGCGGTATATGGCATTTGACTTGGCGATCACCAACGGTTTGTAACATTGGCTCTTCTTGACGGCATTTCTCCGTTGCATACGGACAACGTGGGTTCAATAAACACCCTACAGGCCTATCGTATTTTCCGGGGACCACACCAGGAAGTGAGGCTAAACGGGATTTATTCGTCGCAAATTCCGGCAAGGCACGTAATAGCGCTTGTGTATAAGGATGGCGAGGATGTTTAAAAATATCACTTGCTTTGGCGGACTCCACCACCTGCCCCGCATACATCACAATAATATGATGCGCAGCTTCTGCCACTAAAGCGAGGTCATGCGTGATAAGCACTAATGCCATATTTTCTTGCTGCTGCAATTCCAACAATAATTCAATAATTTGGGCTTGAATAGTGACATCTAATGCCGTTGTCGGCTCATCCGCAATCAATAATTTAGGCCGGCATGCTATCGCCATAGCAATCATCACACGCTGGCTCATTCCTCCTGACAATTGGTGAGGATACACATCTAAACGTGATTGTGGGTCAGGGATACCCACCATGTCTAACAGGTCAATTGCCCGTTGCTTACGCGTACTTTTGCTGCCGCCTTGGTGGACTTTCAATGCTTCCATAATCTGATAACCCACCGTAAAACATGGGTTTAAACTGGTCATCGGGTCTTGGAAAATCATCGCCACATCGGCACCAACGATTTGCCGGCGCTCTTTTTCAGGGATTGACAGTAAATCTCGCCCATCAAATTGCAATGAATTCGCCATCACTTTTCCGGGGTAATCAATTAACCCCATAATAGCCAGTGAACTCACTGATTTACCTGAACCAGATTCCCCTACAATACCAACGACTTGGCCTTTATCAACGCTATAGCTGATGCGGTCAACGGCGCGAAACGGTGCCTTTTCGTCTCCGAAATGAACCGAAAGTTGTTCTACATTTAACAATGCCATTTGGTTACCTCATCACTGCTTGAGTTTTGGATCAAATGCATCACGTAACCCATCACCCATTAGGTTAAACGCAAGCACCGTCAATAAAATTGCCAGTCCAGGGAAAGTCACAACCCACCATGCACTTTGTGCAAATTGCAGCACATCAGACAGCATCGTTCCCCACTCAGGAGTTGGTGGCTGCGCGCCCATTCCGAGGAAACCCAAAGCAGCCATATCTAAAATGGCATTCGAAAAACCTAAAGAGGCCTGTACAATCAATGGTGCCAAACAGTTAGGCAAAATATTCACGAACATTTGGCGTACTGCCCCTGCACCCGCAACACGAGAAGCCGTCACATAGTCACGGTTGACTTCGACTAAAACAGCCGCTCGTGTTAATCGAATATAGTGAGGTAATGCAACAAACGTCAAAGCAATCGAAGCATTAACAATCGAAGGTCCAAAAATGGCGACCAGTACCAAAGCTAATAACAAACTTGGCAATGCCAACATGATATCGACAACTCGCATAATTAATGCGTCAACGACACCACCAAAATAGCCAGCGATCACACCAATAGTGACCCCCATGATTAACGACAGCACAACCACTAAACAACCAACTAGCAGTGACAGGCGGGCGCCATACATTAAACGAGAGAGTAAATCACGCCCAACATCATCAGTGCCTAAAATAAACTGCCAACTTCCCCCATCTTCCCAAACTGGCGGAGCAAGTAAGAAATCACGAAATTGTTCATCTGGAGCATGTGGAGCTAATATACCTGCAAAAATCGCAATCAGTACCATCAGGATAATGTAGAACATCCCGACAACTGCCCCTTTGTTACGTTTAAAGTAGTGCCAAAATTCTTGTAATGGTGTCATCGGCTGTGGGGCGCTGACAACGGTTGGCTCAGTAGATTGAGACATTTAGCGCTCCTTATTTCTTATGACGAATACGTGGGTTTACAATGCCATACAGCACGTCGACCACTAAGTTTACGAAGATAATCAGTGTAGCAACCAGCAGAACTCCCCCTTGTACCACAGGGTAATCACGACGCTGTAGCCCTTCGATTAACCAGCGCCCTAACCCAGGCCATGAGAAAATAGTTTCTGTCAAGATAGCCCCTGCTAACATCACCCCAACCTGCAAGCCAATTACCGTAACAACGGGTAATAATGCATTACGTAGTGCGTGAATTAAAATTACGCGAGCGCGGCCAAGACCTTTAGCACGTGCAGTACGAATATAATCCTCTCCCAATACTTCCAACATTGACGAGCGAGTCATACGCACAATAACGGCTAATGGGATCGTACCCAAAACAATTGAAGGCAATATCAAGTGCTCTACCGCATCAATAAAATCGCCATCTTCACCCCAAATTAGGGTATCAATTAGCATAAAACCGGTCAGAGGCTGGGAATCATCAAGAAAAACAGTGTCACTCACTCGTCCTGCTACAGGGGTGAGGTCTAATTGCACCGACACTAACATGATGAGCATGATCCCCCACCAGAAGATAGGCATTGAGTAGCCTGTTAAAGAAAGGCCAATCGCAGTATGGTCAAAGATTGAACCACGTTTTACTGCGGCTAAAACCCCAACTGGGATCCCAACAGAAATTGCAAAAATCATGGCACAAGTTGCCAATTCCACTGTCGCTAAAAAACGGGGCAAAAACTCTTCCCATACACCGATGCGACTTTTTAAGGAAATCCCTAAATCACCATGAAATATCCCATTGATATAATGAAGATATTGTTTCCAAAGTGGCTGATCAAGCCCTAACTCTGCCATTAAATAAGCATGCCTTTCAGGGGATAGTCCCCTTTCACCGGCCATGATCATCACCGGGTCGCCTGGGATCATGTGGACAAAGGCAAAAGTCAATAATGTAATACCGATAAACGTGGGGATCACAAGCCCCAATCGTCGGAGGATAAATTGCAACATATCCTGAATCTCTTTAATAATGCCGTTGACGGCTCTTAGTCCGTTTGGCTACTCAGAAAATTGCTTTTCCGGGTGCTCACAAACAACTTAACTTCTCTGCTTCTTCTAGAGAAGAAAACGCCCTCCGCTCTAAACCAGCAACGAAGGGCATAGACAGATTAGATACGATTACTTCTCAATATCGACGTTTTCGAAGTGGTGTTTGCCTAGTGGGTCAACCACATAGCCTTTGACTTCTTTACGTACGGGTTCAAACACTGTAGAGTGCGCGATAATCAGGGCTGGCGCCTGCTCATTCATCACAACTTGCGCTTGTTTGTACAGTTCGACTCGCTTGTCGTGATCTGCTGTTTGGCGCGCTGGTTGGATCAAGTTCTCAAAGCTTTCATTACACCATTTTGAGTAATTAGAACCTTGCTCTTTTGCTGCACAGCTAAACAAGGTTGCAAAGAAGTTATCAGGGTCCCCATTGTCACCCGTCCACCCCATCATTACTGTTTGTGGCTCACCATCTTTCGCACGTTTGAGGTACTCTCCCCATTCGTAGCTAACAACTTTTGATTTAACGCCAACTTTTGCCCAGTCTGCTTGGATCATTTCCGCCATGCGACGGGCATTTGGGTTATATGGTCGTTGAACAGGCATAGCCCATAGGTCAATTTCAAAGCCATTCGGGAAGCCCGCTTCTGCTAATAATGCTTTTGCTTTTTCAGGATTATATTCGTAATCGTTCACCGCATCGTTATAGCCCCACATTGTTGGTGGGATAAGGTTTTTCGCTTTTTGGCCTGCACCTTGATAAACCGCTTCGATAATTGCATCTTTGTTCACCGCCATAGACAGTGCTTGGCGAACCTTTTGATTATCCAGTGGTTTTTTCTCGACATTATAAGAGAGGTAACCGACGTTTAGGCCTGGTTGCTCCATTAATGTAATGTCTTTATCTTGCTTCATGCGCTCTAAATCAGCCGGATTTGGATATGGCATGACTTGGCATTCATTTTTTTGCAGTTTTGCATAACGAACGGAAGCATCTGGCGTGATAGAGAAGACTAAACGGTCAAGTTTAGGTTTTGTGCCCCAATATTGGTCATTAGCTTTATAAAGAATACGAGAGTCTTTTTGGTATTGTTGCAGAACAAATGGGCCCGTTCCAATTGGGTTTAAGTCCACTTTCTCTGGCGTACCCGCTTTCAACATCTGGTCTGCATATTCCGCAGAAAGAATCGATGCGAAGTCCATTGCCATATCGGCTAAGAATGGTGATTCTGGGCGAGTTAACGTAATTTTCACCGTATTATCATCGACTTTTTCAACTTTATCGATAATTTTATCCATATCCATTCCCATAAAGTATTCATAGCTACCGCCTGAAACTTTGTGATATGGGTGATTTGCATCTTTTTGGCGCATAAATGTATAAATCACATCATCTGCGTTAAGATCACGGGTCGGTTTAAATTCTTTGTTAGAGTGCCATTTGACACCCTTACGTAGATGGAAAGTGTACTCTTTACCATCATCACTCACTTCCCAGCTTTCCGCTAAACCCGGTTCAATTTCCGTTGTTCCTAATTTGAATTCAACTAAACGGTTATACAGCGGGATAGAGCTTGCATCATAGGTTGTTCCTGACGTGAACAACTGTGGGTTAAAGCCTTCTGGAGAACCTTCAGAACAGTAAACTAACGTTTTTGCCTGTACTGTTGCTGATACTGCTAATGCTGCCAATGTAAGTCCTACAGTCAGTAGACCTGTCTTTTTAATAGAGCGCATCTGTATGCTCCTATGGTGTTCATGTTGTTTTGCTTGATGTCTAGATCCGTCATAAAAGCGACAGATGTAGTATCTGTATTTTTTGTTATTCATTGTGCAATTAATCAACTGTCACTCACTTCGTCAATAGCCACATTTACGCTCCGCCCACAATTCATGTAACATATTAGAAACAATTAGCATTACAATTTAGCTTAAAATTTCATAATGAAGTGCAAGATGCAGGTGTTATAACCATATAATTAGTAGTGAATAGGGTTTTATATCGAGGTTATTTATTTTTATATTTGTGATTAAGTGCTGAATTACTGAACGAATATAGTGATTTTGTTGGCATGATACGAAATAAAACACTAGAGAGAATCGATGTGGAAATTATTTTAGTATGTAATTATTTAGTTTGTTTTTTATGCAAATAAAAAACATTCAACTGCTTTCACTAAACATAATTTTAACCAATTGATAACTTAAAGAATAAAATAATACTGGCTGTAGTTTGTATTCTTATTTTCCAAAGTACAGAATATGCTTTAATACCAACGATAAAAGCTACAATTGCCTAGTATTACCTAGGTCATTTTAAATAGATACAACCACCAGCTTTAACCCTATGATTTAATTAATAATGAAATTTCATTTGAAGGCTCGAACTCATTGAATTTGCCAGTAGTCGGTCAGTTTGCCAAACTGGCGCTTCTACAAATAAATGATATGACAAACGCCCAATTTGGCCTTTAGCTCCGACTCTCCCTCCCAGCAATAGGTTTTCTTTCCAAAATGTGGCTCTATCATTTGATGTTGTTCCTAAACCTAACGAGGTATATAAAGCCATATGCGGCCATGGGCTCTGCCAGAGCACCTCGTTTTGTAGCTTTAAGCTATTATCCCCCATTTCAAGGTGCTCAGCTCCACCGATAAAACCACTAACACCTCCAAAACCAGTAAGTGATCCTTGGTCTAATAAAACATCTAGCTTGTCACGACTTAATTGCATATCAAATTGGCTTTGATATTGAAAAGGGGAGGCTTCCTTCATTGCTGAAGCCGAAATCTGTAAAACCTGTGGCTTATTTAAACCCGTAATTTGCTGTACATTGGTACCAAACCAATTAGTTCCTTGTTTATACGTTAATGTAACTAAAGCACTTCCCCGTAAAAAATTGACCTGATGAGTTAACCCACCAATGATGTAATGAGCCAAGCGTTGTTGTGTTCGTAAGTGTAGGTCAGCCAAAAACGTGTCACTTTTTTGGCTTTCAGACCCTAGACTTAATGAAGTTACCGTTTTTTCTGTTCGTTTTAATAAATATTCGGCTTGTAGTAATAAGAAGCCGTTATACTGCTGTAGTGGTAAAGCGGCATCATTACTGGTAATAACTGTTTTATTTTCCTGATACCCACTAAATATTGAAAACAACCAATATTGATAAGGGAGAGAGTAAAACAATATTGCTGATTTAATTTCAGTTTCTTCAGTGTTACTAAATTGACGGCTGATTTCTGAATATAAAAAATCACTTCGTAAAAAAGGATTGGCGACCATAAAAGTATGGCCAACAGTGCTACCGACTTGCCGAGAAATTGAGTGTGATTCAAAAGAAAGCGCACCTTGGAATTCGCGTCGGTGCTGGCCTACCACGACAATTTGCGTGGCATTCCCATAGGTATCATCAGGAATTAGTTTTATATGGAAAGGAAGTAAAGATGTATTTTGCAAATTGTACAAGCCTTGTTCAATTTGCCGTAAATTAAGCGTATCACCTAACTGGAAAGGAAATATGTGTGGTAGTAATTTATCTTCTGACTGCTCATTTTGATAAACCACAGAAGAAACCGTTCCTGCTATTATTTTTGCTTGCAAAATACCAAACAGAAAAGTTTGCTCAGGGTAATACAAGTAAGAGGTCAGATAACCTGCATGAATTAACTTCGCCGTAATATCATCTGCATAGTTGAGTAAGCCTTGTTCATCAATACATTGGCCCTCTATCTTTTGCCGCCATTTATTGACTTGGCTAACAGCTATTTCCTTAATCTGCTCAAGCCCAATGAAATGTACTTGGTTTATCATAATACAAGTAGATGGCATCTCAACAATACCATTTGGAGGCGCTATAGGCGCGCTATAAGCTTTAAAGCCAATAACGGTATAAAGACTTAATAAGAAGAAACAAAGATGTATCGATAAAACGTTATTAACTTTCATTAACGAGTCCTTGTAATGAAAAAGCGTTTTTACCTAAAACAACATGAGTGAATCAGCTTATATATCAACAGAGATAGGTTATTGAGTGCAAGCCAAGTTAGTCTGAAATAGTTGGGGTGAAAAATAGGAAGGGGTAAAAACGAAAAAACCCACCTCAATGAGGTGGGTTTTAGAATTTGGTCGGCGAGAGAGGATTCGAACCTCCGACCCACTGGTCCCAAACCAGTTGCGCTACCAAGCTGCGCTACTCGCCGAAAACGGTGTGAATAATACTGCCAAGAACGGAGGTCGTCAACCCATTTTTCGCCAATTCTATTCGTTTGCTGATAAAACCACCAAAATAGTAAGGCTTATATGCAAATTACCTTATTTTAAGTAAAAAATAAGCACTAGAATATTTTAGTGCTTATTTATCAAACAGGTTAGCGTTTATAAAAATAACGTTAACTACAAGCTAATAACCTATTTTTAAGGCTATTGAAGCAAAGAAATATCCGCTACTTTTAAGAACAACTCACGTAATTGGCTTAATAGCGTCAAACGATTAATACGAACCGCTTGGTCTTCATCCATTACCATAACATTTGCAAAGAATTCATCTACGATATCGCGTAAAGAAGCTAATTCAACTAAAGCCTCTTGATAATTCCTTTCTGCAAACATTGGCGCAAGTTTATCTTGCAATACCACAACATGCGTCGCAAGTTTGACTTCTTCAGGTGTTTTTAGAACAGAGGCTAAAACGTTATCAGCCAATTTTTCTTCTGATTTGCTCAGAATATTGGAAACACGTTTATTTGCCGCTGCAAGTGCCTGCGCCTCTTCTAATGAACGGAAGTGAGTAACAGCTTTCACTCGTGCATCAAAGTCAGCAGGTTGTGTTGGATGACGAGCTAATACCGCTTGGATGGTATCAATACTATAGCCTAATTCTTGATACCAAGAACGGAAACGACCAAGCATGAACTCGACAACGTCATTAACCACATTTTTATTGGTTAATTTATCACCGTATAAACGAGCTGCTTCTTCTGTCATTTCAACAAGATCAAGCTGGTAGCCTTTTTCTACGATGATACGTAAGACACCTAATGCAGCACGGCGCAAAGCGAATGGGTCTTTATCGCCTTTAGGATGTTGGCCTATACCAAAAATACCAGCAAGCGTATCCATTTTTTCAGCCAATGCTAATGCAGCTGAAACATCAGTCGATGGAAGTGCATCTCCAGAAAAACGCGGTTGGTACTGCTCTTTTAAAGCTAATGCAACGTCTTCTGACTCACCATCATGGCGTGCATAATGCATTCCCATAACGCCTTGAGTGTCTGTGAATTCAAACACCATATTAGTCATTAAGTCACATTTTGCTAATAAACCAGCTCGTGTCGCATGATTTACATCTGCACCAATTTTGTTTGCAATCCAGCCAGCTAATGCTTCTAAACGGTCAGTTTTATCACGCAGTGTACCTAATTGTTTTTGGAACAATACAGTTTCTAAGCGTGGTAAGTTATCTTCCAAACGTTGTTTACGGTCAGTTTTAAAGAAAAATTCGGCATCGGCTAAACGCGGACGTACAACTTTTTCGTTACCTGAAATAATTTGCTGAGGGTCAGAAGACTCAATATTTGCCACAAAGATAAAATTAGGCATTAACTTGCCCGTCTTATCATAAACTGGGAAATATTTTTGGTCCCCTTTCATGGTATAAACTAGCGCTTCTGAAGGAACATCTAAGAATTTCTCTTCAAATTTAGCTGTTAAAACGACCGGCCATTCAACCAATGAAGTCACTTCTTCAAGCAAACTATCTGTTAAGTCAGCTTGGCCACCAAGAGCCTGAGCCGCTTTTTCCGCATCTGCTTTAATAACCGCTTTACGTTCTGCGTAATCTGCCATGACTTTACCGCGTTCACGTAAAATGGCTGGATATTGTTCCGCATTATCAATAGTAAATTCAGATTCACCCATGAAACGGTGACCACGAATTGTGCGCCCGCTCTTAATCCCTAAAATTTCGCCATCAATAACATCACTACCCAGTAACAATGTTACCGTGTGCACAGGGCGAACAAATTGTGTGTCCTTATCTGCCCAACGCATTAATTTAGGTATAGGTAATTTGGCCAATGCACGGCTAACCATATCAGCCAGTAATTCACTGACTGCCTGCCCTTTCATTTGGGCACGATAGAGTAGCCATTCGCCTTTATCGGTCGTCAAACGCTCAGCTTGATCAACGGTAATACCACAACCACGAGCCCAGCCTTCAGCGGCTTTAGTCGGTTGGCCATCTGGAGCAAACGCCTGAGAGATAGCAGGGCCGCGTTTTTCAACTTCACGGTCTGGCTGTGAAGCCGCTAAATCAGCGACTTTAAGTGCTAGACGACGAGGGGCAGCAAACCACGTTACTGCACCATGAGCGATATCAGCACCATCAAGTTCAGCCGTAAAATTTGCAGCAAATGATTCAGCTAATGAACGAAGAGCCTTCGGCGGTAACTCTTCGGTGCCGATTTCCACAAGGAAAGTCTGTTGAGTCATGACAGCCTCTTAGTTCTTATGACACATAGGGAATCCAAGCGCTTCGCGAGAAGCATAGTACGCTTCTGCAACCCCTTTAGTTAGGGTACGAATACGTAAAATATAGCGTTGGCGTTCAGTAACAGAAATGGCTTTACGTGCATCGAGTAGGTTGAAAGTATGAGCCGCTTTCAAGATACGTTCGTATGCAGGCAGTGGAAGTGGCGTTTCCAAAGCCAGCAAGTGTTGAGCTTCTTTTTCGTACTCTTCAAAGCATTTGAAAAGAAAATCAACATTTGCGTATTCAAAGTTATAGGTTGATTGCTCAACTTCGTTTTGATGATAGATATCACCATAGGTAGTTTTACCCAATGGGCCATCACACCAAACAAGGTCATACACGCTGTCCACGCCTTGGATATACATCGCTAAGCGCTCTAAACCGTATGTAATTTCACCTGTTACTGGTTTACACTCAAGACCACCGACCTGCTGGAAGTAAGTGAACTGAGTAACTTCCATACCATTAAGCCACACTTCCCAGCCTAATCCCCAGGCACCTAATGTTGGGTTTTCCCAGTTATCTTCAACAAAACGAATGTCGTGAACTGTTGGGTCAACACCTAATTCTTTTAAAGAACCAAGGTATAACTCTTGGATATTGTCTGGTGATGGCTTGATGATCACCTGAAACTGGTAATAGTGTTGTAGACGGTTTGGGTTTTCACCATAGCGGCCATCAGTTGGTCGACGAGATGGTTGAACATAAGCCGCTGCAATAGGCTCAGGGCCTAATGCACGCAAACACGTCATTGGGTGAGAAGTTCCAGCGCCGACTTCCATGTCCAATGGTTGAACAATGGTACAGCCTTGACGCGCCCAGTAGTCCTGTAATGTCAGGATAAGACCTTGAAAGGTTTTGGTATCAAACTTTTGCATGTTAGATCCGCACGCGATACGTAAAATTTAATGAAAGTACGCCAGTATACCCTTTGACCGCAAGATATACAGCATTGAATATGTCTGTATTTATTCTAAAAATAAAAAAAAATACTTTCACCCCTTTTAAGCTGGTTATTTATACAGTATAAATAGTTTGTTTTTTGAAGCAAACCAATTACCATTGTAAAAAGGATGAAAAATGGATACCGCACTAACACGTTGCCATTGGGTCAATCAAGATCCTGAATATATCGCTTATCACGACGATGAATGGGGTAAACCCACTTATGATAACTTAACGTTATTTGAAATGATCTGCCTTGAAGGCCAACAAGCCGGGCTCTCTTGGTACACCATTTTAAAAAAACGCCAAGGATATCGTGATCTATTTCATCATTTCGACCCTGAAAAAATTGCATCAATGAATGAAGACGATATTGAGCGACTCATGCAAGATACTCGGATCATCCGTAATCGATTAAAAATTAATGCAATTATTGCAAATGCAAAAGCTTATTTAGCCATGAAAGAAAATGGTGAAGACTTCTCCACTTTTATTTGGCAATTTGTTAATGGCCAACCCATTATCAACGGTTGGGAGCTCTCATCACAAGTTCCTGTGGAAACAGAACTTTCTAAGCTTCTCTCCAAAGCGCTCAAAAAACGTGGGTTTAAATTTGTCGGCTCAATTACTTGCTACGCCTTTATGCAAGCAACTGGCATGATAAATGACCATTTAGTGAATTGTTGCCAATTTAAATAAATTAGTTTTTATCGGTGTAACTCATCGAGTAAAAAGAAAAATAAACCACCAAAGCATTAACATTGCAACATTTTAGACTGTTAAATATATCCATCTTAATATTTTATCTTAATAAAAGATAGAAATTGGTGGTTGAACTCTGAGGTGCAGCGGAGTATGTTTTAAATTCCATTAACAATCTAATAAATATATGTGAATAAATGCGATGATATTTTCTAAATTTGGCAATAAATTTGCTAAAAATTCAGGTATTTCATTATTAATGAAAGACTTGAATGAAGGCATAAGAACCCCTGGCTCCATTATGTTAGGGGGAGGAAATCCTGCTCATATCCCTGAAATGGATAAGTATTTCCAAGATCTGTTAGCTGAGATGTGTGCTAATGGCCAATTGACGGACACTTTATGTAATTATGATGGCCCTCAAGGTAAAGATGCCATGTTGAAAGCGCTTGCAGCAACGCTAAAAGCAAAACTAGGTTGGAATATTAGCGCGAAAAATATTGCCCTATCTAACGGCAGCCAGAGTGCTTTTTTCTATCTATTTAACTTGCTAGCCGGTCGCTTTGAAGATGGTATCACCCGTAAAGTGCTATTTCCTCTTGCCCCTGAATATGTCGGTTATGCAGACTCAGGTCTTGATGATGGCTTATTCGTTGCTAATAAGCCACAAATTGAATTTTTACCTAATGGTCAATTTAAATACCGAGTGGACTTCAACACATTAGAGGTTACTGATGATATTGGTGTGATTTGTGTGTCTCGCCCAACAAATCCGACTGGTAATGTCATTACTGATGAAGAAGTTGAGCATTTAGACCAACTAGCTAAACAACATAATATTCCACTACTAATAGATAATGCTTATGGTGTTCCTTTCCCTGGCATTATTTTCAGCGAAGCTACGCCATTTTGGAACGAAAATGTCATTCTTTGTATGAGTTTATCTAAACTTGGTTTACCAGGAACTCGATGCGGCATTATCATCGCTAACGAAGAAATCATTGAAGCTGTTAGTAATATGAATGGCATCATCAGCCTTGCTCCTGGTGGCATAGGCCCTGCGCTTGCCTTAGAAATGCTTAAAAAAGATGACCTTATCTCGTTATCTAAAAATGTAATTGGTCCTTTTTATAAGCAGCGTGTAGAAGAAGCCATCGAAATTATTCGCCGCTATATCCCAGAAGATAAGTGTTTAATTCATAAGCCAGAAGGTGCCATTTTCCTCTGGTTATGGTTTAAAGACCTACCAATTAATTGCTTAGAATTATACCAACGCTTAAAAAAACGTGGCGTATTGATGGTTCCCGGCCATTACTTCTTCCCTGGTATTGAACAGGATTGGCCACATGCGCATCAATGTATGCGTATGAACTATGTCCCTGAGCCAGAAAAAATTGAACAAGGGATCAAGATATTAGCTGAAGAGCTTGAAAAAGCTTATCAAGAAGTGACCTGCTAGTTGTGAAACGACAAGGTACTTTTAGCCCTGTTATTGCAATATTTAGGTAAAAAAAAAGCCCTTTCATATAGAAGGGGCTAAAAATTAGCGAGAACTCCGTAATTGAAATCAAATTAATTTTTCAATACGAATATCATTCAAAACTATTAGAACATCTTTTCTATTTGGTTATTGCTTAAACAAAAGCACTTTTTGCCCCTATATATCGTGATACCTTTCATTACTGCCTTATACATCAAACATCAAAATCCAAATATCATATTGAAAAAGCTATAATTTTAGAAATTTCAATAGAATTTCTGCTATTCATCGGTTTAACAATCACATCTAGCTAAACCGCCCAAAATAAAATAGCCAGCAATTGTGGAGAAATAATTCTTAAAAACATCGCTAATGGATAAACCGTTGCATAAGACAATGCCGGAGCACCGCTGGCCGCATGAATATTATTTGCAAAAGCCAGTGCAGGAGGGTCAGTCATAGAGCCCGCTAGCACCCCACAAAGGCTCAAATAGTTCATTTTGCCAAAAATTCGAGCTACAACACCTGTAATAAATAGTGGTACAAACGTAATCAATAGCCCATAACCAATCCACGTTAGCCCATCACCTTTAATTAAAGTATCAATGAAGCCACCACCAGAATTGAGCCCAACAACAGCGAGGAACATGACGATTCCCAGTTCTCTCAGCGCTAAGTTTGCACTCGGAGGCATAAACCAATATAAACGCCCTATAGTCCCTATACGACCGAGAATTAGAGCAACAACCAGTGGCCCTCCCGCTAATCCTAGTTTCAGTGCGGCAGGAAAACCAGGAACAAAAACGGGTATTGACCCCAGCACAACTCCAAGCCCTATCCCGAGGAATACAGGTAACATTTGAACTTGCTGTAGTTTCTGTTTCGCATTACCTAACAAAGCGGTGACGGCTTCGATTGACTCAGGACGTCCAACAATATTTAAAATATCACCAAATTGTAAAACCGAATTGTTATTAGCAACTAAATCAATACCAGTACGGTTTAATCGTGTCACAACAACATCATATTTTTGTTTTAAGTTTAAGTCTTTCAGCCTTTTACTTAGTACAGCATCATTCGTCACCACCACACGAACGGAATGCAAAATAGAGCTTGATGTCGACAAGGATACGTCAACTTCCTCACCTAATATTAAACGAACTCTATTTAAATCATCTTTTAAACCAACAACGTGCAATAAGTCACCTAAATGAATTTCTGTGGTAGGCTGAGGAACAACCAGCATGTCCCCACGTTTTAATCTTGAGCAAACAATAGCTTCACTACCAAGCAGTGGGATGTCTTGCATCATTAAGCCATCAAGATTGGCGTTACGAATGGCAATATTCATAGTCTGCAGAGAGTCGCGCTGTTGAAAAGTAGAACTATTAAATGCAGAAGCCTCTTTCTCTACTGAAATTCTAAAGATAATGCGTACTAACCACATCACCAATAAGATGCCACAAATCCCCATAGGGTAAGCCATGGCATAGCCCATCCCCATCTGGCCAACAAGATTAGGGTCAGATCCTAAGTCAGTTAAAATTTGCTGACCAGCACCTAAAGATGGCGTATTCGTTACCGCCCCTGAGAAAATACCTAGGATAATCGGTAATGGAATATTCGCGACTTTATATATGATTGCTGTTACCACCGCGCCTAAGACAACGACCATCAACGCAAAGCCATTTAGTTTCAGCCCAGAAACGCGTAGAGAAGAGAAAAAACCAGGCCCAACCTGAATACCTATCGTGTATACAAACAGTATCAAGCCAAATTCTTGAATAAAATGCAGCATGTCTTTATTAAGTTGCAAGCCATAACTTTGGGCGAAGTGTCCAACAATGATCCCCCCAAATAGAACACCACCAATCCCTAGCCCAACACTCCGGATCTTCCAATTTCCAATCCATAGCCCTAAAGCAGCAGCTAACGCCAACAAACTTACAGTAAGAGCTAATTCACTCATAGACCGCATCCTTTTGACGACAAGTTACCCGTTAAACACACCCAAATAGGTGATAAAACATACTACTGAATCGATTATGCCAAATAGCATGAGGGTAATATGTGCCATAGAGCACAGTTCAGAAGGAATAAATGTTCTATTTTTTTAGAATTTTCAACCTGATAACAAATATAAAATAGTATGTCTTTATTTCTTAACGTTATTTATCATTCATAGAAATAGCTACTTAAGACAAACATTTTTAGTTAATAGCTACAAGTAAACTATTAACTAAAAAAATACATACGATTAAATAAAATAATAATACGACACCATTATTGTGAATTTCTTGTTTTTAGTTATTATAAGTAAATATTGGGGACGACAAACTAAATACAGGTTAACAATGTCTATGCCGAGTTTAATTTCAATACGATTATATTTTCTTATCGCACCTCTTATTTTGAGTGGTTGCTCCAGTATTATGACTCATGCAGGCCCATCAGAAGGTTATTACCCTGGTTCGAAAAACAGTATTAAAATGATTAAAGATGATGAGACCGGCTGGGTTGTTAAACCTTTACTTGCTATTGATTTACCCTTTTCTGTTGTTATGGATACTCTTTTAATTCCTTTAGATTACGCGAAATCGGGTAATGGTGATAAAGCAGACTCACCCAAAAAACGCATAGAAGAACTTGAAAATAAAGATAAAACCAAAAAGTAATTCAGGCTCAATCAAACGTTTGTAATTAAAATTTCATTGTGTATTAACTGTATTTATGAATACATTATTTTTTAATCTAAGATCTGACCAATCATTTATATAATATCTGTTTAATTATTATCTTATTATGATATCCATCTCCTTAACTTAAATATTCTATTCTATTTATAAGTATTTTTGCACTCATTGCATGAATAATTAACAATTAAATTTTTTAAATGCTAATCAGAGAAAAATAAAAACAGTCACAGATAAAAAAAAGCTTATCAATACTTTTTTTATTCGTGACTGTAGTAACATAATTATTTTATTTGCTGTTTAAACCCGTTTCTACGGTATAAATTTGCCTAAATCCATCAATATCTCGCATAAACGCAATCAATTCATCATTAGGTGAAAATACAACGGAATCAGCAACAGGAGCAAGTTCAGTACGCTGCGTTAATTTTTGTATGGTTCCGCTCACGACATGACAATACACGACACTATTGTCACAAATAAAGCAAATGTGCTCACCTTTACTATCCCAGCTAAAGGCAGACTGAACCGGTGAAGAACCCTGAGTTATCTGCCTTTGCACTCCAGTCAGCGTATCAACTAACCACAATTGAGCATTACCGTCATCATCATTCATCAAACAAGCGATTGATTTACCATCTGGCGAAGTTCTTAGCCAATGTCGTGGCTGCTTCGCTAAACCAGGAAATTTTTTATCGTGTGTATAAGTTAAACGCCTTTGCTGTATACCTTTTGGTGGGGAAGGCATGCTTGATTCTGTTCCTTGGATAGGAGATTCCCCCGCAATCATGTAATCCTCAAGCTGTGAAGGTAGATCAACAATATAGATCTCAGGAATAATTTCTCCATTTGTAGAATGAGTGTCACCAATAAACACCAGCGCTCTTTCTTGCCACTCTCCATTCTCTTTTTGATAACCTTTTTGGCCTACCCAACCCTCTTCATATGCACGGCTAATCTCATCGCTGCTAGGCTTAGGCTGTTGCGTTGTTCGCGTCACAACACAACAAAAGTAATCGCCACTATATTCTCGAAAATGTATTTTAGAACTCACATTAACGGGCCCAATAGGTACTGCAATTGCCACATTTCGTTGGTCTAATTGCACATCTAATTCATGCATTACATGGTCATTATAGGTAAAACTCAACCACTTTCCGTCTGGACTAAAAACATGGACATGAGTCCCCCCACGCAACGCCCCCACTAAATACGGAGGGGTAATACACATTGCATCAATTGGGTGAGCTACATTTAATTGATCTTCTTTAACATACACCCCTCTTCGATGGTGAAAGTCATATTGCCACTGTTCATCAGGGTACTCAGGGCCATGGATAAAAGCATATTGAGTTGGCAGTTGAGGACTTACCGTTACCACTCCAACATGAGCCCCATGACTTGCACGATAAACCTCAACGACTTGTAATGTTTTTACATGAATTTTTTCTATAGATAAACCTGTAAAAGAACTACCGCTCGGCCGTATATCATACGCTAACCACTGGCTGTCTGGAGTCCAGATATTAATATTCGTTAGTTGGTGGCTTCGTTCATCATGCGTTAAACGTGTTTCTTTATAGGGCAATTTATTATTCAATCTGTTATCCTTTGACATCATTTAATATCGCTATCGGATTACTTTAACTAATCTAGTTTAATCAATACTAGAAAATCTCAGTCGAGAAGTTTCATAAGTAATATTACCCTTTAGCAATAACCTTAATCTCGAACAAAACTACCATGTTATTAAGTGTACTTTATATTATTGGTATCACCGCAGAAGCCATGACTGGAGCACTTGCGGCTGGCAGACGAAAAATGGATGTCTTTGGCGTCATTATTATTGCGTCCGCGACGGCAATTGGTGGTGGTTCCGTCCGTGATATCTTACTTGGCCATTACCCCCTAGGTTGGGTGGAACATCCTGAGTATATCCTGACTGTTGCAGGCGCTGCGATTGTGACAATCTGGATAGCCCCTATGATGAAACATTTACGCCGATTATTCCTCATATTAGATGCTATCGGGCTAATTGTGTTTTCTATACTTGGCGCCCAAATAGCACTCGATATGCACTACAGCCCAATCATTGCAGCTATTGCAGCAGTGATTACTGGCGTTTTTGGTGGTGTGTTAAGAGACATGCTGTGTAACACAATCCCTTTAGTTTTCCAAAAAGAAGTCTATGCTGGCGTTTCTTTCGCTGCCGCTTGGATCTATATTGGCCTATTACAAACGCCTTTACCTAAAGATATCGTGGTTATTATCACACTCGTTGTTGGCTTGAGTGCAAGGCTAATAGCCATTCGTTATCGTCTCGGTTTGCCTATTTTTAATTACGAAAACCAAGATTAATCTAATCAATAAAAGAGTTTCAGCCATTAATGATTTACTATTGATGGCTTTCTATTGGTGGCTGAATCGCTTTCATGTCAGACAATATACGTAAAATAGATTCAATTTCTGGTTCCGCTAGCCAATTAGCTAATTTTTTCTTTTGCAGCTTCGTCAAATTTAGACTGTTAACCCATGATGGGTCATACAACATACCTATGTCAGTCACTTTCCCTACTTGTAATTTAGTTAGTGGAATTGCGAGACCTTTTAACCAAAGCGAAATAGGTTGATCCTTTGTCATTTTCAGTTGCTTTACTAACATTTGGTGTTTTTTACCTTTCGATAAATCGCTTTGCCATTGTTCTGACAACCAAGTTGTTAATCGAGTTAGGTTATGGTTTTCTACCCACTGGCGCCATGTAGCCTCACTTATTCCTCGCATACGTAGTTGTTTACCTAACCACGTTAACCTTGCGACAAACTGCTGTGAGCAAACTTCAGTATAAGTAAGACAACTTAGTGAGTGAAACTGTTTTAAGGTTGATGTCTCTGGATATTCGCGTTCCTCTCGTCGCCAAATAACGTCTTCAATCTTTGGACTTCCTAGCCCTGAAAGAGAGACAAGTATTTTATCTCCAACAAGTAAATCTCGTTTTTCCCATGATGATAATGATCCAGCATTTACCTTTGAAATAGTTTTCGAGTCAATATTGATGGGGGTTATGCTAGCTACAACACTAATTCTCCCGGTCCTTCCTATATTGAACTGAAGCTTAGTTACCTCTGATAGCACACTGCGTAATGGATATTTCCATGCAATCGCCCAACTATTTTGTTTTGATTGCCAGGCTGATGCTGCTGGCGCTGGAAAATTTTTAAGCACTATACCATCTGTAGCAAATGGTAATTGCCCTTGATAATAGTATTCCCTTAGTTGCTTAGCTTGAATCTTATTTTCAATTTTATGGCTATATTGTTCAGCAAGCGGAAAACCTATCTCAGAAAGTAATGTTAACTGTGTTTTTGGATTAGTATCCCCCGCAGGCCATGCCCAAATAAAAATACCAATATTTTCTTCAAGGGCGGTTGGCTCATTTTTTCGCATTAACCACCCCGCAATCTTATTACGAGCGTTTACTCCCCCACTTTTAGCTTGAATATGTCCATTCATACGCCAAAATAATTCGCCTTGAAGGACTAACATGCCTGAATATTTGATTTGTTTGGGTATCGCAGGAATAAAATCTGCTTTTGCCCGCCACTCGATTCCTTCAACACTATTTCCTCGGCTAATCATGGAAATAAGCTTGCCATTTTTATAAACCAACGTTACTGCTACACCATCAACTTTAGGTTGTAGCCAGATATTTTTACGTGTTTCTATCCAGCTATAAACTTCTAATTCATTGAGTTTCTTTAACCCTGTATGAGGAATGGGATGCATAGTTAGCTGTGATTTTTCAGGTAATAGTACTTCTGGCAATTCTTCGGGAAGTTGCTGGCATCGTTGTAAAGAACGCCATAAATTAAATAGCTGGTCATAAGCTTCATCACTAATGGAACTGCTACCCGCCAAACGGTAAGCTTGGTTCCACAGTTGTAATTGTTTTCCTAACCGATGACTTTCCTGACTTATTATTTTACTATTTTGTTTTTCACACGGTTTATTAACGGCAATTTGCTGCGCTGCTTGAGCAACATTAATACACACCATTACCCCAACAATTAACCCACTTAGTCTATAAACTGACGCGAACCAATAACCATACAAAATATAAATCATAACTATTCCTTGTTATTACCAATCCATTAAGATGTTACTCTTTTAAAGCATTTTCTCCTCAGTTGCTAAGCATCAAACAACCTCTCAAAGTCTTCATCCTCAAAAGAAGTTGTTTGCAAAAGGCTTCGCAAAACTAATGATGCTTTCATGAGTAATAAGTTAATTTCTCGAGCCCGTTCACAATTTAGTTACTAATCAAATTCATTTAATTAAAATTCATGATTTATTGATATCGCTGCATGTTGATGCAAGTCCGTGTATACTATGTCGGGTTTATCACCATCTTTTATGTTTAATCCTCGACTATTCAAGAAATCATCATGATACAAGGCACGTTATATATTGTTTCTGCCCCTAGTGGAGCAGGGAAATCAAGTCTGATTCAGGCTTTATTAAAAACACAACCATTGTATGACACACAGGTTTCCGTTTCTCATACAACTCGAACTGCACGTCCAGGAGAAGTCCATGGCGAGCACTATTTCTTTGTATCTGAAACTGATTTTTTACAAATGGTCGACAAAGGTGAATTCCTAGAGCATGCATGCGTTTTTGGGAATTATTATGGGACGTCCAAACCTATCATTGAAGATGTATTAAATAGTGGTGTTGATGTTTTTCTTGATATCGATTGGCAGGGAGCGCAGCAGATAAGAGCCAAAATGCCTGAGGCGCGTAGTATTTTCATTCTCCCACCATCAAAAGATGAACTTTATCGCAGACTGCGTGGCCGTGGGCAAGACAGCGATGAAGTTATTGAAAAACGTATGTCACAGGCAGTAGGTGAAATTGAACATTTCAACGAGTATGATTACCTTATTGTTAATGATGATTTCAATACCGCACTGAGCGATTTACAATCTATCATCCGTACTGAGCGTTTAAAATTAGGGCGTCAAGTTCAACGACATGATGCTTTAATCAGCAAATTACTAGCAGACTGAGAATAGTTTCAGTATCATATCAGGTCATTTTTTTATTTCTTTGGAGTAGCACATTTATGGCACGCGTAACTGTTCAAGACGCAGTAGAAAAAATTGGTAACCGCTTTGACCTCGTATTGGTTGCGGCACGTAGAGCTCGTCAGTTACAAACGGGTGGAAAAGACCCTTTAGTTCCTGAAGAAAATGATAAATACACTGTTATCGCATTACGTGAAGTAGAAGAAGGCTTAATCAACGGTCACATTTTAGATGTGCGTGAGCGCCAAGAACAGCAAGAGCAAGAAGCGGCTGAAATGCAAGCAGTTTCTGCAATCGCTGAAGGTCGTCGCTAATCACTAAGGTGGGTCTGCCTTGTATCTGTTTGAAAGCCTTAATTTAGTCATTCAAAAGTATCTTCCTAAAGAACAAATTGAATTACTAAGAAAAGCCTATGTTGTTGCTCGGGATGCCCATGAAGGACAGACCCGTTCAAGTGGTGAGCCTTATATTACTCACCCAGTTGCTGTTGCTTGTATTCTTGCTGAGATGCGTTTGGACCATGAAACACTAATGGCAGCGCTACTTCATGATGTGATTGAAGATACTCCAGCGACATTTCAAGATATAGAAGAATTGTTTGGTACCACCGTCGCCGGTCTCGTCGAAGGTGTATCCAAGCTAGACAAGCTCAACTTTCGCGACAAAAAAGAAGCTCAAGCAGAAAACTTCCGCAAAATGATCATGGCGATGGTAAAAGATATCCGTGTCATTTTGATAAAACTGGCAGACCGCACTCACAACATGCGCACGTTGGGGTCACTTAGGCCCGATAAACGTCGGCGCATTGCACGTGAAACCCTTGAGATATATAGCCCGTTAGCCCACAGGCTAGGTATACACCACATCAAAACAGAGCTTGAAGAACTGGGTTTTGAAGCGTTATATCCCAACCGTTATCGTGTTATTAAGGAAGTCGTCAAGGCTGCTCGCGGTAACCGAAAAGAGATGATCCAAAAAATTCTCTCGGAAATTGACGGTAGGCTAACCGAGGCAGGAGTTCCTTGTCGCGTAAGTGGCAGAGAAAAACACCTTTATTCCATCTATCGCAAAATGCACCAAAAAGAGCAACGTTTCCATTCCATTATGGATATCTATGCTTTTAGGGTAATTGTAAAAGATGTGGATACTTGCTACCGCGTTTTAGGCCAAATGCATAGTTTATACAAACCGCGTCCGGGGCGTATTAAAGACTATATTGCTATTCCTAAAGCTAACGGCTATCAATCGCTACATACCTCATTGATTGGGCCACATGGTGTTCCTGTCGAAGTGCAAATTCGCACAGAAGACATGGACCAAATGGCTGAAATGGGGGTTGCTGCGCATTGGGCATATAAAGAGCAAGGCGAACAAGGTACAACAGCACAAGTTAGAGCTCAACGTTGGATGCAAAGTCTACTTGAGTTACAACAAAGTGCAGGTAGCTCGTTTGAATTTATTGAAAGCGTTAAATCGGATCTATTTCCAGATGAAATCTACGTTTTCACCCCTGAAGGCCGCATTGTTGAGTTACCTACTGGTGCCACACCTGTTGACTTTGCCTATGCGGTGCATACAGATATTGGTCATGCTTGCGTGGGCGCGCGTGTTGATCGCCAGCCTTACCCACTTTCGCAATCCCTTACGAGTGGCCAAACTGTCGAAATTATTACCGCGCCGGGCGCACGGCCAAATGCAGCATGGCTCAATTTTGTTGTCAGCTCAAAAGCGCGGGCCAAAATTCGCCAGTTATTGAAAAATTTAAAACGTGAAGATTCTATTAATTTAGGTCGCCGTTTACTCAACCATGCGCTAGGGGCAGGAAATAAACTCACTGATATCCCTCAAGCCAATATTGATGCGGAATTGGCACGCATGAAGCTGCACTCTATCGATGATTTGCTTGCTGAAATTGGGTTGGGTAATGCAATGAGTGTGGTTGTCGCACGTAACCTACAGAACAATCCACAAAATACACCTGAAGAACAAGTGTTAGTTGAAAGCCGGAATAAACTCTCTATCAAAGGTGCTGATGGTGTTTTAATCACCTTTGCAAAATGTTGTCGTCCTATTCCTGGTGACCCAATTGTTGCACATATTAGTCCTGGTAAAGGTCTCGTTATTCATCATGAATCCTGCCGCAACATTCGTGGTTATCAAAAAGAACCTGATAAATTTATGGCTGTTGAATGGGACAACGACACCGACACCGACTTTATCGCTGAAATTAAAGTGGATATGATTAACCATCAAGGCGCTTTAGCGAATTTAACCGCCGCTATTAATGACGCTAACTCAAGTATTCAAAGTATGAATACAGAAGAAAAAGATGGCCGTGTATATTGTGCCTTTATTCGCCTTACGACTAAAAACCGTGTTCAATTGGCAAATGTGATGCGAAAAATCCGTATTATGCCTGACGTTCTACGTGTTAGCCGAAACCGTAATTAACGACCATACTTGATTAATCACTATGAATGAACGCCGCTACCGCCGCATTTGCCAAATGATGGCGATGCGGCAGCCTGACCTAACTCTCTGCCTCGAAGAAATTCATAAACCACACAATGTTTCTGCCATTGTACGCAGTGCGGATGCGGTAGGGATCCATCAAATTCATGCTATTTGGCCTGACCAACAAGTCAAACTGTCCGTTTCTTCTGCTGCAGGGAGTAATAGCTGGGTTAAAATTATTTCACACGCATCGACCGAAGAAGCCATTTCCCAAATAAAATCACAAAACATGCAGGTTTTGGCGACTAACTTGTCGGAACATGCCGTTGATTTTCGTGAAATTGATTATACTTTGCCAACTTGTATTATGATGGGGCAAGAGAAAACAGGGATTTCACAACAAGCCCTCGCACTGGCGGATAAACACATTATCATTCCAATGGCGGGTATGGTGCAATCTTTGAATGTTTCCGTCGCTTCTGCATTAATTCTGTATGAAGCCCAAAGGCAGCGGCAACAAGCGGGAATGTACGATCGTGAACATTGCTTACTTTCACCAGATGAACAACAAGCTTGGTTATTTGAAGGCGGTTACCCTGTACTGGCTGAAGTCGCTAAACGTAAGGGGCTTCCTCGGCCATTGATTAATAACCAAGGGCAAATTGAAGCTGATGACTCGTGGTGGGCACAAATGCAATTAACCGAAAAAATGAAAAGACGGCAGTTTGGTTAAATAGAAGGAAATAACATGAATAATGGGCTACTTGATACCATTTCACTGACCTCATTGCATGGTGTTGGTGCAAGTCAGTCAGAAAAAATGCGTAAAATCGGTTTGAACACCGTTCAAGACCTTCTTCTTCATTTCCCTTTGCGCTATGAAGACCATACTCGTTTATATCAAATAAAAGATCTTCTTCCCGGCACGACAGCAACGATCACGGGCGAAGTCCTGCAAACTAAAGTCGTCTTCGGCCGAAAAAGAATGATGACTTGCTTAATTTCCGATGGAACAGGCAACCTCACCTTACGTTTTTTCAATTTCTCAGCAGCAATGAAAAATAACTTAGCAGAAGGAAGAAAGGTTACCGCCTATGGGGAAGTTCGCAGAGGAAATACAGGACCGGAAATCATTCACCCTGAATATAAAGTGTCTAAAGACCCCAGCAATATCAGCTTGCAAGAGAATTTAACACCCGTATATCCAACCACTGAAGGTGTTCGCCAAGCGACTTTACGCAAAGTCATGGAACAAGCGCTCGGGCTACTGGATAGCGGGAAAATAAAAGAATTACTTCCTGAAGAGCTTAGCCGTGGAATGATAAGCTTACCAGATGCTATTCGCTTATTACACAATCCACCACCGAATGTGGCACTGAGCGAGCTAGAAAAAGGCCATCATCCGGCACAAAAGCGGCTAGTCCTCGAAGAACTACTCGCTCACCATCTAAGCATGTTAGCTATCCGCGCAGGTAATGAACGCCTATATGCGGAACCGTTAGTGGCAAGTGGTCAATTAAAATCTCAGTTACTTGCACAATTACCGTTTTCACCAACAGACGCACAAAACCGTGTTGTTAGTGAAGTTGAAGCAGACCTCGCTAAAAACGCCCCTATGATGCGTTTGATTCAAGGGGATGTCGGATCAGGGAAAACCCTCGTTGCAGCCTTAGCGGCCGTTTGTGCCATCGAGAATGGCAAACAAGTGGCGCTGATGGCTCCCACCGAAATTCTTGCAGAGCAACATGCCAATACGTTCAAACAGTGGTTAGAACCTTTAGGTGTCAAAGTAGGTTGGCTTGCGGGTAAACAAAAGGGTAAGGCACGTCAGGCTCAGCAAGATGCCATCGCAAGTGGAGAAGTTGCGATGGTTGTTGGAACACACGCTATTTTCCAAGAGCAAGTGAGCTTTAAAGCGCTGGGACTTGTTATCATTGATGAACAACATCGCTTTGGCGTTCATCAGCGGCTCGCTCTGCGTGAGAAAGGTGAGCAGCAAGGGTACCACCCTCATCAATTGATCATGACCGCTACGCCAATCCCACGTACACTGGCGATGACAGCGTATGCAGACTTAGATACCTCTGTCATCGATGAACTTCCTCCAGGCCGTACGCCTGTCACTACTGTCGCCATCCCGGACACTCGCCGTAACGATATTATTGAACGCGTTCGCCAAGCCTGTATTGAAGAAGGTCGCCAAGCCTATTGGGTCTGTACACTCATTGAAGACTCTGAATTATTAGAAGCACAAGCGGCTCAAGTGACCAGCGAAGAACTAGCACTGGCACTACCTGAATTAAAAGTAGGCTTAGTCCACGGGCGAATGAAACCTGCTGAAAAGCAAAGCATTATGGCGGCTTTTAAAAGGAATGAAATTCAACTGCTTGTGGCTACAACGGTCATTGAAGTCGGTGTTGATGTGCCTAATGCAAGTTTGATGATTATTGATAACCCTGAGCGCCTTGGTTTAGCTCAATTGCACCAATTGAGAGGGCGAGTTGGCCGTGGAGCTATCGCATCTCACTGTGTCTTATTGTACAAGACACCGTTAACCCATACCGCTAAACAAAGACTACAAGTGTTGCGGGACAGCAATGATGGCTTTGTTATCGCACAAAAAGATCTCGAAATTCGCGGGCCAGGGGAATTATTAGGCACTAGACAAACAGGAAATGCAGAATTTAAAGTCGCAGACTTGTTGCGTGACCAATATATGTTGCCAGAAGTGCAACGCCTTGCTCGCCATATTCAACAAAATCACCCCGAAAATGCACAACAACTTATTGAGCGTTGGTTACCTGAGCGAGAGCAGTACAGCCACGCTTAAGTTTTATATCTTCTTTTTATTCGTTCCCTAAAATGAAAATTGCCGTGAATATTTTCACGGCAATACCTGCTTTACTTGATTTATTATAAAATGAAAGTTAACCAGCAATCGTTGAGAATAATGGCAGCATCAGATACAGTTTAATCACTATCGCATTAACAATATCAATGAAGAATGCCCCAACCATTGGTACAACCAAGAATGCTAAGTGAGATGGACCTAATCTATCCGTAACAGCTTGCATATTCGCAATCGCTGTTGGTGTCGCACCAAGACCAAATCCACAATGACCTGCAGCTAAGATTGCAGCGTCATAGTTTTTGCCCATCACGCGGAAAGTCACAAAAATAGCATATCCCGCCATCACACAAGCCTGTACAGCAAGAATGATAATCATTGGGATTGCAAGTGATGCTAATTCCCACAGCTTCAAGCTCATGAGTGCCATTGCTAAGAATAATGAGAGGCTCACGTTACCCATGACAGAAACAGCGCGGTCGAATACTCGGTAAAAACCAAGCAGTGATAAGCTGTTACTTAAAATGACACCAACAAAAAGTACGCAGACAAACTTAGGCAATGCGAAAGGAGTATCGGCTAATTCGCCTGCAATAAAACTTCCCACCAATAGACAAATAGCGATCAGTGCAATAGTTTCAATTAAAACCATTGAAGTGATCATGCGCCCAGATTGTGGTTTCTCAAATGCAGTTGGAACGTCTTTATCATCATCAGCCGTTCCTGGCGTTGGAATATTACGCGTTAGAAAACGTGCAACAGGTCCACCGATTAAACCACCGAGAACAAGTCCAAATGTAGCACACGCCATTGCAACTTCTGTTGCACTTTGGAAACCATAGCTTTCAGTGAAAATTTTACCCCATGCCGCACCAGTACCATGGCCGCCAGATAAGGTAATTGAGCCAGCTAACAGCCCCATTAAAGGGTCTAGTCCCAATAATTCAGCAAGGGCAATCCCCACTGTATTTTGGACTAACAATAAGCCGACAACCACAAAAACAAATATAAACAGTGCCTTACCACCAGCCTTTAAACTTGCAAGGTTGGCATTAAGACCAATAGTGGCAAAGAATGCCAGCATCATAGGTTCTTGCAGTGATAAGTCAAAAGAAAGGCTCCAGTCAAATAATTGTTTAAGCAATAAAAGACTAAAAGCAACTAACAACCCACCCGCAACAGGTTCAGGGATGGTATATTTTTCAAGAAAAGGGACTGATTTTACCAGTTTACGCCCAAGCAATAATACTAAGGTAGCAGCTACCAGTGTACCGTAGACATCGAGATGATACATTCACGTACCTCGTCTGTTGTTAAAATTATCAAAAACTAGTAAGACGTTAATTTCTTCCTTAAAACGCCAAAAGCAGGTTATAGGATTAGAAAAAAAAACTGTTATAAATACAAGTTAAAAGATATAAAAATGTGACAGCCTTATTTAACATTGATCAATATTTTTTACGCGCAAACGATTGCTTTTTAATTTCGACACATTACAATGCGTTTTTTGTTGGCGAGAAATGAAGGCAATGAATACTGCGACGTCTGAAAAACAAACTACTGAAGCGACCATACAAACGCAAAGCGAACTCATCTATAAATTAGAAGACCGCCCACCACTGCCCCAAGCCTTGTTTGCCGCTGGGCAACATCTTCTGGCGATGTTTGTTGCGGTGATTACCCCTGCGATGCTGATTTGTCAGGCATTAGGACTACCAGCTCACGATACTCAACGCATCATTAGTATGTCTTTATTTGCCTCCGGTATTGCTTCTTTAATTCAAATTCGTGCATGGGGCCCTATTGGCTCAGGCCTACTTTCGATTCAAGGAACCAGTTTTAACTTTGTTGCACCGTTAATCATGGGAGGTGTTGCACTCAAGCAAGGTGGAGCTGATATCCCATCCATGATGGCAGCTTTATTTGGTACTTTACTCGTAGCCGCATTAACCGAAGTGATTCTTTCACGTTTTCTACATCTAGCCCGTCGAGTCATTACACCACTGGTTTCTGGTGTCGTTGTCATGATCATCGGCTTATCTTTAATTCAAGTCGGCTTGACCTCCATTGGTGGTGGTTATGGTGCGATTAGCGATAATACCTTCGGTTCACCAGATTACCTGATTTTGGCTGGGGTTGTTTTAGCGGTTATTATTTTACTTAATCGGCAGAAAAACCCTTACTTACGTGTCGCATCTTTAGTTATTGCCATGGCCGTTGGTTATATTGCAGCTTGGTGGATGGACATGTTGCCAAATGCGCAACCAATGGAAGCCAATCAGCCAATTATTACTATCCCTGAGCCTTTCTATTATGGCTTATCCTTCGACTGGAACCTGTTGATCCCATTAATTCTCATTTTTATGGTGACTTCCTTAGAAACGATAGGTGATATTACCGCCACTTCAGATGTGTCAGAACAACCCGTTCGTGGCCCTTTATATATGAAACGAATCAAAGGTGGCGTACTTGCCAATGGTTTGAACTCGATGGTCTCAGCGGTATTTAATACTTTCCCTAACTCTTGCTTTGGGCAAAACAACGGTGTTATCCAATTAACAGGGGTGGCAAGTCGCTATGTCGGCTACATTGTTGCCTTAATGTTAGTGTTATTAGGGTTATTCCCTGCAGTTGCAGGCTTTGTACAACAAATCCCTGAGCCCGTATTAGGCGGAGCAACCATTGTGATGTTTGGTACCATTGCCGCTTCAGGGGTACGTATCGTGTCTCGTGAGCCACTCAATCGCCGCGCCATCATGATTATAGCCCTTTCTCTCGCCGTGGGTATGGGTGTGTCACAGCAACCCTTGATTTTGCAATTCGCGCCTGACTGGTTAAAAACATTATTTTCTTCAGGTATTGCTGCGGGGGGTTTAACTGCAATTGTTCTGAATTTAGTCTTCCCTCTCGAAAAATAACCTTTCATTCTAGCCGCCAGTGTTGAACACTCTGGCGGTTTTTCTGTATGCTATCCTTAAATTGTCGCTATATTAGGCAGTCTCTTCCTGTGTCTATTCGTCAACAAGCCAAAGGAGCAGTAAACTGTGAAATGGTTAATCAAACTTACTACCTATGCACTTCTGTTACTGCTGCTATTGTTTATTTTTACTTATATCGGGCTGCAAACCCGTTGGGGTGCATCCTACACCAGTCAATTTTTAAGTAAGTTCACTGACTATGATATTGATGTGGGAATTATGGGACATGAATTTTCTAACCCCGGTGAATTCATTTTCCAAGATGTCAAATTAGCGAATAAAAACAGTGACCTCTCTTTAGACTCACGGCAAATCGTGCTTGATGTTAATTGGCGAAATCTATTTAGCGGTACGGCAATTAAACGTTTGGTTATTACTCAAGGAACATTATCGACAACTGTCACACCTGATACGATACTGCTACCTATTTCCGCGAATATTTTGCAATTTGAAAATAGCCAAATCACGCTTAAAAAAGATAATGATACTGTGCAAGTCACTGGCTTCACGGGGGGAATTACCCCTTGGAAACCCGCTGAAAGCTCCCCTTTTGGTTACGGTGATTTTCGATTTACCGCTAACCAATTAAAATTTAATGACCTTTCATTCAAGAATGTTGCCATTACCGGTAAATTGCAGCAGCAAGGAACAGAAATAAGTCAAGCAAGTGCCTACCTAAATAATGGCTATATTGCGGGGGCTGGGAAGGTACTTAAGGATGGCACTATCACGGTAGATTCCCTCACCATGAATAAAGTCGGCTGGGAAAATAAAGTTGATTTCGATTCACTATTTGATGCAATAACGAGTGAAAAATCATTGCAGATCAAAAAAGTAGAGTTAACCAACATTGATATCCAAGGGAAGGATTGGGCACTCTCTGGCCTAAGCACCGAAATTGACCAACTCAGCTTCGTGAGAGGGAGCTGGACTAGTTCCGAAAGCAACATTCGTTTTAATGTTGACCAATTTGTCGTAAAAGACCAGCAACTCAGTACCTTAATTGGTGATCTAAAAATTAACGGTGACAGCCTGAATATCAATAAGTTATCCGGTTACTATAATAAAGGCGTCTTTAACCTCAGTGGTTCTTGGCAGCGCAATAATCAAGTACTCACTATCGATGAAGGTAAACTCGCGGGTATCTTATATACCTTACCTGAAAATTGGTTGCCCTTCTTCGCGCAACCAACACCAGCGTGGTTGTTCGGTTTAAATATTAAGAAATTTACTCTTTCCCAATCACTTTTGATGAATATCCAGCCGCAATTTCCTTTCGAGTTGACGGCATTAAGCGGCAATATTGAGAATGTTGATTTAATCAAACAAAAACAATGGGGAATTTGGAGCGGTAAAGCGACATTCACTGCAGATAGCGGCACAATTAACCAAGTTCTTGTACGCCGCCCGTTTATTGAAGTGCGTCAAAGTGGTAAGTCCTCAGCCGCTGCGAGCTTAACAGTCAGTACCGATAAAGGCATCAGTAAGGTTGGCTTGCTGGTAAAACAAGAGCCCAAAAAAGTCCCCTTCTTACTCAGGGCATCAGGTTCTAATATTGACCTCGTCGATTTAAACCAATGGGGTTGGGCAGGCTTCCCAGCTCAAGTTATCGGTGACTTTGATGCGACATTACAAGGGGACTTACTCGCCCCATCAGTGGCAAAAAGTTTGAATGGGGAGTTGATGGCAGTCCCATTGCAAGGCAAACGCCTATTCCGTACCGTTGTTAATGGGGTTGTCACTTCTTCAGTAGAGTCCGAAGCCGATTTACAGCCTACCGAGCCTTCATTAGTAGAGCCGCTCCCCGCACTTAGTAATCCATAAAAACTACTAATCCATAGAAATACAAAAGGCAGGTCAATCATACCTGCCTTTATCTTTTAATTTTCAATGAACAACATTACTTTACTGGCGCTACAGGTAGCACCATATAGACACCGCTGAATACTGCGCCCACTTTGCCATCAGGGTTACTAACCTCGACTTTCAGCTTTACCCGCGCTTTACTGCCGCGCGCTAAACGGTCAAGGTCACCGCTCATATTTGCTAAGTCCGCTGTCGCTGTCGGCCTGCCGCTCACGGGCTTACCATAACGAATACTGGCATCGACCAACACAATATCGCCACCAAGCTGGTGTTCTTGCATTAACAACCAAATCAGCCCCCATCCCGTCAAGGTAGCTAATGAAAATTGGCTTCCTGCAAATATCGTTTCATGAGGATTTTGGTTGCCCGCTTCCGGCATGGCGGTAATAAAACGAGTTCCTGTGTATTGGTCAACTCGAACCCCCATTTTCTCACTCAATGGAATGTACTTATACCACGCTTGTTGTAGCTCACCACACCAATCGGGACGATGTAGAATTTGATCTAGCGTCTCAATGGGTTTAATCATCAAATAGTGGCGTACAGGCGTTTTTAACTGCCCAGCGACTTGGCCACGGTTCTCAAAACCCATTTTGTCGAAAAAGGGGACGGCTTCTTCACGAACGCTCGACACAATGCGTTTTACGCCTTCTTGCCGCGCAACGGATTCGAGAGCCATGATAATTAATTTGCCGAGTCCTTTACCTTGCATGGCAGGGTTAACGGCTAAAAAACGGATAGCCCCCTCATTATCTGCATTGATATATAAGCGGCCAATGGCAAGGATACGGTTTTTATCATCCACAACCATTTGATGGTGTGCGGTTAAATCATATCCATCTTTTTCTGAACCAAGGGGCTGATTAAACGGTTTTCGCAACATTTCCCAGCGAAAATGGTAATAAGTTGCGAATTCAATATCATCTTTCGGTGTACGTAAATGGTACATCGCTTCCCCCTTTAAAAATGGCTTCACACTTGTAGCCAGAAGGTAACAGGGCCATCATTGGTTAAATTTACTTGCATATCAGCAGCAAATTCCCCCGTTTGTGTTTCAATCCCTTGTAGCCGGCTTTGTTCAACGAAGTATTGGTACAAAGCATCTGCTCTTTCAGGCTCTGCTCCCCCTGAAAAGCTAGGCCGCATACCTTTTTTGGTGTCAGCAGCTAAAGTAAATTGAGAAACCACCAATAGGCTACCTCCCGCTTGCTGAACGTTGAGATTCATTTTTCCTTGTTCATCGCTAAAAATACGGTAGCCTAATACTTTTTCACACAAACGCTTGGCTTTCTGCTCATCATCATCTTTTTCAACACCAAGTAAAACCAACAACCCAGTATTTATTTGCCCTACTATTTTCTGTTCAACAACCACACTCGCTTGAGTGACTCTCTGGATTAATGCAATCATGATGACTCTTTACAAAAAGATGGAGCAACGTTAGCCGTTGCCCCACTATAAAATCAGGATGTTATTCAACTTCTGCACTAAAATCGTAAGTGCGGAAATATTCAGGAATGGTGTCTTTATCCACAACATGAATACTACGAATACCAAGGGCTTCTGCGGCTTTTACATTTTCTTCGACATCATCAAAGAAAATAGCATCTGCAGCATCAAACTCTTCTGATTGCAGTACATATTTGTAGATTTCAGGATCAGGCTTACGCATGCCTAAATCTTGGGACAGATATAGGAAATCGGAGGAGGCTGCAATTTCTGGGTAGTGTGCTGGCCAGTAGTCTAGATGTAGACGGTTGGTATTCGATAAAACCACCACTCGGTGCCCTTGCTCACGCAGGCGTTCCATAATATCAATGACTTCAGGTCTTAACGAAATAAAAATAGCGTGCCAGCCTTCAGCAAAGTCTTCAAAGCTTAGAGTGATGTCCATTTCTTCACAAAGCAGCTCAGCAAACTCGATGTCTGAAATTTTTCCACACTCATGTAATTGAAAGATATTACCAAAAGTAAACCGTGATTTGATCTCTTCACTTGGTGTACCACTGAGTTCAGACCATTTATCAAATACACGATTAAAGTCGATATCAATAATCACATTACCCATATCGAAGATATACAGCATAAATTTTCCTCATTGTTATTCACTAAATTTACTTTAATCATTATTCACGCAACTGAACAGCCCTAATTAGTGATAATTCACGTTATTTTGTCAATTTATCGATTAAGCAATCCACACTTAGCGCAATTAATGAACAACAAACCAGACGATTTGTTCCATTAATGAGAAAACGCTTTTTATCCCAAAGGTGCTATTTCACACAGCACTATCGATTTTTGATACTAAATGTTAAGTCCCTCCATACGCTTTTTGCATAATAGTTTTTACGTAGCAAGTCATGCCACAAGCAATGTGAGCTGATATCTATCCGATATCAGTAATAAATAAATCTTAAAATATAAAAGTCATACTATGAAAATAGATAAAACAATCTCTTGGCCGATTGCTATTCTATGGGGAAGCTTATTTTTAATTCCATTATTTAATACTATCCCCCTGAATTTTAATATCGACCTCACAACAAAAATTATTGAATATTTTCAATCTATTATTCTCATTATCAGTGCCATTTTCACTTGGTTTTATATGAAACCGTTACAACAAAAAAGTCAGGGAATGAAATTATTTTGGGTGTGGGCAACTATCTGGTGGGTAACATTATTTGGCAGAGGAGTAAATTGGGGACGTGAGTTTTTTCCTTACCTAGACCACTCTTACTTCAGGCTAATTTCTATCATCTTGATTGGCAGTTTAGTTTTGATGCTATTTGCTTCTTCATTAAGAAAAAGTATTATTTTTCACCTAAAAAACACAGCTATTCCACTTTGGAGCCTACTACTGACCCTGTGCGCTTTTGTGATTTCAGATAGTGTTGAACACCATAGATTTCTTAGTTCAGTTTTTCTATATCATTCTGAACTACAAAGCCTTATCGAAGAATTATACGAAGTTCCTTTAATTATCGGACTGTTTATTTCGTCGCTGTATTTTATGAAAAAAGACAAGTCATTATAAACCTTATAAATAAGTAAGGCGCCTTTCGGCGCCTTACTGCATAACTACAATGACGTAATGAACAACATCACGTAACGATAATTAGTCTTCTTTAGAACGGTTTGCACGACGGCGATCGTTCTCAGTCAAGTGACGTTTACGCAGACGAATGGACTGCGGAGTCACTTCAACTAACTCGTCATCATCAATGAACTCAAGTGCTTGTTCCAGAGTCATTTTGATTGGAGGTGACAGCGTTGTTGCTTCGTCAGTACCTGATGCACGCATGTTAGTCAGTTTTTTACCGGTTAAGCAGTTAACGGTTAAGTCGTTAGAACGTGAGTGAATACCGATGATTTGACCTTCATACACTTCAGCACCGTGACCTAAGAACAGCTTACCGCGGTCTTGCAGGCTGTATAGCGCATAAGCAACCGCTTTACCTTGACCATTGGAGATCAGAACGCCGTTTTGACGGCCACCGATTTCACCTGGGCGAACATCGTCGTAATGACTGAATGTTGAATACAGTAAACCCGTACCTGATGTCATTGTCATGAATTCAGTACGGAAGCCAATCAGACCACGGCTTGGGATCACGTAGTCAAGACGTACGCGGCCTTTACCGTCTGGCATCATGTCGCGCAGGTCACCTTTACGTTCACCTAAAGCTTTCATGATGTCGCCTTGGTGCTGTTCTTCAACGTCTAAAGTCACTTGTTCAAATGGCTCTTGTTTACGGCCATCGATTTCACGAATGATAACTTTTGGACGCGATACTGCTAATTCGAAACCTTCACGACGCATGTTTTCAATCAGAACAGATAAATGAAGCTCACCACGACCAGAAACGCGGAATGCGTCTGGATCTTGAGTTTCTTCAACACGCAGTGCAACGTTGTGAACCAATTCTTTATTCAAGCGGTCAAGGATCTGACGTGAAGTCACGAATTTACCTTCTTTACCGCAGAATGGTGAGGTATTAACACAATAGAACATGCTAACTGTTGGCTCATCAACCGCTAACGCAGGCAATGCTTCAACGCTACCGACTTGGCAAATGGTGTCAGAAATGTTCAGTTCACCTAAACCTGTCAGAGCAACGATATCACCCGCTTCAGCTTGTTGTGAATCAATACGCTCTAAACCTAAGTGAGTCAGAACTTTACCAATTTTACCGTTACGAGTTTTACCTTCGCTATCGATAACTGTTACTTGTTGGTTAGGCTTAACAACACCACGTTTGATACGGCCGATACCGATAACACCTAAATAGCTGTTGTAATCCAATTGCGAAACTTGCATTTGGAATGGGCCATCGATATCCACTGCTGGTGGTGCAACATGTTCCACAATCGCTTCATACAGTGGAGTCATGTCTTCAGCCATGTTTTCGTGGTCAAGGCCTGCGATACCGTTTAATGCAGATGCATAAACAATAGGGAAATCGAGTTGCTCATCCGTTGCACCTAAGTTCACGAATAAGTCGAATACTTGGTCAACAACCCAATCAGGGCGTGCGCCTGGGCGGTCAACTTTATTGATAACAACAATAGGACGTAAACCGTGGTCGAACGCTTTTTGCGTTACGAAACGAGTTTGTGGCATTGGCCCATCCATCGCATCAACAACCAGCAGTACGCAGTCAACCATAGACATAACGCGCTCAACCTCACCACCGAAATCGGCGTGACCTGGGGTGTCTACGATATTGATATGATAACCATTCCATTGGATAGCGGTATTTTTAGCAAGGATAGTAATACCACGCTCTTTCTCCAAGTCATTGGAGTCCATAACACGCTCATCAACAGTTTCACGTTCACCGAACGTGCCTGATTGCTGCAATAATTTACCAACCAGTGTGGTCTTGCCATGGTCAACGTGAGCGATGATGGCGATGTTTCTTAAATTTTGAATTGACAAGGATTTTTACCGTTTAATTGACAGGAAAGGAATATGCTTACTGAGCCGTTATTTACACCCAAAGCATACTTTCTACGTTAATTTGCTGTTATTTTACACGTTTTTCCGCACAAGTGGAATAAATGTGAAACCCATCACTGTATAAAAAGTTTTTAACGAAAAAACATTCAGTTGCGAGATTGAGCCAAAATACCTAATAAAAATAGGCCTATCAGCACTGTGAAATCACGAAGTGACAGAATAATACGCTAAAAACTTAATATTAGCAGCCCAAAAAAAGAACAAAAAATAGACTTTCTTTCTTAACTGCCAGTTTAAATATCTTTTTGCGTTATTTAGATATATCTAAATTGACTATTTAGATATATCTAAATATAGTAAACCCATAAAATAAATTCGATATATCTAAAGTTACACGCTAAGGAGTAACTATATGCTAATTAAATCTTGTCGTCATGTATATTATGCACACCACGATGAAAATCAACGTGGCCACCACGGTGGATGTTGCCACAATGAAGGCCGTCATGGCCATGGACACAGTGAACGCTGTCACGGCGAAGGCCGTCATGGTCACGGACACAGTGAACGCTGTCACGGCGAAGGCCGTCATGGTCACGGACACAGTGAACACTGCCACGGCGAAGGCCGTCATGGTCACGGACACAGTGAACACTGCCACGGCGAAGGCCGTCATGGTCACGGACACGGTGAACGCTGCCACGGCGAAGGCCGCCAAAGAGGCCGCGGAAGAGGCAAAGGCCTGCGTCGTTTATTCGACCATGGCGATCTTCATATAATGGTACTTTCGTTAGTCGCTAAAAAACCAAGCTATGGCTACGAAATTATCAAAGATATTCAAGAAGCCTCAAATGGCTTGTATGTTCCTAGCCCGGGGGTTATTTACCCAACGCTAACACTGCTTGAAGAACAAGGTTTCTTGGAGTCTCAGATTGTTGAACGCAATCGCAAAAGTTTTACGATTACACCTGAAGGCTCTGCCCATCTAGCTCAAAATAAAGAAATTGAAGCGGTTATTGCTCGTAAGCTGGCAAAAGCACGTGATATGCAACAAGGCAGTAATTTAGCAGAAGACATTGAGGTGGCAGTCAGTCGCTTTAAAGCTTTATTACGTCACAAAATGGTTTTAAAACAGCTAAATGAAGAACAGACTCGCCAAATAGCTTCCATTATCAATGATGCAGTAAAACAAATTGAAGAAGTAAATACGTTATTAACCAATAGCGATGAAGATTAATGCAGCTGCTTGAGATTAAATAACCTCATTTCTTTTAGATTTCATCAGCATTGCGCTTTAACAGAGCACAGTGCTGATTTTTTATTTGAAATCCCACCGATAGCCCCCAAATTCACTCAAAGCACCAAAATAGTGCAAACACCCAACAAGAAGCACCAAAACGGTGCAATTCATGCCTATTTTTAACTCAATCGATTGATATTCCTTCGTAACAATCAGTATTTACTATGATTAAAAAGTTGGCACGCTTTTCGCTTATCTATTTATAGAGCGCGTGCTACCTATTTATATATGACTAACACGCCAGACAAACAACAAACATATTATCAATATGATAGCCTGTGATTTGTTGATTAGACCCGACCAGGAGAGCCGAGATGTCCGCTGAACATGTTTTATCGTTAATTAAAGAGCACAATGTTAGATTTATTGATCTGCGTTTTACCGACACTAAAGGTAAAGAGCAACACATCACTATCCCTGCTCATCAAGTTGACGAAGACTTCTTTGAAGAAGGCCAGATGTTTGATGGTTCATCTATTGGTGGCTGGAAAGGCATCAATGAGTCAGACATGGTATTAATGCCAGACCCATCAACTGCAATGTTAGACCCGTTCTTTGCCGATATCACGTTGATCATTCGCTGCGATATTTTAGAGCCGGGCACGATGCAAGGTTATGACAGAGACCCACGTTCAATTTCAAAACGTGCGGAAGATTTTCTGCGCTCAAGTGGCATTGCCGATATCGTTCTCTTTGGGCCAGAACCTGAATTTTTCGTTTTTGATGACATTCGTTTTGGTAATAACATGCATGGTAGTTACTACCATATTGATGATATCGAAGCGGCATGGAATACTGGAACCAAGTACGAAGGTGGTAATAAAGGCCATCGCCCTGCAGTAAAAGGCGGTTACTTCCCTGTTCCACCGGTTGATTCATCACAAGACTTGCGTTCAGCCATGTGTACCACAATGGAAGAGATGGGCTTAGTTGTTGAAGCTCACCACCATGAGGTGGCGACAGCTGGCCAAAACGAGGTTGCGACCCGCTTTAATACTATGACTAAAAAAGCGGATGAAACTCAAATTTATAAATATGTTGTTCACAATGTTGCACATGCCTACGGTAAAACAGCCACCTTTATGCCTAAACCTTTAGTGGGCGATAACGGCTCTGGTATGCACTGCCATATGTCTTTATCTAAAGGCGGCGTTAACCTGTTTGCAGGTGACAAATATGGCGGTTTATCCGAAATGGCGCTGTACTACATCGGCGGTATTATTAAACATGCACGTGCACTGAACGCATTTACTAACCCAACCACTAACTCATACAAACGCTTAGTTCCGGGCTTTGAAGCACCTGTAATGTTGGCATATTCTGCACGTAACCGCTCTGCTTCGATTCGTATTCCAGTCGTTGCGAGCACTAAAGCACGCCGTATTGAAGTTCGCTTCCCAGACCCAGCAGCTAACCCATATTTAGCGTTTGCGGCTCAGTTAATGGCAGGCCTTGATGGCATCATTAACAAGATCCACCCTGGTGATGCGATGGACAAAAATTTATATGATTTACCACCAGAAGAAGCCAAAGAAATTCCAACAGTTTCTGGCTCTTTAGACGAAGCATTAGCGGAATTAGATAAAGACCGTGAATTCTTAACCCGTGGTGGCGTATTCACGAATGACGCTATTGATGCGTATATCGAATTAACCCGTGCCGACATTCAACGTGTTCGTATGGCACCACACCCTCTCGAATTTGAAATGTACTACAGTGTGTAACACGCCGTTCCACTGTTAGTCTTTGTTGCCGTGAAGCACTTGCCCCATCTTTTGATGGGGCCTTTTATCTCTAACGTATTTACGCAACAAAAATCAAATATCGGTTGTTTGGTCTATCAGGTATAATGCACCAAAATAGTGCAGGAGCAACATTACATGAAAACCGAACATTTGCCAGCACCGGAACATATTCTCGACTCACTCATTAATAGCGTGCTAATTTTGGATTACGACTTGGTTATCCATTACGCCAACCATGCTGCACTCCAGATCTTAACCCAAAGCCAGCGCAAGCTATACGGTACACCACTACCTCTACTATTCAGCTATTGTTCGCTCAATGATGAACTCATGCTTAATAGTTTAAAAGACGGTCACAGTTTTACCGAAAATGAAGTTACCTTGGTCTTTAATAACCATTCCCATGTGATGTCGTTCAGCGCACAGCCTTTTTCAGAGCAATTTATTTTAGTTGAGCTTTCACAATTAGATAGCCAACGGCGTTTGAGCCAAGAACTCGCACAGAATGCCCAGCAATTGGCTGCCCGCGAACTGATCCGTGGACTTGCTCACGAAATCAAAAACCCTCTCGGAGGTTTGCGAGGCGCTGCGCAATTGCTATCTAAAGCGTTGCCTGACCCACAATTAAATGAATATACTCAAGTGATTATCGAACAGGCCGACCGCTTGCGAGCATTGGTTGATCGGCTACTTGGCCCTCAATATCCGGGGCCGAAAACACAGCAAAGTATTCATCATATTATGGAAAATGTAACGCGGTTGGTGTCATTAGAAAAGCCCGATAATGTAACACTAATTCGTGACTATGACCCAAGCCTGCCCGAATTAGAGTATTACCCAGACCAAATCGAGCAAGTGCTGCTAAATATCACCCGAAATGCATTGCAAGCTCTCGCCGAAACGGGAGGCTATATCACTTTGCGTACACGAACGGCTTTTCAAGTCACACTACAAGGTGAACGTTATCGATTAGCTGCACGTATTGATATTGAAGATAACGGCCCTGGTATTCCATTGGCAATTCAGGATACATTGTTTTATCCCATGGTGAGCGGACGGCCTGATGGCACAGGGCTTGGCCTATCGATTGCTCGCAGTTTAGTTGACCAACATGCAGGAAAAATCGAATTTACCAGTTGGCCAGGCCACACTGAGTTTTCCATTTATCTACCAATTAAGAAATAGGAGATAACCATGACGCAGGGAAAAATTTGGGTGGTTGATGATGATAGTTCCATCCGTTGGGTACTTGAGCGTGCATTAGATAATGCAAAATTCGCTTGCACCTGCTTTGACAGTGCGGATGCTGTACTCGCCGCATTAGAAAATTCACTCCCTGATGTGTTGTTATCTGATATCCGTATGCCAGGCACAAATGGTATTGAGCTTCTGAATACCATCAAGCAATCACACCCGCTTCTGCCAATTATTATTATGACAGCACACTCTGACCTTGATGCTGCCGTAAATGCCTACCAATCAGGAGCATTTGATTACTTACCAAAGCCTTTCGATATTGATGAAACCGTCGCATTAGTCGAACGTGCTCTGAATCATAGCCGTGAACAAAACCATACTAGCCGTGAAGCTAAGCAGCCTGCCCCTACAGTCTCTTCGACCATGATCGGGGAAGCACCAGCGATGCAAGAGGTTTATCGCATTATTGGCCGTTTATCGCGTTCATCTATTAGTGTGCTTATTAATGGTGAGTCAGGCACCGGGAAAGAGCTGGTTGCCCATGCGTTACATCAGCACAGCCCTCGTGCCGATGCCCCTTTTATTGCGTTAAATATGGCTGCCATTCCCAAAGATTTAATTGAATCTGAGCTATTTGGCCACGAAAAAGGCGCATTTACTGGGGCGACCCAAGTACGTCAGGGCCGATTTGAACAAGCTAACCATGGGTCATTGTTTTTAGATGAAATCGGCGATATGCCCCTTGATGTACAAACTCGCTTGTTACGTGTTCTGGCTGAAGGCCAATTCTATCGTATTGGGGGTTATACCCCAGTCAATGTGGATGTACGGATTATTGCAGCGACCCACCAAGATCTTGAAAAACGAGTTAAAGAAGGCTTATTTCGCGAAGACTTATTTCACCGATTAAATGTCATTCGAGTACAATTACCACCGCTACGTGAACGCACTGAAGATATCCCACGTCTCGCCGATTATTTTCTACAAAATACGGCAAAAGAACTCGGTGTCGAAGCTAAAGTTCTCCACCCTGACAGCGAAAAAATTCTTCAGCGCTATTATTGGTCAGGTAACGTTCGCCAATTGGAAAATGTTTGCCGTTGGTTAACCGTGATGGCAGCAAGCCAAGAAATTTTACCGCAAGATTTGCCCGATGATTTACTTGAAGAGCACCCACAACAAAATGCAGTGGTAAAATCATCGCAAGCTGATTCCATGCCAACACAATCATTGTCATCACAAAATCCTATTTCTGCAGCTCAGTGGTTTGAATTACTTGAAGAGTGGACCGATAACGCATTAATGGACGGTAAAGAAGACCTTTTTTCTCAAACCATCCCCCTACTTGAACGTACCATGCTAAATTGCGCGTTAAAATACACCAATGGCCATAAGCAAGAAGCTGCCCGTTTATTAGGCTGGGGAAGAAATACGTTAACTCGCAAATTAAAAGAATTAGGAATTGAATAGCTTCAAATATTCACCATCATATTAAGATAATGTACGAAGTAATTTATTACTTCATACTTATCTTAATATTAAATAATTCGACCTTGATATTCAAGAGTTAATTATTGACTTTGCTATCCCAACACCGATTAATACAATGAATAATAAACAAAATAAAAAAAAGATATTGCAGGCAGAAAGCCTATTATCACCTGAACAGAATTTCAATTTATACAAGTAGCATTAATACAAGAATAATGTCGTTTATAGGAATTTTATAACAATGAACACTGTAGCTTAAACGTATCTATAAATAAGAAACTTCTTATGTAGCCTTAGCATAATTAATGAAGATTAAGGCTACTCAATTGAATTTAACCGAAAATATTCAAAGGGCAATTTAATATTTTCTGAAAGCCGAGATTAATGACTTAACTGTTTTCATTCATTTTCTGAATGACAATACCCTTTCTTTATTCAAAAAATGAAATAAATAGCACATTTAGACCTACGAAATTCGATAGTCACACTATTATTTCGTTTTACGATAGTACAAATTAAACATTCTCCAAATGTGGTCTGACGTGTCAAAGTCTTATAACCCCAAATAATCACTATATGAGAGACAAATTAAACTTATCTCCTACTTTATAATTATTCTTAGTTTTATATCGTTATTTCACTTTAGTAAAAATCCCACCTAAAAATATATTTACCTTAAGATAAAATAGAGCTTCAATTACTCTCCCATACAGTGTTAACTTAATTAAAAAAATTAAATACATTAAAATTTAATTATATTTTACCAAATTTGACAAAACTTGTTTATTTTAAAAAATAGTTTCAAAATACTCTCCAATTGAGTAATTGGTAATTCCACCTACTCAATGAAAAATAAATAATTATCTTTTGGAGAAAAACAAATGAAAAAAAACTTACTTGCATCATTAATTGCTGCAACCTCAATCTTTGCTGTTAATAATGCATTAGCAGCAGATGGTACTATCGACTTTACAGGTGAAATCATCGACCAAGCATGCGAATTAGCAGCTGGCTCTGATGCACTAAAAGTAAACTTAGGTCAAGTATCTAAAAAAGCATTACCAAACGCAGGAAGCACTGCTGCTGCAACTAAATTTACGATTAAATTAATTAATTGCCCTGCTACAGTAACAACGGCTTCAGTAAAATTTGATGCTGATTCTTATATTGGTGATGATGAAGTTATTAAATTAAAAGAAGAAACTGGCGTTGCAACTGGCGTTGGAATTCAAATTACTGATGATACGAATAAAATTGTTCCATTATTTACTGCCTCTAAAGCATATCCATTACAACAAAATGTGGAAAATAATTTAGATTTCAGAGCACGTTATATTGCTAAGTCTGACACAGTGACTCCTGGTCCTGCAAATGCGACAGCAACTTTCACAATCAATTATAACTAAGTAATAAATAAGGTTTAAAAGGACTTAAGCCTTATCTAATAATAATCAATGGTGGTATTATGAAATCTATTATCTATATTTTCATTTCCTTACTTACGCTAATAAATACTGCGAATGCTGGTGTTATAATTGGTGGAACCCGTGTTATTTATAATGAGGGAAACAAAGATGTCAGCATCAGCGTAGAAAATCCAGATAAAATCCCTTATTTGATTCAATCTTGGATAGATAATATAGATGAAAAAAAACAGTCTGATTTTTCTATCACACCACCATTATTTAGGCTAAATTCAGATAGAACTAATGCGCTTAGAATATTTTTAACAGAAAATAAATTACCTAATGATAGAGAGTCATTGTTCTGGTTAAATATAAAAACTATTCCAGCAACAGAAAGAACAGAAAACTCATTACAAATTGCCTTCAAAACACAAATGAAATTAATTTATCGCCCTAAAGCATTAAAAGATGTTAATTTTATTGAAGAGCAAAAAAAATTAGTGTGGTCTAAATCTGGAAATAAAATTACGGTTAAAAACCCAACACCTTATTTTATGAATTTCCAGAGCATCAGCTTTAACGGAACAAAGGCTAATGATGTTTCTTATGCTGCACCTTTCTCAAGTGCGACTTTTGAGGTTAATAACTCAAATACTAATGGAACAATTAAATGGGAAGTTATTAATGATTATGGTGCAGCACCAGAAGCACTCAAAAAGAAAATATAAAACTATAAAATAAGTTGGGCTTTATCATGAAAATAAATAAAATATCTCTAGGCCTACTATTATATTTAGGCTATACCGCATCGCTATATGCTGAAGAAAAAACAGAAAATAATGTCTACTTTGATCCTGACTTTTTAGAGCTACCGAATAAAGATTCGGTTGATTTGTCACAGTTCGAGAATAATGAGCAATTAGCCGGTGACTACTATGTTGATATTTATGTCAACACCAACTTAATTGGTGCTAAAAATCTTAAATTTGAAAAAAATAGCCGTAACCAATTAGTTCCATGTTTATCACTTGCTGACATTAAAGAGTTTGGTATCAAAACAGCGGAATACCCTGAATTACAAACCGCAGGAAGTCACTGTGTAAACCTTGCAGCGATCCCTGATGCCACAAGTAATTTTGAGTTTGATTCTCAACGTTTATATTTAAGCATCCCCCAAATCGCATTGGATAGAAACCCAAGGGGTTACGTTGACTTAGCCAATATCGATAATGGGATCAACGCACTGCTATTAAATTATAGCTATAACGGCTCTAAGAATTACGATCGTAAAAGTAGTGGCTCGGATAACACATCCCATTATGTAAATTTAAGACCTGGCTTAAATATTGGAGCATGGCGGCTACGCAATTACACAACATGGTCAAGTAGTACCGACCAATCCGGTAAATGGGACACCATTTATACCTATGCATCACGTGGCATAAATAGTATCAAAAGTCAGTTAACCTTGGGGGATAGTGTCTCACCTTCGATGGTTTTTGATAGCGTGCCATTTCGCGGAGCTCAGCTTGCGACAGATGATGATATGTCCCCTGAAAGTTTGCGCGGATATGCACCCGTTGTACGTGGGATTGCTCGTAGCAACGCACAGGTGACGATCCGCCAAAATGGTTACATTATCTACCAAACCGAGGTGGCTGCGGGCCCTTTTGAAATCAATGACTTATATCCAACAGGGGGAAGCGGAGATTTGCATGTCACCATAAAAGAATCCAACGGTAGCGAGCAATATCAAATTGTTCCTTTTGCTTCATTACCTGTATTGCAACGTGAAGGATATTTTTCTTATAGCGTAACGGGCGGGGAATACCGCGCTTATGACAGTAGCATTGATAAAACAAAATTTGGCCAATTTACCTTAATCTATGGTCTACCATATGGTATTACCGCTTATGGTGGTAGCCAAGTGAGTGAGTATTACCAATCTTACTCAATCGGTGCAGGCCAAAACCTTGGGCGATTTGGTGCATTATCCATTGACGTTACTCATGCAAATTCAACGCTAAGTAATGATGTTAAGGAGAAAGGTCAATCATACCGCTTCCGCTATAACAAAAATATCAACGATATTGGTACGAATATCGCATTAGCGGGTTACCGCTATTCCACTAAAGGTTTTTATAGTTTAGCGGAAGTCTTTGATGGTTATAGAAATACAAACTATGCTCCAGAAATTGAACGACGCCGTAATCGCGGTGAAATCACCCTCAGCCAAAACTTAGGGGATAACTTTGGTTCAATCTCTGTCGGCTACATCAATGAAGACTACTGGAATAGTGACCGTAAAACACAATCTGCTACCGTGGGTTACAACAACAGCTGGCAAGGCATCAGTTATAGTTTGAATTATACCTATAACAAAAATACCAATAGCTACTCATACACTTCCGGTAGCCGCACGAAAAGTGAAGATGACCATCAATTAGCGTTTTCGGTCAGTGTGCCATTTACCGTGTTTGATAACACCTTCTATTACAACTTTAACAGTAATAGTAGCAGCAACGGCCCAAGCACAGGCAGCATTGGGCTTTCCGCTTCACAACTCAATAACCGCTTAAATTGGAGTATGCAGCAGGGTTTCACCACTCAAGAACAAGGTACGAGCGGCAATATGAACGCCTCTTATAAAGGCCAATATGGTGAAGTTTCAGGCGGCACTGGCTATAGCAAAGACAACTATAACCTTTATTACGGGGTGAATGGTAGCTTAGTGGCTCACTCTGGCGGCCTTGTACTCGGCCAACAATTAGGGGAAACCGCAGCGATTGTTGAAATCCCAGATGCAGGTGATGTACCAGTATTAAACCAAGCTGGGGTTGTTACTAATAACCAAGGTTATGCGCTCGTACCTTATGTCACTGCTTATCGCAAAAATGTGATTGATATTGACACCTCTGAACTACCTGAAAATACAGAAATGGAGTTAACCAGCCAAAGTGTTGCTCCAAGTCGCGGTGCTCTGGTGAAAGCTAGTTTTGCGGCGAATGTCGGGTACCGAGCCATCATGATATTAACCTTTGCTGATGGTAACCCCGTACCTTTTGGTGCTCAGGCGATCTTTAAAGATAATCCTCAGCTAAATAATATAGTGGGCAATGATGGCGAAATTTATTTATCTGGCTTAGCTGAAAATGGCAATTTTATTATTCAATATAACGATAAACAACAATGCCAAGTAAATTATAACTTAGCAGGTATATCGAATTATATGGGGTTATATAAAACAACCGCTGTTTGCCGATAATAAGGAGTAAATAATGAAAAATTTTATTTATAGAACAATATTGGCAGTGAGTTGTATCTATTTATACTCAGGATATGCTAATGCAGCATGTGTGCAAAATCCTACATGGAGAAATATACAAAAAACAATACCTAATGAAACAATCAACATACAATATGATGACACTAGGTCTTATCAATTAAAATCTATATCTTTACCGATTTATACGGGGACTTATAACCCGACTAATGGTGTTGGTCAAGATTGTGGCGGAAATCAAGTTGGTATTTATCTAGCACCTGTCAGTAATGGTATGGCCGTAAGTGGAATTAATGGTATTGGTGTCAAAGCGAGAATTAATAGCTTTGGACCAAATACCTTCTTTCCTGTCAATGGCCCATATACGGCAACTACATGGACATTCACGAATCCAGCATGGGATATCCGTATAGAAAAAACGGGGCGCGTTACTTCTGGTGGGATTATTTCAATTCGGCAACTCGCTAGATTTTATCAACAAAATAGAAAGACAGGTACCAACTTTTATATTTCAACTGTTTCTTTTTCCACTAACTATCGAATAAATGTACTCAGTTGCTCACTAAAAAATTCAGTTCCTACCATCAACTTAGGGGATTGGTATGATACCCAATTTCCCTCTGTTGGCAGTACCAGTACAAATATCAATATTCCCATAACATTAAGCTGTATGGCGGGTACTAATATCAAAGCGATGGTCACAAGTTCTAAATATGAAGATACCGCTACAGGAAAATTAGGGCTAACGGGTACTAATACTGCCACTGGCGTGGCAATACAATTGCTGGATAAAAATAATAACCCAATCAAGTTGAACACGTTAAATAGCCTGCAAAATAATGTACCGGCTGGTGATTATATGTTTGATTGGAAAGCTCGCTATATCAAAACGGCAGATAACATCACGCCGGGTACAGCGAATGCCTCTGCTACTGTAAATATTCGCTATGAGTAGGAATAAAAAATGAAAAACATATCTAAAAATTTACTTTTACTTAGTAGCTTAATATTCAGTGGGAATTTATTTGCTGCTAGCACAGTGACATTGAACTTTACCGGAAATATTCGAGCCGCAACTTGCAATATTACCGGTGGGAATAATATTGATATTGACCTGAAAAATATTTCTGCTGATGTATTTCGTAATGCGAGTTCAGGTTCTAACTGGAACACATTTAATATTAGCCTAAATAATTGTTCATCTTTTATTAATCAAGTAAAACTGACGTTTACAGGAACCGCAGATACTGCGGATGCAGCCAGCTTATACAAAAATCAAGGTACGGCTAAAAACCTAGCCGTTCAACTACAAAATGGTAATGGAACAACCGCTTTAGGTAACCAAAAAGTATTACAAGTTCCGACAAATGGGCAAGCGAATATTAATATTCCATTACGCACACGCGCCTTTAGCTCATTAGGTAATGCCACTCCGGGAACTATTTCCGCCAATATTACGGCAACAATTACCTATTTATAAAAGAGAAAATAATATGAGACATTTTATCCTATTACTATCACTAATGAGCTGTTCTTTAACTGCATTTGGGCTAACAGCAAATATTAAAGTGCATGGCGTCGTTATTGCTGCTCCTTGTGAGGTTGAAAAAAATAATTATTTAATCGATTTGAAAAAAATTAATATTTGGAATATCAAAGATACGCAAAAATCTCCGTGGGTTGATTTTTCCGTGAAGCTAAAAAATTGCCCTATAGGAACCACCAAAGCTGTAATGAAAATATCAGGTACGCCAGACTCAACAATAACTGAACATTTTATTAATAATGGTACGGCGAAAAATGTGGCGCTGAATTTAGCCAACACAGTGAATAAAACAACCATTAAAAATGGTGATACAATTACTGCGAATGTTAATACACAAACACGAAATGTTGAAATTCCTCTGTCTGCAAGAGTTTCGGGATATGGAAATGGTATGATTGCAGGCTCATTTAAAAGCCATTTAGAATTTACATTTACTTATCAATAATTAAATATAATTTCTTATTATAATCACACAAATCTTAATAGGAGATAATTATATGCCTAGCCACTACCCTATTTCAAAAATAATTGGAAATAAAATTACTTATTACCGAAAAATGAAAGGAATGACATTAGAGAATTTATCTAAAGTAGTAGGAGTAAGTGAACAACAGCAATCACGATATGAGCGAGGTATTAATCGAATTAATGTTGATAGGCTCTATCAATATGCAAAAATATTTGACATTAACATTATTGATTTCTTTGTATTTAACAATAGATAATTAAACTAAATTTAAAAATAAAACACTAACTATTTGATCAAGAATGAAAATGAAAAACATACTCTTAATATTTAGTGCTATCGTTACGTTTCCTGGATATATACAAGCGGCCTGTATTCAAAACCCGAACTTACGAAATGTTGTGGTTAATGTACCAACAAGAACATATTCATTGCAATATGATGATACAGGAGCACGAAATCTCGATACTATTCGAGTCAATTTCAAAGGCTCACAAGTTAATACTTATTCAGGTGCAATGCGAAATGGCCTATGTGGTAATGCCTATTTATATGCTGACTATGTCAATGGTTGGGTACCAAACGGCAATAAAATTGCAGCCAGTAATATACCGGGCATCAGCATTCAAGTGAAAGCAACCAATATCGGTTTTTTAAATACACGTTATGGACCACCAACAGCAGCTAACCCAGCCGCTTGGACTATTGCTAACCCATATTGGACGATTACCATAAAAAAAACAGGGCAAGTCACACAGGGCGGAAATTTAAAGGCAGGGCATGTGGGAAGACTAACACAGCGTAACCCTGCACCACATAACAGTACGTGGAATTTAACATCGCTGAATATTCCAGCAGGTGCTATCAAAATTAATGTATTAAAGTGTTCAACAAAAGCGACAAGTTACAACGTTAACTTAGGGACTTGGTACGATACTCAATTTAAAGCAATTGGTACGACTAGCAATAGTGTCAATATACCCATTACATTAAGCTGCGCTGCAGGCACCAATCTAAAAGTGACAGTCACAAGTAGTGCTGGGTATGTTGATATCAATACAGGGAAGATTAAATTGTCTGGGCAAGGGCAAGCAACCGGAGTCGCCATTCAATTATTGGATAGAAATAGTAACCCGATAAAGCTCAACTCAAAGTTCACTTTACAAAACAATGTTGCAGGTGGCGATTATATTTTTAATTGGAAAGCTAGATATATTAAGACTGCTAATAATATAACTGCAGGAACTGCAAACTCAACAGCTTCGGTTAACATAAGATATGAATAAATAGCATCCAACATTAATCATAAAAAGATATTAATTTATTTATAACTTGATTTTTATTGCTAACATCGAAAAATATCATCGAACAATTGATAAATAGCAAATTTACTATTTTATTAAAATGGTTAAGATAGAGAGGTAATCTTTCATCGTGTTTAGTTAGAAATAAAAAATATAATTATAGGAGTATATATGCCTTATTCAACATCTCACCTAATTGGCAAAAAAATACTTTTTTATCGGAAAACGAATGGACTTTCAGTTAATGAACTATCCGAGGTTATTGGCATCAGCCCACAACAACAGTCACGATATGAAAGAGGAGTAAATAGAATTACTTTAGATAGATTGTTCCAGTATGCAACGTATTTTGAGATTGATATTCAATCATTTTTTCAATCTATTGATATTTAATAAATTAAGTAATAATACATAACACTAGAAAAACAAATTACATTAATAATATTTAATTATATTCACATTACAATATTAAATAAGTTAGAGAGAACATTATGAAACGAAAAATATCTAAATCTGTCGGTTTAAAAATAAGGTCATTAAGAGAAAGTCACGGAATGAGTGGTAAAGAATTAAGCATGTTATTAGGTATTAGCCAACAACATCAATCACGCTATGAAAATGGTGAGGTTAATATTCATGTCGATACCATTTACCAATTGGCACAAATATTTAATGTTTCGCCGACCTATTTCTTTACTGAAACCATTACGGATATTAATAGTACAGAGCTCTCTGTTAATAAAAAGAATTATTTCTCTGCTGAAGCTTTGGTATTCTAACCTCTAAATATGAGCATTATAATATGCCAATAAATTAAATATCGGTGCTATTTCTATTTCTATTTATAGTATAGCACCAACTTATTATTCTTTTTTAGACTCCTCCACCAACCAATGACGAAATATCGCCATCGCTGGTGTCATGACTCTTGACTTTAAACGGCTTAACCAATATCCACCCAGTGTTACAGATATATCAAAAGGTTGAACTAACGCCCCAGCACTTAATTCATGACTAAACATGCAACTTGGCACCAATGCTATACTGTCGGTTAATAACGCAGCCTCAACCATTAAACGTGATGAATCAAATACAGGACCTTTGACACGCCAAGGTTCAATCTCCGCAGCTAAAAACCATTTTTCCCATTCATCTTTACGATATGAACGCATTAACTGGTGGGATTTTAAATCTAATGGATGTTTGAGCTGGCTCGCGACTTTCTCTGAACAAAGTACAGTATGAGCTGTTGAAAACAGAGGAATATTTTCAACCAGTGGCCATAAACCCTCCCCAAAGCGGATGGCGAAATCAACCCCTTCCGCCGCTAAATTGACCACGTTATTGTGGGTCATAATACGTAAATCAATATAAGGGTATAGTTCCGAGAATTGGGTTAATCTTGGCAATAACCAGCCCACAGCAAATGTACCGACCACTGAAATACTTAAAGCTTCTCGATAATGGCCATCTTCAAATTGCAATAGTAATGACTCAATCTGGTCAAAAGAGCGGCTCAATACGGGTAGCAATGCAAGCCCTTCATCAGTTAATGCAAGCCCTCGAGGTAAGCGAATAAAGAGTTCTAGTCCCAGCTGCTCCTCTAACAACCTAACTTGTTGACTAACAGCGGCCTGAGTGACATTCAACTCTATTCCTGCTCGTGTAAAACTTAAATGCCGCGCTGAAGCTTCGAATGCCCTAAGCGCATTGAGTGGAAGCCGATGACGATAATTTTCTGCCATAAGATTTTCTTTTACCTCATCGAATTTTATATCGTTTTAAATAATGGCCGAAAGCATGCATACTGCTTGGCAATCGCGGTTTAACCGCCTAATAGCCTATATTAAAGCACTTTAAATTTACAATGAAGTGCTTTCAGTTCCTGTTAGCAATAACTTAAACTTGTACTTATTGGAATAACTCTATGAAAGCTCTTTTTCGTCAGGGGCGAATTTTTGTCGCACTGAGTTTGGCGTTAACCACGCTATCCGCTAATGCGTTCACTCAAAAAGATGTGGATGACATTATTAAACCTCTGATGGAACAAAAACAGATCCCAGGGATGTCTGTCGCAATTTCCGTTGAAGGGAAACACTATATTTATCACTATGGTGTGCAGTCTAAGCAAAGCTTAGTACCTGTCAGTGATGAGACTTTATTTGAGATTGGTTCTTTGTCTAAAACGTTTACTGCCACACTCGCAGCCTATGCACAAGACCAAGGAAAACTCGATTTTTCGCAAAAGGTAAGCCACTATCTTCCTGAATTAAAAGGGTCTGCTTTTGACCAAGTCACAGTAATGAACTTGGCTACTCACACTTCCGGTTTATCGTTATTTGTGCCTGATAGCATTACTAATTCAGCGGAATTAATCTGTTATTACCAACATTGGAAACCGACCAAAGCCATTGGGCAATATCGCTCTTATTCAAATCTTGGCGTGGGGTTACTCGGTATCGTTACCGCTAAACAACTCAAAATGCCATTTGAACAAGCGATGGAAAAATTGATGTTGCCTGCACTTGGACTAAAACATACCTATATTCATGTCCCTAAAAATCAACAGAAAAATTATGCTCAAGGTTATAATAAGAACAATCAACCCGTTCGTGTAACACCACAAATTTTAGATGCTGAATCTTATGGTTTGAAATCTAACGCTAAAGACCTAATTCGCTTCTTAGATATTAATATGCAAACAAAGAAAGTCGCTAAACCGTGGCAGGAAGCCATAGAGAACACGCATGCTGGGTTCTATATGACCGATTCATTTGTGCAAGATATGATGTGGGAAAGTTATTCATGGCCTGTATCCATTTCTCAATTACAGCAAGGTAACCGAGATGAAATGGCATTACAGCCACAAAAGGTCGAAGCGATTACACCAGCACTACCGCCAGAAACACAAGCTTTCTACAACAAAACCGGCTCAACCAATGGTTTTGCAACCTATGCGGCATTTATTCCTGAAGACCGAGTCGCGGTTGTGATTTTGTCCAACAAATGGTATCCCATCCCTGATCGCATCAGTGCGGCTTATCAGCTAATCGAAAAAGCGAAATACTAGCCCCCGCAGAAGATGCAGAATGTGGAATAACGCTATAACGAATATTTAATACTCAAAATAGTTCGTTCTGCCGCTAGGCGGCAAGAGAAGCTAAGCCCTAGGAGCATACATAAAGTATGTGACTAGGGTTAGCGAACGCAGCCAACAACGCGACAGGGCGAAATATGAAGAGTATTTAGATGACACGGGAAAACTGCCGCTGCCTCATCTGATTTCTCAAATAAACATCAAAACACATACAAATATTACGAATAAGTAAACGCCCTTGCGGCGTAACTTTAATTCCTTTGTCTGTCATTTCGACTAATCCATCTTCTGCCATTGGCTTCAATAGCTCTAAATCCTCTTTAAAATAAGATTTAAAGTCAATTGGATAGATTGCTTCAATTTGTGCAAAATCCAATTGGAAGTTACAGATTAAGGTTTTAATAACATCACGGCGCAAGCAATCATCATCGGTTAAGACGAGACCTCGCCACAGCGCTTGGCCTTGCTCTTCAACTTGCGCATAATAGGTTTTCAAATCTTTCTGATTTTGCGCGTAGTTATCGCCTAACATACTGATCGCAGAAACGCCTAATCCTAATAAATCACAGTCGCCTTGAGTCGTATAACCTTGGAAATTACGGTGTAAAACCCCTTCTCGTTGGGCCACAGCGAGCTCATCTTCAGGGCGAGCAAAGTGGTCCATACCAATAAATTGATAGCCATCTCTGGTGAGGGTTGCGATTGTGTCTTGCAGAATATCGAGTTTTTGCTCTGCACTTGGTAAATCAGCATCTTTAATTTTACGCTGCGCCGCAAATAAATTAGGCAAATGCGCGTAATTAAACACACTTAAGCGATCTGGTGATAATTCAGCCACTTTCTTTAAGGTAAATGCAAAGCTTTCAGGAGTTTGTTTAGGTAAACCATAAATCAAATCAATACTCGTTGAGGTAAAACCCGTTTCTTTGGCTCGTTTAATTAGGGCAAAAATAAATTCTTCGTCCTGTTCACGGTTAACCAGCACCTGAACTTCTTTATTAAAATCCTGAACTCCCATGCTTAAGCGGTTAAACCCTTCATGGCGCAGATGATCTATCATATCCAGTTCAATTTCACGCGGGTCGACTTCGATGGACATTTCAACATCATCCGCAAAATGAAAATGCTTTTTCAATAAACCAACCAAATGGCTGACTTGAGCTTTATCGAGGTAAGTCGGAGTACCACCGCCCCAATGCATCTGGGTCACAATACGACCTTTTAATAAAGCTGCGCGCTGAATAATTTCTTGTTCAATTACTTTAAGATATTCATCGGCTTTATGTTTTTGGCGTGTCACTAATTTATTACAGCCACAGAAATAACAAAGCTTATGGCAAAAAGGGATATGGACATAGAGCGATAAAGGTCGATCAGGATAACGTTGTGTTGCTTGAACAAACGCATTCTCATCATAATCTTGATTGAATTCCAAGGCTGTGGGATACGAGGTATAACGAGGCCCTGAATAATTGTATTTTTGAATGAGAGAAAGATCCCAAACAATATTTTGCTCTGACATAACATTCCTCAATTGACCAAAAGCTCAAACTATAACGATGACTTCACTCTATTTAATTTGTTATTCGATGAGAGTGAAAATTTTATAACCTGCATAAGCATTATAGACTCTAAATATTTCGAGTTGCAGCTAGGCGACAAGTGAATGAGTCCCTAGGAGTATACATAAGTATGAGACTCGTGCGAATGAACATAGTCAACAACGCTGCAGCTTTGAATATGACGAGTATAAATATGTTAGAGAAAAGAGACTTGATTCAACATCAAAGAAAAGTGAGTTAGCAGAAAAAATAGCCAAATCCCCCGCTAGCGCGAGGGATCTTTTAAACGAAATTATTTACTTTTTAAGATGCGCATAATGTCATCAAGTTTTTCTTCGTCTTCTTCCTCTTCTTCTTCGCTATATTCAATACCGAGAATATTCATCAGTTCATCAATACGGTCTAAACAGGTATCAACATACTGCTGTTCTTGCGCCGTGATAGTTTCGCCATCCTCCAGACGCGCCAAAATGCTATCTAGACGGTCATCGCTTTCTAGCATTTCCAACTCTTTTTCTGGCGTCAGTTTTTCTTTAGCTACTGGCTTTTCTTTCGTCGCTGGACGCGCTACAGGTTTGTTATCATCCACAACTAATGGAATCGGTTTTTTGCTACCAATACGCGGGTCTGTGATGGTAGATTGCCCACCTTTAGCATTGTTAGAAGCAGATTCTTGGTTACGGCTACCAGATTTATGACCACGATGTTTTTTCTCGCGCTTACGCTCACGGCCTTCCGCATTTATCTCTTCTTTAGTTTTACGGTATTTTTTCTTTGGCTTAGCAGCCGGTTTTTTTGGTGCATTCATGGTCTGATACCTTGATAAAGTCAGTTTCTGCTGCGAAATCTAGCAGGATCCCATAAAGGGGGAAAGCACTAGTTTGCAATTTCAGCGGATTTTTTACTCCACCCTGCCTTCGCAATAGTACTTTAATGATTATACCTTAAATAATTTGAGTTGCATGCAAGTAACAAGACGGGAAAGCCATCTGAAGGGGGATTAATCTTCCAAGTGGTTTTACCTAAAAAAATAGAGAGCCATCTTGAGAAATATTCTAAATAATTCAAGTTGTGGCTAGGCGTCAATCGAGGTTACCTCGGGGAGCATACATAAGTATGTGACCCGAGTAGCCGAGTGAAGACAACAACGCCACAGCTTGAAGTATGACGAATATTAGGCGTCGACGAGCACCATTTTTAGTAGGAACATCGCCGCCACTAAAATCACACACAGCCCCAAATCACGCCAGCGGCCTGTACCAATTTTCATTGCACAGTACGCAATAAAGCCTAGTGCGATACCTTCTGTGATTGAGAAGCTAAATGGCATCATCACTGCGGTAATAAATGCGGGTACAGACTCAGTTAAGTCATCCCATTTCACGCGAGTTAGGCTTGATGTCATCAGCACGCCCACGTAAATCAAGGCTCCCGCAGTTGCATAAGCTGGAACCATACCTGCAAGAGGTGAGATAAACATAGTCAATAGGAATAAAACACCAACGACGATCGCGGTTAAACCTGTCCGCCCACCGACAGAAACACCAGAAGAACTTTCGATATATGCAGTGACAGAAGAGGTCCCCATCGCTGAACCTGCGACAGAACTCAAGCTGTCCACATATAACGCTTGTTTCATTCGTGGGAAAGTCCCGCGTTCATTCGTAATACCCGCTTTGTCAGTCACACCTATCATGGTGCCTGATGAGTCAAACAAGTTGACTAACATAAAGGCAAAAATCACACCGGATAACGCTAAATCTAAAGAACCAGAGAAATCAACCTGCCCCACGACACTCGTGATACTTGGCGGCATTGAGAATATCCCAGAATATTTTACATCTCCCAGAGCCAGACCAATCAAAGTGGTCACCGCAATAGAAACTAATACCGCGGCATGAATATTACGAGCTGCTAAGATGGCAATAATAAAGAACCCGAGGGCTCCCAGCCAAACATTATGGTGAGTCAAGTTACCGATAGAAACTAACGTGTCCGGGTTAGCCACAATAATGCCGGAGTTTTTCAGCCCCATCATCGCAATAAATAGGCCGATACCACTGGTGATCCCGACGCGAAGACTAAGCGGGATATTGGCGATAATCCAATAACGTATACGGAATAGTGTCAGAATAAATAAGCCGACAGCCCCCCAAAATACGGCGCCCATAGCAACTTCCCATGAATAACCCATCGCGCCAACTACAACGAAAGCAAAAAAAGCATTCAGCCCCATAGCAGGTGCTACTGCAATCGGTAAATTTGCCAACAGCCCCATCAAAATACTACCAATAGCCGCAATCAAACAGGTGGTGACAAACACAGCTTTGATATCCATGCCTGCAACTGAGAGAATTTGAGGGTTAACAAAAACGATATATACCATCGTTAGGAAGGTGGTGAAGCCTGCAACAACTTCTGTCCGTGCTGTCGTGCCGTGCTCTTGCAATTTAAAAACACGCTGAAACAAGCCCTGCGGTTGTGCCGAGCTAGAAGATTGATTACTCATTAGATATTGCGCCCAAAAAAAGTTTTTTTCGCCCTATACTACAATTAAAAATCACAAAAGAAAACGATTGCGTAAACTATAAGAGGCAAAAATGTCCTAACTAACTGATACGCCAAGATGAAATAATAAAAATAAACCAAAATAGTGGAGTGAGGAAATGGTGGATATTTCACCACCACTTTTAATTTAGGAAAGTGCTAACAGTTTTTGTCGGCGCCAAAACAATAAACGATGTTTCGCAGCCAGTTTCTGGGGTTGATGTTGCGCACTCAGCTTTGTCGCCACCCTATTCGCAATAATTTCTACCGCAAAACACATAACGAAATAAATAAATGCGACGAATAAGAAAACTTCGAGAGGATAAACCATTTCACGGTTATTCACTTGGGTTGCTAAGAAAGAAAGCTCCGCAACACCAACAACATAAGCCAACGAGGTATCTTTAATTAATGCTACCCACTGGTTAATAAATGAAGGAACCATCATACGTAAGGCCTGTGGCAATACGACATTCCACAATACCTGCCAGCGGCTAAATCCCAAGGATAACCCTGCCTGCCACTGCCCTGCCCCTATTGCTAAAATGCCCGCTTTCACAGCATGAGCCAAATATGCGGAGGTAATCAATGCCAATGCGCATACTACCGTTGCAATACCCGGAATTTCCATACCCAATAAGATTGGCAACAGGAAATAGGTCCAAAAAATCAACATAATGACGGGAATTGCACGAAAAAAGCCTAAAACTGCGGCGAACAGGTTAACCCAGAAGCCTCGTAGCATGGCTAAGGCTATTCCACCCAATGTTCCTAATACAATAGAAGCCGCACCGGCAAGTAAACTAATGACTAACGTCAGTGCAGCGCCTTCAAGTGGCCCATCCGGAAAAGTACCAAACAATAAATATTGCCAATTCTGCTCAATAATCGAAAAATCCATCTTATACCCCCTGAGCCAAATTACGCTGTTGACGCCACTGGCCCCAACCTTCCATTACCGCAATAATGGCAATATACAAAACGGTTGCCACACCAAATGCAGCAAAGGTTTGCAGTGTCTGGCTATCAACCTGGCGGGAGACATAAGACAATTCTGCGACGCCTATCGCCATCGTTAATGATGAATTTTTTACCACATTCATATATTGGCCCAGTAGTGGAGGCATCGCGATTTTAACGGCTTGCGGTAATACCACCAGTTTCATGGCCTGCCATGAGGTTAGCCCTAAAGCAAACGCAGCATATTTCTGTCCCTGACGAACGCCACGGATCCCAGCACGAATTTCTTCAGCGATAAACGGCACGGTATAAAGGGTCAAACCGATAAAACCGGCTAAAAATTCAAATGACGGCCAACCCACTGTGATTCCAAGTAAATGGACTTCATGGGGAGTATTGAGCCATTCCATTGCAGCAGAGGGTAAAATTTCACCAGAAGCGAAATACCAAAAGAATAACTGCACCAACAAAGGCGTATTTCTGAAAATAGAGATGTAGATACTCACGGCCCAACGCACAGGAGCAATTTGACTATCCTTTGCTGATGCAACTATAAAACCCAATACAGTGGCTGCAACAATGGTACAAATCGAGATCCAAATAGTGATCAAAAAGCCGTAGCCAAACCATTCTAAATACTGCGGTGCCAAGAAATGGGCAGACCAAAAATCACCATTTAAAAATTTTTCAAACATTGTTCACGACCTATTGCCTTCACAGCTTGTGATTAAAAACTCATCCTTTATAACCAAGAACCCCACACAGAGTGCGGGGCTTCAAATCACTGAGTACTTACCGTTACCCATTAAGACTGTGGCTGTTGCTCACTCAGTGGCGCAAATTTAAAGTCCCCGCGTGGCTGTGCAGCTTTGGTATCTGGCCCAAACCAGCGGTTATAGATCACCTCGGCTTTACCTTCTTTCTCCAGTTTCAACAGTGTTTCGTTGACGTTTTCAACCAAACGCGTTTCACCTTTGCTTGCTGCCAATGCTTGGTATTCTTTCGTCAGGCTAAATGGGGAAATCTCAAAATCTGCTTTCACTTTTTCAGGTAAATTACCTAATAAACCAACCAGTTTCGCATCATCTTGTGTGATAGCTTGGACGTTGCCATTACGCAGTGCAGCGAATGCTTGCGGCGTATCATCGTACGAAATCACCTTTGTATCAGGGAAGCGTTCACGTAAAGTCACTTCCTGCACAGTGCCTTTATCTGCACCAATACGTAATGGTTTGATATCGTCAGGCGTTTTTAATACGCCTTTACGGGCAATAAATTTTTGGCCTGTCGCAAAATCAGGGATAGAAAAATCAACTTGTTTTGCGCGTTCATCTGTAATGGTGAAATTAGCGCCAATCAGATCAACTTTGCCCGAAGTCAGAAGTGGGATACGGTTTGCTGGGTTAGTGGGACGAAGCTCAAGTTTTACCCCTAAGCTATCTGCAATTTCTTGTGCGATATCCACATCATAGCCCGCTAATTTTTTAGTTTGTGGGTCAATAAAGCCAAATGGTGGATTGCTATCAAACACAGAAATGCGGATCACACCCGCTTGTTTGATATCATCTAATTTATCTGCGCTAGCGACATTCGCTGTCAGCGCTAAACCTGTAAGTAAAACAGTCGTTAGAATACGAGCTTTCATTGAACACCCCTGACGGTAAATTTTTGTAAATCGACCATCACACGCTATCAACTATTACTTAGCACTTGAAATAATATTAAATAATATATTTATAACCAAATGGAATATTAACGGAGACAAAAAAAAGCCACCTTGATAACAAGGTGCCCCAGACATGGTTAAACCATCAATAGACTCTTATCGAGCAAGAAGAAAGTCGGTAGAAGAGATTGAGACAAATGATTGGAGTTGTAGCTTAATACTCTAAATAGTTCGTATTGTGGCTAGGCGGCAAGCAAGGATATCTCGGGGAGCATACATTAGTATGTGACCCGAGTAGCCAAGTTCAAATATTAGAACCACAGCTTGAAGTATGACGAGTATTTAATACATTAACCTCATACATTAATACTCTAAATAGTTCGTGTTGTGGCTAGGCGGCAAGCAAGGATATATCGGGGAGCATACATCAGTATGTGACCCGAGTAGCCGAGCGAAGCCAACACCGCCACAGCACGAAATATGACGAGTATTCGAGTAATTATTTATTCGTTAGCATCTTTTCAAGACTATCCCCACCCACATGACGGAAATCCTGCCCCTTCACATAGTAGAAAATAAACTCACAGATGTTTTGGCAACGGTCACCGATGCGCTCAATTGAACGAGCACAGAATAGTGCTGTTAATACACTTGGGATCGTTCGTGGGTCTTCCATCATGTAGGTCATCAATTGACGTACGATGCCCTCATACTCTTGGTCAACTTTCTCATCTTCACGGTAGATACGAATCGCTTCTTCAAGATCCATTCGAGCGAACGCATCTAATACATCATGTAGCATTTGTACTGTATGACGACCTAATGATTCCAAACTCACTAACAAGGGCTGGTGTTGATGAGAAAATTTTTCCAATGCGGTTTGACAGATTTTGTCCGCAACATCACCGATTCTTTCCAGCTCAGCAATCGTTTTTGAAATCGCCATAATCAGGCGCAAATCACTCGCCGTTGGTTGGCGTTTCGCGATGATTTTAACGCATTCTTCATCAATGGCCACTTCCATCATATTGACTTTATGGTCATTTTCGATAACTTCACGTGCTAGGGCTTCATCCTGATTATGCATGGCCGTAATGGCTTTGGTAAGCTGCTCTTCGACCAGTCCTCCCATCGTCATTAATTCAGTATGGATATGTTCCAGTTCAGCATTGAACTGCCCCGATATATGTTTGTTGTGATTCAGCGTATCCATCGTCGGCTCCATATCAACCGTAGCGGCCAGTAATATAATCTTCAGTTTGCTTCATTTCTGGGGTAGTAAACATTTTGTCAGTATGGTTAAACTCGACTAACTCCCCTAAATACATGAAAGCCGTATAGTCAGAACAGCGTGCTGCTTGTTGCATATTGTGGGTAACAATCACCACGGTGTATTCTGATTTTAATTCACTAATCAGTTCTTCAATTCGACCAGTTGAAATAGGGTCTAGAGCGGAACAGGGTTCATCTAGCAATAAAACCTCAGGGCGAATAGCAATACCACGAGCAATACAGAGACGCTGTTGCTGGCCACCCGACAAGCTATAACCACTTTGGTGTAACTTATCTTTGGTTTCATTCCATAATGCCGCCTTTGTTAACGCCCACTGCACGCGCTCATCCATTTCCACACGGGATAACTTCTCAAATAAACGCACACCAAATGCAATGTTGTCATAAATAGACATCGGGAATGGTGTTGGTTTTTGGAAAACCATTCCGACTTTCGCGCGCAATAACGCAATATCTTGTTTATCAGTCAGGATGTTTTGACCATCCAGTAAAATTTCACCTTCTGCGCGCTGCTCGCCATACAATTCATACATTTTATTGAAGGTGCGTAATAACGTCGATTTACCACAGCCTGATGGGCCGATAAATGCAGTCACTTTATTTTTTTCAATGTCTAAAGAGATATTTTTCAGTGCGTGAAACTTGCCATAATAGAAGTTGAGGTCACGTACTTTAATTTTACTATTTGCAATATCGTTTGCATTAATCATGGTTTGCTTTTCTCTCTAAATCTTTATTTATCTGGCGCTTAGTGTTTTTTCTGTGCGAAAACAACACGTGCAATGATGTTAATCAGCAGGACACATAAGGTAATTAACAGAACCCCAGCCCATGCAAGCTCTTGCCATTCAGAGAATGGGCTCATTGCAAATTTGAAGATTGTCACTGGTAAGTTGGCAATTGGCTCGCTCATATCTGTACTCCAGAACTGATTTGACAGTGAAGTAAACAGAAGCGGTGCGGTTTCCCCAGCAATACGTGCAATTGCAAGCAAGATCCCAGTGATAATCCCTGACACAGACGCTTTTAGCGTAATAGATAAAATCATTTTCCATTTTGGTGTGCCAAGTGCATAAGCGGCTTCACGCAAGCTATCCGGAACTAATTTCAACATATTTTCAGTAGTTCGAATAACAATTGGAATTTGCAGCAATGCAAGCGCCACGACCCCAGCCCAACCCGAGAAGTGCTGCATTTGAGCAACCACAATGGTGTACACAAACAACCCTACAACGATAGATGGAGCTGATAATAAAATGTCATTAATAAAGCGGGTGACTGAAGCTAACCATGACTTACGCCCATATTCAGCTAAATAAATTCCCGCTAAAATCCCTAAAGGCGTACCGATAACTGTCGCCCATAAGATTAATAAGCCACTACCTACGATGGCATTTGCCAACCCGCCACCTTCCGTATTAGGTGGTGGAGTCATTTCAGTAAACAGATTGAGGGACATGCCATCAATCCCTTTAGTGACTGTAGAAAATAAAATCCACACTAACCAGAACAAGCCGAAAGCCATAGTTAACATCGAGACAAGTAGTGCCATTCTGTTAACTTGGCGACGCCACGCTTGACGACGAGCTCGTTCTTTTTCATTCACTGCGATAGGTTGAGATATCGACATTTTAACGGCCCTCATTTTTCGCAAGACGCATGACCATTAACTTGGAAATCGCTAACACAATAAAAGTGATAACAAACAGGATCAGTCCAAGTTCCATCAAGGCCGAGGTATGTAAGCCGCTCTCAGCTTCCGCAAATTCATTTGCCAGTGCTGAGGTAATACTGTTTCCAGGCATAAACAGTGATGCGCTATCAAGTTGGTAAGTATTACCAATCACGAAAGTAACCGCCATGGTTTCACCCAGTGCACGGCCAAGACCTAACATCACTCCACCGATTACCCCATTGCGGGTATACGGCAGCACGATATTCCAAATCACTTCCCATGTCGTACAGCCAATCCCGTAGGCTGACTCTTTCATCATCACAGGAGTTTGTTCAAATACATCGCGCATCACTGACGCAATATAGGGAATAATCATAATCGCGAGGATAATCCCCGCTGCTAAAATACCGATTCCGAATGCAGGCCCTGAAAATAGTTCACCGACAATCGGCACACTCGACATCACATTACCAACTGGTTCTTGGAAATACTCTGCAAACAAAGGTGCAAAGACAAATAACCCCCACATCCCATAAACGATACTTGGGATAGCAGCAAGGAGTTCAATCGCGATACCAAGAGGACGTTTTAGCCAATTGGGAGCCAGCTCGGTTAGGAATAGTGCTATACCAAAACTAACGGGTACTGCGATAATCAGAGCAATTAACGATGTAACGATAGTGCCATAAATAGGCACAAGAGCACCGAATTCTTCCGCCGGAGCATCCCACTCTTTGGTCCACAAAAACGAAAACCCAAACTTCTGCATACTTGGCCAAGATGCAAAAATAAGGGAAATAATAATGCCTCCGAGCATTAACAAAGTGATGAGCGCGGCAATCTTTACCAGTGCACTAAAAATCACATCACCTGATTTGCTGGGAGCTCTAAATGCCGTTGTTTTCTCGGCCATGCGCTTTGTTCTCATTTCATTCCTGCTCTTTTCTACAGGATTGCGTTACAACGATGAGCGGGTAAGCTCTGTTCCTCAGCACTTACCCGCCATTTCCAACCCTAAGTGCACTTAGAAAACCTAAGTTCACCTAGAATAATGCTTTACCTTGGCTATCTTTAACTTCTGTTTTCCATGCTGCACGTACTGCGGTCACGACTTCTTGAGGTAAAATTGCGTAATCTAGTGCTTCCGCTTGTTTACCACCTTTATCATAAGCCCAGTTGAAGAAATCAAGAACCGCTTTGCCTTTTTCCGCATTCTCTTGCTGCTTGTGAACTAAGATGAATGTGGTTGAGGTTATCGGCCATGCATTCGCACCATCACGGTTTGTTAAATCTTGAGCAAAAGATTTAGACCAGTCCACTTTCTTCGCTGCTGCGCTGAAGCTTTCACCCGTTGGTGAAACCGCTTCGCCATCAGCGGAGATTAATTTAGTATACGCAAGGTTGTTCTGTTTTGCGTATGCATATTCAACATAACCGATAGAACCTGGTAGACGCTGTACGAAAGCTGCAACGCCATCATTCCCTTTACCACCTACGCTATTTTTCGGCCAGTTAACGGTAGAGCCCGCACCAACGTCTGATTTCCAGCTTGCGCTTACTTTAGCAAGGTAGCTCGTGAATACGAACGTAGTACCCGAACCGTCAGAACGTCTAACGACTGCGATAGCTTGGTCTGGTAAACTCACATTTGGATTCAATTTAGCGATTGCTGGGTCATTCCATTTAGTGATTTTACCTAAATAGATATCACCTAATGTGTTGCCATCTAAAGTCAATTGCCCAGACTCAATGCCTTTTACATTTACAGCCAGTACCACACCACCGATAACCGTAGGGAACTGGAATAAGCCATCTTCTTTGAGTTTTTCATCAGTTAATGGGGCGTCAGAAGCTCCGAAATCAACTGTTTTTGCATTAATTTGTTTGACACCACCAGAAGAACCAATCCCCTGATAGTTTACTTTATTACCTGTTTCTTTCTGATAAGAATCTGCCCACTTCGCATAAACAGGAGCAGGAAAGGTCGCGCCAGCTCCGGTCAGGCTGGTAGCAGCAAAAGAAGACATTGCAGTCAGAGATAAAGTTGCTGCCATTACGCTTGCTAAGGTGGTACGCGTCATTTTCATAATCCCTCCGGGGATGTATAGAAACAATCAAGTATGAAATTGTTGGGTGTATGTCACGGTAGGAAAAATAGGACAATTTAGTTACGACAACATGTCGTTTTTATGACAGTTTTATGACAATTGTTGATTTTTTCACTGGCGAGGAAACAAAAACAAAGATGGATTAGATTTTATATTATAAAATTCAAATAGTTAAAAAACTATTATTTCAAAGCTGACGTCAAAAAGAAAAATGACAGACTGTCATAAAAGCGAAAAATATTTTTATCCTGCAACCATAAAATAATACTCAAAACAATTTGCGTTGCAGCTAGGCGGCAAGTGAGGATATCTCGGAGAGCATACACAAGTATGTGACCCGAGTAGCCGAACGCAGCCAACAACGCTGCGGCACAAAGTGTGAAGAGTATTTAGCTCGGGGAGCATACACAAGTATATGACCCGAGTAGCCGAACGCAGCCAACAACGCTGCGGCACAAAGTGTGAAGAGTAAAATGATAGCTCTAAATAGTTCAAGCTGTAGGTAGGCGCCAAAACAGATAGCCTCTTTTCCTACTTGATACAAATAATACTCAAAACAATTTGTGTTGCAGCTAGGCGGCAAGCGAGGATATCTCGGGGAGCATACACAAGTATGTGACCCGAGTAGCCGAACGCAGCCAACAACGCTGCGGCGCAAAGTGTGAAGAGTATTTAGTCTTCTTTCTCTTTAAGAGGAAGCAAAGCCCTAATAGCAAACCCGCCACGCTCACTTTTATGAATCTCAATGCTCCCTTCATGAGCATCGACAATTCGGCGAATAATCGCTAGCCCTAGCCCTGTGCCTTTGTTGCTACGAGCTTTTTCACCCTGTACAAATGGCTGGAACAGGCGATGAATGTCTTCTTCTTTGATACCTGCACCATCATCTTCGACTTGGAACCAAACGGAGTCTTCCGTTTTTCCACTACTGACTTTGATCCAGCCATTACCATAGCGGTAAGCGTTAACTATCATATTGGTAATCGCGCGTTTAATTGCTAATGGGTTACCATTAACAATCATTGAGCCAGGCTCAAGTGCGGTTTCAATTTCACCGATGACATTACTTTCTGAGTTCACCGCTTCCATTAAAATAGCGTTAAGGTCACAGAATTCCATATCCATTTCTTGACCTGTTTTCAGATAAGACATGAATTGGCCGATGATCGCATCACACTCTTCTATATCTTTATTAATAGATTCAGCCAGATAGCTATCTTCTGGGCTCATCATTTCTGTCGCTAAACGAATACGGGTTAAGGGAGTTCTTAGGTCATGACTTACCCCTGCCATTAAGACAGTTCGGTCATTTTCTAAGGTTTTAATCCCTGCAGCCATGTGGTTAAAAGAACGAATAGCAGCTCTAACCTCAGTGGCGCCTTTTTCCTGCATTGGGGGTAAAATGACCCCTTTGCCGACTTCACCTGCGTGGTATTCCAATTCAAGCAACGGCTTGTTCTGGTAGCGTATATACAACCATACCCCTGCAAAAATGGTGAGAAAAATTGTTAATGTATAGCGAAAAACAAGGGAGAACTGGTTTTGGCCGATTTCAGTCAGTGGAACTCGCACCCAAATATCAGGTGCGAGATAAGACGTTAGCCATAGAATGGGATATTCTCGGCCTAATTCAAGGTGAACACTCGCCTTACCACCAATATATTCCGACATGTGTTCGCTTAGAAAATCATACTCTTTTGCCCAATTCAGCCCTTCTTCCATCGCCGCTGAATGTGCATAAAAGGTAATTCCTAATTCATTGTAGATTTTCTTACGCAACGCGGGAGATACCCGCACTGAGGTTCCATCTTGTAGAACCATTTTCTCTGTCATTAATGTTCTTACTTCGTATGCCAGTACCTTGTTGAATTGCTGTAAGCTAGGCATTACAACAAAATTCAACACGACCATATAACTGGTTACGAGACTCGCAAACAGTAAGGCTACAAATAAAAATAACGAGCGAGAAAATGTACTACGCCTTGAGAACCTCAGTCGCTTCATGCTTTACTTCCATCAGGAACAAACACATAGCCCAAACCCCAAACCGTCTGGATATAACGAGGGTGTGCTGGGTCTTCTTCAACCATGCGGCGTAAACGTGAAATTTGAACATCGATTGAACGTTCCATCGCACTGTATTCACGACCTCGCGCTAAGCTCATTAACTTGTCACGAGATAACGGTTCCCTTGGGTAAGAAACCAACACTTTTAACACCGCGAATTCACCGCTGGTTAATGGCATATTCTCATCACCTTGGAACATTTCTCGTGTCCCAAGATTTAATTTAAATTTACCAAAAGTAATTATCGCATCATCTTGAGATGGCGCACCCGGTAATTCATTAGCTTGGCGACGTAAAACCGCACGAATACGAGCTAGCAATTCCCGTGGATTAAAAGGTTTTGGAATATAGTCGTCCGCACCGATTTCTAAGCCAACGATGCGATCAACTTCTTCGCCTTTCGCTGTTACCATAATAATAGGAATTGGGTTATTTTGACTACGTAAGCGACGGCAAATTGATAAGCCATCTTCACCCGGTAGCATTAGATCTAAGACGATCAGATGAATAGATTCTCTTGTCAGGATTCTGTCCATCTGTTCTGCGTTCGCGGCACTCCTTACCTGAAAACCCTGCTCAGTGAGGTAACGTTCCAGCAGTGCACGTAAACGCATATCATCATCGACGACAAGAACCTTATAACTTTCCTGCATTTTGTAGCCCTCAAGATGTGCATCTTTCAAATTATTTTTTTAATGAATGTAAGTAAAACAATATTAATGCTCACTAATTTACCACTAACGTAGGATTTAATGAATCATTTTACACTTCAGGTGGTTAGTGGCTGGTAGCTTATTTCTAACACAAAATAAGTCACCTGCCCTCCTGGCGTATTTACTGTTATTTCATCATCAACCTGTTTACCTATCAAGGCTCGTGCTACGGGAGAATCAATTGAAATCCATTGTTTTGTAGGGTTGAATTCATCAGCACCGACGATACGGAATATTCTGATATTTTCATTTTCATCTTCTAGTTTAACCCATGCTCCAAAAAACACACGGCCTTCTTGGCGAGGATCAGGCTCGATAATCCTTAATTGATCCAATCTTTTGGATAAAAAACGGATGCGCCTATCAATCTCACGCAACCTTTTTTTACCATAAATATATTCTGCATTTTCTGAGCGATCCCCTTGAGCAGCGGCCTCTGAAACAGATTGAGTAACCCGAGGGCGTTCTTCCTTCCACAGGTACTTCAGCTCTTTATCTAATGCATCCCAACCTTCACGTGTAATTAAAAGACTTTTAGTCATAACCTTCAGATTTTAGCCAGTGGAGCCATAATTATAATATTTTATAGAACATAATCTGAGACTTTCCTACCAATAGGCTCAAATTCAGTCTGGAAATTCTCTTTCTCACCAAGTATAACAGTGCAGTAAATTTTTTAACTGTTCTTTCAGTAGGTATTTAAATTCGACATGAATGAAACTCTAAGCCAAATTATTGCAGCGGAACTGCAAGCCCAGCCGAAACAGGTTTTTTCTGCCATCACACTGTTAGATGAAGGGAATACTGTCCCGTTTATTGCACGTTACCGTAAAGAGGTTACCGGTGGGTTGGACGATACTCAGCTTCGCCAGCTAGAAAGCCGTTTAGGGTACTTGCGCGAATTAAATGACCGTAAACAAACCATTCTCAAATCGATAGAAGAGCAAGGTAAATTGACTCCAGAGCTTGCCTCCGCTATTGACACTACGCTCAATAAAACCGAACTTGAAGACCTGTATCTTCCGTATAAACCGAAACGTCGCACCCGTGGGCAAATTGCCATCGAAGCAGGACTTGAGCCTTTAGCTGACACCCTGTGGAATGACCCTAACCAGTCACCTGATGAACTCGCAAAAACCTATATCGATGCAGACAAAGGTGTTGCTGATGTCAAAGCCGCTTTAGATGGTGCTCGCTATATCCTTATGGAACGCTTCGCCGAAGATGCGGCTCTTTTAGCGAAAGTTCGCGACTATATTTGGAAAAATGCCCATCTTGTTTCTGTTGTTGCAGAGGGTAAGCAAGAAGAAGGGGTAAAATTTAGTGACTATTTTGAACATCACGAGCCTGTTGCTCAAGTCCCTTCTCACCGAGCGCTTGCGATGTTCCGTGGTCGTAACGAAGGAATTTTACAACTTTCATTAAACTGTGATCCACAGTTCGATGAACCGCCAAAAGAAAGTTACTGCGAAGAAATTATCACCCGCCATTTAGATATTCGTTTAAATAATGCTCCGGCTGACCAATGGCGTAAAGCCGTGATCAGCTGGACATGGCGTGTCAAAGTATTACTGCACTTAGAAACAGAGGTCATGAGCTCACTGCGCGAAAAAGCTGAAGAGGAAGCTATTAACGTGTTTGCTCGTAACCTTAGTGACTTACTGATGGCGGCGCCAGCGGGAATGCGTGCCACCATGGGCTTAGACCCTGGCTTGCGTACTGGGGTGAAAGTCGCAGTTGTGGATGCGACAGGTAAATTAATTGCGACGGATACGATTTATCCGCACACCGGACAAGCTGCAAAAGCGGCAACCATCGTTGCGGCACTTTGCCAAAAACATAACGTCGAATTAGTGGCGATTGGTAACGGCACAGCTTCTCGTGAAACGGAACGTTTCTTTGCTGAAGTACAAAAACAGTACCCTGAAGTCACTGCACAGAAAGTCATTGTCAGCGAAGCTGGCGCTTCTGTTTATTCCGCTTCTGAACTTGCGGCTTTGGAGTTTCCTAGCTTAGATGTGTCTTTACGTGGTGCCGTATCTATTGCTCGTCGCCTACAAGACCCGCTTGCTGAATTAGTGAAAATTGACCCTAAATCCATTGGGGTTGGCCAATATCAGCATGATGTTAGCCAAACTCAGTTAGCGCGTAAACTCGATGCGGTCGTCGAGGACTGTGTAAACTCCGTTGGTGTTGATTTGAATACCGCTTCTGTTGCCTTACTGACTCGCGTTGCCGGTTTAAGCAAAATGATTGCGCAAAACGTGGTGGACTGGCGCGACCAGAATGGCCAGTTTAGTGATAGAAAACAGTTACTGAAAGTTGCACGCCTTGGGCCAAAAGCCTTTGAACAATGTGCGGGCTTCTTACGTATCACCAATGGTGAAAACCCGTTAGATGCTTCTACTGTTCACCCTGAAGCTTACCCGATTGTTGAAAGAATTCTTGAGTCTGTCCGCCAGCCGCTCAAAGAAATTATGGGTAACTCACAGGTGCTTAATGCCTTGAGCCCACGTGACTTTACTACTGAGCAATTCGGGGTTCCAACTGTCACTGATATCATTAAAGAACTGGAAAAACCGGGTCGTGACCCACGTCCTGAGTTTAAAACTGCCACCTTCGCAGAAGGTGTAGAAACGATGAATGACCTGACTTCTGGCATGATATTAGAAGGCGCAGTCACTAATGTGACCAACTTCGGTGCTTTTGTGGATATTGGTGTTCACCAAGACGGTTTAGTTCATATTTCTTCACTTTCAAATAGTTATGTCGAAGACCCACACAAGGTGGTAAAAGCGGGCGACATTGTTAAAGTAAAAGTGTTAGATGTTGATATTGCACGTAAACGTATCGCTTTAACGATGCGTTTAGATGAGCAAGCGGGGGATTCTAATAGTTCTCCTCGCCGTGCCGCCCCTGAACAGGAAAAAAATACGCGTAAAACACCTCAATCAAGAGGAAGTTCACGCCAAAACAACGCATCTTCGGGTAATAGTGCCATGAGTGATGCCCTTGCTGCTGCATTTGGCAAAAAACGTTAACTCTGTTAATAGGCATCGCAATGTACCTGTTGTGGTGCCTATTTCAATAAATAATGCTGTAATTAATTATCCCAGCCAATATATTAGGCATAATTAAACCCTCTCCCCCGTTTACCCCACCATTATTTTTGCTAACGAAACACCGCAAACTCAATGCTTCATTGATCCATATCAAGTCAAATTGACGAAAAAAGAGGCTAAATATAATAAAAGGTGGATGATTATGATTCTCATTGTTAATTAGATTTATTGTTGTTTGGTGGTCTCGTTACCTGAGCAATTGTAATCATTAACAATTGTCATCGATATCATTATGAATTAAATGATTAGGAAGACACTATGGCAATACTTCCTCAATGCAGCTACAAAATACTTGGTTTCTCCCCAGAAATCAGTCCTGCATACCGACAAAAACTGCTTTCACTCGGTTTACTTCCGGGTTCTGTCTTTAAAGTGGTGCGTTTAGCGCCTTTTGGCGATCCTGTACAAATAGAAACTCATCGTGTCAGCTTAGTGCTACGCAAAAAGGATCTCGCCCTACTCAACCTAGATGAAGCGACCACCGCTTAAGTATTTCTTTTTTATTATTGGCAAACACTATGAAACGATTAACTATCGGCTTAATTGGTAACCCCAATGCAGGCAAAACGACCCTATTTAACCAACTTACAGGGTCAAGACAGCGGGTCGGTAACTGGGCAGGGGTCACTGTTGAACGAAAAGTGGGTCGCTTCCATACCGATGACCATAAAATCGAGCTTGTTGACCTACCCGGCACTTACTCTTTGACCACCATTTCTGAACAAACCTCTCTCGACGAACAAATCGCCTGCTACTTTATTTTAAGTGGTGAGGCCGACATGCTCATTAATGTTGTCGATGCATCCAATTTAGAGCGTAACCTCTATCTGACATTACAATTAGTTGAGTTAGGCGTTCCATGTATTGTTGCCTTGAATATGTTGGATATCGCTCAAAGCCAACATATTGATATTAATATTGCTGAATTAGAAAAACAGCTCGGTTGCCCTGTGATCCCAATGGTTTCAACTCGAGCAACTGGTATCGATAAACTGAAAAAAGCCATTGATACACATCCACAAAATAGCCAACAAGCCCTTGTGGAATATCCACCCCAGTTATTGCAGGCAGTGGATTCGTTATCTGAACAAATTTCAACACAACAATTTAGCCATCAGCAACGCCGCTGGTTAGCATTACAAATTCTCGAAGGAGATATTTATAGCCGCCAACGCGCAGAAATATCTGAAGGGCAATTACTGGCGATACGCCAAACACTGAAAGAAGGCTTAAACGAAGAGCCTGAACTACTCATCGCTGACGCACGTTATCAATCTATTGCCACAATTTGTCATGCCGCGATTAACAATAGCGCCGCTGAACCAAATCGACTAACACAATCACTGGATAGATTTATTCTGAGCCGTTGGCTCGGTGTACCTATTTTCTTATTTGTGATGTACCTGATGTTTGTCTTAGCCATTAACATTGGTGGGGCATTGCAGCCTTTCTTTGAAGGTGCTTCTGAGGCGATATTTATTCATGGTATTCAGTGGGTTGGTGCCTATTTCAGCTTCCCTGATTGGCTCACTATTTTCCTTGCCCAAGGTGTCGGCGGTGGTATTAATACAGTATTACCGTTAGTACCACAAATCGGGATGATGTACCTGTTTCTTTCAATACTGGAAGACTCGGGTTATATGGCACGAGCCGCTTTCGTGATGGACCGCCTCATGCAGGCGCTAGGTTTACCAGGTAAATCCTTCGTACCGTTGATTGTCGGCTTTGGCTGTAACGTACCATCAATTATGGGTGCACGCACGCTAGATGCACCACGTGAAAGACTAATTACTGTATTAATGGCTCCGTTTATGTCTTGTGGGGCAAGACTGGCCATTTTCGCCGTTTTTGCTGCCGCTTTCTTTGGCAAAAATGGGGCTAGTGTGGTCTTTTCTCTCTATATTTTAGGGATTGTTGTCGCCATTTTGACAGGGTTATTACTAAAACATACCCTTATGCGTGGCGAGGCCTCTCCGTTTATTATGGAGCTTCCGGTTTACCATGTACCGCACATCAAAACATTGCTGATTCAAACATGGCAACGCCTAAAAGGCTTTGTGGTACGAGCGGGTAAAGTTATCGTCGTTGCCAGTATCTTTATTGGTGCATTAAATAGTTTCTCTTTCTCTGGTAAGCCTGTTGATAATATTAATGACTCTGCACTCGCTTCTGTCAGTAAAGTCATTACCCCTGCGTTACAGCCGATTGGTGTGCATGCAGATAATTGGCAAGCGACCGTGGGGTTAATTACCGGGGCGATGGCTAAAGAAGTCGTCGTGGGGACTTTAAATACTCTGTATACCGCTGAAGCCATTACTTCTGAGCCATTCGATGCAGAATCATTCAATTTATGGGAAGAACTAGGAGATGCGGTTTCTGAAACTTGGGACAGCTTAAAAGAAACTTTTACCTTAAGTGCGCTATCAAACCCTATCGAAGCCAGTAAAGGTGATGGAGAGATGGAGTCCGGTTCAATGGGCACTATGGCAGCGAAATTTGGTTCAGGCATTGCTGCCTATAGCTACCTAATCTTCGTCTTACTGTATGTGCCTTGCGTCTCGGTGATGGGTGCTATCGCACGTGAAACCAATAAAAGTTGGATGAGTTTCTCCATTCTGTGGGGCTTGAATGTGGCTTATAGCCTCGCGGCTCTGTTTTACCAAGTTGCCACATTCAGCGAGCACCCACAACGCAGTTTGATTACCATTGCTGCGGTTGTCCTGTTCAACCTTGCCTTGTTCATATTCTTACGCCGCATGCGTAGCCGCGTAACCCTGAACATCAAGAGCAAAACTGCAGAGCAATGTTCTGGCTGTTCAAGTGATGCTTGCCACTAAGGAATAAAACGATGACTAGCTTGCTGCAAATAAGAGATTTAATCGCCTTATATGGGCAAGCTGACATCGCGCTACTCAGTGAGCAGCTAAATACACCGGTTCCATTAATTCAAGCGATGGTTGAGAAACTCGTCAGCTTAGAAAAAATTGAACAAGTCGATATCAGTGCTTGTTTAACAGGCAGTAGCTGTAAAGGTTGCCCTGAAAGCACTGATTGCACTCATTTTGTGTATAAAATCAAATAATAGAGACACCACAAAAAATCAGCCCCAAGTTAGGCTGATTTTTTTTATTTATTCCTCGGTACGACTTTGAAAATCCAACAAGTATTCGCAGAACTCATCAGGATGAGAAATAAATGGCGCGTGAGCGCTATTGCGCATAATCACGGATGGCGAATTCGGATACAGCTCATCTAAAATAGGCACTATTTTGCGCGGTACCAAGCCATCGAGATAACCATAAATGCGCAAGAAAGGAATAGGTAACTGTTTTAATTCATCCCGCAAATCTTCGGTACGTAATGATTCAAGCCCTGCATTTAGTGTTTCAACCGTTGGAATAGGCTGCTCAAGTACCACAGATTTCAAAGTTTTTGCATCATTTCTTGCACTTTCAGTGCCTAAAGTTTGCAATGCTAAAAAACGCTCGACGGTGCGATGAAAATCAGCCGAAAGTTGCTGTTCGAAACCTAATAAAACTTCCGGTCGGATCCCCGCCCAACCGTTTTCTTCTGCTTTAAAGCATGGAGAAGAAGCAACGGTAATTAACCCTTTGACTTCATAAGGATGGTCAAGCGCAACACGACTTGCAACTAGCCCACCAAGTGACCAACCGAGCCAAATCGCGTTTTTAGGCGCTTGTTCCCACAAAATATTTGCCATTGATTGAATATTCATAGGAAGGAAACCTTGGCTACGCCCATAACCTGGCAGGTCAACTAAATGAACCCGAAAGTGCGAAGCGATTCGCGGAATAATTGTTTGCCAGACTTGTGCGTTCAGTCCCCATCCGTGCAGCAACACAAGATCTTGTTTACCTTCACCAACGGTCTGCCAATATAACTTTGCCATCGTTACACTCTCTTCATTCATTTATTCGTCAACTCGTTTAACAGGACTCTACTATGCTAACAATGGAGGGGGGCTGCTGGCTATGCCATCAATCACTAAAATTACCTCATCAAGGTGTTTGTAGTTTTTGTCTTGAAGGATTACCTAAAATGCCAACCTGCTGTTTGCGCTGTGCTTTACCCTGTGAACAGCCTACCATGGAGTGTGGACGCTGCCTAAAAAACCCTCCTGCATGGCAGAGAATTATCACTGTAACCCCATACCAAGCCGCTTTACGCATGTTAATCCATCGGTTTAAATTTCAAAAACAACCTCAGCTTGCTTTTACTCTAGCTCGTATCTTTGCGTTATTTTGGCTCACGGGTTACCGCCAACAAAAATGGCACAAACCGGACTTAATTGTCACAATTCCATTGCATCGCCGCCGTCTGTGGTGGAGAGGATTTGACCATATGGCATTAATAGGCGAAAATTTATCCAGATGGTTAAATATCCCCTATTCGCAAAATTCATTATCACGTAGTCGTGCTACACTGGCACAGATTACACTAAAACGTGAGTATCGCCGAAATAACCTAAAGGGAGCATTTACCTTAAACAACTCGGTTTCAAACCTACATGTTGCTGTTCTTGATGATGTTATTACAACAGGTTCCACCATGAATACCGCAGCACAATTGTTGATTTGTGCGGGTGTACATACTGTTGATGCATGGTCACTGTGTCGCACCTTGTAGGAAAGGGGTAAATGGGCGTATTATAACCAACTAAAGCAGTCAACTATTATTGAGCAAATGATTATGATTAATATTACTGAAGCAGCACAGGCTCATTTTGCCAAATTGTTGGAAAATCAAGAGCCAGGAACTCAAATCCGTGTTTTTGTTATCAACCCAGGCACACCAACCGCAGAGTGCGGTGTGTCATACTGCCCTCCGGGTGCCGTTGAAGCAACAGATAAAGAACTAAAGTTCGAGAAATTATCTGCTTATGTTGATGAAATTAGCGCGCCATTCTTAGATGATGCCGAGATTGACTTCGTTACCGACCAACTGGGCTCACAACTGACGTTAAAAGCACCAAACGCCAAAATGCGTAAAGTTTCTGATGACGCACCATTAATTGAGCGTGTTGAGTATGTTTTACAGTCACAAATTAACCCACAACTTGCCAGCCACGGTGGCCGTGTTTCCCTGATGGAAATCACCGATGAAGGCTTTGCAATTCTGCAATTTGGTGGCGGCTGTAACGGTTGTTCAATGGTCGATGTCACGCTTAAAGAAGGTATCGAAAAAGAACTTCTCAAAATGTTTGAAGGTGAGCTAAAAGGCGTTAAAGACCTGACTGAACACCAACGTGGCGAGCACTCTTTCTACTAATCAATACCACGAATATTTGGCACTCTGTTTTTACGAGTGCCTATCATTTAACCTTTAATGGGTTGTTACCTACTGTATTCGGTATTTTATGGACCATTTTGAAACACTAACACCAGAACAAGCCTATCAACATTGGTTAGACGGCACGGCCATACTGGTAGATGTACGAGACCCACAAAGTTTCCGTGCAGGCCATGCTAGTGGAGCCTATCACCTCACCAATGAGTCACTGAGCCAATTTTTAGAACAAACGGATTACGAACAACCTGTTATGGTGATGTGCTACCATGGGCACAGTAGCCAAGGTGCTGCACAATATCTGATCAACATTGGCTTTGAATCTGTATATAGCATCAATGGTGGATTTGAAGCATGGTTAAGGGAATATCCACAAGCCGTTACGGCTCTCTAGATGAGAAAACGCATTCATGATCCACATCACCTCCTTTGCTAATCCCAGAATGGCGCAAGCCTTTGTTGACTATATGGCTAGCAAAAATATTCACTTAAAAATAAAGCCATCACAGGAACAAGCTGTCTTTGAGCTTTGGCTAGAAGATGAGCAACTTCAACCTCAAGTCCAAAAAGAATTAGATATTTTTCTACAAGACCCAAATCACCCTCGCTACCTAGAAGCCAGTTGGCACACGGGAAGCGCAGATACCCAGTTTCAATATCGCAATTACCTAACTTGGGGTTACCTTAAAGAACAATCTGGCCCTTTAACTATCGCTGTTATTTTGTTGTCGATTGTTGTATATCTTTGGGTAGAAATGACTGATGCACGAGAGGTTCTACGTTATTTGGCATGGCCTATTGGCGACCAACAAACGGAACTTTGGCGTTGGTTTAGTCCTGCATTGGTGCACTTTTCGCTATCACATATTGGTTTCAACCTTGCGCTCTGGTGGTTTTTAGCTGGGCAAGTAGAACGAAAGCTCGGAACGGGTAAATTATTTACTATCTTACTGGTCTCAGCGCTGTTTAGTAACTGGGGGCAGTCGCTGTTTAGTGAAAACAACTTTGGCGGCTTATCTGGTGTCGTCTATGCCCTTGTCAGCTATGTGTGGTTAACGGGTGAACGTCGTCCCGAAAGTGGCATCAGTGTTCCTCGAGGGTTAATGATATTCTCGATTATCTGGCTTTTTTTCGGTTACTTCGATGTTTTAGGTATGCATATTGCCAATGCCGCACATACTTCAGGGTTAATTATCGGCTTATTGATGGGAGTATGGGATAATAGGCACAGTTTTAAACACCAGAGCTCCAGATAAAACATTTTAATAATTAGAGGCTAACGCTGTGAAACAAACCCAGAGACATGATGCAATAGTTGAGCTTGTGCGTCTTCAGGGATATGTCAGTACTGAAGAACTCGTCGAACACTTTGAGGTAAGCCCTCAAACGATCCGTCGAGACCTCAATGACCTCGCTGAACAAAATAAAATTCAGCGGCACCACGGTGGCGCAGCACTGCCTTCAAGTTCTGTGAATGCAGCTTATAATGACCGTAAAATCATGTGGTCAGATGAAAAAGCGCGTATCGCACAACATGTTGCGAGCCAGATCCCTGATGGTGCGACACTATTTATTGATATTGGTACAACCCCTGAAGCGGTTGCTCATGCGCTGGTTAACCATAAAAACCTACGTGTGGTGACCAATAATCTTAACGTCGCCACCTTGCTGATGCCAAAAGAAGACTTCCGCCTAATTTTAGCGGGAGGTGAAGTTCGCTCAAGAGATGGCGGTATTGTCGGTGAAGCGACCCTCGATTTTATTTCTCAATTTAGGTTAGATTACGGTATTTTGGGTATCAGTGGTATTGATATGGATGGCTCATTACTTGAGTTCGATTACCATGAAGTTCGTACCAAACGCGCGATTATTGAAAACTCACGCTGTGTCATGCTCGTCACCGACCATTCTAAATTTGGTCGTAACGCGATGGTTAATTTGGGTAATATGAATCTAATTGACTATTTATTTACTGACAAACAGCCACCAGATAGTATTCTCAAAGTCATTGAGCAACATAATGTTCAATTAGAGCTTTGTTAATCAAATAGTTATTCTCATGATGGTAGTCCTCACTGCCATCATGCTTCTTGCTATCCCCCTATTTTAGCCCTCAGCCTTACCATCATTTTTTCTTTTTCGCGCGAAATTCTCTTTTTTCCATTGTGAATAACAATATTTTATGTGTGGGTATTGAAAAAAAATTGTTACCAATATCACGCAGTTGTTATTTTTTTCATTAATAATAGTTGGCATCACTATCTATTTTGACTACAATCAAATGAGCGAAAACGAACATTATTGAAAGTGTTTCGAACATCTCAGGGGGATGCATGGAAACTAAAGACTTGATTGTCATCGGCGGCGGGATCAACGGCGCTGGAATTGCAGCAGATGCTGCAGGTCGTGGATTATCGGTATTACTGCTCGAAGCTCAAGACTTGGCAAGTGCGACTTCATCTGCGAGTTCTAAACTCATTCATGGTGGCTTACGTTATTTAGAGCATTATGAATTTAGATTAGTCAGCGAAGCTTTGGCAGAACGTGAAGTGCTATTACGATTAGCACCGCATATCGCCTTCCCAATGCGCTTCCGCTTACCTCATCAGCCTCATTTACGTCCAGCTTGGATGATCCGTATTGGCCTATTCTTATATGACCATTTAGGCAAACGTGTCAGCTTACCAAGTAGTAAGGGGCTGAAATTCAACCAAAACTCTGTACTAAAACCTGAACTAACAAAAGGTTTTGAATATTCCGATTGTTGGGTTGATGATGCGCGTTTAGTTGTGTTAAACGCTCAAGAAGTGGTACGTAAGAATGGTGAAGTTCGTACTCGCACAAAAGTGACTCGCGCTTACCGTGAAAATGGCTTATGGGTTGTTGAAGCTCAAGACTTACGTACGGGTGAAACCCATACATGGAAAGCGAAAGGGCTGGTTAATGCCACTGGGCCTTGGGTAAAAGAGTTCTTTGATGATGGCCTGAAATTAAAATCACCTTATGGTATTCGCCTAATCAAAGGTAGCCATATTGTCGTTCCGCGTGCTCATGATGAACCACAAGCGTACATCTTACAAAATGAAGATAACCGTATTGTATTTGTTATCCCGTGGATGGATGAATTTTCTATCATCGGCACCACTGATGTAGAATACAAAGGCGACCCGAAAGACGTCAAAATTGATGAAAACGAAGTTAACTATTTACTGAAAGTGTATAACGACCACTTCAAAAAACAGTTAACCGTGAGTGATATTGTTTGGGACTATTCAGGTGTTCGCCCACTGTGCGACGATGAATCAGACTCACCACAAGCCATTACTCGTGATTACACATTGGATATTCACGATGAACAAGGCCAAGCGCCATTGTTATCTGTATTTGGCGGTAAATTAACCACTTACCGTAAATTAGCGGAAGCTGCTGTGAATAAGTTAGCGACTTACTATCCAAATGCAGGTAGCCCATGGACTAAAAATGGTCAGTTACCAGGTGGTGATATCGAAGGTTGTGACCGTGATGGTTATGCACGTGTATTACGTCAACATTATCAATGGCTTCCTGAAGGCTTAGCGCTACGTTTTGCCAGAACTTACGGTAGCAACAGTAAACTGATCCTTGAAGGCGCGAATTCACTCAGCGACCTTGGTGAAGCATTCTCTGCGAATGTCTACGAAGCGGAATTACGTTACTTAGTCAAACATGAGTGGGTAACAGAGTTGGATGATGCTATTTGGCGTCGCACTAAATTGGGTATGTGGCTGAATGAAGAAGAAAAACAGCGCATTGCTCAATGGTTAGCAAAAAATGGGTTGTCAGAAAATACCTCTGTATAATCGTAAAATCTCGTTGTTATAAAATCTCGTTGTTAATGGAAAAAGCCAGTCATCACTGTTTGACTGGCTTTTTTTATTTTAAATCGTTGCCAAGAATTTCAGAAAAGACCCAATCACGATAAGTTGTACAAATCAATTACGCCTGTTTATAATGTATGCGAATTTACCTCTCACCCAACTTCACAGGTACGCCTCACGATGAACTAAGCACTGCCAGAAAATATTTTCCAATACCCTTTTGGTATTCATTTTTCTGTTCCTGGCAGGCAAACGCTTTCATCGACACTTCTTGATAAGTCAACGACGTTGTCTGTCCTCATTATTTTGGAGGTGCATATGACGATTGCTTGTCACTTTTCACAGCTCAATATTGAATTTAACCAAACCGCCCTTTTTCCACCGCTAAACGGGACGCTATCATGCCAAAAAAATGCCTTAATTGGTTATAATGGCAAAGGAAAATCCGTTTTGATGCGTATTCTTGCTGGCCAATTAGCCCCTACGAAAGGGAATGTACATTGGGATCTCCCCTTTATCTATGTCGGTCAATTAACCCGACTCACAGGAGACACTCTTATCGATGCCTTAGGCATCAATGAGCTTTATCATGCATTCTTACGCATTGAGGCAGGAAATGGTTCTTTGGCAGATTTTGAGCTCACAGAAGATAAATGGCATTTACCTTCCCAATGGCAAAGTCTATTGGACTCTGCGGGGCTCGCTATCTCAATGGAAGCACCTATCTCCCATTTAAGTGGTGGTGAACGTACCCGCCTCGCGCTTTGTCGTGCATTTCTTCATCAAGATCACTTTTTGCTACTCGATGAACCGGATAACCATTTAGACTTGGATTCAAAACAACTACTTGAAGCGCTATTGCAGGACTACCAAGGAACACTCTTACTGGTTTCTCACGATGACGCCTTTATTGCAAACTGCAATATAACCCATACGCTAAATCTTTCTGATAAATAACTGTCTACTAGGCCACTGCCAAATTAGGTGTGGCCATCAGCTTTAATGGATAAACGTATTTTTAACGCGATGAGAAGCTAAAAAGTAGGGGATCCATAACACACAATAGAAACTGCCATTTATAGCCGTAATAATATTTGAGTAGTTAATTTCCAAACCAAATATATATGGGAACACAAAACGAGCAACTAATACCATTAAAGTAAACAGTACCATGGTGGCGATAAACAGCCACTTCGCCTGTTTTTTCCATTTAACCGCAGCGATAAACGTCCAAAAGAATAGAGCAATTAAAACACCATAACCGAGTTGCAAGAGGTAAAAACCTGTCGCAAAGCCTGAAATATAAAAATCAGAATCCGCTTCAGTTGCCAATGGCCATGCAGTTTGTACTTGCGAGATTTCTTGCAATAGCATCGTGACCGTTGTGTACAACATATAAAACAGTCCGATAATTGGTAAAATTAACCAGCCACTAATCCCCTGTAACGGCTTTTTAACCGCTGGTTGAGCCACCGATGATATTATTGCTGGCTCTGTTTGTGTGGTTGATTGCTGAATATCCATTCCGATAACCTTTATTTACTTTTACTTTGCATTTTATCTTCAAGAAATGCTTTGAGTACAATTGCTTGATTATGTTCTGTATTTTTAGCACTGTATAACAGTGTTAAATCACCTTGTTTTGCCTGAGAAACCAACGCCTGCCAAGCCGTTGTGTTATTAAGTTCCTGCTGATATCGTTCGATAAACTGTGCAAACTGATCTGTGTTCTGATGAAACCATTTACGCAGTTCATTAGAAGGTGCAACGTCTTTATTCCAAGAGTCGTGTTGTAAATCTGTTTTTTTTATTCCTCTTGGCCACAGTCTATCAATAAGCACACGGTAGCCATCGTTATCGTCAACAGGGTCATAAACTCGTTTGCATTTAATCATCATTTACCTACCCAATAAAAAATCACAAAATTTTATTTGTTAATTTACAAAGGTATTTTTAACTCGCCTTGAAACTAAAAAATACGGTATCCAAATTGCACAAGCAATTAGTGCCCGAAAAATATCTTTGATATCCGAGGATTCAACTTCTAAATCCAATAAAATACTTGCGAGTATGATATCCGTAACCGTCAAAACTAAAGAAAAGATCTGGAAAAAAATATAAATTTTAATTGTGAGTTTTTTCTTTGTAAAAAAGACATAACTTAGAAAAAGCAAGGTCGCGTATAAAATAACGTTACCTAAAACCTCAAAGTAGATGAGCTCTTTAAATAATGGAATAAATGAACTTGATTGTGGGTCTGTTAATTCAACCCAATATTCAATCACTTGAGTATTTTGCTCATAAATAGAAAAAGGCAAAATAATCAAGGACAATATTATCCCTAACATAGGAAAAATAAGCCATCCACCAATGCCTGTTAATTCCCGCCTTGGTTGTGGTGATGGTACCGAAGTGCCATGAGATGAACTGTGACCTTCAGTTTTCATTTACACTTCCTTATTAAATGGATAAATAATATCAGTACAAAATAAATAGCTCTGTACAAGATAACATATCTGCTCTGTAAAAAATGAGTAACTAAATGCGCTAATTCACAATAATATTGTGAATAAAGAAAAATCTGACAAGGCCATCATTATGCAAATATTTACCGCACAGCTAACTCTCCCTACCAATTACCTTTATGGTGATTTTTTTGCCTTTCATCTGAGAGATCAACACAATGTCGCGGAAATAGTGGAAGAAAACACATTACACAAGGGCATAATATGGCAACAACATGCAACAAAAATGACATTGGAGCTTCAAAAGCAACACGCAACGATTTCATTAGCAATTGACTCCCCATCTATCATTATCAATGAACCAGACCTATTAACGCTGGCACAGCATGTACTCGGCTTAAAACAGAATATTGATGAGTTCGAAAAACACTACCTTGAAACTCCAGTACTTGGTCAGCTCATTGGAAAGCAAAGAGGATTAAGGATTTATCAATCTGCCAGCGCATTTGAAGCGTTAGTTTGGGCTATTATAGGCCAACAAATTAGTGTTCATGCGGCTATCGCCATTCGTCGGCGCTTTATCCAAGCGGTAGGAATTCAGCACACTTCAGGTATTTGGTGTTTCCCCGACACTCCACAAATCAAGTTAGTTGATGACGAGACCCTGCGACAAACGGGCTTTTCAAACGGTAAAATTATCGCCCTCAGAGCCCTTTGTGAAGCCATCGAAAATCAACAAATTGATTTATCACAGCAGGTTACTCACTCCAATGCGAATCAAATAACTGAGCAATTATTACAAATCAAAGGTATTGGCCCTTGGACTGTAAGCTATGCTTTACTACGAGGATTCAATTACTTAGATGGCTCATTACATGGGGATGTAGCGGTAAGACGTAATCTGCAAACATTGCTCGCGAAATCAGAACAGCCTACCGCCAAAGAAACGGAAAAATGGTTGGAGCAATTCTCCCCATGGCGCGCACTGGTTGCCGCCCATTTGTGGCGTAGTCAGTCAGCCGCAGGATATTGATAAATAAAAAAACCCAATCCATCTGAATTGGGCTTTCCCGCTATTCACAATAATGACTTAACGTAGCCAGTTTGTTTTCACTAATTGAACGACTTCATCACCGCGACCACTCATAATCGCTTTTAACATATATAGGCTAAAGCCTTTTGCTTCTTGTGCTGCGATTTCTGGCGGCATAGACAGCTCTTGTTTAGCAGTCAAGACATCAACCACCACTGGCCCATCATGGGCAAAAGCTTCTTTTAATGCACCGTCTAGATCTTCACTTTTTTCAACCCGGATGCCTTTGATACCCGCGGCATTCGCAATCGCTGCAAAGTTAGGGTTCTGTAAATCCGTTCCCGCTGTCAAGAAACCTGCCACTTTCATTTCCATGGCCACAAAACCAAGTACGCCATTGTTATGAATGATGATTTTTACTGGTAATTGCATTTGGGAAAGAGAGATAAAATCTCCCATTAACATACTGAAACCACCATCACCGCACATGGCAACCACTTGGCGTTTTTTATCAACGGCCTGCGCACCAATAGCTTGTGGCATCGCATTCGCCATTGACCCGTGGTTAAAAGAGCCAATTAAACGGCGTTTACCGTTCATTTTCAAGTAGCGTGCAGCCCATACTGTCGGGGTTCCAACGTCACAAGTGAAAATCGCATCATCCGCAGCTAATTCACTAATTTTTGTTGCAAGATACTGAGGATGTATTAACCCTTCATGACCCGGTTTAGCGAGATCATCTAACCCTTTTCGAGCCTCTTCATAATGTTTTAAAGCGCCATCAAGGTGTTTTGTATCCTGCTTAGCCTGTAAATGTGGCTGTAATGCATCCAATGTCGCTTTAATATCACCAATCAGCCCCATATCAATATGGCAGTGGGAGCCCAGGCTGCCTGCATTAATATCAACCTGAATGATTTTAGCTTCACTTGGGTAGAAAGGGCGGTATGGAAATTGTGTCCCTAACAAAACAACTGTATCTGCGTTCATCATTGCGTGGTAACCTGATGAAAAACCGATTAAACCTGTCATTCCGACGCTGTATGGGTTATCCCATTCAATATGTTCTTTACCACGTAACGCGTGTACTACCGGCGCTTTTAGGGTTTCTGCTAGCTTAACCACTTCATCATGGGCACCTGCGCAGCCATTACCACAGAATAGCGTGATATTCTTAGACTGATTCAGCAGTTCGGCGAGTTTTTCGATTTCACTTCGCTGAGGCATAATCAGTGGCGCTTGCGGCTGATACCATGTCTCTTTCGCTGACTCTGGCGCATCTTTTAGTGCAATATCACCCGGTATCACAACGACTGATACCCCTTTATTCAGAATCGCTTTACGCATAGCGATACCAAGAACTTGTGGAATTTGCTCTGGATTAGAGACCATTTCACAGTAATGGCTGCATTCACGGAATAATTCAGTTGGGTGAGTTTCTTGGAAATAATTACTACCAATTTCGCTGGATGGGATATGAGCAGCAATCGCCAATACGGGTACGCGATTACGGTGGCAATCATACAACCCATTAATAAGATGCATATTTCCTGGCCCGCAAGAGCCTGCACATACGGCTAAATTACCGGTTAGCTGAGCTTCTGAACCCGCAGCAAAGGCAGCCACTTCCTCATGACGAGTTCCTAGCCACTCAATAGCGCCTTGACGACGTAAGCTGTCGGTTAAGCCATTTAACGAGTCTCCTGTAACGCCCCAAATACGTTTAACACCTGCATTATCAAGTACTTTTGCAATATAGGATGCAACACTCTGTTTTTTCATAATGGCACTCTTTTAAGTCGGATGTGATACCCTTGATATCTTGCAGTACAAAATATGAAGGGTATTTTTAGATGCATAACAACATTCAAAGTAGAATTTTGTCATACTCGCTTATATCAAACCCAATATCGACAATAGATTGATTGTAACTAAGTAAATTCCTCATTCCTACTCATCAAATTAAATATAAAATAGAACAGCATAATCCACCGTTATTATCAAAAGAAGAGGATAGCAACAAGATAAATAAATAGACGAGTTATTAATAGCTTAAGCAAAACAAGAGCATCGTAAAAGGATGGGGTTATCTTCATATATTCTTCATCGCAACAATACCATTATTTCGACCATATTAAATTGCTAACCTTATATATTTATGACAGGCTAAAACTCACCTATCAAAATGTATTAAATTGATTTTAAACAATTTATTTTTACCCACTCCTTTACTGAGTATCTATTTTTTCAATTATTCAGTTCAATCGTTATATTACTAACACAAAATCCTATCAAAGCATATGTATTAGTATAAAACACCTATATTTTACATTTGTTCGATATTAATGTAGTATTAGTACTGTATTTTTTAACTCAAGGTGGCTTTTTGGCTGTATTTACAACACAAACACTCTCATTATTCTACCCACGACGTACCTATTTTAGCCTGGTATTTCAGCGCGACATAAAAACACTAAAAACTTATCTATTACGTAAACAACGTCTATTCTAAATAATAAGGTTTAATATTTTACCGATGTATGAAAACCCACATCTTAAATGCTGTTGTTTCGGTTATTGAAATTAAAATAAGAGGATGGTTTCATGAGATTCAAGAAGAAAAAAGAAAAACCGTTAAATATTAGTGATATTACTATTATTGATGACGGTAAACTCAAAAAAGCAATTACCGCGGCTTCGCTGGGTAATGCGATGGAATGGTTTGATTTTGGGGTATATGGTTTCTTAGCCTATGTTCTCGGTCAGGTTTTCTTTCCGGACGCATCACCGAGCGTACAGATGATTGCCGCATTAGCCACTTTCTCCGTGCCTTTCTTAGTTAGGCCATTAGGGGGGGTCGTTTTTGGTATTTTAGGTGACAAATACGGCCGTCAAAAAGTCCTTTCGATGACAATTATCATCATGGCAGTCAGTACCTTCTGTATTGGTTTGATTCCATCCTATGAGAGCATCGGTATCTGGGCCCCCATTCTGTTATTAATTGCTAAGTTAGCTCAAGGTTTCTCGGTAGGTGGTGAATATTCTGGTGCTGCAATCTTCGTTGCAGAATACTCACCAGACCGTAAACGTGGTTTTATGGGCAGTTGGTTAGATTTTGGCTCTATCGCTGGTTTCGTCTTAGGTGCGGGTGTCGTTGTCCTGATATCGAGCATTGTTGGAGAAGCCAACTTCCATGATTGGGGCTGGAGAATTCCGTTCTTCTTAGCGTTACCGTTAGGGATCATCGGGTTATATCTACGTCATTCACTGGAAGAAACTCCTGCGTTCCAACAACATGTTGAATCGTTAGAAAAACAAGATAAAGCCAATATTCAAAATCCACCAAAAATCTCAGTACGTGAAGTGGCGACTAAGTATTGGAAAAGCTTGATGATTTGTGTTGGCTTGGTTATCGCAACCAACGTGACTTACTATATGTTGCTGACCTACATGCCAAGTTACTTATCACACAACCTGAATTACTCTACTGACCATGGTGTGCTAATTATTATTGCAATTATGATTGGTATGTTATTTGTTCAACCGATTATCGGTTTAACCAGTGATAAAATTGGTCGTCGCCCATTTGTCATTACCGGTAGCGTAGGGCTGATTTTATTGGCATACCCTGCGTTTATGTTAATCAACAGTGGTTCTGTTGGCTTAATTTTCCTGGGTTTATTGATTTTAGCGGTGCTGTTGAACTGTTTTACAGGGGTTATGGCGTCTATTTTACCCGCGATTTTCCCAACTCATATTCGTTACAGTGCGTTAGCTATTGCCTTTAATATTTCAGTATTAATTGCCGGTGCGACACCGACTGTTGCGGCATGGTTGGTCGAATCAACTACTGACTTATACATGCCAGCGTATTACTTAATCGTGATTGCTTTAATTGGTTTATATACGGGTATCAGAATGCCAGAAACGGCGAATAAACCATTACGCGGAGCAACACCTGCTGCATCAGATAAAGCCGAGGCAAAAGAAATTCTTAGCGAGCACTTTGACAATATTGAACAAAAAGTTGAAGATATTGACGAACAAATTGCTGAACTTGAGAAAAAACGCCAATCCTTAATCAATCAGCATCCTAAATTAGATTAAACATAATAGGGCCGTTTACCGGCCCTTTGTTTTGACTTCAACGAAAATGTTAACCGAGGAGGGAGGCGATGGCAGCCAAACAAGTTTGTCATCTTATCTGGTTTCGCAATGACCTACGGGTCACTGATAACAAAGCACTTTCCTCCGCCTGCGCAGACCCAGATGCGCAAGTTATCGCCCTATTTACTGCCACCTCTGAGCAATGGCAACAACATGATATGGCTGAGCGGCAAATTTCATTCATTCACCAGAATCTTGTTGAACTACAGAATTCACTTGCTGAGCTTGGTATTCCACTGGTTTGTCAAACTGAGGCGAATTTTGCTGATGCGGCACAATGGGTACTCGATTACGCAAAGACGCAACAGGCTGATGCCTTGTTTTTTAATCGGCAATACGAGTGGAACGAAAAACAACGGGATGAATGGTTAATCAATCAACCTCATGGGTTGCATATCCATGCTTTTGACGATTACTTATTACTTCCCCCGGGTTCCGTCACGAATCAAAAAGGGGAGATGTATCAAGTCTATACCCCTTTTCGCCGAGCTTTCATCACCCAACTTACCGTGACAGATTGTCGTTCACTGCGTGCCCCAGAAAAACGAGCGGTCGCCATCAACATTGATAAGACTTTACCGTTATTTCCGCATCAGCCCATTGAAGACTCACCACAATTTCCTGCTGGTGAAAAATCTGCTTTAACGCGACTCAGGCAGTTTTGTTCCCAGAAAGTCGCCGGTTATAAAAACGATAGAGATATTCCTTCTATTGTTGGTACCAGCCAATTATCACCTTACCTCGCGATGGGGGTGCTGTCCCCTCGCCAATGCTTCAACCGATTACAAGCAGAAAATCCCCAAGTGTTGGATTACCCAGATAGCGGGGCATTCACTTGGTTAAATGAGTTAATTTGGCGTGAATTTTATTCGCATCTTTTAGTGGCGTTCCCACGCCTATGTCGCCATCAGCCATTTATTCAATGGACACAACACATTCACTGGAATGATTCTTCAACCGATTTTGCAGCATGGAAAACGGGACAAACGGGTTACCCAATAGTGGATGCCGCTATGCGCCAACTGAATACAACAGGTTGGATGCATAACCGTCTACGTATGATTGTGGCTAGCTTTTTAGTCAAAGACTTACTGATTGATTGGCGCAAAGGTGAAAAATACTTTATGAGCCAACTCCTTGATGGCAGTTTAGCCGCAAATAACGGCGGTTGGCAGTGGTCAGCCTCTACTGGCGTTGACGCCTCCCCTTGGTTTCGTATCTTTAACCCAACCACTCAAGGGAAAAAGTTTGATGCGCAAGGGACTTTTATTCGCCATTGGTTACCCGAATTACAGCAAGTTCCCGATAAGTATATTCATACACCCCATGAATGGGCGGTGCTCAGCAGCACACCGATTAATTATCCAGAGCCGATTGTTGACCATAAACAAGCCCGTCTCGCCACTCTAGCGGCATTTGAAGCGGGTAAGCGTAATAGTTTGAAGCAATAAATCGTTTAAAATACGATAAATAGCAAAGTTATTATTTGCTTTAATAATTACTATAGCGCTTCAATCATAAGGAGCAGATATGAGCGTTATTTTACAAGTTGATTTTCCGTATCAGGGGCCATGGGGCGCAGAAATGACCGTGGCAATGGATGAATTAGCCAATTCAATCAACCAAGAACCTGGTTTTGTGTGGAAAATTTGGACAGAAAACCAACAAACTCAAAAAGCCGGGGGCGTTTATCTGTTTACCTCTGAAGCCTATGCCAAAGCATATCTACAAAAACACAGCGCACGCCTGAAATCTTTCGGTATCCCTGAAGTACGTGGTGAAATTTTTGCAGTCAATAAGGCGCTTAGCCAATTAAACCAAGCGCAGTTTATTGCCAACTAACCGCTTACTGACGTTGAAATTCACATAACCACATCTGAGGTAAATAAGCCATTGGCTTGTAAAGCAAAATGACTTTTTACCTCATCACAACAGGAAATGATTGAAAAATCACCTATTAGCTCAATAATTAATTCACACCGTATAATGGCTAATGAAAATCACCTACACGACGCTCCACCAGCGTTAAAATACTGTACAACGCCACAACGGTATCATCCTGATTAAACACTTGCACATCCCATTCAACAACACCGTTAGGTTTATCTTCAGCAAGTTTTTGTGTTTTTTTGATCTTTTTCTTGCACGTTAGGCGAACTTGTATGGTGTCTCCGATTTTCACCGGTTCAATAAAACGCAAACTTTCCATGCCATAATTGGCGATTACGGGCCCAACACCTGCATCAACAAATAACCCTGCGGCTGCTGAAACGACAAAATAGCCGTGCGCAATTCGTTCACCAAATAACGACTGTGCTGCGCCAATTTTATCGACGTGAACATAAAAATTATCACCGCTGAGACAAGCAAAATTAGCAATATCGGCCTCTGTAACGGTACGCCTTGCAGTCAGTAATGTGTCGCCAATCGCTAAGTCTTCAAAATATTTACGGAATGGATGAACCACATCAGCAATAGTGTCTGCCCCGCGAATCCATTGTTTGGTAATGGCTGTTAGCATCGAAGGGCTACCTTGGATGGCAGTACGCTGCATATAGTGTTTGACAGCTCTCAACCCACCGAGCTCCTCACCACCACCTGCACGACCTGGGCCGCCGTGTACTAGTAACGGAAGCGGAGAACCGTGGCCTGTAGACTCCGCGGCGGATGCTTCGTTTAAAATTAGCATCCGCCCATGTGCCCGCGCACTCGCACGAATGACCGTTTGCGCGACTTGTGCATCAGCAGTGACTAAAGTCCCCGCAAGGCTACCTCCACCTAAAATCGCCAATTGCACCGCCTGTTCGATATTCTCATAGCTCATTAACGTGGCGACTGGACCAAAAGCCTCGATTTCATGTACTGCTGTCGATTTAAAAGGCTCTGCACAATACAACAACGTTGGTGGATAGAAAGCCCCGTTCTGGCTATCTGCACCAATCACATCCAGCTTTTCGAATTGCCCACCACATAGGACATCACAGCCATGGTCACGTAAATAATTCACTTTCTCTTGAACATCTTGGCGCTGTTCTAAGTTAATCAATGCGCCCATTCTGACCCCTTCAACCGCAGGATCGCCCACTGCTGTGGCAGATAAACGTTTCAATAACGCCTGCTTCACATTTTCGAGCTGGTTTTTCGGCACGATAATACGACGAATCGCAGTACACTTCTGTCCCGCTTTCGCTGTCATTTCACGAACAACTTCTTTAATGAATAAAGCAAATTCAGGCTGTTCTGGCTGGACATCATCACCTAAAATTGCACAGTTCAGTGAATCCGCTTCCATTGTAAAAGGCACTGATTTGGCAATGATACGTGGATGCGATTTCAGTTTTTGTCCTGTACTAGCCGACCCTGTAAAAGTCACCACATCTTCAAAATCGAGGTGTTCAAACATATCACCAACACCACCGCAAACTAGTTGAATTGCGCCATCAGGTACCAAGCCGCTATCCACCATTAACTTCACCATCGCCTGTGTTAACTGTGCTGAGGCGGTTGCTGGTTTGATAATTGCAGGCATACCAGCAAGCCATGTTGGGGCCAGTTTTTCTAACATTCCCCAACAAGGGAAGTTAAATGCATTAATGTGCAGGGCAACCCCACGGCGAGATGTTAAAATGTGATGGCCAATAAATTGCCCTTGTTTCGATAATGGGATCATTTCATCTTCAGGCCAAATCGTGTCATCTGGTAGCTCACGGTTAGCGAGCCCCGAATAAGAAAACAATGTGGCAATTCCCCCTTCAATATCCACCCAGCTATCCGCTTTGGTTGCGCCAGTTTGTGCCGAAATCGCATATAACTGCGCTTTATGTTCCAGTAGATATTTTGCTAGAGCCTTAAGCATTTGCCCGCGTTGCTGGAATGTCATCGCTGACAATATTTCGCCCCCCACTTGGCGACCATATTGCAAACTTTCAGCTAACGGCAACCCTTCAGTCGTCACCGTATATAAGGTTTCATTCGTTAGTGCATGATGAATTTTTCGCCCTTCGCCCTCACCTTGCACCCATTTCCCCATAATATAACTTGTTAAATGCTGCATATTCCTCTCCAGAAATAAAAAACATCAATTAAAATCAGATAACAAATATGTATCATAAAAATAAGCATAGACGCCAATTTAAATTTAACAAATTAAGAACAACTTTGTCTTAAACACCCACTCCCATAAAAACCACACAAAAATAATCAATACCAATTCATTGTTTTTATTTGAATTTAATTTATTGATTGTGAAGTGCATCGCAAAACAAGGTTAATGAACATTGATCTTTATGTTAACAATTACTAGCATTTATGTTAAATAAACATGATTCATTATTTTAATGAAAAATGACATTAACGAATCACTTAATGGAAAGATCAATGAGCGAGCATAATCAGGCTAACTTCGAAGCCAAAATCGAAGCAGATATTTCCATCGAGCCCAAGGACTGGATGCCCGATGCGTATCGGCAAAACCTTATCCGCCAAATTGGTCAGCATGCCCATTCAGAAGTCGTCGGCATGCTACCAGAAGCGAATTGGCTGACACGAGCACCGACACTCCGCCGTAAAGCGATTTTACTGGCCAAAATTCAAGATGAAGCAGGCCATGGTTTATACCTCTATAGCGCTGCCGAAACCCTTGGTTGCTCTCGTCAAGATATCTACCAAAAGCTACTTGATGAAAAAATGAAATATTCCTCCATTTTTAACTACCCGACATTAAGTTGGGCAGACGTAGGAGTGATTGGATGGCTTGTCGATGGAGCGGCAATTGTGAACCAAGTTGCATTGTGCCGTGCCTCTTATGGCCCTTATGCACGAGCAATGGTGAAAATCTGTAAAGAAGAAAGTTTTCACCAACGCCAAGGTTATGAAGCTGTTATGGCACTTGCAGAAGGCACCGATGAGCAAAAAGCGATGCTGCAAGATGCGATAAACCGCTTTTGGTGGCCCGTTCTCACGATGTTCGGCCCCAATGATTCGGACTCCCCGCACAGCGCTCAAAGCATGGCTTGGAAAATCAAACGCTTCAGTAATGATGAGCTACGGCAAAAGTTTGTTGATAACACCGTTCCGCAAGTGGAAGCGTTAGGTATGACGATCCCTGACCCTGATCTGGTTTGGGATGAAGAACTTGGTCATTACCGCTTTGGTGAAATCGACTGGGAAGAGTTTTATCAAGTTATTAAAGGCAATGGCATTTGTAATCACGAGCGCCTTAGCGCTAAGCGCAAAGGGTGGGAAGACGGCGCATGGGTACGTGAAGGTGCAATGGCACATAGCCGCAAACAAAAATCCGTTAAAACGGCGGCTTAATCACTGACCATTTTACAAAAAGGAAAACACCATGAGCAATCAAGATTGGCCTTTATATGAAGTTTTTGTCCGTAGTAAGCAAGGGCTTGCGCATCGTCATGTCGGCAGTTTACATGCGGCTGATGACCAAATGGCACTGGAAAATGCCCGCGATGCATATACAAGGCGTAGCGAAGGCTGCTCAATTTGGGTGGTGAAGGCCGCACATTTAATTGCCTCACAGCCCGAAGATAAAAGCACCTTCTTCGACCCTGCGGATACCAAAGTCTATCGTCACCCAACCTTCTATACCATCCCTGATGGTATCAAAAACATGTAAGGAGCTTGCCATGAACCAACAAGAACAGCTCCACCATTACACATTACGACTTGGCGATACCCCCTTAATTTTAGCGCAGCGCCTGTGCGAATGGTGCGGCCATGCCCCTGAGCTCGAAATTGACCTTGCGTTATCCAATATCGGCTTAGATTTGCTAGGGCAAGCGCGTAACTTTTTGAACTATGCCGCGCAATTAAAAGGAACTGAGTGCGATGAAGACACCCTTGCTTTTTTGCGCGATGAACGAGAATTCAGCAATTTATTACTGGTTGAGCAACCCAACAATGGCTTTGATGACACTCTAGTGCGCCAATTTTTTATGGATGCTTATCATGTTCCATTATATGAAGCGCTAATTCATAGCCGTGATGAACAACTGTCTGCCATTGCTGAGAAATCCCTCAAAGAAGCCGTTTATCACTTGCGTTTTAGCCGTGGTTGGATGATCCGTTTAGGGGATGGCAGTGAAGAAAGTCATCAACGAATCCAACGTTCAGTCAATGAGTTATGGCGTTTTACTGGCGAACTTTTCCATGCTGATGACGTTGAAATCGCACTTAGCGAATTAGGCATCGCCATTGACCCACGTTCTTTACAAGCCGCATGGTTAAACACCATTAACGAAACATTCACTGAAGCGACCCTCACTGTGCCGGAGAAAAAAGCGTATCGCTTAGGCGGCAAGCAAGGCAGCCATACTGAACATTTGGGCTTGTTATTAACACAATTGCAGTTTGTGCAACGCGCTTACCCGAACTGCCAGTGGTGATGCTATGGAACAGAGACTGCAACATTGCGAACTTCAATCGCCCCAGGTTCACCAGATCTGGCAACAGCTCCACCAAATACCCGATCCTGAACTACCCGCACTCTCTATTACTGATCTTGGCATGATCCGCAATGTGCTACCTGCGGCTCAGGGTTGGAAAGTTATTTTTACACCTACCTATTCAGGTTGCCCAGCAACTGAATTTTTAATCAATGAAATCAAAACTGTTCTCGGTAATGCGGGTTTTCCAAACATCGACATCGAAATTCTGTTAACCCCTGCGTGGACAACAGATTGGATGAACCAAGATGCAAAAAGACGCTTGCGTGAATTCGGTATCGCACCACCACAAGGTACGTCCTGCGAGCACCCAGAACACAAAGGTGCCGTCCGTTGTCCACGTTGTGACAGCGAGAAGACCGAAAAAATTAGTGAATTTGGTTCCACTGCATGCAAGGCATTGTATCGATGCACTGAATGCTTAGAACCGTTTGATTACTTTAAATGTATTTAGGGGCACCTATATGACTGTATTTCATCGTTTAAGTATTGCTGCCATTGAGCGTGACACCCCTGATGCTGTCGCCATTACTTTTAACGTACCCGATGCATTACGAGAGCAATATCATTACCGCCCGGGGCAACACCTCACATTAAAAGCCTCTATTAATGGTGAAAACCTACGTCGCTGTTATTCCATTTGCAGCTCACCGGATGAAAACACGCTAAAAATTGGGGTGAAAGCCATTTACGAGGGGCGTTTCTCTAATTTCGTTAACCAAGAGCTACAAGTTGGCGATAGCCTTGATGTGATGGTTCCGCAAGGGCAATTTGGCTACCAGCCAGAAGCAGATAACCACGCACACTACCTTGCCGTCGCTGCTGGCTCTGGGATCACACCATTGCTCTCCATTATTAAAGCCACATTACAAACTGAACCCAAAAGCAGTTTTGTGTTGATTTATGGTAATCGAAATAGCCGCTCAGTGATGTTTAAAGAAAGCATTGCAGACCTAAAAAACCGTTTTGCAACACGTTTCCAAGTTCTCTACCTATTCAGCCAAGAACAGCAAGATAGCGAACTACTCAGCGGCAGGATTAGCCAACAACAGCTCAGCGCCTTAAATAACACCTTATTAAATTTTAAACAATTTAACCGAGCGTTTATTTGTGGGCCCGACAGCATGATGGATGAGGTGCATGACACTTTAGTCGGCTATGGCATGCCAAAGGAATATGTTCACACCGAGCGTTTCAATACTTCAGGCGCTAAATTCAAACCCGCAACAGCTATAACTAGCGAAACACGTCAAGTCAGTATTCACCTTGATGGCAGAACGATGGATATCGCCATGGATAGCCAAGACGACAGTATTTTGGATGCCGCACTGCGCCAAGGTGCGGATTTGCCCTACGCCTGTAAAGGGGGCGTTTGCGCAACCTGCAAATGTAAATTGCGCTCTGGTGAAGTGGAAATGGGGGTCAATTACAGCCTCGAGCCCGACCAAATCGCTGCGGGGTACATTCTTAGCTGCCAAGCGTGGCCAAAAGGCGATGGTGTTGTTTTAGACTTTGACGTGTAGGAGCTGTAATGGAAAACCACTGGATTTTGTCACAACAACATAACCGCGTTTTGACACTCACGTTAAACCGACCTGAAGTGCGTAATGCCCTGAGCACCGCCTGCTTAGAGTTGCTCGTTCAGCACCTCGAACAAGCACAAATAAATGATGAGGTCGGTGCGATTGTAATCACCGGAAATCCACGTTTTTTCGCAGCCGGTGCCGACCTTAAAGAACTACAGCAACAAACCGTTGCGAATGCGATCACCGATAAACGCCCACAAGTTTGGCGCAGGTTATCCATGATATCAAAACCTATTATTACTGCTGCAAATGGTTATGCACTAGGGGCAGGTTTTGAATTATTACTCGCCAGCGACATCATCATTGCCGGTGAGTCCGCTCGCTTCGGCTTACCCGAAATTACTCTGGGTTTAATGCCAGGTGCGGGAGGAACGCAGCGTTTAATCCGCGCGGTGGGCAAATCCCTTGCCATGCAAATGGTACTAACGGGTGAACCAATCAGTGCAAAACACGCGTTGCAAGCAGGGTTAATCAGTGAGATTTGTGTGGATGAATTGGTGGTAGAACGCGCCCAAAAACTGGCAGAGCGCATCGCGATGCATGCGCCTTTAGCGGTACAAGCCGCGAAAGCATCACTGGTGCATTCTCAAGAAAACCACCTTACTGAGGGGTTACAGCTTGAGCGCCAATATTTTGTGACTTTAGCGGGTACCAACGATCGACGTGAAGGGATCGAGGCATTCTTCGAAAAACGAAAACCCCAGTTTACAGGACAATAATCATGACCAATGAAGCAATGATCCTCACTACTTTAGAAAATGGGGTTCTCACCGTCACTCTCAACCGCCCCGATAGGCTGAATAGTTTTAACGATGAAATGCATCGTCAGCTCAGTGAAGCAATCAAAATAGCAGAACGCGATGAAACCGTACGCTGTTTAGTGATCACTGGCGCAGGCCGTGGATTTTGTGCCGGACAAGATCTGAATGATCGCAATGTGAGCGTGGGTAGTGAAGTTCCTGATCTCGGTTTCTCTGTTGAAACTTATTATAACCCCTTGATCCGTCGCCTAACCGCATTACCAAAACCAATCATTTGCGCGGTCAATGGTGTTGCAGCGGGTGCAGGAGCCGCCATTGCACTCGCTGGTGATATTGTCATTGCCGCAAAAAATGCCAGTTTTATTCAATCTTTTTGCCGCCTTGGCTTGGTTCCTGACTCAGGGGGGAGTTGGTTTTTACCTCAATTAGCAGGCCATGCACGGGCAATGGGGATGGCATTATTAGGCGATAAAATAAGTGCGGAGCAAGCATTACAGTGGGGAATGATTTGGCAAGTCACTGAAAATGAAGAACTCACTAATACCACTCAACAGCTTGCGCAACACCTTGCGACCCAACCCACTTATGGCTTAGGGCTTATCAAAAAAGCCATTTATGCCGCGGCAACTAACACTCTTGATGAGCAACTCAACCTTGAGCGCGACTTACAGCGCCTTGGCGGGAGAAGTGAAGATTATCGCGAAGGAGTTAGTGCTTTTTTAAATAAACGTGAACCACAGTTTAAAGGAAGATAATCATGACATTACCTTTGAATTTAGCCATCAATACCGTCGCCGTTATTGGCGCAGGCACTATGGGTATTGGTATTGCGCAAGTTGCCGCGAGCGCGGGTTTACGTGTCTTATTGTTTGATGTTAACCAAGAGGTTTTACGTCGCTCCCTTACCGAAATGACTCAACGGCTCAATAAGCGCGCGGAGCAAGGAAAAGCCCAAGCTGTAGCAACGAAAGAATTGCTTAACTGCATTAGCGTTGCGCAAAGTTTACCTGAGCTCTCAGAAGCACAATTGGTAATAGAAGCTGTTGCTGAAAAACTTGAGGTAAAGCAAACCATTTTCAGTGAACTTGAAGGCATTTGTAACGAAAAAACCATTTTTGCTAGTAATACTTCATCGTTATCAATTACCGCAATCGGTAGACAATTAACTCATCCAGAACGTCTTGCAGGATTACACTTTTTTAATCCCGCTCCCGTGATGAAATTGGTTGAAGTGATCCGCGGGCTAGAAACATCAGATACGGTGATAAAACAGCTAAAAGAATTGACGCTATCATTTGGAAAAGTGCCAGTGATTTGCCGTTCCACCCCTGGTTTTATTGTCAACCGTGTGGCTCGGCCTTTCTACGCAGAAACAATGCGTGCCCTTGAAGAACAAATTGCGTCCCCTGCCACATTAGACAGCGCCATACGTGACGCCGGTGGTTTCGCTATGGGGCCATTACAACTAACAGATTTAATTGGTCATGATGTGAACTATGCGGTGACTGAATCGGTATTTCAGGCCTTTGGGTATGACCCACGCTTTCAAACCTCATTAATGCAATTGGAATTAGTCCAAGCGGGTCATTTAGGCCGTAAATCGAAGCAAGGATTTTATCATTATGATGATAATAAACCCCAGCCTTTACCTTTAGTCGCAGAAAAAATTCACCTTGACCAGCCTCTAAACATAAAAGCTCATGGCGATTGGCAGATATTTCCTGAGTTTGCGCAGCTTTTAACTGAAAATGGGATCTCTCTCGAAGGATTAACACAACATTCCGAACAATTCCCAACACTTATTGTTAATGACGTTATTATTATGTTAACGAATGGTGAATTGGCGTCATCACATGCGCAAATACAAAAACAAGCGGTCGTACATTTTGATTTGTCAGCAAATTACCTTACAGCAAAAGCCATCACGATAAGCTGTGCAGCACAAAATAATACGCAGCAAAACCAACAAGCAATCGCATTTTTTCAATCATTAGGCAAACACGTGATTGTATTACCAGACTACCCTGCGCTGTTAACCATGAGAACGGTCGCGATGTTGTGCAATGAGGCATTAGATATCGTCAATAAGGGAATAGCAACTGCGTTAGATACCGATAATGCCATGTGTTTTGGTGTGAATTACCCCAAAGGCCCACTCGCTTGGGGGATGCAACTTGGCTGGCAACGCGTGCTGTCCGTACTTGAAAATTTAGCAGAGTTTTATGGTGACAGCCGTTATCGGCCAAACCCACTTTTAAGGCAATTAGCAGCCGGTTATCAATCTTTATCTTTCAAGGAGCAACCATGATTTCACTGCCAAACGATACGCTGGCCCAGCAATCAGCTCACATTATGTACCGTGATGATGCATGTGCAAAAGCTATGGGTATGTCCATTGAAAAAGTCGAAGAAGGCTTTGCGCAATTGAAGATGCCTATCACAGCACAAATGCTTAATGGCCATAAAACCTGCCACGGCGGACAATTATTTAGCCTTGCCGACACTGCATTTGCCTACGCCTGTAATAGCCAAGGGCATGCCGCTGTTGCCTCAATGTGTTCCATTGATTTTATTCTCCCCGGTTTTGAAGGTGACTTACTGACTGCCACTGCCACGATGAAACACCAAGGCAAACGTAATGGCTTATATGAAGTCGAGATAACTAACCAAGATGGCAAAACACTCGCTCTATTCCACGGTCGTTCTCATCGGTTAGGCCATCGTTTAACAGGAGAACAATCATGATAGATGCATTTATTTGTGATGGTGTCCGCACCCCAATTGGCCGCTACGGTGGCGCTTTATCACCATTACGTCCTGACGACCTTGCCACAGTACCATTAAAAGCCTTAATGGAAAGGCACCCACAACTCGATTGGTCATTAACTGACGACATCATTTTAGGTTGCGCAAACCAAGCAGGAGAAGACAACCGTAATGTGGCTCGCATGGCGGGGCTGTTATCCGGGCTCCCTGTTTCAGTTTCTGGTACCACCATTAACCGTCTATGTGGTTCCGGTTTGGATGCTATCGCATTAGCGGCAAGAAGCATCAAAGCAGGGGAATCTGGGCTCATGATTGCCGGAGGCGTCGAATCCATGAGCCGAGCGCCGTTTGTCATGGGCAAACAAGAATCTGCATTCTCACGCCAAGCGCAAGTATTTGATACCACTATTGGTTGGCGCTTTATCAACCCGTTAATGGAACAACAATTTTCTACAGATTCTATGCCAGAAACAGCTGAGAATGTGGCTGAAGCCTACCAAATTAGCCGTGAAGACCAAGATGCTTTTGCATTACGTAGCCAACAGCGCACTGAAACTGCAAAAGTTAACGGTATTTTTGCGCAAGAAATCATCCCTGTCACGGTTAAACAACGTAAAAATACATACGTCGTTAGTGAAGATGAGCATCCAAGAGCAGAAACGACATTTGAGCAATTACAAAAACTAAAAACCCCGTTTCGCGATAACGGGACTGTAACGGCAGGTAATGCTTCCGGTGTTAATGATGGAGCAGCCGCACTGATTATCGCATCCGGCACTATTGCCAAGCAGCAAGGGCTAACACCACGGGCTCGTATCATCGCTACAGCCACTTGTGGAGTCGAACCCAGATTGATGGGGATCGGCCCACTTCCTGCCTCGCAAAAAGTATTAAAAATGGCAGGGCTCACCATCGAACAAATGGATGTTATTGAACTAAACGAAGCCTTTGCCGCACAAGCACTCGCCGTTTTAAGGGGGCTTGGTTTACCTGATGATGCCCCGCATGTTAACCCCAATGGCGGTGCTATTTCCTTAGGACACCCTCTAGGTATGAGTGGTGCAAGACTGGCTATTGCTGCGATTAATGAACTTCATCGGAAACAAGGTCGTTATGCGCTCTGCACTATGTGTATTGGTGTTGGGCAAGGCATAGCAATGATTATTGAACGAGTCTGAACAACGTCTTAATACAAATAAAAACAGCCTGAAAACCCGACACCTGCTCAGGCAAATACCAGAAACGTCATTTATTCACGTGAACTGGTGAACATAATAATTATGAGGACAGGCAATTATGAGCAATATACAAGATAGCATCGACCCAATTGAATTTGCATCGCGGGATGAGATCGAGTCTTTACAGTACTCTAGAATGAAGTGGACACTCACTCACGCCTATGAAAACGTCCCCATGTATCGAAAAAAATTCGATGACGCAGGGGTACACCCTGATGATTTCAAACAACTGAGTGATATCGAAAAATTCCCTTACACGACTAAACAAGATTTACGTGAAAACTACCCATTTAGCACCTTTGCCGTGCCAATGGACCAAATCATCCGCATTCACGCCTCTTCGGGAACGACTGGGCGCCCAACAGTGGTGGGTTACACCCAACGAGATATCGATAACTGGGCTGACCTGATCGCACGTAGTTTACGTTCTGCGGGCACTGTCCGAGGCGATAAAGTCCATGTTGCTTACGGCTATGGTTTATTCACCGGAGGCCTAGGCGCTCATTATGGCGCGGAACGCCTAGGGGCTGCAGTGATCCCTATGTCTGGTGGGCAAACTGAAAAACAAGCGCAACTGATCGCTGATTTCAAACCCGATGTGATCATGGTGACGCCATCTTACTGCCTGAGTATTATTGATGAGCTTGAAAAAATCATGGGTGGAGACGCTAGTAAGTGCTCACTTAGATTGGGTGTCTTTGGCGCTGAACCTTGGACAGAATCCCTCAGAACAGAAATTGAAACCCGCCTTGGTATTAAGGCATTGGACATTTACGGTTTATCTGAAGTCATGGGGCCTGGTGTCGCTATGGAGTGTGCAGACTCAGGAGAGAGTGGCCCAACTATCTGGGAAGACCATTTTTATCCCGAAATTATTTCCCCCAATACCTTAAAAACCTTGGGAGCGGGTGAACATGGTGAGTTAGTGTTTACTACCCTGACAAAAGAAGCTATGCCTGTGATTCGTTACCGAACTCGCGACCTCACCCACCTTATGCAGGGGGTAAATCGTAATATGCGTCGAATTGGTAAAATCACCGGTCGTTCAGATGACATGATGATTATTCGTGGCGTGAATGTGTTCCCTTCTCAGATTGAAGAACAAATTATGCAATTTAAGGAGCTTTCTCCCCACTATCAATTAGAGATTGGTCGCCAAGGCAATATGGACAACTTATCTGTCCGTGTTGAGCTCAAGCACCCTGAACAACTCACTTATGATGAACGCTGTAATATCTGCCACCATTTAAAGCACCGAATCAAATCGATGGTGGGTATTAGCACCCGTATTAGTATTGTAAATTGCGGCGATATCCCACGTTCTCAAGGCAAAGCCGAACGGGTAATTGATACTAGAATTGCGATTTAATTCAAATTATTAAGGCATATTGAGATGAACTACTCTGATATGCCTTAATCTCTGAGAAAGTGTTCAAAACAGGTAATGGAAGACAACCTTTAAATTTATGTCTACTATTCAGTAAGCCTTCTGATACATAAATTTTATAGATGAAATATAAATGGAAAATAAACTTAGCCAATTCATACAACATGCAATAGCAAGCCAGCCCATTAGTGGTACGTCTCTCATTAGCTCACTCTATGGTGATGCTTTGCACCATCGTGGTGGTGAAGTGTGGCTAGGAAGCTTAACTAAGCTGTTAGAACCGATGGGCTTTACTGACCGCTTTGTTCGAACCTCCGTTTTCCGTTTACAAAAAGAAGGTTGGCTCGATGTAGAAAAAATCGGCCGTCGCAGCTATTACCGCATTTCTGAGCGCGGACAAAGTCGATTTCGCCGTGCAGAAAATAAAATTTACCTCGCAGGGCAGCCTGATTGGGATGGAAAGTGGGACTTACTACTCCTCGAAGCGGCTGATAAAGACGAAAAAATTAGGCTAAAAAAGGAACTGAGTTGGCTCGGTTTCGGGCAATTTAACACGTCACTCATGGCGGCACCAAGCTGTGCGCAAAGTGATGTACCAACACTACTTAATGAACTCAATGCTACGGAAAATGCCATTTATTTTCATGCCGATTACCCCTATAGCCGCTCAGAAAAAAACCTCAAAGAACTGGTTTCACACGCTTGGTCTTTGCAAGAAATTTCAGAGCATTATCATCAGTTCATTTCCTTATTTAGGCCACTTGCATTACTTCTTAAAGAAAATACTGACGCACAAATTTCCCCTGAACACTGCTTTCAGCTACGTTTGTTACTGATCCACTTCTACCGCCGTGTCACGCTTAAAGACCCGTTATTACCTGATGAACTCCTTCCTACACAATGGGAAGGCCATATTGCTCGCCATCTTTGCACCAATATTTATCAACGCATTGATCAAGCGGCAACCCAATATGTTTCTGAACAGTGCGAAACGACGGTTGGCGAACTACCTCAGCCATCCAGCGCTTATTATCGCCGCTTTGGTGGAGTACTCAGAGATATAGCCGCCTAAATACACATTACAGGAGCCTGTATGCCTTTTTATCAAATCGATGGTATTACGCCCGTCGTAAGCCCTGAAAGTTTTGTGCACCCTACTGCTGTGGTGATTGGTGATGTTATTATTGGCAAAAATGTCTATATTGGCCCAAACGCCAGCTTACGTGGGGACTTTGGTCGCTTGATCATTAAAGATGGTGCCAATGTGCAAGATAATTGTGTCATGCACGGTTTCCCGCAATATGAAACGATCGTCGAGGAAAATGGGCACATTGGTCATGGGGCAATTTTGCATGGCTGCCATATCAAACGTAATGCGCTAGTCGGGATGAATAGTGTAATTATGGATGGAGCCGTAATTGGCGAAAATTCCATAGTGGGCGCATGCGCATTCGTCAAAGCTGAAGCTATCTTTCCAGAAAATAGTTTAATTGTCGGCACTCCAGCCAAAGTCTTGCGCGCTTTATCAGACAAAGAAATTGCGTGGAAAACCAGCGGAACTAAAGATTATCAAAACTTAGTCACACGCTGCTTAAACACCTTTAAAGAAGTCGAACCACTCAAAGAAATCGAAACGAACCGACCCACTCTAAGTTTCGAGAATGTTATCCCTAAATCCCAGTTATAAGCTAGATGGGGCTAAAATACGTAGCCCCATCCATTAATTATTTCGCATTACTGCCAAATGGTGGCTTAGCAAACCAAACGGTAATAATCAGCGCAATAAATACCCAACCGCATAACCAGAAAATCTCATTTGCAGCAATAATTAACCCTTGGCTAGTAATTTGCTGGGCAATGAAACCGGAAGTCTGTTCGGTACTCAGCCCATGAGCGGCCATTTCTTGATACATCCCTAAAGATTCAGGATTGTAATCGGTAATAAATTCCGTTAATTGGCTATGATGCACGGCTTCTCTATCACTCCACAGAGTTGTGGTAATGGAAGTCCCTATTGAACCCGCTAAGGTACGGAAGAAGTTAGCTAAACTCGACGCGGAAGCGAGTTTTTCCGGCGGTAAACCTGAAAGTGTCAATGTAGTCAGTGGCATAAAGAAACAAGCCACAGCCATCCCTTGTACCAATTGTGGCCAAACCACAGCAGAAAAGCCCATACTCGGTTCAAAAGTATATGCACGCCAGAAGAAGCAAATTGCATAGAATACAAAGCTAAAGGTCACTATCCAGCGAATATCGAGAAAATCGGATAGTTTTGCCACTGGAGCCGAGAACAACACAGGCAATAAGCCAATGGGTGCCAATGCGAGCCCTGCCCATGTTGCCGTATAGCCATAAACTTCCTGTAAAAGTTGCGGCAACAAGACAATAGCACCGAAATAGGCCATATATGCCAAGCTGACAGAAATCGTTCCGATGGTAAAATTGCGCGATTTAAATAACGATAATTCGACAATTGGGTTTTTATCTGTGAGTTCCCAAATAACGAGGAATACCAACGCAATCGCTGAAACAACGGCTAAGATAACAATTTCATTAGACGCCAACCATCCCAGTTCCTTACCTTTGTCGAGCAGAACTTGTAAGCAACCAACTCCCACAGAAAGTAGTGCCAAACCAATCACATTGAATGGCACTTTCACAACCGTCGACTCCATCCCTTTTAGGATAATAGAGCCGACAATAATGACGAAAATGCCTAAAGGCACATTCATAAAGAATATCCAGCCCCAATGGAAGTTATCACTAATATAACCACCAAAAATAGGACCGAATACTGGGGCTAAAATAATCGTCATCGACCAAAATGCTAACGCCATATTTTGCATTTTTGGCGGATAGCAACGCATGATAAGGCTTTGTGAAAGCGGGATCACCGGCCCTGCAACGGCGCCTTGCAATACGCGGTATAAAATTAGCATACCCAGGCTATCGGAAAAGCCACAAAGCAATGAAAATAAGGTGAAAAGTGCTGTTGCCCATAAGAAAACACGGATTTCACCGAAGCGCTTCGCTAAGTAACCTGAAATCGCAATTGAAATTGCATTCGATACGCCAAACGAGGTAATTACCCATGTTCCTTGTGACATGGAAACCCCGAGGTTTCCCGCAATCGTCGGGATAGCCACGTTAGCAATCGTGGAATCAAGCACCTGCATGAAGGTCGCAAGGGACAACGCAATGGTTGCCCATACCAGTTTTGCACCCTTAAGTGGTTGAATATCTGCCACAACGGCTCCTTTCAAGCTAGTCTGCGTTATCGCTGATAATAGTGTCGATGATGTGGTCGACATCACTTAAGTTTAAGACCAACACATCACTTTCAAATGCAGGTGCTGTACGCTGAACTTCCGCTAAAACAGGGCCATTCTGGTCTTTAATATCGATGGTGACATTCATGGATAACCCAATGCGTAATGGGTGCTTCGCCACCTGCTCAGGGTCTAATTCAACGCGTACAGGCAAGCGCTGTACGACTTTAATCCAGTTCCCTGTCGCGTTTTGGGCGGGTAATAATGAGAAAGCACTGCCGGTTCCCATATCAAGCCCGACAACGGTACCGTTATAAACGATATCATCTCCGTAAAAATCACTGTTAATCGTCACGGGTTGCCCAATACGGACTTTTTCCAGTTGGGTTTCTTTGAAGTTTGCATCTACCCAAACAGGCTGGACAGGCACAATGGCCATTAAAGAGCTTTGTGGGCTGACTTGAGAACCGACTTGAACATTCCGCCGTGAAACATACCCCGTCATCGGGCTTTTAATTTCAGTACGTTGTAAGTTTATCCACGCACTGCGTACACTATCAGCCGCTTGCTGAATTGCTGGTTGTTTTTTAAGCTCCGTATTACGCAACAACGCACGGTTGGCATTATATTGTTGAATAGAAATATCCAGAGCTGCCTGAGCAAGTTGCACCGCTTCTTGGGAGTGCTGTAAGTCTTCCTTCGAAATGGTACCACTGCGGCCTAAAGCCACACGACGTTGATAATCTTTTTGAGCTTGCGCAAGTGTCACCCGGTTTTTTTGAATTTGTGCTTGATATTCATCACCATTGATATAGAGCTCTTTGGTTTTGCGCACGGTTGTTGCTAAATCATGTTTGGCTTGTTCGAATGCTAAGCGGGCGTTAGTTTTATCTAATACAACGAGTACATCACCCGCCTTTACCAAGTCGGTGTTTTCAAAGTTAACTTGAGTAACATTACCCGTTGTTTGCGCAACTATCGGGATTTGCAAGCCAGATACATAGGCATCATCGGTATATTCTTGAAAGCGTAAAACTAAAAACCAATAAGCACCGTAGGCTACAAATAATAGAATGATAATTATTGTGGCTATCACCATCCATATTGTTCTGCGTTTTTCATTCGTCGTTTTTTGATTATGTGTTTCTGAATGGGTATCTTGACTCATAATAACTCTCAAGTTCTGAAATCAATATTAATTCTTCCTATATATTTACGAACTATATGTAATAAAGCAATAGCTAATAATTTACAATCAAATTAATTCCAACAAAAAACCATTAATTCATTGATATAAAACAAGTAATTAAAGAGAATTAGAGTTCAACATTAGATTAATGCTTATTATCAAAACAATGAAATTCATTCTTAATTAGATTAACGATAAAAATTAATGAAATAGTTCAAATGATATTTATTATGATAAAAATTCCGTCACTCAATTATTGATATTCTTTTTTTGATTAAATACTTCTATTTATTAGTCCATATTTATGATTCATTAATTTGTAATTCTCAATTTTAATTTGAAGCCATGCGAGTAAAGTTAGCTCTCGATTAATCAATTAAATATGGGCTTAACACAAAGTGGCAAAATCACGCTTTTATCCTGCTTTGTCAACAATCTCTGCTGGCCTTTCGGCCAGCTGTTATCTCTTTACCAATGCTTAATATTGCGGTCTTCTTGTGTCACTGAAGTTAATTTAGCGAGCTGAGGTAATAATTTATGTTTTAAATCATCCATCAAGCTATAAATCACAGGGACGAATAACAAGCTAAGGATAGTAGAACTTAGTAAGCCGCCAATCACAGCAATAGCCATAGGGGCTCGAAACCCGGCGTCTGCCCCGCTGGTTAGCACTAATGGGATCATCCCTGCAATCATGGCAAAGGTCGTCATAATAATGGGCCGAATACGTTCTTGTCCTGCCTCAATAATTGCTTTTTCTCGCGCCATACCCGAACGTTGTTTTTCAAGAATGAATTCCACCAGCAAAATCGAGTTTTTCGTCACAATCCCCATCAGCATTAAAATACCAATAATGACAGGTAAATCGATCATCGCACCGTATAACACTAAGGCTATAATTGCACCACCAATCGAAAAGGGTAAAGCAACCAGTATGGTAATCGGTTGAATGAAATCTTTAAACAACACAATTAAAATGGCAAAAACCAGTAACACACTGAATACCATCGTGGTACCAAAGCGTTCAAACATATCAATCATATATTCCATATCACCGTATTCCACTTGGGAAATACTGTGTGGCAGTTGTTGATACTCAGGAAGTAGCGCCACAATATCTAATGCTTCCCCTAGTGTGATCCCTTCCAAATTGGCTTCTATCGACATCTGTCTTTGGCGGTTAATTCGCTCAATTTGAGAAGGCCCATCACTGGAGTCAATATTAGCGACAGATTTAATCGGGACACTTTGCCCATTTTGACTTCTTACATACAAATTATTCAGCGCATCAATATTATTTTGCTGGGACTCCGGTAAAATCACTTGTACCGCTAATTGCCTATCAGGCAAATTAAACTTAGCGCTACGTGAGTTTGCCTCCCCCATGGTGGCGATACGCAAGGTATTGGCAATTTCTTCCACATTGACATTCGCACGGCCAATATCAACAACATTAGGTTTAACAATCAGTTCTTTACGCAATAGAGGCTTCATCACCTGCACATTTTTAAATCCGTCCACTTTAGCAATGGCATCACGTAACTTTTGCATCGATTTTTCCAGTTGCTCGGGGTCACTGCCCGTAAACATTAAGGAAAATTCCTTGCCGCCATTGCTGTTACTGAAGGTATAACGTGCATCGATTTTTTGGCTTAACCATTCAGAGATAGCCAGCTCAAACTCCTTTTGGGAAAGTTCACGCTCGCTTGGTTCTGTTAAGGTTAAAACCATCTGCCCTTTGTGCTGAGCAATACCTTCAGAGTCATCAGCGATCCCTGCAATCGTATAGGTCGATAAGATTTCAGGCCTATCTTTTAGCTGCTTGGCGATTTCATTAATTTTTTGCTGTGTTTGTTCAACAGGTGTTCCCGGTGGTAACTCAATATTGATTTGACTAACACTGATGTCCCCATCAGGCATAAAACCGACGGGTAAAAAACTCGTAAATGCCACTGAGCCTATCAAAAACCCCCCCGCTAACGTCGATACCAACTTACGGTGTTTCAGTGTCATCGATAAAAAATGGGTATAACGCGCTATCCAAGTTGGTGTTTCGACGCTTTCATGGACACCTTTTTGTGGCAATAATACATAGGCAGCCATTAATGGCGTGACTAACCTTGCCACCAACAAGGAAGACAACACGGCGGCAGAAACGGTAATACCGAATGGTACAAAATATTGCCCCACAAAGCCGCCAATAAAGCTAACGGGTAAAAATACTGCGACAATAGTTAGCGTAATGGCAACAATCGCAAAACCTATTGCATCAGAGGCTTTCAATGCAGCAAGATACGGCCGTTCACCGCGTTCAATATATTTTTGGATATTTTCAATTTCAACAATCGCATCATCCACTAAAATACCGATCACCAACGTCAGAGCCAGTAATGTGATGCTATTTAAGCTGTAATCAAATAACATCAAAATAAAAAAGGTCGGTAATATCGACAGAGGCAATGCCACTGCTGCCACCAAAGTGGCTCGCCAGCTTTTCAAAAAGAAAAACACGATAATAACGGTTAAAAAAGCCCCTTCCAACAAGGTTTGGATGGTTATGGTAAAACTCGATTCTGTATATTTAACGGTTGATGAAATCAGGCTTATTTCCACATTGGGGTTGTTTTTTTGCAGTTTTTCCAGTACCTCTGCGACCCCTTGTGCCACTTTGGTGTCATTCGAGCCTTTCATACGGTACACCGCAAACCCGACAACCTCTTTACCATCAAGTTGCGAAATAGATTTCACATTTTTATGGCCATCATAAATATTAGCGATTTCACCCAACCTGACAGATTTTTGGTTATCAATGGGTAGCATGAGGTTTTTAATATCATCTACTGCCTGCTTTTCCCCTAACACACGAATGGTGTGTTGCAATGCGTTGTATTTCGCATTTCCCCCAGCAGAATTTTGATGATTATTTTTGAGCAACTCATTGATACTGGCAATGGATATCTGCATGGCCGCCAGTTTGTTGGCATCTGGCTCAATGCGGATCACCCGCTCCGTGTCCCCCAGTCGGCTCACTTTTTGCACGCCGGGAACGGTAATCAGCTGCTTGCTGACGGTATCATCGACAAACCATGATAAATCTGCAATGGACTCCGTTTCTGATGAAACGGAATAGCGCAAAATAGCTCCGCCCTCAACATCTATACGGTTGATAAGAGGTTCATCAATGGTTTGTGGTAGTTCTCCACGAATTTGCCCTATTTGCTCTCTGACATCATTGGTCGCTACATGCGCATCAATACTCAAATCGAACTCAATGGTGGTGGTTGATGCCCCCTCACTGATGGATGAGGTGATATGACGGATCCCCGGAATGCCCGATACTGCACGTTCAACTCGCTTGGTGACCGCATTTTCTAGCTCCGTTGGCGATGAACCGTCCTGAGTGACGGTTACTGTCACAATTGGAAAGGTGATCACTGGGTTTGCGGTGACGGGGAGGTGGTTAAAGGAAAATAGCCCTGCAATTGTCAGCGCCAAAAAAATCACAATTGTTGGGATAGGACGCGTGATCGCCCAAGACGATAGCTGGAGCTTCATTGCGGTGCCCTTACAGGAACAACTTTATCATCTTCAGATAAAAAGGCTTGAGCGTAAGTCACCACGTCAAGGTTAGCAGTTAATGGGCTTAATATTTCAACATGACCATGTTGAATTTTACCTATTTGGACGGGTTGTTTTTTTACGCGCCCATCATTTGTCACACTAAAAATAAAACGCTGACCATCTGGCTCCGTACGAATCGCACTATAAGGCAGTGATATATATTCACGAGGTGAATTTGTATAACGCATCGTGCCAGTTTCTCCCAACCTCATCGATTTAATCGGGTCGGTCAGCGTCACTCTAATTTTCCCTAGCTGGGTTAATGCCTCGATTTTCGGCGCTAAAAAGCGGAGTTTACCCGAAACCGCTTTATTGTCGTTAATTTGGATAGTGACGGGATTGCTCCCCACAATACGGTTCAATTCTGATGGGTGTGCTAGCGCTTCAAACTCTAATTCATTATTTTCGATTAGTTTAAATAACAAAGCATTATCCGATAACGTACCACTCATTGCATGACGCTCGCTGATAACACCAGCAACGGGTGCAATGATTTTTGCTTTATCTTCTTGGCTTTGTTCGCGCTGTAATTGCGCTTGCAACTGGCGTAACTCTGCACGACTTGCCGCTAATAGCGCATGTTGTGCAGCCGTTTCTGACTTAGCTTTATTAAAATCATTCGCAGAGATCACGCCCGTTTTGGCGAGCGGAGACAAGCGCTGAAGCTCACTTTGTGACTGCCTACTGAGTGCTTCTTGCTGTTTGATATAAGCCGCGGCCTTATCAATTTCAGCTTTCAATTGTTGTACAGCAGCACTTTGGATTGGTGATTCTAAGGTGGCAAGCAATTGGCCTTTCTCCACCCACTCCCCTTCTTCCACAAATACTGCGGTGACGATTTGTTGTTGCAATGGAGAACCGATAGAAATTTCATTTCTCGCCACAAATTGGCCAGGAAGGCTAACCGTATCCGCAACTTTAATTTTTTGCGGATGAGTCACACTTAAGCGTATTTCCTCCGCTTGTACCCCATGAGCGACCATCATAATAAAACTGCATAAAATGGCTAAAAATGTGTATTTCATATAACTCAAATTTTTCTAGTGAATGTTGGCGCTAGAGTAAATTCGCGCACAGCCAAACACCATAAACCAAAGTTAAACCTTAATTTTTCGTTAAGCTTGGCAAAAGTCGTAAAAGGGGAAAACACCGTAGGGGAAAATTCTTAGCTGAGATCAAATATTGCTCATAAATTAGCTAGCTCATTATTTATTTTTGATATGTTTTAGTGATAGTATTCGCAAACAATATAATTATCATTCTCATTTATATTTACTAGGGATAACTATGACTTCGCAATATCACTACACCCTTATTGCCGCCGGTGTTTGTGCGGCTTTATCTTCATTTAGCGCTACAGCAGCAGACAATAAAACAGATACCATGGTCGTCAGTGCGTCAGGCTTCTCGCAACAACTGCGTGATGCTCCTGCTAGTGTGACCGTGATCAGTGCAGACCAATTACAAAATAAACCTGTCCGTGACCTCGCCGATGCCGTTAAAGACGTGGAAGGGGTGAGTATCGTTGGTGCTGCCAACAAACAAGATATTAATATCCGCGGCTTACCCGGCGAATATACGTTGATATTGGTCGATGGGCGTCGTCAAAACAGCCGTGAATCACGTCCAAACGGCAGTGGTGGTTTTGAAGCGGGCTTTATGCCACCTGTTGAAGCGATTGAACGCATCGAAGTGATCCGTGGACCTATGTCCTCCCTGTATGGTTCTGATGCGATGGGTGGTGTTATCAATATCATCACCAAAAAAGTGACCAATGAATGGCACGGTAGTGTGACAACAGGCGCGATTATTCAAGAAAATAGCGATAGCGGTAATTCCACCGACGGTAACTTCTACCTATCAGGCCCATTAATTCAAGATAAACTCGGCCTGCAATTATATGGTGGTGGGGATTACCGCCAAGAAGATAAAATCGCTGATGGCCATCACAAGAAAGATAATAAGAGCCTAACCGCAAAACTGACGTTTACACCAGACTTTCTTATTAGAAGCGGGTAGAACCACGCAGGAAAGGGAAGAAAAACCGGGTTACTCCCTTGCACCAACCAGTGAGTTTAATGGTAAGCCAAGAGCAAATAAACACTCTGAAATCCATAATGACCGTAACCATTTTGCTTTAACCTATAAAGGGGACTGGGATTCATTCAATACTGAGTTGAGTGTTTATCAAGAGAATACGAAAAAAAGAACTAAAACAGACATAACAGACCCTGCGACTAAAATTACAGAATACCGTTATGACGCACGAGTACCCGAAATTACCAATACAGTCGTTGATGGAAAAGTGGTTGCGTTTTTACCAGACAATATCCTAACCGTTGGTGGTCAATTCCAGTATGCGAAACTAAAAGACACCTCTGCAACAGGCTCATCAACAACTGAAAATGCGAAAATGACCGCGGAACAACACGCTTTCTTCTTAGAAAATGAGTTCACGGCAACAGAGAATCTGATATTGACGGGTGGGTTACGTTTAGATCACCATGAATTTTATGGCGACCACTGGAACCCAAGAGGTTATGCCGTCTATTACCTCACCGATGAGATTACCATTAAAGGGGGCGTTTCATCTGCATTCCGCGCGCCAACATTACGCGAAATTAGCCCGAGTTATGGAACGTCTACTGAAAAAGGCTTAGGTATCATTCATGGTAACCCTGACCTGAAACCCGAAAAAAGTGTTAGTGAAGAAATCAGCATTGCCTATAACCATGAATCAGGCTTTGATGCAAGCTTAACCTTCTTTAATACTGATTTTAAAAATAAATTAACCAGTTATTACACTGGTGGAACTGACCCTCTTACAGGCCTAAAATTGTATACCTATGACAATGTCGGTAAAGCAAACATTAAAGGGGTTGAAGTCGCAACAGGTATTCCAATTATAGAAGATTGGAAGCTGAGTTTGAACTATACCTATACCGACTCAGAACGTAAAAGTGATGATGAAAAGCTAACTAGTGGACAATCTTTAAAGGGCTATCCTTTGGATAAGACACCAAAACACTTAGCCAATGCGAAATTAGATTGGCAGTTTAGCGAAGACCTCAACTTGTATACCCGTGCGCAATATGTGGGAAAACAAGTTTGGGCAGCACAGCGTAATGGTACATCAGTCCCTCGTTACCGTAATGGCTATACCACTATGGATGTCGGTGCGACCTATCAATTATTGAAAAATACCAAACTCAACTTTGCGGTATTAAATATTGGTAATGAAAAAGGCGATAAAATTGATGCACAAGGTGGTGGCAACTGGGATATTGAAGACGGACGCCGCTATTGGGCGAACGTTAACGTTAGTTTCTAATTAGCTCTGAGGGTGTGCCTGTTTCAGGTATACCCTCAAAAGTATGTAATTCGGGTTGCTGAGCGTAGTCAACACCCCTGCAGCTTGAAGGATGACGAGTATTGAATAAATTATTAATTTCCAGCTTATTATTATGTATGGCAAGCAGTGCATTCGCACGCCCTAGCCAGACTATCCCGAGTATGGACGAGCAAGTCAGCCAATTTTACGATATCCAACAAACGGATATGGCCTACGGTGACCGTGCGCTGCGCATATACAGTGCGGTACCCTATAATGTCACCGCACAACGCCCTGTCCTGTATATGCTTGATGGCAATGGCTTATATCCTAAAGCCGTTAATCGCGCTGTTGAAAAGCTCCACGTAGATAAACTACCGATTATTATTGGAATTGGTTATCCAATCGATGAAGCCTTTCCAAAAGCATGGCGAACTTACGACTATACCCCACCTGTTGCAGGTGACGATTTTAAACAAGGGGGCGGCTCCCCTGCGCTATACCAGTTTTTAACTGACACTATTCGCCCATGGGCAGAGCAGCAGTTTCCTATCGATAAAAGCAAGCAAACCCTATTTGGCCATTCATTTGGTGGATTATTTACCTTGATGGCATACCAACAACAACCGGATGATTTTCAGTTTTATGTTTCGGCCAGCCCATCATTATGGTGGGGTAAAGGAAGTATGGTGGATTTAGCGAAACTGACGGCGAAACAAACGGCTTCCCCCTTATTTGTGACTTTAGGCGGTTTAGAAGAGAGCCCTGATTTATCCAAATTGAGCGCCGAACAAGTACAAAATTACCAAGCGCGCAAAAGTTGGATTAGCACACGCCAAGTTTGCACTGAAATTGCAAACCACCAAAGGCACTGTGAATTTACGTTGTTCGACGGCAAAAACCACGGTTCAGTGATCCCTGACGCCATCGATAAAGCCCTTGATGTCGCTAGCCAATAATACTAATTTATGGGTTTTAGGAGGTCGCTGTAGAGGTCTGCTAAAACCCCCTTTTCACCAAATTCTTTACGGATCCACTGCGTCACAAGCCCAGTAGCCGAATGTTGTGTGGCTAATAGCATATGGGAATCTTGTCGTGGGTTCTGAATTTGTTTTGTTACCAACAAACCATGTTTAACATGGTCTTTGATCATATAATCGGGTAAAAAGCCAATCCCTTCACCGAGTATCTGACACTGGCATTTAGTATTAAAATCAGGAACTTGAATTGCCTCTTGCCCATGTAGTAGCCAGCCCACCCGCTTATTAATGGTATGCGCGGTATCCTCTACCATAATATTTGGATAAAGACGCAACTGGCTCTCAGCGATGGGCTCTGGCATCAACGCCAAAGGGTGAGTTGCCGCTATAGCAAATTGCCAGTGAATCGCACCAATTTCAGTGTAGTCAATTCCACCGCCATCCATCAAAGTGCCTGGAGCGCCAATCGCAATATCCGCATGGTTATTAATAATGGCATCCCAAACCCCATTGTACACTTCTGTTGTCACTGTAATGTGGCAGGTAGCAAACTGTTTTTTTAATATTTGCAATAACCTAGCGGTATGATAGGGCGTATATAATAACTGATTAATACAAATACGTACCCGCGCTTCAATACCTTGCTCAATAGAATAAATACTTTTTTGAATGGAATGGAAATTATTAAGCAAGTCGGTTGCTTTGCGATAAAAATAATAACCGGCTTCGGTGAGTTCAATATTACGGGTATTACGAATAAATAACGCCACATCTAAATAGGTTTCGATACGTTTGATGGTATAACTCACCGCGGAGGTGGTCACGCCTAATTCTTCCGCTGCTTTACTAAAACTCGCAAACTTCGCCGCTGTTGTGTAAGTCAGTAAGTTTTCTTCCGTAAAAATTGAGTTCATGCCCACCGCCAAAAATGTTTAAAATTTAGACAAATCATATTTTTATGTGAATAAAATTCAATAACGTAAAAATCAGATTATTTTTCGAGCACATTTTTATAGCTTAACAGAATTATTAACAACTGGAATAGATTAAATTTGATATGCATTTTCGCCAAGTAAAAACCACACCTTTAAAGTAACTATTAATATTCGAAATACCTAATATTATTGAATTAAATAGGCAAACCAAGTATTAACAATCGACACGATTGCGATCAATAAAATTACAAATTTAACAAATTAAAAACTTTCAATTTGATGTCTATCACAGAACTGAGTAAATCATGATTTTCGATTTTAATTAACAAAGAAAATCACACAATTCGGGTCAAAAAATGGCCATAAACTATCAAATAACGATTAAAAATAATGCTCGCACGCACAAAAAAGCCGGATTATTGAATTGAATTCAACAATTAAACGCCTCATTGATGAATTAAATTTAAATGGATTCTTTTTATTAATGACAATTGCTATGCTCTAATCATTATATATTCGAAGTCACCTTTAAATTGTCTTTATCTATGTTGGTAATAAAAACCAACCTAAGGGGAAAATGATGACCGCTAGTACTCTCGCTCACGATTTTTTAACCGCCGCTGAACAAGGACAATTAGAAATATTAAAAAGTTGTCTTGAAAAAGGTGTAGATATTAATACCACCAACCGTCAGGGCCGTACAGCTATCGTCAATGCCAGCCTAAATAAACATTATGAATGTGTTTCTTTTCTGATTAATGCAGGGGCGGATATTAATAAACAAGACCAAACGTGTTTTAACCCTTTCTTATTAAGTTGTCTTAATAATGACCTCACTTTATTGCGTATTGTCTTGCCTGCAAAACCAAATTTAGATTTATTAACCCGTTTTGGTGGCGTGGGCATTACACCTGCAAGTGAAAAAGGCCACGTGGAAATTGTTCGCGAATTACTTGAAAAAACCGAGATTAATGTTAACCACACCAACTTCGTGGGCTGGACACCACTATTAGAAGCTATCGTGCTCAATGACGGTGGCGAAAAACAACAGCAAATCGTTAAATTGCTATTAGACCATGGTGCAAACCCACATATGACTGATAAATATGGTAAAAAACCATTAGAGTTAGCGCGTGAAAAGGGTTACAACGAAATTGTAGAGCTGCTGATTGCCGCGGGCGCATAATTAAACCATATACTCTAAATCATTCGGGTTGCTGAGTGCAGTTAACACCCATGTAATTTGAAGTATGGTGAGTATAGATAAGGAGGCATGTGAACGCATCCATATCTCATCGGCAAAGGTTATACGGGCTAACGGCTGATACACATTTTCTCAATTTGTTTCATCAGCCACAACCCCAAGGAACAGTAGAACAAGTTTTTAATAAAGCCATTAACTTTTCTATTGATAATGAACTTTATACTTTGCTTTGTTCTCAGTTAGATAATGCACCAAATAGTTGCCGACTAATCAATAAAGACTTTTCTCTTTTCGATATTAAAGAAGGAGAGAACATTAATTTATCAAATAAAGAAATATTGATTGGTAGTCATTATTTAATATCATTTTCTTTATGTAAAGAATGGCGGCAACCTGTTATCAACTTTAGCGATAACAAACTGAAAAAATTAAATTATTTATTATATATCGAAGAACAAATAAGTAATTTGGATCTAATCTTAACTGAAAATAAAAATTCTCTATTTAAATATCAGGGAGATAACTTTTTTTATCTCACTATGACAGCGCAATTGGTTCAATTACGTTCTAAATTGATTGAATCAATAATTAAGAAAAACAAAGAAAATGTTATCGATGTGATCCGCCAGCTTGTTGGATTAGGTATCGGGCTAACACCATCAGGAGATGATTACTTAGTTGGGTTAATGGCATTTTTATTATTAACCGGTCATCCGGCTGCCACTTTTTACCCTGAGTTTTATCAAGGAATAACCCAAAGCCTCAGCCAGACGACACCAATTAGTGCCATCACATTGGAAAAAGCGTTAAACCAAGAATATCGAGAAAATATGCAGCAATTAATTCAATCATTAGTTGATGCGAAAGAAACATATATTTATCCACAATTTTTAGAGATTTTAAATATCGGGTCGAGTTCTGGCAGCGACATGCTATTTGGCTTGCGAGATGCCCTGTATATCACCCATTATTTCGGAGAAAACTATGTCGACTAAAGTTGTCATAAAAAAGAATACCTATTTTGATTCCGTATCACTGATGTCTATTTCGACAAAAGCCAATCAACTCGACAATGTTGAGCAAGCGTTCGTCGCAATGGCAACAGAGATGAATAAAGGCGTTTTACGTAATTTAGGGTTACTAACACCTGAATTAGAAGAGGCCAAAAATGGCGATTTAATGATTGTCATTAAAGGCCCAAGCGATGAAGCAAACGATGCCACATTAATTGCTATCGAAGACTTATTTAATAAGAAAAATCAGGGTGGTGGGCAACATGAAGCCAAATACGCCACCATTAATTCAGCGAAGACGCATATCCCAGATGCCAACCTCGCCGTCATTTCAGTCAATGGTCAGTTTGCTGCTCGTGAAGCGCGCATTGCGTTAGAAAATGACCTCAACGTCATGCTGTTTTCCGATAACGTTTCCATTGAAGATGAACTTGCCCTTAAACAATTGGCTAGCAAGAAAGGTTTGCTGATGATGGGCCCTGACTGCGGAACTGCCATTATCAACGGAACCGCGCTGTGCTTTGGTAATAGCGTTCGCCGTGGCAGCATTGGCATCATCGGTGCATCCGGTACGGGTAGCCAAGAACTCAGCGTCCGTATTCACGAATTTGGCGCAGGCGTTTCCCAATTAATTGGTACCGGTGGTCGCGATTTAAGCGAGAAAATTGGCGGTATCATGATGATTGATGCCCTGAAAATGCTTGATGCCGATGATGAAACCCAAGTTATCGCATTGATCTCTAAGCCACCAGCTCCTAACGTTGCGAAAAAAGTGTTAGAACAAGCGGAAAAATGCCACAAACCGGTTGTTGTGTGTTTCTTAGGTAGCCAACCACTACCAGAAGACAAACCGGGTCTAACCTTTGCTCAGGGCACCAAAGAAGCCGCACTGAAAGCCGTTCTATTAACCGGTATTCGCAAAGAAGATTTAGATTTACACCCGCTTAATTTACCACTTATTGACGAAGTCAGAGCAAAACTGAAACCTGAGCAGAAATATATTCGTGGCTTATTCTGTGGTGGAACGCTATGCGATGAAGCCATGTTTGCCGCATTGGAGAAATACGATGATGTTTACAGCAATATTCAGCCAAACCCTGATTATCGCTTAAAAGACCTCAACAAAAGTATTGCACACACTTTCCTCGACTTTGGTGATGACGACTTTACCAACGGTAAACCGCACCCAATGATCGACCCTACCAACCGCATTGAACGCTTATTACAAGAGGCTCGCGACCCTGAAGTTGGCGTCATTATGATGGACTTCGTTTTGGGCTTTGGTTCTCACGAAGACCCAGTAGGCGTGATGATCGACGCAATTAAAGAAGCGAAGAATATTGCTAAACAAGATGGGCGTGAATTAGAAATTTTAGGCTATGTGCTGGGCACTGACCAAGACACCCCATCGATGGATGCGCAAGTCAAAATGCTAACAGATGCTGGAGTCATCTGGGCAAGTAGCAGCACCAATACCGGTTTATTAGGGCGTGAGTTTGTATGGAAAGGGGAGAAAGCATAATGACTTCATTATTTAAGCAGCCATTAAATGTCATCAATGTTGGCATCGAAATGTTCAGTGATGACCTAAAAAAACAACATGTTCCAGTTACGCATTTAAACTGGACTCCTCCCGGACAAGGCAACGTTGCGGTTATCCGCGCCCTCGACCAAATTGAAGGTAATGCCGCACTACAAGAAAAAATTGCAGCCGCCAATGCCCAAGCGCTTGAGCGCATTATTCAATCTCAACCTGTGTTAATCGGTTACGACCAAGCGATTAATGTGATTCCGGGCATGACTAAAAATACTATCCTACACGCAGGTCCACCGGTTGCTTGGAAAGATATGTGTGGCGCGATGAAAGGTGCGGTGACGGGAGCGCTGGTTTTCGAAGGATTAGCGAAAGACTTAGCTGATGCAGAACGCGTTGCGGCCTCGGGGGAAATCATTTTCTCCCCTTGCCATGAACACGATTGTGTAGGTTCGATGGCAGGTGTCACTTCTGCATCGATGTTTATGCATATCGTTGAAAATAAAACCTATGGTAACCGCGCGTTTACTAACCTCAGTGAGCAAATGGCAAAAATTCTGCGCATGGGTGCCAACGACCAAAGTGTAATAGACCGTTTAAATTGGATGCGTGATGTATTAGGCCCAATGCTGCGTGACGCAATGAAAATCATCGGTGAAATCGACCTACGTTTGATGCTTGCGCAAGCACTACATATGGGCGATGAGTGCCATAACCGTAACAATGCAGGAACAACCTTACTTATCCAAGCGCTCACGACTGGGATCATTCAAACTGATTTCTCTGTCGCACAACAAAAAGAAGTCTTTGATTTTGTTGCAAGCAGCGATTACTTCTCCGGCCCAACGTGGATGGCGATGTGTAAAGCATCAATGGATGCGGCTCACGGTATCGAATACAGCACTGTTGTCACGACCATGGCGCGTAATGGCTATGAATTTGGTTTACGCATTAGTGGACTACCAGGTCAATGGTTCACAGGGCCTTCTCAGCAAGTTATCGGTCCGATGTTTGCAGGTTACAAACCAGAAGACTCTGGTTTAGATATCGGTGACTCTGCAATCACAGAAACCTACGGTATTGGCGGTTTTGCTATGGCAACAGCGCCAGCTATTGTGGCACTCGTTGGCGGTACGGTAGAAGAAGCGGTCGATTTCTCTCGCCAAATGCGTGAAATCACCTTAGGTGAGAACCCGAACGTGACTATTCCATTACTGGGCTTTATGGGTATCCCTACAGCTATTGATATTACGAAGGTTTCAGCCAGTGGTATTTTACCTGTTATCAACACAGCCATTGCCCATAAAGATGCGGGCATCGGTATGATTGGGGCAGGTATTGTTCACCCGCCGTTTGATTGCTTTGAAAAAGCCATGTTGGCCTACGCACAGAAATATGCTTAGTTTCCAATCATAAAAAAGACGCCCAACTCCGGTTGGGCAATAATAAAATATCAATACCCAAATTATTTACATACAGAAGTAAAACAAAAACTACTTTGTTGCGGCTTAAAATGAGTAAGCAGTTACCCAAAATAATTTAAGTTGCAGCAAGGCGGCAAACGAGGATATCTCAGGGAGCATACTTCAGTATGTGACCTGTGTAGCCGAGTGTAGCCAACACAGTTGCAGCTTAAAGTATGATGGGTAATGACGGGTATGGGAGAATACTTATGAGTATACTAAATATCAAATGGAAACGTGGGGATTTGGCCGCCTACTTCGGCTTAATGACCAATAACCTAACCAACCTACTCACCATGATGGGTCTCTTGATTTTCGTTGTCGGCATCCCATCAGAAATTGTTTACGGCCGTATCGCACCAGCCTTTGGTTTCGCTGTTTTACTTGCCAGCGTGAGCTATGCTTACTTTGGCCAGCAAATGATAAAGCAAACTGGACGCAATGATGTCACCGCTTTACCATCAGGGCCCAGTGCGCCTTCTATCTTTACGGTGACGTTCTTAGTCATCATGCCTGTCTACCAAACAACACAGAATGCTGAATTTGCGATCCAAATTGCGCTGGTTTGGTGTTTTGTCGAATCAATGATCCTCGTCGGTGGTTCTTTCTTAGGTGAAACCATCCGTAAGATGATCCCTCGCACCGTACTGTTATCCTGTTTGTCAGGTTTAGGATTACTGTTACTAGCGATGAACCCGATGCTGCAAGCGTTTGAAGCACCAACGGTTTCATTCATTGTGCTGTTATTAATTTTCATTAACTGGTTTGGTAAAAAACCGATTTTTGCTCGCATCCCAACTGGCTTATTGCTGCTAATTGCCGGTACGGTATTGGCATGGGTTTCTGGCTTGCAAAGTGCGGAAGCAATCAAAGACTCAATGGCGTCATTTGGTTTCAACCCGCCGGGCATACATATTGATAGCTTCTTCCAAGGCCTGCCACACGCTCTGCCTTACTTAGCGTCTGCGGTACCACTTGGCTTAGCAAACTATATCTTCGACCTTGAAAATATTGAAAGTGCGCATGCTGCAGGTGATGAATATAATACTCGTAAGGTTATGTTAGCTAACGGTTTATCGTCTACAGTTGGCTGTTTTATGGGTAACCCATTCCCTGTCACTGTTTATGTCGGCCATGCGGGTTGGAAAGCCATGGGCGCTAGCGTAGGTTATACCCTAGCATCCGGTATCACTATGTTTATCGTCCCATTATTCGGTATCGGTGCCTTTATGTTAGCTATCATTCCAATGACCGCTATCGTGCCAATACTGGTGTTTATCGGTGTTGTCACCGCCAACCAAGTTGTGCGAGAAACGCCAAAAATTGAAGTTCCCGTTATCTTTATCTGTCTATTCCCATGGATTGCTAACTGGGCATTGACGATGGTTAATAGTGTCATGGGCGCGGCGGGCACCTCTGCGAGTGCAATTGGTGTTGAAACCTTGCTACACAAAGGTGTTTATTACCAAGGTCTAGTTCATTTAGGTAACGGTGCGCCGTTAGCCAGTATGTTATGGGGCTGTATTGCTATCTTTGCTATCCTCAACCAACCACTGCGTGGAGCCATTGCTGCTGCCGCGGGAGCAATATTAGTATTCTTCGGAATTATTCACTCCCCAGCGGTCGGAATTGCTACTGGTTCAACCTTGATGTTTGTTTACGCATACCTCATGATGGCAGCTTTATTTGTACTCAAACACTTTTTAGATAGCCGGAAATCGGTGGAAGAACAACAAGCTGAAAAATCTGAGAAACTCAGTAAGTCAGTGTAACTAAGCCAACCTTTTATAGTAGGTGTGCGCTGTACACCTACTATCAGCTAAATCTCTGTCTCAGGAAATATTAACAATGAAAGAACTCGTGGTTGTTGCCATCGGGGGCAACAGTATTATCAAAGATAACAACAGCCAGTCTATCGAAGCTCAAGAAAAAGCCGTTCAAGAAGTCGCACATCATATTAATGGCATGCTTGAAGGTAATTACAACATTGTTTTGACCCATGGAAATGGACCTCAAGTTGGATTAGATTTGCGCCGTGCAGAAATTGCACACGAAACCGAAGGTTTACCTTTAACACCGCTAGCTAACTGTGTGGCAGATACTCAAGGCGGAATTGGCTATTTAGTTCAACAAGCTTTGACTAACGTCTTAGCAAAACGCCATAACCGCCAAGCAATTACAGTAGTGACACAAGTTGAAGTCGATAAAAACGACCCAAACTTTAGCGCGCCAACCAAGCCGATTGGGGCATTTTTTACTGAGCAACAAGCTCAGCAATTACAGCAAGAAAACCCAAACTGGCATTTTGTTGAAGACTCTGGTCGCGGTTACCGCCGTGTGGTGGCCTCCCCCGAACCAAAACGTGTGATTGAATCACAAGCGATCCGCACTTTAACAGAACACAATTATGTGGTGGTTGCTGCAGGTGGTGGCGGTATTCCAGTCATTGATAACGGCAATGGTGGCTACAAAAGTGTTGACGCGGTGATTGATAAAGACCTCTCAACAACTTTACTGGCGAAAGAGCTCAATGCCGATATTTTAATTATCACCACAGGTGTCGAAAAAGTGTGTATTCACTTCGGCAAACCTGAACAAAAAGCACTTGGCGAAACCAGCACTAGCGACATGCAACGCTACATGGAAGAAGGCCATTTCCCAGCGGGTAGCATGTTACCGAAGATTGAAGCCAGCCTATCGTTTATTGCCAATGGCGGTAAACGTGTGATCATCACCACCCCTGAAAAGCTACCAGAAGCCTTACGCGGTGAAACGGGAACCCATATTGTTCAAGGGTAAGTTTCTATAATCTGGATCATGCGAATTTTTTGTTAGTCGCAAACCGCAATATTCCTCAGATCGTTTGATGACGATCTGAGTGGGTAAGTGTCGCTTAAAAACAGGAAATTCGACAGTAAATGGATATCACTAGGAGTTTCTATGAAAGCAGAAAAATCATCAGGCAGAAGAGAGTTCCTTTCCACCAGCGCTAAAGTCGCAGCCGCTTGCACTTTATTCGGCGCGGTATCGGGCTTTGCCTCCGCTCAAGACCAAACTAGCCAAAAAGCAGGCCAGTCCAGTATTACGGATAAACATTATTACCTCGATGACGTATTACTCGAAACTGGCTTTAATTACCAAGATTCAACGGTCGTCGGCACCCAAACCGCATTACACACTGTAGAAATCCGGGACGGTAAAATTGCAGCCGTTTTACCGAATAAACAGCATGCAGATGGCATATTAAATGCCTATAGTGCGCAAGGCAAACTGATGCTACCCGCCTTTCGTGACATGCATATCCACCTTGATAAAACTTTCTATGGCGGGCCATGGCAAGCGCCACAGTCACGTGAAGGCAAAACCATTATGGATATGATCGCGTTAGAGCAAAAATTGCTACCTGAATTACAACCTTTCACGGAAGAAAGAGCGAATGCATTGATCGCGCTGATCCAATCCCAAGGATCGACCATTGCTCGTAGCCATTGTAATATCGAACCCGTTTCCGGTTTAAAAAATTTAGAAGCCTTACAAAAAGTGCTTGGTGAGCACCAACAAGACCTAACTTGCGAAATCGTCGCCTTTCCGCAACATGGTTTATTACATTCCAAGTCAGAGGGTTTAATGCGTGAAGCCATGCAAGCAGGCGCTCATTACGTTGGCGGTTTAGACCCAACCAATGTAGATAGCGCGATGGAAAAGTCTCTCGATTCGATGTTCCAAATTGCGCTGGACTACAACAAAGGCGTGGATATTCATCTGCATGAAACGAGCCCTGCAGGCGTTGCCGCTATCAATTATATGATTAAAACGGTGGATGAAAACCGCAGCTTACGCGGTAAAGTGACCATCAGCCATGCCTTTGCACTGGCAACACTCACCCCTGAACAAGCGGAAAAAACGGCAAAACAGTTGGCTGAGCAGCAAATCACCATTGCCTCTACCGTCCCGATTGGCACACTGCATATGCCACTGAAAATACTAAATAAAAATGGGGTGTTTGTGATGACCGGAACGGATAGTGTGATTGACCATTGGTCGCCCTTTGGCCTAGGCGATATGCTAGAAAAAGCCAATTTATACGCGCAGCTTTATACTCGCCCTGATGAGCTATCGCTGTCCCGTTCACTGGCCATCGCAACAGGTAATATTCTGCCGTTAGATGAAAAAGGCCAACAAATGTGGCCAGCTAAAGGGGATGACGCCAGCTTTGTGCTGCTTGATGCATCTTGTTCTGCTGAGGCAGTCGCACGGATTTCCCCAAGATTCGCGACTTTCCATAAAGGCCATTTAGCCCACGGAATAATGCCAAAATCCGCTTCATAGTGATAATTAACATAAGAATAGCGCCTTTAGGTGCTATTCTTTCATGCCACACTATTTTTTCAGTTTAAGCGTATTAAAGATTAAATCTAATAAACCTGAGTTATCTACGGATTGCAGCACAGTAATTGGCTTTGTTTTTGGTTCAGGAACCCCAACCCGTAAGCGCAGTGCGTCATAGCAAAAGCTTTTACCGCGCAGCACTCCCTGAAGCTCAATACCTACGTGCTTTTTATCATAAGTCACCAGGCTCTTATCCAATAACCATGCTACGGTTAACACATCATGTATCCAACACCCTGCTAAATGGCGTGTCGCACGTGAATAGTCCATCCACGGTCGCATTGTTGCTACAAGAAAACGGCTCAGTGGTGTACCAATTTGAGCAAGCTTATCAAGATCCTCATGCACCATTTGCGTTTGTACGGTGACATCCATTGGCACTAAAGTCAGATTTGCTCCACTATTAAGCACCGCGTAGGCCGCTTCAGGGTCGATGCCAAAATTAGTGTCTTTCAAGTACCCCGGCACGTTAAAAACCGCCCCCATGATTACTATCTCTGCCACGTTTTTAGCCATGTCAGGAAACAACTGCATTGCTATTGCGATATTGGTTAATGGGCCAATGGCAATAATCGTGACTTGTTTTGGGTTCTGGCAAACTAACTCGCCAATACGTAACGCGGCTTCTGGGATAGACTTCGGTAAGCTAGGTATGGATGGAAGGCCATCCCATAGGTGCGTAAGTTGCGCTCGTTCAGCGCCGTTATCGAGTAGTTCACGCCATGGTGCGCTAGTTTCAACCAACGCTGACGACGCACCACGATAAACAGGAATATTTTCACCCAGTGAATGAACTAAATGACTAGCAACGTCAAAGCCAATTTCGCTAGGTGTATTACCCGAAACTGTGGTGATCATTTCCAATTTGATTTCAGGTGCAGCGATAGCCAGCGCAAGTGCTAGGCCATCATCAACATTCGCACCAACGACCCCATTACCGGGGTCGCAATCTATAATCACACGCATAAATTTCCCTGAAACAATAAATAATCAGCACCCACATGAGTGCCCGATTTGTAATTCAAATTCCACTTCACAAATGGCTTCTTTTTGCGGCCAATTTTGTAAGATGTGTATCGCTTTTTGCGCTATTTTATCAACAGGCTGGCGAACAGTTGTGAGAGTTGGAACAGTATATTCTGATTGCACGGTACCGTTAAAACATACCAGTGCAATGTCTTCTGGTACGCGTAATTTTAATTCTGCTAAGGCTTTTAAACAGCCAAAAGCTTGCAATTCATTCGTGGCAAAAATAGCTTCGGGGAATCCCTCTTCCCGCATCTGATAGATAGCTTGGTAACCCCAATCACGGGTGTATTCCCCCGATAAAATCCATTTTTGTTGTATGGATAACTCAGCTTCTGTCAGCGCAGCTTTCCAACCATTCAAGCGGTCTTGGGTATTGAGCATCTCATTTGGGCCGCAAATAATGCCAATATTTTGATAGCCATGCTTAATGAGATGACGAGTAATTTTATAGGCTGCGAGCTTCTCATTCACTTGAATGGTACTGATCCCTTCTGTGGCTTCAATCCTATCAAGCATCACACAAGGCGTGCCCGATGACTGAATTAAATCAACATAGGGATGCCGGTCAACACTGGTATAAATAAGCCCTTCAACTTGCCTGAGCAAAAGGTTATTAATCAGCTCTTTTTCACGAACCCGAGAATCCCCCGCATCCCCCAACAACAAGACATGTCCATGTTTGAATGCTTCACGCTGCAAGGCATGGGCAATAGAAGCTAAAAATGGGTTAGAAATATCGGGGATCACTAACCCATAAGTTTGTGTACTGCCAGATGCAAGAGCTTTAGCAATACCATTGGGGCGATACCCCGTTTTTTTGATTGCGGCTAACACCTTTTGCCGCGTTGCCTCTGCAACAGGACGAGGGCCATTGTTAATCACATAACTGACTACCGCAACCGAGGTTCCGGCTTCGCGGGCAACATCTACCCGCGTCACTTTACGGTCATTTGTATCTGACACCCAGCAATTCCTTTTTCTAACATGACTTTGCCAAAGAATAGCAGCCACTCTGACTTTTATATACAGCCATGCTTACTTATATCGCATCTTCTGGCAGATTTAGGTCACGGCCTCGCGTTTCCGGTGCAAAGAATGTGGTTACTAAACCAATACATGCCATCGCAATAAAATAAACGGCTATCGGCCACCAATGCCCTGTCCATGATAGTAATGCAGATGCCACCAGCGGCGCAGTGCCACCAGATAAAATAGAACCAAGCTCTTTAGCGAAAGCCATTTTAGTATAACGATTACGTACACCAAATAACTCCACCCCCCAAGCTGCTTGTACGCCAAAAATCCCTAGTGATGCTAACCCCATCCCGATAACAATGGTTGGAATAACAATCATTGGCTCTCGGGAGTCTAATAACATGAAAGCGGGCACGGCATACAACATCAGTAAAAAACAGAACCAGCGATAAACAATCCGACGCCCAAATTTATCTGATAACCACCCGGCAAATGGAATGATGGCAAAACCAAGAATTGACGCTATCAAAACCGCCGTTGTTGGCACAGATTTATCAACCAACAATATTTTGGTGACATAACCGATAATAAAGCCTTGAGCAAGATAAGATGGCCCATTTTCACCAATACGCAACCCGACCATGGTCCAAAACGCACGCGTTTTTTGCCAAAATGAACGGTTATCTACAGGGTGAGCGACAGCATCAGATTCCAATGCGAGGCGGCGTTCTTCAGCAAGCTGTTCTTTTTGCCGCTCAAAAACTGGCGTCTCACGCATATGTTGACGAATAAATAATGCCGCCAATGCGATCAAAATACTGCCAAGGAAAGGAATCCGCCATCCCCATGACATCAAACTTTCTTTGTCCATTTGTAACACTATCAACCAAATCATTGAGGCCAGTAATGTTCCACTGTTGGAGCCTAATGCAATAATCGAAGAAACTAAACCACGGCGTTTTACTGGCGCATATTCTCCCAACATCACAGTACCACCGGATAGCTCAGCTCCCGCCCCTAAGCCTTGAGCAAACCTTAGGATCACCAAACAAACAGGCGCCCAAACACCAATTTGTGCATGGCTGGGTATCGCACCAATTAATGTAGTCGATAGCCCCATCAATGCAATCGTGATGACCATAACCATTTTTCGGCCATGTTTATCACCTAGCCAACCAAAAAATAACGCGCCAATCGGACGTGCAATAAACCCGACTGAATAGGCTGCAAAACTGGATAACAGCGCCATAATAGGCGTTGCATCAGGGAAGAAAACATCACCGAAAATAATACCTGCCGCTAAACCATAGAGAGCAAAGTCTGCATATTCCATGGTTGTACCTAACCAACAAGAAAAAATCGCCCGCCGGAAATCTTTTTTTCCTTCTGGCGTACTTAACCGCTCTTGCGCGGCTTGTTGATTCGCCTCGATATTTAATTGTGTAGCCATAGTTATAAACCCTTGGTGTTGGCGCAAAGCCTATTAATCAAAAAATCTAACTGGCGTTTTTTATTTACTTAAAGGATAGTCTACGCGCGTAGAATTAAGCAAACGAGGGTATGCTATTTTGTGAGCGTTATCACTTGATGACAAAAATATGAATTTTAGATGACTGAAATGACACGATAGGAAATAAATCAACAAAAGCCACGTTCGAATAAAGACCGTGGCTTTCTGCTTTTATTTGACACTCAATAGATACTCGACAATATCCTGTAAATTATACCATTTCATCCAGACTTCATCGCTAATGGGTTGCCCGGTATACTGCTCAATGGCTGCTATCAACTCCAACATTTCCAAAGAATCAATATGCAAATCTCTTATTAGCGCTGAGTCCATGGTAAAAGGTTCTGTTATTCCTGAATAAGTCCGGATTTCCTTAATTTTATCTTCTACCCATTGTTGCTGAATTAAACTCTGTGCTGTCATCTTTAACCTTTTTCAGAACAGATAGCATTATCATACTAGCGCTCTTTATCTGTTTAATTATGATTACGGATTAACGCTCTGTGGCTGATTACTTTGTTTTCTAATCAGATAATTGCCACTTTACCTTCGTTTTCCCTGTTACTTCATCAACAATTTTTGTCGGTTCAAAACGATTACTGAACGTATTGGTATTATCAGGGATCCCCATTTTTTTCGTACTTGATGCTATTTGGCCATCCCCATAACGTATTTTTTCGGTTAAATTCGGGGTTAATGCCCCTTCCCACGTGAGTATGACCTTATCTGCTGGAGGAGCTTTGTCTTGCCAGATCTTCTTTGTTTTACCCGTCATCTTGTCAGTGACTTCAACTGCTTCGAAGCGTCTCGCTGACACCATTGATTTAGGGAGTAAAGCGTTTATATCGGGATTAAACTTAGACTCAGCAGGTGCTAATAGTTTACGACTGGCTTGTGCAGATGGATCCCGTGAGCTATCCAGAATGCTTTGGCGCAATTCATCAACTGAAGAAAGCCCACTTCCCGACACATCCCCGGTTAATACTGCTGGCAGCTCGTTACTAACTTGAGGAATATCTAACGTGCTTTTAAACCGAGGCATGCGAGCTTTATTTTCACCCTCTTCGATACTATTTTTTTGTACTGATTCGGGCGTTCGGTTATCTACTGATTTATTCTCCTGCTGCCTCGCTTTTTCTTCTTCATTACTCACAGCACTCAACTCTTTTGGCATAGAGTAACCATTGTGAATAGTGACGTTATTCCCAATTAGCCTAGAAAGCCCTGCCTCTGAACTCGTAGGCAATATAATAGGGTCTGTGCCACTATCCACCGTATCCTCTAGTTTGTTATCTTTTTTTGAGCTAGAAGTGACCACATTTTCAGCTTTGCCGTCTGTATTAATAGAAATACTTAATGACCCCATAATTTCGATGTATTGTTCACTTGCCGAAAATATATTATGGAGCTGCAAAAGCCTATCAACTGATTTATCAGTTTTATGTTTTACCAGTTGATTTTTCGCTTCCGTAATTAACCCATTTATTTTTTTCTGAAGAGATGCATCGAATAATTTATCTATCGGTAACTCTTCGATGGTTTTTTCAGATAAAAAGGGTCTTAATTTTTCTTTAATTGCAGGATGAACATATTTATCAATAAAGCGTTGGTTAAGTTCATCAATATTTTGATCGCTCAAGATATTATCAAAAAGCTCCGCTTCAAGCGCTTTTTGCGATGATTTAAGCACTTGCTTAAGATCTTTATCACTATTACTTTTATTAACTTGCTTAATTAATTCTGCAGCGCAGTCTAATACCTTTGATTCTTTAATTTCATCCGGAGTCAATAGCGTTAAAACAATGAGTGCGTTTTCAGGCTGATACTGCAATTTTTGCCCTTGAAGACTACCAGCATGCCCCAAATTCAGGGTTTTGGTTATCATTTCCAAACTGATACTAGATTTATTTTCAATTAATAGCGATTCAATTATATTCGCCTGTAACTTTTGGTTGTTCGAGTGTAAATCCTCACCATTACCTGACAGATTAAATGTTTTATCAATGGCCTGTTCTTTTAAAGGAAAATGAACTTCCAAGCCTACGTTATTAACTGAATTTATATCATTTGAAAATGATATTGGCCGATCATTTTTTTTGAATACTGGTAATGCATTATTTACCGCTGATGTCGTGCTAATTCCACCCATCCCTTCACCTTATTAATATATAATAATATTTCTAAAACTATTTATCCTACGAAGAAAACCGATATTCATCTATTACATATTGACATAACCATTATTATATTGTTGTAAGTCTTTATATAATTGGATAAGTAACTGAGTTAAAGTTTCAAAGTGACTATTATCTTGTCTAAAGGTTTCTAATAAACGAGACACAGAGCTATTAATCGCGTTTTTCTGGTTTTCAACCGCTGATTGTAAACTTTGGAATTCTTGAGCTGAAATATCACTACCATCATTCCATTCGCCAGATGAGTGATTAATGGCGTAAAATATCTCTTTGACCGGTTTTAAATCAGGGTAAATACACAGCTTTCCATTAACCCGTTTTGTCACGAACCCTTGGTCTGTCAATTTTTTTTCCCAGAATTCGTATTCTTGCGTCGTGCCTTTGACCTCCATTAACGGTTTGGCATTATCGAGATTAGGACTCCAGCCACCATAATATTCACCATAACCTTTTAAATTAAGTGATTTTTTTATATTTGCTACTTTAGCATGTAGCTCATTATACTCACTTAATTTACCTGTCATTCCAATCACAAACAGGTTTCCCATCTCCTTTATTTGTTTTTGTAATTTTTTTACCTCTTCTGTTTCACCAAGAACCTCAATCTTCATACTGGTACCAGAGTATTTCGACACAATGCTATCCATATCACCCAATACATATTCTTTGGCTAATTTGATCTTACCATCAGACCCAGCTTCCATATGACGAGATAACTTACTTACCATGGTATTCATATCATGCATATATTGGGTTGATGCTTTAACTAATTCACCATACTTTTTTTGGTAATTTGTATAAATGTTATCAATCGTCCCAGATAACCCTCTAATATGCGAACGGCCATTTGCGATATTCTCCGTTTTTCTCGTGGCTCTTAATGCCTTAACCTCCTCATAATCATCATTCGCACATTTGTTTTCAATTAATAGAGTTTCCTTTCTACCTTCAATACTTGCAGGGAGAATATCTTTCTGTTGTTGCTTATGCACTTCTTCTGGTACCGAGTATTGCATTTGGTCAAATACATCAAGGGCCTTATGGTAGAGCTGATGTGACTTATCAAATGCCGTTTCCACCTCTAGAAGCGGCTCTTGCGTTGTCTGAACCGATGCCAACACCGAATGAAATGACTCACAAGACCAATCTGTGGCTGATATATTATTTTCATAGCCCATAATTCTTTACCCCCCCACCATGACCTGCCTCGTTTTTAAGGCATTGTCCATGATTGTCCGTAAACTCTGTTGCATTTCTTTCGCAGTATTTAGGCTATTCTCAACTTGCTTGTCTTTATCTGAGGAAATTGTTCGGGCAACATCCGCGATTGATTGCTCAATCATTTTTTCTGCCTCTGCTGATTTCACATTGACCTGATTTGACGTCGTTGCTAACTGACCTGCATTATCTGACATCCGAGAAAATTGCTCAGAGACTCCCATTTGCACACGGGTTTTATTCATGATTTGCTCATGCTTTTCGTGTTGTGACAAACCGAGATCTTTCGTACGTTTAGATGCCTCATCAACCCTTTGGTTTACAATGTTTTTTTGGTTTTGTGTGGCTTGATTATTCAGCGTTACGGTTGACCCCTCTTTCCCCTCTAAACGCAACGGTTTCGTTGAGATATTCTCTACTTTTCCATTTACGCCAGATAACTTACTAGCACCACTAACATTTTGATTTCCTGGTATCAAGTTGTTGTTAATCGATTTTTGTTGTTGGCGCAGTCCTCTTGCTTGAAAAGCGCTACCGGCAGCCGTAATCGCAAGGGAAGTAAAGAAGCCCATCAGCGCCCCTTTAAATGTTTCTTTTCCTTCACGAATTGTCGAGTCTGCCGAAGCTTGTACCATTTTGGCATTTAATTGCAGAAACTCGGCACTAATACGACGATCTGAAATATTAATTTCCGCCATCACTTTGCGAATAATTTTTGAGAGTTCCACCATCAAATCGTTACTAACAATACCAACGAAAGCCTTGTTTTTTACGTTATCAATTGATTCTTGGCCTTTTTTTACGCCATTTCCTTCAATATTTTCCTCAGACGAACCCTTGAAGAAACTACTCGCAACCAATAGTTGAATGGCCTGAGACAACTGTTTTAAATCAGCATCATCAGGTAGCTGAGCATCTTCCATTAACCGCTCAATATGATTTTTTTCCTCAGTTAATACCTTACTGATTGCCAACTGAGTCTTCTCTGGTGTTAGAATTCGAAAAGCATGTAAATCATCCAATACGGTTAAATTATCTGAGTGCGTTAACGCTAAAATTTCCGCTAACATCTGGTCATTATCTGTTGAAAATCGAGGTGCATTTAATACAGGTTTACCCGTCATTACCTCAGGCCTTGATGCTATTGTATGTACATCATTTAGCTGTACATTTTGTGGCGAATGAGATTCAGCCATATTTTTGCTACTGTTTACGGCAGGTGAAATAGCCGGTGCAACGCCATCAGAGTTAATAACCCTCTGAAATAAAACTGATGATCCTAATCCACTTAAAGGTTGATGACCCATTTGATAACTCCTATATTAATTATGCAAAGCGAGCGGCTTTCAGCATTTTAGCTTTCGTATGGCCTGATTGGTTTAATGACGCCAAGATTCCGTTGAACATTTCTTCAATTTTTTCATAATTCTGGGACATGGATTTCAATAGAACTTTTAATAATTCATCCAGAGCCTGAATAGTTTCATTGTTGAGCATCATGCCTGCGAGCATTTCTTTCATATCTCGAATTTGGCTCGCTGCATACAAATTTAGCCCTCCCGTTGTTGCCGTATTCGCAACAGCCAACATCGCTCCTGTTCCCTTCATTCCAACTTCGAGGCGTGCTGCTACAACATTTTGAGTCTTAACCGTGTTGACTGCCTTATCCGAAATTTCCGTGATATTACCCATACTGTCCGCTTGGTCAGCGACTTTATCTGCCGCTTTCACAATGTCTTTCACATCATCGGATTTTTGCGCCACCTTAGTGGTCGTTTTTACGGCTTGTTGTAGGTCATCTATGCCGTCGGCTAACTTGCTAAACTTAGAAAGCATTACCATGTCATCCGCTGATTTCCCTACCTTCCCAGCACCACTCGCAATATTTCCTAAGGCATTAGTCAAGCTTTTTGGCATCGACTTAATAACACTTTTCAATAAAGTTCCGACGTTTTTAGCCAGCGTTTTTACGGCATTAGAGGCAACATTAGCGATGTTTTTCACAAAAGATGACATAGACGCTAATGAAAGCACCAAAAAAGCAATTGCAGCGACAACCATTCCAACAATGCTACCAATTTGTTTCGCTTGTTCTTCTGGAACACCAAATGTCATCAACATATCTGTTACTGCACTGGAGATTTTTGTCGCCAACATTTGCATCAAGCTACTTTGCCCCGTTTCTTCTAAAACGATATCAGCTATAGAAATGGCAATACCGATAGCAGCAACCGCTAAGGTTAATGGTGTAGCTGCACCAAAAGTCGCAACTGTGGCAACAAGAGAGACTGCAAGCATTACGTAGCTAAAAACCTTACTTGCACAAGAGGCTGCTTTATTGGCTTCTTCAGCTTTACGCTGTGCTTCTTCCGCTTCTTTGGCTTTTTTCTCTGAGTCTTTTCGCGTCGCTTCATTTATTGTTGCCATCACCGCTTCTTGCTCTTTCATATTACGAATCGAATCTTCATTCATCGATTTTTTAAGCTGTGCAGTTAACATGGTGAGTAGCGCCAGAGTGTTTTCCCATTTTTCACCATCAATTTCGATGCGGCGGGGCGCTGTTTCTACAAATTGGCTGAGTTTTTTGGCATCTTCACTCGCATTTTTCGCATAATTACCCGCTGACTCAAGCAAGTCATCAATTTTGGTTCCCAAGCTGGTAATTTTTTTATTTTCTGCCGCTATTTGCTGGTTAATTTCCGTTTGGTTTCCACCTTGCTGAGACTGAAGATCCACCAAACGTTCTTTACTTTCAGCACGCTCTTGCTTTAAAACATTCACTTCGTTATTAAGCGCATTAGCTTTATCTGTATTATTTGCAAAAGAGCTTAATAAATTATCTCCTTTTTCTCGAAGTGAATTTGATTCTATACTCAACATGTTAAGACGATTAGCCAGCTCGCTAATATTTCCTTCATGTAATAATTGGCGTAATGTTGAAAGGCTCTCAACGAGTATTGAGGTCGCGTTAAAGCTCTCTTGCTGTAGCTGTATTTTTTCCTCTTTCGCTGCAGCTGCCTTAGACATGACTGATAGAAGAGTTTTAGGTGCGGGCAGTTGTGGCGCATTTTCAATACGACTGCGCTTCATCTGCTCGGATGACGTTAAATCTTCACACACCGTTTCTAAAGCTAATACCGACTTGATGTATTCATCACCTAAACCAATTGGATTATTACCTTGCAAAAACGTATGAATATTCTTTATTCGTTCACTACTTAAATCGATAGGTTGAGCCATATAATTTCCTCTACTCTATATCATTTTCTTTATGTTCTGATTCTGTCTGCTTTAAGTTTTTTTCCAATACAGTTAAATAAGCTTGAGATTTATTTCGTAATTCAACATCAGCACTGCTTTTAACTACACTTTCAAAACAGTGAATTGCGGCACTACTTTTTTTCAACATTAAATTACATTGACCTGCATGGAAAAGTGGACGGTAATCATTTTTCGCTAATACAAATGCAAGAGCATATAGTTCTGTTGCTTTGTCATATCGCTTCGTTAATTGATAGACAGCAGCCAGTCCCATCACATAATCTGTATTATAGAAATCATAAATACTTAGAAACCGAAAAAAAGTTTCTGCTTCTTTTAATTTACCTTGTTGATAAAACTCGTATGCATAAGAATAGATCCCATCCATTGTACCCTGTGGAATACCATGAATATCTTTATAAGTTGCCCCATCCATTAGTGCAGTTGTAATATTTTCAAGTAACTCTTCCATATCAGATTGTTGAAAACTCTCTGTTTCCATATTATTCATATATTTACCTTATTATTGATATGCAATGCATAACATATACTTTATGCTTGCATCATAATTAACCGATTTAGTTCTTTCTTTAAAAAAACGATTTAAGTAATAAATAAATTATTAATTAAATTCGCTATTATTTTTCAAATATGCCTCTTTCTCTGATATTTTTTCTAATGCTTTATCAACATCAATTCCCATTTTGACTAATTCGATGCGAACTAACCATGATATTATTTGCATAACATCTTCTAATCCTTTTTCATCAATAAAACTATCCGTTTTATATGACCTCCATATTTGCCTCGCTAGGGCTATATCTCTAATAACTGGAACACCTTGTTGTTCAGCATATTTGACAATTGCTTTCGCTTGCGAACCTTTATTTTTAGAGAACAAAAAAGGTAATGCCGCAATATCCGAGTCATAATAAATAAGTAGTGCTATATGCGTTGGGTTTGCCATTACAAATGTTGAATTACGAACATTTGACTTCACTTCTTCCGACAGTAATTCCTGATAAAGTCCTCGACGTGCACTCTTAATATGAGGATCACCTTCATTATCTTTATATTCCTTTTTGACCTCTTGCTTTTCCATTTTTAGGTTTTTAATATACAAAAAGAATTCAGCTATTGCGTCAATCAATATAATAATAAGAGCGACCGCAAGAAAAACGACAATAAATGTTACGCACAAGCTGACCCATTGGCTAATCAACCCATTAATCATTGTTCGGTAGAGCATAAAAATATCTTTGCGCCAAACCACAAAAAAGACTACTGTTGATACAATAAAAACAATTAAATACAAAATAGCCTTAACTAACTCTTTCAATGAGTTCAATGAAAATATTTTTTTAAACCCCGCAATTGGGTTTAACTTAGTAAAATCAAGTTTTATTGCTTCACTTGCTAATCTAAATCGACTTTGTAATAAAGAAACAACCATGCCAGATAAAAAACAAGCAAATAGAACAGGTAAAACAATACTTAAAAATATCGTAAAGAATTGCCAAATTAGAGCATCAGTTCTTATATCTGTCGGAGATAACAATATTTTACGCATTAACCCGCCCAGTTCATATAAACTAGATAGGCCTTCAATAACAAATGCACTTACGACTAATACGATTGCCGCAACACTATCTTTACTCTTAAAACTTTGCCCTTTTTTAGCTGAATCTCTAATTTTTTTATCGGTAGGTTTTTCTGTTTTTTCAGCCATATTTATTTATATCTATAAAATCAAGAAAAAAGGAATATATCTCGTAATGGTGAACTCGAAATCATGTTAACTAATATCTCTGGGACTTCATTATGGAAATAAAGTAAAAATACACAGAACGCGATGATCGACTTTATTGCTAAAGATAATGAAAATGCATTTAATTGAGGGCAAAATCGGGAATATAGCCCTAAAGCAACCTCTGTTATAAATAATGTCACTAATATTGGTGCAGTTAAAACAACCCCATTGACAACCATTTTATTTAACCATTCCCCTAAGGGAAGGCTATTAAATGAAGTAAATCCATGGGCAAAAGGTAATAACTGATAACTCTGTGCAAATAGATTAGCAAGTTGATACATACCATTTTGTGCTAAAAAAACCATACATATAATATGGCTTAATAATACTGCGAGTTCGGAAGCTTCAGTTCCGCTCGCAGGGTCAATAATGCTACTAATCGTCTCACCACGCTGCGCATCAATTAATTCGCCAATCACATTGGCTATCATAAAGGGCAACGCTAATATCAATGCTAATACGAGCCCAATCGAGATTTCATAAATAAATACATCAACAAAGCTAATTTCCTCCCATTGTATTTTATAGGAAGAAAAAAAAGGCCATAAACCTAATGCAATATAAGCCACCACACAGTTTTTAATGATCGCGCCATTAAGTAACTTGTTACTTAAAAAAGGTAATAAAAACATTACTGGTGCAATTCTCAACCAAGCTAACGCTATTTTTATCAATCCTTCTTGAAAGATAAAATAGAGCGAGGACATCAGCGATAGTATTTCCTGATTCATCCAAACAGCCCGATAGCAGGGATAGCAGCGCTTAAGGTTTCTAATGCGAAATTCATTACCTTATCGGATAACCAACCAGAGATCATAAAAAGTGAGCCAAAAACAGCTAATAATTTAATACCAAAAGGTAATGTTTGCTCTTGAAGTTGCGTGACAGTTTGTAGTAACCCTACCAATAATCCTACCGCAGTAGCCACTATTACTGGTATTGCAGATAATATAACGATTAATAGCATCGTTTTATTACTTAAATAAACGATTTGATCCATAGTATCATTCGCTTTAATGCTGTGCTAATTCAATGTATTGCATCACTAACCCCTTAGAGATCAGTGACCAGCCATCAATTGCAACAAATAGAATTAATTTAACTGGAATCGAAATTGTTACTGGGCTCATCATCATCATACCCAGTGCCAATAAAATGCTGGAAATAACTAAATCAACTACAACAAAAGGTAAATAGATATAAAAACCAATTTCAAAAGCTGATTTTATTTCACTTAATGCATAAGCAGGTAATAAAGAAAATAATGTAGCTTCGCCTTCATCAGCGGTCACTTCTTCTTCACTTCGACCTTGTTGTATTGATTCAAAGAACGTCACTAACTGTGGATCTGAATATTTTTTCAAATACGATTTATATCCCCCTAGCCCATTCTCAACAAAATTATCGATTGATTCGACATTACTAAAATCAACCTGTTCTTGTCGCATATGATTATTCACATCCTGTAAAACTGGCATCATAACGAAAATAGAAAGCAGCAATGCAATACCATTTAATACCATGGTAGAAGGAACTTGTTGAACGCCCATCGCGTTACGTACCATAATTAATACAATTGATATTTTTAAATAGCAGGTGCCCGCAGCAATAATGAATGGCAATAATGTCGAGAATGCGATAATAGCTAATAATGGGATCCCATCAGGTATCGTTGGCATATTAAACTCTTTTATCACCCAAACTGACAACATGTGTGATTTCCAAACCTAACTCATCACTATTGCCAATATAAATAAGCTCCCCTTCTGCAATAAGTTGCTTATTAGCATAGACTTTAACTTCACGTTCTTTATTTTCACCAATAGAATAAATATAACCGGGCTCCATTTTTGAAAGCTCATCGACCGTAATATCACTATGACCTAAAACAAAGGTTAATTTAATATTCATTTCTTTTACATTAAAGGGGCGTACAATTTCTTGCATTTCATCTTCTTCAGGAAATACGAATTCCTCTTCACTCTCTGGCGCCACTAATTCTTCAATCGTAAGTAGTCCTTCATCTTGCTTTTGAAATCGAGCTAATACCTGTCCTGCCACAGACATATTTAACTGTAATTGTTGGATACTCAGCACATCACGTAATTCTATAGTTTGCAAAAGTTTGGCACTAATATAGCTATACCCTAATATCCAATCCGCTCGCAGTTTTAAATGGTCGAATATCTGATTAGTTCCCTGCTTTTTTTCGAGGCTTTCTATTGGTTCTGCTAATAATACTTCCCCGAGGCTAGCTTCTTTAACAATTAGCCATGGCTGGTAATTAATACGCATATCATCAACTATCTCTACAGATTCACAACGGAAATTCTGGGAGAAAAATGTAATTCCAATATATTCAGAAGCAAACAATTCACATAGCTGATTGTTTGATAATGAACTCCATGCATAATGAACCAGTTTAGGCCAACGATAATGACACCAACTTTCAACAACAACTAATGCATTTATTTTCTGTGTTTCACTCACTAGTGATAACTGAAAATAACCAATACTGCGGTTAGCTGGCTTTATTTGTGTATTAACTGAATAACATTGCTGCCAAATTTTCAGTTGTTTTTCTTGAGAGCTGATCCGTCGAATCTTCAACATAATTAATCTTCTTCTTGCTGCTGGTCATGCTGCTGTCGGTTTCGATGCTGTTGGCGCTCACCTTCACGTCGAATATGCACACTCGTTTCATGATTCAATAAATGTTTATTCTCATTTAATGCCAATTGAACTTCTGGGCTCGCTGTTGAGGCAACAAACTCTCCTTTAGAGGCCAATTCAAAAGTCACTGATGGGCTACTTTGCCACTGGCTAAAAGTATAAGTGAAACTACGTTCCGCAGTTTTCAGCTGTTGGTTTTCACCTAAAAGTGGGTTGTTTTCCACTAGCTCTGGCATTTTGTGCATCTCTGGCTTTTGCTGTGTAGCTTGTAGAGGCACAGACGGCCGCATAACCTCATTAGTAGTCGTTGCTATCATATTGCTAGGTGGGCTCATATCTTCTGCAGGTGAGATTTGTGCAGAAATTGTCATCTCTTGTACTTTATCAGGGAAATTATTCGTCTCATTTTCAGATAATGAAATGCTTTTATTATCATATAGATAAGAAGTTTTCAGTGAGATAGCTGGCTGTGTAGGTGGCTCATTTTTTGTAAAAGCAAGTTCAAGCTGCTCAACAACATGATGATGGGTATTTTCTTTAATACCTTGATTAGTGCCCTGTTGGTCATGCAAATGATGGGTAGCTAACTGCATTCCCAAAAGAGAAGGGGAATTTCTTAGTGAGTCATCTTTTGCTAGGTTATTTTTTCGGGGATATGTATTTAACAAAATGGTATCGAGTGAATCAATTTGTCGAATATTAACTGGCTTGGATTGTTCTCCAACTATTTTCCGTTGGATAGCGGGCTCAAGCTCTGCTTTGACTAAAGATCTAATGTACTGTTTCCCCGTTTTAACCTCTGGTTTTAACTCTTTTGATGTCGGTTCTAAAGTACTCCTAAGCGCTAAATTTGCCAGTGGACTTCCCATCTTGAGCTGATTCTTCTCACTTAATTGAGGTTTATTTTCCCCGTATGGGACTAAATTATCGTTAGCTTTCCCCCTTGCTCGCTGTGGGATATTCGGTAGTGGATAGCCAACCATCATAGTGTTAAACAAAGGAATCTCATCTTCGTCAGCAATATTTTGTTCAACTGGAATATTCGATGCCACCGACAGGTTATTATCAACAACTGGTTTATTTAATATATCGACTAGGTCAACAACAGGTAGACTAGTAATAAGATTAATATTTTCGTGATTATCCTCGACTAATTCAGGGACGGTTTCGACTTTCCCAGTAGTCGTCAAATCAGCCAATAGATTCATATCTGGCTGATTATCCACCATCAATTTATTCGTAATATTAACCTGATGAGTCTTTGGTAAGTTATCCTGAAAATGATGAACAACAGGTATACAACTTTCCGTAAATATATAATTATTTATTAGTGGTTCAATCGCTTTGGCCTTTAATTCTTTATTTTCCCCGGCTATTTGGGTACCTTCACCAATATATACATTTTCTTTCCATGTAATAAACCCCTTCGCTAAGTCGCTCAATTGCGATATTTGTTGCATAAAAGAAGGAGCGGTAGGTAGAAAAGCAGATATATCCTTTGGCTGACTTTGCTTTTTATAACCGAATAGGTTCAGCATTTTTTCATCGTTTACTATTTTCACCATTTTTTTTGTTATATATTTCTGGCTAAATTCAGCGGTGTTATATTCTGATGATATTGCCTCCCCCTCGATAACTGCATGAGCTACTTTTTCATTTGAATTCGCTTTTATTACTAACATGTACGAATAACTCCTCAATTTCATTTTGTTGCTGCAGCTCTGATTTTAATCTTCTTTCTATACGTTGCTGCTTGAGATAATTTCGGAATTTCTCGCACTTATTACGTAATACAAATACTCGTTTAGCAACTTCAGACTGCCGTGTTTTATTTTTTGATATTTCAACTATTAAGGTTTCTATTTGAAATTCAAATTGAGCTATTTCCGCAAGGACTGCCGCTTTTAAGCGCTGTCTTTCCCAAAAAGCATTTCTGCTTAATTCTTCTGACTTTTCATAAGATGCGGTTTGTGTTGCCAGAACTGAAATACGCTGGCGAATATCCATACATTGCTGTTTTTGTTGTTTTATGATTGAACTTAATTGCGATTGTTCTTGTAATGTCCGATCAAAGCGTCGCTCCGTTAATGCCAATAAATTAGAAATCATTAACATGTCAATTCGTTAAGAATGCTTAACATATTGTCGAAACTCATCGGCTCATCCATGGCTTGTTTTAAGAAAGCTTCAATTTGTTCTTTTTTATCTAAAGCTCGGTCATTTTCATGACTTTCACCGCGTTGATATTCACCGAGCTCTAAGTAAAGCTGAATTTGTTCAAGCCTTGAAAGCATATCGCGCAAATCAATTGCACACTGGCGATGCACTGGAGTCGTCACCTTTTGGAAGACGCGGCTAATACTGTGTAAGATATCAATCGCTGGATAATGCCCACGTCCCGCTAATTTATGACTTAAATAAATATGGCCATCCAGAATTGAGCGGATTTCATCACCAATTGGGTCTGCTTCCTCTTCGCTTTCTAATAACACCGTATAAAAAGCGGTAATGGAGCCATGTTTAAGTTGCCCTGGACGTTCTAGCAACATTGGAAGCTGTTCAAAAACAGAAGCAGGATAACCGCGCCTAGCCGGTAATTCTCCTGTGGCTAAAGCCACATCTCGCAACGCTCGTGCATATCGAGTCATAGAATCAACGTACAGCAGTACATTACGACCACAGTCACGAAAATATTCAGCAATCGTAGTTGCAAGCAACGCGGCATTACACCGCTCAATCGGTGGACTGTCTGAAGTTGCATAAATTAATATCGTCTGTGTCGCATGAGGCGACTCTTTCAACTCCTCAATAAATTCAATAACCTCTCGGCCTCGCTCACCAATTAGTGCAACGACATGAATATCCGCATGAGCGTGGCTTATGATCATGTTCATTAATGAAGTTTTACCACTACCTGCGGCGGCAAAAATACCAATACGCTGCCCTAAGCCACATGTCAGTAAGCTATCAATCGCACGTACCCCAGTTACCATCGGCTCAGAAACAGGACGCCTTTGTGTCACGCTCACTGGAGGGCTATCAATACGTAATAATTTTGTATTGAGCAAAGTTGGCTCAGCAAAGTTTTCACTCAACTCACCAACCTGTTCTCCTGCCGCATTAAAAATTTTACCCGCTAAGTGCTCACCGACTTCAAATACAAACGGGTAGCCACTTGGGCGAATAACCACTTCTCGGGTTAAACCTTGTGTGCGACCTATTAAACTCAATACCGTGAGTCCTTCTTTAAATCCAACAACCTGCGCTTTCGCAATTATGTCGGGCTGTGTAAGAGAACGTTCAATAAAACAAATTTCACCAATAAAAACACCGTGTAAAGGTGCTTCAATTAGGCATCCATGAATGCGCGCAGGATGCGCGCAGAAATCGAATAACTTCATAATGGATTACGATAATTGAGCACTAAGCTCATTTGCACGCTCAAAGAATTCTTCAAAACTATCTGCAAATAGTTGCATATCATTTAAAGCTGATTCTTTTAAAACGGCGGAAAGAACATAAGTATCATCCACAAGATTCAATGCTGGTTGCCCTGGATAAAAATTATTCGGTGGGTATTCTAATAATGTTTTTAATAAAGGTGCACTAATTAAATCTAAATGACTGTAATTGCACTCTGCTAATTGACACCAAATAATAATATCATCCGTTGATAAATCGATATTAATCGCAGAAAACTCATTCATTTCCAATTGAATATTAGAGTGACAATCTAGCTGAGAGTTAACTAGGTCGCTACGTCCCATAGTCTTTAAAAATTCATTAAGTATTTCTATAAATCTATATTTCATCGAGTAATCCTTATATTTTGAACATATTTTAATTATTCAACATATTTAGTTATATTGAATTCAGTCGCTTTATTTGTTAATAAAGGCAATTTTTTGATTATATGGTTTTAACCACATTGACCTTGACCATTTCTGAAACCTCATTAAAAGAAAGAACTTCAAGTTCAGGGAAACGGCCTTCCAAGATTTTTTTGACAAAACGACGAACATCAATAGGCACTAAAACATTTACATCTCTAACTGATAGGTAACTATTTTCTAAAGCAAGTTCTGCTGCCTGTATCAACTCATTGGTTTTTTCAGGCTCCAGATGTAAATATACTCCACCAGATGATTGCCTGATCCCTTGGCGTATTGTGTCCTCTATCTCTGAATTGATCATCAAGACATTCAAGCGCCCATTGACAGCAAAACGCGAAGAGATATAGCGTGCCATTGAGGTCCTAACATGCTCAACTAACATTAAACTGTCTTTCTCTTTTGGTATCCACTGCACTAAAGTTTCAATAATCAATTTCATATTACGAACTGAAATTTTTTCCATTAATAAACGTTGAAAAACTTCGGTCACTTTTTGTACTGTAGTATGTCGATAACACTCCTTTAATAACTCAGGGTATTTACTTTCAAGGTCATCAAGTAAATTTTTTGTTTCTTGAATACCGAAAAATTCATTAATGAATCGCAGTAATAAGGTACTGACACAATCAATTGCTTCTGTCACATCATCGCGAGCCATTAAACCTAGTTGCTCAATATTAGATAAATCCTGTTGTTCAAACCACGTACTTACTGAACCATATTCATCCGTAAACTTTGTTAATGTCATACCAAGATATTCAGGTTCGTCATTCATAGTCAGTAAGCGATACCCATTAAAATAGATATCATATTCCCCTGCTTTAATTTCATTAATTAATACCACTATTTTATTTTCAGGGATAATAGGTGAGTAGTTAATAGCAATATCAGGTATCCTGTATCCATAACGAATAAAAATATCTTTTTTCATTCTAGATAAAAATTTGTTATTCTCTAAATGTTTTTTATATTTTTGATTAACAGATAGAATAATCGGCAATGTTTCTGGAATGTATTCATCTTCAATATCACCATTTTCTCTTTGAGTTTCGCCTTCCATCACATCTGAATTAATGATTTCAGCTTCACCCTTAACCGTTTTTTGCTTATTCTTTTCCTTTTTGAAATATCTGATAGCAAATAATCCAATAAGTAGCCCTGATAACAGTAAAAATACAATAGTTGGAAAACCAGGTAGAAACCCCATCGAAAGTACAATAAATGCCGTAATTAAAATCGTAAAGTCATTAGCAAATAACTCCGAAACAATATTTTCACCTAAATTCTTATCATTACCACCTACTCGAGTGACAATAAAACCAGCACTGATAGAAATGAGTAGCGCTGGTATTTGGGCAACTAAACCATCACCAATAGTTAATAAAGAAAACGTATTTAATGCAGTTGAAACATCCATTCCTTGCTGAGCAGTACCAACAGATATCCCACCAATTAAATTAACAAAAATGATGATAATACCCGCGATCGCATCCCCTTTAATGAATTTCATCGCACCATCAAAAGAACCAAATAACTGGCTCTCTTTTTCAAGGTCACCACGTTTCTTTTTAACTGCAGCTTCATCAATCACACCCGCACGTAAATCAGCATCGATACTCATTTGTTTACCTGGCATCGCATCAAGAGAAAAGCGTGCAGCCACTTCAGCAATACGTTCAGAACCTTTAGTGATCACAATAAACTGTACAATAGTGACTATCGCAAATACCACCATACCAACGACAAGGTTATCTTGAATAACAAATTCACCAAACGTCGCGATAATATCCCCTGCATCTGCTTCTAATAAAATTAGGCGGCTGGTACTAATTGATAAAGCAAGCCGAAATAACGTACTAATTAGCAAGATAGATGGAAATGACTGAAAATTCAGCACCCGAGTGATATAAAAAGAGCTCATAAAAATGAGTACTGAGATCATAATATTTAAGCCGATCAATAAATCGACTAATATTGTGGGTAATGGAATAATCAACATAGCAATAACCATCACCATGATAATTAATACCATTAGCTCTGGACGATTACGGATCTGTAGCAAAAATCCGGTTATATTTTTCATGGAATAATTTTCCTATCACACTATGGCTTACGGTGTAGTATTTGCTCCTGTACCTTTATTTGGTCCATGAGTATTTTTAGTTGTTCAATACATTGTTCTCTTATTTCGGCTGACTTAAATACCCCGGTAGGAATAACTGTAAAAGCCAGCAATAAGAGCTGTAAAAATCTGCCATGCATATCCGAAGTCATAATTTTTAATTCTTCAGAAATAAAAGTTATAACTGCTGTCTCAAACCCAACTTGGCTACGAATACCATGGGTAAATAGTTGACTCAGTTCTTTTGCAATTTTTGATTTATTTGAGTTTTCATTAAGTCGAAAAAAGCCAGACTGAAAGAATTGCTGGCAAAATACATAATCTAATGATTGCAATTCTCGTAGCCGGCCTACACGGCTAAAAAAACGGCCAAATGCACTGATATTTAAGTCACCTAGTGGTAACGTTTGTAAATCACAAGCAAGCGCCCGACCAAGATAACGCATTATATTTTCACGTTCTTGGATTTCCATTGCCTCAACCCATTGTTCATATAAATAGACAACCGGCCCGTCATAGCAGATAAATTCACGATACAATGTACGCAAGTTTCCAGCACTAGAATGTAATTTTTTTGCAAATGCCTTTGCAATGAGTGCAACATTAATCCCCGCTTGAGCACTCCGTTTAGTGTCTTCTGCTTGCAGCAATTCCACCAAAGCTTCAAGATTGTCAATTTGCTCTTTTTTTAATTTTTTCCGATTAATTAATGCTGCAAGAAGCATTAATAAGTCGCTAGGGTCAGTAAAAAATTGTAATAAAAATGCTCGTAACTGTTTCGGAGTCATTAACTGCTTGTTTAGTAATCCTTCTATATGTAGCACTTTATCATCCGCATCTTTATCTAAGATGCGTTCAGAAAATTGCATCCATTCTTCTTCATCACCCTTTTTAGAACTTCCTCGGCGTACATGACTTGCCGCCAACATCGACATCGATGCATATTCACTAGAGCTATCAATAACACCTGCGCCACGAGCCACTTCATCAGAGTCGTCACTACTTACAGGTACACGGCTTTTATTTTGAGTATTAACGGAAAAGCGTGTATTAAAGCTCAGTGGTGTTATTGCCATGATTCACTCATGTATTGTTGAAGAAATTGAACCGTACCGTGCAACTGACTATCATGGTTGGTGATCCGTGTTTTTTCGGAAAATTGTCGCCCATCCCACCCTTCATTTTCATCCAATAAACGCGGTTGGATTAAAAATAAACGCACCATCTTTTGTTGATTAGTAGATGAGTGGCTAAATAACCCACCCACATAAGGAAGATCGCCTAAAAAAGGAATTTTGCTTTCATTTTCAACATATTGTTCACGCGTATAACCACCAATAAGTAAACTGCTGTCTTTTGCAATACGCGCAACGGTGTTAATACTGGTTCGGTTAACGGCTGGTAGGCCTTCTACACTGGATGTTTTCCCCATGCTATCGCGATTTTCTGCACCATCTTCAATACTGACTTCCATTTCAACGTTATTACCCGCGGAAATACGTGGCATCACACTCACCATGGTGCCATAAGTGACTTGTTCGAGAGTTGCAATGCGCTCGCCTTGTAATTTGGCGTAAAAACTGGTGTTGTTATCAAATAAAGCAGGAATGTTTTCTTGGGTTAATAGCACTGGACGAGAAACAATGTGCCCGTTCCCTTTCTTATTCAATGCATCAATCTGCAATAGGAATTGCTGACTATTCGATAATGTACTTCGATTAAATGATACTGACCCCTTTCCCGTATTAAATGTGCCAACCTCCCAATTCACTCCTAAATTATCTAACTCAGAACGGGTAATATCGATAATCCATAATGACAACTCCACTTGGCGACGACGCATATCCAATGTATTCACTAGCTGGCGAACATAACGGATTTGCTCTTGGCTTCCTTTAACAATCAAGCTATTACTATCAGGATATGCCACCAAAGAAAAAGAACGGTTAGAGGACTTTTTTGTTACCTGCTGAAGTTTATTCGCTGCAGGCAATGAGTCACCAATTGGCGCATCCATTAATTCATCTATTGAGTCACCTGTTGAATTAATTGCTACCGATGGAGGCTGGATAGTGAGTATTTCATCCATTTCAGCGCCATTTTTGAATAAATTATTAATGACATTCAGCAGGCCAGGGATCGTAATATTTTGCCCGCGTAATGAATAGCTTCTATCGGTTACTGAGGCGTGCTTTAACGGAATAACCGCAACTTCACCGCTGGATAATTCCTCTTTTCTAATTTGTTCTGCAAGATATAAAGAAGCTGCTTTAATTAATTCAATATAGAGAGGTGGCCCAGAGACAAATAATAGCCTTTCTCCCTCTTGTGAACGCACAGGAAAGCGTGAGTCATAAATGCCATTTCGTTGAATATAATTCAGCAGTTGATTGCTACTGACATTATTCGTTGGAATAATTGCGCTACGCATTTCACTGTTATCATAAACATAAATACTTGCACCATCGTCATACCACACTAGCGCAATTCGTCGGGCTAATGCTTTAAACATTTCATCTGCATTGGCCAAATTAAAATTACCGGTTACCTTTTTTTGCGCGGCTAATTTACTAAGAATAATCGGTTTATTTAGGCGCTCAGCAACCGCATCAAACACCTTACCTACCGCAATATTATTTGCGACAAATGTATCGTGGTTTTTTGACTGCGTAACGGGTTCCGCAACAATAAATTCTGCTTGTGCCGAATAGAAATTCATACTCAGTAAAAATAGTGTCACCCCTAACACTCGATTTTTTTTACTGCTCATATAATGTCGCTCCAATGTGCCTAATTTCTGATGGTGTTAGGCCTAACTCTTTTTTAATATCATTCGTAAAATGAGAGGCTGAGCAATAACCTGCTTCCAACCCGACATCTAATATTGAATCGTCACTTTCAATTAGTTGCAGAATGGCATTAGCCATACGAACGCTCATAATTTTTCGCTTTGCTGTTTTATTAAAGTTTTCTCGATAAAGCTGCCTAAAATAAGAAGCTGATATACCATAACGCGCACATAACTGATTAATGTTGGCATTCTTATCATCTTGAGCGGAAGTAAGAATAAATCGCATCATACCGTAGGCTTCATATCGCCTTAATATTTCACACCAGCTATCAAATATAGGATGATTTCTAATAATTAAATCAATCACTACATTTTTAATCGAAACGGTTGGTAGAAACTCTTCAGGTAATTCAATAAATTCTTCTTGACTATTTTCATCAACTTTTGGTTTCTCTTTTTTAGCGAGAAATGCTTGCCCTGTCGCAGTGTCAATAACTGCTAAAATTTCAACTAATTCTGATAAATCCATTGAATATAAATGCCAATCTGATTTATCTATCGGCACCCATTCATTCTCTTGGCAGATAAATATAGATTGATTTTCAATTGAAATATTCAAATTTGAATATAGAGATTTATAAAAAAAAGGCGTCGCATTCTTATTAGGTATAGCCAAGACCAATTTATCCTGTAAAGAAAATCGACAGCCTCTACTTTCTAATAATGTAACAATATCTTTGTTTGACATTATATAGACCTTATTAACGTAATTTAGTGTAGACAGAATGAGCAATAGATGAAAAAGGCTCAAGGGAATACTCGGGAATCAATCGTACTTTCCATTACACATTAAAGGTATAAATGAATAAGAACAATTCAGCTGACAAAAAAAATATTTCTTGTTTTACTTGTAACCCATAACGAGCCCCAATAAATCCATAATTAAAACAAGATTAATTCCATGAGATTATTTTTATGAGTAATACAAATAGCCGAACATGCATAATAAAAATTGCTAGCGGACCAATGACTGGGCAAGAGTTAATGGTTAATACAGATAATAATCTTATTATCATTGGTGACGGCTTAGATTACAAAACTGACATCAATGATGATGGGTTTACAACTTACCAGATCCCTAGTGATGGTATTGCCTGTGAGTTTTCTATTGTTACAGCGAATCAATATACTGAAAGTGGTTTAGCAATTCAACTAAATGATAGTGGACTAAGTACTGAAATTCCTATCGTTCTTCAACAATTACTTTTGGCTGATATATTTCCTATCGCAATAAAAATGCAAGATACTGATTGGCAAAGCGCCCAAACGTTTGAGGACGCATTGAGCTCGGAAATGGAAAATCCATTACCTGCCTTTAAATCTAAAATAAAAAAGTCAACCAAGGAAAAACCAAGTATTTTTAATAAACAAACTATGCGGGTCTTTTTCTTTACTTTATTTTCAATATTTATTACTTACGTTACTTTCCAGTATATTCCAGAACAAAGTGCTGAAACAAAAGTAAAAACACTAGAGCACATACTTCAAGGTAGCCACTACCCAATTACTGTAACTCAAAGTGAAAATAACGAAAGCCTCATTTTAGTTAAAACACAAAGAGACGCCGACTGGAGTATGCAGCGCCTAGTCAAAGCTAAATATAATGAAAAATTTTCAATTAAAATAATAAATAAATTCGAAAAGGAAATTGAAAGTAAGATTATTGACGTATTTCCAGACACATTAAAGATAGAGCTTAGCAACCCATGTAACCCAAAAATAACAGCGATAGATGAAAAAACATCCATTAATGTAAACAATAAAATAGACAAAATATTATCTAGCTATTTCAGTTGTTATATTAAGAGTGAAATAAAACAAGTTAATCTTGGTGAATTATTACAAAAAGCAGAGTTAGGATTAACAGAAAGTAATGTTCAATGGCGTAAAATCACTAAAGATAATAAAGTCATATTTATAATAAAAGACAGTTTAAATGACGACCAAACAGCATCGTTGATTAAATTCACAAATTCATTTTACAAACAATGGGGAGAAAACCACATTCAATTTTCTATTTCCCTTACGAATAATACGCTTGTAGGAAAATCATTTGTCACCAATGCAAATGGTTATATTTTATTAGGTAATAATCATTGGTTTTTTAATTCAATCAGTTTTTAACTTAACAAACATTTAACTAATATGGTTTAAAATAACGAGGAAACAAAATGGCAAACTCAAATACAGATGTTATATCAGGTTTAGAAAATGGTCGTTGGGGCAGCTCTAAATTAGAAACCGAGGGAACAGATAAAAATGATCTGGGTATGATCTATCGTACCTCTGCAAGTATTAGTGCTAAAGCTAAACAATTTGGCGATGAATTAAACACCTTACTTGCTAGCTCCAATTTAGAAGTCGATAACCCACTTGTGTTGGCAAAAATCACCGCCATGAGCGGTAATTATAATATGGCGCGCCAATTACAAAGTAACTATATGAAATCCATTAAAGATACTGACCAAGCCATTATCCGTAACGTTTAATTTCAAAGAGCATTGTTTAATATAATGCTCTGTTTTATTTAGGAAATCACTTATGTTAGATATTACACCGCATTTACTACCTACGGCTCCAACAGAGACAACATCAGTTCTCTCACCATCTCTTCCGATTGAAGACAAGGTCAAAAAGCTATTTGCTGAATACACTGCAACTACCAGCCAAGAAAGAGAGTATTTAACTGAGAAGGTCAATAATATTGACCCAAGTAACCCAACCCAATTACTGCAATTTCAAAATCGTGTCGGCAATTACAGCCTGACAATGAATATGATTAGCACATTGACACATAAAAGCGTCTCTGCAATTGATGCCGTCTTAAAAGCACAGTAAACCATGAATATTTTAAAGAAATTTATCTTGATTGGATTTATTAGCTTCTTAGCGGGCTGTGATAACCAATTGTTACTCAGCCATCTAAGCCAAAGGCAAAGTAATGAAGTGTTGGCCATACTGCAAGAACATGGTGTTGAGGCTACGCGTAAACAAGATAATAAAAACGGGGATTCCATTCGTGTTCAACCTAGTGATTTTGTTATCGCGGTAGATTTATTGCGCCAATATAACTTACCATCAAAAGAGCCAATAGAAATTATTCAAGCATTCCCTGGAGATTCTTTGGTGGCATCACCACAAGCAGAACGTACCCGTTTACTTTCTTTAATCGAACAACGGCTTGAACAATCACTGCTCACCATCCCCGACATTATTAATGCTCGAGTGCATGTCAGCTACCCATTAAATGGCAATAATCCGACCAAGCAAATACAAAATGTGTCTAGCTTAGTTACTTATTCCGGAAGTGAAGATCCTCAGATGATGATGCATAAAATTAAACTGTTTCTAACGAACAGTTTTGCTGAAGCAAATTACGATAATGTCTCAGTCGTCGTCGTCAACCGGCCACCATTACAATACCAAATTAAATCTGAACCAGAATATACATTTAATCCAATTATAATCAGCTCAATTATCGCTGCGATTATCATTCTATTTGCTATTTTACTATTACTATGGCGCCAGCTAAGTAACAAAAAACCAGCAACTCATCTGATGGAGAAACCTGTTGATGGTAACGCTGACTAACCTACTAATTGAACAAGGAAATATTTTACTCGCGCCAGGTTGCTATTTCCATAGTGAATTTAATGGGGTCGGATATAACGACTTTCCACCTTTACTGCAACGTAAACACAATCAGCAATTGATTCATCAATACGCATTACCTTTACCTAATGAGAAAACCCCCTTATTGCCCAAAGTATTATCTGAACATTGGGCTTTACTACCGGAGGTAGCATTAGGCTTAGGGGTCCTGTTACACGCTGAACCACTCCCTTGGTGGGTTGAACTTTCCAAATACCGTGTATTACATACACGCTTAAGCCGTCCACTTTGGCAGTCAGAAAATCAACCCACGACGTCACCACAGGTACTAACTGCCCTTGGAGCACAACAGTTATTAATGTGTTTAGCTCCCTTTGGCACCACTTACACCCTTCGGGCAAAATATATGTTCAGTCTTGAAACTCAGCAACTTATACCGTCATCCGTAAAAACCATGCTACCTTGGAATACTATTGAAGAAACATGTCGATATGTCAGAGAAAACACCCCCAAATGTTAAACAGACGATGTCTGAAAAAGTTTTGATCAAATACCAAGCATTGAGTGCCGATAGATACCACACAATTATCACTCAACAAGCTCAAAAAAAGGCGAGTGAGCTATACAAACAAGCAAAACAACAGCAAGAAGTTATCTACCAAACCGCTTATCAACAAGGCTATAACGATGGAATTAAACAATTATTAACTGATTTTATTCATGCGGTAGAAACCAGTGAAATTCAATACCAAGAAAATATCAGTCAAAGCAAAGAACAGCTGATGAAAATATTGAATGACATTTTTGGTGATAACCATCTACAAGAGACGGTTGCAACCTATTTTGAGAGGCAATGTGCAAAAACAACCAATACAACATTACACTTACCTGAAAAAATGCAAACTCGTATTACGATAGGTGGTTCTGATATGAAGTTTTCAACCATGGCTGATAATACAATTGCCTTAGAGGTCGATAATAAAATTACCTACTTTTCCCCTGTCATTGCCTCTAAAAATATTTTTCCTCATGTATTTTCTGTTCCGACACAATGCCAAATTTTAAAAATGTATAAAAATGCCTATCAAAACTTGATAACAACAATAAATTCAATACCGGAAGAACACAAATATGCAGACTAATCTACAAACTAAGGTTATCAATCCTCAATATAATGGTTCTCAAATTCATACAGAAAATATTCAAAGTAAAATGACCTCAATATGGCAGGAGAAAAATATGGAGACCACAAATAAGTATCAATACAGAGAAAAAATAGATTTATCCCCTATAGAAAAAAATAAAGTTAACAACTTTATTGATGAGCTTAAATCAAAGGGAGATGACAAAATATTCTTTTCTCATGTATTTAAAACTATGATCGCATTGGGTAAAGATGAAAAACAAAACTTTATCGCCGGAGTTAGCCAAGCATTACAATCATCAAATGACCCAGAGCTAGTATCACTAAATAAAAAATTTAATCGCTCACTCAACCATTATATGTCGATCAGTTTAATGAGCCCCCCTCTTAACAACCAACTTCGTCATAATATGACTAATATTGATTTGGAGGGTAACGGCGATGAGGATGAGGAACTAGTAATCTAACATTAATTTTTCTATCTCTCTCATCTTGTATCTATAATCCCTCGACTAATATTTATAGGTTTAGTGTATTTTTTTAATATCCTAAGCCTATTTATTTAGCAAAATATAAAAAATATAAAAAATATAAATAAAAATTGATATATACAACCTCTGAATATCGTTTAAATTCACTTCATCAAAACACATTGGCTCAATATCAAAAAGCGATTTTATATTTTAAATATCTTATTTACCCTCGTTTTTTGTATTGAAATATATTCATAAATGATCAGGACAGATATAAATTATGACCGATTTATCAACAGTACAAAACCTTATGGATAACATTGACTATAATGAAAAAGAATCAATGATCCTCTTATCTGGAGACGTCGTGTATGACCCACTAAAACGTACACTTTCCCATGAAAAAAATGTCGTTAACCTTTCCGAAAATGAATCATGTCTGCTTAAATTATTATTAATAAAAACAAATAGTAAAAGAGAAGTTATGTATGAAATTTGGGAAAAAAGAGGCACTATCGTAACTGAAAGTAGTTATTACAAGCTAGTCAGGCAATTACGACAATCCTTTAAAAAAGTCGATCTCGATGAAAATTTAATTATGACCTTACCTCGAATTGGTATTTTATATACAGGAGAGAAATCAGAAATGCCAACACTCTCAAAATATGACACAAAAAAAAGCCTTTACACCTATATACGATATTTTCTGCAGAGAATGTTTATTCGTTCATCACTATAACCAGATTTCATCAAAGAGAAAATTTAATGCTAAATATTAACCCAAATTTTTCAAAGAAATACTTTTTTTTATTATTTATACTTTTTATAACCTTCATGCTATCTGCTTGTAATAGTACTTTAATGAGTTATTTTACTCATACTCCCGCTTATAATATTAATGGTAATATTTATTCCCACTCTTATGATATTCCCGAAAATTCCACAATTACACTGTCATTGACCTCAATACAACAAAATGAAAACAACGCAAAGTCTAATCTGGATTACAGTTTAAAAACAAAAAGTGCAGGACGTAGTATCGCATTTACAGTCGCTCTTCCTGAAGAATTTCAATCCAAACGGTATACCTTAGGAATGAGTGCAAGAATTGAAAAAGATGGAGAACTAATCATGATGAGTAATAAACTAAGCCCAATACCTGAGAATATGTCTGAAGTAGTATTACTTCCTATGACCGCTATTTCGCAATAACAACGTTCATTTCGCCAAAATAAATTTAAAGAATTCTCCTCTTCTTAATGAAGAATGACATAACCCGCTCTCAAACCAGCCCTAAATACATAACATTGCTAGGTTGGTTATTGAGCCTCACCCATTTGGTTTTTCTAATAAACTCGGAAAATCTGCCGCCGAGCTTTCAATAGCTCGTTTCGCTAAGCTTTCTAGTGCACTAAATAGCTGATCAGCCTCTTGTTCTGGCAAATCCGCCGCTAAATAATCATTCCATTTATCTAGTTTAAAATTTAACTCATTCACAATCGTTTTGCCGAGCGCTGTCAACGAAACATGGTAAACCCGTTTATCGACGAAGCTATTCGTTTTGGCAACCCAGCCCTTAGCTAAAAATTTGCTCACACCTCGAGTCGTCACTGATTTATCCACAACCATCGCTTTCGTAATCTGCTCTAGGGTTGATGCATCATATTGATGAATATGTAAAATCATCAAACACTCAATTGCATTGAGACCATAAGGCTCTCCCATCCATTTCATATAATGGTGAGCTGCTCGGCTAATCACTCCAAATACTCGAGCCTGTTCTGTACGCATAATCCCTCTTTAGTTGATTTTATCAACCAATTAGTTGATAATTACACGGCTTTTAGTTGATATTATCAACTAAATACCTTTTTAACACCCCAAATTTACTCATATTCTATGTCAAAAATAATAACTTTACTGAATTCATTGGGATTCAACCCAGCACGCTTTCGTTTTGCCGCCATTACCGCTTGTGCATCAATTGCTGCGCTCTTTATTGCTCAATATTTAGAGTTAGTTCACCCCCAATGGGCAGCCATGACCGTCTGGGCTTCAGCGCAACCTTGGCGCGAAAATTTACTGGAAAAAAGTTGGTGGCGTTTTGCTGGAACAGTTTGTGGTGTGCTTGCCGGTGTCGTCTTAATTCAGCTTCACCTTATTCACCCGTTACTTTTCATTATTGGGCTAGCGAGTTGGTTAGGCATTTGCAGTGGTATCGGCCAATTACAAAAGGGCTTTGTCGCTTATGGCACATTTTTAGCAGGTTACTCCGCCGTGATGGTGAGTATGTTGAGCGTTCATATTACTGATAGCTTATTTATAGTCGCTTGGGATCGGCTATGGACCATTTTGGTTGGCGTGCTTTCAGCTGTAGTATTCAATTTCCTTTTTACCCCTAAGCGTGAACAAGATAATATCATTACCCTTAAAAATCAAATTGATACACTATTCTTCCAAATGCTACATGACTCACTTGAGAAAAAGCACCCAATTAAGCAACACGATATCGACTATCTTTGGCAAACCATGGCTAGCTATGACGAAATTTTAGAGACTCATCGTATTGGCTGGCGTTATCACCGCAAACAAGTTGCTAAAGCGCGTCAAAAACTCATGTTTCAAAGCCAAATATTATTACACTTAGATAAATATCAATCTATTGCACCTTTTTATTTTCCTGCACTAGAGCCAACTGAGACTCAATGGAAACATATTTTATCATTATGCCCCGCTGGAGTACTGAAAACACTATTGATCCCACTTTACTATGCTATTTTTGGTAAATCAGCGAAACACTTTGAAAAAGTGGATAAACAGAAGCTTCATCAAGATAAAATTTCAGCGTGGCACGCCTTTGCTCGTTCTTTTATGACTATCGCTGCAGTTGGTTTGTTATGGTTGTGGACACAGTGGCAAGTACTGGCTTATCTTACTCTCGGTCTTTCAGTGATGTTGGCTCTATTCGCATCCCTCGATTACCCCGCTAGGTTTATGAAAAATATTTTTACTGGGCAATTGTTTGGCGCTATTACAGCGTTAATCTGCACATGGTACTTATGGCCTTTTGCCTCTTCATCATGGCAGATGACCTTTTTCATTATTCCAGTAATTATTAGTGGCGTTATCATTTTTTCCCATAACCGCCTAATTTTAATTGCTTTTGATTACATTATGGTTTCTTTAATTTTGCTCCAACCGAGCTATCCTTTTTCTCTTTCACTCCCTCAAAGTATCGGTAATGCCATTGCGATAGTTTCAGGCCCATTAGTTGCAATGGCTGCTTTCGCATGGATTTATCCAACCAACCCGACCAAGCGTTACCAGCAATTAATCTATCTCTCTGAGCAGCAATTTAAACAAGGAGTAACGGCTCTAATTCAGGGCAATAAGCCTTCCACATCCCAATTCATGCACCGTTTATTTAGTGGATTATTGCTAGCAAAAAAAGCAAATCTTCCTCACCCGCCTATATTTGATTTTTTTATAACTCGACAAAGTATTTGGTTGTATCTACTTATTTTGCATAAGCAATTTGCGCACCACGCATCAAAGAAAAGAGCCCTTATTGCGCTTGAAAAACGCATTCAACAAAATCGCTTTGACTTAAAGGAAATTTCCACACTATTTCAGCATTTACAGCGTAACGAAAATGATAATAAAGAACTTGAACAGCTTAAGAAATATGTAAAACACTATATGGAAAAAGAATATTGCTAATAATAAAATAAGTTCTTATAAGTACCCCGACTAAAACAGGCATTAATACTTTATTTCAGACCTAGTCGTTTAGCTAATCGATGTAAATTAGCGATATCGACAGTCAATTCTCTGGCACATGCAGACCAATTATAATGGCTTTGTTCTAATACTTGTGAAATGACTTTACGCTGAAAATCATCCGTTATCTCACGTAAATTTTTAGTTAGTGGTAAGACTTTCTGTGATGTTTCTGTAAACTCATACTTATTATTATCAAAGGTAAAATATTGAGGCTGTAAGATAATTTCATCAGTATCACTTGAAGCTCGAGCAAGAACAACGGCACGATGAATCGCATGTTCCAATTCACGTACATTACCTGGCCATGAATAATTGAGTAAATACCGTTGTAATGAAGGACTCAGTACCACACTGGATAAGCCAAAACGCTGACGATATTGTTCACAGAAGAACCCCGCTAATAAAATAATATCTTCGCCACGTTCCTTTAATGGGGGAACAAATAGCGGAAATACACTTAAACGATGAAATAAATCGGCCCTAAACCGACCTTCTAACACTTCTTCGCGTAGATCACGGTTAGTTGCCGCCAATATACGAACATTAACGCGTAAACTACGGTCATCACCAACACGTTGAATATCGCCATATTGCAATACTCGCAGTAATTTAGCCTGTAACGCTAATGAAAGCTCCCCTATTTCATCTAAAAATAAGGTACCATTATCCGCCATTTCGAATTTACCACTACGGTGGCTAATTGCCCCAGTAAAGGCACCTTTAACATGACCGAATAATTCACTTTCCGCCACACTCTCAGGCAGTGCAGCACAGTTTAAATAAATAAGAGGGTGATCTGCTCGAAGGGATTTTTCATGGATAGATTTAACGACTAGCTCTTTTCCTGTTCCCGTTTCTCCGCCGACCAGAACATTTAATTCAGACGCGGCAACAATATCAATTTCCTTTTTTAATTGTTGCATACGAAGAGATAAACCAATAATCTCGGTTTCTCCAGAAGGTTTAAATAGTATGGGTTTATTCGGTAATATATTTTGCTTTTCAAGCTGTTCAATAAGTAATGCATTATTTAGTGCTCCCGCAGCTAACGCGGCAATTAACCTCAGTGACTCATTGCTAAATGCATCGAATTGATCAGGTTCCATACCATCTAATGTTAATGCACCAATAAGATTTTGCCCCGCATACAAGGGTAAGCCGACACAAGCATGAACTTTTAGGTGTTGATGATGAGGAATTAACCCATCATATGGGTCAGGGAGCTGGCTATCAGCAGGAAAACGCACTACATCACCGGCTCTTGCAATTGCTTCTAGCCGAGGGTGCCCTGACAAAAAGAATCGACGACCTAAAACATCAGCCATTAACCCATCGATTGCTAAAGGAATAAATTGGCCTGATTCATAACGTAATAACGCACATGCATCACACCTTAATGATTGCCTTAACGTGGTAATCAAACGCTGAAATCGATCTGAATGCTCCATACCACTTTGTAATTCGATTGCAATCTTTGCCAGTGCCTCGACAGAAAAATCCATGATTCATTCCCCATTGTCAATTTGACAACAATTATAGTCATAATGACAACACTTAGCATAGTCATTTTGACTATAAACTAAAACAAATTATTTTAATTTAGTTAAAAATCAAAATGTTAAATATTGGCATGAATATTGATTATGTCTTCTTATACTCTCAAAGCTACAGGACAAAATTAATATGGCGATTCATGTAAAAAATAACATCCATTGGGTAGGTCAGCGTGATTGGGAAGTACGTGATTTTCATGGAACCGAATACAAAACATTAAAGGGAAGTAGTTATAATAGCTATTTAATCCGCGAAGAAAAAAATGTTCTTATTGATACTGTCGATCATAAATTTAGCCGTGAGTTTGTTCAAAATTTGCGCTCGCAAATTGATTTAAATGATATTGACTACATCGTCATTAACCATGCAGAAGAAGATCACGCAGGTGCATTAACCGAATTAATGAGCTTTATTCCTAATACCCCGATCTATTGCACAGCCAATGCCATTGATTCAATAAATGGTCATCACCATCATCCTGAATGGAATTTCAAAATCGTTAAAACAGGTGACACGCTCGATATAGGTAACAATAAACAATTGATTTTCATTGAGACTCCAATGCTACATTGGCCTGACAGCATGATGACTTATTTTACTGAAGATGCCGTACTTTTTAGTAATGATGCTTTCGGGCAGCACTATTGTGATGAGCGATTATTTAATGATGAAGTCGACCAAAATGAATTATTCGAACAGTGCCAGCGTTACTACGCCAATATTCTTACCCCATTTAGCCGCTTAGTGACGCCAAAAATAAATGAAATTTTAGGCTTTAATCTACCTGTCGATATGATAGCGACATCTCACGGAGTAGTATGGCGTGATAATCCAAATCAAATCATTGAATTGTATTTGAAATGGGCAGCAGATTATCAAGAAGATCGTATCACTATTTTCTACGATACCATGTCAAATAATACTCGTTTAATGGCGGATGCAATCGCTCAAGGCATCAATGAAGCCGACCCTAATGTCGCGGTTAAAATATTTAACGTTGCACGCAGTGATAAAAACGACATTATTACTCATGTTTTTCGCTCCAAAGCGGCACTGGTCGGTACCTCAACCATGAATAATGTCATGATGCCTAAAATAGCAGGTATGCTTGAAGAAATTACAGGCTTACGTTTTTTAAATAAAAAAGCCGCTGCTTTCGGTAGTTTTGGTTGGAATGGCGGCGCCGTTGACCGTGTTCAAACACGTTTGATGGATGCCGGTTTTGATACCGCATTATCTTTAAAAGCAAAATGGAAACCAGACACAAAAACATTAGATGACTGCCGTGAGTATGGGCGTAATATTGCTCGCCAATGGGCATTACCTGCATAAATTAAATAACAAAGTAGCATCAGAATTTTATGATTTTTTAAAGGATACCTCATATGCAATTTAGAGATAAAACACTCGGACAGCTCGCATTATCCATTCCTAGAGCTTCTTCTTTATTTCGCCAATATAATATGGATTACTGTTGTGGTGGCAAACAGACGCTGAGTCGCAGCGCAGAAAAATTAAAGTTAGATATTGACCTATTAGAAAGCCAATTAGCTAAATTAGCCACAGAAACGTTAGAACAGGATTGGCGCAAAGCCCCACTCAGTGAGATTATCGATTTTATCATTGTTCGCTATCATGATAGGCACAGAGAACAATTACCTGAACTAATACTACAGGCACAAAAAGTTGAACGCGTTCATATAAATAAGCCAAGCGTGCCAAAAGGTTTATCAAAATACTTAGAAGCATTACTGGAAGAACTAGCGAGCCATATGATGAAAGAAGAACGCGTTTTATTCCCTATGATAAAAAACGGAATGGGCAGAAACGCAGCAGGTCCAATTAGTGTCATGGAACAAGAACATGATGATGCTAGTGATATCTTAGAAGCAATTAAAGATATTACCAATAATGTCACACCACCGCCAGAAGCCTGTACTACCTGGCGTGTGTTGTATAATGGTATCAATGAACTGATTGATGATTTAATGAATCACATTAACCTAGAAAATAACTTATTATTCCCAAGAGCACTCGCTGGCGAATAAATAAGTAAGGGGCTATCTATATAATAGACAGCCCCTTATTTAAAATAATTTTTAGTAAATACTAAAAATACCTATTTGTACTGTTGCTTAATTTCTTGCGAAACGACTAATCCACGTTTTGCTTCTTTTTCTGCAATTTCAACGGATAACCCGATATAAGATCTCGGGTCAAGCATTGCTTTAATTTCTTCATTACTGAATGCTGCTGATATCACACTATTTTTGGTCAAATTAGTATAAAAATCTTCCCCATCCGCCGCAGTTTTAATTGCTTCTTCATACAGAAGGGAGTGAGCTTTATCTTTGCCTAATTTTTCCGCCATCTTCATCATGACATACTCAGTATTATCCAGCCCTTTGTTTCTCAAAACATTATGAAGCATTCTCTCTTCATGTGGCACAATCGTCCTAGAAAGCTCTTCAGTTCTTAGTAAAATTTCCGTGGTTAATTCCAAAGCTTCTTCAATTAACCCATCAAATAACATATAAGAGCTACTATCACCTTCATAAGGCCTTACCGCAGAATACATACCAACACTCGGTAAAGAATATAATTTCTGTGAGTTAGCAATAATTCCCTTAGCAAGTTTTGGGTTTATTTTATGCGGCATAGTACTACTGCCCACTGTTCCTTTAGTAAAGCCTTCTGAAACCTCTGCAATTTCTTCTAACGTTGTGCTATAAACTTCTTCACCGATTTTATGACAAATATTGGCCATTAACGCTAAATTTGCCATATATTCAAGCTTATGCGTACTTAAGTTTCTGGATGGTACTTCCATGGCTTCCATACCCACCAGCTCAGCGACACGTTTTTGTACCGCCATACCAACACCAGGCATTGAGTTAAATGCACCAACAGCGCCACCCATCATGATAGTGAAAACCCGTTTTTCACACTCTTTCATACGTTGATAGCAATCAATAAAATCGCTGATCCATACCGAAACTTTGTAGCCGTAGGTGATGGGGATTGCATGACGCCCATGAGTTCTTCCCGGCATCACCATATGTTTGGTTCTTTCGGCCAAATCGGCTAAGTTTTCGATGATTTCACCGAGTAACAACATAAATTTATGATGTACGGTTTTCATCATATAGAGCTGTGAACTTTGCTGAATATTTTGCGTGGTAATTCCATAATGGATATATTTACCACTTTCCTCAGAGCAAGCATTCACTAAAACTTTCAAGAAAGGTACAAAGCCATGGCCTATTTTTTGGTAAATACGGCTCATTTCTTCAAAATCGATATTTTCGATAACAGCCTTTTCTTTAATTTCATCTGCCGCTGATTGTGGAATAAATCCCAGTTCCGCTTGAGCTTGGGCCAGCATGGATTCAAACATTAACCAAGTAGAATATTTTGCTTCATCAGACAATAAGTCTTTAATTCCACGGTCATCAATAGTTTTACTTTTAGAATCGTATAATGCTCTCATTTCGTATCCCTTCTTTATTTCTTCATTGCTTCATCAACAGCATTGCGAACAAACTCAACCTTTGGTCCATATACAACATGGACGTGGTTTGCCGATGGAAAGAAGAATGCGGTACATCCTGATTCCAACATTAAATCTTTATCAATTTGGTTCACTTCTCCAACATCAATACGCATACGGGTAATACAGTTATCTACGTTACGAATATTTTGTTTGCCACCTAACGCTTGAATTAAAATTTCTGCAATTTCGCCATAACGTTTTTCTTTAATTAAGGTATTTTTCAGATTACTCGATTCTTCGCGACCTGGTGTTTTTATATCAAACTTAATAATGGCCCAGTAGAAAATAAAATAAGTGACGACGGCTAAACAGCTACCGATAATAACAAGGAAGATCCAGTTAGTGTGCTCGTACAGCAGACCAAAGATAGTAAAATCAAAAACGGTTCCACGAATATAACCGATACCGACCTCAGCCAATGAAAGCAACACCGCACCGATACCGACAATAATGGCGTAAATTAAGTACAATAATGGCGCAATAAATACGAAGGTAAATTCGAGTGGCTCCGTGACGTTACCAAGCATGGCTGTTAATACCATAGTAACCAGCATGGATTTCACTTCTGCGCGGTTTTCTTTCTTCGATGTTTTGTAAATAGCAAGAGCAATTGCAGGGAATAGGAATAGTGTGACTAGCATTTGTTGCTGCGCCATAAAGCGAGTCAAACTTGGCATCATCGACCAATATTCACTATCTGGGCCTTGGTTAAATAACACCTCAGTTAATGCAGGAACAACACCAACAAAGGTTTGTCCGTCAATAACATAAGTACCACCCGCCTCAGTAAATCTAAATAAAACGTTCCATACATGGTGTAAACCAAATGGAATAAATAAACGTTCACCACCCGCGGTAAAAAATGGCCCTACAGGACTTAAAAATACCGCAGAGAGTTTCATCAAACCTTGGACTAATACTTCCCAAATAAACGGTAATAACGCACCCACTCCAATCATTAAACCGATCATAATAATAGAAACGGATTTTTTACCAGAAAAGAAAGCAAATGCGGTTGGCAATTCAAGGTTATAGAACTTATCAGTCGTCCAAGCGGCAATCAAACCAGTAATAATCCCTCCTGCGGCACTGATATTTAAAGTTTGTATACCAAGAACTTTAATTTGCCCTACTTGCCCCATCATTGCAGGGTCTGCAAGCTTACCAGTAAGCACTAGCCAAATATTCATGGTGATGATCAGCGATAAGTAGCCGACAACCGATGCAAAGACGGCGATCCCCTTATCTCGATGGCTCATACCATAGGCCACTCCCATAGCAAACAATAGGGGAATATTATCAAAAATAACACCCGCGATTGAACGAATGCTGACAAGTAATGCATTAACCGTTTCATTTCCGAGAAAAGGAAAACGTGCAATCATATAAGTTTGCACTAATGCACCACTGATACCCAATATCATACCAATAGGTGCTAAAACACCTATTGGAAGGAGTAATGTTCTCCCAAAGCGTTGAATAGATTCACCAAACTTTTTTCTGGCCATACTGTTTCCTTATGACTTCTATTATTAGAATTAAAGGCATACTAGCTTGGAGGGATTATAAAAGAAATGATGTCACGGTTTTAAAAGTTATCTTAGGTCATAACTAATGACCTAGGTCATATTAATAAAAACTATCTACCAAAGACAAGAATGAAAGACGAGTGAAGTTTTCTTAGAAAATAAAAAAGAAAATTTAAAGTAGATTTTCTAATTCATTGATAAGTAAATCAACTAAAATAAAAAAGCCAATTCTGGATTTTGTGTCATCTCTTTTAGTATCAAAATTATCGGCAAAACAAAACAAAGTGTTATCAGTATAAGTGGTTAGCTCATTAGTATTAAAAGCGGTCATACTAATGATATTTGCCCCTTTTAATTGCACAATTTTTGCTGTTTCAATAATTTTTTTGGTTCCCCCTGATAGTGAGATAAAAATGACCGTGTCATCTTTGCTAACTAATCGAGTGAAAGAATCAGATAAATTGTAGTCATTAATAAAAAAACAGTGTAAACCTAACGCAAATAGTAAGTGTTCAAGATAATAGCCAACAGCTTTACTTGTCCCTCTGGCAACAATAAAAATATTTCTCGATTTATGTAGTATTTTAGCGCAATCGCTAATTTGCTCTTCGTTAATTAATGTAAAACTTTTATTAATATTTTTTTCGAGTTGTTTTTTATAAGACGAAGGTGTGATTTTTTCAGTTTTATTTTTTGTTAAAATATAATTATTAATCTGAAACTTAAGTTCTTTAAATCCACTAAACCCTAATTTTTGCGACAAATTAATAATAACTGTTTTAGAAACAAAGGTTTTAGCAACTAGTTCATTAATATTTAAGTAAGGGATGTCTGTAATATTATCAGTCAGGTATTTTAAGACTTTTTTTTCGCTAATGGTTAAATTATCGTAATTTTTTAAGAAATCTAACATATCCCCTCTCCGATAAGCCTAGCTAGCTTTCAAATGACTCTATTGTATAAGAATAAAGTAATAAACAAGTAAACAGCACTCAAGAGTGGTGCTGTTTACCTGACAAGAAATCACTTAAACTTAAGTTGTTTCACAGCCTCATCGATATCAATTTCATCTTCCGAAAATGTTAATGATGTCCCATGTAACGTACTAATTTCTAATTTTTTCAATGAACGCATTTGACCAGGTTTATCTGATTTTGGTTTGATACTATTCATTAATGCGCCAATTGATAACACAGTATTTTCTTTATCGATACGCGTATCTGCAGGTACTTCTACTGAATAAACACGATAGGATTTAATTGATGTAATCTTAATCCGTTCTCCTGCGATATAAATATATTTACTTTCAGGTATGACTTTGACCGCAAAAGCAGATAACCCTTTATTATTTGTCGTCGGTTCGAAAGTGACTGCAGCATTTTTTTTAATCAAATCTGGGTTGGCAACCTTAACCACATGAAAATAACGGTTATCGCCATTCTCATCTTTGATAAATCCAAAACCTTTATCTTCGAACCATGTTGTGATCGTTCCATTCATTGCCATTACCGCCTAATTAATCTTTTATTGACTCAGTTTTTACAACGCGCAGTATAGAGCACAATGCGTGTGCAGACTACGGCTTTGCTTTTAGTCTGAGTGATAAATTTACGTGATGCAAGTGACAGCGTTCGCCTACTTACTAAAAATTGGTTATTATCAACAACCATTTTTTGCTGGAAAGGCTAATGACTGAAATCATCGACACCTTTATTGCTCCGCCCTGTCACGATGAGATAGAAATTATCTATCAGGATGAGCATCTGGTTCTTATTAATAAGCCAAGTGGCCTACTCAGCCTTTCTGGAAAAAACCCACAAAACTTAGACTCCGTCCATCACCGATTAGTAAAAATATTCCCAGACTGTACTCTTGTTCACCGTCTCGATTTTGGCACATCTGGGTTGATGGTGGTTGCTCGCAATAAAGCCATCAATGCAGCTCTGAGCCAGCAATTTAGCCAACGCTCCGTCATTAAGATATACCAAGCTCTACTTTGTGGCCACTTAGCTAATGATGAGGGTGTCATTGATGCGGCAATAGCAAAAGACCCTGCACAGTTTCCCCGCATGTCGCTTTGCGAGGTGAATGGCAAACCTGCCCGCTCCCACTATCAAGTGATTGAGCATCTGTATCACCCATTAGATAATGGCACATTGCTCCCAGTAACCCGAGTCCAATTAATACCTGAAACAGGGCGTACCCACCAGCTACGCATCCATTGCCAAAAATTAGGTTACCCTATATTAGGCTGCGACCTATATGGTGGGCGATTATTACAAGGAACTGAGCAAACTCCACGTTTACTTTTGCACGCTAGTGAATTGCATTTTGTTCACCCTGCGAGTCAGAAGAACGTTAAAATGTTTAGCGCCAGCCCGTTTTAACGCCAAAGCTACGACTTAAAATTTGACGAGTATTACCACATCAAGTCGTCAGGGATCTTAAAGTCCGCGTACGGGTCATCTTCATCTTGTTCTTCTTGGCTGAGCGCATTATTGAGTACGATACTATCCGCATCCCTTTGGGTTATTTTATCCGCTACACTTGCAGGGATAATCACATACTCATTGTTATCACTATTCTCAATCGCTAAACGGGCAATCGCCAGACGACCGCTGATCAATTGTGTTTGTGTTATTTTATCTACAACAACTTGCTTGATCACATTGTTATCGGTGAAATTAAAACTAATATCTCCCTTTGAAATATCAACTTTATTCATCTCAATAAGTTGTTTAACTTGCGCTTTAAACTCTTTGGATTGCACCATTTGCTTATGCTGTTCGCTTAATTGCTTATCACGTTCAAGCTGTGCTTTTTTATTCTCTTCTACGGCTTCCCTTGCTTCACGCGCTTGAACGCGTGATTTTTTAGCCGTTCTTTGCACTTTAGCCATCTTCTTACTGGTGACTAATCCTGCTTTTAGCATTTGCTCTTGTAAGGTGAGTTTTGCCATCTTCGCCTCTAAATCTATCAGATAATTATGTGATTATACCTTTAGCCGCTGAGACCTGATAGGCTTTGAGCTTCATTGATAGAGAAATTATGTGATGTTATTTAAGAAAATATGCTAACGAGGATAATTCAAAATTCGGCGTGTTTAACTTATTTTGTCTAATCTAAAATGTGTTTATAAAAAACCATCAATATATTGTGATTTTTTATAGGCACGATTTACTCAGTAACCATAGAGAGCTGATGAGAAAAAATAGAGGCTTTCATCCACATAAAAACCTCTCTATTTCAATAACTACGGAGTGGACATAATAATGGTAGCTGCTGAACTAAACTGGCCTTCTATCAATTCATTTGGCGATAAATTAGGTTTTTTAACTAGCGTAAACATTAGTGTGTCTCTACCATGCCCATTTTCTATTTTTGAATCGAAATGCCCATTCATAGGGGAAACTCTTTGCCCTTGATGATAAATCTCAACACCTAATCCCGGCATAATAGGACCTTGACTACCAATATCTCCAGTTCTAACAAGTAAAGCGTCAGATGAAAAAGTCGAAGTTTCTCCGCTAATAATCATCTTTATTGGCGCTGTCAGGTTATTATCTTCACAACTATAAGTGATTTCTGCGTTACGTTGAAAACGGCTTGCACTTCCCACTGTTGAAATACCCGATGCATTTACTGTTTCAAAATCAACAATGATGATTTGGTTATCATTGATATCACACGTACCCGTTCCAACAACTACATCATTACCTGCATAGAAATTCCATTTAAAATAAGCATGGTCAATATGCTGATTACTATTTACAAATGTCGCATATTTATGGAGATCTAACGTCATCAGCAAATCGCCTTTTCTTACCAAAACTGATGGCGTTGGTTTAACATTTACCTGTAAATATAATTTAATTTGTAAAGGTTCACTTGCTGTGGTTAAACGAAATACTTGAATTTCTTTACCGCTAAATGGTGCTAAATAGTAAGCACCACGCACGACCACTCCCGCTTTTAATTCTGGGTTATTCTTAAATGTGGGACCAAGGTCAGCACCAGTCACATTTAAATAATCAACATAAGCACTAGGGGCTTCATTACGGCAGGTCATAAAATCACTCACATCCGCAAATTCATTTATACGATTAGGTACAGCAAAAATATCATTATCTAGAGGAACATCATAAATATTTTGTGTTCCCCCACCAACTTCTTGTCCTCCATTAGTTTTACACTGGAAAGCAAAAATAGTCGGGGAAAATAATAAGGTTGCGAGAAGTAATATTAACATCTTCATTGTTACTGATACCTTAATCATAAATTAAACTAAAAATAGCGGTTGCAGTAAAATGGCCAAACGCAATACTTTTATTTTTTATTGCATCAGGTTCCCCTTGCACATTCGCATTAAAACTTAAAATATTCGTGCCATTCTCTAAATTGTATGCAGGCGTCATACTATTAATAGGAATTTTTTTACCACTAAATTCTAAGATTTCAATTCCGATACCCGAAGCCATGCTGCCAGAATCTAATGCAAGAAGGCCTGGTAAATGGGTATTTTCGCTTCCTGTAAACTTAACGGTCACCGTTCTAAAGATACTATTATCACAGTCATCTAAATGAATATTAAAATTTTCAAGTGGTGTTTTTTGGTTAATATAGAGGTATTTATTAACAATAGTACCAAAGTCCACAATGATATTTTCATCACCAGGTCTTACTGTACAAGCTTCTGCGACAAGTTGTCCTCGTATCTTAATTTCACCGATTTGACCATTTTTTGCCTGACTCGGTAACGGAAAAAATAACAAACTTAATAGCATCGAGAGTATTATTTTTTTAAATTTATAAAAATTGAAATTTAAGTTATTCATATAAATACCTTCAATGCTATATCAGAAAATCTATTAAGATTATTCATACGTTATTTGAAAAGAAATAACACTTCGATAAGCTCCAGCCTGTAATTTTTCTGCGATTCTTACGGGAGCTACATAATAAGTTAAAATATTTTGCCCCGGAGAAATAAGCTCAGGTTCACTGTACTCACCAAAAGCAATTTCTTTTCCTTTAGGATTAGTTATCTGTAATCCAAGCCCATTAACACCTTCAACTCTCGCTATGTTCGGCCTAAAAGGGACAACTGGCGTGATAAACCTAATTTTCATACCTGGCTGAGAAAGACTCCATGTAACATTACCGGATTTATTGTTTCTCAAAACCGTTGGGGTTTCGATACAATCCAATAACTCGATGTTTACCGGCGTCTTGTGGCCTTGGGCGCCAATTGTTTTTAATGATGCAGTTTCAATATTTCCTAAATCAACGGATTGAAATGCAGAATCCATCGATAAATGGCATGCACTCTCCGTTAATGAGCCATAAACGAAAATTTTACCATTTGCACCTTCAACATCCCAATTGCCTGTTGTGTTATAAAAGGCATTATTTGAGGCCGCATATATCACAGCTGAATGAAATATGAGAGATAATCCAAAGAGTAAGGAAAAGCTTTTTTGATTAATCATCATTTTCCTCTCTATTTACTTTCAGGAACAACCTGACATGTATTTGCTTGACATTTAAATTGAAGTTTTGGCCGGCCACCATAGTCATTTATATAGGTCAATACCGGATTTGCCCCCAAAGTAGAACTTGAAACTCCTAATTTTTCTTCACTAAATGGTGCAACCATAACTGCCTTAAAATTCTGATTTACCGGTGAATTGTTTCGCTCAGCCGCACCAATAATCGTGATATAAAAGGGAGTTGGGTTTTTAATGATATATTGGTCACCTTGCTTAATAAGCTGTGTTTTTTCTTGCCAAGGGTTATTCAGCATTTCTGTTTCGCTTAGCATGATACTTTTAGGACGATAAAATAATTTAATTTTGCTCTGTAACGCTAATTGCAAAACATTCGGTTTATCACTTTTTGGCGGGATCTCCCTTAAATTAAAGTAATAAACACTTTCTCTATCCTGCGGTAACTGACTAATTTCAGGAAGCGCCTCAATACGGACTTGGCTTGATTTTTCGGGTTCAACTCGCTGTACCGGCGGTAATACAGCAAACGGTGAAGTGATTTTTACCCCTTGAATATTTTCAATCCACCCTTGAGCCAAATAAGGTAGCTGGTTATTTTTATTAGTAATAGTAATTGAAACGCTTTTTTGATCGCCATTAAAAATAACTCGGGTTCTATCTAAAGCAATTGCCGAGAATGCGCTTCCGCTAACTAAACTGCTTAATAAAATAGTACTGATATATAAATTAGTTAATTTTTTCATAGCAATCACTCATTTACAGATTATTATCTGCTTCATTACGTTTATTTGATAATGGTTTACAAGGAATGAATAATCCTTGGTTAATTGTTTCTAAGTTTTCAGGAAAATTAATTTCACATTGTGCTTCCCCACCCCAATGAATAATCATGACTTCATTTGGGTTGATACCACTAACATAAGCATATCCATTATCAGTAACTATTCCCGTTTCTTTTCCTTTCAAATTCGTGATCTGAGCGCCAAATGGCGGTGCAGAACCGTCAGACATACGCATTGAAAGCATCATCTTTTCACCAGACAACACATTAAATTTGCGATAGCCAATCGCGCCTTCTGTTAATGTCACTTGAACAATAGAATCCGTTACCTCGGCATTATTCGGTAATGCATTTAAATCGACTTTAACTTTACTGCGGTAGTAGCTATTTAAATCAGGGACAACCACTTTACCAAATGCATTTGATGCAATAGGTATCCCTCGGTCTGATACGGGAATTTTAGCCACACCATCAGTGTCAATGAGCAAACGAGTTCCGCCAATATTTGAGACTCGATGAGCATCCGCACCATTTAAAGTCATGGTAAATCCGCCTTGTGCCCCTACCCCAAATGATGTGTAATTATTATGAATATAGCTGGCATTCGCAGTTAACTTAGTATTATCACCATAATGGGTAATATAGGTGCTTGCGGTTCCACCTTTGTTGGTCGAACCTGCACTGACTTGATAATTGGTTCTATCTGACAATTTGTCATAATAGGTTGCTCGATTAACAGTATCATCCCGTGTTGCTTGTAATGAATAACCAATATTTGCACCATTTCCCCAAGGCATTGAAGCTGAGATATACAGGCCATCATCATTTGTTTCGTTATATTTATTACGATAGGCCGATAACGAAATATTAATATTCTTCAGGCTTCCCCAATCTAAGGTTTTTGTCACCATTAAATTGTAGCGATTACTTTCTGGCTTATCCCAATAGGTTTGGTGCGAGTAGTTTAAATAAGCTGTAATTCTCGATTCTCTAAAGTTTTTATTTAAAGAGATCACATACATTTCTTTATTACTACCTTGACGCTCACCTGAATCTTTAGCCGTTAAAAAATCGGTTACAGTCATAAAACTGCGTTCTGAGAATCGGTAACCTGCGAACTGAACTTGGCTATCATAGTCATCAAAACGTTTTGAATAGTTTATTCGATAAGAATTACCTGTGAGTTTTTTATCATTAGGAATATTTGCAATAGAATGCGTAATATCGAAAGATAAGGCACCAAATGCCAATAAGTCACGACCGACACCCACGTTGAATGCATTATAGTCTTGGCTATTTAATGAACCAGCAAGCAATGACCAACCATTAGTGACACCCCACGACATTTCACCACTCGCAAATGTATCTCCATTGACATGATGATCCATATCCGTTGGGCGACCCATCGCTAGTTTATATCGAATACTACCTGGTCGAGTTAAATAAGGGATATTAGCTGTTTCAACCTGATATTCTTGAACCGAACCATCCTGCTCTTCGATTCGAACATCCAGTTTTCCCGTCGTCGCATCACTTAAATTTTGAATACGGAAAGGACCCGCGGCGACTTGTTCTTGATAAATAATTCGCCCTTGTTGGCTAACAATCACCGTCGCATTTGTCGTCGCAACACCTGTTATTTCAGGTGCATACCCACGTAAATTAGGTGGTAACATTAAGATATCAGAGCGTAAGCCAACACCTGTAAATCGAAAACTATCGAATAAATCGGTGTTAAAATAGTCCTCACCCAAGGTCAATTTCGCTTTAATACTGGTTAACGCTTTATAGGCGTATAGTCGGCTCCATTGAAAGTCATGCTCATTTTTACTATTCGAGCCAGTTTCTCGTTGAGCACGCCCCTGCCAATCTCCCCTAAAGCGCCATGCACCAAGGTTCACACCTGCGACACCATTTGCTGTCACATTATAGTTGCTATTGTTATCATGAGGCTTATTCGCTCTTGCGTTTATATTGTAGTCTAAAATAGCCCCTGAAATTCCTTCATCCCACAAAGAAGGCGGATCCCAGTTAGCTGTTCTATATTCAAGGTAGGCTTGAGGTATACTCAGATACAACGTAGAGTCAGATAAATCCCCTCGAGCTTGAAAGCCAGGCAAACTGCGTAAATCAAGACACTCATTATTATGCCACCACGTAATTTGCTTCAACGAACTAGCTGTTAGTCCTAGCTGCTGGACTTGTTCTGGTGTGATACAAACGAGGCTATCTTCAGGGTCGTTTTCTGGCGCATAGAATGAAAACCGTTGCTCAGGTAAAGTTTCTTTATTTACTTGTACTTTGAGGGGATAAATACCAGGCATAATATAGCCTGCACGTGAGAATTGCTTAACATCAATGTTTTTTTTGTCTTCTAAATCAAATAATGCCGTATTAAATTGTATGGTATCGGCAGCATATAACTGAGCGGATAATGACCCAAATGTAATCATTATCGTTGTCGTTATTATATTTATTTTGTGTTGTTTAAAAAACATAAAAAACATCCCTAAAACACCAATATAATTTCTTAGAATTAATAATAATCGACCTTGAACCTTAATAAGGTTTGGTAATTACCCGCTTTAACAGGATGATAATTGGTGACTAATTGCATTTGATATTTAAGGATCATTGTCCCTGGCGTAATTCCTAATGCAGGTAATGGCTTTCCTGGTGTAATGGAATATCCCGATATATCATGCAATGCCAATTGCACTCCTTTTGCTTCACCCGAGAGTGTGAAAAAATCACCTTCTGATGGACCATCAAAAGTGACTTCGAGTGAATTCCATTCGTTATTATCTTTCGAATATTTTTCCCAACGACAATCAATGAGCTTAATATTGAATTCTTTTATGGGGCCTTTCCCAACTTCACGAATATAGCTTGTTGGAAGTACCCCCATATTAATGGTCTGATCCCTAGACCCAATATCTATTGCGCAGGCAGTATCGACTATTTCGCCATTCATCGTGACTTTACCCCACCCATGAGATGATGCAGCCATTTGTGGCGAAAGAAATAATGTTAGAAGAAATAGGGAAGATACTTTGCTTCGCAAATAGATAAATCCTTTCACTTTAACCTCTGACTTAATTTGGTGATTAATAGAGGAACACAAAGGTATTCCTCTTAAACTAATCAATTAGTTATAAGTTAAGGTAAAGTTAGTTACGCCTTCGAATTTACCTAATGGAATTTTATCAACCGCAACGTTTGCACCTTGTACATAAGCGCTATAACGTAATGTATTATCACCCGCTTGTAATTGATGTTCTTGAGCTGTTGCAACTCCCATATCTAACGCTGCGCCATTAGTATCCGTTAATTGAATACCCACGTTGCCAGCAATAGTTGGGTCTGTTGCATCTAAGCCTGTTACACCGAGTAATTTAGAATTGAAAGCAGCGCTAGAACCAGAGAATGTGATACTCACTTTATCGTTGTACACTTTATCATCTGCATCTTTCGGGAATACACAGTCTTCCAATTCAATATTGAATTGCTTCGCGCTAGAAGTACCGCCATTCGCTAAAACAGAGTTAGCGATTTGGCCTAACCATACTGTTTGGTCAATAGAATCTGAACTAATTGAGCAAGGTGCATCGATGATTTCACCTTTAAATGTGACTTTACCATGCCCTTGATCAGCAAGTGCTGGAGATGCAATAGCGGCAGAAACTAGTGCGGCTAAAAATACTTTTTTCATTTGAACCTCATTTATATATAACAACGTGATGATTACCCAACATGATGTAGGGCATAGTTAGAATTTATTATTTTTAAAATAACTATTTGCTGTATAAAGAATTTAAAATAATTTCTGTTTGTCGATTAAAAATATAATGGTAGTTATCCTTTTCATCGGATAAACATTCACTATTATGAATAAATGAATTAGCACTAGGATTTTTTTCATTTATTTTCAATGATACACTTTCAAAAAATGCACTCGGGCTAATTTCTAGATAAAATAAAATTGAAAATAGCATTCCACAGTTAATGCTACATATTCCTCTTTCATAACGAGATATTTGTTGTTGTGATATCTTTAATTTTTTAGCTAGATCACTACCACTAAGTCCTTTCTCTTTTCTAAGATGCGATAATTCCATGCCAATTTGTTCAGTTAGTATTTTCTGAAAGCTATCTATACTGGTCTTTAATTTATTACTTTTCATATCTCACCAATTAAAGCCTTGTGTAATGAGGCAAAACAATCAGAACCACTCATAAAGTGAACAATTTATTTTTTGAAATGCAAAAAAATGCAACAAAATAAATCAAAATGTTGCGTTAAATGAGTTTTAGGTAAATTGTTTTATATATAAGAATCATCAGAATTAAAATCTTTAATTTATACCTTAAACTAGAAAAGTCAGATGATTTAACTGGCGAATTTTATTACAAAAAAAATCATGAAAGATAACTTTTTGTTGTTAATGACAAATTTTTACATTAATTGATAATTACCTCTAAAATGCATTGCCGCAACAGAGTTTTATGCTATTTGATTTTAGTTAGTCTGATAATTATACTTATTAGGTAATTTGAACATTTTGATTTATTATGTTGCGTTACGAATTGATTTTTATAGATGTTTTATTTTATCCGATTGATTATTATTGATAATTAATTAATTTTTTTATTGTATATTAAATTAATGTGTTTTAAATCATCAATAAGATGTTTTTAACTCACAAAAACCAAAAATATGAACTTATCATCTAAATGATTTCACTTATATGGTGACCTTTCACAGAATAACTTTATTTGATAGTCAAAAATAGACTATTACTGTAAAAAAAATGATTGAAATATGATAATAATTAGTTAACTGAGAAAGCGAACCACCTATACTCGCAATTAGAGTAATTAAATTATGATGATTCAAAAAAAAAGAATAAATAAAATTATAAACTAATCTTATTTTTAAAGGCTGGAAAATAAATTACTTGAGTATGTTGTTTATGGCTTTAAAAATAATTACTACCCTTAATATGCATAAGAATACCTCAGTTTTATAAAATCAATTACCTAAATAACTGAGGTATTCTTGGTGTTTAGTTCATATTATTATGTTTAGTGCTAGCTTTATATTGACACAACTCATTAAATTACTTATTGATTCGACCAAATACCACTAAATCTTTTTTCATTACTAGCAGTATAAATTACAGTATGGGCGATATTTCGATGCCCTAAATAGTCTTGGATTAATCGAGTGTCCCTACCCAAATCAGCTAAAGCATAACCGCATGCATGCCTTAGCATATGAGGATGAAGCTTTACAGGAAGCCCTGCTATTTTGCCATACTGCTCAAATAAGCGATAAATTTGATAACGAGAAATTTGGCTTCCCTTTTGTGAAATAAATAAACAATCTGACCCTGCTGTTTTCCAAGAATCTCTTTCAACTAACCATTTTTCAATCGCATTAAACTCTTCGGGAATTATAGGCTGTACGGTAGACAGCCCTCCTTTTAGTCTCCTAATAAATATCACTTTCTGCACCAAATCAATATCAGACATTGTGATATGAGTGAGCTCACTCACTCTTAGCCCATGCAAAAAGCTCATTAATAACAAACAATAGTCGCGATTAGGATAGCGACCTTGCTTTGTAGCATCCAATAAAGAATTAACTTCTGTACGTGTAATAAATTTACGTTTAGTCATTATGATCTCATCCATACCTCATTATATTTCGCTATATACCAACGATAAATCAACTAAAAATAATAATTTTTCAAAAAATTAAATATAATATGTCAGAAAGGTCAGTGATGATACCGAAATGCAACAACTTAATCATGATGTTACTAGGATACAAAAGACGAAATATGATGAATAGTTGAATGGAATTTGATTTATAAGGTAATTATGTTGTTTTCATTCCATGAATGATGAACAATAAAGGTGGCCTCACATGGGTATTAGCCTGTATCCCTTTTCCCCCCTTATCTAGAATAGTGTATACTTGCCGGCAAGAAATTTATTCACGGTTAATTAATATAATGAAAGAAATCGAAAAAGCACAAATTAAGCTTCTTAGCGACCGTTTAGATCTTATTCGTCGCCAGATGGCAAGTATGCAACTGACGAGTGAAGTAGAAAAACACGCAGAACTAGAGAAAGAAAAAGCGACACTGGAAATTGAAATCGCTCGTCTGAAGGCGGAGCGTAACAAAAAACTAAGCAAAGAAGCGCAAAAACTAGTAGATATGCCGTTCAAGCGTCCCATCACTAAGAAAGAACAAGCCGACCTTGGCAAGCTGAAAAAATCCGTGCGAGGCTTGACCATTGTCCATCCCATGACGGCATTAGGTCGTGAAATGGGGCTGGATGGTATGACTGGTTTTTCTAAGACTGACTTCTAGTGAGAGAAGCCCCTCTTTAACATACTTTGCCAATTTATGATTTACTGCCTAAGCGCTCTAACTCTGAACGTAATACAGCAGTAGATAAACTCCATTTTCATGCTAAAGATATCAATTGAAGTCAATGACTCAGTCGTTAAGATCACCCTAAATAAGCTTAAGTATTATCATTGGGCGAATATACATGTCATGTAACTTCATTGATAATCGAGTAAACAATGTAAACTCTAATAGTTAACCGCTATAGCAAAATTCATCATAGCTAGTAGTAACGGCAATTATCATACTCTACGAAAAATGAAAAGAAGAGGATTTAAATAGAGAAACTATTAAACCCGAATAAAACTCATATGAAATCTAAGCTTTATGTTATAGAGGACTACATTAATTCTAAAAACATCTATAACTCTTTCATTCTATTTAACACTCTAAAATGTAGAATGTATATACTATTATGTTAGTTAAAAAGACAAACGATACTAAGAATAATCTTACCCTAATATAAAATCAAAATAACCCTAACGTTATAGTTTTTACTGTAATTAATTTAAAATGTAACAATATTATTATGAAACAAAATATAATAAATACGTACTTATATGTAACAAAATGTTTTTTATTTAATACGTAAGTTGTAATGTAAATAAATAAATTATAGTTCTGCTCGAAATTAACAACATAATATCGAATCAAAAAAAAACCATAAAATCATATTGTTATGTTCTTTAAATAGTAGTTAAAGTCACATTTTGATCCGAATAACCGATCAATAACATCATTTTAATAGGGTTAGCCTATCAAAATTAACTAATCGATCGATATAAACATCTTTAAATAAATAAAAATAAAAGCTAGATTAAATGAAAATTAAATCAGTAAGAAATTATAACTTCACTAGTTTAATTAAATAAATTATTGAGGAATTTATTATGATTAGCACCCAAAAAAATTTCATTGTAAAAAATATAAACCTAGAAATTGGTGATTTTATAAGAAAAACCAGACTTAAAAATGGATTAACTGGTGCACAATTAGGTAAATTAGTAGGAGTAAGTCAACAGCAAATATCACGATATGAACGAGGTTCAAATGGCCTATCATTACCAGATTTGATATTTATTTTATCAATTATGAATGCATCATTTTCAGATTTTGTTTCATACTCATCCTATTTAAAATGAGAGAAATAAAATTTTAGTAATGAGTAAACACTACATTATCAAATAATAATACATTATTCATATTCCTGTATAATAAAGAAATTTATATAGCAAAAACTCTTTCTTATACAGATATACTTATCTGTGTTAGTCAATGAAATTAATATAATTCCATTCTCAAAAACATAAATATTAACATCTTAACAATGATATTAGGAAATAGTATGAAACATAACAAATATATGTCTGTATTAGTAGCAGCAATGTTAACAACGTCATTTGCTTCAATTGCAGATACTAATACTGGTACTGTTACTTTCAAAGGTGAAGTTCGCGATACGCCTTGTAACTTAGATGCAGGACAAGGTGGTACTGCTACAATTGTTGATTTTGGCCAACTATCATTAAGTCAATTAAATGATGGAGATTCAAAGTATAAAAACTTCGATTTAAATCTGAAAGGCTGTAAATTAACATCAATTGATAACAGCGATCCACAAAATCCAACTACAGTAACTAAAACAGCAACTATTACTTTTGATGGTGTAAGTAAAATTGCAGGTCAAAATCTTTTAGCAACTACAGGCAGTGCTGCAAACGTTGCTGTAGGTATTAAAGATATTACTTTTGGTACTCCTGCTAACTTAAATTTGCGCGATGGTGACAATACATTAACTTACTCTGCTTTTGTTAAAAAAGCAGGTGCTGCTGCTGTAACAGCGGGCGATTTCACAACTATTTCTACTTTCGAAATCGCATACCAGTAAGTTATATACACTCCTTCACTATTATGTGGAGGAGTATATTACCTGAAAAAGAATATTATTATGAAAAACTTGTTAATTATTGCCACTTTTTTTGCTCATTTTTTTAGCATTCCAGCATTTGCAGCAATGAATTGGGGACAAGCAACAGTTAAAGGTGAAATATTAGCCTCGGGTTGTTCAATGCAACTAACAAGTAAAGATCAAATTATTCAATTTGGTGATTACCCTTTAAGTAGAATTAAAGATAAAAAGATAATCAAACCATTTAAAATAATATTAAAAAACTGTCAGCTATCAAATTCTTATTTTGAGGATGAGAAATCACCTATAAGAATAAAATTTTCAGGTTCAGTAACAAGCAACTTTAATGGATTTAAATTTAATGATGCCGATGGTTTGGCTATTTATATATTAAACGGAAATAACATTGTCAAGCCTAATGAATATTATCCCATTTATGATTTAAAAAGAGTTGCAGGCAAAACGAAATCAGTCAATGAACAACAATTAAACTTTTTATCTGAAATTGTTGTTGATGATGGGCTTAGGCCACAAGTAGGAGAATTTTCAAGTATCATTACATTTGATATTGATTACTATTAATTTAATGAGTATTTACGATGTTATCAATAAAAGAAAAAATGACCATTTTAATGGTGTCGATGCTTTTTTTTAACAAAGTATCCTATTCTGTAGAGTTCAATACAGATATACTTGATAGCACAGATAAAGCGAATATTGACGTATCAAGGTTTCAAAATCCAAATTTTATTCTTCCTGGAACTTATTTTTTTAATATAATTATTAATAGTACTCAATTAACTCAATCGGCCTCTCCTATTAAAATTATAGCTAATGATAATGATGATTCTGTGAGTGATATATGTATTGATAAAGACTATATTAATAGTTTAGGCCTTAAAGAAAAATATGTGAAAGAACTGACCTATTGGAATAACGGGGAATGTATTAATTTCTTGGCTTTGAAGGGTGTTAGTGTTACTCCTAATTTACCTGAGGGAACGGTAATCATAAATATACCTCAATTATATTTAGAGTATATGGATGTAAACTGGTTACCCAAAACCCTTTGGGATGAAGGGATCAGCGGGTTATTATTAGATTACAATGCCAACTATCAATATAGCGATAATGACAGTTTAAAAAATCAAATTGCATCGATCAGTGGATATCTTGGTGCTAATATGGGTGCTTGGCGTTTACGAAGTGAATATTATGGTAATTATCAAAGACAAGAGTCAAATAGCCAAACATCAACAATTCGTAATTTTTTATTTAATGCAATTTATTTATATAGAAATATTAAAGCATTAGATGCTAAATTAGTCGTGGGTGAAAGTACAACACCATCACAGATACTAGAACCTTTTAGATTTACAGGATTATCTTTATTTACAAACGATTCAATGTTACCTCCTAGACTAAGAGGATATGCTCCTGAAATTACAGGAATAGCTAAAACTAATTCTCGCGTTGTTATTACTCAATTAGGAAGGGTAATATATGATGGCAATGTACCTGCTGGTCCATTTAAAATTCAATCATTGAATAATGGTACTCGTGGTGAATTACACGTAAAAATTATTGAGCAAGATGGATCTGAACAACAGTTTATTGTTAATAGTTCCAATGTGCCTTATTTAACTCGTCCTGGAACTACTCGATATAATGTAACTGCAGGGCAACCAATTAAACGAGACCATTCAGTATATAGAGGCGTTTTTTTCTTCAGAGGAGAAGTCTCACATGGTTTAAATAATAATTGGTCATTAAATGCAGCCTCAGATATAAGCCAAGGTTATCAACAAGTTTCATTAGGCTTTGGCCGATTTATGAATCAGTTTGGTGCTTTATCTGTAAATATAGCTCGCTCTTTTTCGCAGTTAGATCATGATAGTCCATCAGGTAACTCATATAGTATTAATTACTCTAAAACTTTTGATGATTACGATATGGATCTAACTTTTGCGGGGTATCGTTTTACTGATAGAAAATTTTATACTATGTCTCAATATTTAGATTTAAGAAATAATAAATTTATTGATAATGAAAAAGAACGCTATCAAATAAGTCTTTCAAAGCGTCTAGGTGAATTTAATATAAATTTAAATTATCAATTACAACAGTATTGGGATCGAGGTCAAACTCATCAATACGGCCTAAATATAGGTAAAAGCGTTAATATTCCTTATTTAAATTTACAAGGAGGAAGTATAACGCTATCAGCAAATAGAAGTTATTACCAAAATAAATATGATGACCAAATTAGCTTGATGCTTTCAGTTCCATTTGGCAAGCAGTTCTACACTTTTGACACAATGAAATATAATGACACCTATAATTCGCGTGTTTCTGTATCTACCTTAACTGAGGATAATGATTACTATAACTTAAGCGCATCAACAAGTTATGGTAAGGATGCTAAAAAACAAAGTACGCTAGCTGGTATGTATGATTTATCAACTCGTTATGCGTCTTTAAATAGTAATATTTCAATCTCAGATAAAGGTGATTCTAGCTTAGGTATGGGGTTAAATGGTGGTGTAACATTAACACAGCATGGTATTGCTTTACATAGCTCATCATATTCATCTGCAGCTAGGTTAATGATAGATACAAATAATATCGCTGATGTTCCTTTAAATAATGGTTCAACAGTAACAAATGGAATAGGGATCGGAGTTATTCCGAATATGACCAGCTATTACAAAAATAGCTATAATGTTGATATGAGTAAATTACCAGATAATATTGAGTCATCAAATACGATATATGATATTGCATTAACAGAAGGTGCAATTGGATACAGAAAAATAAGTGCAGATAAGGGATTCAAATTATTTGCAACTATTAAAATGGCAGATAATTCAGGTTCTCCTCCATTTGGTGCTCAAGTACTAAATGAAAAAGGTAGAGAAGTCGGGATAATTAGCGATAACGGATTGGTATGGTTAACAGCTGTTCAATCTGAAGAAAGGCTAAATATCAATTGGTCTAATAAAAATCAGTGTAATACAACATTACCCAATTTAGATAATGCAAACCAAATTATTTTAATTTGCAAAAAGTAGAGAATTTTATGAAAAATAAATTTTTATTACTTCCGCTATTATTGGTAGCACAAAATAGCATAGCGGCAGTATCTCTTGATAGAACCAGAGCAATAGTAGAAGGTGATTCTACCCCTGTAATTATTAATATCGAAAACCAGAGTGACACCTTGCCGTATTTAGCTCAAGCTTGGATTGACGATAAAGATGGAAATAAAATTACAACAGGACCATTAATTGCGACACCGTTAGTTCAGCGCTTAGAACCGAATATAAAAAGCATGATTAGAATTTCAACTACGGATGTATCTAAATTACCTAAAGATAGAGAGTCTATTTATTATTTTAATTTAAGAGAGATACCACCGAAAAGCGATAAGCCAAACGTAATGCAAGTTGCATTACAATCAAGAATTAAATTATTTTATCGCCCAGAGCCTATTTTAGATAAAGCAAAAACTGATTGGGCCTTAGATCTAGAGCTGAATACAGTAAATGATGGGTATATTATTAAAAATACCTCTCCATTTTATTTAACGGTCATTGGGTTAGCGGGTGACAAAAACAAATCTGAAAATGGCGCATTTGATTCATTTATGATTGACCCTTTTGGAAGTCATCAAGTTAAAAGTACACATTTCCAGAAACCGTACTTAACCTACATAAATGATTACGGTGGTAGACCAACTGTTTCCTTTAACTGCAAATCATCAGTATGCAAAGCTGATAGTCAACAATAGCCAGTTATAAAATGAGGGTACAATGAAATATTTTTCTGTAGTATTTTTCTCACTTTTTATTTCATTAAGCAGTGTAGCTAGTCAATATGATGAAAATCGTTCTTTTCCATCACATGATGTAACATCGGCTATTAAAATGGATAGTTTAAGTGGAAAACTGCATTTTAAAGTAGGATTAATGTACTCTCCGTGCGTTATTTTGGATGATGAATATAATAATGATATTTTTTTTATTGAACTAGAACAATGTTTAGTAAATAATCAAAATATTAAAATACCTTTACAAGCCAAGGCTAAATTGATCGAAAAAAACAACATAACAACTACAGTATATGATATTTATCATCCACTTTATTCTGGTAAAAACATACTTTATATACAAAATAAAAATACTAAAGGCAGCTCAGCTATCATGGAGTTAAATTATGATTAAATTCATATTTTCCATATTAATTATTACTATGACTCCTATTGCTTTTTCGAGTGATTTGCTTATTAATTTCAATGGAAATCTAATTGATAAAAAATGTGAAATTAAACAGTCAGAGATAACCATTCAATTCATTCCTTATTCACTAGGTTATATTGAGGTTAATGGCAATATTTCAGATAAAAAACCATTAAAAATTGAATTTGAAAACTGTACGCCTACTATGATGGATAAAATAATAAAAATTTCATTATCTTCTACAAATATATATAAACAAAATGGAATTGATTATTTAACAACACAAGGAGGAACAGGTCTAATCGTTGGTCTTGAGAGCCTTGATGGCGAACTAATTTCGTTTAATCAACCACTTGAGGTTAGAGTGAGTTCAGAAAATAAAGCAGAGTTAGTACTGAATACATATCTAAAAAAAGGTAACTTTGCTAGACCAGGAACCGTACATGGAACTGCAAGCATTATGGTTAATTATAACTAATAATAGGAAGTTATATAATGAAAATAAGAAAGTCGCTCTTATTATTATTACTTTTTTCTAGAGTAGTAACTGCTGCTGATTTTAATAATGGCCGTGCTGATGTAAAAATTAATATTACAGCAACTATAGTTGCTCCTGTTTGTACTATTTTAGGTGAAAATAATGAATCACCATTATTTATAAATTTTGATAATGTTGACTTCTCTGAAGTTGAAAATGGAACAGCCTATAAGGATATTCAGTTAAAATATAACTGTACAGGAAGTTCAGTTCCAGCTAATAAAGTTATGAACTTGTATCTATATCCAACTAAATATGGTGTCTATACACAAGTTGGTAACAACGTATTACGAACATCAAAGAATGGACTGGGAATCTCTTTAACCAAGAGTAATGCTAATCTTGATTTAAATAAATGGATTCCTTTTGGTAGTAATGAGCTACAAGGCTCATTTATCCTTCGAGCTTCGTTAATTACCCCCAATAAATTACTATTAACGGAAGGTAGCTTCGATAGTACTGTTGCTATCCTAATGAGTTATTTATAATTTGGATTATATTTTATGATGAAAACCGTTTTTTATTTGTTACCTGCTTCACTACTGGCTATTTCTAGTATTAGCAATGCTGGTGATCCAGATGACTGGACAGTCATGGGGTATAGTGGTACTCAATTTACAGCTGATACAACTTGGACGGGCGCTAACTTTAATGGTGTCAATTTAACGTTAAGAGCTAAGCTAAGTAGTATGGGAGGAAAAATGACTGAGTATGCATGGGGATCTCGTGCATGTCCTCCATACGGGAATTCACCTAATTCAACTAATATGCAATATGTGATTGCACCAAATACAGTGGATTATGTAGATCCTATTACCAATGAAAAATTTACTTTTAGAATTTTATTACCCCAATCATTAGGTACAATCAATGGATATCCAAATACACAATATGCACAGATAGGGCAAAGCTCAGGTAATGTTGGCCGTGCAACCTGTTCGCGAACCCCTTATACGCCACAATCATTTAGTGGAGAAACTCCTATTACATTAATCAGTAATACTAATCTCCCAATTAGAAATACACCGCATATTATTAAAGTAAACACGACTTTATTTGGTGTCAGAAACCCAAATATACCAGCTAAATGGTTAAGTTCTGTTGCGCTTATCCAACCTAAAAACTCAGCTGTACTTACTTTTAATGTAACCGTTATTAATACTTGTCGTGTAGATAAGACTCAACTAGATTTTAATTTTGGTTCTTTACCACAATCAATAGCTGATGGAGTAAATCTAACTAAAAGTGTAACCGTTAGCTGTACTTATCCTGGAAATATTAAAGTAACTTACCAGCCCTCAAAACCTATTGATAGTGCAAATCCAACTCGTACAAGTTTAGATTTAGGAAATGTGTCATCTGGTTGGTACGGTGAGTTGGCAGTTGATGGTAAAAAGCAATTAATCACGACACTTCAAAGTATTACTAATAAAACACTAGATATAGGAATTACATTAGGAAAAAGTAGATCCAATGTATCTTTTGGCAACATCAGTGGTGGTGGGGTCTTAATTTTTGAGTATATTTAATATTAACTTATTTAACATACTTTAATTTTTAAATAATTAAAAATATGCAGAAGTATATAATACAAGTGTTTTAGATAAAAATCGAACCTGTAGATAATTTTATATCAGCATAGTTCACTTTTATGGTAAATTCATGCCTGTTAAATACCCCAAAAAATTACCTGATAATTTTTAATCGGGTAACGAACAACGATATTTAATAATTCTATCATGTTCGTAGTATAAATTTCTTTACGTATATCGATAAGTTAATAAAACAGGGTTCTTAAATTAGGGCGGTGTTAGTTATAAGCCCCTCTATTTTGTGTGTTTATATTTAATATTATTTATCAAATATATCTAAATCTGCATTGAATTTAAAGGATTTAATTGCCTTCAATGGAGGTATATTGAACTTGAATGGCTATTACAGGAGTCGTATTTAATAGGTAATGACGTTGATATTAAATGGGTTTACTTAGTTGGATAAATAGCATTGCCCTCATTAATGCCCCCAAGACAAAAATCATACCTAAATTCATAATCTGATTAAGAGGTTAATGAGTGGGTTGTGGGTATGGTTATTATACAAAAACAATATTTTTAACTAACTCACATCTAGTAATCATAATCCATCATAATACACAGTAGATTATACGTTTCAAAAAATCATATAATCTACCTGCATACTCACTATTTTTCTCTTAATAGTATTTCGGTTATTTCATTCGCTCTTTAAACGAAGCCTATTAAGGTTATCGCCTCGCTCAGACGAGGCGCTTGCTTATGAAAACATACATGGCCAGTTGGTTATAATAACTCTCTATACTTTTCTCAAGATTTTCATGGCGCGATAGGAATATTATCCTAAAAAAATTGCCAATACCAATCCATGATAGTACCTAACAACTACTTATAAATAGGAAAGTAAGCACTAGGAAGTTCAACAAAATAGAACTTTTTGGTATTTAACCTTATTTTTTATTGTATTGTGACTCTTAAAATCCCTGCTCCTTGAAATGAGCCTGTTTTGGTTTTATCGTCAGGGTGAAATGTTGAATTAATAAGGTAGTCTTTTTTCCCTGTGACTTTCTCCTCACTGATTGTTTTTCCATCGCTAAATTGTAACTCACAATCTCCTTCACCACATTTAGTGAAGTTAGCACTTTTCCCTGTGGGTTTATTTGTCCCAATTAATTCCATTTTTACTGGCGTTGATGCACTGCAAGAGATACTGTAATTTGTTACGTTACTTTTATAGCTAGACTCATCCCCTAATGTAATATCATGAGTTAATTGCAGTTGGTTACTGTTGAAATCACACTTAGATTTTACATCAATAATTAATGTAAATGAATCACGTCGGCCAAGGCCTCCTACGATTAAATTGGGCACATCTGCTGAGGGGCCTTTCTCTTCAGGAGTTGTAAATTTATTTTCTTCAAACGCATAGTAATAGGCCACGGGAACCCTATAGATCCCTGGAGCGAGGTTACCTTGCGATAAGGTTGCTGTTATTCTTGCACTACGCCAATGAAAGTCTACAGGTATCATTGAGCCAAGAGTCCAACAGCCCCCGACATCGGTCTTAACTGAAATTTGGTTTATCTTGGAAATATATCCTGAAATTTGCGACTGTGCTGGATAGGTCCAACTGTTATAAGGGTCGATATTCAATGAAATAGGGACATTATTTACGTACACTCTATTTTGCATAATAAGCCAAGCGGTTTTTTCTTGGGTTGCACTTAATTTGTCATTAGTTCCTTTACATCTTGTATAGACACTTCTTGCATTATAAAGGCCATTCAGCCCACCAGACATTATTGATGATGCAGAGGTAGTCATATCATTATAATTAATCAACATATCGTTTGTTTTTACTGGACTTGTCATTGTCCAAATAAAATGGCGATAATCCCCAGCAATACTGGTGACAGGGAAAAATAATATGTTTAATAAAATTAAGATAAAAAAATGAGGTTTAAGTATCATGTCAATTCCAAGTCATTATTAATTGTAGGTGATGACTATTTTTGCAGTAGATTCAAATTTACCCGGTGCTAAATTACTAGTATTTAATGCATAGGGAACTGCAGTTATAGAAAAGATCCCATTTTTTTGACCTTTTCCACTTAATCCATTAATAATTTCATTTCCTAGGCTGTTTATATTGTTTCCAATAATAAGCGGGTAAGTATTATTAACTGAATTTCCTTGATATAAAGCAATCCCTAACCCTGTATTTCCTTTAGTATTTAATACATTATTAGGCGCATTCGCTAATTTATCACCGACAACATTGATATAAGGCTTTCCTTGGTAATATTGGCAATCAATAGATATTTCTTTAGTGATTGAGTTATCATGGTTATTAACTTTATCTATTTGTACGGTTTTAAAGTTAAAAATAATTTTTTCATTCTTATTAATAATACAAGGTGGTACTTTGACAGTACCTGATATTTTTATTGGAACATCAACAGCAAGGGAAGAGAAGGTGAAGAAATAAAGTATACCAACCCAGAATTTAAAATATTTTTTAATGATATCCATTATTCATACTCCACAGTAAAGGTTACTGAGGCTAAAAAATCACCTGTCTTTGCATCTCCGGATTTAGGCTTACGAACAAAAACACCAAAATTAAGTTCTTGTGTATTTCCTACTTCAGGCACGATACCAAAGTTAATTTGTTGATTCCAAACAATTAAAGAATCATCTTTATCTGTTATCCCCAATAAAACACCGCTATCACCCTGCGTATTTAAAAAAGAATCACCATCAATATTGGTTAATTTATTACTTTTCCATGTTAACTTGATTATTTTTTTTAAATCTGTTTCGCTGCATTTTTCAATAAAAATTGAAAAAGGTTCTGTTGCGCTCGGTATTCCTTCATTAATTGTCTTTAAGCGTAGGTTATAAATTTTTATTTTTTGATTTAAAGATTCGGTTGTAACTTGACAAGCTGTATTGACAAGCTCACCGCGAAACTCCATATCAAGTCCTTCCTCGCTATAAGCTAATGCAGGGAAAGTGAATAACAAGAGATAAAATACCCAATTCAATCGGCTTTTTCTATTCATAGCTCACCTCAAATCTTAAGGTATTGTGGTAATCAATTTGCTGTGGTAAGGCTATTTTATTATCACCGTTTGTTAAATAAGTGAGATAGCTTGGGTAAAATAACGATTTTTCGGTATCGTAAAATTGTAAGGTGACAGGGGTATGTACAGCTGAATTGATTAAATTAAGATCATCAAATGCACTACCAGCACCACAATTTGTCAGCGTGACCTCTTTTGCACCGCGTATACTTAGGTTACAAGCTGTATTCATCAATTGCGCGTATACTTGAATCTGGCCGTAACTGATTGAGTTAGTTGGCAAGCTAGCAGCGACATGTTTTATGCTAGAAAGAAAACACAGTACTATCATGATAATAAACAGTCCTAGAGGTGTTTTTCGCGGGCTGCTCATGTTTGTTTTCCTTATTAATATGCTAGCTTTCACTCAATGTTACTCCTCTCCAGAAACAGTACAGATTGAACCTTGGCATTGAAATACGAGCGTAGGTTTACCACCATAATCATTAATATAAGTTAGATAAGGCGTTGATAATGATGGTGATATAATGTCGTGGTCAGATTTTGGTGGCACCATGACAACATTAAACGCATTTTTTTCTGCTTGATTTTTGCTATTGCCAAAGCCAATCACAGTTAAGTTGAATGGGGTGGTATTATTGAGACGATAGCCATTAGCGATTTTTGTTAAAGTGACTTTATGTGCCCACTTAGTTTCTGATTCCGATAAAATGCTTTTTGGGCGATAAAATAATTTCACTCGGGATTGCAATGCGATTTGCAATATATTTCCGTCATTCGATTTAGGTGGCACTTCGCGTAAGTTAAAATAAAAAACAGATTCTCTATCTTGCGGTAATTTGCTCAGCTCAGGCGTGGTGCTTAAACGGACCAAACTGTTACTCGTCGGCTCAATGCGCTGTAATGGCGGTGTCGCTAAAATTGCGCCTTTAGTCAATTTATTCCCTTCAATATCTTCAATCCAGCTTTGTGCAAGATAAGCTTCTTCTGGATTATCATTTGTAATAGTGACATTAATTGATTTATCGGATGCAGGAAAAATAATTCGTGTCCTATCCAATGTCACAGCGCTGTGTGCGCTAACGGATAAAAATACTGTCGTAAGCAGAAAAAAGGGAAATACCCACGAACGTAAAAACAAACTCAACATAATAAACCTCATAAATAAATTAAATGTGTGCAGCTAATCCGAATGGTTTTAAATAGATTCGAATAGTTATTTCTTTATTGATACACAGGGCAGTAACAACATATTGGTTGATGTATCTAAACTTTCAGGAAGTGACAATTGGCACTGTGCTTGCCCTCCCCAATAAACAAGTAAATTTTCCTTAGGCGATATTCCCACTAACCAAGTCACACCATCTTCCCCGACAATGCCTAATTCAAGGTTATTGTGGTTGCGAACACTGGCACCAAATGGCGGCGTTTTATCATTGCCCAATGATAAAATAGCGAAGAGTTTTTCTCCTTTCATTACGGATAAACTCCGGTAGCCAATCGCACCTTTTGTGAGAGTGATGTCCGTTGATGCCCCCAACGTTTCTAAATTATCGGGCAATTTACTGGTATTAATTGATGCGTTAGCTTTACGGTAACTGCTAACATTAGGGATAACAGCTAAACCGAATCGATTCGTTTTTATCGTGCCATTATCGAGTGGCACATCACCAACACCGGGAGTTTCAATCATTAATCGAGTATCTCCACTTGAACCTCGGTGCAGTGCAGCACCATGTGAAGTCGCGGTTATCCCACTATTAATAGACAGACCAACACTGCGATATTGTTGAGGGACATAGCTTGCATTTGCTGAAATATTAGCTTGGGAGAGATCTCGGGAGTAATAACCACTGATGCTCGATTCGCTATCATATAATTGCCCATGGTTATAACCCACAGTGACATTGTAGCTATCACGATCGTTATAGCCGCTATAACTAGCGCTATGGTTATGTTGGTTATACTCTCCCGTCTTAGTATAAGATTCAGACAATGACACACTGTGACCGTTATAAAGTGGAATACTTAAATAAAGGTTCACTGCATCATCTTTATAGCCACTGTCTCGCTCAGTGCGAATTGCAGATAACGATATCGTCGCATCTTGCTGGGAAAGTGCAGGAAGACTGATATTGGTACTTGCATATAAGCCATATTGCATTTGTGATTTGTCATGCCAATACGTGCTATATTGATAATTCAGTGAAAAATTAAAATTATCGAAATATTTATTCAAATAGATTTGATAATTTTCTTTTGGTGCACGAGAGACATAACCTGAACTGACTTCATCCATAAATTGGCTGAGTGTTCGGTAGTTTTTATCTGCGAAGCGATAACCCGCAAAGGTAATATCTGTGCGTAATGCATCAAAAGATTTTGAGTAATTTAACCTATATGAGCGGCCTTGCAGGGTTTCTTGAGTAAAGCGTGCAACTGACTGTGTCACATCGAATGACAGTGCCCCAAACGCGAATAGGTCTCGCCCAATACCAATAGCAGCGGTTTGGTAATCAGTATTAAGTTGGGAGCCACCATAAAGTGACCATTCATTTGATAAACCATATGATAATTCCCCACCTGCAACAGGGTTTCCTGTTAGCTGATGACCGCTAAGTCGCGTTTTACCTGCAACAAATTTATAAATGAGTCGCCCTGGACGGGTTAAATAAGGTAGTGAGGCCGTATTTAAACTGAATTTCTTTTCTTCACCGTTTTCTTCACGGACGGTGATATCCAAAACCCCACGAACTCCACTATCCAGTGTTTGGATACGGAATGGCCCAGGTGGTACGGTTGTTTCTAACAGAACACGTTCTTTGCTGCGAACAATAACTGTTGCATTGGTATTTGCAACCCCAATAATTTCTGGGGCGTATCCCACCAGTTTCGGGGGTAGCATACGGTCATCACTTTCTAATGAAAGTCCGGTGTATTGCCAAGACTCAAAGACGTTAGAATAAAAATAGTTTTCACCTAACGTCAAAATAGCCGATAAAGACTTAATAGAAGTAAATGCATACAAGCGACTAAAATCAAATTGCTTTGTTTCTTGTGATGATTGGCGATTTCCTTGCTGCTTCTGGTAAGTGCCATTATAATCACCGCGAAAACGCCAAGCGCCTAAATTTATGCCAGCGGTTCCACTCGTCGAAGCATAAGTGCGTTTGCTTCCTGTATTTTCTTTTGTGACAGAAATGTTTGCACTGTAGTCGATTAAGGCACCATTAACACCCTCTTCCCATAATGCAGGTGGCACCCAGTCAGGATCACGATATTCCATCCAAAACTGAGGGATTGTCATTTTTAAGGATAATGTTGCGAGTTCAATTTTTAGTTGGACTCCTGTTAGGGCTGATAAATTCAAGCACTGGTCATTATTCGAAAGATGGACTTTTTCTTTTGCTGTCTCTTTTAGCCCAATGAGATCAAGCAAATCAGCAGGTAGACACGTTGTTTGTAGCAAGGTTTGCTCGGGGGTGCTTTGTTCAAAAACCGTAATATCCCGAGGTGCGCCTAAACGCTGCCCATTAACAAAAATAGTTAGGACATAATTATCTGGGGGGACATACCCCGCGACAGCAAATTGGCTCATATCGACGTTTTGGAGATCTTCAGCATCTAATACATCCGTATTAAACTCTGAGGCATAAGCAGTCAACGTGCTAAAGTTTAATGCCACTAAGATGGCCAGCCCAACTTTACAATATGTGAACTTCATGCTTATACCACTCCGAGAACAACAAGAAATACTAGCCAATGCAATAGGATTGACTGTTTTTATCTTTGTTTTATTGATAATCGATGAAAAAACGAATTAACCCTTGATAACGGCCTGCTTGGAGAGGCTTTCCCGTTAGCTCAAGTTGTAAAAAATAGCGAAGCACAAGTGATTGTCCTGCCTTACCTTGTCTTAATACGCTGCCGAATAGTGAATAGCTTTCCCCAGGGATTAAGGCTTGCATTGTGCTGTCAAGAACAGAAACGCCTAGTCCTTCAGAGGGGCCTTGTAAGACAAAAGCATTCATCTGGTTTGCACGATGGCCATCAAAACGTATTACCCATGTTTTGCTATCAAGAGAGGAAAACAGGCTACCGCAATTACTTAATTCAATCTCAAAAAGCTGGTTGCGTTCTTCTCGGGATACCTTTGTTGATAATAAATTCAATGCTAATGATGAAAAATTTACCGTTTGAAAACGATCTTTCATCATAATCGAACAAGGTGTCGCTATAACGCTGCCAATCATCTGAGTCGTTCCTTCATGTCGTACCCCTATGTCCTTTTCTGCAAATACGGTGAAGCATCCACAAAAATAGATGAGTAGAACAGGCACAAATTTTCGAATATCAAATAGATAAGTAAGCACTTTGTTTTCCTTTATATGCATTAAGTAGCCGCCAAAAATTGGCGGCTATTCAAAGTGCTTACTGATAAGTAATACGGAAGTTTGAAACAGCGGTAAATTTACCTTCTGCAACATCTTTAGTTTTATCAATTGCTTTAGCTAATGCTTTGAAAGATAAAGTCACATCGCCATCAGTGTTACCGGTAGGTAATACATCTTTTGCAACACCAAATTTGAAGCCATCAATCACGATACCTAAGTTATTTGCGTTACCTGTTGATGTAGAAAGCATTTCACCGCCATTCACATAGTTTTGGCCAGTAAATACTAAGTCCATGGTTTTAACACCAGCAGCATTACCGCTTTCGCTATCAACTTCGCCGAAATTAGCGAAATCACAACCAGTTAATTTAATATCAAAGTTTGCTTCTGCCGCTTTACCGCTTTGTAAGGCTTTGCGAGATAATTGACCGAAATCAACAGTTTGTTTTAATGATGATTGTTGGATGTTACATGGTGTATTCACAACTGAACCAACAAAATCAATTGTTCCTGTGTTATCAGCCATTGAGCTAAATGGAATAACAGATGCGGCAAATACAGTAGCAACAGCTAATTGAGATAATTTCATTATTATTTCCTTAATATGTAAATAGATTTAATATATTGAACGCTTACTAATATCAAATGACAAAGTCACTCATAAAATGGGAAAGGTTTCCCTTGCCTAGACTTAAAGAAAAGGCGACTAATAAATAGAAGGCTAACCTTCTAATTTAAATTTTTTAATTAAAATTGTTTCTAATGGTAACTTATTTTTAATTTTTCTTATTTAATCAGAACGGTCAGCCATTACCTTGAAAGTAATTCCGACCAATTTCTATCTAATGCAATTAAAAAATTTCAACATCTCTAAACTAATTATTGTAATACCAAGTTCATAGAGAGAAACCTGCTGCTAACTTAAATGAACTAGATAACCAACTTGATTGAAGAATAATGATTTTTTACGGGTATACCTTAAAAACGAACCAATATCTTTTCGTAAATAGCCTTTAATTTTCATTGTAATAGGCTCCAATTCATTAAGCTTTAACACATGGTGTTGTATGATTTTTATTCATCAAAAAAATAGCTAACATCAACATTAAAATAAATTGAAATAATCATTATTTTTGATGTTGATATATCACTTTGACCATTCTCATACCGAGATAATTGTTGTTGCGATATGCCAATAACCTTAGCTAAATTAGAGCCACTTAAGTTATATTTCAATCTAAGTTTTTTTATTTTTTTTCCAATGTTCTTTGATACGACATTAACTATGTTATCTCTATCACTTAGAATAGAAAGTGAATTGAAAATTTCATTTCTCATTAAAGCACCATTGACGTTGACGTATTAAATGAAATAAGACACCAATCGTTTAACTCAATATAGGATACAAAAAATCTGAGTTAAACCAAAACAAAAAAATAAATTAATTATTTAAAAAAATTAGCTACAAAGTTAATAGGTATTTTTTTACTAATTAAGGTTGTTAAAAATAAAAAGGTATAAAAAAACAATTATCAAACAACAATATACAAATAACCGCGTTAAATTTTTGTTAATAAAACCCTCAGGCTTTACTTACGCTAAATATTGTAAGGAATTGTAACTCCAATAAAAATAAGTCGCTATATGGCTAGTTATTTAGTGATTATTTAAATGTAGCCACCACTTTTTCTAGTTTTGGGGCGAGTATTCAATGTATTAATTTGGTTAAATGTAATGTTCTCTTTCAATGAAAGTACCAATGATTTTGTCAATCATTTCAACAGTTCTTGAATACCTCTATGTTTTTCTGTTCAGCCTTTTTATCTTGTTTCTTAAGTTCAAATTTTGATGTTTTATTCCCTGTGTAAATCGTTTACCAATCGAGTGAGTTTCCCTTGGTAATAACTGGTATGCTAGGTAATTATCGGTACACCAAAACTGAATATCAAACTTAGAAAGCCACCTTAATAATTTTTGCTGGCTCTTACGGCTCCTTGAGCCCAAGACATGCGCCACTATATGTTTTAACTGAAGTGACCAGACATACCATAACCATCGTTGTCGCTACTACAATAGCCATAAGAGTTTTATTTAATTTCACTGGGTAAATCCTCAACTAAGTCGTAATTTAAAGAAAAAATTAAAAAGAAGCCCTGTGATTAAATATTAATAACAATAGAATTAAATTTTAGATACGAACTATAGCTAAATTTACCTAGATAAAACCACTATATATTTATGAATACGGTAATTAAATCTTTTTGTCTTTTGAACTCTAGCTCACATAAATACTATAATTACTCACATAGGCTGTAAAGCAGGAGAAATCTATCGAATATACCAAGTTTAATAGTCAGTTATTTCTTGTCATATTTATTCATACTACAATTATTTTTACCCGATAAAAATCAATAGGTTACAAATGATGTGTTATTAATTCATACTTAACAACATTTCTTTCACATACATCAACCATTACTTTTTTGCAATTACTTACACTTGTTACGCGTGTTAATAATTTCATCTAACTAAACCGCCCCCTTAAATCTCCAGACAGTTGGTGTCATTTGACTTATTGATAATCTTAATACTCGTTTTTAGGCTAGTTCTTGAAAAATGAGATGAACGCATCCCAACTATTTGAGAGCGGTGAAGGGTTCGGCTGATGAGGTGAAGATCCTCACACACTTCTGACATCATTGTGCCCAGTACGAAATGAATAAAGCTCCCTAATGACTAGAGGGCCCACAACATGAAATCCCCCCGTTGTCGCCGATATCGCAAAACATCTTATACAGGTTCACTTCATTGAAGAACATATAGGTGAAGTTATCGATAAATAAAGCACGGTACCCTGTTGGAATACTTTAGCAATCATAAGCCTAGCCTTATCGGTACTGATGGGCTAACCAGCTTCCCTGATGCTATTAACTGTATCTATCCTCAAACGAAAGTTCAGTTGTGTGTCATTAACAAAATCCGCAACTCAATAACCTGATTTACGCTTTCCTTACTGATTGGTTTTCTATGGTCATTACGGCCTATAAACACAAGCTCATAACACTCTGATAGTAGTTTGAGTGAATTAAATGGCTCGATAACCTGCTTTGATAACGGTACAACATGCGGTCGCTTTATTTTCATTACTTCAGCTGGTATCTCCCAAACCCCTTTTTCTAAATCAATATCCTGCCAACGAGCAAAGCGGAGTTCTTGCGTTCTAACAGCCGTTAGCAAAATAATTTCAGTCGCTGTTTTGGTGATGATACTGCCAGTGTAACCAGCTAAATCTTTTAGGAAATATGGCAGTTCTTGATTTGTTAAGAATGGGAAGTGTTGCTTTTTAGGTGGAGTTAGAGCAGAAGCCAGATCAGGAGCTGGGTTATATTGCGCTCGACCAGTAATAATTGCATAGCGAAAGACCTCACCGCAGCGCTGGCGGACTTTGCGCATCTTCTCTAAGGCTCCGCGTTTTTCCATCTTACGCAAGGTTTCAAGTAGCTCTAGGAGCTTAATCTCTGCGATCGGACGCTTACCAATATAAGGAAAGATATCCTTTTCAAAGATATCAATAATTTCATCACGATAACGTAGTGACCAACGATCTGCTTTAGAGGTGTGCCATTCACGAGCAACTGCTTCAAAGGTACTTTCAGAGGCTAAATGTTTTTATTTACTTGAACTTTATTTTGAACCAGCAATTTTTTCGTGCATCAGCTAATGAAACTAGTGTGTCCCCCCTCCATCGGTCATTTTATAGGGGGTTACCATTGGCCTTGAGGCCGCTACCTGGCAGGCGTAAAGCTTCATTGTGGGGGCATCCAAAAATAAGGGAAAATTATGCCCCCAATTTTGCCCCCAAACAGGGGTAGAAACCAGTAAACAAGGGGAGAATCAGACAGACTTTGAGGTGGTTAATCTTATTGATTTTCAAAGAAGATATGGCTTTTGGAAGAAGTTCAGAAACTGCGTTTGGCGGAAGATCACAGGAGTCGAACCTGCCCGGGACTGCTGGCAGCCCCAACTGGATTTGAAATCCAGCCGCCTCACCGGAGACGACGATCTTCCTCTATAACCTATAGATTGGAGCATGATTATAGACTGAATCCATTATTTTCTAAAGCATTGAAACTGCAACTATCACCTTTATTGATAAAAGCTAATAAAAACCCCACTTATTGATAAGCGCTGATAAGAAAAAACGTTATCTTGATATTGAGGTTTACATTTCTGCCCCCATATACTTTCTTATATTCATAATGGTGCGCTAATTTTATGCCCCATACACCAATCGTATTTGGGTATAAATTCACCATTTAACTTTTATTGTCAACACAGTAAGCCTTGGCCTACGAGCACAAGCCTGCAATCACAGGATGTTTTATGACAAATTCATTATTAGCCGATTCCGCACTACCCCGCTTTTCTACTATAGAGCCTGCGGATGTTTTCCCCGCAGTCCAACATGTACTCAATGAATATCGCCAAACAGTAGAAAACCTGTTGAGTGCAACAGAGCAATACACTTGGGGCAACCTGTGCCAACCTTTAGAAGAAGCCAGTGATAAGCTGTCTCGTGTTTGGTCGCCAGTGAGTCATTTACACTCGGTGAAAAACAGCCCAGAACTGCGCGAAGAGTATGAAAAATGTTTACCATTACTGTCTGAATTCAGTACCTGGATGGGGCAGCATGAGCCTTTATATCAAGCATATAAATCATTAAAAGAAGGGGCTGAATTTAATTCCCTTAGCCAAGCTCAACGTAAGTCTATCGAAAATACCTTACGCGATTTTGAGTTATCCGGCATTGGCTTACCTGCTGAAAAACAGCAACGTTATGGTGAAATTGTGGCACGTTTGTCAGAGATAGCGTCTAAGTTTGGCAATAACGTGCTTGATGCGACCATGGGGTGGAGTAAGCTCATTAAAGACGAAAAAGAATTAGCGGGTATGCCAGAAAGCGCCATTGCTGCAGCAAAAGCCATGGCTGAATCAAAAGGTGAAGAAGGCTACTTACTCACTCTCGATATGCCAAGCTATTTACCTGTTATGACCTATGCTGATAACGCAGAATTACGTCGTGAGATGAGCCATGCATATAGCACCCGTGCGTCTGACCAAGGCCCAAATGCGGGTAAATGGGATAACAGCGAATTAATTGATGAACTGATGGCTTTACGCCACGAGCTAGCGCAATTATTAGGTTTTAAAAACTACGCAGAAAAATCCCTAGCGACCAAAATGGCCGAATCGCCAGAGCAAGTGCTGAATTTCCTCAATGATTTAGCTGACCGTGCTCATCAGCAAGGGGAAAATGAACTGGCTGAACTGACGGCTTTTGCTAAAGAACATTATGGTGTCGATACGCTTGAATCTTGGGATTTAGCCTATTACAGCGAAAAACAAAAACAGCATAAATTCTCATTAAATGATGAACAATTGCGCCCATATTTCCCTGAACAACGCGTCCTGAATGGCTTGTTCGAAGTTGTTCATCGCATTTATGGTTTAACTGCCAAAGAACGCAATGATGTAGAAACATGGCATAAAGATGTGCGTTTCTTTGAACTCTATGATGAAACCAATACCTTACGCGGCAGCTTCTACCTAGACCTCTATGCTCGCGAACATAAACGCGGTGGAGCTTGGATGGACGATTGTGTTGGCCGTATGGTGCATAAAGACGGCTCATTACAAAATCCTGTAGCCTATTTAACCTGTAACTTCAATAAACCACTTGGCGATAAACCCGCACTGTTTACTCATAATGAAGTCACTACCTTATTCCACGAATTTGGTCACGGCTTACATCATATGTTAACGCAAATTGATGTTGCAGATGTCGCAGGGATTAACGGTGTACCATGGGATGCTGTCGAGTTACCAAGTCAGTTTATGGAAAACTGGTGCTGGGAGCCTGAAGCCCTCGAATTTATTTCCGGCCATTATGAAACAGGCGAGCCATTACCAACAGAAATGCTCAATAGTATGTTAGCGGCGAAGAACTACCAATCAGCTATGTTTGTTCTACGCCAGTTAGAGTTTGGCCTGTTTGATTTCACCTTACATGCTGAGTATGACCCAGCCAAAGGTGCGCAAGTCATGCCAACGCTATATGCGATTAAAGATAAAGTCGCTGTGGTTCCTTCACCAAAATGGTCGCGCTTTCCACATGCTTTTAGCCATATTTTCGCAGGTGGCTATGCAGCTGGCTATTACAGCTACTTATGGGCAGATGTGCTTGCGGCAGATGCATACTCACGTTTCAGTGAAGAAGGCATCTTTAACCGTCAAACAGGTCAGTCTTTCCTCGACAATATCTTAAGTCGTGGTGGCTCAGAAGAGCCAATGGCGCTGTTTGAACGCTTCCGTGGTCGCAAACCAGAATTAGATGCCATGTTGAAGAGCTATGGTATTCATGGCTAATCGTATTGAGATCCAATTGATCTGCGAAGAGGGTGCCGATCCCGGCACTCTTTCTCAACTTTCTGAAAAATGGCAACTTTCTCATACCCCTGATGCCATTATGGCGGTTGTACTTACGCCTGAAAACTTACAACTGCGCAAACTAGATGAGCCTAAATTAGGTGGGATTTTTGTTAATTTCGTCTCTGGGGCGATGGCCCATCGTCGCAAATTTGGTGGAGGTCGCGGTGAAGCTGTTGCCAAAGCCGTCGGGATCAAAAAAGATTATCTTCCCGATGTCATTGATGCCACTGCTGGCCTAGGGCGTGATGCCTTTGTTCTAGCCGCTCTCGGTTGCCATGTCCGTATGTTGGAGCGCCACCCTGTGGTTGCTGCTCTATTGGATGATGGTTTACAACGAGGCTACCAAGATGCAGAAATTGGCCCATGGTTACAAGAGCGAATGTCATTGATTCATGCATCCAGTATTACAGCACTGAGTGAGATAACCCATGCCCCTGATGTTATCTATCTTGATCCGATGTACCCTCATCGGCAAAAAAGTGCTTTAGTGAAGAAAGAAATGCGAGTATTTCAGTCATTGGTGGGAGCAGATGATGATGCAGATTCATTATTAGCCCCTGCGATTGCTTTGGCTAAACGTAGAGTGGTTGTTAAGCGCCCTGACTACGCGGAGCCCCTTGCGGGACAAAAAGCGCCATCAGCGGTTACCACTAAAAACCATCGGTTTGATATCTATCCATGCATTAAAAATAGCGAATAAACGTAACGGCGAAGGGCGTATGTACAGGTGAATTTATCAGTATGATACAGCCGCCCTTTCGCGTACGTTTTGAGGTCAGAAGATTACAACACACCCTGCCCAAGCATTGCATCTGCGACTTTTACGAAGCCCGCGATGTTAGCGCCTTGAACATAGTTAGTTTGTTTCTCTTCACCACCGAACTCCACACAGTGCTGGTGGATATCCAACATGATGTGATGCAGACGGGCGTCAACTTTCTCTGCTTTCCAACCTAGACGAGCCGCATTTTGAGCCATCTCAAGACCTGAGGTTGCCACACCACCTGCGTTAGCCGCTTTACCTGGCGCAAACAGCACTCCTGCTTCAAGGAACAGCTCAGTTGCAGGAATAGTCGTTGGCATATTAGCCCCTTCAGCGACCGCTTTAACGCCGTTTTTGATTAACACTTTTGCTGCATCAACATCCAGCTCATTTTGTGTTGCACATGGCAGAGCGATATCGACAGGAACATTCCATGGTTGCTGACCCGCTAAGTAAGTTAAGCCAAACTCTTTTGCATATTCTTCAATACGACCATAGTTGTTTTTGATTTCTTCCAAACGTGCGAGTTTTTCTGTTGTAAAGCCGTCTTCATCAACTACAGTACCGCTTGAATCGGAAGCTGTAACCACTTTGGCACCTAGCTCCATACATTTTTCAATGGTGTACTGCGCAACGTTACCAGAACCAGAAACCGCGACACGCATCCCTTCAAAGCCTAGGCCATGACGTTTTAGCATCGCATTTGTGAAGTAAACCAAACCGTAACCGGTTGCTTCAGGGCGAATTAAACTACCACCAAAAGACAATCCTTTACCGGTAAATACACAAGAAGTGTCATTAGACAGCTTTTTCATCATACCTGTCATAAAGCCCACTTCACGGCCACCAACACCAATATCCCCTGCTGGGACGTCAGTATTTGAACCAATATGGCGATAGAGTTCTGTCATCAATGCTTGGCAGAAACGCATCACTTCACCATGACTTTTACCTTTAGGATCAAAGTCAGAGCCACCTTTACCACCACCCATTGGCAATGTGGTCAAAGCATTTTTCAGTGTTTGTTCGAAGCCTAAGAATTTCAGGATAGATAAATTCACAGATGGGTGAAAACGCATACCACCTTTGAATGGGCCGATTGCAGAGCTAAATTGCACACGCCATGCACGGTTAACTTGAACTTTACCTTGGTCGTCTACCCAACATACTCGAAATTGAATTACACGCTCAGGTTCAACAAAACGTTCAAGTAATGCTTGGTCACGATACTTAGCATTTTGCTCTAAGAACGGCCAAAGGGAAGTGAATACTTCACGCACGGCTTGTAGAAATTCAGGTTGAGAAGGGTCTCTTTTTTGGACAGACTCCAAGAACGAAGATAGTGATTGTGTCATCTATGTCTTCCTTTTTAACATGTAGTTGTTGTGATGTGCCTCACTCTTTCTTATCATTATTTTTAGGAAATGTGAGGTTGATTTGTGTTTGCCTATTGAATATATCATTAGTTTGTATTCTAAATTCAAGGTTTTTTTTCACTCTATAGCAAAATAAATTGCTTGACCTGCCAATAACTCCCTCAAAATACATATTTTGAAACAAAAAAAACGCCTGCATAAGCAAGCGTTTTCAGTGAATAATATTTCAAATTGAGTGATATGGATTATTCTTCATCATCATTTAGTGGCACAATCAACATATCCACATGAACAGTATTGATTAACTGGCGAGCAGATGACATCAGCTTGCTCCAGAAATCTTGGTGATGCCCACAGACCACTAAATCCATATTGTATTTCTTAATCGCGTCCACAAGTACTTGGCCTAGATCACCACTACCGCTGAGTGTTTCTTGAATTTCATAACCTGCACCTGCAGACAAATCTTTCAGAGCATTACGCGTTTCATCAGTAATACGTTGCTGCATGTCACCAAGATTGACATCAATAAGACCGGTATAGAGGTCTGAATAGTTAACATCAACATGGATCATAGATACTTTGGCCCCGTAAGGTTTTGCCATAGAGACAGCCTTATCCAGTAATACTTTACTTTCAGGTGATAAATCTACCGCAACGAGAATATGTTTGTAAGCCATAAGTAAACTCCTTCCGAATGCTGATTATCTGGTGGTTATGCCTTCACCACATCTTTATGAATACTATACCTGCTAATTGTGATTATTAAGTGTTGCTTTGATCACATCTAAGCAGATTAACCTTAAAATCATCACTTCATATAACATTTTATAAAACAATAACATCATTCATTCAATATTAATATATTGCCCTAAAAAATTCGAGTTATGGAGACTCTTTAGCTTAGTAAAACAACAAAGTTGCCCAGCAAACTGTGATATTAAAGTTCAGTAACTCAGGTTTATTTTCTTCAATATAAACAAAAGGTCATCACAAATTTGCGCTAATTGCACTTTTTTTAAACAATAATTTATCCTACAATAAAATAACTGAGTATAAGTATAATTTTTCTGCTGTATTTCCTTTGCGACAATTGCTGTGAGCTTGAGCTAGGTTCTAAGGAGAGGATTATGTTCAGTATGATTGCATTGTTTTGGGCATTATGCATTTTGTGCATCTTAAATATGATGCGGTACTTTTCTTCCGTTCGTGTTTTATTGTCTATTCTAAGGGATTCAGATCCCCTGCTTTATCAATCCGTTGATGGTAATGGTTTTTTTACTACACACGGCCAGCTAAACAAACAACTCCGGTTAGTTCGATACATAAATAACAAACAATACCTTGAACATTATGACCCTGAAGTTATTTTGCGTTGTGAGCGAATCCGTAAGCAATTCATGATGATAAGCAGGCTCAGCATACTTGTTATCGTGAGTTTAGCGTATTTATTGATAACAGGTTAACTGTGATCGTAACTTTCTAATGAAAAAATAGTGATGGCCTTTCGATCATCACTATTTTGTATATGTAGATTACTGTGTTCATGTAACTGTTAAAGGCTCCATACTCATGTATGAAGCCAAAATTAGCGCGACTAGATAAACAGCAGCGATAGCCAGTATAAACCGCCGGATAACACAATGGACACCGGTAAAGTTAATAACCATGCTAGCGCAATGCTTTTAATGGTTTTTGTTTGTACACCACCACCATCGACAACCATCGTACCCGCCACTGCAGAAGATAAAACCTGCGTTGTTGAAACTGGCATACCAGTATAACTTGCCACACCGATAGAGACTGCCGCAGTTACCTGAGCAGATACACCTTGCGCATAAGTCATACCTTTCTTACCAATTTTCTCACCAATGGTCACAGCAACACGCTGCCAACCAAACATGGTGCCTAATGATAATGCTAAAGCAACCGCAATAATGATCCACAATGGTGCATATTCAACGGTATACAGCAAATCATTACTGAGTTTTTTCAGTAAGCTGGCATCTTTGGAACTGGTTTCTGGTAATTTTGCAACCGCATTCGCAGTATCAGAGATACACATCAGCAAACGGCGTGCGTGGTTACGTTGGTCTGGCGTCAGCTCTTCATAGCTTTGAATGCCATCAAGCATCGTTTGCGCTTGATTTAAAATAGCGCCAGTACGTGTGCTATCACAATGGAATTCACCACCGGGTTCATCACTACTTTCTGCAACGGTCGGGGCATTTTCTATTGCATGGTTTAACGCTGGTTTATGTGTTTCATAGTATTGTTGCAGGTGGACAACCGCATCATGTGTTTTTGCGATGTCATAACCGTTAGAATTCATATTCATAACGAAACCTGCTGGAGCAACACCAATTAGCACCAGCATGATAAGACCAATGCCTTTCTGACCATCGTTCGCACCATGGGAGAAACTCACCCCAACTGCTGACAAAATCAATGCAGTACGGGTCCAGAATGGTGGCTTACGCTTACCATCTTTTTTCTCACGTTCCGCTGGTGTTAAGTGAATACGACGACGTTTCTTTGTGCCACTCCAATAACGGCGCAAAAAGAAAATCATCAAACCGGCAATCACGAAACCGATAGCGGGAGACAAAATTAATGACATGAAAATACTGATCATTTTCGGTATATTCAAGGCATCAACAACAGACGAATCAGTCACAATCGCGTTGGTTAAACCCACCCCGATTATTGCCCCGATCAGTGTGTGTGAACTGGAAGCAGGGATACCGAAATACCAAGTTCCAAGGTTCCAAATAATTGCAGCCAAGAGCAATGAAAAAACCATTGCAAGGCCGTGAGCTGAGCTCACATTAAGCAAGAGGTCTGTTGGTAAGAGATGGACAATGGCATATGCAACGCTCAACCCTCCCAGCAAGACACCAAAAAAGTTAAAAACCCCTGCCATGACAACTGCGAACTGAGCCCGCATTGCTCTGGTATAAATAACCGTTGCTACCGCGTTAGCGGTGTCATGGAAGCCATTTATAGCCTCATAGATCAGCACAAATAACAGTGCCAGAACTAATAATAGACCTGTATGAAATTCTAAACCTGTAAAAAGATGTAGCATAGACGTTAAGCCATTATATGTTGGACATGAACGCGGCGCATTATCAGTGACAAACGCTGGCGGTGGAAGCAAAATCTAACCTTTTTTTGATTTAACTACCCATCAAAAAAGCACCTCATAGCAATTACCCCATATTTTTCAATACATTAAAGCAATCAAACTTATTCTGAATTTTTGAAACTTTTTAACGATATTTCCAGAAAATAATCGTTGTTTGCTTTTTTTAGACGAATTTTTCTAATTATAATACGTCCTGTATAGTTTTCATCAGTTCTTCCTCAAAGCTTTACATTACAATCCCGGTGAGATGACGTAAAATATCCCGGTTATCAATGTAATTACGCTTAAAATCAAACATATATAGAGACACTTATTGTGAAAAATTTCGACGTTATTATTTTAGGTGCTGGTGCAGCGGGTTTATTCTGTGCCTCACACTCTGGCAAACGCGGTTTGAAGACGCTAGTGGTTGATAACGGGAAAAAATTAGGCAGAAAAATATTGATGTCCGGTGGCGGGCGCTGCAATTTCACTAATATGTATGCAGAACACAGCAATTACATTTCAACAAACCCACACTTTTGTAAGTCAGCACTTGCTCGCTATACACAGTGGGATTTTATTGCCTTAGTGGCCAAATATAATATTCCCTATCATGAAAAAACCTTAGGGCAGCTTTTTTGTGATAATAGTGCACAAGATATCGTCGATATGCTGCAAAGTGAGTGTAATCTACCGAATATCACTATCAAGTTACGCAGTGAGGTGACTGCCGTTGACAAAGCAGATGATGGTTTTTTAGTCACGATCAACGGCTCTCAAGTAAGTACCCACTCACTTGTCATTGCAACAGGCGGCCTATCTATGCCAGGTTTAGGTGCGACCCCTTTTGGCTATCGTCTTGCGGAACAGTTTGGGCATACTATTATTCCAACACGAGCAGCACTGGTGCCCTTCACCTTACATAAACCCCTTTTAGAAACCTTACAGGTACTTTCAGGTATCTCTGTCCCTGCAACGGTAACAGCGGCAAACGGCACCGTATTTAAAGAAAATATTTTATTCACCCATCGGGGACTTTCTGGTCCAGCTATTTTGCAAATATCCAGCTACTGGAACCCTGGCGAGTACGTGAGTATTAACTTACTTCCAGATATCTCCGTCAATGATTTTATCGTTTCAGAGAAACAACAGCACCCAAATCAATCATTGAAAAATACCTTAGCTAAATTATTACCAAAACGGCTAATTGAGGTATTACAAGCCCAAGGACAAATCCCTGAGTGTGCTCTAAAACAGCTTAATCATCCTCAAATTGAAGCATTACACACCACCTTACACCAATGGCAGGTACAACCTAATGGAACGGAAGGGTACCGCACAGCTGAAGTAACATTAGGTGGCGTTGATACTCACGAAATATCGTCTAAAACCATGCAATCACTTAAAGTACCAGACCTGTATTTTATTGGTGAAGTGATGGATGTGACCGGCTGGCTAGGAGGTTACAATTTCCAATGGGCATGGAGCTCCGCAGCTGCATGCGCAGAAAGCCTGCCGATAGTTTCAGGAGAATAAAATTTAGACTCTAGGCTATAATATAGCCAATCAAATTTGGATACGCATATATCATAGCAAAATATAGTTTAGTTGAAGGGGCCGATAATAAGAGAGAACAAGATGTTCACTCTAATAACATAGTGGCAAGATTGACGGAATCAAATCAGGTCAAAGCAATCATACGATACCTGAATAAGAAATTTGTTTTTTTATTGATCTGAATATTTCGATTCATTAATTAATATTCAAAAACAATTTCCTCTGTTTCCTATCATCACTCTTCTATTAAAAACACTAAAATTATCTAATGTTAAATATTCCAAGTATCTAATAAGCGGTGAATCTCAGTTGTGATTTAGACATTTGAAATTTACTCCCATAGAGTACAAAATGAACCTAATAAATATATTAAGGCATAAATATGAAGTTAAAAACTTTAACATTAGACAATTATAGGGGCTTTAAACATTTTACTGGAGAATTTGAGCCTGATGTAAATATTCTAGTAGGGCTAAATGGCACTGGTAAAACGAGCTTACTCGAAGCTATATCTATTGCTTATGGACAGTTTATGAGTGGTTTTGGTACTAGTACAGATCGAGGCATACACATTAGTGAAACACACCTTGCCAGAATAAATGTTGGTAATGACGAGTTTAGCATGGAGTACCAAATTCCATGCCGTATTTCTGCAAGTACCGCGGAGCCTCATAATACAGAGTACCCAATGAATTGGGAGCGCTTTCGTAATAGCGTCAAAAAGAATACAAAGACAACGATTGTACGAGAACAAAAAAATAGCGCACAATTTCTACAAAAAATGGTTCAAGAGGGAGCTAACCCTACCCTACCTGTAGTTGCTTATTATGGAACAGATAGACTGTTTAATCAGAATATTGGCCCAACAAAAAAAATGCCAAAACTTTCTAATGCAAGTCGATTAGAGGGTTACACCGACTGGCTCAAACCACGAACAAGTTATGGCCATTTTGTAAACTGGCTTTACCATGAAACGATGGCAAGTTTTGAACGAGAATTAGAAATTCAGGAGCAACGTCATTCAAGTAGTTTAGTGAAAAGTAATCACTTTCAAGCTCGACTCGATGAGCTCCAACAAGCGTTAAACCAAGTATTACTTCCATCGGGTTGGTCGAATGTCCGTTATTCTTCAAAAGCGGGGCAAATTGTTGCCACTCATAAAAAGCAAGGTGATGTCCCAATTAACTTATTGAGTGATGGCGTGCGCAATATTCTTGGCTTAATTGCAGATATCGCCTATCGTGCAATAAAGCTAAACCCACATATTGGCAACGGTATACTTAAATCGGTTGAAGGTATAGTATTAATTGATGAAGTAGATATGCACCTACACCCTCAGTGGCAACAGCATATAGTCAAAAGCATTCAAGCAGCATTTCCTAAAATACAATTTATCCTGACTACACATAGCCCGCAAGTCTTAGGAAATGTAGCCGCAATAAATATTAAATTAATCAAACAGACAAGCGAAGGTTACTATACTTTAGAAAACCCAGCGCAATCGTATGGATTAAGCAGTAATGATATTTTAGATGAAGTGATGAACACAGATGTGGTTAATGAACAACTTTCGAGAAACCAAGATGTTTTTGCAAAATTAGAGTCTATAAATACATTGATCGCTGATAAAAAGTATTCAGAAGCAGAAGAACAAATCCAGAGACTAGAAGAGGAAATAGAAGGTGAAATTCCAGAATTAGTTAAAGCTAAATTATCTATTGAATTGGCTGGGTGGGATGACTAATGTATAGAATCACTAAACATATTCAACCTAATAGTTTAACTTCTTATAAAAATGACCCTCAAGCCCGTTACGATAATTTACCCACAAGAGTTCGAGAAGATTTGAAAGATTCGCTACTTAGGGAGCAAGGGTATGTTTGTGCATACTGCATGAGTAGGATCGATAGTCAAAAAATGAGAATTGAACATTGGGCTTGCCAAGATAACAACCAACATTTAGAGCTTGATTATAATAACTTATTAGCATGCTGTTGTGGCAACGAAGGACAACGAAAGGACACATATACTTGTGATAAAAAGAAAGAAAATAAAGCACTCACTTATTCCCCTGCAAATACAGAACATGCCATAGACTGCCGAATTACCTATATACATGGTTCAGGGAAAGTAACTTCGAATGACTGTAACTTTGACAAAGAGTTAAATGAGGTTTTAAATCTCAATGAAACTCGATTGGTGAAAAATCGTCAACATGCATTAAAAGCTGTCCAAGAACAACTTTCACGGAAAAAAGGCACCCGTAGTAAGCAAGACATTCAAAAATTGCATGACAAAGTACTTGCTATTAACAACAATGGTCAAAAAATGCCTTATTACAGCTTTTTAGCTGATTATTTATCAAAAAAATTATAAATATAAAGTCAACATTATAGCTAAGAGTTACTCAATTACGAAGAGGGGTTAATTCGAATTAATCCCTCTACTCTCAACTTCAGCTCTTTGTTTACCAAATAACACCGCATAGCAGAATGTACCCCACACTGGCACGCTGATCCAATTTACTACAGCGTATTCTATCATATCACGAGCAAAGACCATTCGTTTTCTGAATATCTATCGTTAAAATCATTCAAAAACTCGCAACCTCAGCACAAAGCAAATAAATGTATTAACCATAATTAACTTAAGTCATAACGATATTCATAATGTTTTAGTATTAATGTCCTTTTAACCGAATATCTCTTAATCCATTGAAAAATAATGGTTAATATTTAATTTCATATAAATCATATAATTGCAGTTTTAATTATAAGATATATTATTTTGGTTAAAAATAATGCTTTACAAACGATAGTGATAACTATTATCATTACCATCACTTCCTCAACAGGGTTACTTAGTCACCCTTTGCAGGGAGTACGACATTGCTCACATTGCTTCCAGTGTTTACTTTAGCCAGCCTTGCGCTGGCTATTTTTTTATTCACACCACATTCTCTGCAATCACCTTATATCTTATTCAAATTTTTTGGATCCTATGGTTAATGGGAGCTACTTTTCTCTGCGTATAAATTGGTTAAACTGTCATCAACACATTTAGAGCGAGTTCAACCAAGGTTGAAATCCGTACAGGAGAGAACACGATGATTTATTTACGCAAAGCAAACGAACGTGGTCATGCAAACCATGGATGGCTCGACAGTTGGCATACTTTTTCATTCTCTAGCTACTATGATGAGCAATTTATGGGCTTTTCTGCACTGAGAGTGATTAACGAAGACTTTATTGCTGCGGGCCAAGGGTTTGGAACCCACCCCCATAAAGATATGGAAATATTGACCTATGTGCTCAATGGGACTGTCGAACATAAAGACAGCATGGGCAATATGGAGCAAATCCCTGCGGGTGAATTCCAAATTATGAGTGCAGGTACGGGTATTCGTCATTCTGAATACAACCCAAGCAATGAAGAAGAGCTACACCTGTACCAAATTTGGATCATTCCTGAGAGAACGGGTATTGAGCCACGTTATGAGCAAAAACGGTTCGATTCCAAAGAAGGCAAGCAATTGGTGCTATCACCGGATGCACGTGATGGCTCATTAAAAGTTTATCAAGATATGGAACTGTGGCGCTGGGCATTACCTGCAAATGAAACACACACTCATGCGATCGCTGATAAGCGAGTTGTATGGATTCAAGTCGTCAAAGGGAATGTGGAAATCAATGGCCAAAAAGCAACCACCAGCGATGGTTTAGCCATTTGGCAAGAAACAGCGCTCACCATCAAAGCAAGTGAAGATAGTGAAATCCTGTTGTTTGACTTACCATCAGCAGAATAATTATTTTCACAACAATAAAGGCTCTACTTTGGTAGGGCCTTTATTATTTATTGATTCACAAAACCAATTACAGTTTTGGCCCTGCTTTCACCAGTGCAGCGCCTGCTGGGGTGTCCGTGTACTTATCAAAGTTGTTCACGAAACGTTCCGCTAAGTCTTGCGCTTTTTCATCCCACTGTGCTTTGTCTGCATAAGTATTACGTGGGTCAAGGATATTGGTATCCACACCCGGTAATGCTGTTGGGATTTCTAAATCGAACACTGGCAGTTTAATCATGTCTGCTTTTTCGATGTCACCACTTAAAATAGCGTCAATGATGGCACGTGTATCTTTGATGGAAATACGTTTACCTGTACCGTTCCAGCCTGTATTCACTAAGTAAGCTTTCGCGCCCGCTGCTTCCATACGTTTAACTAATACTTCAGCGTATTGTGTTGGGTGCAGTGATAAGAATGCCGCACCAAAGCAAGCGGAGAAGGTTGGAGTTGGTTCCGTGACACCACGCTCTGTACCTGCTAATTTCGCGGTAAAGCCTGATAGGAAGTGGTACTGCGTTTGCTCAGGCGTTAAACGAGAAACAGGAGGTAACACACCAAATGCATCTGCGGTTAAGAAGATAACTTTTGTTGCATGGCCCGCTTTAGAAACAGGTTTTACAATATTTTCAATGTGGTAGATTGGGTAAGAAACACGGGTGTTTTCTGTTTTTGAACCATCATTGAAATCAACTGAACCATCTGCCAACACCATCACGTTTTCCAATAACGCATCACGTTTGATAGCGCCATAGATGTCTGGCTCAGCTTCTTTAGATAAGTTGATAGTTTTTGCGTAGCAACCACCTTCAAAGTTGAATACGCCGTCATCATCCCAACCGTGTTCATCGTCACCAATTAACTTACGTTTTGGATCGGTAGAGAGTGTGGTTTTACCTGTTCCAGATAAACCAAAGAAAATGGCTACATCACCTTTTTCGCCGACGTTAGCAGAACAGTGCATAGATGCAATGCCTTTTAATGGCAGCAGGTAGTTCATCATAGAGAACATACCTTTCTTCATTTCGCCGCCATACCAAGAGCCGCCGATCAGTTGCATGCGTTCGGTTAAGTTGAACGCAACAAAGTTTTCTGAATTCAAACCTTGTGCTTTCCAATTCGGGTTAGTACATTTTGCGCCATTCATGACGATGAAATCAGGTTCGAAACCCACTAATTCTTCATCAGATGGGCGAATGAACATGTTTTTAACGAAATGCGCCTGCCATGCAACTTCGGTGATAAAACGTACTTTTAGACGAGTGTCAGCGTTCGCACCACAGAATGCATCAATGATAAACAAACGTTTACCTGACAGTTGTTCAGTCACTAAATGTTTGAGATCCGCCCAAACTTCTTGTGACATAGGTTTGTTGTCATTTTTACCTTTACCTTGGTCTGCCCACCAAACTGTATCGCGAGTCACGTCATCACGTACAATATATTTATCTTTTGGTGAACGACCAGTAAAGATACCTGTATCAACCGCAACAGCTCCTAAAGTGGTTACTGTTCCACGCTCATAACCTTCAAGTCCAGGCTTAGTTTCTTCCGTGAATAATAGCTCGTAACTTGGGTTATAAACCACTTCAGTTACATCATGAATACCGTACTTTTCAAGTTCCTTCAGGGTAATGCTTTTAGCGCTCATTATATTGCTCCTGGTAAACATAACTAATCTGCGGATGATCATAATTCTTTACGACTAATTAACAGCGATTGCTATCAAAGAATTGAAAATGTATGATTTTTTTTAATTCATAATGAGACTTAGAGCACGTAATAATGCTTTAAAATTATAAGAAAAAGGTGCAGAATTGCACCCTTGTCACATAATTAGGTTGCTAAATCGTATCAGTGAAGTTGCTGATTTAGCTCATTATTTAACCCTTGAAGATCGGATTCAATAAATACGTAATGTGAGCCACAAAATTCACACTCCATATCAATTTTTCCATCTTTGTGTAAAATATCGATAACATCTTCCTTCGGTAACGTCGCTAATGTACTTTCGCAACGCTCCCTTGAACAAGTACAACGAAACTCGACAGATTGTGGGTCATATAACGTGACATCTTCTTCATGATAAAGACGGTGTAAAACCTCTTTCACATCCAATGAACTCAGCTCTTGGCCTTTAATTGTGGCTGTCAGTTGCACTAAGTGGTCAAAGAACTCATGGCTTGTTTCATTTGCTGCTGGTAAAACTTGCAACAACATGCCACCTGCACTTGGTTTCCCATCTACTTCACCCACACGAATGAATAAACGGGTTGGCAATTGCTCTGACTGGCGAAAATAGGCATCAATGCTTTCTTCAATAGAATCCCCTTCGATCGCCACAATTCCTTGATAACGTTCACCTTGATTCGGTGTGATGGTAATCACCATAAAACCATTACCAATCATCTGCTTCAGAGTGCTACCAGCCACAACAGGGCCATCTACACGTGCAACACCACGCATCTGTTGTAAATTATTACCATTGATAACCGCCAGATTAACCGGCCCATCCCCTTGAATTTGCACAGTAATATCACCATCGAACTTCAACGTTGCCGTCAATAAACTGGTAGCAACAAGTAACTCACCTAACAAACCTTTCACCGCTGTTGGGTAGTCATGGTTTTCTAAAATATGTTCAAAGGTTTCATCAACACTGATCATTTCTCCACGAACAGAATGTTGTTCAAATAAAAAACGGTGGAGTAAGTCTTGGTTTGCCATAATATCTCTCTATTGCTCGGGCTGTTGCTCAGGCCGTCATTAAGACGACTCATGAGAATTTGTTTGTTTAAACTTTAATAGAGTACGCCGTTCTTTCTTATCTGGACGTCGCTCTGGATGTGGCATCGTCAGTGCATTCATCTTACGCGCTTGTGCCATTTTCTCTCGTTGTTCAATACTTTCTACGGTTTCACAGTACAGCAACTGTGCTTCCGGCGCGCCTTTACGCTGGCTACTAATTTGCATGATTTCAACCGTCCGTTCATCATTACCTTGTCGAAGCTTAACGATTCCGTGTAGCTCAACAATCTTCCCGGGCTTAGTTCTTTGCCCATTATAATGAACTTTACCACCTTCAATCATTTCACGGGCGACTGCACGCGTTTTATAAAACCGCGCAGCCCACAGCCATTTATCAAGGCGAACAGGTTCTATAGTGGATTGATTCATGGTGCCTCCTCAACATAAGTCTGAATCAAACTAAGAAGAGGCTCCCTCTATTTTCGGGATGATACTATCGACGATAGGAAGGGGGATTAGCCTCAAAGCATTTATCATAATATTCTGTGATATTACGCAAACGCTTCTTATTATTCAAAACACGTAGCACAATCAACGAACCATTTAACAACGCACACACCAACAAAAATAGGATAAAAAGCGCACTACATATATACTGAGATACCACTTTTTCATTGGGTTCTTCATGCAACACAATTTGCAATGTCCCATTGGCATCTACTGATAAATCCGTAATGACACCTTCAATATTGAACGGTGTATTGATCAGTAGATTTGATAACCTTTGCAACTCTTGCCAACGCTGTAATGGCGATAGCTCATTAAAAGAAGCTCCCTGTATCGAATCAACTAAAGGCTTGTTTTCATCACTAATTAATAAAACACCACCAGGAGGCGGACTATTAATTTTGCGCACTTCTCTATCTATTTCTGTCCTGATAAAATCATATATGGTGTCTTCCACGATGTTTTCCAAGGCCTCAGCGCTACCAGCACGCAATAAAACATGAGCCCCTTTTAGTTTTCCCGTAGACGCTTTCTTTACTAAAGAAGGCCAATCATCTGTACTCCCTAGGTTAGTCAGTGCATTTTTTAATTTTAGGCAGTTATCAGAATTATGGCACAGTTGTTCTGTCCCCATGATGATAGCCGAAAAATCAAAGATAATATTCATCCCTGATTTCATAATATCCCGCTGTAATCTTGGGTTAACTCCTGTCGAGTTTTTATCTGGATGCAATTGGCTTTTGACGGTATCAAGCAATGATATTGAGTGTTCAACAACCTCTGATTGAGGTTCAGTCTGTAAACTAACATCATTCCAATAAATACCAGAGCAATCAAATGGCACAAATTGAGCTTGGTTTTCTTTATTCAAATTCGGTGAGCGGTAACACATCCCTTTTCCTTGGGCAACTAATGTATCCCCAACTTTGAGCTGACGGGAAGCAAGCTCATTAGGACTCTCAGCCTTGATTTTCTCTGTGCCACCTACCCACGCAAAACCCAGTTTTATTGGCAAATCTATCGGTTGATATGCAAATATCAGAGTCATCGTTAATAAAGCCCCAACTAACATCAATACATTCTTTTTGAACCGTTTGTAAGGGTAATAACGCTCTTCTTCATGCAAAGAAAGATACTTACCGTGCCTGACCACCTCACCCGTCGTATAAAAATCAATATTAACAGCTTGGTTTTCTTCGTATTTTAAATAATTCGTCCAATGATTAGGGTAGTGCAAGTCAATACCAGCAATAGACGTATTGGTGGAATATTTTTTATCCAGTTCGCCATAAAGTTCCCAGCGCTTTGGTTGGCCATGAATGCATTGAATATCTTGATATTGTCGGGGGAACATCCTAGAGCGAAAGAGAATAAGTAACCCAATAATAAACGTAATCGTTGTGATCACTAATCCCGATTCCTGTAATAAAGGAATCGAAACAAGGGTTAAATAACCAAATAAAAAACTCAGGCAGATAATAGCAGCACCAAGCCAACCTGTAGAATGGTGTAACCGATGTTCTTCATTCGTCTCTTTACGAACTTTCAATCGCTCAATACTATGCTGGCCACGTTCTTGAATTGCCGCATCAGGCCATGTTGAATCGATAGGCATACCCGTTTGCCATTCACTACTGAAATCTTTCAGCGAATGGCTATTCATTGAAATAATTAACGGCAAGTGGTCTGTTTCCACTATTTCCATAACATTTTGGCGTTGCAAAAAAGGCTCAAGCTGTGAAGGGAGCTGAACCTCAATTGTATCAATAAAATAGCGCCAACTATTTCCTTGCTCTTGGCGTAAGTTAAAACGTGTCAATGAATGGCAAACTGTCGCTATGATTGAGTTTTTTTTGATTTGCCATGGATGCTGAGATGTATTTGTTGATATAGCAGCGCAATAATTTAAATACTGGGAGATGGTTTGGTAATCTGAATCAATCATTTTCCTAAATGATGGTGATGCTACAGAAGGTATTTGATAGACGCCAGAATGCCGCCCCCGCCTAAAATATAGGAAGGAAGCCATTATAGTCAGGCTAATAACAATTATAGCCGTTATAATGACATGATTCAGCATTGTTTCCCCAATGAAAAATGAATAAGAAAAGCATATCAGCCCCCACACTTCCTAAAAATAAGCCGATTCCTATTCTATTTGTAGTTTTTATTTTAAATTACAACATCTTGTAAAAAATGTTTTATTTGTTTACCCGTATTATTTGTTTGAGTCAATTATACTAACAGCATTTTATCTACTCGATAATATCTATCATTTTATTTTGATATAGGTCATAGTTGTATGATGATTTCGAAATACGGGCAGTGCCAGGTAAAACGCGTCTCGTAAATCAATGAAATATGCTTTTAGCAATAGATTTCACTCATCCTGTTCGGAAATCGTTATGACAGAGTTAAAAAAACCTAAAATCTTGAATATTCAAGATGTTGCTCAATCAAAATTATTCAGCATTCAATCAGTTGACCTCGAATTTAGTAATGGTGAAAAACGAGTCTATGAAAGAATGCGGCCCGCAAAACGCGAAGCGGTTCTTATTGTTCCTATCATGGGTGATAACCTCATCCTCATTCGCGAATACGCTGTCGGGATTGAAAACTATGAATTAGGCTTTCCCAAAGGTGCTATCGACCCCGGTGAAATTGCCATTGAAGCAGCCCAGCGTGAACTCAAAGAAGAAATTGGTTATGGCGCTAATCACATGGTTCAGCTCGCCAAACTGACGATGTCGCCATCATACTTTTCAAGTAAAATGAATATTCTTATCGCTCAAGACCTATACAGGGAAAAACTCAAAGGAGATGAGCCTGAACCCCTACAACAAGAGCTATGGCCAATATCTCGAATGATGGAATTACTGGAACACCCTGATTTCAACGAAGCTCGGAATATTAGCGCACTTTTCTATCTAGAACGTTACCTAAAAAGTGTTAAGTAATAACACTTAACATTACATCTGCTGTATGTAATTTCCATAACTAATCATTAATGTGGGTATATAACCTACTGATATATTAAACGTCTCTATAGAAAACACCCCATGTTTTAAACCAACAATGGGGTGCTAATTATAGGTATTTAACCAACAATAATTTTAAAATAGCTCTTGGCTGGCTCCGCCTTCCGTAGAAATTGTCGTACCTACCTCTTGTACCGCATGTTCTTTCGGTTCAGTTCCTTCAATAAAATACTCACGACGGGAGGAACCTAATTTACCTGTTCTGCTATCAATGGAGACCGAAATAACACCTTTAGGCGGTTTCATTGTTTTCACTGGTACCCCTGCCAAAATAGACTTCATAAAGTCGTTCCACATGGGTTGTGCACTTTTGGCCCCGGCTTCACCACGACCTAATGTTCGCCTATTATCATCGAAACCAATCCATGCAGAAGCAACAACATCTGGGCCATAGCCAGAGAACCAAGCATCCTTAGAGCTGTTAGTTGTCCCTGTTTTCCCACCAATATCACGGCGACCACCTAAGTCTCTCGCTGCACGCCAACCTGTACCTGACCAACCAGGCTCGCCATAAATATTGGTCATCATCGCATCCCTAATTAAGAATGCAAGTGGGGTATTAATTACATGAGGTGCATATTGGTCACCAGAGTTCCCGTCTAAGTTAGCTGCCGTCGTTAATTCCATTGTTGGCTCTTTTATGACGGTATTATCGCCTGATTGTGTCACTTCTTCGGTAGACTCATCATCAATACCGTTGCTCACAATAGTGCGTTCCGTATCACCATAAATAACCGGAATATTCGTGCAATCAGGGCATGCTATTTTAGGGTTGGCTTCGAAAATAACCTCATCATTATGATTTTCGATCTTCGAAATGTAGTATGGGTCAATCAAATACCCACCATTGGACATGACAGCATATCCACGAACCATTTGCATTGGTGTGAATGATGGCGCACCTAGCGCTAACGCCTCAGTGCGGTTAATATTTTCCGCTGGAAAACCAAAGCGAGTCAGATAATCAGCCGCATAATCCACCCCCATGGCTCTCATCGCACGAACCATCACAACGTTTTTTGATTGGCCTAAACCTTGACGTAAACGAATAGGCCCATCATAGCGAGGAGGTGAATTCTTAGGGCGCCAATCAGAACCTGCACCTGCATCCCAACGGCTAATTGGTACATCATTAAGTAATGATGATAATGTCAGGCCTTTATCCATTGCCGCTGTATATAGGAAAGGTTTAATATTCGAACCAACTTGGCGTAATGATTGGGTGACTCGGTTAAACTCACTCATATTGAAGTCAAACCCACCTACTAGCGCAATAATCGCCCCATCATTTGGATTTAAAGCAACAAATGCCGCATTCGCATCAGGTACTTGCCCTAACCACCAGTTATCTTTAACTTTTCGAACCCAAATTTGCTCACCCACTTGCATGACTGCATTTACAGCTCTTGGCGCGGCACCTTGTTGAGTATCTGAAATAAATTTACGCGCCCAACGCACACCGGTCATTGTAATAGGAATTTGCGAACCATCAGCTAACATCACTTGCGCTTCTGAAGCTGTTGCAGATGTCACAACTGCAGGCATTAAAGGCCCATAAACCGGCATTTTTTTCAATTTTTCGACTATCTGCTCTGCTGTCCAAGCCGTTTCATTCTGTTTCCATAAAACCTCGGCAGGACCGCGATAACCGTGGCGAGTATCGTAGTCGATCAAATTATTACGGACTGCGGTTGTTGCAGCTTCCTGATCTTTACGGATCACCGTAGTGTAGACTTTATACCCATCGGTATACGCATCTTCACCATATTTATCAAACAAGGTTTGACGCGCCATTTCGGCTAAATACGGCGCAGAAAAATCAATTTTCGGCGCATGATACGAAGCAACTATTTTTTCATTTTTTGCTTGTTCATACTGGTCTTGAGTAATGTATTTCTCCTCAAACATGCGAGAAAGAACCACATTACGACGACTTACCGCACGGTCATAAGAGTACAGAGGGTTAAATGTAGAAGGTGCTTTTGGTAAACCTGCAATCATCGCAATTTCACTAAGCGTCAACTCATCCACTGTCTTACCAAAATAAACGTACGCAGCTGCTCCGACGCCATAAGCACGGTTACCTAAATAAATTTTATTCAGGTACAACTCCATAATTTCATCTTTAGTAAAAAGCTGCTCAATGCGAATAGCCAAAAATGCCTCTTTAGCTTTACGCATCAGGGTTTTTTCAGGGCTTAAATAAAAATTTCTCGCGAGCTGCTGAGTAATTGTACTGGCCCCTTGAGATGCATGGCCAGAAGACGCCATTACGGTAACCGCACGGAAAATACCAATAGGGTCAATCCCATGGTGCTCATAAAAACGGCTATCTTCAGTGGCGATAAACGCTTTGATCATTAAAGGAGGAATTTCTGCCAGAGGTAAAGGAATACGACGCTTTTCCCCATATTGGGCAATCAATTCGTTATCCGCACTGTATACCTGCATTGGAATTTGCAGACGAATGTCTTTCATTGTTGCTACATCAGGTAACTCACCTTCCACATATTTATACATGCCATAAATCGAGGCGGTTCCCAAAAAAATGCAACAGAAAACAAGAATAAAAAAATATTTTACGAACTTCACCGGAAAATTCCCATGCTCGGCTAACAAGAGGGTTTAGATATCACTAACACACAGTATAAAGCTTATACAGCACAATAGAAATCGTAATTTATTTGTTAATGATAAGGAAATTAACTATGTATACATCAAAATGGAACATTGGGATCGACCTCTATCGAGATAGAATACAGCTAGTCGCTGCAAAGCGGCGCAGACAATACTGGCATTTATGTGAATGTTGGCAACAACAATTACCATTCGAGCTAACTGATAATTCTAGCCATGAACAATATCAAATTTTACTGAATATTTTATTACAATGGCGTCAGAAATTACCTAAAAAGTGTTCCGTATCCTTCGCATTACCCGCTGTCCGTACAATAAAACAACAAATTTCATTACCCAGTGAAATCAAATTGCCACAACCAGAATTAGGATGGTATTTACAATCTCAAGCTGAAAAACGTTTTTCTATGCACGCCCAAGAGTTGGTTATCGACTATCGCGTCATCAAACAACAGGTTTATTTTAATGGGGCCCGCCAGTCAGATATTACTTTTTGGCAAAATCTATTTACAGAAAGCGGGTTCAATCTGCTTGCTATTGATGTCGCCCCCATAGCTTTACGTTATGTGGCAAGAAACGCGGGTTTACCCGATGAATGCAGGGTTATTCATTATCGACAAGGTGAATGGCTTTGGTCAGGGCCAATTAGCCAACCAGCTAATTATAACCATTTGCAAGATACAGATATACCGACCCTTTCCCACTTGCTGCCCTTTATTGATCAAGAAAAAGCCTCACCTATTTACCTCATTACAGATCATGAACAGATTTTTCGTACTGATGAGGTAGCTCACCACTGGGAATTACGCCAAGCTTTTCAACAGCATAGTATTAAATTACCACAGTTACTGGGGGATTTTGTGATTGCTGCCGGTCTTGCTTTACGTCATGGAGATATTTAATTAATGGAAATATACCAAGTTAACTTTCTCCCTTGGCGCCAACAGCAAATAAAAAAGAAGATACGAGAGTTTTTACTCTTTTGTTCTGTGGTTTGCTGCTCAGTGATTATAGCGTGTGTTTTTTTATTTATTTTTCAACAAATTGAAATGAAAGACCTAAAAAATAGAAAGCACAATAACCAACTACAATATGAACAGATACAACAATTAGTATTGCAAATCGCGACTCAACAAACACAGATTAATAGCTTAATGAGCAAAAAAAGAAAGATAGATAGCATCATAGTAAATAACCAATTTTTACTTAAGTTACTACAAAACCTTCCAACTCTAACTCCACCCAAAAGTTGGCTAACAAATCTACAGTTAATGAATAACAAAATAGAGATCAAAGCTAACAGTTATGATTTTCAAGATATCAATTCGCTTGGCTTACAACTTAAAAATCACTCAGGTTTGAGTGATATTCAATTGAAAAAAATCAGCCGAGTGAATCAATTAAACCGTTTACACCTCACAGCCAAATATCAAGGAGTGCTCGATGAATGAGTCCATACATTCTTTTTGGTATCGCCCATTTTGGCAACAAACCCTACCTGTTTGGTTCTTAATTGTGCTTTGTATCACTGCGGGGTATTTTTTATACTGGAAAAAAAATCAAAATCAGATCATGGAATTAACCATTGAGAACCTGAATTTAATTGAAGCAATTACAAGAGAAAAGAAAGCTCTCTATCACTCACCTTCGTTACAACAACTTGAAAAACAAGCTCAATCACTAAAGCAATCCGTTGATATTAAAGAAGCGCCTCTTGAATTACTGACACAGTTAAATACCTTGCTCTCACATTCATCTGTGACACTTAATCAATTGCAACCAACAGATACCAATACCTATTTTATGGAGTTTCAAGGCCACTTCATTCCTATTTATCACGTTATAGAACAGCTTCTTACCCTTCCTCAAACCCAGAGATGGCATTTTCATGACATAAAAATATATTTAAAACAAGGAATTATCATCACCTCCATCTCATTTTCATTGTTCAACGACACTCTCGCTATCAAGGATGAAAACCGCAATGAATAGCTCACGAACTAACATCCTCATGCTGATTGCTGGGGGACTCTTCTTTTTATCTTCATTTTTAATCTCTGCCGAAGAGGTTAGAGATCCCTTTGCACCACTGATACCTCCCTTAGTAACAGAAAACCAGCCTACTCCGGAAACAGCAGTAGCGCAGGTAACGCCAAGTAAAACATCATTAACCCAAAAAATATTTAAATTAATCTCAACCAATGTCCAAGAGGTTCGTCATCTATTAGAACATCCAGATACTTCGTTATTATCAAAAAATGCCTCTATCCATCACGATATCACGACAAACAGCCTCATTATTAAAGAGGATCCAGATCGATTAGCACTGATTGATGAATGGATAAAACATCAAGATAAGCCAAATAAACAAGTACAGATCACTGCACATATCATTAGTAGCAGCCGAACTGCATTACAGGAGTTGGGCTTAGAATGGGGAATGATGGCAGGTGGAAATCTAAACGCTAATCACTTATATCGCTACAATCGTTACTCTTCAATATCAGGGCAATTTGCCTTCAATGTTCTTAGTCTTGGTGATGGTTTACTTGAAATGAAACTGAAAGCATTAGAAAAAGAAAATCTGCTTTCTATTATTGCGAGTCCTCGTTTAGTTGCTTCGCATCAACAACCCGCAAGTATTCAGCAAGGTACAGAGATCCCCTATGTCACCAGTAATGACAAGAAAACACACGTACAATTTAAAGATGCCGTTCTGGGTATGGATGTTACCCCCTCGATTGTGCGTGATGAAAAAATTGAGTTAAACCTTAAAATTAGTCATAACTCACCCGATACTGCACTCACTAGCAACCAACATCATCACTTAGCCATCAATAAACAAGAAATCGCAACTAACGTAACCATCAAAAATAATGAAACCCTTATCCTTGGGGGAATTTTTCAGCAAAAACAAGAAAAAACAGAGATAGGCTTACCCTTTTTATCTCATATCCCTTTTCTAGGTACGTTATTCACAAATACGGCAGAGCATACAGATAAGCGTGTCCTTATTGTTTTTATAACACCAAAACTTATCAATATTTAACATGGAAAAAATAACGCATATACTTCAAATAGTTGAATACACAATAAGTCAAAGATGACAAAAAAAAATATTTTTTATGGCATAAACCTACCGGATAAATTTGACGCTGGCGTCGTTTTAGCATACAAGGTTATCCATTGAGTGTTCTAACTATCCGTAGATTAAAGAACAAGCTGTCAGTCGCTTATAAAACAGCCACAATTAATGTTGCTCTATTCTTAACAGAAATAACTTGCTGATACCAATAGCTAGAAACTGTTAAAAAGCATGATAAACAAGGCATTAGACAACATAGACGGCTCAAGTATCGAAACCTGTAATTTTAAATATGGCACTTTGCTTGCTTAGTGCCATATTTATATAGTTGCAATTCAGGTTGATGTATTGAGATAATTTTCTTATCTGATCTCACATCATCACTTATGAGGTTTCAGTTTAGGTCCCGCCGCTAATCTGATTGGCGGGGCGGGTAATCATTAACGAATAATCGTAGTAATACCAAAAAACATGGCAGAGAAACGCAATATCTTTCTGGTTGGACCAATGGGTGCTGGCAAAAGTACTATTGGCCGTCAGTTGGCTCAACAGCTTAATATGGAGTTTTTCGACTCTGATCACGAGATAGAAAAACGCACTGGCGCAGATGTAGGCTGGGTATTCGACCTTGAAGGTGAAGAAGGCTTTCGCGATCGCGAAGAAAAAATCATCAATGAGCTTACAGAGAAACAAGGCATTGTATTAGCAACAGGTGGTGGCTCTGTTAAGTCCAAAGAGACCCGTAATCGCCTATCCGCTCGCGGTGTCGTTGTTTATCTTGAGACCACCATTGAGAAACAATTATCTCGTACACAACGTGACAAAAAACGTCCACTGCTACAAGTTGACGAACCCGCACGTGAGGTTCTTGAGAAACTGGCTGACGAACGTAATCCTATGTATGAAGAAATTGCTGATATTACCATTCATACTGATGAGCAAAGTGCAAAAGTTGTTGCCAACCAAATCATTGAACTATTAGAAAAAAACTAATTGTTCATGGTGTTATTTTCAAAAATGAACTCAAGGTAAAGCAAGATGGAAAAAGTCACCGTCACTCTAGGCGAACGTAGTTATCCAATCAATATTGCACCCGGCTTATATCAACAAACGGGGGCATTTGAGCCATTAACTGCGGGTCAACGAGCAATGATCGTGACAAATGAAACTCTTGCCCCTATTTATCTCGATAAGATAAAGAATGCCCTTGAAACTTCAGGCGTAAAAGTTGATACCATCATTCTACCGGATGGTGAACAATACAAATCATTATTCATCATGAATGATGTATTTACCGCATTACTTGAAAAACACCATAACCGTGACACCACCCTCATCGCTCTTGGTGGGGGCGTCATTGGTGACCTAACAGGTTTCGCAGCAGCAAGCTATCAGCGTGGAGTACGTTTTATTCAAGTACCTACGACCTTATTATCTCAAGTGGACTCTTCTGTCGGTGGTAAAACCGCCGTCAATCACCCACTAGGGAAAAATATGATCGGCGCATTTTATCAGCCCGCTTCTGTTGTGGTTGATCTCAACTGCTTAAAAACTCTCCCACCAAGAGAACTTGCCTCCGGCTTAGCAGAAGTCATTAAATATGGCATTATCCTCGATAGTGAGTTTTTTAGCTGGCTGGAAGAGAATATTGATGCCCTCGTCTCTCTTGATGACCAAGCGATGGCTTACTGTATTCGCCGTTGTTGTGAACTAAAAGCACAAGTGGTTGCAGCGGATGAAAAAGAAACCAGTGGGTTACGCGCATTATTGAACTTAGGCCATACCTTTGGTCATGCTATCGAAGCGCATATGGGCTATGGCGTCTGGTTACATGGTGAAGCTGTCGCGGCTGGCATGGTTATGGCAGCAAAAACAGCAGAATTACTTGGTCAATTTACTCCTGAACAAACTCAGCGGGTGGTCACACTTTTAGAGCGTGCATCACTTCCCGTCAAAGGCCCTTCACAAATGAAGCCCGATGATTATCTCCCACATATGATGCGAGATAAAAAAGTGATGGGTGGAAAACTGCATTTAATTTTGCCTACCACTATCGGCCATTCGGAAATGCGTTCAGATGTTGATACGCAGACTGTCATTGCGGCAATATCATCCTGTATGTCATAAAACGAAGAAAAAGCTGAATTTTTACTGGCGTTTTAAAATGTTACTGGTAGATGTTCACTAAAGTCGTTAAATTATACGGTGTGCCTACGCCTATATACGAAACTCTGAAAAAGCGTATTATCAATACCACTTTGGCTAGCGTGGTATTACGAAAGGATATATGCTTTAAATAAGCAGCGATGTCCTGCTTGGTCGTTAGAGGTTGTACTGATAAGAGACATTTTATCTCTACTATAGGCAAATTTTATTCGGGAGAGGAAAATGGACGAATTTAAACCAGATAACCAGCCTCAAGGTCAAAATGATCTTAGGCCAGATACATCAGATAGACCGACAGGGCGCTCACGCCAATCACCATCTACTGCAAAACCTAAAATTGCACTCTCACGCCAACATATTATGATTGGTGTAGGTGTTCTGGTTCTATTGCTGCTCATTATTGCTATCAGCTCAGCTTTAAAGGCCCCTACAGAGCATGAAAAGCAACAAACAACGGGTGCAAATAATTCACAGAATATCGACTTATCGGGCTCCTCATCGTTGACAAATTCACAAGGTCAAACGCTATCAGGGCAACCGCAAGAAATCACTGGTTCACAAATTACGCCAACGCCAACCCAAGGCGAACCTCAAACTCAACCAAATGGTCTGGGTGAGCGAATCGAAATACCTGGCGATGTAGTTGATGCCTTAAACCAAGGCCAAGTTTCTGTGCCAGGCACTAGCCAGCCACAAAATACGACACCGTTAACGCCACCAACCGTTAAACCTGTGGAACAACAACCCGTAGTCAAACCAGTAACGCCAGAAAAAACACCTGTAAAACCCGTTGAGCCAAAACACCCTGTGCAAACTAAACAGCCAGCAAAATCAACGGCAAGTAGCCAAGGTAGCAATATCATGTCTGCACCAGCAGGTAGCTACACATTGCAACTTAGCAGTGCAAGCCGCTCTGATACACTGGAAGCTTTCGCAAAAGAAAACAAATTGGCCAATTACAAAGTTTATAAAACCATACGTAATGGGCAAACTTGGTATGTTCTTATTCACGGAAATTATAGTTCAGTGACCGACGCAAAAAATGCAATAGGGACCTTACCTGCTGCAGTACAAGCGAAAAAACCGTGGGTTAGAAATATGAAACAAGTCAAACAGGATCAAAAATAACAACGTTTTTCCCCGGGCGCATTATGTTGTCCTGACAGAGTATAAATGCAGTTACTCTAAACGATTGTAATAATAAGACGGCATGAAAAAAAAACGCGCTTTTTTAAAATGGGCTGGGGGTAAATACCCCCTTGTGGAAGAAATCAAAAAACACCTTCCACAAGGTGATTGCTTAATTGAGCCTTTTGTTGGTGCTGGGTCAGTGTTTTTAAACACCAGTTATGATTCATACATACTGGCAGATATCAACAGTGACCTCATCAACCTCTACAATACGGTTAAAGACCGCGCTGATGCTTTTATTGAAGAAGCCCAGCAAATCTTCACACCTGAATATAATACTTCCGAACAATATTATTTAATGCGTGAAGCCTTTAACCAATCTACCGATACTGAGAAACGCAGTGTCCTTTTTTTATACTTAAACCGCCACTGCTATAATGGGTTATGCCGCTATAATTCTCGTGGTGAATTTAACGTTCCTTTTGGCCGCTATAAAAAACCCTATTTTCCTAAAGAAGAATTACTGTGGTTTGCTGAAAAATCACAAAATGCCACGTTTATGACTCAGCATTATGGTGAAACTTTGCTCAACGCAAAAGAGGGGTCTGTTGTCTACTGTGACCCACCATATGCACCTTTATCAGATACAGCTAACTTCACGGCGTATCACACGAATGCATTTAATTCGCTCGAACAACAAAACTTAGCTATTTTGGCTCAAAAGTTATCAACAGAAAGTAAAATTCCTGTCTTGATCTCAAATCATGATACCCCGATGACGAGAGAGTGGTATTATCAAGCTCAATTGCATATTGTAAAAGTACGTCGCACCATTAGTAGAAATATATTAAACCGGACAAAAGTCAATGAGTTACTGGCATTATATCCGGGTATACCTAATAGCCTTTCTCCTAGAAAAACGGATAAGAAAAAAACGCAGCGCCTTGTACCTAGCGATGAATGGCTCTCAGATAACGATTAATAATCGGAGACAATAATGAAAAACTTTCTCATTGCCCCATCTATTTTATCTGCTGACTTTGCACGTTTAGGCGAAGATACCGCCAATGTTCTTGCAGCTGGTGCCGATATTGTGCATTTTGACGTTATGGACAACCACTACGTACCCAACTTAACGTTTGGCGCACCTATATGTAAAGCACTGCGAGACTACGGAATTACTGCACCTATCGATGTTCATTTAATGGTGAAGCCAGTTGACCGTATTATCCCAGATTTTGCTAAGGCCGGTGCAACCCATATTAGTTTCCATCCTGAAGCCAGCGAACATGTTGACCGCTCACTACAGTTAATTCGCGAACATGGCTGTACCGCGGGGTTAGTATTTAACCCAGCAACACCACTTAGCTACCTTGATTACGTCATGGATAAAGTTGATATGATCCTACTCATGTCTGTGAACCCAGGGTTTGGAGGCCAATCGTTTATCCCACAAACACTCAATAAATTGCGCCAAGTCCGTAAATTAATTGATGAAAGTGGCTATGATATTCGTTTGGAAGTCGACGGCGGTGTCAAAGTGAATAATATCGCAGAGATTGCAGCGGCAGGTGCCGATACCTTCGTTGCGGGTTCTGCTATTTTCGACCAACCGGACTATAAAACCGTCATCGACGCGATGCGTAACGAATTACAAAAGGTATCTCAATGACTGAAGTGGTATTAGAGAATATCAAAGCGATCGCTTTCGATTTAGACGGCACACTCGTAGACAGTGCAGCTGGCTTAGCTGAAGCCATCGACAACATGCTCAAAGAATTTAATTTTGCCCCTGCAGGTAAAGAACGCGTTTCTATTTGGGTAGGCAATGGTGTTGATGTGTTAGTTGAACGCGCACTTTCATGGGCGGGTGCCGAAATCACACCTGAGCGACAAAAAAAAGCTCGAGCCAGTTTTGATAAATTCTATGCAACGTCCGTCACAACAGGCAGCCAACTGTTTCCTGGAGTAAAAGACACTTTAGAGCAATTAGCAAAACATGGCTTACCTATGGGGATTGTTACTAATAAAGCGACCCCATTTATTGCGCCATTATTAAAGAAATTAGGTATTGAACACTACTTTTCTCTAGTCTTGGGTAGCGATGACGTCAAAGCTTTAAAACCGCATCCTGCTCCCCTCTACCTAACGATGGGAACATTCGGTTTACGTAAAGAAGAATTGCTTTTTGTCGGCGATTCTCGTAATGATATTATTGCAGCGAAAAGCGCTGAATGCCCGTGTGTCGGTCTGACCTACGGTTATAACTATGGTGAATCTATTGCACTGAGTGAACCGAACTGTGTATTAACACATTTTTCTGATTTATTACCTGCAATCGGGTTATCTGAAATAAAATAAGCAAGGACATAACTAAATGAGCACTCCCACTGAAAAATTAAAGCAACCCCAAAAACCAATCGTATTCAGCGGCGCACAGCCTTCCGGTGAATTAACCATCGGTAACTACATGGGTGCATTACGTCAGTGGGTACAAATGCAAGATGACTACGACTGCATTTACTGTATCGTTGACCAGCACGCCATCACCGTTCGCCAAGACCCTGTTGAACTGCGTAAAAGAACCCTCGATACACTTGCGCTCTATTTAGCATGTGGTATTGACCCGAAAAAAAGCACCATTTTTGTGCAGTCACACGTACCACAACACGCTCAACTGAGCTGGGCGCTTAACTGCTACACCTATTTCGGTGAGTTGAGCCGTATGACTCAGTTTAAAGATAAATCTGCCCGTCACGCAGAAAATATCAATGCGGGACTCTTTGATTACCCAGTACTAATGGCAGCAGATATTTTGATTTATCAAACGAATCAAGTACCTGTTGGTATTGACCAGAAACAACACCTTGAATTGAGCCGTGATATTGCTCAACGCTTCAATGCCATTTATGGTGATATTTTCACTGTACCCGATCCATTCATTCCGACTGGTGGTGGTGCCCGTGTTATGGCTCTGCAAGATCCAACCAAGAAAATGTCTAAGTCCGATGATAACCGTAACAACGTTATCGCCTTATTAGAAGACCCGAAATCTGTCGTGAAAAAAATCAAACGCGCAATGACTGACTCCGAAGAGCCACCTCGTATTCGTTATGATTTAGAAAACAAACCAGGGGTTTCTAACTTATTAGATATCATGTCGGGTGTGACAGGTAAGAAAATTGCTGAACTTGAAGCCGAATTTGAAGGGCAAATGTACGGTCATCTTAAAGGGGCCGTGGCAGAAGCCGTTTCCGGTATGTTAACTACACTTCAAACTCGTTATCATGAATTCCGTAATGATGAAGCGCTGCTAAACCAAATTATGGATGAAGGCGCAACCAAAGCCGCTGCTCGCGCACAAGAAACGTTAGATAAAGTTTACGAAGCTATTGGCTTCGTTAAACGCCCTCAGTAACAATCATTGTATTAACTCAGTAAAAATGGGGTTTTTCCTCATTTTTACTCTAATCAATTTTCACCAATTAATTCATTGATGCTGTTTATTTCACCTTAACGGTCTGAATCTAATTGTTCATTATTTTTCAGAACATCTTGCGCTTTGCTGTAGCTTTCAATTAATAATTGATAGGCAGGGAAAATTTGCGTGTAAGCCATTGCCCACTCCGCCGCATCTTCGCGGTTCCAAGTCCCTTGCAATTCTGAAGCAACCGCAGCAGTATCCATTGGAACGACACCCGCTTGAACGACACGCGCTAAAGTAATTTCTTGCGCCATTTTGCTGTAAGTGCCTGAAGCGTCAATCACCACAAATACTTGGTAACCATCCATCACCGCACTAATTGCAGGAAACGCCATACAAACACTGGTAATAGTTCCGGCAATAATCAGTTGCTTTTTACCTGTTGCTTTCACGGCCGCCACAAACTCTGGGTTATCCCATGCATTAATTTCACCGCGGCGTGCAATATATTGTGCATGTGGTGCATTTTGATGAATTTCTGGTATCAACGGGCCATTTGGGCCTTGAGGTACAGAAGCCGTTGTTATTACTGGAATTTTAGCTAGGGAAGCCATTTTAGCCAGAACAGCGGCGCGAGCACGTAATTCCGTCATTGGCATATCACCTACAGTTTGAAATAAACCACTCTGGTGATCGATTAATAACATCACCGCATCTTCTGGGTTAATAGCAGGACGTTGACCATTAAAATTAGCTGGGCTACTCATGATGAAACCTCTCAATCGATAAAATATAGAATCTGTTTTTGATTTAAAAATAGAACGACAGCCGCTCCGTTTTCGTGTTATTTAGATTAATTCATCGATTTAAGGCTGAGTAGTCCAGTTTTTGGTAAACACTGTTCTATAAATAGAATAATTAGACTTTATTCTATTGTTCTATCACTGCAACAATGAAACCTATTTTTGCCACTACAGCCAAATGATTTGCTCCTTTATTATTCAGTTATCAAAACAATTTTAGGAGCAAAACCATGAAAAAAATTATTGGTATCTATCAATCTCCTCGTAGCCATTGGGTTGGAGACGGCTTCCCTGTCCGTTCAATGTTTAGCTATAACGATCATGGGAAATACCTCAACCCATTCCTTTTGCTCGACAGAGCGGGGCCTTTTGATTTCCCAAGCTCAAATTCAGCAAACAGAGGCGTTGGAGAGCACCCACACCGTGGGTTTGAAACAGTCACGATTGTGTATGATGGTGAAGTCGCCCACCATGACTCTACGGGTGAAGGTGGTGTGATAGGCCCAGGTGATGTTCAGTGGATGACTGCAGCATCGGGTATTTTGCATCAAGAGTATCAGTCTGATGCCTTCATGAAAAAAGGTGGCACACTTGATATGGTGCAACTGTGGGTTAATTTGCCAGCAAAAGACAAATCAGCGGCCCCCAGTTACCAGCTGTTAGAAAGCCAAAGCATGCCAAAAGTCTCATTACCCAATGATGCAGGTACATTGCGAGTGATTGCCGGTGACTATTTGGGCAATAAAGGTGCAGCACAAACCTTTAGCCCATTAGATGTATGGGATTTACAGCTTAACAAAGGTAAAACTGTGGGTATCCCAACTAAAGCGGGACGCCATGTCGGTTTAGTCATGCTACGTGGTTCAATATTTGTTGATGGCCGCTCCGCTTTAAACGAAGGGGAACTGATGATCCTCGACGATACAGACAGTAATATTCTGTTAGAAGCCACAGAAGATGCCTTAGTGCTGTTACTCAGTGGTGATCCCATTAATGAGCCAGTTGTTGGCTACGGCCCCTTTGTGATGAATACTGTTCAAGAAATCAATGAAGCCATAAATGATTTCAACAGTGGGAAATTTGGCCGCATTCCTGAAACACAATAAATGACGAATATTTCCCTGATAGCCTAATGTGCTATCGGGGAAATTTATTTCACTGACGGCGAAATATTATCTGCTAAATAATTTAACAGTAATTGGATTGACGGCAACAACCCTTTACGTGATGGATATACTGCATGAATGATATCTTCAGGAAACTGCCATTGCGGTAATACCTCTATCAAATTCCCTGATTCAATGTCTTTTTCTACCACACCATAAGGTAGCCTTGCGATCCCGACACCTTTTAGTGCCGCGCGGTATAACGTTAAGATATCTGTTGTCGCTAACTTAGGGGTAAAATGCTGTGTAAAGCTAAGGTCGTCACTGTTTTTGAGGGTTAACGTGTAATTTTGTGAATGCTCTGTATTCGCTAACATCGGGTAATCCACCAGCTTTTCTGGTTCTATGAGTTCACCCTGCTCTGCGAATAATTGTGGGCTAGCCACTAATATACGTCGCGAATATCCAAGTACCTTCATCATTAAGCCTGAATCATCCAATGGCAATGAGCGCACGCGAATAGCTAAATCCAGCCCTTCACTAATCACATCAACAGGTCGGTTAACCGCTAAAATTTGGATGTCGATATCGGGATATTGCACCATAAAATCAACAAGTAATTCATTGAGATAAACTTGCAATAGCGCGACTGGGCACGATAATTTAATTATCCCTTTAGGGTGAGATTGAACAGAACATATCAATTCATGAGCTATTTCAGCTTCATCAACGACACTTTTGCATTGTTGATAAAAAACCTGCCCTACCTCTGTAACATGAAACTGCCTAGTAGAACGATAAATCAATGAAATATTTAACTTTTTTTCTAATTCTGCGATGCGACGACTTAATTTAGATTTAGGGATCCCTAGCGCCAGACCCGCTTGTGAAAAACCACCATATTCGACAACTTTCACAAAATAGTAGAGATCGTTTAAATCATATTGCATCTCACCTCCCCCTTAACATTCCCAATCGCAATACAGCCATCTTACTAAAGCGCTTTAAAAATGAATATGCCCAATTAAGGCCTGCAAACAAAACAAATAGTCTGGCAAGCAAAACAACTAATTCACGATATCAAAGCGAAATAAATTAAAGTGACGAATTCACAATGGAGGTCTCGCATGTACCGCGCACTTTGGGAACTACTTTGTCCCTATCGCATCACATTATTATTTGCACTTATTTTACAAGCTATCGCAGGCCTCTGTTCACTCATTCCATTGATAGCTATTAGCCAAGTTGCTGCCACTCCCGTTCATCAATATTATGAATGGGTCGTTATTGCGTCCATCGGTGGTATAAGTTGGCTAATTTGCCAAACTCTTGCTATGTATTTAACGCATCAAACGGATAACCATCTCTGCTACCACGTTAGACTACAACTTCTTGATAAAATAGAAAAACTCCCACTAAATCACTTTGCCCAACACGGTAGAGACGGTTTTTTGCAAATTGTGGATCGTGATGTTCGTGGGCTGCATCAATTAACCGCTCATGCCCCCGCAGATATCACAAAACTGATTATCGTCCCCACAGCAGCAACTCTCATTCTATTATGGCAAAATGTACTGCTCACCCTTTTTTGCTTAATGCCATTAATTGCCTCTATTTTTTTATTTAGACAAATGCGCTCTGTACGCTATCAGGCGCTCTACACCTCACGTAACCAGGCAATGGGCTTTCTATATGAACAATACGCGGAACTCGCAGATAACCCACTACAAGCTAGGCAATACCCCAACCAATCAATTCAAAAAAAAGCATCACACGCTTTATCTCAATTTGAAATCGCCTTTCATCGATGGATAAGAAAAATAGGTGCTTTGAGCTCATTGACCCAAGTCGGTATCAGCAGCACATTGCTTTCATTGTGGGTTATTGTTGGGGTTTCATTACTCCCTGAGCCCTTACCTCTTGCTCAAGTAATTTTATTCATTTTATTAATTAGCAGTATCGCTGCACCTGTTGCAGCAATGGGGCATGGCACAGACGCCTTAAACCTTGCTGTCAGTGCATCAGAACGTATTCGCCAACTTCTCGCTGAACCAGATATGCATTACGGAGAAAAAGATGTCAGCCCATCTTTAGGTGAGCTCAAACTTGTTCAAGTTGATGTGAAAATAGGTCATAGCCCAATACTATCGAATATTAATATCACCGTGGCTCCCAACGAATTTATAGCTATTGTCGGGGCATCAGGTGCGGGGAAGAGTACTTTATTACAACTTATGGCACGATTTTTAGACCCAACAGCAGGAAATGTACTCTTTAACTCAGTTCCATTACCACAGCTATCATTTACCAGTTTGAACCATACAGTTTCCATCGTCATGCAAAACACCCCGCCCTTACCTTGTTCTGTACGTGAAAATCTACAGTTGTTTGCCCCAAATGCCACTGAAGATGAAATGTATCGTTATCTTGATGCACTCAACTTATTACCGTTTGCAAAACAACAACCTAAAGGACTGGATGCCGTAATAGGACAAGATATGCAGCTGTCCGGTGGGGAGGCTCAACGCCTTGCCATTGCTCGTGCGCTACTATCACCAGCGCCTTTATTACTGCTTGATGAGCCAACATCCGCGCTTGACCCACAAAATGCACAACGGGTGCTGAATTTATTGCACTCCGAGCCGCGAACCTGTGTATTAATTACCCATGACTTAAACGGCTTAGGCCTAGCAGATCGCGTACTGCTGTTAGACAACGGAAAATTAATTGCACAAGGCTCCCATCAACAACTTGCAATACAGTCAGAACCCTATCAGCAACTTTTACGCGCCCTGGAGGATGATTGTGCTTAGGAGCTTATTGTACGCCGCACGTGGTGCCATCTTTTGGATGACGTTAAGTGCTGTTTTAGAGGGGGTTAGCGGGTTATTCTTATTTGTTGTGATTTTAGATTGGCACCTTGATACCACAATGCCATTAACGTTTTTCGCTCTTTCGAGTTTATCTACATTAACCGTAACATTTATCGCCACTCAAAAAGGCTATTTTGCTGGGGGGTTGGTGATGCGTTATCTTGCTACGGCACTTATTCGCCATCTGCCGCTTTCATTACACCCTATAGCAAACAGTAATCAGCTAATTTCAGGGCCTGTTTCACAGGTTATGTCTGTGCCCGCACATTTATTACAACCAATTATCAGTGGGTTAGTCACACCCTGCACTATCGTGATTGGTGCTTTAATCTATCAAAGTATTTTTGGAGTCATTTTACTATTTATAATTAGTATATTATTAATATCCTTACGTTTTTCTGCCACAAAAGTGTCCTCTTTTGAGCAAGCCGTTCATGAATCAGAACAACAAGCAGTAAGTGCGCTCAATCAATATGCCCTCCACCAGCCATTAATTCGTCGCTCAAGTGCTCACCATGAGCAGCTGCATCCTAAACTTGCCTTAATGTCCCAATATCAAACTCAAAGACAGCGACAACGAAGAAGTTTGCCATTTCACTTATTATTTTCATTGATGGTGCAAACCGTATTTATTACGCTCTTTGGGTACGGTATTTATTTAGTTGAACATGCAGAAATGCCATTAAACCTGTGCCTAGCAGGGTTAGTTTTATTAGCTCGCTTAATTGAACCTATATGGTTGCTTTCTCATTTAGACCTATCTATTAGGCAGATGAAAAAAGCAGCTCAACAAATCGAGAAAGCCTTACAGACTCCAGTGCTGGTGTTTCCTTATCGTACATCACCCCCCAAAATCGATAGCGTTAGCTGTGAACAGCTATCATTTTACAGTGATAATAAAAAATGCATTTTAAAAAATATAAATCTGACTTTTAAAAAACATGCACTTACTGTCATTGTGGGCCCATCAGGCGCAGGGAAAAGTACATTATTAGGCTTACTTGCTCGCTTACAAGACCCAACACAAGGCTGTGTGAATTATGGTAATCAAAATATTAAAACCCTATCACAAGCAGTGTTGTGCGCTAGCCGGGGAGTCTTATTACAAGACAGTCGTTTATTTTACGGTAGCGTACGCCAAAATTTGATACTTGATGATGATAATATTGATGACAAGGCAATCAGCACGTTACTAACACAACTTAATTTCACCGCCAATCATGAGTTCTTGGAAAAAGAGGTCGGTGCCGGTGGTATGCAACTTTCTGGCGGTCAAAGGCAACGACTGTGTATTGCGAGGCTAATGTTACAGCATCCTGACATCATTTTAATGGATGAACCAACGGCAAGCCTTGATAACGTCAATACCGCTTCAGTGATAGACCTTATAACTCAAGCCAAACAGCAAACACGGGTCATCGTCACCCACCAGCCCAATCTTGCACGCCAAGCAGACTCTATTGTGTATATGGAAAAAGGAAAAATTATCGCTCAGGGGACACATATCGAATTAATGGCGAATATCCCGTGGTACCAACAGTTTGTACAACAAATACCTAAGACTTAGGCGTCATATTGCTAGCAAGTGCTTATGGCCAAATACTCTCTTTGCCAGAAGCACATCGCTTTATATTAACGCTTACCAAACAACCGGTGCTTAAATTCTTCAATGCGGTGGTTATCTAAACGGTTTTGCATGGTTAAGCTCCAACTTGCAGATAACCCTGCTGAACTTAAAAGGCGCTGATATAACTCTTCATCATAAGGGGCGTGAAATGCAATCATAATGGCTTCTTGTACGGAGATATCACTATTGCGGCTCAATAACGTTAATGGCGCATTTTGACTAACATTACCGGCTTTTATCACACGATACAGCCAACCACATCGCCCATTGTCTTGCATCATTTGTGCAAAATTTTCAATTCCTGTTAACCCATTGAGCTTATAACAAGGGGAACGAGGTTGCGTGACCTGAATGCGCGCATCACCCCAAGCAAAAATATCCCCAATAAATACGTTTTCTTCTGTCATACCCAGCGTTGATATATTTTCTCCAAATGCGGAGGCAACAAATAGATCCGCTAAACCCGGATACGCATTAATCCAAAAATCATAATGGTCACGTGGATAATGGCAAAGAGCTCTATCAGGACCGCCATGAAAGCGTTTTTCAGCTTGTTCATCCCCCTCAAGCCCCAATTGCCCTAACATCAATAGCCCATCGGCCGCCTGCTTATGAATAGCACTGTGCCCACAAGACTGGGTTGCTTGGATTTTACCGATAAAGACTTGGGGAATATATGACATGAACAGTGCTCTCCACTTAGCAAAGTAACAGAGACTTCATCATAAAGAATGCCAACAGAGATAACAATCGGGTGAGGTATAAATAAAAAAGCGCAGCATTAACACTGCTGCGCTTTACGAATAAATTATCTTATAAAATTATTTAGCTTTTGCTGCAAAACGTGCCGCTGCTTCATCCCAGTTCACAACTGACCAGAATGCTTTAATATAATCAGGACGGCGGTTTTGGAATTTCAGATAATAAGCGTGTTCCCATACGTCTAAACCGATGATTGGGTAACCAGATGCGCCTGAAATAGCCTCACCCATTAATGGGCTGTCTTGGTTTGCTGTTGAAACTACAGCTAATTTACCGTCATCTTTCAGAACCAGCCACGCCCAACCAGAACCGAAACGGGTTGCAGCTGCTTTTTCAAACAGTTCTTTGAATGCATCAACGCTACCGAAATCACGCTCAATCGCAGCTTTTAATTCGCCTTTTAATTCAGTACCTAATTTCAAACCTTTCCAGAACAGACTATGGTTTGAGTGGCCACCTGCGTTGTTACGAACAAACGTACGTTGATCAGCAGGGATTTGGTCTAATTTTTGAATCAGAACATCGATATCTAAACCTGCTAATTCAGGTAGTTTTTCTAACGCTGTATTGGTGTTAGTCACATAGGTTTGATGGTGCTTAGTATGGTGGATTTCCATGGTTTGCTTGTCAAAATGTGGTTCCAACGCATCATAAGCATAAGGTAAAGCAGGTAATGTATAACTCATATTATTGTCTCCAGTGACGTAAATACCGCTATGTTTCTCATTTTTACCACAAGGCTCATAGGGTAAACACTTGCGCAACTTCGCACCTTGTGAATAACTATCTATTATAGTTATTTTACTGTTAATGAAAATCATTATCAAACCCATGAGAAATGTATGGATATTTATATTCGCTATGAGAACTTGTTTATTCAGTAACTAATACCAACAACCCCGCCATTTATTTTTCTTTAAATCCACCTTTTATTATATTTTTAGATTTATATGTCAATTTAACATTTAGCATCAAATGATAATCCTGCAAATCTCATTACAATTAATACGTGATCTTCCGCGCAAAAGAAAAACAAATTTAAAAATCGTGCTTTAGTTAACCATTTTTTGACATAGTATTAACATCTGCAAGGAGATAATAATATGACTCAAATAACTAAACATCCCGTTCCTGCTGAAATTGCAAAAAATGCCCTGATAAACGAACAACAGTATAACGATGAGTACCAACGCTCGATTCAAGACCCTGAAGGATTTTGGGGCGAAAAAGGAAAAATCGTTGATTGGATTAAACCGTACACTCGTGTTAAAAACACCTCTTTTGACCCCGGGCACATCGATATCCGCTGGTTTGAAGACGGTACATTAAATTTAAGTGCTAACTGTTTGGATCGCCATCTGGCTGAAAAAGGCGACCAAACTGCGATTATTTGGGAAGGCGATGACCCTTCATCGTCAAAAAATGTCACTTACCGCGAACTGCACCATGATGTTTGTCAGTTTGCTAATGTCCTAAAACAACAAGGGATCCGTAAAGGTGATGTCGTCGCCATTTACATGCCGATGGTTGTCGAAGCTGCTGTCGCGATGCTAGCTTGTGCTCGTATTGGTGCTATACATACGGTCATTTTTGCTGGTTTCTCCCCTGAGGCGGTCTCTGGTCGCGTTATCGACTGTAAAGCGAAGCTTATCATCACTGCAGATGAAGGCTTACGTGCTGGCCGTGCAATTCCATTAAAGAAAAATGTAGATGACGCACTCGCCAACCCACAAGTCACAACGGTTTCTAATGTGATTGTTTACCAACGCACAGGCAACGCGCCGAGCTGGATAGAAGGCCGTGATCTCTGGTGGCACGACGTCATCAAAGGCGTCAGTGCAGATTGCCCTCCAGAAGAAATCAACGCAGAAGACCCGCTGTTCATTCTATATACCTCAGGCTCTACAGGTAAACCGAAAGGCGTTCTGCATACCACTGGCGGTTATTTAGTCTATGCCACACTGACATTTAAATACACCTTCGACTACCATCCAGGTGAAGTCTATTGGTGTACTGCAGATGTAGGCTGGGTAACAGGCCATAGCTATTTGTTATATGGGCCATTATCCAATGGCGCTAAAACATTAATGTTCGAAGGGGTACCTAATTACCCAGCAGTTAACCGAATGAGCCAAGTGGTTGATAAACACCAAGTCAATATCCTTTATACTGCCCCAACGGCTATCCGCGCATTAATGGCCGAAGGCGATAAAGCCATTGAAGGTACAGATCGCAGCTCATTACGAATTCTCGGCTCCGTGGGGGAACCCATTAATCCTGAAGCTTGGGAATGGTTCTATAAAAAAATTGGTAACAGCCGCTGCCCTGTTGTCGATACATGGTGGCAAACCGAAACAGGTGGTTTCATGATTACACCACTTCCGGGGGCAACCATGTTAAAGCCAGGGTCTGCAACATTGCCATTCTTTGGTGTTCGCCCTGCATTAGTCGATAACCTTGGTGAACCTATCGAAGGCGCCACAGAAGGTAACTTAGTGATTGTTGATTCATGGCCGGGCCAAGCCCGTACCTTATTCGGCGATCACGAACGCTTCGAGCAAACCTATTTCTCAACCTTTAAAGGCATGTACTTTAGTGGTGATGGTGCTCGTCGTGATGAAGATGGTTATTACTGGATCACTGGCCGTGTTGACGATGTACTGAATATTTCGGGCCACCGTTTAGGTACCGCAGAAATAGAATCAGCGCTCGTTGCACATCCGAAAGTGGCTGAAGCTGCCGTGGTCGGTATTCCTCATAATATTAAAGGCCAAGCAATCTATGCTTATGTCACATTAATATCTGGGGTTGAGCCATCACCAGAGCTATACACCGAAGTTCGCAACTGGGTTCGTAAGGAAATCGGCCCTATTGCCACCCCGGATGTACTTCACTGGACGGATTCACTACCCAAAACCCGTTCCGGTAAAATCATGCGTCGCATCCTACGAAAAATTGCATCAGGAGACACCAGTAATTTCGGAGATACCTCCACTCTGGCTGATCCAGGTGTTGTCGAAAAACTACTCGAAGAAAAACAGTCTATGAGTATGTCATAACGCCAAAAGGCCAACTCATAGAGGCGGCCTTACATACATCCCAACAAGATGGTTTACTCTAAATAATTCGAGGTCCAGCTAGGCGACAAGCGAACGAAATACGAGGAGCATACATAAGTATGTGACTCGTGTAAGTGAGTGCAGTCAACAAAGCTGCAACTTGAAGTATGACGAGTATAACAGAGGAGAACTCTGATGAATGCTACTGCTTACGAAAAGGTAGAGGATAACCCTCGCTTTCAAGAACTGGTTAGGAAACGTAGTCGCTTTTCATGGTTGTTATCTGCAATAACGCTCGTGCTGTATGTGGGTTTTATTTTTCTTATCGCTTTTGACCCAAGCTGGCTTGGAACACCAATATCCGAAGGTTCATACATAACAAGAGGGATCCCTGTTGGTGTAGGGCTAATCGTCATTTCGTTTGTACTTACAGGGCTTTACGTCATCCGAGCCAACGGTGAATATGACCGCTTAACGGCAGAAATTTTAAAAGAGGTAGAAAAATGAAAATATTGCTCTCACTCATTCTCTTTTTTACCTCATCAATGGCGTTTTCTAATGCATTGACAGGAGATGTTGAACGCCAGCCTGTAAATATTCAGGCGATTGTGATGTTCTTACTGTTTGTCGGCTTCACTTTGTATATTACTTACTGGGCGTCAAAAAGAACGCGTTCTCGCTCTGATTACTACACTGCGGGCGGGAAAATTACCGGTTTCCAAAACGGGATGGCTATCGCGGGTGACTTTATGTCTGCTGCCTCCTTCTTAGGGATCTCTGCTCTGGTTTATACCTCTGGCTATGATGGCTTAATCTACTCGATTGGCTTCTTAATTGGCTGGCCGATCATTCTATTCTTAATTGCCGAGCGCTTACGTAATTTAGGTCGCTATACCTTCGCTGATGTTGCTTCTTATCGATTAAAACAAAGACCAATTCGTATTCTATCTGCGGTTGGCTCTCTGGTTGTTGTTGCACTGTATCTTATTGCTCAAATGGTTGGTGCGGGTAAATTAATTGAATTGTTATTTGGTCTCAATTACCACGTCGCTGTTGTCATTGTGGGTATATTGATGGTGCTATATGTCCTATTTGGTGGAATGTTAGCCACAACTTGGGTACAAATTATTAAAGCCATCTTGTTATTAGCGGGTGCAACATTCATGGCCGTTATGGTTATGAAGCATGTTGGCTTTAACTTTAATACCTTATTTAAAGAAGCCGTTGAAGTTCATAAAAATGGTATTGCTATTATGAGCCCAGGGGGACTGGTTTCCGACCCAATATCCGCCTTATCCCTTGGTCTTGCATTGATGTTTGGTACCGCTGGCCTCCCTCACATTATTATGCGATTCTTCACCGTTAGTGACGCTAAAGAAGCTCGTAAAAGTGTGTTCTATGCCACTGGATTTATCGGTTACTTTTACATCTTAACCTTTATTATTGGTTTTGGTGCCATCGTTCTAGTCAGTTCCAATCCTGCATTTAAAGATGCTACTGGAGCACTTATCGGTGGAACAAACATGGCTGCTGTTCACCTTGCAGATGCCGTCGGTGGCAATTTCTTCTTAGGCTTTATTTCTGCAGTTGCATTCGCCACTATCCTTGCTGTTGTTGCTGGTTTAACCTTAGCAGGCGCCTCCGCGGTTTCTCATGACCTATATGCGATGGCAATGAAAAATGGTAAAGCGGATGAAAAAGATGAATTACGTGTCTCTAAAATTACCGTTGTTATCTTAGGTTTTGTTGCAATTGGCCTCGGTATTTTGTTTGAAAAACAAAACATTGCCTTCATGGTCGGCTTAGCATTCTCTATTGCGGCTAGTTGTAACTTCCCAATCATTTTACTGTCGATGTACTGGCGTAAGCTGACAACTCGCGGTGCATTGGCTGGCGGTTGGTTAGGGCTAATTACTGCTGTTGTTTTAATGATTTTAGGACCAACCATCTGGGTCAGTATTCTTCACCATGAAAAACCAATCTATCCATATGAGTACCCAGCCTTCTTCTCCATGATTGTTGCATTTGTTGCTTCATGGCTATTCTCTGTAACAGATAATTCAGAACAAGGAAAAATGGAAAGAGAACGTTTTAAAGAACAATTTATTCGTTCACAAATCGGCCTCGGTATTGAGCAGGGTAAATCACACTAAACCTAACTTTATTGCCACACCAAACGGCTCAGTGTATCGAGCCGTTTTTTATTAATAGTTTATTTAAACCTCTTTTAGTCTCATCATTGTTTCTCTTTATATTATCTTATAAATCAATATGATATATAAAATCACATAAAGGAGTTGATAGTATATTTAACTCTTTTATCAGAAGTTTTATGTAAAAAAAATCCTTCTTTCTACGTAGAGAAAAGAAGGATATTGATAATATTGAAAAACTTATTTTTGTTTTCGTTATTCGATACTATCTTGCATAGTGTTGTCTTTCTACATCAGCCCAATTTTCTACTAATGAATAAAACTCTGCTGAACTTGTTTTTCTTTCTTCTTGTAATTTTTTAAATTCTTGCTTGTTTTTCGGAGTATAACGAGAAAGTAACTGGTCTAATACAATATTTTTATCTGCGAATTGGGAACCTAGTTTTAATTTTTTATACAGCACTACTGTAATCAACCCACTGATAGCGAGCATTCCAATGACAGTGACAAAGCTATAGTCAATGCCAAGGGTATTTCTCACTGTATTTAACAGTAAAAAAGGAACAAAAAACATCACTAATAAAGAAAGAATCGTTGCACCGTCTTGCCCATTATTAAATTCATTTTCTTTCTGTTTATTTACAGAAATAATTTGGTCGAAAATTCGATGATTAGCGCTTTTTGATTTATTCATCTGACCCACCTTTGCTATACAAATATTGTTTACACGAAATACCATTCATTAAAAGGTATAACTTGCTTAGCTGGCCTATCTTTCATATCTGGATGTAAGTTTCTTTCCTTTGAAAATTTCACTTATAAGCAAACTTCATCGGTAACGTGATAGCTGGATATACCATTAACTACCTAACACAGTATAAATGTAAGAAATTGAAACATCAATTTAACAATTTTTATATAAAAAAATAAACAATAGTGCGCTTATTCATTAAAAATATACAAATAAAATAGTTAATTTATTTATGAGTAAAATTGGTTATTTTATTTTTATCTATTGATATTAATGAATTTATTGTTCAAATAATGACTTACTTGGGTTACTTAATTAACACCATAAAAACCATTAAAACTATAAACATTATAGGACAAGTTAAGAGTAATCCTGTCAGATAGTTTCATTAAGTCATTACTATTTTTAATAGATCATAGATTATCTATCAACCAGGGAGTCAAATCACACAGCAATTGCACTCGGAGATATAAACTTATCTAACCTACCTCTACTACATTTGCTGTAAAGCTGTTATTTACTATTTTGCCCCCTTCAATTACATTTACCATCTCAATCTCCCAATACAATAATTACGAAACCTGAAATATAGTCATCACTAAATATATATTCTTTGTCATCACAATTTATGAGCTTTTACTTGCTACTTTATGTTTCTTAATCACATTTATCACTTAAATACAAGGAATTGAGTTTTCCTCCTACCCTCCTCGCCCATTCCCTATACGGCTAAAAAGAGAGGTGAGTTGTTACTGACTACTTTGACTCAAGCGGTATCATTCATCACCGTGATGGGCAAACATCCAATCCACAGTACTCTCGTGATATTCTTAAAATTCCGCTACCCTAAACAATCTGTGAGTTGTTACTCACTCTTTGCATCCACAATATCCATTCAGCGCACCAATACAACCGCTCCCCCTCCATTACTTCTCCTACCCCTGTTATCACACCTTCACCAACAGCCACCGTCTCCTTCAACAAGTGAGTTGTTACTGACTACTTTGGCTCAAGCGATGTCATTCATCACCGTGATGGGGAAACACCCAACCCACAATATTTATTTGATTTTATTAAAATTTCGCTACCCTAAACAATCTATGAGTTGTTACTCACTCTTTGCATCCACAATATCCATTCAGCGCACCAATACAACCGCTCCCCCTCCATTACTTCTCCTAACTCCTGCCATCTCACCATCACTAGCAGCCACCATCCCTTTCAACAAGTGAGTTGTTACTGACTACTTTGGCTCAAGCGATGTCATTCATTACCGTGATGGGGAAACACCCAACCCACAATATTTATTTGATTTTATTAAAATTCCGCTACCCTAAATAATCTGTGAGCTGTTACTCACTACTTTGCATCACACACTCTCATTAATGATGGTGATAGATAGAGGGGAGCCCCAAGAGTAGCTAAAAAAGATGAAGAGACGTGTAATACATCGTCTAATGAGAAAGTAAGCGATAAAAAAGGAATTAAAATTAGGGAGTAAAGCATTAAGGAACTGAGGAACTAAAGCTTAGGCCCCCCTCCTAATCTCAACACCCACTGTTTTTCTTTTTTTCTCCAAACGCAAAAAAGCCACCCAATGGGTGGCTTTCTCACTAATTTAATGTCTGGCAGTTCCCTACTCTCACATGGGGAGACCCCACACTACCATCGGCGCTACGGCGTTTCACTGCTGAGTTCGGCATGGGGTCAGGTGGGACCACCGCGCTATTGCCGCCAGACAAATTCTGTTTCGTTCCCGTTTGCGCTTATTACTCTTCGCAAACCAGAACCTCAATCTCAAACAAGCTGCGTGTCCTTCACCTTGCGGCTTCTCACTTCTCGAAAACAACTCTATCTCTCTAAAACACCTTCGGTGTTGTCAGGTTAAGCCTCACGGTTCATTAGTATTGGTTAGCTCAACGTATCGCTACGCTTACACACCCAACCTATCAACGTCTTAGTCTTAAACGTTCCTTTAGGACTCTTAAAGAGTCAGGGAAGACTCATCTCAAGGCAAGTTTCCCGCTTAGATGCTTTCAGCGGTTATCTCTTCCGCACTTAGCTACCGGGCAATGCCATTGGCATGACAACCCGAACACCAGTGGTGCGTCCACTCCGGTCCTCTCGTACTAGGAGCAGCCCCTTTCAATCTTCCAACGCCCACGGCAGATAGGGACCGAACTGTCTCACGACGTTCTAAACCCAGCTCGCGTACCACTTTAAACGGCGAACAGCCGTACCCTTGGGACCTACTTCAGCCCCAGGATGTGATGAGCCGACATCGAGGTGCCAAACACCGCCGTCGATATGAACTCTTGGGCGGTATCAGCCTGTTATCCCCGGAGTACCTTTTATCCGTTGAGCGATGGCCCTTCCATTCAGAACCACCGGATCACTAAGACCTACTTTCGTACCTGCTCGAGCCGTCACTCTCGCAGTCAAGCTGGCTTATGCCTTTGCACTAACCGCATGATGTCCGACCATGCTTAGCCAACCTTCGTGCTCCTCCGTTACTCTTTGGGAGGAGACCGCCCCAGTCAAACTACCCACCAGACACTGTCCGCACCCCGGATAACGGGGCAACGTTAGAACATCAAACATTAAAGGGTGGTATTTCAAGGTTGGCTCCACGCAGACTGGCGTCCACGCTTCAAAGCCTCCCACCTATCCTACACATCAAGGCTCAATGTTCAGTGTCAAGCTATAGTAAAGGTTCACGGGGTCTTTCCGTCTTGCCGCGGGTACACTGCATCTTCACAGCGAGTTCAATTTCACTGAGTCTCGGGTGGAGACAGCCTGGCCATCATTACGCCATTCGTGCAGGTCGGAACTTACCCGACAAGGAATTTCGCTACCTTAGGACCGTTATAGTTACGGCCGCCGTTTACTGGGGCTTCGATCAAGAGCTTCTCCTTACGGATAACCCCATCAATTAACCTTCCAGCACCGGGCAGGCGTCACACCGTATACGTCCACTTTCGTGTTTGCACAGTGCTGTGTTTTTAATAAACAGTTGCAGCCAGCTGGTATCTGCGACTGGCTTCAGCTCCATGAGTAAATCACTTCACCTAATGCCAGCGTGCCTTCTCCCGAAGTTACGGCACCATTTTGCCTAGTTCCTTCACCCGAGTTCTCTCAAGCGCCTGAGTATTCTCTACCTGACCACCTGTGTCGGTTTGGGGTACGATTAATGATAATCTAGAGCTTAGAGGCTTTTCCTGGAAGCGGGGCATGAGCTACTTCATCACCGTAGTGACTCGTCATCGGACCTCAGCATATAGTGAACCGGATTTGCCTAATTCACCTGCCTACATCCTTAAACCGGGACAACCGTCGCCCGGATAGCCTAGCCTTCTCCGTCCCCCCATCGCAATTATCACCAGTACGGGAATATTAACCCGTTTCCCATCGACTACGCATTTCTGCCTCGCCTTAGGGGTCGACTCACCCTGCCCCGATTAACGTTGGACAGGAACCCTTGGTCTTCCGGCGTGCGGGTTTTTCACCCGCATTATCGTTACTTATGTCAGCATTCGCACTTCTGATACCTCCAGCATGCCTCACAGCACACCTTCACAGGCTTACAGAACGCTCCCCTACCCAACAATATTTACATATCGCTGCCGCAGCTTCGGTGCATAGTTTAGCCCCGTTACATCTTCCGCGCAGGCCGACTCGACCAGTGAGCTATTACGCTTTCTTTAAATGATGGCTGCTTCTAAGCCAACATCCTGGCTGTCTGAGCCTTCCCACTTCGTTTCCCACTTAACTATGACTTTGGGACCTTAGCTGGCGGTCTGGGTTGTTTCCCTCTTCACGACGAACGTTAGCACCCGCCGTGTGTCTCCCGTGATAACATTCTTCGGTATTCGTAGTTTGCATCGAGTTGGTAAGTCGGGATGACCCCCTAGTCGAAACAGTGCTCTACCCCCGAAGATGAGTTCACGAGGCGCTACCTAAATAGCTTTCGGGGAGAACCAGCTATCTCCCGGTTTGATTGGCCTTTCACCCCCAGCCACAAGTCATCCGCTAATTTTTCAACATTAGTCGGTTCGGTCCTCCAGTTAGTGTTACCCAACCTTCAACCTGCCCATGGCTAGATCACCGGGTTTCGGGTCTATACCCTGCAACTTATTCGCCCAGTTAAGACTCGGTTTCCCTACGGCTCCCCTATACGGTTAACCTTGCTACAGAATATAAGTCGCTGACCCATTATACAAAAGGTACGCAGTCACCCCATCCTCAAATGTCCCGCTTGGCTTTGCGGCCAATCTTGCCCGATTTTTTAACTTCCGCTGCTCATGGACTTCGATGTCCACTGCGCTGCGGCTTGAAAAAATCAGCCAATCTTGTTGGCAAATCCTGCGCTGTTATTGTGATGGTTTTACACCCTCACTCAATTGCCGAGGCACTTGAGTGATGGGGCTCCCACTGCTTGTACGTACACGGTTTCAGGTTCTATTTCACTCCCCTCGCCGGGGTTCTTTTCGCCTTTCCCTCACGGTACTGGTTCACTATCGGTCAATCAGGAGTATTTAGCCTTGGAGGATGGTCCCCCCATATTCAGACAGGATAACACGTGTCCCGCCCTACTCGTCGAGTTCACAACACTAACACCTTCGGATACGGGGCTATCACCCTTTACTGCCGGACTTTCCAGACCGTTCTCCTGATGCTAATGCTGATTAAGACTCTGGGCTGCTCCCCGTTCGCTCGCCGCTACTAGGGGAATCTCGGTTGATTTCTTTTCCTCGGGGTACTGAGATGTTTCAGTTCCCCCGGTTCGCTTCGTTTGACTATGTATTCATCAAACGATAGTGCAACGAATTGCACTGGGTTTCCCCATTCGGAAATCGTCGGTTGTAACGGTTCATATCACCTTACCGACGCTTATCGCAGATTAGCACGTCCTTCATCGCCTCTGATTGCCTAGGCATCCACCGTGTACGCTTAGTCGCTTAACCTCACAACCCGAAATTGTTTCAACGTTCACCTTACTGTCATGGCTGTGCGTGCATTCCTTCTTTGTTGGGCAGTGCTCGCAATGCTCACATACTTATGTATGCTGCGCTTGCTGTGCGCTGGCCGCCGCGAAGGACTGACTGCTCGCTCATGCTACTCGCTAAAGTGACCGAAAATTTCAGGTCTGAAATTTTGAGAGACTCTCACATTGTTTAAGCGATAAACAATGTGCGTTGTTTTCAATTTTCAGCTTGTTCCAGATTGTTAAAGAGCATAATTATTCGCAATAGACTATTACTAATCTATTCTGAATAATCAGAAAAATTATGGTGGAGCTAAGCGGGATCGAACCGCTGACCTCCTGCGTGCAAGGCAGGCGCTCTCCCAGCTGAGCTATAGCCCCATAAAGGTATTTTCGGTATCAATGAATCTCTTTATAAGATTTTCTTATTCGGAGGTCTTTTTTCTTAGGCAAGGCGTGGATTAGCGAAGTTTACTTTTGGGTAAACGAGCTGAGCCATAACGCAGCATAAGAGAAAAGTGGTAGGCCTGAGTGGACTTGAACCACCGACCTCACCCTTATCAGGGGTGCGCTCTAACCACCTGAGCTACAAGCCTATCGATACCGCTACTCTATTTCATCAGACAATCTGTGTGAGCACTTCACAAAAACACTTCAATGGTAAGGAGGTGATCCAACCGCAGGTTCCCCTACGGTTACCTTGTTACGACTTCACCCCAGTCATGAATCACAAAGTGGTAAGCGCCCTCCCGAAGGTTAAGCTACCTACTTCTTTTGCAACCCACTCCCATGGTGTGACGGGCGGTGTGTACAAGGCCCGGGAACGTATTCACCGTAGCATTCTGATCTACGATTACTAGCGATTCCGACTTCATGGAGTCGAGTTGCAGACTCCAATCCGGACTACGACGTACTTTATGAGTTCCGCTTGCTCTCGCGAGGTCGCTTCTCTTTGTATACGCCATTGTAGCACGTGTGTAGCCCTACTCGTAAGGGCCATGATGACTTGACGTCATCCCCACCTTCCTCCGGTTTATCACCGGCAGTCTCCTTTGAGTTCCCGACCGAGTCGCTGGCAACAAAGGATAAGGGTTGCGCTCGTTGCGGGACTTAACCCAACATTTCACAACACGAGCTGACGACAGCCATGCAGCACCTGTCTCAGAGTTCCCGAAGGCACTAAAGCATCTCTGCTAAATTCTCTGGATGTCAAGAGTAGGTAAGGTTCTTCGCGTTGCATCGAATTAAACCACATGCTCCACCGCTTGTGCGGGCCCCCGTCAATTCATTTGAGTTTTAACCTTGCGGCCGTACTCCCCAGGCGGTCGATTTAACGCGTTAGCTCCGAAAGCCACTCCTCTAGGGAACAACCTTCAAATCGACATCGTTTACAGCGTGGACTACCAGGGTATCTAATCCTGTTTGCTCCCCACGCTTTCGCACCTGAGCGTCAGTCTTTGTCCAGGGGGCCGCCTTCGCCACCGGTATTCCTCCACATCTCTACGCATTTCACCGCTACACATGGAATTCTACCCCCCTCTACAAGACTCTAGCTGACCAGTCTTAGATGCCATTCCCAGGTTAAGCCCGGGGATTTCACATCTAACTTAATCAACCGCCTGCGTGCGCTTTACGCCCAGTAATTCCGATTAACGCTTGCACCCTCCGTATTACCGCGGCTGCTGGCACGGAGTTAGCCGGTGCTTCTTCTGTCGGTAACGTCAATCGTTGATGATATTAGCATCAACGCCTTCCTCCCGACTGAAAGTACTTTACAACCCTAGGGCCTTCTTCATACACGCGGCATGGCTGCATCAGGCTTGCGCCCATTGTGCAATATTCCCCACTGCTGCCTCCCGTAGGAGTCTGGGCCGTGTCTCAGTCCCAGTGTGGCTGATCATCCTCTCAGACCAGCTAGGGATCGTCGCCTAGTTGAGCCATTACCTCACCTACTAGCTAATCCCATATGGGTTCATCCGATAGCGCAAGGACCGAAGTTCCCCTGCTTTGCTCCTTAGAGATTATGCGGTATTAGCTACCGTTTCCAGTAGTTATCCCCCTCTATCGGGCAGATCCCCATACATTACTCACCCGTCCGCCGCTCGTCAGCGAGAAGCAAGCTTCCCCTGTTACCGCTCGACTTGCATGTGTTAGGCCTGCCGCCAGCGTTCAATCTGAGCCATGATCAAACTCTTCAATTAAAAAGCTTGATGCTCAAAGAATGTTTACTGTCGTATGTCTTCTTGCGAAAACATATTACCTATTAGTTCATATATATGAATTAACGTGTTAGTCACTCTTCAAGACTTAAAATCAAATATTTTTTTGATAGTGTCCTGTGAGTGCCCACACAGATTGTCTGATAAATTGTTAAAGAGCGTTGCGACATTTCTTTTTTTGAAATTCGACTCAGTTTTTATTAACTTAGGTCGTTGTCGCGAGGTGTCGTATATTACGTTTTTTATTTAGAAAGTCAAGCGTTTATTTTCAACTTTTTTTCTTTCTCACCTCTGTTATCACTGGGTTATGAAGTTTTCTTCTAACCGGTTTGTCGTGACAACGGATGCGCATTATAGGGAGTCGAAAAATTCTCGCAAGTGTTTTTTTGAGTTTTTATCTTGTTCGTGTTTTTTTTAGCCAAAAACATATTTATAAGTTAAATTAGGTCTATATGTTGACTATTTAAGCAGCAATCACACATCTACTCACGTAATATATGCATCTAAGAATTATGCTTTGAGATGAATTATGGAATTAAGTAAGCAACAAACAGCCTCACAAAAAAATCGCTCTTATATTATTGCAGAAAATCTTGGCCAGTTGATTTTAACCAGCGCCTATTTACCTGATTCCATTTTACCCAGCGAATTAGAATTATCAGAACAATTCCAAGCGAGTCGAACAGCAATAAGAGAAGCAATAAAAATATTAGCGGCAAAAGGAATGGTATTAGCACGCCCCAAAATAGGTACCCGTGTTATGCCTCCCTCAAATTGGAATTTTTTAGACCAAGATCTCTTAACATGGTGGTCCAATAGTGAAGAGCAATCGGTCGTAATGGAACACTTTAAAATGGTTCGACTCGCAATAGAACCTCAAGCTTGTTATCTTGCGGCTATACATGCGACAAAAGAACAAAAACAATCATTACAATTATTAGCAAGTGAAATGCAGTTACTCGCCAAAGAATTTGACAGAGCGCATTGGGTGAAAGTTGATTATCATTTCCATTTAACTATTTACAAAGCTTGTGCCAATCCTTTCTTAATTTCTTTTGCTAATTTATTCCGTTCTATTTATCTGCGTTACTTTGATGTCATTACTAATAATGAGGTTATAGAGGTCGAAATTCATCAACAACTTGCCAATGCAATTATTCATGGTAAAAGTACAGTAGCACTCGACCTTTGCTATAACTTACTAACGATTACCCAAAAGCAAGACTAACAAAACAATATTCCATTAAAGCTTTCATTTATTTGTATAGGTAACTGATGTTCAAAACAGCGAAAAATATGTCTGGCCTTCCATGGATTGCGGCAATGGCCTTTTTCATGCAAGCGCTTGATGCCACAATTTTGAATACGGCTTTACCTGATATTGCAAGAAGCCTCGATCACTCGCCGCTTGCGATGCAATCAGCCGTAGTCAGTTATACGCTTACTGTTGCTCTATTGATTCCTGTTAGCGGCTGGTTTGCAGATAGATTTGGTACAAGACGTATATTTATTTTAGCGGTTTCTTTATTTTCTCTTGGTTCATTACTTTGTGCCCTTTCGCCTTCCTTAAATTTATTAGTGACCTCTAGGGTTATTCAAGGAATTGGTGGGGCAATGATGATGCCAGTCGCCCGCTTAGCCTTAATAAGGGCTTACCCTCGAAGTGAGTTATTACCTATCTTAAATTTCGTCACCATCCCTGGTTTAGTAGGGCCAATATTGGGGCCTCTATTAGGTGGTATCTTAGTAACCTATGCAACTTGGCATTGGATATTTATTATTAATATTCCTATTGGTGTTTTAGGTATTTTTTATGCCTTAAAACATATGCCTGACTTTAAAATGCCAAAACGTAAATTTGATACTTTAGGGTTCTTATTGTTTGGTTCCGGCTTAGTCATGCTATCTGTCAGCTTAGACTTATTCAGTGATAAATCTCTTTCAACATCGATTCCAGTCACTATTGTCTTAGTCGGCTTTCTCTTCTTATTTGTTTATATTTTCCATGCAAGACGCACTAAGCACGCAATAATCCCATTGAATTTATTTAAAACGCGTACATTTTCTATTGGGATCAGCGGTAATATCGCGACACGCTTAGGAACAGGCAGTATTCCATTTTTAATGCCATTAATGTTGCAGGTGGGTTTTGGTTACGAAGCCGTTGTGGCAGGAATGATGATGGCACCACTAGCAATAGGGTCAATCACTGCTAAATCGGGAGTTACTCGGGTCCTAACTAAGTATGGCTACCGTAATACATTATTTGTTATCACCATTATTATTGGATTAATGATCGCACAGTTTTCCTTACAATCACCAAGTATGTCGATTTACCTGTTAATCGTACCTTTATTCATTTTAGGAATGGTGATATCAGTGCAGTTCACCGCAATGAATACTATTTGCTTGGCTGATTTAACAGACAATAATGCGAGTGCGGGAAATAGTATGTTAGCGGTGACTCAGCAACTATCGATAAGCTTCGGTATTGCAGTCAGTGCTGCAATCTTAAACTTCTATGGTGGACAACCTAATAGCAATACGGTCGATAATTTTCACTACACTTTTATTACCGTTGGTGTCATTACGCTTATCTCAGCTTTTGTCTTCTTATTATTAAGTAAGACAGATGGTGATAATTTAATAAAAAACAAAACCAAAAAAGCGAAGAATTAATATTTTTTAACCGATTGGCGCTCAATTAGCTCAGGGGTAAGAACCAAAACGCTCGCCTTTGCTTCTGGGTTATCCATACGATAAATAAGTTGGTCAACAGCCTGTTGGCCTAACTTATCTTTTGGCTGATGAATTGTTGTTAGTGGTGGGATCATATAAGGTGAAAGATCGATATCATCATAACCAATAATTGAAATATCATCAGGTACTTTCAAGCCCTTTTGGTATATCGCTTGATAAGCTCCCACCGCCATCGCATCATTACCGGCAAAAATAGCCTCGGGAGGGACAGGTAAGCTAAGCAGTTTATTCATAGACTCAAACCCACCAGCAAATTCAAAATCACTGAAAATGATATAATCATCATAAATATTAATGCCGCCATCTGTCATGGCTTGAATAAAACCTTGATGGCGTGCCCTTGCTGGTGATTTGTCTTGTGGTCCTGCAATACATGCAATACGGGTAAAGCCAGATTCAATAAGGTAACGAGTGGCTATTTCCCCACCCAGAAAAGAGTTATCTTGAATGATATCGCCATCTGATTCGAATGGTGACCAGTCCATCATAACCGTTGGCACAGCGGGGTAACGAGCCAAAACATTTTTTGATGGCCCTTGAACTTCTGTGCACATAATCAATAGCCCATCAACACGCTTTTGTAGCAACGTTTCTAAACTATGATTCATCCGCTGAAGGTCACCTTCAGTGTTGCACAAAATCAAACTATAACCGCGTTCGTAGCAACTCCGCTCTACCCCCCGCACTACTTCTGCGTAGAATGGGTTATTACTTGTTGTCAGTAACATCCCAATCGTATTAGTACGATTCATTTTTAAACTACGCGCTAACGCAGAAGGGGCATAGTTTAACTCTTCAATCGCATTTTTAACGCGAGTGGTAATGCTCTCGCTGACATAGCGATTTTGATTAATAACGTGAGAGACGGTGGATGTCGACACCCCCGCAAGGCGTGCCACATCTTTCATTGTTGCCACAAGTTAATCCTGTTGAGTCAAAAACTGGTCAATTTCTTTACGCCATGGAACAGACGGTTGAGCTCCTGGGCGAGTCACAGCTATCGCCGCCGCCGCATGAGCAAAAATAATCGCTTCTTCGTCAGCCTTACCTTCAAGCAGTGCAGTAACGTAAGCCCCATTGAATGTATCACCTGCGGCAATAGTATCCACTGCTTTTACGCGAAATGCAGAAATTATTTTACCTTCTGCACCTTTTTCACTATACCAAACACCTCGAGAACCAAGTGTTATCATCACTTTACTAATACCTTTTTGATGTAAGGCTTCAGCTGCATCCTGAGCACCTTGATTATCATTAACCGCAATACCTGTTAAGTGTTCAGCTTCTGTTTCATTTGGTGTGATGATATCAACTAATGATAATAATGAATCAGGTAATGATTGAGCAGGTGCAGGGTTCAAAATGACTTTCGTATTGTTTTTCTTAGCTATTTCAGCGGCCATTTGTACTGTTTCAATGGGGGATTCCAGTTGCATCAATACCGCATCCGCTTCCACAATTTTTTGCTGATAATGAGCTAACCTTGCCTTGGTTAGTTGCGCATTTGCACCTGCATTGATGCCAATTGTATTTTCCCCTTGTTGATTCACATAAATGAGGGCGACACCTGTCGTTTCACCTTCAATTGCATCAATACATTCAGTTTTAATATTATCGAGAGATAACTGTTTTTTTATACTCACACCAATATCGTCATCACCAACACAAGCAATAAACGTTATGTCAGCACCACTGCGACCTGCTGCAACAGCTTGGTTGGCGCCTTTCCCGCCAAATGCAACTTGGTAATGATCGCCTCTAACGGTTTCACCCGGCTGAGGGAAATGCTTAACATTTAATATATGATCCGCATTGATACTACCGAGAACCACCAGTTTTGCTGTACCCATAACGTTTATTTCCTTTTTTGATGACCCAATGAATTGCAAACTAAAATAAACCGCCGCAGTATGCCGCGGCGGTTTTTATCTTATTGTTTTACCACTAATTCTAATTCAACCGGAACCGTTGAATCCACTTTTTCGCCTTTTAAGACTTTATCTGCAATCTGAACACCAACAATCCCAATTTGGTCTGGACGCTGTGCAATAGTTGCACCTAATTTTCCACCTTCAACAGCTTTGATACCATCATTTGTTCCATCAAAACCGACAACCAGAACATCAGTACGGCCTGCGGTTTGTAAAGCTCTTAATGCCCCTAATGCCATTTCATCATTTTGAGCAAATACCGCTTGAACAGCGGGATGTGCCGTTAACAAGTTTTGCATTACGTTCAAGCCTTTTGTTCTATCGAAATCAGCAGGTTGGCTCGCCAGTAAATTGAATTTGTGCTCTTTTGCTCCAGTACTAAAACCTTCACCGCGCTCACGCGCTGCTGATGTACCTGAAATACCTTCTAATTGAATCACTTTCGCTTCATTGCCTGTTTTTTGTGCAATATAGTCGGCAGCCATTTTCCCGCCCATGCGGTTATCTGATGCCACATGGCTGACAACTTCACCTTTGTTAGCTGCTCTATCCAAAGTGATGACAGGTATATTTGCTTTATTAGCCATTAATATTGAGTTACCCACCGCATCTGAATCCGTTGGGTTAATTAACATTAATTTTGTACCACGAACGGTTAAATCTTGAACGTTGGCTAATTCTTTAGCTGGATTATCTTGGGAATCTAAAACAATCAGCTCATAACCCAATTTATCCGCTTCTTTTTGTGCGCTATCTTTCATCGTCACAAAGAACGGGTTATTCAATGTAGAAATTACGAGTGCAATGCTATCTTTCGCCATCGCATTGACACTAACGGTTGCACTCAGTGCAACTGCAGATAATAACGTTGCTAGTTTGTTCAGTTTCATAATAATTTTCCTGTAGGGTTACTTTTTATTATCAACAAGTACAGCGAGTAAGATGACGACAGCTTTAACAATCATCTGGTAGTTTGACGAAATACCTAATAAGTTTAATCCATTGTTTAAGAAACCAAGGATAAGCGCACCAATCAATGTTCCGACGATACGCCCCTTACCACCAGCAAGGCTGGTACCACCAAGTACAACCGCAGCGATAGCATCAAGTTCATACCCATTACCTGCCATTGGCTGAGCTGATGATAAACGTGCAACTTCAATGACACTCGCCAATGCCGCTAGCAGTCCACATAAGGCATAAACCACTATTTTAATGCGGTCGACATTAATACCAGAAAGACGGGTAGCCGCTTCATTCCCACCAAGTGCGTAGATGTAACGACCAAGGCGAGTATGGTGCAACATATACCATGCCGCAGCAAAAACGATGATCATTAACCAGACTGGGGTAGGAATACCAAATGGGCGGCCAATACCAAACCAACCAAATAAGTCTGCGTTATCACTAAATCCTGTATTGATAGGGCTGCCGTCTGTGTAAACTCGTGTCACACCACGCAGTAGTAGCATCATGACTAAAGTCGCAATGAAAGCTTGGACTTTTCCTTTTGCAACAATCACTCCTGTACATGCACCGATAGCAGCACCAAGTGCTAGTGCTCCCGCAACAGCCACTAATGCGTTAACTTCCGCTCCAACCATTGAGGCCGCAACCGCTCCCGTTAAGGCCAATAAGGACCCAACAGAAAGGTCGATTCCTGACGTTAAGATAACTAATGTCATCCCAAACGCCATAATGGCGTTGACGGAGGTTTGTTGTAATATATTGAATAGGTTATTAACCGTAAAAAAATTCGGGCTTAATGTTGATACGATTGCAATCAAAACTAATAGTACGATTAATGATTTTTGCTCCATCAGCCATGCTTTGCTGAACCAGCGTTTTGATGATGCGGTAGTTGAACTCATACTGATAACTCCTGAACTGAGCCATAATTTTTACCCACTGCGGCAGCCATTAAGGCTTCCTGAGTCGCGTCTTTGGCTGAAAATTCGCCGCTGATATGACCTTCGTGCATCACCAAAATGCGGTCACTCATTCCTATTACTTCAGGCATTTCTGAAGAAACTAAAATGATACTCAGCCCTTCTTTTTTAAACTGGTTAATTAGTTGATAGATTTCTTTTTTAGCACCAACGTCTACACCACGAGTTGGCTCATCGAGGATCAGTACTTTTGGTCTTGTCATCAAACCGCGCGCAATGGCCACTTTTTGCTGGTTTCCACCAGAAAGATTACCAATTATTTGGTCCATAGACGGGGTTTTAATATTGAATAATCGTATGAAATCGCTAACGGTTTGCTGCTCTTCACCATGCTTGAGGCTTCCCCCCGCACGACTGAAATAACGTAATGCCGTCAATGACATATTTTCTTTCACTGACATGCCTAATACTAATCCATCACGTTTACGGTCTTCTGAAATATAAACAATGCCACTGTTTAAGCCATCTTGTGGTGTTTTCAGTGTTACGGGTTTGCCTTCCAGTTTTATCGTGCCTGATTTTTTTGTCGCCGCGCCGTAGATGATTTTCATCAACTCTGTACGCCCCGCGCCCATCAAACCAGATACACCTAAAATTTCCCCACTCTTCAGGGTGAAATTGGCATTTGTTACACCTGGTCCAGATACATCTTCAAGCTGCAGCCTAATTTTTCCAGTTTCTACCTCAACCCTTGGATATTGGTCTTCAAGTTTACGACCAACCATCATTTCAATGAGTTTTTCTTCTTCTAATTCACTCACGGGTTTCTCACCAATAAACTGGCCATCGCGAAACACCGTTACATCGTCGCAAATTTCAAAAATTTCTTTTAAACGATGAGAAATATAAACAATGCCACAGCCTTGAGCTTTTAAGTCTTCGATAACTCTAAATAAGGATTCTGTTTCCGTGTCCGTTAGCGCATCAGTGGGTTCATCCATGATAATCACTTGTGATTGGAAGCTAAGGACTTTGGCGATTTCCACCATTTGTTGTTCGCCAATAGAAAGCTCTGCAATAGTTTGATGGCTATCATAATCAAGGTTAAGCCGTTTAAGCAGTTTGTCAGACTCACTGAACATTTTTTTCCAGTTAATTTTGCCAAATGCATTAACATACTCTCGGCCTAGAAAAATATTTTCAGCGATGGTTAATTCAGGGATCAGGTTGAGTTCTTGGTGGATAATCCCAATACCCGCCTCTTGGGAACTTTTGGGCCCATTGAACGCCACCTCTTTGCCTAAATAGCGGATTTGCCCGGCATCTTTTTTATAAATACCTGTCAGCACTTTCATCATGGTTGATTTACCAGCCCCATTTTCCCCCACCAGCGCCATGACTTTCCCTGGATAGACATTCAATGTCGCACCACTGAGGGCTTTTACCCCTGGAAATGATTTATCAATCCCGATAAGTTCTAATAAAGGTTGCATAGTCACCTCAGAAAGTCACACCAGAACAAAGAATAACGTTAGCGAACGGTGAACATTCCCCTGTTCGGATCACCGCTTTACTGTCATGAGTCAGTTGTTTAAAACGTTCATGACTGCAATAAATAATTTCAATCGTATTGTTTTGAGTGACTTCTAACTGTTGTAAGTGAGCCAAAATAGCAGCTTCCATTTGTGGGTTAATGGTGCTGATTTCCTCTGCTAGAATGACTTTTTCAACTTGCATCTCTTGGGTGATGACACTTAAAACTGACATGAAATCTGGTAAGCCTTGCGTAATGGCTAAATCAATACGTTCCGTTCCTTGATAAATGGGTAAACCTGCATCAGCAAGCGTTATTTGGTCTGTATGACCTAATCTTGCGATTACAGAGGTAACGTTGGCATTAAGTAAAACACCCTTTTTCATTTTTCACCGCCATTCCAGTAAGCGAAACGTTTCGCTCATGTAATAATAGTAAAGATAAGTCACAACTCAATATTGATGATTAATATTTGTGATCAATATCGAAACGTTTCGTTCGTGTTGAGAAAGTTTAAAAACAATAACTTATTGAATCACTTATAGCTGAATCGTTTTTTCTGATTTCTTGGGGCATATCAAAGAAAAATGGAAAAATAGGTCGCAGTATGTAATAAAAGAAATTGATAGTTTTAATATCAACGCTTCTATAATAAAAGGAATGAATATGCAGCTTGCTGAACGAATAGCCCAATTAAGCAATTACCTTGAAAGCGGTTTATATGAACGCCAGCAAGCTATTCGTTTGTGCTTATTAGCCACATTAAGCGGTGAAAGCGTATTTCTATTAGGCCCTCCAGGTATTGCCAAAAGCTTAATTGCACGAAGAATGAAATATGCTTTTCGTCACGCAAACGCTTTTGAATACTTAATGACGCGATTTTCAACACCGGAAGAAATCTTTGGTCCTCTTTCAATACAGGCGCTAAAAGATGAAGGACGATATGAACGTTTAACCAAAGGTTATTTACCAGACGCTGAAGTCGTATTTCTTGATGAAATATGGAAAGCGGGCCCAGCCATTTTAAATACCTTATTAACGGCGGTTAATGAGCGCAAGTTCCGTAATGGTGATGAAGAAAAATCCATCCCTATGCGATTATTAGTAACTGCATCAAATGAATTACCCGATGCAGATAATAGCCTCGAGGCGCTATTTGACAGAATGCTAGTACGTATTTGGCTGGATAAAGTGCAAGAGAAACAAAATTTTCGCGCACTGTTAACAGGAAAATCATCGCTGAATGAATCTCAAATGCCAGAGCATTTAAAAATCAGTGATGAAGAGTACCAACAGTGGCAACAAGAAATTCCTAAAATTACGCTACCCGATCACTGTTTTGAACTTATTTACCAATTACGCCAGCAGTTAGATGCTACAGATAAACAACTTTATGTTTCCGATAGGCGCTGGAAAAAAGCAGTTTACCTATTACAAGCAAGTGCTTTCTTTAATGGTCGCAACAGCGTATCTCCTCTAGATCTTGTGTTATTAAAGGATTGTCTGTGGCATGACATGCAATCGATGAATACTTTACCGCAACTATTGCAGTCATTATTACAAGAAGATGGCTGGCAACAGAGAAAGTTAACTCGCGAAATAGAGCAAATTTATCAGCAATGGATGTCATCGACCCAAGACCAAAACAACCAAGATGCATTTAAAGTCAATAAAAACAATGCGATGTTTGCTCGTAAAGCGTCTTACGTATTGCCCGAAAATATCAGTGACGGTCGAATTACCCTGTTTTTACATCGTCCACTTCAACTGCATAATATGAAAGTTACCTTTGTAACAACTGATAAAAAGTCACTAATAACCTTCTTAAATAAAGGAACGACACTGTCCGCTCATCTAAATGGGATTGGTTTTGCGCAAGACATTGCTGCTGAGGTAAATAATTTAAACCAGATACAGTTATTAGATGTAAGTCATCAATCATCTACTTTATATATTCAAGATAAAACCTCGTCACTTGCGCCAAATACAAATAACCAAGAGTGGCTAGACAAGCTAGATAAAATTCAAGGTGAGATTCAAGCCGCACGCTATCAGTTTGAAAAACAGCAGCCCAACTTATTTATTGAACCACACTGGCTTGCGGATATTGAACAAAGTTTTATAAAGCTCACTGAAAAGCTAAACCAATTACGTAACCAAATCACGGGTAAAGTGGCCGAATAGCGATGATGAGTTTAGCCACATTAGAAATGCTGCTTTCGGTTAATGAAGGCCAATTAATTGAAGAGATAATTATATCTTTGCTAGCAACTCCTCAATTGGCGGTATTTTTTGAAAAACATCCTCGATTAAAAAAAGCTTTACTCAAAGATTTATCGGGTTGGAAAAAGGATCTCAAACAGCGTATGCAAGATGCGCTTGTTCCCGCACAACTTTCAGAAGAATTTGAACTTTATCGTCAGTCCCTTGGGATTTCGACAGATGCCTTTTTTATCCGATTACCTAATGTCATCGCAAAACTTCACCAACTGGATTCCCCTTTTTACCGTGAGGCATATCAGCTACAGAGTGGGAAAATAGAAAACCGCAGTGCAAGGCAATCACTGTTTGTTCAAAGATGGCGTATTAGCTTAATTTTACAAGTTACAACACTACATAAAGAGCTACTAGAACAGGAAAAAGAACAATTATTGGCAGAATTACAACGCCGACTGGCTCTAAGTGGTAATTTAGAAGATATTCTTGGCGAAAATGATCGTGCTGCTGGCCGGCTGTGGGATTTAACCAAAGGTGTGAACATGACTTCCGCTTATAATGACCAATTATTAAGCCGATACAGTGAATTTTTACGTCAGCAGCCTGAATTAGAAAAAATAGCCCAATTATTAGGCCGTAGCCAATCCGCTCAATCCATTCCTGATGATAGTGTTTTTCTTGAACCAATGACTATCATGGAAAAAGTGCCAGAAACGGTTCCTGAGCAAGTTAATGGCTTAAATCAGAGTGATGATATTTTACGGTTATTACCTGCAGAACTCGCTATGTTAGGCCTTGAAGATATTGAATTTGAGTTCTATCGAAAATTACTCGAAAAACAGCTTCTAACTTATCGGTTACAAGGAGATAGCTGGCAAGAAAGAAAAGTTCTGCGCCCTATTACCCACCACCATAATGAAGAACAGCCAAGAGGACCATTTGTTGTATGTATTGATACATCGGGTTCGATGGGCGGTTTAAATGAACGCTGCGCCAAAGCATTTTGCCTCGCGCTAATGAAAATTGCGCTGGCGGATAACCGCTCATGCCATGTGATGTTATTTTCCACAGAAATTGTGCATTACGATTTACTTTCTATTGATGGCTTAGAGCAATGTATTCGTTTTTTACATCAAACATTTAAAGGTGGGACTGACCTTGCGGCTTGTTTGCAAGAAACCGCAATAAAATTGGAATCAAAACAGTGGATTGATGCAGATGCCGTGGTGATTTCTGATTTTGTTGCTCAGCGTTTACCGGATGAGTTAATTCAGAAAATAAAGATTATGCAGAAGAAAGGTAAATACCGCTTCCATGCGGTATCTGTATCAAATTATGGGAAACCCAGTATCATGAAGATCTTTGACCATATTTGGCGTTTTGATACTGGGTTAAAAAGCAGGCTGTTACGCCGCTTTAGCCGCTAATTACAGCATACCTTCAACGGATTCTTGCATTTCAGCACCCCATACACCACATTGCACTTGGCCAATGTGTTGGCGTTGAAGAAGTAGCATAACTAAGCGAGACTGGCCAATACCACCACCGATAGTTTGTGGCATTTCACCTTTCACTAACGCTTGGTGCCACTCTAATTCCATACGTTTTTCATCGCCAGTTAAACTTAATTGACGAGTTAAACACTCAGGACTTACGCGAATTCCCATTGAAGAAAGCTCAAATGCGTCCTGTAAAACAGGGTTCCACACAATGATGTCGCCGTTCAAACCACAAAAACCGTCTTCATTTTTTGTTGTCCAGTCATCGTAGTCTGGCGCACGAACATCATGTGATTCACCGCTAGATAGCTTACCACCGATACCAATTAAGAATACTGCACCTAATTCTTTTGCGATTGCGCGTTCACGCCCTTTCGCATCTAAATCAGGGTAGCGCTGTAACAACTCTTCACTGTGAATAAAGTGGATTTGGTCAGGCAGGAACGGTGCCAACCCAAATTCTTTACTTACGGCAGCTTCTGTTTCTTTTATTGCCTTATAGATTTTACCCACTGTCTGCTTCAGATAAGGAAGTGTACGTTCCTCATCTGCCATCACTTTTTCCCAATCCCACTGATCAACATAAACGGAGTGGATTGGGGTTAAGCGATCTTCGTCCGGACGCAACGCTTTCATATGAGTGTATAAACCTTGGCCTTTACTAAAACCGAAACGCCCTAAGGTTTTACGTTTCCATTTAGCCAAAGAATGAACCACTTCAAAGGTTGCACCTGGAATTGATTTCACTTTCACTTGAACGGCTTTTTCGCTGCCAGATAAGTTGTCTTGAGTACCATCCCCTAAGCGGCTTAGGATTGGCCCTTGAACTTCAATTAACCCTAATTCTTTTTCAAGTAAACGTGAGAAATATGATTTCACAAAACTAATTTGTTGCTGATGTTCGATAAATGACTTGTCCATAATTTATTCCCATAATTTGTTAGCTGTATTAGCTGATGTATAGATTAAGCAACAAAATGAGGTATAAATTCAATATCCATCATTAAAAAAAGCCTTTACTGTTTATTTTGAATAAAAAAACAGGTATAAAAATGAATAATCGTTAAAATAGAGGTGAAATAATGCCGGAAAATTATCAAATCGATAATCTCGATCGTGACATACTTCACGAATTAATGGCAAATGCACGCATACCGTATGCTGAATTAGCCAAAAAATTCGCTGTTAGTCCCGGGACAATTCATGTCCGTGTCGAAAAAATGAAACAAGCAGGAATTATTAAAGGCACACGTATTGATATAAACCCAAAACAATTAGGGTTCGATGTTTGCTGCTTTATTGGCATTATTTTAAAAAGTGCAAAAGATTACCCAACCGCACTAAAAAAATTAGATGCCTTAGAAGAAGTTGTCGAGGTGTACTATACAACAGGGCAATACAGCATTTTTATTAAAGTAATGTGCCGTTCTATCGATTCTTTACAAGACGTACTTATCAACAAAATTCAGACCATTGATGAGATACAATCCACAGAAACACTGATCTCCTTACAAAACCCGATCTTACGAACAATCAATCCGTAGAAAAAAAATGATATAACCACATTATCCACAGGTAGATCCCAGCTCATTCACAGCGTACAATAGCGCCCTATTATTGTGAAAGAGAATCACCATGACAAAAGTAACCTTAATAAGTGGCAGTACAATGGGCAGTGCGGAGTATGTTGCCGAGCACATGGCTGAGATTTTAGAAGAACTCGGTCATGAAACCGAAATTCAACATGGCCCGGAGCTTGATGACTTAACACTTGAAGGCATATGGCTGGTGGTGAGCTCAACACATGGTGCAGGTGATCTCCCTGAAAATATTCAACCTCTTTTTGATTCAATAGAAGAAAGTGCTCCTGATCTAAGCCAAGTTCAATTTGGCTCGGTAGGGATCGGTAGCTCTGAATATGACACTTTTTGTGGTGCGATCCATAAAATAGATGACTTGTTAACCAAGCAAGGGGCTAAAAGGATCGGTGAATGTTTGGAAATTGATGTCCAACAACACGAAATACCCGAAGATCCCGCAGGGGAATGGGTTAAAATTTGGGCAAACGAACTCTAATTTGATTAAAATAACAGCAATCAACTGTGGATAACTCAGGGAAGATCCCGGTATTAACCCGTAGTTATCCAGAGTATAAGTTTTAGGTTCCCCATGCCCTGTGTATAAGTACCCTTTTTGATCCCAGCTTATACGCAAATGGATCACGGATCATTCACAGTATATGATCCTTTACACTTTTATGATCTTTAAAGTGAAAATCCACTTATCCACAGAAACGAGTGATCCTAATAAAAGATCTAATAAAGAGATCTTTAAATAAAAAGATCTTTATATTATATAGGGGAGAAACCTAAAGCTTGGTCTCTTCCTCAAACTTGAGTAGAATTCTCTCCTCAAATGCACAATCCGCATTTTCTAACGTTTAAGGTCCACACATGTTTTATCCAGAGCAATTTGACGTCATCGTAATTGGTGGTGGTCATGCCGGTACTGAAGCAGCAATGGCAGCTGCACGTATGGGGCGTCAAACCCTATTACTGACTCACAATATTGATACATTGGGCCAGATGTCTTGCAACCCAGCCATCGGTGGGATCGGTAAGGGGCATCTGGTTAGAGAAATTGATGCCCTTGGTGGTCTAATGGCCACAGCAACAGACAAAGCAGGTATTCAATTTAGAACATTAAATGCCAGCAAAGGGCCTGCAGTTCGTGCAACCCGAGCACAAGCTGACCGTGTTCTTTATCGCCAAGCTGTCAGAATGGCTTTAGAAAATCAGCCTAATTTGATGATTTTCCAACAACCTGTAGAAGACTTAATTGTTGAAAACAATCGAGTTACAGGGGCTATTACTCGCATGGGCTTAAAATTTAAAGCCAAAGCGGTAGTCTTAACCGTTGGTACTTTCCTTGATGGCAAAATTCATATAGGTTTAGAAAATTACAGTGGTGGTCGTGCAGGTGATCCCCCTTCAATTTCACTTTCTCAACGTTTGAGAGAATTGCCTTTACGTGTTAATCGTTTAAAAACAGGAACGCCACCACGTATTGATGCAAGAACTATTGATTTCAGTCAGTTAGCTCAACAGCTAGGTGATGATCCAATGCCGGTATTTTCATTTTTAGGTTCACAAGATCAACATCCACAGCAGATGCCTTGTCATATCACCTATACCAATGAAAAAACCCATGAAGTGATCAGAAATAACTTGGATCGTAGCCCTATGTATGCAGGGGTTATTGAAGGGATCGGCCCACGTTATTGCCCTTCGATCGAAGATAAAGTTATGCGTTTTGCCGATAAAGACTCACATCAGATCTTCTTAGAGCCAGAAGGCTTAACAAGCAATGAAATTTACCCTAACGGGATATCCACCAGCTTACCATTTGATGTTCAAATGCAAATTGTTCATTCCATGAAAGGAATGGAAAATGCAAGGATCATTCGTCCTGGTTATGCTATTGAATATGATTTCTTTGACCCTAGAGATCTAAAACAAACGCTTGAAAGTAAATTTATTGATGGCTTATTTTTTGCTGGCCAAATTAACGGTACAACAGGTTATGAAGAAGCAGGGGCCCAAGGACTACTAGCCGGCCTTAATGCTGCACAACATGCCTTTGGTTTAGAAGGTTGGTTCCCTCGTCGTGACCAAGCTTATATTGGTGTTCTCGTTGACGACCTTTGTACTTTAGGGACAAAAGAACCTTACCGTATGTTTACCTCACGTGCTGAATACCGTTTGATGCTTCGTGAAGACAATGCAGATTTACGTCTGACAGAAAAAGGCCGAGAGTTAGGTTTAGTTGATGATGTTCGCTGGGCGCATTTTAATAACAAAGTCGAATTGATTGAAAAAGAGCGTCAGCGCTTAAAAGATATCTGGGTTCATCCTAAATCGGATAACCACACAGAAATAGATGGAATTTTAATCGTTCCATTATCTAAAGAAGCAAATGGGGAAGATTTACTCCGTCGCCCAGAAATGACTTATAAAATGTTAACTTCACTCAACCTTTTTGCACCGGGTATTGATGATCCTCAAGCTGCGGATCAAGTGGAAATCCAAGTTAAATACGAAGGGTATATTGCTCGTCAAAAAGAAGAAATTGAAAGACAACTGCGTAATGAAAATACCTTGTTGCCTGTTGACCTTGATTACAAACAAGTCAAAGGGTTGTCTAACGAAGTGATGGCGAAACTAAACGATCATAAACCAACATCTATTGGTCAAGCATCACGAATTTCAGGGATCACGCCTGCTGCAATCTCTATTTTACTTGTTTGGCTGAAAAAACAAGGCATGCTACGCCGGAGCGCTTAACGTGGATTTATTATCGAAACTTAATCAATTGCTAGTAAAAACCGATATCGACTTAACGGAAAAGCAAAAACAGCAGTTAGTTGATTATGTTGGGTTATTAGCGAAATGGAATAAAGCCTATAACCTGACATCGGTACGTGACCCACAGCAGATGTTAATCCGCCATATCATGGATAGCATAGTGGTGAACGATCAACTCAACGGAACAAAATTTATTGATGTAGGAACCGGTCCTGGTTTGCCTGGTGTTCCTTTAGCAATTGTTCGACCTGATTCCCATTTTGTTTTACTGGACAGCTTAGGGAAGCGCATACGCTTTCTAAAACAGGTTCAACATGAGTTAGGGCTAACTAATATTGAGCCTGTTCAATCACGTGTTGAAGAATATCCAGTTGAAGATGGTTTTGATGGTGTGATTAGCCGCGCATTTGCTTCGCTGAATGATATGTTGAGTTGGTGCCATCATTTACCTTCATCTGAAGGGCGCTTTTATGCACTTAAAGGTGTCATTCGTGATGATGAAATGGTGCTACCAGAAGGTTTTGTGATTGAATCTATTACAGAGCTTGAAGTACCTGAACTTGATGAGCAGCGCCATTTAGTTAAAGTTTCTATAAAATAAAGTTGCTTTCTGTCAAAATATTTTGTCTTTTAGAGCGATAGTCGGTGTGTTAAAAAGCACCGGCTATTTTTATTTTTAGCTAAAGAATAAATACTTATATTTCACGTGTTATTTACATGGAAATAACGAATAAGTTTCAAAAATAAAGTGTTGATAGAAAAAATGCTGGCTAATTGGCAATTTTTACTTAATCGATTTAGCTAGGTAAATAGTTAACAGTGAAATATTTGATTTATCACGTTTAAATTTAACTTAAAAAACTAATTATTTAATTGTTTGATTTACAGATTAAATCTATTTTTTGTTGTCAGTAAAGTTGAAAGAATAAATAAAGAGGATAAAGTCAAATGTGATATTTATCACATTAATGTGAATATGTGCAGCAATTCATTAACTATTTATTAATTATTACAGCGACAATTCTGCGCCAACTCGAAAAAATTAAATATTTATTCACCTTTTCGCTACTTACTGATTGAATTCATTTCGCCTGCCCGTATAATTTGCACGTTTTTGTCTCTTGACACATTTACGCAAAGGCAGTTTTATACAACACTTAGCGTTTCTGAGGCTGAGAAGAGCTGGGAGTAAACAAAAAGTTATGTCTGTATCCCTTTATGACAACAAACACGCTGCAAAGCAGTTGTCTGTTCAGTTTATAACTTTAGTGATCCTCAGTGGGGCTTTCTGTGCAAATAGTATAGAATGGGGGGCCTCTGCTCTTGCTGGTGGGTTAGCATGCTGGTTACCAAATATCGTATTTATGCTGCTAGCACAATTTCAGAAAGCAAAAGGAGAGGATGAACCTGTCCGCATTGCCTGGTTCTTAGCATTAGGAGCAGGGCTAAAGGTTGTTACAACTATCGCTGTCTTAGTTGTTGCTTTCGGTGTGTTCAAAGCGTCATTAACACCACTGGGTTTGACCTATTTAGCGGTGCTAATTGTTCAGATTGTTGCACCAGCCGTTTTTAAACGGTAAGTATTTTTAAACTACAAAAGGGTAAGAGGCATCATGTCTGCATCAGGAGAAGTGATGACTACAGAGGATTACATAGGCCACCATCTGAAAAACCTTCAGTTGGACCTGAGTACCTTTAAGTTGGTCGATCCCCACGCTAGTCCAACATTTTGGACGTTGAACATTGACTCGCTTTTTTTCTCGGTAGTTCTCGGGGCTCTGTTCCTGTGGCTATTTAGAAGAGTTGCAGCCAATGCGACTAGTGGCGTACCCGGTAAGTTACAGACTGCAATAGAACTGATCATTGGTTTCGTTGATAACTCAGTCCGTGATATGTATCACGGCAAGAGCAAAGTTATTGCTCCTTTAGCATTAACGGTGTTCGTCTGGGTATTCTTAATGAACCTAATGGATTTACTCCCAATTGATTTCCTTCCGTATATTGCTGAGCATTATCTCGGGTTACCTGCATTACGTGCAGTACCAACCGCAGATGTTAGTGTCACATTATCGATGGCTATTGGTGTGTTTATCCTAATCCTCTTCTACAGCATCAAAATGAAAGGAATTGGCGGATTTACAAAAGAGCTCACAATGCAGCCTTTTAACCATCCTGTCTTCATTCCAGTCAACTTGATTCTTGAAGGGGTAAGCCTGCTGTCAAAACCTGTATCACTCGGTCTGCGACTGTTTGGTAACATGTATGCAGGTGAATTGATCTTTATTCTTATCGCGGCTCTGCTTCCGTGGTGGTCACAGTGGTTGTTAAGCCTACCTTGGGCTATCTTCCACATACTGATTATTACGCTACAAGCCTTTATTTTTATGGTTCTGACGGTTGTTTATCTGTCGATGGCATCTGAAGAACACTAATTTAATTTTATCAATAATTGTATTAACTGAAACAAACTGGAGACTGTCATGGAAAACCTGAGTATGGATCTGCTGTACATGGCTGCCGCTGTGATGATGGGCTTAGCGGCGATCGGTGCTGCGATCGGTATCGGCATCCTAGGTGGTAAATTTTTAGAAGGTGCTGCTCGTCAGCCAGATTTAATTCCTCTGCTGCGTACACAGTTCTTTATCGTAATGGGTCTGGTCGATGCTATTCCGATGATTGCTGTTGGTCTGGGCTTGTATGTAATGTTCGCTGTTGCCTAATTAACGTTACGGAACACTGTAAGAACATTAATTCACTAATGAATATGAGGTATTGTCTGTGAATCTAAATGCAACAATCCTCGGCCAGGCTATCGCGTTTGTCCTGTTTGTTTGGTTCTGTATGAAGTATGTATGGCCACCGATTATGGCGGCCATTGAAAAACGTCAAAAAGAAATTGCTGACGGTTTATCTTCCGCAGAACGTGCTAAAAAGAACCTGGAACTGGCGCAAACCGACGCAACCGACCGACTGAAAAAAGCGAAAGCTGAAGCACAAGTCATCATTGAACAAGCGAATAAACAGCGCGTTCAAATGATTGATGAAGCAAAAGCAGAAGCGGAAGCAGAACGTGCAAAAATCGTCGCGCAAGCGCAAGCTGAAATTGATGCTGAGCGCAAACGTGCACGTGAAGAGTTACGTAAACAGGTTGCGATGCTTGCTATCGCAGGTGCCGAGAAGATCATCGAACGTTCCGTGGATGAAGCTGCTAACAGCGACATCGTTGATAAACTAGTCGCTGAACTGTAAGGAGGGAGGGGCATGTCTGAAATTGCTACTGTAGCTCGCCCCTACGCCAAAGCAGCTTTTGACTTTGCTGTGGAAAACCAAGCTGTTGCTAAATGGCAGGAAATGCTAGCCTTCACCGCTGAGGTGACGCGCAATGAACAGGTTGGAGAGCTGCTTTCTGGTTCTATTGCACCAGAAACATTAGCTAAAACGTTTATCTCTGTTTGTGGAGATGAAATTGACGAGCATGTTCAGAATCTGATTCGTGTTATGGCGGATAACGGGCGTTTAACGACGCTACCAGAAGTGTTAACGCAATTTATCCAATTGCGTGATTCTCTGGAATCAACCATTGAAGTTGATGTAATTTCTGCCAACGAACTGAGTGAACAGCAGTCAGCTAAAATTTCTGCAGCGATGGAAAAACGTCTGTCACGCAAAGTTAAGCTGAATTGCAAAATTGATAAGTCTGTTATTGCTGGAGTGATCATTCGTGCTGGAGACCTCGTTATTGACGGGAGTATCCGCGGTCGCTTAGAGCGTTTAACTGACGTCTTGCAGTCTTAAGGGGACTGGAGCATATGCAACTGAATTCCACCGAAATCAGCGAACTGATCAAACAGCGTATTGCTCAGTTCGATGTTGTGAGTGAAGCTCACAATGAAGGTACGATTGTATCCGTTAATGACGGTATTATTCGTATTCACGGTTTAGCCGAAGTCATGCAGGGTGAAATGATCGCGCTGCCTGGCAACCGTTACGCTATCGCACTGAACTTAGAGCGTGACTCTGTTGGTGCGGTCGTCATGGGTCCTTATGCCGACTTGGCAGAAGGCATGAAAGTTAAATGTACTGGTCGTATTCTTGAAGTTCCAGTAGGCCGTGGCCTGCTAGGACGTGTTGTGAATACACTGGGTCAACCAATTGATGGTAAAGGTCCTGTTGATAACGATGGCTTCTCTCCTGTAGAAGTTATTGCTCCAGGTGTTATCGACCGTCAATCTGTTGATCAACCAGTTCAAACTGGTTATAAATCAGTCGATGCCATGATTCCAATCGGTCGTGGTCAGCGTGAGCTTGTTATCGGTGACCGTCAAACAGGTAAAACTGCTTTGGCAATCGATGCAATCATCAACCAACGCGACTCAGGCATCAAATGTGTGTACGTAGCTATCGGCCAGAAAGCGTCTACCGTTTCTAACGTAGTTCGTAAACTGGAAGAGCACGGCGCACTGCAAAATACTATCGTTGTTGTTGCTACAGCATCTGAATCAGCTGCTCTGCAATACTTAGCACCATATGCTGGTTGCGCGATGGGTGAATATTTCCGTGACCGCGGTGAAGATGCACTTATTGTATACGATGACCTGTCTAAACAGGCTGTTGCGTACCGTCAAATCTCACTGTTGCTGCGTCGTCCACCAGGACGTGAAGCTTACCCAGGTGACGTTTTCTATCTGCACTCACGTTTACTTGAGCGTGCTGCTCGCGTTAACGCTGAATACGTAGAAAACTTTACTAAAGGTGAAGTTAAAGGCAAAACAGGTTCATTGACAGCTCTGCCTATCATTGAAACCCAAGCTGGTGACGTTTCTGCATTCGTACCAACAAACGTAATTTCGATTACAGATGGTCAGATCTTCCTGGAATCTAACCTGTTTAACTCTGGTATTCGTCCAGCGGTTAACCCAGGTATTTCAGTATCTCGTGTTGGTGGTGCTGCTCAGACTAAAATTATCAAGAAACTGTCTGGTGGTATCCGTACCGCACTTGCTCAGTATCGTGAACTGGCAGCGTTTGCTCAGTTTGCTTCCGACCTCGATGACGCGACTCGTAAACAGTTAAGTCATGGTCAGAAAGTAACTGAACTGCTGAAACAGAAACAGTACGCACCTATGTCAGTAGCAGAGCAGGCACTGTCTCTGTTCGCGGCAGAACGTGGGTTCTTGGATGATGTTGAGTTAGCGAAAATTGGTGCGTTTGAAGCTGCTTTAGTTTCTTTTGCACAGCGCGAGCATGCTGACCTTATGAACGAAATTGGCCCGGCTGGTAGCTATAACGATGATATCGAAGGCAAGTTGAAAAAACTGCTCGAATCATTTAAAGCAACTCAGTCCTGGTAATACTATTCGGCCCAGTTCCTAGGGCCGTCTGGTTAATAAGGAGAAGCAGAAATGGCCGGCGCAAAAGAGATACGTTCCAAGATCGGAAGTGTACAAAATACACAAAAGATCACTAAAGCGATGGAAATGGTCGCTGCGTCCAAAATGCGTAAAACGCAGGAACGCATGGCGGCCAGCCGTCCTTATGCAGAAACCATGCGCAGTGTGATTGGTCACCTAGCGTTAGGTAATCTGGAATATAAACACCCATATCTCGAAGAGCGTGAAGTTAAGCGTGTCGGGTATCTGGTTGTTTCAACAGACCGTGGTCTGTGTGGTGGCTTGAACATTAACTTGTTCAAAAAACTGTTAGCAGATATGAAGTTATGGTCTGAGAAAAACGTTCAGGTTGATTTGGCTTTAATCGGTTCTAAAGCGGTATCATTCTTCGGTTCTGTGGGCGGTAATGTCGTGACTCAAGTTACCGGAATGGGGGATAACCCAACGCTTTCGGACTTGATTGGTCCAGTTAACACTATGCTACAAGCCTATGATGAAGGGCGTTTGGATAAACTGTATGTGGTGACGAATAAGTTCATCAATACAATGTCTCAGGAGCCAACTATTCTTCAATTGTTACCATTGCCTGCAAGTGATGATGAAACACTGAAGAAGAAGTCTTGGGATTACATTTACGAACCCGATCCTAAGGCGTTGCTGGATACCCTGCTACGTCGTTATATCGAGTCGCAGGTTTATCAGGGCGTCGTTGAAAACCTGGCTAGTGAGCAGGCCGCACGAATGGTAGCGATGAAAGCCGCTACTGATAATGGTGGAAACCTGATCAAAGAGTTACAGTTGGTTTACAACAAAGCTCGTCAGGCCAGCATTACTCAGGAGCTTACCGAAATCGTTTCGGGTGCTTCCGCGGTTTAACAGCTAGGTTTACGAATTACGTAGAGGATTCAAGATGGCTACTGGAAAGATTATCCAGGTAATCGGCGCCGTTGTGGACGTCGAGTTCCCTCAAGATGACGTACCAAAAGTGTACGACGCTCTTGAGGTTGTTAACGGTAAAGAAAAACTGGTGTTGGAAGTTCAGCAACAGTTAGGCGGTGGTGTTGTCCGTTGTATCGCAATGGGTACATCAGATGGCCTGAGCCGTGGTTTAGAAGTTGTAAACTTAGAGCACCCAATTGAAGTACCAGTAGGTAAAGCAACTTTAGGACGTATCATGAACGTTCTGGGTCAACCTATTGATATGAAAGGTGATATCGGCGAAGAAGAGCGCTGGTCAATTCACCGTGCTGCACCTAGCTATGAAGAATTAGCTAACTCAACAGAACTGCTGGAAACCGGTATCAAAGTAATGGACTTAATCTGTCCATTCGCGAAAGGTGGTAAAGTTGGTCTGTTCGGTGGTGCGGGTGTTGGTAAAACAGTAAACATGATGGAACTGATCCGTAACATCGCGATTGAGCACTCAGGTTACTCAGTATTCGCAGGTGTTGGTGAGCGTACTCGTGAAGGGAACGACTTCTATCATGAAATGACCGACTCAAACGTTTTGGATAAAGTATCACTGGTTTATGGCCAGATGAACGAGCCACCAGGAAACCGTCTGCGCGTTGCGTTGACTGGTCTGACTATGGCTGAAAAATTCCGTGACGAAGGTCGTGACGTACTGCTGTTCGTTGACAATATCTATCGTTATACACTGGCAGGTACTGAAGTATCAGCACTGTTAGGCCGTATGCCTTCAGCGGTAGGTTATCAGCCAACGCTGGCGGAAGAGATGGGTGTTCTGCAAGAACGTATTACCTCAACTCAAACAGGTTCTATCACTTCCGTTCAAGCGGTTTACGTTCCTGCGGATGACTTGACTGACCCATCACCAGCAACCACCTTTGCTCACTTAGACGCAACGGTAGTTCTGAGCCGTCAAATCGCATCACTGGGTATTTACCCTGCGGTTGACCCTCTGGATTCTACTAGCCGTCAACTTGACCCACTGGTTGTTGGTCAAGAGCACTATGATGTTGCTCGTGGCGTTCAGTCTATTCTGCAACGTTACCAAGAACTGAAAGATATCATTGCAATCCTGGGTATGGATGAACTGTCTGAAGAAGACAAACTGGTTGTTGCTCGTGCTCGTAAGATCCAGCGCTTCCTGTCTCAACCATTCTTCGTTGCTGAAGTATTTACCGGTTCACCAGGTAAGTTCGTTTCTCTGAAAGACACTATCCGTGGCTTCAGTGGGATCCTGAACGGTGATTACGACCACCTGCCAGAACAAGCGTTCTATATGGTTGGTACCATTGAAGAAGCTGTGGAAAAAGCGAAAAAGCTTTAATCCAGCTGACAGGAGGTTGATATGGTAGCTGCAATGACATACCACCTGACTGTAGTGAGTGCTGAAAAACAAATGTTTGAAGGCATGGTACAGAAAATTCAGGTGACAGGTAGTGAAGGTGAGCTGGGGATTTACCCGCAGCATACCCCGCTGCTGACTGCCATAAAACCGGGCATGGTACGTATTACCAAACAGTTTGGTGAAGAAGAGCTAATTTACCTCTCCGGCGGTATTTTAGAAGTACAACCAAATGGTGTTATCGTACTCGCTGATACAGCGATCCGTGGTAAAGATTTAGACGAAGCTCGTGCAGTGGAGTCTAAACGCAAAGCGGAAGAACACGTCCGTAAAGCTCACGGCGATGTTGATTATGCTCAGGCATCAGCAGAACTTGCAAAAGCAATAGCGAAACTTCGAGTTATCGAGTTAACTAAAAAGCTAATGTAATGATAGCGGTATAGTAAAAAAAGCCAGTTGGTTAAGTCTAACTGGCTTTTTTATTTGAGCGAAATATGTAGTAATTTATAAAGGAAATAGGTTTACTTTCATCCCTAAGTTGGAGTTTCAGGAAAAATGACTGTGCAAAGAAAAAGTGTCGTGATTTTAGCTGCCGGTAAAGGCACACGGATGTATTCAGAGCTACCTAAAGTTTTGCATTTGCTTGCAGGCAAACCAATGGTTCAGCATGTTATAGATACAGCAAAATCCATTGGTGCATCAGATATTCATCTGGTATACGGACATGGCGGTGATTTACTGAAAGAAAAACTAGGTGAGCAAAACCTCAATTGGGTATTGCAGGCGGAGCAACTCGGTACGGGCCATGCGATGCAACAAGCTGCCCCTAGCTTCCAAGATGATGAAGATATTGTCATGCTCTATGGTGACGTGCCGTTAATCGCTAAAGATACCTTGGACAGGCTGATTGAAGTCAAACCACAAGGTGGTATTGGCTTGCTGACGGTTATTTTAGATAACCCAACAGGGTATGGCCGTATCATTCGTGAAAATAATGAAGTTGTCGGTATTATTGAGCAAAAAGATGCGACTGAAGAGCAACGTAAAATCCAAGAGATTAACACTGGGATCATGGTTGCCAGTGGTAAAGATTTCAAACGTTGGTTGGCACAGCTGAACAACGATAACGCACAAGGCGAATACTATATTACTGATATTATTGCATTAGCACATAAAGAAGGTAATAAAATTGCAACCGTTCATCCTAAACATTTAAGTGAGATGGAAGGGGTGAATAACCGCCTACAGCTGGCTGCGTTAGAAAGAGTTTATCAGAAAGAACAAGCGGAAAAACTGTTATTAGCCGGTGTTATGTTGATTGACCCTGCACGTTTTGACCTGCGCGGAAATCTAACTCATGGTCGCGATATTATTATTGATACTAACGTGATTATCGAAGGTAACGTTACATTAGGGAATAACGTACATATTCAATCTGGCTGTATTTTGAAAGATTGTGTAATCGGTGATAACTCAGTGATTAGCCCGTATTCAGTCATAGAAAACTCTGAATTATCAGCTGAATGTACGGTTGGTCCTTTTGCGCGTTTACGTCCAGGTGCTAAATTAGCAGCCAAAGCACACGTCGGTAATTTCGTCGAAATGAAAAATGCCTCTTTAGGTTTAGGTTCTAAAGCGGGTCATTTAAGTTACCTCGGAGATGCCCAAATTGGTGATAACGTGAATATTGGCGCAGGTACCATCACTTGTAATTATGATGGTGCCAATAAACATAAAACCATTATTGGTGATGATGTGTTTGTAGGGTCTGATACTCAGTTAGTTGCGCCAGTTTCTGTTGCCAAAGGTGCAACAATAGGCGCTGGCACGACGGTTACACGTGATGTGAATGAAGACGAACTTGTCGTTAGCCGTGTAAAACAAATGCATATTAAAAACTGGCAACGTCCAGTTAAGAAAAAATAAGTAAATATTGAGGAGAGGTAGCGTTATCTCACCTATTATAAAAAAGCTATTTAAATAGCAAAAATTAAAATAGCTACCCAAGGTAGCAATATAAAAATAATATCCCCATTTTCTACAAGGCTGGGGAGCAGTGAAAACTGTACAACAATTAGGTTGCGACAAATGAAGGTTTCTCAAGAAAGGAACCTTTTGTCTAGGAATCAAAAAAATATGTGTGGAATTGTAGGTGCTGTTGCACAACGTGATATTGCAGAAATTCTGTTAGAAGGTCTTCGTCGTCTTGAGTATCGTGGTTATGACTCAGCGGGTATGGCTGTCGTTGATCACGAAGGTCATTTGCAACGCTTACGTGAAGTCGGCAAAGTGCAAATGTTAGCGGAAGAAGCGGAGAAAAACCCAGTATCGGGTGGAACGGGGATTGCACATACCCGTTGGGCGACTCATGGTATTCCAAGTGAACGTAATGCTCACCCACATACCTCTGGTTATATTGCTGTTGTTCATAACGGCATTATTGAAAACTATTTAGAACTGAAAGATGAACTGAAAAAACTCGGTTATGTCTTTAGTTCAGAAACTGACACTGAAGTGATTGCGCACCTTGTTCACCATGAGCAACAAAAGGGCGGTTCGCTGGTGGAAGTAGTTCAACGTGTTATCCCACAATTGCGCGGTGCTTACGGTACTGTGATTATGGATAGCCGTATTCCTGAATTATTAGTCGCCGCACGTTCTGGTAGCCCATTGGTTATTGGTTTAGGTGTGGGTGAAAACTTTTTAGCATCAGACCAATTAGCGCTGTTGCCTGTGACTCGTCGCTTTATTTACCTTGAAGAAGGGGATGTTGCCGAGGTCACTCGTCGTACTGTTCGTATTTTTGATAAAAGTGGTGAAGCGGTCGATCGCGAGCAAATTGAATCAAACGTTCAATATGATGCGGGCGATAAAGGCGTTTACCGTCATTACATGCAAAAAGAGATTTATGAACAGCCGATGGCGATTAAAAACACCCTTGAAGGGCGTTTTAGCAAAGATAATGGCATTGATTTAAGCGAGTTAGGTCCTCGTGCGAGTGAAATTTTATCTCAAGTTGAACATATCCAAATTGTAGCTTGCGGGACATCTTACAATGCTGGCATGGTTGCACGTTATTGGTTTGAGTCTTTGGCCGGTATTCCATGTGATGTGGAAATCGCTTCAGAGTATCGCTACCGTAACCCTGCGCACCGTAAAAATAGCTTAATGATTACGCTATCCCAATCAGGTGAAACCGCTGATACACTGGCAGCATTGCGTTTATCGAAAGAGTTAGGTTATTTGACCTCTTTAGCGGTATGTAACGTCGCAGGTTCTTCACTGGTACGTGAATCTGAATTTGCTTTGATGACCAAGGCAGGGGCAGAAATTGGTGTGGCATCCACTAAAGCATTTACCACACAGTTAACCGTCTTACTGATGTTAGTTGCGTATATGGGCCGCTTGAAAGGTGCTAATCCTGAGCTCGAAGAAAACATTTCTCACGCTCTACATGCGCTACCGGCTCGTATTGAAAGCATGTTATCGCAAGATAAAGTTATCGAGGCATTGGCAGAAGATTTCTCAGATAAACATCACGCATTGTTCTTAGGTCGCGGTGATCAGTTCCCTATTGCAGTTGAAGGGGCTCTGAAATTAAAAGAGATTTCTTACATTCACGCAGAAGCATATGCAGCGGGTGAGTTAAAGCACGGCCCATTAGCGTTAATTGATGCCGATATGCCTGTTATCATCGTTGCACCTAACAATGAGCTGTTAGAAAAACTGAAATCAAACATTGAGGAAGTCCGTGCGCGTGGTGGTTTGCTGTATGTATTCGCTGACCAAGATGCAGGCTTTGAAGCCAGTGAAAATATGAAAATTGTTTCGCTACCTCATGTTGAAGAACTGATCGCACCAATTTTCTACACTGTTCCTCTGCAACTGTTGTCTTATCACGTTGCATTAATTAAAGGCACAGACGTTGACCAACCACGTAACTTGGCGAAGTCGGTGACAGTTGAGTAACTCAGATGATTGAAATATAAATAAATCCGATTATGTTGTTAGTGGCATAATCGGATTTTTATTTATATTTACAGGCCTTTTAATAGGCTTAATTTAAAATTAATTGTTGGTAATAATGGCGAAAAATGATGTTTTGTAGTTTTATAAGGCTATAGCTTATTTTGATATAAAATAACTTCAAAAATATTTTTCACATCATAAGGTTGGTCTGAGTTTTGATAGTTGACTTTGACTCGATTATCTTGATAACTCAGTAATATACAAGGTAACAGCGATAGTTTTAGTTGCTTAGCCACTTGATAGCGGTGGTTACCATCCATAATAATACCAGTGTGAATTTCACATGTAATTGGTGTTGTCCAAGTCCCATCACAGGCAATTTTGTGGCTAAGATAATCAACATGCTGTTCATCTGTTTCTTCTGATGAGCAAAAAAATTGTATTGGTTTCAATTCAATATGGTAGGTATCGTTAGTCATAACATCACCTTTATCAAAAAATTACTTATTATCTAAGCTTACAAAGTATCCAGGTTCATAAGGAATAGATAAAAATTTTTCATAGAATGTTTTAAATGTTTTATCTGCATTTAAATCAGCGAATAGTTCTGGGTGGATCCAATATGCGAGCTGCTGTATAGCAATAAAATCATAAGGGCTGTTATAGAATTGATGCCAAATAGCATAAAATTGTTGGTTCTTAACGGCATTACTGCCAGTATAGGCGGGTTTTTTTAAGTATTTTTCTAGTTTTATTTTAGCCGCATTGAGGTTTTCATTTGGGCCTAAGCCTATCCAATCTCCTTCAGGCATGAATTTTGAAAAGTTGGCGCTGGTAATAATCACTTTATCAGGGTTAGCGGCAAGCACTTGTTCAGGATTCATCATATAGAAGGTGTTAGGGGCATTGTTTGCGCCGATATTGTTACCACCAGCAAGTGAAACAAAGCGACCAAAGTTACCATCACCAAAAGTCAGACAGCACTCATCGGTATAACCACCTATGCGTTCAATAAAAATGCGTGGTTTTTGGGGATTATTTTTTGTGAGTACATCACTAACTCGTTTTAGCTGTTTTTCTCTAAATTGAATGAATTTCTCAGTTGTTTTTTCTTTCCCCCATAAAGCACCGAATAAGCGCATGGTTGGTGGTGTATTTTTTGATGGGTTAAAGCGAAAATCGACATAGATAATAGGGATCCCCGCCTTCTGTAATGCTTTATCGTGACCTTGCTCTTCAATAGCGGTTTTAGCTTCGATATTCATAATGATGACATCAGGCTGTAAAGTTAATGCATGCTCTATGTTTAAAGAACGTCTTTCTGTGCCACCAAATGTTGGAATTTTTTTTAGTTCAGGGAAATGCTCACTATATTGGCGCCATGTTGCAGGATCTGAGGTTTGCATATCGTTCCCCATTGCAACAATACGTTTTGCAGGGTTTTCTTTATCTAGCATGGCGACTAGGTAAAGCATACGGCCTTCACCTAAAATGACTTTTTTCACTGGAACGTTGACCTTGACCTTTCTATCTAGAATGTCGGTGACAACAATCTGCTCTGCTGAAATAACAGTAGAGAATAGCAAAGTAAAAGAAAACAATAACAGGGATACTATTTTGATAGATAATTTATGCTTTTCTTTCATATAATTCCTCATTGGATGAATGTTTGATCAGTAAAATGATTGTAATTAGGCTTGTGATATAACCAGCTGAAACATAATAAAAAAGCCAATCAATTCCAGGAAATAGAATAAATATACTTCCTAAGGCAATTCCTCCAATAGAAGCGAATTGATTGATACTTTGTGATAAACCAAGTACATAGCCTTGATGTTCAGAAGATGTAGTTGAAGATATTAATGCCGTGAGTATTGGCGTTGTTGCACCAAGTAAAACTCCCCAAAGCAAGTACAGTGAGGCAAACCAAAAAATTATAGGGGTTAATGCAAGACAGATAACAACAATGACACAGGTGAAGATAATCCATTTTAAGCGAACCAATGAAACAGTTATTGATTGGTGTTCAAACCATTTAGCCCATAACTGAGCAGATAGAATAACCCCCATTGCTTGTAGACCATAAATTAACCCAATAACCCAGAAATCTATTGAGTAGGAATGGTTGAGGTATAATGAAAAACTGGGGAGGGTGAGCATTCTGCTCATTAATAAAAGCCCCATTAATAACATAAGGTGTTTCACAACTTGTTGAGGGCGATACTTTTTTTTGTTGTTAGATGTTTTTTTTGCTTGTATCACTAGATGATGTTTTTTATCTGAAGGTAAGAAAACAAATACAGTGACTGCGCAAACACCACAGAGTAGCCCCGCAATTATATTGATCCAAAAGAAATTGAGATAATCTAAGATTAACCCACCACAAAGTGCCCCCAGTAAAGACCCGATATTTGTAGATACTTGTAGGAAGGCAAAAAGCTGTGTTCGCTTTTTAGGATCGGTGACTGAAACGCCATAAGCTTGAGCTGGAGCAATATACCCTGCGCAAGCTCCTTGCACAGTTCTCAGTAATAAAATTAGCCAAGGGTCGTTACAAAATGATAATAAAATTTGGGTAATTGCTAAGCCAAGCAATGCACGGATCATCATTGCTTTATTACCCATTCGATCACCCATTCTTCCCCAAAATGTACTGGTTAACATGACACCAGTCATAGGGGCGACATAAACCATTGTCAAAGAAAAAGACAGTAGCCAACCCGAGCTATTATGTTGTAAATGAATAGGCCAAAATGGCCCACTCATTTCCATCGCTCCCATTGAAACAATTTGGATACCAAATAAGAAACCAATAATCAGATGGCTTTTCAGTAAATTCACGGTTAACTTACCTGATATTGAGTTAGATTTAGCTCGCTGAAGGCAGGATGCGGAATGTTAGGGTCTAGTCCTAGATACCCCATGCACCAAGTGTATATTTCATTCGTATAAGGGAGTGGAATATTGAGATGCTCACTTAAATGAACGAGTAAACTTAGCCCATAAACAATATCTTCCTGAAATACTCGATGTTGTTTATTAAAAGACCAGCCACTTTGCTTATGTTTTATTAATGGTAATTGGATACCATGGTAAGCCTCATTGGTACGAAGTATTGACCAAAGGGTTTTTGTATCACTAATTTGTTTAGGATAAACTTCGCGTAATTCATCAATTAAGGACTTTACTGTGACTAAAGGAATACCTAAGTTGTCTATTAAGTGTCGGCAAATAGAGAGTCGTTCTTCATCACAACGCTGTAAATAATAGGCGCTAAGCTCGGTACAATCATTCCACCAGCAGATAGGTGACTCAAAATAGTCATTATGCCATTGAGCGTATGGGCCGATTAGCCCGTAGATTACCGAGCTATGCATTATAGGGTTTGCTGGTGTTAGGGTAATTTCCAAATAGTTATCGAGAATACTAATAGGTGCGGAATATAGCCTTGATAACAATTTATGAAGCTGCTTTTTATTGGATTCATTTTCTCGACGATGAAAAGCAATAAAAAGTGCCGACTTTTCTCCACCGAAACAGACTTTAGTCCCAGGTTCTAATCCCCATGCTATATGAGGAACATCTTTCATTCCCCAAATCACGATATTAGGATTGTTTTTAAAGAACTGTTCAGCAAGCCAGTCAAAACCATTAATTCCAGGAATAGCACCGATAAAAACAGTTTTAGAAGAAGATAGATAAGCAGAAATAAAACGTAACCAACTTGCTTGATGATGGGAAGGGACAGTAAGAATGACTATGTCAGCTTCAGGTATCACCAGTTGTGGTGAATTGGTTATTAATCCAACAGAATGGTTTATTATCTCACCATTATTGTAATGAACAGACAGAATATTGTTTTGCTGTTGATGGCGTTCAACCGTTGTTGCATTTTGGGTCAGTAGTGATGTTTTTATATTTAGATATTGACTAAATAAAGCTACAGCAAGGTGACCCGTTTGACCTCCTCCGCAAATCACAACATTAAGATGTTTTTCTTCCGACATGACTTCCTCCTTAGCTAGCTTTCTCTAAAGAAACAGTATTAGTAATCCAATGATTAAGTTGATGAGATATATCAGGTGAGGTCAAATTACGAGAGCTAAGCCACTGCTCATTAAATACGGTATTAAGATATTTTTCACCGCCATCAGCTACGATAACAACGATATTGCCGTGAATAGTATCGTTATTAATATACTCTAAGGCTTTATAGACAATTCCTCCGGTAGAGCCTCCTATTAACAAACCGTATTGGCTAGCAATATATCGCGCAGTTTCAAATGCTTGAATATCTGAAACCTGTGTATTATGGTCAATACAGCTGTAGTCCAGTACTAATCCAACTTCGTCCCCTTCAGGAGTGCCTGTACCTGATTGATAATAAGGTTTCCCTGGATATCCAAAAATAATGGACCCTTCAGGTTCAACGGCAACAGTGATAGTTTGTGGATTATGGGACTTTAGGCCTTGAGAAACACCAGTCATTGAGCCGCCAGTGCCAACACAGCCTATATATGCATCAATTCTGCCAATTTGTTCTATTAGTTCACAAACTAATGCAGCATAACCACCTGAGTTTGCTATATTGTCTGATTGATTCATAAACGTTGTATTGGGAAGTTGGGAGGCTAATTCACTAGCAAGGCGCTGACGTTCGACAACAGCTACTTCGTCTTCCTGATAATTACCAGTAACATAACGGATTTCAGCACCTAGTGCTTTCATTATCGCTATTTTGTCAGGAGCGGCGTGATGATCAACAACGGCAATAAAATGTAAATCAAATTCAATAGCAGCAAGCGCAAGGCCAATTCCAGTATTGCCTGATGATGATTCTATAATGGTACTTTTAGGCTTAATTTTCCCCGATTTTAGCCCTGCAATAACCATATTACGTGCCATTCTGTCCTTCATACTTCCACCAGGGTTGTTCTTTTCTATTTTTAAAAATAAGGCACTTTTTTTATGGGGTACTGCAATACGTAAAATGGGTGTATTACCTATCAAATCAGTGATTTTGTTGTAGATCATAAGCTTACCTATTTAGTGTCTTTGAAAAAGATAAACTGCCCAACATTGTTTTCCTGTACATATAATCGGCAAGGTATTGGGTGCCGATGAAATTGACTCTCAAGTAAATCCATTTGATATCCCGCGGTATTAACGAATCCTAATAAGTCACCTGCTTGGGGAAGGTTGTTAAATAAAATAAGTCTGTGAGTAATAACATCATCTTCTAAACAGCTATGTCCTGCTATCCATGCTCGGATAGGTTGCTGTTTTGATTGTTTGGTAACAATATGAAAAGGGTCGATTAAAAATTCAGAGTTAAACCACGTTTCGCAGGCGCTGAAGCTACTGCCTTCGACAAATATAATAGGGTGTTCGGATTGCTGGCAGGTACGTACAACTCGAAATAGAGTGATGGCGCTTTGATCAACAAGGCTACGCCCAGGTTCTATCGCTAATGTGACATTTAGCTTATTAATATATTGGGCGATTGTTTCATTATCGGTACATTTGCTTGTGAGTAATGTGCTAAGCCATTGTTCTGCTGACTGTTCACTACCATAAGGATAAAAATCTGTTGGAATACGGTGATTTTGATAAGTTTCAGTGGATTGATTATTAACCCAAGCTTGATAATGTTCTGTTGGGACATATTGAATAGGTAGCCCACCTCCGATATCGATAGTTTGGATGTTAAGCCCTAATTGTTGTGATAATTCAATCAGTGGTAATATTTCGTGAAAAGCTTGTACCCGTGAGGCTAGTGTATAGCCACCTAAATGGAAGTGGATCCCTTGCCATTGTAATTTATCATGTTGTTTCACTAATTTAAGTGCATTAACAAAAGCCGGGTATTTCATGCCGAATCGTGAATGGCTTGAATGCGGTTGATATCGCAGTAGTACTCTTGCTTTAAGTGATTGAAATTCTAATAAATGTAGAATATCTTGTAATTCTTCAAGTGAGTCTACGACAATTAGTGAGTTATGTAATATCAGTTGCCAGAGAAAATCATCTGTTTTGGCAGGGCCAGTAGCGCAAATTTTTTCAGGTGAAATGCCATATTGGCTGGCATCTCTCCATTCATGAAGGCTTGAAACATCAACTCCAATATTTTCTTCGATAGCTGTTCTGAGCAGGACGTTTGATTGATTAACTTTCACACCATATAAAATACATCCATTCACGTTGTTTTCTTGAAAAACAGCCTTCAGTTTTTGGATGTTCTGTTTCATCGTATGAGGAAAAACTAAGTTCAATGGTGAACCATACCGCTTAATCAATCCGACAAGCTGTTCATTATTAGAAAAACACAGTTGATGAATCTGAGGATCCATAATAGGAGGAAGCTCTGTTGGGGCTATTGTTTTAGCTGATAAATGAACAACAGTTGATATATTGACTAAGTTAGATTGATCCACCATGATTTTCACCTCTTAAAAGTCAACAGCAATTGATCCCATTACAGTTCTTGGTGAGCCTTGAGCGAAGGTGCTGTACGAAGCAACGCCAGACCAATAGTGTTCATTTAAAATATTATTGATGTTTAGCCTCAATGTTACAGGGGTATTGGAAACAGTTGTTTTATAAGCAGAACCGACATCAACGGTTGTCCATGAAGGAATTGAGTGGGTATTTTCTTTGTTCACATATTGGCGGGTATGATAATTAACATTGCCATTAATACTTAAACCAGAGACTGAAGGAATATCATATTCGGCTCCAATATTAGCCACCCAAGGAGATACACCGATGGGTTCATGCCCTTTGTTTTTCCCTGAAGCAGTTTTAGTCAACTCGGCTTGAATATAGGTAACACCACCCGTTAAACGAAGTGATTCAAAAGGTTTGCCTGATATACTTAGTTCGACTCCTCGGTTTCTTTGTTCATCATTTGCTGAGTAAATCAAACTGTTAGGATCTAATGATCCACTTGGTTTACTAATTTGGAATAGGCTTAAAGTGGTTATTGCAGATGGTTGTTCATATTTAACCCCTAACTCATACTGTTTTGAACGAAATGGTTTCATCATTTCGCCACTATTTTTTGCATTAACTGGTGCGGTGCTTCCTTTACTTAGCCCTTCGACATAATTAGCGTATAGAGAAATATTATCTACAGGTTTAAACAATACACTAACGAGAGGGGTGATTGCGGACTCGTCATAACGAGTTGAAAGCTTACCCAAAGTAAAATTGTCAGACTTTACATTTTGATAGCGAAGGCCTGGAGTCACCATAAAAGAATCATTCAAGAAGCCGATAGTATCGACGAAAGAAACTCCTGATAGTGTATTTTCAGAACGTTTAGTTATTTTAGCGTAAGCAGGGATCTGTTTATCAATATAAGTAGGATTAAATAAATTGGTTGTATAAGGTGTTCCTGCTGTAGTGCCAATACGGTAGCGATCAAAATATTGATTCCACTGCAATGCAAGTTGATGTGATACTCTACCCGTCATGAATTCACTTTTAACCCCAGTACCAACTGAATAACGTTGAGTTTTAGTTTGGAAATTCATGATATAGGTTGAAATATCGCCTTGATTGTTAAGGATTGTATAGATTTGCTCATTAACTCGATCTATACGAGTAAGTGCTCCTCCTATATCCATAAATAGCGATGTATTGCTTAATATGTCATATTCCATATGTAGTAATGCGGAATCATCATTAGATTTCCACCATGTCCAAGGGCTGGCTAAATTGATTTTCCCACTCGGGGCCGAAGGGACAACACCATCAGGACCTAAATAAAATGGTCGATTCGTAGCATTCATATTTTGGTTTTGAATTATTAAATCTAAAGATGAGCGAAAGCGTTCATTAGAATAATCTAACGCAATTGCACCAACACTTTGCCTGCGTGTTTGATGATCGACGGCTGTATCACCATTGGTGTAGCTACCGTTAACACGAATACCAAAGTATTGGTTATTGTCGAGATCATATAGGCGGCCCATATCTAGTCTGCCACCTAATAGTGAGTCGTTAAGGTACTGAGCGGTTAATTGTGTAATCGGTTGGGCACTTGCACGTTTAGTTACGACATTAATAACTCCACCAACTCCACCTTCAGGAGACATACCATATAGCAGTGAAGCGGGTCCTTTTAAAATATCAACACGCTCGGCATAATCCGTTAAAAGTTGAAAATTAGGAGATACACCATAAATTCCATTTAATGCAAACTCACTGATATTACCTTCAGTAATAGGAAATCCTCGAATATATAAGGAATCAAGAAGACCTCCTTTCGAGCTACTAATTTGTATTGAGGTATCATGAGATAAAATATCTGAAATTTGCTGTGCTTGTTGTGACTGCATATAAGCCGAATTATAATTTGAGATATTAAATGGAATATCCATAATATCCTTATCACCTATTAACCCTGCTTGCATTATTCTAGATGAAAAGTTATTAGGTTGCTGATTATTATTACTTGTTGTGGTAACTAGAATACTATCTTTATTTTTTTGCTCATTAGTTTGAGCATGTGCTGTTATTGTGCAAGATATCCCAATAACAATATATAACCATTTAGAGAATATGTTTATATTCTTATCTGTGTGTTTATTTTTATTTTCTATTAAATTATTTTTCATATTTAAATTATCATTCAATTGATTTTTAATAAAATGAAGGGAATAGTATTACACTCGCCTTCTTGGTTAATGGATTTCTATTTGTTATTTTTGAAATAATAGAAAAGGATTTGTTAACCCATGTTGTATTCGATAATTAGTATATTGTTGAATATGCATACTAAGTAGCGAACGAGTTTGCCAAGGCTCATTCATAAACATTTGGTATTCATGTCGCCATAAATTATCATCAACTCGTGGTTGGAGCTGTTTAAAAACATCATGAACAACTGTTTTTAGTTCTAACCAAAGCTGGTGATCAGTCAATCGATAAAATCGAGTTAGATGTACGGCAAGTTCGTGTAAATGGCAGACTAAACAGGCACTGATTAGAAATGTTCTAACGGGTTCTATATCTTCTTCAAAAATAGTAGGTAAGATGCCAGGCCAACGATAAGCTTGCAGCTGATAACCCCGCTGATTCAATAAAGGTAAAAATATTCGACCATCACCATAATCACGTATTAAAAATTTCTCAGGAATACCTTGAACAGTGAAGAACACTTGAGTGTTTTGTTGATGGGCTTCCAGAGCAACTCCATAAAGTAAAAACATCGAAATACAAGGTGTTAGAATTACAGTAGCATATTGGTTAAACCATTGTTGAGGTGTTAAACCTGATTTTTCAATCAATTCAGTAAATATTGGTCGTGGTTGATATGGTAAATCAGTAAATAGAGTTGCCACAGTTATTGGCAGTAAGTGATCGTTTTTTTCATAAGCGTTGGTGCAACGAAATACGACAGAAATAAAGCGTCCTGCTGAATCATCTTGTTCTACTGCATGGTGGTAATGGATACCTACATCTTCACGCAGAGACTCCATTTTTCCATTAAAATAATGTTCGTGGTTTAAAATGTCATCTATTAGCTGACTTATTCTAGGTCCCATATGGATAGACTTAGCTTGTAAGCTACGCATTTCACTGGTCATCCAAACGGCGATAGGTAACTTTATAAATGCGGTGTTAATTGCATCTGTTGGTAACATTGTCCTGAATGACATTGTGGGTTTTGTTTCTAATTGAGGGCCATCAATGAGTAAAATTTCTTCGTCAATCAGTGATGTTGCTTGTTGTTTTACCCAATGATTTAAATGCCAGTCATGAACGGGAAGAGGCAGCCATTGGTATGGATTTTTCCCTTGTTGTTTAAGCCATTTGACCCATTGCCGGCCAACGATAGGGAATCGTTGAAGGAACCAATCATGAATGTTTTCCACATGAGGTAGTGACTCAACATAGGCCATATCTTGGCGTAGCGCCATAATTGTCAAATTTACCGTTGCATTAAACTCAGGAGATAAAGCTGCAACATCTTCTAAGCTCATGTTTGGCCTACTTTTCCATGTAGGATAATAGGGATGGCCTTCCAATGAGCCCCATTGATCAAGAAATAAAGCCGCATCACGTATACTATATTGTCCGGTAACCCAATCAGTCAGATAGTTGGTATTGTATTTTGCCATTTGAGTATTAATCAGTACTGACCATTCGGTACGATAATTGCGAGCGTTAATATCATTATTAATACTGTTTTCAATATCTGATTTTAATTTATTAATATTGTTATTATTAAAGGTTATATTTAATTCACCCTCTAATTTTTCTAGAAGATAATATATTGTTTGAATAATTTCTTTTTTATTGTTGTTGTTAATTAAATAAATACCACCATAATTAAAGAATGTATCTACCGGATATATTTCCATGTTCTTAAAAAGAATCTTATAAGGGGTTTTCTTAAATTTATAAATATACCCACAATGGTCTATATCCCAATAAACTTGCTTTTTATCAATAAGATTCTCAGCAAATAAACAATGAATTAAACGTCTAAGTGCATTATTATTAGAGTGTTTTTCATTAATGTTAAAAGCTACTTTCTTTATAGGGTTACTTATCATGATCAGCCTCTTAAGCTACGAAAATGAATCAATTAACGGCATCTGTAATCTATATTCACTAAAGGGAGGATATAGATAAGAATATTTGAAAGATGATTTTAATAACGTTAGCATCACATAAAAGAATAGTAAATGATAATTATTCTTTTTTTTATTCTCAATTGTAAGTGAGGGAAATAAATATGTTATTCAAATAATTAACAAGAAAGGTGAAATCTAGAAGATGTAACATGTCACGGAATGCTTCTTGCCATTTGTTATCATCAATATCTATTGACTTAAAGTAGCGGAGCATCCTTGTATACTGTAGTAGCCTTGGGCTTATTTATAGGTTTGTTTGCTTTTTTCAACTTGGTCAACAACCTGAAATTTAAAGGCAAGGGAATAATCGTGTTGACTGTGTTTTAGTGAGCAGTTTCTAACATTCTCCAATTGTGGATTGGGAAAGTGTTAACCTTATTTAGAATTGGTCAATTGATTAATAAAATGTTCATTATTTAATCATAATAAGCCTTTTTATTTTTTTGTCATAATATAATTTCTATTTTTTGTTTTTTTTAATATAACATAATAAAAAATAAGGAAATAAACATATGGAAAATATATTTATCGATGTTATTGATAAGGAATATGAATTTTTATGTCAATTATATTGGCAAGTTGAGGGAAATGGTCGATTTTCATATTCAATGATTAAGATAGAAGAAAAAACACAATTAAAATCTAAGGAAATAAAAACTATTGTTGCTAAAAGCTGTAAAGCCTATAGTTTAAAACTAAAATGTGTTTCATGTGGTGAAATAGAATGTCTACGAGATAGAAGCCACTTTTCACATTTAAACGGTCTTGAACATGTTTGTATTGATTGTATTCGTATAGAGAATGAAAAAGAAAGGCAGGAAAAAATTGAATACATTAATGACTTATTATTTTGTAAAAAAGAAAATGCATTAAGTATTAATGATCTTTCTTTTGAAAATAGTGTTTTTTTACTTTCACTTATACGGTATTGTGCGGATGAAAACCTAATGTATTTAGATAGTCTTAACAATCTGAAACATGAGAAATTAACACCTAGTTATAATTTTGATTTATTAATTATAGAACAGCTTTATGCTTCTGGTGTGATAGCAATAAGTACAGTTACTAATTTAAAATATTTAAGTGTTAGTGGTGATTATGTTTATTTTAATGATGAGTTTATGTGCTGGGAAGTTATTGTTAAAGAAACAGATAACTTATCATCGATTATTGATTTACTGGAGAGGAAATTATCTGATTTATATTACTTACAAGAAAATAAAAAATCACTAATTGAACTATGTAAAAAAAATAATCTATTTGAGTGTTTTTTTTATTTAAACCATGAAATGAATGAATATAATTTCACATCTTTTCAAATTGGTGAAAAAACCACGAAAAACATCACCTGTTTATTAGAAAACTTATCTGTTGGACAAGTTTTCTATATTATATCTAAAACGGTTACCGATGCCTTTGTGTATCACCAAAAAAAATCGACTAAAATCAATAAAGGGCAAGCCGCGAACTCTGTTGTTGATGCAATGAAGCGAATGTATGAAAGGTATATCGCTAATGGATGGTCAGTCTATTCAAAATATCGGCCTCGTCATTGCCCTCAATCGGTACTTTGTCAGGTTTTATTTGTGTTTATCTTGCAAACAGATGATGGCGCTATTCATAAATCGTTAAAACAAATTATAACTGACGATGATAAGGGGGTTTTCTTTAATCATTAAAACTGATTTTATGTCTTTCTATAATGGTTTAGTCATTTATTTTCCTGCATCAGGGGCATTTTTCGTTCAAAAAAATGTCCCTGTGCCGTTGAATAGTATCTTTAGTTAGGATGTTATTTCACTTTTTTTTAATTTTGGTAAAAATTTTTCTATTTCAGAATAATACAGAGGTTTTATTTCGTTAACTCCAAGTGGTTTTCTGATAAATTTACTTATATAAATTTTACGTGCTTCTAGAGTTCCTAATGAGGGGGATCTTTTTAATTTAGTTGGTTGTACTGCAAGGTCAGCATCAATAACATATTTTTCGCCATTACTATCTATTTTAACATTGCCATTAGAATTATAATCAAACATGATGCGTCCTCGTTGTTTAACAAAATCATAAGCACTATTACCTTTAATGTTTTTTCCAGCGATATACTTCGTAATTAAAACATCCTTTCCCTTATTCAGAGTTATAGCTCTTGAAAAATTAGTGTTTCTGTTTAATTCATTGAGTATAGAGGAGCAGCGTTTTACATTGCTGTAAGGGCTAAATTTATAGGTATCATAAAAAGGGACTTTAATAACAAAATTTCCAACGCGGTAGGCTGTTCCATAAGTTCCATGACCTAATGAATTAGTTATATTGAGATGCAAATCTGAGTTTTTTTCCTTTCCTACCGAATTTAAATATCCTTGATAAACATAATTATTTTTATTTTTTGCCTCAAAATAGATATTTTCCTCCCTTATCCTTCTAACGAAAGAATCGATATTTTTGATATCTTCTAGTTTGGTTGTATTCGCAGGGGTTATCGGTTTTAGTTTTTCAATTATAGGAACGGTTTTTTTTCCTTTCGATGTAAGATAAGGAACATCAACATTAAATTTATATTCTTTTTTATGGCTAGATTGATTGAATTTTAAGTCATTATTATTTTTTGATTTTATACTTTTTATGTTTTCTATTATGAAGTTTTTATTCGGTTTCTGAGCTTGATAATAATATTTATGATTTTGAATTGTAGTGGTAATTATTTTTCTCATGATAATCTCCATTTGATTTTTATCCAATAATATTGAATTAGGAGATTATTTATTTTAAAAAATGATGTTATGAATAATTTTTTAATAAAATTTCCAAATCACTAAATATAGATTGCCATTCATTATCATCAATTTCCATAAATCCCATATAACGCAACATAAAAGCGCCTTCAGTGGCTAGAAAAACAATTCTTGCTTGTTTGCCTTTTTCTGTTGAAGTATCTAGTCTCGCAAGCCGTTCACGATACCAAGTACGCGTACTTTCCAGATATTCAGGGGTTTGTAATAAGGATGCCATTAAGGAAGCGCCTTTTGCCATCGAGACTTTGTCGTGCTGGTGGGTCGCTTGCATATGCGCAAAAATTTTCCCTTCAGGGGAGTTATCTTGTTCAATTGTTTGATTGAAAATTTCATCATAGGACTGGCCCCAACGCTCAAACATTGCATCGATTAAGGCATCTTTATTGCCAAAACAATATTGAACCCCACCTTTAGATATCCCCATCGCTTTGGCGACTGCGTCGATAGTGAGCGCTGTAGCGCCTTGCTGTAGAACAATGTCTTCAGCAGTATCAAGTAATTTTTCTCTATCGATTTTTCGTTGACGTCCCATTTAGAAAAACCTCTTTTCAATACGTACGTATGGATTTATATTGTAGCACGATCAGCACAGAAATCATGATCAAATAAACTCATTGAGAGAATTTTATGTTAACCGATTATAAGCGCTGGATAGTGCTTCTATTAGTTTCAAGTGTACTGTTTCTTATCGTTATTGATGTCACTGTACTGTATACCGCATTACCTAAATTAACCCATGACTTAGGCGCTACGTCATCTGAAAAACTGTGGATAATGAATGCTTATCCACTGGTGGTCGCTGGTTTATTACCTGCGGCAGGGATGCTAAGTGATAAAGTCGGTCACAAGCAAATGTTTTTGTTGGGGTTACCTCTGTTTGGGATGGCTTCATTGTGTGCTGCATTTTCACCAACAGCAACAAGTTTGATTTTGTCTCGCGGCTTTTTGGCTGTAGGTGCCGCAGTAAGTATGCCTGCCACTCTTGCGATTGTAAGACATGTTTTTTTAGACCCGAAAGAAAGAGCTCTCGCTATTGGAATATGGTCGGCAGTTGTGTCAGGTGGGGCGGCAATTGGCCCATTGATTGGCGGTGTTTTACTTAATCATTTCTGGTGGGGCTCTGTTTTTCTCATTAATGTGCCGGTTGTTTTATTGGTTATTCCGTTCGCTTGTTATTTGATCCCTAAATGCGGTGGTAACAGTGATAAAAAAATTGATATTTTAGGTTCTATTTTAGTCTTAATTGGTCTAATTGGCGTTATTTATGCGTTGAAGGAGCTTGGTAAACCTTATACAGACTGGCCAGCAGTATTGGTTTCAGGCGTGATTGGGGTTTTATTTTTGGTGGTATTTAGAAATCGACAAATTAAATCTACATCACCCATGATTGATTTCACGCTATTAAAGCACCCTAAATTCAATGCAGGGTTGATGATGGCGATTTTATCCATTGTGGTTATTGTTGGTGTCGAATTATTACTAAGCCAACGTTTACAACTGGTATTGGGCTATACCCCATTTCAAGCTGCGTTGTACATCATCCCGATACCCTTAGCGTCAGTATTTGCAGCACCTTTAGCTGGTATGTTCTTACATAAGTTGGGTGAGATTAAACTTACCATTTTAGGGTTTAGTTGTACGCTAATTGGTGTTGTGGGATTGGCTGTCGTTTATCAAACATCTACGGGTATCTTACTGCTTTCATTTCTTTTTCTTATTGGTTTTGGTCTTGGTGCGATATTCACGACAGCATCAACGACAGTGATGTTAAACGCCCCTGATGAAAAAGCGGGTATGGCAGCATCAATTGAAGAAATTGCTTATGAAATTGGCAGTGTCTTAGGTGTCACCTTTATGGGGGGGTTAATGAGTGCTATCTATACGTTAAAACTCTCATTACCTGAAGACATGACTGTCAGCGATAAAGTTTATGACAGTATTGATGAGGCTTTATTAGTTTCTGAATCACTGCCAGTAAATACTGCATCAGCATTGATAAATCAGGCAAATATTGCCTTTGACCATGCTTTCTTAGGGGTGATGGTAGCAACTATTTTTGTTCTGCTGATCAGTATTATTGTTCTGCCTTATTTGTTACGTTCCAAAAGGGATTACCAAACTCATTAGAGTGATTTTTTATCTAAAAGGGAGCTTAGGCTCCCTTTTACACTTTATTTTATTTTTCGGATTAATATAGTTGCGAGTAATGGGCTAATCGCAAATAGAGTGAATAGGCTCCTGTCGGTAATAAACGTTTTTCATTTTGCCATCGAGTAAGGCAATCGTCAGCAGTATGGCTAGGCCAATTAATAAACCAATAAGGTTCATGAATAAGCTGTCAGACAAACTTCCAATTGAAATAGCAAGAACGGATATCACTAACAAAGAAATCGCTAAGAATGGGATTTTGTTAGTTTTTGGTGCCTGGGATTGTTTTTTGGGGAGTTGATTGATGACAATGAGCGCTAGAAAAATAGCGACAGGTAGTAAAGCCCAAAATGCCCAACGCCAATGGCCACTTTCAGCAAAAATACCTCCAATTGCAGGGCCACAGAGTGTTGCTATTCCCCACATACCCGAAACGACACCCATGGCTCGGGACCATAAGTTTTCAGTAAAAACAATGCGAATTAATGCGTAGCTCAGAGCAAATAAAATACCGCCACCCAGTCCTTGTAATGCCCTGCCTCCCAGCAACACTAGCATTGATGGGGAAGCTGCACACCAAATAGACCCTAAAGAAAAGAGAATGAGTGCGAATAAATAAGAAAATTTAGGCCCAAAGCTGTCTAATACTTTACTGGAAAGTGCTGAACCGACAATTGATGTTGCCACAAATAAAGTGGTATTCCATGCATAATATTCAAGACCGCCAATATCATTAACAACACTAGGCAATATGGTTGTTACGATATAAATATTGATAGCGTGTAGCGCAACACCACCAGTTAAGGCGATAGTGAGTAATGCATTGGTGCCACTAAGTAAATCAGCCCACTTGGCTTGAGATACGGTTGATGTTTCATTGCTCATAGAGAGACCCGCTAGACGGAATAGTAGAAAAAGATGTATTATACAAGTAATCGCTTGGGTAATAGAGTCGCATAATGATTAATGCAAGTAATTACTTTGATAATTTAAATCTAACGCAGGCTGTGGATAAGGTTCTATTTTGTATCAAAACTAAAGGACCAATTTCTACCGCAGTGATCGCAAATGACTTAAATATGACTGGGGAAGCTGCAAGGCAACACATTCAAAAACTCACTTCGTTGGGGCTAGTTGAAGGTGCGCAGTGCTTATCACAAACAGGGGCAGGGCGCCCTCGGCAAAATTGGGTGTTAACGGAATTAGGGCATCAACGTTTTCCTGATACTCATGCGCAACTTGCTCTTCAATTAATTAATTCTGTTCAAACTATTTTTGGTGATGAAGGGCTAGAAAAGCTGATTAGCCAAAGGGAAATGGAAAGCCGAGAAAAATATTTTGCCCGTTGTAAAAATTTACCATTAGCTGAGCGGCTTGAAGAGCTGGCTGAAGTGCGTAGCGAAGAAGGGTATATGGCGAAGGTTGAACAAGATGATGACAGTTGGTTGTTTATCGAAAACCATTGTCCAATTTGTGCAGCAGCCACCGCTTGCCAAAACTTTTGTCGTTCGGAATTGGCGTTGTTCAGTGAGATTGTGGGTGATGATGGTAGCATTGAGCGCGAACAGTACTTATTAAATGGTGCTGGACGTTGTGTGTATCGTGTAAAGGTTAAAGGCTAATTAAAGTTATTTGGACGATATCGAATAACCTTTCTTGCTTAGCCATGCATAGATGACCCCAGCAATAGCCCCTGCTATATGGGATTCAGTTGAGATGTACAAGTGAGTCGGTAATAAGCCGCTAGCCATTGTGCCAAAATAGAATAGCACTAATAACGCGATAGCTATATCAACCCAGCTTCGGCGGAAAAAACCTTGGGCGATGAGTAAGCCCCATAAACCAAAAACCCAACCACTGGCACCGATATGAATAGCATTACGACCTAATAACCAAACAGTAAAACCCCCAACAACAATAATAAACAGTGATGCAAGCAAATATGCCTTAATAGTACGGTGCAGTAATAGGGCACTTAGTATGATAAATGGCGGTAAATTACTGAATAAGTGCCCCCAATTACCATGGATAAATGGGGCAAAGAATATACCTATGAGCCCGGTCATAGTGCGAGGTATAATCCCGAATGAAGTTAACCCCCCAGCCATTAAGCTATTAATAAGCTGTACCGCAATAAAAATTGCGACAATGCAGACTAATAGCTTAATGCGAGGATGCCCTTGTAAATATTTCATTAGTGGTTACCCAGCGCTTGTACACTTTCAACAAGCGACGCTAACTGACCAACAACCCGATCACCAATATCTGTATTATCACCACCTAAAGATTTATTACGCATAAAGTCTTTCTTAATTTGTTGCCAACGTGCTGCATCTTTTTCGGTAAGTGTTCCTCGTAACTCAGCGAGTTTGAGTAAGTTTTCTTCTGCGCCGGTTGTGAGCAGCTGTGCCTCACCCAAGTAGTGGTCATCTAGTAATCTTTCAAGTTCATCATTATTCATAACGGAAGAGACTTTTTCGCTGAGCTTATTCATATTACGGTAACTACCTTGCAAGCGAAATGCGGGTTCTGTCCGGTACTTATCGGATTGTGCTGCACTGGCGATATAGTGTTGATTCACTTTCAATACAACATCTCGTAACTTGATTAATTTACTGATTACCGATGTGATTTCATTAATTTCTGCATCAGAGTACGGGTAACTTAAAGTGTTGGTAGAGACAGATTTACCCATCGCTTTATCAACAAATAAGTACAGGTCGTTCAGGTCTCGTAATGCAAGAGGGGCTAATACTGGGTTTGATGTCAGGCTGTTTTCTATATAGCTCAGGGAAAATGCTTCATCCATACCACCTAATACCTCACCAAGGTTATAAATATCAGCGCGGTTTGCAAGCATATCAGGGATTCGGAAAACTTCCCCTGACTCGGTATAGGGGTTACCTGCCATAACGACACTGAATTTTTTACCCCGCATATCATAAGTTTTGGTTTTGCCTTTCCAAACGCCTTCAATACGTCTTGTTCCATCACATAAGGAAATAAATTTTTGCAAAAACTCAGGGTGAGTGTGCTGAATATCATCAACGTATAACATCACATTATTACCCATTTCTAAAGCTAAATTGAGTTTTTCTAGCTCTTGTCTTGCCGTTGCATTAGGCGCTTGTTCAGGGTCTAGAGAAAGCACATCATGACCAAGAGCAGGGCCGTTGACCTTCATAAAAATTAGCCCTAAACGGTCTGCGGCATATTCCATTAAGGTAGTTTTACCGTACCCTGGTGGTGAGATCATTAAGAGTAGCCCCATGAGGTCAGTGCGTTTACCTTCCCCTAAAGCCCCAATTTGTTTTGCCATGTTATCGCCTATGATAGGCAAATAGACATCGTTTATCAGTTTATTACGTACAAAAGAACTTAGTGGTTTTGCTTTATATTCATGCAGTTTTAAACGGCTACGCTCTTCAGTAACAATCTGTTGGCGCAGTGCTTGATACTGACGAAATTCGGGGATAAAACGTTTCCGTTGCCCTCGCATACGGCTGAAGTAGTTATCTAAACTCAGTGATAGAGTTTGGTTTTCAATGGTCGCATGTTCGCCAAGTAACCCGTTAACTTTAAAGTAAAGGTCAGCTTCACTAAAGCGAGCGGAAGCAGCTTTATCTAAGATAATAATGGCAATAGCACCGGGTATGTATGGAACAAGGTGAGAAAATTCAGGGGTTGAGCACAGCCCTTGTAACCAGTTTTGAACTAATGACCAGCGCTGGGCATAGCGAGCCCCTAAATTTTGTTGTGAGCGATTAAAATCTCCCCACATATGGGCTTCTTCTAAGCGGCTCTGGAGTGCTAAAACTAATTCTCTTGCATATTTGCTATAGACGAGTTCTATCGGGGTTCTTGCAAGTGCAAAGCTAAGATATTCGGCGGCTTGAGTCTGCTCATAAGCTTGGCATTGAATGGGGTTATCTTGTAAAAACAAGCTAATTCCCGCTTCGATTTCGGCTTGTAGGTCAAGTAATGCATTGTCATTATGGAATAATTGGTGAATATTCATGGCTGTTCTTGCACGTTCAGGCCATAGTGCAGGAAAATCGTCATTTTGAACTTGTTGCCAATAAATAGCTGCGATAGCACGGGCTGTTGGGCTATACCGTAATAGATCAGCACTTTCACCGATTGGCAGTAGTTTTTTCAGTAAAGCAACAGCATCGTGGTCATGAATACCTTTTTCATAACCTTCTTTATAACGTGGGCTCGCAAAATCACGGACAATTTTTTCAAGTTTTTCCGTTGATGTTAATGCGTTTTTTAGTATATCAAAATTTAGCCCTTCTTGGCGTTTTGTTGCGGCATAGATAATTGAATAAGCAAGATATTCCGCGCGGTAAACCGTATCAGATTCAGACTCTAATGAGGCGCTCCAATAAGGTTTTAACTGTGATAGTTGTTCATTTTCTATTGGTTCTTGGAAATCTGTCCCGGTGAGATAAACCCATAGTTGTTCATTTTTCGGTAAAATGGTGAGGTCGAGCTCTTGGGTATTTACACTGAACCGGTGACGCCCGAGCTTAATGACATTTCCACCATTTTCAAAAATATCTGTTTTATCACGTAAAACTCGAATGGCTTGGTCCCGAGAAGATTTCAGGCGTGCGTCAATATCATCAGCTTTAACGTTATCGTTAATTTCCCTTAATTTTTCAATAATTTCACGGGTTTTAAGCGCCAGAGGGTCTGAGGCAAAGAAAGCATTGAGTTCATCTTGAGACTGTAAACGAGTTGTTCGTCGTTGCAGGCTGTCTAGTAGACGGTCTGCAGCAGTAACTAAATTTTGTGCGCGGCGCTGGCGGTCATCAATAAGAACTTGTTTATGAGATTCAAAGGTTTCGAGTAATTCTTCACGCTTTGCCAATATATCATCAAGAAATTCATCATGGCTGCTAAATTGGCTTTCGAGCTCTTCTAATTGAACAAGTAATCTTGATAGCTGATCATCACAACGTTCAGGGTCGGTGGCAAGAGATAGTGCATTGGTAATGCCTTGGCTGAATAGGCGAAATTGTGCACCAAACTGTGCGACAGTTTCTACATTGCTTTGTGATTTTCGTTTTTGTTGTAAGCGAGCTCGGGATTGGTTTAACTGAGCATAGATTTGAGAAATAGCATCAATAATGTGGGTTTGTTGTGTAACATCGTTGAAGCTTAGTGATGCCATTAGGTTTGAAAGCATATCTAAGTCAGCAGACATTTTTTCCATATCTTTCATGGGAATGTCTAGCTGGGCACTGTTTTGGGCTTTTTCTATTTGTTCTTCAAAAACAGTTAATTGTGTTTTAAAGGGCTGTAACGCTTTATCACTAGCAAGAAAAACAGCGGTTTCTTGTGATACATATTGTTGATTTTTCTCTATTTCGCTTTCCATTTCGCTAAGTCTTTCTAAATCCATATAGCGAAATTCACGCAGTGAAATCAAGTGACCGCGTTGAGCACTCAGGGCATTTAAGCCATCAACAAATTGTTGAATATCAGCCCAACTTTCAGGCAATGTTAATGAAAGCAGTGATTTTTGGCGGCTGATGGCTTCATTCATTGATTTGGCAGATTGCTGCCGTATGCTTTCGACCTTTTCATATTCATCAAGGACGAGTTCACTTGTTTGACTGATTTCTTTAAGCAATTTACCAATACCAAGGCATTGCTCATCACCAAACCAGTAATAAATATCCAGTAAATTTTTTGCTTGTTGGCTAAGTTGTTCGTAGCGAGCAATAGAAATTTGGCTGCCTTCTATTTCTTTGGATACATGCAATATTTCAGAAATACCACGAACTAAGTCTGCATTGCCTATACGGCCTAAAAAACCGCTACGAGTAGGCTGTTTGTCGGCAAACTCTTCTGAGTAAAATGGGGTCTGCCAAACTTGCATTGGGTGAACGCGAGTCGCTTCTTCCCCTTCGCCCTCAAATAACACCATTTTTCCATCTTCCAGCATGGCATAACCATGCCCAATGAGTGGAATTGAAAGTGTTCGTTCAATTAAATTGTAATTGAATAGGGCAATACGACCTTGATTTGGAGAATAGAAAACATATAGAACATCCTCTCCATTTGGGGAACGACGTAAACGGCGAAAATGCATGCCATCCATAGGCTGTTCAAACGTTTTATAATCACCATTTTGTAAGTAGTAACCGCCAGGGAAAATAATACCGTGGTCTTCTGGTAACTGGACGCACGCTTGCCCAACAGCATCAATACGTTGTACGGATTGGGATAACGTGTTGTAAACTAAATAACGCCAAGTTTCTTCCCGATAAGGTAAAACTTTTAAGATAATTAAACTGCCAGTTTGTGCGTATTCAATTTGGGCGTCGTCTAGTGATTGGTTTTTATCAAGAACCGCTTCTCGGTAAATCCCCAAACCATCTTCAGTGTTATTTTCACACTTGATGGTTAAATCACCGCCGATAGTTTCAATGAATACTGTGTCAAGAATATTGATGTGAGGGTATCGGCCGTTAACGGTGTCTTCTCGCGTGGTTTTTTGCCATTCAAAGTCATAGGCTGGTGGGAGGGCGATATCGCGTTCACCCCGGTTATCAATATACTCAATTTTGCGTTTGTCGCTGGAGATTGACCAGCGAAAAACTCGCACGTCCGTGATGCGATCGCCAATTTGAAAACTAGCAAGAAGTTTGCCGTCCCGTTCAACAAGTTGCAGTAACTGTGTGTTCTTATAATAGGTATAGAGTTCAGTAAAATCTTGAACAAAGCGATTATCACTCAAGAAGGTATCTTCATAAGGGACTGCTTCAACATCAAACTCATTGTCGTTTTCAATTAACCTATATAGTGAAAATACATCTTCGAGGTGCGTTTCTTTTTTTAGGCCGAGGAATACGTTATAGCCAAATAAAAGCCACTCGCCAACGCGGACAATGTCCCTTGCTTGGCAATTATTTTCAGTACGAATGCGAATGCGGCCAATGATATCCATTTGGCTCTGGCCGAATTCATCCAACCGCATTTCATTGAGTTGAGCGGCTTTTTGATGAAGTTGTTGCCCTTGGTCGGTCAGGCGTTTGCGTAATATTTCATAAGCACCACCTTCTGCAACAGCACTATCGAGTATTTCTTGTTCGCGATCCGTATCCTGAATATCTGACATTGCGCAGCGAATTCCCTTAACTAAGACAATAAAAATGAAAAACAATAGGGGTAGGTTCACTACCCCAATGTGCTAAAGGTTTACAGTTGGTCATCCGTTGGTGGAATCGGTTTTGATATGACCGTTTTTGCTGGCTGATTAACCCCTTTAGCTGCCATAAAACCGTTTATAAGATCTTGAACTTCGGGGTTTTTCAATAATGCGGCAATATCAACTTTTTTGTCTTCTTTGCTACGATTAATGAGTTTTTCAACATTTTCTTTTGCGAAACTGCTTTTATCCATAAAGCCATCAACCGCTTTACCGAGGCTTAGTGCTTTAGAGAAGGTATTGAAGAAGCTGCCGTCGCCGCCCACAATTTCAATATTGGTTTTGCTAAGTGCTGCAGCCAGTACATCAGCTTGCTCGCGGGCAATTTCTTTATTTGCGTCGATAGAGGCCATGGATTGTTCGAACTCTTTCTCAAGGCGCATACGGAACTCTTCATGTGAACGTGCGGTATCGCTGAGGTGATCCATTGATTTAAATTTGTCGGTTAAACCATCGGCTTCAGCTTTCAAGCGTTGGCGGATAACTTCGGCTTGCGCTGAACCTAATTGTCCTTCCCCTCGAGCTTGTGCTGCCAGTTTTTCTTCCAGTACTTTCGCGTCAGCTAAGCCTAGTTTTTCTTTAGCATTTGCTTGCTGTTCTTCACCACGAGCTTGGGCTGCTAATTTCTCTTCAAGGATTTTTGCTTCAGCAAACCCTTGTTGTTGCTCTGCTTTAGCTTTAGCTTCCATAACCTGAGCTTCCGTTAAGCCTTTTTCTTTCAGCCCACGTGCTTCTGCTAACAGTTTCTCAGCCGTAATATTGGCAAGAACAAGACCTTCTTTTTCTTCTGCCTCTGCAGTTGCTTGACGAACTCGAGCTTCTGCTAAACCTAATGCCGCGTGTTCGGCTTCAACCCCTTCCACTAAGCGTTTTTTGGCTTCAGCTTGCTTTGCCGATGCTTCGAGTTCTGCTTGTGCCATGGTGCTTATTTCTTCTGCACGGTGTTTAGCACTGGCTTCATCAGCTTCGGCTTTTTTCACTTGGCGAACGAGTGACTCTTCTGCTTCTGCCTGTGCGTTAATCACGGTGACTTGGCGCATGCGTTCAGCTTCAGAGACTTCACGAACTTCTTTGATGCGCTCTTCTTCTTGTGCCACGGTTTTTTCAACGGCTACACGCTCACGTATAACATTGGAGATATTTTTGCGTTCTTCTTCGAGTGCTTTTTCTTTTTCTATACGTTGTAACTCAACTTCTCTTTCTCGGGCAACAATCTCAAGTTCACGTGCGCGGCTCACTCGTTCTTCTTCGATAGCTACAGCTCGAGTACGGTTTTGTTGTGCGACTTCAACTTCTCGCATGCGGTTTTCTTCGCGGATTTCAATTTCTTGCTGGGTTTGAATACGTGCTTGCTCTGCTTTAAGGCGTTCTTCTTCTTGAACACGTAAAGTTTCAGCTTGTTCACGTGCACGAATATTATCAATTTCACGCTTTTGGCGTGCTTCGGCATCGGCTTGTTGGCGCTCTAAAGCCAAACTTGCTTCGCGAGTTTCAACATTTTTCTTTTGAATTGCGAGCTCTTGGTCACGCTCTTTTTGGTTGGTTTCAATATTGTGGATCGCGGTGATTTCAGTAATTTTACGAATACCTTCGGAGTCAAAGATATTGTTTGGGTCTAAGGCTGATTTAGGTGTTTGTTCTAGGTAATCAATAGCTACATCTTCAAGGGCGTAGCCGTTAAGGTCCTTTCCTATCACATCAACAATGCGGTCACGGAAGTCTTGTCGGTTTTCAAATAAAGTGGCTAAATCCAGTTGCTTACCTACTGTTTTTAAGGCTTCAGAGAATTTTGCACTGAATAACGTGCTGACCGCTTGATGGTCTGATGCACGGTCAACACCGATAGCTTTTGCAACTTTCAGCACGTCTTCCGTCGTTTCATTCACTCGCAAATAGAAAGCAACGGTGATATCAGCACGTAAGTTATCATGACAAATTAAGCCATCTTTACCGCGGCGATCAACTTCAAGTGTTAGCAAAGAAATACGCATGAATTCTTTTTTGTAGATGACAGGGTAAACTAATGCCCCTGTAAAATGCACTTTAGGCTGTGATGACATGTCATTGACAATCAAAGCAGTACCTTGTGGAACTTTGATATAGAAGGCTTTGAATAATCCAAAGAAGCCTAGAATAACTAGGATGATCCCCCCGATAATGGTTAAAAAGGGCATTAGTGCAGCCAAATCCATATTAATTCTCCATTGGTTCTGACGATGACGTCATTTCGATTATGCAAGCAAGATATTTATTTTTTAAAAGTGAAGTTATCCGTGGCGAAACTCATTTTCACTGACAACTTGGTAACTGTGCGATGATGCGTCATAGCTAATGATGACAACACGATCACCGCGTTTTAACTGCTCGGAGGATGGGGCGCGTATTTGTAAAATTAACCCAGCCCCGCCATCTTCTAATAGTGCCTCGCCATTTTGTTCATTTACCGTTCCTGAACGTACTGTGGCGTATTTACCGATAAGCTGTTGTACTGTTTTAGGTTTATTGAGATTCACCAATTTTTTGCGCACAGGTTTTAAGCACAAAGCGGTTAAATGAAGAGAGATAAATAGGGTGATCGCAAAAACGGTGAAGCTGACGAGATAGCGTAATAAGTCAGTATCAATGAAGCGAATAAAGATATGTACGCTGAAATAACTGATTATCCAGCCAAAAAGAGTAAATAACGTGACAATAATAGTGACAGGGATCCCTGCTAAGCCAAGCTTAGTTAACCAGCCAGCAAAACCGGTTGCATCAATACCGGCATCAAATTCGGTATCAATATTAAATACGTCGATATCCAATAAACCAAAAGCGGCACATAACCAATAAAATAAAACAATGATTAGCAAACCACTAAAGATAATTGTTGGGAACATCAAACTGTTATGGAAAAACAAACTCATAGGGTTTTCTCTTTATTATTAATACATTATTGAGTTTACGTGAAAAGTAACGTTTGTTTAATTTATCACCATAAAATAATTTAACTTAATAATATATTTTTTAATTAATAGCAGTATCAGACTAGTCTATAAGCACTTTTATTTTTTGGGAGTTTCTTATAACACTGGTTGTTTATCCAGTTTTATTTGGTGAAGTTATTCCTAAAGTCTTATCGATAATAACAGGGCATTGATAGGAGAGAATTTTACCATTAATCGTTAAGTTGATGATAATCATTCTCAAACAAAGAATGGGGGTTTAAAGTACAAAATGGGGAGAATAGAGTTGATTAAGGTGATAAATTTGCGCTTCACTGTTTAAAGCATCTATGAAGCGCAAAAAAGTAAGATTAGTCTATCAAGTTCAGGAATGCCGCACCTCGTGCACCTCCAGAGTCACCATAACGTGCTTTTTCAATTGCAGGTAGTGTTGCGATGCCATAAAGGTATTGTGGAAGCACTTCTGGTAGTTGTTTATAGATCTCTTCAAACTGTGACAAACCTCCGCCAATAACCACTAAATCGGGGTCAAAAACAGTGACAATTTGCCCCATAAACATCGCAAGTAATGACATATAGCGGTTAACATGTTCTTTTGCTTGAATATCACCTTGTTTATATTGTTCGATAATTTCGATAGCGGAACGCTTTTCATTGGTGAATGAGGAATAAATACGCTCAAAGCCTGGGCCTGATAGGTAGGTTTCAAAACAAGCAATTTGGCCACAGCCGCAAGTTATTTCAGGAACTTTTTCCCCTAATAGCTTGGCTCCACGAACGCTGAGGTTCATGTGGCCTATTTCTCCAGCGATTCCATTTTTACCAGATAAAACTTTGCCATTTATAATAAACCCACCGCCCACACCTGTCCCTAAAATTAAACCAAGGACGGTAGGGTAGCGTTTGAAGTCAGGGTCCCAAGCTTCTGATAATGCAAAGCAATTTGCATCATTTTCTACTTTTACTGGGCGTTGTAATATATTTGCAAGGTCATGAATTAAAGGTTTGTATTGTGCAGTAGGGACATTGGTTGTAAATACGGTTCCTTCAGCATGGTTTACGATACCGGGAACGCCAACACCTACTTTTCCTTGGCAGTTAAATTTTTCATCTGCTTCTTGTGTGAGCTCGAGAAATGTATTTAAGAGCGTTTGGTAGTCATCTTTGGGTGTAGGAACACGCTTTTGCCAGACCTGATTTAATTCGTTGTCAAAGACGGCAAGTTCAATTTTTGTCCCGCCCATGTCAAAGCCGTAATACATTTTCATCTTCCCCTAATGGTTTATTTATTAAAAAGATAACGTATCTATTTGATAAATAATAAATGATGGAATCTACTGATCTAATTATACAAAAGTTCATCAGAGGATAAATTACTGTTTTGGTTTTTATTTTGTATATGGCACCTTTTCTTAACTTTTAGCCTTTTTGAACCTTTTTGAATAAAAAATAATTGCACCACTATTTTAAATGCGTTATTGTTATATTATAACATTACATTTAGGTGGTTATTATGAAACAGGGGATCCATCCACAATATCGTACCGTGGTTTTCCATGACACAAGTGCAGATGCCTATTTTAAAGTAGGGTCAACAATAAAAACCGAAAAAACAATCGAGTATGAGGGTGAAATATTTCCGTATGTCACGCTTGATGTCTCTTCTCAGTCGCATCCGTTTTATACCGGTAAACAAAAAATGATTTCACAGGAAGGTAAAACGGCACAGTTTCAAAAGCGTTTTGGTCGTTTTTTACAGTCAGAGGGTAAATAAAGATGAAAGTACTGAGTTCATTAAAAACGGCAAAAACCCGTCATCCAGATTGCCAAATTGTTCGCCGCCGTGGCCGGGTGTATGTGATATGCAAAACAAACCCGCGTTTTAAAGCAGTGCAAGGCTGTAAGAAAAAACGTTAATTATTGAATTTAAACATAATTATAAAATTTCCTGTATCGCTTTATATTGTATTTGCTTAGCCATTGCAGATTATTGCTCTCTGCCGTGGCTTTTTTTATTTGTTTTTTTGTCCACTGATTCCCTCGATCATTAGCATGATTACTAATCTTCTTATTATTAGTGATGAAATTCACTTGCACATAGATGCATATTTTGTCAGGTTTAATACATGCGAAAAATTTCTAGCTTCAATTTTTGTGAATACTGAATGAATGATAACAATGACGGTATTTACTTTGTGGGGTCGAAACTAGAAATTTTTTGGTGAAAATTTAAACGAACAGGGTGAGTGAAAATGAAAAATGTAGGGTTTGTTGGCTGGCGAGGAATGGTCGGCTCAGTATTGATGCAGAGAATGGTAGAAGAACGTGATTTTGATGCGATCCGTCCTGTTTTCTTTACCACGTCACAACAGGGTGCGGAAGCGCCGGTTTATGGTGGCCATCGTAGCGTTTTACAGGATGCTTTTGATATCGATGCACTAAAAGCATTGGATATTATTATTAGCTGCCAAGGCGGCGACTACACGAATGAAGTTTATCCTAAACTGCGTGAGTCTGGCTGGAATGGTTACTGGATTGATGCTGCGTCTTCATTACGTATGAAAGATGATGCGATTATTATTCTGGATCCCGTGAATAACCAACATATCCAAGATGGCTTAAATAAAGGCATTAAGACCTTTGTCGGTGGGAATTGTACGGTAAGTTTAATGTTGATGTCTTTAGGTGGGTTGTTCACTAATAATTTAGTGGAATGGGCATCTGTGGCAACGTATCAAGCGGCATCAGGGGCTGGGGCACGCAATATGCGCGAGCTTCTGGCACAAATGGGGTCTTTGCACACGCAAGTGGCTAAAGAACTCCAAAACCCGGCCTCCGCTATTTTAGATATCGAGAAAAAAGTCACAGATTTCACTCGCAGTGGCACAATGCCAACGGATGCATTCGGCGTACCATTAGCGGGTAGCCTGATCCCATGGATTGATAAAGCATTAGAAAACGGTCAAAGTCGTGAAGAATGGAAAGGTCAAGCGGAAACGAACAAAATTCTTGCAACAGGCAATAACATTATTCCAGTTGATGGTTTATGTGTACGTATTGGTGCGCTGCGCTGTCATAGCCAAGCTTTCACATTGAAGCTGAAAAAAGATGTTCCGTTGAATGAAGTTGAGCAATTGCTTGCCTCACATAATGATTGGGTGAAAGTGGTTCCTAATGACCGCGAAATTACTATGCGTGAGTTAACTCCAGCGGCAGTTACTGGTACGCTTAGCACTCCTGTTGGTCGCTTGCGTAAACTGAATATGGGCCCTGAATACTTATCTGCCTTTACGGTTGGTGACCAATTATTGTGGGGAGCCGCCGAGCCTCTTCGCCGTATGCTAAGAATTTTATTATAAGCGCGGCACAGCGATAAGTCGTATTCGATAAACCTGCATAATTCAATATGCAGGTTTTTTTGTACCTAAATTACTGACGATCAGGTTCATTCTGCGGTGGCTGGTGTTCTAACTCTTTTGCCAAGAAGTAGTTCAAGAATGTTCGGATCACGGCAATAATACCTAATTTGATGAGGCTATCTAAATCAGGGTCGACAGTCGTTGCTAAAATATCCGCAGCGAGTTGGAACTCCAATGCAGTCGCTAACCAATCACCAAAACAATAGCGAGCGGTACGTGCTTTTTGGGTTTTCATCCACACGATTAGGGTCTTGATTAACCCAATCACCACGCAGATGACTGAAATTGCTTCTAAAAGTAACTGGAGTACGTGAACACTAGACACCAGTAATTCACGTAAAAAAACTAAATCGAACATTAAAACCTCGATAGGTAAGCAGAATTCATATTTGTTAACTATGGGCAAATATTCGCAAAATATCGAGTTTTATTGTGGATCTATCGTCTCAGAAGGTAATTGGCTAATGGATAAAATATTTCGATTGCCATCGATTACCTGAATATTTTTATTGGGTTGATAACATTCACGTAAAGGTGATAAGCAAGCTTGCTGTGAACCTTGTTGTATATTAAGCCAATCACTGATTAGCCAATAATTATTCGCAGTAGAATAGGGAGACTGTAAATTTTCTGGGCTGATACTTGGTTTACTGGCGCTTTGACTGTACCAAATCAGCAAGGGGATTTCATAGGCTTCTTTTCTTGGGTTGTTAACGCCATGGTGGTAGTGAATATTGTTATCGCTGTCTAGGCGTTGTAATGCGTGGTCTGAATAGTACATCAACGTCGCAGGTTTCCCTTCGAGTTGTTGCATTAGGCTTTCGATAAATTTATCGGTATAAGCAATTGAACTGTCGTAGCAATCGTCATCGTCTTGGCCGCTAAATTTTTTTAGCTCATCTTCAGGAAAACGGTTACAGGCAGGTTCATGGCTGCCATAAGTATGTAACACAATGAGTTTTTTCTTATCAGTAGGGTCATTGATCGCGTTATTGAAGTCAGCTTGCAGCTCTTCATCGTAGCCGACAAATTCGTTCCACGTTTTCTTTTGTGACATAGAAGCAATAGCAGAAATGATACTGGTACGTTTATTGGTTTTTCCCTGGTTGCTGATCCAATAGGTTTTAAAGCCCGCATGATTGGCTAATGAAATGATATTGTCCGAATAGTGTGATTTATCCTGCATTTGCTCAAAGCGAATATTAGACAGTGAAATAGGGACTGACAAGATAGTCACAGGTGCAGGGGAATAAGCTTGTTGAAACGCCAATATTTGTGATTTGCGCTTATTTAAGTTAGGCGTTGTATTATACTGATAGCCGTAAAAACCCATATGATCACGGCGCAATGACTCACCAATGACAAGAACATAGATTTCAGTTTCAGATGCTTTTTTCTGGTAGTTAAATGCGACCTTTTGTGATGATATTTTTTTTATGCCTCTGTTTTCATATAAATTTTTGACTAAAGCCGCCGCATTGTAGAAAGGGGTATTTAAGAAGTATTTTTCTGTGATCAATAACGCGCTATCAGGCTTGCTTAGTAATGAGGCGTAATAGGTTGGAATAGCTAATAGATAGCCACAAAGTAGAGCCATACTTGTCGTTGTTATACGACGATTCATGTATTTTGCACATTGATGAATACATGCTAAATAAGCAGAAAAAACAAATAAATAAAAAATAACATAACCAATGTTATAGGAAAGCATTCCTACGGTTTCACTGCTATTGGTATTGATAAAAGTTTCTGCAATCGAAGAAGAAAAGCGGATATCGTGTTTTTGATAAAAGAAGAATGAAACAGATAAATTGAGAGCCCACAGGAGTGAAACAAACACAGTGAAAATTTTGCCAAGCAAAAAGCGATAAATACCGGCACATAACAGTATTATCAGCGCCCCTGAAATGACGATGGCAATGTCAGCCATAATGCTGGCATCTCCACTGAAAAATACAGGGGTGATAGATATCAATAATGCATAAATTGAAATAATAAGTTGGCGTATCATAGTGTTATTTTACGTATTTTTGACCTTACCTGAGGTTATAGAGACAATTAAAAAATAGTTAATTAACATCTAATTAACTTAGGGCGTTGTTTGTTTATAACATAAAAAAAGATAAGATAATCAAAATAGTGGCGTAAAAAACTGTAAAATCTCGTGATGTTTAGTCATGACCTGCCCCCCACAAGTTGCGAGGGGAGGTAAAGTATTGAGTTAGAAAGTTACCGCAATTTTGGCATCAATATTGTTATCGTGATAATTTTTTGATAAAAATTTATTATAATTAATTGATAGCTTAGTATTTTCTTTTATATTGATATCGGTACCGACTTTTAATGCGACACCATGGCGTGATGCAGGAACACTATGCGTTGTAAATGAGCTCGGGGTATCGGTAAAATTCAATTTTAGTCCTCTATTTAAATTCCCGTATTGATATTGCCAGTTAAGCTCACCGTGTAAACCGATATTGGATGTTTTACTCAATTTCCATTGGTTATCAAGGCGTAGCCCAAGGGTTGATAACACCGTATTGATGCGCTGTTTACGTGCCTGTAGTGATGTGCTGTTGATGTTCTCATTAATAGCATGATTCATTGCGCTGATATAAGTGAGATTGGTAAATGGCTCAATATTTATCCCTTTTGAGTTAATTGGATAGGCCAGCTCCATAAATGCTTGATGTGTATTGGTATAATAGCTCGATGAGTGACTTGTACCATCACTGATTGAGCGTTCGGTATGAATGAGATGTGAAGTGTGACCGAGCCCTGCACGAACTGCGATAGGTTGCCATAAAGCGCTACCATAAATGGCGACATGGTAGTTATTACTGTTAGCGTGGTCAAAGTGGTTAGATAAGTCACTTTGGCTAAAACCTGCGGCGATACCTAATGTCATTTTTTCGTTAATAAAACGTCGATTTGCCCCAAGCAATAAACCATAATTTGATGATTTATACCCAGTGGCATTGTTATCGTCGGTCGTTTTATCCCAATCATAGAGCATTTTGACCCACACATTGCTTTTGTTTTCGCTACCCCATGATTCAGATAAGCGAGCTTGCTCAAGTAGTGTTTCTTTAATCTGACGGCTATTATTTATTTGATTGGATAATACGTCAGCGTATATTTGGCCTGTGACATTGCTAAATATCGTTTGAGCTTGTTGTTTTGTTTGGCTTTTCAACGTTTGTTCATAAAGCGCATGGTGCGTAGGAAGTGTTTCAATGGCTTCAGCCACTGCGATTTGGTTTTGTGTTGCAGCCGTGCTGGAAAATGCCGTGTTATTACGCCCTATTTTAAGTGTGACTTCTTTGGGGGAGTAATTTAGCGTCGTTCCAATAAACTGGTAATTAGGTACAACGGCATCAAATTGGCCATCAATCCCTTTTTGAGCAGTTAATATCGTATATTGTGTATCAAATAGTTGGTTGATATCTTGCTTAGAAAGCGGGCTATTTTGATTTTCAAGAGTGACACTGACGGTCCCGCCCTTTAATGAAGCTGAGCCTTGGCTGATGATCTTATCGTTTTTACCTGCTGGATTGATTTCAACCAAATAATGGCTATCTGGTGCAAAACTCACGGAATCAACAATATTAATTGTGCCAACTGAATGGCCTGGTGCAACAACAGCGCCTTGGTTGGCGGTTAATTGATGAATGCTTCCATTGCCCGTTAGTAAACCGTGGTGGTTAATATTGACGGAAGCTCCGATTTTGCCGTTATCTAGGACCAGCGCGCCTTTATTGATATCTAATGAAGAGTTTAAGGTTTTTTTCAGGGTGACGGTTCCGCCATTAATATAGGATTTTTGCGAGTATTTATTTTCACCCGTTAAGACTAAATGGCCTTGGTTTACTGTAAAGCCTCCGAAGGTATTGTTACCAGATAATACTAATGTTCCTTGGCCCTGTTTCGTTAACTTTCCTGTGCCTTGTATATTGTTTGTCCATTCATCTAACTTTCCAAAATTAGCAATATCAAAGTCATTAGTGTTTTGGTTGACGATAAAGTTTTCATATAAATAAGCGGGGCCATGATAAGCCGTAGGTAGGTTAATTAATCCCCAATAAGAGTTCGGATCATTTTCTTTGATATTCCAACCCGCAATTGACTGGCTTGGATATGCCGTGCTGGCTAAAATATTATTCCATTGTGCATTATTCAAGTAAGGGAAACGTAATCGAAGTAAATAACCCGCCGTTTTAGGGATATTTTTAGGGGCGATCATTGGTGTATCTTGTATTTCTTTTTTTCCATAATAACCAATGTGGTCATTGGTAATAGGGGAAGAAACGGTTAGGCAATTTTGTATGTTATTTGAACATGATGATGAAATGTCATTACGAATATTTTTTGCCGATTCAACAATGAATTTGGTGTTTTTTTCATCGGATAGTAGCTGTGATAATAAATAATAATTACCTACACGGGAAGCGATGGTATCGGTGGCGAAGTGTGCGCCAACAATCACGCGGCTTTCACCGTATTCAATCGCTCGGTTGAACGTTTCACTGCCTTTTTCAGGGAAAATCATCGCTAATACGGCAGCTTGTTTAAAACCATTCCACGTATGGCCACTAGGGTAAGATGAGCCCTGTATTTGTGAGTAGCCCGCAATATAATGGCCTTCATCATTCAACACTTGATAAGGGCGACCGCGTTTAAAATGGTCTTTAAGAATAAAATCGACTGACCGAGTACGCTGCTTTTTTTCATCATAAGCACGAGTACTTGTGTCATGTAATAAATTGATTTCTTTGTATTGGCTATGGTTTCTTAGGTTAATATCATGTTCGCCAAACAGGATGGTTTGATAACTATTAAATAAATAACCTGAGTTTTGGGATTTATCCGCGAGTGCTAAATTTTTCCTTTCACCTGTAATATTGATGTATTCGTTACTAATCAGCCTATCTTGCTCAGCAACTTCGCTACCTTCTTTAGGTGTATCATTAATAATATTGTGCTTTATATCTTCAAGCCATGCATTTCTTGTATCGATAATATTTTTCTCTAATTCTAAAAGATTCGTTTTTGCTGTTAGAGTATTGGTGAATATGAATGGCAATAAGGTCATTGATGCTGAAATAAAAATTTTTCTCATTATAACTCCGCCGATGCTATTGGTAAAAATTTCATTTGGCGGAGTTTATTTATAATATATTTATCTTTTATGACAGTTTTAAAAATAAAAAACCGTTATTAATTAAAGTGATAAGTTTTATTTTTAATTGTTTTGTTTTTTACGAAGAGGCTTTTTATTGATTGGTTTTGTTTTTTTATTATTTTATTATTGGTTGGATTAAATGGTAAAAATAAAATAATAGCTATAAAAAAAATCATAAAAAATAACCCCAAACTTTCGTATGGGGTTATTGAATAACGTTTAATTAGCAGAATAGTTAAATATCAATATTTGCTGCTTTTAATGCATTCTCTTCGATAAATGCACGGCGCGGCTCAACAGCATCACCCATTAATGTGGTGAATAGTAAGTCGGTTGCAATTGCATCTTTCACCGTTACACGCATCATACGGCGCGTCTCAGGGTTCATGGTGGTTTCCCAAAGTTGCTCAGGGTTCATTTCACCAAGACCTTTATAACGCTGTACGTATAGGCCGCGACGTGACTCACGTGTTAACCAAGCCAAAGCTTCTTCGAAGTTACTGATATCTTGACGGCGTTCACCACGCTTGATGTAAGCACCTTCTTCAATTAAGCCACTGATTAAGTCACCTAAATGAGTGATACGGCGGTATTCACTGCCATGAACAAAATCAAAATCGAGATTATAGTCGGTATCAACACCATGGGTGCGAATACGGATAGTTGGTTCGAATAATTGACGTTCACGGTTTTCGTTAATGGTATAACTATATGTGCTACCGAATTGCTCGTTATCTTCTAAGCGCTTAACCAGAGTTTTAGCCCATTCTTCCACTTTTTCGCTGACTTTTAAATCATCTTCAGTCAAGGTTGACTGATAAACCAAGTTGTTAAGTAGGGCTTGAGGGTAAAGGCGCTCAAGACGACGAATAATACGGTGTGCGGCATTATATTCGACAACCAGTTTTTCCAGTTCTTCGCCTTTCATTGCTGGAGCTTCGGCACTTAAATGAAGTTCAGCACCATCAAGTGCGATAGAAATCAGGTAATCGTCCATCGCATCGTCATCTTTAATGTATTGCTCTTGTTTACCACGTTTCACTTTATACAGTGGTGGTTGAGCGATAAAGATATGACCACGTTCAACAATTTCAGGCATTTGGCGGTAGAAGAAGGTCAACAGTAACGTACGAATGTGCGAACCATCGACGTCCGCATCCGTCATGATAATGATGCTGTGATAACGCAGTTTGTCTGGGTTATATTCATCGCGACCAATACCACAACCTAATGCCGTAATCAGGGTTGCAACCTCTTGTGAAGAAAGCATTTTATCGAAACGCGCTTTCTCTACGTTTAGAATTTTACCTTTCAGTGGCAAAATGGCTTGGTTCTTACGGTTACGGCCTTGTTTTGCAGAGCCGCCCGCGGAGTCCCCTTCCACAAGGTACAGTTCAGATAGCGCAGGGTCACGTTCTTGGCAGTCAGCCAGTTTACCTGGCAAGCCAGCTAAGTCTAACGCGCCTTTACGGCGAGTCATTTCGCGGGCTTTACGTGCTGCTTCACGTGCACGTGCTGCATCGATGATTTTACCCACAACGATTTTCGCGTCGTTTGGGTTTTCCAGTAAATACTCAACTAATTTCTCATTCATCATCGTTTCAACCGCAGTTTTCACTTCGGAAGAGACTAATTTTTCTTTGGTTTGTGATGAGAATTTAGGGTCTGGAACTTTCACTGAAATAACGGCAATCAGGCCTTCACGTGCATCGTCACCAGTTGCGTTGACTTTGCTTTTTTTCTGATAGCCTTCTTTTTCCATGTAGTTATTCAATGTACGCGTCATTGCTGCACGGAAACCAGCGAGGTGAGTTCCCCCATCACGCTGAGGAATGTTATTGGTGAAGCAGTATACGTTTTCTTGGAAACCATCATTCCACTGCATTGAAACTTCGACGCCAATACCGTCTTTTTCAGTTGAAAAATAAAAGACAGAAGGGTGGATAGGGGTTTTGTTACGGCTTAAATACTCAACAAAGGCTTTAATACCGCCTTCATAATGGAAATGGTCTTCTTTGCCATCGCGTTTATCGACGAGCTTAATAGAAACACCTGAGTTTAGGAACGATAACTCACGTAAGCGTTTTGCTAAGACGTCGTATTCAAATTCAGTCACACCTTTGAAGGTGTCCATACTTGGCCAAAAACGAACGCGTGTTCCTGTTTGGTCGGTTTCGCCGACTACAGTCAGAGGCCCTTGAGGCTCACCGTGTTTGTAGATTTGCTCATGAACTTTGCCATCACGGCGGATAACTAATTCTAATTTTTCAGATAAGGCGTTAACAACGGAAACCCCAACACCGTGCAAACCGCCGGAGACTTTATAGGAGTTGTCATCAAATTTTCCGCCAGCGTGCAGAACGGTCATGATAACCTCTGCGGCGGAGACGCCTTCTTCTTCGTGGATACCTGTAGGGATACCACGTCCATCATCCTGTACGGAGATAGAGTTATCGGCATGGATAGTGATCACGATATCATCACAAAAGCCTGCGAGGGCTTCGTCGATAGCGTTGTCGACAACCTCGAAAACCATGTGATGAAGACCTGTTCCATCGTCTGTATCACCGATATACATGCCCGGGCGCTTACGCACCGCATCCAGTCCTTTTAATACCTTGATACTTGAGGAGTCATATGTATTCGACATCAACGTTTCCTGCTCTTTCTATTCCTGAGGTTGAACTTCTATTTTGCCATGTTCTACACTAAACATCTTGCTATTTGCATCTATCATATCATTAACTTGCTCAGGTGTAATGGCACTGACAAACACTTGCGCTTGTGTAGCTTTGAGGCGGGCTGCCAGCAATTGGCGACGGCCTGCATCAAGTTCAGAAGCAAAATCATCCAGTAGATACAGGCATCGTTGCCCGCTCTGATGGGTGAAAAATTCACCCTGCGCTAACCTTAATGCACACATAAGTAGCTTCAATTGCCCCCGCGAAAGCATATCTTCAACAGGGGTTCCATTTGCTCGTATACGCAAATCCGCTTTATGTGGCCCTGAAGCGGTATAGGTTAGTGCTCTATCACGCTCAAATTGGCGCTCTAATTGTTCTGAATAATCAATTTCTTTATCCCAACCACGTTGGAAGGATACCGAGAGTGAAAATTCGGGTAAAAACTGTTGGCAAGTTTGCTCAATATTTTCGGCAATACCTGCAATATAGTTATGACGCCATTGGCTTATTTGCTCAGAAAGCGGTGCCAGTTGTTTATCCCAATGACGAATTTGCTCATAACGGGTAACTTGTCGTAAAGCGGCATTACGTTGCTTTAATAACCGTTTTAAATCTGACCATACTGAAAAAAACAGTGGGTCATTGTGAAAACAACCCCAATCAATAAAAGCCCGCCGATATTTAGGGCCACCATTTAGCAAGGTAAACCCTTCTGGGGTAATCAATTGCATTGGCAATAATTTTGCTAGTTCTGCAATTTTATGGCCATCAGTACCGTCTATTCGAACTTTACTGTCACCATCACGGTTTTTACTTAAACCTAATGAAAGGTCGTTTCGCTGTTCATCTAAATGGCTAAGTTTACCATGAAGAATGAATTGTTCTTGCTCATGACGAATAACTCTGTTCGCTTGAATGCTGCGAAATGCACGACCATGACCGAGTGTATATATGGCTTCCAATATGCTAGTTTTTCCGCTCCCATTGGGGCCAATTAAAAAATTGAACCCATTAGCAAGGGAGAGATCCGCGTTTTCAATATTTCGAAAATCACGGATCAATAAACGCGAAAGGATCATAAATACCGATTACAAGCGCATTGGCATGACAACATACACGGCTGCTTTACTATCAGCGTCTTCAATCTGCACACTGGAAACGGCGTCGGTTAACAGAAGTTGCACATTTTCACTTTTTAGCGCATTTAAGACATCTAAGATGTAGCTGACGTTAAAGCCAATTTCCATTTCAGTACCTTGGTAGCTTACATCAACAATTTCTTCAGCTTCTTCTTGCTCTGGGTTATTGGCAGTGATGCGTAATTGGTTTTCACTGAAATACAGACGGACACCACGGAATTTTTCATTCGATAAAATAGCCGCACGCGAAAATGCTTGTTTAAGTAAATCACAGCGTGCTTCTAAGGTTTTATCTGGGTTTTTCGGTAGTACTCTGCGGTAATCAGGAAAACGGCCATCAACCAATTTAGAGGTAAAGATAAAGTCCCCCACGTGAGCGCGAATATTATTACTGCCGATTTGCAGCTGTAGAGGAGTATCACCGCCATCTAACAAACGCATTAACTCAATTACCCCTTTACGAGGCACTATCACTGAATGAGAAGGTAGCGATTGACCAATATCCATCGCGCACACGGCGAGCCTGTGCCCATCGGTTGAAACGGTTCTGAGCATTTGATCTTCGGTTTCAAATAGCATGCCGTTGAGGTAATAGCGGACATCTTGGTGCGCCATTGAAAACTGAGTTGCTTCAATTAAACGTTTCAGTATTGATTGCGGAAGAGAAAATTCCACTTCGCTTTGCCAGTCATCCAAGTTTGGAAAGTCAGCGGCTGGCAACGTAGATAATGAAAAGCGGCTACGCCCAGAACGGACGAGCAGTCTGTCATCATTCAGCTCTACATGAATTTCAGAACCTTCAGGTAACCCACGCCAGATATCAAAAAACTTGCGTGCGGGCACGGTCGTTGCGCCAATTTCATGTTCCCCAGTTAGGGCAACATTGGCCATCATCTCCATTTCAAGGTCGGTTCCAGTGAGTTGGAGGGTGCCTTCTTTTACCTGTAATAAAAGGTTACCTAAAATAGGCAGAGTTGGACGCCCACCTAAAGGACCACTAACCTGTTGTAACGGTTTTAATAACTGCTCGCGTTCTATTGTAAATTTCATAGCAATTAAGATGATAATGTTCTGATTAAATTAGAAAAATCTTCTTTGATGTCATGGCTTTCTTCCCGTAATTGTTCAATTTTACGACAAGCATGTAACACCGTGGTATGGTCACGGCCGCCAAAGGCATCCCCGATTTCAGGTAAACTATGGTTAGTCAGCTCTTTCGCCAGTGCCATTGCCATTTGACGCGGACGTGCGACAGAACGGGAACGGCGTTTAGACAGTAAATCTGCTACCTTAATTTTATAATATTCAGCAACTGTTTTTTGAATATTATCAATAGTTACCAGTTTTTCTTGTAGTGCTAATAGGTCACGCAGTGCTTCTCTGACAAAATCGATAGTAATCGCGCGGCCAGTAAAGTTTGCGTTGGCAATGACACGATTTAACGCCCCTTCTAACTCACGAACGTTCGAACGAAGGCGCTTGGCGATGAAAAAGGCCACTTCACCCGGAAGTTGAATCTCATTTTCATCTGCTTTTTTCATTAAAATCGCCACGCGAGTCTCTAACTCAGGAGGCTCGATTGCCACGGTTAAACCCCAGCCAAAACGCGATTTTAAGCGATCTTCCACACCGTTAATTTCTTTGGGGTAACGGTCGGAGGTTAAAATAATTTGTTGATTACCTTCAAGTAGCGCATTAAAAGTATGGAAAAACTCTTCTTGCGAGCGCTCTTTGTTAGCAAAAAACTGGATATCGTCAATAAGCAATGCATCTACAGAACGGTAATAACGTTTAAATTCTTCAATTGCGTTGTTCTGTAGAGCTTTGACCATATCTTGAACAAAACGTTCTGAATGCATATAAACCACGCGAGCGTTGGCTTTATGCTGCATAATACTATTGCCGACAGCATGTAATAAGTGGGTTTTACCTAAACCAGTCCCACCATAAAGAAATAATGGGTTGTAGGCCCCACCTGGATTTTCTGCCACTTGCCTCGCTGCGGCGCGAGCCAATTGGTTCGATTTACCTTCAACAAAGTTATCAAAAGTGTGCTTAGGGTTTACATTTGAACGATAAGCAACTTCTGGTTGTACTTTGGCTGAGTTGTCCCAACTCGGTTTAATTGGGGCTGACGGAACGGCAAACGCAGGTACTTGTTGAGCGGTACGAGCTTGTGTTGCTGCCGGTGCGACTGTAATCGGTTTGTTGCCTACCTCAAAGTGTAGTGCAGGCGCGTCAGTTCCACAAAAGTCATTCAATAATTCATTGATATTATTGATGTACTTGTCTCTAACCCAGTCGAGAACGAAACGATTTGGGGCATAAAGTGCCAGTGTATTGTCGTTTAATTCAGCTTGAAGGGGGCGTATCCACATACTGAATTCTGTGGCAGGTAGTTCATCCTGCAATCGGGCAAGACATTGCTGCCAAAGCGAAAGTGACACGTTGGACTCCCCTAAACAAGGTCAATGGAACAAGAAGTACGGATGTAAACAAAGAAATTTCTCGGGCTTACTTTTAATCGCATGTAGTTTAATAGCATGTAGTAGCATGACCCAAAAATGTTTTAGATTAACTCTTACTTACTGCATATTGCCGATCGTTAGATCAGAAATAGACCTGCGATCATACCGCAAAATTAGTCAGAGATCTCCATTCTTTTACACAGTTTTTATGCTTTTTATCCACAGGTAAATGTGATAAGGCACCCGTTATAAAGAAGAAATAGACCGGGTTATCTTAATTTGCTGTCATTTTTCCACATGCTGGGGATAACTTTAGACGATTTACGGTAAATATTCTGTATGATCAAAAAATATTTTTAGATCTCTTGAAGA